>NZ_CP150336.1:10492500-12979351 GCF_051473845.1 Sorangium sp. So ce381 | reverse complement strand
CGCTGCTCTGAAGTCCGCTCCACGAAAATAGGTTTCGGGGGCGACCGAAAGAACCGTCGCCCCCAACTTATCCACAGGTCTCACAGCGAGGACTCGCCTCTAACTCCTGGAGATCTCTATGTTATTCTGAATGTAATCGAAGGGCGTGTCGACTTTTCAACAGTCCGCCCACGGCCGCTTCGTCCTCGGGGAATCATCCGCATGCCCCCGCAAGATGCGGGTGGACAGTACAGCCCTCCTGTACCGGGACCCGGCCCGGCCGCAGCCGAGCACGTCGATCGAGGTGAGGGTACAGCCGTCGCGTCGAGGTCCATCGCATTGAAAGACAGATCGGCACAGCCGTCCCCCATACCGCCTCACAGAGCTCGGTAACTCGCAGCGCCCCTTTCGAGGCCACCCTTTGGAGGACCCGGTGCGGCACGGAACCGCCCCGAGGACGAATCGGAGGTAGCACCGGGTGAGTCCGGGCGTCTATCCCCAACTGCGAAACTTGGCTCAAGTATCCGATAGTATTGTTATAAATTCAGTCCCTGACACACTGCGAAGGCGGCTTCGCGTCGACCGAGCTCTGGCTGCCGGACACGAGGCGCCAAAACTCCCGACGCGGGGCGGTGATTTTTACGACGCGCTCACGATTGCAGAGCAAAACCCGCTCATTTCGTCGTCAAGAGGCTCGACGTGGCGGGTTTTCCAGCTTTCTGAGGAAGGCGGAGTTCGTCCAGTACAGAGCGACCGAGGTGCGCCGGTTTTCAGGAGCCAAGAATTTGCCCCCAGGGTCCAGGTGTGCGGTATGGCGAGGCGATGTCGTCGGGGATCCGGTTGACAAGGGGGGCACTCCTGGCGCAGCGGTCGGAGCGGGCGGCGGCCGCCGGGCGGGCCGGGGCCCTCTCGGCGGCAGGCGCGCTCCTGATGGCGTCGGCCGCAGGGCCGGCGGCGGCCGACGAGCTGCCGCCGCAGCTCGCCTACAGCTACGGCGAGAATGAGACGCCCCGCGCCGCGGCCTTCGGGGGTGCGCTGCGCGCCCTCGGGAACGGGACGTCGGCCGTCTTCCTCAACCCGTCCGCCATGGTGGAGACCCGCGTCTATCACCTCCAGGGGCTCTTCCAGGGGAGCCCCGAGGCCGGCCGGCACGCCTATGGCGGCGTCGTCGTCGATTCGGTCACCGGCAAGCTCGCCGGGGCGCTCTCCTTCGTGGGCGGCTTCGTCGACATGGACGGCGGCATCGAGCGCTCCTACCTCGACGCGCGGGCAGGCCTCGCCTACCCCTTGACCGACCGCATCTTCGCCGGGCTCACCGGCCGCTACGCCAAGATCACGCAGGACGGGACGCTCCGCGAGGGCGGCCTCGGCGACAGCCCCGTCTCGGGCGGGCTGCGCGAGTGGGAGAACGGGAAGCTCGTCGGCCGGCACTCCTTCGTCGACACGTTCACGTTCGACGCCGGGCTCACCGTCAAGGCGACCGACAGCCTGCACATCGCGGTCGTCGGACAGAACCTCACCTACCCCGACCACGGGCTGCTACCCACGACGGTCGGCGGCGGCGTCGGGTTCGGCACCGCCGACTTCTCGATCGAGGTCGACGGGCTCGCCGACTTCAACTCTTACCGCGACACCACCTTCCGCTTCATGGCCGGCGGCGAGTACCTCGTCGCCGATCACTTCCCGCTCCGCGCCGGCTACCGCTTCGACCAGGGCGCCGATCAGCACGCGCTGTCGCTCGGCCTCGCCTACGTGGGGACCCAGTTCTCCGTCGAGGGCACCGTGCGGCGGGCCCTCGCCAGCGGAGGACCCACCACGTTCGTGGTCGGGCTCGCGTACCACCTAGAGTCGAGCGGGCTGACCCGCGGCTCGTCCGACACCTTCTAGAGCGACCTCCGACGGCCGATCGGCGCGCCTGCGCCGACCTCGGGGCCCGGCTCCCCCTTCTCGCCGCGGCGCGCCTGCTCTAGGTCGGCCCTGCGTGCTGTGCCTGACCCTACCGACCGATCCATGCTGGGCTGACGTGGCGCTCGCCGATCTGCCGGCGCTCCTGACCGACCACGCGCACTGCGAGATGAAGGCGGCGTCGAACGCCCTGTCCCTCGCCGCGCGCTGGCCGTCGCTCCCGCGCCTCGCGCGGGCGCTCGTCGACCTCGCCGAAGAGGAGCTCCGGCACTTCCGCGCGCTGCTCGACGTGATCGAGCAGCGCGGCCTCGCGCTCGGCAAGCCGGAGACCGACGTCTACGCGAGCGAGCTGCGCAAGGCGGCCACGAGCACCTGCGCGCGCAACGCGAAGGCAGCGCTCATCGATCGGCTGCTCGTCGGCGCGATCATCGAGGCCCGCTCCTGCGAGCGCTTCAGGCTGCTCGCCGACGGGCTGGCGGCGCGCGACCACGAGCTCGCGCCGCTCTACGAGGAGCTCTTCGCGTCAGAGGCCCGGCACTACCGGACCCTCGTCGACCTCGCCGTCGAGGTCGCCGGCGACGAGGGCGCCACCCGGAGCCGGCTGGCCGACCTCGCGCGCGCCGAGGGCGAGATCGCCGGGCGGCTCGGGACGGCACCGGCGGTGCACGGGTAACATGCGCAACGTGCGTAACGTGCGTAACGTGCGTAGGTGAGCATGGAGATCGATCTGATCCGCCTCGACCGGGACGTCGCCCGCGCGGAGCGCGCGTGGCGCGCGGCGCTCGGCGACCTCGTCAGGCGCGGTCCGGCGCCGCCCGGCACCGACGAGGACGGCCCGAGCGCCGCCGAGGCGAGGGCCAGGCTCGAGAACCCGCTCGATCGCTTCCGGCGCGTCAGCTCGCGGACGACCTACCTCGAGCTCACCGGCAAGACCCCCGGCCTCGGCGCGGAGCTCGGGCTCGCGAGCCCGACGTCGCCCGCCGCGCCGGACCCGACCGGCCTCGCGGCCCCCCTCGCCGACTGGGTCTGCGCGCTCACGCTGGAGCGCGTCGTCTGGGTCGACCGCGTCCGGCTCGCCGCGGCCTGGCACGCGCCGCTGGTCACGATCGACCTGCCCGAGCCGGCGCGGATGTCGCCCCACGAGGCGCGCCTCAGGCTGCTCGCCGACCCGACGAGCGCCGGGCGGCAGATCTTCGCCGAGGCGCTCGCCCGAGGATCCGGCGCGGTCGCCGACGCCGCCCGCGTCCTCGTCGAGCGGAGGCACGAGGCGGCGCGGCGGCTCGCGGAGGAGGGCCTCCGCGCGATCGAGATCCCCTGCGACCCTCCCGGCGCGGCGATCGGCGCCGCGGACGCGCTGCTGCGCCGGACCGAGTCGGTGATCGAGCTCGAGCCGACCTGGCACGCCGCGCTCGGGCGCGCCGTCGGCCGCGACGCGGCGTCGGGGTGGCCAGCGCGGCTCGGCCCACGGTGGATCGAGGAGCTGTTCCGCGCGACGAAGCTGACCGACGGCGTCGCGATCGATCTCGGACCGCTGCCGCCGCCGCTCGGCGCGGCGTCGTTCGCGCGCGCGCTCGCCCGCTTCGGCGCGGCGCTCGCGCGTGGTGATGGAGCGCGCGGGCCGTTCGCGCTCTCCCGCGCGCCGTTCGATCTCCGGCAGGCGCGCCGCGCCGCGCTGTTCGGCGGCCTCGTCGCCGATCCCGTCTTCTGCGCCCGCGCGCTCGGGCTCGGCCGGGGCCGCGCGCTCGATCAGGCGCGCGCCACCGCGCGCAGCCTCCTCCTCTCGCTGCGCCTCGACGCCGCGACCGTGGCGCTCGTGTTCGGCGCCGGCCAGGACGGAGGCGGGCACGTGCTGCTCCGGGCCTCGCGCGATCGGAGCGACCGCTTCGAGGAGACCACCGCGCGCGCGCTCGGCGCGCCGATCCCGGGAGCGCTCGCCGGCGTCATCCCGGCGCTCGATCCCGGCGCGGCGGTCCGGCTCGCCGGGGCGCTCCTCGCAGCGCGCGATCGGCGCAGCCTGATCGAGCGCTTCGATGAGGACTGGTTCCGCAATCCGCGAGCCGCCGAGGCCATCCGCGACGAGGACGGCGCGCGCGCGCCGGCGCCGCGCGCCAGCGAGGGCGATCTCGAGGCGGGCCTCGGAGAGATGATGCGCTCGCTCGCGGACCTGTAGCGCTGGCGTCACCCGCGCTCGCACGCCTGGAGCGCGACCGTCACCCGTTGACGAAGCGCGCGATCACGAGCCTGTGGCGCCCGTCACCCGCGAGCGAGGCGCGGGCGCGTCGTCAGGAGACGTGATGTTAAAGAGGGGCTCGTCCGCTCTGCGAGAACCCTTCCAGCTTTGACTGACACGTGCTAGTGCCGGCTCGCGAAATCGCCCCCCCGAGGGGCGTGGGGCAGCGAGCGGCTCGCGCTGCGCCGCCCTCGTCGCCGAACAAGCACCCGTGAACCCGAACGCAATGCACCCACTCCTCGCGTCCGGCGCCAGCCCCATCGCCGTCGACTTCGATCTGACGTTCCTGGCGCAGGTCGTCCTGTTCTCGACGTTCGTCGTCGTGCTCAAGCCGCTCCTGTTCGATCCGCTGCTCCGCGTCTTCGAGGAGCGCGAGCGGCGCACCGACGGCGCCAAGCGGGAAGCGCGCGAGATGGACGAGCGCGCCGGCGAGCTGCTCACCCGCTACGAGGCCGAGATCGAGAAGGTCCGGCGCGAGGCCGGGATCGAGCGAGAGCGGCTCCGCGCCGAGACCGCGAAGATCGAGGCGCAGATCATGGCCGAGGCCCGCGCCGAGACGGCGCGGATCCTCGAGGACAGCAAGGCGAAGATCGCGGCCGAGGTCGCCCGCATGCGCGGCGAGCTCGCCGCCGCCCAGCCCGCGCTCGCCGCGGAGATCGCCGCCAGCATGCTCGGCCGCGAGGTGCGCCAGTGAAGAAGCCGCTCCTCCGCTCCTCGCTCGCGCTCGGCCTGGCCGCGGCGCTCGCCGCCGGCACCGCGCTCGCGCAGCAGCCGGGCTCCGAGCCGGCGCTGCCCCCCGGGCACCCGCCCATCCCGTCGCCTGCCGAAGCGCAGCCGGGCTCGCAGCAGATGCCCCAGCGCCCGCGCGACATGCAGCCCGGCCGGCCGCTCGGGCCGGGCGGCCGCCAGCTCCCGGGCGGCCACGGGATCCGTCCGGCGGGCATGCAGCGCGGGCGCCCCACGCCGCCGCCGGCGCCCGAGCCGGCCTCCCACGGGGAGGAGCACTGCCCCGGGCACGGCCCGACGGATCCGCCGCCGCACGTCAACTGGTGGCACGGCCTCATCGGCGTGAACAACGAGGCGGCCGCGAAGGGCGGCGTCAACGCGCTGCTCTGGCGCTACCACAACGAGCAGAACCCCTGCGATCCGAAGAACGAGCCGCCGCCGTTCCTCGCGTCGGTCCTGAACTTCGGGCTGCTCGCGTTCATCGTCGTCCGCTTCGGGAGGAAGCCCATCGCGGAGGCGCTGAAGAAGCGCAAGCAGACGATCACGCAGGAGCTCGACAACGCGTCGCGCCTCAAGCAGGAGGCCGAGCAGCGGCTCGAGGACTACGAGGACAAGCTCACGCGGCTCGAGGAGACGCTCGCCGAGCTCAAGGCCGAGCACGCGGCGCAGGCGGAGGTCGAGAAGGCCCACGTGCTCGCCGAGGCGGAGCAGCGGCGCGTCCGGATGCGGCGCGACGCGGAGTTCCGCGCCGAGCAGGAGCTCAAGGCGGCGCGCGCCATGCTCCTCCAGGAGGCGGTGCAGAACGCCGTCGCCGCGGCCGAGGAGCTGCTCCGGCAGCGCATCGGCCAGCAGGACCTCGACCGGGTCAACGAAGAGTACCTGAAGGCCATCCCCGCGGCCGTCTCCGCCGGCGCCCCCCGCGGAGCCCAGACCACCGGAGCAGCGACATGAGCTACGAGTCCGTCGCCCGACGCTACGGGCGCGCGATCTTCGAGATCGGCAAGGAGACCGGGACCCTCGCGGCCCTCGCCAGGGAGATCGGGGACGCCAGCGCGATGTACTCGGCGAGCGAGGAGCTCCGCCTCGTCCTCGACAACCCGCTCATCCCGGAGGCCTCGCGCGAGGAGCTGCTCCGCGAGATCGGCGGCCGCGCCGCCTTCTCGGACGTGGCGAGGAACACCCTCCTCCTGCTGGCGCGGCGCCGGCGGCTCGCGGCGCTGCCCGAGATCGCGCGGCAGCTCGCGCTCCTCGTCGATCAGGACCAGAACGTCGCCCGGGCCGTGGTGACGAGCGCGGGCCCGCTGAGCGACGGCTACCTCGACCGGCTCCGGGCCGAGCTCGAGAAGGCGACCGGCAGGAAGATCTCGGTCACCCACAGGCAGGATCCCTCGCTCATCGCGGGCGTGGTGACCCAGATCGACGATCAGGTGATCGACGGCAGCCTCCGGACCCGGCTGTCGAGCTTCCGTGACAACCTGCTCCGAACCTGAGGGGACGCGAGCAAGCCCCCCTGTTTCATGATGGGTCTTGGCCCGGCGCTCGCCGCCCCCTCGACCTTGACGACGTTGATTCCGCAGCCCAAGCGTCTCCCCACAGAGGACTCCGCATGCAGCTCCGCGCCGAAGAGATCTCCCAGATCATCAAGAAGCAAATCCAGAATATCGACAAGGCCGCTCAGGTCACCGAGACGGGCACCGTGCTCACGGTGGGCGACGGCATCGCCCGCGTGCACGGCCTGAGCCGCGCGATGGCCGGCGAGCTCGTCGAGTTCACCGGCTCGGAGGGCGGCAGCCTGATGGGGCTCGTGCTGAACCTCGAGCAGGACAACGTGGGCGCCGCCATCTTCGGCGACACGAGCGCCATCAAGGAAGGCGACGCCGTCAAGCGGACCGGGCGCATCATGGAGGTGCCCGTCGGCGAGGCGACCCTCGGGCGCGTCGTGAACGCGCTCGGCATGCCGATCGACGGCAAGGGCCCGATCGAGACGAAGGAGCGCCGCCGCGTCGAGGTGAAGGCGCCCGGCATCATCCAGCGCCAGCCGGTCACCGAGCCGATGCAGACCGGCATCAAGGCGATCGACGCGATGATCCCGGTCGGCCGCGGCCAGCGCGAGCTCATCATCGGCGACCGGCAGGTGGGCAAGACCGCCGTCGCCGTCGACGCGATCATCAACCAGAAGGGCAAGGGCGTCATCTGCGTCTACGTCGCGATCGGCCAGAAGCTGTCGACGGTGCGCCAGGTCGTGGACAAGCTCGATGCGCACGGCGCGCTGGAGTACACGATCATCGTCGCCGCGACCGCGAGCGAGACCGCGCCGCTCCAGTTCATCGCGCCGTACACCGGCGTGACCATCGGCGAGTACTTCCGCGACAGCGGGCGCCACGCGCTGTGCATCTACGACGATCTGTCGAAGCAGGCGGTCGCGTACCGCCAGCTCTCGCTCCTGCTCCGCCGCCCGCCGGGCCGCGAGGCGTATCCGGGCGACGTCTTCTACCTCCACTCCCGGCTCCTCGAGCGCGCCGCGAAGATGGCCGACATCTTCTACGTCGTGTCGAAGGGGACGAAGATCGAGGGCGGCGACGCCTCGTACCGCGGCGTCGACGGCAAGGCGCACGTCGGGGCGCACGGGATGCACTCGGCGAAGGACTCGCTCTGGAAGACGATCGACGGGGCCCTCTTCGAGAAGCTCGAGCAGGCGCGCAAGGACGAGAAGAAGGACGAGATCAAGAAGCTCGAGCAGCAGCTCTCGGACAAGGCGAAGGCGAGCGACTACGAGATCGTCCGTGATCCGAAGTCGGGCGGCTCGCTCACGGCGCTGCCGGTCATCGAGACGCAGGCGGGCGACGTGTCGGCGTACATCCCGACGAACGTCATCAGCATCACGGACGGGCAGATCTTCCTCGAGGCCGACCTCTTCTACTCCGGCGTCCGCCCGGCCATCAACGTCGGCATCTCGGTCAGCCGGGTCGGCGGCAACGCGCAGATCAAGGCGATGAAGTCGATCTCCGGCACGCTCCGCCTCGATCTCGCGCAGTACCGCGCCATGGCGGCGTTCTCCCAGTTCGCCTCGGACCTCGACGCGAAGACCCGCGCGCAGCTCGAGCGCGGCGCGCGCCTCACCGAGATCTTGAAGCAGGGCCAGTACGTGCCGCTGGCGGTCGAGAAGCAGATCCTCATCATCTACGCCGGCACGCAGGGCCTGCTCGACAGCCTGCCGGTGAGCTCGCTCGGGCGCTTCGAGGAAGAGCTCTACAAGTTCATCGAGGCGAAGCACCCCCAGATCTTCGTGGACATCCGCGAGAAGAAGGTCCTCGACGACGACCTCAAGTCGCGGATGACGAAGGCGATCGACACCTTCAAGAAGCGGTTCGCGGTGGAAGCGGCCGGCGCCTCGACCGCGGCCGACGAGGACGGCGCGGGCGACGACGAGGAGGAGGCGCCGAAGGCCAAGTCGAAGAACGGGAAGAGCGCCTCGAAGGCAAAGGAAAAGTAGGCAGCCGTGCCCAGCCTCAAGTCCATTCGCAAGCGGATCTCCAGCGTCAAGTCGACGCAGAAGATCACCCGCGCCATGAAGATGGTCGCGGGCGCCAAGCTCAACAAGGCGCAGCAGCGCATCACCGAGCTGCGGCCCTACGCCGTGAAGGTGCAGGAGGTGCTCTCGGCGATCACGCGCGACGCGGCTCCCGCGGCCGAGGCGCTCGCGGCGGAGGGGATCGGGGCGGAGGGCGAGGCGGGCGCGCTCGCCGGTGGCGAGAAGGCGCTGCACCCGCTGCTCGTGACCCGCCCGGAGCGGCGCGTGCTGCTCCTGGTGCTCACGAGCGACCGCGGGCTCTGCGGCGGCTTCAACACCAACATCAACAAGCGCGCCGAGCGCGAGTGGAAGAGCCGGACCGAGGCGGGCCAGGAGGTCCAGCTCGCGATCATCGGCCGCAAGGGCCGGGACTACTTCAACCGCCGCGGCGCGCCGATCCTCGAGTACCTGGCCGGGGTCTGGGACAAGCTCAACCTCGAGACGGCCCAGGCCGTCGGCGCGAAGCTCCTCGCCCCGTTCAACAAGGGCGAGGTCGACGCGATCTACCTCGTCTACAACGAGTTCAAGAGCGCGATCACGCAGACGGTCGTCGTCGAGCGGCTCCTGCCGCCCGCCGGCGGTCCGGCGAAGGAGCAGGAGCAGGGAGACGAGGGCGGCCACGGCGCGCCTTCCGCTGCGTCGGAGTTCCTCTACGAGCCGGACAAGGGCGCGCTCCTGGAGCGGCTCGTGCCGATGTACGTGGACATCTCGATCCTGCGCGCGCTCTACGAGTCGATGGCCAGCGAGCTCGGCGCGAAGCTCACGGCGATGGACGCCGCGAACAAGAACGCCAAGGAAGTCATCGACAACCTGACGCTCGAGTACAACAAGGCGCGTCAGGCGGCGATCACCAAGGAGCTCATGGAGATCATCGGCGGCAGCGAGGCGCTCAAGGAGTAGCGAGCCGCGCTGCAACGCCGGGATCTTCGATCTCCGCCTCGGGGCCGGTCGCGCGTGCGACCGGCTCGCGTTTCGGGGGCTTCGCCCCGCCTCTCTTCACCCTCAGCATCGCCCTCCGGCTGCCCCACGCTGGCGGCGCATCCGAGCAGCCAGCACTGGCGAAGTCGGCCGGGCGGCCCCATGGTTGCGTTCCCGTGCTCCAGCCCATCAACCCCGATCACCCGGAACCCCGCAAGATCGCGCGAGCGATCGATCTCATTCAGAAGGGGGAGGTCATCGGCTACCCGACCGATACCGTGTACGGGTTCGGGTGCGACCTGATGAACAAGGCGGCTATCGAGCGGGTGTATCAGATCAAGGGGATGCGCCAGAACAAGAACCTGGCGTTCATCTGCCCGGATCTGAGCGACATCGCGCGCTACGCGATCGTCGAGAACCAGGCGTACCGCATCCTGAAGCGCTTCCTGCCCGGGCCGTACACCTTCATCCTCCCCGCGACGCGCGAGGTGCCGAAGTACGTGCACCTCAAGCAGAAGACGGTCGGCATCCGCGTGCCGAACCACCCGGTCGCGCTCGCGCTGGTCCGAGCGCTCGGGCGGCCGCTCATCAGCACGACCGCGGCGCCTCCCGGGGAGGATCCGATCATCGATCCGGGGGAGATCGACGATCGGTTCCCGGGGCTCGCGCTCGTCCTCGACGCAGGGACCGGCGGGGCCGTGCCCACGACCGTGATCGACCTGAGCCAGGGCGATGTGCAGATCGTCCGGCAGGGCGCGGGGCCGACGGACGATCTCGTCTGAGGCAGGGCGAGAGGGAGAGAGGGGCATCCGAGCTGCCCGGCCCGAGGAGAGGGAGCTCGTAGAGCCCAGTCAGGGACGTTCCGGCTCGCCGTCCGCGGCTGAAACGGACTCGTACGCCGTGTACACGATCCCCTCGCGGTCGAGCCGCTCCCGCGCCGTCGCGAAGGCGAGCGGGCTCCTGTCGCCGCCGACGAAGCGGCGGCCGAGGCGCGCGGCCGCGATGAGCGTGGTGCCGCTGCCGCACATGAGATCGGCGACGGTCGCGCCGGGCGCGGAGGACGCGCGGACGATGCGCTCCAGCAGCCGCTCCGGCTTCTGCGTGGGGTAGCCGGTGGCCTCGCGGCGCAGCGGGGTGTTGGCGACCATCCCGGGAATGTCGCTCCACACGCTCCCGAGCCGGCGGCCCTCGTCGGCGTAGTACCGGTACGCTTTGCCGCCGAGGATCCGCTCGCGGTACAGGCGGCCTTCCTCGTCGCGGTGCTTGAAATGCATCGCGAGGCTGGTCTCGGCGTACGGCTCGCGGAGCATCGGATCCGCGACGTTGTAGACCACCTGGCCGCGCTCGCCCGCGGCGCGCGCGTAAAGGAGGATCGTCTGGTGCGTGACGGAGAAGCCGCGCGCGCCCCGGCCGCCGTTGCCGGGCGCCCAGATGATCTCGCCGAGGAAGGCGCCGCGGCCGAACAGGCGATCACACGCGACCTTCGCGTCGTGGACCGCGCGGTGATCGAGGTGCAGGTACAGCGTCGCGCCCTCGGTCATGCGATCGCGGATGGCCGCGAGGCGCGGCTCGAGCATCGCGACGAGCGCGTCGGCGCTCGCGCGATCGTCGTACGCGTCGGGCCCGCTCTCCGGCCGGCGCCGCCCGCGCGCCTGGCCCCGCGCCGCCCGCGCGGTCATCGTCGTCCCGACGCCGAAGGGAGGATCGAGGTAGACGAGATCGAACCGCACGTCCGCGGGGAGCGCCTCGCAGACGTCGGCCGCGTCGCCATGCGCCAGGAGGTGGCTCACAGGGCGCTGTCCGGAGCCGCCACGCGAGAGCCCGCGGCGGCGCTTCCAGGCAGGAGGTCGTCGAGCAACGCGGCGGCGAGGTCGCCGTCCGACGGCGCGATGAGCTGCGGCACGGCCGGCAGCCATGGCCACTGCGGGCCGCCGCCGAGGCAGCCGGAGAGGGCTTCGTCGGGCGTGCACGCGACGCGGAGGTGGATGTGATCGGCGTGCGCCGTGCTGTCGCCCGGCTGGAGCAGCACGCTCTCGGCATACCAGATGAGCTCCGGGTCCTCGCCGAGCGCGCGGGCGTACTCGATGAGCAGCGCCTCGAGCCAGCGGGCCAGGAAGAGCCACTGGACGTGCGCCTCGGGCGAGCGGACGAGCGACTTCACGAGCAGCCACTCCCGCTCGACGTCGAAGCGGACGTACTGCGGCGCGCCCGCGCGCGGCGACGCGGGCTCCTCGGCGCCATCGCTGATCCGCCCGAGCCCGTCCGGCCCGAAGGCGACGAAGCCTGGCGAGCGCACGGGGCGGCCGTCCGGGGTCAGCGCGTAGAGCAAGAGGTCGGCGTCGCGCCCGGTGCGGTGGGAGCGGTGCCCCCGCGTGGCGCCGCCGTAGCGCGCGGAGAGGTCGCCGACGACGAGCGGCTCGCCACCCGGCCGCGCCAGCGCCACCTCCGCCGCGGCGCGCTGGACCGCGGCGACCAGCCCCGCCGTCCCCCACCGGATGCCGTTGCTGCGGAGCAGCCGGTAGCCCGGGCCCTGCTTCGGGAGCTCGACGGCGTCGGTGATGACGCCGTGGTGCGGGACGCCGATCGAGCCGCGGAGCGCAGGGGCGAGCGGCGTGGGCGAGGAGCCGACGCAGGCCGCGCAGCAGAGCGCGACGAGCCCGAGGAGGAAGGTGGCGAGGAGAGGACGGCTGGGCATCACGACGAAAGAAGAGAGGAGGGCCGCGGCGCCAGGCACCGGACGGACGAAGCTGACACTGACAGCCGCTCGTTAGCCGCGCGGGCGGCGGAGGGGAAGTTCTCGGCTCACCGGGGTGCCCGAAGCGCGGCGCGCACCGCGATCGTGGGTCCAGCCGGCGAGGCAGATGAGCTCGCCTGCGCGCGTCCGCTCCCCGTGGTTGTTCAGGTCGTTGATCATCCATAGAGGGCCGTGTCGGGAGGCCCGTCGTGGGGCAGATCGGCCTGGTTCAAACGCACACCGGGCTCGGGAACAACATGGCTGTTTCGGTGATCGCTCGTCCTCCTGGCGGAGGTGATATCGCAGGGTCCTGCGTCCCGAAGTGGTCTCTCGATGGTCGATATCGAGCATCGATGGCTATCCGCACGACTCAGCGCGTGCGAACCGGCGTCGCGTCGGGCCACGCAGAGGCGGCCAACCTGCCACACGGATCCGGCGATTCGACGAGAGGAGGTCGCGTCCCGTCGCGAGCTCGCGCGCAGCGGCCACCCTCGCGGCGCTGCGCGGCTTACGCTCCCCCTGCCCTCGCGGAGCGATCAGCGCTAACACCCACGCGCCATGGATCCCGAGCAGCGCGCCACCCAGCGGAACACCAGCCAGGGGAGCACGGGCGCAGATCGACAGCCGCCGCCGGCGGAGGAGCCCGAGGGCGTCGCCTGGAAGGGCGCGCTGGCCGTCGCCCTCGTCGTCGGTGGCCTCGTTGTGTGGCGCGCCTGCTCCACACCGGGAGGCGCCGCGAGCGACGCGCCCGCGCCGCCCAGCGCGACCCCCGCGGCGTCCGCGCCGAGCGACACCGACGATGCCGGCGCGGCGCAGGAGCCGCCGCCCCCGCGCTGCACGCCCGCGAGCCCGCCGCCGTTCGTCATCGGCGACGCGCCGCCGGCCGCGCGCGGGGCCGAGGAAGGCGCGGGGGGCGGCGGCGCGGACAGCGTTGAAGACATCGCGCCGTTCGCCGTCGAGGTCGGCCGCGGGACGACGTTCTCCGGCGGGTTCGCCGTGGGCGCCCAGCGAGAGGCCGAGGGCGGGACCGTCGCGATGGTGGCCACGCTCTCGGCCGACGGCGCCCAGGGGAAGCTCGTCCGGCTCGCGCGATCGCGCGGAGACATGGATCCTCCGGTCGTCGCAGGCGCCGGGGGGGCGATCCTCGCCGCGATGCTCGAGCCGAACGCCGGCGGGCGCGCCATCAAGGTCGCCAGGGTCGAAGGGGACCACGTCACGTGGGGGGCCGAGCTCGCCGAGGGGCGGGACGAGTCGCTCGCGCTCGACATCGCCGCGTCCGGCGAGCGCGCGGTCATCGTCTGGGACGACGTGACCCGCGACGGCAAGCGCTCGCGGATCATGCTCGCCTCCGCCGACGTGGGCACGCTGCGCTCCGTGACGTCGGCCCGCCCGGTCTCCCAGCCGAGCACCGACGCCGAGACGCCGCGCGTGATCGGCCGGCCGGGCGGCTACTGGCTCGCGTACATCGCGCGCGCCGAGGAGCCGGCCCGAAAGGCCGCGGCGAAGAAGGACGACGGCGACGAGGACACGGCCGCGGCAGGCGAGACGATCGCCCACCAGTGGATCGAGGTCGTCCCCCTCGACGAGACGGGCGCGCTCACCGCCACGCCCCGCGCGGTCACCCCCAAGAACGGACACGTGCTCGCGTACGACCTGACGCTCGGCGAGGACGACGGGCTCATCCTGGCCTTCCGGGACGATGACACCCCGAGCGGCTCGATCGGAGGGCGCATCAGCGCCGTGCTGGTGCGGCTCGGCGGCGCCAGCGAGCCGCGCGTGCTCGTCGGCGGCGATCGCGACCAGGACGCCCCGCCCGAGGCCGCGCTGGGCCTGGGCGCCGGGGTGCCGGCGCTCCTCCCCGGCGCTCGAGGCCCGGGCGGGCAGGACCCGGCGAAGGCCGCGGGCGCCGCGGCGTGGCTGGCGATCGCGAACGCATCCGGCCCGACGCAGCTCGCGGCGCTCACCGCGAGAGGTGAGCTCGAAGGCGGGCTGCACGCCGAGCCGGCCCTCGGGCGCGGCGAGCCGATCGCCGCCTCCGCAGAGGCGCTGCTCGTGGCGCAGCCGGCCGGAAAAGCGATGAAGCTCGCCTTGCTGCGCTGCGCGTCGACAGCACCGTTCAACAAGTAGGTCGCCCCTGTATCGGTAAGCGCGCGACGCCAGCGAGCAGGCGCATCGACTGTAGATTGAGGGCGCGTGGATGTGTAGCATCCGCGGCGGTGGCCCACGGGGACGATCCGCAACACGAAGCGTCGCGCCGGCCTGGTTTGCCAAGCCTGTCCGGATCGCCGGACGAAGCTGGCTGGGAAGCCAACGCCGACAACGCTCAAATGACGCGCGCGAGCGCGCAACCTCAGCCCGGCGCGAAGACGCTGCTCGTCGGCACGAGCACGTCGAGGCTCGACGCGCCGTCGAGCGCGAGCGCGCCGACGGACGGCGAACCGCTGCCGGCGGCTGCGAGCGCGCCGGCAGGCGGCGAACCGCTGCCGGCGGCTGCGAGCGCGCCGGCAGGCGGCGAACCGCTGCCGGCGGCCACGAGCGCGCCGGCAGGTGGCGAACCGCTGCCGGCGGCCGCGAGCGCGCCCGCAGGCGGCGAACCGCTGTCGGCTACCTCAAGCCCGCTGCCGCCGCCGAACCCGCTGCCGCCGCCGAACCCGCCGCCGCTGCCCAGCGCGCCGCTGGCCTCGAGCCCACCGCCGCTGCCGAGCGCGCCGCCGCCAGGGCCGAACAAGACGCCGGCACCGAGCGTACCGCCGCCGGTTCCGAGCAGGCCACCGCCGCTGATCCGCCGCAAGGACGGCAGCGTCGCGAGCGCGCCGCCGCCGGCGCCGCCGTCGCTTGCGCCGCCGTCGAGGCCACCGCCGCCGATGCCGCCGGGAGGCGCGTCCAAGACGACGGCGGCGCCCCCTGGAGCCAGCCCGGCCCGCCCTCCGGCGCGCGGCCCAGGCCAGCGCCCGCCGAGCCCGAACCGCGCCGCAACGCAGCCCGCTCCAGGCTCCGCCGCGAGCGCGGGGAAGCCGGCGCCTGGCTCCCAGCCGGGCGCCCCTGCCCAGGCGATCGCCGCCTTCGACGCAAGCACGACGCCGATGCCCATCTCGGTCGAGCCGACCGCGACGCCGCTGCCCATCTCGGTCGAGCCGACCGCGACGCCGCTGCCCATCTCGGTCGAGCCGAGCTCGTCGCCGACGCCCATCTCGGTCGAGTCGATCGATCCGGCGCTCGCGCAGAGCGCCGCGCCGGCGTCCACGCGAGGCGCCGCACCGGCGCAGAGTGCTGCGCCGGCGCCCGCACCGAGCGCCGCGCCGGCACCGAGCGCCGCGCCGGCACCGAGCGCTGCGCCGGCGCCCGCACCGAGCGCCGCGCCGGCGCCCGCGCCGAGCGCCACGCGCACGCCTTTGCCGGGCGGCGCGCCCGCGCCGAGCGCCACGCGCACGCCTTTGCCGGGCGGCGCGCCCGCACCGGGCGCCACGCGCACGCCTTTGCCGGGCGGCGCGCCCGCGCCAGGCGCCCCACGCGCGCCGATACCGGGCGTGACGCCGAACGCCGCGCATGCGCCGGGTGTCACGCCCGCGGCGCCCGCGCAGAGCGTCGCGCATGCGGCCACCGTCCTGCACGCGCCGAACGCCGCGCATGCGGCGACCGTGCTGCACGCGCCGAGCGCCGCTCCTGCGCCCGCGCCGAGCGCCACGCACGCGACCGCCTCGCCCGCCCAGCCGCCTCCCGCGCCGCGCTCGCAGCCGAACGCGCCCGAGGCGCCCGCGCAGAGCCCGCAGCTCGCCGCTCCGGACCTCGCCACCGAGCTCCAGCAGCGCGCCGATCGGCTCAAGGGCAGCGATCCGGTCGGCGCGGCGCGCGCCCTCGTCGAGCTCGGCATCCATGAAGAGCGGGCGCTCAAGAACCCCGCCGCCGCGCGCCGCTCGTACGAGCGCGCGCGACAGCTGTCCCGCACGCTCGAGCCGGCGCTCTCGCGGGTCCACCGCGTGCTCGACGCGCGCACCGAGCTCGCCCTCGCGCTCGAGGTCGTCGAGGACAAGCTCCGCGTCGCCGAGACCGACGCCCTCCGGGCCGACCTCCTCGCCGAGCGGGCGCGCCTGCTCCAGGCGCTCGGGCGGACGCCCGAGAGCTGCGAGGCGTTCACCGAGGCGCTGCGGCTCGTCCCGCTCCACGCCGCGTCGCTGCGCGGGCTCGAGATCGCCCTCCGGCGCGAGAGCGCCCGCGGCGCCGAGCAGGCGGCCAAGGACCTCGCCGCGCACCTCGACCGGCTCTCCGCCGCCTACGCCCCGGGGCGCGGGCGGTCGGACGGCGACGGCCAGCTCACCGCCTGGATCCACGTCGAGCGCGCCGCCGTGCTCGATCGGAAGCTCTACAAGCCGGAGCTCGCCCTCGCGTCCCTCGAGGGCGCGATCGCGTTCGATCCAGGGCCCGGACCCGTGCGGGAGGCGCTCCGCCGCCACCTCGTGCACCACGACGGCATCGTCGGCCTCGTCAGCGCGCTCTCCCTGGAGGCCGATCACGAGAGCGACGACGACCGCGCGGCGCGGCTGCTCTACACGGCGGCGCGGCTGCTCATCGACAAGATCCGGTCCCCGGCGGACGCGGTGCCCCTCCTCCGGCGCGCGTCGACGCGGGCGCCGGCCGGCTCGCCGACCGCGCGGCGCGTGGTGGGCGAGCTGATCCGCCTGCTCGAGGCGAGCGGCATGCTCGAGCTCGCCGCCAACGTGCGCCAGAAGGAGCTCGCGCTCCTCACCGACAAAGAGGCGATCATCCACGAGCACGTCCGCCTCGCGGAGATCTACGACACCCTCGGGGACGCAGAGCAGGCCGCGCTCCACGCGACGCGCGCGCTCGAGCTCGATCCCGAGGACAGCTCGACGCGGGAGCGGCTCGACCGCGCCCTCCAGCGCCTCGGCCACCACGCCGAGCGCGTGGAGGTGTGGACCGCCGTCGCCAACGCGGACCGGCCCGCGCCCGTCCGGGTCGCGGCGCTCCTCCGCGCCGCGGACATCTCCGAGCGCCACCTGAAGCGGCGCGACGAGGCGCTCGCCATCCTGCGCGCCGCGTGGGCGATCGAGCCGGGCAACAGCTCGGTCTTCGACGCGCTCTCCGCCCTGCTCACGCCCGACGCCCTGGCCGTCGAGGAAGATCCGCGCGGCGTGCAGGCGCGGCTCGACCTCTACACGCAGGCCGCGAGCGCGACGGAGGACCCGACGCGCAAGATCGGGCTGCTCGAGAAGCTCGTCTCCATCTGGGAGGACGAGCTCGCCCAGCCCGCCCGCGCCGTGGAGGAGATCGAGAAGATCCTCGAGATCGACCCGGAGCGGCGCGCCGCGATCCTCGCGCTCCAGCGCAACGCCGCGCGCGCGGGCGACGCGCAGCGGCTCGCGCGCGCGCTCTGCGCCGAGGCCGAGCTCACGAGCAGCCCGCGCGAGCAGCGCAGGCTCCTCCTGCGCGCCGCCGACGTCACCGAGCTCAGGCTCGGCGATCGCGACCGGGCCTCGTCGCTGGTCGACCGCGCGCTCGCGATCGATCCGACCGACCCCGACGCGCTGCGCGCGCGCGTCCGCCTCGACGAGCGCGCCGGCCGGTACGAGGAGGCGCGGCGCGCGCTGCTCAAGCTCATCCAGCGCGACCCCGCGGGGGACGCGGCGTTCAGCCTCTGGATCGAGGTCGCGGGGCTCGACGAGCGGCGCCTCAAGCGGCCGCACAGCGCCGTGGAGTCGTACCGCGAAGCGGCGCGGAAGAAGCCCGCTCACCCGCTGCCCCGGCTCGAGATCGCGCGGCTCCTCCGCGAGACCGGCAACTACGAGAAGCTCGTCGAGGTCCTCAGCTCGCTCGCCGACGAGGCGCAGCGGCCCGACGACCACGCGCGGCTTCTCTTCCAGGCGGCCGAGGTGCAGGAGCTCGCCCTCGGGCGCGATCAGGACGCCCTCCGCCTCCTCGCCCGCGCCGACGCGGCCCTCGCCTCGGGCCAGCACGATCCGGCGATCCTCGACGCGATGGAGCGCATCTACGTCCGCGCCGGCGGCGCAGGCGTCGGCGTCGGCCTCGGCGCGCCCGTCGCGCAGCGGCCCGCGACCGGCGTACGCGCGTCCAGCCTGCCGGGGATGTCCGCCTCCATGATCGCGAGCGAGCTCGCGGGGCTGTACGCGCGCTGGCTCGAGCGCAAGCCGCCGGCGCTCGTCGATCACGCGCTCCGGATCTCCCTTGCGCTGGTCCTCGCGGACAGCAGCCCGCGCCAGGCCGTCGAGATCCTGGAGGGGCTCGTCGGGGTGGTGCCGAACCACATCCCGGCGCTCCGCATGCTGGAGCAGCTCTACCGGCACCTCGACGCGCCGACGTCGCTCGCGACCGTCCTGCGCGCGGAGGCCGACGTGTTCACCTCCTCCACCGCGCGCGGCGGCGCCCTCTGGGAGATCGCGTCGCTCGAGGAGCAGCTCGGCCCGAGCGCCGCGCTCGAGGCGCTCGCGCGCATCGTGAAGGAGGCGCCCGACGACGCGGCCGCCCACCTGGCGATCCTCCGCATCGCCGCCAAGGCGAGCCCCGCCGATCCGATCGCGCCGCGGGCGCAGGCCCTCTTCGCCGGCGCCATCCGCGACAGCCGGGAGCTGACGCCCGATCCCATCGCGCGCGCCCTCTACAGCGTCGAGGAGGCGCTCCTCGCGGAGGCGCAGGCCGACGCGGACCCCGCCGCCGCCCGCGCGGCGCTCGCCGGCTTCCGCAACGCCCTCGGGCTGTGGCCCGAGAGCCTCATCGCGGCGCGCGGGCTCGATCGGCTCGCGCAGCGCCTCGGCGACCGCGCAAGCGTGATCGCGGCCCAGCTGGCGCTCGCCGACCTCGTCCTCGGAGCGCCCGCGCGCGCGACGCACCTCGTGCGCGCGGCGGAGCTCACCGCCGAGGACGCGTCCCCCGACGGCCGCGCGCGCGCGCTCGAGCTGTACGAGAGCGCGCTCCGCGCGGATCCGAGCTGCGTGGCCGCGGCGCGCGCGCTCGCCAGGGAGCTCGCGGGCGAGCCCCAGCGGCTCACCGACCGGCTCGGCGAGGCGCTCGGCAAGGCCGCGAGCCGCGAGGCGATCTCGCTGCTCGGCACGGAGATCGCCCGGTCGGTGCTGCAGCACCACGGGCGCCCGGGCGCGATCGACGCCGGCGTGGGCATCGCGGCCGTCCGGCGGGTGATCGAGGCGCTCCCGAACGACGCGGCGGCGCTGCTCCTGCTCGCGCGGCTGCTCACCGCGCAGCGCGTCTGGCTCGAGGCCCGCGACGCCCTGAAGCGCGCCGTGGCCGCCGCGACGGACGCCGAGACCAAGATCGCGGCGCAGTTCCTGATCGCCGATCTGTACGAGGGGCCGCTCGCGAACCCGGCGCTCGCCCAGGACGCGCTCCAGGCGGTCCTGTCGCTCGACGCGCAGAACCGGCCCGCGCTCGAGCGGCTGCACAAGCTCGGCGTCACGCGCGGCGACCACGCGCTCGCGCTGCGCGCGCTGGGGCGCCTCGTCGAGCTGTCGCCCGACCCGGGCTCCCGCGTCGAGGCCGCCCTGCGCCTCGCGGACGCCTACCGCGACGCCGGCGACACGGCCGGCATGGTCCGCACGCTGTGCGACGCGATCGTGAGCGCGCCCGGCGGCGACACGCGCGGGTGGGTGGCGCTCGCCCGCCTGTACCGCGTCGACACGAGCGAGGGCGCGGCGGCCTACGCCAAGGCGCTCGCGCAGCTGCTCGAGGTCGCCGAGTCGCGCCGCATCCCGGCCGATCCGCGCTGGCTGACCACGCTCGGCCTGCTCGAGTCGACCCTGCTCGTGCGGCCTCGCGACGGGCTCGCGCGCCTCCAGCAGGCCGTCGCGCTCCCGGGCGCGCCGCCCGAGTCGCGCACCGCGCTCGGCCGCGGCCTCGAGGCCGCGGGGCGCAACGCGGAGGCGGTCCAGGTGCTGCGGGACGTGCTGACGCCCGATCCGGAGGTCTTCACCCGGCTCCCGGACCTCGGCCCGGCGCTCGCCGCGCTCGAGGCCGCGCTCGCCAAGGACGGGCGCGCGGAGGAGCGGATCACCGTGGAGGAGGTCCGCGCCTGCCTCGGCGAGGTGTCGCTGGACCGCATGGCCCGGCTCAGGAGCCGGCGCGTCCCGTCGGAGGCGCCGTACGCCGGGGCCTTCGCGGGCCCCGAGATGGGCCGGCTGCTCCTCCCGGAGGCCCGGAGCCCCTGGATCGACGTGGCGCTGGCGATCGCGCCGATCGCGGCGAAGGCGATCCGCTTCGAGCTGAGCAACTTCGGCATCAGCTCGCGCGAGCGGATCAGCCCGCGCGACAACCACCCGACGCGGCAGCTCGCCGAGCGCGTGGGCCGCGCGCTCGGCATCGAGGCGTTCGAGCTCTACCTCGTCCCCTCGTGGCAAGGGGCCGCCCGCGTCTTCCCGGGTGATCCCCCTGCCCTCGTCGCGCCGACGTCGTTCATGGAGCTCCCGGAGCTCGAGCAGACGTTCGCGCTCGCCCGCCTCTTCGCGCGCATCGCGGTCGGCTTCACGTTCCTCGACGAGATCCCGCCCGAGGCGACGGATGGCCTGCTGCTGGCGTCGATCCGCACGATCGATCCCGGCTTCGGGTCGGGCGCGATCTCGCCCCCGCGCGAGCACGCCGCGCAGCAGATGCTCCCCGGCGTGCAGCGGGCGATCGGGCGCCGCCAGCGCAAGATGCTCGAGGAGCTCGCGTCGACCGTCGCGGTGTCGTACGACGCGCGCGCCTTCGTCCTCGGCCTGCGCCGGAGCGAGCACCGCATCGGCTACCTGCTCTGCGGCGACGCGCTCGCCGCGATCGACTACCTCCGCCGGTACGATCGCGACATGGCCCGCTCGACCGAGGAGCCCCGCCTGCTCCTTCAACACCCGGTGTCGAACGAGCTGCTGCGCTACGCGCTCTCGGCCGAGGCCTACGCCGAGCGCCGGCGAGCCGGCTCCATCTGGCCCGCCGTCTGAGCGGCACGCGCCCGCTTCGGATACGGGCCCATCTCGACGTTTTCGGTGCTCGGCGTACGAGAGTACGCCTGCGCGCCGAAAACGCCGATCTGGGCCCGTCTCCTGTGCGGGCGCGCGCCGCTCGGCAGGGCGCGTTCCGGGGGGGATGAGCTCGGCGGCGGGGGCGATTCACTACGGATGAGCCTGGTGGGGGCGCGCCGCGATGAACGAGCGGTGGTGACGCTCGTTAGCAAGGTGTGTTTCATGACCGGTGATGTTTGGTATCGAGAAGATATCGGCGCTTCCGCGGTGACACGGACGTACAGTTGACCGGTGATGTTATGTGGCTCCCGAGATCGCGGTGGGCAATCGAACATCCGTGTTGAAAAATCACTGCGGTTCTGCGGCGACAGGGACGTACACGCGAATACCCATGTCGTATGGAGCGGCGGGGCGGCGGTGCTGCGTCGAACTCGTAATTGTCCGACCGGAGCGGTGTCGGGGCGTTTGAGGCGCGCGGAGAAGGTCAGGAGGACGGCGCGTGGTATCCTGATCTTTGCGTGAGCAATCCGCTGATGCCAGGCGCCCTGGTGGCGAGTCGCTATCGGGTCGATCGCCAGCTGGCCGAGGGAGGCATGGGGGTCATCTGGGCCGCCACCCACCTCGCGAACGGCGAACGTGTGGCGCTGAAGCTGCTGCGCCCCGGCACGGCGGATGACGCGTCGACTCGGCGGCGCCTCGTCCGGGAAGCGCGCGCGGCGGCCGCGGTCGATCACCCGAACGTGCCATCCATCCACGACGTGCTCGAGCTCGACAACGGGACGCCGTTCCTCGTCATGGATCTGCTCGAGGGGGAATCGCTCCGCGACAAGCTGCTGCGCGAGGCGCAGATCCCCCTCCCCGAGCTGTCGCGCATCCTGCTGCCGGTCATCTCGGCCGTCGGCACCGCCCACGCGCTGGGCATCGTCCACCGCGACCTGAAGCCCGACAACATCTTCCTGCTCACGCCCGACGCGGCCGCGCCACGAGGCTCGCCCGGCGCAGCGGACGCCGCCGCCGAGGAGCGCCCGAGCGGCGCGCCGGGACGCGGCTCCGCGGATTCCGCTGGTGCGCCGGAGGCCGCGCAGCACGACGCCCGCGTCCGGGTGCTCGACTTCGGCATCGCCAAGGTCACCGCGGCCCAGGGCGAGACAAGCTGGTCCTGGGGACGCACCGGGAGCGGCGAGATGCTCGGGACCCCGTACTACATGTCGCCGGAGCAGATCCTCGGCGAGCACGACGTGGATCACCGCGCCGACATCTGGTCGCTCGGCGTCATCCTCTACGAGTGCCTCACCTCGGTGCGGCCCACCGAGGCCGAGAACATGGGCAAGGTGATGAAGCGCGTCCTGACCGGCTCGATCCAGCCGATCGGGGAGAGCGCGCCCACGCTGCCCGCCGACGTCGCGGCCATGATCGATCGCATGCTCAGCCCGGATCGCGCGCAGCGCCCGGCCGATCTGCGCGAGGTCGGCGCGCTCCTCGAGCGCTACGCGGCCGTCGCCCTCCGCCCCTTCGGTCCCCCGGCGGCGCCCAGGGAGCCGGAGAGCGACTCGCTCGTGCCCAGCGCCCGCGCCAGCGACCCGCTCGTGCAGAGCGCCCGCCTCAGCGGCTCGCTCGCGCCCGACGCCCGCATCAGCGACGCGTTCCCGGCCAGCACCGCCGATCTGGACGGGGAGGCGTCGATCGCGACGCTGCGCGCAGGCAGCCTCCTGCCAGCGCCTCCCTCGAGCAACCGGCTGCGCGCGCGCAGCGCCGGAGCGGCCTCCCTGGAGGCGCCGCCCGACGCCGCGGCGCTCTCCACGCCGGAGGCGGCCGACGACGCCGCCGCGCTCGCCGAAGAGGGAGCTGTCGCCCCGTCGGCAGGGGCGCGCCGCGCGAAGCGCGCAGGGCTCAAGCTCGTCGCCGCCGGCGTGCTCCTCGCCGCCGGAGCAGGCTTCTCGCTGCTTCGCTGCTCCGCCTCGTCAGCGCAGGAGTCGCCCCACCACCCCGCCATCGCGCCAGAGACGCGCGCTCCATCGAACGATGAGTGATCAGGGCAACTCCGGATCTGCCGGAGAGCCCTTGAGGGAGCCGCCTGAACGAGCCAGTGTCGAGCTCGCCAAAATCTGGTTGTGACGCGGTACGACCGCGTTCTGCCCGGTCGGATTCCTGTTGCGCCGGGATCTTGAACGCGGCCACGCTCTCTCACCTCAGGAGAGCTTCATGCCCAGCGATGTCACCGTCCGGATCCGTTCGCCCCGAGGGTTCGTCGACCTGCCTGGCACCGTGGACGCCGTCGGGCCAGCCGCGTCCTCCGCCTTCGAAGAGCGGAAGTCCGCGCCGGGCATTCACCTGCTCGCGGACGCGGTGAGCGACAGCGCTTATGCCATCTCGCTCTCGGCGCCGGTCCCCGGGGAGAGCCTCGCGGCGCTCCGGGAGCGCGAGGGCAGGGCGCTGCTCATCGTGTTTCCCGGCCACTCGCCCGTGCGCCGGCGGCTGCGCGCCGTCGCCGTCTCCAACGTCGAGGTCGTACCGGATCCGGGCGTGGCGTCGCAGGCGGCGCCGCTCGACCTGAACGCGGGGCGCGAGGGCGCCGCGCCGCTCTGGCTCCTGCCCGCCGGGGTGTTCAGCGCGAGCCCGACCCTCGGCCCCGACGGGCCCGCCGCCCGCGATGCCCTCGTCACCGCGGCCCGGTGGATCTCGTCGCGCCGGACGAGCACGCTCACGCAGCTCTTCCCGCCGAGCGCGTTCCACCCGGAGGAGCCTGTGCGCAAGGAGCGGCTCTCGGCGCGCCGGGGCGCGGCGCTGCTGGATCAGGCGCGCGCGGCGCTCGATGTCGCGGCCGTGGGCGGCGACGAGGCGAGGCGCGATCCGACCGCCGCTGCGACCCTCCGCTCGGCGGCGACGACCATCCTCTCGCACCTCATCGCGACGTCGCTGGACGACCGCGGCTTCGCGCCGGTCGCGGAGCGCGCCGCCGAGGAGATCCTCGCGCTCATCGACAAGGAGGCGGGCGACGAGGCGGCCCGGCCGGCGCTGCGCGCGCACGCGATCCACCTGCTCCAGCTGCGCGCCCCGGGGCTCACGTCGGCCCAGCAGGAGCGAGCGCGGGCGCTCGTCCGAGGGCTGCTCCGGGAGGCGCCGCCGTACCACGAACTCACGGGACCGTGGAACCTCGCGATGTGCGGCGGGTCGGAGTTCCACGAGGGCGAGTGCAACATCCTCGTGTCGACCCACGGCTTCAAGGAGATCGCCCTCCCGCCCGAGGCGCCCCCGTCGCCGAACGGCTGGAGCCCTTACCGCGCCTTCGAGGCCCCCTTCAAGACGCCGGCCGGCGAGCCCATCCGCATCTTCGCCCGCGCCGCCGCCCCGCGCGACGAGAACCTGGAGATGGGGATGGCGTTCTTCATCGGGCTGCTCATCAACCGCCACGCCCAGCTCGGCGCCTTCGACCTCCGCGCGGCCGCGGTGCAGGTGAAGCAGGAAGGGTACAAGCTGATGATGAACTCGCAGTGCGCGGGGCTCACCACGCGCTTTGCCGTCTCCCAGATGTTCCCCGACGCGGACATCTACTCTTCGTGGGGCTCGACATATTTCAGGGCCGGACCGGACGGGGTGGTCACCTCCTCCGAGGGGGTCGACTGCTTCGTCGCCGCGCTGCGCGGGATGAGCGAGCGCGCGTCGCACGCCGAGCTCGACGCGCGCCTCCGGAAGGCGCAGTGGCCCCACCCGCAGGCGCGGGTCCCCGGGTTCTCGCAGTTCGTCGGGCCCTCGCACCCGCTCGTCGTCGCCCGCTACTCCGACGTGAACCGGGACGGGCGCGCGGATTACTACGACGGCTTCCTCGACTTCCAGCTCACGGACATCGCCGAGGACATCGAGGCCTCGATGACGCCGCGCGACCCGGGGGTGAGCGCCTCGCAGATCGGCGGCGACGGCGCGGCGGGCCTCGACTGGGCGGCGGGCAGCCTCAATCGTGTCGCGCAGTACTCGGACATCTGGGCGGGGCTCGCGGGCCAGAGCGAGCTCTACTATGCCTTCCAGTCGGGGGGCTTCTTCAGCCACCGCGAGCCGCCGCTCGACGTACCCACGGGCGGCGCCGTGCAGCAGGATCTCGGGCGGCTCCCGGCCGTCACCCGCTTTCAGCAGAGCGAGGAGGCGCTCGGCGGCCTCTCGGTCGAGGTCATGTTCCACAGCCACCTGAGCCACGCGGCAAAGGAGCTGAAGCGCCTGCTCTGCGCGGCCGACGCCATGCGCCGCGCCTTCGATCTCGGCCACCTCGCGGGCGAGGAGGCGCTGTCGACGCCGCGAGGGCAGCGCTGCGCCATGCTCCTCACGATGGCCGGTCTGCTGGAGTTCCCGGCAGACCAGAACCGCATCGACGGCCTGTGGTCGATGGCACTCAAGGCGCTGCGGCTCCCGGATGTCTCCCGCAGCGCGGTGCGCGCGTGCATCACGGACGAGGACCACGAGCTGTCCAACTACTACGGATCGCGGCGCGGGCTGGGGCAGCTGCTGGCGGCGCTCGAGAAGAGCGACCCCGTCGCGTTCGAGCAGCTCGGCGCCGACGACCCGCTCGTCGGCAGGCTCGCCGAGCTCGACGCCGGCGCCGTGTGACGACGGCATGTGACCCAGCGCCCCTGCGACCCTGCGTGACCGCGCCGACCGGCGGGGACACGGGCCTTGCAAAGAGGGCCTTGGAGGGGCTATGCCCGGAATGGGACCTCATGCTGTGCCCTCGTTGCCATCGGCGGTACGCGGATGACCACCGCTTCTGCCCGCACGACGGAGAGAAGCTGGTCGCGAGCCACGACATCCGGCGGATCCGGTCCCAGCCCACCGAGCACGTGGGCACGATCGTCGCCGAGCGCTACCGGGTGCGGGGCCTGATCGGCAGCGGCGCCATGGCGCAGGTGTTCCTGGCGGAGGACACGAAGAGCGGCGCGCCCGTCGCGCTGAAGCTGCTGGAGCAGAGGTTCCGCCGCGAGCCCAAGGTGAAGGCGCGGTTCCTCCTGGAGGCCAAGGCCGCGGCCACGGTCGTTCACCCGAACATCGTCGAGGTCCTCGATATCGGCCTCCATGAAGGGTCGCCTTACCTCGTGCTGGAGTTCCTCTTCGGCGAGTCGCTGAGCTCGCTGCTCCTGCGCGAGAAGCGGCTGTCCCCGGAGGCCGGTGTCCCCTTCCTTTTGCAGGCCGCGGCCGGGCTCGGCGCGGCCCACCGCGCGGGGATCGTCCACCGCGACGTGAAGCCCGCCAACGTGTTCCTCGTCGGGGAGAAGGGCGACGCGTGGGCGGCCAAGGTCGTCGATTTCGGGTTCGCGAAGCTGTACGAGCACTCGGGGCTCACGCAGGCCGGGGTGACCGTCGGCACCCTGGAGTACATGGCGCCGGAGCAGACCGTCAGCGACCCTCCCGACGGGCGCACGGACGTCTACGGCTTCGGCATGCTCATGTACCGGATGTTCACCGGCCGGCTCCCCTTCAGCGTCGCGCGGAGCTCCTCCCCCGCCCTCGCGCCCGCCATGGACGAGGCCGTGGTGCTGGCCAACCAGCTCGTCACGCCGCCCCCGCCGCCCAACCTGGGTGAGAGCCCGGCGTCCCGCGCGCTAGAGGCGGTGATCACGAAGTGCCTGCGCAAGCGGCCGGAGAACCGGTATGCCTCGATGGAGGCGCTCTGCGAGGATCTCGCCCGGCTCGGGCGGCCAGGCGCGCTGGCGGCGCACGCGCCGATCGCCTCGCCCGACGTGTACGCGGCGCAGACGCCCTATGGAGAGCACGCGGCGCGGTTCCTCTACAAGCAGCTCGGAAGGGTGTACGGCGCAGCGCCGTAGCCGCGCCATGACCGGAGCGCGCTCCCTCGCGCGACGCACCGGAGCGCGCTCCCTCGCGCGACACCGCGCTCCTGCGCTGGCCGCTTGCGTCGCCGCCCTCGGCTGGCTGCTCTGGCCGCTCGTCGCGGGCGCGTCGCCCAAGGAGCCGCTGCGGGCGGCGCCGGCGGCCGCCGCCACGGAGCCCGACATCCAACCCACGCTGGCGTGGCTCCTCGTCCAGCTCGTGCCGAGCCCCGAGCTGTGGCTCGATCCGGGCGAGGCGCGCTTCGGGTTCCGGTGGCAGGTGACGCCGCTGCTCTACTCGTTCGGAATCAACCGCAAGCTCTCGCCGTGGCGCACCCTCATCGCGGAGCCGCTCACGCGCCACGCCGGCTCGATCGAGCTCTTCGGCTCGCCGGGGTACGTCGCCCGTCCGGGCGCGTTCGCCGATCGCTGGCTGATCCGGAGCGGCGTCCGCGCTTACTTCCCGCTCCTCTATGGAGGCGACTACCTGTCCTGCTCGCTCGGCGGATCCGCGCTCTTTGCTCGAGGGCACGTGGCGGCCTCGTACGAGGCGGGGGTCTATACCCTGTTCGGCGCCCTGGGCGCGCAGGTGGCGACCACGCCGACCGCCGCCTTGCGATCGACCACGTTCACGCTCAGCATCCGCTACTTCTGACGCCGCGCATGGCCACGCGCCCCTCCTCGTCGCCAGCTCGCCTCCCCGCCGCGGCGCTCCTCGCGCTCGCGGGCCTGTCGTGCAGCGTGCCCGCGCGCATCCTGGAGAGCAACGTGGCGAGGCTGTTCGCGAGCCCGCTGCCCGTGCCGGACAAGGTGCGCGCGCCGTACCGCCCCGAGGCGCGGCTCGCCGCGCTCTGGGTCGGGCACGCGACCGTGCTCGTGCAGATCGACGATCGATGGATCCTGACCGATCCCGTCTTCACGTCGACGGTGGGCCTCATGGTGAAGCGGCTCGTCGAGCCGGGGTTCGCTCCGGAGGATCTGCCGCCCATCGACGCCGTGCTGATCTCGCACATGCACCTCGACCACCTCTCGCTCGGCTCGCTGTCCCTGATCGAGCCGAAGGTCCGCGCGCTGCTCGCGCCTCGGGGCGGGCTCGTCTACGTGCCCAACTACAGCTTCGCGTCGTTCGAGGTCCCGACCTGGACGACATGGCGGCAGGGCGATCTGAAGATCACGGCCGTCCCGGTGCGGCACTCCGGCTATCGCTACGGGCTGGACCGGGACTGGATGACGGAGAGCTTCACGGGCTATGTCGTCGAGTACCATGGGATCACGGTCTACTTCGGCGGCGATACCGCGTACGACCGCGATGACTTCGTGAAGACGCGCGCGCGATTCCCCTCGATCGATCTGGCCCTCTTGCCGATCGCGCCGGTGGGGCCGCGCGAGTTCATGGAGAGCAAGCACGTCGATCCGGAGGAGGCGGTGCAGGCCTTCCTCGACCTCGGGGCGCGGCGGATGATGGCCATCCATTTCGACACCTTCATCAACAGCACCGATACGTTCGGAGAGGCGCCCCGCGAGCTCCGGCGCGTCATGGCCGCGCGCGGGCTGGGGCCGGATCGGGTGTTCCTGCCCAGGCACGGCGAGCAGCGGGTCCTCATGGCGAGGGGCGAGCCCGGGGGCGCGGCGGCGGCGAGCAAGCCAGCGGCGCGCGGCGAATAGCCGGGTCAGTCGAGCTCGCGCAGCGCCGCCGCGTAGTCCTCGGGCGTGTTCAGGTTGCGCAGCGATCGCAGCGCCGGATCCGCAGCGCTGAGCCGCGGATCCGAGAGCAGGAGCTCCGGATCCGCGACCAGGGTGCGCGCCCGCTCGAACAGGGTGGAGAGCCGCAGCCTGCCCTCGGCGAGCAGGGCCGCCACCTCGCCGCGCACCGAGCAGGCGTACACCGCGGCGAGCGGGTGATGGTGCCCCTCCGCCCGCGGCACTGCGATGGCGTGGCCGCCCGCCTGGAGCTCCGCAAGGCGCCGCACGAAGGCGGGGTGCAGGAAGGGCGAGTCGGTCGAGGAGACGTAGGCCCGCTCGGCCAGCGGCGCGACAGCATCGAGCCCGGCCGCGATGCCCTGGAGCGGCCCGCGGCCCTCCACCGGATCGCGCGCGAGCAGCACCCCGTCCGGCAACGGCGGCAGCTCCTGTCCCGGCGCCGCGACCACGACGATCGGCCAGGCCGCCTCGCCGAGGCGCCGCACCACCCGCTGGAGCAGCGCCTCGCCCCCGAACGGCAGCCATGCCTTGGGGCGCCCCATCCGGCTGCTCTGCCCGCCGCACAGCACGACGCCCGCGAGCCCGGCCACGCGGCCCGCGCCGTCACCGTCCTCCGAGGGCACTGTCATGAGCTGCACCGCCGCCCTGCATAATACCACCCCGGCCCGGAACATGCGCTCACTGCGCGCCGAGCGTGCCGGCGGTGCCCTCGTGCGTCACCTCGCAGACGGGGGCAAGATGCTGCGTCGTGCCCATGATGTACCAGGACCTCGGTGGGAAAGACTTCCCCTTCTGGTCCTGATTCTGCCAGATCAGCGACTCGACGGCGTCCTACGCATCTTCGGGCGCACGCGGCTCGACAGCGTGCTCGTCTCCGCAGGCGGTTACGTGGAGGCGCCCGCTCCGGGGCGTGGGTGAGCTATCGAGTCAACGTCGCATGTCCAGCCGGTGAACCGCCCGTCTCAGCATGCGATACCTCGGATTCGCGGAGCGCCGCGCTCGACAGCGCGACCTCGCCGACCACGCCGTGGTTCGCGGCGCCGAACAGGTTGTCCGGATCGACGGCCTGCTTCACCTGCCGCATGAAGGCGCGCGCGCCGTCCGAGTAGATGTCCTTCACGAAATCCTGCCGGATCTTGCCGATTCCATGATGGTGGGACAGCGACCCTCCGGCGGCGAGGATCTCCTCTCGCGCGGCGTGCTCCATCTCGGCGTAATGGCGCACGGGGTCGTCGACGCCCTTGGCGTAGAAGCCGAGATAGAAATAGATGCAGACCCCCGTGGGGTAGACCTGGGTGATGCGGCCGGTGAAGAACGGCTTGCCAGGCAGGCGCCGCTGCTCGTGCTCGCGCAGGACGCGCTGGCGCACCCGGTCGTAGAGCTCGAGCGCGCGGCTCCACGGGACGCTCGTCTCGAAGCTCTCCGCGATCGCCCAGTGCTCGAACGTGAGATCGCGGATGTACGCGATGCCGAAGGTGAGCTGATAACCACGCTCGCCGTTCGCCGCGCCCGCCTTCATCCCGCCGTGCTGCGCCGCGATGCGGTAGAGCGTCTTCTCCTGGAAGTCGACCTCCTCCTTCGTCCCCTCGAACACGAGGGTGGCGACGGCGAGCTGGTGCGGATCGAAGCCCTTGATCCGGGTCACCACGAGCTTCTCCGCCTCGCTCTTCACCCGGGCGAGCACCCCGGACTTCTTCGGCTTGAGCGCCTGACCGAAATGGAACTGCGTGTTGTCCATGACGCGCACGCTCGCGGGCAGCGCGCCGGCGCCCTGCAGGTCATAGAGGAACGCGAGCCCGCGCGCGAGGTCGGGGAAGATGACGCTGCCGTAGCGCTGGACCTCCGGCAGGGGGAACAGCTTGACGACAGCGCTGGTGACGATTCCATAGTTGCCCTCGCTGCCGAACATGCAGTTCTTCGGGTTGGCGCCGACGCTCTCGCGCGGGGCAACGTGCGGCCGCTCGACCACGCCATGCGCGGTCACGACCTGCATGTCGAGGACGAGATCCTCGATGTTGCCATAACGGTTCTTCTTCATCCCGCTCGCGTTCGTCGCGATCCACCCCCCGAGGGTCGAGAACTCGAGGCTGTCGGGCTCGTGGCCCATGGTGAGCCCGTGCTTCTCGAGCTCCGCGACGATGTGCCGCCCGGTCGCGCCCGCCTCGATGCAGGCCATGCGGTTCACGGGATCGAGCCAGAGGATCCTGTTCATGCGCCGCATGTCCACCGCGATCACGGTCCGCTCCTCATGGATCGACAGGCGCAGGGCGTCCGTGACGTTGGTGCCGCCGCCGAACGGGACGAGGCACGCGCCGTGCTGCTTGGCGGCCTCGGTGACGCGCACGACGTCGTCGTGCGAGGCGGGGAACACGACGAGATCCGGGACGCGCTCGAGGCGCTCGTAGCGGATCGCCCAGATCTCGGCCCCGGTGTGGCCGTGGCCGCGCCGGAGGCGCACGAGCGGATCCTGCGAGATCTGATCGTCCGCCAGGAAGCCGCGGAGCGCGGCGAGCAGCTCGCTCGCGACCTTGGCGTCGGGGATCCGAGGCGGGTAGTGCGGCTCGTTGCGGTTCTCGTAGGAAAGCGGCGCGGCGAGCGTGGCCGACATCCACGGGAGCAGCGACGGCAGCTCGACGTTGCTGATGCTGTACCGCGTGCCGGTGAGCACGACGCTGCCGCTCGGCTTGACGACGAACCGGGTGTCGGCAAAGCCCCAGCCGTCCTTGCGCTCCTCGTCGCGCGCCTCGTCGCGCGCCGCGGGGCCCGGCACGATGCGCGTGCTCGCCGGCGTCGCGCCGCGCGAAGAGAGCAGCGTCGAGCCCGAGGGAGTCTCACGTCTTCGATTCACCATGGAGATAAGACCTTCCAAGCAACCCGCGCACGAGCGCGCGTCCAATCCGGAGTAGATCGCGCTGGAGCAGGCCTGGCGTTCATCGCGAGGGCGCTGCCGCCGGTGGCCGCCGCGCCTCCTCGTCGCCCGCTCAACGCGCCGCGATGGTGGCACGAAGGGCGGCGCGCGAGCCACCGGATACTTGGGAGCCGCCGCGCGCCCGTGGATAATGCGCTCCGAGACGCCGCTCGAGATGCGCCCTGCCCTTTGCTTCCTCGCGACGTGCGCCGTGGCCGCGCAGATCGGCTGCGAGCGACCCGCCAACGTGGGCGCCGGGCTCGCGCCGCCGCCCGCCGTCGCGCCGGCCGCGCCCCGCGACGCCGCAGAAGGGCCCCGGGAGGCTCGCGCCGCGGCGGCCGCCGCCGCCGCGCCGGCCGCCGCCGCCACCGCCGCGCGGGCCGCCGCCGCCACCGCCGCGCGGGCCGCCGCCGCCACCGCCGCGCGGGCCGCCGCCGCGCCGGCCGACGCGATCACGCTCATTGCCGGCGGCGACGTCTGCCTCGGCAAGGCGCTCGGCCAGGAGCTGCTCCGCGATCCGGCGTACGATCCGTTCGCCTCCGTCGCGGCGCTGTTCGCGTCCGCCGACGTGCGCTTCGTCAACCTCGAGAACCAGCTCAGCGACCAGCGCGGAGAGACCCAGCACGCGCGCCAGCCGCTCGTGTTCGTAGGCCCACCGGCCGGCGCGGACGCGCTCGCGCGCGCCGGCATCGGCGTGGTGTCGCTCGCGAACAACCACATGTGGGACTACGGCAAGGGCGCGTTCCTCGAGACGCTCGGCCACCTGGAGCGCGCGGGCGTCGCCTACGTGGGCGCCGGCCGGACGCGGCTCCAGGCGTACGCGCCGGCCGTCGTCGAGCGCCGCGGCTTCCGCGTGGCGCTGCTCGCCGTGACCGGCATCTGGAACCAGGGCTCGCTCTGGCAGCACCCGGCGCGGGAGTTCGTCGCGGGCGCGGAGCGGGACGGGCTCGCCGCCGCGGTGCGCGCCGCGCGCAAGCAGCCCGGCGTGGACGCGGTCGTTGTGAGCTACCACGGCGGCACCGAGTACCTGGACACCCCGCTGCCCCAGGCGCGCGCGCTCGCCGGCGCCGCCATCGACGCGGGCGCCGACGCCTTCCTCGGCCACCACCCGCACGTGCTCCAGGGCATCGAGCTCCGCCGCGGCCGGCCCATCTTCTACAGCCTCGGCAACTTCCTCATGAAGGTGAAGAGGACCGGCCCCGCGGTCGAGCTCGCGATGCTCGCGCGCCTGCGCCTGCGGCGGGGCGCGCCGCCCCTCGCGGAGATCTGCCCCGTGCGCAGCGAGGGCCTCGGGACCGTCCCGCTCGCGGCCGACCCCCGGCGCGCCGAGACCGAGGCTGCGTTCGCCAAGCGGATGCGCCGCGTCTCGGCGTTCGTCAAGGGCGAGCCGGCGATCGGCCCCTTCGCCGCCGACGGCTGCGCGCCGCTCGAGCCCGCGGCGAAGGCGGCCCCGGCGCCGCGCCCGGAGATCGCCGGCCCGATCCGCTGAGCGACGCGTCGCGGCCTTGCGGCGGACACGCGCGCGAATCGCTCGGCACCGTCGGTCGGCGCCGGCCGTTGGGCGGAGGCCGCCCGAAAGGGCGCCCGCGAAGCGGGTCGGAGCGAAGCGGAGAGCCTCGATGGCGTCGAGCACGGCGCCATCGAGGCATTGGATCAGGGCGTCGCGTTCCAGACGCGACCAGACGCAGTCCCATTGCTACCGGGGTTGAACACCTCGACGGCCAGGACCTGATAGGTGGGATCGTCGCTCGCGTCCAGGTTGTTCGTGTTCGGAAGGATCCAGCCGTTGTCGGCCCATGCCTTCACGTGATCGGCGAATACGATCTTGTGATCCTGCCCGAGAGCCTGCGGCTGAGCAGGCTTGCTCCAGTATTGGTAGAAGGTGGAGCGACCATTGATAGAGGGCTGCTGCTGCCGCGTCGAGCGGTACGTGGAATACTGAACTCCATCGCTCGTGAAGGTCTTGCCAGCGGTAGCGCCCTGGCTGGGATCATAACTCCATCGCTGCAGGATGTAATACTCCACCAGGTGTGCCGCGTTGGAAGTAGGCATGGTCTTGTCGTACCCCCAGCCGTACAAAGCGATATAGCTCGCGCCGCTGTCGTTATTGAGGCGGTAGCCGATCACCCTCTTCTCATCTCCGTAATGCCATCCTGGACCACCGACATAGTTATAGCCGCCGCCCTGCCAGGTCACGCTGAATTCGCCATTCGGGTCCACGGTCAAAGACGTAGAGCCGCCGTCTTTCCAGTGAGTGAAGAAGAACTCACCGACGTGGCCCGTCGCGTGATTCGAATTGATCACGGTCTTCTCAGTGTATTGCTGAGTGTAGGCCGAGTACTTGGAGAAATCGGGGAGGGGGTCGGGCTTGACCGTCGTATCCAACTCTCCATCGTTGGAGAAAATGGCAAATCCTGCGATCGTCGGGTTATCCACCCCCTTGATCAGCTCAATCGTGACGCTGCCGTCATTCACCGCGATATCCGCGAAGGTCTCCGTGTAGCCCACGTCATGACCGACCTCCGCATAAATATCCAGATCACTGACAACCGTGTTGCCTTCGACCGCAACGCTGAACTTGCGCGATCCAGCGCTGGTTTTGTCGATTTCCGCAAAATGCAACTTCACGGTGTACCTGCCATTGGCGGTAACCGGGACTTCATACTTGAACGAACCATACCGCTCTGTTTGATAGAGCTGCCCGCCAACGACAGCGTCTTGCGTGCTGTTGGTCGAACCACCGCTAGAGTATTTGTCCGCCTGGTACTCTACGCCATCAACCGTTGAGCTCGAATTGCTACCGGAGTCAATGGCGACCACCAATGCGAGATCGCCGCCAGACGAGCTGGAGCTGCTCGAAGACGAGCTGGAGCTGCTCGAAGACGAGCTGGAGCTGCTCGAAGACGAGCTGGAGCTGCTCGAAGACGAGCTGGAGCTGCTCGAAGATGAGCTGGAGCTGGAGGATGAAGAGCTGCTAGAAGACGATGAGCTGCTCGAGGGCCCTGTGGTGTCGTCATCACCGCCACAGGCTGCCAGCGCGACTGACGCGAACGCCAGTATGAACCAACGAGAGGACTGATTCTGCTTTGAATTTTTCATAGGTGTTTCCAATGTTTCCCGAAGATGCACACGAAGCGACTCGCCTGTCAGGGACTCTCTGTCGCGCATTGAGACCAGGGGAGACAACGACATTCGCAACCGATCACACAGGATCACGTAGTGCCATTCGCAGAGTCCGAAACCTTGTCCGGACACCCATGCTCTCCCTGGAAGATCATGTGGTCCTTCGACTAGATTTATACGCCATGAAGCGACCGCGACACAACGCCATTTTGCGCGGTTTCATTGCTCGTGTTTCTCATCCAACATTGGCACAGAGGGAGCGGAAAATGCCAACAGGACTGAGACAGGCCGGACGAGAATCCTATGAGTGGATCGCGCAGAGAGGCGCGTTCCGGCTCCAGCCGACGGTCATGCGACTGAGCAGGTCGAGGACGACGTACAGGAAGTAGAAGACCCCAGGCAGCGGCCCGCGCAGCCTGGTGATGTCCCACGTCCAGATCGGGTTGGGGCCGCGGCGGTGAGCGCCCGCTTGGCGTGCTTCATCGGCGCACGCTGGGCGCGCCGCTCGCCGCGCTCGCCGGAGGCGGCGAGCAGCCGGTACATCGCGCGGATGGAGGCGAGATGGACGCCGCGCGACAGCAGCGTCGCGCAGACCTCCGGCGGGGGCTGGTCGACCTCAGGCCCGCCCGCGCCGCGCGCCGTCCACCTCGTCGACCGCCTCGAGCGCGCTCTCGATCTCGCGGACGAGCTCGTCCGCCGCCTGCTGCTCCCTGTCGGCGCGCGCCTCCACGGCCGACGCGTCGAGGCGCAGCTCCACCCGCCGCAGCACCTCCGCGACCCGCTTGCCCTCCGTCGAGGCGGCGTCCACACGCCGCCGCTTCAGCGCGCCCAGCGCGGCCTCCACGGCCGGCACGAGCGGCGCGGCCACGACCGGGTCAGCGGCCCTCAGCTTGGCCCGGGTGCGCTTCGCAAGATCGAGCAGGCGGCCGCGCGGCGATCGGGCGCGCCGGCGCTGCACGACCCACCCGATCGACGCGAGCACGGAGACGCCGAGCAGCACGGCCGCGCCCTGCACGTAAGGAACGGCCGCGGGCGCGACGGGCGGGAGCACGGCGTCCGGCACCTCGACCGTGATGCCCCCGCGAAGGCAGCTGCCCAGCTCCTGCGCCGTCTGGAGCCGCGAGCGCGCGAGCGGCAGGAGCCGGAGCGGAAGGCACGGGGCCTCCACGCCCGCGAGCGCGCACGCGGGGGCCGGATCCCCGGTCGCGATGGCGTGGACCTCGTGGGTCGCGGGGTCGCGGCTCGTCATGTGGAAGCCGCCCTGCTCGAGGTCGACGAGCCCGCCGCTGTCGACCGACGCGCCGCCCGGCGCGCCGGCGGGCCAGGTCGTCGTCGCCGCGTCGATGATCGAGGCGTCGGTCGAGCAGACCAGCTTGCCGCGGAGGACGATCTCGCCGCCCGGCGCGACGTCGACGTGCTGCGCCGCCACATCGCGCCGGAGTGTGAATGTCTGGGTCATGTCCGCCCCTCGGCTCCGCCGGTGGATCGCCCTCGCGCCATCGTGCCCCGAGCCTCGCCCTCAGTGAAGGTGCGTCCGCGACGCCGTCTCGAGCAGCATCGCCAGGACGAGCGGATCACCCAGGCCGCCCGCGGCCCCCGCGTGGCCCCGGAGGCGCGCGAGGCGGGCCGCATCCTTGAGGAAGAGCGGCTCCCCGAGCGCCTCGGCCGCGGCATGCAGGATCCCCTCCCGCTCGGAGAGCAGCGCGGCGGCGCGGTCGCGATCGCCGAGCGCGATCTGACGGGCGGCCTCGGCCAGCGTCTCGCCGGCGGCGAAGCCCTGGATCGTGCGCGCGACCGACGGGTCGACGCTCGCCGCGCTGTCCGCGTCGCCGGTCGCGTACGCGACCCGGAGCGGCGCCTCGTCCACGACGTTCTTCTTGGCGACGCGGTCCTTGTACTTGAGCTCGATCACCGCGATGGCCCGCGTGTCCGCGCCCGCCGGGAGGCCCAGCTTGAAGAGCATCGCGTGGCTGTCGTCGCGCGAGAACGCCGGGATGAAGAACCGCATCCCGCCCTCGGCGTCGTCCTGCCGGTCCCGCTCGATGCCGTCGCGCCGCTGGGACTGCGCGTCCGCCGCGACCTCGATCGTCCGCACGCGCGCCGCCTCCACGTCGTTCAGCCGGCGCGACCCGTAGACCTGGAGCAGCTTCACGTCCGGCTTCAGCCGCACCCGCAGCTCGACCGCGGTCGCGACAGGATCGAGCCGCCTGTCGAGCTCCGTCGCGAGGGCCGGGGCGATCTGATCGGGATCGCGCAGGTAGTAGTACCCGCCCGCGCCGTCGCTCGCGATCGAGCTCATCAGCGCGCCGTCGTAGTCGGCGCCGAGCCCGAACGTGCTCGTCTGGACGCCGCCCTGGAAGGCGTCGAGCGCGAGCCTCGAGAGCCGCTCCGAGCTCGTGATCCCGGAGTTCGCGCGGCCGTCGGAGAGCAGCAGCACGACCTTCACCGCGCCCTCCGGGATGCCCGGCCGGCCGGCCTGCGCGTAGCCGAGCGCGAGGCCCTGGCCGATGTTGGTGCCGCCGCCCTCGCGGATGCCGTCGATCGTGGCCTTGATCTCCGCTCGCCGCGGCCCGACGGGCCCATCGTCGATCCTGACGTCGGCGCCGCTCGAGAAGGTGACAAGGGAGAAGTCGTCGTTCGCGTCGAGCTTGTCGACGAGCGCCCGGGCCGCGTCGCGCGCCCGCGCCATGGGCTCGCCCTGCATGGATCCGCTCACGTCGAGCACGAGGTGCACCGACAGGTGCGGCCGCGCCGCGGGCGCCTGCGCCGTCGAGCGGAGCGCGACGCGCACGTGCACGGGGCCGCCGCCGGGCGGGACCCGCGTGCGCTCGAGGTCCGTGCGCAGGGCGAGCGCCGAGCCCTTCGGGACGTCGATCGACGGGGCGTAGCGGGCGCCGACGTCGCTGACGAGCTCGCGCCCGTCGGGTGGGACGATGCCGCGCGCGACAGCGGACTCGAACGCGGCGAGGTGGCCGCCGCCGGGGCGGTACGTGGTGGCGAAGCGGCCGTTCGGGTCGAGGCCCGCGGCCTCGGGCGCCGCGGCGCGGGCAGCGCCCTCGCCCGGCGCTCCGGTGGCCGACGGGGCGGGGACCACCAGGCCGTCGACGCCCGCGCGCCCCTTCCCGCCCGCCATGTCGAGCCTGGGGGCGGCGGCCCCACGCGCCGCCAGGGGTTCGGCGGCCGACCCCACGGCCTCGCGCTTCGCCTCGGCGGCGTTCCCCAGCGGCATCGACGCCGGGGACGCCTCCGACGTCGCGGGGGCTTCCTTCGTGCTGCACGCGATCCCCGCCCCCGAGAGCCCCAGCACGAGCGAGCCGCCGACGAGCGCTCGCTTCACCCACACGATTCCGAGTTCGTTCATGGTCTTCCCCTCCCGCGGACAGAGCGGGTGCTCGGTCTGACGGGTGAGCGCCGCATCTGTTCTGTCGCTCCGCTCCCGAGCGACGGCCTCGGCCGCCGTCGGGCGCTCCAGCCAGAGACAGCGGCGATCGACCATTGTTCGGCAGGAGTCGTCCGTGCGCCGGCATTCGACCTCGGCGTCAGCCGCCCGGCCGCCGCCTGCGTGTGCGACAAGCCCGGGGGCGCTCGGCGTCGCTCCTGCACGGAGCGCGGCTGCCGGCCCGGCCCGCCTCCTCGCCTCAGCGAATGTTGACCCTGAGCCTCGTCGGGCGGCCGTCGCGCTCGACGACGACGGACAGGCTCTTGTCGGAGCGCATGCGCGAGTAGGCCAGCATGGCCTTCTGTGGGTCGGTCAGGTCGATGCCGTTGACCGACTTCACGAGATCGCCGCTCTGCAGCCCGAACGACTCGAGCACCGAGCCGGGCTTGATCATCATCTTCAGCCCGACCACCTTGTCGTCCCGCATCTCCGGGACCGCCGCCGAGGTCTGCGTCACGAGCTCGGGCTGCGCGAAGATCTTCTCGGCGGCCGAGCGGTCGATGTCGATCTCCGTGTCGCTCACCCGCTGCATCCGCGAGGCGATCTCGGGCGGGACATCGCTCCTGCTGCTCGGGCGGTACGTCGCGCGGGACGGAGCCGGCGCTGGCGCCTGCGGCTCGGGCTCCTTCTTGCCGCCCTCTCCGCCCTTCTTTCCGAGCTGCATCTGGCAGCGCGCGCCCCCCGAGGTCGAGGTCATCCACACCCGATCCCAGGCGATGTCCTGGACCTTCCGGCCGCCGATCTCCCCGCCTCGCCGCCCGAGCGCCGTGTGTCCACCATCGCTCTCGAAGGCGGCGAACGACCATTCGGGGTCCTCGGACATGGCGATCAGCACGACGCGGCCCGTATCGCAGGGTGGAGCGAGGTAGGGGTCGAGCTGCGAGAGATCCGCCGGGCCGGCGGGCGCGGCGCTCGGCGGGGGTACGAGCGGCCCTGTCGTCGAGTCGAACGGATTGCGCTCCAGGATCGGCGCCGCGCTCGGCCGGGGATCCTCGGAGAGCGGCGCTTCGACAGGATCTGTGACGGGCGGGGCGGAGGTCTCGCCGTCCCGCGTGATCTGGTGGGCGATGAGATGAGATACCCCGGAGGCCTGAAAATACGCGGAGACCGCGACCATTCCTCCCAGGATGAATGCGAATCGGCGCTTGACGAACGCGTCCGGGTTCATGGGTAACGCTCCTCCTGGCCGGAGCGCGCCGGGGCTCGCTGCGCGAGTGTCCCTTGCCGCCGCGGCGTTCGCGGCAGTGCACGCCCTCGCCACCGGCAAGACCGCGCCTCGGGACGAGCACCGAGCGTGCCTGCGCGGCGCCGAACGCGACGCGCGTCCCCATGTGGCATGGATTGCCGCTCTGATTGGACCGCTCAGCGCCGATTGACGCTTGTCCGATACGGACGCGGAGCGCGCCCGCGAGCATCAGGAGCGTCGTCCGGCGGAACAACCGGAAGATCCGTCGATCAGGGCAGAGCTGGCGGGCAACGGGGACGGCGCCACGGAAGAGCTCGTGCGCTCGCACGGGGGGATGAGGCCGTGAAGGGCGCGCTCGGGGACCGACGAGCGTCCTTCGCGCGGCTCAGCGGAGCGCGTACTCCAGGCCCCAGATGTCCACGGAGCTCCGCGCTGGGTAGAACACGGTGAGCTCGTCCGAGGCCTCGAGTCGGGCGGCGTCGATCAGAGGATCAGAGAAGAACCGACCCGAGTCGGCGGCATCGAGGAGCGTCCAGGTCGCGTAGCCGTCGCTCGGGGAGGCGCCGGCGATGCGGAGATCGGGGAGGATCGCATAGACGTTCTCGGTGGAAGAGATCGCGAGCTTGCCCCGGAAGTTCTGTACCACCTTCAGGCCGATGCCGTGGCGCGCCCAGGTCCCGTCGGTGTCGCGGAGATAATGGAAGAACTCGCTGCGCGTTCGGGCGCTCGTGAAGTTCGAATTGTCGGCCTCGGTGTCGGGGAGGTGCGAGAGCAGCACATGGACGCGGCCGCTCGCGTCGACCGTCATGTGTTCCTGGTTGATGAGCCCTCGGTTCTGGCCGATGGGCCACACGGAGAGGCCCGTCGTGCTCCGTGTCACGAAGGAGGCGCCGGTCGTCGCGACCGTGGCGCCCGCGTTGTTCTTCCAGGTGCGCCCGTGATCGTCGCTGTAGACGTACAGGAGATCGTGGTTGGTCGTCGCGTCGGGCGTGTCCCGCCAGCACCACGCCGCGTGCAGGCGCGAGCCGCCGCGCGTGTACGACAGCCCGTGCAGGTAGGCGTTCATGCTGGCGTCGGTGCCCTCGATGTACTCGCCGAGCGCGGTCCAGGCGTGCGTCGTCGCGTCGTACTCCCACAGGTGCTCGTCGCCGCTGCCGCTCTCGCCGATCCGGGCGCTCAGGAGGAGCCTGTCTCCGCCAGGCTCGGTGACGAACCGCGGATAGGTCACGAGGGAGATTCGGCTCGATCCGACGAGCGCGCTCGCGACGGCGCCGAAGCTCGAGGCGGCCCAGGCCGCGCCTTCCGGGTCCGTCAGGAAGCCCGTGACCGAGCGGCGGTAGTGCAGGTCGCTGCCGTGGTGATCGAACGCGAGGTGCAGCGTGCCGTCGCCTGGCGCGATCCCGAGAGAGATCGTGTTGTGGGCGTCGTCGGCGCTCAGCCGATACTCCTTGAAGTCGAACTTCTCCCAGCCGCCTGCGGCTCCGCCGGGGCTCGTCGACAGCCGCCGTCGCGCGAGGACGACGTTGCGGTTGGTGTTCCAGAAGGCGGTGTACTGGAAGCCGCCGAACGACACGATCGCGTCCTGCTGGAACGACTCGCCGTTCAGGTAGCCGCCGTAGGACACCACGGTGAGCCCCGACTCCGCGAGCTTTCCCTCGCCGAGCTTGACGATCCCCGGCGCGACAGGCTCCGCCCCGCCGCCGCCGGTCGTCGTGCTGCTGGCGGTCGTGCTGCCGCTCGTCGCGCCGCTGGTCGTCGCGCCGCCCCCCGCGCCGGTGGCTTCGGAGGTCGTCGCCGCCGCGCCGCCGCTGCCTGCGTTCGCGCCGCCTGAGCCTGAGGAGGTCGACGACTCGGGCGTCGAGGGGCGCTCGCCGTCGCTGCAGCCCGTCAGCCAGGCGACCGGCGCAAGGACGGGCAGAATGGAGAAGATAAGTCGGAGGATCATGCGTTTGCCCGAGGATACTGCCGTACCGCAGCGGTACCAAGCGAGGCAAGCGGTGCTCCTTGAACGATTCGCGGCAAACAGCTTTCCAGCAATCGCATTGCGCCGTCATCGCCCACCGACCAGAGCGGTCCGGAGAGGGCGCTCCACAGGAAGGCCTGGCAGCGCAGCGCGGTGTTCGCCCGTGAGGGGGAAGTGGGCGGTCGTTCGGCGTAGATCATGGCAGAAGCTGGCGGTCGTCCCCCCGGGACACCCCCATCCGACGAGAGCGATCCGATGCGACCGGTCCCCAGGAAGCCCATCAGGACGCCGGCGCGAGCGCCGCTCACATGAAAACATCCATGGTTTCGACCACTTGGCCGCCACGCTCTTCGACCCAGCGCCCCGCTCTGGTCCTCGCTGAGCCGCCTCTCCGCGGCGCGGCGATGCGCTTCCTCCGGCGATCCACGGCAGCCGCAGCGCTGCTCGCGATCACGCTCGCGCCGTGCGTCGCCGCCGCCGCGCCCGACACGCCGCTGCCCCATGCAAAACCGCCCGCGGAGCCGTCCGGTGATGCGCCGCCGGCACCGGCGGCGCCGCCCCCCGATGCGCCAACGGCGGCGCCGCCCTCCGATGCGCTGCCGGCGGCGCCGCCCCCCGATGCGGCACCAGCAGCACTCGTCCCACCAACGCCGCTCACGCCGCTCGGCGCCGACTACCCTGCTGGGGCGCATGGTGACGCCACGGTCCGCCTCGTCCTCACGGTCAACGCCGACGGGACCGTCCGCTCCGCGGTCGCCGAGGAGGGCGCGGAGCCGTTCGCATCGGCCGCCGTGGCCGCCGCAACGTCGTTCCGCTTTGCGCCGGCCACAAGGAACGGCGCGCCGGCCGCCGCCAGGATCCGCGTCGAGGTCCGCTTCACCGAGGCCGCATCGCCCGCGCCGCCCGACGCCTCCGCAGCCGCGCCCGGCGCCTCCGCGCCCGCGCCGGAGCGCCCGGCCACGGAAGCCGCGCCGGCGCCGAGCGCGCCGCACGCGATCGAGGTCACCGTGCGCGGCGAGCAGCCGGCGCCCGGCGTCTCCAGCTTGAGCCGCGGCGAGGTCAGGATCGTCCCCGGCGCGTTCGGCGACCCCTTCCGCGCCCTCGAGGTGCTCCCCGGGGTGACCCCCATCGTCTCGGGGCTGCCGTTCTTCTACGTCCGCGGCTCACCGCCGGGCAACGTCGGCTATTTCCTCGATGGCATTCGCGTCCCCTACCTCTATCACCTCGGGCTCGGGCCCTCCGTGGTCCATCCCGGCATCGTCGATCGCGTCGACCTCTATCCTGGCGGCTACCCCGCGCGTCACGGTCGGTACGCCGGCGGCATCGTCGCGGGCGAGACGACGCCGCCGCTCCCGTACTGGCACGGTGAGGGCATGCTGCGGCTCGTCGACGTGGGCGGGCTCGTCGAGGGGCCCTTCGCCGGCGGCCGCGGGGTCGCGCTCGTGGGCGGCCGCTACTCGTACACGGCGTTGCTCCTCTCGCTCGCCGCCCCCGAGGTCGCGCTCGATTACTGGGATTACCAGGCCCGGCTGTCCTACGAGGTCGTCCCGGAAGGCCGGTTGAGCCTCTTCGCGTTCGGCGCCCACGACTTCCTCGCGAGCGACGAAGACGGCGAGAGGACGACCCTCTTCGACACGACATTTCACCGGCTCGATCTCCGGTACGACCAGGCCTATGGCCAGGGCAGCGCGCTGCGCGGCGCGCTGACGCTCGGCCACGACGAGACGGGGATCGGGAACGACCAGAAAGCGCTGACTCGGAGCCTCGGCGCGCGCCTCTCGCTCGCTCACCGGCTGCGCGACGAGACCACGATCCGCGCCGGCATCGACGCCGTGATCGACGACAACGAGATCGATCTCGGGACCGACGCCGGCGACCCTCCGGGCAGCGTCGCGCCGGACGATGACGACGACGTCCCCGTCGACGATCTCCTCTTGAGCCGCGTCGACCTCACGGTGGGCGGCTACATCGAGTCCGACATCGCGATCACCCCGCGACTGCGCATCACCCCTGGGCTCCGGCTCGATCTCTACCACTCGGACGGCACGGTCGCGCTCGCCGTGGATCCGCGGCTCTCGGCGCGGCTCTCCCTCGGGCGCGGCGTGACGTTCGTGCAGGCGCACGGCATCGCCTCGCAGCTGCCGAGCTTCGTCGTCCCGATCCCCGGCTTCCGCCCGCGCCTCCAGGACGGCCTCCAGCGGAGCTTCCAGTCGAGCGCCGGCCTCGAGCTCGCGCTGCCGGAGGACATCACGGCCACGGTCTCGGTGTTCCACAACGCCTTCTTCAACATGACCGACGCGCTCGGCTCGCTCGGCCTCGACTCGGTCGAGGACGCCTTCACGCTCCGCGCGCTCGGCGCCGCGACCGGCGTGGAGCTGTCGGCCCACCGGCGGCTCACGCGGCGCGTCGGCGGGTTCGCGTCGTACACGCTGTCGCGCTCCACGCGGAGCATCGGCCGAAGCCGGCAACTGAGCTCGTTCGATCGGACCCACGTGGCGAACGTCGCGCTGACCTACGACCTCGGCCGCGGGTACAGGGCTGGCGGGCGCTTCGTGTTCTACTCCGGGCTCCCCCAGAGGATCGGCGGCGCGACGCTCCCGCCGATCGGCGGCGTCCCCGGAGGCTCCGGATCCCTCGCCGGCGGAGCGCCGCGGTGGGAGCGGCTGCCGCCGTTCTTCCGCCTCGATGTCCGCCTGGAGAAGCGCTGGTCGATCGGGAAGTCGGGCTGGCTGGCGGTCGTCCTCGACGTGCTCAACGCCACGCTGTCGAAGGAGACCCTGCCGGGGAGGTGCGATGCGTTCTCGCCGTGCGAGCCGACGACGTTCGGGCCTGTCACCGTCCCGAACTTCGGCCTGGAGGGCGGGTTCTGACGCCCCGAAGGCACGACCCCGCACGCCGCCAGCGAGGAACCTGAGAGACGAGCTGCTCCGCCGCGCGGCCGCCGTCGGCCGAGCCGCTTCGCTTCAGCCACCCGCCCGATTGGCGAGCAGGACCAAGGCGAGGCCGATGGCCGACGGGATGGTCTGCACGAACAGGATGGATCGCTTTGCCGTCGCGGCGCCGTAGACGCCGGCGACGGCCACGCAGAGGAGGAAGAAGGCCTGGATTTGCCACGCAAAGGCCCTGTTCGGATGGATGACGCCCCAGAGCAGGCCCGCGGCGAGGAATCCGTTGTAGAGCCCCTGGTTGGCCGCCAGCGGCGCGGTGATCGCGGCGACCTCGGGGGTCGTACCGAACGCCTTGTACGCTCGTTCGGTGCGCCACAAGAACATCTCCAGGACGAGGATGTAGATGTGAAGGGCTCCGATCAGCGTGACGACGATCTGAGAGGCGATCAGCATGCGGCGCACCTTACCACGCGCGCCGCGATGCCGCGGATTTTCCCCCAGACTTCGAGGGGATGCTCCATGGTCGACTGACCACGGCAGGCGCAGTTACCGCAGTCCTCCTCGGCGAGGTGAAGATGCGGAGACGCCTCAGGTCACCACCCCAAAGCGTCGATCATCTTCTCGCCATAACGCGTGCCCATGAGCACGACGGACGCATGATCGAAGTGGTACTGATCCATGACCTTGGTCCCATCCTGAGAGACCCAGTATCCGTCAGGCAGCATATCGGCCGCTTGGTGCACGAGGTTGTTGTGGCCGCTGCAGCACCCGCCCGCGGGGAGCTCTCCAAGGATGAAGGGAACGTCGTAGTCGACACCCCAGGCTTCTTTCACCTCGTTATAGAGCTGAACGACCTTGCCGGGCCATGAGGTCTGGCCGCTGTCGGACTCACCCTGGTGGAAGATGATGCCCGCGAAGCGCGCGTTCTCGGCCGTCTTCGCCTTGGCGATCTTGTTCAAGATCATCTGGTGATGCGAGCCGCCAGAGATGAACGTGTTGATCGATTCACCGCTCTCGGCCGTGCCGACCAGCCCGATCGTGTCCCCCTCAGGCAGCTTTCCGAGGAGGGTCTTGCCGAACCAGATGCCCGGGTCGACGGAGGTCGACAGGTTCCATCCCTTTTCACCAGGGCAGTCGTTGAGCGGCGGATTGGCCACGTTCCACTGTCCGGCCGGCTGATTGCATCCGCCGAGGACCTTGAGCCGGGCGTCAGAATTTTGGTCACTGGCCTGTTTGTCCGCGACGCCAGCCATGTTCGACTGGCCCATGAGCATGAAGATGTGGAACGTCGGACCTGAGCTCGACCCGCTGCTGGTGCTCGCCCCGCTGCTATCCGATCCGGTCCCTACCGTGGCGCCGCCTCCGGTTCCCGCGGTCGTGCTGGCTGTGGCGCCGCCCCCGGTTCCCGCGGTCGTGCTGGCTGTGGCGCCGCCTCCGGTTCCCGCTGTCGTGCTGGCTGTGGCGCCGCCTCCGGTCCCCGGACCGGCCCCTCCGGTGTTGTCGACCTCACCGGTCGCGCCAGGCGAAGAGGACTCGCCACAACCCGACGCAGCGAGCATGGCGAGAAGTGGGAGGAGCAGGAATCTGGCAGTGCCTCGGAGTGTGCGGTTCATCTGAGTCATGGTCATTACCTCGTCGCGCCCGGTCGCGATCAGAACAGAAGAGCGGAATTGGGGGGGCCGGCAGTGCGGTGCCGACAGGACGAACCTCGCCCGCAAAGAGCTCAGCGCCGAGGCCTAACCTATCGCATCTCGGGCGCCTGGCATCCAGGATTCGGCCCAGGAGCGCGCGCGGAGGAGACCGCGGTTGATGGATTCTTTCATCGTCGGCGGCGTTCGTTCCCCCTGCCCCTCAAGCGCGGACCGGCCCTCTCGAAACGAAGCGGTTTCATGGTCCCGGACCTCGGAAATTTGAAACGGACGCGCCGCGCGGGCAACACGTGTACACGGCTCCGCCCGGCGGCAGACCCCGCTGCCCCTCGCCTCACGCGTCGTAGAGCAGCACCTCGACCTCGGCGCCCTCGCCGATCACCGCTTCCTCGGCCTGCACGACGACCACGCCGTCCGCGCGCGTCGTCGACGACAGGATGGACGCGCCGCTCGTCGCGATCGGAAACACCCGATCTCCCTCGACGCGCACCCTCACGTAATCGACGCGCCCGGGCTGGGAGACGATCTCGCTCGCCACAACGCACCGCCGCCGCCGGTGCGGCCACGCGCGCGGCAGGCCGCCGAGGGCGCGGATCGACGGGCCGGCGAAGAACTCGTAGGCGCAGAGGCACGACACCGGGTTGCCCGGCAGAAGGAACACCGCCCGCCCCCCGGGCAAGAAGCCGAACCCGGCCGGCTTCGCGGGGCGCATCGCGACGCCGTGGACCACCACCTCACCCAGCTCCGCGAGGACGAGCGGCGCATGGTCCTCCGAGCCGACCGACGACCCGCCGGAGACCAGCACCACGTCCCCGCCCGCCCCCTCGAGGGCAGCCCGCACCGCCTCGCGCCGGTCGGGGACGTACGCGACGGCGATGTCCTCCGCGCCGTCGCGGCGCGCGAGCGCCGAGAGCACCAGGCTGTTCGTGTCGACGATGCACGCCCCGCTCGGCGTGCTCCCCGGCGGCAGGAGCTCGTCGCCCGTGATCAGGATCCGCACCGACGGCCTGCGCACCACGCGCACCTCGGCGACCCCTGTCGAGGCGAGCACGCCGACGTCCTGCGGGCGCAGACGGCGCCCCGCCGGCACGACCTCCGCGCCCTCCAGCACGTCCTCGCCGATCGCCGCGACGTGCTTGCCGGACGGCACCGGCTCGCGCGCCCGCACGATCGCCGCCCCGTCGCGGCCGGCGCCCTCCTCCGCGCGCTCCGCCACCAGCACCGCGTCCGCCCCCTCCGGCACCGGTGCGCCGGTCGTGATCCGCACGGCCTCGCCCCGGCGGATCGCGCCTGCGTGCGGGCGCCCGGGGAACGACGCGCCCACGAGCGCGAGCTCCACCGGCGCGAACGCAGCCGCGCCGGCGGTCGCCTCGCCGAGCAACGCATAGCCGTCCATCGCCGCTCGGACGAAGTGCGGCACGCTGACCCGCGCGCGCACGGGCTCCGCCGCCACCCGCCCGGCCGCCTCGCCGATCGGAGCCAGCTCGTCGCCGAGCCGCTGGATCCGCCGCTCCAGGACGTCGAGCGCGCGATCGACCGCCGTTTGCTCGCGAAAACCCCGCATCCGGACGTCGCGCATCAGCTCTCCGTGGAACAGCTCTCCGTGGAACGACGGCCGCTCAGACCGCCGCGGAGGCCTCGAGCGCGCCCCGGTACACCTCGTCCACATCGAGCAGGGCGTCGATCGACGCGAGCCGCGCGCGCTCGCCGGGCCCGGCCTCGTAGAGCGTCCACGAGCCGTCCTCGTTGCGCCGGAAGACCTCGATCCGCCGGTGCGCCTGGGAGACCAGGACGTACTCCCTCAGCGAGGGGATCCGGCGGTAGTGCGCGAACTTCTCTCCTCGATCGTACGCCTCCGAGGAGTCCGAAAGCACCTCGACCAGCACCAGCGGGTTGACCACCGCGTCCTTGTCCTCTGGATCGCGCGCGATCTGGCCGCAGACGACGCTCACGTCGGGGTAGGTCGCGAGGCCGGTCGCGCGCACGCGCACGCGGAGGTCGGACGAGAACACCTCGCAGGGGCGCCGGTCGAGCTGCGCGCCGAGCGCCACGGTCACCCGCGCAGCGAGCCGCGCGTGCTCCGGCGTGCCGCCGGCCATGTCGAAGATCTCGCCGCCGAGGAACTCGTGCTTCGTCGGGCTCGCCCGCTCCTGCTCGAGGTAGTCGGCGTAAGCGAAGGAGAGCCGGCGGGCGGGCGCGTTCACGTCATGACCTCGCCCGGGAGTATGCCACGGGAACCGCCCCTCCGGTGCGCCCCCCTCCCGGAGCGCCGCCGCGCGGCCTACCGCCCGCCGCGCCCGCCGCTGCTCCGCGGCCGGCTCGCGCGCCGGAGGGGCGCGATCATCGCGAACATCCCGAGCGCCATCACCGACAGCTTCGGCCCGCGCTTCTTCCGGGCGCTCGGCTGCCGCTCGCGCGCGATCGAGCAGTCCTCCGACTCGGCGTCCTCGGACTCGCTCGTGTCCCCGCTGCAGCCGTCGTCCTCCGCGTAGTACTCGTCCTCGGACTCGCTCGTGTCCCCGCTGCAGCCGTCGTCCTCCGCGTAGTACTCGTCCTCGGACTCGCTCGTGTCCCCGCTGCAGCCGTCGTCCTCCGCGTAGTACTCGTCCTCGGGCGCCGGCTCGCTCGTGTCGCCGCTGCAGCCGTCGTCCTCCGCGTAGTACTCGTCGTCGTCGACGTCCTGCGGTTCGACGTCGTCCACGACCACCGTCTCGGCGGTGCCGGAGCAGCCGCAGCCCACGTCGGCGGCCGGCTCCTCGTAGTAATCGTCCGGCGGCGGGTGCCCGGCGCCGGACGAGCCGCTGGCCGGGCCAGATCCGCCGCTGCCCGGCCCGCCGCCCAGGCCGTCGGGCCCGCCGCCCAGGCCGTCGGGTCCGCCCACGCCCGACGAGCCGCCCGCGCCGCCGGCGCCGGCCTCGCCGGAGCACTCGTCCACGCGGACGCTCCCGGCCCTCACGACCGGCGAGATCGCGGCGCCCTCCCCGAAGGTCAGCGGCCAGTCCGCGCCGGGCTGCCCGGCCGCGAGCCGGAGCGAGACGCGGGTCAGCCACACCGACGACGGCGCGAGCCCGGAGAGCCCGACCGCGAGATCGTCGGCGGCCGGACCGCAGCGCAGGAGATCGGGATCGGTCTCGTCCCTCCGGGGCGACTCCGCGCAGTCCAGCGCGCCGTCGACCACGCCGTGCGCGGCGCGCGGGCAGCTCGCGGCGACCTTGAGGCTCGACTCCAGCGCGGCCGCGGCGACCGCGGCGCACGTCCCCGGCGCATCGCCGATGTCGCCGTACGCGCTCGCGCGGGCGAAATAGGCCTCGATCACGCTGTCTACGCTGTCGCTGCCGAGGGAGATGCGGCGGCTCAGGGCCTCGTGGCCCGCGCCCTCGACGAGCGCCCCGCGGAGCCCCGCCTGGCCGAGGGCCCCGGCGCGGAGCTCCGCATAATCGCTGCGCTGCGCGCTCGCGTCCCAGCTCAGCGAGGCCGGCGGGAGCGTCACCGGCGCCGCGCCCGAGAGCGCGCCCCGGCCGTCGCCGAGCAGCCACGCCGTCACCTGCACGTCGCCCGCGCCCGCCGCGGCCAGCGACAGCGGCAGGATCGGCTCACCGCCGCCCATGGCGACGCGCAGCGTCCTCGTGACCGCCGCGCCGCCGGGAGCGTCGAAGCGGGCCGCCGCGAACCGCATCCCTTGCAGACTCCCGAGCTGCGCGGCCGTCTCGGAGGACAGCGCGAGCCCGGCCGACGCCGCCCAGCGCGCGACCGCGTCGGCGTCCTCGAGCACCGTCACCTCGACCGGCTCGAGCGTCGCCTCGTGGGCGAGCCGCCCGACCGTCTCGAAGGGGCCCGGCACGCCCGCCTCCCCGGGGCAGTACGGGTCGACGCCCTGGGGCGGGAGCACCCGGGGCGCCGTCGCCGCCTCGAGCGCCTCGAACCACGCGTCCGAGCTCGTGTCGAGCGCGGCGAGCGGCGGCACCGGAACGACGAGGGCCACGGGCCCGCTCGCGCCCTGGAACCGCAGGCTCGTCCAGAGCGTCGTGCGCTCCGGCCCGGCCGCGACGGCGACGCGCTGCTCGACCGACGCCTGTCCGGCGCCGGGCAGCCATGCCCCCGTGGCGAGGGCGTCGCCGGAGAGCGAGAGAAGGACCGATGAAGAAAGAGCGACCGCAAGCGACCGTCGGGGCATGCGAGGCCGATTGGCAAGCAGCATGCCCTCCAGCGTACGCCGTGTTCGAGGCCAACTTCCACACGGCCGCGTCCGGCTGAGAACGGCGGTTCACGACGCCCCGGCGCCACACGGGCGCGACGGCCGATCCGCGAGGATCACTCCTCGTGGACGATCACGATGTCGTCGGGGTGGAGGTGGCAGAACACCCGGTCTCCGGCGTGCAGCGCCGCCTGGCCGGAGCTCTCGTTGGCGACCACCGCCGTGAGCACGAGGCCGGCGTCGGTCCGGAGGCGCAGCTGGTCGGTGGCGCCCTTGAACAGCTCGTCCTCGACGCGCGCCTCGAAGCGGTTCTCCGGCGCGCCCTGCGGCTCCTTGCGGAGCGCGATCTTCTCCGGCCGGATGGAGACAAGGGTGCTCCCGGCCCCGCCCGCCAGGTGCTCGGCGTTGACGAGGAGCTCGAGCCCCCCGTCGACGAGCCGGACCCGGGCGTGATCGCCGCTCCGCGAGAGGACGGTCGCGCGGAGGATGTTGGCCTGGCCGATGAAGTTCGCGACGAACGTCGTCTTGGGGCGGTGATAGATCTGCGACGCGTCGCCGAGCTGCTCGATCCGGCCCTTGTTGATCACGGCGATGCGGTCGCTCATGGTGAGCGCCTCTTCCTGGTCGTGGGTCACGAACACGAAGGTGATCCCGAGCTGCTTTTGCAGCTCCTTGAGCTCCACCTGCATGGCGTGCCGGAGCTTCGCGTCCAGCGCGGAGAGGGGCTCGTCGAGCAGCAGGACCTTCGGGCGGCACACGATGGCCCGCGCGAGCGCGACCCGCTGCCGCTGCCCGCCGGACAGCTGCGACGGCTTGCGCTGCTCCATGCCCCCGAGCGACACCATCGCGACCGCGGCCCGGACCCGCTCGGCGATCTCCGCCCGGGGCACCTTCTTCATCCGCAGCCCGAAGCCGATGTTCTCCTGCACGGTCATGTGCGGGAACAGCGCGTAGCTCTGGAACACCTGGTTCACGTCCCGGCGGTAGGGCGGCTCGTGCGTGACGTCCTTTCCCTCCAGCAAGACGGCGCCGCTCGACGGCGTCTCGAAGCCCGAGATCATCCGGAGCAGCGTCGTCTTGCCGCACCCCGAGGGCCCGAGGAGGGTGATGAACTCGCCCGCCCTGATCTGGAGATCGACCTCGCTCACGGCGTGGAAGGCGCCGAATCGCTTGGTGACCGCGCGGAGCTCGACCATCACATCCATCGATTCACCTCGGAGAGCCGGCGAAGAGCGGGAGAGGGCCGGCGAAGAGCGCGGGAGAGGCGGAGAGGCGCGGCGGTGCGCCCCGCGGGACGGCGCCGCATCAGGCCTCTGGCTCCTTGCGCAGGCCGAGCAGGAAGAAGAGCGAGAACAGGAGCAGGAGCGTCATGCCGAGCGCAGCGCCGAAGGGCCAGTCGCGCGCCTGACCGAACTGGTTCTGGATGACGTTGCCGATCATCGGCACGCGCGATCCCCCCATGAGATCCGTGATCGCGAACATCCCGAGCGCCGGGATGAACACGAGCAGGACGCCCGCGAGGATGCCCGGGCGGGTGAGCGGGACGATGACGTGAGAGAACGCCGACACGGGCCCCGCGCCGAGATCGAACGCCGCCTCGATCAGGGCGTTGTCGAGCTTCTCCACGCTCCCGTAGATGGGCAGGATCATGAACGGCAAATACGAGTAGACGAGGCCGATGACCACCGCCGTCGGCGTGTACATGATGTCGAGGGGGGTCGAGATGATCCGCAGGTAGAGGAGCAGCCCGTTGAGGAGCCCCTCCGACTTGAGGATCGACATCCAGGCATACGTCCGGATGAGGAAGCTCGTCCAGAACGGCACCATCACCAGCATGAGCAGCCGGTTCCTGACGCCCTCCCTGGCCCGCCCGATGAAGTACGCCACCGGATAACCCGCGATGAGGCAGATCACCGTGGTGATGGCGGCGTACTTGATCGAGCTCAGCAGGATCTTGACGTAGGTCGGGTCGAAGACCCGAGAGTAGCTCGACAGCGACAGCTCGAAGACCACCTGCCCGAGCTCGTCCCGCTCGCAGAAGCTGTAGACGAGCATGATCGCGGTGGGCGCCACGACGAAGGCGAAGAGCCAGATCAGGAGCGGGGCGAGCAGCAGCCACCCGCGGACGCCCGGCCTCCGCCGGGCGCCCTGGAACTCGACGACCTGCCCGGTGGCCGTGTTCATGACGCCCCGCCGCTCACTCCGACGCCTTGAGGTCGGTCACGAGCTTGTCCACGTCCGCGGCCGCCTTGCCGATGTCGTGGAAGGTCTCCAGCCCCGCGATGGGCGGGTAGCTCGCCGGGTTCGCGAGCTGCTCCGGCGTGAGCAGCTTGCGCGCCTCCGCGTTCGGGTTCGTGTAAGGGAACTTGTCCGAGATGAGCTTGCTGACCTCGGGGCGGAGGATGTAGTTCATGAACATCTCCGCGCCGATCTTGTTCTGGGCGCTGTCGGGGATCACCAGGCTGTCGATCGCCTTGTGCGTCCCCTCCTGCGGCAGGACGAACTGGAACTTGTCCTTGTTCTCCTGGTAGAGCAGGGCCGCCTCCCCGCTCCAGACGACGCCGATGTCGACGTCGCCGTTGAGCAGCGCCGTCTTCGGGCTGTCGGAGTCGAACACCTTCACGAGCTTGATCCACTCCGCCAGGGTCGGCTTGACCTTCGCGAGGTTCTCCGGCGTCACGTCGTTGGCGTTCATCCCCATCGTCACCATGACCCACGAGACCATCTCGCGGTTGTCGTTCAGGGCCACGATGCGCCCCTTGTACTTCGGCTGGAACACGTCCTTGAAGCCCTTCACGGGCTCCTTCACCTTCTGGGTGTTGACGACGATGCCCACGACCGTGGCCATCCACGGGACCGAGTACTTGAGCTCCGGGTCGTGCGGCTGGTTCCTGAACGCGGGCGCGATGTTCTTCAGGTTCGGGATGCGCGACTGATCCAGCAGCTGCAGCTTCTTCTGGTTGATGAGCGCCTCGACCGCGTACTCCGAGGGCTGGATGAGGTCGTACCGGGTGCTCCCCGCGAGGAGCTTCGACAGCATCTCCTCGTTCGAGGCGAAGGTCTCGTAGTTGACCTTGATCCCCGTCTCCTTCGTGAAGCCGTCCAGGACCTCCTGCGGGACGTACTCGGACCACCCGAAGAGGTTGAGCTCTTTGCCGGGCTTCGGCTCGGTCGCCGGGGCGCTCCCCGAGGCGGCCGCCTGCTGCGGCGCCGGGCTCTCCTTCTTCCCGCAGCCGAGGAGGCAGAGGAGCGGGACGAACATCAGTATCAAGAGCGCTGAGATGCGTTTCATTGGCCTTTTCCTTGTCTCGCCTGCGCCGGCGCAGGCGCCCGCGTTCGCGCCGCGCGCCGCTCCCCTTCAGCCCTCGTCGGGGAGCCGCTTCGCGCTGCCCTTCAGCGACTCGGCGACCACGACGAGCATCGCAGTCGCTACGATGAACACCGTCGAGATCGTGTTCAGCATCGGGTTCAGACCCACCTTCGCCATGCCGAACACCTTGATCGGCAGGGTCTCGGACTTGGGCCCGCGGGTGAAGTAGGTGACGATGAGCTCGTCCATCGACAGCGTGAACGACATCAGCGCACCGGAGATGATCGCGGGCAGAAGGTAAGGCACCATGATCAGGAAGAACGCCTTGAGCGGCGTCGCCCCGAGATCCAGGGCGGCCTCCTCGAGCGACGGATCGAGCCCCGCGAGCCGCGCCTGGACGGCGATCAGCACGAACGGGAAACAGAAGGTGACGTGCGAGACGATGACGGTCGTGAAGCCGAGATCGAGCTCCACCGTCTTGAAGAAGATGAGCAGGCTGATCCCCATGATGATCTCCGGGATGATCATGGGAATGAAGATCAGCGTCGTGATCGACCGGAGCGCGGGGAACCTGTACCGGTAGAGCAGGAAGGCGCCCGCCGTGCCGAGGGCGACCGAGAACGCCGTCGTGATCGCGGCGATGATCACGCTGTTGCTCAGCGACTCGATGAGCGGCGACCGCCGCTCGTCGCCCAGGTGGGCGACGAGCTCATCGAAGAGCTGCCGATACCATTTGAAGGTGAACCCCTCCCACACCACGCTCATCCGCGAGTCGTTGAAGGAGTAGGCGATGAGGAGCAGGATCGGCAGATACAGGTAGAGGAGGACGAGCCCGCTCCAGCCGCCAAGGAGCACATTCGACAGCTTGATGCCCGATATCGTCCGGAGTCGCATGGGGCGGTCTCGCAACCCGACAGGATCGCCGCGCGAGCTTATCGCTTGCAGAACGCCGCTTGCAACACATTGCCGGGCGGAGAGGAAGGGCACGACGCAGGTGATCGCGGCCACGCTGGCTGTCGTTCGCGAGGAGGCGCCTGCACCGACCGCACGCCCGCGCGCGCCCACCTCACGCACGCCCGTGCCGACCGCGCCCTCGCCGTGCGCGCTCTGCTCGCGCCCGCCGCGCCCGCCGCCATGCAGCGCGCGACGGCTCCTTCCGTAGAAGCCCTTGACACCGCACTCTCCTCCGCTTACCGGCCCTGCATGACCGGGTCGTCGCGCCGCCCTTCAGGTGAGGTCCCGTGAGCACTTCCCGCATCTGGACGATCGAAGAAGCGAACGCGCTCGTCCCGCGGCTCTCGTCGATGATCGGCCGGCAGCTCGCCCTGGCGAGCGATATCGAGCGCTGCTGGCAGGAGCTCGTGCAGGCCGTGCAGAGCCCGGCGGCGACGCCCGACCAGCTCATCGAGCTGGCGCGCAGCGGCAGCGAGCAGGCGCGGGCCCGCGAGCGCGAGCTCTCCGAGAAGATCGCCTCGTACGAGTCCGGGTGGCAGGAGGTCGAGGAGCTCGGGGTCGTCGTGAAGGACCAGCGGATCGGCCTCTGCGACTTCTACGGGCGCCTCGACGGCGCCCTCGTCTGGCTCTGCTGGCGCTACGGGGAGCCTGCCGTGGAGCACTACCACGGGCTCGAGGCCGGCTACGCCGGGCGCAAACCGATCACCGCCGAGAGGCGCCGGCAGCTGCTCAACTGACGAGGCCCCTGTGATCGATCGGAAGAGAGCGGCGTGGGCGATCGAGGAGTTCCTCCGCGCCCTCGGGCGCGACGTCGAGGGGGACCTCGCGGGCACGGGCGAGCGGGTCGCCGACGCGTGGGCCGACGACCTGATCGAAGGCGAGGCCATCGACGCGGCCGCGGTGCTCCGCGAGGGCGCCATGGAGACAGGCCCCTTCGAGCGCGGCCTCGTCGTCGCGCGCGAGCTCGCCGTGACGACGATGTGCCCGCACCACCTGCTGCCGGGGCACGGCGCCGGCACCATCGTCTACCTGCCGGGCGCGCGGGTCGCCGGCATCGGCACGCTCGCGCACGTCCTCGACGCGCTCGCGCGGCGGCTGACCCTGCAGGAGCGCATCGGCGGGCAGCTCGTCGAGCTCCTCGTCCGCGAGCTCGGCGCGCGCGGCGCGCTGTGCAAGCTCACGCTGACGCACACGTGCCTCATCGCCCGCGGCGAGCGCAAGGCGGGCGCCCTCATCGAGACCGTCGCCGTCGCCGGCGTGTTCGCCGAGCCAGGCCCCGAGCGTGATCTCGCCCTCGCCGCGCTCTCCGGGGGGAGGGCGTGACCGACGTCGCGGTCGTCACCGGACCGAGCCGCGGGATCGGCCGCGCGACGGCGCTCGCGCTCGCGCGCCGCGGCCTCTCCATCGCGCTGCTCGGCCCTCCGAGCCCGCGCCTCGACGACGTCACCGACGAGGTCCGCCGCCTCGACGTCGCCGCGCTTCCGGTCCCCTGCGACGTCGCCTCCGAGGAGCAGGTGGCGCGCGCCTCCGCCGAGGTGGTGGCGTGGCTCGGCGCGCCCCGCGTCGTCGTGAACAACGCCGGCATCGTGCGCCGCGGCGCGAAGGTCCACGAGACCGCGCCCGCCGCCTGGGACGAGGTGATGGCCGTCAACCTCCGCGGCCCCTTCCTCATCTCGCGCGCGTTCCTCCCGGCCATGCTGAAGCAGGGGCTCGGCCGCCTCGTCCACGTCGGCAGCATCTCCTCGACCATCGCATCCCCCGGCAACGCCTCGTACGCGGCGTCCAAGTGGGGCCTCGTCGGCTTCTCGAAGAGCCTGGCCGAAGAGCTGCGCGGGACGGGGCTCCAGTCCATCGCCGTGCTCCCCGGCTCGGTCGACACCGACATGCTCGTCGGGAGCGGGTTCCCCCCGCAGATGAGCGCCGACGAGGTGGCGCGGCTCATCGTGTACGCCGCGCTCGACGCCCCCGACGCCGTCACCGGCTCGGCCATCGAGATGTTCGGCTGACGGCGCGCCGTCCTCGCCCTCGCAGGACGCGCGCCTGGCGGCGGACCGCCGAGCTCGATGCGCATGGACGTGCGGACCGCCGAGCTCGATGCGCATGTGCGTGGCGCCGCCACACCCGACCCCCCGCGTGCTACCCTGCGGCCCGTGGACACGACGCCTCCGCGCCCGGGCGACCTCAGTGCGGCATTGCCAGAGCTGCCGCTGTTCCCGCTGCCGCAGACGGTGCTCTTCCCCGGCGCCCTGCTGCCGCTCCACATCTTCGAGCCGCGCTACCGGGCGCTCGTGCGCGACGCCCTCGAGACGCACCGCATCCTCTCGGTCGTCCTCATCACGGACCCCCGGGCGATCGACGCGCACGGCCACCCGGCCATCGCGGGGGTGGCCGGCGCCGGCGAGATCATCGATCACGCCGAGCTGCCCGGGGGCCGCTACAACATCCTGCTCCGGGGCCGCGCCCGCGTCCGCCTGGCGGAGCGGCCGTTCGTGCCGCCGTACCGCACGGCCGCGGCGACGGTCCTCGAGGACGAGCCCGGGGAGGTCTCGGCCCAGGATCACGCCGCGCTCATCTCCACCGCAGCCTCGTTCGCGGCGCTCGTCCGGGATCGGGACAGCAATTTCGAGTTCCGGCTGCCGCGCGACGCGGCCACATCGCTCGTCGCGGATCTCTGCGCCCACCACCTCATCCTCGACGCGCGGGAGCGGCAGACGGTGCTGGAGACGCTCGACGTCGTCGCGCGGGTGCGCCGCGTGACCGAGGCGCTCGCGCTCCAGCAGCTCGCGCTCGCCTCGGCGGCGCGCGACGTCAACTGAGACCTCTAGCGCCGGCCTGCCCGCATGGGCCGCCGCGGCGCACCTGAACACGGGTCCAGAAGGGGCTCCGGGGCGGGTGCGGTCGCCCCAAGATCGAGTAGGCTGCGCCGCCTATGGCGACCTCTCGTTCAACGGAACCCTCGGCCCCGATCATCGTCAAGCACCCGGGGTGTCCCCAGTGGGGACTCGGATACCTCGTCGAGGAGCGCGACGAAAAGCGCTTCTACGATTTCGAGGATGGCCTCAATCACTCCATCGCCAAGGCTTTCTGGTCGAAGCTCGAGCCGGTGCAGCTCGGCGACGATGAGGCGAGCGCGCTCGAGGCCAGGATCCGCGGTCTCCGTGACCGGCCGTCGGCCGCCGCCAAGAAGCAGCGCGCCCGCGTCGTCGCGCCGCCGGTCACGAGCTTCGACGAGCAGGTCGCGAGCTTCGAGACGCAATTCGAGGGTGGGTTCGGGGGTCCGCAGTTCATCGCCGAGGAGCGCGGCGCCGCCGGGGGCGAGGGGGCCGAGGGCCCGGCGAGCGGCGCGAAGAAGAAGAGCAAGGCCTTCAAGCAGGGCGCCATCGAGACCGCGCGCGCGCTCCTCGCCAAGGGCGAGCTCGAGGCGCTGCTCGCGGCGGGCAACCTGACCGATTTCATGGAGAGGATCACCAAGGTCCACAAGGCCGCGACCGGCCTCCTGCACCCCCTCGGCGATCTCATCCCCTTCAACAAGATGCCGGCCGAGCACCACCGCGCCTACGCCGAGGCGGTCGTGGATCTCCTCTATGGCGCGGGCGACTACGCCGCGCGCTTCGACCGGCTGGCCGGCGTGCTCGCCGCGGCCAAGGTCGTCACGTGGCCGCTCGTCACGATCCTCGGCGCGCTCGTCTACCCGGGCGAGCACGTCTTCGTGAAGCCCTCCTTCTTCGAGAAGCAGGCCGCCGTGCTCGGCTTCAACCTCGCCTACGATCGCGCGCCGAGCGCCGAGGGGTATGCCCGGATGCAATCGCTGGCGCGCGAGCTCGAGCGGCGCCTGCGCGAGCGCGGCCTCGCCCCGCGCGATCTGATGGACGTCTACGCGTTCCTCTGGCGCACGATCTCCCCGTCCAAGCCGGCCACGAAGTCCTGACATCCCGCGTCAGGCCGCCCCTGCGCGACGTCGTGCGACGCTGCGCGGGGCGGTCTCCGGCGCTGCGCGGCGCGGCGCGGGCGCAGCCGGCGGTCCTCGACCCTCGACGCGCGGCCCTGGCCCGCCTATGCGACCTTCTCAAGGAGGGTCTCGCATGAAGGCTGCCGTGCTCGAAGCCGTGAAGAAGATCGCCGTTCGCCACGACGTCGCCCCGCCGCAGATCGGCCCGCGCGACGTCCTCGTCCGCGCGAAGGCGTGCGGCATCTGCGGGACCGACGTGCACATCTGGGAGGGCGACTTCTTCCCGACCTTCCCGCTGATCCCCGGGCACGAGCTCGCCGGCGAGGTGGCGGCCGTGGGCGACGAGGTCGAGGGCCTCCGGCCCGGCGATCGGGTGATGGTCGACCCGACGGTGACCTGCGAAGAGTGCCACTTCTGCATGATCAACCGGCAGAACCACTGCCTGAAGTGGAACGCGGTCGGCGTGACGCGCGACGGCGGGTTCGCCGAGCTCGTCCGGGTCCCCGCGAAGAACTGTTATCGCTTCGAGCGCGTCTCGTTCAGCGAGGCCGCCTTCTGCGAGCCGCTCGCGTGCGTCGTCTTCGGGCAGGATCGCGCGCGCATCGAGATCGGCTCGGAGGTCCTGGTCCTCGGCGCCGGCCCGATCGGCCAGCTCCACCTCCAGGCGAGCCTCGCGAACGGCGCCGCCGCGGTCACCGTCGTCGACGTCGTCGAGTCGAAGCTCGACCTCGCCCGCCAGCACGGCGCCGCCGAGGTGGTGCTCGCCGACAACGCGCTCCAGGCGAAGCTCAAGAAGATCGCGCCCTACGGCTTCGACGTCGTGATCGACGCGACGGGCATCGCCCGGGTGCTCGGCGACTCGATCCAGTACGTCAAGAACGGCGGCCGGTACCTCGTGTTCGGCGTGTGTGGGCCGCAGGACAAAGTCGAGATCTCGCCGTTCGAGATCTACCGGCGCGATCTCGAGATCATCGGCAGCTTCGCGATCAGGCGGACGTACGACCGGGCATTCAAGCTGATGGAGCGCGGCGCGATCGACGTGAGGAAGCTCCTCTCCGAGGCGATGCCGGTCGAGGAGCTCCCGCGCGGCCTCGAGATGATGAAGAAGGGCACCGCGCCCATGAAGCTCCAGGTCGTGTTCTAGCCGCGCGGCTCGCGCGCTTACAAAGCTTACGATTTTCTCGATTAGTTAAGAGTCGTTACGAAGATCACCGAAGTAGACGAAACTGCAAAAAGGACGCTTTCCATGGCCATCGTGATCGGAATCGACGTCGGGACCAGCGGCCTCAAGGCCATCGCAGTCGAAACGGAGCGCGGCGCGGCGGTCGCGTCGGCGCACCGCGAATACCCGCTCTCCACGCCGCACGCCGGGTGGGCCGAGCAGGATCCCGAGGACTTCGCCGCGGCGGCGCTGAGCGCCCTCGGCGAGCTCGCCCGCGCCCTCGGCCCGCGCCGCGACGACGTGCGCGCGATCGGGCTGACGGGGCAGATGCACTCGGCGGTCTTGCTGGACGAGGCGCAGGCGGTCATCCGGCCTGCGATCCTGTGGTGCGACACGCGCACCACGGCCGAGTGCGAGGCCATCCGCGCGAACCCGAAGGTCGGCGACGCGGGGCTCGCGCGCCTTGTCGGCAACCGCGCGCTCGAGGGGTTCACGCTGCCGAAGCTGCTCTGGCTGCGGGCGAACGAGCCCGAGGCGTTCGCCCGTGTCCGCGCGGTGCTCATGCCGAAGGATTTCGTGGGCTTGCGGCTGACGGGCGAGCTCGGGACGGACGACAGCGACGCGAGCGGCACGCTGGCGTTCTCGCCCGGGGATCGCTCCTTCAGCGCCGAGCTCCTCTCGGCGGTCGGCGTCCCGCGCGCGGTGTTCCCGCGGTCTGCGCCCTCGAACGCGCCGCTCGGCCAGCTGACGGCCGAGGTGGCGGCCGCCACGGGGCTGCCGGCGGGCATCCCCGTCGTGCGGGGCGCCGCGGACAACGCGGCGGGCGCTGTGGGGCTCGGCATCGTGCGCCCCGGCCGGGCGATGGCGTCGGTCGGCACGAGCGGCGTGATCCTGGCGCACACCGACTCGTGGATCGTGGAGCCCGAGATGCGGCTCCACAGCTTCTGTCACGCGGTGCCGGGCCGCTTCTACCTGATGGGGGTGATGCTCGCCGCCGGCGGCGCGCTCCGCTGGTACCGCGACGTCCTCGGCGACGGGGAGCGCCTGGCGGCCGAGCTCCGCAAGGTCGATCCGTACGAGATCATCTCGGACACGGCGTCGACGGCGCGCCCGGGCGCGGGCGGCGTCGTCTTCCTGCCGTACCTGATGGGCGAGCGGACGCCGCACAACGACGCGGCGGCGCGCGGCGCGTTCGTGGGGCTGAGCGCCCGGACGACGAAGGCCGATCTGTCGCGCGCGGTGCTGGAGGGCATCACGTTCGGGCTCGCGGACTCGCTGGACCTGATGCGCGGCGTGGGGCAGACGAACGGCGCGGCGGCGGTCTCGATCGACGAGATCCGCCTGACCGGCGGCGGGGCGCGGAGCCCGTTCTGGCGCCAGCTGATGGCCGACGTCTTCGAGGCGCCGGTGGCGATCACGACGTCGACCGAGGGCCCGGCCTACGGCGCGGCGCTGCTCGGCGCGGCGGGCGCGGGGCTGTTCTCGTCGGTCGAGGAGGCGGCGGACGCGTTCGTCCATGTCGTGTCCCGGGTCGCGCCGGACGCGGCGCGCTCGGCGCGGTACCGGGAGATCCATGCGGTGTACCGGGGGCTCTACAACGATCTGCGCGGGCGGTTCCGGGAGCTCGGGAAGCTGGCGTGATCGGGTGATGGGAGCCGGGCGGCTACGGTAACGCGGTCGTTGTCCCGGCGGGGGTGAGGTCTTGCCGGGTCGCCCGGCGCCCGGAGAGGGGGGGCTCCGCGCGGGGTGGGGGCCCCGCCGAACTCGCCTGAGTCATCCCTCCTCCGGCGGAGCCGGAGGAGGGATGACTCAGGCTCAAACATCGGCCCATCCCCCACCCCGCGCGGAGCCCCCCCTCTCCGGGCGCCTACCGCTCACTCGATTGATCCAACAGACAGACCAGACAGACATCGGCCCATCTCCGACCCCGCGCGTAGACCCCCGCGCTGGGCGCCTATCGTGGGCGCGGAGCCTGGGACGAGATCGAGGTAGGCTGTCATATGAGCGACGCACGACTGCAGTACCCACGCGAAGCCCTCAAGGCGTGGCTGCGATCAATCCCGGAAGCGCAGAACGACGAAAAGAACGTGCGTCTTCTCGGTAAGCTTATCGACACCGTCTTTTTCGCCAGTTTGGAGAAAGAAGAGGGAAGCGCCACGCGTGTGAGTGTCGTCTACCATGAGCAGGGCATCGAAGGACTCGAGCAGGTGCTCGAACATCGGTTCGTCGGCGTTGGTCATCGACGCATGCCTGCCTGGCAGATCCTTCCGTTCGAACATGGCTCAGGAGTCACCGAGCTTAACGTCAAGACGCTCGCCAAGGTGGCCCCTGCGGCAGATCTTCCGCGAACTGCCATCGTTGTCGGTCTGAGCAACGGCCGGCTCGTGATCCAGGGCCTCGCGAGACGCGTCGAGCATACGCACCTCCCTGCGGAAGGAGAAACAGCATCCATCGTACTGCGTTCATGCAGGCCGGGCCACGTGGCGCTATGGCGTCACGGGGTAGAGCGGTTTCGATACGAGAGCGGCGGAGCTGTCGACCTGTCCAGCAAACCAAGTCTATTCAAAATTCTGTCGGAGCAGGAGAGCATCATCGCGTCGGCGCTTCGACGCCTTTGTGCCGGTATCGTGAATGGGTCACCTCGACCATATCTATTCCACCGAGAACATCAATACGCGACCGTCTATCGTGTCGTCACCGGTCTCGTCGAGAGGATGTCCGCAGGGAACCACGGCGGCCTGATCGCCTTTCTCCCCGAATCCCCAGAAATGGATCGACAGGCAGCGCTCGGGAAATATCGGCTACCACCGGCGCATCGTCGCGCGCTGGCCGCAAAGACCGCAGAGCTCGCGCTGCGCCGTGCGCACCTCCAGGACCTCTGCGGGCGGCTTGACGGGTCCACAGCTCCGATAACGGACGACGATCGATTCGAGCGCATGGTCGCAGAGGATGACGAGCGGAGAACTGAGGACGCGCTCGACGCGCTCATCGACAACATCGGTCAGCTATCTACCGTTGACAACGCTCTCCTCCTAGGCCCGAATCTCGAAATCCTCTGCGCCGGGTATCCGATCAAGGTGAGTAAAGCGGCCCTCGCCGTTTACGAAGCAGTGACGCTAGAAGGCAAACGAGGCAGACGCTTCCCGCTGCGACGACACGGTTCACGACACCGTGCCGCGGCCACCTTCGCCACGCTCTTTCCTGGCGGGATAGCCTTCCTTTGTTCCCAGGATGGCGATCTGCGATGCCTACTCCGTCCCCCAGGGGAGGAACACGTACTGCTATGGAATTTATCGCCGTCAGAATGGTAGCTTACATGTCCGCATGAAAGCTCACCTTCGCACCTCTGATGGAGAGCAAAACAGCACGAGTCTTCGAGAGATCGCCGACATCACTCCACGAGCTCGGGCTGCTCGCTCCAGCGGAGGAGTCGTGCGCGCCGCCCCTACGCCGCCCGCACCCACCCCCGCGCCGTCTCCTCGAAATGCTCCGCGCCCGCGATCCTGAACACGCTGCTCTCCGGCTCCCAGAAATTCCGCTCGATGTCGATCTTGTGCCCGCTTATCCGGATCACGTTGAACGCGTTCCGCTCCCCGCGCCCCCGCGTCGAGGTGGCCGTGCCGGCCTGGATGATGAGCGAGGAGTGGCCGCCTGCGTCGAAGCGCTCCGCGGAGTGACCCGTGTGGCTCATGTGCAGGTGGCCTGACAGGATGACGTCGACGCCGCAGCCCGCGATCGCCGCCATCGCCTGCCTCGCGCGCCCGACGATCGCGTGGGGCGAGTTCTCGGGCAGATCGAACGGATGATGCGTGACCACGATCTTCGTGAGCTCGGGCCCGAGATCGCACATCCTCGCCTCGATCCCCCGGATCTGCCGCGCGTTGATGCGCCCATCCTTGATGGTCAGCGAGCGCGCGGTGTTGATGCCCAGGACGGCGATCTCCCCGTCGAGGTGGAACGGCGAGAGGTCGTCCGTGATGTGATTCCGGTACCTGTCCAGCGGGCGAAAGAACCGGTCGAACAGGTTGTAGAGCGGGACATCGTGGTTGCCAGGGACCACGATCTGCGGCGAGGGCAGCGCGTCGAGGAAGGCGCGCGCCTCCGCAAACTCGGCGTCGCGCGCCCGCTGCGTCAGATCGCCGGAGATCACGACCATGTGCGGCTCGAGCCGCCATAGCCTGTCGACCAGCGGACGGAGGATGGCCTTGTCGACGCGGCCGAAGTGCAGATCCGACAGGTGCACGAGCGTGCGCACGGCGCCTCATCCCCCCAGCGCCGCGACCGGGCGCGATGGGTCCTCCTCCCGCCGCGGGCCCGCGCGGAGCTCGGACGACAGCGGCACGATGACGCGCAGCGCTGCAGGCAGCACGCGATAGCAGAGCGGCGGCGTCATCCTGAGCACCTCGCCGTCCGCGGCCACGTGGAGGCGGCGGTGGGGCGCCTCCACCCGGAGCTCCGTCGTTCGTAGGATACTGAAATCGTTCGATCGATGAATGCGCCCGACGACCGCGCTGGCGATGAGCTTGAGCGTGGCGAGGCGGCTCTCGGCGTGCGCCACGCACACGCCGAGCTCGCCCGAGCACGGCGGGCGCTGGCGGCCGATGTCCACGTCGCCAAGCTTGAAGTCGTTGTTCGCGACGAACACGAACGGCGTCTCCAGCTCGACCTCCTGCCCATCCAGGACGAGCCGGAGACGGACGCGCTCGTGCCGCCGGATCCCCGAGACGGCCGACAGCGCCAGGGCTATCCACTTGTTGAGCCCATGCCGCTTCCGGAGCGCCTCGCGGCCGCGCACGATGCCGGGGTAGATGCCCAGCGTCGAGTTGTTCACGAAGACCCGACCGTTGACCTCGCCGACATCGACCCGGACGCGCCGCCCCTCGACGAGCGTGCGCACGGCGCCCTCGAGGGTCAGCGGAACGCCGAGGTGCTTGGCAAAATGGTTCACCGTGCCGAGCGGAAGGACGCCCATCGTCTTGTCCGTGCCGGCGATCGCGGCAGCGACGGTGTTCACCGTCCCGTCGCCGCCACCGGCCACGACGAGGTCGAAAGGCCCCCGCGCCACACGGCGGGCGAGCTCCCCGAGCTGCTGCCCCTTCTCGGCGCACAACACCTCCGCGGCGAGGCCGCTCTCTCTCAGGAGCTCTCCGAGCCGCGCGCGCTGCGCCGCCGCTCGGTTCGACCGGGAGGAGCAGTTCAGGAGGACCGCCATGGATCGATGCTTCACCGTCGCGCTCCCGGCATGGGGCAAGGGCCCATGCCCACCCGACAGCGAGAAGCAGATCGCGCGCCACCGCTCCGCGGCGAGCGGCCGCGGCGCTCGGGCTCCGCCACGCGGCGCGGGGCGTGGCGGATTGCCACGCTCGTCTCGCGCCGCGCCACAGCCGCTCCTCAGCGCATGCCGAGCCCGCCGTCCGTCTCCATCCGAGGCCAGGTGAAGAAGAACGTGGCGCCGGCGCCCTGCTCGGACTCGACCCACACACGCCCCCCCTTGCTGAGCACGATCTTCTGGACGATCGCGAGCCCGATGCCCGTCCCCTCGATGTTGTCGCGCGCGTTCAGGGTCTGGAAGATCTCCCATACCTTCCCGTGGTATCGCGGCTCGATCCCGGGCCCGTTGTCCTTCACCGAGAACTCCCAGACATCGCCCAGCTCCCGCCCCCGCACCTCGACGCGCGCGTCGGGGCGTTCGGCATACTTCAGCGCATTGCCGATCAGGTTCAGGAAGACCTGCTCCAGCGGGACCCGCTCGGCGAGGAGCGTCGGCATGCCCGCCGCGATATCGATCGACGCGCTCGCAGGGAGCGTGAGCAGCCCGAGGACGTCCTCGAGGAGCTTCTGGACGTCCACGATCTCGGGCCTGTCGCGGAGCCGTCCAGCGCGCGAGTAGCGCAGGATCCCGTCGATGAGCGCCTCCAGCCGGACCACGCGCGAGCGCAGGAGATCCATGTACTGGCGCGTCTCCGGCGTCGCCTTGTCCACGAGATCGTCCTCGATCCACTGCGAGAGGTTCGCGATGGCGCGGAGCGGCGCCTTCAGGTCGTGGCTCGCCACGTAGGCGAAGCGGTCGAGCTCCTTGTTGCTCCGCTCGAGCGCCTGGATGAGCTGCTGCGCCTTCCGGAACAGGTGCGCGTTATCCATCGCAATGGCGGCCTGGGCCGCGAGGCCGACCACCAGCTTCTCCGCCCGCTCGGTGAAGACGCCCCGCCCGGAGTGCCCGAAGAACAGCCCGCCGATGACATGCCCCGAGCGGGAGACCACCGGCACGGCAAGGTAGCTGACGACAGGCAAGTGGCCCTTCGGCATCCCGTGGTAAGGGGGGCTGTTCCCGTAGCGCGGGTCCTTCGTGACGTCGTCGAGCCGCACCACGCCCTCTCCGTTGAAGGTCGGCGCGAACACGTCCGTGTTGCGCGGCATCGGGAACCCGGAGAAGTGCTCTCGGGGCACGCCAGAGATGGTGTAGAGCATGTAGCTCTTCCCCTCGGCGTTCGTGACATTGTAAAAGAACGCGCCGAACTGGGCGCCGCTCAGCCGGGTGGCCGCGTCGGTCACCGCCTGCACGAGCTTCTCCAGATCCAGCTCGGCGGCGAGCTGCTTGCCGGCGCGATTGAGCAGCTCGAGCGTCTCCCCTTCTTCCTGGAGCCGGTCCTCCGTCTGCTTGCGCTCGGTGATGTCGAGGACGATCGTCCCCACACCCATGACGCGCCCGTCCTTCGCCCGCACAGGCGCGTAATTGACCAGCCAGGAGCGCGGTCGCTCCGACGCGCGCGTCGTCCCCGTCACCTCGGCGGTGAACGCCTCGCCCGTCGCCAGGACACGCCGGAGATGGGCCACGATCACGTCGCTCATCTCCGGGAGCAGCTCGGGGATCGTCCTGCCGAGGTGCGCATCGAGGGGGATCCCGTTGATGTCCGCCAGCGCCTGGTTGAGCCGCACCACGCGGAGGTCGCGGTCGATCATCCCGAGCCCCGCGGTCGTGGCCTGGAAGAAGGCGTCGACCAGCGCGCCGTCAGGGGAGGACTCGTGCAGCGCAGAGCGCTCCTGATCGAGCAGCGCAGCCCCCGCCTCGCCGCGCTGCAAGGACGCCGCAGCGAGCTCTGCCGCGGCGGGCGAGGCCGGCTCGGAGGGCTCCGCCGTTTCTTGATGCGAATCCGTGTTCTCCATGGACCTCGTGGACACAGGCTGTCCCCACGACCTTAGCGCTCGAGTGCAAACACGACATCCGCCGTCTGTCGCCGTCTGCTGCCAGGCCGTTCCCCGCGCCAGCGCTGCGATGCGGGCTCAGCAGCCAACCACGGCCGATCGCCGCGGCCGACCTCATCCACAGCGCGCAGGCGACCGCCGGCTACCCGCCGGTGCCGACGGGCCGGGCGAGACGGAAGCCCACGGCGCTGAAGCGATCCTCCGGGCGCGCGGCGAAGCGGCCTGCTGCGCGGCACACCGCGGGGGGCCCGGAGCTCCACGCGCCCCCGCGGATCGAGCGGAGCCCCGGAGCCGCCGCGTCCGCTGGCTGGAGGCGCGCGATGCGGTCGACCACCGTGGGGCCGTCGGGCATCCACAGCTCGGCGCACCAGTCGCGGATGTTGCCCGCGAGGCCCCGGGCGCCGTGGGGGCCCTCGTCCGTCGGATGGTCGTCCACCGGCGCCGGGCTCGCGGGGCCGGGGCGGCCCCCCACCATGCAGGCCCACGTCGGCTCGGGCTCGTCTCCCCAGGGGAAGAAGCGTCCGTCGACGCCGCGCGCGGCCTTCTCGCGCTCGAGCTCGCCGACGAGGCGCCACGGCGCGCCGGTGCGCGCCTCCAGCCAGGACGCGTAGGCGACGGCGCTGCGCCAATCCACCGAGGCGACCGGGTGCCGCGCCTGCTCCGCGCGCGCCTGCGGGCCGAGCACGAAGCGCCCGTCCCCGTCGCGCGCGAACAGCGGGATGTCCACGTTGCCGGCGATCGCGCGGGCCGCGCGCGGGCACGCCGCCGCGGCCTCCGCCTCGCGCCCGCGCTCGAGCAGGTCGTTCAGGAAGGCGAGGTAGTCGGCCTGCGTCACCGGGTGCCGCCGCACCACGAAGCCGTCGACCCAGATCCGGCACGCCGGCAAGCCGTCGCCGGCCTGCGGGTCTCCGCCGGCAGAGAAGAAGCCCGCCGGCACGTAGACGTCCTCTTCGCCGAGCGCCTCCGAGGGCAGGAGGGGCACGACGAACGGCTCTGCGCCGCCCGGACGCACGCCGTCCCAGTGCTCGCCGCGGCCGATCTTCACGGGGTACCGCGCCTCGCGGTACCCGGGCGCGCGGATCAAGAGCAGGTAGCTGCCGCGCGCGAGCGGGACCTCGCAGAGCGGCGTGTGGCCGAGGAAGCCCTGGGGCTCGGCGCGGAGCCGGCGCTCCTGCTCGACATAGCGGAGCAGCCAGACCTGCGCCCCCTCGGGGTCGGTCCGCAGCGAGAGGGCGCCGGTGCCGCGGAGCAAGACCGCGTGCCGCTCGCGCGCGTGCGCCCTGAGGAACGCCTCGGCGCGCGCCGCGGCCTCGGCGTCGCGCGCCTCCTCGGCGGCCCGCAGGTCGGCCAGGTGGGCGTCGGCGAGCGCCGCGTGCGCTTCATCGAAGTCCGGGGCCTCGTTGAGCGCGGCGCGGAGCTTCTGGTGCCAGGTCGCCTCGTCCAGGGCGGCGGCGCGGTCGAGCGCGCGCGCCTCGTCCTCGAGCGCCCACCCCTGCGCCTTCTCGGCGGCGGGCGCGAACGAGTCGAGGCGCCCGAGCACCGCCTTCGCCTCGGCCCGGAGGGCCCGGGCGCGCGCGCGCAGGCCCTCGATCTGCGGCGCCAGCGCGCGCGACTCCTCGACGAGGGCGCGCGCCCGCTCGCGACGGCGAGCGCCGTCGAGGAAGCCGCGGATCTCGGCGGCGAGCACCTCGGCGCTCGCGTAACGCGAAGGCGGCGCGCGGGCCATCGCCCGCTCGCAGATCGCGATGAGATCCCGAGGGATCTGGTCGGGGCACCGGACGGCGAGCTGCTCGGGCGACCGCTGGACCACCTGCGCCAGGACGGCCAGCGCCGTCCCCCGGAACGGGGGCTCGCCGCAGAGGAGCTCGTACAGGACGGCCCCGAGGGAGTACACGTCGCTGGGGGGCCCCAGCTGCTCGGCCTCGCCGCGCGCCTGCTCCGGGGGCATGTAGACAGGCGTCCCCAGGACGAGGCCCGCGTGCGTGTGGTGGCCGCTGTCCGGGAGCGCGTCCGCCAGCGCGCCGCGCGCGGTCGCGCGGGCGATGCCCCAGTCCATCACGAGGACCTCGCCGAACTCGCCGATCATGACGTTGTCCGGCTTGAGATCGCGGTGGAGGACGCCCTGGCCGTGCGCGTACGCGACCGCCTCGCAGACGCGGACGAAGACGTCGAGCACGCGGCGCAGCGCCTCGGGCGAGGGGCCGGCCTCGCCCGACGCGTGGAGCGCGCGGATCAGCGCGCTCAGCGTGCGGCCGCGGACCTCCTTCATCGTGAACCAGAGCTGGCCGGTCGGGAGCATCCCGCAGTCGTGGACGGGGACGATCCCTGGGTGCTGAAGGCACGCCGTGAGGCGCGCCTCGTCGAGGAAGCGCGCCCGGCCGTCCACGTCGTCTTGCCCCTCGATGCGCAGCAGCTTCATGGCGAGGACGCGGCCCATCACGCGATCGCGCACGCGCCGCACCTCGCCCATGCCCCCGCGGCCGATGAGCCCGAGATCGTCGTAGCGGTCCCAGGGCCACGCCGCGACCGGCGCGTGGACCGCCGGAGGCGCGGCGCTCGGGCGGTGCTCGGCCGCGACCGACGCGTCTCCGGTCTGCCGGGGCGCGCCCCCGGCCGCCGCCGGCGCGTCCCGGACCACGGTCGCCGGCAGCTCTTCCGTGAGGCTGCGCGCGGCGTGCTCGGCGAGCGCCCGCTGGATCTCCGCGCACGCCGAGGGAGACAGGTGCAGCTCACCCGCCAGCTTCCGGAGGAGTGCCGCGGGATCGCTCATGGGGGTCTCGCCTTCGACGCCGTTGATGTGGTCGGCGACGCCATCTTACGCTGTATCCATGGCGGTCTTGAAGCATGAAGCCCACGGCCTTCGCGTGACGCTCCCGGCGCGCGCGCGGGTCGGCCGAGCGCGCGACTGCGCCGTGCGCCTCCGGGACCGCTGCGCCTCCGGCGAGCACGCCGTCCTGTTCTGGGACGGGGCGCGCTGGTGGATCCGCGACCTCGGCAGCACGAACGGCACGCACGTCGGCGGCCGGCGGCTCACGTCCGCCGAGCGGGTCGCGCTCGACGCGGGGGCGGAGCTCGTGTTCGGCGGCGACGCCGAGCGCTGGACCGTGGAGGAGGCCGGCGCGCCCGTCACGAGCGCGCGGGCCGAGCTCACCGGCGAGGTGCGCGCGGCGGAGGAGGGCCTGCTCGCGCTGCCGGACGCCGCCGATCCCCGGGTGACGCTCTTCGAGGATCAGCACGGCGTCTGGCAGATCGAGATCGACGGGGCCACCCGCCCGGCCGTCGATCAGGAGCGCATCGAGGCCGGCGGCGCCTGGGTCCTGCGCGTCCCGCCGCAGGCGCTCGACGCCGCCGTACCGACCACCGCGTCGAGCGCGGCGAGCCCCAAGCTCCTCGGCCTCACCGTCCTGCGCTTCGAGGTGAGCCACGACGAGGAGCACATCGCCGTCTCCCTGGTGCAGGGGGAAAAGGTCATCCAGCTCGCCGCGCGCGCCCACCACGAGCTGCTCCTCATGCTGGCGCGCTCCCGGCTGCGCGACCGGGAGAGCGGGCTGCCCCCGGCCGAGCGCGGGTGGCGCTACGTCGACGACCTGCTCGGCAAGCTGCGGCTCGACCTCCATCACCTCAACGTCAACGTCTTCCGCGCCCGCCAGCAGCTCGCGCGCGCGGGGGTGCTCGACGCCGGCTCGCTCGTCGAGCGCCGGACGACGTCGCGGCAGATCCGGCTCGGCACCGAGGCGCTCGAGGTGATCCGGTACTGAACATCGGGCCGCGGCCGGAGCTCGCCGGCCCTCGCGCGTGACCGCCTGTCATCGACGCCGCGGCCGGGAGGATCCAGCTTTCCTGGCGTCGACGCCGGGTGAGGCCGCGCGGGTCGCGCGCCGTGAGCGCGCGCGTGCCGCCGCCACCGGAGCGCGGGCTGGACAGGGTCCGCGCGCTGCGATCGATGCTGTCGAGATCGTCATCCCAGGAGAGAGCGCAACCATGAGCAACGATGCAGACTCAACGTTCGGTGCGCCCGCCGCCGGCGCTTCCCATTCGACGCGCAGCCCTGCGAAGGCCAAACCGGGCTCCGGTGTGATTGCCCAGATCCCGCCGGACGTGAGGCTCAGGATCTTTTCGACCGTGGATCTCGTCCGGATCGTGGCCCTCGGGGTCAACGGTGTTTCCAATGGCCAGCTCACCTTCCAGGCGCAGACCGAGTACTGGCGGTGGGCGAGCGCCCTCACCTTCGCGAACACATTGAGCTTCACGTCCGAGGTGATCCCGAGCTTCACCGCGCCGGCGCTCGACGCGTTCCTGGACGTCGTGAGCCCGAGCAACCAGTTCACGGCCCCCCGGAACCCGACCCAGGGCGACTGGACGCAGGGGACGCGTACCGTCCCGGGGACCTGCACCGGGTACCTCTACCGGTTGCCGAGCCCCGACGACAGCCAGGTGAAGATGGGAGTCCTGTTCGAGAAGGACAACCAGACATCGGCCCTGATGGCGGCCGCCTGGTACGTGAAGACGCAGGCGCCGAGCAACGGCCTTGCGTTCAACAAGAAGATCTTCACGAGCACGCTGACCCGGGTGAGCGGCACGCACCCGAACGCCATCGAGGTGGGCACCTGGTACTATCTCCTGATGGGCACGCCCTGACCTCGGGCAGGGGCGAGGGGCAGCGGGGCGGGGTCGCCTCCGGGGCCTCTCGCACGAGCCGCGCGGGCCGCCTCGACCGCGCGGGCCGCCTCAGAGGAGCGGGGTAGATCGCCGCTCCGGATCGCGAAGGGGGATATGCAGCTCGCGCTGGGGCATGGGGATGACGATCCCCTCCGCGTCGAGCCGCTCCTTGAAGTGGCGCGTGAGCTCGAGCCGCACCGGGAAGAAATCGGCGGGGAGGGTCCAGGCGCGGACGAGCAGGTTGACCTTCTCGTCCGCGAGCTCGACGACGTCGACCGACGGCGCCGGCGCCGGCAGCACGCGCGGCTCGTTCGAGAGGACGTCCCGCAGCGTGGCGATGGCGTGAGCGATGTCGGCCGTGGCGCTGACGCCGATCGTGAGGTCCATGCGCCGGCGCTCCGCCCGGGTGAAGTTCTGGATCTTGGCGGACCGGACCTTGGAGTTCGGCAGCATGATGGGGACGCCGTCGAAGCTCGTCAGCTTGGTCTGGAACACGTCGATGGCGTCGACGATGCCGGAGGTCCCGTCGACCTCGATCGCATCGCCGACGTCGAACGGACGGAGCACGAGCAAAACCAGCCCGGCGGCCACGTCCGACAGCGTGTCCTTGAGGGCGAGGCCGATGGTCAGACCCGCGGCGCCGAGCACGGCGAACAGGCTCTTCGTGTCGACGCCGAAGCGCTCGAGCACGGCCATGGCGGTGACCGTCAAGACAGTGAGTCGGCTTACACTGGCCAGCAACGGGACGAGGGTCGCGTCGATCTGCGTCCACTGCTTGCCGAGCGACCGCACGCTCCGCGCGGCCCAGGCCGCGGCCGTCCACCCGACGATCGCGATGAACAGCGCGCTCGCGACGCCGGGCCCGTGGCTCTTCAGGAGCTCGATCGGCGTGCCCCACGTCGGAATCCCCTGCTCCACTGCGCATCCTCCTCGGCTTCGACGCCGCGCGCGGCGCCGCGCGCAGCCCTGCGCCGGGCTGTCTCCGCGCGCGGCCGGCGGGCGTCAACCCGCGAACGTGACGAGGCGGCGGAGCCGCTGCGCCGCGAGCTCCACGCCGTTCGCGAGGCCCCGGAGGAGGTGGGCCACGCCGTCGTCCTTCGCCGCCCGCATGGCGCGCATCGGGCGCGCCGCGAACCACGCGAGCTCGTCGGCGACCGCCTCGACGAGGGGCCTGCGCATCGAGAGCCACCGCGCGCACCACGCGGCGAGGGGCGTGTCGCCCTCCACGGTCGCGACGTACTGGAGCAGCTCGACGAGGTCGACGCCGTGCCGCATCCCGAGCAGCGTGCCGCGGTAGGACCTCTCGGTGCTGAGCAGGTAATCGGCGAGGTGATCGCGCAGGGCCGAGAAGGCCTCGCCCACCGTGCTGCCGCCCGCGCTGATGGGCAGCTCGCGCTCGCGGAGGAGCGGGAGGATCTCCGCCAGCGCGGCCTCCGCGTGGGTCGATACCGCCCGCATGGCGTGCGCCGGCGGCACATTGCCGAGGCGCTCCGCCTCGATCCGCGGATGGATCATCGCGGAGCGCTCCGTCTGAAACAGCTCCCGGACGAGGCTCGTGAGGAACGCGCGCCCTCGCCGGCTCTCTTCCTGCGGCCCGGATTCGTCCCCCAGCAGGCCGCCCTCGCCATTCGTCGCCCCGTTGCTCTGAAGTTCCTGCATGGTTGCCCCCTCTCCCCTTCTCACCGGGACGTCAGGACCCGCTCGCGGCGCGCCGCGCTCCGGTCTTCGCCCCCGAGGTCGTCTTGCGCGAGGCCCCGCTCGCAGCGCGCCGCGCTCCGGTCTTCGCCCCCGAGGTCGTCTTGCGCGAGGCCCCCGCCCCGCCGCGGCGGGCCGTGCCCTGGGCGGCGCGGGAGCGGCCGCTCGTGGACTTCGTCGCGGTGCTGCGCGAGCGAGCGCTGGACGCGGAGCTCTTCTTCGCCCTCGCCGGCGCCTTCTTCGCGGCCGTGGACCCTCCGGCGCTCGCCGCGGCGTTCCGCTTGCGGGTCGCCGCCGCCTTCTTCGCCGCCGCGCTCTTCGCGGCAGCAGGCCGCGCCTTGGACGCGGCGCCTCCCTTGCGGCCCCCCTTTCTCGCCGGCTCCTTGTTCACGGGCTTGCCCACCCCCGAGCCCGATTTCTTCCCCCCGCCGGTCATCTTGTTGACGGTCGCCCAGGCCCGCCGCTCGGCCTCTTCATCGGGGACCCCGCGCTTCTCGTATCCCTCTTCGATGTGCTCGGCCTGCCGCTTCTGCTTGGTCGTGTAGCTCGATTTGTCGCCTCTAGGCATGGTGCCCTCCTTGCGCCTGCTCCACCTCGCGGGTCGGCGGCTTCGTCGGAGACGCCGGCTCGCCCCGTTGTGGGAGCGTGAGAATCGCGAGAACGCGCGAACGTGGGAACGTGGGAACGTGCGGCAAAGACAGACCGTGCGTGTGGCCCGGGTCCATCGAGCCGCGATGTCGGTTGCGTCGGTTTCGATGAACGAGCAACGGCTGTGCCGTCGGGAGCGCGGCGCCGGCCGCCGGCGGCGCGTCCGGGCCGGGCGCCCCGTCACACGCGGTTTTCCCGCTGCGCTGGTTGCCGGGTGATGGGGGCTCGTATCGTGGCAATCGGCCCCGGATGTCGAGGAACGCCTCGGTCGTACCGCGCGAGGAGCGCGGCGTGCCGGAGGCTCAGAGGGTCTCGAGGTACGCGACCAGATCGTCGAGCTGCGCTGAGGTCAGGCCGGAGACGTCACCGTGCTTGTCGCCTCCGCACAGCGGATCGAAGCGATCGCGGAGCGTCGCCGCGCAGCCGTCGTGCATGAAGGGCGCGCGCCCGGAGATGCCGAGGAGCGAGGGCACCTGCAACCGCTCGCCCTTGCCCACGTCCTCGTTCCGGTTGTTGGTGAGCATCGGGCCACCGTGGCAGTCCGCGCAGGCCACCTTCTTGTCGTGAAAGAGCACCTCGCCCCGCGCCGCGGCGGCGTCGTCCTCGGGCGGCGACGCCGGGAAGGCGGGCAGGCTGTCGAGGTAACGGGCCATCAGATCGAGCCGCCGGGCGCCGGGCTGCTGGCCGCCCATGCGGGAGACGAACACCTCTCCCATCAGGCCCGCGAGATCCTGCAGGTCGCCGCTCCAGTGGAGGGGCGCCGTCTTCAGGATGCCGCCGCCCAGCGCCTGCGTCCGCCGGAGGCCCACGGGATCGAAGTCCCACGTCCGCCCGTCCTCGTGCCCTTCGGGGTGGCACGACGCGCACGCCACGGCGCTCACGGCGTTCGGCGGGCGGTGGAACATCTCGTGGCCGGTGTCTTTCACGCTCTCGCCCGGAAGCGTGATGATGCGCCCGCCGACCACCTCCAGGGCTGCCGGCTCGCGCAGCTGCACGACGATCTCGCCCCGGCCGTCGAAGGCCACGGCGACAGGCTGCCCGCTCAGCACGTTCGCGGTGACCTCGGGGCTGCAGCTGGCCGTCTCGGCGTCGCGCTCCAGATTGTAGACGATCGCGCTCACGACGGTGCGTCTGCCGGCCCCCACGATGGCCATCCGCACGCCGTCGGGCGCGACCGCGATGTCGACCGGCAGCGAGACATTCTGGATCGCGGCCGCGGGCAGCGACGCGCTCGATGTGTCAGGAACGTCCGCCGGGTCGATCCTGCTGACCGCGGCGTGCACGATGTTCCCGTCGCAGTCGGCAGACTGGTAATAGCCCCCTGGGCTGAGGGTGACCTTCGACGACATCGAGCGCTGGTGCACCATCAGCGCACCTCCGCCTGCGAGCGGCGCCATGCGCCAGGCCACGGACGGCGCATAGTCCGAGTTGGCGAACCCGTTCGAGTGGAAGACGGGGAGCGTGCGGCGCGAGAGCACCGCGCCGTCGGGGCCCACGACCAGCGTCTCCGCGGACCTGAAGCGGCTGACAAGGAGCCGGTCGCCCTCGACCACGACGTCGCGCAGGTCGGGGTCGAGGCGGAGCTTCCGGACGGCGGGGCCGCCGGAGGCCGGGAGCGTCACGAGCTCGCCGCCGGCGCAGGCGACGTGGATGGCGTCGAGCGAGGCGTCGTAGGCGACCCCGCGCGGCGCGCGGCAGACCTCTCTGCGCGCGATGACCGACCGCGCCTCGACATCGAGGGTCACCACCGCGCCGGCGCGCCGGAGCGCCACGTGGACCCGGCCGCTCGCGTCCTCGACGAGGCGCCCGGGCTCGTCGCCCCGCTCCAGCGGCACCTCCGCCGGCTCGCCGCCCTGGAGATCGACGATCCAGACGCGATCGCGGTCGGCGTCCGCCGCCACCGCCGTGTGACCGTCGCTGGCGACGATCAGCGTTCCGCCGCTGATGGCCGGCGGTGGCACCTCCGTCACCGTGATCTGCTGATCAGGGTCGTCGACATTCACCCCGGTCACCGGGTCGGGATCCCCCGGGCCGCACGCCGTGAGAGCTGACGAGAAAACGCCCGTGGACAAGAGCCCTGCCATGACAAGAGAACCAGAAAGGGGCAGACGCATGGGTTCCTCCGTTCGCCGCGCGCGCGAGCTCAGCAAGAAGGGTTCCAGGCAGATGTCGAGATTTGGACGGCGGCGATCCCGCGGGCGGCTGGGCGCGCAGCGCGGCACCGGAGAACGGCGCGAGAAGGGGTGTTCGCTGGCGTGGTGCGAAGGATGTCGCGCGGCAATGGTCCATCAAGGCGCCGGCGGGGGCGTGACGAATAAGGAAGAGGGCCCAGGTTGCAGCCTGAGCCCTCGGTGGATGCTCGGTTCCGATCAGGGCGTTTCTGGCTCAAACCGGCGCATCGTCGTTTTCGAGCGGATCTTCCTCATCCGGCGGCGCTCCGCCGGTGCTGCCACTTCCAGCGCTGCCGCTGCCAGCGGCGCCGCCTCCTCCGCCGGGCGTCTCGGTCGCCTTCTTCCTGGTGCTCCGGCTGAAGAGCCGCCGTGTCGCGATGGGCACGAGGCGCGGAATGGTCGGATCCTGCTCGTTGGCGCGCTCGAACACCCGCACGATCTGCTCGAGGAGGATCAGGTTGATGCCGTCGGCCCGGTCGAGATCGCCGCGAGCGTGGGATCGTTGTCGTCGGTCTCTTCGGGAGGAGAGATAGGTTTGGCCATCCGCGCAGGCTATGTGCACACGGAACAGAATGTCGAGGGGTCGTCTCGGCCCATGGCGCCTGCCAGCGCCGGCCTAGGCGCGCCCGTGGATGGCGACAGGGGGAGGCGCCAGGCGCGAGGGCGACGCGCAGGCGCGCGGCGCGGAACCGTCGGCATCGCGGCGGAGGGCGTCGTCATTCCGGGAGGGGGCCATCGTCATCTGAGGTGGACGTCGTCGTCATCCGCCCGGGAGGCATCGGCATCCGGCCAGGACACATCGGCATCGGGGCCGGGGCCCGCCGGCATACGCCCGGAGCCCATCGTCATCCGGCCGCTGCCCTTCGGCATCGGGCGTCGAGCCATCGTCATCCGGCCCTGGGACGTCGTCGTCGAGGCTGGAGCCCATCGTCATCCAGCGGCGAGCTCGTCGTCATCCGAGGTGGAACCTGTCGTCATCCGGCGGAGGCCCGTCGGCATCCGCTCGCCCGCCGGCGTCGCACTCGCCGACGCCGCCGCGACCGCCGGGGGACATGCTGCCGTCGGGATACAGCGTCACCGTGGGCAAGGCTCCGTCCATCGTGAGAGCGTCGATTGTTCGCTCGGCCTCGTCGTCGTCGAAGTCGCGCCGGAAGTGAACAACCAGGCCTTTGATGTTCATTGCGGCCCGACTCTCCGGGCGAAGTCCTCCATCGTCCCCCGAAGCGCGATGATGTCGCGGAGCGCACCGATGGCCTTTGTGCGTCGCCTGTAGAGCGTGGAGAGAGGTAGTCCCGCGTCTTCTGCCACCTGGGCCATCGGGATCCCGTCCAGATCGTGTGCCACGAGAACAAATCGCAGGTCCGGCTCGAGCTCGTTCACTGCATCGATGGTGCCGGCCCTGATGTCGTCCGATTCCATCACAGCAGCGGCGTCCGGCGCTGGATCGAGCACATCGATCCGATCGACGAGCTCCTCCTTCCGGCGCTGCGCACACCGGTGGTAGTGCGACGCGACATGGACGGCGATCGAATTCAACCAGCGTTCTGGCCTGCCGCGCGTCGGATCGAACCTGGGCCAGCTCTGCCAGGCGATGAGCCAGACTTGGCCTGCGACGTCGCCACGATGGCAGAGTGGGACCCCCAGCCACGCCAGCCAGCGCAGCACGGAACGCATCAGCATGGGACAAAACAAGCGGGCGTGCGCGGCGGCACGTTCGTCGTTATTCGAATGCGAGGCTTGGCTGCGCTCACCCATGGCTCCCTACTCCGGGGAGTGTCGTGTTCAGCGGCGAGCGCTCGGCTTCCTCCCATTCCTCCCAATCGGACCCGCTGGCGGTGCTCGCCGCCCCTTCGTCACGCTGTAGTGGAAAGCTCGTCAGCGTGGCGGCGCGACGTGCGAGCTCCGATCCCATCGCGGCGCGGGCAGGGAGCGGCGACCGAAGCCGCGGCAGTGGAGGCGGCGGGAGCTTCGCCCGCGGGCTCTTGGCCGCAAGCTCGGGAGACGGCACCACGGGCGGAGGAACGTCGAGCGCAGGAGGAGGCATCGTCGGCGGAAGCGGCGGCACCGAGGTCGGCCCGGGTGACGACGGCGGACGCGCAGAGCTCTCGCGCCTGGTGACGGGTTCGCCGACCGGGATCACCACCGTCTCCTCCGCGTCCGCTCGATGGTCGTCGTGCAGCCGCCACAGGCGCTCCCAGTACCGAGCAGGCGTCCCGGTGAAGGCCTCCAGCTGCCGGGCAAGGCCGGGCGTCATGGGAAGGTCGCTCCTGAGCAGCCGCTCCACCTCCCTCGGCGATAGTCCGGTGCACTCGGCCAGCTTTCTCCTCCATGAAGGCATCGTCGCGCAGAACGACTCGAGGACCCTGCCTGGCCAGGGGACGAGGCGTGAGCGGGCGTCTGTCAGCTCCGCGAGCGCCGCGTCGACATGACAGTCCAGGAGGCGCCGGTACCGATCTCGCTCGACCGCTGCCTGCTCCCTCGCATCGATGAGGGCTGCGTCCTCGGCATCATGCGCGTGCTCGCGCGCCTCGCGAAGCCCGCGCTCGCGTCCCAGCGCTTCGCGCGCGGTGACCGCGAAGCCGATCGCGACGCACGCGATCATCGCGAGCCCGAGCGGCGAGACGAGCCACATTGCACCCAGCATGTCCTCCATGTTCCCTCCTGAACCGTGAGCATTCCTGTCCGACGCACGGCGGAGCTCGGCCTCGTGCTGCCCGACGACAGCACCGACTCCGCCGCTGGCTTAGGTGTTGATGGACAGCCGACCCGTCAGCGAAGCTGCCTGAGCATCTCTTCGCGCTCCACGGCGAGCCGACCGCGCGGGAACTCCTCCGCATGTGCCTCGAGCAACCGGTGCGCCTCGAGGTCCGCCTCTGGGCTGTGAGCCTCGATGGCCGTCCGGGCCTGGCTGATCAGGCTCCTCTCGCGCGCGCTGATCGCCTGCTTCGCGGGCGTCGTCGAGGACGACGCACGAGGAGCAGCCGTTACCGACGGAGGAGGCGTCGTGCTCGCCCCGGCGCCATCCTGTCCGGCGCCGCGCTCCACGGGGAGCGCAGCGGCCTGCGCTGCAGGTGATGCGGAGGACGTCCCCGTCTGCCCGGCGCGGCGCTCCGCGGGGAGCGGCGCGGAAGCCTGCCCCGACAGCGCGGGCCAACCGTCATCGAGAGCCGATCGAACCCACGCCTGTAGCGTGGACGAGGAGGTCACGGCAGCGACCATGGCGCTCATGAGCACGACGCTCGCCCCCTGCGCCAGGAGCCTCCAAGTCCAGCGGAGCAGGGAGCCAATCCATGCCCGGCGCGGAGTGAGCCCGAACGGAACGACGCAGGGGGTCTCGTCCCATCCGCGCGAGCGTTGCTTCGCCCTCCGGCGTTGCGCCGCCTCCTCCAGCTGCTCGCGGGCCCGCCGGTGCAGCGTCTTCACGGCGTCAGGGTGAAGCCCAAGCTCCACGGCGATCTGGGTCAGCGGGATCTCCTCGAGATCGTGCTTGATCAAGATGTCCCGGTACCTCGGCTCGACACCGTCGATGAGCTCCCACAACACGGCTTCCCGCTCGCGCCACCTGAGCAGCTCTTCCGGCGTGGGGTGCTCGTCGTGAAGCTCGGGGTCGTGAGACGGCGTGAGCACCTCTCGCCGGCGGCGCGCGCTTCGAACATGGTCACGCGCCTGGTTGGCCGCGATCGCGACGCGGTACGGCGCCGGGTCCCCGCCTGCCTCGATCCGCCCCTCCGCGTCGAGCCCGCGCAGCAGCGCGTCCTGCGCGACGTCCTCGGCATTGCGCGCCGGGACCCCGAAGCGCCTCGCCAGGCGCCGGAAGAGCTCGAAGCTGCTGAAGGTCCCCGCTGGATTGCCCATGCCGGTAGCACGCCTGAGCGGCCCTCCCGGGGTCAGAAAAGTGAACGGTCCGGGTCATTTTGGTAGGACAACGTCCCCCAGCACGCCACCTGCGCGCGCGCACAGCGCTCGGCGCCCAGGTAGAGATGGCAACATTGCTAGCTCGCGCTGCAATTTCTCACGGCAAACGCAGGCGCATGGCGATTTCACCCCCCATTGACGCCGAGCAGTTGACGCAACTACCGTCGTGACATGCGTTGCGCTCCACAGTTCCTCTCGATTCTCCTTGCGGTCGGGGCATCGACATGGCTCACGAGCGCAGCGCGCGCCCAGGGCGGCCCATCGACGACAAGGTCGGGAGAGCGCTCGACGGTGAAGGACCATGTTCGCCGTGGCCAGAGGGCGCGCGCGGCGGGGCAATGGACCGAGGCACACGCCGCCTACAAGGCGGCATTCGACGCCGCAGACCCGGAGTCCACCACGGAGCGTGAGCGCGCGGAGATTGCCGGGGAGCTCGGCCTCTGCGAGGTCGCGTTGGGCAAATACCGCGACGCGGCCGAACACCTCGCGTGGAGCCTCGAGCAGCGCGAGGCTCTGCCGGCCGCTCTGCAGAAGCGATTCGAGGAAGGGCAGCGCAAGGCAACACCGCACGTCGCGAAGCTCCGTGTCTCCGTCGACCCGCCGGACGCCGAGGTGTTCGTCGATGGCAAAGCCGTCGGCCGCATCGCGCGCGTCTATACGCTGTTCGTCGAGCCGGGGCTGCACATGGTGCGGGCCCGAGCGCCGGGCGGCGAAGATGCGTTTCAGTCCGTGCGCGCCGTGGCGAAGGCGGAGCACGAGCTCTCCCTTCATGTGTCGCGCGCGCCGGTGAGCAGCGCCGAGGAGGGCGCGCCGGTGTCACCGAACGAAACACTGCGACCTCTGAGCGCTCCGGCGGCTGCGCAGGCGCGACCTGCGAGCCCATGGGCTTCCTGGCCGGGGACGGCGCGGATCGGCGGCATCGCGGTGACGACGGCGACAGCGGCGGCCGGCGCGGTCTTCCTCCTGCGCGCTCACGTCGTCCATGGCGATCTGCGGGAGCGAGACGTCACGCTTCGCGCGCAGGGGTGGACGTCGCATACGTGCCGGGAAGCCAGCGCACCAGCGGCGTGCGCCGGCATTCGTGACCAGGTGAACGAGCGGGATCTGTTCGCGACCCTCGGCAAGGTGTCGCTGGCGACGAGCGCCGTGTTCGGCGTGGCGACGGCGGCCTCATTCTTTACGGAGGTTGCCTTTTTCGGTGGTGCGCCCAAAGCCGCCGGCGTCCGCCTCGTGCCGCTGGCGACGAGCGACCGGGCGGGTGTGCTCGTCGAGGGAGCCTGGTGAGGGGGAGGCGAGGTCATGCGTTCTAGATCGATGGGTCGCAGTCGAGAGGTCCTCCGTTCGCTGGCGCCTATCGCGCTCGGTCTGGCAGGCGCGGCCGGGAACACCGGCTGCTACTCCGACAGCTGTGCGGACAGCTACTGGTGCGAGGTTCCGCCGCCGGAGCCGTCTCCTTGCGACGGGGATCCGAAGACGGCGACGGCGCTCGATATGTGCGGCGTGTTCGTCAGCGAGCAGGGAGACGACAAGAGCCCCGGTATCAAGGGAGCGCCGGTCAAGACGCTGCAACACGCGATCGGGCTTGCCGCGCACGGGCGAGGCCACGGCGAGGAAGCGACCCGGCGGGTGTACGCGTGCGGCGGATTGTTCGAGGAGGCCATCTCGCTTCCCCAAGGGGTCGACCTCTGGGGCGGTCGTCTGTGTGCCAGCGGCGACTGGTCCTATGGAGGGCCGCTCGACGAGCAGAGCGCGTTGACCGTCATCGCGCCGCCCGTGGGGATCCCGGTGCGGGTCATCGGGGGGGACGACGATGCGGTCATCGCGGAGGAGGATGCGACGTCGGTGATCTTCGGCGTGCGTGTCGAGGCGGCCGACGCCTCCGCGAGCGACCACAAGTCGTCGATCGCGATGATCCTGGAGCATGGGACCAGGGCGATCGTGCAATCGAGCGTGATTCTCGCAGGCGACGGCAAGGATGGAGAGCCGGGCGAGGACGCGCCGAGTTACCGCGCGAACGCCGGCGTGGTTGGGAACGACGGCGCGGACGCCTGCACCGCGAACGTGGTGCCGGGCGCCCTTCCGGTCGTGACCGTATGCGACGACGGCATCGAGTCGAGGGGTGGCGAGGGGGGAGATGGAGGCCCCGAGATGGGCGGCGACGGGACCTCAGGACTGCCGGAACCGGTCAGGAATTCGGACGAGCAGGGCTTGGGCGGCGTCGGCGGGTCCAGCATGCCGTGCAAGGATGGGGAACAGGGAGCAGTCGGCGCCGACGCAGAGCGCGCTGCTGGAGCGGCGGGTGCTGGCCTCCTGGACATCTACGGATGGGTCGGCGTCCGCGGTCAAGACGGGGAGAAGGGCGGCGTCGGCCAGGGCGGCGGCGCGGGTGGCGGCGGCAAAGGGCGCGACGCCACGGTGGCGTGTCCGGCAGGTCGCGCCCAGGCCGGTGCGGCCGGCGGATCGGGGGGCAGTGGCGGCTGCGGGGGCAGAGGGGGCCAGGGGGGCGACTACGGCGGCGCGAGCATCGGGATCGTGGCACTGCAGAGGAGCGACCTCACGATCAAGGACAGCAAGGTCCTCGGGGCCAAGGGCGGCGATGGCGGGGTCGGCGGAACGGGCCAGTGGGGAGGCTCTGGCGTTTCCGGCGGCCTCGGTGGGAAGCACCCTTTGAACGACAGCTGGAACGCGTGCCGCGGTGGAAGCGGCGGCGACGGCGGTCGCGGGGGCGATGCCGGCGGCGGGCTCGGGGGCCACTCGCTCGGCATCGGCTCCGTGGGCGCCTCCGTGGCCATCTTGGAGACGTCGACGGTCTCGCCCGGACAAGCCGGCAACGGTGGGCGCGGCGGCAATGCAATCCCGGAAAGTGAGCTCGGCCAGGGGCGAAGCGGGACCGCGGCGTTCTGGTACCGGTTCGATGCGCCAGACCCGGAGCCGCCTCAATGAACCGCCCTGTGCTGGCGTCCCCCCTCCGGAGACGTTCATGAGAAAGAGCACCGCTGCTACCTTCGTCCTTCTGTTGTCGCCGTGGGCGGCCGGCTGCGGAACCGCTCCCGGCGTGAACGACCCTGGCGTCACGCCTTGTGAAGGCACCTCGTGCGAGGACGAGCCGCCCCCGGAGTCGGTCTGCGTCGAGCACGTCGCCGCCGGTGTCCTCGACGACGGCTGCGGCGTGTTCGTCGCCGGAGCCTACGGTTTTGGCGACGACAGGAACCCTGGCACGAAGGCGAAGCCGGTGTTCACCGTCGAGCACGCCGTCGAGCTCGCGCGCGCTGGACGAGGACGCGTGTTCCTTTGCAACGATGGATTCGTCGTGGAGCAGATCAGGGTGCCCTCCGGCGTGGATCTCCTCGGGGGCTTCCACTGCCGGAAATGGGAGCGCGACCCCCTGCGCCCGTTCACCCTGTTCAATCCCGAGCGGGTCTTCGGTCCCATGGTGATCGTCGAGCCCTCGGCCCCCGGGGACACGGGGGCCGCGGACGGGGTCTCGACGCTCGCCGATCTCCACGTCCCGAGCTGGGGCCCGGTCGGTGTGCTCGCTCAGTCCAACACCGCGGTGGAGATCCTGCGGAGCGAGATATCCGCCAACGGAGGGGGTGGAAACAGACACGGCGAGAGGTGGCCGACCAAGCAACCGGACGGGCCGGATGGCATGTTCGGTGGGGACGCATGCTCGGCGGCCGTCGTCGCCGGCGGGCCTGCGCCCGTGAACCAGTGCGAGAGCGGGCTCACGAGCGTCGGCGGCAAGGGAGGGGACGGGCTGCCCGACAGCGCCGAGGATGGAGCCGACGGGGAGCCCGCCGATGCTCCGCCCTCGGGACGCGGTGGTACCGCAGAGCAGGACAACGTCAGCAGTTGCTATCCCGGATCCCAGGGGGGCCCGGGGGCTCCGGGAACACAGGGCGCACCGGGCAAGGGCATCGGGCGCCTCACCGAGACAGGATGGGAAGGCGACACGGGGGGCGAGGGGACGTGGGGCACGCCGGGCCAGGGCGGCGGCGGGGGCGGCGGTCGTCGGGGCGGGCTCGCCCGGTGCGGCGCGGCCTCCAAGGGAGGCCCAGCAGGAGGCTCGGGAGGGGCCGGCGGTTGCGGGGGCCGAGGAGGCCGCGGGGGAGGGAACGGTCAGCCGTCCATCGGCGTCCTCGCGCTCCACGCCCGGGTGACCGTGCGCGACACCAAGATCACGGCGGACTTTGGCGGCAAAGGCGGCGATGGCGGGCCACCCCAGGACGGCGGCCGAGGCGGTCGAGGCGCACCGGGCGGAACGCTCGGGAATGAACTCGCCGCCTGTTTCGGACGCGAGGGCGGCCAAGGAGGGCCCGGCGGCTACGGCGGCCCGGGGCGCGGCGGCGACTCGATCGGCATCGCCTACCTCGACGAGGATCAGCTCACGCTGGAGGGCGTGACCATCGAGACCGGACAGCCGGGCAAGGGCGGCACCAGCTGGAACCACGATGGCAGCACGACGGTGGGAGAGAGCGGCGAGGCCCACGAGACGCTGCGGCTTCCCGAATAGCCGAAGTCACGTCATGGGAGGATCGGCGCGGAGATCGGCGACCGACTCCACGGGCCAGCTCGCCAGGAAGCTGGAAGCCCAAGCGACCATGGCGGCCGGCGGCTCGCCTTCACCGTCCCACGAAGCGACCAGCGCTTCGAGCTCGCGCTTGGCCGCCATGGCGCGGAGAGTCTTCGGCGATTCGTCGTGCGGACGCATGCGCGCAAGCTCCTCCAGCATCTTGTCCTTGTGCAGGAAGCCGTCTGTAGATGCCGACCAATAAAGCCCAAACGACTGTCGGCATGGCTCCGGCATCTGCTGAATCATCCTGGGCAAATCGAGCAACATTCCGATCTGGTAGTGCGCGCGGAGCACGGTAAGCACTGTAATGAACCGTTCTGTCAGGCTACTCGGGTCGAGCGTCACGACCGCCCCGCTCTCGGGCGGCGACGGCTCCACCCACTGATTATCTATGGTGAAAAGGCAATCGTACAGCGTCGCGCCGCGCATGCTAACCACCACGTCCGGCACGAGCGTGGTACCGACCTCCGGTGGCATGGGCTGACAACCGAAGGTCGACTCGATCTCATGGGCAATCCACGTCGCGTAAGGTCGTTCGTCTGGCGCCAGATCGAAGGTGAACTCACGTCGTGTGACGGTCGCGCTATGTAGCCTCTCATCATCCGGGTTCAGTACGAGATCGGGCCCCAAAGCACCTCGTAAAATGGAGAAATTAATACCGTACGGAACCACGAAGCCGGCAGGCGGCATGACAAGATCGATCATGCGATAGCTGTAAACGACATAGTATGGGGCCAGAAAGCTCACGTGAAACCAAAGCGTTCGACGGTCAGGCGCGTTCGGTGGATCGACTGTGAACGAATAACATGCGTCACAGGCGCCGGCAGGTAGGTGGAGAGATCGATTCATGAGTAGCACGTCAGGGAATCGCTCTGATATGCGACGCCGCATGGCATGCCAGCGTTCGTCCTTGGATGCTTGGATCCGCGCAGCCACGAGCCGGGCATGTTCTTTCGTCTGTTCGCGCTGTGAGTCGTCCTGCCAAAATTGGTGCGGGTCGGGACCGCCGATCCCACGGGGGAAATATCGGCACACGATTTCCAGTAGTTGACCGACCGTGTGCTTCATGACTTGTTGACCACTGCACCAAGGTTCTTGTATTGTTCCGCGAACATCTTCTTCACGTTCGTAAAAAATTCTGAGCAAAATATGCCAGGTGGCAGCGCAAAACGACCCGTCCTCTCCATCTCGCCTGCGATCACATTCCTCACTTCAGCACTGTACATAGCCGCCTGGTGGCGCCGCGCTTCTACGTGAAGGAGATCATCCCCTGCCGAGGTGCGAGCCGACGATTTCACCCCGGCTCGCAACCGCCACGGGCGCGCGGCCGCAGGGGCGCCTCCGAGCTCGCCTCGAGCTCCTCGCCGTCCACACGCCCAACCCGGCCACGGGACGGCGGACGCCGGGGAAGGGCTATACCGGATCGACCCAAGTCCACACCTCCGAGAAGAGGCACATGTAGATCGTCGCCTCACCCATCAACACCACGTTCATCGCCACATCCGGCACCAGTTCGTTCCCGATCTCGGGCGGGATCGGCCGGTAGCCCAGGTACGTGGCCTCGATCTCCCGGGCGACCTCGCGCGCCACCGGCTCCTCCTCGGGGATACCGGGGAGGTGGATCCCATAGTATGGCCCGAGCAGGGACACGTGGAAGCTGAGCGCAGTTTCGTCGATGAGCCAGATGCGAGCCGAGTACGCCGGGTCGGCCCCCCCGGACAACAGGTGGAGAGACTCGTTTTGAAGGCCGTATCGATCCCCCAGCCTGTCGATCATGGCGTTCCACCTTGGGTACTCCGCTCGCCCGCGGTTTGCGGCTTCCACCAGGCGGCGGTGCTCCTCCGTGTCCTTGTAGACGGGCTCGTTGGGAGGCACGTAGATGCGATCGGTGTTATGCACGCCTCGCGGGTAAAAGCGGTAAACGACGTCGAGCAGCTCGGAGCGATTTGTCATCATGGATTCGTCACCCTAGCGCCGAGCCCCTTGTACTTGGATATGAACGTCGTCCGCGTCTGGTCGATGAATCTACTGCAGAATATCCCCGGGGGGAGATCGTAGTCCATGCGGTTTGCGACCTCCTCCGTGATCTCCTCGCTGAGGCTGGCTGCACGGTCAGCATCGATTTGTCCATAAATCTCAGTCCGGAGCGGCATGCCAATGGAAAAATTACAGATCCAGCTCTTGATCGGATGCGGGATAGTGAGTCTCCTGAACTCCAGGTTTACCTTGGCCTCTTGCCACCCTCCGCCTTTACCCGTGCCCGGGTCATTGATGATGACAACAAAATTAAAATCCGACGGATCGAAACCTCCGTATACCCATGGTGCCATTCCAGGTGGACACTTCGAGCTGCATGCATCGCTACAGCTCAAGAAGGTCGCTCCGTCTCCGGGGATGTCGCCGATTCCGGGGCACGGGTCTGGCGGGCTCGTCGGGCTACCTGTCGGCCGTTCCGCGCTGTCGCTGTCGCTCGGTCTCTCCTCTTCCTCTTCGAGGTTGTTGACGCTCAGGCTGATTGATGGCGTTGCGCGCCGTCTGGTTGATGGCCATCACGAGCCTGCGCGGGCGAGGTCGAGGAGGGCGATGGCCATCACCCGCGTGCACGGGCGGCGCCGCTGGGCGATGGCCATCTCCGGCGCGCGGGGGCCCTCAACGCGCGATGGCCATCGCGGCGGATGACCCGTAGGCGCCGACGGCGCGATGGCTGCCGGCGCCTGCCACGCGTGAGCGTAGACGCCGTTCAGTCGGCGTCACTCTTCACGTCGCCGATCACCCGGGCCATGACGTCCCGCTCGACGAGCTTCTTTTTCCGCCGAGCCGACTCGCGCAGCGCGGCGGTGGCCACGCGGTCGATCTCGCGCAGGCTCGAGCCGGCGGCCTCGTGCAGCGAGGTCAGCGCCTCGGAGGTAAAGAGATCGCGATCGCAACCGGCACGGCCGAGCCGCAGGCGGACATACTCGCTCGTATCATCCGCCGTCATCGGTCCGATCGACAGGCGCCGGTCGATCCGCGAGTACAGGGAGCGGTTCTTGCGCAGCTCAAGCCGGTCCTTGAGGTCGGGTAGCCCGACCAGAATCAGACTCAGCAGCGCGCGGCTGTCCCATTCGTAATTCGCCAAGATGTGAAGATGGTCCAACGTGTCCTGATGAAGCAGATGGGCCTCGTCGAGCAGGAAGACCGGGTGAATCCGCTCTCGTCCGAGGTTCTCGACGTGCGCGCTGACCGCGTAGAAGACGGCGGCTGCGGTCGCTGCAGGGGTCAGGCCGAGGGCCTGGCAGAGCTGCCGGTAGAAGTCGCGGCGCCCGAGCGTGGCGTTGTGGCAGTAGGTCAGGCGGAATCCGGCCTGCGGCAAGCGATGGCGCAGCGCGCGCAGCACGCACGTCTTGCCGGCGCCCGGCTCGCCGACGAGCAGCACCTGGGAGCGCTCGTGGACCGCGTCGCACAGCTCCTCGACGAGCTCATGTTTCGAGGGCGGCAGCCAGAGATCGCTGTCCGGGATCTCCTTGGAGAAGGGCGACTCGGAGAGCCCGAAGCATCGGACGAAGGACTCGCTCATCGAGCACCTCCCTCGGAGCTGTCGTCGGGCTCCGGGGCCTGCGGCCTTTCGCCTCCAGCCCGCAGCAGCGCCCTCGTCGGAGCGAAGTCGGTGGGGCGGCTCGGCGCTTGTGCGAGCGGACCGCCGCGTGGCGGCCGCCGGCGCCGCGCGTTCTTCGCCGGATCGAGGTGGCGGAGCGGCAGGCGCTTGCCCTCGTGCTCGACCCACGGGGTCGCGTCCGGGGCGACGTGACAATGAGCCACCGTGACGAGCTGGCCAGCCAGGTAGCCCTGGTCGAGCTCCCACGCTTCGCCGTCGATGGAGATCACATTGTCGCTGGACACGCGCCGCCGGCTGCGCTCGGTCAGCGCGGCGCGCAGCGCCCGCTCCTCGACCGCGCCCTCGCCGGCGGGCTTTTGCGCGTACAGCTTCGCGGGGCTCTTGCCCATGAGCCCGGCGTGCGGCGCCGCGTGATAACGCCGTTCGAGGAAGGCCTTGAGCCGTGCGTCGATGTCCTTGAGCGACGCGACCTCGCCGAGGAAGCTCAGGCACCCCTCGCGCAACGTCCGCCAGAAGCGCTCCATCTTGCCGCGCGCCTGCGGGTCATAGGGCTTCGCATGCAGCAGGGTGATACCGAGTCGCGAGCACGCCGTCCGGAGGACTTCGCCCCGGTAGGTGGAGCCATTGTCCAGGTAAAGGGCATCCGGTTTGCCGTGACGGCGAAGCGCGTCCACGAGCAGCCCGAGCATGTCGACCTCCCTCTCGGTCGAGTGCGCCTCGAGCGCGACGACGTAGCGAGAGGCATCGTCGAGCAAGCCATGGATGCGGACAGGCACCGTCCGACCGCCCATGTTGCACTGCGGCAGGTGGCAGACGTCACCGTGCCAGAGCGCTCCGGGCCGCTCGGCCTGCCAGCGCAGCCGTGTCTTGGGCTGTTGCTCCGAGCGCGCCGCCCGACGCGACAGACCCGCCGCCGCATACAACCGTCGCACGGTCGGCGCCGAGACCTGGCCCGGATCGATGCGCCCCTCGTCGACGAGCGCGCTCAGGATGAGCGACACCGAGGCGGCGGGATGCTCGCGCCGGATGTCGAGCAAGAGCTCGCGCAGCTCGGCGCGCAGCTCCTGCGCGAAGCCGCGATCGGAGCGCGGCTCGGGACGAAGGCCGGCGAGGCCTGCGGCGCGGTACGCATACAGCCAGCGCTCGAGCGTGGGGACCGAATAGGTGCGTGTGCTGTCGGCGCCCGGCGGCCGGAAGCGCTGGGCGCTCAAGGCGCGCAGCTCGGTGGCGAGCCGTCCGCGGCCGAGCTCGCGGTGCATGACGGGGCCGATGACCGAAGCGCGAAAGATCGCGACGGCCTCGGCGTGATCGGCAGGTCCGAGATCCATATCGAAGGGTCCTTTCTGCGCCCTGCGGCGCGGGGCCCTTGTGCGCCACCGAGGCTCGTCGAGGGAGGGATCCTCTCAGGTGGGCCTTGTTCTCTGGGCTCGTCGCTGACAGCCGCCCTCACGCTGCGTGCGCGGCGCCGAGGAACGCTCGGTGCTCCAGCGCTTCGCCCCGGGAGGTCGGATCCGCGTAGGCGGCGAGCGAGGCCGCCGCGCTCGCTGCCACGCGGCGCAGCATCGCGCTGGGATCAGACGACGGCAGTGCGGCAAAGAGGCGTCGATGCGCGACGGCGCGCGTCCAGCGGCGGAGCGTGGCCCAGCCGGTGAAGGCCGTGGCGCCCAGGATCGTCTGCGGGCTGATCCGCCGGCGCACCTCGCGGGCGGTCGCCAGCACGAGCCCGTAGAGCGCAAGAGCGAAGCCGATCGCCGCGGCGCTGTAGTGCCGCCGCGGCAGCAGCTCGCGTGGACCGACGAGGATCACCGCCCCGCAGGGCAGGCAGCGGTAACGGCGCAGCTTGAGCACGAGAAGAACGGCGGGCGCGTTCGGGCCGGCCGGGCCACGCACCTGCCGCTCGCGAAGGCCATGGCCGTGGAGGCCAAGAGGTCCCCCGACGGGGTGGCTCGCCGCTCCGCACGCAGGGCAGCGAGCGGGGCGCACGGCCTCGACCGTGGGCAACTGCTGCTGCCAGCTCTTGATATCGAGCGCGCTGTGGACGAGACTGTGACCGCTTCGATTCCTCGACACGCGAACCGGAGCACGACGAGGAGGTTGTCCGCCAAGACTGGGCCTCCTCGTCGCCTTTTGTGGCTGGCACCGCGCCGACGCTCCGCTCCCACTCCGCGGCCGCTCCTACACCCGTGGGCGGCGGGAAAAGCGACGATGAGCATGACAATTTCGGTCGGGACGAAGCAATGCATCTCGGCGTGGCGAGCCGGGGCGGCGACGCGAACGTCCGCGTTCCCCATGATCTGAAAAAAAAGCGCAGGGAAGAGCAGACGGCGTGGGAATTTGAGATAGGTCGCGGGAATGCAGCCGGCGGGCACGACGAGGCGCCCCTGCACTCACGGTGGACGATGCCTCGTGCGGGGATGCGTACCCTCCTCCATCAAAGAGCTTGAGCGAGATGTCGGCCTGAAGCCTTATTGAGGCTGGGCGCTAACAGAGGTCCGACTCGTTGCAGGCGATCTTGCGCTCGCCGCCCCCCTGCGGGTCGGCCCCGAAGTCACCGGACGCGGAGGAGGTGAAGATGGGGCGGGGCTCCGAGCCTGGACCGGCCCCTGCCCCCGAAGTCCTTTCCTCGACAGGATAGCAGTCGCCGAACGTCCAGTTGCACGCCGCCAGCGCCCAAGCCGCGATGACCAAGATCAACAATAGAAATCTTCTCGCGTTCATTTCTCACTCCATCGAAGCACAGGACCAGCAACGAACACGACGGACACATAGCCCGGGAGCACCAGACTGCCCCGACCGATCCAATCCACGTTGACGCTCACCGACACCCCCAGCGGTCCGGCGACGTACGCGTTGGTCTGCGCGTGGCCGCCCACGGCCAAGCCACCGACGCGGCCGCACAAGGTGACGCCGCACGCCGGCAGGAGGTAGAGCGCGATAGACGGCCCCGCGCTGACGTTGCCGTCCTTCCACGCGTACCCGATATCAACCGAGGTCTGATTGTAGACCCCGAGCCCGTCCTCCTGGATCGGGGGTAGGATCGTGCACAGGTCGTGCACTGCGAACAGGATGTCTCGCTGGATGGGCCACGATATGCCCGCATGCGGCCCCACCGCGAGGCGCGGAACGGTACCGGCCTGGAGCCACCCGAGGCTCACACCGGCGCTGAGCTCGGACGCCTCTCCTTGCGTCGGTACGACGACGAGCGAGGGGACGACCAGGACCACCCATGGGATCCGCCGGCTTCCTGTGCCCATCGTCCCCTTCTCCCCTCTCCGAAACGGACGAGCGACGTGACGACGCGGGCGATTCTTCTGATATCAGGGATCCGACGTCAAACAGAATCCAGACGAGCACACTACACGGACCGGGGGTCGTACCGTCCAGAGCGCAGCTACCTGCGCGGCTCCAGTGCGTATCGACCAGCTGGCGCCAGCTGTCTGTCCGCGCTGCCATGAGAGCGCACGGACGGCGGTGCGCTCTGGAAGGCACGACGTCGCCCGCGTGTCGCGGCCACGACCCACCGCGACAGACAGCCTGGGCAGGCCGCCACCGCGGTTGACGGTGCGATGGGGGCCGCCGCGGATCGAGTTCGGCGTCCATCGGCCGAGCCGAGCCCCTCCACTTGGTCTAGCGCGAAGCGGCCGGCATAGACTCCTGCGGGCCGGTGACGGCGATGTCGTCGTGCGACGTCGGCGCGCCGGTCCGCGCCGGCCAGAAGGAGTGAGCGTCGCCTTCGCGGATGCACGCCGCGCGGTGACGGTCCCGCTGGGCTCTGCTCGGCACGCCCGTGCGGCTCGGGATCGCGCCTCCGACCCGCGCCGCAGGCTCGTGACCGAGCGGCCCCCGGGCAGCGGAATCACAGCACACTGCTGGGTGGGCGAGGCGCCGGTGGATACGATCCTGCCGGACGGACCGCGGCTCCTGGACCGTGCCAGGTTCGAGCGCGACGAGCGCGGCTTCGTCACGCGCTCGCGGAACGAGATCGCGATGAGCCGCCGTCCGCCGCAGGCCGCGGTCAGCGGTAGTCGCCGTATCCCAGCTCGTGCTCGAGCTTGACCAGCTTGTTGTACAGGCCGATCACGAGCAGAGAGGGCGCCCACTGGCCGATGAAGTTCGCGATCTGCTTCTTGCCCGCCAGCATGAAGCCGGCCGAGACCGCCATCGAGCCGATCGCCAACCCGAGATAAGCGCCGGACGGAATCCTGCCGGTCCTCTCCTCGATCTTCGTCGTGAGCCTGCCCTCTTCCTTCTGGACCATCTGCTTCTGCATCATTGGCTCGGTGGTGGTCATCGTGGATCTCCTTCCGCAGCGCCTGGCCGGCGCTGCCGTGGCCGACGCTGCCGTGGCCGGCGCGAGCCGGTGCGACGACCGGGCCAGAAATGAGGGCGTCCGGACGAGAACAAACCGCGCAGCGCTCTCTTCTGCCGCCGACGCCGCGGCTCTGCCGCCGACGCCGCGGCGCGCCGTGCCCTCCAGTCGATCGCCGCCCGAGCGAAGCGCAGGAGCCAGCGACAGCTGACGATGGCAGGGCTCGATCGCGCCCGGCGCTCACTGCCACACCGATGCACACGCCGGCCGGTAGACCGCTCGATCGACGGCCTGCGGCGCCGGCTCTGCCCGGGCGCCCGCGCCGCTCAGATCCGCGCCGTCACCGCGCGCAGGATCTGCCGCTGCGCCGCCGCGAACACGAGGAGCACAGGCAGGCTCAGGATCACGTTGCCGGCCATCACGAGGTGCCAGCGGACGCCGGTGCCCTGCTCGCGGAGAAGGGCGATCGCGAGCGGCAGCGTGCGCACCTGATCGTCGGTCGTCATGACGAGCGGCCAGAAGTAATCGTTGTAGTGAAAGACGAAGCTGAACAGGAACAGCGCCGAGAGCGTCGGCCGCAGCATCGGGCCGAGGATCAGGTAGACAATCCTGAGCTCGCCCGCCCCATCCATCCTCGCCGCCTCGATGATCTCGTCAGGGACCGAGAGCAGCGCCTGGCGCACGAGGAACGTGCCGAGCGCGCTCACCCCGAAGGGCAGGATCAGCGCCCCGAACGTGTTCACGAGGCCGACCGAGCCGAGCATCGTGAAGACAGGCACGAACGTCACCTGCGCCGGGATGAGGAGGCACGAGAGCACCAGGACGAACGCGGCGCTCCGCCCCACGAACCTGAGCTTCGCGAGCGCATAACCGGCCGGGAGCGCGAGGGCGATCTGCAAGAGCGCGATGGCCGTCGCCATGAACACGGTGTTGACGAAATACCGCATCACCGGCACCGCCTGGAGCACCTCGCGATAAGCGCCGAGCTGGAAGGCCTGCGGCAAGGGGTAAGCCGGAGCGCGGGTGATCTCGGGCAGCGTCTTCAGCGAGGTGATCGTCATCCACGCATAGGGCCCGAGCCACACGATCGCCACCACGAGGAGCACGGCGTCCGAGGCGAGGCGGCGCGAGCGCGAGTTGAAGAGCCCCGCGCCGGCGCCGCCGCTCTGCCCCGCCGTCACGACGGCCGCCTCCCCTCGCGCGGCGCGCCCGCGCGGAGCGCCCAGAGCTGCAGGACCGTCAGGAGGAGCAAAAAGACGAAGAAGATCAAGATCATGGCGCTGGCCCGGCCCACCCGCAGGTTCACGAAGACGTGCTCGTAGATCGCGTAGACGAAGAGGGTCGTCGCTTTGACCGGCCCTCCCTGCGTCATCACGCGGATCACGTCGAACGCCTGAAAAGAGAGGATGAGGCTCGTCGTCGCGACGAAGGCGGCGCTCGGGCGGAGCAGCGGCCATGTCACGTGGCGGAACCGCCGCCACGGGCCGGCGCCGTCGAGCGCGGCCGCTTCGTGGAGCGCGCGGGGGATGTCCTGGAGGCCGGCCAGGAAGATGACCATGGCATAGCCGGTGATCTTCCAGACGCTCACCGCGGCCAGCGCGAGCAGCGCCGAGCGAGGATCGCCGAGCCAGCTCATCGTCGGCAGGCCGAGCCCGCGGAGCGCGGCGGTGAAGAGCCCCTCGGCGTCGAGGATCCACATCCAGAGGAGCGCCACGGCGACCCACGACACGACATAGGCGCTGAACACAGCGCCTCGCACGAAGGCATAGACAGGCCCAGGTCGATCGAGCGCCACCGCCAGCGCGAGCCCCAGGGCGCCGGAGAGCGCCACCACGACGGCGCTGTAGCCGAGCGTGCGGAGCAGCGTGCCGGCGAGCTCGCCGCTCCCGACGAGGACCTCGTAGTTCCGGAGCCCGACGTACCGCGGGGGCGTGAGCAGGTCCCACGTAAAGAAGCTGTTCTTGGCCGCGAGCAGGAGCGGGATCAGGAAGAACACCGCCAGGAAGGCCGCGGTGGGCAGGAGGAGCAGGTAGGGCGAGAGAGGGTGTTTGGGCTTCATCGCTCGCGCGCCGCGCGGACGGCCTCGGAGAGGGTCTCGGCAGCGTCGCGCGGGGCGAGCACCGCCTCTTCGAGCCGGGGCTGCACCGCCTCGCGCTGGACGCGGAACAGATCCGGAGACCAGGGCCAGGGCGCGGCGTGCGCGAGCTGGTCCACGGCGACGCGGTCGTTCGGGTGCGCGGCGTAATAGCCATCCTGCCTGAGCACCTCGAGGCCGCGGCGCGAGACGGGGATGTAGCCTGTCCGCGTCGCGAACGAGTTCGCCTGCTCCGGCTGCATCATCCAGCGCAGGAACGCGAACGCCGCCTCCTGCGCCGCCGGCGCGGCGCCCCGCGGCATCACGAACATCGTCCCACCCGTGGGCACCGAGGCGCGCGCATCGCGCGGCAGCGGGGCCGCGCCCACCTCGAACTTCCCGGCGCCCGCCTGGCTCGCGTTGTCCTCCAGGTACCGGAGGAACGCGGTCGAGGTCCAGATCATCGCCACCCGGCCTGCCAGGAAATCGGTGTTCGTCACCTGCCACGCGTTGTAATCGCGCCCGGGCGGCGGCTTCATCGTGCGGTCCTCGTGCACGAGGGTCTGCCAGAACCGGAGGGCGCGCACGCCCGCCTCCCCGCCGAGCGTGGGCGTGCCGTCCGGGGCCACGACGTCGCCGCCCGCTTGCCCGACGAGCGCCGCCCAGAACCACCAGTCGATCGGGCACTCGAAGCCCCACCGCCGCGTGCCCGCGCCGTCGCGCACGACGAGCCGCGCGGCCGTCGCGCGCAGCTCGTCCCAGGTCGTCGGCGGCGACAGCCCGAGCTCGCGAAACACATTCCGGTTGTAGTAGGCGATCGGCGTCGATCGGTTGAACGGCAGGCACACGAGCGGGCGCTCGCCGCCGCCCACGAACGTCCCCGACTGGCCGAGGGCCTCGACCACGTCGAGATCGCCGCCCGGGGCGCCGGCGAGGAACCGATCGAGCGGCTCGAGCACGCCCGCCTCGGCCAGGTAGGGCACCACCTCGCCGACCACGTGCGTCAGGGCGGGCGCCGCGCCCGCCGCGAGCGCGGTCCGCAGCTTGGCGAGCGCCTCGAAGTAGTCGCCCTGGTACACGGCGTCGATGCGGTAGCGGCCCTGCTCGCGGTGGAACTGGTCGACCAGCGACAGGAGCACCTCGCGGTTCTTGCCGCCGTAGGCGAACCACAGCGAGCCCTCGATGCGCCCGTCGACGACGCGCGCGCGCCGCGCGCAGCCGATCGATCCCGCCGCGGCCGCGGCGAGCGACGCGGCGAGCGCCCGGAGCGCATCGCGCCGCGAGCGCACGGCGCGGCCTTCCCCGTTCATGACACCGCCCGCGGCGGGGCGATCCGGGCGCCGGAGCCGGCGTCGAACCAGAGCACGTCGCGCGGATCGAGCCGCGCGCGCACCGCCTCGCCCGGCGCGGGCGTCGCGAAGCCGTGCGCCCGCGCGCGCAGCCGTGTCCCGCCCGCGTCGAGGTACAGGAACGTCTCGGCGCCGAGCGGCTCGGCCACGACGACGCGCGCCTCGACCTCCACCTCGCCCTGCGCCCCGGCGTCGCCGCGCGCTCCCGCATCGTCGTGCGATCCGCGCCCCGGCGCGACGCGCAGGTGCTCGGGCCGCACGCCGGCGATGGCCCGGTCGGGGAGCGCCACCCCCGGCGGGGCGGGCAGCGAGAGCGCCGCGCCCTCGTAGCGCTCGCCGGAGCGCTCGAGCGGGAGGAGGTTGATCGCCGGCGTGCCCAGGAACCCGGCCACGAAGGTGTTCGCCGGCGCCTCGTAGATGGCGCGCGGCGGGCCGACCTGCTGGAGCTCGCCGGCGCGGAGCACGGCGATGCGGTCGCCCATGGTCATGGCCTCGACCTGGTCGTGGGTCACGTAGACCGACGTCGTGCCGAGGCGGCGCACGAGCGCCGCGAGCTCGACCCGGAGCTCGGCGCGCAGCGCGGCGTCGAGGTTCGAGAGCGGCTCGTCGAAGAGGAACGCCGCGGGGGCGCGCACGATCGCGCGCCCCATGGCGACGCGCTGGCGCTCGCCTCCCGAGAGCTCGCCGGGGCGCCGATCGAGCAGGTGGCCGATCGCGAGCAGCGCCGCCGCCTCCTCGACGCGGCGCGCCCGCTCCTCCCGCGCGACCCCGCGCATCCTGAGCGGGAAGCCCATGATGTCGCGCGCGGTCATGTGCGGGTAGAGCGCGTAGCCCTGGAAGACCATGGCCACGTCGCGGTCCTCCGGCGCGACGCGGCTGACGTCGCGCCCGCCGATCGAGACCGTGCCGCCGTCGGGGCTGTCGAGGCCCGCGATCAGCCGGAGCGCCGTCGATTTGCCGCAGCCCGAGGGGCCGACGAGGACGAGCAGCTCGCCGTCGTCGACGTCGAGATCCAGGCCGGCGAGCGCGGGGCGCCCGGCGCTCGGGAACCGGCGGGTCAGGCCTCGGAGCGAGAGGGTGGCCATGGCAAGAGCTCAGGTGGCGAGCAGGACGAGCCCGGGGATCGAGCCGGCGACCGCGAGCAGCTTGGGGCTCGGCGAGACCGCGACGGGCACCCGGGCCGCCCGGAGCAGGGCGGCGTCGTAGGCGCTGTCGCCGAAGGCCGCGAGCACCGCGAGCTCGGGGAAGATGCGCTCGAGGGCGCGGGTCTTCCCCTCGCCGTAGGTCGCGGGCGCGCCGAGCTCGGGGGCGAGCCGGCCTTCGCGGACGGCCGGGGTCATCGCGGCGATGCGCTCGGGCGCGACGCCGAGGCGCGCGACGGCGCGCTCGATCACGGCGCGCGGCGACGCCGAGACGACGTACACCGGGACGCCGCGCGAGCGCGCCCAGTCGAGGATCGGCAGCAGCGCCGGCCGGATCCGCCCGGCGTGGCCCTTCTCCTCGAGCACGCGGTCGACGAGCGCCGCGAGCTCGTCCTCGCGCCACCCCGCGAAGGCCCAGGCCATCATCGCGAACGCCCTGTCCTCAGGGTAGCGCTCGGCGTTGAACGCCGCGTAGAGCGCGCTCGCGATCTCGTGCGCGCCGCCCTCCGCGGCCACGGCGAACGCCTCGGCCTCGCGGCGCAGCGCCGCCTCCGCCTCGGGCCGCGCGAAGCGCCCCGCGAGGAACGCCTCGAAGAGGTCGACGCCCACGTCCCCCTCCCAGAGGGTGCCGTCCGCGTCGAACGCGAGCGCGGTGCGCGTGGCGTACGTGCCGTGCGCGGCCTCGATCCTCCGCAGGATGTCGGTCGTGCTTTCGCGCGGGATCGTCGCGCTGCCGTCGAGGTGTGCCGCTGCCATGGTCTCCCCGGGGCCGGACGCCTGGTCCGACCGAGGCCTACGCCTACTGCGGCGCCCGCGTCGCGTCACGCGTGTCAACGTCGCGTCACCCGGCAGGAACACCGATCACGTCGAGGATCCGAGAGAAAACAACAGGGAGACGGGGAGGCGAGGAGGAAGAGAAAGAAAAACAAAAATCTCCCCGTCTCCCCGCCTCCCTGTGAAATCTCTCCTGTTTCTCGAGGTTCAGTCTGTTCGGCGCGCCAGGTGCGTCACCGCGCCTTCTCGAAGAGGGAGTGGTGCAGAACGCCGACCGCCGAGGCGACGTGCGCGTCCTCGATGACCATCGACAGGTTGACGCTGCCCGTGGCGTAGCTGAGCATCTCGACGTTGACGCCGGCCTGGGCCATCGCCTCGAGCACCTGCGCGGCGACGCCCTTCTGCCTGGGCATGCCCTGGCCGACGATCACGAGGGTCGTCCGGTTGGGCAGGACCTCGCAGGCGCCGAACTGCTCGAGCTCGGGGAGCGCGCGGCTGAGCTTCCCGAGGTCGTCGGTGGTCATCGAGACCGAGACCTCGGACGTGGTGATCACGTCGATCACGACCTCGTGCCGGGCGAGCGCCGCGAGCACCTGCGCGAGGAAGCCGACCTCGCCGAACATCCGGGTCGAGCTGATCTTGAGCACGACCTGCCGCTCGCGGTACGCGATGCTCGTCACGGCCGGGGACGCGGCGTCGGTGTTGAAGTCGATGACCGTGCCGGGATGATCCGGCCGGTTCGTGTTGAGCACCCGCACCGGGATGCCCTTCTCCATGGCGGGCAGCAGCGTGGAGGGGTGCAGGACGCGGGAGCCGAAGAACGCGAGCTCCGCGGCCTCTTCGAAGCGCATCGTGGGGATGTTCCGGGCCGTCTTCACGACGCTCGGGTCGGCGGTCATCACGCCGTCGGTGTCGCTCCAGATCTGCGCCTCCTCGGCGCCGAGCCCCGCCGCGACCAGCGTGGCCGTCAGGTCGCTCCCGTTGCGGCCGACGGTCGTAATCTCGCCGGCCTCGTTGCGGCCGACGAAGCCGGTGACGATCGGCACGATCCCCTCGGGGACGCGCTCGGCGAACATGGCCTTGATGCGTGCGTCGAAGCCGGGCAGCGGGCGCGCGCGGCCGAAGTTCGCGTCGGTGACGAAGCCGAGGTCCCAGACGTCGTAAGCGCGGGCCGGCACGCCGCTCCTCGCGAAGAAGTCCGCGATGCACCGCACGGCCATGCGCTCTCCGAAGCTCGCGATGTAGTCGAGGCTCCTCGGGCTGAGCTCCTTGACGAGGCTGATGCCGCGCAGCAGATCGGCGATCTCCTCGTAGAAGGGCGCGAGGAGCTCGGGCGCGCAGCCGAGCGACTCGGCGACCGCGCGCTGCTTGTTCACCGGGACGGAGGGATCGAACCGCCCCGTGGCGGCGGCCTTGGCGGCGTTGATCAGCGCGTCGGTCATGCCCTTGTGAGCGGAGCTCACCACGACGGGGCGGCGGGCCAGGCGGGCTCTGACGATGTGAAGAACCTTCTCGATCTGCGCGCGGCTCTCGACCGAGCTGCCGCCGAACTTCATGACGATCATGCGCGTGCCTCCATGGGCCAGCTGGGCCCGGTGGGCGCGAGAATAGTCGCGGCCGGCGGTTAGGCGAGCCCGGCCTGACGTTGACGCGAGGTGCTAAAGGCCTGTCCCGGTAGCGCACCCAACCCTGCGGACGAGGGGACCAAAGCGGGGCGCGGGTCCGCTTTACGCCTCGGTCGCAAGGAGGGCGCGAAAGCTCTCGCGCTTCGTGAGCAGGAGCCAGCGCAGGTTCTTCATGAGCGTGCCTTGCTCCGAGAGGGCCGCGTGGCTCAGGAGGACGAGCTCGGCGACGCTGATGCCCTCCCGCACGTCCTCCGGGGAGACCTTGACCCTGCCGTCCGCCGCGGCGCGGCAGCGGGCGAAGCGCGAGATCACGACGGTGGCGAGCGATAGGTCGAGCACGGCCGCCAGGAGGTGCCTCGGCGCCGAGAAGATGTGCCGGCGCTGGAGCACGAGGCGCAGGTAGTCCTTGACGAGGGTCCCCTCGTCGCCGGCGAGGAAGCGGTCGACCGTGCTCACCCGCTGGAGCTTGAACGGCCTCGGGACGAACAGCATATCGACGGTGCCTCGCCCGAGCATCCAGGCGGCCTTGTTCCCGAAGCTGCGCAGCGCCTGGAGCTCCGTCCAGGAGGCCTTCTCGACCCGGTGGGACTCGCGGACCCGCGACGGATAGCAGAGGTTGCCGAGGAGATAGGCGAACAACACCCGCGCATAGAAAGAGGGCTTCTTGCGGGGCGCGAGCGGCTCGGGCTCCTCTTTGCCGGCCTGCCCGAGGGCGGCGTCGACCGAGGCGTCCGTCGCGCGCCCCTGGCCCTGGGGGAGCGCGCGCTCGAAGGCCGCCGTCCAGTCGTAGAGCTCCGCCAGCGTCGACGCCGGCGACGCGCCGGTCGCGAGCCGCTCTTCCCAGTGCCTCGCCGCGCGCAGATAAAGCGGCTGCGCGAGGATCACGCCGCTCAGCGTCGCCAGCGCCGTCGACATCCGTTCCGTGTCGCCTCGCTGCTGGAGCTTCGCCTTGAGCTGGCGGTCCACGGGCTTGCCGTAGTTGTCGCGGATCGACGGGCACAGCTGGGAGAGCTGCGCGACGACGACATCCTTCTCGTCTCGCACGAACCCGAACGGGAACGCCTGGCACGATTTCGGGATGTACTCGTGGCCGAACCGCTTCTGCATGCTGCAGAGCATGTCGTCGTCGAGGAAGACGCACTGGAGCTGGCGATCCCGCTCCCGCACGGGCAGCACGCCGCGCCCGATGACGAGGGCCCCTTCTTCCCCGACGCGCTCGCGCACCCAGGGCTCGGCGAGGTACCGCCTGGCTTCGTCGCCGCCGAAGCGGATGTTCCAGGGCATCCGGCAGCACCGAGCTGGGCAGTCGCGGCACTCGAACTTCTGATTCGGGGGGTGACTCGAGGGAGCGATGAGCTTCGTCGCCATGGGGCGGCGGGACGATACAACGCTACGGCGATCTGCGCTCGATCCCCGCGTGCCACCTGTCCATCGCGCCCGGCGCGGCGCAGCGAGCCAGTGGGCTCAGGCGTGGCGACGACGACCGACAAAAAGACAGCGCCGCCGGGGCCTCAGGGGGGCGAAGGCCGCGCCGGCGGCGCTGCATCCCATGAAGCACTGACCGTGCCATCCGGAGGAACCCTAAGACGCACCCCGAATTGCGGCCATGCGTCAAGGACGTCCCCTACGGGTTTCGTTTTTGAAACGCCACGGTCTCAGCATTGAACGATTGTAAGGGTTCTTTTCTTACCATCACATTTCGCCCCGGACGTAACAATTCCAGTCAGCCCAGTCTATTTTTACTGTTGTGGCAGGTTTTGCTGCGTTCCGTGATACGAGCGCTGTACCTCTATTTCAGGAGAAACAACATGCGACTTGCTCTCCCCCTGTCAGCGGTCACAGCGATGTCTCTCGCATTCGCCGCGTGCGGTGACGACGAAGAGATCGAGCCGGTGGAGGTGGCGTCCGGCGAGGGCGGCCAGGGCGGTGACGGCGGTGACGACGGCGAGGGCGTCGGGCCGGAGGGGAAAGCGGACGGCGAGGCTTGCACGGTCAACGAGGACTGCCACGGCGGGCTCTGCTTGACCGAGGAGGATTTCGGCTGGGCGGGCGGCTACTGCACAAGGCTCTGCGATACGGAGCTCTTGCCCTGCGGAGAGGGTTCCGAGTGTCTACCGCAGGGCAGCTTCTCTCTCTGCCTCAAGTCCTGTGAAGAGACGTCCGACTGCGGGAGGGCGGGGCATACGTGCGTCGACGTGACCGACGACGGGTGGACGATGTGCTTTGGCGGCTGCGACGACGACGCGCAGTGCAAGAGCGCCTGCGACGAGGACACCGCGTTCTGCGTCGCGGAGGGTGAGATCTGCGACAGCGGCGAGGACGAGGACAAGGACGGCCTGCAGGACTGCGAGGAGCGGGACTGCTCGACGACGGCAGCGTGCGTCGAGAGCGTCGCCGCGGCGTGCGCGGAGGCCATCGACGTCTCGGAGGGCGGGAGGTTCACCGGCACGACGGAGGCCGGCACCAACCTGTTCGCCGCGCTCTGCCCTGGTCTCACCACGTCCGTCACGGGCACGGGCATGCGAGAGCGGGTCTTCCGGTTCGTCGCGCCGGCCAAGGGCGCGGTCCAGATCGCCGCGACGGCGACGGCGACGGAGGCCGACTTCGACTGGTACATCCGGGAGAGCTGCGACGACGAGACGACGCTGCTCGGCTGCGTCCCTGCGTTCGGACCGCAAGACGCCCCCCTCGAGCTCCTCACCGACGCCGGTCAGACCTATTTCATCTTCATCGAGGGCAAGAACGGGATGGACGCGTCGTATACGCTCGATGTGTCCTTCGCGGAGGAGATCTGCGGGGACGGAGCGCGCGTCGGCACGGAGGAGTGCGACGACGGAGACACCGTGGCTGACAACCTGTGCAGCAACGGGTGCCGGGTGAACCTGGGGCCCCTGTGCGCGGCCGCGGCGACGCTCACGGAAGCGACGACGGTGGGCGACACCTCCGAGGGCACGCAGGGCGTCACGGCGTCGTGCGGCGGCGAAGGCGGGGAGCTCGTGTACCGGTATACCCCGGAGACGAGCGGCAATCTGACGATCACCGCGACGCCGGAGGGCCACTCCGATATCGTCCTCTACGCGCGCAGCGACTGCGCAGCCGAGAGCAGCGAGATCGCGTGCGCGGATGATCTCTTCGAGTCCGACTGGCCCGAGTCGATCACGGTGGAGGCGACGGCAGGCCAGCCGATCGACATCTTCGTCGACAGCTACAACGCCGCCTCCTCGGGGCCGTTCACGCTGACGATCGCCCCGGCGGAGTGACCTGAAAACGCGGACCGGCCGTCCAGGAGGCTCCGCCTCCGGACAGCCGGGAGATAGCCGCCTGCGGTGCGCTCGCTACCGCAGCGGGAGCTCGGCGTCCTTGCCCTTCATGCTGGGCAGGTCGATCACCTGGAGATCCGCGGTCGTGACCTCGCCCGGCTTCACGTGCACGCCGGTCCCGATGCTCGTCGACTCGACGTTGATGATGTAGCCGCCGGTCGGGAGCCCGGAAGCGCGGAACGAGCCGTCCTCCGCGGTGACGGGGTAGAACATGCCGATCGCGCCGTCGTCCCCGATCTGGGTGGCCAGCATGAGGCGAGCCCCCGGGAGCGGCTTGCCGCCCACCGTGACGCGGCCGCGGATCTCCCCGGTGCCCCGAGGCGCAAAGGAGATGTCGTGCTGCGCGCTCTTCCCCTCCTCGATACCGATCGCCGCGAGCATCACCTCCTCGCCTCGCCGCATCATGACGCGGAGCTCGCCGGGCGGGACCTGGTCGAAGTGGAAGCTGCCGTCCTCGTCGCTCACCGTGTTCACGAAGCCGATCGGGCGGTGCATGAGCGTGAGCTTGGCGCCGGCGATGGGCTTGCCCTCGGCGTCTCGCGCCACGCCGGAGAGGCTGCCGCCGGGCGACATCACGAGCCTCACCGGCTTCAGGCCGTCGCAGCTCGCGACCTCGATCTCGGTCGAGCTGACGGCGTTGCTGCCGTCATAGCCGCGGACGACGATCGTGCCCTTCGGCACGTGCGGCAGGCTGAAGGAGCCGTCGTCCTCCGTCTGCGCCTGCGCGGCGGCCTCCATGGCCAGGCTGCTCAGCTCGCCGACGGCGAAGAGCGACTCGGCGTCCACGTACACCCCGGGCAGCGGAGCGCCGGACGAGTCCACCGCCTGCCCCGTCAAGGTACATCCCTTCGAGAGGGTCAGATCCATCTTCTCGACGTCTCCGGCGCGCACGTTGACGTTCGAGGAGAACGCGGGCGCGAACTCCGCCGCCGTCGCCCTGACGACGACGTCCCACGAGGGCAGCTGATCGACGCGGAACGAGCCGTCCGCGCTCTCGAACGTGCGAGAGAACAGGGGCGGCGTCGCCGGCGTCTCCGCCGTCACGGCCGAGAGGACGTCGATCGAGAAGCGGCGCACGGGCTCGCCCCGCTCGTCCAGCACGCGCCCCTCGATGACGCCGCTCTTCGGCAGCACGAGGCTCACCGCCTCGCCGGGGCGCGCCGTGGTCGACGTGGTCCCGTACCCATCGACGCTCGCGCTCAGCTGATAGGTGCCGTCCGGGAGCGTGAGCTCGAACCGCCCGGCGTCGTCGCTCTTCACGGAGCCCGCGGTCGAGAGCACGTTGCCGGCGACCTCGAAGGTCATGGCGACGACGGTCGCTCCGGCGAGGGTGTTCCCGTCCGTGCCATAGACGAGGCCGCTGATGGTGGGCCGCGCCTCCTCCTTCGCCGCCGGCGCCGCGCCGCGCACGAGCGCCCTGTTGCGATAGCGGACGTGCTTCTCGGCTCCGGCGTCCGGGCCCCTCGCCCCGGCGGTCTGCTCGTCCCCGGAGCGGAAGGCGAGGAATAGGGCGACGCCGACGAGGGCGGCCAGGAGCAATCCGGCGGCGATCCACAAGGGCCGGCGCGAGGGGTTCCGTTGCGACGAACTCGGTTGCATCATTGTTCCTCCAGACAAGTTGACCTGGCTAGAGCGCTGCGGCCGGGAGCTCGGCAGAGGCGGAGAAGAGAAAGGGGCTACCGGCGTTCCCGCCGGCGCCCCCTCCTCACTCCGCACGACGCGTTCGACGAGCGCCTCCCCGACCTGCCCGGGGCCGTTACTAAGGGCTTTCTGCAGGGAGGCTCTCGCCGATCGGTCGGACGCCGGGCGCCGTCTCAGAGCCCAGTGAAGACCGGTCTCAAAGGCACGCCGTCAGTAGCAATGCGGGGCGAACGTGACCGGCACGGGCATCGACAGCGAGGAATAGAACTGAATCGTGGCCTTGATCGTCCCGGTGAAGTCGTCCTCCATCCCCACGAAGTTGCACAGGGGCGCCTTCTGGAGCCGTGAGGTGATGCCGGAGCTGGGCGGGAACGCCACGGTGCTGGGCGGGATCGGCACAGTGGGCAGGAGCGAGATGCTCCCGTCCGTGAAATAGAAGGAGTTCCAGTCGCAGTCGTTGTTCCCGATCGTCGTCTGCTGGCGAAGGAAGATGTTTGCGGCGACGGCGGCGCCCGGGGCCGCCACGACTCCCCACTTGCCCACGTAGCCGCACTCATCGTTGAACGGGGTGCCCGCCTGCTCGGCCAGCTGGAAGACGGTCGTACCGACGGGCACCTTCCTCAGCCCGGTCTTCATCGACACGTTGTAGAGACAGTCGTTCCGGATGGCCAAGGCGCTGCCCGAGATCGACGTGACGGTTGCGAAAGCGAGCACCCAACGAGCGAAATTCTTCATGAGAAATACCTCCGAGGAATCGAATCTGTGGTGAAGTTTGATGCAGATACCTATCCAGATCGTCACCCAAGGGATGCATTCCCCCGGGGCCTGCGCCACGAGAGCGGTGCCCGACGGGAGCGACGCACGTCGTCGTCGTCCCGTCACGGTCACGCTCCCGGAGGAACCCGCCCCGAGGTCATGACGCGAACAACAGGAGACTATTCTCCCTGCGGTCTCACGCAAGCACTTTTGACTGGCATCTTTTCGGTCGAAAACACGACGGAGTTAGAACCATGGATAATACCGGCACTCCTCGACTATGAACTCATGCCCTCTGCCTTGAACGCACCCCTCGGGCTCCTACATCCAGCCGAAGTATCACGCACCCGCGCCGAGAGAGGCGGTGTAGGGCGGCGCCGCGAGGCGCGGCCGAGGGCGCGAATCGCCGGGGAACGCCAGGGCGGGCGCGCGGGGGGGCGCAGGCGAGGCACAAGGCAGCTCCGCGCCGCCCCCGGCGCTCGATCTACCTACCTACCCACCGAAGACCACCGAAGACGCCCCGCGAAGGCGCTTGTGGGTATGGCCCTCCGATGCGGCTCCGATGAGCACCGCGGAGCCACACCGCGCGGCGGCGCGACGGAGCGCGGCAGTCTCGCGATGATGGGATATCGAGACATCGAATCGCCGCGCGGCGGCGGGTGCGTCCCGGCCTCCCGGCGGCGCCCCGGCGCCGGACGCGCGGCGTCCCGGCCGGATGGGGCGACCGGCGATCCCGGACGTCCGGCGGCGTCCGCGCTCCTCAGCGGAGCGTGACGGCCAGCCGGTAGTCGAAGAGGGCCGCGGTGCCCGAGGCGCCAGACGCGGCGCGGACGCGGAGGAAATACCGCCCCGCCGGTAGCGCGTGAGCCCCGGGGTGGCGCGGGGCGTCCCCGGTGCCGTCGAGGATCGAGCAGTTGCCCCGGCCGCTGTCGTCATCGTCCGCGATGAGCGAGCCCCCGGCGTCGAGCAGCGAAAGCCGGCTGTCGATCTCGAGCGACTCGCACGTCTCTTCGCCGCCCTCGATGATCTCCGCGCGGATCGACCGGCCCTCCGGGACATCCACGGCGTAGAAGTCGAAATCGTCGGTCGTCCGGGCGCCGGCGATGAACACATCGGAGCCGACGGATCCGCTCGCGGTGGCGACGGTGCCATTCGGCTCCTCCTCGGCGCCCGCGGGCGCGAGGATCTTGGCCTGGAGGAGGTAGAGCGGAAACTCCGCGCCGCCCTCGCGCGCCGCGACCTCGACGTCGTGGTCGCCGGAAGGCAACGCCACGACGAGCGCCGAGCATCCGCCGATGCCGCCCGCGTAGGCTGCGTCGGAGAGCCCCTCGTCCGTCGCGACCGTCCCGCCCGCCGCGTCGAGCACGCGGAGCGTCGTGAGGAGGCCTCCCTCGCAGCCCGCCGCGGTGCCGTCGAAGACCTCGAGGCGCACGACCGAGGCGACAGGCAAGCTCAGGTGGAACACGTCCCTGTCGCCGCCCGCGGCGAGGCTCGCCGCGAGGAGCGCGTCGCCCGAGATCACGAGATCGTTCGCCCCGGCCTGCGCGGGGGTGTCGTTCGGCTCGATCTCGGCGGTCACCGCCTCGAGCTGGCAGGCGGCGCTGCACCCGTCGCCGCCCGCGGCATTGCCGTCGTCGCACCCCTCCGGCGCGTCGAGGAGGCCGTCGCCGCAGACCGGGAGCCTCTCGCAGCGGGCGCTGCACCCCGCGCCGCCGTCGCACTCCTCGGCGCCCTCCCTCACCCCGTCGCCGCACGAGGCGTCCAGCGAGACCCGCAGCGTGTAGCGGGCCCCCGGCTGCTCCGGGAAGCCGCTGACACGGACATGGTATGTCCCGGGCTCCAGGTGGCGCGCCGCGGCCCCGCCCGGGCTCCGCGAGTCGATGAGCGAGCAGGCGCCGATCCCGCCGTCGTCGTCGGAGGCGAGCACCGTCGTCCCGTCCGACGAGAGGAGGGAGGCGACCGTGTCGACGCCCTCGGCGCACCGCCCGGGGCCGCTCGAGTCGAAGGTCTCGATCCGGAGATCGGATACGGTCGTGAGCCGCAGGGCGAAGAGGTCGACATCGCTGTCCGGCTCGAGCACGCCGGACACGAGCGCTCCCGGCGCGACAGCGCCGTTCGCCTCGGCCTCGGCAGGGGTCGAGTTGGGCTCGATCTCGGCGATCGCCCCCTCGATCCGACAGGCGGCGTCGCAGCCATCCCCGCCTGCGGTGTTGCCGTCATCGCAGACCTCGGGCTCGTCGACGAAGCCGTCGCCGCACACAGGGATGCGCTGGCACGTCGCCCCGCACGCGGCGCCGCCGTCGCACTCCTCCAGGCCCTCGACCACGCCGTCGCCGCAGACGGCCGTCGTCCGCGCGCGCAGGGTATATCCAGCGATGGAGTCTCCTCCAGCGTCGTGGACGCGCACGTAATAGCGGACGTGATCGACGCCCGGCGCGGAGACGGAGGCGCGGATACGGGAGCACCTGGCCTCGCCGCCGTCGTTGTCCTCGGCGATCACGGCGCCGTCGGGCCCGAGGAGCTGCAGCGCGGTGTCGATGCCGCGGCAAGAGGTCGGGCCGGTCGCGTCGAAGGTCTCCACTTCCAGCTCGGCCAGGCCGGGGACGTCGACGGCGAAGAAGTCGACCTCTCCCGGCGGAGAGATCGACGCGGCGAACAGCGCCCCCGCCGCGGTCGCCTGCCCCACGGTGGCCTGGCCTCGCGCGTCGTTCGGCTCGATCTCCGGGAGGGTCCCCTCGAGCTGGCACGCGGCGCTGCAGCCATCTCCGCCCTCGGTCCCGCCGTCGTCGCACGTCTCGGCGCCGTCGATGGCTCCGTCGCCGCACACCGCGATCCGCGCGCACTCCGAGGAACACCGCTCCCCACCATCGCACGCCTCGCCTTCCTCGATCACCCCGTTGCCGCAAAGCGAGGTGAAGGCGATGAGGAGGTCGTACCCCGGGATGGAAGCGTCGTTGTCGAACTCCTCGACGGTCACATAATACGTGCCCGGCTGGAGCCGGGTCGCCCTGTCGTCGACGCTCGAGTCGATGAGCGAGCAGGCCTCGGGGCCGCTGTCGTCGTCGCTCGCCAGCACCGTGGCGCCGTCCGTGTCGAGCAGCTGGAGGAAGGTGTCGACTCCCTGGACGCACTCGTTCAATCGCCCGGGGCTGAACGTGGCGAGCTGGACGTCCGCGAGGTTCGGCACCTCGAAGGCGAAGACGTCGATATCGCCGACGGGCTCGATCGCCGCCGAGACGAGCACGTTCGGCAGGAGCACGGCGCGCCCGTCCGCCTCCGCCGCGGTGTCGTTCGGCTCGACCTCGGGAGAGCGGAGCTCCAGCTCGCACGCGGCGCTGCAACCGTCACCGCCCGTCGTGTCGCCGTCGTCGCAGAGCTCCGGATCCTCCAGCACGCCGTCGCCGCACACCGAGGTATCCAGGGTGAGCGAGAGCGTGTAGTCGAACGTCGCGGGCTCCGCCTCAGGGGAGATCTGCACGCGGACGAAATACTCGCCGGGGCTCAGCTTGCGCAGCGCCAGGAAAGAACAGTAATCGTCGTCGGCGACATCGTCGTTGTCCTCGATGCTCGCCAGGCTCGCGTCGAAGATCGCCACATGGGTATCGACGCCGAGCGAGCTGCACGTCGTGCCCAGCGGGCCATCGAGCGTCTCTGCCTTGATGCGCCCGATCGACCCCTCGGGGACGATCACCGAGAACACGTCCACGTCGGATCCGGGGTCGATGAACGCGCGGATTCGACCGCCGGGCGCGATGGCGAAGGCGTCGTTGGCCGAGGTGAATTCGTCGTTCGGCTCGACCTCACAGCCGGACTCGATCTGACACGCGCGCGAACAGCAATCGCCGTCCTCGTCGCCGCCGTCGTCGCAGGTCTCCGAGCCGCCCAGCGCGCCGTCGCCGCACCCGCTCGTACAACGGCTCGGCGCGCCGGCGCACGCGAACCCAGGCTCGATCGCGCAACCCGGATCGCACCCGTCGCCAGCGGTCCGATTCCCATCGTCGCACATCTCGGCATGAGCGCTGACCGTTCCATCGCCGCACACCGCGCCTGGCGCGCCGCCGTGTCCGCCGCTGCCGCCTTCTCCACTGTTGCCGCCCTCTCCGCCTCTACCTCCCTCTCCTCGATTGCCGCCCTGTCCGCCGCTGCCGCCCTGTCCGCGACTACCACCCTCTCCGCCGCTGCCGCCGACTGCGGGCGAATCGATCTTGCTGCGGTCCGGTGCGACGAGAAGCTCGCACCCGGTCAGGGCAATCGGCGCCAGACCGAGGAACAATGGGAGAGCCGTCCTGGGAAAGGAGATCATGGTTTCTGAGGCCTCTGCTCGGCAGCGTCGCGGGAATCACGGTGATCGCGGCATTCATGGCGATCACCGCAGGCGCGCCGCAGGCTGGCCACGACGGCGGGGGCGGCAGCAGACCGATGCTCCGCGGCTGCGTCAAGACATGACGAGCGCGCCGCGCTCTCAGTACGTCACGACGATCGCCTTGCGGAGGTATTCGTCGCTCTCCAGCTGGGAGAGCATGAAATACGCCAGGTCCTCGCGCGAGATCGTGGGACCGCCGAAGAGGTAGCCCTCCGGCGGCGAGGGGTCGACTTCGGCTCGGCACTCCTTGGTGAGCCGCCCCTCGGTGAGCTTGGGGACGCGCACGACGGTCCAGGCCACATCGCTCCGGCGGAGGGCCTCTTCCATGCGCAGCATGTCGGAATACCTGTTGCGGAGCATCGGTTTGACGAGGAGCCGGAACCAGAGCGCAGGCTGCTGCTCCTCGCCGATGCCCGCGGCGGTGACGGCGATCAGGCGGCGGACGCCATGCTCCTTCATCGCGCGCAGGACGTGGACGATGCCGTCGGAGTAGACGCGCGTCGGACCCAGGCCACGCGACCCCAGGGCCGAGAGGACGGCGTCGTGGCCGGACACGGCGCGCGACACTTGCTCGGCATCCATGATGTCGCCGCGGAGCGCGCGCAGCCGCTCATGGTGCGGGACAGGGATGGTGGCGGGCGTGCGCGCGAATGCCGAGACCTCGTGTCCGGCTTCCAGCGCCTGACGGATCAACGCGGCGCCCGTGCCGCCGGTCGCCCCCAAGATCAGCAGCCTGCTCATGGGCCGCCAGCCTACCCGGTCCGCCGCAGCGGGTACAGTTTGCGCGCGAATGCCTCAGCCATCGATGATCTGCTGGAGATCCGGGCGAGCATGGCCCTGCCCTTCAGGCGTCGAGCCGCAGCCACGCGGCCACGCCGTGGTGATCCGAGCCGGAGAACGGCGCCCGCTCGCAGCGCGTGATCGTCCACCCCTCCCCCGGTTGAACGAAGACATAATCGATGCGGCGCAGCGGCAGGCCCGCGGGCCAGGTGCCGCCCGCCTTGCCGGGGTGCGCCTGCGTCCAGGCGTCGAGCCAGGAGCCGTTTCCGGCGCTCGCCTGGAGATAACAGACCGCCTCCTCGCTGGGGAGCGCGTTGAAGTCGCCCATCAGCACGGCGCCTTGGCTCCCCGACTTCTGGCGCTCGCGCGCGGCGAAGCTCACGAGCTCGCGCACGGTGCGCGCCCGAGCGCGCTTCGACAGCGAGAGGTGCGTGACGAGCACGTCGACCACCGCGCCGGCGTGCCGGATCGCGGCGCGCAAGACGACGCGCTGGCTGTCGCGCTCGAACGGATCGTCGCGATCGAGCGTGAGCGCCTCCACGGAGTGGTCGAGCACCTCGACGTCCTCCCGGCAGAGCAGCGCGACCCCCTCGCACTCGCCGCTCGCGGCGACCCTGCCCGGCGCGAACCAGGCCCTGTATCCGCCGGCGAGCCGCGAGAGCTCCCCGGCCTGGCCGAGATCGCCGCTCGCCGCCGCCGCGTGCACCTCCTGGAGCCCGATGAGGCCGGGGCGCAGATCGCCGATGAGCCTGGCAAGCATCGTCCGGCGCCGCTCCCAGAGGGCGACTCCCCCCCAGATGTTCTGCGTCAGGACGACGAGATCGCGATCGTGGCTCAAATGCCTCCTCCTCGGGCGTCGGTCCGGGGATGTCTCTTAACCAGCTTGTCCAGGAGGCTCAAGGTCCCGCGAGCGAGCCAGTCAGCGGCCCGCCGGGGAGCGGGGAGATGGATCCAGGCGTGTCGGCGCCGCGCGGCGGCGCTTTGGGCGTGTCGGCGCCGCGCGCGGCGGCGCCTTTGGGCGTGTCGGCGCCGCGCGCGGCGGCGCCTTTGGGCGGGGACCGCTCAGTTGAGCGAGAGCGGGCCCGCGCCGGGCTGGGCGCTGCCCTTCATCTCGTGCGAGTTGGGATCGTACTTCGAGGTGCACTTGGCCATCACGAGGCTCGCCTCGAAGTCGCCGCCCTGCGAGAGCGCGCCCTCGACGGTCACCTGGACGCCGCCGCTCGGGACGTCGCGGAAGGTGTCGGGGATGACGCACTGGGCGTAGCGCACGGGCAGCGCCGCCTGCGTGCCGTGGATCTGGAAGCGGTACTCGCAGGGCGAATCGCGCTTGACCAGCGTGCCGGGCACGAGCTCGCCCTCGACCCGGACCTTGCGGCCGGCGAGCTTGTCCTTCGACGCGAGCAGCTGGTCGACCGGCGTCGCGTAGACGGCCGCTTCCTTGAAGCCGACGAGGAACAGGGCGACGAGCGCGCCCACCATGACGAGCAGCGTCGCCAGCAAGCCGAGGCTGCGCGACGGGCGCGCCTTCGGCGCCGGGCTGGCCGCGGCCGGCTTCACCACCGCGGGCGTATCCTGCTGCTCTGCGAGAGACAGCGCCTGGGCCAACTCGTCGTCCAGCTTCTTGCTCATCGTGGGTCCTTCCCGCACAGGCTAGCCCGCGCCCCACGGCCGGTCGAGCACCACCTGCATGGCCTCGGGTCCGGCCGGCGGCGTCCTCCGGCGGCGGCGGACAGCCCGACCGGAGTTCTCCCTCGCGAGCGGACCCGACGACCCCGTGCGCCCGCTCGCGGAGGGTCGAAGCGCGGGCGGCGTCAGGGTCGAAGCGCGGGCGGCGTCGTCGACCGGAGGCGAAGGCACGCGGCGGCCCTCATGGGCTGTTCACGGCCGCCTCGATGGCGGAGAGAAACAGGGCGTGAGGGAACGCCGCGCGGAACCGCTCCGCTCGCGCGCGGGCGTCGGCGCGCCGCCCGGCCTGGACGAGGGCCTGGATGGCCAGCGCCTCGCGCAGCTGGACTCTCGGGCTGCGCGGGTAACTCCGCTCGTGCAGGGCCAGCACCTCGAGCGCCTCTGTCGCCTTCCCTTCGCTGAGCGCAAGGCCGGCGCTGCTGAGCAACGCGCTCTCCTCGGTCGTGTCGTGCTCGCTGGGCGGAGCCGCCTTGCGGGGGGAGGCGCGTAACGGCGCCGCGGCCGCCGTCGCCACGGCCACCGAGGGCCCAGCGTTCGCGACGGCGTCGGCCAGGGCGAGCTCGCCCGCGGCGCGCTCGGCTCGCTCGGGCGCGGCGCGCCCGTCGTGCCCCGCTTCGGTGCGCCCGGCTCGCTCGGACGCGGCGCCTTCGACCTCGGCGCGGACGGACACCACCGGCGCCGCAGCAGGCGGCGGGAGCCCGGCATAAACCACGCCCGCGCCCACCCCGGCTCCCCCGAGGAACAGCGCAACGCCTGCCTTGATGAGCCTGGATCGCGCGATCGTGATGACCGGGCGTGTGCGCTTCTCCCCGGCGGCGCCGGCGGCCTCCACCGCGTTCGCGGGACGACGCCGGTGGGGCGGGGAGGCGCCTGCATGGGGCTGCGCTGCATGGCTGTCGGAGAGGCCGTCCGTGCCGCGGGCCAGCCCTCCGGTCGAGGCGAGCGATCGCTGGAGCTGTACCCACAGCGGTCCGGCGAGCCCCTGCGCAAGGCCGAGCCGGGCTTTGCTTGCGTCGAGCAGCATGGGTCTGTCGGCCAGGGCGAACGGCGCCAGGGCGAAGCGCAGGCGACGAAGGCCGAGCGCGTCCGGGTCCCGCGCGGAGAGGCGTTTGACCGCGGCCGTGAACTCGCTGCGGGCGCGCCTCAGCCGATCCCATGCGGTGTTCACGGGGATCTGGAGGGCCTGCGCGATGTCGCGCATGTCGCTTCCCTCGAGGTCGTAGAGCACGAACACCGCTCGTCGTTCCCTCTCCATGCGCTGGATGAGCTCGCGGACGATGCGCTGGGTCTCGGCCTGTGCGACCCGGAGCTCGGCGTCGAGCCCGGGATCCGCGAGCTCGATGGGCTCGGAATCGTCGAGCGCGAGCAGCTCCCGCTGGTTCCGGGCGAGCGCCCGGTGGCGAAGGGCGACATTGGCGCTGATCCCCGCGATCCACGGTTTGAGCGACAGGCGAGGATCGTGGTCCTCGAGGCGCCGGTGAACGACGAGAAACACCTCGTGAGCGACATCGTGAAGATCTCGAGATGCAACGCCGAGCCGCCAGAGCACCACGAGGACGTACGGGAGCAAGGTCTGATAGACCTCCTCGAACGAGGGCCGCAGGGGCGGGCCGATGGCGGGCGCAGGATCCCTATTGGGTCCGGCAGCGGGCTCTGGGTCGGGCGCAGGCGTCATCTCCGGGGCGGGAGCGGGCGCCGCCTCCGGGGCAGGTGCAGACGCCGGCGCCGGGTCGGGCGCAGGAGGGGGCGCTGGGCGCGCTCGGGGTTCTTTCATGGATAGGTAATCCGGCGAGGCCGCCCGGATCGTTGCGAAATCGTACACGGGCTCGACGCGACCGGCCGAGCGGGCACCGAACAGAGGCATCATCGGCGACGGCGTCACCGAACGGCGCCGTCACCGGACGGCAGCCTCGGTGAGGCGAGTTTCTCGGCCAGCGCCCTCCTGGCGCGACGCAGCCGGCTGGCAGCGGAATTGGGGTTCATGCCGCACGCTCGTGCCCAGGCGACGAGGCTCAGAGGCCCGGCCGCCGCGAGGAGGACCTCGCGATGGCCCGCGGGGAGCGCGGCGACCTCGCGGAGCGCGGCGCGGGCGAGGAGCCCTCCCTCGATCTCGACGGGCGACTGGTCGGCGGGCGAGGAGGGCGCGCGGCACAGGATCTCGCAGCGGACATAGGCACTCTCCCGGTAATGGGACACCTGGCGCCAGGCGACGCCGTGCAGCCATGCGCGCAGCGCCGCGCGCGCGCGCCGCCGTGGGTCCGGGCGGTACCTGCGCGCTCGGATGGCTTCCCAGGCGCCGAGGAGCACCGCCTGGAGGAGATCCTCTCGGTCGCGGGCGGGAACATGGAGGGCGCGGAGCAGGAGGACGACGAACGGCCGCTCGGCCCAGAGGGCCTCATTCGAGGGCGAGACCACCGGGTGAAGCGCCTCTCTCGGCGCGCTGCGTGCGCGGCGGCGCGTACGGGATCCCGGCGCATCGGAGGACGGGCGGCGGCCCTCCCGGCGGGGAGGGGTAGGCAATGGGGTCTTCATCGGAGCGCTATCCGGGACTGCCCCGCTTCTCGCTGCACAATCGACTGTGCCCGCGTGACCGTAGGGCGCCAGAGCGCTCGTTCTGGCGGCTGGCGGGCGACGGGCGCACGATGGGGACAGCGCGAGCCCTCATGGAGGGCGACGTGGGCTGTCGCCTGGCGAAAGATGAGAAATGGACCTCGCTCTTCGTAATGCGATCGAATGGGGGTGGTCTGCCCCGGGGGATCTCGCTCTTCGTAATGCGATCGAACGGGGGTGGTCTGCCCCGGGAATGGATCTAGCGGCGCCCTACGGCCCTCTGGTAACGTGGCCGCGCTTACCGCGACGCCCCCTCGACGGCGCCGCAGATGGAGAGGTCATGGCGGCGCGGGCACGACGTTGGCGGCGTGGGATCGTGGTGTGGTGCGCGAGCGCGCTCGGGCTCGGTGTCGCGTCCGGCGGATGCGGGTCGTCGACTGCATACCTGTGCCCGTGGGATGAGGACCAAGGACCCAAGGGAACGCCTTGTGAGGTGCTCGACCCCCCCGACGCCGGCGGAACTGGCGGGTGCGGTGGTGGCGGCGATGGCGGCGATGACTGCGCGGCCGAGGACGACACGGACGTCGCCATCGCGTCCGATTTCGGCGACCTGATCCCGCCAGCACAGGTCTGTGCAGGGCAGTGCGTACCGAAGGAGCCGCTCGGTTGGTCCGAGCCCGCGCTGCTCTGGATCGGCTCCCCCGACGGCGTGCCGAGCTGCCCTGCGACCGCGCCGATCGTCGGCTACGAGGGCTACGCGGATTTCGCGGCTCCAGCCTCGTACCAGTGCCCCGCCTGCGCGTGCGACCCGCCCGAGGCGACGTGCGAGGTGCCGATGGCATGGAGGGCCTACGCCAGCTTCCCGTGCGGCGGCCCCGAGGCGCCAGCGACCTCGTTCGCTGCCCCGGATGGGTGGGACGGGACCTGCACCTCGGTGAATGGCGTCGACACCGGACGGACCTGCGGTGGTACCCCCTGCGTGCAATCGCTCGCGATCCAGGCGCCTCGCGTGGTCTCCGCAGGTTGCGCACCGAGAGTCACGGAGGCGCCGGAGAACCCCGACGGGCCCGCTACAGTGGGAAGCTTCGCGACTGTCGCCCGCGCGTGTACCGGAAACGCGTCCCCCCCGTGTGCAGATCCGGGGATGACCTGCACGCCGGCACCGCCGATCGGCGACGCCGCGCCGCCGGAGGGGTTTCTCACGTGCATCCACCACGAGGGAGAGCAGGACTGCCCCGCCACGTACCCGGACCGGCACGTCTTCCACGCCGGCGTCGAGGATACCCGCGGCTGCGCGCCTTGCGGCTGCACCGAGCCCACCGGAGCGACATGCAGCGTCCTGGCCTCCGCGTTCAGCGACGAAGGGTGCTCGCAGCTCGTTGCGGCCCAGGTGATCACAGCCGACGCGCCCTACTGCGGGACGGTCGCGACCGGCACGGCGCTCGGAAGCAAGTCGGTGAGCGTCGTCAGCCTCGATCCCGGAAAGTGCGAAGCGTTCGGCGGCGAGGCGGTGGGCAGCATCGCGCCCACCGCGGCGGCGACGTTCTGCTGTCAACGCGCCAGCTCTGTACCGGCCTGAGTCGACAGCTCGTTCCGGGCGCAACAGCGGCCTCGCCAAGGGGGGTGGCAGGCGGCGAGGGGCGCGCGGCGACCTCCGCGCGCCCCACGCGCTCGCAACCATAGCTCCCGCGGACGCGTCCGAGGCTTCGCAAAACCGCACGGAGGCTCAGAAGAAAGCAACCAGACGGAGCGCCACCGCCTCCGAGACGGGCGCCGCGGACCACCCTTCGCCACGGAGCGGTCGAAAGTGCGTCCGATGTATGTTGATCAAGAGGTCGCCGCTGAGCTGCCCGGCGAGGCGAGCCGAAAGCGGCACCTCCAGCCCCGCACGAAACCCGAGCCCCGCGTAGGGCAGCGCGAACTCCCTGCCGGTGCGGTCCCTGACGTTCCACACCGCGCCTGCCGTGGCGACGGCGCAGCCGAAGAACCAGTCCGCGTGACCGCAGGGAACCAGTGAGGCGCTCAGCCCAGACACTCCGATGGTCCAGCCGCGGTAGGGCTCGGCGTCGATCGGAAGATCCCCGCGGGCCTCCAGCGAGAGCGAGAACCTCTCCCAGCGGGCGCCGGCGAACCCCGAGAACCCGACCGCCACCGACGGCGCCACGCCCGCGCCGAGCAGCACCCCGGCGCCCAGCTGGAGGCGCGGGCGATCCGGCGGCGGCCTCGAGCGCGGAACGGGGCGGGGCGGCGGAGCGACCGGGCGAGGCGGCTTCGAGGCCAGCGCTTTGGGCGGCGCGTCCGGCGAGACCGTTGGAGCGGCACCCCTCGGCACCGACGGGGGCAGCGGCCCTGGCAGCGGCGAGATGGGAGCGCTCTCCGGTGAAGGCGGTGCTGGCAGCAACGGGCGCATGACGGCGCTAAGGGAGAGGCCGATGTCCTCCACGAGCGCGCCGCAGATCGCGCTCGTGTGCTCCTGGCGGCCGAGATCCCGGCCATCGCGGTCGTGAAGCGCGATCTCTCCCTGGAACGCCGTCCCCTTGCGCCGGATAACCACCTCGATGAGCCACGCGCCGTCGCTCACGAACGGGTCGACCCCGCCGAGCTGGCTCTCGACGATCTGCCGGAGGCTCGGCTCCTCGGGGCACCCCTCGGTGCCAGGCCCCCGCGTGTAGGACAGGCGCGCGCCGCGCGGCGGAACCTGCGCGAGCGCCACGGGCGCCGCCAGGAAGAGCGCTGCGGCGAGCGACAGCGCGGCGCGGATCATCCTCCGGATCCGGCCGCGGGCGAGGAGCGAGCCGGACATGAGCGGATCTCCCTCAGCCGTCATCCGACGTCGTCCGTCGTCATCCGTACGATTTCCGGAAAGGTCTCCCGGCTTGTTGCGAAATCGTGCGCCGGCACCGAAAAAGAATGCACGAGGTTTAGCGCGACATTTCTCCCGAACCTGGGGAGATGTCACCTGCAATTGGGACTGGAGCGGCGCTGCGAGGTGACCGGCGGACGGTGCCGTCCTCGCGCGATGGGTGGGATGGCCGGTCGCTGCCCGGCCGGCGTGCGAGGAGCAGCGCTATCCGTTCGGCTCGGGCTCGACCTCGGTCTTCTTCCTGGCGCTGGCGGCGCGGGCCCGCTGGTCGGCGCGCCGCTCTTCCTCCGCCGCGTCCTCGTAAGGCGAGAGCAGCCGGTCACGGAGGAGCGCGTGCGTCTCGTCCTTGTCGTCGTCGTACTCGGCATGGGCCTGGACCAGGAGCGTGCCGTAAGCCTCGTGCCACGCCTCGACCGCCTTGACGGCGGGATCCGCGGCCTTCGCCTCGGTGACGCCGAGCTTCTTGCCGTACAGCTCCGTCCAGCGCTGGAGGCGGCCTGTCTCGGCCGAGAGCCCGAGACGCTCGACCGCCGCCTTCACGTCTTTGCCCTCGAGCGCCTTGATCATCGCGCTCATGCGCACCCACTGCTGGGAGTAGACGAGGCGGATGAAGTCGGTGCCCGACGACAGCACCTCCGAGCGCACCAGCAGCGCATCGCGACGGCGCGCCGCCTCGTCCTCCGCGAGCGGCAGGATGTCGTCATGATCGAAGGCGCGCTCGATGCTGGCGAGCTGGCTGCTGAACGCTCCGATGCACCGGTCGGTGCCGCGATCGATCTCCACCATCGTGGCGTCGATGCTCCCGAGCGCCTCGAGGGCCTCGGTGGACGCAATGACGGACTGGACCGCTGCGTCGACCTTGGGAGACAGCTTGATCTTCTTCGACTTCAGGGCCTCCCGGTGAGCGGCGAGCTTCGTACCTGCAACAATGCACCCGCTCGGCGTGAGCCGGCGGGCGAGAAATGCGGCTTTTCCCATCAGACCTGGCTATCGGGCGCGAGATGACCCAGCAAGGCGGCAGCACGTAGTCGACGCACCGCAGCACACCGGCGGCGTCCCCCCACGCTCCGCCGCACGCCGGCCGGCGTCCCCCCACGCTCCGCCGCACGCCGGCTGGCGTCCCCCCACGCCCCGCAGCATGCCGGCCGGCGTCCCCCCACGCCCCGCAGCATGCCGGCCGGCGTCCCCCCACGCCCCGTAGCACACCGATGGGTACAACCTCGCCGGCGCGCTCGGCGGCCCGGTCGAGACGGCGCACGACTCGTGGTTGCGCAGGCGCGCACGCTCGACGACTTCCAGAGTGACGGCGAGTGCCCGAGGCGCGAGGTGCTGGCGTCAAGGCCTCTCCTGCTCGAGGTGAGCCCACGTCGTAGGGACGCGCAAGGCGACGCGCGCTGGGATTGCCATCAGAAGCGATAGACGCCCTCGACGGCGATGCTGATGGAGATCCCAGACCAGGCGATACCTGGGATATACGCCGTATGTAGCGTGCATCTGCCGCGAAGCCTGCTCTCCGGTGCCGGGGACAGCGTCGCGCCCAGATGCAGGGCCGGCGCCAGGCCGTGCTCACGCTGGCACCACGTGTCGGCGCAGAGCGGCACGGCGAACACGTGGAGGCTCGGACCGAGCTCCAGCGTGAGCTCGCGGTGGTGGATCCCGAGCACGGCGGCGTTCACGTCGATGACGCCGATCCAGCGCAAATCCTTCAAATTGAAAAAGGAGATCGCGTTGCGGTAATGAAGGCTGCCCCATTCGGCGAACCGCCAGCCGAGCGCTACGCTGGGCTGCAGGGTCATCCCTCCCGTGGCGCGACGCTCGCCCAGCGACGTGATGCCCACGCCGAGGCCCGCCTCCAGCTCGAACTCGCCCGCGCGGGCGACTCCGGGGAGCAAGGTGACGGCGACGGCGGCAACGACCCGGCACCGCGAGAGGCCGTCGCTCAGAAGTCGCCTCCGCCCGGCGGTGGGAGCGGCGGAGGGAGGTCGCTCGCCATCGGAGGAGCGTCGTCGCAACCATCGATGTCGTTCGGACAGCTGCGCACCGGCGTCGGTGGCGGCGACCTGAGCGGGGTGCCGTGGCAGCGCACGTCCTCTACATGGAAGCTCATCTTGAAGAGCATGCGGTCCGCCGTCGACATATTCTTACCAATTTCATTAAATATCCATTTGGGAAACTCGAATTTGCTTGCACCGACACAACGCGCCACAACTTCACCCCAATCGAGGCCCTGGTTTCTGATAGCCGCCAGCACGTCTTGTGCAGTCCACCGGTCAAATCGCTCATACTCAACCCACGTCCCGCTCCCGCGGGGCTCTTCAACGTTACCGGTGCACCGAACATCGAGCACATCCGCGCCTGCATCGAGAGATTCGAGCCACGCTTGGACTCGAACGGACGCGTCGTAATCGGGAACAGAGCAGCCCAACAGAACGAATAGGAACAACAACACGCATCGCCGCATCACGCACCTCCGATGCCGCATACGCGCAACATATGCGGATACGTTGCAAGCTCGATGGTCTCACGCAACGTGAAGGAGACGTCCGAGATCGAGCGTTCCGGCGCGTTCGTGAGCGGGGACTCATGAGTAGTCTTCGGGCGGTACGGGGGGCAGGCCGAGCTCTGCCCTGATCGCATCTCTAGCGTCACGAAGCTCGCGGGTGATCTCGTTCTCGGGCTCCGCATCCCTCAACCTCTCCAACGTCGCCTCCAACTCATCTGAATACTTTTCCAGCCCGAACGTCTTTCCGCCTTCTGTCATCCGGAAGAGCGTCTCTCGCCTGGCCTGACGCCACCGCTTGTCGGCTATCTCCACATTGTAAATGGCCCTCGCGCGCTCATAACGCAGCACCACCTCTTCGCTCACGCCAAATTTCTCAGCCAGAGCGCGCCGCTCCTCGGCCGACAAGCCGCCAGACCGTATTCTGCGCCCGATCTCCCAGATGAGAAGGATGTCTTTCGTCCATTCAACGCTCATACCCATCACCCAGCCCACGCCTTGCGGCCAGCGAGAGGATGCCGGTCACCGCAGGGAAGCATCGTCGCAGTCCTCGGCGCCGTCCGGACAGTGGCCCGCCGGCGCCGGTGGCGGCGACATGAACCGCTTGTCGTCGCAGCGCACCCCCTCGACCCAGACCCTCAACTTGAAGGCCAGGACCTTCACCCCCCTGATCTGCTCGCTGATGGCGCGGGATAGCCGTCCGGGGAGGTCGTTTCGGGCTGCTTCGCGGCGTGCGGCGCGGCGACGCACCGCGATCTCCTCGTGGTCGATGACCTCGCCGTTGATGACGACCACCGATTCACGAGCGAACCATCGATCGAGTTGCTCGTCCTCCTCCCGTGTCGCGCTCTCGGGCCCCCCCTCGATCTCCCCTGCGTACGGTGCCTCGATCACCTCAAGCACCCCGGAGTCAGGGCCGACCGACTCGATGCGCGCTCGTCCTCGAACGGACGCACCGTCCTCGGGCAGGACGCACGCCAGCAGAGCCAGCAGGAACAACGAGACGTATCGTCGCATCACGCACCTCCGGCGCCGGAGGCGCGCCAGGTCGTCCACTGCGCTGTCAACCCCGCTGAAGCCAGCCGGCGCAACCGCACACGCGCCCGTCTGGAGGCCGAGCAATCCGGCAGCCCCAGCGCACCCAGGATCCGTCCTTGTGGCATCAGCGGAATCGGACGCGCCGGGCTTTTGGCCGGCCTGCATGTCGGTACCCCGGTGAGCGTCGCACGCGCTGCGCTCGTGACCAGGCAGGTCGCTGACCTCCACGCCATCGCGCCGGCCGGGCGCAGGAGGGCTGCCCGCCGCCTTGGCTGCGTCGACGGCGAAAAACGCGGGGCCGAGCATCCGGCGCACCGATACAATCGCGTCCCCCACCGCACGAGACGACGGTACCTGTAGCGATCGCTCGGCGTCAATCTGGGTCAGGCACGGACCGGTGGGGTGGTGAACGGTTCAGACCGGGAGCCTGGGTTGCACCCGGACGGAAGGGGAGCCTCGGTTGCATACGTCGTAGAGGACCCACGACGGAAGAGCGCTGCACACGATCTTATGAATCATGCAAGCTTCGGTCCGTCGAGCCGCTCATGATTGAGGAATCAGGGAGGTAGCGCGTCATAAGCAACGCGAACACGGCTCCCTTTCCGCTTGATGCTCAGGACGCGTATAATGGCTCGGCGCGCCACGCTTCATCGCGCAGCGAACCGGCTTCTTTTACCTACGCGCCGCGCCGCGCGGCCATCGCGGTCTCGTCATCGCGCGCCGTGCGCTCTCGTGGAGCGGGCTGCGATTCGCCGTTCTGACAAGGCGTTCCTTCACGTGAAGCCGTGTGGTTGGATGGAGGGCCGCGGCGATGCTCGCCTGTGTCGCACATGGACATGCCGCCCCGTCCCGCCAGCGGTGAGGCGGCGCCCTCGGCCACGGCGCCGGGGGTCAGCCCCGTCCACCGCTTGAACGCGCGGTGGAAGGCGCTCGGGCTCGAATAACCGAGCTCGTGAGACACGACCTTGGGCCGGGCGGCGCACAGCGCCCGCCGCGCCCGCTCCAGCCGCAGCTCCTGCAAGAGCTCGCGGTGGCTGACGTGCGCCGCGGCTAGGCGGCGCTGCAGCGTCCGCGCGCTCATCCCGAAGCGCTCGCCGATGCGCGCCAGGCCGGGGTCACCCGCGTCGAGCGCCAGCGCCAGGGCGTGCCGGAAGGCAGAGACGAACTCGGTGTCATGCGTGATGCGCTCGCGGACGTCGAGGAGAGAGAGCGCCTCCTCCGCCTGCACGACAAGGATGCTCATGAGCCGCGGATCCTGGCTGGCGATCGGCGCTTCAGCGATGGCGCGATCGAAGACGATCTCGTCAAAGCGGCCTCCGAAACGCACCGGGACGCCGAGGACCTCTTCATACATGCTCGCCGCGGCCAGGGGCGCGTGCGCGAAATGGATCCGACGCGGCGCATAGGCCGGACCGAACAGCGCCCGGGAGCGCGCGACGATCAGCCCGAGCAGCAGCTCCGAGAGCGAGGGGACGCCGCCGGGAGCGTCGTGACGGAATCGGAAGCTCTTCCCGTCGGATTCGGTCCAGACGCGACCGGCATCGGCGAGCAGCGGCAGATACCGCGTCAGGTGCGCGAACGCCTCCGCGCCGGTCGTGCTCGCCACCGTGAGGTAATCCAGGATGTCGAGGCTCCCCAGGGGGAGCTGCCGGGCAGCGCGGAGGCTCAGGAGAGGACCAGCCGCCCGGTGGTCGGTGAGCGCGCTCCACACGCGGCGGACCATGGCGATGGACACGCGAGCGCCCCGCTTCTCCAGAAGACCGCTGGGGAGGGCCATCACACGCCGAACCTCCTCGGCCTCGAGCCCGTCTCGTGCTGCCGCTGTCACCAGAGCCCGCAAGAGCTCCGTGGATCCCGAACCTTGAGCCGGCACGATCGCTCATTATGTGGGCGTGTCGCGAAATGTAAACCGTCGCCAGCGACGCGATCCCGGGGTGCTGCGCCTGCAACGACGACGCAGATTGCGGTTGCGGCAGCGGCCTCCGCTCCAGGAAGAGAGCGCGAGATCGAAGCAGCGTGGGTGCAATTTTGCGATATCGCGACACGATGGCGCATTCGGTACATCGCCTGTCGCGAAGTGGAACTCGAGCCCTCGCGAGCGCGTGCTACAGCTTGTCGTAGCACCGTCTCGGCCGGAAACGCTCGCCGCGAGCAGGATGCCTGGATAGGTCCGTTCACCGCAGCAGTCCAGCGGCGAGCGGCGCCTGTTGCCTGCTGAGCGCTCGGCGGAGCCGTGTGGAATCGCGCGGACGCCCCGGCGCGCCGAGCGCACCGCGGCGATGGCGCCGGGCGGCGCTGCAATCACGAACCCTTCGAGGAGATCCGAATGAAGAAGAAGCTTGCTCTTGCCCTGTCCATGCTGATCGCGACGCTCTCCGCAGCTTGCGGCTCGGGCGACGCCACGGAGACGGAGATCGACGCGCCCGCGCCGCAGGCCGAGGCGACTTCGGCCGTCACGCCGGACCTCTTGCTGCGGACGGTGGAGAACATCGGCGCCGAGCTGGAGGCGCGGCAGGCCTCCGGGACGCTCTCGGCCGAATGGGCCGAGGCCTGGTCCAAGGCGCAGGCCATGCGGCAGCAGAGCCCGATCCAGAACTTGATCGAGCTCCTCCAGGAGGGTGCCTCTTCCGGAGACCTGCTCGCGGTCGGGTCGGACGCGATCGAGCTCTTCTTCCAGTCCTACGATCCCGTCCTGTTCGAGATGGAGCGCCAGCACGCGGACGGAACCCTCGACGCAAGGCTCACGGAGCTGCGCGCGAGCTGGCTCTCGGTCGCGGAGAAGGTGGTCGAGTCCGGCGACTCGTCCCAGAGGGCGTCGACGTACTGCTGCCGCGCCAGCGTCTCCTTCTCGGACAACTGGAGTTGCTACCAGTTCAACACGATCGGGGTCTGGGCGGCCGCGAAGTGTTCGGCGTTCTTCGCCGGGGTGCCGGTCGTGGACGGCATCCGCCTGTCGAAGGCGTCCTGCTCCAGCATCCAGGAGTGCCAGTAACCGATCCCGAGGGCGCGGCGAGCGGGGCACCCGAGCCCGGCTCGCCGTGAGCCCGGAGCCCTCGTGACATGCGCTCACGCCTCGTCGCTCTCGCCTGCGCGGCCCTCGGCGGCCTCGGGGGGTGCTCGGACGTCCTGCCCGGCGACCCCGTGGAGGAGCAGTCTTTCGCGATCAAGGACGGGAGACCGGCGACCCCAGACGCCCTCTTCGGCGCGGTCGCCGTGCTGGACAGCGACGGTGTCCAGGAGTGCTCGGGCGTCCTCATCTCACCGAGCTGCGTCGTCACCGCGGCCCACTGCGTCGTGCTCCAGGACGAGGTCACCGGGGAGCTCCTTGCCGAGCTCGGGCCAGCGAACCTGCGGGTGGCGGCGGGCGCGCTCGACGTGACGGACGCGCCGCCCGAGCAGACATTCCGTATCCGAAAGGTCGTCCGGCACCAGGGCTTCCCGGCGCCTGGCACGATCGGCGCGAGGGAGCTCGCCCGGGCGGAGGACATCGCGCTCTTGCTGCTGGAGACCCCCGTACAGACGATGCCCCCGGTTCCGCTGGTCCCGCCCGAGGCGCTGGACGACCTGCTGGACGAAGGCGCACCGGTCGTGATCGCTGGCTACGGCGCCCGGGGCGAGCCTGGCGAGCCCTCCGGCGCGCTGTACGTCGGCGAGACGCCCTTCCAGAAGCGGAACGCGACCGAGTTCTCGGCCGGCGCGCCCGGGTCGCCGGACAGCTGCCCTGGTGATTCGGGCGGGCCTGCGTGCCTCATGATCGCTGGAGAGCCGCACCTGCTCGGCGTCAGCGTCCGGGCGCTCGGCTCACCCGCCGGCGCCGACTGCGGAGACGGCGGGATCTATACGCTCGCGCCCGCATACGGCCGCTGGATAGCGGAGAACGCCGACGGAGAGGCGCCCGTAACGGGCGACGGCGAAGCGCCGGCGGCGGGCCTCGAGGGAGCCTCGCCGGGCGGGTGCGCCGTTGGCCGCACCGGGCGCTCCATGGACCACCAGAGAGGCGTCGGAGCGAACGTCGCCTTGATGGCGGGCGCCATCGCGATGCTCGTGCGACGATCCAGGGCACGCCGGTGAGATGTAGTTAGGCTTTGTATGACCAGCGCGATCAGGGGGTGCAGCTCGGGCTCGCGCGCGAGGTCGGCGACTGGCGTGAGGTTCGCCAGCGTCGCGGAGAGCCCCATGGTTGCTCGAAAGAGCGAATGCGCACCTATCCGCAGGGTTGGCGGGTGATGGATGCGCCGTTATCGTTCCGCGCATGAAACCTGGGCGCGCAAGCCGGACCGCGGAGCTCGTGTGCATGGGACGTGCAGCGGCGCACGGCGCGACGACGGTGACGCGGTTCTCCGATCCGACCGCGATGGCGCTCCTGCCCGACGAGGCGCGAGCCCGCGTCGAGCGCTTCCGTGCAGGCGTCGCGCCAAAGGGGCTACGCGGGCGCCTCGGCCGCGCGTACCTCGAGCGCCAGTCGAAGGTGATGGTCGCGCGCACGGTCGCGATCGACGACGCCATCCGAGGGGCCACGTCGCCGCAGCTCGTCATCCTCGGCGCCGGCCTCGACGGCCGCGCGTGGCGCATGCCGGAGCTGCGCGACGTCGTCGTCTTCGAGGTCGATCACCCGGACTCGCAGCGCGACAAGCGCTCACGCGTCGGGGCGCTCTCCCCGTGCGCGCGGGACATCCGCTGGGTACCCATCGACTTCGAGCGCGACGCCCTCGACGGCGCGCTCGCGAAGGCGGGCCACGATCCCGCGCGCCCGACCACCTGGATCTGGGAGGGCGTGGTCATGTACCTGACCCCGGCTGACGTCGAGGCGACGCTCGCCGTCCTCGCGCAGCGATCGGCCGCGGGCAGCCGCCTCGTCATCCTCTATCACAGCCCCGCGCTCATGCTCCGCGTGGTCGGCTTGCTCGTGCGCCGGCTCGGGGAGCCGCTGCGCTCCGCGTTCACCGCCGACGCGATGCGCGCGCTCCTCGCCAGGCACGGCTTCGGCGTCACCGCGGACGAGGACATCCACGGTATCGGCGCCCCGCTATCTCCCGACGTCGGCCGCGCGACGAAGGTGGCGAATCACCTGCGCATCGTGACGGCGGATCGCCTTTCTTGAAGCGGAGAGCGCGCGACGCGGCCCGACAGCGACCGCGCTCCACTTCCGGAGCCGGGAGGCAGCGCCCTACCTGCCCACGTTCCCATGAACGAGCCGCCGCGGCGCTCGCGCTCCCGCCCCTCCGGTTCGCCGCGCCACACTTCATCGCGCAGCGAACCGGCTTCTTTTACCTATGCGCAGGAGCTCAGAACGTCGCGAAGTACGCCCAGGGCTCGTTCCCGGCGCTGGCCTGCATGCAGTAGCCGCCGTTTCGCGTGGCCGGCAAGGTGACATTGGCGCCGTTGCAGGTCACGAGCACGCCGTTGATGCGGAAGGTCCGCCCCGCGGCGAAATTGCCGCAGTTGAGCCCTTGCAGGCTCGCGAGGGTCTCGTGGCAGGTCGCCGCAGTGCCAAGGTTGCCCGACGGGTAGCTCTGGGTCGAGAACACGACCGGGCTCGAGCAAAGGCCGCTGCAAGGAGCGCTGCCGCCAGAGCCGCCGCACACGTTCGGAGTGCCGCCGCCGCAGGTCTCGGGAGCCGTGCAGCTACCGCACGAGCTCACGCTGCGCGGCGCGCCGCAGTTGTCGACGTCATTCACGCTGCCGCAGCTGGCGCCGAGCCGCGCGCACAGCTGCGCGTCGCTCTCCGGAGTGCAGGTTCCGCCCGTCACGTCGAAGACGAGCTCGGCCGTATCGAAGAGGCCGTTCTGATCCGTGACCCGCACGACGGCCGTGCTCAGCCCGCCGGAGGGCGGCGTACCGCTCAGCGTGCCGTCGCTCGCCACCGTGAGCCAGCTCGCGCCGCTCTGCTTGGAGTACGTCAGCGTGTCGCCGAGGTCCGGATCGGCAGCCGTCCCCGCGAGCGTCTGCCCGGACAGCGCCACGTTGACCGTGGCGCCGCGCGTGATCGGATCGAACGTGAACCCGGGGGCGCGATTGGCGAGGTAGAGCGCCGAGACGGCGGGGAACTCGGACTGCGCCCTGGCGAGCTCGAGCTCGAGCTGTGGAGTCCAGCGGAAAGCGAGCCGGGCCTCGTCCTCGAGGTCCACCCCCGCGGCGCCCGAGCAGAAGTGGATGTACTCGCCGAGGTTGAGCGGGCGACCGCCGTAGCTGCTGTTGATCGTGGGCAGATGCTCGGCGAGGAGCTCGAAGAACCCGGCCAGGAACCGGCTGCCCTTGTGGTCCGCGGCCGTGTTGCCGAACTCGCCCGTATAGAGCGGATAGTACCAGTCGCGGAACCAGTGAACGCCGTAATCATCGGTTTTGAGCAGCATTTCCTCGTAGAACTGCGAGGCCATGTTCGAGGGGGTCGTGGTCAGGTGCAGGTGTACGTCGTAACCGAAGATGTCGGCCCACTTGCTGTCACCCCAGGCATTGAAGGCGGGCGAGCCCGCGATGCCGTTGTTGTTGCTCTCGACGATGTGCCCCATCTCGTGGATCAGCGACTGCAGGGCCCAGCCGTAGTCCGGCACCGACCAATCCTCGGTGTTGGTGAAAATGATGTTTCGATAGGATGCCTCGTCGCTCGAGGCGTACACGACTCCCGCGGCGTCGTAGGCGTCGCTGCCCTCGTCCCCCGGAGCGTCGTCCTGGTTTCCGATCACGTAAAGGATCGGGTCGACCATGCTGCCGTAGGTGTCCTTCGCGTACGCCCAGGCTTCGCTGATGATCGGGTTCACCCAGGTGACGCCGGTCGGGTTCGGGACGTACTGGTCGAAGTACGTGGCGATGTGCGCGTCCGAGTAGGTGCGGGTTACCGTGCGATTCTGGCCGCCGTACCAGCCGTTCTCCACGAACGACAGGGGCGGTGTGTTCGCGGTGGTGGTCGCGTTCACGGGTCCGACCGTGCTCGAGCTGCCCGCCGCGTTCAGCGCGCTCACGCGGAAATAGTAGGTCTGGCTCGGCGCCAGCGCCGTGGCGCGGAATTCGGTGCTGCCGGCGCCCGTGGTCCCGACCACGAGACCGGAGGTGAAGCTCGAGTTCGTGGCTCGCTCCACGCGGTACGACGTTTCGGGGTTGAGCTGCCCGGCGTTGTCGGTCCAGGTGAGGCGGATCTGATTGCCCGACAGGACCTGCGCGTTCAGGCTGCCCGGCGCGGCCGGCGCGGCGAGCGAGGCGCTGCTCGTGCCGAAGAGCCGCCACTCCGCGAGCTGCGTGCTGACGTCGTTGTGGTTGGCCTGGATGTGCAGGCGGTAGTGGCTGAACTCCAGGTGCTCGGGGTTGCAGGCGTACGTGCGCGTGCTGTGGCGGTTCGTGAACGACTGGTTGGTTCGGGTGTCGAGCACGGTCCAGCTCGTGCCGTCGTTCGAACCTTCGAGCGTCCAGTCCTTCGGATCGCGGACCGGAAAATCGTTGGCGGACGTCAGGCTGTAGCTTTGGACCACGGAGCTCGGCGTCTCGAGCCGGATCCAGGTGCTGGAGCTCGGCTCGTAGTACTTCGAGAACGGATTGTTGTCCGTGACCTTCGTGACCTCCTCGCCGGTGACTTCGTTTCCAGGGTGCTGCTCGACGGGCACGGACGAGGAGAGCGCGGTGATGTCCTGGAGAGCGGCGACTCCCGCGGTCGTGGCGCGCGCGGAGACCGCGGACGGGAACCCGCGCACCGCGCCGTTCACCGCCTGCACCTGATAGAGGTAGCCCGTGCCGGGAGCCAGGTTCGTGTCGGTGTAGCTGGTGGAGCTCGTGAAGAACTCCGTGGTGCCGCTGCCGTCATCGTTCACGCGCTGGACGTAGTAGCCGGTGGCGTTCGCGGCGGGCGCCCAGGTCAGCGTGACGGCGCTCGAGCTCACGCTCGGCGCGCCGAGCGCTGGAGTGCCGGGCATGGTGCCCGCCGCCACCGAGCCGCCGACGCGCAGCTCGGCAAGCTGCAGCTCGTTGTAATCGTCGTCGTCGCTGAAGTTATCACTGACGTTCAAGCGATAGTAGAGGTACGCATTCGAGTTCGAGAAAGTGAAGGACCGGGGCTGGTGCCGCGAGGTGAAGGACTCGTTCGTTCTCGTGTCGAGCACGTGCCAGGTCAGGCCGTCGTAAGAGCCCTCGAAGGTCCAGTCGCGCGGATCACGGTCCGGGTAGTCGTTGGCCGAGGTGATGTCGTACGAAACGAGGATCGACGGAGCCTGCATCCGGTACTGGATCCAGTCTTTGCGGCGGGGCATGTAGAGCTTGGTGTCGATGTCGCCGTCGTGCACCTTGTCGATGCCCTCGTCACCCGGGAGATTTCCCCACATATCGCTGACGTCGGCCGTGGACGTCGGGGTCAGATCCGTGCCGGAGAGGGCCGCTTGCTGCGACGCGATCGCCTCGACGGCGTCGGGCGAATCGAAAGAGACGCAGGCGGGCAGGCAGAAGAGCGGGAGCCAGAGATGTGCGAGGGTACGACGTTGGCGCATTGCTACTTGACCTCGTGATGGATGAAGCAAAAAGGATCGGGAGGCGGCGCAAACCAAAGGGCGCCGTCTCGAGGAAACGATTCGAGGACGTGAAGGGCGAACCCTGAAACATCCCCGCGATATTTTCGGGGGGAATTCACAGGGAGACGGAGAGAGGGGGAGTAAAGTCTCACCCTTCTCTCTGGCGCCTCGTTTGATTTCCCACCGATATTGCAAACAAAACCGGTGCAGTCAAGGGCGACCCCTGGAACATCCCCGCGAATTATTTTCGCGGGAGATTCACAGGGAGGTGGAGAGAAGGGGGGAGCAAAGCCCCACCGTTCTCTCTGATGTCTCGCTCGATTTCCCGCTGACGTTGTCAACAAAACCGACTCGATCAAGGGCGAATCGACGCGCTCACCTCCGGTGACGGAACATTGTCGATGCGAACCGCTACCTCCTGATAAAGCGACGCGATATCAACAGGTCGATTTACGCATCCAAGGGGCCGCCTTCACGCCACAGCCAGCCTGCGGGGCCGCGAGCCCCGGCGTCGCGACGAAGCCCGTTCGAGGCGCTCATCTCGCCCGACGAACCCGCCTTGCTCGGGCGCACTGCCGGATCGTCGCGGCGCTGATAATAGAACCGGATCGCCTGCCCGTTGTAGCTGATGCGCGAGAGGTAGCGGAGGGGATGGCTCTCGGGGGTGTATTCGCAAGCGACCGCGTTGCCCGACGTATCCTCGACGCGCGACAGGAGCCACGAGAGGGCCTGTCCGCCCGCGGACCGCGCGACGGTGTCAGAGGCACGGAGTCCTGCGGCCGTCCGTCCTGGTTCGGAGATGGGGTCTACCAAGGTGTATCCAGAGGCGTACACGCCGCTCCGGGCAGGGATGCAGGCGCGAGGGACGAAAGGGGCGGAGAAGCAGAGGCGGCGGACGTCGGCGCCGCAGACGCAGGCGCCTCGCCGGATCCGGTGCAGCCCGGCAGCGCCGCCGCGAGGATACCGAAGCTCAGAGCCGTGGCGCTCATCGTGCTCCGAAACATGAGAAAGCTCCTGGGGTATTGCGCATGAACCCAGCGGCGCGGGCTTGTCGGTGCGTCGATCGTCGAGGCGCACCTCGGTCGTGACAGCGCGCACGGCGCGCCGCGAGCTCGCGGGGCGCGCTTCCCTGCGCGCTCCGTCGGGCGGGTTCATCCGCTGCTACGCGGAAACCTCTCTGCGGTTTCGCGGCCGCCTCCACCGGGCCGCTCCGGCGCGCCTCAGCCCTTCACGCGGGCGACGCTCCCCCTGCGGCGACCTGGCCGACAAGGGCCCCTGGGCCTGCCTCGCACGACGAGGGACGGACCACCGCTCCGAACCAACCGCGAGCGCGCGGCCGGCGCCCGCGCTAGGCTCGGCCGCCGTCCCGGGCAGGCACGCGGACAAGGAGACCCTAGCGCGAGCGAAGGATGCGTCGTCCCCGATCCCCCCTCTCCCCCCGATCCGTGATCGCTGCCCTGCTCGTACCGCTCGCCTGCGGCGCAGGTGCGTGCTCCGGCGGCTCCCTGCGGGACGCGCCCGCACAGACCGGCACCGCGGCGCACGCGCCCGGCGCCAGGCCGGCGCCGGCCCCGGCCTCGGAGAGCGCGCCCTCGATCGGCGCCGCCGCGACCGCCCTGGCGAGCGTGGCTCCCCCCGGCCGCACGCCGCTCGGTGCGGCGACGGTGCAGCCGCTCCCGTTCACGATCGAGCCGTCGCTCGACCGCCGCTCGGTGCTGCTCCTCTCCAAGCTGTCGTCGGATCGCGCCGGCTGGGTCAGGCGGCTCGACGCTGCCACCGGCGAGCTCGGACCGCCGCACCTGCTCCTCGACGAGGACCTCGCCGGCGCCCACTCCTCCCCGGACGGGACCACCACGCTGCTCACCTCGCAGGGCGACGAGCTCTGCGTGACGGCCATCCTCCCCGGCGAGGCCTCGGCCGCATCGCGCACGTGCGCCCCGATCCGCGCGCACGCCATGGCCGCCGTGGGCGAGCGCGTCGCGCTGCTCGAGCTCGCCGAGACCGCGCCGCGCGGCAGCTCCACGACGCCGGCGCAGCGCGCCGCGCGCGAGCGCTCCGCCGCCGCGAAGCCCGCGCGCAAAACATCCGACCGCAAGGCGACGGTGCGGAAGTCGAAGCAGCCGGCAAAGACGTCCGGCGCGAGCGGCAAGGCGACGCGGAAGAAGCGCGGCGAGCGCCGCGGGCGCGAGGAGCGGCCCACGAAGGCCGCGCGCCCCGCGCCCCGGCCGAAGCGGCCGGAGCCGCTGCCCGAGGTCGAGGTGCGGCTCCGCTGGGTCTCGCCGTCCGAAGGGATCGCGGCCACGTCGTCCCCCACCGGGCTCCGCTTCCGGCCGCCGCTCGACGGCATGGGGCTGATCGACGCAGGCGGGCGGCCAGGCGCGATCGACCTCCTGTTTTACGCGGCGAGCTCGAAGAAAACGAGCACGTCGTGGCTCGGGAGCGCGCAGATCGCCTTCGCCTCGCTCGGCGAGGACGGCAAGCTCGATCCGGGCCGGCGCGCCGTCGTCGTCGAGGGCGATCTCGAGTACGGCGCGCTGCGCGGCCATCAGGATCCACGCCTCGTGACGGCGAGCGCAGGCGCCGTGGTCGTCGACGTCACCGGCCGCAACGGGGCCTGCCAGGCGACGCGCGTCGCGCCCTCGCTCCAGCGGCTGGCCGCCGGCGCCGCGCCGAGGGCGGTCTGCGCCGTGGATCCGGCGCGCCTGGCGGACGCGAGCCCGGTCACGCCGGCCGAGATCGGCGCGCTCGAGCGCATCGCCGCGAGCGGCGCCCGGCGCGCCGCGGGGCAGCCGGGGTACGATCCCGGGCTCGCCGCATGGGCGGGAGATCGCGCATACTTCCAGACGATCTCCGGCGGGCTCTTCTCCGCCTCGCGCGCCGACGGGCAGCCGCGCCGCGAGCCGGACCCGTTCCCGGCGCGGCGCGCGCGCATCGCGTGGGGCGCGCTCGCGACGGACGGCGAGGGGCTCGCCTTCGCCGCGGGGCAGCTCCACCGGCTCGACGCGCGCGCCCAGGTCACCGCGGCGGCGACGCCAGATCGCCTCGGCGCCACGCCGGCCGGCGGCGCGGCCGGCAGCGCGCCGGGCACGCCGATCGGCGAGCCGGAGCGCCCCACCGACAGGCGGCGGGCCGCGCGCATCGGGTCGTCCTGGTGGCTCGCGAGGACCGACGTGGCGCGGCTCCTGCCCGGACCGCTCGTGGTGCCCGCGCTGCGGGGGCGCGCGCACGAGGACAGCACGGCGCTCGTCGGCGGCCGCGAGCGCGGGCTCTTCCTCGAGGTGCTCGGCGACAGGCTCCAGATCACCGGGATCGACGCCTCGGGCGCGCTCACCGGGCCGGGCGCGCAGGGCGGGCCCGCGCCCGGCGCGCTCCAGCCCGTCGCCGCAGGCCGCACGCCGCCCGCCCTCGCCGTCGCTTCGCCGGTGCGCGCGGGGTTCGACGCCTGCGAGCGCCGCGGCGGCGGGGCCATCCTCGCCGGCGTGAGCGCCGCGGATCCGCGCACGGTCGTGGCGCTCTCGATCGACGCGCTCGGCCGGCCCGGCGCGGCGCGCGTGACCTCGCTGCCGATCGTCGAGGGCGACCTCGCGGTGCGGCTCGTCGCGCTCCCCGAGGGGGGCGCGCTGCTCAGCGACGCGGCCCGGCGCCACGTGGTGTGGCTGGACGACGAGGGCGCCGAGCTCGCGTCGCAGCCCTGGCCGGCCGACGACACCGGCGCGCTCTGCGTCGACGGGCAACCCGCGCGGCGCGCGGTCCCGGCCCCGGCGCCCGGCGCCTTCGTGACCGTCCCCGAGCTCGCGGCGCCCGGCGCCTGCGTGGTGGGCGACGTCGTCTGGGCCTCCGACGGCAGCCTGCGGTGGTTCGGGAGCGCCGTGAGCGGCCTCGACGCGCAGGCCGAAGCCGGCGTCGCTCGCCCCGCGCTGCCCGCGGGCGCGGGCGCGGCGGCGCGCTCGACCGCAGGAGAGCCCGCGGAGGCGCCCGCCGCCGCGCTGCCCGGCGCGCCCGCGTGCCCGGCGGACATGGTGGCCGTCGACGGCGGCCGCTTCTGCGTCGATCGCTTCGAGGCGATGCTCGTCGACGGCGCCACCGGACAGGCGCTCTCGCCCGACTACCCGTCGACCCCGAACCTGCTCGAGCTCACCCTCGCCGACTGGTCGACCGGCCTGCGGCGGGTCGGCGACGTCCACGCGCGCGCGTTCCCCCTGCCCCTGCTCGCCCCCTGGCAGCGCGGCCGGGCGATCGCCGCCCTTGCCCGCTCGCGGTCCGGGGTGCGGCCGAGCGGCTATGTGACCGGCCTCGTGGCCGAGAGCGCCTGCGCTGCGGCCGGCAAGCGGCTCTGCTCGGTCGAGGAGTTCGTCACGGCGTGTCGCGGCGAGGACGACACGCTGTACCCGTACGGCGACACGTTCGAGGAGGGCGCGTGCAATGTCTACCGGCCGGCGCACCCCGCCGCGCTGCTGCACGGCAACGCGTCGATTGGCCACCTGGATCCCCGGCTGAACCGCGTGCGCAGCGCCCGGGAGCCGCTGCTCCGGGAGACGGGCGGGAGCCCGCGGTGCAGGAGCCGCTGGGGCAGCGACGCGGTCTACGACCTCGTGGGCAACCTCGATGAGTGGGTGAGCGAGCCGGGCGGAGCGTTCGCCGGCGGCTTCTACTCGCGCTCGACGCGCGCAGGCTGCGAGGCCCTCGTCACGGCCCACCCGAGGGGCTACCTCGATTACTCGACCGGCGTCCGGTGCTGCCAGGACGGGCCCTCGCCCCCGGCGACAGCGACGGCGACGGACGCGCCGCCGGACGCCCCGGCCGCTCCCGCCGGCTCAGAGCCGCGGCCGCCCGGGCATCTGCCGTAGCATCCCGGTCACGGCGAAGGCGGCGGAGATCACGAGGAGCGCGGGGGTCCACGGGTGCACGGCCAGCACACCGAACACGGCGAGCAGCCAGGTCAGCAGCGAGACAAGCACCACGCTCCAGAGCACCACATCGGTCCAGCTTCTCATTCGTGCCCCTTTCGATGAGGGTCCGTCCAGTAACGAGGCGAATGGCGTGCCACCCCATCGCTGACGCGCGGCCCCGCGTGCTACGTTGGGCCGCGATGAGCGCGTCATCTCCCGCAATGGAAAGCGATCTGGAAAACCCGACGGAAGAGCACCGAATGCTGCGGCAGATGGTGCGGGATTTCGCCCGTGATGTCGTCGAGCCGCAGGCCGACGAGCACGACCGGAGCGCCACCCTGAACGTTCCCCTGATGCGGCGGCTCGGCGAGCTCGGCCTGCTCGGCGTGACCGTGCCCTCGGAGTACGGGGGCGCGGGCATGGACGCGGTCGCCGCGGTGATCGTGCACCACGAGCTCGCGAAGAGCGATCCGGGGTTCACGCTCGCGTATCTCGCCCACGCGATGTTGTTCGTGAACAACCTCTTCCACGCCGGCAATGACGAGCAGCGCGCGCGGTACCTGCCGAAGGTGCTCTCCGGCGAGTGGATCGGCGCGATGGGCATGACCGAGCCGACGAGCGGGACAGACGTCCTCGGCATGAAGACGTTCGCCCGGCGCGACGGGGATCGGTACATCCTGAAGGGGCGCAAAGCGCTCATCACGAACGCCCCGGAGGCCCAGATCTTCCTGGTCTATGCGACCATCGAGGGCCGGGTCACGACCTTCGTTGTGGAGCGGGGGTTCCCCGGGTTCTCGACCGACGAGAAGACCCCGAAGATGGGAATGCGGGGGAGCACGATGAGCGAGCTCCTCTTCGACGACTGCGTCGTGCCCGCCTGGAACGTCCTGGGCCAGGAGGGGGGCGGCATCCGCAACATGATGAGGAACCTGGAGCTGGAGCGCCTCACGCTCGCGGCCATGAGCCTGGGTATCGCGGACCGCTGTCTGGAGATCATGATCCAGTACGCCGGAGAGCGGAAGAGCTTCGGCAAGCCCATCGCCGAGCACGGGCAGATCCAGCGCTACATCGCGGAGAGCTACGCCAAGACCGAGGCGGCGCGCGCCCTCATCTACGCGGTGGCGCGCAACGTCAGCCCCGAGCGGAGGAACCGGCTCGGGACGGACGCGGCAAAGCTCTTCGCCGCGCCGGTGGGCAAGGAGGTGGCCGACAACGCCATGCAGGTGCTCGGCGGCTGGGGCTACTGCACCGAGTACAAGGTGGAGCGCTTCTTCCGTGACGCCAAGCTGCTCGAGATCGGCGGCGGCACGCTCGAGTCGCATCAGAAGAACATCACGCGCGAGCTGATCGGCCGCATCGGCTGACGCTGCCCGGTCGCGCCGATGCGCCCGCGTCGCCCCGGCGCGCGTGCGTCGGCGACGGATCCTGCGCAACCCGAGTTCGTACCGGCCATCACCGTGTGTCGTGGCCGTGAGGGCCTGTCACGCCTCGGTCGCGAAAAGTCAGCGCTGGGTTTGCGGTCCGGCCATCGAGACGCCACGCGTTTCGATCAGCATGGCCATCCATGGATTGGGGAGATCTGGCGACGGTCGCGCCGACGGCGCTGTCATCCATCATCTACGCGACGATCCAAACCTCCTTCCTCTGGAGGATCGCGCGGCACCGGCTCGTGGCGCCGGTCGACGCGTGGCGGCCGCCCGGGGCGACCCCGTTCGTCAGCATCCTCAAGCCCGTCGCGGGCGTCGACGACGGGCTCGCCGACAACCTCGAATCCTTCGCCCGCCTCGATTACCCCTGTTACGAGATCGTCTTCGGCGTCGCCTCGCGAGAAGACCGGGCGGTGCCGGTGATCCAGGCCTTCATCGCGGCGCACCCCGAGGTGAAGGCGCGGCTCTGCCTGACGGATCCGAACGAGGCGTTGAACCCGAAGGTGGCGCAGCTCCTCGAGCTCGAGCGCAGAGCCGAGGGCAGCGTGCTCGTCATCTCGGACGCGAACGTGTGTGTCCGTCCAGACTACCTCCGATCGCTGCTGTCGGTCTTGATGCGGCCGGGCGTGGGGCTCGTCTCGAGCGTCGTCGTGGGCACGGGGGAGCGGACGCTCGGCGCGGTGGTCGAGAACGCGCAGCTCGGGGCGTTCATCGCGCCCGGGGTCGTCGCCGCCGCCGAGCTCGCGGGGCGGTCGATCAGCGTGGGCAAATCGATGGCGATGCGGCGGGTCGATCTCGCGCGGGTGGGAGGGTTCGAGAGCGTGGCCCACGTGCTGGCGGAGGACGACATGCTCGGACAGCGCTTCAGCGCGTGCGGGTTCGTTGTCGATCTCTGCCTGGATCCGATCGAGAACCGCAACACGAGCGGCTCTCTCACGCGCATGCTGGATCGGCACACCCGCTGGGCGAAGATGCGGCGCACGCTCGTTCCGCGCTGCTTCGCGGTGGAGCCGTTCAACTCGCCGCTGCTCATCGCGTGGCTCACGTTGCTGCTCAACCCCACGGGCCTCGCGCTGGAGATGTGGCTGTTCGCCTGGACGCTGCAGAGCCTGGGGACCTTCCTGGCCTTGAAGATGCTGCGCCCGACGCGCTCCAACCTGGCGCTGGTGGCGGTGGAGCCGCTCCGGACGCTGTGCTGGTTCTTCTGCTGGCTGAACGCGTATTCGAACCGGCGGGTCGCCTGGCGAGGCAACGCGTTCTACATCGGGTCCGGGACGGCGCTGGTGGCCGCGGACGAGCCGTCTTCCTTGCGATCGCCCGCCAGGTAGCGGGGGAGAGGGATCCCGGGCCGCTCTCCGGGCGCCGGAACGGCGAGGAGGGGCCGGAACGGCGAGGAGCGCCGGTCGCTCATCAATCGATGGGGGGCACCGGGATCTCCGGCGGGACGAGGAAGAAGACCTTGCGGGTGCTGAGCGTTGTCACGCCGTCCCCGGTGACGACGATGTTCGCCGTGAACACCTGCGGCTCGGTCGTCGGAGGCACCGAGACGTTGGTCTTCGGAATCACGTCGAAGCAGACCGTGGGCCCGGGGAACACGTTGGTATAGGTGTCCGCGACGCCATCGACGTTCTTGTCGATGACCCTGAGGCCGGCGGTGCAGGGCTCGGGAGCGTCGTTGTTCGCGATGATCCTGTCGATGAACGCGCTCGCGGCGTCGACCGCGTCGGTCTCGTCCGCCACCGCCGCCGCCGAGATGTCGAGCGTGACATAGGTCGTGAGCACCTTGATCGCCTGCACGACGGCCAGGTTCAGCCCGGCGCCGCTGCTGGCGACCCGGAACACGAGCGGGCACTTGCCGTTCGCCATCGTCACGCCGCTCCCGTTCTCGCCGATGCAGCACTGTCCCACCGCGCACCGCGGCGGGCGCACGCCCTCCGGTCCCCACGCCGCCGGCGGGACCACCGAGCCCGTCGCCACCGCGCCGGCCGTCAGGTCGGCTTCCGCATCGGCTTGCGCCTGAGCCGAGCTGGCGGCCACCATGCCGATGACGCGACCTCCCACGCGGGTCACCGCCTGCAGCGCCTGCGAATGGGTCGGCGACACCACCTTGGCCGTGGAGTAGTTGTTCTGTACGAACGTCCCGTTGTGGCTCGGGGTGTCGGTGATCATCACCACGATGGGCAGCGAGCCGAAGCGGAAGCCCACGCCACCGATGGTCCCGACCGCCTCGCCCGCCGGGATCATGCCCGGCGGAGCGTTCAGCGGATTGAACATGGGCACGTGGGCGCCGCCCTCGTTCGTGCCCGCCCCGGTCGCGATCTGATAGAGAGCCTCCCAGCCGCTCTCCGGGATATCGCCGCCGGCCTCGGCCTTGAGGTCGTCCACCGCGTCCTGCACGGACTCGCGCCCTGCCGGCGTGCGGACGCTCATCACCCGGTGCTCCAGGTAGAACGGCTGATCGTTGGGGCCCCCGTAGGAGTTGATCGGGAAGTCCTTGTACTGCGTCACCCCGATGCCGATGTTCGGGATCTCCTCGGCGAGCTGATCGATCATCTCCTGGAGCGCGCCCTTCAGATTGTTGATCTGGCCGCCCATGGTCGCGGTGGTGTCCATCGCGAACACCACGTCGGCCTGCGAGATGTTGGTCGAGAAATCCAGCGTGTCCTGCGCCGGATCCGGGTCGCCCTGATAAGGCACGATGAACACGAAGTCCCCGTTCGCCCGCGGGTTGTCCAGATCGTCGTTCGGGTTCGTGCCTGCGGCCTGCTCGATGAGGTCGCTCACGCCGTCATCGTCCGTGTCCTCGCGCGCGGTGCTGGACTCGCCCGGGTCGAGCACGCCGTCGCAGTCGACGTCCTCGAGCTCATCGAGCAGGCCGTCGTTGTCGCTGTCCAGATCGAGGAAATCGCCCCCGCCGTCCATGTCGCTGTCGACGGGCGGCTGCTCGGGCGCGCCGTCGCCTCGCTCGACCGAATCGGGCCGGCAGTCCCCGTCCGAGTCGAGATCCCGGAACGCCGGTATCCTGTCGCCGTCGACGTCGAACTCGCGCTCGAACCGATCCAGGATACCGTCGTCGTCGGAGTCCCTGTCGCGGAAATCAGGCCACCTGTCGCCGTCGGTGTTCACCGGATCGAGCGGGTCCGAGCCGAGCTCGACCACATCCAAGAGGCCGTCGCCGTCATCGTCGGGATCCGCATAATCGGCGGTTCCATCGCCGTCACGGTCGCCGTCGCCGTCCTCCTCGTCGGGCAGACCGTTGTTGTCGGAGTCCTCGTCCCGATAATCAGGCACCCCGTCGCCGTCGCTGTCACGCGGCTTCGCCTCCCCTGGGAAAGGAGCGCCCTCGAGCTTGTCGGACAACCCATCGTTGTCGGAGTCGGTGTCCTCGAAATCGGGCTGGCCGTCGCGATCCGTGTCGACCGCATCGGCGCGCCCTTCAAGCGCGTCGCTGATCCCATCGCCATCGGTGTCCGCGGCCGGCAGCTCCGCCGGTTTGTCGCCGGACGGCGGTCTGTTCGTCGACGTGGCGTCGCAGCCGATCGGCACGGAGAGCAAGAGGCAGCAGAGCAGAGGGCGAAGACTGCGACGCATAGGAGCTCCTGCGCGAATGTGGGCGCGAAATCCTAGACGCTCCACGCAATCCGGATCAACCGACATTCATGGTGCGCCGGGGCTCTCCGCGCGTCATCAACCGCAGACGGATTGCCGCCCACAGGTCCCCGCGAAACGTCGGCACGCGCGCGTGCGCAGCAGCTTCTGCGATACCGTCACAGCGGCACGTTGCATGGCGCCCTCGCCGCGAGCCGCCGCGGATGCTCGACCGCTGCGCCGGCGTCAGGGGAGCTTCAGCCGAGGGAGCACGACGGAGATCGCGTCTGCCGGCGCCTTCTCCCGGTAAGGGCAGTGGCGGCACTTGGAGTTACAGCAGTATCCCCGTTTCAGGTGATACGCCTCTGTAAAAACTACCCGGCCTCCCTCGAGGTAATAGTCTTCGCCTTCGACGGCCCTGGGAGGCTTCGGCCCGCTCATCGACCCTCGATCAAGCTACTCCGAAAGGCGCGCCCGCGCCATCCGGCGCGCGGGCGGTTGGATGTGGCGCGCCGGCTCCACGACGCCCGCCCGCCGCCCGTGCTACGCCTGCGCCGCCCGCCGCACACCGGTGCACCGGCGGGTCCGCCCGCGATGCCCGATCGATCCTGCTCGAAGCTCCTCCGCGCCCTGCTCCCGCTCCTCGCCGCCGCCGGCTGCGATGGCTGCCCGAGCTCCAGGCCCTACACGCCTTACACGCTCGGCTCGGCGACGCCCTCCGGCTCGCCGCCCCCGCTGAGCGGCGTCGGCCCTGGCGCGGCGAGCGCCGGCCCCGAGGCCGACGCCGGCGCTCCGGACGCCGCCGCGCCTCGGTTCGCGGTGGTCCCGAGCGTCCCGGCGCCGGAAGGCGGCAAGCAATGGCCCCTCGAGGGCGGCGCCGTGGCCGCGGCGCCGACCGGGCGCACGTTCGAGACCGGGCTCCTCCTCGACGTCGACGGGGACGGCGCGCGCGATCTCGTCGCCTGGACCCGGTCGCCCGACGGCCTGCGCGGCGAGCTCCTGCTCGCGCCCGCCGCGCGGCCGCAGGCGCTGCGCACGCTCGCCGCGCTCCCCGGCGATCTCGACGCGCAGGGGTGCACCCCGCGCGTCGGCCTCAGCCAGATCGGCCCCTCCGCGCTCGCCTTCGATTTCGCCCCGCAGTGCGGCGGCGCTCACCGCAGCGCCACGGGTACGGGCGCCACGCGCTGGATCGCCGTGATCCGCCTCCCCGGCCCCACCGCGGGCGCGGGCGCGCCGCCGGAGCTCGCCCTGGAGCTCCGCCTCCGCGCGCCGCCCGCGGAGGAAGCGCTCTCCGCCTCCCTCGAGGTCGCCGACCGCGACGCGGACGGCCGCGACGACCTCATCGTCTCGGTTGGCCTCTCCGGCGCCCTGCGCCCCTTCCCTGCCCCGGCGGGCGCCGCGTCCGAGGTCCGCGCCCCGCTCGTCTTCCTGGATCGCCCCGCCGGCCTCTCGCGCGACGCGGCCCAGCCCGGCGAGGCGCTGCGCGCCCTCGCTGCCTCCCTGCTCCGGGACGCGCGCGCCAAGTCGACCGCGCCGGCCGTGGCCGCCTCCGCCCAGCGGCTGCGCCGGCTCCACGCCGCCCTCTGCGCCGACGCCGGAAGCGGCGCCGGAGCGACCGCCGGCCGCGACGCCGCGCGCGCCGGCGAGGCCCTCGTCTGGACGGGCGCCGGCCCTGTGCGCTGCGGCGAGCCGGGGCTCGCGGCCGCCATCGACCACGCCGAGGCGGTCGCGGCGTCCACGCGGGGCGCGCCGATCGCGGCCATCGCGGCGCTCGACCGCGGCGGCGCCGAGGCGCGCACCAAGGACGACGGCAAGCTCCTCGCGAAGCTCGCGCCGCCGGCGACCGCCGCCGCCGTGTACCGCACCGCCGCTGCCCCGCAGCCGACAAGGACCGGCACCTTCGGCCCGCTCGCGTTCGAGGCGAGCGGCGCCCTGCTGGTCCGCACCGCGCAGGGCGTCGTCCGCGTCGACGCCGCCACGTCGACCGAGTCCGCGACGGACATCCCTCCCTGGCCCGCCGCCGTCCACGCCGGGCCCGCGGAGCTCGTCGCCGTCGAGCGGCGCTGCGACGCGCCCACCTTGCTCGGGCTGTTCCGCAGCTCGCCCGATGCCGTCGGCGAGATGGAGGTCCCGCTCCCGCTGCTCCGCGGCCAGGGGCCTCGCGCCCGGCCCGGCGCGGCTGCGCCCGAGCGCTGCGCCGGGACCGAGCGCCTGCCCTTCGTCCCGCTGGCCGCGTCCGAGCGCGGCTTCGACATCGCCCTCGGCGCCGCGCTGATCTCGATCGACCTGCGGGCCGCCGCGCCGGCCTCGTCCGCCCTGTCGTTCCCGCTCACCACGCCCGCGCCTCAGGGCGCGGCGCGGTCGCCGGACGGCGCCACGCTGGCGGTCCCGGCCGCCGGCGGGCTCCTCGTGGCGACCGCGGGCGGCGCCCCGCGCCTCTGGACGGGCGGCGACCTCGCGCAGGCGACGGCGTGCGCGCCGGCCAATGGCGGAGCCCGCGTCGCGTGCGTCGCCGGCGCGGCCGCGGTGATCTTCGAGGCGAAGTGACCTCCGTCGTCCCTCGGACCCCGGAGGTCAGCCGGGGCTCACTTGTTGACGCGCTCCAGGTACTTGCCGTCGGTCGTGTCGATCTTGATCCACTCGCCCTCCTTCACGAAGAGCGGGACGTTGACGGTCGCGCCGGTCGACACCGTGGCGGGCTTGGTGGCGCCGCTCGCCGTGTCGCCCTTGACGCCCGGCTCGCTGCTCACGATCTGGAGCACCACGTGCGGGGGCATGCTGACGCCGATCGGCAATCCGTTGAACAGGGTCACGTCGATCGACATCCCGTCGCTCAGCCACTTGGAGTCATCGCCGATCTTGTCGCCGGGGACCGTGAGCTGCTCGCCGGTCGCCGGGTCCATGAACACGAAGTCGGTGCCTTCCGGATAGATGTACTGGAGGCTGCGCTCCTCCACATCCGCCGGCTCCAGCTTCTCGCCCGATTTGTACGTGCGCTCGAGCACCGCGCCCGTCGCCATGTTCCGGATCTTGACGCGGGTGAACGCCTGCCCCTTTCCCGGCTTGACGAACTGGAAGTCGATGACCGAGTAGGGCTGGCCGTCGACCATAAACTTGAGGCCTTTTCGGATGTCGCTTGTGTCCATGGGGAGAGCTTCCTGGTAGCGTAAGGGCGGCCTGTCGGCGAGGCCGGGGATCCGCGTCCGCGGCCCCCTGGCGCGGCTCGGGGGTCCGCGTCCGCGGCCCCTTCCACGGGTCGGGGGTCCGCGTTCGCGGCCCCCTTAGCACGAGCACGACCTCCTGCACAGGGCACGGTTTCAGGACCTGAAAATGCACGACTTCGACGACGAGCTCAGGGAGATCAAGCGTGAGATCGTGGAATCCCGTGGGCTCATCATCAAGACGAACAACCTCACGAACGCCCTCGCAGCGGATCTGAAGAGCATCTCCAAGCGCCAGATGGCGTACGAGCGGCGCGCCTTCTGGAACAGCGCGAGCGCGAACCTGCTCTTCGTGATCGTGGTGATCGGCGTGGTCAAGCTCGCCTGGGACGCACGCGTGGACGCCGTCCAGGCCGAGACCAAGGGCGCGCGCGACCGCATCGCGAAGCACGAGGCCGATCTCAAGGAGATGCAGCAGCGGAGCGACGCGCGCGCCAAGGCCGAGAGCGACGCCGCGGCGTTCTACGAGCTCATCCGTGCCGAGCGGCGACAGGAGGTGATCGAGGGCTTCGAGGCGCTGCGCAAGGCGCCGCTCACCCGGGCCGAGCTCGCGTTCTTCTCGGACTCGGTCGACAAGGCGCGCTCGGAGCTCTCGATCAAATCGTACCAGACGGGCCTCGATCACATGCGGACGGGCCGCTGGCACGAGGCCGCGGTCGCCTTCGAGGACGCCATCCGGCAGAAGGAGACGGCGTCGCACACCCCGTCGGCCCGCCTCAACCTGGCGCGCGCCTACCGCAGGCTGAACCGGCAGCGCGACGCGATTCCGCTGCTCATGACGCTCTCCGAGGCGTCGCCCGATCGGGAGGTCATGGATGACGCGACCTTCCTCCTCGCCGAGTGCCTCCTCGACATCCAGGCCTGGAACGACGCGAAGACGACCTTGCGGTCGTTCATCCGCCGCTTCCCGGACAGCGCGTACATCAACGACGCGCGCCTCGCGCTGGCCGACGTCTCGCTCCGGCACTGACGCGCGCCGCCACGGCCGGCCGGCGCTCCCCCCGCACGGCGCCGCGCGGGGGGGACGACGTCAGGACCCGCGCCGCACGTCGATCCGGCGCGGCTCGTCCTTCTTCTCGAACCAGCTGGATCGGAGCTGCCGGCGGAGGCCTGACGCGAACAGGCAGTCGCGGAACGCGTTCTGCTCGAAGGTCACCGCGCTGTGCGCGAGCGGGACCTGGATGAAGATGGCGCGGCCGTCCAGGAGCTGCTTGCGCGTGAGCTCGCCCGGGCGCCGCTCGTGAAGGCAGGCGACGCCCTGGGCCTCGAGCGCGCGCGCGAGCTCGAGGTTGAGCCGCCGCACGTCGCCCGCGACGAAGTGGCTGATGAGCTTGTGCCTGTCCCGCCCCGATCGGCCCTTCCGCTCGAGCACCCAGTCGCGGAACGCGTCGACCTCGCCGTACAGCGCGTCGAACAGGTACACCTCGTTCACCTCGCAGCCGCCGTGGCGCAGGCACGCGGCCGCGACGCGGTATCCGCCCGAGTGCGCCGACAGGCAGAGCGTCCCGAGCCTCGCCTGCCGCGGGATGGCGCAATCGCCGAGCGCCCGCCGCGCCGAGGGGGCCGCGAGCACCGACGCGAGCTCGCCGCACAGCCGCCGGAGGCCGCCCTTCTGCCCCAGCTTGCCCGGGGGCGACTCCGCCGCGTTCACCGCGCACTGCGGCACCACGAGCACCGCGTTCTGCTTGCTCTCGTGGAGCTGCTCGCGGAGCTTGTGCGCCGCGATGGCCCGCTCCGCGGTCGTGACGTGGCCGTGGAAGTGGATCACGAGGTCGAGCTCATCGCTCTCCGGCGCGCGGTAATGCGCCGGCACGAAGACCATCGCCGTGGCGTCCTGGTAAGGAGCCCCGTCGCAGGGAAACGGCGCGTTCGACAGCTCGATCTTGAGCGTCACGCCGATGTCCGACGCCTCGACGGCCCTCACCCTGGAGGCCGCCCTGGCGAGCGCCGGCGCAAAGAGCCCCGGCGCGGCCAAGGCGCCGCCCGCCACGCCGAGCGCACGAAGGAAGGCCCGGCGGCCGAGCGCCGGTGATGCGAATCGGGACATCTGGCGACCTCGTCCCGCGCGTATCACCCACGCTCGACCCCGGCCAAGAAACCGCGGCTCGTCAGGGCTGGCTGACCGCGGCAGAGCTGACCTGCGCGAGCAGATCCTGGATGCGCCGGACGAGCTTCGCCGGCTCCTGCACCACGCCCTCGACGAGGAGGGCCTGGTCGAGGAGGAGCTCGGACCACTGCTTCACCCGCTCCGAGCCGGGCTCGCGCCCCGCCAGGATGTTGAGGTTCTTCACCACCGGGTGACCCGGGTTGAGCTCCAGGATCCGCTTGGACTCCTCGGCGTTCTGGTCGATGAGCTTCATGATCCGCTCGAGGTTCGCCCCTGGATCCCCCTCGGCGGCGACGAGGCAGCTCGCGCTGTCCGTCAGGCGCCGCGAGACGCGCACGTCCTTCACCCGGTCGCCCAGCGCCGCCTTGACCGCCGCCACGGCCGCGTCCACCGACTCCTCCGGCTCGTCCTTCTTCTCCGGCTCGGCGCCGAGATCGACGTCGCCGTGCATCACGCTCTTGAGGCGGCGCTTGTCGAACTCGTTCAGCGCCTTCACGAACCACTCGTCGACCGGATCCACGAGGAACAGCACGTCGTAGCCGCGCTTCCGGAACGCCTCGAGGTGCGGGCTCTGCTCGACCGCGTGGCGGCCGAGCCCCGTCACGTAATAGATCTCCTTCTGCGCCTCCGGCATCTTCGCCACGTAATCGCGGAGCGAGATGAGCTTGCCGGCCTCCGTGTTCATCGACTCGAACCGGCACAGCTCGGCGATCGCGTCCTTGTTCTTCCAGTCGCTCGTGGCCCCCTCCTTGATGACCCGGCCGAACTCCTTCCAGAAAGCCGCATAGCGCTCGGGATCCGACTCGGAGAGGTCCTTGAGCGACTTGAGCACCTGCTTGACGATCTGCTGCTCGATCTGGGAGAGCGTGCGGTTCTCCTGGAGCATCTCGCGCGAGACGTTGAGCGAGAGGTCCTCGGAGTCGACGACGCCGCGCAGGAAGCGCAGGTACATCGGCGTCAGCTTGTCGCAGTCCTCGACGATGAGGACCCGCTTCGCGTAGAGGCGCACGCCCCGGCGGTCCTTGTGGAACATGTCCGCCGGCGCCTTCTCGGGCACGTAGAGCAGGGCGTGGAACTGCACGGGCGCGTCGATCGACAGGTGCACGGTGAGCAGCGGCTTCTCCCCCTCGTAGCCGCCGGTCACGTGCCGGAAGAACTCCGCGTGCTGCTCCTCGGTGATCTGCGACTTGGGCAGCGTCCAGAGCGCGGCCGAGCGGTTCGCGACCTCGTCGTTCACCTTGATGGGGAAATGAACGAAATCCGAGTACTTGCGGATGATCTCCTTGATCCGCCACACCTTCGTGTACTCGCGCGCGTCCTCCTTGAGGTGGAGGACGATCTTCGTGCCGGGGTGCTCGCGATCGCCGGAGGCCACGGTGAACGAGCCCGCGCCGGACGAGCGCCACAGGACGGGCTCCGCGCCCGGCAGCATCGAGCGGGTCTGCACGTCGACGCGCGAGGCGACCATGAACGCGGCGTAGAAGCCGACGCCGAACTGGCCGATGAGCTGGAGCTTGCCGCCGTCTTTCTTCTGCTTGGCGGCCTCGGCGTTGGCCTTCAGGAACTCCAGCGACCCCGAGCGAGCGATGGTGCCGAGGTTCTGCACCACCTCGTCCCGGGTCATGCCGATGCCGTTGTCCTCGATGGTGAGGGTCCGGGCGGCGTCGTCGAGCGTGATGAGGATCGCGGGCTCGCCGGCTTGTTCTGCGACCCCTTCGCGCGTGAGGGCCAGGAAGCGGGCCTTGTCGAGCGCGTCCGACGCGTTCGAGATGAGCTCGCGGAGGAAGACCTCCTGGTTTGCGTAGAGCGAGTTGATGACCAGCGCGAGGACCTGCTGCACCTCGGCCTGGAAGGGAAGCTCGACCGCGCCGGCGGCCTTGGCCTCCTCGGACGGGGTCGACGCGGGCGTCTCCGGGCCCGGAGCCGCACCCGAAGGCTCGGCAGAGGGCGTGGAACCGCTGGTTTCGGGGTTCGGGCTTTCCGTGTTCATGTCGGCGACCAAATGGATCCGATTTTCGAAAGGGCAATCCCCCGGCGCGCCGCGGGCGCCGCGGAGCGCCCCCAAAACGCGCCGCGGTGTGTCGCCTCGCTCCGAGCGCGCTCCGCGGCCGGCTCGGGGCCCCGCCGGCCGGGTGAGGGGCTCACCAGGCCGCGGGCCGACGCTGCGTCGAGGTCGGGATCTGCGCGCCGGGTCGTCACGTTCAGGTCGCTGTGCGCGATCCCCGCATCCCTGCCCGGTTTTTCCGGTGGGTAAGGGTTTCTTCATCAGGTCGCCGGAGCTAGATTCACCGGCGTTACACCCTCGCGGTCCGGGAGATCTGTTGTGGTAGCACTTCTCCGTGCAGTACTCCGTGTTCTCCCGGCAATCGGCGCGCTGGCCGGGGTGCTGGCGCTCGCGGGGTGCGGCGATCGGGGCAAGACGGCCGAGCAGGACCTCCTGAAGCGACCGCCCGCAGTGCTCCAGTTCGACGGCTATGTCTATGTCCCGACCGGGACGAGCGATTTCAAGATCCTCGAGCGCGTGCGGGCGCAGACGCGCACGGTGTTCACGGGGCTGCGGAAGTCCCGGGTGATGGTGAGCCGGCGCGAGGTCCAGGGAGCGACCACGGATACCTTCGCCAAGGAGGCCGTGACCGTCGTCGACGCCGCGGGGCACCGCACCCTCGCGCTCCGCGTACGGTACCGCTTCGTGGCCCGGCCGGAGGTCGCGAACGGCATCGACGATCGCAAGGAGCTCCCGCTCGCGCTCCTGCACCGGGAGGATGACGAGGTCGCGGAGCGCATCTACGAGGAGTGCACGCCGCCCCAGGAGCGGAGGAAGGGGGGCGCCAGCGCCGTCGGCCTCGACTTCGATCCGTCCATTCCGAGCTGCAAGGCCGCGATGGCCGCGGAGCAGGCGGCGATCGACGCGGCGCGCGCGAAGGTGCCCGAGCTCGCGGGCGGGCCGCCTGCCTCCGCCAAGGACACCGTGGTCCCGCTCGAGGAGGTACGGCGCCTGTACATCCCGACGCAGGTGACCGTCGAGCTCCGCGATCGCAAGCCGGGCGAGGTCACGCCGCGCTTCGTCCCGGTGGATCGACCGGAGAAAGAGGACGCGCGGGTCGCGACCGCGGAGCGGCCCGGCGGCGAGCACCCCGAGGGGCTCGAGCCGGCGGCGGTGCTCATCGACCCGGATCTCAAGGTGGAGCGGACGCCCGAGGAGAGGGCTATCGCCGAGGGGACCCTGCTGCCGAAGATGCCCACGACCGGCGGCACGGGCGCGATGAGCGGCGAGAGGCGGATCGAGGTCGTGAGCCCCGCGGTGGCGCAGGCGCAGCAGCGCAAGGCGGAGGCCGCCACGAGCGCGAACGAGCGCTTCGAGATCCCGTTCGAGACGCTGACCGACCCGAAGTTCCTGGTGGTCTGGTTCAGTCTGCTGATGGCGTACCCGATCCTCCGGGGCGATCCGCGGAAGAAGAAGCACTGACGCGCGGCATGAGCGCTGAAGAGCGCTGAAGAGCGCTGACGCGCGGCATGAGCGCTGAAGAGCGCTGACGCGCGTCGCGGCGCGCCTCGCCGAGAGGGGCGACGGCGCAGCGAGCGGACCGGCGTGGGCAGAGGCCGCCGCGATCGCGGGGGTCGTCCGCTACGATGCTCGCCATGATGCTTCGCCTGATGAAGATGTTCGGCCTCGCCTTCGTGGAGACCACGACCGAACGCGCCCGCCGGGGACCCGCGCGCCCGAGCTGGGGCTTCGGCTTCGAGTGGGTGGTCCGCTTTCTCCGCCGCGATTTCGCCTACGTGCTCAACCGGCCCTACCCGGAGGTCAGGGCCGAGCTCGACGCGCGCCCGTACTCCCAGAAGGCCGTCCGGCGCGTGAAGCGCACGGACGACACGTTGAAGGGCGTCCCCGCGGTCTGGTTCGAGCCGCCGGGCGCGGCGTCGCGCGGCGTCGTCCTCTACCTCCACGGCGGCTCGTACCTGTTCGGCTCCACGAGGACCCACGCGGACCTCATGGCGCGGCTGGCGCTGGCGAGCGGCGCCCGCGTCGTGGGCATCGACTACCGGCTCGCGCCGGAGCACCGCTATCCCGCGCAGCTCGAGGACGCGCTCGCCGCCGTAGGCGCGCTGGTCGAGCGCGGCCATGCGCCGGGGGAGATCGCGCTCGCCGGCGACTCCGCCGGCGGCAACCTCGCGCTCGTCACGCAGCTCGCGCTGCGCGACCGCGGCGCGCAGGCGCGCTGCGCCGCGCTCATCTCTCCCTGGCTCGACCTCACCGCGAGCAGCGCCTCGGCGATCGCGAACGACTCGACCGATTACGGCACCCGGGAGGGTCTCCTGCGCCAGGCGCGCGATTTCGCGGGCGCGACCCCGCTGGACGATCCCCGGCTGTCACCGCTCCACGCGCGTCTGGAGGGGCTGGCCTCGCTGTTCATCCAGGTCGGCGACGCCGAGCGCCTCCACGACGAGGGCCAGGAGCTCGCGCGGCGCGCCCGCGAGGCGGGCGTCGACGTCACGCTCGACGTGCTGCGGGACATGCCCCACAACGGGCCGGTGCTGGCCGACTTCCACCCGGAGGGCGCGCGGGGCACGGACGCGCTGGGCGCGTATCTCCGAGCGCGCCTGTCGTCGAGCGCGGCAGCGGCGACGCGGCCTGACGCGGCCTGATGCGGAGCTCGCTCCGCGGCGCTGCGGGGCGAGGTGGTTGCCGTGAGCGGGCGGCGCGCGTAGGGGATCGCGCGGTGAGGCTCGCCTCGAGGGCCCACGGAGGAGACGATGACCCCTTCCCAGGACCTGGTCGAGCTGGCAGAGCGGCTCGCGGACGCCAGCGGCGCCGTGATCCGGCGCTACTTTCGCAAGGGCATCGAGGCCGACGACAAGGCGGACGCGAGCCCTGTCACGATCGCCGACCGCGAGGCCGAGGCGGCGATACGCGAGCTGCTCGCCGCGCGCGCGCCGGGACACGGGATCGTGGGAGAGGAGCTCGGCCGCCAGAACGAGGGGGCGGAGCTCGTGTGGGTGCTCGATCCCATCGACGGGACGAAGGCATTCATCACGGGCAAGCCGCTCTTCGGCACGCTCATCGCGCTGCTGCACCGGGGCCGGCCGGTGCTCGGCGTCATCGATCAGCCCGTCCTCGGGGATCGCTGGCTCGGCGTCCTGGGCCGTCCGACGCTCTGGAACGGCGCGCCGGCGCGCGTCCGCGCGTGCGCGGGGCTGCCGCTCGCGCGCCTCTCCACCACGGGCCCGCAGTACTTCCCGCCGGCGAAGGCGCGCGCCTTCGGGGAGGTCGCGTCCCGGGCCAAGCTCGTGAGCTACGGCGGCGATTGTTACCAGTATGGCCTCGTGGCGAGCGGCAGCATCGACGTGGTCGTCGAGTACGGCCTCAAGCTCCACGATTTCGCGGCGCTCGTCCCGGTGATCACCGGCGCCGGAGGGGTCATGACGGACTGGGAAGGGCGCCCGCTCGACGCCGCGAGCGCCGGTGACGTGGTGGCCGCCGGCGACCCGCGCACCCACGCCGAGGTGCTCGCCGCGCTCCGCGCCGGCGATCCCCGGCAGGGCGCGCGCTGACGCGCGCCGACGTCGGAGCGCCGGCGGCGGCTCACGCCCGGAGCCCTCGGAACTGGAGGGTGAGGGAGCTCTTCAGCACGGGATCCAGCGCCGCCGCGAGCGTCACGAAGCCGCTGAGCCAGGACAGGAGCGCCGCGAAGTAGAGGGCGAAGATGTTGTGCGCCGCGGCGAGCGGGTCGATGTCGCCCGCGACGTCGCCGCGCGCCTGCGCGTCGCGCACGAGGCCCGCGATGCGGTGCAGGAACGCGAACGTGAGCGCGTTCAGCCGCTCTCCGTTCGGACCCGACGCGCCGGGGAACGCCTTCACGAACGCCTGCGACACGAGCGGCTGTTCGCCGTACATCGCGAACAGCCGCTGGAACACGTGGAGCAGCTGAGGGAGCAGGGGCTCTTTGCGCGGCAGCGCCTCGAAGGCCGCGTCGACCGCGGCCGCGAGCCGGTCGTGCATCACCATCATGAGCAGGTCGGCCTTGTCGCGCGCGTGCACGAACACCGTCCCCGTCGCGACCTCCGCGCGCTCCGCCACCGCCTTGGTCGTCGTGTCGTCGTACCCGAGCTCGGTGAAGAGCGCCCACGCGGCGTCCCGGATCCGCCGCCGGGTGTCGAGCTTCTGCTGGGCGCGCCCGCCGCGCTCGGGGGCCGGCGCGCTCGGCGCGGACGCGACCGGCGCCGCGGCGACCGGAGCTCGCGGCGCCGCGGCTCGCTTCCGGCGTTTCGTCGCGCCTGGAATGACCTTGCTCATCGACGGAGAACTCTGTTGTCGCGGATGCCTCCCCGTCAAGCGGCGATCTCCTTGACAGAACGAGCGCGAATAGTGACCATGGTCAGTGACTGAAGTCATCGAGCGAGGGTGGTGCCATGGCTCTGGTGCATTACGACGAAGGCCTCACGATGCGGGAGGCGCGGGCGCTCTACTTCGAGGTGAACCGCTTCGGCGCGGACGGCGGGTACGGCGACGCGTGGGTCGACTTCAAGCTCGGTCCGCTCCCCGTTCCGTTCCCGAACACGCGGGCGCGCGTGCGCGCCGTGCGTTACCACGACCTGCACCACGTGCTGACGGGCTACGACACGAACGCGATCGGCGAGTTCGAGATCGCGGCCTGGGAGCTCGGCGCCGGCTGCAAGGGCTTCGTGGCGGCCTGGCAGCTCAACCTGGGCGGCCTCTTCGCGGGGCTGCTGTCGGCCCCGCGCCGGACGGTCCGCGCTTTCTTCCGCGGCCGCCGCAGCGAGAGCCTGTACGGCCGCCCGTTCGAGGAGCTGCTCGATCGCGAGGTCGGCGAGCTGCGCAGGGAGATGCGCGTCGATGAGCGCTCTTCGTCCGGCTCCGGCCCGGCGGCGCTCGACGTGCTCTGGCTCGCGCTCGCGAGCCTCGCGGGGCTCGTGGTCGGCGTCCTCGGGTTCGCGACGGCGCTCGTCGTAGCGCCGATCGGGATCGTGAACCTGGCGCTGCGCCGGCACCGCGCGCGCAGCGCCGCGGAAGCCGGGGCCTGAGGCGAGGAGCCTGCCGGCGTTCAACCCCCGAGCAGATTACGAGGGTTCAACGAACCCCCAACACCTTCTCGCATACTCCACTATCACCTTTGCGATACCATGCTCGATCGATGACACATCCGCGCGAACAAAATCGCCCTTGAGAGGCCCACCGGAAGCGAGGACAGTATACGGGCCGCCATCGGACGGGCCTCTACCACCATCAAGCTTTATGAGGACGATCGCCCCGTCGCTGCGCATGCGCTCCAGGATCGGGAGGACCGCATCGATTCCTCTCCACTGCGCTGAAACCGGGCTCAAACCAAGGTAGCTTGCTACCATTGGAATGAGTCTGCAATCACCTGTAGCCATGAAACCCCCTAGGGTGTGACACAGTACTCGTCTGTCAAAACGCAGTCTCGATAACCTTTGCAAACGGGGTTCCGAAGAAGTCGGAACCGCCAAGATCGTCGACAACCTTCGAGGACGGTACGCCACCGGGCCCAGGAATGCCTCGCGCACAGCATCCGTGCGCCCGTCCGGCCGCCGGCCCGCCCCCTGGCGAAGCTCGACGCGCCCCCCGCGCCTCCCCCGCCCCAGCTTGACCTGGCCCCCGCGACGCACGAGGATCCGCTTCGTGCCCCAGCGAAAGCGTTACCTCTTCGTCTGCGTCAACCGCCGCCCGGACGGCGTTCCCAAGGGCTCCTGCGCTCAGCGCGGCGCCGAGGGCATCCACGTGCAGCTCAAGGCCGCGCTCGCCGAGCGGGGCCTCGCGAAGGTGGAGGCGCGCGCCTGCTCCGCGAGCTGCCTCGACGTCTGCTGGGCAGGCCCCGTCATCGCCGTGGAGCCGGACGGCTACTTCTACGGCCGCGTGACCCCCGCCGACGTCCCGGAGATCGTCGATGCCCTCGCCTCGGGCCGGCGCGTCGAGCGGCTCGTGCTCCCGCCCGAGGACTACACGGAGGCGACCGCCGCCCCGCCGCTGCCGGCGCCGCCGCGCGGCGCGCCCCCGGAAGCGTGATGGGCGGAGGCGTGATGCGCGGCTTCGAGTTCTGCGAGACCATGGCCGGGAGCTTCCACCTGGTCGACTCGCCCTCCGACGAGCGGCCCATGTCGTTCACGATCCGCGCGCGCTCGCGCGGCCTCCTCGACTTCCTGCGCAAGCCCGAGGTCGAGATCGAGGGCGAGATCGACGCCGAGGGCTTCGCCGACCACCGCTACCTCTCCGGGCGGCTCGGCCTCGACGTCGCGCGCACCGGGACCCTGCCCTACTCCTTCGAGTTCACCGCCAACGACGGCCGCCGCTGCGCGTTCGCCGGCCGGAAGACCGTGCGCCCCGGCGATCTCATGACGTCGATGACCGTCCTGCCCGGCGTCCTCGTCGGCGACGGCGGCGCGCTGATCGGCGAGGCGCTCCTCCGCTTCGACCTGCGGAGCGACCTGCTCCGGTTCCTGAGGAGCTTCCGGGCCACGAGGTAGCCACCATGCAAAGGATCGAGCCCGCAGACAGCGCGGTCATCGTCATCGACGTGCAAGAGAAGCTCGCCGGCGCGATGCCGGCGCCCCAGATGGACGCGCTCACCCGCGCGGCCACGGTGCTGATCGAGGCGGCGCGGCGCCTCGGCGCGGCGGTCATCGCCACCGAGCAGTACCCCGCGGGCCTCGGCCCGACCATCGCGCCCATCGCCGAGCGGCTCGCCCAGGCGGGCGCGCCCGTCATCCCCAAGATGGAGTTCTCCGCCTGCGGCTCCCCCGAGTTCGAGCGCATCTTGCGCACGTCGACCGGGCGCGCGCCCCGCGCCGCCATCGTCGTCGGCGTGGAGGCGCACGTCTGCGTGTTCCAGACCGTGCGCGACCTCGCCGCGCGCGGCGTCCTCGTCCAGGTCCCGCTCGACGGCGTCGCCTCCCGCCGCGACGACCACCGGCTCGCCGGCCTCGATCTCTGCCGCGCCGCAGGCGCCACCATCACCACCGCGGAGACCGTCGTCTTCGACTGGCTCAAGATCGCCGGAACGGACGACTTCAAGCAGCTCTCGAAGCTCATCCGCTGACCGATCCCGCGATCTTCGCGGGCGGCGCGCGGGGCCCAGGTCGGCCTGTCAGTTTGTCAGGCGCCGGATCGGACTTTGTCAGACCCGTGCTCTCCTGGACATGCCGCCAACGCCTGTGACACAGTGGCGCATGGCTGACGATCTGGCACAAGTCCCCCCGAGCGCGCCGCCGGCTGGCCCCGCCGCGCCGCCGCCCGGCGCGCCGACGGTCCTCGTGGTCGATGACGAGCCGTCGAACGTCGCCTCCATCGAGAAGATCTTCCAGCGCGACGGCATGCGCGTCATCACGGCGGACAGCGCGAAGGCGGCGCTGGAGATCGTGCGCAGCCGCCGCGTCGAGGTCGTCCTGACCGACCTGATGATGCCGGGGGTCAGCGGCCTGGAGCTGCTCCGCGCGCTGAAGCAGCTCGCGCCCGACACCGAGGTCGTGATGATGACCGCCTACGGGACCGTCGAGACCGCGGTCCAGGCCATGCGCGAGGGCGCCTACGACTTCGTGGAGAAGCCGCTCAAGCGGATGACGATCATCAAGAGCGTGCGCAAGGCCGCCGAGCGCCAGTCGCTCGTCGCCGAGAACCGCTCGCTCCGGCAGGAGATCAAGCTGCTCACGAAGCGCGAGATCGTCGGATCGAGCCCGACGCTCCGCCGCGTGCTCGACATCGCGACCCAGGCGGCGCCCTCGAGCGCCACGGTGCTCGTGCTCGGCGAGAGCGGCACCGGCAAGGAGCTGCTCGCGCGCTTCATCCACGAGCGCAGCGCGCGCTCGCGGGGGCCGTTCGTCGCGGTCAACTGCGCGGCCATCCCGGAGACCATCCTCGAGGCCGAGCTCTTCGGCCACGAGCGCGGCGCGTTCACCGGCGCCCTCGCGAAGCGCGACGGCCGCTTCGCCAAGGCGGCCGGCGGCACGCTGTTCCTCGACGAGATCGGCGAGCTCTCGCCCGCCGTGCAGGTGAAGCTCCTCCGCGTGCTGCAGGAGGGCGAGTACGAGCCCGTCGGCGGCGACACGGTGCGCGCCGACGTGCGCCTGGTCGCGGCCACCAACAAGGACCTCCGCGCCGAGGTCGCCGCGGGCCGCTTCCGCGAGGACCTGTTCTACCGGCTCAACGTGATCGCGATCACGGCGCCCCCGCTCCGGACCCGCCGCGAGGACATCCCGCTCCTCGTCGACCACTTCCTCGGCATCTACTGCACGAAGAACAACCGCCCCCGCCTGGAGGCGCCGCGCGACGTGCTCGCGCGCCTGACCGACTACACGTGGCCGGGCAACGTGCGCGAGCTAGAGAACGTGATCGAGCGCGCCGTGGTCCTCTGCCGCGGCGACCAGCTCTCCGTCGACGACCTGCCCGACTTCATCCGCGAGGCCGCCCCCGCCGAGCCGAGCTCGCTCACCTTCTCGGTCGGCACGCCCCTCGACGAGGTCGAGCGCAGGCTCATCCGCGAGACGCTCCGCCACGCCCGCGGGGACAAATCCGTGGCCGCGCAGTTGCTCGGCATCTCGACGCGCACCATCTACCGAAAGCTCGGCGAGCTGGAGTGACGCCGCGCGCGCCGTCCCGCGGACACCGCGCGCGCCTGCGCGCCGGCCCCCGCGAAAATCCATTTGTCACTTTGGCAAAGGAGGCCGTCCGACACGCCCGGGGTTCGTCACCTTGGCGGGACAGCTTTCGAAATTTCGTGAAGACGCGGGAAACCACCGGCGATTGACCGCTGGCATGAAACTCGCCTAGAGGAGGATGGGCGCATGGGCATCGACGCGATCCTGAAGCGGTATTTTCCCTGGGTGCTGGGCGTGCTGATCGCGCTCGCCGCCTACTTCCAGGCGTCGGGCATGGGTCAGCTCGTGGTCTCCAGCGTCGCGATCGACGCCCCGCCGGCGCCGCCCAGCCATCCGACGCGCCCGGCGTCGTTCGGGCCGACCGCGAGCAGCACGGACCACACGACGAGCGCCGCGGCGATCCTCTCGCGCAACCCGTTCGACTCGGTGACGGGGCCGCTCGACGGCAAGCCCGTCGAGCTCCCGACCGTCCAGCACGAGCTGCCCAACAAGGACCCGTACGCGGACCCGTCCTGCGACGGCGCCCGCGTCCTCCTCATCACGCAGGCCGACGATCCCGCGTGGTCGTTCGCGGCCATGACCGGCTCGGACGGCAAGGCGATCTTGCGGCGGCAGGGGGATGAGATCAGCGGGCAGACCGTTTACTACGTGGGGTGGGATCGGGTCTGGCTGACGTCCGGCAGCTCGCGGTGCCAGGCCATCGTTGGCAGCCGCGCCGTCGCCCGCGCCAGCGCCGCGCCGGCGCCGACACCCACGGCCGCGCCGACGGGCGCCGCGGCGAAGCCCGCCGCCCGCGCCGGCAAGAAGATCCCGCCGGAGATCGCCTCGAAGATCCAGCGCGTGAGCGAGACGGAGTTCAACGTGGAGCGCAGCGCCGTCGACCACATCCTGGAGAACCAGGGCGAGCTGATGCGCTCCGCGCGCATCGTCCCCGAGAAGGAGGGAGACAAGGTGGTGGGCATCCGTCTCTTCGGGATTCGCCCGGACTCTCTGCTGGGGACGCTCGGGCTGGAGAACGGAGATCGGCTGTCCAGCATCAACGGGTTTGAGATGAGCGATCCGCAGAAGGCCCTCGAGGCCTACGCGCGGCTCCGGACGGCGGACCGGCTCACGGTGAGCATCAACCGCAAGGGCAAGCCGATGAACATCGACTTCAACATCAAGTGAGCGCTCCGGACTGAATCCAGGGACGAAAGCAGGGTAGCGGCATGGCGCGATGGATAGGGACGCTGAACGAGGGGAGCCTGCTCCGACGGACGCTGATGGCGATCGGCACGTTCGTCCTCGGCTCCCTCACGTTCGTCGGGGTCATGAGCCTCGTCCTCGTGTCGGTCGCCAAGGCCGTCCTGCCGCCCCACGAGGCGTCCCACGACAAGGAGTCCGCGGCGGACACGACGGAGGAGGCCGACAGCGAGGCCGCCGCCGGCGCGACCAAGACCGCCCTGGGCAAGACCTCCCGCTCGAAGCGGCCGCGGCCCCCCTCGCCGGCCGCGCGCGAGAGCGCGCCGAACGCTGACTGAGCGGCGCCGCCTCCCCCTACCAACCAACGCAGAGAATATCGAGTCGACTGATGGTGATGACGACCCTCGAGCGATCCTGCTGCCTCCGGAGGAGGCTCCTCGCCGCGCCGGTGGCGGCGCTCGTGCTCGCCGCCGCGGCGCCGCCCGCCGCAGCGCAGCCCGCGAACCGCGGCGCCCCCGTGCTGCGGACCCCCGGCCAGGTCCCGCCGGCGCCCGCCCGCCCCACGCCTGCGCCGGGCGCGCCGGCCGCAGGCGCGCCCCCCGCAGGCGCGCCGGGCGCAGCCGCGCCAGGCGCTCCGGGCGACGCCGGCGACGACCCGCTCGCCGCGGTCAAGCAAGGGGTCCAGGAGATCGAGTTCAAGCCGAAGCCCGGCGGCTACAAGGTCAGCTTCAACCTCGACGAGGCCGACCTCCCCGAGCTCGTGAAGGCCATCAGCAACATCACCGGGCGCCGCTTCATCTACGGCGGCAAGCTCCGGCAGATCAAGGCCACGGTGTACGCGCCGGAGAAGGTGACCGTCGCCGAGGCGTACAGCGCGTTCCTGTCGATCCTCGCCTCGAACGATCTCACCGTCATCCCCCACGGCCGCTTCCTCAAGATCGTGGAGACGCCAGGCGCGGTATCCGAGACGACGCCCGTGTTCGGGACCGCCACGCCCGTGCCCGCGGAGGACCGGTTCGTCACCCGCATGTACCGGCTGTCGCATATCGACGCCAACGAGGCGGGCGGCGTCCTGAGCAAGTTCAAATCGAAGGACGGCGACGTCACCGTCTACCCGCCCGGCAACCTGCTCATCATCACGGACACCGGGTCGAACATCCAGCGCATGCTGCGGATCGTCGAGGAGATCGACGTCGGCGGCGCCGGCGATCAGCTCTGGGTGCAGCCCGTTCATTACGGCTCCGCGGCGGAGGTCGCGACCAAGCTGAACGAGATCGTCGACCCGAGCAGGGCCGCGGCGGGCGGCGGCAGGCCCGGCAGGGGCGGCGCCGGCGGCACCGGCGCCCGCATCATCGCGGACGACAGGACCAACTCGCTCGTCATCACCGCGACCGAGCCGGACTACCTGCGCGTCCTCGGCATCCTGAAGCGCCTCGACGTGCCGCAGACGGGCGAGGGGCAGGTCCACGTGCTCTCGCTCCAGCACGCCGGCTGCAAGGAGCTGTCGGCGACGCTGAACCAGATCCTCGGCGGCGGAGCGGGCGGGGGCGGAGCGGCCGTCGGCGGCAGGCCGGGCGCGCGCGCCGCCCCGGCGGTGCCGGGCTCGACCGACGACATCTTCGAGGGGCAGGTCAAGGTCACCTGCGACGAGGCGAGCAACAAGCTCCTCATCACGTCGTCACCCCACGACTACGCCCAGCTGCGCACCGTGATCGACCAGCTCGACGAGCCCCGGCGGCAGGTGTTCATCGAGGCCGTGATCATGGACGTGAACGTCAGCCGCTCGCTCGATTTCGGCATCGGCTACCACGCCGGCGCGCCGTTCGACGGCCTCAACCCCGACGACAGCGTCGTCTACGGCGGCAACAACATCCGCCAGTCCGTCATCGGCCTGCCGGCGCAGCTCGGCGCGCTCGCGCTGGGCGTCAAGGGACCCGCGATCACCGGCTCGAACAACATCCTCGGGACGGGCATCTCGATCCCCGCGTTCGGCGTCGTCCTCCACGCGCTGGCCCAGGACGGCGACTCCAACGTCCTCGCGACGCCGCACATCCTCGCGACCGACAACGTGGCGGCCGAGATCTCGATCGGCCAGAACATCCCGCTGCAGACCAACGTGGGCGGCGGCGGGCTCAACCAGCTCGCGAGCCTGGCGGGCGGCGCGGGCGCGGCGGGCGGGCTCGGCGCGCTCGGCGGCCTGCTCGGCGGCCTCGGCGGCCTCGGCGGCGGCGCCGCCGCGCGCCAGGACGTCGGCACGAAGATCAAGGTCGTCCCCCACGTCAACGACTCGGATCAGGTGCGGCTGGAGCTCTCCGAGGAGATCTCCGACGCGGGCGCCCCCCTCGAGGGCGCGCTCGGCGCGATCCCCATCAACAAGCGCACCGCGAGCACAACGCTCGTCGTCCGGGATCAGCAGACCGTCGTGATCGGCGGCCTCATGCGCGACGGCATGACCACCTCGGAGACGAAGATCCCCGTGCTGGGCGACATCCCGGTGCTCGGGTTCCTCTTCCGGCAGCGGGTCAAGACGAAGACGAAGACGAACCTCCTCCTCGTGCTGACGCCCTACGTGATCCGCGACCAGGACGACCTCCGGACCATCTTCGAGCGCAAGATGCAGGAGCGGCAGGAGTTCATCGACCGTTACTTCGTCTTCAGCGAGAGCGCCGCGTGGGAGCCGCCGCGCGACTTCGGCCGCGCGAACGGGCTCCTCGAGGACATCCGCCAGTCGATGCTGGCCGAGGAAGAGCGAGCGCGCCTCGAGGAGGAGGCGCGCCCGAAGGGGCCGCGCGAGCACGTGCCGGTGGATCCGGTCGGCCTGCCGACGTTCGGCGGCAAGGCCACCGGCGCGGTGAATATGCAGCCCGGCATGGTCGACATGGAGGGCGAGCCGGCCCAGCTGCCGCCGCCGCCGAACGGCGCCCCGCCGCAGCGGCCCACGCGGCGGCCGCCGGGCGGACGGCAGATGGAGCGCGTGGAATGAGCCTGCAGCAGCAGCAGTACCTCGGCGAGATCCTCATCCGGCGGGGCGTCGTCCCCGCGGAGCGGCTGGTGCCGCTCTACGACACCGTCCGCGAGCGCGGTCAGCCGCTCGCGGACCTCATCGTCTCGTCCAACATCGCCGACGAGGCGAGCATCGCCAAGGCGCTCGCGGAGGAGTGCGAGGTCGGCCTCCTCCCGCGCATCGACATCGACGCGGTGCCGCTCGATCTCGCGAGCCGGGTGCCGATCACGTACGCCAAGCAGCACAAGATCCTGCCGCTCGCCGAGCACGACGGGGTCGTCTACTGCGCCGTCGCCGACCCCCTCGACACGACGGCGATCGACGACGTGCGGGCGCTGTTCGGCAAGCCCGTCGAGATCGCGGTCGCCACGAGCGACGTCGTGCTGAACGCGATCAACCGCATCTGGGAGCGCAAGGAGGACGGCGGCGCGAAGCTCGAGGGCGACACGGCGCTCGAGGAGGACAACCTCGTCGACATCATCGACTCCGACGACGACGCCCCGATCATCGCCTGGGTCAACGGCCTCTTCGCGCAGGCGGTCCGCGAGCGGGCGAGCGACATCCACATCGAGCCCGAGGAGCGCGACGTCGTCGTCCGCTACCGGATCGACGGCGAGCTCTACGTCGCGAAGCGCGCCTCGAAGCAGTTCATGGCGCCGATCATCGCCCGCGTGAAGATCATGGCGGCGCTCAACATCGCCGAGAAGCGGCTCCCGCAGGACGGCCGCATCACGCTGAAGATCGCGGGCAAGAGCGTCGACATCCGCGTCTCGACCGTGCCGACGAGCCGCGGCTTCGAGCGGATCGTGATGCGCATCCTGCACAAGGCGTCGGTCCTGCTCGGGCTCGACGACCTCGGCTTCGCGCCGCGCGAGTTCGCCATCATGGACGCGCTCATCCAGCGGCCGGACGGCATCATCCTCGTCACCGGCCCGACCGGCAGCGGCAAGACGACCACGCTCTACGCCTGCCTCAACCGGATCAACGAGCCCAGCCGGAACATCCTCACGGCCGAGGACCCGGTCGAGTACGAGATCGGCGGCATCCACCAGATCCACGTCCACCCCGGGATCGGGCTCACCTTCGCCTCGGCGCTCCGCGCGTTCCTCCGCCAGGATCCGGACGTGATCATGGTCGGCGAGATCCGCGACAAGGAGACCGCAGAGATCGCCATCCACGCGTCGCTCACCGGCCACCTGGTGCTCTCGACCCTCCACACGAACGACGCGGCCAGCGCGGTGACCCGCCTCGTCGAGATGGAGATCGAGCCCTTCCTCGTGCGGAGCAGCGTGATCGGCATCCTCGCCCAGCGCCTCGTGCGCCTGCTCTGCCCGGCGTGCAAGGTCCCCTACCGGCCCTCCGATTACGAGCTGCAGCAGCTCGGCCTCGACGAGGACCGGCTCGCCTGGAAGGCGCGGCGGAAGGTCTCGGCCCGCTACAGCGTGCACGGACAGAAATACGACTACATCGGGCAGGACATCGATCGGGCCGTGTTCTACAAGCCCGGGGGCTGCGACGCCTGCAACCAGAAGGGGTTCATCGGCCGGCGGGGCATCTACGAGCAGATGGTCATCGACGACGCCGTGGGTCCGCACATCCTGAAGAGCGCGGACGCGCAGACCATCAAGCGGGTCGCCATCTCCCAGGGGATGGATACGCTCCGGGACGACGGGGCGCGCAAGGTGCTCAAGGGCATCACCACCGTCGAGGAGGTCCTCGCGGCGACGCAGGAAGACGTCATCGTCGACGAGTAGGGAAGGCCGTGGCGGTATTCGAATACAAAGGCATCCTCGTCGGCACCGGAAAGCCGGTCAAAGGGGTCCGCGACGCGGAGAACGCGAAGGCCCTCCGGGTCGCCCTGCGCAAGGACGGCATCATGCTCACCGGCGCGACCGAGGAGCAGGCCGCGAAGGCGAAGGCGAAGCGCGATATCAAGATCTTCGCCTTCGCGGGCCGCCCCTCGACGTCGGACATCGCCGTGATGACCCGCCAGCTCGCGACGCTCATCGGCGCCGGCATCCCGCTCTTCGAGTCGCTCAACGCGCTCATCGAGCAGGTCGAGAAGGAGTCGCTGAAGAAGGTGCTCACGCAGGTGCGCGAGCAGGTGCGCGAAGGCACGAGCTTCGCCAAGGCGCTCGAGGCGCACCCCTCGGTCTTCCCGCCGCTCTACGTGAGCATGGTGCGCGCCGGCGAGGCGTCCGGCACGCTCGAGGGCGTGCTGACCCGCCTGACCACCTTCATGGAGAACCAGGCGAAGCTCGTGGGCAAGGTGACCGCCGCCCTCGCCTACCCCGCGCTGATGGCGCTCATCGGCATCGGGCTCATCTCGGTCCTCATGGTCGCGGTCGTGCCGAACGTGACAGGCATCTTCGCCTCCATGGACCAGGCGCTGCCCTGGTACACGGCGGCGCTCATCGGCACGTCGGCGTTCGCCTCGAGCTACTGGTGGCTCGTCCTGCTCGCGATCGTGGGCGCGGTGTACGGGTTCCGCCGCTGGGTGCGGACGCCGAAGGGCCGCCTCGCGTGGGACACGTTCGTGCTGCGGGCGCCCATCTTCGGCAAGCTCATCCAGATGCTGTCCATCGCGCGCTTCGCGCGGACCCTCGCGACCCTGCTGTCGTCGGGCGTCGCGCTCCTCAGCGCGATGGACATCGTCCGGAGCGTGCTCGGCAACGCCGCGCTGGAGAAGGTCATCGTCGACGCCATCGCGTCGATCCGCGAGGGCCAGAGCATCGCCGAGCCGCTGAAGCGGAGCGGCCGGTTCCCGCCGATCGTCACCCACATGATCGCCATCGGCGAGAGGAGCGGGCAGCTGGAGGCGATGCTGGAGAACGTGGCCAACGCCTACGACTCCGCCGTGGAGACCCGCGTCCAGGTGCTCACGAGCCTGCTCGAGCCGCTCATGATCGTCATCATGGGCGGCGCGGTCGCGTTCATCGCGATATCCATCCTCATGCCGCTCATCCAGATGTCGAGCTTCGTCGGGTAGGTGGCTATGGGGCGGCGCAGGCAGCGAGAGAGCACGATCTTCTTCCCCTGGGAGCGCGGCGGCGGGCTCTTCCGGCGGACCGGCATGGCGCGGGCGAGGCCCTTCGCCGCGGGCCTCGCGATGGTGGTCCTCCTGCTGCTCCTCGGCGCGCGCGAGCGGCGGCTCGTGGGAATTCGCTCGACCCGCGCGACGTTGTCCGTGGTCCACGGGGCGATCACCCTGTACCGCGCCGATCACGAGCGGCGGTGCCCGGGTTCCCTGGAAGAGCTGAAGCGCGAGGGATACCTCGCGATCGACCCGGTCGACGCGTGGGGCAGGCCGCTCCGGCTCACCTGCCCTGGAAGGAAGGATCCGGACGGATACGATCTCATGAGCGACGGGCCGGACGGCGAAATAGGGGGCCTTGACAGGGTGGAGTGAGAGATGGAGACGAACAGAGCAAGCAGCGCAAGAAGGATTCGACGGCTGGGCCGGAAGCTCTCGCGGGGCGTGACCCTGGTCGAGGTGCTCATCGTCGTGACGATCATGGCGATCATCGCCGGCGGCGCCACGCTCGTGGTGTGGCCGAAGCTCAAGCAGTCGCGCGTCAAGAGCGCCTATACCGGGGCGACGGTCATCAAGACCGCCGCCGAGCAGTACCAGCAGCTCGGGGCGGGCGGCGAAGGGTGCCCGACGATCCAGGCGCTGGTCAGCGCGAAGCAGATCGACGGCAACAAGATCGACGATCCCTGGGGCCAGCCGTACAAGATCAAGTGTGACGAGAACAACGATATCCATGTCGTCTCGTCCGGCGACGACAAGAAAGAGAACACCCCGGACGACATCCGGGATGACATGAAGCAATCGGATCTCAACAAGATCGCGGAGATGTAGCGCCGCGCCGGGAGCAGGAGCGCCCATGACACGCCGCCGGACGAGGGGACTCACGCTGGTCGAGGTGCTGATCACCGTCACGGTGATCGCGCTCATCAGCGGCTCGGTCATGCTCGGCATGGGCGCGGTCACGAGCGCGCGGCTGAAGCGCAGCGCGGCGCTGCTCGCGGGCGCCGTCCGGGTCGCGTACGCCCACGCGAACGCGAAGTCGAAGCCGGTGCGGCTGGTGTTCGATTTCGAGGAGCGGATGATCGTGCTCGAGGAGTCCACCGGCGAGCTCCTCGTCGAGCGGAACGACCGGGCCGGCGGCGCCGCCGCGGCGACGGAGGCCGAGAAGGCGGCCACGGCGGAGGCCGAGGCCATCCTGAAGGGGCCGCGCGCGCCGCGGCCGTCGTTCGAGCCGGCGAAGGCGTACGGCTTCAACCCCGAGAAGGACAGGCCCGGCAAGGAGCTGTCGAGCGGCGTGCGCTTCCTCCAGGTGGAGACCGGGCACCAGGACGAGCCCGTGACGGAGGGGCGGGCGTATCTCTACTTCTGGCCCGGAGGCCAGACCGAGCACGCCGCGATCCAGCTCAGCCTGGGCGGCGGGGAGACCGAGGACGCGGTGATGACGGTGCTCGTCTCGCCGCTGACCGGCAAGACGGAGCTCAGGAAGGGCAAGGCGAGCATGCCCAGGCCGCGCGACGACGCCGAGGCGTCCGAGCGCGAGGACACGGGGTTTTGATGCGCGCCCGCGGCTTCACCCTGCTGGAAGTGATGGTGGCGGTGGCCATCCTCGGCCTCGGGCTGACGGCGATCCTCTCCGCGCAGGCCGGCGCCTTCTCGGCCGCGGCGCACGCGAGGAACCTCAGCCTCGCGAACGGGCTCGCGCGCTGCAAGATGACCGAGCTCGAGGAGCGGCTCGCCAAGGACGGCCTGCCGGCGCTCGACGAGGCCGACAGCGGGCCGTGCTGCGAGGGCGACGAGTCGCCCAACATCAAGTGCAGCTGGCGCATCGAGAAGCCCGAGATGCCCGAGCCCAAGTACGGCGATCTGGACCTCGACACCAACCTCGAGGGGCTCGGGGCGCTCGGCAAGCCGGGCGAGTCGAGCGGCACCGCGGCCCCGAGCGGCAACCTCGACGATCTCGCGCAATCGCTGGTCGGCGGCGGCGCGGGGGGCGGCGAGTCGGCCGGCGGGATCTCGGGGCTCCTGCAGCCGTTCGTCGACATGCTCGCGCCGACGCTCCAGCCCATCTTCGAGGCGAGCGCGCGGCGGGTGACGGTCAAGCTGACCTGGCAGCAGGGGTCTCGGGAGCACTCGTTCGAGCTCGTGCAGTGGGTCACGATCCCCCAGATGGGCCAGCCCGACGCGGGCACGGGCGAGGGAGGAGGAGGACCGTGACGGCACGAAGGACGAGCTCTCTCCGCAGGCGCCGCGGCCGCTCGCGCGCGGTGACCCTCCTCGAGGTCCTCGTCTCGGTGGGCATCCTGGCGCTCATCGGGACGCTCATCTACGGCGCGTTCGACGGCATGAGCCGCGCGCGCTCGGGCATCTCGCGGATGGGCGACCGCTACCACCAGGGCCGCGCGGCGATCGCGCGCATCTCGCGCGAGCTCCAGACGGCCTTCCTGTCCAGGCACCAGCCGGCCGACAAGAACATCGTCGCGCGGCTCACCGCGTTCGCCGGCGAGGACTCGTCGCCCGCCGACCGCGTCGATTTCACCGCGTTCGCGCACCGGAGGCTCCTCCGGAACGCGCACGAGTCCGATCAGTGCGAGATCGGCTATTTCGGCGCGCGCGACCCGGAGCACGACAGGCTCGATCTCGTGCGGCGAGAGGCGAGGACCATCGACACCGAGCCGACGAGGGGCGGAGTCGTCAACGTGCTCGCCGAGGACATCGAGAGCTTCAACCTCCAGTACCTCGACCCGATCACCGGGGAGTGGGTCGACTCGTGGGACTCGACGCAGCCGGCGGCGCAGCTCGACCGGCTCCCCTCGCAGGTGTGGGTGACGCTGGTCCTGAACGGCGGGCCTGGCGGGCAGCCGATCAAGTTCGAGTCGAAGGTGCCACTCCCGATGCAGGTCCCCATCGCCTTCGGGGCCAACTGAGCCATGAGCCGCCCGAGGAGCCCCCACGCCGAGGAGCGCGCCGCCGAGAGGCCGCGCTCCAGGCGCGCACGCGCGCGCCGCCGCCTCCGGAGGCGGCGCGACCGGCGCGGCGTGGCGCTGGTCATGGTGCTCGGCGCGATCACGGTGCTCACCGTGTTCCTGACCGAGCTCCAGGAGGAGACCTCGACCGAGCTCTCCGCGGCGCTCGCCGATCGCGACGCGCTGCGGGCCGAGTACTACGCGAAGAGCGCCGTGAACCTGTCGCGGATGCTCATCGCCTCCGAGCCGAGCGTCAGCACGGCGATCGGGCCGATGCTCGCGATCGTCGGGATCAAGGGGAAGTTCCAGGTGCCGGTCTGGAAGTTCACCGACATGTTCCTCGGCCCCTTCAACGCGCAGCTCGCCGGGGCCGCGGGCGAGGGCAGCGCGGCGCCGCCCCCCGAGGCCGCGGGCGAGGGCAGCGCGGCGGGCAAGAACCTGGGGCTCACCGGCGGCGGCCGCTTCGAGCTCAAGATCGTCGACGAGGACTCGAAGATCAACGTCAACCGCGCCGCCGACGACGTGGGCGGCATCTCCGATCAGATCGCCGTGGGGAACCAGCTGCTCAGCCTGATGAGCGACGCGCAGTACAACGCGCTCTTCGAGGAGCGCGACGGAGACGGCCAGTTCTCGGACCGCGCGACCATCTGCAGCGCGCTCATCGACTGGGCCGACCCCGGCGACCAGACGTTCGCCTGCGACGCGACGTCGAACGCCCCGAGCTCCACCGGCGCAGAGGACAGCTTCTACCAGACGGTCGGCCTCGCCTATCAGCGCAAGAACGCCCCGTTCGACTCGATCGACGAGCTGCGGCTGGTCCGGGGCATGAACGACGACTTCTGGGCGACGTTCGTCGACCCGGATCCGAGCAACCCGGACAAGAGGGTCCTGACCGTCTGGGGCAGCCGAAAGCAGAAGGTGAACGTCTCGTCGGCGAACGCGCTGACGCTGCTCAGGCTCACGTGCACCCCCGATTTCGTGGATATCGCGACGACGACGCTCTGCACCGACGTGAACCAGCAGACGGCGTTCCTCACCGTGGCGTCGCTCGTGCAGAGCATGACCGGGGGGCTGCTCTTCCCCACACCGAAAGATTATGTCGATGCGATGACCCAGAAGGCGGGCAGCTCGCTCGGGGGGATGCTCGGGCAGCAGTTCAAGGCGATGGGCGTGGAAGCGGTGAAGTTCAAGCCGAACGTCACGAAGTCCCTCGGCAACAGGACCAACTTCCTGAGCATCTACGCCGATGGCATCGTCCCTGGGAACAAGCGTGAGACGCGGGTGCGCGTCCATGCGGTGGTCGATCTCACGGGGGCGACGCCGCTCAGCCAGAGCGGCAGTAGCGGCAGCAGCGGCAGCAGCGGCAGCAGCGGCAGTAGCGGCAACGGTGGCAATGGCGGAAGCGGTGGCAGCGGTGGCGCCGCTCCAACGCCGGAAACGTACGAACAGCAGGTACGATCGAACCCTGCCGGGACGATCATCTACTATCGCATCGAATAGGACACCCCTCCGGGAAGAAGCGCGCAAATGCACAGGCTGCTCGGGATAGATGCTGGGAAATCCGTGGTGCGGGCGGCGCTCATCCGCACCACGTACAGGAGGGTCTTCGTCGAGGCCCTCGGCGAGGCGGCCGTCACGGACGGCGTCTCCGAGGCCGAGGCCATCCGCGCAGCCGTGGGGCTCCATCGCCCCGACGCCGCGGCGATCGCGCTCTCCGGAGAGAAATCGTTCTACCGCCGCCTCGACCTGCCCGCGGCCGCGCAGAAGGAGGTCGAGAACGTCCTCGGCTTCGAGCTCGAGGCCACGGTGCCGTTCGAGATGGAAGACGCCGTCTTCGACCACCGCCTGCTGAAGCGATCGCCCGGCGTGGAGACGCTGCCGGTCTTCGCCGCCGTCGCGCGCACGGACGACGTGCGCGAGCGCATCGCCGTCGTGAAGGAGGCGCTCGGCTTCGAGCCGGAGCGGGTCGCGCTGGGCGCGGTGGCGCTCGCCAACCTCGAGGCGGTGATGCCGGAGCTCGCCGCGCCGACGCCGGCCGGCGCGAGCGCGCCGATCGCCCTGCTCGACCTCGACTACCTCACGTCCGAGATCGTGATCGTCTCCGGCGGCGAGCCGGTCTTCGCCCGGACGCTGTCGCGCGGGACGGCCGGCCTCCCCGGCACCGCGCCGGCGCTCGCGCGCGAGCTCCGCCAGACGCTCGCGGCGTGGCGCAACCTCGGCGGCGAGCCGCTCGCGGGGATGTACCTGGTCGGCGGCGGCGCCACGGCGCAGGGCGCGGAGATGTTCCTGTCGACGCAGCTCGGCCTCACGATCCTGCCGCTCCCGACCCCTCGCATCGAGGGGCTCACGCCCGAGCAGGCCGCGGCGCTGCCCCGCTTCGCCAAGGCGCTCGGGCTCGCGCTCGGGCTGACGCCGAAGACCAAGGGGTTCAACCTCCGGAAGGGCGCGCTCGAGGCCGAGCGCAGCTACCCGTTCCTGCGCGAGAAGATCCCGATCCTCGCCGGCCTCGGCACCGTCATCGCGCTGAGCTTCGGCTTCTCCATCGTCGCGGAGCTGCGCACCCTCGACGCGGAGCGGGAGCTGCTCTCCGCCTCGCTCGCGACCGCCTCCCACGACGTGCTCGGCGAGGAGACGAGCGACCCGCAGAAGGCCCGCGAGCTGCTCGAGCAGGGCCCCGGCGCGGCCGACGAGGATCCGATGCCCCGCGTCGACGCCTTCGACGTCATGGTGCAGCTCTCGAAGGCCGTGCCGAAGGAGATCACGCACGACGTGCTCGAGCTCGACGTGAACCGCGGCCACGTGACCCTCCAGGGCGTCGTCCCGTCGGTGTCGGACGCGCAGATCATCGCGGATCACATGAAGGAGCACCGCTGCTTCCGCGACGTGAAGATCGGCCGCACGAGCCAGTTCACGGAGGGCAAGCACAAGTACGTCCTCGAGCTGGATCTCAAGTGCGAGGACAAGGCGAAGAAGAAGAAGACCGGCGCCGCCGACGCGGCGGAGAGCGCCTCGGCCGGCGCGCCGGAGAAGCCGGAGGGATCGCGATGACGCTCCGCGAGCGACTCGACAAGCTGGAGCCGCGCGAGCGCCGGCTCCTCACCATCCTCCTCGGATTCCTGGGGGTGCTCGTCCTCTTGCTCGTGCCGATCGGGCTCGCGAGCGTCGCGTCCAGCAAGCGCGCCCAGAACCAGGAGATCCGCGATCTGCTCCAGTCGATCTACGAGGCCTCGGGGAAGGTCAGCGAGCGCAAGGCGCTGAAGGACGCGCTGCTCGCGCGCTATTCGCGGCCGGCGCCCGCGCTCGCCGGCTTCATCGAGGACGCGGCGAAGCAGCAGCAGCTCACCGCCGCCGAGTCGCAGGATCGCCCGGACGTCCCGCACGGCAAGAAGTACACCGAGCGGATCACGGTGGTGAAGATGCACAGGATCGGGATGCTCGGGCTCGCGAAGATGCTCGAGCACATCGAGGGCTCGGGCCACCCGGTCGCGGTGACGAAGCTGAACCTCAAGCCGCGCGCCGGAGAGCCGGACTCCTACGAGGTCGAGCTCGGCATCTCGGCGTTCGACCGGAAGGGCGAGCCCCCGCCGGCGACCCCCGCGCCGTCGGCGCCCCCCGCCGCCGAAGAGGAGCAAGAGCCATGAGAGCGCGGCTCATCAAGATCGCGAGGTGGGCGGCTTATCCGCTCTTTTACCTCTTCTGTCTGGGCCTCTTCGGCTACCTCACCTTCCCCTACGACCGGCTCAAGGACCGGCTGATCGCCGAGTTCGATCGCACGCAGCAGAAGCGGGGCCCGAGCCAGGCGCAGCGCCTCGAGATCGACGAGCTCGACTCGTACTGGTTCACGGGGGTCGAGATGAAGGGCGTGCGGCTCATCCTGCCGCCGGGCGAGCTCGGCTCGGGCAGCAGGCCGAGCGGCGCCGCGGCCTTCGCCTCGGGCGACGCCGCCAAGGACAGCGCGCCGAAGCCGAGCGTCATCGAGATCGACGAGGCGCACGCGCGGCTGAAGATCCTGCCCCTCCTGATCGGGCGGATGCGGGTCTCGTTCTGGGCCAGCGTGTTCGGCGGCGAGATCGAGGGCGTGGTCCCGATGGGCCGATCGGGCGGCGACGTCCACGTCGAGGTCGCGAACGTGGAGCTCGCCAAGGTGGGTCCGCTCGGCGAGATCCTTGGCCTGCCGATCGCCGGCACGCTGAGCGCGAACCTCGACCTCAGCGCGCCAGAAGGCAAATTCAACAAGGCGAACGGCGCGCTCGAGGTCTCCGCCAAGGAGGTCTCGGTCGGCGACGGCAAGACGAAGATCCAGGGGCTCATCGCGCTCCCGGAGGCCAAGCTCGGGGAGCTGCTCCTGTCGGCGGAGGCGAAGGACGGCGTCCTCAAGGTCACGAAGATGAGCGCGAACGGCCAGGACCTCGAGCTCGACGGCGACGGCAAGGTCAACATGCGCGAGCCGTGGAACAACTCCACGGCGGATCTCTACGTGCGCTTCAAGTTCACCGACGCCTACCGATCGAAGAGCGATCTCACGAAATCGCTGCTCGGCGCGCCGGGGTCGAGCGTGCCCGGGCTGATCGAGATGCAGCAGCCCAAGATGAAGCGGTCCAAGCGAGCCGACGGCTTCTACGGCTGGCACGTCCACGGCCCGCTGAAGAAGCCCCGGTTCGACCCGCACGCGGCCGAGTCGCCCGCCGCTCGGGGCCGCACGCCTGGCGCGAGCCCGGCCACGACCACGAGGAAGCCCGGCGGCATCAACATGCCCCTCGGCGCCTCCGAGGCCGCCCCGAGGGACGGCGAGGAGCACGAGCCCTCCATGATGCCCCCGCCACCGCCCCCTCCCTCCACCGAGGACGAGTCGCCTACACGGCCGCCGTCTCCTCCGCCTGTAGACGGCGAGGGCACGCCTCCCGTTGAATAGAGCGAGGTGCAAAATTCGTGGGACACGGGCTCGGCCGCTGGGCCGGCGAGTGAGGCGTACGAAGCACGCCGCAGCGAGCCGAACGACGCGGACGAGCCCGTAGCGCACGAAGGCGCGCCCCGCTCCAGGACCCGGACTCACGCTCCAAGGACTCGGTGATGGGGGATCCCAGCTGGCAGCAGAACCGGCGCGTTTTGCTGATCGACGACGACGAGGCCATCCACGAGGATTTCCGCAGGATCCTCCGATCCGACGCGGAGGGCTCGGCCCTCGCGAGCCCCCAGCCGGCGCGGCTCCGCGAGCCGCCCGCCCGGCGGCCGGTGAGGTTCGAGCTCACGTCCGCGACCCGCGGGGAGGAGGGGCTGGCGAAGGTCCGCGAGGCGCAGCAGAGCGGCGCGCCGTACGCGCTCGTGTTCGTGGACGCGCGCATGCCGGGGTGGGACGGCCTCGAGACGCTCTCGCGCATCTGGAAGGAAGACGGCGCCATCCAGGCCGTCCTCTGCGCGGCGGACTCGGATGACTCGTGGGAGGAGATCGCCGCCCGGTTCGGGCAGACCGACAACCTCCTCATCCTCGCCAAGCCGTTCGGCCCGAGCGAGGTCCGCCAGATGGCCTTCGCGCTCACCGAGAAGTGGAACCAGCGCCGCGCCCTCGCCGAGGCCAACTACAAGGTGTCGACGCAGTACACCGTGACCAGGATCCTCGTCGAGTCGACGACGCTCGCGGAGGGCGTCCCGGCGCTCCTCGGCGCGCTCGGGGAGACGCTCGGCTTCCGGTTCGCCGCCCTGTGGCTCGGCGACGACGAGAGCAAAGGGCTGCGCTGCGAGCACACCTGGAGCGCCGCGCCCGACGACGCGATCGCGCTCGAGGCGGCGACCCGGGGCGCGCGCTTCGCCCGCGACGCCGGGCTGCCCGGCCGCGCGCTCGCCCAGGGGGAGCCGACCTGGTTCAGCGACCTCGACGCCGAGGCGGACGACCCGCGCGCGCGGGCGGCGCGGCGCGCCGGCCTCCGCTTCGCGGTCGAGCTCCCCATCGCGGTCCGCGCCGACGCGCAGGTCGCGGCCGTGCTGGAGCTCATGGACGCCGAGCCGCGCGCGCCCGATCCGGGGCTGCTCGACGTCCTGCTCGCGATCGCCGCCAAGGCCGGCCACTTCATCGGCAGCAAGCGCGTCGAGGCGGCCCTGCGCCGGAGCGAGGCGAACAACCGCGCGCTCCTCTACGCCATCCCCGACACGATCCTCCGGATCGACAGCGACGGCATCTGCCTGGACTTCAAGGCCTCCCGCGACCCGAGGCCGTCGCTCCGCGCCGGGGATCTCCTGCACAGGCACGTCGGCAACGTGTTCCCCGCCCACGTCGCCGAGCAGATCACCGGCCTCGTGGCGCGAGCGCTCGCGGACGAGGCGACGCACGTCTTCGAGTACCAGGAGCAGCTGGCGGGCGGCGCGCGCCACTACGAAGTCCGGATCGCCGGCAGCGATCGGGCGGAGGCGGTCGTCATCGTCCGGGACATCACGGAGCGAAAGCGCGCCGAGGCGGAGACCGAGGCGCGGCGCGCCCGGGAGGAGGCCCTCCGGGCGCAGAACGAGATCCTCGCGGCGCTGTCGACCCCGCTCATCCCGATCAGCGACGACATCGTCGTGATGCCGCTCGTCGGCGCCCTCGACCCGCAGCGGACGCGCCGCGTGCAGGAGACGCTGGTCCGCGGCGTCGCCGCCCGCCGCGCGCACGTCGCGATCCTCGACATCACCGGGGTGCCGCGGATCGACGGCCCGTGCGCCGACGCGCTCCTTGGCGCCGCGACGGCGGTGCGCCTGCTCGGCTCGGAGGTGATCATCACGGGCCTGAGCCCCGACGTGGCCAGGACGCTCGTCGAGATCGGCGTCGACATGAGCGGCATCGTCACGCACAACACCCTGCAGAACGGCATCGCCTACGCGATGACCTCCGCGGGCGCGCGCGGACGGCGCCGGCGGCGCCGCGCGAGGGCGCGCCGGTAGCGGCGGCGTCGCGCGGCGTCCGGCTCAGCGCTTGCCGGTCTGCGCGGCGTGCCTGTCGAGGGCGGCGAGGACGCGGTCGTAGTCGGGCGGCAGCTCGACCGGCGGGTTGGCGAGCCGGCTCGTCACGTCCGCGAGCGCGCGCTCGTGGTATTTCACCTTGAACTCCGTGAACTTGAGGCCGTTCGCTGTCGAGACCACGACGACCCGCTGGCGCTTCTCCACGAGGCCCTTCTTCACGAGCTTCTCGAGCGCCGCGAGGGCGACCGCCGTGTGCGGGCAGGTGTACATCCCGGTGCGATCGGCGCGGGCCGCCGCGTCGCAGAGCTCGTCCTCGGTCACCTCTTCCGCGACGCCGTCCATCGCCTTGAGGGCCAGCATCGCCCTCGGCGCGCTCACCGGGTTGCCGATCTGGATCGCGCTCGCCAGCGTCTCCCCGGCCTTCATCGGCACGACCTCGCTCCGCCCCTCGGACCACGCCTTGAAGAGCGGGTTGGCCCGCGCCGCCTGCGCCACGCAGAGGCGCGGGAACCGCGTCGTCAGGCCGAGGTCCTTCAGCATCTTGAAGCCCGCGTAGAGCGCGTAGGCGTTGCCGAGGTTGCCGCTCGGGAGGATGACCCAGTCGGGCAGCGTCCAGTCGAACTGCTGCACGATCTCGATGGCCACGGTCTTCTGGCCCTCGAGCCGCAGGGCGTTCATCGAGTTCGCCAGGTAGACGACGCCGTCGGCCGAGAGGCGCTGCACGATGGCCATGCAGCCGTCGAAGTCGGTGTCCAGCGAGAGGACCAGCGCCCCCGACGCGATCGGCTGGACGAGCTGCGCCGTCGACACCTTGCCCCGCGGCAGCAGCACGACAACGGGCAGACCGGCCGCCGCGCCGTACGCCGCGAGCGACGCCGAGGTGTCCCCGGTCGACGCGCACGCGATCGCGCGCACCTCGAGCCCCTCGCGGATCGCCTTGTTCACCACCGACACGAGCACCGTCATGCCGAGGTCCTTGAACGACCCCGTGTGGCTGTTGCCGCAGAGCTTCACCCAGACGTCATCGAGCCCGAGCGTGCGGCCGTAGCGGTCTGCCCAGAACAGGTTCGAGCCCCCCTCGTCCATCGACACGATGGCCTCGTCCGGCACCTGCGGAGCGACCCACTCCCGCTTGCCCCAGACCCCGGAGCCGTAGGGCCACACCGTGCGCTTGTAGCGCTCGTCGAAGAGCTTCATCCACGTCGCGGGGCTCCGGTCGCGGAGCGCGTCGATGTCGTGGGCTACGTCGAGGAGGCCGCCGCAGGTGGGGCAACGGTAGAGGGGCTGCGTCAGCGGGTAGCTCCCGGCGCAACCGGTCAGGCATCGGAATGCAGCAGAGTAGGCCATGGCAATACGGATCTCCTGGGTGGCGGGAAGCGCCCGCGGAAGGTGGTGTCGGTTCAGTCGAAGCGTGGGGCTTCCATGCCGAGCCGCCTATAGAAGTAGATCGCCGCGTTCCTGGCAAACGATCCCTGCGGGACATAGACGTCGCTGGGCTCCCGTAGCGGCTCGTCGGCCGAGAGCGGCCCGTCGCGGTCGCCGGCCAGGCGCTCGAGATCCTCGAGGAACGCTTCCATCGAGGGATAGCGGTTGTCCGGGCGCTTCCGGATCGCCTTCAGGATCACGGACTCGAGCAGCGGGTCGAGGCTCCGGCGCTTCTCCGAGGGGCGGGGCGGCGGGGTCACGAGCTGCCGGGCGAGGAGCTCCGACTGCTCCGAGCGCGGGAACGGGAGCTCCCCGGTGAAGGCCCGGAACATGACGACGCCGAGCCCGTAGACGTCGGTGCGGGCGTCGGGCAGGTCGCTCACGACCTGCTCGGGCGCCATGTACTCGAGGGTGCCCACCGCGGTGCCTGTCGCCGTGATGAGATCGGCGGCCTGGATCTTCGCGAGGCCGAAATCGAGCACCTTGACCGCGTACGGGTCGCCCTGCGGGCCCACGAGGTAGATGTTGTCCGGCTTCACGTCGCGGTGGATGATCCCGGCGCGGTGCGCGGCGGCGAGCCCGGACGCGGCCTGGGAGAGCACCGGGATGGCGAGGTCCGCGTCCATGCGGCGCTCGCGCCGGAGCCAGTCGCCGAGCGACTCGCCGAAGAGGTACTCCATCACGAGGTAGGGGGCGCCGTCTTCCGAGCGCGTGCCGGCGTCGAGCACCCGGACGAGGTTCGGGTGCCCGATCATCGCGGCGCTCTGCGCCTCGCGCACGAACCGCTCGCGCGTCCGCTCCGCCCGGGCGGCGAACTCCTCGAGGACCTTGATCGCGACCGGCTGGCCCGTCTCGATCTCGACCGCGAGGTAGACGCGCGCCATCGCCCCTTTGCCGAGGTAGCCGCGCACCTCGTAGCGCTCCCCGAGGCGGGTCCCGCGCAGCCGGGTCGGCTTGCACCGGAACAGGTCGACGCGCCGGCCCTCGGCGAGCTCCGCTCCGTCGTAGGGGCAGAACCGATGGCCCGCGTCGTACTCCCGGTGGCAGCGCGCGCAGAACATGGCCTCGCTTCGAATAGCGCTCCGCGCTCCGGCCACGCAAGCCCGCTCGGCGGGCCTCCGCGCTAGCCGCTCTAGCCCGCCTTGCGCGGCGAGCGCCCCGTCAGCTTGGTGTACGCGTGATAGCCGAGCCAGCGGAGCGGCTCGGGCGGGACGCCCCGGAGGGGGGCCATGTAGAACGGCAGATCCCGCCAGCGCGCGTCGTCGCCCGCGTAGATGTCGCAGAGCACGCGGCCCGCGAGGTTGGCGAGCACCACGCCGTGGCCGCTGTAGCCGAGGGCGTAGTACACGTTCCGGTGCTCGCCGCGCACCCCCATGCTGCAGAGCCGGCTCATCGTGATGCCGAGGGTGCCCGTCCAGCGGTGCGCGATCCGCAGCCGCTCGGCCGCAGGGAAATAGCCGGTGAGCCGGCGCCGGATGGCCTCGAACGCCGGCCCGGCCGAGTCGGGGGTGCCCGGGTAGGAGGTCTTGTTCCCGTAGAGGTAGGCGTACGCCGCGTTGCTGCCCCCGCCGAACACCAGCTCACCGGCGGGCGTCATGCTGGCGTACGCGATCCGGTCGCGGTCGTCGCTGAAGCCGGCGACCTGCCCCCAGCCGAGCGCGGCGCGCGCCTCGGCGTCGAGCGGCTCGGTCGCGATCACGTGCGAGTGCAGCGGGAAGACGCCGCTCTCGAAGTAGCCGAGGCGCGGCGTGTAGCCGTTGGTGGCGAGCACGATGGCCGCGGCCCGGACGACGCCCCCCGGCGTGGTCAGCTCGATCGTGCGCCCCTCCCGGATCCCGAGCACCGGCGTGTCCTCGTGGACGGCGACCCCCCACGCGAGCAGCAGCGGGCGCAGGCCGCGCAGCAGGTCGACCCCGTTGAGCTGCCCCTCGGTCGCGTCCAGCACGGCCCCGGCCGCGCCCCGGACCCCGAGCCGCTTCGAGAGCGCCGCGCTGTCCAGGTACTGTAGCGAAATGCCCCAGCTGGCCAGCTGCTCCACCCGAGCGTGCGCCGCCTCGGCCCGGCGCGCGTCGGTGAGCACCTCCATGCATCCGTCGCGGCGGTGGCGCACCGGGAGGTCGTGCTCCTGGATCATCCCGACGATGCCGTCGATCCCCGCGCGCGTCGTCTCGTACACGCGGCGCGTGAGCTCCGGATCGCGAGAGCTCACCCCGTTAATCCAGTTCAGCATCATTCCCCCGTTGCGCCCGCTCGCGCCGTTCGCGAGGTGACGCGCCTCGAGGATCATGATGCGGAGGCTCGGAAATCGGCGGATTAGATGATATGCGGTGGAGATCCCGGTGAACCCTCCTCCGATGATGGCCACGTCGGCCGCCGCGTCCGCGCGCAGCGGAGGGACGGGCTCATAGACCGGGCCCGCCTCGCTCCACACGGAGCGCGCGGAATCGATGTGCGAGCGGGTGTGCGTGGACGTGTCAAAGAGCGCTGCGCGAGCCACGATGATCACCTATCAGAGGAATGCGCCTCTGGCACCATGAACCCCGGGAGCCCTGCTTGAAGCGACGTGTCCGGCTCTGCATGAAGGATCTCTTCCACCAGGACGTGGTGGAGATGATCGAGCGCGAAACCCGCAAATACCAGATCTGGTCCATCGAGGATCCTTCCGACCCGGACTTCGACGCGGCGTATCAGATCCTCTGGGACTGCTTCGGTCCTCATGGAGAGATGGAGCGCAAGGAGGCGATCGAGGCGTTCCTCCGCGACGACCCGTTCACGCCCGAGCCGTCGGGCACGTACATGCGCTACTTCCTGCTCGTGGCGCGAGACGCGGACGGAAAGGTGCGCGGCGTACGCGACGGCACCGTGCTCATCAATCCAGCGTACGCGCCGGACCTCTGCGTCATCTACCTCGCTCATATCTTCATGCTCCCCGAGGCGCGCGGGACGGTGCTGTCGTACTGGCTGCGCATCTCGCCGGTCGAGCTCGCCATGCAGTACCTCACCGACCTCCACGCGATGGGGAAGATCACGCTCCCCGCGCCCTCGGCCCCGGGCAAGTACTTCGGGATGAACGTCGATCTCGCGGCCGAGGTCGAGTACTTCACGCCGGAAGAGCGCCTGTCGTGGCAGCGCATCCTGTTCTACGGCCGCGGCGGGTTCGACGCGATCAACCCGCGCCACTTCCCCTACCGACAGCCCGACTTCCGCGATCCCGACGTGATCCGCGCGACCGGCAACCAGCCGTCTCCCTTCATGGTCCTCGTGCGGCGCATGGGCCGCGAGCGGCAGGCGCAGCTGCCGATCGACGAGGCGAGGGCGCTCATGCGGCTCCTGTACGACGACTTCGCGGATCACTGCGCGCCGCACCTGCTCGAGAACAGCCTCCAGCTCGTCCTCGACCGGCTGGAGGAGCGGGCGAAGCGGAAGAGCTTCGTCGAGCTCTTGCCGCTGCCGACCGGGCCCAGGGACCTGCACCGGTTGAAGCCGCTCTTCCGGCACAACGTGTTCACGAAGTACTACCCGGACAGCCCCGACGTCCGCGGCTACCTGAACAGCGGCATCCGCGAGAAGCTGCTCGCGAACCCGCGCCACCTCGACGAGGAGCTCGCCCGCATCGCCCGGGAGCTGGAGACCCGTCCGCCGTTCGTCTACGGGAGCCGGGACAAGACCGCGACCTGGGAGGGCACGCCGCTCTCTCCGGGCACGGAGCCGATCCCGGACGGCGCCGACCCGGGCGAGATCACCCGCGAGGTGCCGGCGCCGGCGTCGACCCTGCCGCCGCGGTGATCACCACGGCGCCGCGCTGATCACGCCGCCCCGGGCGGAGCGGCGGCGCCGCTCCCGGGGCCGGCCGTCGCGGCCCGCGCGCGCAGGGCGCCCGCGCGGAGCTTTTGCACCGCGGCGGAGGCCGCCTCGTGGGCGTCGAGCGCGCCGCGAAGCACGAGCGCCCGCCCCTTGGCCGCAGCGGCTTCTCCCAGCGTCCCGTCGAGCACGCCCTCGGCGAGCCGGACGAGCGGGCCGATCTCGGCGAGGTTCCGCGCGAGCGCCCGGGCCTCCGTGGCGAGCCCGGACGCCGCCTCGCAGGGCGAGGCGCCCGCGATGGCCGCGGCCTCCTCGCAGAGCTCGTCCGCGACGGGGCCCATGTCGCGCCAGCACGACACGGCCGCGCGCAGGCTGGCCGGCGTGACGTGCGTCGCGCGCGAGGCGTCGATCCCGCGCGACGCGCCGACCCGCGGCCCCGCCGTCGCCGCCTGCGCCGCGGCGATGACGGGCGAGAGGGCGAGGAGCGCGCGCTCCAGCGCGCGCGTGGCCTGCTCGACGCGGACGAGGCGCTCCTGCACGTCGGCGCTGGCCAGCGGGGCGTCGCCCAGCGTGAGCGCGGAGAGCCGGCCGGAGACGTCGATGGCGAGCTGCTCGAGGGCGCCGACGATGCGCTGGTCGAAGCGGCGCGGGACGACGTCGAGCACGCAGAGCGCTCCGAGCACGTGCCCTTGCGCGCGCACCGGCACGCCCGCGTACGCGCGGATGCCGTAGCTCTCGACGAGGTCCTTCGGGACGCGCTCGTCGCGCAGCGCGTCGTCGACGATGAGCGGCGCCTCGTCGAGCACGACGAGCTGGCAGAAGGAGTTGCTCCTCGACGTCGCGCAGCTCACGGCGAGCTCGAGGGGGAGCCCGTATTGCGCGCGCAGGAGCTGGACATGGCGCACGAGCAGGCTGACCAAGGCGATCGGCGACCGGGCCAGCTTGGCGGCCCGCGCGACGCAGGCGTCGAGGATGGCGTCCGCCTCGGCGCGCAGCACGGCGCCGCGCAGCTCGGCCAGGCGGGCGGGGTCGTTCAGGTCGGCCATCGCGCGATGTTATCCTGCCTGGCAGGGCGCAGGTCGGCCGAGGTCACCCCGGGCGCGCCGCCGCTCCCCTCGCCCGCGACGCGGCGATGAAGGTGCGGAGGTGCACCTCGACCACCCGGCTCACGTCGGGCGTGTACCCACCCGCGAGCACCCACGCGATCGGGACGCCTCGCTCGAGCGCGGCCCGGAACACGATCGCGTCGCGCGCGTAGAGATCGTCGTGCGTCAGGTCGAGCGGCGAGTACGGGTCCTCGCGGAACGGGTCCGCGCCGGCCTGGTACAGGATCAGGTCGGGCGCGGCGCGGTCGATCGCGGGGCCGAGGTGCCGCTCCAGGATCTCGAGGTAGGCGGCGCCGCCGCTCCCGCCCGGGACCGGGACGGACCAGCAGTTCTCCGTGTCCGGGGCGCGCTCGCCCTCGACGTCCCGGTACGCCCGGTTCTGCTTGTACCAGCTGCCGTAGATGGAGAGCTGGAACGCCCAGGGGCGCGACGCGAGCAGCGAGGCGGTGCCGTTGCCGTAGTGGAGGTCCATGTCGACCACCAGGCCGCGGCGGATGCGCCCCTCGGCGCGCGCGCGCTCCAGCGCGACGACGAGGCCGTTGAAGGTGCAGAAGCCCTCGCCGTGGCCCTCGTGCGCGTGGTGGAAGCCGCTCGCGAGGTTGCCCGCGACGCCGTCCTCGAGGGCCGCGGCGGCGGCGGCGACGCAGCCGCCGTTCGTGAAGCGCACCGCCCCGGCCAGCGCCGGCGACCACGGGAACTTCTGCGACTCGGCCAGCGCCCGGGGCTCGCCGGTCGCGATCGCCTGGACGTACGCGGGCGCGTGGACGCGCAGGAGGTCCTCGTCACAGGCCGCCTCGGGCTCCTCGATGCGCGCGGGCAGGCCGCTCCGCTCGATCGCCTCGCGCACGAGGGCGAACTTGCGCATCGGCATGACGTGCTCGCCGATGTCCGCGAAGTAGCGCGGCGTGTGGAACACCCGGATCGGGGGCGAGGCGGCGGCGTCAGAGGTCACTTGCAGACCGACTCGAGGTGATCGAGCGCCTCGCCGACGTGGCGCGAGGCGAAGATCAGCGCCGGCCGGAAGCGGAGCGTGCGATCGCCCGAGCCGCCCACCTCGAGGCCGCGGTTGCGGAGCGCGGTGAGCGCCGCGTCGCGGCGGGCGGCGTGGGGGAAGTCGACCGCGGCGAAGGTGCCGCTGCCCCGGGCGCCCGAGAGCACCGCGGGGTAGCGCCGGCAGAGGTCCTCGAGGCCGGCGACCAGGCGCTCGCCGGTCGCCCGCGTGTTCTCGAGGAGCCGGTCGCGCTCGATGACCTCGAGGATCACCTCGAGCTGCGCGCCGCGGAGCGGGTCGCCGAGCCAGGTGTTGAAGACGCGCAGCGGCTCGATCGGCGCGAGCTCCTCGCGGCAGTAGAAGCCGCCGAGCTGCATCTTCTTGGAGAACGTGACCATGTCCGGCGGCTCGGGCAGGTCCCACGCCTCGTGCGCCCAGAGCGCGCCGGTCCCGCCGCCGCAGGTCTGCACCTCGTCGATGATGAGCGCGACGCCGCGCTCCGCGGTGAGGCGGCGGAGCGCCTGGAAGAAGGCCGGGCTCGCGTGGCGGTCGCCGCCCTCGCCCTGGATCGGCTCGACGATGACCGCGGCGACCTCGTCCGGGTGCGCGTCGAGCGCCGCCTCGACCGCCTCGAGCGAGCGGGCCTCGGCGGCGCGGTTCTGCTCGGCGTGCGCGGCGAGGGGGAAATGGCTCGCCGGGAACGGCGCGACGGGCCAGTCGAACGCGGGGATGTCGAGCTTGTGGATCGGCTTGCTCCGCGTCGCCGAGAGGGCGCCCATGCTGCGGCCGTGGAAGCCGCCCTCGAAGGAGAGCACCTTGAAGGCGTTCACGCCGGGCTGCCGGTTGAGCATGGCCGCGGCGAGATCGCCGTCGCTCGGCTGCGCGCCGCCGCGCCGGCGCCGCGCGAGCCGGATGAACGCGGCCTTGAGCGCGTTCTCGACCGCCTCCGCGCCGGTCGTGAACGTGAAGACGCGCGTGTGCCCCTTCGGCGCGACGCGCATCAGCGTCTTCTCGACGAGGTCGACCCACTCGGGCGCGGGCGCGACGCCGAGCGCGGAGCGGTAGCCCGCGCACCAGTCGAAGCGGCCGTCGCGCCACGCGGCGAGCAGGTCCGGGTGGTTGTAGCCGATGGGCACGGCGGCGATGTGCCCGTACACGTCGAGCAGCACGTTGCCGTCCACGTCGACCATGTAGTTGCCCAGGCTCTTGCGCGCGTCCTGATAGAAGTGGATCGGGCGCGCGTCCTGGTAGCGATGGTGGCGGGCGCGGAGCGCCTCGGACGCAGGCCCCGGGATGGCGGTGCGCATCGAGGCGCGCTCGGGCTCGCCGGGGATGGGCGGAGGGGAGTGGGTCTGGGCGTTCATGGTCGGACTCCAATGCAACGGCAGCGGCGGAGCGTCACGCAGATCCGTCGGCCGCGGCGGCCGGCTCGATGCGCACCACGATCGATTTCGACGCGGGCGTGTGGCTCTTCTCGGCGATGCTGCCGAGCGGCACGAGCACGTTCGCCTCGGGGAAGTAGGCCGCGACGTTGCCGCGGGGGATCGTGTACAGCACGACGCGGAACGCGCGCGCGACGCGCTCCCCGTCGGAGAAGCGGCTCGTGACGTCGACGAGGTCCCCCTGGGCGAGCCCGCGCTCGGCCGCGTCCTCGGCGTTCATGAACACGACGCGGCGCCCGCCCCGGACGCCGCGGTAGCGGTCGTCGAGGCCGTAGATGGTCGTGTTGTACTGGTCGTGGCTGCGGATCGTCATCATCAGGAGCTCGCCCGGCTCGAGATCGTGCCGCGGGAGCGGGTGGATCACGAAGTTCGCCTTGCCCGTCGCCGTGCGGAACTCGCGCCGCGCCGCCGCGTTCGGCAGGGCGAAGCCGCGCGGGTCCCGGACGCGCGCGTTGAAGTCGTCGAACCCATCGATCGTGCGCTCGATGAGATCGCGGATCCTGTCGTAATCGGCGGTGAGCTCCTCCCAGGGCACGCGCGAGCGCGCGCCCAGCGCCGCGCGGGCGAGGCCCGCCACGATGGCCACCTCGCTCCGCAGCAGCTCCGAGGCCGGCGGGAGGCTGCCGCGCGAGCTCGAGACGACGCCCATCGAGTTCTCGACGGTCACGAACTGCGGGCCTCCAGCCTGCGCGTCGCGCTCGGTGCGGCCGAGGCAAGGCAGGATGAGCGCGCGCCTGCCCGTCACGAGGTGCGCCCGGTTCAGCTTGGTCGAGACGTGCGCGGTGAGGTCGCACCGCGCGAGGGCGCGGGCGGTCAGGGCCGTGTCCGGCGTGGCCGAGAGGAAGTTGCCGCCGAGCGCGAAGAAGACGCGGGCGCGCCCCTCGGCCATCGCCGCGATCGCGGCGACGGTGTCGAGCCCGTGGCGGCGCGGCGGCGAGAAGCCGAAATTCTGCTCGATCCGATCGAGGAGCTCCGCGGGAGGGCGCTCCCAGATGCCCATCGTCCGGTCGCCCTGCACGTTGCTGTGCCCGCGCACCGGGCACGCGCCCGCGCCGGGCCGCCCGACGTTGCCGCGGAGGAGCAGGAAGCTCATCACCTGCTGCACGTTGGCCACGGCGTTCTGGTGCTGCGTGAGGCCCATGGCCCAGCACGCGATCGTGCGCTCGGACCGCATCGCGATCTCGGCCGCCGCCCGGATCCGGTCGCGCGGGACGCCGCTCTGCGCGACGATGTCGTCCCAGGACGCGCCGCGCACGGCGCCCGCGAACGCCTCGAAGCCGTGGGTGTGGCTCGCGATGAACGCGCGATCGAGCACGGCGCCCGGCCTCTGCTCCTCCTCCTCGAGCATCTCCTTGATGATCCCGGTGAAGAGCGCGACGTCGCCGTTGATGCGCACCTGGAGGAAGAGCGTCGAGAGCGGCACGCCGGAGCCGACGAGATCGAGCGGGTGCTGCGGGTGCTGGAAGCGCTCGTTGCCGGCCTCGGGGAGCGGGTTCACCGTCACGATCTCGCACCCGCGCAGCCGCGCCTCGCGCAGCGCCGAGAGCATGCGCGGGTGGTTCGTCCCCGGGTTCTGCCCGACGACGAAGATCGCGTCGGCCAGCTCGAAATCGTGGAGGGATACGGTCCCTTTGCCCACGCCGATGGCCTCGCGCAGGCCCACGCCGCTCGACTCGTGGCACATGTTCGAGCAGTCGGGCAGGTTGTTCGTCCCGAGCTCGCGCACGAACAGCTGGTAGAGGAACGCCGCCTCGTTGCTCGTGCGCCCCGACGTGTAGAAGACGGCCTCGTCCGGCGAGCCGAGCGCGCGCAGCGACGAGGCGACGACGTCGAGCGCCTCGTCCCACGACACCGGGCGGTAATGCGACGCGCCCTCGTCGAGCAGCATCGGGTGGACGAGCCGCCCCTGCTTGCCGAGCCAGTGGTCGGACTGCCGCGAGAGCGCCTCGACGCTGTGCTCCCGGAAGAACTCGGGCGTGACCCGGCGGAGCGTCGCCTCCTCGGCGACCGCCTTGGCGCCGTTCTCGCAGAACTCCGCGATCGAGCGCTTCTCCTCGGGCTCGGGCCACGCGCAGCCGGGGCAGTCGAAGCCCTCGCCCTGGTTCACGCGGAGGAGCGTGCGCACGGCGCGCGCGACCCCCATCTCGCCGACCGCGTGCCGGAGCGTCGCGCCGACCGCCGGGAGCCCGCCGGCCGCCGCGCTGCGCTCGCCGATGCTGGGCGCCTCGGGCTCCGGAGGCGGCTCCGCCTGCACGTCGCGCGCGGTCACGACGCGGCCTCCGCCGGGACCGCAACGGGGGCGCGCGGCGCCTCGAGCGAGCGGCGCGCCTCGACGTCCGCGGCGCGCTCTTCTGTGATCTTCCGGATCGAGACGTGGGTCGTGGTGGACAGCATGGCGGGGTCGTCCCGCGCTCGATGGTACCGCGCCTCCTCCGATAGAGCAGGCCCCGCGAGGCCCGCGAGGCTGGCTCGACGTCCTGCCAGCGTGCGGGACGGCCACGGTTGATGCCGAACGGCAGCGCTGACATACACGGGCCATGAAGCCGCGATGGAAGCTCTCCGTGGAGGCGTTCGGGAAGATCGAGCGGGCCGAGGTGGAGGTGCGACCGCTGACCCTGTTCGCCGGGCCGAACAACAGCGGCAAGAGCTACCTGGTATCGCTGCTCTGGGGGCTTGTGGCGCTCCCTGGCGAGCTGATGTCGCAGGCCTGCCCCGAGTTGGAGGCAGCGAACGCCTGGATCGCGCAGCGTATCGACGAGGGGAAGGCGCCGTTCGAGCACGAGCTGACGATCGAGGAGCTCGGCTTGTTCGACAGGTTGTTCGATGCGCTGCTCACCGCCAATCGATCCCGACTGTCGCGGAGTCTCTTCAACAACGACGCTGTCACCCTCGGCGCCGTGTCGTTCCGGCGCACCTGCGCCGAGCGGCGCTTGCGGCTCCGCTGGCGAAGGGAGCCGGACGGCCAATCCGTGGTAGAGGCGTTTTGGTCTGATGAACGAGGCGTCTATGTCACGATCCCTTCGTCATCGATCGACTATCTCCGGATGACGGTGAGGGAGATCGTGATGCGCGCCGCTGTGTTCGAGCGCCTGTCGGCCGTCATGCCCGGCCTCGAGCTCTTCGATAAGTCTGCCCCTTTGTATCTTCCTGCATCCCGCACGGGCTTCATGCATCTTTATAAGGCCGCGGCTCGCCGGAGCATGCACGAGACCTTCCGTAGAACAGCGGAGAAGCGCGATTTTTCTCTGGATCTCACCACCCCGGCCTTCCATTTCATCGACATGCTGGCGTTCGGGCTCAAGCGCGAGCAGTCCCAGCGCTATGCAGAGGAAGCCGCGTTCCTGGAGCAGTCCTTGACGGGCAATGTCGAGCTCGTCGCGGACGCCGGGGCCGTCAACGAGTACCGCTATCACCCGGCGGGGACGACGGCGCCGCTGCCGATGCAGCTCTCGTCCGCGCTCGTCACAGAGCTCGCCCCTCTAATCCTCGTCCTTCGTCACCTGTCGTCCTTCCCCGCGCTAGTCCTGGAGGAACCCGAAGCCCACCTCCACCCCCAGCTCCAGCGCCGCATCGCTCAGGTCATAGGGCGACTGGTACATAAAGGGCTCTTCGTCTGGGTCACGACCCACAGCGAGAACTTCTGCCAGGAGATCAACAACCTCATCAAGCTGGGCAGCCTCCCGCCCGACAAGCGTGCCGAGGCCCAGCAGAAGCTCGGATACGACCCGCAGGATTACCTCGATCTCGATGACGTCTCTGGATGCGAGCTCAGGCTCGATCCGACCGGCAAGCGCTCCACCGCAGTGGCGATGAAGCGCACCGAGGCCGGCCTGGTAATGCCCACGTTCAACCAGGCGATCGTCAAGCTCAGCCAGGATGTCGCGTACCTCGACGGTCTCCTGAACGAGTAGATCATGGCACGGCACGCAGGCAGCCTTGAAGAGCGTCTCGCCGCGATCATCGCGCCGGTGCTGGGAGACGGGGGACCTTTCTATGAGGTGCTCCGTCCTCCCTCCCAGGCGACGGTCAAGGAAACCAAGAAGGACGGCTACGCCGAGGTGGCGTGTATCATCCCGGAAGGACACCTCTGCATCCAGTGGAGATTCGAGGAGACCGGTCGCTTCCTGTTCCTGCTAGGGGATAAGAACGCCGACGGGGCGTTCCTCGTCATCGGGCCCGATGGCCGGATCGAGGCGCACATCATCGAGTGCAAGCGGAAGGTCACCCAGGGGAAATGGGAAGACATCCTCCAGCAGATGCGGTGGACGCTGTACAAGCTGCTCGCGCTCGCTGGCGTCCTGGGACTCTCAATCGACGAGGTCCATCTCGGCACAGCCTACCGGTTTGACGAACTCTCTGAGGAGAGCTCGCCCAACCCCACCCTCGGCAAGCCCACGCTCGGGGGGACCTCACCGCAAACGCCCGGCGCGGATGAGCTCAGCGCGTCCCGCTTGCGGCAGCTCGCGTGGGAGAACGACGAGGTCCATCTTCCAGGCTTCGACGGGGCTTTCCACCATATCAAGGTCCAGCTCGACGAGACCAGCGGGCACGGCGTGTATCCGACGCCTGCGCCTTGGTCCCGATTCCCTCGCGAGCTCTGAGAGGATTCCGTCGAGACTCGCGCTGTGCCGCCCGCGCTGACGGGCGCCGCTCGCGCTTGCGCTTTCTTCCGCAGAATCACGCCACAGGGATTCGCCCGAGCTCCAGCGCCGTCACGACGCGGTCTCCGCCGGGACCGCGATGCGCTCCCGGCCCGCGTACACATTGAATCGCCCGTCGCGCGCGAAGCCGACGAGCGTCATCCCGTGCGCCGCCGCGAGCTCGGCGGCCAGGCTCGATGGCGCGCCCACCGCGACCATCACCGGGATCGAGGCCCGGAGCGCCTTCTGCACGAGCTCGAATCCGGCGCGCCCGCTGACCATGAGCACCGCGCCTGGGTCGGGCAGCCGCCCCGCGAGCAGCGCGGCGCCGATCAGCTTGTCGACGGCGTTGTGGCGCCCGACGTCCTCGCGGAGGTCGGCGAGCGCGCCGCTCGCGTCGAAGAGGGCCGCCGCGTGCAGCCCCCCGGTCCGCCCGAACACCGGCTGCGCGCCGCGGAGCCGCGCGGCGAGCCCGTGCACGACGTGCGGCGCGATCCGCGGGACGCTCCGCGCGAGCGGCGCGGGCGGCGCGCACGACGCGACGTCAATCGACGCCTTGCCACAGACGCCGCAGCTCGCGTTCGCGACCGCGAGCGCGCGCTCGCTGCGCCCGAGATCGACGGTCACATCCTCGGACAGCGTGACGCGCACGAGATCGCCCGAAGGGCCGGAGCGCTCGTCGATGTCGACCACGTCGGCAGCGCGGGAGATGATCCCCTCGGCGAACAGGAGCCCGATCGCGAGCTCGCGATCGTTGCCAGGCGTGCGCATCGTGATGCCGAGGCGTCGCGGGGCGCGGGCTCCCGACGCCAGGGGGAGCGCCCCGCGGGGGCGCGCGACGACGACGATCTCGAGCGGCGCTTCGACGGCGAGCAGATCTTCGGCGTCCGAGGCAATCTCGCCCGTGATCGTGCGTATCGAGACGTGGGCTGTGCTGGACGGCATGGCGGGGTGGTTCCGGACTCCGTCATCCTAGCCTGCTGCGCCCAGCAGACCAGGTCGCTCGGGAGGATGTGTTCGATGGTCTGCCAGCGCGGGCCGATGAGGCGGCGATCGTGCTGCTATCCTCCAGCCGACGGGACGATGACAGGAGGAGAGCCGGATGGAAGATTGGATCGTCGCGCGCCCGGGCCTGCTCGGGGGTAAGCCCTGCATCAAGGGCACCCGCATCAGCGTCGAACTCATCCTCGATCTGCTGGCGAGCGGCGCGACACGTGAGCAAATCCAGGAAGCTTACCCGCAGCTTCCTGCTGAAGGGCTCTCGGCGGCGCTGCGGTACGACGAGAGCAGCTTTCAGATACCTTGATGCAGCCAGAGGTTCCTGGCGTCGAGCGCCGTTGTTGCCCCAGCCGCCCCTTCAATCTCGCCACGCCGCGCAGAGCCGCTCGAGCTCCCGCTCGGGTACGTCGAGCGGCGCCTTGCCGCGCCACGCCGGCGGGAACAGCGGCATCACCGCGCTCCGGAGCACCGGCGCGAACCCCGCGACCTCCGCCGGCCCCCGCGGGATCCGGATCAGCGGCACGCGCTCGCCCGGGAACGCCGCCAGGCGCGCGAGCGCGTTCTCGCGGATCGGCGCGAGCTCGCTCTGGCTCACCTCGCGCGCGTGGACAGCCTGGTAATGGCGCAGAAACGACTCGGCCCGGGCGCGCGGGATCTCGTCGCGCTCTTCCTCGCCGACCTGGCGCACCACCGCGAGCAGCGGCAGCGGCACCGGCGTGACGCCGAGCGCCGCGATGTCGCGGAAGTCGGGCTGCGCGTACGGGAGCACGTCTGGCGGGACGATCGAGAACCCCGCGCGCCCGTACGCGATGAGCCGCACCACCGTGTCGCGGTCGTCCGGGTCGACGGCCTCCATCTCGGCGGCGAGCATCACGTCTGCGCCGTCGCCGCCGCCCCCCTGGCCCCCTGCGAGCCCTGCGTCGCCGATCGCGCGGCGCGCGAGCGCGACGGGCGCCGCGCGCAGCAGGGCGGCGAGCCCGGTGCGGCGGAAGGCCGGCAGGACGAGCGCGTGCGACAGGAGCGCCACGCAGCGCCGCGCCGCGCGGTCGAGCGTGACGTAGCAATCGCGCACGCCGGCGAGGTGCCCCTCCGCGTCACGCGCGAGCAGCAGGTGGTACGTCGCGGAGATCGGCGCCCCCGCGTCCGTGTGCGCCCCGGTGAGCCACGCCCAGAGCACCTCGCGGCGCTCGAGCTCGCCCTTCGGCCCGAAGACCGCGTCGAGCGCCCGGTAGCCCTCGTCGAACGCCGCGCCGTCCTGCGCCTCGTCCACGGAGAACTGCGCGAGCGCCCGCGCGACCTTCTCCGGCCCCTCCCCCGGGCAGACGTCGCGCGGATCGACGATCATCCGGCCATCTCGCGCAGCACCGCGTCGAAGACGCCGATCGCCTCGTCGACGTCCGAGACCGTCGTGATGAGGTGCGGCCGCAGCCGCACCGAGCGCGTCCCCGTGTAGCTCGCGAACACCCCGCGGCGGAGCGCGCGCGCCAGGAAATCGTCGCGCGCCGCGGTCGTCGGCAGGTCGAACGCGAGCAGGAAGCCGCGGCCGCGCGGCTCGCTCGCGAGCGCGGGGTAGCGCTCGCAGAGCTCCTCGAGCCGCGAGAGGAAATGGCGGCCCGTGGCGCGCACGTTGCCGAGCAGGTCCTCGGACTCGATCGCGCGGAGCGTCGCCAGCGCGATCGCGGACCGCGCGCGGTCGCCGTTGCGCGTCTGGTACATGCGCCCGAACTGCGCGACGTCGTACGCCGACGTCGCGAAGAACCCGCCCATCTGCATCTTCTTCCCGAAGCACATGAGATCGGGCGGGCGCGGCAGATCGAGCTGCTCGTGCGCCCACAGCGTGCCGGTGATCCCCATGCCGGTCTGCACCTCGTCCAGGATGAGCGCCGCCCCCGCCTTCCCGGCGAGCTCCTGCGCGCGCCGGAAGAAGGCCGGGCTCGCGTGCCGGTCGCCCCCCTCGGACTGCACGGGCTCGACGATCACGGCGGCCACCCGGCCGTCGTGCGCGTCGAGGATCCGCTCGAGCGCGGCGAGGGCCTCCGCCTCGGCGCGGTCGTTCTCGTCGGCGAAGCGCGCCAGCGGGAAGCGGCTCGCGGGGAAGGGCGCCGTCGGCCAGGGGAACGCGGGCAGGTCGGCCTTGTGGATCACCTTCGAGTGCGTGGCGGACATCGGCCCGAGGCCCCGGCCGTGGAACGCCCCGGCGAACGACACGACCACCGCGTCGGTGCCCGCGTTGTCGAGGATGCTCTTCTGCAGATCCTCCGGCAGCTCGAGCGGGTTCCTCGGCAGCCCGGCGGCCTCCCGCCGGCGCTCGCCGTGCCGGATGAACGCCGCCTTGATAGCGGACTCGACGCCCTCGCCCCCCGCGTCCACGCAGAAGACGCGCGCCATGCCGCGCGGCGCGAACCGCTGCTCGAGCGCCTCCACGAACTCGAACCAGGCCGGCGTCGTCACGAACGGCGTCGACGTCGGGTTCGCGACGGCGCGGATGAAGCCCTCGCGGTGCGCCGCCTCGACCAGCGCGGGGTGGTTGTAGCCGAGCGCCCCGAGCGCGAAGTTCGCGAACAGGTCCAGGAACACGTTGCCGTCCACGTCGACGAGCGAGCACCCGCGGCTCGCCACGTCGTCCATCACGACAGCGCGGTACCTCGACTGCATGTCGAAGCCGCCGCGCGCCATCCAGGCCCGCGCCTTCGGCCCGGGCAGCTCGGTAACGACTCTTCGCGGAGGGACGGACGGGAGCGTGGGGCGATCGGAGAAATCCATAGGCAGCGCGAGTATCCCGCACACCGGGGCGGGTGTCATCGCCGCTTGCCGCCCCCTGGTGCGCGGGTTTACGACGGGGGCATGGGTGACACGCGCGAGACGGTGAAGAGGCTTTGGATCGACAACGCCGAGAGGGAGGCGCTCTCCGGCGAGACGTTCGAGACCGCGAACCCCGCGACGGGCGGGGCGCTCGCGCGGCTCGCCCGCGGCCGCCGCGAGGACGTGGACGCGGCCGTGGCGTCCGCGCGCGCGGCGTTTCCGCGCTGGGCGGCGATGGATCCCAACGAGCGCGCGCGCATCCTGTGGAAGGCGGGGGAGCTGATCCTCGCGCGCTGCGAGGAGCTGGCGCGGCTCGAGGCGCTCGACACGGGCAAGCCGATCACGGCCGCGCGGACGATCGACGTGCCGCGCACGGCGGACACGTTCTTCTACTTCTCCGGGTGGGCGACGAAGCTCGGCGGCGAGACGATCCCGGTCCGGGGTCCGTTCCTGAACTACACCGTGCGCGAGCCGCTCGGCGTCATCGGCGCGATCATCCCCTGGAACTTCCCGCTCCTGCTCGCGGCGCGGAAGGTGGCGCCCGCGCTCGCGGTGGGCAATGTGGTGGTCGTCAAGCCGCCGGAGGAGGCGAGCCTCACGACGCTGGAGCTGGCGCGCATCCTCGCGGAGGCGGGGGTGCCGCCGGGGGTCGTCAACGTCGTCACGGGGCACGGCGAGGAGGCGGGGGCTGCGCTCGTCGAGCACCCGGGCGTCGCGAAGATCTCGTTCACGGGCGGCACGGAGACGGGCAGGACGATCATGCGCGCGGCGGCGGGCACGCTGAAGAAGCTGTCGCTGGAGCTGGGCGGCAAGAGCCCCAACATCGTCTTCGCGGACGCGGACGTGGAGAGCGCCGCGAAGGCGGCGGTGACGGCCATCTTCTACAACCAGGGCGAGCTCTGCACGGCGGGGAGCCGGCTCCTCGTGGAGCGGGCGGTGCACGACCGCGTGCTGGAGGTGGTCACGAACGGCGCGCGCCGGCTGGTCGCTGGCGATCCGCTCGATCCGTCGACGCAGATGGGCCCCCTCGTCTCGGAGGCGCACTTCACCAAGGTGCTCGGCTACATCGATCGTGGCGCGGCCGAGGGGGCGCGCCGCGAGACCGGCGGGCGCCGCGAGGGCCCGGGGTTCTTCGTCGAGCCGACGGTGTTCTCGGCGGTCGCCCCGTCGATGAGCCTCGCCCGCGAGGAGATCTTCGGCCCCGTGCTGGCGGTCCTCCCCTTCGACGACGTGGAGGAGGCCGCGCGCGTCGCGAACGCGACCGAGTTCGGCCTCGCGGCGGGCATCTGGACGCGCGACGTCGGCAAGGCGCACGCGCTGGCCGCGCGCCTCTCGGCGGGCACGGTCTGGATCAACACCTACAACCGCTTCGACGCGGCGAGCCCGTATGGCGGATACAAGCAGTCCGGCTTCGGGCGGGAGAACGGCCGCGCGGTGCTCGACGAGCTCACACAGCTCAAATCGGTCTGGGTCTCGCTCGGCTGAACGGGACGCATCGGCGTTGACGACGCGCCCCGCTCTCGTCTCACTCTCCCGTCCTCGCCTCCGGCCGACTACTTCGGCGGGGGCGCGGCCTCCTTCGTGCCGGGCTTCGTGCCAGCGCCCGGCGGCTGCGCGCCGCCCTGGGTCCCTGTCGCGCCCGCGCCCGCCGTATCGAGCTTCTGCGAGAGCGCCTCCGCGTCCTTCAGATGCTTCTCGATCGTCGGCCGGAGGTCCTTCTCGACCAGCGCCTTCAGATCGGCGCTCTTCGCGTTCGGCAGCGCCTTCCTGTCGAGGAAGTCGAGCGTGTTCTGGTGATCCTTGATCATGGTGGCCACGAACTGCTGATCGAAATCGGCCCCTTGCAGCGCCTTCAGCTGCTCGATCGCCTGCTCGGTCTCGCCGGTGAGCTGCTTGCTCTTGTCCGAGTCCGCGGCCGTGATACCGAGCTTCTTGGCCAGCTTGGCCTGCTTCGCCTTGGCCTCGGTGTGGTGCTGGGTGATGACCTTGGCATAGGCCTTCACGTCCTTGCTCTTGGCCTTCGTCTGCGCGAGCTGGGCCTCGTCGATCTCCTTCTTGTTCGCGGCGTCGAGGACGGCGAGGATCTGCTCGTCGGTCAGCGGCACCTCGGCGGGCGCGCTCGGCGTCGTGGTCGCCCCCGCCTGCGGCTCGGTGCCGGGCTGGGGAGCCGGCGGCATCGCGGGAGGCGCCGCCTCCGGCGGCGGCGGGGCGGCGGTCGGGGCCGGCTGCGGCGGTGCTTCGTTCGTGCTCGGGCTGCTCGGCGGGGGCGGGTTGGAGCAGCCGGCGCCGACAGCGAGACCGATCGTCAGGACGAGAGCGTTGCGCGATGCGACCATGGGTAAAGACCTCCTCACGTGGATTCGAGTGCCGGCCCCCGTGCAAGATCCGGTGCACGCACGGGTGCACCCTTTTCTCCCGAATCCGCGCGACTGCTCCTCTCCCCCTCTGTGGCAAGTTGCTACAGGAGTGGGCGAATCTGCCTCATCAGTCCGCTTGCGGTCAGGAGGATGCCTGTGGCGGACTCGACGGTTGCGCAGCAACGATGTCGCGCGACAGCCCCGGTAAGGCCGCGCGGCATGGCGCGATGACCTCGGCGATCACCTCGCGGCGCAGCGCCCCGAGCGCGCGCGCCGGGAGCAGGCCGAGCGCCTCGTGCACGGCGGGCCCGGGGGCCGGGTCGGCGGCGTAGCGGGCGGCGGCGCGGGAGAACGCCCGCTCCGCCGCGGAGCGCGCCGGCTCGCCGAAGGTCGCGAGCATCCACGAGAGCGCCTTCCACGAGAGCGCCGCGTGCCGCTCCTCGTCGGCGGCGATGCGCGCGAGCGTGGCCGCGAGCGCCGGATCCCCCGCGCGCTGCGAGAGCTCACGGCCCTCCGCCGCGCCCAGCGCCTCGCCAACGCAGCCCTCCTCGACGAGCGCCTCCACCACCTCGGCGACGCTGGCGCCGAGCGGCGCCGTGGCCGCCTCGAGCAGCGGCCCGGGGCCGATCGCCCGGCCGGCGAGGCGGGAGGCGACGCCGTAGGCGAGGCGCGCGTGCTCCATCTCGTCGAGCGCGGCGCGGTGCGCCTCGCCGACGAGGGCGGACGGCGCGCCGAGCGCGAGGAGCTGGAGGGAGAAGCGGGCGAAGCTCGCGATGGACGCGTGCTCGAGCGCGGCCATCGCGGCGTAGTGCGCCGCGGCGAGCTCACGCACCTCGGGCGAGAGCGACGCGACGTCGAGCTCGGCGGGCGCGCGCCAGTCGTCGCGCGCGGCGCCCTGCGCGGCGCGCGGCTGGCCGTCGACGACGAGCGGGCGGCCGATGGCGCAGGAGATCCCGGCGCACTCCCAGCGCACGCTCTCGGCCTCCGGGTCGGTGACGACGCAGGCGGCGCCGCGGTTCTCCTCGGATCGGCAGTCCGCGTCGCTCCGGCAGGCATCATCCTTCGTGCGGCAGGCGAGCGTGACCTGCTCCCAGCAGCCATTGAAGTACGCCGACAGGCCGCAGGTGCTGCCCGGGCAATCGGCGTCGACCGAGCAGAGGGCCTTTGCGCAGACCGAGTGCTGCTCTCGGAGGGCGCCAGTCCCCTTGCACACGCAGGCCTCGGACGCGCCGCACTCCGCGTCGCTCTCGCAGGAGTACTCGCAGCCGCAATACGGACCTATCTGTCCGAACGAGCTCACGCACTTTCCGCGGGGCCCCTCGTTGCAATCGGCGTCCGTCCTGCACTGGAACGTCCGCTCCGTGCCGCTGCACGCGCGCTGGTCGATGGTCGCGTCGCACCGGACCCGCGTGGCGCGGTGCACGGTGCCGTCCCGCTCCGTCACCCAGCCCACGCCGCGCGGCGGCGGCCGGGGCGCCGACTGGCCCGGCTCTTCCGGGACGCCGGCGTCGCGGGGCGTGGCCTGCGGCTCGCCGAGCGTGACGACCGCGACGTCGGGGCTCTTCGCGTTGGAGCAGCCGGCGGCGCCAGCGGCGAGGAGGAGGGTCATGCGGAGCGATCGGTGACGATCCATGGCCGGAAGGTAGCAGAGGACGAGGCTGCCACCGCGGGCTCGAGCGCCGCCCCGATGTTCCGGCCGCGCGGCATCTCTTCGCCCGAACGTCTGCGCTCGCCTTTTCGCGAGTCCTGCCCTCCTCCGTTTTCTTCACTCCCCCGTGGAGCCTCCTCCTCCGGAGATATCGGATCTGTCCACCTCGGCGGCCCGCCTACGTCGCCCCAGCCGCACGAGAGCCGCAGCGACAGGCGCTCCACGCGCGCCGCGGCCCGCTGCGCCGTCGACTTCACGACGAACCGGCCCTGCAGCGAGGGTGAAGCCGCCTCTTCGGTGATGGAACGCGGTCCGCGACACGCGGCGCGCAATCGCCCACGGACAAATATCGTGACCTGGACCACATATTCGTACTACCATAATGCCCATGCGTACCGGCAGCTCGATCGCTGCGCAGACAGGCATGATCCTTGTCATGCTCATCGGGTTCGGATGCATTCCGGGCATCGGAAACCTGCGGTGGCAGATTCGCGATCAAGTCACCCGGGCGAAGCGCCTGTTCACACTCTGCCAGGGCATCGAGAGCGCGCCGTCGGGCACCGGGCATGCATACAGCTTTTTCGGCGACGATCCCCAGGCCGTCGAACGCATTCGCGCGACGCTCGTCGGCGGCGCAGCCGGCTCGCGCGTCGATCCCTTCACGCAGATTACAGATCATCTCGACAGAATCGCCGAGCTTGGCGTCACGCTGGCACAGCCCCCCACGGTCCCCCGCAAGCAGCGCGCCGCAATGCCCGCGGGAGAAATTGTCACCGCAGCAAAAAATCTTAAACAACTCTTGGCAACCAACTCCAGCAACACGCCCCAGGCCACCTGGAGCGACGCGGCAACCCTGCTCGACGAATTCTTGAACAATGCCTCGAATAGCAACGTTCTCTGCAAGCTCAACGATTGTGCCGAGAAGGCATTCCGCGGGCCGACTCAGACAGGATGCGCGCAATCCGAGGTCAAGGACATCGTCAACCAGGCAACGCAGTCGGCGAAGTTTCCTGCCACCATCGAGAATATGCGTCGAGGCATTGTCACTATCCTAGAGGAAACGCAGCGTCTCGACGCCGTGATCGATGCCACGTCGCGGGATCCGTCGACCGCTGAGCACCTTGCGGAGGTGACGCAGCTCGGCAAGTTTGCGCTGCGCGAGATGCTGGCGCTCGGCGGCATGTTTCGTGACGCGGAGTATGCCCTCCGGCGCCTCGAAGCAATTCGCAACGGTGCGGCCAATGACGCTGCGCATACGGAAGAGTTGGCGCGGCTCTTTCTCGCAGCCGAGGGGGATCTTCTGCTGGACGTGAGCCTGCTCTGGCTCACGAACCTCATCAAGAAAATCGACGCGTCCATCGCGACGCTGGATGAGCGCTCCTACGGCGCCGCGGCAGCGGTCGTCGACCTTGCACTCGAGGCAGAGGCCGTCGACTCCGCCGTCTGCGCGGCAGGCGGGGAGATCGCCGACGTCCTGATCGAGCTCGGTCTCCGACCTGGTTCGCTCGCAAATCGCGTCTGCCGTTCCGCGCTCGGGAAACCCTCTGACTTTCCTAGCTCGCCGCTGCTCGCGCGCATCTACGAGGGCATGATCCGCGCCAGCACATCGCTGCCTTGCGCTGACGAGCTTCACGCGAAGCTGGCAAAGCAGATCGAGGCGCCGCGATCCGAGGAGTGCGCCACCCCGAAGTCAACGCCCACCCAGTCGAAGCAGGCCGAGCCCGCCATCGCGTGGGCTGTGTGGGATGCCCGCATCCAGGCGGCAGATGGCGCGCTCGTCCGCAAGTCGACGCTCCGACCGTTCACGGAGCAGGACATGCCGCGCCTCCTCGATATTCCGCGAGGTCTCACCGCGAGCCTGCTCCTCGTCGAGCAGCGGGAGCACACCCTGCTGAGCCAGCTGCAGGCGCGACCCATGGATCGCTTCCTCACGGTGCAGAGCGCGCTGATGCAGCTCTCGTTCGCGTACAGGCCGGATGTCTACGTGCCGGTGTGCGGCGAGCAGGGCCGCGCCGGAGACCCGGCGGTCGCCCACCGCGTCTTCTCGCAGCCGGCCGAGTGCAGCAGGCCCCCGGCCGACGGCGGGCGCCCTCCGGTCGCACCGGATGGCAACGCGGGGGTTGCCGAGGCGATCCGGCAGGTCGCGTGGGAGATGTGCGGCATCAACCGTAAAATCGACCTGCGCGCGCAGGCGGACGCGCTCTGCGCGGCAGTGCGCGACGACGCGCGGAGCAACGCCAACGGACATCTCGACTGCACGGTCGCGGGATACGATGCGCTCATCTTGCCGCCGGACGATCAGTATCGGTCAGAAGAGTTCCCGGTGCCAAAACCGCTCTACTTGGGAGCCAGCCCAGAAATATCAAATTCTCATCGTATGCGCCTCGAGATGATCGCCGGACGATTGAGAGAGCTCGACGCGCGTGGCCTTCTACCAAAGCGACGGCGCATTCGCGTGAGCGGCGCAGCGTCCGATCGATGGAAGGACGATGCAGGGCCCTGGATCCTCAAGACGATCGCAGCGTCCCTAGGGTATCCAGCACCCTCGACCAACGCCGTAACACTCGCGTGCCGGCCGGCAATTCTCCCGACCCATTCATTGAATGTGCCCGCCAGCGATTTTTCCAATTTTCTTGAATGCAATAGCAAAGACAATGGAACCCAGTGGTGGTGCAAAGAAACTGGCACTGGGATTTGCAGCATTCACATGGCCAAAAGCGGCGAGGACTCCTCGTCCGCCCCTGAAACCAAGATGCACAGCTATAATGCCATGAAAGAAGTATTTCAAAGGGCACTCAAGGCCACCCATCTCCACTTCGAACCCCTTCTGACGAACAAGCCCAACGCGGCAACGCTGCCTCCGAAATGGATGCTCCAAGTAGTGGAAGGCTATAGCAATCAGAGGTTTGGCTCCACGTCGACCCCGACGAACGCGGATGAGCGTAAGATCTGGAGAGGAGAGGCCGCCAATGCGATTCTATCGATTCTGCGGGCTTACGGTGCCGCCGAGATCATGGATGAAGCGGCCCCAGACCTCTGCCAGACATCGGGGACAATCGATTGGAACAAGTCGTGCGTCGTCGAGGCGATCGGCGCGACGCTCTCGCCAGTCGAGGATCTGTCCCGCCGCGCGGTCAGCATCACGATCCAGAATCTCGGCAACGAGACCGAGTGCAAGGGCCTCATCTCTCCAGCCGCCATCCGGGTCGGGTCGGGCCCGTGAGACCTGCAGCCATGTTCGCCGCTGCGCTCGCCTTCTCGACCTCGGGGAGCGTCGCGCGCGCTGAGGACAAGCAAGCTGATGGCTGGTTCCTGCTGAAGCATGGCGCGATGGGCGGCGGCGTGGGTGTCTGTCTGGAAGGCGCGTGCAGCGGCGCTCCGACCGCGACGATCCGCCAGTCTTGGCTGCTCGGGGGCTACCGCTCGCAGAGCCGCGGCGGCGCCCAGACAGAGCTCGGCGCGGAGCTGCTCCTTCGCCATGCGCTTGCCGGGCTCGACGCCTGGCGTTACGGCGCCGCCCTGCACCTGGAGCGCGATGGCTTCGGTCTGCGCGACGTCGTCGTGTCCTACCGAGCCGGGCTCGGGATCGACTCGGGAACGCTACGCGCCGCCGCAGGGAGCGATCACGACCGCGCCGAGCTGCTCACGCTCTCGTGCGCGGCGCGCCTTCGGTGGCCTGTGGATCGCGCAGCGCGCGTCGACGCGTTCATGCTCGCCGGGTTCGACTACAGCCGTGCGCTGAACGGGCCCCTACTCCAGGCGACAAGCGCTGGGCTGCCCGCATGGATCTCTGAGTTCGGCTTCCGCTGGTGATCGTCCATGTCCGCGAGCGCCGACCGTGGCCGGCCACGTCTCGCCGATCGTAGCGTCACCACCTCCGCCGAAGCCCCCCCGCTTCCCCCCACGTCCTCCACCACCTCCGCCGAAGCCCCGCGCACTTCCCTCGACGTCCTCCACCACTTCCGCCGAAGCCCGGGGCACTTCCCTCGACGTCCTCCACCACCTCCGCCGAAGCCCCGCGCACTTCCCTCGACGTCCTCCACCACTTCCGCCGAAGCCCGGGGCACTTCCCTCGACGTCCTCCACCACCTCCGCCGAGGTCCAGCGCTCGCGCCTCATCGCCTTCGTCTCTCACGGCTCCGCGCACCAGCGCCGCTTGCGCGCAACCGCGCGACGCTGCTCCCAAATCGCGCCCGTTTTGTGCTCACACGCGGCGCTCGTCCCTGTGCGACTTACTCCTTGTGCTTATGCCCAAACCCAAAAGCCCGAACAAATCAGGGACACCCGCCGTTGGATCCACCCAGCTCCACACCGCGGAGGCGGCCTTCCAGCGCCTGCGGCCCGACCTGGACGCCATCCCGCTCGCAGGGCTCGAGGTGCCGCGGCTCGATCTGCAGGCAGCCGCCGTGCAGGCCATCGGCGTGGCCGAGGCGCTCTCCGCGCCGCAGCTCCGCCAGCGCATCGCGGCCATCGCCGCGACGGGCGCGCTCGACGCCGCGCTGATCGGCGGGCTCGAGGGCGTCGCCTGGGCGACATGGTTCGCCCGGTACAAGTTCCTCCTGACCTCGGCCACCCACTCCGGGGCAGCGCTCCCGGCCCCCCTCGTCGAGCGGGCATACGAGACCCGCGCGCGCATGCTGAAGACGCTCGAGTATCACCTCGACGGCGACGCTGAAGCCACCGCGCAGCTCGCGCACCTGCGCGCGGGCAGCGGCCACCTCGATCTCGCCAACGACCTGTCCGGCGCCGCCGAGATGTACCGGAAGCACCGCGCGGCCATCCAGGACGACAAGCGGAACTTCCGCGGCGAGGACGAGCAGGAGGCCGCCGCCCTCGCGGCGCAGCTCCTCCGCCTCCTCGGCGCCACGGCGACGCCCGAGCAGACGCTCTGGAAGGGCTACCAGGCGCGCGCCGCCAAGCTGCTCTTCCGCCACTACGACGAGGCCGTCCGCGTTGGCCGCTTCCTCTTCTACTACGACGATCCCGAGGGCCGATTCCCCAACCTGTACACGGCGACGCGCTCCACACCGACGTCCCCTCGGACCCAGAAGAAGCCAGACGCCAGCCCGGTGAAGCCCGAAGCCGCCCCCGTCGATCCGCCGCTCGGCATCGCCTGATCTGATCCGGACGCTCACGCTCCCCTTCAGCGCTCCTCCGGTCGCCGCTCACCACGCCTGCGCACGCCCTGCGGCCACAGCGCGGCTGCGATCGCAGGGCGCCGGCACGGCGGTCACCTCCTCGCCCTGCGCCCGATCCCGCGCGCGTCGCGCCCGATAGGCTCGCCCAGCTCGAACGCCGGCTCGCCGGTCCTCGCGGGCGGCGCTTGCGGCTCGCCCGCCTCGAGCGGGCCGTGCGCGTTCTCGGCGTCGGCGATGGATGGATAGCGCTCCACGTCGCCGTCGACCCGGAAGCCCCCCTCGCACGCCGGGCGCACCACGCGGCCGAGCACAATCCCCTCCTCCCAGATCCCGCCGTGCTCGACGGCGATCGCTGCACCGGTGGACACATCACCGAGCCGCGAGAGCGCGCCGTCCGGCCGCTTCGGCGTGGGCCGCCAGCGCAGGATCGTGTCCTCGTGAAGCACGACCACCGCGCGCTCGCCGGGCAGCTCCGAGATCCCGAGGGCAAAGCGCACGCGATGGCCCGGGGCGTGAGAGCCCGCGCCGCGCCCGCCGCGGGCAGCGCTCTCCGCCTCGTCGATCGCGGCGAGCTGCTCCGGTTGCCGATCCTCGAGCGGAGCCATGCGCCGTGTCCTCCTCCGCGGATCTCGGACGAGGTCGCCGCGCCGTCAAGCCCGCTGCGTCGCCCGCCCCCTCGCGCGCGCCAGCTCGGACGGCGCGCGTCCTCCAGCCTCCAGCACGCGCAGCGCTCGCCCCTCGCGCAGCGCGCGACGCCCACGACGCACAGCGAGGGACGCACGGCGAGGATCGGGATCGCAGGCCGCTCCAGGCGAGCACCGCTCGAGTCGAACGCTGCCCCGGACGGCGGTCGCGAGCGCCGTGTCCGACGCTTGACGTCCGCCGGACCTCCGCCCATCCCCTCGCCCGATGGTGTCGTTCGATCCGTTCCCCGTCCTGATGACGCCGCGCCTACGCCTCCGCGCGATCGAGCCCGCCGACGCCGCGACCATCCTCCGCATCCACTCAGACCCGGAGGTGACGCGCTACTTCGGCCGTGCGCCCGACATGTCGCTGGCCGACGCGGAGCAGCGGATCGCTCTCGTCCTCGCCGGGATCCGCGACGCCACAGCCATCCGCTGGGGCATCACCCTCCACGAGAGCGGGGAGCTCATCGGGACCACGGGATTCTGGCACTGGCATAAACCCCATCGCTGGGCGGAGATCGGCTACGAGCTGCTGCCCGCGCTCTGGAACCGGGGCATCATGACCGAGGCGCTGCGCGCCATGCTCCCCTTCGGATTCGACGTGATGGGCCTCCACCGCATCGAAGCGCACATCGATCCCGAGAACCGCGCCAGCATGCGCGTTCTGGAGCGGCTCGGCTTCGTGCGGGACGGGCTGCTCCGCGAGAATTGCTATTACAACGGGCGGTACACCGACACCGCGATCTACGGGCTCCTGCGCCGCGACGCCGACGACGCTGCGAGCTGACCCGAGATCGCCCGAGCGGCCTGCGCGCGCTTCCCTCCCGCGCTACCTCGGCGCCGTCGCTCCCCTGCTGCCCGGCGGCGCCGCGGTCCCGGCCTCGCCCTTGCGCGCCAGGTTCAGCTGGATCCGCGCGGGGGACTCCGACGTGATCTCCACCGTCTGCGAGACGCCGTCGCTCGATCGCACGTCCACCGAGAGCGACACCCCCGGCATCGGCCGCGCGATGACCTGGCTGCCCACGCCGAGCACCACGCCGTTCAGCCGCACCACCGCGGCGCTCGGCTCGATCTGCACCGCGATCGGATCCACGAGCGACCGCTGATCCCTCGGCCGGCTGAGCGCGACGAACATGAGCGACGCCACCGCGACCCCCGTGGACACCGCGGCCACGAGCCAGGGCAGCGCCACCGGGCGCAGCGCGTCGCCGCCGGCGCGCATCAGCCCGCCGAGCCCCCGCCGCGGCGCAGGCCGCGCGCTCCGCCGGCCCTCGGAGGACGGCCCCGCGGACAGCGTCGCGCCCGGCTTCGGCCGCCACCCCGCGCGCTGCTGCGGGGCGACGGCGGCCGCGATGCGCTGCCGCTCCTCCTCCATGCTCTCCCCGCAGCGCTCCAGGAGGAGCTCCGCCACGTGCGCGGGCGTCACGACGCCCGACCTGCGCATGAGGAAGTCCTCCAGCACGCTCGCCATCTCGCCCGCCGTCTGGAAGCGCTTCCGCGGATCGCGCGCGAGCGCCTTCACGATGATCTCCTCCAGATCACGCGGGCAATGCGGCGCGATCAACGTGGGCCGCGGCGGCTCCGGCACCCCGGTCTGCGGCAGCACGAGGTCGTGCAGCACCTGGAACGGGAGCGCGCCCGTCACCGCCTCGAAGAGCACCACGCCGAGCGAGAAGATGTCCGAGCGGCGATCGACCGGCTGGCCCTGCGCCTGCTCCGGCGACATGTACTCGCCCTTGCCCTTGATCTCGCCCGTCTGCGTCGTGTCGCCCAGGCGCTCGAACGCCTTCACGATCCCGAAATCGGCCACCTTCACCGTGCCGTCGCGATCGATGAGGATGTTCTGCGGGCAGACGTCGCGGTGCACGATGCCGAGCGGCTCCCCGCGGTCGTCGTGGAGGTCGTGCGCCGCGTGCAGCCCGTGCGCCGCGTCGGCCACGATGCGCGAGGCGATCGCCGGGGAGAGCGGCATCGGACGCAGGCCCGGCCGGAGCAGCTGCTGCATCGTCTGCCCGTCGATCCACTCCATCACGAGGAAGAGCACGCCGTCCGTGTCGCCGAGGTCGAGGATCTCGACCACGTTGCGGTGGTGGATCTTCGAGGCGAGGTTCGCCTCGTCGAGGAACATGCGCTGGAACTGCGGATCACGCGCGAGCGCCGGGATGAGCGTCTTCAGCGCGACGACCTTGTGAAAGCCGCGGGAGCCCTCCATGCGCGCAGCCCAGACCTGCGCCATCCCGCCCTCGCCGATGAGGCGCAGAAGCTCATATCGCCCGAGACGTTGCCCCGGACCGGGGTCCTCGGAGATCCGCATGGCTCACCAGATGCTGGTGCTCGGGGAGCCGCGCCCGCGGTCCCCAGGAGCAGCCCGGCCGCAGGTCGCGGCCCCTCTCTCCAGACGATCACCATAGCCAAGCGCGACCGCGCCGGAAAGGCTCGTGTGGCTCGCCAGCGCCCGCGACACCTCGATCGCGACGTCCGCAACGCCGGGATCCCCCGCACCCGGCATCCGCGATACGACGCCCCGCGTCCTCCACGCCCCGCACACAGCGCCGCGCCGCGCACCGCACCCACGACGCCCCGCGCACCGCACCCGCGACGCCCCGCGCACCGCACCCGCGACGCCCCGCGCACCGCACCCGCGACGCCCCGCGCACCGCACCCGCGACGCCCCGCGCGCCCTTCTCCCTCGCCCGCGATCCGCGTCGCTCCCCCGCCTCTCCCCTGCTATGGCCGGAGCACGATGACGAACGCCACAAGCGCTCCGCCCGCCCGCGCGGACCGGGCCCCCGCCTCCAAAGCCCTGTTCGACCGCGCCGCCGCCGTCCTGCCGGGCGGCGTGAACAGCCCCGTGCGCGCCTTCCGCGCCGTCGGCGGCGACCCCCTGTTCATCGCCCGCGCGGAGGGCGCGCGGCTGTTCGACGCCGACGGGGCCGAGTACATCGACTATGTCGGCTCCTGGGGGCCGGCCATCCTCGGCCACGCGCACCCCGCCGTCATCGAGGCCGTCCGCGAGGCCGCGCTGGGCGGCCTCTCGTTCGGCGCGCCGACCGAGCTCGAGGTCCGCTTCGCCGAGAAGATCCGCGAGCTCTACCCGAGCATCGACATGCTCCGCTGCGTCTCGAGCGGCACCGAGGCCACGATGAGCGCCATCCGCGTCGCGCGCGGCTTCACGCGCCGAGACGCGCTCATCAAGTTCGAGGGCTGCTACCACGGCCACGCCGATCACCTGCTCGTCAAGGCGGGCAGCGGGCTCGCCACCTTCGGCGCCCCCGACTCCGCCGGCGTCCCCGAGAGCATCGCCCGCACCACGCTGTCCCTGCCCTTCAACGACCCGGCCGCCCTCGAGGCCGCCTTCGCCGCGCGCGGCGGCGACATCGCCGCGGTCATCCTCGAGCCCGTGGTCGGCAACATGGGCTGCGTCCCGCCGGAGCCCGGGTTCCTCGCCCTCGTGATCGACCTCTGCCGCAAGCACGGCGCGCTCTCGATCTTCGACGAGGTGATGACCGGCTGCCGCCTCGCCCGCGGCGGCGCGCAGGAGCGCTTCGGCCTCCGGCCGGACCTGACGACGCTCGGCAAGATCGTCGGCGGCGGCATGCCCCTCGCGGCCTACGGCGGCCGCGCCGACGTGATGCGCGTCGTCTCGCCGCTCGGCCCCGTGTACCAGGCAGGCACGCTCAGCGGCAACCCGCTCGCGGTCACGGCGGGGCTCGCGACGCTCGATCGCCTCACGCCCGCCCTCTACGAGCGGCTCGAGAAGCTCGGCGCGTCCCTCGAGGCGGGCCTCCGGGCCGCCGCCGAGGGCGCCGGCGTGGCCGCGTGCGTCCAGCGGGTCGGCTCGATGATCACGCTGTTCTTCACGAAGGGGCCGGTCCGCTCCTGGACCGACGCCGCCACGTCCGACACGAAGCGCTTCAGCGCCTTCCACGCGGCGATGCTCGCGCGAGGCGTCTACTGGCCTCCGTCGCAGTACGAGGCGGCGTTCCTGAGCGGGGCGCACTCGGAAGAGGACATCGAGCGGACGATCGCCGCCTGCCGCGAGGCGCTCGCGGCCTGAGGGCCGCGCCGGCCCCTGCCGGGAGGGCACCGCGAGGGCGGGCCAGGAAGGCGAAGGGCCGACCGCCGCGGCGATCGGCCCTTCTGCGCCGGCGCTCCTTCTACCTACGCCGGCACGCCGGCGCGCGAGCGGGCGCCGGAGCGCGTCAGTCCGCCGCGCGGACCCAGCCGTTTCGGTAGTAGTTACCGCGCGCGGTCGGCCAGAGCAGGCAGTTCGTCGCCGATCCCGGCACCGTGTACACGTACGTGTTCGGCTCCGGGTCCGCCCCGTCCCACCCGATCTCGCGGAGCGACACGACGATCTCGATCGTCCCGTCGCCGTTCACGTCGGCCAGCGTCGGCACCGGCATCGCGCCGAGCCGCGGCAGCGGGATCTTGTGGAGGATCCTGCCGCCGGCGTCGAGGACGAAGAGGTGGCTCCTGTCCTCGTCGGTCGAGTAGGTGTTGAACACGATCTCGGGGATGCCGTCGCCCGACAGATCCCCGACCACGACGCCGCCCGTGAGCACCTGCGTGTCGTCGGTGTAGGTGACGGCCCAGAACTCGGTCTTGTCGGCGTAGACCGCGTGGATCTGCCCGTCCAGGCCCGCGAAGATCATCTCGGGCCCGGCGTGCGTCGCGTCGAGATCGGCCACGGTCACCTGCTGCGTCATGGCCACGATGTTGCCGTCGAAATCCTCGCCGCCGGACAGGTAGTCCGGCGCGTAGAACGGGCTCTCCCAGCCCTCGATGCGGCTCGCGTCGTTGCGGACCACCCACAGGCCGACGCCCTGGGACTGGTCATTCATGGCGACGTCCTCGGCCGCCCCGAGCATGATGACCTCCGGCGTGCCGTCGCCGTCGACGTCCGCGATCGCAGGGGCCGAGTTCTTGAAATAGGCCTGCAGGTCGCTGCTGTCGCCGAAGCCCTGCTGCGCGAGCTCGAGATCGTGCATGTACCGCACGCCCGGCGTCTTCGGGCGGCCCTCGAACATGGGATTCGCGTCGAAGGCCTCTCCCGTGCCGTGATAGAACCCGGCATAGGAGTTATCCATCGGCGAGACGATGTCCTGCGATCCATCGCCGTCGAGATCGCCGATGGCCAGGTTCTGGTCGTAGGCGCCCACGATCCAGCACTCGGCGTCGTCGCTGCGGCGCGCGTCGCAGCCGATCGTCTGGCTCTCGATCGGCGGGAAGCCCTGGACCGGCGAGCCGCTCGCGTGGAAGGCCATCAGGATGTCGGAGTAGTCGGGGGACCTGTCGGTGCTCGCGGCGACGACGTCGAGCTGACCGTCGCCGTCGATGTCGCCCGCGGCGAGGGAGCGGATCTCGTCGTTCCAGGTGACGGGCCAGCCGCTCACCAGCCGGCCGCTCGCGTCGAGCATGTAGATCGTGGTGCGCGCCGCGAAGACCACCTCGAGCTGCCCGTCGCCGCGGAAGTCCGCGACGATCGGGCTCGCCCAGATGCGGCCGTTCTGACGCGACTCGTCGTACCGCCACTTCTGCTCGCCGTCGGGGCCCCAGACGACGACGTTGCCGTTGTGCGTCACCAGGATCTCCTGCTCGCCGTCGCCGTCGAGATCGGCGACCACCGGCGACCCGAGCCACGCGCTCTCGTCGTCGTCGGACAGCTGGAGGAGGAGCTGGGGCTCCGCGACGTCGGAGGAGCCGCTCGACCCCGGAGCGCACGACGCGGCGGCCGGCAGCGGCTTGGAGCCCCCACCGACGGGGGGGCGGTAGCCACCGGAGCCAGAGGAACCGGAGGAGCCGCTGCCGCTGGTGGGAGAGGTGCCGTCGAGGTTGCCGAGCTGCCCTTCGCAGGCCGCGAGGGCGAGGACGCTGGTGAAGAGAGCGATTCTACCGGGAATTACAAAACCTCGGTTGCAGACAAAGGACTTCATCATGCCAGGAAGCTTACCAGCGCTCCGGGCCCCACAAAGAGGTGGAAGCGGAAAATTGACGCAGTCGCGCACGCGCCGAACGGTACGTTACGCTCCTCCTTCTGGCGCGCAGGTGGCACACGTCATTGCAGGAGGGAGGCAAGTCCACGTCCGTGACGTAGCGCGCACGCTTTCACCCCCCGTTCCCCGCTCCCCACCTCCGCTCGCGCCCCCGCGCGACGTCGGAGACGCATGGCGCGCATGGCGGGGGTATGGGTGCGGGTAGGTGCTGTGCTAGGCTCCGCCGCCATGAACGTATCGCGACGGCTTTGGATTGCCGGCGCCGCATGTGCCCTCCTGATGGGGACGACGGCGCTTGGCTGCAGCTCGAATCCCGCGCCCAAGACGGCCAAGGTGCAAGCTGGTGACATGCCCGAAGGCGGCGACTGGACGGGGGTCTATTACAGCGAGCTCTACGGCTACCTGCACCTCGTGCAGGACAACGACGCCATCGAGGGACGCTGGCTCCGTCCCGTCAAGGATCGCTGGGGCGTGCTGCACGGGACGGTGACAGGCGACCTCATCAAGTTCACGTGGACCGAGCACACCATCGGCGCGATCGGGCAGAGCGCGACCAAGGAAGGCCGGGGGTACTTCAAGTACACGCGGCCGGAGGGCGAGAACGTCGACGACCGGCTGACGGGCGAGATCGGCCGCAACAAGGACGAGGTCGGCGAGCCCTGGGAAGCGGTCAAGCAGCGCAACATGCTCCCGGATCTGAAGTCGATCGGGGGCTCCGGCGCCTCTGACATGGGCGGCGGCGACTGGGACAGCGCGAACCAGGAGGAAGGCGCGCCCGAGCCGCCCGCCTCTCCTTCCGACGAAGCACCTGCCGAGCCCCCCGGCCTCTGACATAACAGCCCCCGATGACCCAACCGCAGCCTCGAGGCATCCAGTTCCGTGAACCCCCCATCTTCGAGCGTGGCACGCCGGGCAGGACCGGCGCGTCGCTCCCCCCGCTCGACGTGCCCGAGGTCGAGCCCGCCGCCCACTACGGCGCGCTCGCCCGCAAGGAGCCAGCCGGCCTGCCGGAGGTGAGCGAGCCGGAGGCCTTCCGGCACTTCATCCGGCTCTCGCAGTGGAACTTCTGCATCGACGGGCAGATGTACCCGCTCGGGTCGTGCACGATGAAGTACAACCCGAAGATCAACGAGTGGGCCGCGCGCATCCCCGGATTCGCGAAGCTGCACCCGATGACGCCCGACGAGCTCAGCCAGGGATCGCTCGAGGTGATGTGGCGCCTGCAGGAGGCGCTCTGCGAGGTCAGCGGGATGGACGGCTGCTCGCTGCAGCCGTCGGCGGGCGCGCAGGGCGAGCTCGCCGGGCTGATGATGATGCGGGCGTTCCACGAGTCGAAGGGGCGCTCGCCGAGGAAGGTGTTCATCCCGGAGAGCGCCCACGGCACGAACCCGGCGAGCTGCGCGCTCAACGGGCTCGTGGCCGTCCGGATCGAGAAGACCGCCGACGGCATCACCCACCCCGAGCAGGTCCTCGCCGCGATCGAGCGCGAGGGGTCGGACGGCGACGTCTGCGGGCTGATGATCACGAACCCGAACACCCTCGGGGCCTACGAGACGCACCTGCCGGCGATCATCAAGCTCATCCACGACAAGGGCGGGCTCGTGTACGGGGACGGCGCGAACACGAACGCGATCATGGGGCACGCGCGCCCGGGCGACGTCGGCATGGACGTCATCCACATCAACCTGCACAAGACGTTCACGACCCCGCACGGCGGCGGCGGCCCCGGCTCAGGGCCGGTCTGCTTCAAGAAGCACCTGGAGCCGTTCCAGCCCTCGCCCGTCCTCGTGCGGCGCGGCGACGCGTTCGCGTGGGACCGCGACCGGCCCCAGAGCGTCGGGCGGCTCCGGGCCTTCACGGGCAACTTCGGCATGTTCATCCGGGCGTACACGTACATCCGCGAGATGGGCGGCGACGGCCTCACGGCGGCGAGCAGCCTCGCCGTGCTCAACGCGCGCTACCTGTGGGCCAAGCTGAAGGACCACTACCTCGCGCCGGTGCCGCAGCCGTGCATGCACGAGGTGGTGCTCTCCGACAGCCAGCTGGAGAAGGAGACCGGGGTCAAGACGCTCGACGTGGCCAAGCGGCTGCTCGACTACGGCTTCCACGCGCCCACGGTCTACTTCCCGCTGGTCGTGCCCGGCGCCCTGATGATCGAGCCGACGGAGACGGAGACCCGCGAGACGCTCGACGAGTTCGTGGCCGCGATGCTCAGCATCCTCAAGGAGGCGCAGGAGACGCCGGAGGTCGTGAAGCAAGCGCCCCACGGCACGGTGGTCGGCCGCCTCGACGAGGCCCGCGCCGCGCGCCAGCCGCGCCTGCGATGGTCGAAGGCCTGAGCTCCCCGGAGGAGGCGGCCCCCGGTCGGCCTCCTCCGGCGGGCGGCGCCAGCCGGCCGTGCGCTCCAAATTCGCGAATCTCCGCCGGACGCGACTACAATGAGCGCCGAGGGACCGCGGTGAGGCACCTCACGGGACGAGCGACGCGTGGCCGATACCGTTGAGAACGAAGGGGACATCGAGACGATCAGCCAGACCACCCCGGTCTCGGTTGGAGACACCGTGCGCCTCGTGTTCCGCGCCTACGACGAGGCGACCCCGCCGTTCAACATCAAGATCCGCTCCCCCTCCGGGAAGATCATCATCGAGCGCGTGCTGCGCGATCTGCCCACCGGCAAGCCGCAGAGCGCCTCCCCCGTCGAGTTCAGCGCGTCGTCCCCCGGCGAGTACAAGATCGAGATCAAGCAGCTCTACGGCAAGGCGAAGGGCACGGCCGTCCTGCGCGTGAAGCCCTGAGGCGCGCCCGCCGGCTCCGCCCTCCCCTTTTTCCCCTTCCCCCTACCGTCGCCGGAGCTCACCCGCACAGGAGACGGGTCCAGCTCGGCGTTTTCGGCGCGGAAGCGTACTCTTGTACGCTTCCGCGCCGAAAACGCCGAGATGGGCCCGTATCCGAAGCGGGTGAGCCCGCTCTAGAAGCGGGTGAGCCCGCTCTAGAAGCCAGGGAGGAGCATCGCGGTCATGCGGTCCGGGCTGACGATGCCCTGCTCGTGCATCCAGCCGTTCGCCGCCTCGACGGCGGCGCGGCCCTCGTCGCCCTTCACCAGCTCGCCGTGGCGGCGCCGCGCCGCCGCGGCGTAGAGGGCCATGCCGGCGGCCTCGAAGCCGCGCGCCGCGTCGGCGAGCTGCTGGACGGCCACCTCCGCCTCGCCGCGGGCCGCGGCGATCGCGGCGCGCACCGCGGCCGCGAGCGGGTCGGCCCAGGGCATGTGCTCCGCGTCGATCTTGCGGGCGGCGCGCGTCGCCTCCTCGTACAGCGGCTCCGCGTCGGCCGGCGTGGACGCGGCGGCGGCGGCCAGCGCGGCGCAGGCCCGGAGGTGGGTGATGATGATGCGCACGGCCTGGATGCGCAGGACGAGCGAGCTCTCGAGGCCCGCCCGCTGCTCCGCGAAGAGGCGGTAGGTGGCCTCGCCCTCGCCCCGGTAAAGGCCGATGTGCGCGCGGGCGACGAGATCGAAATAGCTCTGCAGCTGGAAGCCCGCCTTGGACCAGCTCCGGATGGCGTCCTGCGCCTGGCGCAGCGCGGAGTCGGGGTCGTCGCCGACGAGCCAGTAGGCGTTGCTCTGCGAGGAGCGCAGGCTCGTGGCGAGGTAGCGGTCACCGCGCTCGTCGGCCGCCTGCAGGTACATCGGGACCCGGCGCATGAACTCGCGCGTCTCGCCGCCGTACCAGAGCGCCCAGGCCGAGAAGGTGTGCGCCCAGCTCCGCTCCCACGTGACGCCGGTGCAGCGCTCGCGAAAGATGGTGTCCGCACGGTCGAGATCGGCCACGCCCTGCTGCCAGCGGCCGAACAGCGTCGCCGTGACGCCGCCGACGAACCCGACGAGGCCGAGCGCGTGAGGCCTGCCGATGCGCGCCGCGATCGCGCTCGCGGTGGAGAGCAGATCGGCGACGCGGGACGCGGACGGGCCGCCGTCGATCGCGAGGTAGGTCGCCTCGAAGGCGAGCGCGCGCGTCACGCGGTACGGCTCGCCCGCCTTGAGCGACAGGAGGAGGTTGCGCGCCTGGAAGTCGGCGCCGCGCGTGGGGTCGACGATGGCGAGCCCCATCGCCGCCGACCAGCACACGTCGATGCGCATGAGGTCCTCGGGCGAGACCTCGTCGGCGGGGCGCTCGACGAAGTTGAGCCCGCGCAGGCGCACCTGCGCGCGCCGCAGCATCAGCGACGCGACAGCGAGCTCCGGCGTCTTCGGCACCTGCATGCCGACCGCGCCGAGCACCGAGCGCAGGCCCGCCATGCCGGCGTCGACGTAACCGGCGCGGAGCAGGTTCTCCGCGGCCCGGCGGCCGAGATCGATCGCCTCGGACTCCGGTGCGCCGTCGCTCGCGGCCATGTAGGCCTCCGCCGCCTTGGCGCCGCGGCCCGCGCTGCTCAGGGCGTCGCCGAGCTTGGCGAGCACGACCCGCCGCTCCGCCCCGCCGGGCAGGTGGAGGTCGATCGCCATGCGGTAGAGGCGCGCCGCGTGGTCGAACGCGAACGCGGCCTCGGCATGCTCGCCGGCGCGCACGGCGTAGCCGGCGGCGCGCTCGGGATCGCCGGCGGCGCGCCAGTGCTCGGCCAGCGCCTCGAGCTCGGCGCGCCCCGAGGCCTCCAGCGCCAGCGCGAGCCGGCCGTGCCAGCTGCGCGCCGCCTGCTCGTCGAGCCGGCTCGCCACCGTCTCCCGGATGCGGTTGTGGAACGGCTCGAGGAACTCGTCCTGACCCGAGCCGCCGGTCCGCACGAGGTTCGCCGCGCGCAGCGCCGAGAGCACCCGCGTGAGCTCCCCGAAGTCCGCCGCCATGGCGTGCGCGGCCACCGACGTCAGCACCGGCGCGCCGGCGCACACGACGAGCTCGAGCAGCTGGCGCGCCCGCGGGTCGAGCCGGCTGATCCGCGCCCAGAGGACGTCGTCGAGGCGCACCGGGCCGCCGTCGGTGTCCGGGGACATCATCCGGTGGCGCAGGAGCGCGTCGATGAACAGCGGGTGGCCGCCGGCCTCCTGCGCGATCGCCTCGATGCTGAGCGGGCGGCCGACCGGGGCGCCCCGGAGGAGGAGCGCGCAGAGCTCCTGCGCCTCCGCGAGCGACAGGCGGTGGAGGATGATGTGCCCGAGCGAGTCGATCGGCACCCCGAGCTGCCGCGAGACGGGCGGCGCGGTCTCCGAGGCGGTCCGCACCGTGGCCACGAGCATCATCGCGCGCGGGCGCGAGGGGTCCACCAGCGCGCCCGACGACACGGGCCCATCGAGGCCGGCGAACGAGCCGGGCCTGCTCGCGGCGATGAAATCGGCCTCGGTCCACGGGCGCATCACCTCCGAGAGCAACGCGACGCTGTCGGCGTCCGCCCACTGGAGATCGTCGATCGCGAGCACGAGCGGCCGCTCGGCCGCGAGCCGGCCGAGCAGCTCCCGCAGCGCGGCGAAGACGAGCGCGCGGATCTCGGGCGGGTCGATCGCCTTGCGCCGCGCGCGCGCCTCCGTGATCGCGGGGACCGTGCGGAGCACCGGGAACACGGTGCCGAGCAGGCCCGCGTTGGGCGGCAGGAGCGCCTTGACCTGCTCGGGGGGGCGGCGCACGAGGTGCCGGCTCAGCCCGTCGATGAGCTCGTCCACCGCCTTGTAGGGGACCGCCTCGCGCTCGTAGCAGCGCCCCGCGAGCACGAGCGCCTCCTTATCGATGCGCTCCAGGAACCGGCGCAGGAGCGCGCTCTTGCCGACGCCCGACTCGCCCTCGATGAACCGCGTGACCGCGCGCCCGAGCTTCGCCTCCGCGAACGCGCCCTCGAGCGCGGCGAGCTCGCTGCGCCGGCCGACGAAGCCGATGCGCTGCGAGAGGACGGGCGGCTCCTCGATGAGCTCCTGCACCTGAAGCCGGCGCAGCACGTCGCGCGCCGTCGGCCTGGCGGCCGGATCGATGCGGAGCATGTCCACGCAGAGCTCGTCGATGTCGGGGGGCATGTCCTCGACGAGCCGGCTCGGCGGCGGAGGCTCCGCCCGCCGCATCATGTCGAGCGCCGCCTTGGGCGCCGTCTGGAACGGGTAGACGCCGGTCAGCGCAAGGTAAAGCATGACCCCGACGCTGTAGATGTCGGCCTCGGGCCCGGCCGCCTTGGCCTCGGCCTGCTCGGGCGCCATGTAATGGAGCGTTCCGACGACGGCCTGCTCGCGCGTTGTGCCGCTCGCGTCGGCGACGAAGCCGAAGTCGAGGAGGACCACCCGCTCTTCCGCGGTCACGAGCACGTTGGAAGGCTTGATATCGCGGTGAACCTTGTAAGCCGCATGCACCGCCGCGAGCCCCTGGGCGAGCTGCGCCAGGGCCGAGCGGAGGCGGGCCTCGTGAAAGGGGCGCTTGATCCGGGGCTGTGGCTCCGAGGCAGGGCCCTGCACCGCAGACCACATGGGGCTCGACGGCAGGGTGGAGCGGCGCCCGACGCCCGCGGGCTCGCCCCTCGGCCCGGCGTCGCCCTCCTCGTGGAGCCGCACGTGGACCACGAAGTCGACGCCGCGGATGAGCTCCATCGTGAAGAAGAGCTGCCCTTCTTCCTCGTGAAGCTCGCCGAGGCTGACCAGGTTCGGGTGCTGGATGTCCTGGAGCGCGCGGAACTCGTTCTTGAACCGGAGGCGCGCGTCGGCGCTCAGATTCCGGAGGATCTTGAGCGCGACCCGCCCCTTCCGCTCGCGATCGAAGGCCTCGTAGACAACCCCCATCCCGCCGCGGCCCACGACGCGAACGACCTGGAAGCGACGCGTGCCTCCAAACTCGGGTCTCGCGTTCCTCAGGCCCATGCGTGGGACCAAGAAATCACCGGCGCCGAGCGGTGGCAAGCAGCGCGTGGGGAACGCGTGGGCAGCGCGTGGGCAGCGCGTTGAGAACGCGCGGCGAACGCGTGGGGAACGCGCGCCCGACGCGCGGCGAAGCGCGCCGGAACGCGCAGGGGGAGCGCGCTCCGAGCGCATTGGGCGCGCTCCAGCGACGCGCAAACCCTGCGCGGCGCTGGAGCGCACCGCGAGCAGGATCGGCAGAAAGGTGGCACGCCCAGGGGAAGGGCGGTAGCGTACGCCGCCTGCGAGCGAAAAGAGCCCGGCCGGGCGCGCGCCGCTCAGCCGGTCAGCCCGGCGCGCACCCAGTTGACAACGGGAGGGCATCATGGTCTGCGTAGTACGCTCCGAGGCTTCGGAAGCGGTTCGGAAAGCGCCACGCGCAAAGGGTTTGCTGGGGTGATCCAGAGGTTGAGAGACTTCTTCTCGTCGCCGGGGCAGCGCAGCATGGCGCCCCTGACCGAGAGCGTGGCCGAGCGCAACCCGGGATGCAGCCTCGTTGTAGAGAACGTCAGCAAGAGCTTCGGTAAGACACAGATACTGAACGACGTGTCGTTCACGGCGGAGGCCGGCGAGTTCGTCACGCTCCTCGGGCCTTCCGGCTGCGGCAAGACGACGCTGCTCCGCATCATCGCGGGGCTCGATCGCGCGGATCGGGGGCAAATCCGCCTCGCGGGCAGGGCGGTTGACCACCTGCCGGCGAACCGCAGGCCGGTGAACACCGTGTTCCAGAACTACGCGCTGTTCCCGCATCTGACCGTGTTCGAGAACGTGGCCTTCGGCCTGAGGTCGCGCAGCTTCCCTGATGCCGAGGTGCGCGAGCGCGTGCGTTCGAGCCTCTCGATGCTGAAGCTCGATGACCTCGCGGAGCGGTATCCGCACCAGATCTCGGGCGGCCAGAAGCAGCGAGTCGCGCTCGCGCGCGCGGTCGTCAACGAGCCTGAGGTGCTGCTGCTCGACGAGCCGATGTCGGCGCTCGACGCGAAGCTGCGCGCCGAGGTCCAGCTCGACCTGCGCCGGCTCCAGCGCGCGCTCGGGAAGACGTTCGTGCTCGTCACGCACGATCAGGACGAGGCGATGACCGTCTCGGACCGCATCGTGCTGATGAACAAGGGCCGCATCGAGCAGCAAGGGGCGACGGCCGAGGTGTACGAGCGGCCGCAGAGCCGCTTCGCCGCCGAGTTCTTCGGCGCGGCCAACCTCATCTCTGCGCAGCGCGTCGGCGCCACGCTCGTCTTCACGACGGTGGGCGCGCTGCGGGTGCAGACCAAGCCTCAGTGGGAGTACGGCACGCTCGCGATCCACCCCGAGTGGATCGAGCTCTGCGAGAACGAGCCGGCGGAGAACGGCGTGCGCGGCGTGGTGAAGGAGAGCTTCTACCGCGGCGATCACGTGGAGCTCATCATCGAGCCCGGGCCGCTGCGCGTGCAGCTCAGCCCCCGCTCGCGGCTCAAGCCCGGCTCCTCGGTCTGGCTCGCCCTGCCCGCCGAGCGGCTCGAGGTGCTCAGTGACTGAGCCCACGGTCTGGTATGGCCAGCTGACGACGCGGCGCAGGCTCCTCGCGCGGGGGTCGCTGCTCATCGCGGGCGGCGTCTCCTGGCTGTCCGTGTTCCTCCTCTTGCCGAGCCTGGCGCTCCTCGTCGTGTCGTTCCTCAAGCGCGACGCGGACGGCGCCCTGCTCTGGGAGCTGTCGTTCGAGTCGTTCGAGCGCATCTTCGGCTCCGCGTCCGGCGAGAACGCGCGCATCCTCATCAGGAGCATCGTCCTCGCGCTGGTCGTGACGACCGCCTCCGTGATGCTCGCGTATCCGATGGCCTTCTTCATCGCTCGCGGCTCGCGGAGCCGGCGGTTCTTCTGGCTCGCGCTCATCATCGTCCCGCTCTGCACGAACCTCGTGATCCGCACGTTCAGCTGGAAGCTCCTGCTGTCGGCGCAGCTCCTGCCTGCCAAGCTCGCCGCCTGGCTCGGGTGGATCGACCCGGGCCGCGACGTCTATCCCAGCTGGACGGCGGTCACGATCGGCCTCGTCGCGGCCTCCCTCCCGTTCGCGGTGGTCCCCCTCTACACGAGCATCGATCGTCTCGACTGGTCGCTCGTCGAGGCCGCGCAGGATCTCTATGCGTCGCGGCTGCGCATCTTCCTCGCGGCGATCCTGCCGCAGACCCTCCCCGGCCTCAGCGTCGCAGTCCTCCTCACGTACGTCCCAGCGATGAGCGTCTTCGTGGTGAGCGACATGCTCGGCGGCGCGAAGCACTGGCTGATTGGGAACCTCATCCAGCACCAGTTCGGCCCGGGGCGGAACATCCCTTACGGCGCGGCGCTCAGCCTGGTGCTCATCGTTCTGACGCTGGGCGGAGTGTCCCTCTACCGCCGGAATGGGCGCTCCGTGGAGATCCTGTGAAGCTCGGCCGGGGCCTCTGGCGCGCGCTGACGACGATCGCCGCCTTCTTCGGCTTCGCGCTCCTCTACCTGCCGCTCTTCGCGGTCGCCGTCTACTCGTTCAACGCCGCGGAGCGGGGCCTGCTCTGGACCGGCTTCTCGGTTCGCTGGTACCTCGATCTCTTCGCCGATCCCGAGACCAACCGGCGTGCGCTGGAGATCCGCGAGGTCGCCGTGAACACCCTGGTGCTCGGCGGCGCCTCCACGCTCATCGCGACGGTCCTCGGGACGCTGCTCGCCCTGGGGATGCACTTTCCGTGGCCGAGCTCCGTGAGTCGCGTGCTCGAGTCGATCGTCGACATCCCGGCGGTCGCTCCCGACATCACGTTCGCGGCGGTGCTGGTCATGGCGTTCAACGTGCTGCGCCGCGTGGTGGACCAGTGGTTCGAGCCCAGCATGACGACGATGATCATCGGTCATGTGACGTTCGAGATCGCGTTCGTGACGCTCATCGTCCGCAGTCGGCTCATCGCCATCGGGCCGACGCTGAGCGAGGCCGCGATGGACCTCTATGCGTCGCCCTGGATCCACTTCCGGAGGGTCACGCTCCCCCTCCTGTGGCCTGCGATCGTGGGGGGCGCCATGCTGGCGTTCACGCTGTCGCTCAACGACTTCGTGATCAGCTTCTTCACGTCCGGCCCACGCTCGGTCACGCTCCCGCTCTACGTCTACCAATCTCAGATGCGCGGCGTGCGGACCGACCTGTTCGCGATTTCAACGCTCCTCCTGATCGGCGTGGCGGTGTCCATCGTGCTCCTGGAGCGGCTGACCCGCTGGAGGCACAATTGAGCCGCCGGCCCGGCCTCGCAGACGAGGCGGCGGAGGCGGCGGAGGCGGCGGAGGACAGCGCGCCGGGCGCTGGGTGGCTGAGCGGTTCGCGCGCCGCGCGAGCCCGGCGGACTCCTGCGCGTCAGCGCAGCGATGCAGCGCCCTTGTTCACCTTGGCGACGGGCCTGACCAGCGCGTGACCAGCGCTCCATCTCCCTCGGGCTCCCTCGGGCTCGCGCGCAGCCCGGCACCGGGGCGCCGAGCTCGAGCGCTTGCCTGACCGCGTCTCCTGCGGGGCGCCGAGCCCGGACCGCGCGCCGCCCCGGGCTCTGCTCACTCTGTCATGCGCTCCGCGCAGGGAGCCTACACAGCGGCGTCCACGCGGGCGTGAGGTCCTCGGCCGCCTGTGCGAACAGGTTGGATCGGCTGACGGCTTACGGTAAGCTGACCCGGCAATGCGGCTGTTTCGTCCCAAGCTCGCCGGGTCTTTGCGTGACGGCTGGACCCGGCGGACGGCGCTTTGCGCTCCACTTCGACCGTTGGGAATCGAGATCGAAAGATGAGCTTTCGTCGCTCCGCACTCCTACTCATACTCGTAGCACTCCTCACATTCTCCGGTCGGCCTGCCTGGGCGGATGATCTGGCCGATGAGGCCGATCTGCACTTCAGGATCGCCACGGAGCGCTATTCGGCGCGTGACTACCGAGGCGCCCTGGAGCACTTCCTGGTGTCGAACCGGCTCGTCCCGAACCGAAACGTCATCTTCAACATCGCCCGAACTTACGAGGCTCTCCAGGAGTATCCAGACGCATTTCGCTACTATGTTCAGGCGCTCGATCTCGAGCCCAACGCCGCGCGCAGGCCGGCCATCGAGGAGGCGCTCGCGCGCATCCGGCCCAACGTCGCCGTCATCAACGTGACGACGGATCCGCCGGGAGCGACGGTGTACATCAACCGCCGCGATCTCGGCGGCCGCGGCAGCACGCCCCGCCTCCTCGGCTTCCAGCCCGGCAAGCACAAGATCATCGTCGACCTCGAGGGGTATGAGCCGGCGGAGGTCGAGAACGTCGAGGCGAAGATCGGCGAGCAAACGAACGTCGCGGTCAAGCTGAAGCGCATCGTCGGCACGGTGCGCGTGGTCGGTGAGACGGCGGGCACCGTCGTGCGGGTCAACGACGCGAGCGGCCCTCCCGCGTGCACCGCGCCGTGCGATCTCACGCTGCCTCCCGGCAGGCACCGCCTCTACCTTGCGCAGGAGGGTTATCAGCCGTCGGAGCAGGACGTGAACGTGGCGGCCGCGAGCACGGTGACCGCGCGTTACCGGCTCAACCCGCTCACCGGCAGCCTCGTCGTCAACGCGGACGAGCGCGACGCGCTCGTCGAGGTCGACGGAAAGCCGATGGGCTTCACGCCCGCGGTCCTCAACGTGCAGAGCGGCCAGCGCCGCGTGCGCGTCTCACTGCGCGGCTTCCGCCCCGTCGAGCAGTCAGCCAACGTGGTGGCTGGACAGCAGACCCGAATCGACATTTCCCTCCGGCAGCTCGAGGAGGTCGAGGCCGCGTCGCGTACGGCGGAGGCCGTCGAGGACGCGCCCGGCTCGGTCACGATCATCTCGGGCCAGGAGCTCCGCGCGATGGGGTATCCGACCGTCGCAGAGGCCTTGAGGGGCATGCGCGGCGTCTACACGACGTACGACGGCACCTACTCCTGGGTCGGCATCCGCGGGATCAGCATCCCCGGCGACTACAGCAACCGCGTGCTCGTTCTGCTCAACGGGCACTCGATCAACGACACGTGGGACGGCCTCGCGTTCGCCGATCAAGCGGCGCGCACCGACCTGGAGGACGTCGAGCGGATCGAGGTCGTCCGTGGCCCCGGCTCGCTGCTCTACGGTACGGGCGCGTTCGTCGGCGTCATCAACATCGTGACCAAGGGCCGCCCGACGTCGTTCGGCGCGGGCGTCGGCGTGGGCGCGGCGCAGCACGGCTTCATCCGGGGCCGCGCCCAGGTGCAGGTGCCCTTCGGGCGCGACTCCGGCATGTGGCTGTCGGTCGCCGGCGGCCACGGTCAAGGGCGAGACTACTACCTGCCGATCCCGGCCGGACTCGAGGACAAGTGGAAGAACAGGGATGCCAACTCCCGCGACGCGGACCACTTCAATGTCGGGACGGTGCAGGGGCGGCTCTGGTACAAGTCCCTCTCTGCGCAGGTGTCCTACAACGAGCGCAAGAAGGCGCTCCCGAGCGGCGCCAACTACACCATGGTCGGCGACGACAGGACGTTTTACCGCGACAGGCGCGGGTTCGCCGAGCTCACGTTCTCGCCGCGGTTCTCCGATAGCTTCTCGATGACGACCCGCGTGGGCGTCGACATGCAGCTCTACGATGACACGCTGTGGCTGGTCGACGCCGGGACCGAGACGACCCATGACGTCGAGCAGTACCAGGACACGTGGCTGCTCGCGGATCAGCGCTTCGAGGTCTCACCGCTCCGCGAGCTGAAGGTCACCGTCGGCGCCGAGGGCCAGATACACCTGCTCGGCAGGCAGCGCATCGAGGAGAACCGGTGCGGTGTTACTCCGTGCATCGACGAGCTCATCCTGCCCGTCGGCGGCCTCGATCCCGACAACGAGGATCTGTTCGACTCGCATCCTTACCAGATCCTCGCCGGCTACGGCGTTGTCGACTTCGTCCCGTCCGACCGCGTCCGCGTCTCCGCGGGCGCTCGTATCGATTACTACAACTACGGGAAGGACAAGCTCAGCTTCAACTCCGGTATCAGCCCGCGTATCGCGCTCGTCGTCAAGCCCTACGAAGGGGGCAACCTGAAGGTCACCGGCGGCCGCGCGTTCCGCGCTCCGCCCATCTACGAGCTCTTCCTGACGGTGCCCTCGAGCTACTTTGACCCGGGGTTCAATCCGGAGGATACGGATGAAGAGCGGATCGGTCCCGAGAGCGTGCTCTCGGGAGAGGTCGAGTTCACGCACCGGCTCTCGTCCACGCTCTCCTTGCTCGGCGCGGGGTACGTGAACTACATGACCGACATGATCGCGCAGACCGGCTCGTTCACGGCAGAAGAGCACGGGAGGTACGACAACACCAAGGAGCCGATCCTCGTGATGGGCGCGGAGGCCGAGCTGCGCCGCGAGTGGCGCCAGGGCTGGATGGCCTCTCTCTCCTACTCCTATTCACGGGCGCGGTACCTCGATAAAGGAGACGTCGACGAGGTGCTCAAGAAGGTGCCCAACTCGCCGGAGCACATGGCCGCCGTCAAGGGGACCGTGCCGCTGTTCGGAAAGGCCCTGATGCTGTCGACGCGCCTCACCGTCGAGTCGTCGCGCCTCGACAAGACCCTGACGGAGACCGATCCCGCGGTGATCTGGGACGTCGTCCTCTCCGGCCAGGCGGACGTGGCCGGCCTCCGCTACAACATGGGCGTCTACAACGTCGCCGACTGGGAGTACGAGGCCCCCATCTCGCCCCAGTTCACGGCGACCAGGATGCCGCAGGCAGGCCGCACCTTCCTCCTCTCGGCCAACCTGAACTTCTGATCATCGCGCGGCCGTCCTGGCCGCGCGCTCTCCACCTCACGCCCATCACCTCTCGGCGCTCCGCCCCCGCGCCGCCCTGCTCGAGCGCCGCGCAGGGTGGCCAGCGCAGCGCGTGACCTCGCGCCCCGCGGGCCATCGAGCGGCGTCGTCTCAGCGACCTCATCCATTCCAGGCGTGGCGCAAGCCACACCCGCTGCACCGTTCCACTCTGGCAGGAGCTCCACCGCTGCACGCGGTTCGCGCCACGCTCGAATTCAACACCTCGCGTGAACTCAGCGCCTGGACCGGCCTCGCGCGTTATGCAGCGCTCTCGGACACTTCCTTGCCCGACGCAAATCGTGCGCCGGGGCGCAAATCACGCACGATCCTCCGCAGTCCACGATCGAGGCGCGATGGTGTGGAGCGGTGCGCTCGCCTCATGGCCGTCGTCGACAAAGCGGCGATCCGGCGGTGCGCGGCCACGTAACCAACGTAACCAACGTAACCAACGCAACCGAGACCCGTAACCGAGACCCGTAACCGAGACCAAGTGACCACATCATCGGACGCCCGCACCTTTTGTGGCGATCGGCGCGGTCATGATTTTGCTTGAAAGCAAAACATCGCTTGTCCATCATGGTCACTCGTGACTATCTGCTCCTCGACCTCGGATCACGCGGCACACGGCGCGCGCGGTCCGGAGCGACGGCGGAACAACGGGCGCGCCGCTCGGCGGATCGCGCCGCGACCAGGAGCGACCAGGAGAGCGATGGGCGCCGATTTTCGCGCCGACCCCCTAGGTCACGAGAGGAGCGCGCGTCGGGTATTCCGCCCGCGGCGCGCCATCTTGACGGCGTTTTTGCCAACCTGACTATCGTCAGCCAGCCCGAGCAAGAGGTCCATGCTGTCCGACCGCCCGATCGATGTCCCCGAGCAATCGTTCGCATCCGTCTACGACCGGCGTCGTCTCGCGGCGGCAGGGGAGATGCTGCCCCGGCTGTGGGACACTCTACCTGAATGGCCGAGCGTCGGCGGCGGGCGCCGCGTCATCGTGCTCGGCGGCGGGATCTCAGGGCTGTGCACCGCATGGTCGCTGCGGAAGGCCGGGTTCGACCCGATCATCCTCGAGCGGAATGACCGTGTGGGCGGCCGCTTCTACACGCTCCGGAACCACTTCGGCGACCAGCACGCCGAGCTCGGCGTCACCCGGATCGCCGACACCCACGTCCTCACGCTCGCCTATGCGCGCCACTTCGGGCTGGAGATCCTCGAGTATCCGCTCGACGCGACGCAGCTGTACTACGTCATGGGCCATCGCTTCCTGAGCACGTCGCGAGGCAAAGCGCACTATCCTGCTGACTTTCCGCTCACTCCGGAAGAGCGGGACATCGACGCTGAGTCCCTCAACCTGCAGCTCGCGGCGAAGGCGTTCTCGGTGATCGGAGACCCGCGGGACACGCAGTGGCCACCGGCGACCGTCCGCAAGGACTTCTCGGGCGAGACGTTCTACCGCAGCCTGGACCGGACCGGGGCCTCGCACGCCGCGAGGGAGATCTGCCGCGCGTACGAGGGCACGGAGATCGAGATGTTCAGCGGCCTCGCCTGGTCGGCGAACCAGCGGCTCGACGCCAAGTGGTTCCACACCTACGCGATCGCCGGCGGGAACGACCGCCTGACCACCGCGTTCGCCGACGATCTCGGCGATCGCATCCTCAAGGGGGCCCATGTGCAGCGGGTGATCTCCCGCGAGGACGGCGTGACCGTCGAGTTCCTCAGGAACGGGGACCCCGAGACGATCGAGGGCGACTTCGTGGTGTGCGCGCTCCCCCACCGCATCCTGCTCGAGGTCGCGTTCGACCCGCCGCTCTCCGGCCCCAAGCACCGCGCCGCGTCGGAGATCCCGATGTTCACCGTCACCCGCCTCAACTTCCAGTTCTCGCACCGGTTCTGGGCGGATGAGGGCATCATCGGGCTGCTCGCGGCATGCACGACCACGCCCATCGAGCGTCTGTGGGACCTGACCTCGCTCCAGCCGGGCACCTCCGGCATCCTCACGGCGTACGTGCAGGACCGCAACGCCGCGGCGCTCGACGAGCTGCCCACCGCGGCCGATCGCATCGAGTTCGGGCTCAAGACGATGGAGTCGTTCTTCCCGAAAGCCCGGGAGTACTTCCAGAAGGGGCTGTCGTTCTCGTGGCACCACCAGCCGTACACGCGAGGCGGCTGGCCCGCGTTCCGGCCTGATCAGACCGACCTGATCGCGGATCTCCAGCGCGGGGAAGGGCGCGTCGTCTTCGCCGGCGATCACACGTGCCTCTACACGGGCTGGGCGCAAGGGGCCCTCGAGTCGGCGCACTTCGCCACCGCCGAGGTGATCGCGGCGGCGCGCGGGTCGATCGAGCCGACCACCTGAGCGAGCTCGCCACGCGCCCGCCCGGCGCTACGTTCACGGAGTCCCGCCGGACGCGCGCCGCAGAGGGCATCGGCGTTAACCAAGCTCGTTCGGTCACGCTCAGGGCACGAAGCCCGCGCCCCGCCCCCCACCATCGGTCACCAACGTAAACGTGAACGTGAACGTTTACGTGAACGTTTACGTGAACGTGAACGTGAACGTGAACGTGAACGTGAACGTGAACGTTTACGTGAACGTGAACGTGAACGTGAACGTGAACGTGAACGTGAACGTGAACGTGAACGTGAACGTGAACGTGAACGTGAACGTGAACGTGAACGTGAACGTGAACGTGGTCGTGGTCGTGGTCGTGGTCGTGGTCGTTCACGGCCTATCGTTGACGACCACGACCACGACCACGACCACGACCACGACCACGTAAACGACCACGTAAACGTTCGGATGTAGGAGAACGCGGCGCGAAGATTGGTTGACGCCTCTGCGCCGCAGAGGGGTGTATAACCTCGCTGGTATGGCTCGCCTCCTCCACATCATCGGAGTCCAGTCCCGGCCCGTGCCCGGCGACCCTGCTGCGACGCTCGAGAAGCTCGAGCGCGAGGTACAGACGCTGGGGGTCTCGTTCCCCGAGGCGCAGCTCTACCTGTTTCCCGAGCTGTGGCTCACGGGGGACCACCCGTTCCGCCACCCTTCCCCGTCGCGCGAGCTCGCCCAGCCGATCCCGGGGCCGCTCACGAGGCGGCTCGGCGCGATCGCGCGCAGGGCCGGGAGGTGGCTCTGCGCCGGGTCGATCTACGAGCGCGCGGGCGACAAGCTGCACAATACCGCGGTCGTCTTCTCGCCGAGCGGCAAGCTCGTCGCGCGGTACCGCAAGCTCTATCCGTGGATGCCCTTCGAGACCTGTGCGCCGGGCGATGAGCCCGCGCCCGTGTTCGACATCCCGCGCGTCGGCCGGCTCGGGCTCATGATCTGTTACGACGGCTGGTATCCCGAGGTCGCGCGCGGCCTGGCGCTGCGCGGCGCCGAGGTGATCCTGCACCCGACGCTCACCACGACGCCGGATCGCGAGGAGGAGCTCGTGCTCGCCCGCGCCCGCGCGATCGAGAACCAGTGTTACGTGGTGAACGTGAACGCCGCGGTGGAGATCGGCGGCGGGCGCTCCATCGCCGTCGATCCCGAGGGCCGCGTCCTCTTCCTGGGCGGCTCCGGGGAGGAGTACCTCGGGGAGGTGCTCGATCTCGACCGCGTCCAGACGGTCCGCGCGCACGGCACGCGCGGGCTGAACCGCGTGCTCCGCCAGTTCACCGAAGACTCGCCAGATGCGGTGTTCGCGCCGTACCGAGCTCGGGCTCCGCGCCGCCAGACACGCTCGTAGAGCCGCCGCTCTAACGACACTCTCCCTCGGCCGGCTCCCTTGCTTTCTCGGCCGGCTCCCGTGCTTTCTGAGCGCCAGGCCGGCAGGCGATGAGCCCGAGCCCCTCGTGGGCGATGGTCGCACCCGCGAGCGCCGTGATCTCACCCACGTCGTACGCGGGCGCGACCTCCACGACGTCCATGCCGACGAGCGCGATGCCCTGGAGCCCACGCAGGATCTCCAGCGCGACCGCGGTCGACATCCCCCCGCAGACCGGCGTGCCGGTGCCGGGCGCGAAGCTCGGATCGAGGAAGTCGATGTCGAACGTCAGGTAAACCTCGTGGTCCCCGACGATGTTACGCACGTGCTCGATCACCGCCCTCGCGCCATGGCGATGAACCCAGGGCGCGTCGAGCACCTGGAAGCCGAGCGTATCGGCGTTGTAGGTGCGGAGCCCTATCTGCGCCGAGCGGCTGGGCTCCACGAGGCCCTCCCGCGCCGCGTGGAAGAACATGGTGCCGTGATCGACCCGCCCCGATCCGACCTCGTCGCTCCACGTGTCGGAGTGAGCGTCGAAATGGATCAGCGAGAGCTTGCCGCGGCGCTTGGACACGGCGCGCAGGATCGGGTAGCTCACGAAATGATCCCCCCCGATCGAGAGGGGCGTCACCCCGGCGTCGAGGATGCGGCCGATGTGCTCCTCGATGGCGACAGGGCTCTCCTCCGGACGCCCGTAATCCCAGACGCAGTCGCCATAGTCGACCACGGCGAGCCGGTCGAGCGGGTCGAACTCGTAGCCGTAAGGGCGGTTCCACGCGAGCTGCGCCGAGGCCTCCCTCACCGCGCGCGGACCGAAGCGCGTCCCTGGACGGTTGCTGGTCGCCGTGTCGAGCGGGATGCCGGTGACCGCCACATCGACGCCGGTCAGATCGCGCGTGTACTTGCGACGCAGGAAGGAGAGCGCGCCGCTGTAGGTCGGCTCGCGCCGGACGCCATAGAGGCTATCGGCCGTGAACGCGTTGTCGACGATCATGCCTCTCGCGCGAGAAGCGGTCTTGGAGCGATGATCTTCCATGGGGGTCCTTACGTTCCGATCGACGCACTCCACCTCGTCGCGTCGGGCGCCTTCGGCGCGGTGCGCTCCGGTGGCAACGAGCTGCTACGCCGTGCGCTCCAGCCGGGCTCGTCGCTCACGCGTCGGGGACGCGTCGGCGAGAGGAGCGCCGCGCCAGAGTGACACGTCGATTGCAACGAAGCATTCAGTTTTGCCAGGGACTCTGCGCAGCGGCCCGGATTCCAGCTCGGGCGTGCGCTCGACACCGGCGCGTCGCGCAGCATTGGCATCGCCGTGATCTGAGGCTGAACACCTCGTTGGCGCCATTGCCTCGCGGTCAGTTCGATTTCACGGCCGCCCAGACCTCGTCGTAGAGCTTGGCCGCCTCACCGAGATCGCGATGGGCCTCCAGGCGGGTCGCCAGGTCGCCCGTCGGGTAGATGAGCTGGTTCGTCCGATCTTCGACCGGCAGCTGGGCCTGCGAGGCGCTGTTCGGGGTCGCGTACTTCGTCATCATCGAGAGCTGCGCGCCGCCCTCGGGGGTCAGCATGTAATTGATGAACTTGTGCGCCAGCTCGGGGTGGGGCGACTTGGTCGGCACGGTCATCACGTCGACCCAGATCACGGAGCCTTCCTTCGGAATGACGAGGGCGAGGCGATCCTTGTCCTCCCAGACCACCTTCTGCGCGTCCCCGTTCCAGACGACCGCCATGTCGACGGAGCCGCCCTTCACGTCCTGCGTCGCGCCGATGCCGCCCTTGAAGCCGAGGCACTTCGGATTGCTCTTGGCCTCCTTGAGGATGCGCCCGGCCTCCCGGATCTCTTCGGGCTTCGACGTGTTGCTGGAAAAACCCTTGTACTTCAGCGCCGCGCCGACCATGTCCCGCATCTCGTCGATCAGCACGAACGTCCCCGGCGTCTTCTGGGCGTCGAAGAGCACGCCCCACGTCGGATCCATGTTCGGGATCTTCTTCTTGTTGTAGATGATCGCGACAGTGCCCCACTGGTAGGGGATAGAATACTTGTTGTTCTCGTCGAAGTTCGGGCCCGAGAACCGCGACTCGAGGTTCTTGAGGTTGGGGAGCAGGGCGTGATCCAGGGGGCGGATGAGCCCGCGGCGCGCGAGCCGCCCGCTGGCGTGGGCCGCCATCACGACGACGTCGTACTGCGCGTCGGCGCCCGCATAGGCGAGCTTGCTCTCCATCTCCTCGGTGGAGTCGTAGATCGTGAGCCGCAGACGGGCGTTGTTCTGCGTCTCGAAGTCCTTGATGCTCTTGTCGTCCAGGTAGTTCGGGAAGATGAGGACGCTGAGCTCGGAGGGCTGAGCTGCAGGTTCCTTCGCGCCCGACTCTGCACGTGCTTCAGCAGGAGCCTTATCTTTGCCGCAGGCGGCGACCGATAGGACACCCAACAGAATGGCTAATACCATCAGGGGTCGACGTTGAGTTTGCATAAGTTGTCCTTTCTCCAGCTGCTCAAGGCGGACAGGCCTGCGGGGGTTCGCTGGCGCGATGCTGGCCTCTGAGATCTCCGGGAGCGCCAACCACCGGAGCGCGTCTGCGGACCGAGGCCCCCATCGGCCGGTAGGACGCGCGCGGGACGCCGGGCAGCCCCGGCCGCAACCCTGGGGTTCGTGGATTGCAAGCGCGCGTCCCCTTGTCAAGGGAAATGTGATGCGCAGTAAGCAACACGACTGGCCTTCTCATTGGGAGCGAAACCACGACTGTTCGCAAGCTTAGGCGAATCGTACATTTCGTGGCTCTGAATCCGAAAGAGATCGTCGAAATTGCATTCAAATGTGTGTTCGCCGCGCATCCGCGCGCCTCTGGGATAGCGATTACACGGGATTGTTCTCTCCCAGGTGAAACGGCGCGCGGCACGGCAATGCATGTTTCGGCGCGACCGGAACACAGGACCGCAATGCTCGCAGGTTGCGCTCGGTGTTCGTGCGCATCGTGCGCGTCGTGCTCGATCGGATCGGCCGGATCCAGGTGCTCACGCGTGCAGCATTGAAGAGCGCGCACGTCGGCCCCCCGGCGCGCGGCGCGCACCGGCGAGAGGCGTCCTGCCGTCGCACCATGCTGCAAGCGAGTCTCCACGGGAACGCAACACTCCAGGCCGATCCGATCGAGCCTAATTGAACAGCGATTTAACGGGCCCCGTCGAGTGCACGATCCTCCGGGCCAGCAGCGTGACCACGTTGTGATGGAAGGCCGCGGCCAGCTCGGGCGCCTCCGCCGTCATTCGCTGCAGCGCCTCCTCCGAGAGCCGGTAGAGCGTGGACTGCCGGCTGGCGGTGACCGTCGCCGACCGCTTCTCTCCCATGTAGAGCCCGGACTCGCCGACGACCGACCCCGGCCCCATCGTGCGGAGCCGCTTCACCTTCTTCCCGTCGATCTCGAGCCAGGCCGTGAGCTCTCCGCTCTCGATGAGGTAGAGCTCCTTCGAGACATCTCCGGCCCGGAACAGATCGAACCCATCCGGGAGCTCCACGCGCTCGAGGTAGCCGAGAAAACGCAGCATTTCATCGCGACCGCCGAATACGTCCTGGAGATCGTAGAACAGCATCGGAGGCGGCAGCATGCTGGGCGGCGCCTCCGCGATGATGTCCTTCTCACACGCCTCGAGGCCTCGATCCAGATCCGGGTAGATCTGGCAGACGTCGTCACCGTCGCGGACGAAGACCTCACCCCGCTCGAGGTGATTGCGGATGTCCACACGCACCTCCGTGAAGAAGAGCTTGACGCCGTTCGCCTTGGCGAGCCTGCGGAGCCGGAGGAAGCTCGCGATGGCGGACGAGTCGATGCCGTTGACGTGGCGGAAGTCGAGGAGCAGATAGCGCACCTCGCCGTCGTCGCTCTGGATGCGCTGCTGGGCGGTCGAGAGGAGATTGTACGCCGTCCCGAAGAAGATATACCCTTGGAGCTGGAGCACGTAGAGCTGCTTGGCGCGCTCCGTCAGGGTCATCTCCTCGCCGTCGCTGCGAGCGACGTTGCTGCGCAGGTGGAGACCGGAGATGGCGTTGCGCACCACCTCGATGCGGCTGTAGCTGAGCGCGAAGAGGATGAACGAGACGCCGAGCCCCACGCCGATGCCGACGAGGAAGCCCCGGACGGCGACGACAAGGAGGATCACCACGATGACGAAGTACTCGATGCGCCGCAGCCGGAACCAGCCCTCGTAGAGCGTGTTGATGAGGAAGTGGAAGCCCAGATAGGCGATCAGGCCCCCGAGGACGGGGCGCGGGAAGTACAGGATGGCGTCGGCGCCGACGAAGAGCACGACGCAGCTGATCGCCGCCGCGACCAGGCCCGAGACGCGGCTGTTCGAGCCGGCCTTGAAGCTCATCGACGACTCGGCCAGCGACAGGTAGCCGACCATGCCGCCAAACAGGCCGGTGACGATGTTCGCGACGCCCGTGGCCCGCAGCTCGCGGTCGAGATCGATCTCCTGCTCCGTCGCGAGCTCGACGCCGGACGCGCTGAGCAGCACGGTGATGGCGGCCATGATCGTGACGGCGGCCATGTTGCCCGCGCTGCCGAACAGGACCCCCCAGTCCACCTTCCCGAGGTCCGAGGCGGCGATCGGCGGCCAGAGCGACGCGGCCGGGAACGGGCCGAGGAGCCAGCCGCTGTCGAGCACCTGCTGCACGCTGACGCCGGCGAGCCCCACCGAGACGTAGAACACGACGATCGAGCCCCCGAGCAGCACGGGGAGGAGCAGGAGCGACGAGAACCGCCGCAGCACCAGGAGGAGCAGGACGCCGAACACGAGGCCCGGGAGGACCCGCTTCAAGAGCTCCGGATCCGTCGCCACGGCCGGAAAGATGTCGAGCGCCGATGGCTGACCGGACATCACCGAGATCGAGCCCTGGAGGAGGAGCCAGCCGGCGCCTGCGATGAAGCCGCCGGCCACGGGGTACGGGATGAAGCGGACCAGGATGCCGAGCCGTAAGAGGCCGAGCAGCAGGAAGAAGCCGCCCGCGACCACCGAGGTGATCGCGATGGCGGCCACGATCGTCGGGAACGGGCTCGCCGTCGGGTCCTTCTGCGCGATGCCGGTCGTGATCGCCGCCGCCATCGAGGCGAGAATGACGGCTGCGTCCTCCTGCGGCGCGGCGATCACCGGCTTGTAGGAGCTGAGCAGGGAGACGATCACGCCGACGATGACGGAGCTGATCAGGATGATGCCGATCCCTCGCGAGAGGTAATCGGCCAGCCCGTGGTTGAATATCAGCGCGCCAAGAGAGATATCGAACGAGACGACCAGCGTCCCCGAGACCATTCCGGCGATCACGGCGGGCATGAGCTTGGAAGGCTTCGCCTTCTCAAGGAGCTCCTCGTTCAACAGCGCAGGTGACTCCTTTGTTGCCTGTCGTGTCATGCTCTTGGGAGACCTCTTATCGATTGTCAGCGGAATTCGCAGGGCGGCGAGGGCCGGGTCACGCCGGCGCCGCGCGGGCCGGCGGGGCCTCTGCGCCGCGATCTAGGGAGCGCGCGACGACGTCGGACGGCGGGGCCGCTTTCGCGTGGGCGGAGGGCACGGCAGCGTCCCCCACCGGCTCAAGAGGCCCCCAGCTCACGCTCGATGGCAGCGGCCTGCTCCTGCAGGGCCTCCGCCTCGCCGAGGTGGCCGCTCAGCCGGTGCAGCTTCGCGAACTCCCCGAGGAGCCTCGCCTCCTCGCGCCGGTTCCCGATCTGCCGCTCGACCGTGATCGCGCGCGAGTAGAGCGTGCGGGCGGCGTCGTACCGGCCCTGGACGGCGTAGGCCATCCCGAGGCTCGCGAGCGTGAGCCCCTCGGCCGGCAGGTTGCCCGCCTCGCGCGCGGCGCGCAGCCCCTCTTCCCAGTACGTGCGCGCGTCGTCCGGCTGCTGCATCGCCCAGTGCGTGCGGCCCAGGCCGAGGAAGCCGAGCGCCTCGGACCCGCGATCGCCGAGCTTCTGGGCGTCGGTGAGCACGCGGATGTGCTCCTGCCGCGCCTCCTGGTACCGCCCCCTCGCCTCGAGGACGTCGCGCGCGAACTCGTACCGCACGACGACGCTCTCGGGCGTGGGCTCCGGCGAGAGCTTGAAGTAGACGCGGTAGAGGCGGGTCGCCTCCTCGTGGGCGTAGCGCGCCGCCGCCTTGCGGGCGCCCGCGAGGAAGTAGCGGCGCGCGTGGTCCACCTTGCCCGCGCGGCGCCAGTGGCGGCCGAGCGCGACGAGCTGGTCCTCGAGGTCGTCGCCGTAGAGGCTCTCGATCGCCTCGGCCGCGAGCCGGTGGAGCTCCTGGAGCCGCGCGCGGGACTGCATCTCGTAGGCCGCGTTGCGGAGCAGCGCGTTGCTGAACTGGAAGCGCCGCTCCGTCATCTGCGACCAGATGCACTGCGCCTCGCCGATGCGCACGTGCTCCTCGAGCACGGAGGCGTCGGGGAGCATCAGCGCGAGCACGCGCAGGTCGAACTCGCGCCCGAGGACGGCCGCGGCGACGATCGTCTGCTTCACCTTCGCGTCGAGCCGGTCGAGGCGCGAGATGAGCAGGCTGTTCACGTTCTTCGGCGGCATGAACGTGTTCGAGATCGAGATGGAGCTCGAGCTCGATCCGTAGCGCCCGTCCTCGAGCCAGTAGGCGAGGATCTCCTGCGCGAAGAACGGGTTGCCGCCGGCCGTCTCGCAGAGGAGCGTCGCGAGCATGTCCGGCATCGGGCCGCCGAAGAACGGGACCGCGAGCGCGAGCAGCTGCTCGCGCGGCAGCGGCTTCAGCTCGATCACGTTCTCGGAGATGCCCGGGTCGAGCGGGATGCGGACGGGGGTGCCGTCGTCCTTGCGCCGCGTCGTACAGATGATGGCGATGGGCAGCCCCCGGCACGCGCGCGCGATCACGCGCACCGCCTCGAGCGAGTCCTCGTCGGCCCAGTGGGCGTCCTCGAGGTGCAGGATCACCGGCTGGAGCGACGCCTCGGCGAGGAAGACGAAGCTCAGCGCCGAGAGCGTGCTCGTGTACCGGAGCTTCGGGTGCAGGCGCTCGTACGGCGAGTCCTCCCAGCGGATGCCGATGAGCGCGGCGAACACCGAGCGCGCGCGATCGAGCTCGCGCTTCAGCGCGGCCTGGCTCTCGGGCAGGCGCTCGAGGAGGTACTCGAACGCGTCGTCGAAGTTCGTGAGCTTCTCTTCCTTGCCGAGCGCGGAGGACTCCCAGAAGTACTCCTTCAGCGCGAACTCGAACGCGTTCAGCGAGCTCTGGAGCGTCTGGTCGCAGCGCGCGTCGATCCACAGGAAGGGCCGGTCGCTCTGGTGCTCCTCGCACCGGTGGCGGAAGCGCTGCACGAGGTAGCTCTTCCCGAGCCCCGGCTCGCCGTCGATGTACGTGATCCCGGCCGGCTTGCCCTCGAAGATCGGCCCGACGTAGCGCGCGAGCTGCTCGATCTCCGCCTCGCGGCCGATGAGGCCGAGGTCGTAGAACTCCTTCTGGACCGAGATGCGGCGGCGCTCCAGCGAGTAGACGAGGATGGGCAGATCGAAGCCCTTGAACCGGAAGATGTTCTCCGTCGTCCACTGGTAGCTCGTCTCGCCGGCGCGGAAGACCTGCTCGTCGGCCCAGATCGCCGACCAGGGGGCCTTCGCGACGAGGCGCGCGGCGAGGTTCGTCGCGCGGCCGATGCACGCGAACTCGTGCCGCTCGGTGCCGCCGTTGAAGCCGGCGTACCGGACGTCGCGCGTGATCCCCGCGCGGAGGCGCATCTGCCGGAGGCCGCGCTTCTTCAGCTCCAGCGCGAAGTCGAGCGCGCGATCGTTGTCGTTCTCGTGGGTGATCGGGGCGCCGAAGTGGATCAGCGCGGCGATGCCGAGATCGCCCGCGTCGATGCCCGTGAAGGTGCCGCCGTAGAGCTCGGAGAGCTCGTGCAGGAGGCGCGTGAGCTCCGCGAAGCTCGGGATCTGCTCGAACGAGAGGAAGACGCTCGTGACGTTGCGGAACTCGCCCTCCGGGGGCATGTCCGCGACGCCCCTCGCCACGAACGCGGTGCCCTCGCCGCGCGGCGGGTTCCTCGGCACCTGCGGCATCCTGGGCGCCGGCACGTCGCCGAGCTTGTAGACGCCCTCGCCGTGGTACTTCGCGCTCGCGGGCGGGATGCGATCGCAGAGCGCGCGATCGAGGAGGATGTCGCCCTTCAGCGCTTGCCGCTCGATCGCGACGCACGCGGCGAGCGCCTGCCCGTGGAAGTGGTAGTACGCGCGCTCCGGGGAGATGCGGACGATGCCCCACTCGACCGAGCCCCACGCGAGCCCCATCCGGAACGAGAACGGGAAGCTGCCGAAGGGCGTGTCGCGCTCGGGGTGCTCCGCGAACAGGTCGCGCATCGCGAGCGCCGCGCCGAGCACGTACTCGGCGACCTTGCGGTCCGGCGTGTCCTGGAACAGCGCCGTGAACGCGTCGCCCGCGAAGTTCGTGATGAAGCCCCCGGCGTGGTGGACCGCTGCGATGAGCGGGTCGAAGTAGTACCGGAGCGTGCCGGCGAGCGTCTCCGCGCCCGCGCGGCCGTGCTGCATCAGCTTCTCCGTGAGCTCGGTGAAGCCGGGGATGTCGATCATCAGCACCGCCCCCGTGAAGCTGCCCTCGGTGTTGCCGAGAGCGTCTTGCTGGATGATGAAGTCGGGGACGAGCGGGTTCATTTCCTTGCTCCTCAGCAACGGATCCCGCTTGGAATCGGCCTGGGAAGCGCGTCTGCGGGACGCAGAGCCTGGAGTCTACTGCCGGCGGGAACGGATGAATACCGGGATCTTCGATCGATCGTTCGGGCGGTGGCTCGGGAGGTCTGGGAAGGCCCGGTTCGCCGCTGGATTTGACGTTCCTCGCGCAGCGCGGGCTGGCGAGCGTGCGCGTGTCCGTGCGCGCACTCCTGCGCATATTCCGGAGAATGCGGCACATCGTCTCCTTCACCGTCACCGTGCGCACCGCGCGCACCGAGCGGGGCGTGCTCGCCCGCGGAAAGCCTGGAACAAGGTGCCTCCACCTCGGCGGGGACATCCGCCCAGAGCGGCCGCACGGTGAAGACAGACGGGGAGACGACGATGTGGAGTGTGGGGCGCTGGAGGGTCATCGTTCGATCTGGATATCCAGCGGCCGAGGAGAAGGGGGCGGGGGCGGAGCGTCGGGAGCGGGCGTGGGCCTCGCGGCCGGCCGGCCAGCGTAGGGGCGGGGCGCCGGGGAGGCTGGGGGCGGCGTGGGCGCGGCAGGCGTGCTCGTCGGCGCCGCCGCGGCCTGCTTCGTGAGCGTGGCGACCAGGCGCACGGACTGATCGGAGGGGCCCTGGACGATCGAGTACGGCTCGTACCCCTCGTGGCGCACGGTCAGCCGGCGTGGGTTGGCGCGCACGGAGCTGTTCGAGAGCGACAGCTGGAGCGGCGTGTTCCCGAGCGGCTTGCCGTCTTCCAGCACCTCGGCGCCGGACGGCATGGACTCGACCATCAGCACGAACGACCCGACGTCGGCGGGCGGCGGCGCGACCTGCGGCTTCGCCGGTTGCGCGGCGGCCGGCGCCGGCGGCGGCTCGCTCGAGCGCATCTGCGACATCGCGACCCCGATGCCCGCGACGGCGAGGACGCCCACCGCGACGAGCACGATGCCCTTGCGGCCCTGCGGCGCGGCGTCGGCCGGGCGCGAGGCGGCGCCGAGCGAGGCGTCGTCCACCTGCGAGGTCGTGGCGCCGGACGTCGACGAGGGCGACGACGAGCTGGCGGGGATCGCCGTCATCACGCGCACGGGCGGCATCGGCGTCGGCATCCTGCCGGTGCCGGTGGAGTCCATGGTCACGAGGCCCGTCGAGCCGAACGCCGGGGACAGGCCCATCGCCTGCGCGCACTCGCCGAGCCCGCGGATGAGGGCCTCCATGTTGGCCGGTCGGCCGTCCGGATCCTTCGACAGGCAGCGCAGCACGAACGCCTCGAGCGGCTCGGGCACGTCGGCCTCGGGGTTGCGCTCTTTCATCCGCGGCACGGGCTGCTGCAGGTGAGCGATCAGGATCTGGACCGAGTTCTGCGCCTCGAACGGGACCTTCCCGCAGAGCATCTGATAGAGGATCACGCCCAGCGAGTACACGTCCGTCCGCAGATCGACCTTGCCGTGCGAGATCTGCTCCGGCGACATGAAGCGCGGTGAGCCGAGGAACGAGCCCTGCTGCGTGAGCTCCTCCGAGTCGTCGGCGAGCACCTTCACGAGGCCGAAATCGAGGATCTTGACGAGCTCTCCGGTGTCCTCGCCGGGGACGAGCATGACGTTCGACGGCTTCAGATCGCGGTGCACCACGCCGTGCTTGTGCGCCTCGCGCAGCCCGCGGGCGATCTGCCGGGCGATGCCCATCGAGTCGGGCGCCGGGAGGCGGCCCGCCTTGCGCAGCCGCCGGAAGAGCGTCTCGCCCTCGAGGAACTCCATGGCCATGAAGTACCGCTCGGGCTCCATGTTCTCGACTCGGCCGTAGTCGAAGACCGTGACGATGTTCGGGTGCTGGAGCCTGGCGAGGATGCTCGCCTCGAGGAAGAAGCGCTTATGAAAGTTGGGGTCGATCTGATTCGATGAGTTCGTGGGCGTCAGGACCTTGATCGCGACCTGGCGCTCGAGCGCGATCTGCTCGCCGCGATAGATGACGCCCATGCCGCCCGTCGCGAGGAGGGAGTGGATCTTGAACTTCTGATTCAAGACCTTTCCCAGCAGCGGATCGGACTCACCGCTGGCCGAGGCACCGTCCGAAAGCTTCTCCGCCGTGCTCATGGCCTCTGTCTCTTTCCCCTTCCCATCCCGCTGGCCCCCACTGCTGGCAGTCGGGGAAAGCGTACCCCGAGCCCGTCACGCGCTGCCTAACGCTCGACTTACGTTCGACTTACGAACTGGTTCACGTGTTGGTCAACGTTCAGGTCGACGTGCCGCCGCACGTTCCGGCTTACGTTTTCGCTCACGTTCCGGCTTACGTTCTCGCTTACGTTCTCGCTTACGTTCTGATGCAAATTCTGGTACCCGCCTCGCCGCGACACCTCTCGCGCTCGTCGGGTTGGCTTTCGGACCGGCTGCGGCACGTTTGAGCCCAGCCTACCGTAAGCCGCGAGCCGATCCAACCCAGCTGCTGAAGATGACATGGGTTGGCTACCCAACCACACGCTGTGGGCGTGCTCCCCCGGCCGGGACGCTCGGTCCCTGAACGAGCTTGCTGCATGGGCGGATGTACCCGTACTCTGACCGGGTCCCCGATGCCGCCGCAGCACTTCATCCGATGCCAGGCGTGCGGGTTGCCGCACCCGTCGGACACCGAGAGGTGCCCGGTGCACGGCACGGCGCTCACGCCGAGCGTCGCCCCTCCCTCCTCGACGCGGGTACCGCCGACGAGCAGGGGCGAGTCGGGGTGGCCGGTGGACGGGCCGCTGCCGCCCGATATCGATCCCGATCAGCCGCGGCCGACGAAGGAAGCGCCGCTCGTCGGCCGCCTGCTGCACGACCGCTACCGCATCCTCGGCGTCATCGCGAAGGGCGGGATGGGGATGGTCTACGACGCGATCCACATCGGCCTGCGGCGCCGGGTCGCGATCAAGACGCTCCGCGGCCAGTACGCTCAGAGCAAGACGGCCATCGCGCGCTTCCACAACGAGGCCGCCGTCGCCGGCCGCTTCGGCCACCCGAACATCGTCGAGGTCTACGATCTGGGCGTGCTCGACGACGGCACGCCCTACCTCGTGATGGAGCGGCTCGAGGGCGAGACCATCACCGAGCGGCTCGCGCGCGAGCGCCCCATGCCCATTCCCGTCGTGCTGGACGTGGCCGTCCAGGTGCTCAGCGCGCTCGTCGTCACGCACACCGAGGGCATCCTCCACCGCGATCTCAAGCCGGACAACATCTGTCTCGTCGGCGGCGGCCGCGGCCCGCTCACCGTGAAGGTGCTCGATTTCGGCGTCGCCGAGGCGTTCAACACGGGGGCGGCGGCGCCGTCGATCCTCGTCTCGATGGCCGCCGCCGGGAGCCACGCGATCGCCGGTACGCCCGCGTTCATGGCGCCGGAGCAGGCGCAGGGCGTCCGCGATCTCGACGCGCGCGCGGACCTCTACTCGGTGGGCATGCTGCTCTACGTGATGCTCACCGGGCAGCTGCCTTTCAAGGCGCCGACGGCCGCCGCCCTGCTCGCGGAGATCCAGCGGGTGAAGCCGATCCGCCCGCGCATGCTGCGGCCCGAGGTGCCCCACTCGCTCGACGTCGCGACGATGCGCGCGCTCGCGCTCGATCGCGAGGAGCGCTTCCCGAGCGCGGCCTTGATGATGGACGCGCTCGAGCAGGTGCAGATCGAGGCGGCGATCGGCGGCAACGCGCCGGCCGAGCCGGAGGCGGAGCCGGTCGATCCGGACTCGGAGAAGGTGGAATACTTCTACCGGAAGAGCGTGCTCCCGCCGCCGATGGAAGAATGAACGGCGTGAGCGGCACATTGAAGATGCGCGCCGTCGTCATCCGCGAGCCGGGCGGGCCGGAGGTCCTCGAGGTGCGGGAGGTCGATGCGCCCGACGTGCCCGACGGGCATGTGCGTGTCGCCGTCCGCTTCGCCGGGGTGAACCGCGCCGATCTGCTCCAGCGGCTGGGCCTTTACCCGGCGCCGCCAGGCGCGCCGCAGGACGTGCCGGGGCTCGAGTACTCCGGCGTGGTCGAGGCCACGGGGAAGGGCGCGCGCCGCTTCGCGCCGGGCGATCGCGTCTTCGGCCTCCTCGCGGGCGGCGCCTACGCCGAGCGGGTCGTCGCGCACGAGCGCGAGGTCGCGCCGGTGCCGGAAGGGCTCACGGACGAGGAGGCGGCCGCGGTCCCCGAGGCGTTCGTGACCGCCTACGACGCGCTCGTCACGCGCGCCCGGCTCGCGCCCGGCGAGCGCGCGCTCGTGCACGCGGTCGGCAGCGGCGTGGGCACGGCCGGCCTCCAGATCGCCCGCGCGCTCGGGTGCTTCGTCGTCGGGACGTCGCGCACGCAGGACAAGCTGGATCGCTGCCGCGAGCTCGGGCTGCACGCCGGGATCGCGGCGTCGGGCGCGAGGTTCGCGGACGAGGTGCTGAAGGCGACCGGAGGCGCGGGGGTCGACGTGGTCCTCGAGCTCGTCGGAGGCGCGTACGTCGGCGAGGACCTCAAGGCGTGCGCGTCCAAGGCCCGCATCGCGCTCGTCGGGCTGACGGCCGGCGCGTCCACGGAGCTCGACCTGCGCGAGCTCCTCCGGAAGCGCGTCGAGCTCATCGGCACCGTGCTCCGCTCGCGCCCGATCGAGGAGAAGATCGCGGCGGCGCAGGTGCTCGAGCGGAACATCTCCCCGTGGCTCGCGAGCCGCGCCGTGCGGCCGGTCGTGGACCGGGTCTTCCCGATCGGCGATGCCGCCGCGGCGCATATTTACGTCGCCAGCAACGCGTCGTTCGGAAAGGTGCTGCTCCAGCTCGGCGGGTGAGCGAGCGCCGCGGTCACGCGCCGCGGCCGGTGAGCCGAGCGAGCGCGCCGGCCTCCGCGTCGTGCGCCTCGGCCTCCTCGGACGGCGTCCACGACATGTCGACCTCGAGGCGGTACGAGCCCTCGAACGCGTGCGGCGGCGAGCCGCCCCACTCCTCGGGCGAGAGCATCGAGAGGTAAGGGACGCCGTCGCCGCGCCGGTAGAGGTGATAGACGTGGCCGGGCCGCTTCTTGAAGTTGCACGCCGCCCGGTGGAGCTCGCCGTCGCGCTGCGCCGCCTCGAGGACCCGCCGCGCCTCCTCCTGGAGCGACCGGATCTGCCGCGCGATCTGCGCGAGCTTGCCGCCGGTGACCGCGCCGAGCAGCGCGTCCGCCTGCTGGATCTCCCGCGCCACGTCGACGAGCTCGTGCGGCGCGGAGAGCCGGCTCAGGGGATACGGCGAGGTGCGGGAGGGCCCCTCGTGGCGGCCGCCGCCGTGCTTCGTGTAGCCGTCGTCGCTCATGCGGTGCACGTCGTCATGGATCGTCCACGGCCCGGCGTCACGGGTCCGGGCACCCGTCCTCATCCGCGACGCCGTCCTCGTCTTCCTTCTGCGTCGGGCAGCGGTCCTCCTCGTCGACGACGCCGTCTTCGTCGTTGTCCCCTTCGGGGCACCCGTCGTCGTCCTGGAAGCCGTCGCGGTCCTCCGGGAGCTCGCGGCACTGATCGACGTCGTCCGGCACGCCGTCCTTGTCGGCGTCGTGGACGCGCGGGGTCCAGGCCACGGAGAGGACGGCGCGCAGCGGCGCGGTGCCGACGCCGCCGGCCAGCGCCGTCTCGACGCCGGCCAGGAACGAGACGTCGCCCAGCGCGTAGCGCGCGGCGAGGCCGAGCTCCAGCGCGGCGGCCTCCTGGCTCGCGAACGGCGCGATCGGCGAGAGCGGGAGGTGCCCGTGCGCCTCCAGGAAGAACGTGGCGCGCCCTTCCGGGTCGATGCCCAGGATCTGGGGCCGGAACGACAGGCCGAGGCCGAAGGGGAGCTCGTGGCCGAACACCGTGGGGCACGGATCGTCGCCCGCGGCGGAGACCGGGGTCGCCTCGCACCCGAAGCGGGCCTCGCCGGCGCGGAGCTTGACCCCCGCCGCGAGGTGCGCGCCGAACGCGATCAGGCGGTACTCGGCGAGGAGCCTGAGCTCGTTCGTGACGCCCCCCTCGCCCACGAACGACGCCTCGTCCCCCGTGGGCAGCGTGAAGCGCTCGTGCAGCGCGAGCGCGAAACCGCCGAGATCGCCGCCGACGGGCTGCACGAGGGTGAACTTGCCGACGAGGCCGAGATCGCCGAGCGCCTGCGCCGGGAGCCACGTGTCGCCGAGCACCCGCGTGGCGTCGGACGTGGGCTCGTCGCCGCTCTGGTGGAGGACCACGGGCAGCGTGAGCCCCACGAGCAGGCGCCGCGCGATGCCCACGCCGGCCGCGAAATCGGCGCTCGCCTGGTGGCGGATGACGTCGAAGCGGACCTTCCCCGAGGCGGGATCGCGGAGCACGAGGGGACGGTAGGCGTACGAGGCCCAGAGGCTCGCGCTCCACTCGCCCGTGTCCGGGGTCGCGGCGGGCTCGAGGTAGACGCCGGCCCCGGGGTCGATCGAGGCGCGGAAGCCGCGGAGATCGGCCGACGGCTGCGCGGCTGCGAGCGGGGCCACAGACGCGGCGAGCAGCGAGGACAGGGCGATGGCGCTCGGTCGCATGGCCGGTGGAGACTAGACCAGCGCACGGGAAGCGCACGGGAAAGTGGGCCCGTCGTCCGCCCGCCCCGCGCGCCGCGCCGGCCGCGCTCCGCGCTCGCGGCGGCGCGGCGGTCGACGCGGAGCACCGGGCGAAACACGGGGCGCGGCGCGCGGGCGACCCCCGAAACATCGCGTTCCGCCGCGGGTTGTGCGATAGCGGGGGCATGGACTCCATCCGGATCCGGGGCGGTAAGCCGCTCTCCGGCAAGATCCGCATCAGCGGCGCAAAGAACGCCGCGCTGCCGATCCTCTGCGCGACGCTGCTCTCCGATGGGGAGAGCCTGCTCCGCAACGTGCCCGCGCTGCGCGACATCGACACGACCTCGGCGCTGCTCCGGTTCCTCGGGCGCAACGTCGAGACCGCGCCGCCGCTCGTGAGGGTCGGCGCCGGCGACAACGTGCGGCCCGAGGCCCCCTACGAGCTCGTCAAGCAGATGCGCGCGAGCGTCATGGTCCTCGGCCCGCTGCTCGCGCGCTTCGGCCGCGCCAAGGTGTCGCTCCCCGGCGGCTGCCAGATCGGGACGCGCCCGGTGGATCAGCACCTCAAGGGCCTCGAGGCGCTCGGCGCGACGATCCGGCTGTCCCGCGGCTACATCGTCGCGGAGTGCAAGCGGCTCCGCGGCGCCGAGGTCGTGTTCGATCTGCCGACGGTGACCGGCACCGAGAACCTGATGATGGCCGCGGCGCTCGCGAAGGGGCGGACCACGCTGGTGAACTGCGCGCGCGAGCCCGAGGTCGAGGAGCTCGGCCGGGTGCTCAACAAGATGGGCGCGCGCGTGAGCGGCGCCGGCACGGACGTCATCCACATCGAGGGCGCGGACGAGCTGGAGCCGTTCGACCACGCGATCATCTCCGATCGGATCGAGGCCGGCACGTACATGGTCGCGGCGGCCGCGGCCGGCGGCGACGTGCTGATCGAGAACGCGCCGCTCGAGGATCTCGAGGCGGTCGCGGCGAAGCTCCGCCAGGCGGGCGTCGAGGTGGGCCGCGAGGGTGATTGCGTGCGCGTCCGCCGCGAGGGGCGGCCGCTGCGCGCCGTCGACGTCACGACGGCGCCGCACCCGGGCTTCCCGACCGACATGCAGGCGCAGTTCATGGTCCTGATGTGCCTCGCGCAGGGCACGTCGCGCATCGTCGAGACCATCTTCGAGAACCGCTTCATGCACGTCCCCGAGCTCTCGCGGATGGGGGCGCACATCGACGTGGACGGCCACACGGCGCACGTGCACGGCGGCGCGCCGCTGTCGGGCGCGACCGTGATGGCCACCGATCTGCGCGCGAGCGCGTCGCTCGTCATCGCCGGGCTCGTGGCGACCGAGGGCGAGACCGAGGTGCTGCGCGTCTACCACCTGGATCGCGGCTACGAGTTCATGGAGCGCAAGCTGGCGCAGCTCGGCGCCGACACGGTGCGCGTCGAGGGGCGGGCCGGATGACGAGGCCGCTCACCATCGCCGTCCCCAAGGGGCGGATTTTGAAGGACCTCATCCCGCTCGTGCGGCGCGCGGGCCTCGACAGCGCGCCCCTCGAGGCGAGCGATCGCCGCCTGGTCCGGCCGACGGCGGACGGCGCGATCCGGTACGTGTTCCTGAAGCCGGACGACGTCCCGACCTACGTCGAGTACGGCGCCGCCGATCTCGGGGTCTCCGGCCGTGACACGCTCCTCGAGCGCCGCCACGATCTCTACACGCCGCTCGATCTCGGCATCGGCCGCTGCCGCCTCGTCGTGGCCGGCCCCGAGGACACGCCGATGCCCGATCTGCCGCGCGTCGCCACGAAGTACCCGCGGATCGCCGGGGATCACTTCGCGAGCAAGGGCGTGGTGGCGGAGATCATCCCCGTCCACGGCTCGGTGGAGCTCGCGCCGCTCGTCGGGCTCTCTCACCTCATCGTCGATATCGTCGAGACGGGCTCGACGCTGCGCGAGAACCGCCTCGAGGTGCTCGAGACGGTCACGGAGGTGAGCACCCTGCTCGTCGCCAACCGCGCGTCCTACAAGCTGCGGAGCGACGCCATCCGCCCGCTGGTCGAGCGCCTGCGGGCCGCGACGGCCGGCGCGGGGCGGTGATCGCCGCGGGGGCGCTCGTCGCCGCTCGCTGATCGAGGCCAGCCGCCGTCCGGAGACCCACAGAGAGGAGGCCCAGCTGCTACCGCACCTCGCCGCGCTCCCGGCCGACATCGACACCTGGGTGGGAGGGGGGACCAGCGTCGTCGCGGGCGTGCACCGCGATGCGCCCGCAGCCCTTCGCTTCGACGCGCTCGCGCAGGCCGAGGTCGGGCTGCGGCTCGCGAGCGGCTCGCTCTACTTCCGGCTCGATCTCGACGTGCAGGCGACCACGGCGCCGCTCGGCCTGCCGGCGTTCGGGCTGCCGGCGTTCGTCTACCCCACGTGGTCCTTGGCGACGCCGGGGATCAAGATCGGCCCGCCCGAGTGGGCGATGCTCCAGATTGGCCGCGAGGATCACCACCTCCGGCTGGGCATCGTCACGCACCCGATTGGCATCGAGGACTGGGACGGCTGGATCAACACCTTCCCGACGACCTCGACCATGATCAGCACCGTCCCGGGCCGGATGCTCGGCGTCGAGCCCGGGCTCGTCCTCGGCGAGGGATACGAGATCAACCTCTTCGGCGGCTTCGATCTCGACGTCGACGCGCCGACGTTCGGCGCCGGTCTCACCACGATGCAGCCGCTCTGGTCGACCTGGTCGGGTATCGCGCTGTATCCGTCGATCGATTTCTACTCGGCGGTCGTCGCCCTGGAGCTCTACCCGGCCGAGGCGCTGACCGTGTCGCTCGACGGCAGCGTCGGGCTGGTCGGCGCGGCGGACGAGGCGGGAGCGATCGAGCTGAAGCCCTGGGTGGGAGGCGAGATCATCGCCAATGTCCTCCCGAAGATGGCAATCCATCCGAGCTTTCGAATCCAGGCTCTCCACGAGCCCGGGAGCGCCCTCTCTGCCTTTCTGTTCGCGCCTCAGCCGAGCGTCTCCGCGAGCGCCGGGCTCACCTACACGCCGTTCGATGAGCTCAAGATCAGCCTCGAAGGCAAGGTCTCCCAGGTCGAGGACGACGTCCTGTCCGGCCTGTTCGCCCTCGTGGCGCTCCGCCGACCTGAGCCGCCGCCCTACGCCGCCAAGTGAATCGACGGAAGCGGCGCTGTGGCGCCCTGATCCGCCCGCGCCAGGGCGCAGCGCCGCCGTCTGAGAGCGCCGCGGCCTGAGAGCGCCGCGCCGCCGCACTTTTCCATGGATGGGTGAGTCGGCGCGAAACACTCGAAACGTAACGTGCCGGAACGTAACGGAACGTAACGAAACGTAACGCGTGACTTCACACGCGCCCGCGCGTTCACTCCACCGACGTCCGTCGCCCCTGTTTTTCGAGTCTCGCGCTGGCGCGGCCTTGTGATAGGGTGGCGGCCCCTCTCATGAAAATCCACGAGTATCAAGGCAAGCAGCTCTTCGCTCGCTACGGAGTGCCGGTACCGAAAGGGGAGCCCGCTTTCCAGGCGAGCGAGGTGGCGCCGATCGCCGATCGGCTGATCGCCCAGACAGGCAACCCGGTCGTCGTCGTGAAGGCGCAGATCCACGCGGGCGGCCGCGGCAAGGGCGGCGGCGTCAAGGTCGCGAAGGGCGGCAGCGCGGAGGCGACGGCCCTCGCCGAGAAGATCCTCGGCATGCAGCTCGTCACCAAGCAGACGGGCCCCGAGGGGCAGAAGGTCCGGCGGCTCTACATCGAGCAGGGCCTCGACATCGCGCGCGAGCTCTACTTCGCGATGCTCGTCGATCGCGAGCGCCGCCGCATCGCGGTGATCGCCTCGACCGAGGGCGGCATGGACATCGAGGAGGTGGCCCACAGCACGCCGGAGAAGATCTACAAGCTCTTCATCGATCCGGTGCTCGGCCTCGCCCCGTACCAGGGGCGGCAGCTCGCGATCGCGCTCGGGCTCACCGCGAAGGAGACGCAGCGCCAGTTCCTGAAGCTCGTGGCCTCGCTCTACGCCTGCTTCACCGCGGAGGACTGCTCTCTGCTCGAGATCAACCCGCTCGTCGTGACCGGCGCCGGCGACGTCTTCGCGCTCGACGCGAAGGTGAGCTTCGACGACAACGCCGAGTTCCGGCACGCCGAGTGGAACGCGATGCGCGACGTCGACGAGGAGGATCCGGTCGAGCTCCAGGCGAAGCGGGCCGGGCTGTCCTACGTGTCGCTCGACGGCGACATCGGCTGCCTCGTGAACGGCGCCGGGCTCGCGATGGCGACGATGGATATCATCCTCCATTACGGCGGAAAGCCGGCGAACTTCCTGGACGTCGGCGGCGGCGCCTCGCAGGAGCAGGTGAAGACCGCGTTCCAGATCATCCTCCGGAGCGAGCGGGTCCGCGGCATCTTCGTGAACATCTTCGGCGGCATCATGCGCTGCGACGTCGTCGCGGCCGGTGTCATCGCCGCGGCGAAGGAGCTCGGGCTCAAGGTGCCTCTCGTGGTGCGCCTCGAGGGGACGAACGTCGAGGCCGGCCGCAAGCTGCTCGACGAGAGCGGGCTGACCATCCAGTCGGCGAGCTCCATGGCCGACGGCGCGCAGAAGATCGTCGCCGCCACGCGCGGCGGCAAGGCCGGCGCCTAGGGCGCCCGCGGGCATCGGGCCTCGAACCCAGTTGAGCAGCGAGCCAGCGGCGGTGGCCGAGCTCCTGTCCACGTTGAAGGTAGAGTAATCAAGCGATGAGCATCCTCGTCAACAAGGACACGCGGGTCGTCTTCCAGGGCATCACGGGCGCCTACGGGTCGCAGCACGCCCGCGCCTGCATCGAGTACGGGACGAAGGTCGTCGCCGGCGTGACGCCGGGCCGCGGCGGCCAGCGATTCGAAGACAAGGTGCCGATCTTCGACACGGTCGAGCAGGCCGTGCGCAACGAGGGCGCCGAGGTCTCATGCATCTTCGTGCCGCCGGTCGGCGCGGCGGACGCGATCACCGAGGCCGTCGATGCGGGCTGCAAGCTCGTCATCTGCATCACGGACGGCGTGCCGGTGCTCGACATGATCCGCGTCCGTCGCTTCCTCGAGGGGAAGCCGGCGCGGCTCATCGGGCCGAACTGTCCCGGCGTGATCACCCCGGGAGAGTGCAAGATCGGGATCATGCCGGGCCACATCCACAAGAAGGGCCACATCGGCGTCCTCTCCCGCTCGGGCACGCTGACCTACGAGGCGGTCGGCCAGCTGAGCGCCCTCGGCATCGGCCAGTCGAGCTGCGTGGGAATCGGCGGTGATCCGGTCGGCGGCATGGACTTCATCGACGTGCTCGAGCTCTTCAACCAGGATCCCGACACCCACGGTGTGGTGCTGATCGGCGAGATCGGTGGGACGGCCGAGCAGCGCGCGGCGGCGTGGATCAAGAAGAACATGAAGAAGCCGGTGGCGGCGTTCATCGCCGGCCGCGCGGCGCCTCCGGGCAAGCGCATGGGGCACGCTGGCGCGATCATCGCGGGCGGCGAGGGCACGGCGGCCGAGAAGATCGCGGCGCTCGAGGCGGCGGGGGCCAAGGTGGCCGCTACGCCGGCGGAGATGGGCGTCGCGATGCAGGCGGCGCTGGCGGCGGCGCGCTGATCTTCTAGCCCGAGAGGGCGTCTGGCGTGCAGCGGGCTTGCTGTGCGCGATTTTCCGAATTGCCCGGCCCGGGGCGAGGGGGCTCGTTGGGCGGGGTGGGGGCCCCGCCGAACTCGCCCGAGGCATCTCTCCTCCAGCTTCGCCGGAGGAGAGATGCCTCGGGCTCAAACATCGGCCCATCCCCCACCCCGCCCAACGAGCCCCCTCGCCCCGGGCCTACCGCTGTCCCTTTTTAACCCACCTCGGATAGCGGCCCATCCCCCACCCCACCCGACGAGCACCCTCGCCCCGGGCCTACCGATATCCTTTTTTAGCCCACCTCGGATATCGGCTAATCCCCAGGAATTATCGCTGTCGTTGTTGACGCACGTCGGGTATCGACTCATCCCCCGACAAGCAGATTAGGTACAGGGTGACGGAGGTCGCGTGAGCGATGCGCTCCTCAACCGCTTCTCGACGCAAGCAGCGGTTTTCCTACGCCGGGGCGATCACGCGTCGAGCGATATCGTCCGCCGCTCGGCCGCGCTCTTCATCGCAGCCTCGATGACGCGGATCACGTCGCGCGCCTCCTCGGCGCGCACCGGCGGCGGGGCGCCGTCGAGGATCGCCGCCGCGATGGCCTCGTAATAGGCCTCGTAGGCGCCGGGCAGGCTCTCGATCGTGCGGCGCTCGCCGGTTGCCGTGACGAGCGTGCCGAACCAGCGCGGGTCCTCCCGCCCCCACTCCGGCACGCCCGGGCGCGTGCCTGCCTTGAGGGCGTCCTCCTGGCCGTCGATGCCGTACTTGAGGAAGCTCCCGCCGTCGCCGTGGACCGCGAAGCGCGGCCCCGGCTCGGGCACCAGCGTCGAGGAGCGCACGATCACCCGGCGCCTGCCGTAGTCGAGCGTCAGGTGGAAATAGTCCACCGTGCGCGCCCCGGACCGCTGCGCCTGGAGGTCGGCCGTGACCGCGCGCGGCAGGCCGAAGAGCACGAGCGCCTGGTCGATCAGGTGCGCGCCGAGGTCGTACAGGATCCCCGAGCCAGGCGCCTCCTGCTCTCGCCAGCCCTGCTTGATGGCAGGGCGGAACCGGTCGAAGTGCGCCTCGTACGAGGCCACCTCGCCGAGCAGGCCCTGCTCGATGCAGCTGCGCACGGTGCGGAAGTCCGCGTCCCAGCGGCGGTTCTGGAAGACCGAGAGGAGCCGGCCACGGCGCGCGGCCAGCGCAATGAGATCGCCCGCCTCGGCGCTCGTGATCGTGAACGGCTTGTCGACGACCACGTGCTTGCCCGCCTCGAGCGCGGCGCGCGCGAGCGGGAAGTGGGTCTCGTTGGGCGAAGCGATGACCACGAGGTCGATCCCCGGCTCGGCGATCAACACCTCGGGCGTCGGATGCACGGCGACGCCCGAGTGGTCGGCCATGACCTGGCCCTCCCGGCGGGTCGCGATGGCGGCGAGGCGCAGCCGAGGGATGGACCGTATCAGCGGGGCGTGAAAAACGGCGCCAGCAAGACCATAGCCGACGAGGCCGACAAAGATGCGTTGGGACATGGCAGGACGGGCTCGTCCGGGACGCTAGCCCGAAGGAGCGCTGGGGGGAAGCCCGGCCGCGAAAACGCCGAGGAGCCTCCAGAGGCGCGTGACGGCGGCCGGCGAGCCACCACAGGCATCCGCAACGCCACGATCGCGCCTGGCGGGCCGCCACAGGCATCCTCCACGTTCGCTGTCGCGCTCGGCACGTTCGCTGTCGCGCTCGGCACGTTCGCTGTCGCGCTCGGTGATATGCCCAGAGCGATCCACATCGCTCGTCATCCCATGAGGCGCTCCGCACAAGGCATCTTCGAAGCGTACGAGCTCACGACGGAGGCCCGCGCGAGCGACGAGCACGGGAGAAGTGGTCATCGTGCATCCGATGTCGTCGCCCGTGCTACCCATCGCCGTGGAACGAGTCAGTTCGCGCAGACGCGGCGCGGCGGTTGCGGTAAACTCCCGTGCTTGGAGACTTTGATGCAAGCCAAGAGCATCCTTTCCGTGGTGGCCCTGACCACCTTGATCGCCGGCAGCCCCTTCGCGGCAGGGTGCAAGACCACCGCCGAGGCCAGCGTGACCGAGGAGTCGGTCGAGGCTGTCCCCGTGGCCATCGAAGATCCGCTGACCGAGGAGCACGACGGCGGCTCGGTCGGGTGGGATTTCGCGCCCGATGGCACCGTGAAGGCGATCGTGAAGGCGCCTGACGGCAAACCCATCGACAAGGACGTGAGCGGCACGCTCACGTGGAAAGGGCCGAACGGCGACGCGCAGGCCCCGCTCGCGCTCGACGCGAAGACTGGGCTCCTCGTCGCGACCGGGCCCAAGCTCGAGGCCGATCTCACCGAGGTGAAGTACAACATCGTCGTCGCCGGGAAGCCGTGGAACGGCACGCTCCACCTGCCCTCGGGGGGCACGAAGGTCATCGTCGAGGGCGCGAGAAAGGCCGAGAAGAGGCCCATCCCCCCGGGCAAGACGGGCCCGAACGGCGGGGTGATCCAGGTGGTCGGCGACGACACGATCGAGGTGGTCGCGGACAAGGCCTCCGGCCAGGTCAGGGTCTACGTCCTCGACGCGGACCTGAAGCCGGTCCCCGTCGGCGACCGCAAGATCAAGCTCGGCTTCGTGGGACAGGGCTCCGAGCTCGTCGTGCTCACCCCCGGCCCGGGCGGCCTGTACTGCGTCGGCAAGGTCGCGGCAAAGGTCAACCCGGTGAAGCTCACCGTCGTCGTGGCGCACCCGACGCACGCCGACGTGGTGCTCGTCGGCTATCGCCCCGGCGTGCACGTCATCGTCGGCCCGAGCGCGCCTGCCCTCAACGTCGTGGTGGCGACGACGTGGAACGTGGATGTGAACGTCAAGACGGCTCCGGGCGTGGTGGTGGTCCGCGATAGGGCTCCAGGCGTGGTGGTGATCCACGATGACGACGACGATGACGACGGCCGACCGGTCCACATCCACGTGCACGGCAAGCACAAGCACCACAAGCACGGGCACGGGCACGGGCACTGGAAGTGACCTCGCGCGGCGCTGGGCGGCCTACCTCACCGCCGAGGTCGACGCCGCCTCCCTCGCCGTCTTCCGCGCCGGCTATGGCGCCCTGATCGCGTGGGAGGTCGTCCGGTACGCCCTCCACGATCGGATCCACCGCTATTACATCGAGCCAGGCTTCTTCTTCAGCTTCGTCCCCTTCGTCCGTCCTTGGGGCGGGACAGGGATGTACTGGCACTTCGGCGCCCTCTTCGTCCTCGCGCTGCTCTGCGCCGCCGGGCTCTTCTACCGGGTGAGCGCCGCGCTGCTCTGCGCCGCGCTCACGTACGTCTTCCTCCTCGACAAGGCACAATACCTCAACCACCTCTATCTCCTCTGCCTCCTCGGCCTGCTGCTCGCCGCCGCCCCGGCGCACCGCGCGCTCTCGCTGGATCGCCGCCGCGCGCGCCGCGCCTCGCCGGGCGGCGCGCCGCCCAGCGCGCCGCCCGAGACCGTGCCGCGCTTCTATCTCTTCGCCCTGAAGGCCCAGATCGCCATCGTCTACTTCTACGGAGGCGTCGCGAAGCTGAACGGCGACTGGCTCCGGGGGCAGCCGCTCACCATGTGGCTCGCCGAGCACGGCGACGCGCCCCTCGTCGGGCCGCTCCTGGCCTCGCCGGCGACAGGGCTCGCGCTCTCGTATGCGGGGCTCTTCATCGACCTCTCGATGGGCTTCCTGCTCTTCTCCCGGCGCACCTTCCCCTTCGGCGCGGCGCTCGCCGTGGCGTTCAACCTCTCCAACGCCCTCCTGTTCAAGATCGGTATCTTCCCCTATGCGATGATCGCCGCGCTCGCGCTGTTCGGCGACCCCTCGTGGCCGAGGCGGCGCCTACCCTTCCTGTTCAAGGGCGCGGACGTCCCCCGCGACGACGCCCCTGTCCCCTCGCCCGCCGCGCCGCGCCGGCCCGCGCTGCCGCTCGCGCTGCTCCACGGGTATCTCCTGTTCCACCTCGTGGTGCCGCTCCGCCACTGGGTCTATCCGGGCGACGTCGCCTGGAACGAGGCCGGACACCGCTTCTCGTGGCGCATGAAGCTGCGCGACAAGAGCGTGAGTGAGCTCGGTATTCACGTGCTGGATCCGAGGACCGGCGTGCGCGAGCCGCTCGACGTCGAGGCGTGGCTCACGAGCCGCCAGGTCGGGGAGATGTGCACGCGGCCCGACATGCTCGTCGACTTCGCGCACCACGTGGCCGATCGCCTGCAAGAGGACTCCGGGGTGCGGCCCATCATCACGGCCAGGGTCGTCGCGTCGCTCAACGGAGGTCCCCCCCGCGCCCTCGTCGATCCGACGCTCGACCTCGCGTCGCAGCCGCGCAGCCTCCTCGCGCTCGTGCAGCCACCCTAGCTCCGCGTCGCCAGGCTGTTCCTTGCTAGCGCACACACCGTAGGTCCTCGTCCACGTTGCAGCGTGACACAGCACACGTCGAGCCCCCCTTCTTTGCGCTCCCTGGGTGAATCCGCAGAAGACCGCCTTATACTGATCCTTCCCGGACGTACTCGGCCGCACGGTATGCGCGGGCGAGGCCATCACGAGGTGGAGTCCAAGCACGTATGACCACCACAGCACCGTTCGATCTGCCAGGACACGTCGTCGAGCAGCTGATCCATGAGGGCGGCAAGACCCACGTTTACCGCGGCCGCCGCGCCGCGGATCAGCGGCCGGTCGTCATCAAGACGCTGAAGGGGGAGCACCCGAGCGTCCGCGATCTCGCCCTGCTGCGGCACGAGTTCGGCCTCCTGCGCGATCTGGATCTCGAGTCCGTGGTGAGGGTGTGCTCGCTCGAGAGGACGCGCGGCGGCCTCGCCCTCGTCACGGAGGCGGTCGAGGGCACGACCCTGAGGGCGATCCTCGACGATCGCCGGCTGGATCTCCGCGCGGCGCTGGCGCTCTCGGCGGCCATCGCCGACGCCATCGGCGCGGTGCACCGCTGTCACGTCACGCACAAGGACATCAATCCCAGCAACATCATCGTCAGCTCGGACCTGCGCCGCGCCACGCTCATCGACTTCGGCGCCTCGTCGCGGCTCAAGCAGGAGTTTCAACAGTCGACCTCGGCGTCCACCCTGCAAGGCACGCTCGCGTACATGTCGCCCGAGCAGACAGGGCGCATGAACAGGGGCATCGATTACCGCGCCGACCTCTACTCGTTCGGTGTCACGCTGTATGAGATGCTGACCGGAGCCCTGCCGTTCCCGGACGGCGATCCGGTGGACGTCCTCTACAGCCACATCGCGCGGCAGCCCGCCCCGCCGCACGAGCGCCGCGAGGACGTCCCCCAGCCGGTCTCCGAGATCGTCATGAAGCTCCTCGCCAAGGCGCCCGAGGACCGTTACCAGAGCGCGCACGGCGTCAAGGCAGACCTCGCGGAGTGCCTGCGCTCCCTCGAGCAGACGGGCCGGGTCCACCCCTTCCCCATCGGTCAGCGCGATCGCAGCCACGAGCTGCGCGTCCCGCAGAAGATCTACGGCCGGGACGAGGAGCGGGACCGGCTCCTGGCCGCCTTCGAGCGGGCCCGCGCGGGCGCCGCGGAGCTCGTGCTCGTCTCCGGCTACTCGGGCGTCGGCAAGAGCGCGCTGGTCCACGAGACCTACAAGGCCATCGCCAGGGTCGGAGGCCACTTCGCCCACGGCAAGTTCGATCAGCTGAACCGCGGCGTGCCCTGCGCCTCGGTCGTCCAGGCGTTCAGGGGCCTCGTGCAGCAGCTCCTCTCCGAGCGGACAGACGCGCTGGCCCACTGGAGAGCGGAGCTCGGCGCGGCGCTCGGCCCGAACGCCGGGCTCCTCGTCGACCTCATCCCCGAGCTCGCGCTCATCGTCGGCGAGGCGCCCCCCGTCGCGGCGCTCGGCCCCTCCGAGTCGCAGAACCGCTTCGACATGGTGTTCCGGAGCTTCCTTGGCGTGTTCGCCGCTCCGTCGCGCCCGCTCGTCCTGTTCCTCGACGACCTCCAGTGGGCGGACCCGGCGTCGCTCAGGCTGCTGCGGCTCCTGCTCACCGACGCCGATACACGCCATCTCCTGGTCGTCGGGGCGTACCGCGACAACGAGGTGAGCCCGGCGCACCCGCTCGTCATCACCCTCGACGCCATCCGCGCCGCGGGCGCGGCCGTGACCGACATCCCCCTCGCGCCGCTCTCCCACGACGACGTGACGGCGCTCGCCTCGGACGCCCTCGGCCGCGCGGCGCAGGACGTCGCCCAGCTCTCCGAGCTCCTCCACGACAAGACGCTGGGCAACCCGTTCTTCCTCGGGCAGTTCCTCCGAATGCTGGGCGACGACGGGCTCCTCCGGTGCGACCCGGAGACCGGCAGATGGACATGGGATCTCGCAGCCATCGAGTCGCGGGCCGTGACGGACAACGTCGCCGACTTCATGATCGCCAAGCTGCAGAGGCTCGCGCCGCCCACCCAGCGCGCCCTGACGCTCGCCGCGTGCATCGGGCACCGGTTCGACCTGCGCACGCTCGCGACGATCTCCGAGCAGCCGGCCTCGCGGGCGGCGCAGGATCTCTGGGCGGCCATGCAGGAAGGGGTCCTGCTCCCCATCGACGCCGACTACCGGCTCGTGCACCCGGAAGACCCGTCCCACGGCGAGACGGCGACCGACGCGTCGCTCGCCGTCTCCTACCAGTTCTTGCACGATCGCGTCCAGCAGGCGGCCTATGCCCTCATCGCGGACGAGCACAGGTGCGCCGCCCACCTGCGCGTCGGCCGCCTGATGCTGGCCAGCCAGCGCGGCGAGCCGCAGGAAGAGCAGCTCTTCGACACGGTAAACCATCTTAACTATGGCGCCGCCCTCATCGCCGATCCCGGCGAGCGCGATCTGCTCGCGCGCCTGAACCTGCGCGCCGGGAGGAAGGCCAAGGGCTCGACCGCGTACGGGGCCGCGGCGGAGTACTTCAGCGCCGGGCGCAGCGCGCTCGGGGACGACGGCGCCTCGAGCGATCACGCGCTGCGCTGGGCGCTCACGCTGGAGGCGGCCGAGTGCGAGTACCTGTGCGGCCGCTTCGCCGAGGCCGAGGCGCTGTTCCAGAGGCTGCTCGAGGTGGCGGCGTCGAACCTCGATCGGGCGCGGGTCCAGAGCCTGCGGATGAAGCTCTATCAGGTCGCCGGCCGCTACGACGAGGGCGTCACCGTCGGGCAGGAGGCGCTGCGCCTGTTCGGCGTCGAGATCCCCGGGGCGAGCGAGGAGATCGGCGCCGCCGTCTCCGCCGAGGTCGCGCAGATCCCGGAGAGCATGGCCGGCAGGAGCATCGAGGACATCCTGCACGCGCCGCTGCTCGCCGACGAGCAGATGCGCGCGGTCATCAACCTGCTCGCCGACTGCGCCCCCTGCGCGTACATCGGGCGGCCGGGCGTCTTCCCGCTCATCGCGCTGAAGATGCTGAACCTGTCGCTGCGGCACGGCAACACCGAGGCGTCGTGCTTCGCCTACAGCGTTTACGGGCTCATGCTCGTCGCGGCGTTCGGCGATATCCCGTCGGGATTCCGCTTCTCGGAGATGTCGATCCGGCTGAACGAGAAGCTCGGGGACGTCTCGCTGCGGGGGACGCTGCTGCACCTCCACGGCGATCACATCAACTTCTGGGTCCAGCACATCCGGAACGATCTCCCCATCCTGGAGCGGGCGTTCCTCGCGTGCATCGAGGCCGGCGACCTCGTGTACGCGAGCTACCTGGCCTTCGAGACCGTCTGGCAGGTCTACGAGAAGGGCGATCCGCTGGCGGAGGTCCACCGCGTCGCCGAGCGCTTCGCGTCGTTCGCGCGCAAGACAGGCAATCACGCCGTCCTCGAGACGATCCGGCTGGAGCAGCAGTTCCTGCGCAGCCTGAAGGGGCTCACGGCGGCCGACGCCTCGCTGAGCGAGGAGGGTTTTGCCGAGGAGGAGTGCCTGGCCGCGCTCACCCGGGCGAGCTTCGGGTGCGGTATCGCCTTTTATCACATCATCCGGCTCATCCTCCTCTATTCCCATGGCCGCCCCGCGGAGGCGCTCGCCGCGGCGGAGGCGGCGCGCCCGGTGCTCGGGGCCGTCATGGCGATGCCGATCGAGGCGACATACCACTTCTATCTCGCGCTCACGCTGGTCGCGCTCGGCGAGCACGACGAGCGCGAGCGCGAGCGGCACGCCGGAGCGCTCTCCGCGTCGCTCGAGAAGCTCGAGCTCTGGGCCCGCCATTGCCCCGACAACTTCCGCGTGAAGCACGCCCTCGTCCTGGCCGAGGCGGCGCGCGCCTCCGGCCGCGACGTCGAGGCGATGGGGCTCTACGACGACGCCATCGACGCGGCCCGCCAGAGCGAGTTCGTGCAGTACGAGGCGCTCGCGTCGGAGCTGGCCGGCCTTTACTACGCTCGCAAGGGCCGGCGGCGCATCGCCACGCTCTACCTGGACGCGGCGACGCACGCCTACCGGCAGTGGGGGGCAGAACGAAAGGCCACGGAGCTGATCCGGCAGCACGGGCTCGACCCGCTCCCCATCGCTCGAGGGCCCGCGGCGGAGCACGAGAAGGCCGCCGCGAGATCGAGCAGCCTGTCGGTGAGCCACCCGCTCCTCCACAAGCTCGCCGACGTCGCGGCGGTGCTGCAGACGACGCAGGCGATCTCCAGCGAGCTCGTGCTCGGGAAGGCGCTCGACCGCGTGATGCGCGCCGTCCTCGCGAGCGCCGGCGGCCAGCGCGGCTTCCTGGTGCTCGCGCGCGAGGAGCGGTTGTTCATCGAGGCGTCCGTCACCATCGATCCTGCGTCGATCGAGGTGGAGCTCCGGCGTCCGCTGGAGGAGTCCTCGGCCCTGCCGGTCAGCGTGGTCCATTACGTGGCGCGGACGCGAGAGCTGCTCATCCTGGACGACGCCGCGGCGAGCCCTCGCTTCGCGGCGGATCCCTACCTCGCCGCGCACCGGCCCAAGTCGGTCATGGGCCTCCCGCTCGTCCACCAGAACCGGCTCACGGGCGTGCTGTACGTCGAGAACACGCTCGCGAGCGGGGCCTTCACCCCGGAGCAGACGGAGCTGCTCCGCCTCCTGGGCGCGCAGGTCGCGGCGGCGCTCGAGAACGCGCTGCTCTACGGCCGGCTGCAGGAGGCCTCCGAGAGGCAGCGCGCCATGAACGATCGGCTCGAGAGCGAGGTGCAGCGGCGCACCGAGGAGCTGTTCTCGGTCAACGAGCGCCTGTCGCAGAAGGCAGATGAGCTGAACCGGGCCAATGAGCTCCTGCTCGAGGAGCTCCGCGAGCGCGAGCGCGCCGAGCAGGCCCGGGCAGCGCTCCAGGAGGAGATCATCGGGGTGCAGCGGCTGCGCCTCTCGGAGATGGCGACGCCCATCATCCCGATCACCGATCGCGTCCTGGTCATGCCGCTCATCGGGACGATGGACGCGGCGCGCGCCGCGCAGGTGCTGGAGGCGACCCTCGCCGGCGTGGAGCGCCACAGCCCGTCGATCGTGATCATCGACATCACCGGCCTGAAGCACGTCGACGCCGGGGTCGCCGACTCGCTGATCCGCACGGCCTCGGCGCTTCGGCTGCTCGGCGCGCAGGCGATCTTGACGGGGATGCAGCCGGAGGTCGCCCGCGCGCTCACGCAGGGCGGGATCGACCTCCGCGGCATCATCACGCGCTCGACGCTCCAGAGCGCCATCGCCCACGCGATCACGCCGTCCCCTGCCGCGCGATCCCGCTGAGCGCGCGGCGCGCTCCGCAGGCGCCCTCGACCGCTGGTAAGGTCCGCGCGGCCGCGCGCGCGGCCATCGCTTGGGCGCTACGGCGACGCCTGCTTGTCCTCGCAGCGGCCGAGCACGAAGATCCCGCAGACGTGGTCGTTCGTCAGGCACTGCTGCCCTTCCGGGCACTGCGACGGATCGAGCACGGCCGGGTCGCACGGCCTCGCGCAGAACGGAGGCGGGCCGCGCGGGGCGTCGTAGACGCCGTTCCCGTCGCGATCGAGGAAGATGGGGTTCGTGACCGCGTAGGGCGCCACCGGGTACCAGTCGGGGACCGGGGGCGACGCCGTGAAGAACCGGGAGAGCGCCTTGACCTGCGTGAACGCGAGGCTCGCGACCCGGGGCAGCTGGAGCTCGCCGAACGACACAGGCAGCGCGACCGGCGTGAGGAGGTCCTCGTCGCGCAGGCCCATCGCCACCACCACGACCCAGCCGTCCGACGGCGGCGCCGGCAACATGAGCCGCTCGTCGACGTCCACGATCGCCGACGGCCCCGAGCGCGGCTCGAGCACCCGGACCAGGCGGCCGCTCACGTAGACCTCGACGCGATCCACGCCGAACCAGCTCGCCGTCTCGATCCGCAGGTCGAGCGGCACCGCGTCGCCCTCGACGCGCGCCACGCCGCCGAACGTCGCGCCGCCGACGCTCGCGCGGATGAAGGGCCCGTAGGTCGCGAACGCGCTGCCTGCGCGGAGCGACGCCGTCGCCTCGGCGAGATCGAGCGCCGCCGGCTGGTCGGTCCGCGAGCGGAAATAGGTGCGCGGGAAGCCCGGCTCCAGCGAGGCGCCGTGGCTGTCGCTGCTCCCTACCTGCGTCGGCGAGAAGCCGTGATCGAGGTAGCGGAACAGGTCGTCGACCTGGCCCGCGTGGAAGGTGCACGGCCGATCCGCGTCCTCCGGCGGGACCGCGCCGCCCTCGCCTCCAAGGCAGAGCGCCTCCCCGTCGGCCGCGGTCCTGTCGAAGTCCCAGGCGGCGTCCTGCTCCTCGGGCGTCCTCGTCAGGATCCGCTTGGTCACGCCCCAGGCCAGCGCCGAGCGGGCGCGCTGCTGGCACACCGCGTACCGCTCGCCGGGCTTGCACGCCGGCAGGCCGCCGGGAAGCTCGGCGCACGCCGCGCGGAGCGACGCCTCGTCGTGCGCGGCGTCGATCCGGGACAGGCACCGGTTGAAATCGACGACCTCCTGCACGGTGGGGGTCCGGAGCAGATCGAACCGCTTCGCGTTGAAGACCTCCATCGCGTCGAAATCGCAGCTGCCCGCCTGGAACAGCGGGTTGCTCGCCTCGAGCGTCGGGATCGACCGGCGCAGCGTGAAGGGGTCGACGCCGAGCTGGTCGATGTACCCGATGAACCCGTCGCGCGGGTGAGCGACGATCACGAGCGCGTCCTCGCCCTCCGCCGCCGTGCCGCGCACCCCGTCGATCACGTCCCCGCCCGCGCGGCAGACCCAGTCGAAGACGCCGTGATCCGGCACGTCGAGCTCGTCGTAGCGGAGCGGGAAGCCGATGAAGTGCCCGAGCTCGAGCGTGGAGACCTCGGCGCCGACCGCCGTCTTCAGGTGCTGCTCGAGCTGGAGCTGCCTCACCGCGGGCTCGAGATCCGTGTGCACGTCGTGGTCGGTGGCCACCGCGACGTCGAGCCCCTCGACGACCGCCGAGGTCACCCGCTCCTCGAGCGGCAGGCCGCTGTCGAAGCTCGGGCGCTGGTGCAGGTGCATGTCGATCGACATCCAGCCCGTCGAGTCGACCTCGCGCGGCACGACCGCCTCGATCCGCCGCACCTCCCCGGCGCGCACCTCGAGGTCGGGGACCTCGAACCGGCCGAACTCGGGCCCGCGCGTGGCGAGGACGCGGTAGCGCCCGGGCTCGATCTCGACCGCGCCCTCGCCCGTCGCCGAACGCTCGATCTGCCGGACGCCGCTGCCGAGGCGGCCGTGGCCGAGGTAGACCCGCCTCGTGCCGTCGCCCTCGAGCGGCTGCCCCGCGGCGTCGAGCACGACGAACGTCAGCTTGGCGGGCGCGAGCCGGCCGCCCTCGTCGACCACCCGGTACGCGATCCGCGCGGGGCTCGGCAGCTCCGCCGCCACCGAGACCGTGGCCCCGGCGCCGAGCGCCACGCGGATCGGCGCCGACACGGCGGTGCCCTCGGGGTTCTCGGCGACGAGCAGGTAGCCGCCCGGCGGGAGCCGCGCGTGGAAGTCGCCGTCCTCCACCGGATCGAGCCCGAGGTCGGCGTCGATGGAGCTGAGCAGCCCCACGTCCCCCGAGCGCGCGAGGTTCGCCTCGACCAGCGCGTCGACGCTCGCGAAGGCGGCGCCCGGGTCCGGGTCGCGGAAGACGTGGACGCGCGCGTTCGGCACGGGCGCGCCCGTCGACCGCCACCGCACGGCGCCCTCGAGCGCGCCGGTCGGCGTGCCCCGGGCGCCGTACACCACCTCGGCGACGCTCGCGACGTCGCCCTCGCCCACGGCGAAGTAGCGCTCGTAGGTGAACGCTCGCTTCCGGTCGCACGCCTCGTCGTCGGAGTCCGCCGCGAGGCAGCTCCGGCCGGCGCTCAGGAAGGCCGTCGCCGCGCTCGTGAAGACGGGGACGTTGACCGTGGAGGGCGGGCCGCCCTCTCTGGCCTTCGTGAAATAGCCGTAGCTGACGTCGCCGCCCGCCGCGGCGACGAAATCGAAGCTGAGCGGCTGCTGGAACGTGTCCCTGCCGGAGAAGAGGGCGTCGAACACCGCCTTCTCCTCGTCGAAGCCCATGCCGGGGCCGAAGATGTCGTTCTGGTTGCCGAAGAAGACGAAATCGCCGGCGACGATGCCGCCCTTCCGCTCGGGATGTCCGTTCCGCTCGTCGCCAAGGATGCCCCTGAAGATGTCCGAGGGACCGGTGTAGTTGTCGAGCGAGAGCGGCTCTCCGCAGGCGCACGTGGGGCAGCCGTCGGCGCCTGCCGCGAGGCCGTCCTCGCACTCGAGCGCGCACGAGGCGACGCTCGGGCACCCGAGCACCTGATCCGGCAGGAGGAGCGTCGTGCGGATCGTGACGAACCGCTCGCCCGGGCGCAGGACGTAGTCGGTGCGGAAGCGCATCGCCGGCTTGAGGCCGTCGAACAGGAGGCCGAGCAGGTCCTCCTGGGTCTTCAGCACGCCGAGCGCGTGGAAGAGGAAGCCGCCGTCGCCCTCGACCCGGACGATCGCCTCCTGCCCGTCCGAGCCGTCGTTGACCACGAAGACCTCGGTGGCGCCCGGGTCGGGCACGAGCAGGTTGGCGACCGGGAACGACTCGGCGAAGCGGTCGCGGCCCGACGCGCTCGCGAAGCGCGGATCGGGGCGGCGCAGGTCGGCGTCGACAAGCGAGCCGCCGTAGACGCCCGGCCCCGGCGAGTGGCGCGGGCCGAGGATCGCGACCCGGATCTCGTCGTTCTCCAGGAGGAAATCGCCGACATCGGCCATCGCCACCGGGCCGCCGACCAGCTCGAACCGGTTCTCGATCGGCTTGGCGCGCAGGAGGTTCGGGTCGTCGCAACCGGCCAGGCCAACCAGGCCGACCAGGCCGACCAGGCCGAACAACGCGAGGGCGGAGCGGCGTTTTCGCATGGCGGGCCGCTAGAACGACAAGCGGGTTGAAGCCGCATGCAAACAGCAAGAAGTCGAACCGCCAAGGCGCCATGAGACGCCAAGATCTTTGTGTTTTTCTTGGCGTCTCATGGCGCCTTGGCGGTTCATCTCTCTGGTTTCCAAGCTGTTCGGTGCTCTAGAGGTTGAGCTGCAGCTGCAGCGCCACGGCGTCGTTGTCGAGCGCGACGCCGTGGCGCTCCTGCCGGTGGGTGAAGTCGGCCTGCGCCTTGAGGGTGTTGTCGATGAAGTGGTAACTCGCGCCGGCGGTGAGGGCCCAGCTGTCCGTCTCGTCCGAGAGGTCGAGGTTGGGATCGAGCCACTCGAACCGCGCGTTCACGCCGAGCTTGATGCGCCTCACGAAATACCCCAGCTCGCCGACGAGCCCTATCGACGTGACCGGGGCGAGCTGGCCGAGCGGCTGCGTCGGGGCGCTCTCGGGGTTGCTCTGGTTCCAGAGCAGCTCGGCGAGCGCGTGTGCGCCCTCGACGTGGACCAGGAGGTCGGCGCCGACGCCGTGGATGTCGCGCGTCCCGCCGTCGCTGAAGAAGTAGCTCGCGCCTGCGCCGACGCGGAGGCGCGAGACGGCGAGGTCCTGCACCGAGCGAGGGAGGGGGCCGAGCGGCTCGGTGGCGAGCCGCGCGACGTAGGCGATGTGGTCGAAGCGGTTGCCGAAGCTCGCGGCGTTTTCGACATAGCCGGCGAAGAACTGATCCGAGCGCTGGAAGCCGTTGAACATGCCGGCGAAGTAGCTGAACGCCCTGCCCCGGAAGTGCCCCTCGACGTGGAGGCCGACCTGGCGTGAGGGCGCCATGGCGCGCACGGCGAGGGGCCGCTCGATGAGCGCGCCCTCGCCGGCGCCCGCCATCGCGGAGCGGCTGAACGGCACGTCGTGCGCGCCGAAATAGAGGTTCGCGAACGGGAAGTGGGCGTAGCCGATCCACGCCTCGGAGAGCCGCGCCGAGCCGTCCGCGCCCCCGGCGAGCTCGCCCGAGACCGCGAACGGCACATATCCGGCGAGCCTCCCCGCGAAGCCGACGCGGGCGCGCCGCAGGCGGAACCCCTGCCCCTCGGCGGCGTCGCCCGCCTGGAGGAAGGCGTCCTCGCCCACGTAGGGAACGGCCTGCGCCTGCACGAGCACGATGGGCGAGAGCACGAGGCGGCCGATCGTGAGCTGGAACGGCGGTCCGCCCGCGCCGCCTGCGACAGGCGCGGCGTCCGACCCGGCAGAGGACGGAGCGCCCGCGGCCGCGGGGGGCGGCGCGGCCCCGGCGGACGGTGCGGTGCGCGGGGGCGCGGCGCCTGCCGGCGACGTGCTGGCGGCGGGTGCGCGGGGTGCGGCGACAGCGGACGGCGCAGCGCCGGCGGGCGGTGCGCCCGGCGTGGCCGCGGTGCCGGGCGCCGCGGCGGCAGGTGGCGTGGCCGGCGCGGCGCCGGGGGGAGCCGCGGTGGGCGGCGGCGCGACCGGGATGGTCGGCGCGGCGGGCGGGGGAACCGGAAGCGCGTCGGCAGCCGGAGGCTGGACCGGCAGCCGCTGGGCGGGTTGCGCGCTGGCCTGAGGACACCCGAGCCCCACGGCTGCCACGAGGACAGCGGCGATCGCAGCGCCGTCCGGCGCCGAGCTGCGTCCGCGGCGCCATGGCCGGGCACATCGAGGATCCGCACCGCGACGAGTCCATGCGCGAGGTGTCATTGGCGTCCGAGCTGGCCGGCGGGCGCGAGGAATCGCAACGAACTCGGCAACAGCCCCGCTGGCAGGCGCCTCTCGTCTATCCCACGTGTCGACAGGGTGTCAACGCGCCGCCTTGCACCCGCGTGCACCAGGCATGTTGCCCTTTCCGTGCACCCGCGATGGGCGTACACTGATTGCTCCCGAACCCCGCGGCGATCGACGTCGATCGCCGCCCGTTCCCGGAGGCGGGCTCGCCCCGCCGCCGCGCGGAAGGCCGGAGTGACCGGCGCTCCGCGCGGTCGACCTCTCGCTGGATGTCCGTCAGCCGCGTCAAGGCGCGCAAAGGAGGTGGTGAATGAGGGTGTGCAGGAGAGCGCACGGAGCTGCCGTGATGCTGCTTGCGGTGCTGGTTGCGCCTGGCCTGGCGCAGGCTCAGGAAGTGGTGCCGCCGCCCCGGACGCCCGTGGAGCGGCCTGCGACGGTGCTGTCCGACGCACAGTTCAAGGCGCGGTTGGAGGCGCTCGCAGCGGAGCTTCCATCCGCGCAGATGGGACGTAACTGGAAGCGTGTGGTCGACGAGGCGCTGCAGCGGGTGAGCGACCTGCCGCAGGCGAGCGCGCCGGCGATTCCGTCCTCGGACATTCTTGTGGATCCGGGGGCGCAGGTGGGGATCGACGACCCGACTCAGGGGTTTCCGGAGGCGGGCGCGACATTCGAGTTTGGCCCCTATGAGGTCACGCTCGCCCCGGTGGTGCTGCCCGTGTCGCCGGTGGTCTGGAACCTGCCTGGCGAGCAGGGAATCCTCCCCGGCGCGCACGTCCGGCTGCCGTGGGCTGTTCCTTAGCCTCCGGGTTGAAAAAAGAATTCAGACCGGAGGGTCGTTTACGTAGTCGTAGTCGTAGTCGTAGTCGTGGTCGTGGTCGTGGTCGTCAACGGTAGGCCGTAGACGACCACGACCACGGCCACGACCACGTAAACGACCACGTAAACGACCACGTAAACGACCACGTAAACGTTCGCGTTGGTGACCGATGGTGGGGCTTCGGGCGCAGAGCGTGACCGAACGAGCTTGGTTAACGCCTAGGCCCCCCTCTCCAAGCGCCGGGCAACTCGGTACGACCTCTTCTCCTTGGCATCCCCGTCCACCGCAGCCTCACCCGTCCCCGGAAGGCCCGATCATCCTCTCCGGTCGAACGATCTCGTCGAACTTCGCCCCGTCGAGGATCCCGAGCGCGACCGCCGCCTCGCGGAGGGTGGTCCCCTCCGCGTGCGCCTTCTTGGCGATCTTCGCTGCGTTGTCGTAGCCCACGTGCGGGTTCAGCGCGGTCACGAGCATCAGGCTCTCGCGCAGGTTCCGCTCGATGCGCTCGCGGTTCGGCTCGATGCCCCGCGCGCAGTGCTCCTCGAACGACGCGCAGCCGTCGGCGAGCAGCCGGATCGACTGCAGCACGTTGTGCACGATGAGCGGCTTGTAGACGTTGAGCTCGAAGTTGCCGCTCGCCCCGCCGACGCCGACCGCGACGTCGTTGCCGAGCACCTGAGCGCACAGCATCGTCATCGCCTCGGCCTGGGTGGGGTTCACCTTTCCCGGCATGATCGAGCTGCCCGGCTCGTTCTCCGGGATCGAGATCTCGCCGATCCCGCAGCGCGGCCCGCTCGCGAGCCAGCGGACGTCGTTCGCTATCTTGGTCAGGCTGCAGGCGAGCACCTTCAGCGCGCCGTGCGCCGCGACGAGGGCGTCGTGCGACGCGAGCGCCTGGAACTTGTTCGGCGCCGTGACGAAGGGCGCCCCCGTGAGCTCGGCGATCTTGGCGGCGACCTTCACCGGAAACTCCGGGTGGGCGTTGAGCCCCGTCCCGACCGCCGTGCCCCCGAGCGCGAGCTCGTGCAGCGGCGGGAGCGCGCGCTCGATCGCGGCGATGCCGGCGTCGAGCTGCGCCACGTAGCCGGAGAACTCCTGCCCGAGCGTGAGCGGCGTCGCGTCCTGCAGGTGCGTGCGGCCGATCTTGACGATGTCCGCGAACGCCGCGCTCTTCTGCGCCAGGGTGTCCCGCAGCCGGCGGACCTCCGGGAGCAGGCGGCGCTCGATCTGGAGCGCGGCGACGACGTGCATGGCCGTCGGGAACACGTCGTTCGAGCTCTGCGACCGGTTCACGTCGTCGTTCGGGTGGACCGGCGATTTCGAGCCCATCACGCCGCCGCTCATCTCGATCGCGCGGTTCCCGATGACCTCGTTCACGTTCATGTTGGTCTGGGTGCCGCTGCCCGTCTGCCAGACGACGAGCGGGAAGTGGTCGTCGAGCTTGCCCTCGATGACCTCGTCGGCCGCCGCGACGATGAGCGCGCACCTGTCCGCCGGCAGGAGCCCCAGATCGCGGTTGACGAGCGCCGCCGCCTTTTTCACGGTGGCGAGCGCGGCGATCATCTCCCGCGGGAAGCGCTCGCCCCCGATCCGGAAGTTCTCGAGGGAACGCTGCGTCTGCGCCCCCCAGTAGCGGTCGTCCTGCACCGCGATCGGCCCGAAGCTGTCCTTCTCGATGCGCGTCCCCATGGCCGCGTCTTAGCGGCGGCGGACGCACCCCTCAAGCGGCGCGAAGCCCTGTCGCCGGCGCGTGCGCAGACGCGTAAGCGCGTAGGCGCATTCGCGCCGCGGGGCCAAAAAGCGGGCGTGCTCTTGTTTTCCCGCCTGTTTTTTGCGAAGTTCCGGGCCGCGCACGCGCGAGAAACACGGAGATCAGCATGGCCGGCATGGACACAGTACCGCGGGAGCTGCTGCAGGCTGCCTACAGGCGCAACCCGATTCACCTGCTCAAGATCCCGCTTCATTTCGGCATCTGGGCCGCGGTCACGTGGGTGCTCTACGCGACGCAGCACCATCCGCTCGCCATCCCGATCGGGGTCGCCTGCTCGTGGTTGATCGCCAACCTCGTCCGCGGCCTCGGCGCCGTGGCGCACGACGCCGTCCACGGCAGCTGCTCGCGCTCGAAGCTCGCCTCGTACGTCATCGCCCTGCTCTGCTGGGCGCCGACCGGCATGAGCGTGACGCTGTACACGAACTACCACCTTCATCACCACAAGATCGCGAACACGTACCCTGACGTCGACAACTTCGTCGTCACGGATTACACGCGGAACCCCGTCCTCGCGAGGCTCCTGCTCCTCGCCGTCTACACGTTCGCCTATCCGCTCTACTTCCTCGGCTGCATGGCGCGGTACGTGAAGCGGCTGTCGCCGCTCCAGCGCGTCAGGATGAACCTGGAGCTGCTCGGCTTCTACGGCCTCATGGCCTTCTTCTTCTGGGTCATGCCGCGCCAGGTGTTCTTCTTCTTCTACATCCTGCCGTTCGTCTTCGGCGCCATCCTCGCCAGCGTGACCTCGATGATCGAGCACTACGAGATGCTCCCGGGGGAGGACGCCTACAGCTCTCGCACCTACGGGACGGGCGCGCGCGTCACGAACTTCCTCTGGAACAACGTCACGTACCACAACGAGCACCACAAGTTCCCGGGCATCCCGTTCTACAACCTGCGCAGCTTCCACGAGGCGGCGTATCCCTACTACGATGATCGGGTGAAGTCGGCGTGCCACCCGACGATCGTCGGCGTCGCCCTCTCGCTGTACGGCCGTATCCTGAAGCTCGATATCGCGAAGCTCGACGAGCGGTACCGCGACCTCAACAAGGACGACGAGCGGCGGAAGATGATGGCGCTGAACGGCATCCAGCCCGGCGCGACCGCCTGAACGTCCCACGCCGCGCGGCCGAAACCCGCGCGGCGCCGTCGATCATCCGTAAGACCCAACGATGGACGGTCCGTGAGGGCGCAGCGAGGCCGCGTGCGCCCGACAGGCCGGCCTCAGTCCGCGGCGAAGCAGTAGAATCGGCCCGCGCCGCCCACCGCCACGAGCTGCTGCTGGCTGCACCCGGAGGGGGCGTGCACGGAGTTCCACGAGTTGTACGGGGCTCCGCCGTTCATGTTCGGACCGAGCCCGTCGGAGTGCCCCACCTGCGGCCCAGGCGTGGCGGTGGACGACGTCCAGTCGTTGCACGTGTCGGCGAGGGCCGTGCCGTCCGCTGCAGAGCCGGTGAGCATGTCGTGCTCGTTCGGCGTGGGAGAGCCCTGCCACTGGCCGTTGATGCGGTTGCCCTTGTGATCGACGAAGAGCTCCGGGTTGCCCCCGGGCAGCGCATGCAGCGCCTCGACACTGGCGGCCACCGTGACGCCCTTGGCGTTGACCCACGGCCCCGTGCCGATGCGATCGCGGGCATCCTCCGTGCTCGTGCTCAGGTACGCGCGCCACGTCCGACCGCCAGCGCCCACCTCGGCCGCCAGCGCCTGGCAGGTCGCGTCCGCGCCGGCGATCCCTCCGAGATCGCCGCCGCTATCGCTCGGGGTGGACACGAAGAAGCCCAGGGAGGAGGTGCCCGGGTCCCCGCCGGCACCGGTAGCGGGCCCGCCAGCGGTCCCTGCGCCGCCCTCGCCGGCGCCGCCGGAGCCGCTCGTCGCGCCCGCCCCACCAGCGCCGCCTTCTCCGACGCTCGAGCTCCCCGACCCGCCGCTGCCCCCGGTACCGCCGCTCGAGGCGCTGCTGGTCGAAGCGCTGCTGCTGCTGGCCTGGTCATTACTCGTACCGCCAGAATCGGATTCATCCGAGCAGGCCGTAGAGGTGACGAGGAATGCTGCGGAAAGGACGAGGTAGATCTTGTGCACGGCAGAGCTCCTGAGTGGGCGAATGGCGCGCACGATACCGACAGCTCGCCCTCTGCCGCAACCTCGAGCGCGAACATGCGCGAAACGCGCAGGAATGCGCGAACATGCCAGCGGGATTGAGACAGGCCGAACGAGGAGGCAGCGCGATGGGCCTCGCGGCTGCCCGATCGGGTCAACGTGCTCTCCTGTGCGCCCGTGAAGAGGACGATGCGCATTTCCACTGCTCTTGTCTCGCTGTTACGCTCGCTCCCATGGCGCGCACAGCCCCCGTCCCGAATATCCCCGCGATCCCCGGCATGAACACCGGAGTCTTCATCATGGGCGGCGGCGGCAGTGGCGGCGGCGGCAATGGGACGGGCGGCAAGGGGAGCGGCAAGGACCAGGGCGCCGACGGCTCCAACGGGGGTAACGGCGCCGACGGAGGGGGGAAGTCGGCCTGCGGCGGCGCGGGCGGCGACGGCTCCGGCTGCCCGAACCACCACGGGTCGAAGAAGAGCGGGAAGGTCTCGAAGGGCGACCCCGTCGACGTCGCCACCGGCCGCGTGTTCACCGATCCCGTGGTCGACCTCGAGCTGCTCGGCCCCCTCGGCTTGCGGTTCGTGCGCCGCTACAGCACGAGCGCCCGCGAGCGCGACGTCGGCCTCGGCTTCGGCTGGGTGCACTCCTTCGCGTGGGCCGTCGAGGTGCGGCGCCAGAGCACCGTGCTGTGGACCGACACGGGCGCGGAGCTCTCGTTCGACCCGATCGCCGACGGCGACGCGGGCATCGGCCCCGACGGCTGGGTGCTGACCCGCGACGCCGGCGGGTTCGTGCTCGATGACGCCGCAGGCACGTTCTATCTCTTCTCCGAGCGCGACGGCGCGACATACCGCCTCTCCGCCGTGCGCGACGCCCATGGCAACACGACGCGGCTCACCTACCGCGAGGGGCACGTCGAGTCGATCACCGACGCCGCCGGCCGCGTCGTGCGCGTGCGGCGCACGCCCGACGGCCGCATCGCCGCGCTCGAGGTCAAGAACGCACCCGAGCGAGGGAGGTGGGGGCCCCTCCGGAGCTACACCCACGACGAGCGCGGCGACCTCGTCGCCGATACGGACGCTGAAGGCTGCGTCAGCCGCTACACCTACGACGATCACCGGCTGAGGTCGCGCACGGATCCCGAGGACCTCACCTTCCATTTCCGGTACGACGAGCGTGGCCGCTGCGTCGAGACCTGGGGCGATCATCCGGATCCGGGGCGCCTCGGCCTCGCAGAGGGCGTGCCGGATACGCTCGCCGACGGCACGAAGGCCCGGGGACTCTACCACTGCAAGCTCGTCTACGGCGACGACGGGTACTCGGAGGTGGCGGACTCGATCACCGTGCACCGCTACTTCGCCAACGAGTTCGGCAAGCTGGACAAGGCCGTATCCGGCGGGGCCGTCTACTGCCGGACCTACGATGAGAACGGCAATCTCCGCTCGTTCACCAACCCGCTCGGAGCCACGACGACCTGGGTCCGCGACGCCCGCGGCCGCACGCTCCGAGTGAGCGATCCGCTGGGCCGCACCACCATTATCGAGCGCGAGCCGGACGGGCACATCCGGCGCGTCACCGATCCCGGCGGCGGCGTCACGGAGGTGACGCGCACCGCGGGCGCCCTGTACTGGACCGATCCGATCGGCGCGACCTTCGAGGTCCGCGTCGAGGCGCGGGGGCTCATCACGGAGACCGTCGCGCCGAACGGCGCGCGCACGCGCTTCGCCCACGACGCGCAGGGCAACGTGATCCAGAAGATCGACGGGACAGGCGCCGTCACCGAGCACGTCTACGATTTCTGGGGACGCTGCCTGTCGGTGCGCGACGCGCTCGGGCACATCACGTCGTACGCCTACAACGATCGGGGCGATCGCGTCGCCGTGCGCCACCCGGACGGGGGCGTGACCCGCTATGCCCACGATCGCAACGGAGACGTCGTGCGCGTCGACCACCCGGACGGCACCTCGACGCGCTTCGATCGCGGAGGTCTCCACAAGGTCTGCGCGATCCGGCGCCCGAACGGCGAGGTGAACCGGCTCGGCTACGATCGCGAGGGCCACCTCGTGCAGGCCGAGAACGCGCGGGGAGACGTGCACCTCATGCGCTACGACACAGCGGGCCGCATGGTGTACGAGCGGACGTTCGCCGGGCTGGAGAAGTACTACCGGCACGACATGGCCGGACAGCTCCTCCACGAGAAGACCGGCGCAGGCGAGATGACCGAGTTCGCCTATGACGCGGCCGGACAGCTGGTACGGCGCACCCTGCCGGACGGGGCCACGGAGTCGTTCGAGTACGACCATTGCGGCCAGCTGATCGCCGCCGTCACGCCCGCCGGGGAGCTCACGTTCACGCGCAACGCCGTGGGCTGGGTCGTGGAGGAGCGGCAGATCGCGTCGGGGGACGCGTTCTCCGTGCGGCGCACGTACGATCTCATGGGCAACGTGATGCAGCGGACGACGTCGCTGGGCCACTCGGCCGCCTTCGCGCGGGACGCCTGCGGCCGGGCCACGCAGGTGGTGCTGGACGGGCGCACCGCGGTCGGGGTCGCGCACGACGCGCTCGGGCGCGAGATCGCCCGCGCGCTGCCGGACGGAGGGCGCATCCAGGTCGTCTACGACGCGCTCGGCCGCATGGCACAGCGCTGGGTGGGCCACCCGGCGCAAGCGAGCGCGGGCGCCGGCCGGCCCGAGTGGGTCGGCCCTCGCCCTCCGGGGACGACCGTGTACCAGGCGTTCCGCTATGGGCCGTGCTCGGAGCTCGTCGAGTCGTGGGACGACGCGCTCGGCCGGAGGCTGTTCGAGCACGACCCCGCGGGGCAGCTCCTGGGGATCCGCGACGAGCGGGGCCGGGGGCAACGCTTCGCGTACGACGCTGCGGGCAACCTCCACGAGCCGGACGGCGAGCAGCGCGCTTACGGCGCGGGGAACCGCCTGGTGCAGAAGGGCGGCACCACGTACGCATGGGACGAGTCGGGCAGGCTCACGAGCGCGCGCGACGCGGAGGGGCGGCTGACGCGGTACACGTGGAACGCCCTCGGGCTGCTCGCCGCGGTCGAGAGGCCCGACGGGAAGGTGATCGAGCTCAGCTACGATCCGTTCGCGCGGCGCATCGGGAAGCGCACGTTCGAGCGAGCGCCCGACGGGAAGCGGCGCGAACTGTCGAGCGTGCGCTTCGTGTGGGACGGCGGCGTGCTGGTCCACGAGATCAAGCGCGTGGCGCAGGCGGCTGGGGATCCCGTGGTGGAAGAGCGTACGTACTGCTTCGAGGAGGCCCGGTACGCCCCCTGGGCCCACCGCGACACGCGCGTGGCGGGCGGGCGGCGCGAGGAGAGCCCGTGGTTCCACTACCTGAACGACGACGTGGGCGCGCCCGAGCGCCTGGTCGGCCCAGCGGGCGAGGTGGTGTGCGAGCTCGACCGATCCGCGTTCGGCGCGAAGGTGAAGGAGGGCGGGCGGACCACCACGCCCCTGCGCTTCCCGGGCCAGTACGAGGACGAGGAGACGGGGCTCGTCTACAACCGCTACCGCTACTTCGACCCGGCGCTCGGCCGGTACCTGAGCGCGGACCCGGCGGGGCTCGACGGCGGGTTCAACGGCTTCGACTACGCAGGCAATGCGCCGACGCGGTTCGTCGATCCGAGCGGGCTGATGCCGTTCTCGACCGTCCGGAACGCGGCCGGGAACAACCCGGAGGGCAAGGATTTCACCGATCCGAAGAACCGTCGCGGGGTGCCGGGCGATATCGAGGGCAAGAGCCAGGGAGAGCGCGGCGGGAAAACAGCGGAGGATCATCGCGAGAAGCACTACAAGGACCCCGCGATCACCGAGGCCGTCAAGAACGCGCAGACGGCGCGCAATCCTCAGAATCAGACCGCAACGGGGGACACAACGTGTGCAGAGGTGGACGCGCTGCACAAGATGGCGAGCCAGATCCGTGCCGAAGGGAACGCCCAGCGAACGGCGAAGGGGAAACCCAAGATGACCAATGAGGAGGTGCGCGCCGAGCTTCAGAAGCGCTTCAGGAACGGCGCGACGATCGAAACCACGAACGCGGATGGTGAGGGTATGGCGCCCTGCCCCATGTGCGCCCAGATCTTCCGCGAGCTCGGCCTCCACCCGGCGAACATCGGAGAGGACGCCAAGGGCGGCGTGATCGGCCCGAACAACAAGGATGAAACCAAGGTGAACAAGATGGGCCGGTGGGACGGGACCTGGACGCAGAGCAGCGAGCGCACGAAATCTCGGGAGAAGAACGTCACCACGGTGCCCTCCTCGACGCCTCCGTTCGCCGGCACTTGACCCGCGAGATGACGATGTCCCCGCCCCATATCCTCGCCCCCGCACCCGTCGAGCGCGCCTTCCGTTGCGCCTGGAATGAAGGGTCGAGCGCTGCGCTCGACCCCGCGGAGCAAACCGCGCTGGCCGCGCTCAGCCGGTGGCTCGACGAGCCGGAGCTGCCCTATGCGATCTTGCATGGCTCGCGCGCGAGCCGGCGCGCGGTCGTGGCCGCCCACCTGGTCCGTGCACAGAACGAAGGTGTCGCCTACGGTGCGCAGCTCGTGCCAATCGGGCCTGATCTCAGGCTCGAGCGTGACATCCTCGCGCTGCTGGTCTCGCGGGTGCTCTCCGACTACGCAGGCGGCGAGCCTCGGCTGTTGCGTAGACAGATCGCGCAGGAACACCTGCGCGTCGGGCCGACCGAGAACGAACCCTCGCTGCTGCTCGCGATCACCGACGTCGAGGAGGCGGAGCCGCTCGTCGCCTGGCCGGCGCTGTTCTCCGCCGTTGGCCCCCGCGTCAAGGTGCTCGCCACCGTCGAGGGCGACGACGCCGCGGCCCGCGCGTGGATCCAGCGCCTCGGCTTCGATCCGGCGCGCACGCAGATCCATCCACTGCCGGTGCGGCCCTGGCCCACACCGGGCGATCCCGCGGAGCTGCTCGCGACCGCGGACGCCGCATCAGCCAAGCTCCTCGGCCTGCTCTCCGTCGCCTACGGCCGGCTCCCCGAGGACGAGATCACTGCCGCCCTCGGGGCGCCCATCGAGGGCGCCCTCGCCGGGATCGAGCCGCTCGTCACGGCCGTCGATGGCACCTACGCGTTCCGCTCGAACGCGGCCCGCCGCGAGGTCGAGGAGCACCTCGTCCTCGGCGCGCGCGAGACGTCGACCCGCCAGCTCCTAGCGCTCCCGCCAGACGGCTATCCCTGCGCCTACGTGCGCGCGCACATGGAGCAGAGCGACGCACCGCTCCAGGCATTCGCCGCGCTGGTCACCGAGGAGCACCTCGCCCGCTGGATGGCCCGGCCCGAGGCCTACCTCGGCTTCGTCGCCGACCTCGAGCGCGTGCGCCGTCGCGCCGTCGTGGTGCTTCCCATGGGTCGCGAGGCAACGGCCCTCGCCGTACGCGCGGCCCTCGTCGAGGCGAGCCTAAACTGGTGCGCCCGACGCAAGGACCATGATGCTCCCGTCGGCGTCGAGCCCATCAACCGGCAGAAACGGATCGCCGACGAGCGAGATCAGGCCAGGGCGCTCACCGCGCTCGGCGCGGCGATGACGGCCGGCCCGGCGCGCGCCGAGGTGCTCGCGTGGGCCGCGGACGCCGCACGGCGCATCCCGGAGACCGAATTCCGCGGGGATGTCCTCCTGAGCCTCGCCGAGTGCGCAGGGGGCGAGACGGGATACGCGTTCGCGCGGGAAGCGCTCGCCGCGTTTCGGACCACGGAGGACGCGGAGAAGCGAGCGCACCAGATGCTTGTCGCGACAGGGGCACTGCCTCCGGAGGAAGGGGTCGCGGTCGCGCGCGAGGCGCTCGCTAGCCTCCGCGACGGAGCCGGAGATCCTGGCGATATCGAGGCGTTCTCCAGACATTTCCCGCACGCCGTCGCCGAGGCGCTCTGGCCCGACGCGGAGGCGCTGCCTGGACCCGCGCGGGCGCGAGCGCTCGCCGCGCTCGCGCGGGTCCTCGGCGATCCCGAGCGCGTACGCGCCGCCTTCGCCGCGGTGGAGCAGCACCTCGAGCCGTACGACCTGGCCGAGCACTGGACGCTCGCGCGGCTCGTGCCGCACCTTGACGCCCCGGAGGCCCGCCGCGCCGCGGCGCTCGCTCCCCGGTTCGGCGAGCACGCCGTCGAGCTCTTCGAAGCGCTGATCCCGCGCCTCAGGGCGCTGGGCGATCCCGCCGACGACCTGCTCGAGGCGCTGCCGCCAGCGCCTCGCGTGCGGGCGCTGGCCCGCAGCCTCCCCTTCGCCACGGAGCCGGCGCAGCTGCTGGCGCGGATCGACCAGGCCATCCAGCAGGCCGAACCGCGCGACCGCTACGGGCTGCGGATGTTCGACGTGGGGCCCTGGTTCGCGGCGAAAGGCGACAGCGACGCGCTGCTCGCCGCGGTCGAGCCGCTCACCGACGCTGGCCGCCTGGGCGCCTTCGGCTTCCTGGCACGCCACGATCCCGTGCACGCGCCCGAGCTGGTGCGTCAGGCCCTCCCCCTGGCCCTGCGCTTTGGTGCCGACGAGCCGGAACGCCTGCTCGACCTGGTCCCGCTGGCCCGCCATTTCCCGCCCGAGGGGGCCGCCGCGGCGTTCGGCCTCCTGCTCGACGCGATCGCTGGCGACTTCCGTCACGCCGCGCTCGCGGGCGACGGCGTCAGCCTCGATCGGCTCGCGCCGCTCATCGCGGCCCTCGCGGGCGACGAGGGTCTCGCCGGCGCGGCGCGCGAGGTCGTGCAGGTCGCGGCGTGGTTCCCCTGAGCGCCGCAGTGAACGCGGGCTGCCGTCATGGACTTCCGAGCGACCGCCTGCCCTGGCGGCGCAGCGGAGGCATCCCTGGCGGCGGAGGAGGCCAAGGCTCGGCACCGACCAGCTATCGCTTCTGCTTCGCCATCGCCTTCACGACCGCATCGGCCGCCGTGACCAGCGATCGCCTGAAGGCGTGGAGCCGCTGCTCCGCCGCCAATCCCTTCGCGGCCGGCTGGTTTGGCGCGAAGCTGAACCAGGACATCGACAGCCCGAGGAGGATGACGAACAGGTCCTCGGCGCACGGCTTCGGTGTCGCCCCGAGGTCGTAAGCCGCGGCGAGCTCCTGCACCTTGGCGGTCGCGACGTCGTGCTGCACCTCGTCGGGGAGCTCGAGCTGCCTCCACATCATCATCCGCACGCTCTTCGGATTCTCGACGAGATGGTCGAAGACCCCGGCGACGAAGGCCGGCAGATCCGACGGGTCGAAGGGCACGGCGTCGAACGCGATCTGACACCGCTCCTCGAGCACGCTGCGGAACAGCCCCTCTTTGGAGCCGAAATAGGCGTAGATGGCCTGCTTGTTCGCCGAGGCCCGCTCGGCGATGCGGTCCACGCGCGCGCCAGCCAGCCCTCGCTCGGCGAACTCGTCGAGCGCAGCGTCGAGGAGCCTCTTCTTGGTCGCCGCCGAATCGTAGGGCATGGGTGGATCCTTCATGGAGCACACGCCGTGGCGCGCGGCAAGGAGAGCGCACCGCCGACGTGCGAGCCACAACCTTCGGGCCTCCCCCACACGGCGCGCCTGCGGCCGTTCGCCACGCGCAGCGGCGACGCCGCGCCGCCCAGTTGACACGGCCCAGACCGCTCCCTAGGTTTTAAACCATCCAGTTGGTTTAACGCCGAGGCGCGCGCCGGCGATGGCGCCGCGCGGTGTCGAGATCGCAGGCGCCGGCGTTGCCGGAGCGCCAGGGGCGCTGCCGGCCACGACGCGGCGACGAGGACGACGCACAGAGGACAGGAGAAGGGACGAAGCGATGGCGGATCCGCAACCGAACAAGAGCGACGACGTCAGCGCGCTCTTCAAGCCTTTCGAGCTGAAGGGGCTGACGCTCAAGAATCGATTCGTCATGGCACCCATGACGCGCCAGCGATCACCGGGCAACGCGCCGGGCGAACCGAACGTCGCGTACTATACCCGGCGCGCCGCCGGAGGCGTCGGGCTGATCCTGTCGGAAGGAACGGTCGTCGAGCGGCCGGGCAAACTCCATCTCCGCGACGTCCCGCACTTCTACGGCGAGCGGGCGCTGGACGGCTGGAAAAAGGTCGTCAACAGCGTGCACGGGGCGGGAGGGAAGATGGCGCCCCAGCTATGGCACGTCGGGCTCGCGAAGCAGGATCCGAACGGCCACGAGGAGCCCGCGACGCTGGAAGGCCCGGCGAACATGTCCCGCGACGACGTGCACGCCGCCGTGCGGGCCTTCGGCAAGGCCGCGGCCGACGCGAAGCGCCTCGGCTTCGATGCCATCGAGATCCATGGCGCCCACGGCTACCTCATCGATCAGTTCTTCTACGAGGTGACGAACCAGCGCACCGACGAGTATGGCGGAAAGACCATCGGCGAGAGGAATCGCTTCGCCGTGGAGGTCCTCGAGGCCGTTCGAGAGGCCGTCGGGCCGGAAATGGTGGTGATCCTCCGCCTCTCGCAATGGAAGATGGGCGCGTACGATCATAAGATCGCGAAGACGCCAAAGGAAATGGAGCAGTGGCTATTACCGCTCGTAGAGGCGGGCGCCGACGTGCTCCACCTCTCCCAGCGACGCTACTGGGAGCCCGAGTTCGCCGGCTCCGATCTGAACGCCGCGGGATGGGCGAAGAAGATCACCGGCAAGCCCACCATCACCGTGGGGTCGGTCGGCCTGTCCGGCGATCTCTTCGGGAACTTCGCAGGCGAGGCCTCCGCGCCCCAGGGGCTCAATGAGCTCGTGCGCCGCTTCGAGCGCGGTGATTTCGATCTCGTCGCCGTCGGGCGCCCCCTGCTCAGCGACCCGGCCTGGGTGGAGAAGATCAAGACCGGCCGGACCTCGGAGCTGACGGAGTTCACCAAGGAGAGCCTTGGCCGGTACTTTTGAGTCGGACCGTCAATCTATGGAGCTTTCCCACAGGAGCTACGGTGTAACGCATGAAGATTGCCATTGTCGGCGCCGGTAGGATTGGAAGCACCTTTGCCTTTCAGCTCGCGCGAGCGGGGCACGAGGTGACGATGATCGCCCGTGGAGAGCGGCTGGAGCAGCTGCGGCGGGACGAGGCGATCGTGAGCGCCGCGGGGGAGCGCGCGGCGGTGCGCGTGAGCGCTGCGCTCGACGCGACGGCAGCGTGGGATCTGGTGCTCGTGACGGTGCTCGCGCACCAGGTGGACGCGGTGCTCCCCGTGCTGGCCGAGAGCGCGGCGAAGTCCGTGATGTTCATGTTCAACACCTTCGAGCCGCTGGGCCGCCTCCGAGATGCGGTGGGCCCGGCGCGCTTCGCCTTCGGCTTCCCCGCGATCCTGGCGACCCTCGAGGACGGCAAGCTGACGTCGAAGGTCGTCACCCGAGGGTTGGTCACCACGGTGACGGACGCGGCGTGGGCGAAGGTCTTCACGGACGCCGGCATTCCCGCCGTCGTGCACTCCGATATGGAGAGCTGGCTGCGCACGCACGCGGCGCTCGTCGCCCCGGCGATGGTGGCTATCACCAGGGCGCATGCGCGAAAGGCAGGCGTGTCGTGGGCAGAGGCGATGACGCTCGCGCGCGCCATGGAGGAAGGGCTCCGCGTGGTGCGTCACCTCGGAAACACCATCACGCCGGAGCCGATGGTGACGCTGAGCCGCTTGCCAACGCCAGCGACGGCCGCGCTCCTGTGGGGGCTCAGCAGGGTCGACGCCGTCCGCAAGACGGGCGCCGTCGGGCCTGGCGAGCCGCGCGCGCTGATCGACGCGATTGCCGCCGCGGCGCCGGGTCAAACGCCGACGCTGCTCGCGATCAGGCCCTGACGTGCGACCGCGACAGGAGCTCGTTCTGATGCGAGGCATCGGCACGGCCGAGATGCCGACGCATGCACGTACGGCGAGCACGGTCCGAGCTGGTCATGAGGATCAGCTCGCCTCCCGCGGAATGTGGCGCGCGGCGAGCTGCCGCCAGATAAGCCAGCTGACGAGCTCGGCCACGGCCCAGGTGGCGGCGATGGCGATCGCCAGCACGACCATCGCCCGGACGTCGAGCCGCCCGAGCCCGAGGACGCGCCGCAGCGCGGGGACGAGGATCGTCAGCAGCTGCAGCAGGATGCCGAGGCCGATCGACAGGTGCAGGATGAGATTGTGCCGCGACGGGTGCACCATTCGACGCGAGGGGTACGCGGAGACGAGCTTGGCGATTGACTCGTACAGGAAGAGGACGCTCTGGATGGCGACGGGCCCGTACCCCCAGCGGGGCACGAGCGTCATCAGCAGGATCCCGATCGAGCCCTTGAGCCCTCCCGTGGCCAGGATAAACGCTGCCGATGGTCCATCGAGCAGCGGGCTCTTCGGCGGGCGCGGCGGTCGACTCATGACATCGGGGTTGCGGTCGAGGGCCAGCGCCAGCGCGGGCGGGCCGTCGCCGACGAAGTTGATCCACAGGATCTGGAACGCCGTGAGTGGCAAGAGGAGCATGCCCGATTCGTCCCGGAGACCGAGGACGTACGAGCCGATCACGCCGGTGACCACGAGCAGTACGAGCGCGACATTGGTCGAGAAGGTGTACCGGATGAACTTCTGGATGTTCTCGTGGATGCCGCGTCCCTCCTCGATGGCGCCCACGATCGAGGCGAAGTTGTCGTCGAGCAGCACGAGATCGGCCACCTCGCGGGCGACGTCACTGCCGCGCTGCCCCATCGCGATCCCAACGTCCGCCCGCTTCAGCGCGGGTGCGTCGTTCACGCCGTCGCCCGTCACGGCGACGATGTTCCCATCCGCTTTCAGCGCCTCCACGAGACGGAGCTTGTGCTCCGGGCTCATGCGGGCGAACACGCCCACCCGGCGCACGGCTCGCCGCAGATCCTCGACCGAGAGGCGCTCGATGTCGGCCCCGGTGAGCATCTCCGTGCTCGCCATCCCGACGGCCTCGGCGACGGCGCGGGCCGTCGCCGGGTGGTCGCCGGTGATCATCAGGACCCGCACGCCCGCCTCCTGCACCTCGCGTATCGCCTCGGGGACCTCCCGCCGCGGCGGGTCCCAGATCATCACGAGGCCGAGGAATTCGAGGGCGTCTTCCCGCTCGCCCGGGGCGCGTGCCAGGGCGAGGACGCGGTAACCCCGCGCGGCCCCCTCCTCCGCTCGCTGGGCCCACCGCGCTCGACCTTCGGGCGACAGCTCCGCGCGCGCGAGCAGTACCTCGGGCGCGCCCTTGAAGTAGCTCACCGGCCCGGTCGGGGATGCGACGGTGACCCGCATGAACTTCCAGGCGCTGTCGAACGGACGGCTTGCGAGCCTGGGGTGCGCTTGCCGCACCGCGAGCGCATCGATCCTCCGCGAGCGCGCGTACTCGAGCAGCCCGAGCTCCAGCGGATCGCCCGCGCCGGCCTGCGCGTCGGCGTCGTTCGCGAACACCAAGACGGCGAGAGCCGCCTCGGGATCGTCGGACTCGAGGGCGGCCACCGACATGCGGTTGTCGGTCAGCGTGCCTGTCTTGTCGGTCGCGATCACCGTGACCGAGCCGAGGGCCTCGACCGCGCTCAGGCGCCGTACGACGGCGTGCCGCCGCGCCATGTGCTGGACCCCGAGGGCGAGCGTCGCTGTCACCACCGCCGGCATGCCCTCGGGCACGGCGGCGACCCCGAGCGCGACCGCGAAGATCATGACCTCCACGAAGTGCGCGAGGCCCTCGGCGATGAGCCCCAGGGCGATGAGCAACGCCGCGAGTGTTCCCACCCAGCGGGTGATCCTGTCGCCGAGCACGTCGAGACGACGCTCGAGCGGCGTCTTGTCGGCCTGGATCTGGCCGAGCACCGCGGCGAGCCGCCCCATGGTGCTCCGGGCGCCGGTCCCGGTGACGCGGAGGAAGCCCGTGCCCCGAGCGAGGAGCGTCCCGCTGTAGACCTCGGCGCCCAGCGATTTGTCGACCGGGATCGACTCGCCCGTCAGCACCGACTCGTCAATCATGACGCCGAGCCCCTCGAGCAAGGTCCCGTCAGCCGGGATCCGCTCGCCCGCTTCGACGCGGACGACGTCTCCTGGGACGAGCTGGCGGCTCGGGATGTGCACGAGGCGCCCATCACGAAGCGTCCAGGCGACGGGGGCGGCGAGGATCTCGAGCCGCGCGAGCGCGTGCTCCGAACGGTACTCCTGGAGCACCCCGAGCACCGCGTTGAGCACGAGCACGGCCGCGATGGCCAGCGCCTCGACGGGCCACCCCCGCCCGCCCCCGTAGAGCCAGGCGCCGAGATCGAACACGAGGGCGAAGAACAAGATGAAGTTGAGCGGGCCTCGGAACTGCCGGACAAGCCGCCTCCAGAGCGGCAGAGGTGCGGACTCCGGAATTGCGTTGGGGCCGAGCTCCTCCAGGCGACGCGCCGCTTCCGCCTGGGTGAGACCCGTCAAGCCTTGCTCAGCGTTCACGCCTGCCGCGGCCGGCGCGGCGTCGCCCTGCGCGCTCAATCGCGTCTCCGCTCAATGAGCTCGCCATCCGGGGCCACCTGCACCGGGGTCTCCGATCCGTCCGCCCTCTTCACCTCGTCCTGGAAGACGGGTGCGTTGTTCTGCGTGGTCTCATGCACCCTCGTCACCTGGCCGGGCGTTCACTTCACCGACCGGCCCTGCCGCGGCGACCGTTGCATGCGCGGGACCACTGCGATGCGCCTTCCCTGCTCGGTGTGCGTGTCCGTTGTCGTCGTCGACGAGGGGACACGCCGGCAGCCGTGCTCGCGCATCGTCCGCACGACGTCCTCGACGCTCGTGGTAACGGGCAGGGTGGCGAGCTCGTCCGACATCTGTCGTGCGCAAGGCTCGAACCCGAGCTTCACCGCGTGCAGCGGAGGGCCTCGGGCGTCTTGACGAGGCGCGGACCACGACGACGATCACCACGTCGAACCGCGGAGACCTACGTGATGGCCGTCCCCCTCCCGCCCGACGCTTCGGGGCCGCCCCCGTCCTCGGAAATGCGCGCGCCGGAGCCGCCTCCCACCGCGGTCCTGCCGGCGGCCCCTCCGGAGCCCGCGCGGGAGCGACGGGCGCTCGCGGCGCTGGCGATCGCCGCGGTCGCGGCCATGGTGTGGATCACCCACCCGGTGGGGATCGGCATCCTCCTCGGCACGCTCAACGCCTTCACGATGCAGCCGTTCTACGAGCGGATGCGGGCGCGCGGGCGTCGACCCGCGGTGGCGGCGGCGATCGCGGTCGGGCTGTCGTCGATCGTGATCGTCGCGGTGCTGGCCGGGATCTCGTCGCTGCTCGTGGGCCGGGGCGTGGTGCTGGCAGGGGAGCTCATCGCCGCGCTCTCCCCCGGGGCCCCGGCCCGTGAGCTCGTCGTGGAGTGGACCCGGCGCCTCGAACCGCTCGGGCTCCGCGCCGACGATCTTGCCGCCCGGCTGCGCGACGCCGCGGCCGAGCTCGCCGCCCGCGCCGCCGGCATCGCGGCGTTCGTCGCCTCGGCCAGCTTCAGCGCGCTGCTCGGCTTCTTCTTCGTGTCGATGACCACCTACTTCGTCCTTCGGCACTGGACCTCGCTCGCGCGCCGCGCGGAAGACGTGCTCCCGCTGCACCCACGCCACACCCGCGCGTTGCTCGACGAGTTCCGTGTCGTCGGCCGGACGACGCTCCTCGGCACGGTGCTCACCGGAATCGCGCAGGGGTTTCTCGCGACGATCGGTTACCTCATCACGGGGGTGCCCGAGGCGGCGTTCTTCGGCGCCGCGACGGCGGTGGCCTCGCTGGTCCCCGCGGTCGGCACGCTGCTCGTCTGGGTTCCGGCGGGCGTGTACCTGATCCTCACGCACCACATCGCCATGGGGATCGTCGAGCTCGCGTGGGGGGCGCTGGTGGTGGGGGGCGTCTCCGACTACGTGATCCGCCCGCGGCTCGTGGGCCGGGGCTCGAGCATGCCAGCGCTCTTCACGTTCGGCGCGCTGTTCGGTGGGGTGGAGACGTTCGGGCTGTTCGGGCTCTTGCTCGGGCCGCTGGTGATGGCGCTGGCGATCTCGACGCTGCGGATCTACGTGGCGGAGACGAAGGGGAGGCGCACGGACGGCGAGGCTCGGAGGTGATCGAGGTGGCGAGATCGACGCTCAATCGTCCATCCTGCTCCTGGCAGCCGCCCCGGGGCAGGTCTCGACGCCGCGCGCAAGCTTCCGGTTCACCACCGCCCCCACGAGGAGCGCTGCCGTGAACAAGTACAGGCCGATCATGGTCACGCCGATCACCGCGAGCCCCGCCAGGTAGGCGCCGCCATCTCCCGCTTTGGCGATGTAGAACGCATAGGCGAAGCCGAACAGGATCTCGAGCGCGACGGCGAGCAGCGCACCGGGGAGGATCGGCACGCCACGCCGGGCCCGCGGCGGGATGCCGACCCGGTACAGGGCACAGACGTACGCGAGGACGATCCCCGTGCTGACGCAGAAGCGGAGAAGGCGGCTCGTCAGGGTCGGGGCTTCGGTCGCCCGCAGCGGCGGGATCCACCGCCCAAGCCCACCCATCGCGCCTTGGAGCGCGGGGCCCAGGGACGCGAGGAGAGCAACCGCGACCGGCAGGACGATGCACATGCCGATGGCGAGCAGGCGCTTCTTCCACCAGGGACGCGAGATCCCGGTCCCGATCTCGAGGGAGTCGAAGATCGAGTGCACGCCGGTCGAGGCGAGCCAGATGAAGACCGCTGTGCTCGCGACGCCCGCCGAACCCTCGTTCCAGGTGGCGAGGTTGATCAGCTCGGCGCTGACGAGCTGGCGGGCCGCTGCCGGGAGCGGGCTCAACAGCTGCACGACCGCGCTCCAGTTGTTCGTCGAGAAGCGCCCGGCAAGGAGACCCGCGACAGCGGCGAGCGGCACGAGCGAGAGAAATAGCCAGAACGCCGTCTCGGCGGCGAGGCCGAGGACCCTCGTGCGATCCAGGCAGACGAGCACGTCCTTCGACCAGGCGCCGGCGCGTGAAAACCGCCGCTTCCATCCCGCCAGCTTCAAGGTGTGCAGCCGACGCATCGATGCCTCCCACCTCGGGGATCCATGGTATATTGTCAGCGTCGCGCGTCGTGTGATCGCGCCCCGACATGGCCAGCGAAGGCGCGTCGCCGTCACGCCGCGCGCCCGCGCGTGAGGAGCTCGCGCCACCGCTGCGAGGAGACTCGCGCCGGCTCCGTCGCGTCCACGAACCCCTCGAGCACTCGCACGAATCTCTCCGGATCCTCGCAATGCGGGTAGTGCCCGACGGCGTCGAAGAGATCGAGGCGGCTGCCCGGCATCGATGCGTGCGCGTCGCGGGCGTGGGCGACGGGGATCACCGGGTCGTGGGTCCCCCACACGATCAGCGTCGGCACCTCCGCCGTCAGGTACAGCCGGTCGTGCGCGCTCACGCGCTGGCCGGCGCGGTCGATCACCGAGCGCAGGGTCTGGACGAACGCGCGCCGGGCGTCCGCGTCCGCGAGCGATGAATAGGAGTTGACGAACTCGACGAGCACCGGGCCGGGGCGCCGGCCGCGCCGCTCCAGGAAGCGCACGGCGGCGCGCGCGAGGAAGCGCTCCGGGCCGAGAGCGAAGCGGAGGAGCGCGCGGGAGAGCGGCCGGCAGCCGATCGGCAGCGCCAGCCCGGCCCCGGGCAGGCTCAGCACCCGCAGGAGCGCGTTCACCTCGATCCCGAGGCCGCCGCTGCCGACGAGGACGAGCCGCTCGCAGCACTCGGGGAACTGGTAGACCGTCTGCATGGCGACGCCGCCGCCGAACGAGTGCCCGACGAGGGTGCCGCGGTCGTGTCCGAGCGCCGCCATGAGATCGCGGATGCTGCTCGCATACGCGCCGAGCGAGTAGTCGGTCCGCGGCTTGGCGGAGGCGCCGTGGCCCAGCAGATCCGGCGCGACGACGGTGAACCGCCGGGCGAGCGCGGGGATCACGTGCCGCCACGTCGCCGAGCTCCCGGCCATGCCATGGATGAGCACCAAGAGCGGGCCCCGGCCTTCCCGGCGGAAGGCGATGTCGTGCCCGTGGATCGTGGTGTGGTGCAGCTCCATGACACGAAGCGTAATGCGGTTCCGGCCGGTGTCAGAGCCGACCTATGCGGGTCGCGCCCGGTCGAGCAGGCGCTCGTCCCTCAGCCGGAGCCGCGTCTCTTCGCCGCCTTGTCCTCCATGTCGAGCCGCTTCGCGTCCTCGTCGTAACGCTTCTCGTCGGCGCGGATCTCCGCCTCGGTCTGCTCGCGGATCGGCGGGCGCGCTGCCTGCGGTTGGTCTTCGCCGAAGATGGCCTTGGCCGCTCCCCGGCCGAGGCCGTAACCGAGCCATGCTGTGAACCACGACATCGTCAGCACTCCTTCCTGGATTCTTGAGTCGTCGTACGCGCCCCCCTCGACGTCGCTTCCGACGTGGTTCGGCGCCCTGCTTCACCTCGTCCCACGTATCGTCGGTCGTCTCGGCGATCTCGTGGAGCTTGGCCTCCCCGACGTCGAGCGCAGCGTGCAGGTGTCGAGGTGAGGCTTCGCCCGAGCTTGGCCGCTCGCCGATGCGAGTCCTCGAAAGTAGTGGCCGGGGCTGCTCTGTCAGGCCCTCCGAACGCCGCCGCAGACGTCGTGCGGCTGGGCCGAGGCGCTCCCTACTGCCCGCCGGGCACGCAGATCGCCGTCGCCGAGCCGGCGCCCATGCACGAGAAGCCCGCCGCGCAGTCGGTGTTCGCCGCGCACGGGAAGGCGCACTTGCCAACGGCCGTGTTGCACTTGTGCGTACCGCAGACCATGTCGTTCGTACATGGGAGGGCGAGCGGGCCCGGCTGCCCCGTCGTCGCCGGAGCGGTCGTGCCCGGCTGCTGATACTGCCCAGGCTGCTGGTACTGCCCAGGCTGCTGGTACTGCCCGGGTTGCTGGTACTGCCCGGGTTGCTGATACTGCCCAGGCTGCTGGTACTGCCCAGGCTGCTGATACTGCCCGGGCTGCTGGTTGTAAGCGTTGTACTGCTGATTCGACGGATCCTCGGCGTCTCGGCCCCGGCTGCACGCGGAGGTCAGGAGCCCGAGGCCTCCGAGGGCAAGGACGACCGAGGCGGCCGAGCGCGCGCTGGTGAACCACATGGATCGCTTCATCAAGGTCTCCTCGAGATGCGGGGCTCTCCCCGCGTGAGCGACGGGCCGGTGCCGGCCCGCCGCTGAGATCTGAGCCCCGGCCCCCGGAGGAGGAATCGCAGGCCCTTCGCCGGCGAGCGCCGCGTCGCGGGGCCCGCTGGACACGAGCGTACCCCCGGTCGGCGGCCGCGCGCCCCTCAAAAAGGACGCGCCACGGCGCGCTCACCGCGGAGCCGCGTCCTTGCAGCAACGAAACCCCTGCTCGTAGCCGTAGTCCTCTTCCTTGTGGAACCCCACCGTCGGGCGGCAGCGGCCGCGCATGGGGCCCCACCAGCCGCCCTTCAGCCCGCTTCGCTCCGGCGACTTGTGGCCCGGCCGGACGACCCACTCGTTGATGTTGCCGTTGAGATCGTAGACGCCGAACGGCGACACACACGCCGGCATCGAGCCCGCAGGCTTGCGCTGATCGAGCCGCTCGAATTCCGCCTTGCACTTGGGGTGCCGCATGCACCGCTCGTAGTGGTAGAGCGTGACCTCGCGCTGGCGAAAGGGCCGGTCGATGTTGCACTTGGTCGCGTCGCGAGCGTAGCCGTACGTGTACGGGAGCATCTCGTCGCCCTCGCAGGCGAAGTTGAACTCGTCCTCCGTGCAGAGGCGCTTGCCGACGCCCTCGCACGCCTTGACGGCCTGGCGCCACGAGACGAGCACCGCAGGGAGCTCGCCCTTCCTGTTGGGCCACTCGTACCGGTCGACGCAGAACCTCATCGGCGCGCGCTTCTTCGAGAGGCACTCGGTCGGCCGCCTGTACTCGAGGCACCGCTCGCTGACGCTGGTCGGGCCCTCGGCCTCGTTGTAGGCCGTCGCCCGTCGCTCCTGGTCCTTCTCGTACTCCTTGTGGTGCTTCAGGCAGATCTGATCGACCACGGGGCAGTAGTCGCCTTCGACGAGGACCATGTCGCCCGGGCACCCCTCGGAGCTGCCGGGCAGCCCCGCGTCCGGAGCGCCGCCGTCGAGGGCTTCCGCTGCGGCATCCGGCGCGCCGCCGTCGGGCGCTGCCGCCGCGGCGTCCGGCGAGCTGCCGTCGGGGGCTGCCGCCGAGGCATCGAGCGCCGCCGCGGCGTACGACATCGCTGCGCCGGCGTCCGGCAGCTCCGCCGGGGTGTACGCCAGCGCCGCCGCGGCGTCCGGCGGCTCTGCCGGAGTGTACGCCAGCGCCGCCGCGGCGTCCGACAGCTCTGCCGCAGCGGCGTCGGGCGGCGCGGGCTCGGCATCCGCAGCTGCGCCGGCGCGCTCGGGCCCTCCGGGCGTCGCCGCGTCGACCGCCGCAGGCGGCGGGCTGTCGCAGGCGAGGAGCGCCGCAGTGAGGCCGCAGAGGAACGCGAGGCGGACCGCGCAGGGCCCGCTCGGGGCCCTGCGCCGTCGAGGTGGCGCGACCGGCGGCGCGGGGCGGCGAGGGCGCCGGCTCATCGGCCGGGGGCGGGGATGACCTTGAGCGGCACCCGGGTCCCGCCGCGATCCACCTCGATCTCGACCTCGCGGCCCGGCTCGAGATCGCCGAGCGCGAACATGAAGTCGTGGATGTTGGTGACAGCGTGGGCGCCGATGCGCACGATCACGTCCCCCGCTTGCATGCCGGCGCGGGAGGCCGGCGCGTCGGGCCGCACGCCCGTGAGCTTCACGCCGGGCCCCTGGTACGCGTAGTCCGGCATCGTGCCGAGCGACGCGCGGAAGCCGCCGCGCATGCTGCGGTGCGGGTCGGCGGGCGGATCGGTGAAGGCGAGGCGCGCGTCGCGCCGCGACAGGGCGAGCGCCATCCGCGCGGCGAGCACCGAGCACCGCGAGACGCCCGCGGCGTTGATCTTGTCCGCCGTGTCGCTCGGCCGGTGGTAGTCCTCGTGGACGCCCGTGAACAGGAAGGCGATCGGGACGCGCGACGCCGTGAACGACGCGTGATCGCTCGCGCCGAAGCCCTCGACGCCGAACTGGAGCGTGAGGCCGAGCCCGCGGGCGGCGCCGTCCACGATCGGCTGCCAGTCGGGCGAGGTCCCCAGGCCGTCGACGAGGAGCTTGTCGTCCCGCATCCGGCCGACCATGTCGGCGTTGATCATGGCCACGACCGGCTTCATCCCCGCGAGCGGGGCCGGCGGGTGATCGACGAAGTGGCGCGAGCCGATGGTGCCGAGCTCCTCGGCGCCGAACGCGATGAACAGGAGGTTCCGCGCCGGCCGCTCGGGGAACGAGGCGAACCGCCGCGCCACCTCCAGGAGCATCGCGGTCCCCGAGGCGTTGTCGTCGGCGCCCGGGTGGACCGCGTGCACGCCGGGCGCGCGCGAGAACGACGTGCCCCCGTAGCCGAGGTGATCGTAGTGAGCGCCGATGACGACGTACTCACCGGCGTGCGGCGAGCCGTCCTTCGCCGAGAGCAGGCCGATCACGTTCGACGTCGGCGCCGTCCGCGCGGTGACCTTGGTCGTGATCTCGACGGTCGTGCCGTCGAGCGGCTTCGGCGCGGCGGCCTTGGTCGCGGCCGGCTTCACGGCCGCCTGCTTCTCCGGGGCCGCGCCTGCGGGCTTCACCGGCGGCGCGAGCCCGGCCGCCGGGAAGAGCGCGCGGGCCGCGGAGCGCGTGATCACCACGGCCGGGATGCCCATGCTCGCCGCGTCGTCCGGCACCCGCGGGAGCTCGTCGCCCGCCGCGACAAGGATCACCCCGGCGGCCTTGTGCTCGCGGGCGGTGCGGAGTTTGTAACGGACGCTGCCGAAGTCGCGGAGCGCGTCCGCCGGCCGCGCAGGATGGTGAGGATCGTCGGGCGCAGCGCCGCCGTGGGCTGCACCGGCATGAGCTGCACCGCCGTGGGCTGCACCGGCATGAGCTGCACCGCCGTGCGGACCCGCGGGCGCGGCGCCGCCGTGCGCCGCTCCACCCGAGCCGCCGTCCAGCGTGGGCACGCCGTCGAGCACGATCGCGATCTTCCCCTCGATCTCCCGGCCGGCGTAGTCGTCCCAGGAGAGCGCCGGCGCGGTCACTCCATGGCCGACGAGCACCGCGGCCCCGGACACCGTGCCGCTCGCGCTCCCGTCGGCCGTGACCAGCTTGCCGGCCTCGACGCTCTGCTTCCGGCCCGCGCGCTGCACCGCGAGGGCCGCGGGCGCCACGTCGGCGCCGACGCGCGCGTCGAACCCCTGCCGGTACGCCTTCGCGTCGCTCCCCGGCCCGCCCAGCGGCGAGAGCTTGAGCTCGGCGAACCGGCGCGCGATGAACTCGGCCGCCAGATCGGCGCCGGGCTCACCGGTCCCCCGCCCCGCGAGCTCGGGCGACGCGAGGTACGCGACGTCCGCCGCGATCCGCGCCTCTGCGGCGGGATCGACTTCGATCGAGGCCGGCGCGGCGGGCGCCGGCGCGGCAGGCTTCGAGGCCGGCGGCGCGGCAGGCTGGCGAGGCGGCGCAGCCGGCGGAGCGCACGCGGCGACCGCGGCGAGGAGGCCGGCGGCGAGGCCGCGGCGAAGACCCCATGCGCGGAACGACAGCGGGGCCGCGGCGCGCCAGGCGCTCACCACGGCGACGCCTTCTGCGCCGCGCGGACCAGCTCGAGCGCGCGACGGCCGATGTACTCCTCCACGTCGGCGGGCGCGATGTGGCGGTCCTTCGCGAAATCGAACTCGCGCGGCTTGCCGTCGCCGAACGTCACCCGGACGATCGCGGACTCCCGCAGGAGCTCCAGGGAGAGGCTGAAATCGCCGAGCGCGAGCCGGTGCTTGTCCTGCTCCTGGGTGAGCACGATGGACTGCCCCTTCTCCTGCAGCCTCTCGTGCGCGAACTTCAGCGACTCGGCCCCCAGCGACACGGCCGACTCCGCGGCCGCGAGCGCCTCGGCGACCCGCTTCTTGTGCCGCGCGAGCTCCTCTGCCTCGCGCTCCGCCTTCGATTTCACGGCTTCGATGAGCTCATCACGCCAGGTAGGCACAGTGCACCTCGGCGCGAACACTCTTCCGAAACGTGCGTTTTGTCCAGCCCGACACGCGCCGGTCACCCGGCCCCCCTGGCCAGACCGACACGCGCCGGAGACGGAAATGGGCGCGCTGCCAGCACAAAAACAGGAAGCCCGGGAGCTCCGGAGAGGACGACCTCCTCTCGTGCGCTCCCGGGCTCCCCGCCCCTGCATCGCGCGCCGGGGCTTCGTGCGCGGGCGCGGTCCGCGAGATCGGCCGCGCCGTACCGCGCGCCGCTACTGCGTGTCGTCGCCCCCGGCCTTCGCCGGGGCGAACTTGCTCAGGTCCTCGGCCACGGTGGCCTTCGGGTTCATGAGCTCGTGGAACGCGCGCTTCGCGAGCGCGCCGGTCTCGCCCTGCTCGTGCCGCAGCGCCATGAGCACGCCCTTCTCCTTCATGAACTTGAGCGTGTCGATCGCGCCCTTCTTCTTCGCGCCGTCGCCGCTCTTGGCCTCCTGGTAGAGCCGGTAACGCAGCACGACGCGCGTCTCCGAGTGCGGGCCGTTGTCGTACTTCAGGTTGTCGAACTGGGCCTGGAGCCGCTGCCGCGCCCACTCCTGCGGCGCATCGGCGACCTTCACCCGCGTGATCGCCTCGGCGTTCGCGACGTACCGGTAGAGGTTGCCGCGCTTGAAGTCCTCGTCCGACCAGTAGCCGAAGGCGCGGTAGTAGTGGTCCTTCAGGTCGTCGAGCGCGGACTTGTCGAAGTCGGCGTACATCGCGATCGTCCGCGCCGCGGTGTCGCTCGTGCCGCCGAGGATGAGCGCGAGCGCCGCGGCGTTCCGGACCTCGACGTCCTTCAGCTTCTCGAACAGCTGCCCCTGCACCGCCTCGTCGAAGCCGCCGATGCCGATGGCGCGCGCGATGGCCATGCGCACCCCGGGGTCGACGTCGGCCGCGAGGAGCGGGACGAGCTCGGCGGCCGCGCCGGGCACCGGCCGGAGCGCGAGCGACGACGCGTAGCAGGCGCCGATGAGCTGCTTGCGCGGCTCCTTCTTGCTCGCGAACTCCTTCGCCTTCTTCGCCACCTCGATCATCGTCTTGTCGTCGGCGCACCAGGCGACGGCCTCGCAGGCGGCCTGGCGGGCCTCCTCGTGCCACGTCTCGTCCTCGATGAGCTTCGTCAGCCTCTCCACCGCGCGCGGATCGCCCCACTCGGCGAGCCCCTGCGACGCGCCGTAGGCGACCGCGCGGAGCGCCATCCCCAGCATCGCGAGCCCGGCGCCCTGGAGCGCGTCCTGGGTGATGTCCAGCTTCGGGTCCTTCTTGCGGCTGAACTGATCGATGAGCTTCGGGTACGAGGGCTCGTCCTTCATGCGCCCGATGTACCGGAGCGCGCTCTGCGCGGTCTCGAAGGCCGCGGGGAACGGCGGCTGCTGCCCCTCCTTGGGGAGCGGATCCGTCGGGAAGGCCCAGTCGCGCATGTCCTTCAGGATCTTCTCGGAGCGGACCGTGGCGAGGAAGCGCAGGCCGTTCGCGTGCGGCTGCGGGCGATCCTTGAGCCACAGGATGACCGGGGCCTCGGCCGCGGCCTTGAGCTCGGCGGCCTTGTCCGCGTGGATCACGGCGAGATCGGCGAGCATGCGGGCGCCGACGACGCGCGGCAGGTCGGTGCGCGACAGGTGCCCGCCCTCGTCCGCCTCCCAGAACTTCTCGAGCTTGTAGAGCTTGAGCGGGTCGGCCAGCATCCGCTCGCCGATGAACTTGGCGGCGCGGATGTCGCCGACCTCGGCGAGCCGCGTCCCCGCCTCGCCCTGCCAGTGCAGCGGCGGCTTCTTGGCCTCGATCCACTTCACGAGCGGGTCGGCCGCCCGAGGATCGGCGAGCTCGCGCAGCATCTCCATGATCTGCTTCGTCTGGAACCAGGTCGTCTCCTCGGGGTCCTGCTTCACGCTGTCGAGCGCGAGGACGAGCCCCTCGCCGCCGATGCCGTCGCGCAGCGCCTCCAGGAAGCGCTGGCGGCTCGTCTTGTCGGCGTTCGCGAGGGCCTCGAGGAGCGGGGCGCGCGCCGTCTCGTCGCCGATCCTCCCGAGGCCGTTCGCGGCCTCGCGCGCGACCTCGACGTCCTTGTCCTTCACGAGCGTGATGAGCGCGCTCGTCCACTTGGGCTCGGCGTTGCGCGACAGGACGGTCGCGACCAGCTGCCGCACCGAGGAGCTCTCGTCGGTCGCGAGCTTCGAGAGCTCCTCGAGCGACACGAGGCCGGCGAGCTTCTCGGGGTCGAAGGCGATGCCGCCGCCGAGCCGCTCGACCTTCGAGAGGAACCCCTTCCTGTACTGGTCCATCGCGTCCTTGAACGCGGCGGGCTCCTTCAGCTCGACGAGGGCCCAGACGATCTGGGGCCGATCGCTCTCGTCCGCGACCTTGAGCGCCTCGAGCAGCGCGTGCTTGGCGCCGTCGGCCTTGGGCGAGCCGTAGTACGCGAGCACCTGCGCGGCGACGCCCTTCACGCGGTGGTCCGAGAGCGCGAGCGCGTTCTGCGCGTGCGTGACGCCCTCCGGGTCGTCGGCCCACGCGAGCTGCATGAGCGCCTCCTGCTGGAGCGACAGCTCGGAGCTCGCGGCGGCCCACTTGCGCCACAGGGGCAGCTGGTCCTTCTTGGGCAGGACGAAGATGTTCTTCTTCTCCTTGGAGACGGCGTCGACCGTCATCTTCTGGCCGTCCTGCTTGACGCCGAGCCAGATGGCGCCCGCGGCGCCGAGCGCGACGACGAGGCCGACCACGATCGACACGGGGCTGAACCGGCCGCGCTTGAAGTTGCCGTCGTCCGCGAAGCCGCCGCCCGCGGGCGCCGGCGGGGCGCCGGGCAGATCGTTGTCATCGGGGGGCCACTTGGCCGCCTGCTTGGCCGGAAGGGGCCCCGGCGGCGGGCGCCGTCCGCGCGGCCCCGCGGGATTCTCTCGTGAAAGATTCGGACGATCGAGCATGGTTCCTCCAGCGCGCGGGCGACGACGTGACCCGAACGGCGGTGGCATCGCGCGGCGTGCCGCGCTGCGCCCCCGACCCCTCCCGGAGGCGGCGGCGTCGCGCGGCGTGCCGCGCTGCGCCCCCGACCCCGTGCCAGGCGGCGAAGCGCCCGGCCGGTCGAGGCGCCGGACCGTACCAGAGCCGCTCGGACGTAGGCCCAAAGATTTGCTATGAAGCCCAGGGCCCGTATGGCCGAACCCCAGCCCAATTCCGGCAAGATTCTCTATCCTGCAGTCGCGTTGCTCATCGCCCTGAGCGCGCTCTTCGGACTTGTGATCCTGCCGCGCCTCGCGCCCGGGGTCGGGGGCATGGTCGGCGCGGAGGCCCCCGACGTGACGCTGCCGGTCGCGGCCAACGGCGATCCCGGCGCGCGCATGCAGATCGCCGAGCTGAAGGGCCAGCCGGTGATCCTGGACTTCTGGGCCACGTGGTGCGGTCCCTGCGCGGTCCAGGCGCCGATCCTCGACCGGATCGCGCGCCGCTACGAGAAGAAGGGGCTCGTGGTGCTCGGCATCAACGTGGACGACCCGCCCCAGGTGGCCAGCCAGTACGCCGTCAAGAAGGGCCTCTCGTATCCGATCCTCATCGACGACGCGAAGGAGGCCTCGGCTCGTTACGGGGTGGACAAGCTGCCGAGCCTCGTGGTGATCGACCGGCAAGGGAAGGTCGCGGCCTACCTGACGGGCGTCGTCGACGAGGCGAGCCTCTCCGAGATCATCGCGGCCGCCCTCTGATCTCGCTCCACGTGCCCCTCTAGCTCGACGTGCCCCGCTCGCTCCACTTGCCCCCTCCCTCCCGTCCCTTGCACCTCGTGCTGGCGGCGCTCGCCGCCGCCGCGCCCGCCTGCTCCCGCGGCGACGCCGATCGCGGCCGCGACGCCGGCGCGCCGCCTTCGGCCAGCGCCTCCGCGCCGCCTTCAGTTCCGGCGGCCTCCGCCCCGGAGGCGCCTGCCCCTCGGGCCTCCGGCGAGGCCGGCGCGCCCGATGCGGCCGGCGGCGACGCTGGCGCGCCCGGGGCGGTCGGCGATCCGATGGCGATCCACTACGAGGCGCGCGAGGATCTGGTGCGGCTCTTCTCGCTGAAGGAGTTCTCGGAGCGAGAGCGGAAGTTCAAGAACCCGGAGCTCTTCCTGGAGAAGAACTTCGGCGGCGGCTCGCCTGCCCGGCTCAACCAGGGCAACAAGGAGCTCGCGCGGCACACGCGCTCGAAGGAGCAGTGCCTGGAGGGCCTCCGGGGCGTCGTCCTCCAGACGGAGGAGCAGCGCGCCCGCTGCGGCGGCCAGGAGAACATGGTGCCCGTGTACCGCCGCGGGAAGCCGGCGTCGGCCGAGTTCTGCATCGACATCTTCGAGTTCCCCAACAAGCCGTGCGAGCTGCCGATGGTGTGGGCGAGCCCGACGCAGGCGGCGACCGTGTGCAGCCTCCAGGGCAAGCGCCTCTGCACCGAGGACGAGTGGAGCCTCGCGTGCCGCGGCGATCCAGAGGGCGGCAAGCCGAGGACGTACGCTTACGGCGACGAGCTCGATCTCGCCATCTGCCACACGCAGACGCCGCACCGTGACATCGACGGCAAACCGTGCGACGGCGACACCGCGCGCTCTGCCTACCAGACCTGCGCGACCGACACCGAGCCTGCGGGGTCCTTCCCCGCGTGCCGCTCGCGGTTCGGGGTGTTCGATCAGCACGGCAACGTGGCCGAGATCATGACCCGCCGCGACCGCGACGACGGCAAGCTGTACAGCCAGCTCAAGGGGAGCGCCTGGTTCTACGTCGAGGTCGCCCGCGAGCACGACGCCCCGAGGCCGAAGGGCCGGGAGACCTACCCCGATCACTGCGCCTACAGCCCGCGCTGGCACGTCGAGCCGATGGAGGACGCGTGGCACGCGAATTACCACCTCGGGCTGAGGTGCTGTAAGACGATCCGCTGACGCGCCCCGCCCCGCGCGCGGCTGGCTCGCGCCCGCATCGACAGGTACCCTTCCCCGCGATGCAAGCGCTGGCGCCCCGTGCACGGATCGCCCGCGGCAACTCCGGTGAGGGCCGCTGGGAGCTCGCGACGCGGCCCCCGGCGCCGCACCTCCGCCCTTACATCCGCGACTACAGCGGTTACACGGAGGAGACGCCCGGGCCGCTGCGGCGGCGAGAGCTCCCGGCGCCGCAGATCGTCGTGATCATCGAGTTCGGACCGCCGCTGCGCGTGTTCGACGCGGGGAGCGATCGCCGTCATTCCTCGCACCCCGGCGGCTTCGTCGCGGGCCTCGATGCCACCTTCACGATCACCGAGCACGACGGGTTCCAGCGCGGGCTCCAGGTGAACCTCACCCCGATCGGGGCGCGGCTCTTCTTCGGCGTGCCCATGGAGGAGCTGACCGGGCGCGTGATCTCGGCGCGCGATCTGCTCCCGAGGAAGCACGCCCGGCTGGCGGAGCGCCTCGAGGAGCTCCCGACCTGGGACGCGCGCTTCGACCTGATCGAGCGGGCGCTCGGCGAGCGCGTGGACGAGGCGCGGATCGAGGTCGGCGTGGTCTCCTGGGCGTTCCGCCGGATCGAGGAGCGCGGGGGCGCTGTCGACATGCGCGCCCTCGCGCGCGAGCTCGGCTACAGCCAGAAGCACGTGATCGGCCTGTTCCGCGAGCACGTCGGCGTCCCGCCCAAGCTCCTCGCGCGGCTCGTGCGCTTCGACCGGCTGGTGCGGCACCTCAAGACGGGCGCCACGGGGACCTGGGCGGAGCTCGCCCAGCGGTTCGGCTACTACGACCAGGCGCACCTCGCGCGCGACGTGAAGCAGTTCAGCGGGACGACCCCGACCCGGACGCGCGCGGCGCTGATCGACGTCGCCGGCATGAGCCCGTAGCGGGCGAGCGCTCCTCGGGGCTCCGGGCGTCGCGCGCGCCGGGGTGGGACGTGGGACTCCCGATACGCGGCCCGGGCGGCGCTCGCGCGGAAAAGCTGCGCTCGCCGTTCGGAGAGGAAAGGAATCCTCTCATCGAACGTAGACCGGTCTGAGCAGCGCAGTCGCCCGGAAGGCGCCCGCGCCCGGCGCTTCCAGGCGCTGTGGCGTCGCCTGGAGGGCCCCGCGGGTGTGCTCGAGGTGAACGTCCTCGTTCAAGGAGATCTCGACATGACACGGATGAAGCTTCTCGGGTTTCTGATGGCTGGTCTCGCGCTCGTGGCTTGCGGCGGTGATGAGGGTGATGGCGATGGCGGTAGCGGGAGCGACATCGAAGGCAAGCAGCTCGGCGCGCTGACGGCCGAGGAGGCCGACGGCCTCTGCGACGACCTCCGCGCGCAGACAGATACGATCTCGAAGGAGGACGAGTGCGAGGCCGAGGGGGTGGTTGGCTCGTTGTTCGGAATCGAGTGCGAGACCACCAAGCAGGCGTGCATGAGCGCTGCGGAGGAGTCCGAGGTGACGGGCGAGCTCGATTCGTGCGGAGCGTCCGAGTTCACCGGCTGCACCGCCACGGTCGCGGAGGTCAGGGCCTGCGTGGACGCCATAGTAGGCACCATCAAGGCGCTCACGTGCGAATCGACGCTCGCTGACATCGGGCAGAAGCCGGCGGCGTGCGCCGCGCTCGAAGAGAAGTGCCCGGCGTTCTTCGAGGGAGAGGAAGAGGAAGACGAGAGCGAGGGCGAAGGCTCCTGAGCGGAGCGCCCGCCCCGCCGCGCGGCTCGGCCTCTCGCTGGCAGGAGCCCGCGGCGGGGTAAAATCTTTACAAGACCGCCGGCGTCGCGTTCTTCAGGATAAGCTTCGAAGGAGCGAACACCATGTCGAGCGGGTCTCCCACGCCTTCCACGCCTCCCCCTCCCACGCATGTTCCTTCTGCGTTCCGTTCCGAGGACTTCCAGAGGCTCGCGCTGTCGCTTCCCGAGGCCGAGGAGCAGGACCACTGGGGCAAACCGTCGTTCCGCGTGCGAGGGAAGATCTTCGCGACCCACTGGGTGGCGGAGGAGCACGCGGTCCTCAAGCTGTCGCTGGAGGAACAAGACAGCCTGGTGCAGGCGCAGCCCGACGTCTTCTCCGTGACGCCGTGGGGGCACCAGGGCTGGACGCGGGTGGAGCTCCGCCGCGTCGATCGGGCGCTCCTGGAAGAGCTGCTCGTGGGCGCATGGCGTCGCGTGGCGCCGAAGCGCGTGGTCGCGCAGTGGGACGCCGGCCGCAACGGGAAGCCGACGGCGCCTCCGGACGCACCCTCACGCCCGGCGAGACGTCGGCGCGCCCCCTGACCCGCGCCGATACACTCGGGCGAAGAGCGCCTCGACCGCGCGCGGCAGGGCTCGCGCCCGAGGCCGCCGTCTATTTCTCTCCAGCAGGAAGAAAGATTGAACCGCGGTCGTAGTAGGTCCGGCCCGCGCGCCTGCCCGGCCGACGATGCAGCCCGCTCGCTTCCTTGGCGGAGCCGTCCTCGAGCGCCGCGCGGACACGCTGGTGAACATTCTCGATGAGGGAGCGCTCGATGACACGGATGAAGCTTCTTGGATTGCTGATGGCTGGCCTCGCGCTCGCGGCTTGCGGCGGCGACGACGACGGGGGCAACGGGGACACCGGGAGCCAGAGCGGAGGTGACCTCGACGGCAAGCAGCTCGGCCAGCTGACGGCCGCGGACTCCCAGGCGGTGTGCCAGGATCTCGCCGCGTCGATCACCGTCACGAAGGAAGACCTGTGCGAGGTCGCCGGCGCGTTCGCCGGCGCGTTCGGGGGTGACTGCGAGGCCACCAAGGCCGAGTGCATGAGCGCCCCGGAGCAGCCCTCGCAGGGCGACGGCGGGTGCTCCACCGAGGGCTTCGCGGGCTGTACCGCGACGGTGGCGGAGTACAAGGCCTGCATGAAGGCCCAGGCCGACGGCGTCAAGGCGATCACGTGCGCAACGCCGCCCGACACCTCCGGGGAGCCCCCGGCAGGGTGCGCGGCCCTCACCGAGAAGTGCCCGGAGATCGTAGCCACCGGGGAGACCGGCGGCGAGGGCTCCTGAGGTCACCCAGCGCCCCGCTGACCGATCGTCCTCGGGCGCCACGACATCGAAGCGCGCGCTGAGCGCCACGAGGTCGGCCAGGAACGGCCCGGGGCTCTTGGCCTCATCGCCATCGCGGTAAAGCTCCCTGTCAGGAGCCGCGCCCGTCACGCCTCCTCCGCGCGCACGCCATGACGTGCGGTGGGCCGAGCACCGCCACAAGCTGAACGCGACCGGCACGCCTCGAGCGCCATCCCGCGCTGTCGCCGTTCTGATCTTCACCGACGAGCTGGTCGACCGCGTGGCACGCAATGCCGACGTGGCGATCCGGCTGGGGACGCTGCCCGAAAGCGCGGAGCGTGGGTATCGTCAGGCGAACGGGGTGCCTGCGGGTCCTGAACGGCCACGTGCGCACCTTCCTTGTCAAGGAGAGCTCGAATGAGACGGATGACGCTTCTCGGGGTCCTGGCGGCTGGGCTCGCGCTCGTGGCGTGCGGTGACGAGGGGGGCGAGACCGCGATCGCCCTCGACGAGAACCAGCTGCTCGGCGAGCTGACGAGCCAAGAGGCCAACCAGGTGTGCGACGATCTCGAACAGCCGATGAAGCTCGCGAAAGCAGACCAGTGCGATCTCGTCGGACTGCTCAACTCCTCCGGGATAGAGGAGTGCGTGGCCATCTGGCGGGCGTGCCTCATCTCTGCAAATGAACCTCTGACGTCGACCAGGTGCTTCACGTACGACTTCGAGGGGTGCACCGTCACGGTCGCGGAGGCCAAGACCTGCCTGATCGCCATGGCTGGCACCCTCAAGGCGCTCTCGTGCGGGTCCGACTTCGACCTCTTGCAGCCACCTGAGGAGTGCGCGGGCGTCCGCGAGAAGTGCCCGTCGCTCCTCGAGAACGGCGAAGGCTTCTGAGGTCGCCCCTCGCCTCGCTTACCGGCCGCTCTCGATCCAGCCGCGTCACCGCATCGCCTCGCGCCAATGCCCTCGGTCGTCGAGCGCGAGCGCCAAGCTGCCGCGGCTCCTCGCATCCTACATCCGAGCACCCGCAGCGGTCCGCCCCGGATCTGCGTCGGCCGAGCATGCCGGACCTTGACAGGTGACCATTTGGTAACATATCAAGGGGGTGACGGACGACGATCGCGTCTTCAAGGCGCTGGCCGATCCCACCCGGCGCTCCCTCCTCGACCGGCTCTTCGCGCGTGACGGCCTCACGCTCACGGAGCTCGAGTCCGAGCTCGAGATGTCGCGGTTCGGCGTGATGAAGCACCTTCGTGTGCTCGAAGCCGCGGGGCTCGTCGTCACCGTTCGATCGGGCCGGAAGAAGCTTCACTACCTGAACCCGGTCCCCATTCGCCAGATCCACGATCGTTGGATCGACAAGTACACGGAGGGGCGCATTTCGGCGCTCGTCGATCTGAAGAAGCAGCTGGAGGAGAACAATGACGACGAAGAGTGAGAAGCCGGTCCACGTCTACCGAGTCCACATCAAGGCGACGCCCCAGGCCGTCTGGGATGCGATCACGAAGCCCGAGTGGATCGAGAAATACGGTTACTGCGCCCGCGCGGAGTACGATCTGCGCCCCGGCGGCAAATACCAGGCGTTCGCGAACGCGGAGATGGCCCAGCACGGCGGCCCCAAGGTCATCATCGACGGAGAGGTCATCGAGGCCGACCCTCCGCGAAAGCTCGTTCAGACGTGGCGCATCCTCTGGGATCCCGAGATGAAGGAGGAAGGGTTCAGGCGGCTGACCTGGGAGATCGAGGTGAGCCCCTACGGCATCACGTCGCTGACCGTGACCCACGAGGTCGGCGACGCGCCCAAGACGGCTGCCATCACCTCGGGCGCGATCAAGGAAGCCGGCGGAGGCTGGAGCTACATCCTGAGCGATCTGAAGACGCTGCTCGAGACAGGCAAGACGCTGTCGGCAGCTTGAGAGCGCTGCGCCGCGCGTTCGGACAGCCGATCGCGCCGTCGGCCCGCGTCACCTGGCGCGGGCCCAGCGCCAGAGCTCACGGAGGCTCGGCGTCGCTCCATGGGAGAGCACGCCTATCCGGAAGATCCTTGCGGCGACCCAGATGAAGAGCAGCACGGTCGCGCCGGTGCCGCCGATGGCGACGAGGATCTGCCAGAGCGGCGGATCGGAGACGAGGACCCGGACGAACATCACCATCGGGGCGTAGATCGGGATCATCGAGAGCACGACGGCGAGCGTCGATCCGGGGTGACCGGCGATGACCACGAGGAAGAACGGCGGCGCGGAGAGCGCCATCGAGATAGGGCTCATCAGCTGCTGCGCCGCCTTCTCGGAGCTCGCGGCCGCGCCCCCGACGGCATAGACAGCCACGTTCACGAGATATCCCAGGAGAAAGAACACGACGAAGTACACGGCGACCATGGGACGAAGCAGGGTCTCGGCGTCGAGGAGGCGCGGCCCTCCCAGCGCGCCGATCGCGGCGCCCGCGACAGCCGCCATCCCGAGCCACACGACGATCTGCGTGAGGCCGGCGGCGGCGAGGCCGAGGATCCTCCCGGACAGGAGCTCGAACGGCGTCACCGAGGAGAGGAGGATCTCCATGATACGGTCCGACTTCTCCTGCACGATGCGGCGCAAGATCTCGCGACCATTCAGGAGGATCGCGACGAAGAGCAGGCCGCCGAAGCCGAAGGCGACGAGCATGTCGAGGTCGCCGCCGGGGCCCCCAGGGCCGCTCGAGGAGAGAGGCGCAGGATCGAACGCAGGGGGCGACAGGAGGCCCTCGATCTCGGCGGCGTCGCGGCCGCGCGCCGTCCACCGCGCCACGGCGACGCCGCGCGCCACCACCGCCGCGGCGTGCTCGACGGCGTCGAGGTCAGCCCCCCTCGCGTACAGCGCGCCCCGCGCGCCGGGGTCCTCGAGCATCGCGGGCGGCAGCACCACCACGCCGTCCACCCCGTGCCCTCCCGCCTCGACGCCCGCCCTCGCGCCGTCGAGCAGCGCCGCGACGGCCGCGCTCGTGGCAGCGGCGTCGCCGGGAGCCACGTAGGTGAGCCGCAGCCGGGCGGCCCTCGGGAGCACCGCGCTGCCCATCGCGGCGCCGAGCGACCTCGCGGCGGACCGCGCCGACGCCTCCTCGGCGAGGCCCGCGGAGGCGGCCTCCACGACCCCGCGGAGCCGGCCTGTCCCGTCGACAACCACGACCGAGCGATCGCCGGCGCCGACGGCGACGATGAGCGCAGGGAGCAGGCCCACCGCCGCGAAGAGGACCGGCAGGAGGAGCGTCGTGAGGGCGAAGGACGCTGTCTTCACTGCGGCGACGTACTCACGCTTCAAGACGACGAGGATGCGGCTCACGATGCCTCCAGCGCCGCGCCCCGGGCCGCGCGCGCCCTGTGGGCGAGCGGCGGCGGGGCGCCCTCGCCGACGACGCGAGAGAAGATGTCGCCGAGCGACGGCGACGAGACCTCGAACTTCCGCACCCGGAGGCGCGAGAGCGCCGCCGAGAGCGCCCGCTGCGCGTCGCCGGCGTCGCGCAGCACGAGCTCCGCCGCGCCGGGCTCGATCCGCGCGCTCACCACGCCGTCGACGCCGAGGAGGAAGGTCCCGTCGCCGTCGAACTCGATCCGCGCGGTGTTGCCGGCGAAGGACGCCTTCACCTCGCCGACGGGCCCCGAAAGGACGACGCGCCCCCGATCGACGACGACCACGTGGTCGGCCAGGCTCTCGGCGAGCGGCATGACGTGGGTCGAGAGCAAGAGCGTCTTTCCGGCGGCGCGGAGCTCCCCGAAGAGCCGCTTCACGACCACGGCGTTGACGGGATCGAGGCCCGACATGGGCTCGTCGAGGACGAGGATCTCCGGGTCGTGGACGAGCGCGCCGCAGAGCTGCACCTTCTGCTGGTTGCCCTTCGACAGCGTCTCGATCCGCGCGCGCGCGACGTGCTCCAGCTCGAGCGACCGGAGGAGCCGCGCGGCGCTCTCGCGCGCGCGGCGCGGGCGGACGCCCTTGAGCTCGCCGAGGAAGGCCAGGTGCTCGGCGACCGGCATCTGCTTGTACAGGCCTCGCTCCTCCGGGAGGTAGCCGACGCGATCGCGGATCGCGACGCTGTCGCTCCTGCCTCCGAGCACCTCGACCGCGCCCTCGTCGGGGAGGAGGATGCCTGTCACGAGGCGCATCGTCGTCGTCTTTCCAGCGCCGTTCCGGCCAAGGAGCGCGGTGGCGCCGCCGCGCCGCACCTCGAACGACACGGCGTCGACGGCCCGGCGCGACGCGAAGACCTTCGTCGCCCCGCGGAGCGAGATCGCGGGCGTCATCGACGCTCCGGGGCCGAGGCGCTCGCGGCCCGGTCGCCGTGCGCGGCGCGGCGATAACACACCTCGCGCAGCGCCACGCGCTTGAACTCGTCCGCGTCGGCGAAGCCGGCGGAGCGCAGCGCGCTCGCAGGATCGGGCGGCACGGGCGTGCCCAAACATCGCTCGAAATACCACCGGATCAGGTCGCCTTCGGCCATCCCGGCGTCGGAGAAGGCGGGGTTCGACAGGCCGAGCTCGGCGAGGCGCTGCTGCTTGTCGCGGGCCCGAGAGAGCAGCTCCGCGTACTCGCCGGAGACCGAGAGGTGGTCGCGGACGTGGCCTTGCGCCACCTCGTCGGTCGCCTTCTCGACCCAGCCGATGAGCGCCTCGTCGCGGAGCAGCCGCGTCAGCTCGCCCCAGCCGACGCTGAACCGGCGCATCCACCCCTTCACGTCGTCGGGCTCGTAGAGCCGCCGCTCGCGGCGGAAGGCGTCGGACGTCCGCTCCAGCGCGGCGTTGTCCACGGTGAGGCCGCGCCGCTCGGCCTCCTGCAGCGCGAGGTACCGGAGCATGGCCCCGCGCTTCGCCCGGCCGTAGGCCGCCGCGTCGAGGCGGAGCTCGTCGAGGATGCCGTCGAGGGCGACCGTCTCGTACGGCGACGGATCGCCGGCGCTCGGGCGCTCCGCGGCGACCATCTCGCCGGCGGCCTGCTCGGCGCGGCACCAGAACTCGGTGACCTCGAACCTGTACGTGACGGTCTTCAGCGAGAAGCCCGCCTCGGCGCGCGCGCGGAGGTGCCGGAGCAGCGCGATCGCGTCGTCGCGCTTCTGGTTGACGCGCCCCTTCGGGAGGAAGTCGCGCAGCGACGCGAGCTCGCCTTGCGGGACGCCATGGCGGGACGCGGCGTCGAGGATCACGGGATAGGCGCGGTCGGGATAGTAAAGAGACTTCGCGATCGCCGTGAGCGCGTCGCGCGTGGCGGCGGTGATCACGCCCGCGACCGCCGCGGCGTCGAACGTCCTCCGGAGGTTGACCATCGCCTCGGAGCCGGCGCGAAAGCCGCTGTCCGCGGGGCCGTGGACGACGGCCACCTCGTCGTCGTCCTCGATGAGGCCGTCGCGGTACCCCTCGAAGATGGCGCCCACGCCTTCCATGCCGAAGGCGGAGAGCTCGGCGGCGCGCAGCGCCCCCATGCTGGAGCTCCCGAAGACGTGGATGCCCTGCGCCATCGCGAAGAGGATCTCCTTGTGCCAGACCGCGGGGACCCGCTCGAAGTAGCCGTCGATGATCGCGATCGCGCTCGGGCGCTTGGCGCATGCCCGGTAGACGTCGCCCTGCGAGACCGGCGGAAGATAGATGGCGTCGAGCTCCGCCCGCGCGGCCTCGAGCGAGAGGGTCGGACCGATGAAGACGATGATGCTCATACGATCTCCTTCCGGCTCGCAGCGCTCCCGCTCCGGCGCTCGAGCGCGCGGCGGAACCGACGGCCAGGGATGTAGTTGGGGAACGAGTGGATCCCTTCGAGCCCGGGAATCACGATCTTGACGACGGGGATGCCGAACTCCGGCTTCGTGAGATCGAAGGCGACGACGCTGTCGATCCCGACCGCGCGCAGCCGCTCGAGCTGCCAGGCGACGTCGTCCTCGAACGTGTCGCCCGCGAACGTGGGCCCCGCGGAGAACGGGCGCTCTCCGCGCGCCGTCAGCAGCCGGCGGAGGTGCCGGACCTGATCGGGGCTCCGGTGGCGGTCGTACTCGGTCCGGAGGAGGTCGTCGCGCGCGCCCGAGATGACCGTGAGCCGGGTCTGCGCGGCCTCGGTGAGGGCGCGCAGCAGCGCGACGGCGCGCGACGGATGGCAGCCTTGCCCGCCGGAGCCGTGAAGCGCGCGGACGGCGTCCTCCGTCCGCTCGGCGATCAGGCACTCGTACGAGGGGATACCGACGTCCGAGGTGGTCTCCCACGCGCCGACGGCGACCCCGGCGGCCGAGAATTTCGCGAGCACCTCGCGGCAGCCGGGGTCATCGATGCTGTCGAGATCGAGCCGCCTCGCGTCCCGCTCCTCGTCGGTGAGGGCCCCCCACACGGCCGTGGCGTCGCGCTCGACCACCTCGCAGATACCGTAGCTCACCGCCTCGAGGAGCCCGTTTCCCGACGAGAGCCCGTTGGTCGAGCAGCAGAAGATACCCGGGTTGACGCGGCCCGCCGCGGTGGCGTTGACGTGCACGAGCTCGTAGGGGACCCACACCGGGGCGCCGCGCATGAGGTCGTAGCCCTCGGCCCACAGGAGCTGGGTGTCCTCGTCGAGCGGCGCGCTCGAGGTCCGCGGCAGCGCGGAGACGTCGGCTATCGCGTGGGAGCGCCGGAGCTCGCGAGAGGAGCCGAGGAGCAGCGGACGGACGATGTTCTCGCCGTGATAGGCCTCGATCGACTCCATCAACCCCGAGACCTTCGCCGCCGCGAGCGTCAGGCCCTTTCCCTGGCTGACCGAGAGAGAGCGCGAGTTGGGGCGGCAGACGACGACGACCGGTATCCCGATCGCGTCGAGCCCCGTGACGTTGGCGATCCGCGTGATCCCCATCGCCGGCATGAAGCCCTTGATCCGATCGAGGGTCTCCTCGGGCGAGGCCGCGCGGTGGGTGCCGTTCATGAAGCGCTTCTTCTCGGGGCCCGAGAGCCCAGGCATGGGCGGAAGCTTGGTCAGAGTCTCCACGATGCTTCTCCTTCGCTCTGCGCCCGTGGCGGGCGCGGCTCGAGTTCGTTCAGGGGCTTTGCAAACCGAGGACCACCGGCCTGTCGCGGCGGCCGTCGCCGCGAGAGGCGTCGCGCCGCGCGCGGGCGATGGCCGCGACGAGCCGCCGCTCCTCCGGCGGCACGCCCGCGGTGAGCTCCGCGGCGCGCGCGAGCGCGGCCGCCCTGCCGGCGTCGTCCCCGGCGGCGGCGGCGACGTCGGCCTCGAGGTGCGCCGCGGCGAGCGCGAGCAGGGGCGCGCTCCGCGGGGCGGCTCCACCGAGCGCGGCGAGGCGCGCGCGCAGGCGATCGAGGTGCGCCCCCGCCGCCGTGGCCTCGCCCCGCGCGAGGGCCGACTCGGCGCGCGCGTGGAGCACGGCGAGCTCGCCGTAGGGCGAGCGCCACACGCGGGCGCGCGCGGGCCGCGCGCCGTCGAGCCACGCGCGGACCGGGGCGGCGTCGCGGCGCGCGAGGCCGAGCGAGATCGCGTTCTGCGCGGCGAGCGACGCGAGGTCGAAGAGGCCGATCCACGCCGCATGACGGGCCGCGATGTCGAAGAGCGCCGCCGCCTCGGCGAGCTCGCCCGCGGCGGCGACGCTGCTCGCGAGGCGCACGCGCACCATGAGGGCGCGGCGGAAATCGGCGAGCTCCTCGGCGAAGGCGAGCGCCCGGCGCTGGTGCGCGAGGCCGCGCTCGTGCTCGCCGCTGGCCGCGTGCGCGGCGCCGCGCCACGCGTGCGCGGCGGCGAGGCACTGCGGCGGCGCGTCGCCTCGCGGCGCGGCGAGCAGGGCGTCGAGGCGCGCCTCGTGCTCGGCGCGGCGCTCGTCGGTGGCGCACACGAGCGCGGCGTCGAGCTCCGCCCAGCAGCGCTCCGCGGCGGACGCGCCGGGCGCAGAGCGTTGCTGAGCGACCTCGTCCCGGAGCGCGTCGAGCGCGGCGGTCTCGCCCAGGTTGTGGAGCGCGGCGATGAGGACGCGCCGCGCGAGCGCGCGGCGGCGGTCCGGGAGGCCGAGGCGGAGCGCCGCCTCCGCCGCCTTCCGCGCGAGGGCGGGGCGCGACATGCGGAGCGTCGTCCTCGCGAGCGCCACGAGCGCGTCGGCCCGCGCCGCGGGCGAGAGGCCGGGCGACGCCAGGGCGTCGCCGAGGATCGCGGCGGCCTCGTGCAGCGCGCCGGCGCGGCAGAACGCTTCGCCCCGCGCGACCGTCGCGGGCCCCGGCGTCACCGCGGGGGCGGCGGCTTCGCCTTCGGGCGCGGGCGCGATCGCGGTCGCGACGCGGAGGAGCCCCGGCCCCTCCTCGATCTCGGCCACGATCGCGGCCCACCCGGGGCTCGGGCGCCCGCTCGCGGTGAGGACGAGGGCGAGCGGCTCCGTCTCCAGGGCGCGCGCGAGGAACGCGACGGCGTGCTGCGTGTCGGCGTCGACGCCGTCGAGGTCGCGGAGGACGAGCACCGTGGGATCGAGCGTGTGCTCCGCGAGGAAGACGCGGAGCGCCTCGGCGACGGAAGCCGGGTCGGGCGGCAGCGGGCACTCCGGGGCGTCGTGCGCGGCCTCGATGCGGCCGAGGGCAGCGAGGAGCGCGCCGCCCGCCGGGTGGGCGTCCGCGAGGGCACGCAGCAGCGCGAACGGCGCGGGCATCCCGCCGGCGGGCGCGGCGGGCGCGAGGAACCGGAGGCCGTCGCGGCGGGCCGCGTCGCGGAGCGCGTCGAGCGCGGCGCCTTCGCCGGGGTCGAGGAGCGCGGTGACGGGCCGACGCTGCTCGGCCGCGCGGGCGAGGCGCTGCCACGCCTCGCCCGGCGAGACGCTCGGCGGGCGAGCCCGCGGCGGCTCGTGCGGGGCGCCTGCCTCGGCGAGCGCGTCCGCCTCGGCGAGCGCATCGGCCACCCACACCTCGAAGGCGAGCGCGAGCCCGAGGCGGTTATGGAACGTGTGGGCGAGGTTGGTCACGACGGTCCCGAGCGGCACGCCGAGCGCTCCGCGCCGCGACGCCTCGGCGAGCTCGGGCAGATCTGCGTCGAACGCGGCGAGGAGCGCGCGCCCGTCGTCGACGAGCTCGCCGAGCGCGGCGAGCCCCTCCCCTCGCACGAGCGCGCGCGCCAGCGCGACCGACTCGGCGTCCGGCGCTGCGCTGACGAGCTCCATGCCCGAGATCGCGCGGGCGAACGTGCGCCAGTGCCGCGCGTACCCCGCGAGGAACGACCGCCGCGCGTCGCCCGCGACGCCCGCGCGCGCGAGCAGCGCGTCGAGCGCGCACACAGCGACGAGGGCGCGCGCCCGCGGTCGCCCCGCCGTCTTCCGGATGCAGCCGAGCGCGAACCTGCTCGACGCGAAGAACTGCCGCTCCGCGATCTCCATCCCCGCGGGCCCCCCGTGCTTCTCGAGCTCCGGCTCGTACGCGGCGGCCTCCGCGCGCGACACGGCGGTGCAGCACGCCGCCGCGGCGTCCACGCGCGCCGCCACGCCTTCGGGGTCGCGCCCGGGCGCCACGCGCACGCGCAGCCGCAGGTGGTCGCCTCCCTCGGCGTACCGGAGGAAGAAGAAGCGATCGATCGCGCCGCTCCGCTCGAGCTCGGACACGAGCGGATCGATCAGCCCGAGGAGGAGCGCGTCGGTCCCCTCGCCCTCGGGGCCCCGATCGTGGAACAGCTTCCGGTAGATCCAGCTCATCGCGCGCTCCTCTCGCCGTCGATCTCGACAAGCAGCTCCGCCGCGTGCGGCCTCCCGTCGAGGCGCAGCCACGACGCCTCGGGCTCCGGCAGGAGCTCGGTGAAGACGAGGTACCCGCTCCTCCCGTCGCTGGGACCGCCGAGCAGGCGAGCCAGCCCGATCAGCGTGAACGGGCTCTCCCAGTCGACGTACATGTTCGTCTCGGTGAAGCCGAAGCCGGCCACCTCCCGCCCGACGTACCGCGCGAACCCCCGGCTCGGGATCTCGCGCTCGCGCCGCAGGCGCGCGATCGCGCGGAAATACGACGCGTACGGCTGCTTCGGGTCCTTGCGCGGGACCGCGCTCACCGGGATCGCCCACCGCGCGCGCTCCACCACGACGCGACCGACCGTGAGGCGCGGGCGCCGCGGGGCCAGGGCGACGCCCCGGGCGAGATCGAGGCGATCGAGCACGTTGTAGAGATCCGCCCGCTCCGCGACCGTGTCGTCGCGGAGCCGCGGCGAGAGCGCGCGGAGCAGGAAGTGCGGATCGGGGAGCGCGGCGTCCCGCAGGAAGCCGAGGTGGAGCGGCTCGATCTCGCGGCCGAGGCGGCGCGATCGGAGCCGGAGCTCGACCGCCGCCGCGTCGAAGCGGAGGGAGAGATCGCGGAGCGGCAGGACCTTGTCGCCGAGCGCGCTCGGCTCCCACGGGAGCTCGAGCGCCCACTCCGTGAGGCGCGGGTGCACCTGGAAGTTGAGGCCGAGCGTGGGCGAAAGCTCGATGGGGAGCGGACCGTCCTCCTGCGCCAGGCGGCGACGGACCGCCTCGAGGGCCTGAGGGGCGCGCCCCGCGGCGTCCGCGAGGTAGCGCGACAGGTACTTCGCGCGCCCGGCCTGCGCGCCGTTGAGCACGACGCGCGGCTCTCCGCCGTCGCGCGGGCAGGGAGGCGCGATCTGGAGGAAGAGCGCCATCGACGACGGCGCGTCCGGGGCGGCGAGCCCCTCGAAGAGCCCCGGATCGAGGCGCACGACGTCGCCCGTCGCCGAGGCGGCGACGCGGCCGAGCTCCGCGTCGATCCAGCGGATCGGCTCGGACGCGCCGCGGATGAGCGCGATGCGCCGCGGGTCCTCGAGGATCTCGGTCACGAAGCCGCCGACGTCGTCGCAGACGCCGTCACGACCGAACCGCTCGACGAACGCCGCGCAGAGCCGGCGGTGCGCGGCCCCGCAGGCGCTCGCGCGCACGAAGCGCACGACCGGCTCGAGCGCCGCGGCGAGCGCCCCGCGCGTGGCAGGGAGCCCCGCGCCGGAGGCGCCGTCCACCATGACATCCTCGAGCACGGACGAGCGCCCAGGGCCGCGGCCGAGCTCGGCGGCGAGGCGCGCGCGCGTCTCGACGTCGGCGGTCGCGTAGTCCTCGAGGCGCCGCGCGGCCGAGCGGAGCTCGTCCGGCGCGCCCGCGCACCCGATCTCGCCCAGGGCGTCTGCCGCGGCGCGCAGCGCTGCAGGGGTCGGCCCCATCGGGACGCTCGCCGGCTCGAGCATGCCCGCCTCGACGAGCTGCTCGAGGACGTCGCGGCACGCTCGCTCGTCGGCGTCGTCCGACGCGAGCGCCCGGGCGGCGTCCTCGAGGGTACGCCCCTCGGCGCCCTCGACGAGGCGGGCGACGGCGGGGGTCCACCCGAGCGACATCAGCTCGCCCGACCCCGCGCGCGAGAACACGACCGACGGCGCGGCGCCCGCCGCGAAGCGCCGGAGCGGGTTCATCCGGAGCGGCAGGCGCGCGCGTGCGAGGGCGTGAGCCGCCGGGTCAGCCGGGGAAGAAGACGAAGAAGACATCGCGCGCGCGACGAGCTCCCCGGCGTGCGCGAGCGCGAGCTGCGGGAGGCTGCGCCACCGCGCCTCCCCGTGCGCGTGCGGCGCGCGCGCCGCGTCGCCGACGCCAGGGGGCGACGCGGAGAGGTCGAGCAGCGCGACGCCCGCGAACCCCGCGAACGGCGTCGTCCGCGTCGTGGCGCGGAAGACGTACCGCGCGATCGTGGCCTCGCGGATCTGCTGCGCCGAGGTGAGCGGCGCGCCGCTCGGGATCTCCGCGAGCTTCTGCGCCGTGGTCCAGTGGTCGGCGCTCGAGAGCAGGATCCCCCCGAGCAGGCGCGAGCTCCCGAGCGTCTGCCGGAAGCGCTCCGACGCGGCGAGCCACTCCGCGGCGAACGTCGCCTCGTAGCGCTCCTCCAGCGCGGCGCACCGGGCCGCGCGCGCGCCGACGAGCGCGAGCGCGGCGCGCGCCCCTTCCGGCGGCGCGGTCCTCGCGCCCTCGAGCGCGCCGGCCGCCACGGCCTTTCCGTTGAACAGCCGCCGCTTCACCTCGAGCGCCGCGCGGCGCAGCGCCTCGTCCTCGCACCCGCGCACGACGTCGAACATGCGCGCCGCCGCGTCCGCCCGCGCGGCCGCGAGCTCGAGCTCGGCCACGGCGAGCTCGCGCTCGACCGCGGGGCTCTCGCGAAGGCGGAGCCCGACGAGCGCGTCGGCCGCCATCCCCGCGACGCGCAGCGCGCCCCACGGCGCGACATAGAACCCGCGGCTCATCGCGGCTGCCCTCCGCGAGGCGCCTCGCGGGATGTCGGCTGGCGGTGCCCTCCGACGGCGAACGCGAAGAACGCCGTATGATCGCGGCCGTCGAGCCCGAGGACCTCGTCGACCACCGCGGGGGCGAAGCCGCCGGTCGCCGTGTAGGTGAGCCCGAGCGTCTCCGCGACGAGGTACAGGCGGTCGGTGAGCCACCCCGCCGCGAACGCCGCGCCCCGGTAGCCGCGATCGCCGAACGCCACGAGCCACCGCCCGATCGGGACCACCAGGAAGAGCACCGCCGCGCCCATGGCGTGCTCGCGCTGGAGGATCGCGGTCTCGGCCATCCGCGCGCGCGACGCCGGACCGATCGGCGCGAGGCGATGCTCGCCGCGGTCGTACCGGTGCGCGCCGGGCGGGACACCGTCGACGTCGAAGAGCACCGGAAACAGCAGCGGATCGAGCGTCGCGTCCGCGAGCCCCGCCGGCCGCGCCGCGGCGGCCGCGAGCAGCGTCCCGAGCGTCGCCGCGTCGAGGGCCCCCGCCGCCAGCCTTCCGCTCCGCCGCGCGGCGATGACCGACGCGAGCGAGCGCTGGACCGGCTCGAGCGCGCGCGGCGCGGGCAGCGAGAGGGCGCGCTCCGCGTCCCCGGGCAGCGGCGACGGCGCGGGCAGCGCCGGCTCCTGCGACGGCCGCGTCTCGGGGTAGCGGCTCGCGACGACGAGCTCGGCGACCCCGCGCAGGGGCTGGGTCGCCGCGGCGAGCGTGGACGAGATCCTGTGATCAGCGAGAGACATCGCGGGCCTCCGTGGCTGCGCCCCTGAGCGCGATGAGGAGATGCGGTGCGAGATCGATGCCATCGACGCCGACGACGCCTGCGACGACCTCGTCGTCGAACGTCCAGACCGCCGTCGCCGCGAGGCCGAGCTCCTGGGCGAGGAGCTCCACGCGGTGGGCCATCAACCCGGCGTCGAGCAGCGCGTAGGTGTACCCGCGCGCGTAGTACTTCGAGCACGCGCGCGCGACCGATCCGACGACGACGATCACGGCGCCCGCGGACTCCACGGCCGCGGCGTGCTCGGCGCTCCCGCCCGCGAGCACGGCGCGCGCGAGGGCGCCCGCGGCCACGCCGGCGCGGAGCGGCGCGAGCGCTCGCGCTGCGAGCTCGAACCGATGGACGCCCGCCGCGATCCCGGGGACCCGCGCCACGGCGACGTACGCCTCCGCCGAGCCGAGGTTCCCGGCCGACGCGGTGTTGCGACGCACGTGCGCCTCGCCCTCGGCGCGGCGCTCGACGCGCCCGCCGAAGCTCAGCTCGAGCAGCGCGCCGAGCGCCCCCGCGTCGAGCGTCCCCGTCGCGCCGCGCCGGCGCGACAGCGCGGCCCCCGCCGGCGCGCCGAACGCCGCGCCGAGCGGCGCGGTGACCTGCGTGCCGGCGCCCTCCGGAGGCCGCCGCGGCGACGGCGCGGCCGGCGTGCTCTGCAGCTTCCGCACCTCCGGGCTGATGTGCGCCTGCATCCCCGCGTGCTGGCCGATGTGCCACGGCTGGACGACCGTCGTGTTGTGGAACATCCGCGCGAGGCTCTCCGCGTGGCCGGACGGGAGCGTCGCCGTCCGCGGCGGCGCGTCGCCGCCGCAGAGCGGGCAGCTGGGCAGCCTGGTCATGAAGGGGTGGAGCGCCGTCTCGCCGGCTCCGGGCCGCCACACCTCGACGTGCTCCAGCGGGGCCACCGCGAGCAGCCCGCTCGCGTGGAAGATCACGTGCTGCGCGACCCGGCTCACGAGCGCGCGCCCCCAGAGCGCGCGAGCGGCGCCGTCGTCGAGCGCCGGATCCGCCGCGGCAGCGCCGATCTGAAGCCGGACGCACGCCGGGCACGCGGACGCCCCGGGGATCGTGAGCGGTCCGATCGTCCACGTGCCGGGGTTCGCCGCGAGCATCGGGACGCGCGCCGCGATGCACGCGCGCGCCGCCGCCTCGAGCGCTCCCTGGTCGCCGATCACCACGGCCAGATCGACCTCGCCCTGCGCGAGCTCCCCGGCGCTCGCGGCGAGGCGGACGTCGGCGACGCCCGCCTCGCGGAGCATCGTCACGAGCATCCCCGCGAGCGGCGCGTCGCCGTCCCCCAGCGCGCGCACGCGCGCGCCTTCGAGCGCCCGCTGCGCTTCCCCCCGGCTGCGGTTGCGCCCGGTCCGGCGGAGGTACCTGCTGAAGAACGCGCGCTGCGCCCGGCGCGCCTCCTCGGCCTCGCCGGCCACGGCGCCCTCGCCCTCCTCGAGCATGCCGTGCATGTGCATCAGGTGGATCGCGTCCCGCAGGTCGGCGGCGACGACGCCCGGAAACGCGGCCTCGACGTCGCCGACGGTGCGCGTCCCGTCGAGCAGCGGCACGAGGTTCTCCATCACCCACGGGAGCGACGCCCCCTGGAGGATCTGCGCCTCGCCGCCGAGGACGTGGAGCGCTCCGCCCGGGAGCGTCACGCGGAGGAGATCCTCGACGAAGCGCGGGCGCTCCGGGCAGCGGAGCTCCCAGTAAAGCTCGGCGAAGCGGCTGAGATCGCGGGCCTCGTAGGCATCATCGGGCGGGCTCATCGGTCACCTCCCACGCTGGACGATCCGGCGATCGCGAGCGGATGCTCGGCGAAGTACCCCGCGAGCGACGCCCCGCGCCCCGCCGCGTGCTCGCCGGCGGCGCACCGCCCGCACAGCCCGACCCGGGCGAAGCGCCGCGCGCGGAGCGCGCCCGACGTGACGTCGCACTCCCAGAAGCGCCCCATGCGCGCGGCTCCGGCGCGGGGCGGCTCCGGCGCGCAGCGCTCCTTGGAGAGCGCGAGCGCCTCCGCGGCGAGCAGCGCCGCGGCCTGCTCGGTGACGGCCGCGAGCTCGCCCTGGAACCAGGGCCGAAGGTCGCCCGAGGCCCCGAGCGCCTCGAGGGCGTCGTGCGCCTCGAGGTCCAGCGCGACCGAGCGCACGCGCCGCGAGAAGCAGGCGAAGCACGGCGTGCGGCCGGGGACGATCGACGGCCCGATCCGGAGCTCGTGCGCGAGCAGCGTGCCCGACGTCCAGGCGACCTGTGCCGCGAACGCCGCCGCGTCGAGCGCGAGCGCCGCCGCGGGCCGGGGGCGATCGGTCGCGAGCACGATCACCGCGCCGGGCAGCGCCTCCGGCGCGCCCGTGCCCAGCGCCGACGTCGTGACCCGCGCCCCCGCGCCGATCAGGAGCTCCGCGCAGCGGGCGCCGAGCTTTCCGTCACGGATGACGTGCACAGCGGGCGCGCCGGCGGCGCGCTCCGAGGCCGGGCTCTCCTCAGGCGAACGGGATCGGATCATCGGTGATCGACTCCTCTGTGCGAGCGCCGTACCCGAGCCTCTCCGGCGCGTCGTACAGGCGAGGGTGCGCGAGGTACCGCGCGTGGTGGGTGAAGCTGATGGGCAGGAGCTCGGGCACGATCACCTTCACGACGACGATCCCGAAGTCGCGGACCTCGGGCATCGTCACGTCGACGGCGACCACCTCCATGCCGAGCGCGGCGAGCCGCGCGACGATCGCCGCGAGCGGGTCGTCGCCCTCGATCGGGCGGGGGAAGGCGGTCGCGACAGGCGCCTCTCGCGTGGCGAACTCGAACCGCGCCGGCCCGTCGGGCCCCGCGTAGAGGCGCCCGAACGACTCGGGTGTCTGATCGGCGTCGGTGAAGAACGACGCCCGGGTGACCGGCGGAGCGGGCTCGCTCAGCGCCACCCGCAGGCTCCCCACCTCTTCGAGGACGCGCGCCGCCGCGGCCTCGCCGTCGGGGCGGCAGGCCGCCATCGCGATCGCGTGCGGCGCGCCGTGCGCGCACGTCTGCACGGCGCCGATCACGGGGACGCCGACGTCGGTCGTGAGATCGAGGAGCGCCGTCTCCGTGCCCGCGGCCTCGGCGCTGCGAAGGAGCGCCGCGACGAGCGGGCTCCGCGCGCTCCCGGGCGCGATGCGCGGCATCCGGAGCTGGTGCAGCCAGAACAGCGCGAGGCTGTCGCGCTCGATCACCTCGCACAGGCCGGAGAGGATCGCCTGCCGGAAGGTCGCGCCCGCCGCGAACCCCGTCGAGAGCGGGAAGAGCGCGTGCTCGCGGATCGGCAGCGGCAACCCCATGTACGTCGCCGTGAGCGGCACCCAGATCGGGCGCTCGTGGGTGAGCGAGAAGCCGCGCACCCAGAGCTCGTCGCGATCCGGATCGGGCTCGCGCAGGCGGAAGGTCGACGGCGCGCGGGCCCGCTCGCGCGCAGAGCAGCGCGGCAGCCGCGCGGGATCGAGCGCGCGATCGCCGAGCGAGCGCGGCGTCGCGCGCAGCACCCCCTCGGTCGGGTACATGACGCCGCAGTAGCGCTCGAGGGCCTCGCAGACGGCCCGGATCTGGGCGGTGGTCTCGTCGACGGCCGTGCCGGAGCCGGTGAGCGACCCGAGCTCCGAGCCCGTGCGGGACGGGCCCGGGTGGAGCGCCGCGGGCCTGCCGAGGAACGCGGTGAAGCCGTGCATCTGCCCCTCGAAGCCGGGGGGAAAAATGAAGCGCCGGACACGGCGGATGATCCCGCAGCGCTCGTCGATGAGCGGCGCGAGGCGATCGATGAGCGAGATCTCCGGCATGGCGGCGGCTCCTTGAGCGGGGCGGGCGGCGCCCCGGGAGCCCGGACGCGCAACACGCGTCCGGGCCGCCCGGGGTGCGCCTACGGGTTCACTTCTTGTCGGCGCCGAGCTCGACGCCCTTGGCGATCGCGGCCGAGACGAGGGCGTCCTGGCCCATGACGTCGATCGCCTTGTCGTGCATGCGGATGACGCTCTCGAGCTGCCCCTCGTCGAGGCTGTCGAAGGACGAATTCGACGAGACGCTGATCGAGCTGACCGAGGAGAAGCACCCGCTCGTACAGGCGGAGCTCAGCGGGACGGCCTGGAGCGTCTCGTTGCTCTTCTCGCTGATCTTCTTGAGGGTGAGCTCGAGACGCTGCACGCCGGCCTTCGTGTCGACGACGTCGGTCGCGCCGGCGGTCGTCTGCGTCTCGAACATCGACTCGGTATTCTGGATGGTGAGCATGGCAATCTCCTTACAGACGTTGACTACGTATCGACGCGCGCGGTCGCTCGCGATGATTCGCGAACGACCGCGCGCGCCCTCTCGGATGCGCTCCGAAGAGTCCTTGAGGTCCAAGGCGGCATGTCGCCTGTGACACCCCGTGATCGTCGAGCCGGACAGCGAGCGTGCCTTCCGGCGCCGCCCCAGCCCCGAAGCTCGCGGTCCTTCAAACCTTCAAGCAACGCGCATGCCGCGGGGCCCGAGCTCACGACCGCAGCCCGGGACCGGCGGAGCGGCGCCCGGGACGCGGGCGGCATCCCCACGATGCGGCCCTCGATGCGCAACTACGCGCGCAACTGAGCGAGGTTTCGCTCAACATGCGCATGTGCGTCTCCGAGGGCGCCTCGGGGACGAGGAGCGCGTATCGTTCCCGCGAGGCACCGAAGCACCATGCGTCAACACCGGCTCTCCCTCTCTCTCCTGAAGATCGCCCTGCTCACTGCGTGCGTGCAGCGCCTTGAACCCGACGACGGCGCAGGGACGGACGCCGGGCCCGCGTTCCCGTGCCCACCGGGCGCGGTGGAGACCGCCACGGGCTGCGAGCCGGCGGGGGTCCCGCCCGGGCGGTGCGGGAGCGGCTTCACGCCCGACGGAGCGCAGGGCTGCGTGCCCGTCCTGCCGGCGGAGGCGGGCCCGCCAGGTCAGATGGCCGTCCCCGGCGAGGCGGCGTGGCGTGAGGTCGCTCCATGCGGGACGGGCCCGTGGGGCGACGCGCCGATCGATGAAACCACCGAGTTCGTCGACGCGGCCTACGCCGGGGCGGACAGCGACGGCACGGAGGCCAGGCCGTGGACGACGATCCAGGACGCGATCGACCACGCGGCCGAGGGCGCCCTGATCGCGATCGCGGAGGGCAGCTACGCCGAAGAGCTGCTGATCTCAGGGCAGCCCGTGCGGCTCTGGGGCCGGTGCCCCGCGCGCGTCGAGATCGTCGGGCCGCCCGCGGCGATCGCCGTCCAGGTCGACAGGGGCGCGAGCGCCACGGAGATCCACGACCTCGCTGTCCGCGGGCAGGGCATGGGCCTCGGTGTGGCGAACGCGCGCGATGTCGTGGTCGAGCGGGTCTGGATCCACGACACCAGCGATATCGGCGTCCTCGCCGCAGGCCTGGAGTTCAAAACGAGCCTGATCATGCGCGGGGCGCTCGTGGAGCACACGACGGGCGCGGGCATGGTCGTGGCGGACGCCGCCGTGACGCTGGAGGGCACGGTCCTGCGCGATATCGATCTCGCCACCGGGGACCCGGGGCACCCGTTCGACGGCCATGCGATCGCGATGCAGGTCGAGTCGTTCGAGCGCCGGGCGAGCGTGACGGCGCGATCCGTCGTCATCGAGCGCGTCGGGGGGCTCGGTATCAGGTTCTCCGGGGCGGACGGCGTCATCGAGGACAGCGTCGTCCGCGACGTCGCCTGGCTCGCGGCGGACCTGCCGGGCACCGGGCTCGCGGCGACCCATATCCCGAGCTTCGATCCCGGGACCCTCACGGTCCGGGGCAGCGTCCTGGAGCGGAACCACACCGCCGCCATCGCGATGATCGGCGCGGAGGCGACCATCGAGGCGACGGTCGTGCGCGACACGGGCCTGGCGCTGACGGAGGGCGATCCGGGCCACGGCATGGGCCTCTACACCGAGCCGAGCCGCGTCGACGGCCGCCCCGCCCGCGTGGCGCTGCGGCACGTCCTCGTCGAGCGGAGCCGCGAGAGGGGGGTCGTCGTCAACGGCTCCGACGTCGAGATCGATGGCCTCCTCGTGCGGGAGATCCTCCCCGGCGCGCCGGACTACGGCGCGGGGCTCGAGATCGCGCACGATCAGCGGCGCGCGAGCGCCCAGGTGCGCGGCAGCGCGGTGGAAGGCAGTTACGGGATGGGTATCGCCATCTTCGGGGCCGACGCGACCCTGGACTCGACCGTGGTGCGGGACACGAGGCCGCTGCCGTCGAACGAGGAGGTCGGCCGGGGCGTCAATGTCCAGTCGCTGCCCGACCTCGGCGAGCGCGCGAGCGCGCGCCTGAGCAACGTCCTGATCGAGCGGAGCAGGGACGGCGGCCTCTTCCTCAGCGACTCGGACGCGACCGTCGACTCGACGACGATCACGGACACCCTGGGGCGCACGCTCGACGGCGAGAACGGCTACGGCTACGGCATCATCGCCTACGACAACGAGACGGGTCAGGCGGACGCCCTCGTCCGGGACAGCGTGATCGAGCGGAGCACCGCGGCCGGCATCTACAACGTCGGCGCGACGGTGCGGCTCGCGTCGACGACCTTCACGTGCGAGCCGCTCTACCTCGTGCGGTACGTCGATGAGCGCTCCCCGGCGGTCTACGAGGATCTGGGCGGGAACGTCTGTGGCTGCGATGGCCGCACCATCGACTGCAAGGCGGAGCCGACGCGCCTCGAGCCCCCCCGCGCGCTGCCGCCGCCTCCGCCTCTGCCCGAAAGCGAGGACTGAGGCCCCCGTCGAGGTCTGCGAGGCGTCGCATAGGCGTGAGTCTCCGTAGGCCTTCGGCGCCGCGGCGCTCGCTGGTCTCGAGCTTGCATGAGTAGGAGCAGAGGAGCAGAGGAGCAGCGAGCATCGCATCGCCCAGGTTGCCGGCGAGGAGCGGGACGGTCTGCTCGCGTCGCGCGAGGCGATCCTCGAAAGAAGGGGACTACGTCATGTTCTCGAATCAGCACTTCAGCCGTTCGGTTTCCATCATGTCAGCACGGGAGGGGCGGCGTGGTGCGCGCACGCTGGGATTGATGCTCACGGCGCTGAGCCTCACGGGCACCGCGTTCGCCCTGCCCACCTTGCCGCCGCCCGGCGAGGGCGGACCGGTGATCGACCCTGTCGATCCCTCGACACAACCGCCCGCGGCACCTTCCGGTATCAGCTTCGGCACGCGCACCGCGACGACGGTGGCGCTGTCCTTCCGCGATTCTTCGCCCTACGAAACGGGCTATCAACTGCAGAGGCGCGGCGGGGGCTCGACCAGCTGGGTAACGCGGCGCAGCTTTGGCGCCCTGAGCTCTGGCGCGACAGCCAGTTTCACCGATTCGGGCCTCACCCCGGACACGTCCTATTGCTATCGTGTGCGCGCGTACAACGAGTACGGCCAGCGCTTCTCGCCCGAGCGCTGCGTGTTCTCGCGCGACGGCCGGGGGTATCGAGTCTGGCGGGCACAGCTCGAGGTGCGCGTGGCCGATCGCAGCGACGCCAACACGGATGACGCGGTGTTCGCGCGTCTCAATGGCGGCGCCGTGCCGTCCGGCAACCTCACGTACATGGACTACGGGCGTGACGACTTCGAACGCGGCAGCACGTTCACGTACGACCTGAACCTCGACTCCATCGACGACATCGGGGACATCACGCAGATCACCCTGTCCAAGGAGGGCGATGACGCTCTCTGCGTCCAGGGCTTCTCGCTCCTGGTGAACGGCATGGAGGTCTTCGATCGCGACTTCGGGTCTGCCTCCAGCTGCCACTGGCTCGATACCGACGGCGGCCATTCCCCGACGCTCACCGTCACCCATGCGGAGCTACGCGCCCATCCGGCCTGGGCGGGCTACAACCACACCGCCGCCCAGTTTCTGCTGGCGTTCGGCATCCCCAACGAGGAGCTGGTGAGCCGGGTCGAGGCCCTGGTCGGTGACTCGCTGCATGGGGAGGACCTGTACTGGGGCAACCTGTACGGCCCTGCCGTCGAGATCACCCGCGGTTGCCCAGCGAGCGAAGCCGAGTGCACGACGGCCCACGTCGACCTCGATCTGGCCTACAGCACATGGCTGCCCGACCCCGAGGTGGACGTCGATTTCGATCTGGATTTCGTGTGCGCTGACGGCGCGCTCAGCATCGTCACGAGCAACCTCGAGGTCGATGCGGACTCCGATTGGTACTATGAGGTCCTGGGTCTCGGCCTGCTCGAGATATTGGACTACAAGGTTCGGCGGGGCGTGGAGGCAGCCTGGGAGGAGATCTCGCAGACGCTCGACGTCGGCGCGCAGTGCCGCGTCAACGTGACCCCCGAGGGCGGCCTCTCGATCCAGGCCGTGCCGAGCTCGGGCGGGCCCCGCGTGCGACCGGGGCTCGGGGTTTTCGGGGGCGCCGTCAATTCACCGGTCGTGCGCCCCTGATCAAGCTCGCGCGAATGCCAAGCCCCGAGAGAGCTGGCCTACTTCATCACCTCGGGCGCGCGGGATGACGGACGCCGAGCCGCGCCGCCGGGAGAGCGCCTCGGCGGCGCGCGGCGATGCTCGCGCCGGATGGCGCTGTCTTTTTTTTCTGACGAGGAAGGAAAAATCGAGCGTGGTCGTAGTATGTTCACGCGCCGCGCGCCTGCCCGATCGACGATTCAGCCCGCTCGCTTCCTTCGGCGGAGCCGTCCTCGAGCGCCGCGCGGACTCTCAGGTGAACATTCTCGATGATGGAGCGCTCGATGACACGGATGAAGCTTCTTGGAATGCTGATGGTCGGGCTCGCGCTCGTTGCGTGCGGCGATGATGGCGAGGAGAGCAATCCCTCCGGCACCAGCGGCACCAGCGGCACCGGCGGCGCCGGTAGCACCAGCGGCACCGGCAGCACCAGCGGCACCGGCGGCGCCGGCAGCACCAGCGGCACCGGCGGCAACGGCGGCGACCTCGACGACAAGCAGCTCGGCGACCTGACGGACGAGGAATCGCAGGCGGTGTGCGATGAGATCGCCGCGTCGGCCAGCGACATCTCGAAGGAGGACGCGTGCGAGTTCGCCGGCTTGGTCGCAGCCGCGCTCGGCGGCGCCGACTGCGCGACCGCCAAGGAAGAGTGCATGAACGACCCCGAGGAGCCTTCGGAAGAGGGGACGTGCCCCACGGACCAGTTCGCGGGGTGTACCGCCACGGTCGCCGAGTACAAGGCGTGCACGGACGCTCAGATCGAGTTCGTCAAGTCGCTCACGTGTGAATCGACCCTCGACCCCTCCGCGGAGCCGCCTCCGGAGTGCCAGGCGCTCAGCGAGAAGTGCCCGGAGCTCGGCGGCGAGGAGCCCTGAGGCTTCCCCCTCGCCCGCTCACCGGTCGATCTCGGGCGCCACGACGTCGAAGCTCGCGATGAGCGCCACGAGGTCGGCCAGGAACAGCCCTGGGCTCTTGGCCTCGATCATCGCCATCGCGGTGAAGCTCCCTGTCCGGAAGCGCGCCCGATACGCCTCCTCCGCGCCGCGCCCGATCACGTAACAGCCCATGTCGCCGCGGGCGCTCTCGATGCGAGCGTACGCCTCCCCGTCGGGCCGCATCTTCTTCGGCAGCTTGCCCAGGATGTCGTCCTCCGGGTGCTCGTCGACCTTGTCGAGCGCCTGGCGGAGGATCTTCGCCGACTCGCGGCACTCCTCGACGCGGACGTAGAACCGGTCCCAGCAGTCTCCCACGGTCCCGTAGCGCCCTCGGCCCACGGGCACGTCGAACTCTAGCTCGGGGTAGACCGAATAGGCGTCCTCCTTGCGGAGGTCCCACTTCACGCCGGACCCGCGCAGGTTGGGTCCGACGAGCCCCCAGTCCTTCGCCTCCTCGGCCGTGACCACGGCGACGTTGGCGAGGCGCTTGATGAAGATGTCGTTCAGGCTGATGAGCCGGTCGAACTCGACCATGATCGGCTCGAAGCGGTCGAGCCAGCGCTTCACCTTGTCGGCCCACCCCTTCGGCATGTCGAACGACACGCCGCCGATGCGGTGGTAATTGAAGGTGAGCCGCGCGCCGCACAGCTCCTCGATGAAGTCGTTGATGTACTCCCGCTCTCGCAGCGCCCACGGGAAGGGCGTGACCGCGCCGACGTCCATCGCCATCGCGCCGAGCGCGATCATGTGGCTCCCGATCCGGTTGAGCTCGCAGGAGATGACGCGGAGGTACTGCGCCCGCTTGGGCACCTCGATGCCCATCAGCTTCTCGCAGGCGCTCGCCCACGCCTCGTTGGCGAACATCGCAGCGATGTAGTCGACGCGATCCGTGTACGGCATGAAGCCGCTGTACGTGCAGCGCTCGCCGATCTTCTCGATGCTCCGGTGCAGGTAGCCGACGTCCGGCACCGCCTTCCGGATGATCTCGCCGTCCGTCGAGATGACGAAGCGGAGCACGCCGTGGGTCGACGGGTGATGAGGCCCCATGTTGAGGGTCATCTCGTCTTCCATCTCGGCGCCCGGCTCCGCGCCCGCGCGGTCGACGCTGAAGATGACCTGGCTCATGACGCCTCCGCGTCCTTCTTAGGGAGCTTGATCTTGAAGAGCTCGACGGGGTTCGGCCGCTGCGTCGGGATGCCGTGGTACTCGGCCTTCTCCTGCCAGTCCTTGCGGAGGGGGTGCCCCTCCCAGTCGTCGGGCAGGAGCAGGCGGCGGAGGTCCGGGTGCCCCTCGAAGCGCACGCCGAGCAGGTCGAAGCACTCCCGCTCCTGCCAGTTCGCCGCCGACCACACGTCGACGAGCGTCGACACCGCCGGGCTCTCCCGGTCGAGGAACACCTTCAGGACGACCCGGTGCTTCTTCGCGTACGAGTAGACGTGATAGACGACGACGATCTTCTTGAGATCGGGATAGTCGACCCCGGTGATGCACTCCAGGTAATCGAAATCGAGCTCCGGCGCCTCGCGCAGGAGCCGGCACACGGGCTCGATCTTCGCGGGCGCGACCTGGAGCCAGGCGTCGCGATCCTTCGAGGACACGGGGTGGAAGTCGAAGACCGCGTCTTCGCCGAGCTTCGCCTGGAGCGCCTGGAAGATAGCTTCGGGTGACATGCAAGATCCGGGAGGTGTCGAGAGGAGAGGGCTCAGCCGCCCGTCGCGCCGCGGCGGCCGAGGGCCCGCTCGCTCTTGATCTTCTCCTGGATCTTCAGGAGCCCTTCGAGCAGCGCCTCGGGTCGCGGGGGGCAGCCGGGGACGTAGACGTCGACCGGGATGATCTGATCCACGCCCTTGCAGACCGAGTACGCGTACTGGAAGAGGCCCCCGCAGTTCGAGCAGCTGCCCATCGAGATGACGAAGCGCGGCTCCGACATCTGGTCATAGAGGCGCTTCACGCGGGTCGCCATCTTGTACGTCAGCGTCCCCGCGATGATGAACAGGTCGCTCGACCGGGGGCTCGGCCGCGGCGCGGCCCCGAAGCGCTCGAGATCGCCGCGGGGGCCGCCGGTCTGCATGAGCTCGATGGCGCAGCAGGCCAGGCCGAAGAGCATGTACCAGACGCTGTTCGATCGGCCCCAGTTGAGCAGCCAGTTGACGGTCTGATCGACGCTCGTCGTGATGACGCCGCCGCCGTCGCTCTCGTACTTCGCTTCCCACCCGCGGGGCGGGGCCATCAGGTTCAGGTTCGATGTCATGACTCCGCACCTCCCTCGGCGACCGCCGCCTGACCCGGGAGGCCCGCCGGCGCGCCTTCGCTCGCGCCCGCGCGCGGCGCGCGCGGCTGGGCCCGGCTGCTCACGTTCTGAGCCCCGCGCGGATCCCCCTTGATGGAGCGGATCCAGTTGAAATCGCCCTTCACCCAGACATAGGCGAAGCCGAGCATCAGGATGGCCACGAAGAGGAAGATCTCGATCAGCGCGAAGAGCCCGTTCCCCTGGTCCACCCAGCGCTTGAACACGGCCGCGACCGGGTAGATGAACGCTATCTCGACGTCGAAGATGATGTAGACGAGCGCGATGATATAAAAACGCGGGTTGAAGTTGAACCACGCGGGCCCGACAGGCGCTTCGCCGCACTCGTACGTCTCGACCTTCTCGGCGTACATGTTGTTGGGGCGCAGCAGCTTCCCGAACAGCAGAGAGCCGAGCATGAAGCCGATCGCCACCAGAAAGAACGCGGCAACGCTGGCGTAGGCCATCAACATCGGGCGGAACCTCGCTCGGCTCGCCCCCCTCGCTCCAGGCGAGGAGGGACGGATCCAGGGTGGTTATGTAGGTGAAAAGCTGAACCGCGGCAAGCCGGCAGACCCTGGCCTCGCCGGCGCTGCTGCTCGGGATCGACAGGACGCGCCGGGCTGGGATATCGCTCGAGCGTGGGTCTCGTTGACGTGACGGTGCTCGCGGCCGTGCAGGGGGCGGCGCAGGCGCTGCCCATCTCGGCGACCGGGCATGGCGCGGCGGCCCGGCTCTGGCTCCGCGCGGCCGACGGCGACGCCTGGGTCGCCGCCGCGCAGGCGCTCGCGGCGGCGGCGGCGCTCGCGCTCGCCGTGCGGCAGCGGCTCCTCCGCGCGCTCGGCGAGGGCGCCCGGGCGCTCGCGAGGCCGTCGCTCTTCAGGGCGTCGCCGCCGGCGCGCGACGCGGCGGGGCTCGCGCTGGGCGCCGCGGTGAGCCTGATCGTCGCGGCGGCGCTCCGTCCGTACGTCGCGCCGTGGCGGGACGCGCCGCTCGCGGTCGGGCTCGGCCTGCTCGCCACCGGCGCGGCGCTCGCGAGCACCGCGCTCGCGCCGCAGCGGGACGGCCGCGACGAGGCCGACGCGCCGTCGCTCGCCTGCGCGCTCGCGGCCGGCGCGGCGCACGGGGTCGCGGCGCTGCCCGGCGCCTCGCGGATCGGGGCGGCGCTCGTCGTGCTGCTCTGGCTCGGCGTCCGTCCCGGGCGCGCCGTCGAGCTCTCGCTCGCGCTGAGCATCCCCGCGCTGCTCGCCTCGGGGCTCGCCGAGGCGCGCGCGTTCCACGGCCCCGCGCCAGGGGCGGGCGCCGTGGCGCTCGGCCTCCTCGCCGCCTTCGTCAGCGCGGCCGCGGCGGCCTCCGCGCTCCGCGCCCTCGCCGAGCGGCGGCGCGTCGGCGCGCTCTCGCTGTGGGTCGTCCCCCTCGGCCTCGCGATGGTGGCCTACGCGCGCGCGCTGCCCGGCCTCGCCTGAGCGACGCTCGGCGGCCGCACCGCGATCGTGCGACCCTCTTCGACGCCGAGACCGCACTTCCAAACCGCATGTCCAACCGAGGAGAAGCGCCGATGACCCCGACCGACCCCTCGATCCATGTCCTGATCCTCGCCGGCGGCGCGGGCACCCGCTTCTGGCCGGCGTCGCGCGCCGCGCGCCCGAAGCAGCTCTTGCCGCTGCTCGGCGGCGAGCCGCTCCTCACCGCGACGGCGCGCCGGGTGCTTCCGCTGTGCGCCCGCGGCGGGCGCGCGGGATGGGAGCGCGTCTGGATCGCGACCGGCCAGCACCTGGTCGCGCCGACCCGCGCGGCGCTGCCCGAGGTGTCCGAGCGGCGCCTGCTGGTCGAGCCGGCGCCGCGCAACACGGCGCCGTGCATCGGCTGGGCGGCCGCGACCGTCGCGCGCGACGACCCCGAGGCGGTCGTCGTCGTGCTCCCGAGCGACCACCACATCGGCGACGTACCGAGGTTCCTCGAGGCGCTGGGGGCCGCCGTCGCCTCGGCCCAGGGCGGCGCGATCACGACGATCGGCATCCGTCCGACGCACCCGGAGACGGGCTTCGGGTACATCGAGGCGGAGGAGGCCGCCGGGGCGGACGGCGCGGCGCCCCGCAAGCCCCGCAAGGTGCGGCGCTTCGTCGAGAAGCCGAGCCGCGAGCGCGCGACGGAGTTCGTGGCGAGCGGCCGCTTCCTCTGGAACGCAGGGATGTTCATCTTCCGCGCGGGCGACATGCTGGCCGCGATCCGCGCCCACCTGCCGGCGCTCGCCGCGGGGCTCGACGAGATCGACCGCGCCGCCGCGCTCGGCCCGGACGCCGAGGCGGAAGCCGTCCTGCGGGTGTTCCCGGGCCTGCCAGCCGTCAGCATCGATCACGGCGTGATGGAGCACGTCGCCGGGCTCGCCGTGGTGCCCGGCGACTTCGGCTGGAGCGACGTGGGCAGCTGGCAGAGCGCCTGGGAGCTCGCCGACAAGGACGAGCGAGGCAACAGCGCGCCCGCGGGGTCGGTGCTGATCGACGCGCACGGCAACCACGTGGTCGATCTGCGCGCGCGCGCCGCGCCCGACGATCCCCGGGTGATCGCGCTCGTCGGCGTGGAGGGCCTCGTGGTCGTCGAGACCGACGACGCGTTGCTCATCGTGCCGCGCGATCGGGCCCAGGAAGTGAAGCACGCGGTCGACGCCCTGAAGTCGCGAGGGCAGGGCCGGCACACGTGACCGCCGCGCGCCTCTCCGGAGCAGTGAGAGGAGAGGAAAAAAACGCAAAGGCGCAAAGACGCAAAGGCGCAAAAAGAAAGATGAGAGAGGCAGCGTCCGCTGCTCACCGGGACGCTTCTCCGTCAATCTCTTCTCTTTTTTGCGTCTTTGCGCCTTGGCGCCTTTGCGTTTTTTCTCCCGCTCTACTCGCGCGGCTCCCCCCGCCGCGCCACCGCCCGCGCGTAGATCTCGCGCCGCGGTAGCCCGAGCTCCACCGACAGCTCCTCGGCGATGTGCTTGGCCCGCCTCCCCTGGGCGAGCTCCCGATCGATGCGCGCGTCGAGCTCCTCGTCGCTCGGGCGCGCGCCCTCCGCGGCCGGCGCCGCGGGCGCGAGCACGAGCGTGATCTCCCCGAGCCACTCCCGCTCGATCGCCGCGAGCTCCTCCACGCTGCCGCTCAGGATCTCCTCGTGCACCTTCGTCAGCTCGCGCGCGACGACGGCGCGCCGCCCGGGCATCCGCTCGGCGAGGTCGGCGAGCGTCTCGCGGAAGCGCCGCGGCGACTCGAACAGCACCACCGCCTCCGGCGTCGACGTGACGAGGGCCAGCGCCTCGCGCCGCTCGCGCCCGCCGCGGGGCAGGAACCCGACGAAGCGGAAGCCCCCCGTCACCAGCCCCGACGCGCTCACCGCCACCATCACCGCGCTCGGCCCCGGGATCGCCACGACGCGCGCCCCGACCTCCGCGGCCGCGCGCACGAGCGCCGTCCCCGGATCGCTCACGACCGGCGTGCCGGCGTCGGTCATGAAGGCGATCGACTCGCCCGCCGCGAGCCGCGCGGCCGCGCGCGCCGCGTCGGTCTCGGAGGCGTGCGCGTCGAACCGGTCGACCGGCTTGCCCGAGACGCCGAGGTGGCCGAGGAGCGCCCGGGCCCGCCGCGTGTCCTCCGCGAGGATGCGGTCCGCCCCGCGCAGCGTCTCGACCGCGCGCAGCGTGATGTCGCCGAGGTTGCCGATCGGCGTCGCCACCACGTAGAGGCACCCGCGGTCGTTCGACCCGCCTTGCTCGCCGCTCGACAAGGCCTAGTCCATCTCGACGGCGTCGCCGAGCTCCTCCTGGAGGTACGTCCGCAGCTTGGACTGGAGCCGCGCCTCGAGCTGGCGCACGCGCTCGCGCGAGATGCCGAACTCGTTGCCGAGCTCCTGGAGCGTGAGCGGATCCTCGGCGGCCATGCGCTTGTCGAAGATGATCACGTCCTTGCCCTTCAGCGTCTCGCGGAACTTCGAGAGCCGATCGTGGACGAGCCTGCCCATCTCGCTCGCCTCGAACGCGGTGTCCGGGCTCGCCCCCGACGACACGAGCAGCTCGACGCGCGGGATCGTCCGGCCCTCGAGATCGCCGACCGGGGCGTCGAGCGAGGCCTCGCCGCTCGAGAGGCGGCGGTCCATGTCGACGACCTCCTTCTCCTCGACCGACAGGCGCTTCGCGATCTCCGCCGCCGTGGGCTCGATGCCCATCGCCGAGAGCTTCGCCTTCTCCTTGTTGAGGTTGAAGAAGAGCTTCCGCTGCGCCTGCGTCGTGCCGAGCTTCACGAGGCGCCAGTTGTTGAGGATGAAGCGGAGGATGTACGCGCGGATCCACCAGGCCGCGTACGAGGAGAGCTTCACGCCGCGGTACGGATCGTAGCGCTTCACGGCCTGCATCAGGCCGATGTTCCCCTCCTGGATGAGGTCCATGATGTTCTTGTAGGCGCGCCGGTACTCGTACGCGAGCTTGACCACGAGCCGCAGGTTCGCCGTCACGAGCCGCGCGGCGGTCGCGACGTCCTGCGTCTTCGTGTACTTGATCGTCAGCTCTTTCTCCTCGTCCGGCGTGAGCAGCGCGTGGCGCTGCACCTCGCGCAGGTAGGCCTGCAGCGGGTCCGTGCGCGACAGCGCGACGTCGCCGCCGCCGCGGCCCTCGCCGCCGCTCGCCCTCGCGGAGCGCGGGAGCTCGATGTCGTTCACGTCGAGGCTCGCGTCGTCGATCACCTCGCCGACGACCTCCACGACGTCGCCCTCCTCGACGTCGCCCGTCCTCGCGGCGCCGCTCTCGGGCGCGCCGTCCGCCTCGTCGTCGTCCTCGCGCGGGCCCTCGTCGTCGCCCGCCGCAGGCTGCGCTTCGGCACGCGCGCGCCCGCCGTCCTTCGCGGAGGAGCGCGCGCGGCGCTTCGCTGCGGGCCGGAGGGCCGCGTCCGAGTCGGGCCGGAGGTCCGCGCCTTCGTCCTCCGCTCCGGCCTGGAGCCCCGCCTTCGCCACTCCGTCGGGCTGGGGCGCTCCGGTCCCCTTCGTTCGCTTCGTTCGCGGCTCGCTCTTGCTCTTCGCCACCAGGACCTCGTCCTCGAAGTTCTAGTACAGCCCCGCCGCACCGCGCCACCTGCGCCGGCGCGCAGGCGCGCAGGCGCTTCGCGATCCGGAGGCTACCCGCTCCGAGATCCGCAGGTAAGGAAGACAGCGCGCGGGATCGGAGAACGTGCTACACGCCAGCCTCCTCCACGTGGACTCGCACCGCCCGCCGCGCCCGCGCTCGCTGCGCCCCTGGTACCTGGTGGCCACCATGCTGCTCACCTGGCTCATCGGCGTGCGCGGCTTCATGGCCGGGTGCGGGACGGCCATGTACCTGCGCGCCGGCATGGCCCCCGACGTCATGGCCGTGGCCGAGCAAGCGCGCGACCAGGGGGATCCGTTCCAGTTCACGTTCCTCGTGCTCGAAGCCGCGCAGGCGCGCGCGCTGAGCCTCTACCAGGACGTCTCCTTCCCCCTCAGCATCGCGAAGCTGCTCCTCGGCGGGCTGCTCGTCGTCGCGAGCGGCCTGGCGCTCGGCGGGCGGCCCGGCACGCGCGGCTTCGTCCTCCAGGTCCTCGCCGCCAACCTGGCCTTCGCCGCGGTCGAGTACGCCCTCACCCGGGGCGTCCGCGGCGCCTGGATCGACATGGTGGCGCAGGCGGGGGCGCTCCTCCCGCCGGACATCCCCGAGCGCGCGGGCCTCACGAACGCCGGCCTCTGGTGGACCGCCGAGCGGGTGCGCTTCGTGTTCTTCGAGCTGGCCGTCCTCGGCTCCGCAGCGCTGGCCCTGACGCGGGAGCGCACCAAGATGTACTTCCAGGCGGTCGCCCGGACGGTCGACCCCGGCGACGAGCCATGAGCACAGCGGAGAGGATCGCCGGCGCGGATCCTCGATCGACGCTCACACAGGCCGAGGGGCGGAGGGTCGCCATCCTCCCGGACGACCTCGCCAACCAGATCGCGGCGGGCGAGGTGGTCGAGCGGCCGGCGAGCGTCGTGAAGGAGCTCGTCGAGAACGCGCTCGACGCGGGCGCGCGCCGCATCCGCGTCGACATCGAGGGGGGCGGCGTCGGCCTGGTGCGCGTCGCAGACGACGGGCGCGGGATGAGCCGCGAGGACGCCTCCCTCGCGGTGCTCCGCCACGCCACGAGCAAGATCGCCCGGCTCGACGACCTCCGCAGCATCCAGAGCTTCGGCTTCCGCGGCGAGGCGCTCCCGAGCATCGCCTCGGTGAGCCGCTTCTCGCTGCGGACGCGGCGCGACGGCGAGGCCGAGGGGACGGAGATCCGGATCGAGGGCGGCGGCGCGGCGCAGGCCATCCCCTGCGGGTGCGCCGCCGGCACCGTGGTCGAGGTGCGCGATCTCTTCTACAACGTCCCCGCGCGCCGCAAGTTCCTGCGCGCCGTCGGCACCGAGTCGGCGCACGTGTCCGAGATCGCGCAGGCGGTCGCGCTCGGCGAGCCGGGCGTGACGCTGGTCCTCTCGCGCGACGGGCGCGTCGCGCGGGAGTGGCTGCGCACCTCGAGCCGCGCGGAGCGGGCGCGCATGATGCTCGCGGGCGAGGAGCTCGCCACGTGCGCCGGCCAGCGGGGGCCGCTCACGGTCGAGGCGTTCGTGTCGCGGCCGGAGCGCGCCCGCTCGGGCGCCAGCTGGCTGTGGATGTTCGTGAACGGCCGGCACGTGCGCGACCGCTCGCTGGCCCGCTCGATCGCGCTCGCCTACGGCAGCGTCCTCGAGCCGGGCCGGTACCCCATCGGCGCTGTGTTCATCGATCTGCCCGCCGAGCTCGTGGACGTGAACGTCCACCCCCAGAAGGCCGAGGTCCGCTTCGCCGACGGCCGCGCCGTCGCCGACGCGCTCTACAAGATCGTCGCCGCGCAGGTGGCCGCGGCGTTCGGCCTGCCCGCGCCGGCCCCCGGCGGCTTCCAGGGCCGCAAGGGCAAGCTCTTCGAGGACGCGGCGGCGCCGCCCGGAGACGCCTGGGTCTGGTCGGGCGGCCCCGCGGCGGAGGCGCCCGCGGCAGGCGCACCGACGTCCCCCGCGGGCGCGTCGGGCGAGCGGCAGGCGCCGCCGGACGATCCATGGGGCCTCGGCGGCGACCTCGGCGGGGTCCCGCCGGCACGTCCTCACGCTGCGCCGGCCGGGCCAGCGCCGACGCAGCTCGGGGCGTGGGCCGACATCGCGGCGCTCGATCTACCGGCACCGGCGCACGGCGGGCCAGGCGAGCCGCCCGCGCCCGCGCCGGGGTCGCCGCCCGTCCCCTATCCGACCGGCAGCGGCCCGGTGCTCGCCGCGGCCGAGCGCGTGGTCGCCTGGCGGTCGCTGCGCTTCCTCGCCCAGGTGCGCAACACCTTCTTCGTGTGCGAGGGGCCGGACGGCATCTACTTCCTCGATCAGCACGCGGCGGCGGAGCGCGTGACGTTCCACCGCCTGCGCGCGTCGTACGACGGGCGCGACGTCGCCACGCAGAAGCTGCTCTTCCCGGTGATCGTCCAGGCGGCGCCCGCGGAGGTGTCGCTCGTCGAGGAGGCGCAGGAGGCGATCGCGCGGCTCGGGCTCGACGTGCGCCCGGCGGGCGCGGCGCAGCTCGCGGTGCACGCGGTGCCGACGCTGCTCCGCCGCGCGGCGCCCGAGCGCCTCGTGCGCGACCTCGTGGACGAGCTGAGCCACTCGGGCGAGCGCGCCTTCTCGGGCGCGGTGGATCTCGCGCTCGCGACGATGGCCTGCCACGGCTCGCTGCGCGCGGGCGACCCGGTGGCGCCGGAGGAGGCGCGGGCCCTGCTCGCGGCGCTCGACGAGGTCGACTTCGCCGGCCACTGCCCGCACGGTCGGCCCATCGTGATGCGCGTCGGCTGGCCGGAGCTGGAGCACCGCGTGGGGCGGCGGTGAGCGAGGCGGCGCTCGAGCTCGCCCTGGGCGCAGGCGCGGCCGCCGCGCCGCCGTCGTGGGAGACGATCGCGCCGCCCGCGCCGGGTGAGCTGCTCGTCGTGGTCGGCCCGACGGCGAGCGGCAAGACCGAGCTCGCCATCCGGCTCGCGGAGCGGTTCGGCGGCGAGGTGGTGAGCGCCGACAGCGTGCAGATCTACCGGGAGTTCGACCTCGGCTCCGGGAAGCCGACGCCCGCCGAGCGGGCGCGCGCGGCGCACCATCTGGTCGACGCGGTCGATCCGCTGCAGGCGATCGACGCGCAGCGCTTCGCGGAGCTCGCGGAGGCGGCGCTCGACGACATCCGCGGCCGCGGCCGGGTCCCCGTCGTCTGCGGCGGCACGTTCCTCTGGGTGAAGGCGCTCGTCCTCGGCCTCTCGCCCGCGCCGCCCGCCGATCCCGAGGTGCGCGCGCGGCACCGCGCGATCGCCGACGCCGAGGGGCGCGCCGCGCTCCACGCGCGCCTCGCCGCCGTGGATCCGGAGAGCGCGGCCCGCCTCGCGCCCAACGACCTCGTGCGCGTCAGCCGGGCGCTGGAGATCTACGAGCGCTCGGGCCGGACGCAGAGCGCGTGGCACGCGGAGCACGGCTTCCGGGAGCGCCGGCACGCCGCGCGCCTGCTCGCGGTGCACAGGGACCGCGCCGAGCTCGACCGCCGCATCGAGGCCCGGGTCGCCGGGTGGCTGGAGCAGGGCTGGGTGGAGGAGGTCCGCTCGCTCCTCGCCCGCGGCTACGGCGACGCGCGGGCGATGGGCTCCGTCGGCTACCGGCAGGTGCGGGAGCACCTGGAGGGGCGCCTGCCGGCCGACGAGCTCGCGCCGGCCATCGTGCGCGCCACGCGCACCTTCGTGCGCCGGCAGCGCACGTGGTTGAGGGACGAGGCGGTCGCGCACGTCGCGCTGTCATGATCCATAAACCACAACAATTACAATAATTTGCGCCAGAGCCAACCGCCGGCGACGCGCCGCAGGCGCCGCTCATGCGCGCTCTTCGCCGGTCCCGCCGCTCCCGCGGCGCCGGCCCGCTCCAGCCATGGGAATGCGCCACCGGACCTCGCCGTCGCAGCGCGGGCAGGCCGCGGTGGACGGCCGCGCCTCCTGGGCGAACGCGACGCGCCCGCAGTGCGAGCAGACGGTCATGTGGCGCTGATAGAGGTCCGGGCTCGAGAGGATCGCCGCGGCGAAGAGGCTGAGCACGACGTCGCTCAGGAAGTCGCACTCGCGCGGCGCCGGCAGCCAGCCTGATCGGTCGCCCACCACGGCCCAGCGGACGCGCGCGCTGTACAGCGCTGCGCGGAGAAACTTGCCCTCGGGGTCCGGCGCCACGAAGTCGACGAGCGTGCTCCCCACGCGCCGGCGCGCGCGCGCGGTGAGCGCCGCGACCGCCTCGGGCCGCTCGTCCAGCTCGCGGAGCGCCACGGTCTCCGCGCCCGGCTCGCGCACAGCGCGCGGGAGCATCATCCACCCCGGAGCGATCACGTGATCGTCGAGCCACGCCCTGAGCTCGTGGGGCTCCCAGGGGCGGGTCGTCACCTGCATGAACTGGAGCGCCCCGGCCAGGCTCGGGCTCGCGAGCATGCGCCCGCGCAGGGCGACGAACGATCGGGCCCTCCCGGCATCGGCGCGCGCGCTCCACCCGAGCCTCCTGCTCCGGCTCGCGAGGTCCGTCGGCGCGGCGCCGGCCATTGGGATCTTCAGGGAATTGCTCATGAGTTCCATGGGGTCTTCCGCTCCGCAGCGCGCCGCGGGGAGCGGCCGGCGAACGGGCGATGTGCGGCGCGGTAAGCGCCCGGCGTGCCAGCCGCCGCGGAGGCCTGGATCTCACCGCGCGCGCGGGCGGCGCGCGCAGATACGGCATGTTCACGCGCGCCGGCGGCGCCGCTGAGGCCTCGAAACCGCCGTCCGGCGAGCGCGGTTGCGGGGTCCAAGCCTCAGGGGGCCGCCAGCCCGTCATCGACACCGCCGCTCGCGGCGCTTCACGGGCTCACCCCAAAGGCGCGGGCGCGCGCGCCGCTCCGGGCCGACAGCCTCGCTCGAATGACGTCGAACCCCAGAGGGCGAGGGGGGCGGAGCCCTTCTCGCCTTTTTACGTCCATGCTAACCGCATCTCTCCTTCGACCAGGAACGGTTCGAGAGAGCTCACCACGGAGCACGGCGCCACCTGCTCCACGCGACGAAAGGACGACCATGACGCGAGAGTCGAGCGACGTGCAGGCGATCCAGAATGTGGTCGTCCGGATTGCCCACCACATCGACAAGCGGCGCTGGACCGAGCTCCGCGGCCTCTATGCCGACGTCGTTGTGGCCGATTTCACGTCCGTCTTCGGGGGCGAGCCGCAGGAGCAGAGGACGGACGATCTTCTGGCGGGCTGGAGCAAGTTTCACGACGCCATCGACGCATCACAACATTTCCTCGGCCCCCTCGATATCGAGGTGAAAGGAGAGCACGCCTCCGTGGAGTGCCATGTCCGCGCCTACCATCGGTTCGCGCGCGCGCCGGGCGGCGAGGACTGGCTCGTCGCGGGCCACTACCGCTATGAGCTCGCCAGGCACGCGGGCGGCTGGAAGGTCTCCAGGGTCAGGTTCGAGATATCGTACCAGACCGGCAACACGAACATGTTCGAGGAAGCGCTCAGGTAAAGCCGCCGCGGGTCACCGCGGCTGGGGCGGCGAGATCGCCAGGCCGAGCGCGTGCGCCGCGCGCAGCGCCGCGACGCGGAGATGGCCGTCCGGCAGGCGCTCTCGCCCCGCGACGAGCTCGATCAGCGGCACCCACGAGAGCCGCCGAGCGGCACCGGACCCCGGCGCGAGGTCGGGCGCGGCGGCAGAGGCAGGCGTGCCGGCCGAGGCAGGCGCCGCGGTGACGACGAAGGCGAGCGGCTGCACGAGCTCCGGGGTCAGCCCTGCCGAAGGGCGGTAGGCCCCTCCGAGCTCGACGGCCGCCTCCACCCGAACGCCGTACTCGGCCTGCAGCCGCTCGCGTACGAACGCCTCGGCGGCCGCCAGCGCGCTCACGCTCCGCGGCAGCCGCCACGCCGGCGCGACAAGGATGCCGCTGTTGCCCGAGAAGCTCTGGGCGGCCGGCAGATCGTGATCGTCCACGCCGAGCACGACCTCCCCCGACGCCGTCCGCGCGAGCAGCGCCGTCGAGACCGTGAGCACCCCGAGCGGCCGAGGCACCACGTACTCCAGCTCTCGCGCGGCCACCACGCCGCCATCCGCGGTCAGCTCCTCGAAGCGCGCCCGCCGCACCTCGAGGAACCCCGCGCTGGCGCCCGCGTCCACCCGCGAGAACCGCCGGCGGCTCGGGCGCCCGAGCAGCGCGGCGAGCGACGTCGGCTGCACGGCGGCCACCCCGCCGTCGTCGCCGGCCCCGGCACCGCCGGCATCGCCCGCGCCGCGCCGACCCGCGCCGGCCGCCGGGAGCGGGATCTCGTCTCCGATCCACGGTCCGAACGGCAGGCCGAAGCGCGCCAGGAGGTCGTATACGTTCAGCTCGAGCCGCGCGTCGGGCAGGCCGCCGACCTGCGCGGCGCGGAGCAGCTGGCGCGCCTCGACGGCGCGGATGCGCCCCGAGGTGCCGAATCCCGACACGTTCTCCGACGGCGCGTTCACGAACGTGGGCTCGACCTCCACCAGCATCGAGCGCACCTCTTCGAGGATGCCGCCCGGCGACGGGTAGTACGTCGTGCCCGGGATCATGCGCTGGATCGCCGCCGCGCACACCCCGGCCGCCCGCTCCAGCGCATGCTCGACCGTGTGCCCGACAGGGAACTCGGTCTGCACGACCGCGATCGGCTCGGCCAGATAGTCGGCCGGCCCGCTGCCGTCGAGCGGAGGCGTCTCCTCGCGGCAGGCGCGCGCGATCGGCCGCGGATAGCTCGTCCGCGCGAGCACATACGCCGTCTCGCCCGCGAAGAAGAACGGCACGATGTCCAGCGTGGGGTGCGGCCGCGCCGCCAGGTCGAACACCTGCCCTGTCGCCCGATCCCGGTGGTGCTCGATCCGCAAGAACTGCTGAGAGCTCTCCGCGGGCGCGAGCCGGAACGCGACGCCTTGACCGGCCTTCACCTTCTCTCCGACGATCAGGTAGTTGGTGGGCGGATAAGGCAGTCGGGCGCCCGTCGTGTCCCGGAGCTCGAAGCGACCGACGAACCGGTTCCGCACGATCCAGGGGTTGCGCAGCGGCGTCGACGACAGCACGCGAAGGCCGAGGCGGGCGAAGAGCGCCTCGAACTGCGCTTGTGAGAAATAGGTATACTCCTCCTTGACCTCGGCTTCCCAGTCAGCGCGATAATCCTTCCTCAACACGAACTCGACAGCGTGCTTGTGGGCGAGCCTGTACCGACGCCACCCCATGCGCGGCGCTGGGAGCTCGCCGGAGGGCTCGCGCGCGACGCGCGCCAGCGGGAACCCCGGCTCCGGCGAGAGCGAGCGAAACTCGCCCGCGAACCGCTCGAGCAGCGCCGCCGTCGAGGCGCTGCGGGGGTCACGGCCGTCGTCGCCGTCCTCGGCGGGCACGTCCAGAAACACCGTCCCCGGCCCGGGATCGACGAAGTCCCTCACCACGAGCACCCCGCCCGGCGCGAGCTGCTCCACCTGCGCCGCCAGCGCATCGGCGGCGTTCGCGTGGCGGTAACCGCCGTACGAGGTGACGTGGTGGAGCACCGACGAGTCGAAGATCCCGTCGAGGCTCTCGGGCGGGAATACCGTCCTGGCGATGTCGCCCAGCTGAAAGCCCAGGTTCGGCTGATGATGAGCGCGGCGCGCGAGCTCGACGACCGTCGGATCGATGTCGACGCCGATCACCTCGAGGCGCGGGTAGAGCTGGGCCAGCGCGGCGCTGCCCTGCCCCGAGCCCATGCCCATGTCGGCGACGCGGCCCTCGCACAGGAGGTGCGCCGCCGTGAGCGCCACCTTCTGGCGCATCGACGCGTCCATCGCGGACAGGTACCGCGCGTACGCGGACAGGTCGTCTCGCCGCTGATCTGCCTCGTACCCCGCCGGCGCGCGCGTCGTCATGGTGACCAGTGTACGCCGGGCCCGGGACGAGGGTCGACGGCGGCGTGCGCCCGAGAGAGCGCAGGCGCCCGGGCGCGAGGCGGCGGTCGCCGGGAACCGGAGCGCGCGCGCCGGGGAGCGACGCGCCGGCCGCCTCAGCTGGCCGAGAGGCCCGGGAGCGGCGACTTGGACCGCAGGTTCGGATCGCCGAAGCCCGCGAAGTCCGTGACGCCCATCGCGTCACACAGGCTGAGCAGCACGCGCTCGTGCCGCTCGCCGCTCTTGATGTACCGGCCGCCAGGGGCCGTCTTCAGATAGCCGCCTTCGCCGCTCGCCAGGACGAACTTCATCTCGTTCTGGTTGTGGTTCGGCGAGTCGCCCATGTCGCGGCACCACGCGATCAGCGTGTTGTCGAAGAGCGTCCCGGAGCCGTCCGCCTCCGGGATCGCCTTCAGCTTGTTGATGAGATCGACGAACCGCTGCGACAGCCACTTCTCCAGCTTGATCAGGTCGAGGTGCGCCGGCGCCCCGGTGTGGATCATGGCGCCGTGCTCGTCGCCCTTCAGCCCGATGTCCGGGAGATCGACGTTCATGGCCTGATCCGAGCCCCACTGGATCGCGCCGACGCGGGTGATGTCGCACGCGAACGCGCCGACGAGGAGATCCATGTGGATCAGGTTGGCCTGGAGCGGGTTGGCCGGATCGGTGGCGGGCTTCGTCGGCACGCTGCAGCCGCCGGTCTCGCCGGACGACGCATTGGACAGCCGCTCCTCGATCTGTCGGATCGAATCGATATGCAGCTCCAGCTTGTACTTCTGCTCGGAGCCGAGGTTCCCCTCGAGCGCCTTGATCTCGTTCTTGAGGTGATCGAGGACGCTCTTGCGACGGCGCAAGAGGTCGTCAGAGGAGGTGTTCGACGGGATCGCCGAGCCGAACAGGGTGGAATAGGCGGACGTCGGAGAGGCGATGCCCGGCAGGTTGTCCTTGCGATAATACGGCGATCTCCCGCCGCTCACCGTGCTCTCGGCCCCGAGCAAGAGCGAGGGAATCTGCGTCTTCGTGCCGGCGGCGATCAGCTTGTCCGCGATGAACTGGTCGACGGAGATCAGCTTGGCGGGATCGCTGAAGCCGAGCCCCGTGAGGCCGTCGGGCGCGCCGTGGTTGTTCCCCGGATTCCCGCTGGGGAGGCCGTCCACGAGCACGACGTGCTGCTTCACGTCGGCGAGCGGCGACGTCGACTCGCTGAACGTGGGGGTCTCGCCGGAGACGCTCGTGGGCTTCCAGATCGATGGCGCGGTCCCCATCGTGCAGAACAAAAGGAGCCGCTTGGGCTTCCGCCCGGGCGCCGCCTCGGCGATGGAGTCGAGGAAGGGGGTGAACAAGAAGCCGGCGCCGACGCTGGCCCCGAGCCCCTTGAGGAAATCTCTACGACGATGGCTGCGCATGGACGACCCTTTCACGCTACCGATCTCGCGCCAACGGAGCTCGCCGCGACAGGTGCGTGGGGGCGCACCTGTCGCGGCGAGCGGCCTCGCGCCCTCGGTGTCAGGTCGCGGCGATGCCCGGGAGCGGCGACTTGCTGCCCAGAGCCGGATCCCCGAAGCCGGAGAAGTCCGTGACGCCCATCGCGTCGCACAGGCTGAGCAGCACGCGCTCGTGCCGCTCGCCGCTCTTGATGAACCGGCCGCCGGGGGCCGTCTTCAGATAGCCGCCGTTGCCGCTCGCCAGGACGAATTTCATCTCGTTCTGGGTGTGGTTCGGCGCGTCGCCCATGTCGCGGCACCAGGCGACCAGCGTGTTGTCGAGGAGCGTCCCGGAGCCGTCCGCCTCGGGCGTCGCCTTCAGCTTCTTGATGACGCCGACGAACTGCTGGTGCAGCCACTTCTCGAGCTTGATCAGGTCGAGGTGCGCGGGGGCGCCGGTGTGGATCATGCCGTTATGCTCCTCACCGCTGAGGCCGATCTCGCTCAGGTTCGCGTTCATCATCTGATCCGAGCCCCACTGGATCGAGGCGACGCGGGTGATATCGCACGCGAACGCGCCGACGATGATATCCAGATGAAGCTGGTTGGCCTTCAAGCCATTGCTCATGTCGCCGCTGGGCGTTCCCGGGACGGTGCAGGCGCCCGTCCCGCCGCCGCCTCCTCCCGGGGTCATCGTGTTCGAGAGCCGCTGCTCGAGCTGGCGGATCGACTCGAGGTGCAGATCCAGCTTGTACTGCTGCTCCTTCCCCAGGTTTCCCTTGAGCGACGTGAGCTCTTTCGTGAGGTTGTCGAGGACGCTCTTGCGCCGCTTCAGCAGGGCCTCCGCGGCGCTGTTGTCGTTGCTGCCTTGGTTGTTGGACGGCGTGAAGCCCGTGAACACGGTCGAGTAGGCGGACGTGGGGGAGGCGATCGGCGACAGGTTGGTCCCCTTGTAGAACCCCGTCTTGCCACCCTCGACGGCGGCGCCGAGCAGGAGCGAGGGGATGGGCGTCGACAGCCCGCTGCCCTTCAGCTTCTCGACGATGTACTGGTCGACCGAGATCAGCCCGTAGGGGCCGTTGCTGTAATAGCCCATCCCGGTGAGGCCGTCGGCGGACCCGTGGTTGTTGCTGGGGCTCCCGCTGGGGAGGCCGTCCAGCATCACGATGTGCTCCTTCACCTCCTCGAGCGGCGAGGTGGACTCGCTGAACGTGGGGGTCTCGCCGGAGACGCTCTTGGGCTTCCAGATCGAGGGGGCCGTCCCCATGGTGAAGAAGATCAGGAGCCGCTTCGGCTTCTTCCCGGGAGCCGCGTTGGCGATGGAATCATAGAAGGGAGAGAACAGAAGGCTGGCCCCCAGGCTGGCCCCGACACCCTTGAGAAACTTCCTACGACTGTGGCTGCGCATGACCGATCCTTTCACTCGCTACCGATCTGTTCTTGGGTTGCAGCCGTGGGGTCACGGACCTTGAACTCTGCGGGTGAAGTGCGGCGCGCGCGTCAGCGCGAGCCACACGCTCTTGAGACGGAACTCGTCCTTCGCGGCGTCCTCCTGGACCTCCTCGTACGTGCAGCCGTCCTGCTCCCAGGTGCCGCCGAACGCGTAGTACGACCAGTAACGGACCATGCACGCCTTGACGTCCTCGCTCGCCGCGAGGTAGTCGGCCAGCTCGGTGACGCCGTTGAAATTGAAATCTTCGCCGCTGGGCGGCTCGAAGACCGTGCCGGTCACGTCGACGGGGATCCCGTTCTCGTCGTTCCGCCACCGACCGAACGTGTCGTAGTGCTCGAAGCCGACGCCGATCGGGTCCATGTGGTTGTGGCAGGTCGCGCAGTATGTCGCCTTCGTGTGCTGCTCGACCATCTCGCGCGTGGTCGCCGGGGTCTCCAGGGGCTTGACGTTCGGATCCACGCCGGGCGGCGGGGGTTCGAGCGGCTGGCAGAGGAGGCGCGTGCGGACCATCTTGCCGCGCTGGGTCGGCGAGGACAGCTTCGCGCCGCCATGCCCCGTCAGGAAGCTGCCGTGGGCCAGGATGCCCCCGTCGCGCTGCCCTGGGGTGAGCGTCACCTTCGTCAGCTCGGTGCCGCCGGCGCCGCTGATGCCGTAGTGCGCACCCAGGCTGGCGTTGATGAACGTGTAGTCCGCCTGCAGGAGGTTGGCGAACGTGCCGTTCTGGTTGAACGCGGTGTCCACGACGAGCGCCTGCGTCTCGGCCATCATGTCCTTGCGCATGGCGTCCGTGAGATCGAAGAGCGTGTTGTCCTTCACCGCGGTGACGAGGCGGTTCAGCTGGAGCCAGCCGCGCATGAACCGCATCATCTCCTTCTCGGCGAGCGGCCTGGTCGCCGAGTCCTCCAGCAGGCGGAGCGCGTGCTGGGCGATCTGCTCGCTGGTGAGGTTGACGCCCCCGGCGGCGGCCGCGTCGGCGGCCTGCAGCAGAGCCTCGTCCGGCATGGTCCCGGTCAGCAAGTACGAGAGGTTGCTCGCGATCTCGTGCGGGGTGAGCTCGTAGATGCCCGAGCCGTTCGCATCGGTCCCGATCTCGTGGCGGTAGAGGAAGTACGGCGACTGGAGCATCGCGCCCACGACCACCTTGGCGCCGTCCTCGAACGACTTCTCCGCCCCGAACAGCGCGTCGTAGGACGCGACGCGCTCGTCCGTGAGCTTGTCGCGGAACGCGCGGCGGCCGAAGTCGCGGATGAACTGGGTCCGGCAGCTCGCATCCAGGGTCCTGCACGTCGCCGAGGTGATGCTGGAGAGCTTGTTCGTCACCGCCCAGTCGGCGGTCGTCTCGGCCCAATCCATGATCTGCTGGGCCGTCAGGTCGCGAATCACCAGCGCGTTCGCGTCGGCCGTGAACCCGAGCACCTGCGGATCATTGAAGATGCTCGGGAGGGCGACGCTCTGGTCCTTGAAGAGATCGCGGACAGTGGCCTCGAATTGATCCACCGTCAGGCGACGCACGACGCGCGGGCCAGGGGTGCTCTTGTCCGCGACCTCGCAGTGCGACACATCCGGGATCTCCGTCGGCATGTCCGGCGGGTCGCCCATCGGCGACCCGCCAGCGTCGCCGCCGCTGCTGCTGCTGCCGCTGCCGCTGCCGTTGCCGCTGCTACTGGTCTCGGAGGGCGTCCCGTCGGGATTGCCCAGGTTGCCCAAGCAACCAAGCGGGCCGGCGAGGAGAAGCGCCACTGCGGAGTAGCGGCGACACGCTTTCGCCGAAACTAAGCTATTAAGCGTGCTCATCATTGCTTGAGAAAAGCTGATGTCTCTCATGTTGTCAAGCCCCGATCAAGCGGTGTCGCCCGATAATCCATGCGCATACGCACGCGCGTCAATGGCCTGTCACCGAATCGTCCGCGTCGTTTGTGTTGCTTGAGTCGTTTACGTCGTTCACGTCGTCCGCGTTCGAATCGTTTTCAGCGTCGTTTTCAGCGTCTTTGCCCTGCCCGCTCGCCTGCATGCGTCATGGTGGGCCCTTGGTGGCTCTCCCCGGAGCGAAGTCGAGTTCGACGCTCCGCGTTGAGCCGATTCACGGTGTCACCCGCCACGCCAGAGAGCTCGACCTCCCACCGGATCCGAGGTCGAACCGGAGCCGCTGGATCGCCAGGCGCGTTCCGACCTCAGGGCTCTGGGCGAGCCGCTGGGCAAGGCCTTCGTCGTCCATGAGCGTCGAGAAGCGATCCACAAAAAGCGGTTAAGCAACCCTCGTGCCGAGTGTTCTCGCGGGGTTACCCGGCGCCGCTGTGCCCGGTTTCTGGATTTTTTCGAAGATTGCGAGGGGTGGACGCCGAGGGGTCCAGGAAGGGCGATCCACCGCTTCCGCGATCCATCCATGCGCCGCTGCAACCGGCCCCCCCAGGGCCAGCCGCGTCAGCCCTTGGACCAGGCGCTGATCGACCGATAGCTCGCGACGGACTCCTCGATGACCTCCAGGGCGCGGTTCCTGTCGTACATCGTGTCTACCTCTGCGAGCTTGTTCTCGAGCGTCTTGTAGTCGATGAAGAACCGCATGAGCTCCTTGGTCACGTGCGGCGGGAGCTCCTCGTGGGTCAGGTAATGGGCCACGGAGGGGTCGTCGACGGCGACCGCGATGATCTTGTCGTCGACGCCCTTGTCGTCGCGCATGAAGAAGCCGCCGATGGCGCGCGCCCTCACGATGGTGAGCGGCACGACGGGCTCCTGCATGAGGACGAGGACGTCGAGCGGGTCGCCGTCGCCGGCGTGCGTCTGGGGGATGAAGCCGTAATTGGCCGGGTAGTGCACGGACGAGTAGAGCACGCGATCGAGCATCAAGAGCCCGGTCTTCTTGTCGAGCTCATATTTGCACTTCGATCCTTTCGGGATCTCGATCACCACGGGGAAGAAGTCGTGTCGGCTGTCGGGGAGCAAGATGTCGTGGAGCGGATGGGTCATTGAACCGTCCTGGGCTTTCGCCCCCGCCCGGGAGGCGGGCGAGGGGCGCAGAGGATACCAGGAGTTCGATTCGGTGAGATCGGGGTCAAGACACCCCCGCATTCCCGCTCTGGAACGAGAGGAGCCACGCCGCCGCCGCGGCCCTGAAGGCGCGGGCCGGCGGGGCGCGGGGGCGCAAGACCGACGTTGGCGAGCATGGGCAAGCGCGGTCGCTCGTGCGATGAGCTAGCGCGGAGCCGCCGGGGCAGACTCGCCAGCGGGCCTCCGGAACCCTGTTGCGCTCCCCATGAGACCGTTCCCCACACACGCCCCACCGACGCGACCGGAGCGAGCGCCCGCGCTGCGCCGCAGGGCTCCCTGTGCGCTGGCGGTCCTCGCGCTGGCCGCGGCCCTCGGCGGCCCCCCGGCGGCAGCAGCGCGCGCGCCGGACGCGCCTTCGCCCACGCCGCCCTCGCCCGTCGCGAGCGCGCAGGCCGGGGCGCCCCCCGACGACAGCGCCTCCGCGGCCGCCGCCCCGCCGGCCGCGGGCCGACCCGTGGTCTCGCCGGTGCGGCGCCCGGACGAGCGCGACGCCCGCGAGGCCTCGCAGCGCGCCTGCTCCTTCACGCTGCCGGTCTGCGTGCACGCGCCCGCGGGCGTCCCCGGCGCCGCCCTCCTCGAGAGCCTCACCCACCTGGAGGCCGCGATGCGGGCCTACGACGCGCTCGGTCTGCCGCGCCCGCTCCCCGACGGCGCGCGGGGCGGCGGCCCATCGTACGATCTCTACCTGGAGCGCGGCCCGCGCCGCGGCCCGATGCGCGTGGGGTACGACCCGCGGGCGCTCGGGGAGCGGTTCGACGCAGCGAGCGCGTTCGCCATCATCGCAGCGCCGGAGCGCGGCGGGTGCGCGAGCGCGTCCGACGCGGCCTACGCGCTCGCGCACGCCATCGCCATGCGCCTCGACGCAGGGGCGGAGCAGGGCGCGATCGCCATGACGGCGAGCTACCTCGCCGCCATCGCGGCGCCCTGCGCGGCCGAGGAGCTCGCCGCGGTCGACGCCTTCCAGCGCGCGCCCGAGCGGGCGCTCACCGGCGCGGCGCTCGGCGCGCTCGACGGCGGCCTGCTCTTTCCGTGGTACCTCGACGACGCGTACGGCACCGGGGCGCCCGCGCAGATCGCCACGTCGCTGCTCGCCATCGCGGCGCAGGCCACGCCCGCGGGCGCGGCGCGCTTCGACGCCGAGCCCGACACCTTCGACGCGCTCCGGGCGTCCCTCCGATCCCGCGGCGAGGACCTCGACGACCTGCTCCTCGAGTTCGCCATCGCGCGAGCGTTCCTCGGCAGCCGCAGCGACGGCGCGCACCTCTCCGACGCCGAGCGCTTCGGCGATTTCGGCCGGGTTCGCTTCGAGTGGTCGCTGCCCTACGCCACGCTCCCGCGGCGGGTCGCGCCCCTGCGCCCGATCGAGCCGACCGGCGCGACCTATCTCTGGCTCGATCTCTCGGCGGAGAACGCGGCCGCTCGGCCGGACCTCAAGACGGCGGAGATCACCTTCGTGGCCGACTGGGAGCTGCCCGCGCTGTTCCGCTGGGCGATCGTGAAGGTCGACAAGCAGGGCGCCGAGGCCGGCCGCGTCGACGTGGCCGGCGTCTTCGGCAGCAGCCGCGCGCAGCGCACGGTGGTGGGGCTCGACGGGCTCTCCGGGCTGCTCGTCGTGGGCGTCAACGCGGGGAGCATGATCCGGAGCCTGCCGTTCGATCCCGACGACGCGCCGTTCATGCCGCACGCGTACACCGTCTGGCTCTCCAGGTAGTCGCCGCGCCGGCCGGCGCTCCCGCCGGCGCTCCCGCCGGGCGACGGCCGGCGGCGCGCTCGCCGCGGCCTGCGAGGGCGGCCGCCCCGCGCGTCACGCCCTCGCCTCGTCTCCTCTCGCGATCAGGTGCTGCGCGAACCACTCGCCGGCGAGCCGGGCGACCGCCGCGAGCGCGCCCGGCTCCTCGAACAGGTGCGTCGCGGAAGGCACGACGGCGAGGCGGCGCGGGCCCGCGAGATCGTCGAGGGCAGTCTGGTTCAGCGCCAGCACCTCGGCGTCCGCGCTGCCCACGATGAGCAGCGTCGGCGCGCGCACCATCGCCAGGGCCGGGCCCGCGAGGTCGGGCCTGCCGCCGCGCGACACCACGGCGCCCACGACGCGCGGCCGCGCCGCCGCGGCGATGAGCGCGGCCGCCGCGCCGGTGCTCGCGCCGAAGTAGCCGACCGCGAGGTGACGGAGCTCGGGGCGCGCGAGCGCCCAGTCCGTCACCCCGATCAGCCGCCGCGCGAGCAGATCGACGTCGAAGCGAAGGCGGGCGCTCCGGCGATCTTCCGCCTCCTCCTCGTCGGTGAGCAGGTCGAAGAGCAGCGTGGCCAGCCTCCACCGCCAGAGCGCCTCCGCGACCGAGCGGTTGCGAGGGCTCCTCCGGCTGCTGCCGCTGCCGTGCGCGAAGATCACGAGGCCGCCCGCCCTCTCCGGGATCGCGAGGTCCCCGGGCAGCGCCGCCGCCCCCGCCTCGACGAAGAGGGGCCGCTCCGCCCCTTCTGCCCTCGGGACCTCGCGCTGCGCGTCGGCGAGCAGCGTGGCGACGGCGTCGTCCGACGTCTGCGAGAAGTCCTCGTAATAGGCGCCGATCGCCTGGAGGCCCGGGTCCTCCTCGATGCAAGCGATGGCGTCGACCTCGCGGCGGAGCGACGACAGGCTCGACGGCGCGGCGACCGGCGCGGCGAGCACGAGCCGCCTCGGCGAGCGCTTGCGCAGATCGCGCAGCGCGGCCCGCACGGTGCCGCCGGTCGCGATGCCGTCGTCCACGACGATCACCGTCCGCCCCTCGACGCGGGGCATCGGCCTGTCGCCCCGGTACCGGCGCACCCCGCGCTCCACCTCGGCGGCCTGCTGCTCGGCGATCTCGGCGAGCTCCGCCTCGGAGATCCCCAGCAGCGCGACGAGGCCCCGATCGATGTACACCTCGCCCCCCTCGGCGATCGCGCCCACGCCGAGCTCCGGCTGCCCGGGCGCGCCGAGCTTGCGCACGATCCACACATCGAGCGGCGCGCCCAGCGCGCGCGCCACCTCGTAGCCCACCTCGACGCCGCCGCGCGGCAGGGCGAGCACGAGCGGCGCCTCGCTCCTGTACCCCGAGAGCAGCTGCGCGAGCCGGCGCCCGGCGTCCCTGCGATCCTGGAACAGCTTCGCTCGCCCCATCGCCCCCTCCCCTCACGTCCGCTCCTGCGACCCCTTCAAGACCGGTGCCGCAGGCGCGCGCAGCGCGGGCTCGGCCGCGCCGCGGCGAGGGGGTCGACCGCGGCGAGGGGGTCGACCGCGGCGAGGGGGTCGACCGCGCCCGTCAGCGCTCCATCAACCGAACAGGCTCCACTCGTCCTCGATGAGCGAGAGCGCGTTGATCAGCTCGAGCGCGAGCTCGCGCTCGAGCCACTCGTCGATGCGCTGGCCCGCGGCGATCGCGCTGAAGCCCGCGCGCGGGATGCGCTTCGCGAGGTGCGAGAGGCACGAGCCGGTCCGATCGAGGCGCGCGACCCAGTCGGTGTCGCGATAGGCATATCTGGCCTGGTGGAACAGCGAGTCGCTGAGCGCCGAGATCCTGTCGCGGACGACGTCGGCGGGCTCGGCGCGGGACGCGATCGCCTCGCGCACCTCGCCGATGGCGCGCAGCACGAGGCCGACCGGCGCGCCCGGATGGAACGAGGTGCGCTTCGGTGAGAACGTCAGCCCGTCGAGCGCGAGGAAGTACCAGGCCTGCGGCGAGGACACGCGATAGAGGTATGCGGCGTTGCAGGCGTCGGCCGCCCTCATCGCGATCTGCCAGGCGCCTTGCTCGTCGACGCCGTCCTGCTCCGCGGGCATCCCGTCGATGCGCCCGATCTCGGCGCCGCTGACGAGCGGGTCGGCCCACGCCATGACCAGGACCGAGGTCGCGCACGACCAGCTGCACAGGAGGCGCGCGCTCGCCTCGGCGGACACGCGCCCGTTCGGCGCGATCCAGACGAAGCGCCCCTCCTTGAGATCGGCGCGGTACTCGTGGAGCGCGGCGCCGTGGCCCTCGAGCTGCTGGAAGAGCTCCTCACCCCGCGCCGCCCAGCGCTGGGCGAGGACCTCCTCGGCGCTCTCGGACGGCGTGTCGTCCCAGTCGAGCTCAGGCGGCCGGGGCGGCGAGAGCTCCGCGTCGTTCGCTCCGCTCTTCGCCTTCGCGTCCCGGGGCCGCCGCTTCGGCGGCGCGGCGCTGGCCTCATCGCCGGCGCGCGCTCTCGGGGGCCGCCCCTTCGGCGCCGCCGATCGCTCGGCCGCGGCGCGCTTCTCCGGCGCCGCCGGTCGCTTCGCGACGGCGGTCTCCGCGAGCGAGGTCGCGGCCTTCGCCTTCCTGGGCCTGGCTCGCGAGCTCGCCGGCGCCCGCTCCTGCCTGTCGCGCAGCGCGGCCGGCGGGCGCGCCTTCGCGCCCGCGCGCTCGCCCGCCTTGCCCTGACGCCGCGCGCGCGCGGATCCGCTCGATGCCTTGACGGTGCGCCTGGGTTCGGCCGATGTCCCTCGACCGCGCGGTTTGGGCATTGCGACAGGCTATCACGAGCTCGAAGCGCAATATCGATGGAGGCGAGGCGCCCGAGAAGCGAACATGGCGCTCCGAGCGCCAGCTCACTCGGAGCGCAGGGCCGGGAGCCCGGAGCGCGAGCGGCAGGCGGCGACGCGCGTCTCGCGCGTCTCGCGCGTGTTCAGGTCGTGTTCGGTCGTGTTCAGTTCGCTTCGCTGAGGGCGCGCCGAACTACCTTCTTGAATTTCGCGAGCGGCTGGGCTCCGCTGACCAGGTAACCGTTGATCACGAACCCGGGAGTCCCGGTGATGCCGGCGCTCCGCGCGGCCTGCGTGTCGGCCTCGACGGCGGCGCGATGGGTGTGCTCGTCGAGCGCCTTCGCGAAGCGCGCCGCGTCGAGCCCGAGGCTCGCGGCGTGCTGCTCCAGGGCCGCGCGGTCGAGGTTCGAGGCGTCGTGGGCCTTGAAGAGCAGGTCGTGCATCTTCCAGAAGCCGGCCGGCCCCTTCTGCGCGAGCGCTTCCATGGCCGCTTCGGCGGCGAGCTGCGCCTCCGGGTGGAAGGGGAGCGGCAGGTGGCGGTAGACCACGCGGACCTTGCCCGGGAACGCCTTGATGAGCTCATCCATCGTGGCGGCGGCGCGCGAGCAAAAAGGGCACTGGAAGTCGGAGAACTCCTGGATGACCACCTTGCCCGCGGCCGCGCCCTTGCTGGGGTGGCCCTTGGGCACCGGCGGCAGGGATACCTTCGGCGGCGGCGCCGGCGGGACCGCCTGCTTCTGGATGGCCTCGTAGACCTTCGCGCGCGGCGTCCCCGCCACGACCATCGCCTCCGCCTTGGCGATCTCCTCGTCGATGATCGCCTGGAACTTCTCGATCGGCTGCGCGCCGACGAGGCTGCGGCCGTTGATGAAGAAGTACGGGGTCCCCTGGGCGCCGAGATCGTCGGCGAGCTCCACGTCGGCCTCGATCTTGGCGGCGTGCTTGTGCGAGGCGACGGCGCGCTTCACCGCGCTGACGTTCAGCCGGAGGTCCGCGGCGACGGCCTCGAGGGCGGCGTCGTCGAGGGCGGCCTCGCCGGCGAGCAGGCGATCGTTGGCCTGCCAGAAGGCGTCGTTTCCCTTCTGGGCGCGGGCCTCGCGCGCGAGCTCTGCAGCGGGCTCGGCCCGGGGGTGGAACGGGAGCGGGTTGTCCTTCCAGACGACGCGCAGCTTGTCGCCGTACTGCGCCCTGAGCTTCTCGACCGTCGGCGTGACCCGCCTGCAGAACGGACACTGATAGTCGCTGAACATCACCATCGTGACGAGCGCCGTATCCGCGCCGCGCACGGGCGAGTCCCCGATGGGCACGAGGTGCACAACGCCGCCGTCGCCTTCCTCTTCGGCGTCATCGGGCTCCTCCGCAGGAGGGGCGAAGTTCTTCTTCGCGAGCGCCGCGTAGATCCGCTCCGGCGGCGTCCCCTCGGCGCGGAGCGCCTGCGCCGCGGCGAGCTGCGCGTCGATGATCTCGGCGAACCGCTCCGCCGGCTGCGCGCCGACGAGGAGGACGCCGTTGATGAACGACGCCGGCGTGCCGTTCACGCCGAGCCGCCCGGCGAGCGCCATGTCGGCGTCGACCTTCTGCGCCGCCCCGCTCTGCTGGACGAGCTGCTGGATCTGGCCGGGGGTCACCCCGGCCCGCCGGAGCGCGGTGGCCTCGAGCTCCGCCGAGAGACGCTCGTCGGCCGTGAAGATGGCGTCATGGAACGCCCAGAAGGCCTTGGGACCAGCGTGCGCGAACACCGCCATCGCGGCCTCGGCCGTCGGCCGGGCCTGCTTGTGGAAGGCGAGCGGGAAGTTCTTCCACACGATCCGCAGCCGCTCCGAGCCGTACCGCTGCTCGAGCTGCCCGAGCGTGCCGCCCAGATGCTTGCAGAAGGGGCACTCGAAATCGGAGAACACGACGATCGTCACGGGCGCGAGCCGGCTGCCGCGCGCCGGATCCGCGCGGGTCACAGGCACCGGACCGGGGTCGCCGTCCGCGACCATCCCATCATCGAGCGCGGCTCCCGGATCGGCGGCTGGGCCCGGCTGCCGCGCAGGGGCGCCGCTGGTCTTCGCCTGCGAGGCGTCCGGAGGGGGCGGCGGCAGCGCGGAGCTGCAAGCCAGGACGAACAGCAACGAGAGCCAGGCGACGGCGGCGATGGCGCGGCGGGACATCGCGCGAGTGTACTCCGGTTCCGTGATGACGCCTTCGCCGCGCGGGCGTCGCTGTGCCCAGCGCGGAACGCCTCGCCGCGTCGCCAGGCGCGATTGACGCCCTCGCCGCCTTCGGCCATGACGGGCGCGGCGCGCCGCTCTGCCGCGCCAGGAGAGCGCACGGAAAGCCATGGAGAAGGTCTACAGCGCCGCCCGCATCCAGCCGGAAGAGCACAGGGACGTCCTCGCGCAGCTCTGGAAAGAGAACCTCGCCCACGGCGAGGTATCGCAGGAGCTCGTGGAGCGGCGGATGCGCTGGTTCCAGGAGCAGAACCCGGCCGGCCCCCCGCGGACCTGGATGGGCTTTCACGGACCGGAGCGGGAGATCATCGGGAGCGGCTCGTTCTACCCGCGCGATCTGTACGTCGACGGGCGCAAGCTCAAGGCCGGCGTCCTCGGCGATTTCGGCGTGACCAAGGCGCACCGCATCGCGGGGGCCGCCATGAGCATCCAGCGAGAGCTCGCGAGGGGCTGCCGCGACGCCGGGGTCGATTTCGTGTTCGGCTTCCCCAACAAGGCCTCATTCCCGATCTTCCAGCGCGCCGGCTACAAGAAGATCGCCGATTCCGTCATCTGGGTCCGGCCCCTCATGGCGGCGTACAAGCTGAACGAGCTCGCGGCCTCGTCGGCCGGCGAGCAGCGGAGCACCGTGAGCACGGTGGTGCAGCGGGTCGCCGAGCGGGCCGCGTCGGCGGTCCCCCACCCTCGCTGGCGCGCGCTCTGGGAGGCGGAGCCGGGCGCCGCGCCCGCCCCGCTCACGCAGGCGCTGTCGACCGCGGCGGAGCGCGTCGTCCAGCGGGCGACGGTGAAGCCGGACAACCTCCTGGTCCGGGCCGCGGGGAGCGCCATCGACGCCTCGATGGCGCTCCGGGACACCGCCGCGCTGCTCGCGAAGGGGAGCCGCGTGCGCACCGAGCTCGTGGACGACGCCGATCACCGCTTCGACGCCCTCTGGTCGCGGGCGAAGCCCTGGCCGATCGTCGGCGAGCGGAGCGCCCAGTTCCTGAACTGGCGCTATGCGCAGCTCGGCAACACCCGATACCGCTTCTTCTGTATGCTCGACAGGCACGACGGGCGGCTGCTCGGCTACGCCGTCTACTCGGTGCGGAACAACAAGGTCGAGATCAGCGACCTGTTCTGCGAGGACAACGGCCCCACGTTCGACGCCCTGCTGCTCGAGTTCTGCCAGGCGATGCGGCGAGAGGGGCACGTCTCCGTGGGCATGCTCCTCGTGACGCCCCCTTCGTTCAGCGCCCGCCTGCGGGCGCTCGGGTTCTTCTCCCGGCCCCACCCGCCGAACGTCGGCTCGCGGTGGCTCATCGTACACCTCGATCCCGCCTTCCCCGACGAGCTGCGGCGCGTGCTGCTCGACGCGGAGAGCTGGTTCATGACCGACGGCGAGCTCGACGTCTGACCCACCGGGTGATCAACCCGATCCGCTGGACCACTCCCCGCCGCCGGTTACCCTTGCCTCTCCATGGATAACGAGGCGCCGGCCCTGTCCATCGCGCGGCTGCGCTCCGTCTGGGATGCGGAGGTAGGCCCCTCCGCGCGGCGCGCGCTCACCGCGGCGGCCTGCGCAGGGCTGTTCGGCGCGGCGCACGTCGCGCGCGTGGGCTCCCCGCTCGCCCGCGGGCTCGCCGGCGCCGGGCTCGCGCTGCTGCTCGCGGCGATCGCCGCGCGGGCCGTCCTCGTGCGGCGGCGGCGCGGCGACGCCCGGCGCACGGTGCGCGAGATCATCGGTCGCACGGACGAGGCGCTCGGCGCCGCCACCCTGCGGGCGCTCACGCTCGCGGATCGCGCCGCGGCCGACGATCGCGTCGGCTCGCCGGAGCTCGCCGGCCTGCACCTCCGGCGCCTGCTCGGCCGCGCCTCGCAGGCGCGCATCATCGCGCGCGCGCGGCAGGCGGCGACGCGGTGGGCGGGCGCAGGCCTCGCCCTCGGCGCGGCGGCGCTCGCGGCGGCGGCGATCGAGCCGTCGCGCGTCGTCGAGGGGCTGGACGTCCTCGCCGCCCGCGGCGGCGAGGCTCCCCTCGATCTGCCGTGGATCGAGGAGGTCGAGATGACGGCGGCGCCCCCCGAGTACCTGCACCAGGGCGCGGAGGAGCTCCTGCCGTTCGCGCCGACGATGCAGCCGCGAGGGACCGTGATCACGGTGCGCGGCCGCCCCGTCCGCGCGGGGCGCGCGCTCGTGCTGACGGACGGCGGCGCCGAGGTGCCGTTCGTCGACGACGGCAAGGGCGCCGTGGTCGCCCGCTGGACGCTCGGCGAGTCGACGACCCTCCAGGCGGCCGCGCGCTTCGGGCGGGTGCGCGTCCGGCAGGCCGACACGCAGCGCGTCGTGTCGATCCCGGACGACGCGCCGCGCGTCACGCTCGAGGGCGCGCCGCGCACGGTGAAGCTCCTCGACGAGCCCAGCATCCCGCTCCGCTACGAGATCACCGACGATCACGGCCTGCGCGAGGTCGATCTCGTCCTGCGCGCCGGAGCGAAGGAGGAGCGGCGGGTGCTCTCGCGGCCGGCGGCGGACGCGAAGGTCGACCGCGGAGGCTACGAGCTCCGGGCGCGCGATCCCTTCTTCCGCAGGACGTACGTGCCCGTCGAGGTGCGGATCGAGGCGCGGGACAACGATCCGATCGAGGGCCCGAAGTGGGGCAGGAGCGAGGCGATCCTGGTCGTCCCGCCGCAGGTGGGCGAGCCCGAGGCGCGGCGCTACGCCGCGCTCGTGAAGGCGCGCGACGCCCTCACGGATCTGCTCGCCGACCGCATCGGCCAGAAGACGCCGGAGGCGGGCAGCGCGGCGGCGCACGCGGCGCACGAGGCCGAGGTGCAGGCGACCGCCAGGGCGGCGGTCGATGCGGCGCTCTCCGCGGATCACGGCGGGCTGCGGGTGCGGGGGCGCATCGCGTCGCTCGCCCGAGGTCAGCTGGCCCGGCTCGACGCGGCGCTCGCCGCCGAGCGGAAGTCGACGACCCGCGCGGCGCACCAGGGGCTGCTCGACGAGACCGAGGGCGCGCTGCTCGCGTTCGACGCCGGCCTGCGCGGCCTGGGCCACCGCGACGCCCGGGCCGTCGCCCAGCGGCTCGCCGATGTCGCGGACGAGGCGGCGGCGGCGGCCGAGCTGCTGGGCAGCGGCGACCGCGAGGGCGGCGAGGTCCGCCTGGAGGCGGCCGTCACGGTGCTGGGCGGCGGGGGCGTCGAGCTCGGCAAGCTCGGCGAGCTCGGCCTCGACCTCGGCGAGATCGTCGCGAACGATCTTCGCAGGATCGCGCGCGCCCGCGGCGTCGGCGACTGGCTGCACACCGAGCTTTCGGCGCGCGACCTCGCGGCGCGGCTCAGGCGGCCGGAGCCTTCGTTCGGCGGCGGCGGCCGCGGCGGGGTGGAGTCGGGCGCGCCGCGCGGGCCCGACCCCGGGGACGCGTCGAACGCCGACGAGAGCGTCGCCCAGAGCGAGCGGGATCTCGAGGAGCTCGCGCGCGATCACGCCGCCGAGACGAACGCGGTCGCCGAGGAGCTCTCGCGCGCGTCGCGGCCCGAGGACGTCGCGGCGCTCCGGGAAGAGGCGAAGAAGCACGCGGAGGCGATCCGCGAGGCCGTGCGGGACCTGCCGCAGCCGGGCGCGGCCCCGGGCTCGGCCGAGTCCGCCGCGGCGGCTGGCAGGGAGCAGGCCGAGGCGATGGCGGGAGCGCTGGAGCAGGGCCGGCCCGAGGAGGCGGTGACGAGCGGCCGTGGCGCGATGCGCTCGCTGGGCGACGCGAAGCGGCTCGGCGCGCAAGCCGGCGGCTTCTTCCCCGAGGAGCGCGCCGCTCGCGAGGCCGCCGAGGCGCAGCAGGCGCTCGCCGAGGAGCTGGCCTGGGCCGAGGAGGCGCTGCGCAAGCTGCGGCAGGCGGCGGCAGAGCGGGCGCGGGACGGCCTCGGGAAGTCGAGCCAGCGCGAGGGCTCGCTCGCCGACCGCGCGCGCGATCTCCGCAAGCGGGGCGAGCGCGGCGACGGCCGCATGCCGGAGGAGACGCTCGATCGCCTCGACGAGGCCGAGCAGGCGATGCGCGACGCCCAGCGCGCCCTCGCCGAGGGGGACGGCGAGAGCGGCAACGAGCGCCAGCGCGACGCGCAGCGGCTGCTCGAGATGTCGAGCAGCGAGGACCAGGGTCAGGAGGGCGACGCCGAGTCGGAAGGGGAGCGGAACATGGCGAGGAAGGCCGACATCCCGGACAAGGACAAGCACAAGGGCCCCGAGGAGTTCCGCCGTCGCGTGCTCGAGGGGCTCGGGGGGACCTCGGAGCCGCGGCTGCGAGAGGCGGTCAAGCGTTACGCGGAGGGGCTCCTGAAATGACGCGCACCGGCGGCGGGGCAGCCCCGGCTCGGCGCGGGGCGGCGATCGCGAGGCGCGGCCTCCGGGCGGCGATCCTCGCCGGGCTCGCGACGGCGTCGGCGACCGCGTCCGGCCGCCTCACGGTCGGCGATCTCGATCGCGCGTCCCGGGCGCGGGCCGCGATCCTGGAGATCGACGTCCCCGCGGCGCGAGACGCCCTGAAGGACGCGGATCCGGCGGACCTCGCGCTCGCGCTCGAGCGCGGCCGCCTCGCCATCTACGAGGGCGACTGCGACGCCGCCTCGGCGATCCTCGCGCGCCCCGATCTCGCGGCGACGGCCGAGGGCGCGGCGCTCGGGGACATCGCGCGCGGCTGCGCCCGGGCCACCGCGGCGACGGTCGTCGTGAACGACGAGGAGCGCGGCGTCTGGGTGCGGCTCCAGGACGACGACGATCGCGCGCTCGTGCCGTTCCTCGTCGACGTCGCGGCGAGGACGCGCGACGTGCTCGCGAAGGACCTCGGCGTCGAGCTCCTCCGGCCGCTGCGGATCGATCTCGTCCGCGATCAGTTCACGCTCTCCGCGATGACGGGGCTGCCCGAGGACGCGGCGCGGACGACGGGCACGGTCGCCATCGCCAAGTGGGGGCGGGTGACGATGCTCTCGCCGCGCGCCACGCCGAACGGCTATCCCTGGCTGGACACGCTCGCGCACGAGATAACGCACCTCGCCCTGTCGCGCGGGACGCGCGACAACGCCCCGCTGTGGCTGCAGGAGGGCGTGGCCAAGCGCGAGGAGGTCCGCTGGCGCGAGCCCGACCCGCTGGACGACGTGCCGTCCGCCGACGCGATCGCCTTCCTGGGCATCCAGAAGGGCCTCGGGCGGCCGCTCGACAAGATCGGCCCCTCGATCGCGATGCTCCCGAGCGCGGAGGAGGCGGCGGTCGTGTTCGCCGAGGTCGCGAGCTTCATCCGCTACTGGACGAGGGAGGCGGGCGACACGGCGCTGCCGCAGCTCTTGCGCCGGCTCAAGGACGCGAGCAGCGACGCGGACCTCGAGCGGGCGATCGCCGAGATCTCCGGCGCCGATCTCGCGGCGTGGGACAAGCGCTGGCGCGCCTACCTCGCCGGCGTGCCGGCCGACGTGCCGCCCGACCTCGCGCCCGGCGCGGACATGCCGCACCGGCAGGAGGTGAGCAAGCGGGTGCGGCTCGGCCAGCTGCTCCACGACCGCGGCCACCACGCCGCCGCCGCGGTCCAGCACGCGCGCGCGCAGGCGCTCGCGCCGCACGAGCCGGCGGTGCGCTGCTTCCTCGCCGCCGCCCTGCTGGCGTCGGGCGAGCGCGCGAGCGCCTCGCCGCTCGTCGAGCGGGTGGAGGACGTGAACAGCCGCTACGGCCGGTGGTGGTCGCTGCACGGGCTGCTCCACGGGGGCCCCGACGGGGACCGCTCCTTCTCGGCGGGCACGGCGCTCGACCCGCTGAACCCCGACGTGGCCTGCGAGGAGAAGCTGCCGCCCGATCTGCCCGGCGATCCCCTCCGTTCGGCCCTCTGCGAGGCCGCGCGCCGCAGGGCGCGCTAGCCCCTCGCATCAGAGATCCAAAAAAAGACGACGAGACGAGGAAATAACGCCGCTCAACGCAATGGCGCGCGAGCGGCGGTTTGTGCGTGAGCGCGCCCGCTCCGGATTCCGTCGCGCCGGAGCGCGCTCCTACGGTGCGCGGGATGCCGAACCCTGGTCGCATCCCCTTGATGATCGCGCTGGGCCTCGCCCTGCCGACCCCGGCCTACGCCCACGGCGCGCAGCGCGCGCCGCAGCCGCGTGCGCACGGCGAGCTCAGCGCGTCCTCCGTGCTGGCGTTTGGCCTGACCCCCACGGCAGGCGTCGGCCTCTCGCCCGCCGTCGCTCTCCGCTGGTACGACCTGTCCGTGTCGCTCGAGGCGCGGGCGCTCGTCGCGCTGGGCAGCGCTCCGAGCGATCTGCCGAGCGCCGGGCCGCGGCGCATCAGCGCCGGGCTGGGGGTCATGTCGCTCTGCAGGCACCGGGACGGCGTCTTCCTGTGCAACGTCTTCCAGCTCGGCGCTGTCCGCGCGCCCACCGCAGAGACCATCACCCAGGCGGAAGACGGCGTCCTCTGGCTGCTCACCTCCGGCGCGCGCGGCGGCGCCGAGTGGCGCGTCGCGCGGTACCTCCAGCTGCGCAGCTTCCTCGAGCTGCACATCGTCATGGCGCGCCCTCTGCTCTCGGCCGGCCCGGCCGCGAGGTGGAAGACCTCGGCCGTCGCGGCGATCGCCGGGATCGGCCTGACGTTCCCGGTGGACCCGGGGTGACCCGGGGTGAAGCGCGTCGCGCCTGCGCCCCGCGGCGCGCGCCTCCGCGGGCCTCGCGCGGCCCAGGCGCCGCGCCGGAGGAGGTCGCGCGCCCCGCGCGGCCTCAGTGCTTCGCGCGGAGCGCGCGCGCCAGGGTGTTCCTGCCGACGCCGAGCCGCTTCGCCGCTTCCGTCTTGTTCCCCTCGCACGCCCGGACCATCGCCTCGACGTAGCGCCGCGTCACCTCGTCGAGGGTGAGCCCGAGCGGCAGCGCGACCCGCGCGTCGCCCTCGGGCGCGGCGGCGGCGTGCGGCGGGGCGCCTTCGCCCCGCCGCGTCGGGAGGTGCCCCGCGGAGATGCGGCCGTCCGGCGCGAGGGCGATGGCGCTCTCGACCCAGTGCTCGAGCTCGCGCACGTTGCCTGGCCACGTATGAGCGCGGATGTGGCGGAGCGCGTCCGGATCGAAGCGCGGCGACGGCCTGCCGTACCTCGTCGCGTAGACGTCCGCGAAGTGCCGGGCCAGCGTCTCGACGTCCTCGGGGCCGCGCTCGCGCAGGGCCGGCAGATCGATCTCGACGACGCGCGCGCGGTAGTAGAGGTCCTTCCGGAAGCGCCCCTCGGCGACCGCGCGCTCGAGGTCGCAGTGCGTGGCGCACACGACGCGCACGTCGGCGCGGAGCGACTGGCGACCGCCGACGCGCTCGAAGGAGCGGTCCTGCAGGAAGCGGAGGAGCTTGCCCTGGATGTCGAGCGGCAGGTCCCCGAGCTCGTCGAGGAACAGCGTGCCGCCCTCGGCGAGCTCCACCTTGCCCGGCACGCGCCGGTCCGCGCCGGTGAACGCCCCCCGCTCGTGGCCGAAGAGCTCGCTCTCGACGAGCTGCGCCGGCAGCGTCGTGCAGTCGACGGTGACGAACGGCTTCGTCTGGCGCCTCGAGTTGACGTGGATCGCCCGGGCGAACAGGCTCTTGCCCGTGCCCGTCTCCCCGCGGAGGAGCACGGTCGCGTCGGTCTGGGCCGCGAGCTGGACCTTCTCGTACACGGCGGCCAGCCGCTCGCTCCGGCCGACGATCCGGTTGAACGGCCCCTGCAGCACGACCCCCGGGCCGCCGCCCTCGGCAGCGCGGAGCGTCGTCAGCGAGAGGGCGCGGGCGAGCTGCGTCGCGAGCGCGACGAGGTAGCGCTGGTCCTCGTCGTCGAAGGGCGCGCCTGCGCGGTTCAGCAGCTGGACGACGCCGCGGACCGGCGCGGCGCCGTCCTCGCGGATGGGCGCGACGAGCATCGAGCGCGTCGTGTAGCCCGTCGCCCGGTCCGCCGACGGATCGAAGCGCGGATCGCGCGAGGCGTCGTCGACGCGCACGACCTGTCCGGTCGTGGCCACGTGCCCGGCGATGCCGCGCTCGAGCGGCTGCCTGAGCGAGGGGAGCTCGGGCAGCAGGGCGACGCGCGTCACGAGGTCGCCGCGCTCGGCGTCGACGAGCCAGATCGTCGCCCGGTCGGCGCGGAGCGCCTTCGCGAGCCGCTCGCACGCCGTGCCGAGGAGGGCGTCGAAGTCGACCTCCCGGGCGAGGAGGGAGGCGAGATCGACGAGCAGCGAGAGGCGCGACATGGATAGCGGAGCAGTGTCCAGCATAGAGGGCGCCGCGCTTGTCGTCATCCGCGTCATCACGCTGCCCGCGCGAGGGCCTCGACGTGGATGCAGAGCCCCTCGCGCGCGGCGACCGAGGCAGGGAAGAGCTCGCGGGAGAGGCGCTCGATCTCCGCGACGCCGGCGTCCGTCCGCTGCGGGTCGTGGTGGAACAGGACGAGCTTCCGCGCGCCGCACGCCCGCGCGATCTCCGCGCCCGCGACGTACGTCGAGTGCCCCCACCCCACCTTCGAGCGCCCGCCGTCGCCGCGGTACTCCTCCGGGGTGTACTGCGCGTCATAGATGAGCACGTCGGCGCCGTCCGCGAGCGCGCGCAGCGCCGGATCGACGCAGGCGTAGTGCTCGGTGTCGGTCGCGTAGACGACGCTGCGGCCCTCGTGCTCGACGCGGTAGGCGAGGACGCCGCCCGGGTGGTTGAGCTTGGCGATCCGCACGTGGACCTCGCCCACGTCGAACGCCTCGCCCGGCCGCGCCTCCCGCACGGCGATCTGCGCTCCGAGCTCGTCCATGCGGACGGGGAAGCTCGGCGCGGCCATCTGCGTCGAGAGCACCTCTCGGAGGCTCCCGATCCCGTGCGCGCTGCCCACGATCGACAGCCGCGAGCTCGGCAGGTACGCCGGCACGAAGAACGGCAGGCCCTGGATGTGGTCCCAGTGCAGGTGCGACAGCAGCACCGTTGCCTCGACCGGTCCCTCCCGGAGCAGGGCATCTCCGAGCTTGCGTACGCCCGTCCCCGCATCGAGGATGATCCGCGACGAGCCGCAGCGAACCTCCACGCAGCTTGTGTTTCCGCCCACCGCAGCCGTCTCCGGCCCAGGCGAAGCGATGCTCCCGCGAACTCCCCAGAACTTGATCTCCATCGTTGTTGCGAGCCTCCACGGCCCTCTTCAGCGAGCGGCGTGCCAGGACGTAGGCCCTTGAAAACGCTCTGCTTTTCTGCTGCGCCCGCGGAGGTCGATCGAAGTTGCAGCGCGAGGTCCGGATCGCCGCTTCAGAATGGAGCGCGCCGACGGGGCGGCCGGCGCGCTCTCGCGCCCCCATTTGCGCGGAGCGGCGCTTCGCGATTGACGCGCTCGCAGCGACGTGGAGAAACGTGGGGCGCGGGGGACGGGCCTGGCGTCGCGCCTCGGATCGCGCTGTGCGTCGCGTCAAGGCTGAGCTCCCTCGCTGGCTGGGGATCGCGCCGACGCTGGAAGGTTCGTCTGACCCGAGCGTTGACCAAGGTCCTTCCTGAGGCCTAGCATTCCTGCACCGCTCTCTTTCCCGCATCGTTACCGCTGCTCCGCACAATGACCGTTGCCACCTACGCCGCCGCACAGCTGTTGCGGGTGCTTCCGCGAGAGCGCATTACCCGGGCCGTTGGCCGCCTCTGCGACGCCAGGGCACCCGCCGCCGTCTTGAACACGGTGGTGAGGCTCTACGCGCGCGCGTACCGCGTCGACATGGACGCCGCCGAGGTGCTGACGAGCCCTTACGAGAGCTTCGACGCGTTCTTCACGCGCAAGCTCCGCGAGGGGATGCGCCCTGTCTGCTCCGATCCCGGAGCCATCACCAGCCCTGCCGACGGACGGGTCGAAGCGCTCGGCCCCGTGACCGACGGCGGGCGGCTGACCATCAAAGGGCGGCCCTACCGCGTGGAAGACCTCGTGGGCGACCCCGCGGAAGCCACGCGTTATGACGGCGGGCAGTTCGCGATCGTCTACCTGTCGCCCCGCGACTACCACCGGGTCCATTCGCCCGTCGCCGGGCAGGTGAGCCTCATCCGCTCGATGCCGGGGGAGCTGTTCCCGGTGAACGCGATCGGCGAGCGCCACGTCCCGGGCCTCTTCGCGCGCAACCGGCGCGTCGCGATCGTGATCGACACGGAGCGCCAGGGCCGCGTTACGGTGGTGATGGTGGGCGCGATGATCGTCGGACGGATCACGGTGAGCGCCGTCGACGCGCGCGACGTGCCGCTCGGCCTGCACACGATCTCGCCGGCCCTCCCGGTCGCGGCCGGCGAGGAGATCGGCAAGTTCCACCTCGGATCCACCGCGGTCATGTTCGTGGAGCGCGGGGTAGCGCCCCCCTGGAGCAGGGCTCCTGGGCCGATCCTCTACGGCGAGCCGCTGGGCGGAGGGGACCAGCGATGACGAGCGAGCGGCCGCGCAACCCCCTGGCTACGCCCGCCCAGGAAGGCGGCGCCTCCGGAGAGCCCGGCGCGCCGCTGCCGGGCGAGGCAGGGAACGCGGCCGCACCGCCGCCGCAGGGAGAGCAGGGCTCGCTCCCCGCGCGAGCGTCCGCTCCGCGGCCCGAGCGCGCCCCCAGCGTGCGCCCGCAGCTCGCGACGACGACCCCGCTGCCGCTGCCGCGCCTCGACGTCATCGCGGGCATCGCGGACGGGAGCTCCGGCGGGCCGATCGCGGAGATCCCGGATCTCGATCTCGACCCGCGGATCGCCGGCCCCCCCACGGAGCGCTCGCGGCACGGCGCTCCCCTGCCGACGAACCCCAGCTCCAGGCGGTCCTGGCAATCGCTGGCTGCGGAGGTGGAGCGGGCCGCGGAAGTGGAGCGCGGCGAGGGCGCGAAGACCGGGCGGCGGCGCTCGCGGCGGCTCGTGAACGTGTCCGGAGACGCGGCGCAGCAGGCCGACGATCAGGTCGCCACGCAGGACCGCGCCACCGTGCCGGAGGATTCCGCGACGCCGCGCTCGCGCGCGCTCGACGACGCGGACGACGACGGGTGGCCGAGCGCCTCCGAGAGGCGGCCCAGCTACCCGACGCTCGAGGCGCCCAGGCCTCCCAGCGAGCCCGCGCTCGATGGCCCCCCCAGGCCCGCCAGCAAGCCGGCGGCTGCGACGGCGACGGCGACGAACCTGGCGGAGCTGGTCGCCCCCCGTGCCGTCCCGCGCCCGTCCCCGAAATCCTCGAGCCTGCCGCCGATGCCGGCGCCGAGTGGGCTCATCATCGATCCCGATTCGGTCGCGGTGATCCGGCCGCTGCAGATCGTCAGCATCGAGTCGGACCTGCCGCCGGTGCCGCCGGTCGCCTCGGTCGCCGAGCCCGCCAGACCGCCGCTCTTGACCGATCCGGCGGAGCACGAGTGGCCGCCGCTCCAGTTCAGGATCCAGCCGGACGAGGCCCCGACCGGGATGGGCCTCGAGTCGTTCCAGGAGGGCCTCTCCGAGGGCCCGCCGACGGCGCGCGACGCCGCCTTCGACGCCCTCCAGCCGGAGCCTCGAAGGCGGCCAAGGAGGCAGGCCTCGGCGCCGGAGATCGACGCGCGCCCCTTGGACTGGCCGCTGGGAGCGGGCGCGGACGAGCTCGCGGAGGTCGAGCCCGAGTCCGAGCCCGTCAACGAGGCGAAGGCCCTGCTATCGGACGCTCCTCCCGGAGGAGGCGAACGCCAGCAGGGGCAGGGCGATCCGACGCGCATCACCGTGCCGCCGAAGAGCACCGAGGTCGAGCTGGAGGAGGTCGAGCCCGAGCGCGAGGCCGAGCTGGCCGACGCGAGCTCGGCCGCGCAGACCGACCCGCACGCCGCGCAACCCAAGAAGCCGCCGCCGCCTCCCTTGCCGCCGCGGCGCCCGCGCGCGCAGGCGCTGGCGTCGCCGGATCTCGCGACGTTCACGAGCTCGGTGCCGCCGCCGCCCGTATCGGCGCCGCCCGTGTCGGCGCCCCCGTCTCCCAGCGAGCCGTCCGCGGCCGCGCGGCCTGCCGCTCCCGCGGCGGCGCCCGCGGCGAAGCAGGTCGAGCACGACTCCGGCCCCTCGACCGAGCCCGCCGCGCGCCGGAAGCGCCCGTGGTGGGAAGAGCTCTTCGGCGACGACTTCCTGCGCACGCTCGACAAGATCGACAGCAAGGTGGTTCGCCGCGAGGTCGATTTCATCGAGGAGCGGCTCGGCGTCGAGAAGGGCGCGGTGATCCTCGATCTCGCGTGCGGCGCAGGCGGCCACGCGATCGAGATCGCCAGCCGCGGCTACAGCGTGGTCGGCTACGACCTGTCGCTCGCCATGCTCGCCCGCGCCGCCGACGAGGCGCAGGACCGCGGCCAGAAGCTGAACTTCCTCCAGGGCGACATGCGGGAGATGACGTTCGAGGAGACCTTCGACGGCGTCTACTGCTGGTCGACGAGCTTCGGCTACTTCGACGACGAGAAGAACGCGGATGTCCTCGCCCGCATCCGCCGCGCCCTCCGCCCCGGCGGAATGCTCCTGCTCGACATCGTCAACCGCGACTACGTGGCGTCCCGCCAGCCGAGCCTCGTCTGGTTCGAGGGGGACGGCTGCGTCTGCATGGATGAGATGCACGTGGATTTCTTCACGAGCAGGCTCAAGGTGAAGCGCACCGTCATGTTCGAGGACGGCCGCTCGCGCGAGCTCGACTACTCGCTCCGCATCTACGGGCTGCACGAGCTCGGCAAGGTGCTCCACGAAGCGGGCTTCAAGGTCACCGAGGTGACCGGGCACCCTGCGCACCCCGGCGTCTTCTTCGGCTCCGAGTCGCCGCGGCTCATCGTCCTTGCCGAGCGGAGCTGAGGCGCTAGGGCTCCCCGCGAATGAGCTTCGAGGCCGCGATCGCGCGCGCGTTGCCGGGGATCCCGCGCAGCGCCTCCCCCGTCGATCAGATCGCCTACGCCCGCGATCTCTGGCCGCGGCACCACCTCGCGGTGACGGAGGGCCGCATCGCCGAGCACCGGCCCGGGATGATCGTCTGGCCGTCCTCCACGGCGGAGGTCGCCCAGGTGGTGCGCTTCTGCGCCGACGAGGGGCTCCCGCTGGTGCCCTTCGGGGCGGGCTCAGGCGTGTGCGGCGGCGTCTTGCCGGACGAGCGCACGGTCGTGCTCGACCTCAAGCGGCTCTCCCGCCGCCGCTCGCTCGATCGTGAGGCCCCGTCGGTCGAGGTCGAGGCCGGCGCGCTCGGCATCCGCTTCGAGGAGGAGCTCAACGCCGAGGGCTTCACGCTCGGCCATTTCCCGTCCTCCATCCTCTGCTCGACCGTGGGGGGCTGGGTCGCGGCGCGCAGCGCCGGCCAGTGCTCCGGGCTCTACGGCAAGATCGAGGACATGGTCGCGTCGCTCGAGTGCGTCGTCGGCCGCGGCGAGATCGTCCGCTTCGATCGGCGCGCGCGAGGCCCGGATCTCACGCCGCTCCTCATCGGCAGCGAGGGCGTGCTCGGCGTGGTCACCGCCGCGACGCTCCGGCTGCACCCGGCGCCGCCGGCGCGCGCCTTCGCCGCGTTCTCGTTCCCCAGCGTCGAGGCCGGATGGGACGCGATGCGGGCGATGTTCCAGGCCGGCCTCCGCCCGGCGGTCTCGCGGCTCTACGACCCGTTCGACTCCTTCATGGCCCGGCTCGGCGCCGTGCGCCGGCAGCGCGCCCACGCCGGCGCAGCCGATGAATCCTCCGAGGGGGCGGCCGCGCGGGGGCGCGGCGCGCGCGGCGCGCGCGGCCCTGGCGCCGGCGCCGCGGTGCTTCGCGGCCTGCTGCGCGCGCCGGGGCTCCTCAACCAGATCGTCGACGGCGTCGGGTCGCGCGTGCTCCGCGGCGCGACGCTCATCCTCATCTTCGAGGGCACGGCGCGCGCGAGCGCGGACGACCTCGCCCGCGCCGCGGCGATCGCGGAGCGCGGCGGGGCCAGGCCGCTCGGCGAGGAGCCCGCGCGCCACTGGCTCGCGCACCGCTACAGCGTGAGCTACCGCCAGGCGCCCGTGTTCATGGCCGGCGCCTTCAGCGACACCATGGAGGTCGCCGCGCCCTGGTCGCGCCTGGACGGGCTCTACCGCGCGGTGCGCGGCGCGCTCGGGCGCCACGTGTTCGTGATGGCTCACCTGTCCCACGCGTACCCGGACGGCTGCAGCATCTACTTCACCTTCGCTGGCAGCGCGCCGAGCGTCGCGGCGGCCGAGGCGAAGTACGACGCGGCCTGGCGGGCGGCCCTCGACGCCGCGATCGACGCCGGCGGGACGCTCTCGCATCACCACGGGGTCGGCCGGAGCAAGGCGCCGCGGCTCGGCGCCGAGCTCGGCCTCGGCGCCGACGTCATCCATGCGCTCCGCGGCGTCTTCGACCCCGCCGGCGTCATGAACCCTGGCAACCTGCTCCCGCGCGAGGGCTCTTCCGCCGCGCGCCGCCCGCTGCCGCCGCCGCCCGCTGCGCCGGTGCTCGACGGCGACTCCATGCTCGTGCACGCCGCCGGCGCCGCTCGCCTCGGCGAGATCGAGCGCGCCCTCGAGCAGCGCGGCCTCACGCTGGCGATCGATTTCGGCGCGACCTCGCCCGAGCTGACGGTCGACGCGTGGATCGCGGCGGGCGCCCCCGGCGCCCCGGATCCGTGGAGCGATCCGGTCGATCACCTCGTCGCCGGGTTCACCGCGCGGCTCGCGTCCGGCGCCGAGCTCGCGGTGCGGCCCGCCCCGCGGCGCGCGGTGGGCCCGGATCTCTTCGCGCTGTTCCTCGGCGTGGGTGGGCGCGTCGGCGCCATCACGTCCGCGCACCTCCGTGCCCACGGCGCGTCGCGGCCCCGCGCCCTGCCGACCGCGTTGCCGCGGCAGCCGTCGCTCCGCGACGACGAGGCGGCGTGGCTCGACGCGGTGGTGAGCGCCGCCCGCGACGTCCGCTGAGCGCGGTCGGCGCGGCGCTCGCTCGGAGCGCGGCCGGCGCGGGCGGCGTTCAGCCCGGAGGCCAGGCCATCGGCCTTCCACCCATCACGTGGACGTGGATGTGGAAGACCGTCTGGCCGGCGTTCGCGCCGCTGTTCACCACGGTCCTGAAGCCGCTCTCCGCGATGCCGGTCAGCTCTGCCACCCGCCGCGCTGCGAGGAGCAGCCGGCCGAGGATGGCCTCGTCCTCGGGCGTGGCCTGGGCGATGCCCGCGATGTGGCGCTTCGGGATGACGAGCGCGTGCGTGGGCGCCTGCGGGTTCACGTCGTGGAAGGCGATGACGTGCTCGTCCTCGAACACGACCTTCGACGGGATCTCCTTGTTCGCGATCTTGCAGAAGATGCACATGGCCGCCTCCTACTCCTAGGGTGCTTGCGAGTCACGCCGCGCCCGGTCACGCGGCAGCGCCCTGGTCCCGGGGTCCGGCTCTCCCGGCGCCCCCTCGCCGGGAGGCTCCAGCGTTCCGCCGCGCTTCCCCTCGGGCAGCAGCCGGGCGAGCACGCGCTCGATCCGCGACGAATCTGCCGGCTCGGGGAGGAGATCGCGCGGCAAGGCGGCGCCTGTCGCCGAGCTCGGCGCGGCGTCCCCGCCTGCTGGCTGCTCGGCCCGAGGGACCGCTCCGCGCGCGACCGCGATGCGGAGCACCGCGAGCTCCAGGGCGTCGAGCGCGGCGGTGCGCTTCAACCCGAGCGACGGCACGTCGTAGGTGAGCAGCGCGCCGCCGCTCGCGGCGGGCGCGAGCCCGGCGCGGTCCGCGCCCGCGACCAGCTGCCGCACGATGCTCCTGAGCAGCGCCGCCCGCCGCCGCACACGGCGCGCCTCCGGGTCGGCGTACAGCGAGAAGAAGCGGTTTCGCGAGAAGGTCGACGGCGCCAGCACGAGCGCGACGAGCAGCGCCTCCGGATCGACGGCCGGCGCGTCGATGGGCGGCGCGCCGATGGGCGGCGCCCCCATCACGTGGCGGGCTCCAGCGCGCCGGGCCCCGAGAGCCCGCCGCGCCGCAGGAGCTCCGCCTGGCGGTGCGTGCGCAGCGCGCCGATGAGCTCGTCGAGATCCCCTTCGATGATCTTGTCGAGCTTGTGCAGCGTCAGGCCGATCCGGTGATCCGTCACGCGGTTCTGCGGGAAGTTGTAGGTCCGCACCTTCTGCGCCCGCTCCCCCGTGCCGACCATCGTCCTTCGCTCGGCGCTCTGGGCCTCCTCCTGCCGGCGCTGCTCGAGCTCGAGCAGCCGGCTCCGGAGCACCTTCATCGCCTTCGCCTTGTTCTTCAGCTGGGAGCGCTCGTCCTGGCACTTCACGATCATGCCCGTCGGCAGGTGCTTGAGCTGCACGGCGCTGTTCGTCGTGTTGACGCCCTGGCCGCCGGGGCCGCCCGACGCGGCGATCGAGATCTCCAGGTCCTTCTCGTCGATGTGCACGTCGACCTCGTCGGCCTCGGGCAGCACGGCGACCGTCGCGGTCGAGGTGTGGATCCGCCCCTGCGTCTCGGTCGAGGGGACCCGCTGAACGCGGTGGACGCCGCCCTCGTACCGGAGGTGGGAGTAGACGTCCTGCCCCGTGATCAGCGCCGCGACCTCCTTGTAGCCGCCGGCGGAAGCCTCGCTCAGGTTGAGCACCTCGACCTTCCACCGCTTCGTCTCTGCGTAGCGGCAGAGCATGCGGAAGAGATCGGCCGCGAAGAGCGCCGCCTCCTCGCCGCCCTCGCCGCTGCGGATCTCGATCACGGTGTTTCGCGTGTCGTTGGGGTCCTTCGGCAGGAGGAGCACCTCGAGCTCGGCGGCGAGCCGCTCTCGCTCGAGCTCGAGCTCGGGCAGCTCCGCCTGGGCGAGCTCGGACAGGTCGGGATCGCTCAGCGCCTCGCGATCCTCGGCGATGCGCCGCTCGACGTCCCGCAGCCGGGCGAAGGCGACGACCACGGGCTCGATCTCGGTCCGCTCGCGGTTGAGCCGCTGGAGCTCGGCCGGCGCGGAGAGCACCGCCGGGCTGCACATGAGGTGCTCGAGTTCCTGAAAGCGGCGCTGAACCGCCTCGAGTTTCGCGATAGGTAGCATCTGCAATCCGAAGACGACGCGGGGTTGGACGGCGGCGAGGGGCCCGGCGGAGCCGGCGCGCGCTAGCCGTGGGCGCCTGCGTAGCCGGGGTCGGCCAGCAGCTTGGAGTAGTCGGCGAACACCCGATCGGGCTGGACTGGAGCGGCCACCGAGGCCTCGCGCCAGAGCGTCGCACGGAGCGACGCGAGGGCGATCTCCAGCTGCGCATCGTCGGGCTCCGCCGTGGTGATCTTCTGGACCAGGAACCCCGGCCAGAGCAGCACGCGGAGCGGGCCGGTGGTGCAATAACGCGCGAAGATCCGCTGGATCTCGAAGGTGACCGCGGCGATCAGCGGGAGGAACGGCAGCTTCATCAGAAAGAAGGTGACGCTCTCGACGAGCCGGCCGCCGGGCAGCTTGGGCAGGAGCGCCCCGAGGGACGCCCCGGCCACCGAGAACACCACGATCGACACGAGCGCCACCATGACGAGGAACGTCGTCCCGCAGCGGGGGTGCATGGCCGTCTTCCGGCGCGCGTTCTCGACCTCGAGGACCTCGCGCGCCTCGTAGGTGGAGATCGCCTTGTGCTCGGCGCCGTGGTACTGGAAAACGCGTCGAACCTCGGGGATCTGGCGGATCAGGAGGAGGTAGCCGACGACGATGGCGAGCTTCGCCACGCCGGTGATCGCCTGGAACGCCGGCGACGTGACCTCGAGCCCGAGGCCCAGGAGCTTGTTGACCAGCTCGGCGCCGGCCTGGGGCGCCGCCACGAAGAGCAGGACCGCGAAGAGGATCGGGATCATGCCCATCCCTCCCCCCCGCTTCTTCCCCTCGCCCTGGCCGCCCGGCGCGGGGCTGCCCGTGATCTGCGCGGGCTCCACGTCCTGCGCCGCGATCGCCGCCATGCTGAGCGCCAGGGAGGTGAGGTTCACCCCGCCCGCCTGCCCTGTGCTCGAGCGCTTGGCCTCCGGCCCCTTGGCCGAGCCCGCCTCCTCGTCCGAGAGATCTTGCTCGTAGAGGTCCGCGGACCAGCGGAGCGCCTGGGATCCCAGGCGGAGCGACTCGACGAGGGTCGCGATCCCCCGCACGAACGGCCAGGTGCGCGCCCCCTTCGAGACGGCGGTCATCGGCTGCTCGCGCACGACCAGCTCTCCCGAGCGGCGCCGGCAGACGATCGCGACCGAGCTCGGCGACCGCATCATGACCCCTTCGATGACCGCTTGGCCGCCGATATACGGACGTGCAGGCTGATCGCTCATACGCGTTCCAATCTAGCGCATAACACGGCCAGCGCATCGGCCCGACCGACCAGCGCCGCACAGATGAACGTGCCGACGTCGTTCGATCCGCGTTCGATCTGCGTCCGATCCGTGTCCGCCCGCGTCCGCGGCGCGCGACGTCTCGGCCGCTCACGCTCCGCAGGGAGCGAGCTCGGGGCGAGCCCATCCATCCGCCACGCCCCGGGCGGGCGTGGCGTGACGGGCGAATCCGGCAAAAGAAGGGATATCGGGGCGAGAGGGACGATCGGCGCGGCTACTTGCCTGCGGTCGCGTACTTCTTGCGGAAGCGGTCGACGCGGCCGGCGACGTCCATGATCTTGTGCTTGCCCGTGTAGAACGGGTGGCAGGCGGAGCAGACGTCGGTGGTGAAGCTGCCGCGGGTGGAGCGGGTCTCGACGACGGCGCCGCACGCGCAGGTGATCGTGGAGGCCTTGTACTCGGGGTGGATGCCGGGCTTCATGGTGAGTCCTTCGGGTGTTGCGAGGGAGGGCGCCTATAGCTCAGCGCGTCTTGGACCGCAAGAAGCCCCTCAGACGCGCCCGCTCTTCTGTCTCTCGTCCGGTTCTCGTCCGGCCCGCTCGCCGTCGTTTTCGCGTTCACGACGTTGCGCGAGTTTTCGCTGATTTTCGCGAGGCCGCGCAGCGAGGCGGCCCTGGCGCTGCCGGCCGAGCCCGCCGCGCTTCCTCCAGGAGCGAGGCCCCCGGATCGAGACGCTGGCGGAGCGAAGCGCGGACACCTTAGGTGCGGCGTGACCTGGCTCCGGTCAAGGTCCGGGCAGCCCCAGCCCGCGCGCACGGCAATTGCTAGGGGCGGCGTTGACGCTCGGGCGCACATGGTTAGCTTCGCGGTCGCGAGCCAGCGAGCTCGCGAAAACTCGGCGAAAGTATCCGGATTCCCAGCGGTTTTTGACGGCTCTGGAGCGGTGGCTCGCGGCAGCTGTCAGCTGAGCCCTGCTGGCCGGTCGGGTCTTCTCGCCCCCCGTGGTCATCAGGCCGTCGCGCAAACAGTTCTCGGAGGGTTCAACGTCATGGGCAAGATCATCGGCATCGATCTCGGCACGACCAACAGCGTCGTCGCGGTGATGGAGGGCAAGGAGCCCAAGGTCATCGTGAATGAGGAGGGCTCGCGCCTCACGCCGTCCGTCGTGGCCTGGGACGACAAGGGCGAGGTGCTCGTCGGACAGATCGCCAAGCGCCAGGCAGTCACGAACCCCACCAACACGATCTACTCCGCCAAGCGCTTCATGGGGCGCCGCTTCGAGGAGGTGCAGGAAGAGGCGAAGCGCGTCCCGTACACGGTCAGCAAGGGCAAGAACAGCGACGCCTCGATCGCCGTGCGCGGCAAGCAGATGTCGCCCCCCGAGGTCTCCGCGAAGGTCCTTCAGAAGCTGAAGAAGGCCGCGGAGGACTACCTCGGCGAGAAGGTGACCGAGGCCGTCATCACCGTGCCGGCGTACTTCAACGACTCGCAGCGCCAGGCGACCAAGGACGCGGGCCGCATCGCCGGGCTCGACGTGAAGCGCATCGTCAACGAGCCCACGGCCGCCGCGCTCGCGTACGGGCTCGACAAGAAGAACGAGCAGGTCATCGCCGTCTACGACTTCGGCGGCGGCACGTTCGACATCTCGATCCTCGAGGTCGGCGACAACGTCGTGCAGGTCATCTCGACCAACGGCGACACCCACCTCGGCGGCGACGACGTCGACCACCTCGTGATGGACTGGCTCGCGGCCGAGTTCAAGAAGGACACCGGCATCGACGTCTCGAACGACAAGATGGTCGTGCAGCGGCTCAAGGACGCCGCGGAGCAGGCGAAGATCGAGCTCTCGAACGTGCAGGAGACGACGATCAACCTGCCGTTCTTGACCGCGGACGCCTCGGGGCCGAAGCACCTCCAGAAGCAGCTCACCCGGGCGAAGCTCGAGCAGATGATCCGGCCGCTCATCGACCGCACGCTCGAGCCGACCCGCAAGGCGCTCGCCGACGCGAAGAAGTCGCCGCAGCAGATCGACGAGATCGTCCTCGTCGGCGGCTCGACCCGCATCCCGCTCGTCCAGGAGACGGTCAAGAAGTTCTTCGGCAAGGAGCCCCACAAGGGCGTGAACCCGGACGAGGTCGTGGCCGTCGGCGCCGCGGTCCAGGCGGGCGTGCTCTCGGGCGACGTGAAGGATCTCGTGCTGCTCGACGTCACGCCGCTCTCGCTCGGCGTCGAGACGCTCGGCGGCGTGATGACCGTGATGATCTCGAGGAACACCACGATCCCGACGCAGAAGAAGGAGATCTTCTCGACCGCGACCGACAGCCAGCCCAGCGTCGAGGTCCACGTGCTCCAGGGCGAGCGCACCGAGGCCCGCTACAACCGGACCCTGGGCCGCTTCCACCTGGAAGGGATCATGCCGGCGCCCCGCGGCGTGCCGAAGATCGAGGTGACGTTCGACATCGACGCGAACGGCATCCTCTCGGTGCACGCCAAGGACACGGCCACCGGCAAGGACCAGCGCATCACGATCACCGCGTCGGGCGGCCTGAAGGAGGACGAGATCAACCGGATGGTCAACGAGGCGGCGGCGCACGAGGCCGAGGACAAGCGCCGGCGCGAGGAGATCGAGCGGCGCAACAAGCTCGATAACCTCTGCTACACGCTGGAGAAGACGATCAGCGAGAACAAGGACAAGCTGCCGGAGGGCGACGTCTCGGCGCTGAACGGGATCATCGCCGAGGGGCGGTCGGCCATCGAGAAGCAGGACGACGCGGCCGTGAGCGCGGCGCTGGAGAAGCTCGAGAAGGAAGCGCACCGCATCGCGAGCGTCATGTACGAGAAGGCCGGCCCGCCCCAGGACGGCGGCGGCGCCGCGCCCGGCGGCGCGCCGGGAGGCCAGCAGCCGCCCCCCGCCGGCAGCAAGGGGAAGGACTCGGTCATCGACGCGGAGTTCGAAGAGTCGAACTGATCGACGCGAGGAGCCCGCTCCTCGACGGTGGGCGAACGAGCGCGGATCCCTCCGCGCTCGTTCGCCAAGCGCCAAACGCAACGAGCGCGGATTCGTCCGCGCTCGTTCGCATTTGCGGCGACCGCCGCGCGGTAGGCGGCGCATGCAGCCGTCGCCTGCGCAGCGCGCTCCTTGGGCGTCGACTCGGATGTCCGGGAGCCGTATAACGGGCGCTCATGCGAACTCTCCTGCCGATCGCCCCCCTGGTCCTGATGGCCGGTTCCCTCGCCTGCGGGCCGTCCCCCGCGCCTGTCGCGCCGACAGCAGGACAAGGCGAGGTCAAGGCCGGGCCTGCGCAGGTCGCCGCCAGCCCGGCGTTCGATCTATCCCCCGTCGCCGAGCCGGCCGACATCGTGGGCGTGCTCCGCTGGAGCAACCCCGCGGCGACGCTGTCGAGCATCGCGACGTGCGCCGGGCTGCCTCCGGCGCTCGCGGAGACGGGAGCGCAGGCGTTCTCCTCGGGTGTGCTGAGCGAGCTCGTGAGCCCTTCCATCAATACGGACCAGCTCGCCGCGGTGCTCGCGCTCGACGCGCCGGTGCACCTGATCGTCGCGCTCGATGACAGCTCGAAGCGGGGCAAGCCCGTGGCGGCCGTGTCGCTCGGGCTCACGTCGCTCGAGCGGGCGAAGGGCGCGCTCGAGGCGGGCGCGTCCCTCACCGAGGTGAAGCCGGGCATGTGGAAGATCGGCGGCAAGGAGCCCTCGTCGTCGAGCTGCTTCCTCGCCGCGTCCGCCGGCTCGGCGCCCGCGCGGCTCCTCTGCGGCGATCGGGACCGGGACGTGACGACGCTCGGGCCGTACCTCGCGCGCACGCTGCCGACGCTCGCGCCCGAGGCGCGCGATCTCCACGGCGAGGTCCGCTTCGTCCCGCTCAGCACGAAGTTCGGCGGCATGGCGAAGCAGCAGCTCGGCGGGCTCCCGATCCTCGCGCAGAGCCAGCTCTCGATCGGGCAGCCCCAGTTCGACCGGGCGCTCACCGACGCGGCGACCGGCGTCCAGCAGGAGCTCGAGGCGCTCATCAACGACGCGAGCAAGGCGGTCGTCGATCTCCAGGTCGACAACCAGTCCTGCGTGAACCTCACGGCGGCCCTGGAGCTCCGGGGCCAGTCGTCGTGGCTCGCCAAGACGATGGCCGACAGGGCGAAGCGCGCCGGGGCCGCGCCGGAGCTCTACTGGCGCGCGCCGAAGGACAGCGCCGGCGCGTTCTTCGACCACGGCTACGACCCGGCGCACTACGGCGGCATCCTGAAGACGCTGCGCGAGATGCTCGAAGGGTGGCTGGAGAAGGAGAAGATCGGCAAGCCCGCCGATCGCAAGGCGCTCGCCGACCTCCTCTCGCTGCCGATCAACCAGGGGCCGAGCGTGTCCGCCCACGGGTACCCCGACGCGCCTCCCGCCGCTGCCCAGGCCGGGAAGCCGGCGCCGAACGAGGCGCTCGACAAGATGATGGGGGGCTTCGTCGGCTGGAACCTGTTCGGGTTCGAGGAGGCCCCCGACGCGCTCATCAAGTACGTGAAGAACGCCGTCACCGCCTACAACACGCCCGGGCTGCGCAAGCGGCTCCCGGAGATCGACGTCGATCCGAAGGAGCTGCCGACGGTCAAGACGGTTCAGGCGCCGAAGGAGCTCGGGAAGACGTCGCTCGCCGTCGAGATCCAGATCGTCCGCGATCTCCCGCCGCTCGACGGCGACGCGGGCTCGACCCCCGCCGCCAAGGGCAAGCAGAGGCCCAAGCTGACGATGACGCTCCACCTCCTCGTCATGGGTGAGGAGAAAGCGACGTGGATCGCCTTCGGACACGACAAGGGCGACCTGCTGAGGCGGCTCGCCACGGTGAAAGCGGGCGCGCCCACCGCAGCGACGCTCGCGTCACGTCCGGGGCTCGAGAAGCTGAAGACCGGGAAGTTCGCCTGGGGTGGATTCTCGACGCTCGCCCCGATCACCCGCACGTTTCAGAGCGTGCTCTCGACGCTGGATCAGCCCGGCGCGGCGCCGGTGGCGCTGCCTCAGGAAGCTCGAATCTTCGGCGAAGCGCTGGCAAAGCTCCCCCACAAAGGGGAAGGGCTAATGTTCGTCACGACCCAGCAGCAGGGCGGCGCCGCGCCGCGGGCCGAGATCTCGATCAACGTGTCGAAGCCCGTGCTCGAGGACATCGGCGCGCTCGTCGCGGCAGGGCTTCGAATGGCCGGCATCACGAAGCCATAGGCTCGTGGATGCGCTATCACCACAACCAGTAACCTGGCGCGGCTGCTTCTGCTCGGTCGTGTTCCCTGGTCACCGCGCCACGCGCGTGCTTCGTCCGCCCACGTTCAAGATCGGTACGCGAATTGCCACCGAAAAGATGAGAGGAAACAATGAACAACCGTGAAGGTGCGAGTCGCGACGGAATGAACCCGGCGCGGCCGGAGACGTCCGCCACGACGGCAGCCGCCATGCCGAGGCCGCCTGTGCGCCGCGCGGCGCCCGAAACGGACGACTCCGATCTGCCCGATCTCACGCAGGAGCAGCTCGACGAGCTCAGGCAGGCCCTCGAGGAGCGCCGGGCGAGCCTCGTCGCCAACATCGATGAGCGGCAGCACGCAGAGCGCGACATCTCGCGCGAGGTGGGCGACGAGATGGACGAGGCCAACGCCGAGGGCGCGACGTCGCTGACGTCGAAGCTCCTGGAGCGCGATGTCCGCGTGCTCGCCGAGATCGATCGCGCTCTCGCCAAGATGAAGGAGGGGAGCTACGGGATGTGCGAGGGCACCGGCGAGCCCATCGGTTACCGCCGCCTCAAGCTGCGTCCATGGGCGCGCTACAGCGTCGCGTACCAGGAGCAGATCGAGCGCGAAGAAAGAACCGGCGGCGGCTCCTGATCGCTCCCCGCCGGCAGACGCCGCACGTCCCTCCCCGCCAGCGCGGGCGAGAGACGTGCGGCCGGCGCTAGCGGAAGCGCATGTCCGCGAGGGCGCTCGAGCTCGTGCCGAGCGCTCTGGTCCACGCGCTCACGCGATCACGCGCGCCGCGCAGGGCGCGCGCGACGAGGCACATCAGCCGCCCATCCGCTGGATGAACGGGACGATGCGCTCGACGAAGGGCTGCTTGTGATAGCGGTCGAACTCCGCCCAGGTGCAGAGCGTCCGCGGATCCTTCACGCGATCGACGAAGAGCACGCCGTCGACGTGATCCTTCTCGTGCTGGAAGGTGCCCGCCGATAGCCCGCGCACGATGCGGTCGATCGGCCTCCCGTCGCGATCGAGGCCGGTGAGCCGGATCTCCGTATAGCGGTCGACAACACCCCTCAGGTTGGGGACGCTCAGGCACCCTTCGTAGTTCTCGAACGTCTCCTGCGTGAGCGGCTCGATCACCGGATTGACCACGACGGTGAGCGGGATGTTCGGCTTGTACGGGTAACGAGGGTTGTTCTGCACCTCGACCGCGAAGATGCGCACCGGCGCATGGACCTGAGTGGCGGCGATGCCCGCGCCGTTCGCGTCGCGCATCGTCTCCACCAGGTCGTCGATGAACGCCTGCATCGCAGGGGAGGAGAGCTCTCCTGGCGTGACCTCACGCGCTCGCTGCCTGAGGACGGGGTTGCCGATGTGGGCGATTTTCAGGAGCGTCACGCGGCGATCGTACCATGCACGCGCGCCGTCGGCCTGGCCGGCGATGGCGGCGCCAGGGCGCTGGCCCATGCGGCGCGCGGCGGCGTCAGCTATGGAGACGGGGCATGCATTACTTCCCTGACGAGCCTTGCGTCCCCGAACAGCAACAGGCGACCGCCGTCATGCACCTCCGCTTCGAGGACGTCAGCCAGAACGGACGGGTGATGCTGGACGCGCTGCCGCACGGCCTCGGGCCCGCGGTCTGGGTGAAGCTGCTGCAGGCGAGCCCCGTCGAGGCGCTCATCCGCACGCAAGGGATCGTCCCGATCCTCACGCGCCTCATCATCGAGGGCGGAGAGGGGCCGCTCGCGACGCGGGAGGCGCTGCAGCTGCAGGGCCGCTACCAGCTGGCGCACACGGAGGACGCCACCTCCCAGGTGAACCGGCTGATCCTCGCCATGTGGCTCTCGGCCAGCGGGCGCCGCAGCCGGACCTACGGCCCGCCGCCGCCCGGCGCGGGCGAGCCGATCCAGGTCGGTCGCGTGTTCGCGGAGCACGTCTTCACGCGGCCCTTCGCGGCTCCCGAGGCGCGCAAGGTGCTGCGCTTCGAGTCCCCGGATCTGCCGGCGGTGCCGCCCGAGCGCTACGACTTTCGCTCGCCGGAGGCGTTGATGGGCCTGCCCGAGGGCGCGGAGCCGCTCGACGCGAAGCCGACCCTGGATCCGATCCCCGTGGCGTTCGGCCTGGATCACACGGACGGGAACCAGCACGTGAACTCGCTCGTGTACCCGCGGCTCTTCGCGGAGGCCGCGCTGCGGCGTCTCTCGGCGCAAGGCCACAGCACGGCGGTGCTCGCCCGGAGGGTGGAGATCGCCTACCGCAAGCCGTGCTTCGCGGGCACGCAGGCGAGGATCCTGCTGCGCACGTTCACCCTCGGCGGCGCGCTCGGCGCGCTCGGCGCGTTCGTGCCGGACTCGCCGGAAGACCCCGCCAGCGCAGCCCCCGGCGCGCGCGCGTACTGCTACATCCGCACGCTGTTCCAGGGCTGAGCCTGCGCGAACGAGAAGCCGGCGCGGCCTCTGGAAGGACCGGCGTTCCCGGTCGGCGCCGCGCGAAGCGGCGCGCGCGATGACCAGCCCGCTACGCGCTCGCCGGGCGGGGAAGGCCGGCGCGATCGGCGATCTCGTCGTGGAAGGCGCGGAACGTCGACTCCTGGGGCCAGGAGGGCGCGTCGGCGAGGAGCTCCTCGACGCGGGTGAGCTCGCCCTCGTCGATGGCGACGACGGCCGCGGCGTAGCGCATGGCCCAGAAGACGAGCGGGCTGGCCTCGCTCGCGCGCTCCAGCAGCGCGCGGTCGCCCGGCACGCTCGTGTGGGCGAAGGCGCGGGCGAGCGCGCCGGCCGCCGACCGCAAGGTGACCACCCGGCTGCGGAAAGGCGAGCTGATGTCCGGGAGAGGGAGGCGCGCCAGGCGACCCGCCTGCGCGAGCGCCGTGTCGCGATCGCCCTCGAAGGTGCAGAGGAGCGTGTCGAGGAAGAGGCGGTGCTCGAGGGCCGCTTCCCACGCGGGCCCCCGCTCGGCGGCGGCCATCGCCGCGCGCGCCTTCTCGACCCAACCATAGGCCGCGAACGCGGTCGCCGTCATGAGCGGAGCCATCGTGGCGGGGTGCGGGACGCGGTGAAGCGACGACGACCAGCGCCGCAGCACAGAGCCCACATCGCCCGAGCGCAGCAGCCGGCGCAGCTTGCGGCGAGCGAGCCAGCGGGCCGCGCCGAACGCGAGAACGACGCTGAGCACCGCCCCCATGATCACCGGCTGCTGCCAGGCGAACCGGAGCGCGGCCGCTGCCAGCGCTGCGGAGCCGATGAAGAGAAGCACCGGAGTCAGCCGGCTGCCCCGTCCCTCGTCCTCGGAATCGAACGGATCCACGACACCTCCAAGCGTACGGGGCTTCCTGAACGAGGCAAGTCCCGGCCGATGCCACACCGGGTCGATCCATCGCGCCGCGCTCACACCTCCGCCCTTTGCACACCTCGATCGCATCTCACGCTCACACCTCACTCGCACCGCGCTCACCCCCGATGGCTCCGAGGAGAGAACCAGAGACGTAGCCGTGAGACGTGGGTGGCGTAGGCGGCGCTGCGTTCGCCAGGGAGCCGGAACGCCATGGCCCACGAATCGCCGCCGCACGCGTCGTGGGGCTCGACATGGGGACGAGGTTCGACTACGAAGTCCCTGCATCAGGCGAAAGCGCCTGGGACCTCATGGGTCCGCCGACAGCGCGCCGTGAACCCCGCCAGGCCCGGAAGGGAGCAACGGTAGCGGAAAGCGAGTGTGGCGGGCCCACTTACTTTTTGTCGGTGCAGTTGTGGACCCGACGCGCTCCTGCGCTCATCTCGGGGCGCGGTCCCAGAACCGGGCCGTCGCCGCGGTGATGCAGGCCTCAAGGGGCGTCGAGCGCCGCGGGCGCGATGGGCGCGACGGGCACGGAGAACAGCGCCTCCGGGCTCGTCACGATGCGCGGGACATCCGCGCCGCGCAGCGGGCTGACGCCGCCAGCCGGCAGACGCTGCTGGACGATGCCCGCCGCTTCGTCGCCGCCCTCCAGCGTCACGGCGGAGAGGCGGCTGTCCGGGCCGACGCCGCCGTCGATGAGCACGCTCGCGCGGCGGGACGGGCTGATGGAGGGGTTGAGGGACTCGAGCCCGTTGCCGCTCAGGACGAGCCCGAAGATCGCGGCCTGCGCGCGCTCCTGCCAGCTCACGCCGTCGCCCACGACCTCCTGGGCGAGCCCGCCGTCCGCGCTCACCACCGCCGAGTCGGCGAAGGTCCCGGCGATGCGCATGCCGTCGATGATGATGCCGTGCGCGTCGCCGCTCATCCCCAGGCCGATGGCCCGGTTCTTCTCGAGGAGGCCTCCCGTGAGCTGGACCGTCTGCTCCGGCGTCGTGTTCTGGATCCAGATGCCGGGCTGGTTGCCGCTCACCTCGAAGCCCTCGCCGCTCTCGCCGAGGGCTGCGTTCGCTCGATCGATCAGGAGACCGAACCCGGTGTTGTCGGCGATCGTGAGGGCCGCCGCGTCGAGGGTCGAGCAGCCGGACGCGGAGATGCCGCCGCTCGGATCGAACCCGCTCAGGCCATTGCCGCTGACCTCGACGCGAGACATCGTCGCGCGCGCTCCGACGAGGGACACGCCGATCACCTTGCTGTCGCGGACGAGAGCGTCCTCGACGTGGAGCTCCACCGGCGCCTCGCAGTCACAGCCGCCGGTGCACTGCGCCCACAGCCCCGGCCCCTGCGAGCCCGAGACGACGGACCGCACGACGGCGACGCGACCTGCGTCGAACGCGCTCAGGCCGTACCGCGCGGAGCCCTCGATCGCCGACGCGACGAGGTCGAGCGACGCGCCGAGGCCGAGCGTCACGCCGTCGGACGCGCTGCCGACGACGCGCACCGCCTCGATCCGCGCCCGCGCGCCGGCCGCGATCCGCACGCCGCCCTCGCCCACCGTCAGCCCCCGGAGGACGGCGCCCTCGCCGGCCGCGAGCGAGACCGCCGCGACGCTCACGGAGCCAGCGCCCCGGCCGAGGAGGCTCACGCCGGGGGGCAGATCGATCGGGCCGTAGGCGCCAGGGCCGAGCGCGATGCACGCCCCAGGTCGCGCGGCCTCGGTGGCCTGCGAGAGCGCGGCGGCGCTCGAGACCTCGACGACCTCGGCGCAATCGACCGAAGCGGCGCAGAAGTCGCTGTCGCAGAGCGCCCCCGCGGGGACGCCGATGCACGCGCCAGTCGCCGCGCGCGCGCCAGGGCATCCGCCCGGCGGCGCGGGATCCGACGCGCACCCGAGCGCCGCCGAGCCGAGCGCGGCCGCGGCGATCAGAACGAGAGCTGCCTGATTCCAAGCCTTGGTCATGACGAACGTCTCCCGCGCGACACGTCGCGCTACCTGACGAGAAAGGGTCAGCCCCTCAGGGATCCGAGAGCAGCGCGCGGCACTCGCCGGCCCGCGCCGCGAGCTCACCGTCCCGGAAATGCGCCCCCAGCGAGGCGGAGAGCTGCGCCACGGCCGCCTCGGCGCGAGGGCGGGTCGAGGCGTCGCGGAGGGCCGCGCGGCAGATCCGCGCGAGGCCGAGCGCCACGTCCGCGAGGTACACGCGCCCGCCGCCCACCTCGGCGAGGCGCAGCGCCGCGCAGCCGGAATCGAGCGCCTCGCCGACGTGGCCGGCCGCGAGGAGCGCGGCGGCGAGGTTGCGGTGCGCGTCCGGGAGATCGGCGCCGGCGCCGGCCTGCTCGCCCAGCCTCACGGCGCGCCGCGCGTGCTCCAGCGCGGCGTGCGGGCGCGCGAGGCGGAGCTCGACCTCCGCGAGGTTGTTGTGCCCCGACGCGATCGCCTGGAGATCGCCGAGCCGCTCCTTCAGCGCGAGCGCTCGGGCGAACACCTCCCGCGCGCCGCCGAGATCGCCCTTCGCGAACAGCACGGCCGCGACGCCGTTCAGCGCGAAGCTCAGCGCCTCGGGGTACGCGCGCTCGTCGACGGCCCGCGCAGCCTGGCGGTAGCAGCGCTCGGCCTGCACCAGCCGACCGCGCGAGTAGAACACGGTCCCGAGCGCGAGGAGCAGCTGCGACGCCGCCGCGCGGCGGCGGTCGTCGCCTCGAGGCAGCGTCCGGCAGATGCGCAGGCTCCGGAGCGCGACCGCGCGACAGGCGTCGAGATCGCCCGCGCGCCGGTGGAGCGCCGCGAGCAGCCCGTACATGGGGAGCGTCTCCGGGGCGGCGCCGCCGCGCTCCGCGAGCGCGATCGCGCGCTCGACCAGCGCGCGCGCGTCGGCCGTCGCGCCGCGCACCTTGAGCACGAGGGCGAGGCGGAAATCCACGCGCGCATCCCAGAACAGCGCGGCCTCCGGGCCTTCCGCGGGCGGCGCGGAGGCGCGCCGCTCGACGCGGAGGATCCGCGTCCGCGCCTCGATGTACGCGCGCTCCGCCTCGTCGAGGCGGCCCGCCCTGCGGAGGGCGTCGCCGACGTCGAGCAACAGCGCCGCGCGCTCGTGCCAGGCGAACAGCCGGCGCTCGTCGCCCCCCGGCGCGGCGGCCGACGGGGCGCGCGCCGCGGAGCCCCTCGCCGGGGCGCCGTCCGCCGCGCTCGCGTGGATCTCCCGGGCCCGCTCGAAGTGCCGCAGCGCCTCGGCGTTCTGCCCGAGCGACGACGCGCTCGCCGCCGCGCGCGTGTAGGCGCGCGCGGCGGCGAGCGCGTCGCCGCCGCGATCATGGTGGAGCGCCGCGAGCGCCTCCCCGAGCCCCCGCGGCGCGCGCGCAGGCGAGCGCCCCGCCGAGACGCCGTCGACCCAGGCAGCGACCGCGCGGTGCATGGCCCGGCGCACCTTGAGGCTGAGCGTCTCGTAGGCGATCTCCTGGGTCGCCGCCTCGGCGAAGACGTACTCGCAGTCCCCGGGGAAGGTGGACGCGTCGCGCGCCTGGATGAGCTGCTGATCCCGGAGCCGCCGCAGCACGTCCGCGGTGCTCGATCCGCCGCCGTGGAGCGGCGCGGCGCCGCGGAGGTGGTCGATCGCGCCCTTCCAGAACGTCCTGCCGACCACGGCCGCCTGCGCCAGGACCGCCCGCGCCTCGCCGTCGAGCCGATCGAGCCGCGCCTGGACGATGCCCTGGATCGTCGCCGGCAACGAGAGCCGGGCGAGCTGCTCCTCGTGCAGGATCCAGGGCTCGCCGAGGCGCCGCTCGAGCGCGCCGGCGTCGATGAGCAGGTACAGCGTCTCGGTCAGCGTGAGCGGGTTGCCCTCGGCGCGCTCCGCGAGCGCGCGGAGCGCCTCGGCGGAGCAGCCCGCGACGAGGCGGAGGCGCTCGCGCGCCATGTCCTCGATGTGCCGCCGCGGCAGCGGGCCGAGATCGAGGCGCGCGTGGCTCGCTTTCCCTTCGCCCCAGTGCGGCCGCCGCTCGTAGAGCTCGGGCCGCGCCGCGCCGATGAGGAGCAGGGGCGCGTCCGACAGGCGCACGGCGAGGTCGTCGAAGAGGTCGAGGCTGGCCTCGTCCGCCCAGTGGATGTCGTCGAGCAGCACGACGACGGCTCCGCGCGCGGCCATCGCCCGCAGCAGCATCGCGACGGCCGCGGCCACCCGCTTCGCCACCTCGACGCCGCCCTCGTCGGGGACGATCGCCGTCGCGGGCGCGGCTCGCGCCGCCGGGGACGGGCAGAGCACGGCCGCGACCTCCGCCAGCGCGTCCTCCAGGGCGATCGGGTGCGGCGCGCCGCCTGCCTCGCCTCCGGCGTCTGCGCCCGCGACGCCGCTCGCGAGCTTGCGCAGCACGACCTCGCGCGGGTCGCCGTCCTGGATGTGGAAATGAGCGCGAAGGAGCGACGCGGCGAGGTGGTAGCTCGCATCCATCGACAGCGACGAGCACGCCGCGCCGAGCACGATGCACGGCTCCGCCTGCGACAGCGCCCTCGTCCGGACCTCGGCGAGGAGGCGGCTGCGGCCGATGCCGCCTGCGCCGATCACCGAGACGAACATCGCGCGCCGCTCCGCGATGACCGTCTCCAGCGCCTCCGAGAGCCGCTGCACCTCCCCCGCCCGCCCGACGAAGCGGGTGTCGAGGCCGAGGAAATCGGATCCCGCGCCCGATCCGCTCGCGAGCTTCAGCACACGGAAGCCCGTCGCGCCGTCGCCCTGCGGCTCGACCTGGAAGAGCCCGGCCACCTGCCGGAACGTCGGCTGAGCGATCAGCACCGCGCCGGGCGCGGCGGCCTGCTGGAGCTGGGCGGCCGCCTTCAAGGCCTCGCCGGAGGCGTCGACCGGGGCGCCCCGCCCGGTCGCGCCGCTCACGAACAGCCTTCCCGTGCTGATGCCCACGCGCAACATCGGCCGGGAGCGCCGCGGCAGCTGGACGGGGAGCGACGCGGCGTCGAGCGACGCGAGCTCCAGCCCGGCGCGGACGGCGCGCTCGGCGTCGTTGTCGCTCGCGCGCGGCGCGCCGAACAGCGCGGTGACGACGCCGTCGCTCCTGCCCTTCACGACGCCCCCGAGCGCCTCGACGCGCTCGCGGACGAGCTCGCGGCACGCCTCGCGTAGCTCGAGCTCCTGCTCGGGATCGAGCGGCTCCTGCCCCTCGTCGCCGGCGACGATCTCCGCGGAGAGCACGGTGCAGACACGGTACTCCCCCGCGGGCGCCGCGACCTGCGCCGCGCCCGCGGGCGCCGTGACCTTCGTGGCGTCGGCGGGCGCCGGAGCGGCCGGGAGCGCCGCGCTCGGACCCCGCGGAGACGCCTGGTCGGCCCTCGGCGAGATCGTGGAGAGCGGGGCAGCCGGCGGCCTGTGCGAGGAGCCGGCGCGCGCGGACGCGAGCGCTTCTCCGAGCTCGCGCGCGTCCCGGAAGCGCGCTGCCGGATCGACCGCGACGGCTCGCGCGACGACCGCCTCGAGCGCGGGGCTCGCCTCGACGCCCAGCCCCGCGAACGACGGCCGCCTGCGCGGGTCCACGGCGGCGAGGTAGAGCTCGGCCCAATCACGCCCGTCGATCGGCGGCTTCCCCGAGGCCAGCTGCAGCAGGACGAGCCCGAGCGCGAACACGTCCGTCCAGGGCCCCGTCGCGCCGAGCTTCGGCTCGAACTGCTCCGGAGCGCCGTAGAGCGGCGTGAACACGTGCAACGTCGGCGACGTCACGAGCACCTGCGTCGTGTCGCTGGCGCTCACGCGCTGCGGCGCGGCCACGGCTCGCCTCGTCTCCGCGAGCGCCTTCGACAGCGGCATCGACGCGTCGATCACCTTGGCGATGCCGAAATCGACGACCTTGATCGTCGTCGCGCCGGGCGTCTCGACGAGGAACAGGTTCGCCGGCTTGACGTCGCGGTGAGAGACCCGCTCGTCGTGCGCCATCGCGAGCGCCCCCACCGCCGGCGCCAGGAGCTCGATCGCCTCGTCGACCGAGTACGGCGCGCGCCCGGACGCGCGCCGCGCCTCGATGTGCTGCGCGAGCGTCTCGCCCTCGAGCCACTCCATGACGATGTACGGCGTCCAGCAGCCCTCCGGCGAGGTCGCGGCAGAGACGTCGAGCGCCTGGACGATGCCCGTCGTCCGGCGCGAGAGCCGGTGCAGCAGCCGGGCCTCGCGCTCGAACGTGTCGAGCAGCGACTGCCGCTCTTCCGGCAGGAGATCTGCGGGGATTTTCAGGCACTTGACCGCCACCTGCTCCTGGAATCCCAGGTGGGTCGCCCGGTAGACCACGCCGAACGTCCCCTCGCCGGCCACGGCGTCCACCATCAGCTTGCCGCCGATGGAGCTGCCCACCCAGCCGAACGGGTCCCGCGCGATCATCCGCGGAAACTCTACTGCCCGCGCCGCGGCGCCGGGAGCGCGCCGCCTCGCCGCGATGACGATCGCCGCCCCGCGCGCGCTGGACCACCTCGACCGCCACGGCGGGGGAGCCCCGCGAGCGGAAGGTGAGCGCGACGGAAGTCGCCCTGCGCGCGCGTCCGTGCTACGCCGCCGGCTGCTGGGCGCGCCCTCGGTCCTGGCGACCGTCCTGCGAACGCTGCCGCAACGGTCCCCGGAGCGGATCGCACACGCGCAGCGGCGGGGCGCCGCTCGTCGTCCGGCGCGACTCTGGGGTGCGATGTGGCTGATCCGGAGATTCTTTCCCGCGACGGTGGCTCGCTCGAGCTCCTGATCATCACCCAGAGCTCGATGAGCACCCGGCAGCTGCCGGGTTCGGGCAGCGTCGTCCTGGGCAGGGACGAGGACGCCGACATCTGCGTCCCCGACTCCTCGGTGTCGCGCCGCCACGCGGTGCTGCACCTGGGCCCGCCGCTCCGGATCGAGGACCTCGGCAGCAGCAACGGGACCCGCGTGCGCGCCCGGCACTGCAGCGCGGCGACCGAGCGCCTGATCGACGTCGGCAAGGGCGCGTCCGCGCGGGGCGCTGCGGTCGAGCTCGCGCCCGGCGACGTCATCTACCTGGGCGCCGCGCGCGTCGTCCTCCGCCAGAAGGGCGGCGAGCGGGACGCGGGCAAGGACGTCATCGTCAAGGACGACGCGATGCGCGCCGTCTACGAGCTGGCCGAGCGCGTCGCGAAGGGCCCGATCAACATCCTCCTCCTCGGCGAGACGGGCGCCGGCAAGGAGGTGCTGGCCGAGTCGATCCACAGGGCCTCGCCGCGCGCGAGCCGCCCGCTCCTGCGCCTGAGCTGCGTCGCGCTGTCCGAGTCGCTGCTCGAGAGCGAGCTGTTCGGCCACGAGCGCGGCGCCTTCACCGGCGCCGTCCGGGCGAAGCCGGGGCTGCTCGAGACGGCCGAAGGGGGCACCGTGTTCCTCGATGAGATCGGCGAGCTGCCGCCCTCGATCCAGGCCAAGCTCCTCCGGGTCATCGAGGAGCGGAAGGTGATGCGGGTCGGCGGGCTGACCCCCATCAAGATCGACGTCCGCTTCGTCGCGGCGACGCACCGCGACCTCGAGGCCGAGGTGAGCCGCGGCGCGTTCCGGCAGGACCTGTATTTCCGGCTGAACGGCGTGACCCTCGTCATCCCGCCGCTGCGCGAGCGGCCCGGGGAGGTCGCGGCGCTGGCGCAGCTCTTCGCGGAGCGCACGGCGAAGGAGCTCTTCCCCGGCGAGGCGAGCGCCTTGGCCGTTCCGATCTCGCCCGCGGCCCTGGCCGGGCTCCAGCGCCACAGCTGGCCAGGCAACATCCGGGAGCTGCGCAACGTGATCGAGCGCGCGGTGATCCTCGCCAACGGGGCGCCCATCGAACCGGAGCACCTGCTCCTCTCCCCGCTGGCCGATCCCACCCGTCCATCGCATGCCGTGCCCCTTCCGGTGCGCCCGCCGCAGGCGCCCGTCTCGGCGCCCTCGGACGCGAGTGCGGCGGCGTCTGCGTCTGCGTCTGCGTCTGCGTCTGCGTCTGCGTCTGCGAGGAGCGTGCCCGACGTCGCGAAGAGCGCGCCGGACGGCGTGGACCCGGGCCCCACGCGGCTGCGCGACGCCATGGAGGCCCACGAGCGCGAGCGCATCGTCCAGGCGCTCGAGCAGTGCATGGGGAACCAGACGCGCGCCGCGGCGCTGCTCGGGATCTCACGGCGCACGCTGGTCGAGCGGATCCGCGTGTACGGGCTGCCGCGGCCGCGCAAGGCCTGAGCGTTGCGCAGGTCGCCGCGCAACCTGGCGTCGACTGCGCGAGGGCTCGCTCAACCGAGCGCCCGCCCGCGCAACGCCTCAGGCGGGCGTCTCGCGCCGCTCCAGCGGGGCGAGCTCGATCCCGAGCTCCGTGGCGAACCGGAAGATGCGCTCGTCGCGGTAGAACTCGCCGAAGACGACGCGCGAGAGCCCCGCGTTCGCGATCATCTTGAAGCACCCCCAGCAAGGCGAGGCCGTGACGTAGACCGTCGCGCCGTCGATCCGCACCCCGTTCCGCGCGGCCTGGATGATGGCGTTGGCCTCCGCGTGGATCGTGCGCACGCAGTGGCCGTCCTCGATCAGGTGCCCCTCCTCGTCGCAGTGAGGCAGCCCCCGGATCGAGCCGTTGTACCCGGTCGCGAGGATGCTCTTGTCGCGCACGATCACCGCGCCGACGTGCTTCCGATCGCAGGTCGCCCGCGACGCGACGACCTCGGCGATGCGCATGAAGTATTCATCCCACGAAGCCCGATGCGTCATCGCTCACCTCCACGACGGGGGATCCGCGCCCGCCGCCCCCTCGACGTCCCCTCGACGTCGAGCGACCCGCGCTCGCCGATCCCTCCAGAATGTTCAGGGATCCGCCCTCCGGTCCCCCTCGCGAAGGGCCCGGCGGCGCGCGTCCGCAGCCCCGGCTGAGCCGCGCCGCGCGCCCCGCGGGCGCTTCTATCACGACGCCGGGCGCCGCGGAGCCCCCCCGCGGGCACGGGACCGCGCGAGGCGCCTCGACAGCAAGGCCCGGCGCGTGGTAGCGCGCGGGGGTGAGCTCCGCCGCCCCCCGAAGGTCAGACCGCCGCATCCTCGTGCTCGGCTCCGGGGGGCGCGAGCACGCCCTCGCGCGTGCGTTCGCCCGATCGCCCTCGGTCGCCGAGGTGATCGTGGCGCCCGGGAACGCCGGGACCCACGCGCGAGCAGGCGCCGGCCGCGCCCCGATCCGCCGCGTCGACCTCCCGTCCCTGTCGCCCGCCGAGGCGACCCGGCTCGCCGTCCGCGAGCGCGCCGACCTGGTCGTCGTCGGCCCCGAGGCGCCGCTCTGCGCCGGCGTCGCCGACGCGCTCGCCGCCGAGGGCGTCGCCGTCTTCGGGCCGAGCCGCGAGGCGGCCCGCCTCGAGGGGTCGAAGGCGTTCCTCAAGGAGTTCGCCGCCCGCCACGGGATCCCGACCGCGCCGTTCCGGATCGTGCGCTCCTTCGACGAGGCGGCCCGCGTCATCCGCGAGCGCGGCGCGCCCATCGTCGTGAAGGCCGACGGCCTCTGCGCCGGCAAGGGCGTCGTCGTCGCGACGACCGTCGACGAGGCCCTCGCGGCCGCGAAGGACATGCTCGTGGATCGCCGCTTCGGCGACGCCGGCGCGACCGTGATCCTCGAGGACGCGATCCTGGGCGAGGAGGCCAGCGTGCACGCCATCAGCGACGGTGAGGCGATCTTCGTCCTGCCGGCGGCGCGCGATCACAAGCGCGTCGGCGAGGGCGACACCGGGCCGAACACGGGCGGCATGGGCGCGTTCGCGCCGAGCGCCCGCGTCACCCCGGCCCTGACCGCGCGCGTCGAGCGCGAGATCCTCCGGCCGACGATCGACGGCATGCGGGCGGAGGGGAGGCCCTTCCGCGGGGTGCTGTTCGCGGGCCTGATGATCACGCCCGCCGGGGACCCCATGCTGCTCGAGCACAACGTCCGCTTCGGCGATCCCGAGTGCGAGGCGCTGATGGAGCTGATCGAGGGCGACGTCGCCGAGCTCTGCGCGTCTGCCGCGTCGGGCGCGCTCGCTCCCGGGGCGGCGCGCGTCGCCCCCGGCCGCCACGCGCTCACCGTCGTCCTCGCGGCGCGCGGCTACCCCACGGCGCCGGTGACCGGCGACGTCATCCGCGGCCTCGACGCCGCGGCCGCGGTCGAGGGCGCCTTCGTGAACCACGCGGGCACGGCCGAGCGGGACGGCGCGGTCGTGACCGCGGGGGGCCGCGTGCTCGCCGTCACCGCCGCGGGCGATTCGCTCGCCGAGGCGCGGGAGCGCGCCTTCCGCGCCGCGGGCGCCATCGACTTCGACGGCAAGGTGCTCCGCCGCGACATCGGGGTGGACGGAGCGCGCGCGGCCGGGTGAGGGGGCACCATGGAGCCCATCGTCGATCTCGCCCCAGGCGCTGAGGAGAACCCGCTCGCCGCCTACCTCGGCCAGCTCATCCGCGAGCACCTCGCGCGCGACCCGAAGCGCGCCGCCGATTTCCGGGCGCTGCGCGGGTCGGTGCTCGTCGTCGCGCAGGACGCCGACACGTCCATGACGATGCGCTTCGACCACGGGCGCCTCACCATCCACGACGGCGCCATCGGCATCCCGTCCGTCACGTTCTGCGGCGACGAGTCGGCGCTCCGCCGGCTCCCCGACGTCGCGTTCCACCGCTGGCTGCGCCTCCCGAAGCTGGGGGTGCTGCACCGCCGCCAGAGCGGCCCCCTGCGCGACCTCGCGCGCCTCGTGGCCAGAGGGGAGCTCAAGATCTACGGCCTCGTCGCGCACCCAAGGCTCCTCCTTAGGCTGCTCCGGGTCCTCTCTCGCCTCCCCTGAGCCTCCCCGAGCCGGTCGTAAGGGCGCGCGACGACACGCCACGCGACGACGACAGCGACGAGGACGACTGGTGTGATACTGTAAGACGGTAACAGACGTCCCGTCCGTATTGCACGGCCCTTCTTGTGGGCTTGCAAACCAATGCTACGCGGCCCGAAAGCTGTCTTTTGACGGCCTGTTGGGCTGTTGGTATGGCTCGATCATGGGCATCCGATTGCGCTACCTCGCCCACGATCTCGAGGTGCCGCTCGGCGAGTTCTTCATCGGACGGAGCGCGGACTGCCAGCTGTCGCTGGACGACCCGCTGGTGTCGCGCAGGCACGCGCTGCTGACCGTCGGTGAGGGCGGCGTCGCGATCGAGGATCTCGGCAGCCGCAACGGCGTGCTCATCAACGGGGCTCGGATCGCGGGGCGCCAGATCCTGTCGGACGGCGACAAGATCGCGATCGGGGGGCAGGAGATGTTCCTGCTCGGGGCCATCGAGCCGAACTCGGCGCACTCGCCCCGGAGCGCGCCGCTCTGGACGAGGCAGCAGAACGCGCGCACGGTCGACATGAGCGAGATGCCCGGGGGCGAGGACGACGGCGCGACGGCCATCGCCTCCCGGAGGTCGCTCCCCGGGCTCGTCCCCCAGCACCCCGACAAGCGCGTGCACGCGCTCAGCCTCATCGGCAGCGTCGCCGACAAGGCGCTCGCCCTGGGGCGCGTGGATGAAGCCGAGCGCATCCTCCAGCGCTCGCTCACCGACATCCTCACGAAGGCGCGGGACGGGGGCGTCGGCGCCGTGCAGCCCGAGCTGGTCGAGAAGGCAAGCATGTATGCGGCCCGCCTCGCCGCGGCGACGGGTCGCGGCTCGTGGATCAACTACATTTTCGAGCTGAATACCCGGCTCGAGCTCCTCCTCCCCGCTTACCTCGTCGATGAGCTGTATAGTGTCCTGCGCAAGGTGAAGGCCGTCGACATGTCCATTCTCCGTGGCTATGCGAAGCGGCTCCGCGAGCGCGCAGGCGAGCGTACGCCGGCGGAGCGGTTCATCCTCCAGCGTATCGAAGGGCTCGAGCGCCTCGGCGCACTGAAATAGACCATGCCTTTCCGCCTCCGGTACTTGGCGCACGATTTCGAGCTCCCCGAAGGGCCCTTCGTGATCGGCCGGAGCGGCGATTGCCAGCTCTCGCTCGACGACCCGCTGGTGTCGCGGCGCCACGCGACGCTGCAGGTGCGCAGCGACGGCGTGGCCGTGCACGATCTCGAGAGCAGGAACGGCGTGTACGTCAACGGCACGCGCATCTCCGGCCAGCGCGAGCTGACCGACGGCGATCGCATCATCATCGGCAGCCAGGAGATGCTGCTCTACGGCGGGGAGGAGTCGCGCCCCCACGACGCCTACGGGGTCGAGTTCCGGCGCGCGACGGCGACGCTCGGCGCGATGGCGCTGACCGAGATGCGCAAGATGTCGGACGACCCGACGGAGCTCACGAGCCCGACGGGAGACGGCGGGTCCAAGGGCTTCCAGTCGCTGCGCCTGCTCGCGAGCCTCGCCGACAAGGCGCTGGCGATGGGCCGCAGCGAGGAGGCCGAGCGCATCCTGCAGACGGTGCTGATCGACATCCTGAGCCGCGCGCGGACGAACGTGCCGCTCGAGATGCCGGCCGCGGAGCTCGCCGCGCGCTACGCGGCTCGCCTCGCGGGCGCCACGACCAAGGGGACGTGGGTCAACTACGCGTTCGAGCTCTTCACGATCGCGCGCCGCCCGCTTCCCGGCCCCGTCGTCGATGAGCTCTACACCGTCGTCCGGCGCGTCAAGACGCTCGATATCCAGCCGCTCAGGATCTACCTCGACGACCTGCGCCGGATGGCTCCGTCGTTCGGTCCGACCGAGCGGTTCTTGATGCAGCGGATCGAGGGTCTCGAGCGCCTCGTCGCGGCGAAGTAGCCGCCGCGTCGCCGCCGGGCGTCGCGGGAGCGGCGGCCTCTGGCGACACGCGCGACGCGCGCGGAGCCGGCGGCTGCGCCGCGCGGGCGGCCCCGTGTGGGGCAGGCGGCTGCGCCGCGCGGGCGGCCCCGTGCGAGGCAGGCGGCTGCGCCGCGCGTGGAGCAGGCGGCGGCACAGGTGGGGCCGGCGCGGCGGAGGGCTGGAGCGGCGGCGGCGCGTTGCGGGGGCGCGCGCCCGCCTCGGCTTCCTGCCAGCCGAGGTTCCTCGCGGCGGCCTTCGCGATCGCATCGCGCAGCTCGGTATCGGCGACCTTCCCGAGCTCTCGCCGCACCTCGACCGGGAGCGGCGCCTCCTTCGGGGTCGGGCGGACCTCCTCGCGCCACGGCGGCCGCGCGACCGGCTCCACCTTGCCGACGCGGAACCGGAGCGACTGCACCGGGAGGCCGCGCGACCGGAGCTGCGCGGTGATGGCATCGCCGAGCAGCGAGAGCTCCTGCGCCCACATCGAGCTCGCCGCGCGGACGTGGAGCACGCCGCGCTCCAGCTTGAGCGGCCGCGCGCGCGCGGCGATCCGGGACCCCACGGCCGCTTCCCAGTCGCGGAACGGCATTGGCGAGGTGTCGACCTCCGCCGGCGCCGAGAACGAAGACGCGCGCTGGATCAGCCCGCCCAGCCGTTCGATCCCACCTCCGCTCCGACGCGACATGCGCGCCGAGCGTAGCAGCCTGACAGCGCCGTGCTCCGACAGAGCGCGCCGTCCAGGCTCGCCCAGCGTCACGGACGGTCAGCCTCTAGGCGCCGCCTGGTGACAAGACGGTGGCCCGCCAGCGCGAACCATCCGTCCTCGGCTGCCTGGCGACGAACGATCGTGAGAGGCGCTCTCGGTACCGAAGGTGGGACTCGAACCCACAAGCCCTTGCGGACAGCGGATTTTGAATCCGCCGCGTTTGCCATTCCGCCACTTCGGCTCAGCGCTGTGATGTCAGCGAGCTCCTGGAACCGTAGATCACCGGGCACGATCCTGGCAACCGTCTGAAGCCTGAAGCCTGAAGGCTGAAGCCTGAAAGCCTGAGCGCCTGAAAGCCTGAGAGGAGCAGCGCCGCCGCGCCGCGGCCGCCGCGCATCGATGCGCGGCCCGCGAGCGCGGCGAGAGGTCACACCACGAAATCCAGCATCTGGAGGCGTGTCAGGTAGTCCTGGAGCGCGGCGGCGTACTCGTCGATCAGGAGATCGAGCTTCACCAGCGCGCCGTGATCGTCGACCGCGTCGATGGTCCCGCTCACCGGGATCTCGCGCCCGGGCAGGACGAGCACGCCGCTCCAGTGCGCGTCCTTCGCGACGTCGCGCAGACCGGCGAGGCGCAGCCAGCCGTCCGAGAGCTCGACGACGGTGACGAGGGCGCCGCTGTCCAGACGGACCGAGCTCTTCAGCGTGTGCGCCGGCTCGACCATGTAGTGGGAGCGCCGGTTCTTCTCGATGAGCTCCTCCAGGGTCGCGCAGATGACCTTGCTCAGCGGCGTCTCCTCGCTGTCGAGCACGAGATCGAGGAGCCGCTTCATCGCCTTCTGCGTGCGGATCAGGTTCGCGCGGGTCTCCTCGAGGCGGCGCGCGTCGCGCCGGATCTTGCCGGCCACGACGTTGAGCAGGTTGTTGTAGAAGGGGTACGCGACGTCCCCGTGGTCCTCGAAGAAGTTCTGGAGCTCGGCGACGCCGATGCGCCAGATCTCCGAAGGCTGCGTCGTCACCGCCGTCGTCGTCCGCCGGAAGCCGGTCAGCGCGCCGAGCTCGCCGATGGGCGAGATGGGGCTCAGGCGGAAGCGCGTCTCGCCCGCGTCGAGCAGCGCGACCTCGCCCCGGACCAGGAGGAACAGGTGCGCCGGGGCGCTCCGGGCCTCGAAGAGCACGTGGCCGGACGGGACCTCCTGGCGCTGGAACGCCTTCATCAGGTCATCGAGGTGATCCTCCGTGATTCTCTCGAACAGGGGGATCGCGTGCAGGTCGGATGGGCGGACCGCCATGGGATGACACTCCTCTTCAACATGGGTCGGGCTCGGCGTCCGCGGCGTCGCGCGGCACGGAGCCTTGCGGCGCGCATGAGCTCTGCGTGGACCGCGGGAGCGGCATCCTACTCCAGGTCCCGAGCCGAGGAAGAGGGATGGCCTCGCCGCAGCGAGGTGCGTGCGCAGGACCGCGAGCCCGCGCACCTTCTCGCATCGTCGCCGTGCAGCGCGTCGTCGCGTCGCGCGTCGACGAGCGGCGAACGACGATCGAGCAATCGGTCGGTGGACAGCCGGTCGACAGCCGGTCGGTCGACGGGCGCCGACGCCACGCCTGGGCGCCGAGGAGGTTTGCCCCGCTGGCAGGATCGGGTAGGTGCCGGTAACGTCGCCTGGGTGATGTCGTCCGTTCGCCAAGGGCTCCCCGCCGCGATGCGCGTCTCGCCGCTGCGCCGCTCGCTGCTGCGGCTCGTCGTCATCGGCCTCGCCCTCCTCGCCGCCTCGTGCGGCTCCGCGTCGTCCGGAGCGCCGGTCAGCGCGGAGGCGCCGCCGCCGCCGAAGCCGCGCAACGCGGCCGCGATCGCGCAGTCGATCGCCGGGGGGAAGGTCTCTGTGCTCGTCTACGGCGACAGGACCCGGGGACACCCCATCATGGCGCGGCTCGCGGCGCTCGATCTGTGGGGCCCCGTGCTCGCCGGCACGGGGCTCGATCCGGAGCGGGACGTCGAGCGCGCCTTCGTCACCGCGCCGCGCGCGGACGCGGCCCACGAGGCGGTGGTCGTCGTCCAGCACAGCGTGCCGCCGGACAAGCTGGCGTCCGGCCTCGACGCGCTCCTCTCGCGCAGCCAGCCGCCAGGGACCCGGGAGACCGAGCTCGGCGTGCCGGCGGTGCGCGTGACCATCAAGGGCCACACGCGCGTCGTGGCGACCGTGGAGCCCGACTTCCTCGTTGTGTTGCCGGTCGCGCGGGCGCGCGAGGCGCGGCGCTTCCTGGGCACGGGCGGCTTCCCCGATCCGACGGGCGACGAGGCCGCGATCGCCGCGGCGATCGACCCGGCGCGGACGCTGAAGGGACCGCGGGAGGCGCCACGGGTGCCGCCCACCCTGAGATCGCTCGAGGCCACCGTGACGCTGACCAAGGACGGCGGCGCCACGGTCGCGCTCGACGGCGCGAGCGAGAGCCCGGAGCTCGCCGCCCGCGACGCGGCCTTCCTCAACGAGGAGATCGAGCGCGCGACCTCGTTCCGCATCGCCATCGTGACGGTCCGCGTCGTCGACCCGATCGTCTTCTTCGCCGAGGGGGACCGCGTGAAGTCGAACCGGCGCGTGACCCCCGGGGAGCTCGACAAGCTCTTCGGCCTGCTCAGCGCCGTGCTGCCGCGGTAGGCTGCCGCCCGATGCGACTCGTCAAGATCGGAATCGCCAACGTCAACGCGACCGTCGGCGCCGTCCGCTCGAACACCGACCGGTGCCTCTCGCTCGCCCGCGCGATGGCGCGCGACGACGTCACCCTGGCGGTCTTCCCGGAGCAGGTGATCGGCGGCTACGCGGCCGAGGACCTCGTGCAGTGGCCGGCGTTCGTCGCGAGCCAGCAGCGCGAGCTCCGCCGGTTCGCCGAGGAGACAGCGCAGCTCCGCACCGTGTTCGTCATCGGCGTGACCGTCGGCGTGGGAGGCGACCTCTTCAACGCCGGCGCCGTCGTCCACGCCGGCCGGGTGCTCGCCTTCTCCCCCAAGGAGAAGCTGCCGACCTACAACATCTTCTACGAGGCGCGGACGTTCTCGCGCGGCATGCCGTTCATGGAGCTCGACGCCGACGGCGTGCTCTGCGGCGATCGCGTCTACGCCTTCGATTTCGGGACGATCGCCGTCGAGGTGTGCGAGGACATCTGGTCGCCCGACGGCCCGATGCGGCGCCGCTGCTACGCCGGCGCCGAGATCGTCTGCAACATCTCGGCGTCGCCGTTCCGCGCCGGGGTGACGAGCACCCGCCGCGAGATGCTCGCGACCCGCGCCTCGGACAACCAGTGCACGATCGCGTACGCGAACCTGGTCGGCGGCAACGACGGGCTCGTCTTCGACGGCGGCGGTTTCATCAACCAGAACGGCCGGCCGATGCTGGAGGCGCCGCGGTTCCGCGAGGGGTTCTCCGCGGCCGTCGTCGACCTCGACCGGACCACCCGCTGCCGCCGCGAGGCGAGCACCTGGCGCAGCGATCTCGAGGAGTTCCGCCGCGCCTCCGCCCGCATGGTGCAGGTCCTCCGCGTCGGCGGGGAGACCGCGGACCGCGCGCGCCTCGCCTACCCCGCCCCGCCGGCCGGCACGACGCCGTTCCTGCCCTCGGCGGCGCTGCCCGCGATCTCCGCGCGCGACGAGCTGCTCGACGATTTCTACGAGGCGCTCGCGCTCGGCGTCGCCGACTACTACCGCAAGATCGGCGCCTTCAAGAGCATCGGCCTCGCGCTCTCGGGCGGCCGCGACTCGCTCCTCACGCTGCTCGTCGCCTGGCGCGCTGTGCAGCTCATCCACCCGGGCCTCGAGGGCGCGGCGCTGCGCGAGCGGATGAGGTCGTCGCTCCACGCGTTCTTCATGCCCTCCCGCTACTCCAGCGACGCCACGCACCGCGCCGCCGCGCAGATCGCCGACGATCTCGGGGTGTCGTTCGCGGTGATCCCGATCGAGGACGCGTTCCCCCGGGAGCTCGAGGCCGCCCAGGCGATGGTCGGCGAGGGCGGGCAGCTCACCGAGCTCACGAAGCAGAACGTGCAGGCGCGCATCCGCGGCGGGCGCATGTGGAACTGGGCGAACACGAGCGGCGCGCTGTTCCTGCAGACGGGGAACATGAGCGAGAAGGCGCTCGGCTACACCACGGTCGGCGGCGACCTCGAGGGGGCGTTCAGCGTCATCGCCAACCTGCCGAAGACGGTGGTCATCGCGCTGCTCGAGCGCCTCTCGCAGCGCTTCCGCTTCGAGGGCATCCAGCAGACGCTCGCCACCACCGCCGGGCCGGAGCTCGCCGAGAACCAGTCGGGCGAGGCCGAGCTCATGCCCTTCGAGGTCCTCGACGCGTGCCTCCACCTCTACGGCGCCGAGAAGCTCGCCGCCGACGAGGTCGCCAGGGCGCTCCCGAGCCTGTTCCCCGACAAGGACCCCGCCGCGCTGCGGGCCTGGGCCGAGAAGTTCGCGACGCTGTTCTCGAGGTCGATCTTCAAGTGGGTGCAGTCGCCCATCGCGATCCACCTCGGCTCGCTCGATCTCGATCGCGAGCGCGCGCTGCAGCTGCCCGTGGTGCAGCGGACGGAGTGGAAGGGCGGCTGAGCCCGCCACGACGGCGCGGCCGCCGCCGTGCGCCGCGCGATCGGCGCATCGCTCCGCGGCGCGCGGCGCATCGCACGCGGCGAATCGACTGGCAGCGCGTCAGTTGGCGGCCTTCTCGACGGAGGCCGGGGCCCCCTGCCTGCCGTCCTTCCCGTCCTTCGAGGCGAGCTCGATCCCGTCGTGGCAAGCAGCCGCGCCGGGAGCCATGGGCGCCACCGCGGGGCGGATCGAGCCGTCGGCAGAGAAGCGCTCGAGATCCTCGGTGACGCGGCGGAGATAGGCCTGCTTGATGTGGAACGGCAGGAAGGCGCTCTTGAAGCCGGCCACGATGGTCGCCTTGATCTCCTTCAGCCCGAACCCCATCTTCGTGTGGCAGTGCCAGAGCTCGTGCGACACCGTCGTGTCGGTGACGAGCCGGTTGTCGGTGTTGACGGTCACGCGCAGGCCGAGGCTCTGGTAGAGCTTGAGCGGGTGCGAGGCGAGGTCGCGGACGGCGCCGGTCTGCACGTTCGACGACGGGCAGCACTCGAGCGGGATGCGGTGATCGTTGATGTAGTGGAGGAGGTCGCCGTCCTCGCGCAGGCGACAGCCGTGGCCGATCCGGTGCGCGCCGCAGACGTGGAGCGCCTGCGCGATCGACTCGGGGCCGTACGCCTCGCCGGCGTGGATGGTGCAGTTGATGTTGTTCTGCCGCACGAGCTGGAACGCGGCCTTGTGGTGCTTCGCCGGGTGGTCGTACTCGGCGCCGGCCAGGTCGAACCCGACGACGCCGCGGCCCTTGTACGCCACCGCGAGCTCCGCCATCTCCAGCGACGACTCCGGCGAGATGTTGCGGATGCCGCAGACGATGACGTTGCTCTCGATGCCCAGCGCGTCGCGCGCCGTCCTGAGCCCGGAGAGCACGGCCTCGACCACGCTCGTGAGCCGCAGGCCGAGGCGGGTGTGCAGCATCGGCGAGTAGCGGACCTCCATGTAGCGGACGTTCTCGCGCGCGGCGTCCTCCGCGAGCTCGTAGGCGACGCGGTGGAGGGCCTCCTCGGTCTGCAGGACGCGCAGCGTGATGTCGAACGCCTTGAGGTACTCGACGAGCGAGCCGCAGTTCTGGCCCAGGTTCATCACCCGGCGCAGCTCCGCCGGCTCGTACGTCGGGAGGTTGACGTGGTGGCTGCGGGCGAGGTCGATGATCGTCTCGAGGCGCAACGAGCCGTCGAGGTGGACGTGCAGATCGGTCTTGGGTAGTTGCCGGAAGAACTCCAGGGGGAGCTTGCCGGCTAGCTCGGGGTGATCACTCATGAGCTATTCTGTCACCCGGCGACCAGCCGCGAAAGGCAGCGCGGGGCGCGACGTCGCTCACGATCGCTCTGGCGAGGACGACGAGGGGGCGGCGCCGCCCTCGTCCGCCGCGCCGCGCGAGCGATCCCTTCTGCCCACGAGCACGGCGACGGCGGCCGCGCCGAAGAGGGCGACGAAGAGCCACGGGAGCGGCAAGCTCATGTCGTCCCCGGCGGCCTCACGGCGCAGCGCATCGCGGATCCGCTCGGGGTTGTACGCCACCACGAGCCGCCGGCCGACGTAGGTCGTGGGGAGCCCGCGCGCCTCCATCCGCCCATACAGCGCGACGTCCGCGTCGATGGCGGCCTGGGTCTCGGGCGCGGCGAGGCAAGCCGCGAGCTCCGCGGCGGAGAGGCCGAGCGGCGAGAGGACGGACGCGACGCGCTCGTCCGTGAGCTTGCTCGGCGGCGCGCTGTAGAGCAGCGCCGCGGCCTGCTCGCGCTTGTCCTCGGGCGTGCAGACGTAGGCCTTCGCGGCGGGGAGCGCGCCGGGGTGGATCGGGAGCGGCACCATCTTGCGCACGTGGCGCACCCTGTCGCCGTAGGGTTCCTCGATCTTGCTCAGCTCGGGGTGCAGCCTGCGACAGAAGGGACACTCGAAGTCGGTGAAGGCCACGATCGTGATCTTGCCCGGCTCCTGCAGCGCCGCGAGCTCCGGCGGGAGCGGCGGAACGACCGGGTGGCTGCCCCAGAGGAACGGCAGGCCGACCGCGGCCGCGGCGGCCGCGCCCCACACAGTGACGCCCAGCGACCCGCCTTGGGCAGCGCGCTCGAACGCCCCGGCCGGCATGCGCCACGCCTGCCGCGCGACGAGGGCAGACGTGATCGCGGCGGCGAAGGCCGCGAGATCGACCGCGACGCACCACGCGCAGAACGCGCCGATCACGAGGCTCTGGAGCGCGAGGAGCGCCGCGGCGGCGAGGCCGCCGACGGCCGAGGCGGCCGCGATCGCGGCGTGGTGCCAGCGCGCCCGCGCGAGCAGCGAGGCGGTGAGGAGCGCCGTGAAGGCGGCGAGGCCGAGGTTCGGCAGCGGGACGCCGAGGAAGCGGCTGTACGGCGAGATCCTGACGGCGAAGCACCCCGACGTGACGCCGCAGAACGCGGGATCGCCCGCGTTCTGGTACTCGACGACGAGCGCCGCGCTCGCCGCGATGGCGACGAAGAGCGCGAGCCGGAAGAGCGTGACGAAGAACCGGACGCGCCCAGCCTGCCGCTCGCCGATCGAGGGCAGCGACGCAGGCGCCTCAGGGCTCGCCTGAGACGCCTCCACGCGCCCAGGCCGTCCGTCGCGTCCTTCACGTCCTTCACGCCGGTCACCGGCCGGACGCACCGCGAAGACGTTGCCCCTGCCGGCGAGGGCGACGAGGAGCACCAGCGCGAGGAGCAGGGCGATCGAGTTCAGCAGCATCGGTCGTTGCGGGTGCGTTGCAGGTGGAGGAGGGGTGGGTTCGAGGCATACCGGACCCGGGCGGAGACAGCCAGCGCGAGGAGACTCGTGCTAGTCGAGTTTCATGCGTTCTTCATCCCGTGGAGATCCCCCGACGGCCGCCTCCGGCGCGCGCCGCCGGGAGGCCGTGGTCGACCTGCTGTCCTCGTTCAAGCGCGCCCTGCACGCGAACGAGATCGCCGAGCGCCTCGGGGTCGAGCCGAGCCGCTACGCGAAGCTGCAGCGGCTGCTCGAGGAGCTGTCGCTGGAGGGCAGCATCGTCGCGCTCCCCGGGCAGCGCTTCCGCACGAGCCAGAAGCAGGTCGAGGCGCGCGGCGCCGAGCGCGAGGGGACGCTGACGGTGCACCCGCGCGGCTTCGGCTTCGTGGCGCTCGGAGGGGCGGCCGAGGACGTCTACATCTCGCCCGAGGCGATGGGCGGCGCGCTCCACGGCGACACCGTCGTCGTGCGCGTCTCGACCCGCTCGCGGCGCGGCGTGGAGGGCGAGATCGTCCGGGTCGTCAAGCGGCGCAACGCGCGCGTGGCGGGCGTGCTGCGGCGGCGTGGCAGGAGCGCGTGGCTCGAGCCGGACGACGGGCGCGTCCGCGGGCCGATCGTGATCGTGCCGCGCGAGCCGGGCGGACCGCTCGTGCCGCCCGACGCGGAGGACGGCGCCGCGGCGGTCGTGTCGATCGCCCGCTTCCCGGACCTGGCCGACGAGAACCCGGAGGGCGTGCTCGAGGCCGTGCTCGGGACGCCCGGCGACCCGAACGTGGAGGTCGCCAAGATCCTGGTGCGCGAGGGCATCGAGGAGGAGCACTCGCCGGAGGCGATCGCCGAGGCCGAGGCGTTCGGGGGCGAGGTGCCGGCCGAGGCGCTCGAGGGGCGCACGGACCTCACCCACCTGCCCATGCCGACGATCGACCCGGAGGACGCGCGCGACCACGACGACGCGGTGTGGGTGATCCGCGAGGAGGACGGCTCGTACCGCGCCTGGATCGCGATCGCCGACGTCTCGCACTACGTGCGGCCGGGCAGCGCGCTCGACCAGGCGGCGCTCGGGCGGGGCAACTCGGTCTACCTGCCCGATCGCGCGATCCCCATGCTGCCGCGGGCGCTGTCGTCGAACCTGTGCTCGCTGCTGCCGGGGGTGATCCGCCTCTGCCTGTGCGTCGAGGTCGAGCTCGACGCGACGGCGACGGTGCGGAGGGCCCGCGTCATCGAGGGGTACATCCGCTCGATCGCGAAGCTCACCTACCCCGGCGTGGCGCGCGCGCTCGGGTTCACCCCCGAGCCGCCGCGCAGCCCCGAGGCCGAGGCGCTCAGGAACGACCTTCAGGTGATGTGGGACCTCGCCCGGCTGCTCCGCGGCAGGCGGATGCGGCGGGGCGCGCTCGACCTCGACCTGCCCGAGGCGAAGGTGGTGCTCGACCCGAAGACGGGCGCGCCCGTCGACGTGCAGAAGCGAAGCCACGACCCCGGCGTCGCGAAGGCCTACCAGCTCATCGAGGAGATGATGCTCCTCGCGAACGAGACGTGCGCGCAGTTCGTCGTCGACCAGGGCATCCCCACGGTCTTCCGGTACCACGCGCCCCCGGACCAGGCGAAGCTCGAGCGCTTCGCGACGATGTGCGGAGAGCTCGGGCTCGCGTTCGACCCGGAGGACGCGGCCGACCCCAAGCGGCTGTCGGTGTTCCTGAAGAAGCTCGACGCGCACCCGCAGAAGCAGGTGCTGCACATGCTGCTGCTCCGCGCGATGAAGCAGGCGGTGTACGACGTCGCCAACGTGGGCCACTTCGGGCTGGCCTCGAGCGCGTACCTGCATTTCACCTCGCCCATCCGGCGGTACCCGGACATCACCGCGCACCGGGCCATCCGCGCCGTGCTGCGCGGCGAGCGCGTCGACAGGAGCGAGGCGGCCACCGAGCGGCTGCGCGAGGCGGCCATCACGGCGTCGGAGCGCGAGCGAAAGGCGATGGAGGTGGAGCGCGAGGTGGTCGACCTGCACCGCGCGCTCCTCATGCGCTCCCGGCTCGGCGACACCTTCGAGGGCACCGTCACGGGCATCGTCGGAGGGGGCGTCTACGTCAACATCGAGGATCCCTTCGTCGACGTGCTCGTCCGCATGGAGTCGCTCGGCCCGGATCAATACGAGATCGACGACGAGGGGCTGCGCGTCATCGGCCGCCGGTCGGGGGACCGGATCGCGATCGGCGACGCGATGCTCGTGCAGATCGAGGACGTGGCCATCCTCCGGCGCGCCGTCTATGGCCGGCGCCTCGCCGGCGAGCCGGCGTCGGACGAGCCGAAGCCGCGCAGGCAGCGGCGCGACGCGGCGGACGCACGGCCCCCCCGTCGTGTCAAGATCAGCAAGAGCACCAAGCCCCTGAAGGGCATTAAGACCACCAAGCGCACCAAGGGCGGCAAGAGCGCCAAGGCGCGAAAGAAGCAGCGGTAGCAGCCCGCCCGAGGGCTCGATTCCCTGCAGGCTTTGCCGCCCGAACGCACGAGCGCGCAGCTCCTTCCCAGCCACGCTCGCTCTCGCGGACAAGCACGAAACCTCGTCGAAATCGCCGAGACGACCCGGCGAAACAGAACGAGTCGAACCCGTCGAAAACGTCGAAGCGCACGAAGCGCACGAAGCGCACGAGGCCGACGAGGCGCTCTAGACACACGCGACGACCCAGGCAAACAGCCGACCGGGGCGCTGCGGACGTCGGCGCCAGATCCAAAGTCGCACCCCCTCCGCGCCCCGCTGCGACTGACACCCGCTCAAAAGAGGGATGGCTCCTGCATTTTCCTTGCGTCCAGAAAACCACTATGGTCTCAACTAACTCATTCTAGGAGAGAGGTAACCAATGCCCAAGCCGACGTATCCCGCTTACAACGCTGGTGACTTCCTGGTCGATTACGAGGAGAAGGTCTTCGAAGACGTCAAGGCGAAGCCGGGAGAGAAGGCGCTGGTTACCTTTCACACGGTGGCCTTCGAAGGATCGATCGGCCTCGTCAACGTGCTGACGGCGATCCGCCTGCAACGTAAGGGGTTTGAGACATCCATCCTGCTCTATGGGCCGGGCGTCACGCTGGGGCTCCAGCGCGGCTTCCCCAAGCTCGGCAGCGAGGCGTTCTCCGGGCACCTCGCGGTGAACCAGCAGATCGGCCGGTTCATGGAGGAGGGCGGCAAGGTGTACGCCTGCCGGTTCGCGCTGCAGGCGCTCTACGGCCACGGCGAGCACGCGCTGATCCCGGGCATCAAGCCCATCAGCCCGCTCGACGTGCTCGACATCCAGCTGATCCACCGCAGGGACAACGCCTTCATGGTCCACTCCTGGACGCTCTGATCCGAGCGCCGTCCATGGAGTTCAACCGCAAAGTCCGGGCGGCCGCGGTGCAGGCCAGTCCCGTCCTGGGGAGCCGGGACGGGACGACCGAGCGAGTCGTCGCCGCGATCGCCAGGGCCGCGAAGGAAGGCGCCGAGCTGTGCGTCTTCCCCGAGGCGTTCGTCCCGTATTACCCGTACTTCTCCTTCGTGCTCCCGCCGCCCGCCATGGGGAAGGAGCACATGCGCCTTTACGACGAGGCGGTCACCGTCCCCGGCCCGGTGACGCGGGCCGTGGCGGCCGCCGCGCGCGCGCACGGGGTGGTCGTGGTGCTCGGCGTGAACGAGCGCGATCACGGGACGCTCTACAACGCGCAGCTCGTCTTCGACAGCGACGGCTCCCTGGTGCTCCACCGGCGCAAGATCACGCCCACCTACCATGAGCGCATGATCTGGGGGCAGGGCGACGGCTCGGGGCTCAGGACCGTGGACACCGCGGCCGGGAGGCTCGGCGCGCTCGCCTGCTGGGAGCACTACAACCCGCTCGCGCGGTTCGCGCTCATCGCGCAACACGAGCAGATCCATTGCAGCCAGTTCCCCGGCTCCCTGGTCGGGCCCATCTTCGCCGAGCAGATGGAGGTGACGATCCGGCACCACGCGCTGGAGTCGGGCTGCTTCGTGGTGAACGCCACGGCCTTCCTGACGCCGGAGCAGGTCCGGGAGGTCGCTCCGAACGAGCAGATCCAGGGCGTGCTGCGCGGCGGGTGCATGACGGCGATCGTGACGCCCGAGGGCGTGCACGCGTGCCCGCCCGTGACCGACGGCGAGGGGATGGCCGTCGCAGAGCTCGATTTCGCGCTGATCACGAAGCGAAAGCGGATGATGGATGCGGCGGGGCACTACGCCCGGCCCGACTTGCTGCGGCTTTGGATGGATACGGCGGAGCGCTCCATAACGCTCGGCGCGGGCAGCCCCAAGGCCTCCTCCCTTGCCCCTGCGGCGGTGGACCATGGATACCCAGACGCTGATCACCGAGCTCCAGTCGTTCGGCCTGAGGCTGGCTGAAGCCCCCGAGGGCGCCCCCGAGGCGGGCGCCGCGCCACCGCCGGAGCCCGCCTCCGGCGAGGCCTCCGACGAGGGAGAAGGCCGCCGCGCGGCGTGGACCTCGCGGCGCGGCGGCGCGGGGCCGACCCAGCACGTCGCGGCGACGCTGCGCGGGGCCACGGTGATGATCCCGATCCACACCGACCAGGCGGCGGCGTCGCCGTTCGTCGCGCGGCTCGGGCGCGACGGCGCGGGGACCGTGGAGCGGGACGGCCAGGAGCTCGCGCCCATCGCCCTCGTGAAGACGCCGCGCTTCTATGCCCTCTCGACGAAGGACGGCATCCCCTACCCCAAGATCGCGCTGCTGCACGGCGCGGACGTCCTCGCCTCGACGGTGCTCCAGACGTGCATCCGGTACACGGAGCGCGAGAAGGCCTGCACGTTCTGCGCGATCGGGCAGTCGCTCGCGGCGGGGCGCACCACCGCGAAGAAGACGCCGGAGCAGCTCGGCGAGGTCGCCGAGGCGGCGGCGCGGCTCGACGGGGTGCGGCACGTGACGCTGACGACGGGCACGCCGCGGTCGGCGGATCGCGGCGCGGCGCACCTCGCCGACTGCGCGCGCGGCATCAAGGCGCGCGTCGATCTGCCGGTGCAGGCGCAGTGCGAGCCGCCCGACGATTTCGCCTGGTTCGAGCGGATGCGCGCGGCCGGCGTCGACAGCCTGGGCATGCACCTCGAGGCGGTCGAGGACGAGGTGCGCGCGGCCGCGATGCCGGGCAAGGCCGAGGTGAGCGTGGCCCGCTACTTCGAGGCGTTCGAGGCGGCCGTGCGCGTGTTCGGGCGCGGCCAGGTGTCGACGTACCTCATCGCGGGGCTCGGCGACTCGCTGGCCTCGCTGCTCGACGCGAGCGAGCGGCTCATCGCGCTGGGGGTCTATCCGTTCCTCGTCCCGCTCGTGCCCATCCCTGGGACGCCCGGGGCCGATCGCGCGCCGCCCTCGGGGGACTTCATGCGGGCGCTCTACGAGCACATCGGCCCGCTGCTCGCGCGGGCGGGGCTGCGCTCGACCGACGTGAAGGCGGGCTGCGCCCGCTGCGGCGCCTGCTCGGGGCTCTCGGGCTTCGAGGCGGAAGGCCGGCCCGCGGCGCGGCCGGGACCCGGCGCGGCATGGACACCAACCTCGGAGAGCTCCGATGACGCCACGTTACAGCTTCGAGCTTGTGCAGAGCAGGGACACGTACCTCGAGTACCTCCGCTTGCGCCGGGCCATCTTCTGCGACGAGCAAGGGCTGTTTAAGACCACCGACGAGGACGACTGGGACGGCTCCGCGTTCCCGATCGCCGCCCTGGAGCACGGGGCGCCAGGGGGCCCGCGGCTCGTCGGCACCGTGCGCATCTACGAGGCGGAGCCCGGCCTCTGGTACGGCGGCCGGCTCGGCGTCGAGCGCGCCCACCGCAAGCAAGGCGTGGTCGGCCGCGGCCTCGTCCACAAGGCGGTCACCACCGCCCACGGCTGGGGGTGCCGCCGGTTCCTCGCGCTCGTTCAGGCGGCCAACGTCCCGTTCTTCGAGGGCATCCACTGGCGCTCCCTCGAGGAGCGATCGCACCGCGAGAGGCCGCACCACCTGATGGAGGCCGACCTCGACAGCTACCCGCCGAGCGACGAGCCCCGCCCGCCGCCCGGGCAGAGGTTCCGCTGATGCTGGGCGGCATCGCGGCCGAACTGCGCGGCGCGATCGGGATCCTCGCGAAGCGGGACGTGCAGCTCCCGGCGCGGTACCTGTCCGGCGAGCCGGGCGCGGCCGGCGCAGCGCTCGCGGCCAGCGCGGGCGATAAGGCGGCCGCGGCCGGCCCCGTCGAGCTGCCCGCGGCGCTCGGCGACGACTGCGCGGCCATCCCCGACGGAGACGGCTACCTGCTGCTCGCCGCCGAGGGGATCTGGCCGGCGTTCCTCGAAGGGGATCCGCGGTTCGCGGGCTACAGCGCCGTGATGGTCAACGTCAGCGACGTCTACGCGATGGGCGGCCGCCCCATCGCCGTGGTCGACGTCGTCTGGGGGACCTCGGCCGGCGCGCTGGAGCCGGTCTGGGAGGGCATGGTCGCCGCGTCGCGCGCCTACGGCGTGCCGATCGTTGGAGGGCATACGAGCGCGCGCAGCCCCTACAACGCCCTCGCCGTCGCCATCGCGGGCCGGGCGCGGCGGCTCATCACGAGCTTCGCGGCGCGCCCCGGCGACGTGCTCGTCGCGGCGATCGATCTGCGCGGCGGGATGCACGCGGAGCACCCGTTCTGGAACGCCTCGACGGGCGCGGACCCGGCGCGGCTGCGCGGCGACCTCGAGGTCCTGCCCGCCCTCGCCGAGGCGGGCCTGTGCGACGCGGGCAAGGACATCAGCATGGGCGGCGTCGCGGGGACGCTGCTCATGCTCCTGGAGACGTCCGGCGCCGGCGCGGTGCTCGATCTGGAGGCCGTCCCGAGGCCGCGCGACGTCCCGCTCGCGCGCTGGCTGCTCGCGTTCCCGAGCTACGGCTTCCTGCTCAGCGTGCGCCCCGGGGTCACCGGCGACGTGCTCTCGGCGTTCGCGCGGCGGGGCATCGCGAGCGCGGCGGTCGGCGCCGTCGACGGCTCGCGGCGGCTCACCCTCCAGGCCGCCGGCGAGCGGCAGACGCTCTGGGACCTCTCCGCGGAGCCGCTCACCGGGCTCGCGCGCGAGGGCGCGCGATGAGCGCCCGCGCTGCCTCCGGCGCGCCGCTCTCGGTCGCGCTCCTCACCTACTCGACCAAGCCGCGCGGCGGCGTCGTGCACACGGTCGAGCTCGCCGAGGCGCTCCACGACCTCGGCGTCTCGGTCTGCATCTACGCGCTGAACAAGGACCAGGGCGGCTTCTACCGCGCGCCGCGCTGCCCCTCGGTCCTCGTGCCCGCCGCGCCCCCGCAGGCGGGGATCGACGCGGTCGTGAAGCAGCGCATCGCGGAGTTCGAGGACGGGCTGCGCCGCCTCGGGGCGCGGCACGACGTCTGGCACTCCCAGGATTGCATCAGCGCGAACGCGCTCGCGGCCCTGCGCGCCGAGGGGCGCGTCCCGCATTTCATCCGGACGGTGCACCACCTCGACGACTACGACAGCCCGTACCTGCGCGCCTGCCAGGATCGCTCCGTGCGCGAGGCCGACGCGTGCCTCGTGGTCAGCGAGGCCTGGAGGGAGGCGCTCCGGGCCGAGCACGGCGTCGGCGCGGCGATCGTCCCGAACGGCGTGAGCCTGCGCCGCTACACGTCCACGCCCGACGAGCGGGACGCGGCGCTGCGCGCGCGCCTCGACGCCACAGGATCGCCGCTCTACGTGACCGTGGGCGGCGTCGAGCCGCGCAAGAACTCGATCGGCCTGCTCAAGGCGTTCCTGTCGGTGCGGAGGCGATTGCCCGGAGCCCAGCTCGTCATCGCCGGTGGAGAGACGCTGTTCGACTACGCGCCTTACCAGCGCGAGTTCGAGGCGATCGCGCGCGAAGGCGGTGTATGGCCCCCGCCTGCGGGCGCGTCGCCGCCGCCGCTCGTCCTCGCGGGCGTGCTGCCCGACGCGCTGATCCCGCCGCTCTACCGGCTGGCCGACGCGTTCGTCTTTCCGTCCGTCCGCGAGGGGTTCGGGCTCGTCCTGCTGGAGGCGATGGCCTCCGGGGCGCCGGTGGTGAGCTCTGCGCAACCTCCCTTCACCGAGTTCCTCGCGGACGGCGAGAGCGCGCTGCTCGTCGATCCCTCGAGAACAGACGATCTCGCCGGCGCAATGGAGGCTATCCTGGACGAGGGCGTGAGGCGGCGCCTCCGCGCCGCGGGGCTCGAGACCGCGGCCCGGTACACGTGGGATCGATCGGCCCGCATCGCGGCCGGCGTGTACCGCGAGTTCCTTGGATCCCGCCGAACGTAGGGCGAGCGAGCGAGCGACATATGCCGGAGATGCGATTCGTTATCGAGTGGCCGAGCGGCGAGCAGCAGGTCTGTTACTCTCCGTCGCTCGTCGTGAAGGAGCACCTCGACGTCGGGGAGAGCTACGATCTCGACGACTTCGTGTCGCGTTGCCGGACGGCGCTCGATATCGCGAGCGAGCGGGTCTTCAAGAAGTATGGGTTCCCATGCAGCCTGGCGCGGGCCGAGGCGGCGCGCATCGCGAGCGCGGCCGCGCGGTTCCACGGCCGGAGCGGGGCCAAGGTCCGGGTCCTCAGGTTCGTCGAGTGACGGAGTCCTCAGGTTCGTCGAGTGACGGAAGGAGCAGGAGATGGTGACGAAGTCGAAGATGGAGCGCCTCCTCAGCGAGCGCCAGTTCCTCGTTTCCGCCGAGCTGACGCCCCCGCGTCACTACGATCTGGAGAAGCTGCTGAAACACGCCCGAAATATGGCGGGCTGTGTGGATGTGGTGCAGATCAACGATCACCTGCTCTCGCAGGCGCGCTGCGCCAACATGGCAGTCGGCCATTTCGTGAAGCAGGAGGGGCTCGAGCCGGTTCTCCAGTTCTCGCTCCGCCACAAGAACAAGATCGCCCTCCAGGGCGACCTCCTCGGCATGGCGGCGCTGGGGCTCTCGAACATCATCGTCCTCGGCGGCTACCCGTGCGCCATCGGCTCCGATCCCGACGCGAAGGAGGTGAGCGACGTCGACAGCTACGCGGCGATCGAGCTGACCCGCCGGCTGACGCGCGAGGGGAAGCTCTTCAACGGCGACGTCGTCTCACCGGCGCCCTACTTCCACGTCGGGACCATCGATTTCCCGTGCGCGGAGCAGGCGATCCCCGGGGCGATGGACCGGCTCGCCGCGAAGATCGACGCGGGCGCGAGCTTCATCCAGGTGCAGGCGGTGTTCGAGCTCGCGCCGATGCGCCGCTGGATGGCCGCGGTGGTCGAGCGCCGGCTGCACGAGCGGGCGCACTTCATCGCGGCGATCTTCCCGTTCGCGGGCGTGGATCGGCTGAGCTTCCTGCAGAAGGTGCCGGGCCTCGTGGTCCCCGAGCACCTGATCGAGCGCGTCCGCCAGAGCGGCGACGCGGAGGGGGAGAGCTACCGGATCACGCTGGAGCTCATCCGGGGGCTCCGCGACATCCCCGGGCTCTCGGGCATCCACATGCGGTCCATCGGCGCGGAGGACTGGGTGCCCCGTCTCGTCGACGAGGCAGGGCTACGGCGGGCGGCGTGAGCACCTAGCGCGGGGCTCCGCGCTCCGGACGAGACCGAGCGCCGGTGCGTGGCGAAGGGACGCTTCGAGGGGCGCGCTCAGGCCTTGCTGGCGATCCAGAGCAACGCGAGGCCGTTCATCCGGCGCTCGCGGCGGTCGACCTGGAGCCCTGCGCCGACCAGCTCGCCGCTGAGCTTGTCCTCGGTGTGACGGTAAGTGACCTCCGCCGCGTCGGCCCACGCCAGCATCGCGTGGGCCGTCGACGGGTTGTACCGGTGGCCGCGCAGGTAGCCGGCCATCGCGGCGCGGCTCATCGTGGCCGTGGGCTCGAGCAGCGCCAGGCGGCCGCCCGGGCGGAGGACGCGCGCCGCCTCGGCCAGCACCGGGCCCGGCTCGGGCAGGTGCAGGAGCAGGTTCGACGCGGTCACCACGTCGAACGAGGCGTCGGGGAACGGGAGCCGCGTCGCCAGCGCCTCCCGGAACGTCACGTTGTCCAGGCCGAGCGCCTTCGCCCGCTGCGCGGCGCGCTCCACCATCGCCGCCGTCGCGTCGATCCCGATCGACTCGTGGCAGCGGCGACCCATCTCGCGCGTCAGGCGGCCCGTGCCGCAGCCGAGGTCGAGGCACCGGTCCTCGACGCCCGGATCGACGAGCGTGACGAGCTCGTCGACGAGCGTCGCATAGGGGCCCTCCGCCTGCATGCGATCGAAGAAGTCGACGAGCTCGTGGAACGGGGTCGCCTGCTCCCGCGCCGCATAGCGATCGCGCCATCGCCAGACGTCGTCGAGGGCCTGGTACGTGCCCCGGTAGTACAGGAGCGGCGCGCCCGCCTCCCCTCGGCCCGACGAGAGCACGCGACCGACATAGATGATGTGATCACCCCCGTCGTACGCGTGCTCGACCTTGCAGTCGAGGAAGGCCAGCACGTCCTTGAGGATCGGGCTGCCCGACTCGGCCACATGAGCCTCCGTGAGCACCGCCTGCCGATCGATGTCCGTGCCCTTGCCGGCGAACAGATCCGAGATCTCCCGCTGCTGCTCCCGCAGGATGTTCACCGCGAAGACCCCGGACGCCGCGATGGCCGCGCTCGTGCGCGACCGCTTGTCCGCGCAGAACAGCACGAGCGGCGGGTCGAGCGAGACGGCGCTGAACGAGTTCACGGTCATCGCGTGCGGCGCGCCGTCCTGCACCGTGGTCACGAGGGTGACCCCGGTCGCGAACTGGCCCAGCACCTTCCGGAACTCCGCGGGATCGAAGAGCATGGGGCATAGTACGCGCTCGGCGCCCAGCCGGGATCCAGGATCTGCGCAGCGCGCGCGCTGTCACCGCGCACCGCGATGCGCGGATCCTGCGGCGGCGCCGCGCAGATCACGCGCCGGTGCCGCGCGCGCACTGCGGAGCTCACTCGGCGTCGCGCCGCGCCAGGTCCGGCGCGAAGGCCGGTATGCAGAGCGCGAAGTACTCGCTCTCCTCGTCGAACGGGTTGCTGTAGCGGACGCGCTGATCGGGCTCCGTCCAGAGGGCCTGGCCGGCCGAGACGTCGACCGTCTCGCCCGCGATCTCGGCGCGCACACGGCCGCGGATCACGAGCGTCAGCTCGCCGAACGAAGGCGTCTGCGCCGGCTCGCTCCAGCCCGGCGGGGCCACCATGTGCGCCAGGCTGAACCCGTCCGTGCCGGTGTTCACGCGGCCGAAGAGCTCCTCGATCAGCTTGCCGCCAGGGACGGGGATCCGGGCCCTGGAAGTGACGAGACGGTAGGGATGCGCCATCGGGTACCTCGAGTTCACATCGCGCGCGTCCGATCGTCGGACACGCGGTAGAGCTGCATGAGCAGGTGACGGCCGCCGTACGGCTGCAGGTAACGGATCGCGCCGGCCTTGCTCGCCATGAAGCGATGGTAGCGCCGCGCCGGCACGGCGATGAGATCGCCCGCGCCGACCCAGATCCGCAGCCACTCGTCGTTCATGCAACGGACGTCGTAACAGCCGTGTCCCTCCACGAAGAGCCGCACCTCGTCGCCGAGGTGGCAGTGCTCGTCCGCCTCTCTCGCGCTCTCCGCCTCGTCGCGCGGCTTGCTCCCGTCGCGGCGGACGTCCTCGTGCTCCGTCCATCCGCGGTCCGCGATCACGCGCTGCAAGGCGAGCGCCGCTGCGCCCGGGTCGAACGCGCCGCACTGGATCCCTTCCGCCTGAAGCTCCGCCTCGGTGGCCTCGCCCTCGCCGTCAGCTCTCATTCGGATCGCACGCATGCGCACCCCTCCGGGACTGCGCTCTTCGAACCCTGCGCGCGCGCGACGTCAAGACACTAAGAGCGCCCCAGCAGCCACAACAGGCCAGCAATGCTGAGCGCCAGCACACCAAGCGCGAGCAGGGCAATGAGCGCCTCTGTGAAGCCCCATCCACTCCCCTGCGCGGCGCGAGACACCGGAGCCGCTTCAACGGGCTGTGCGAGCGGCGAACTCGTGCTCACCGAGGCAGGCGGAGGCGTCGGCGTGGAATGCGCGGCCTTCGGCTCCTCGAGCGAAGGCGGCTCGAACACCGCATCTGGACGGAGCGGCTCACACGGGCTGCGCTCGATCTCCGCGAGCGCCTCGGCGGCCGGGTGCTCGAAGACGAGCCGATCGCCCGAGATCGCGAGCACCTGTCCAGGACGCCAGATCGTATCGAACTGAGGCACTGGAACGCCGTCGAGCGAAGCGCCTGAGCGCGATCCGAGGTCCTGAACCGAGAATTGATCGCCCCTGCGGGTAATGGCCAGATGACGGCGCGAGACGTCCGGGTCGTCGAGGACGAGATCGGTGTCCTTGGCGCGCCCGAGGATGTAGGGCCGCGCCGCCTCCTCGATCCGCAACGCGCGGCCGCTGTCGGGGCCCTCGACAACGACCACGCGCGGCGCCGGATCCTCCCCTTGCGCCGCGAGGCCGCGCGCGACGAGCTCGAGGGCGAGCTCCTTGGCGGCCGCCGCCGGCGCGGCCTTCGCGACCGCCGGCTCGATCCGGAGCAGGAGCCACACGCGCCCGATGCGGATGCGGTCGCCGGTCTTCAGCGGCATCGCCGTGCGCGGGGCGATGCGCGTCTTGCCGAGGAACGTGCCGTTGTCGCTGCCCTCGTCGAGGAGCAGGTACGTGGCGCCCCGCTGCCGGATCGACGCGTGCCGGGGGCTCACGCTCGTGTCGGGGAGGCGCACCTCGCAGCTCTCCGCGCGGCCGAGGATGATGCGGGGCGCGTCCAGCGTCAGGGAGAGCCCGCCCCCGTCCACCTTCCCCGCCCCGTCGGGCGCGAGCACCACGATCGTCAACGCCATCGATGCTGCCTGCGCGCGAGGGGGCGGCTCGGCCTCAAATCGCCGCCGTACGGCGCATCCGCTCGGAGGCGCTGAGGAGCTGGCGCACCGCCTGGTCCTGCTGCCGCGCCGCCTCCTCGATGCGCTTGCCGGCCTCGACGAGCTGCTCGCCGCCGCGCGTCTGGCTGCGGTGCGAGGCGTTGAGGCTGTGGACCATGTTCGAGATCTGCTCGATCGCGCTCGTGATCTGGCGCCCGCCGCGCGCCTGCTCCTGGCTCGACCGCTCCACGTGCTGCGTGATGGTCCGCATCTTCTCGGCGCTCTTCATGATGAGCTCCGAGCCGCGCGCCTGCTCCGCCGTGGCGGCGGCGATCTGCTGCACCGTCTCGGCGATGCGCCCGATCGCGTCCGTGACCTGCTTCGACCCCTTGGCCTGCTCGACCGTGGCGCGGGCGATGGCGCGCACCATGTTGGTCGACTTCTGCGAGCTCTCCAGGATCTTCTTGAGGGCCCGCTCGGCCTCGTTCGAGACCTCGACGCCGCGGTCGACGTTGTGGGCGCCGCGCTCGACGGCGGCGATCGCGTTCTTCGACTCGGACTGGATGGTCTTGATGAGCTCGGCGATCTCCTTCGTGCTGCCGCCGGCGCGCTCGGCGAGGTCCTTGATCTCGTCGGCGACGACGGCGAAGCCCTTGCCGTGCTCGCCGGCCTGGGCGGCGATGATCGCGGCGTTCAGCGCGAGGAGGTTCGTCTGCTCGGCGACGTCGTCGATGACGGCCAGGATCTGCCCGATCGCCTCGATGCGGAAGCCGAGGTTCGAGATGACCGCCACGGCCTCCTGGCTCGACTCCTTGATGCGGTAGATCTCGCCGATCGTCTTCAGGATCGCCTCGGCGCCCTTCTCGGCGTCCGTCGCCACCTCCTCCGAGAGCCGCGCCGTCTCGTTCGCGTTCGACTGGACCTGGTCGATCGAGACGTCCATCTGGTTCATCGAGGAGCTCGTCTCCTCGGCGGTCAGCGCCAGGGCGTCGACGTTCTTCGCGACCTCGCGGATGGAGTAGGCCATCTCCTCGATCGAGGAGACCGTCTCGCGCACGCTCGACCCGAGCTCGCCGACGTTCTCGGCGACCTCCTCGTTCGTGGCCGTCATCTCGAGGATGCTCGAGCTCGACTCCTCGGCGCTCGACGCGAGCGACTCGACCGACTGCGCGATGTTGGCGAGGGCGGTCGTCATCTCGCGGATGTACACGGTCGCCTGCTCGCTCGCGTGCATCACGCTGCTCACGCCGTCGCTGAGCTTGGGCAGCAGCTCGTCGAGGAGCACCGTGGCCTGCGCCAGCTCCGAGCGGCGCTGCTTGTCGCGCAGCTCCGCCTGGGTGATCCGCTCCGCGATGCCGCTGAGCTCGGAGTAGAGGCGCGAGAGCTCCTGCGGCGAGCCCGGCGGGACGCGCACCCGCTCGCCGGCGGTGGCGCGGAGCACGGCGTCCACGAGCGAGTCGACGTCGATGTCGGGGCCGCGCTGCGCGAGATCGTTCACCTTGCGGGTGAGCGTCGTGCACTCCCGCTCGAGCGTGTCGCGCTCCTTCGCGAGCCCGTCGCGCTCCCGGCTCAGGTTGTCCCGCTCCCGCTCGAGCGTGTCGCGCTCCTTCGCGATGCCGTCGCGCTCCCGGCTCAAGCCGTCGCGCTCCCTCGCGAGCTTGTCGCGCTCCTCGGCGAGCGCGTGGCGCTCCTCCGCGAGCTCGAGCTGACGGCCGGCGATCTCGGCGATCTGCTCGTAGGTCTCGGCGACGTCGGCGGGGGCGCCCTCGGGGAGCTTGGGCCGCTTGCCCCGGGCGGCGCCGCGGAGCGCGTCGCGCAGGCCTCCGAGCGGGACGCCGCCCTTGGCCCCGAGGCTCGCGTACAGCACCGCCACCGCCGCGGAGAAGCCGAAGAACATGAACAGCTGGCCCGAGAACTCCGCCAGCGACTTCGACGCGAAGCTCAGCCCGAAGCCGATGAGCGCCAGGATTGCGGCGATGGGGATGGAGAGCTGCTTGGAGTTCATTTCGTGCGTTCCAGCGCGGTCGAGCTGCGGCGCGCGTTGGTCGGCGCGCCCTCGACGACCCCGAAGGACGACCGAGCGTAAGAGGCGAGTGCCCCCCGGTGCAAGGAGAGCGCGCGGCAGAGGCGCGGCAAGCTGCGGCAAGCTGCCGAGGGCAGGCGAGCCGCGAACCGAGATCTCCTGGGCAGAGGCGCAGGGGGCGGGCCCGCGCGGCTGGGGGAAACGCGATGAACTTGGACGATCTCGACCCGATGGCGTATGCACGGAGGTTGCGGCGGAGAAGGAGCCCGCCGCGGGGGCTCGGCACGGGCGCCGTTTCCTCTAGGTTCGACCGCACCGACCCTGAACACCGCCGCGGACCGCGGCGGCCGCCCGGCCGTACCGGCTGCCGCGCGGCCGGGCGGGCGTGGCCGTCCTGCCATGTCCCTCGCCGCTCGCCTCCTGCTCGCCTTCGGGCTCGTCGCGATCATCGCGACGGCGTTCGTCGGGCTGACCCTCCGCGAGGCGTCGCGCGAGATCATCGAGGGCGACTTCGCCGAGCGGATCGACGCGGCGCACGCGGGCGTCCGGCAGCAGCTCGCGTGGGAGGCCGACGCGCTGCGCGATCTCCTGCCGCCGCTCTGCCGGCACGACACGTTCGTCGACAAGGCCCACGTCGAGCTCGAGCGCGCCAAGGGCGACCCGGACGCGATGGATCCGGGGAGCCGCATCGCCCTCCAGCGGCTGGTCCCGAGCCAGGCCAAGGCGCTGCGCCTCGACGAGCTGTCGCTCGTGGCGGGCGACGGGAGCGTCCTCGCGGCCGAGGACCCCGCGCGCATCGGCGCGCGCGACCCGCGGCTGGCGGAGCTGATCCAGGCCCCCGGGGGCGCGCCGCGGCTCCGGCCGGCGAAGGCGGGCGGCGAGCCGTCGCTGGAGGTCCACTGCGCCCTGTCGAACCACGGGGTGACCATCGGCCTCGTCGGGTCGCGGCGGATCGGCCCGGTCCTCGCGCGGATCGGCGAGGCGTACCATGTGCGCCTCACGGCGGCGCGCCAGGGGGAGCTCGCCCCCCGGAGCAGCGAGTCGGAGGTCGTGCGCGTCCTCCATTTCGCGGAGATCCCGGGCCTCGACGTCGTCGCCTCGGTGCCGCGCGATCCGCTGAGGCAGGCGCTCGCCCGGCTCGATCGCGCGATCGCGCTGACGGGCGCCACGGTGCTGGCGATCGCCGTCGCGATGGCGGTCGTGCTGGCGCGCAGCCTGTCGCGGCCGCTCGTGGCGCTGGCCCGCGAGACGCGCGAGGTGATGAGCGGGGCGCCGCGGCGTGTGGAGGGGCGCGGCGGGCGGGAGATCGCGGATCTCGCGGCGGCGTTCAACGCGACCATCGACGAGCTCGCGGCGATGCGCAAGCGCCTGGCCGCGACCGAGCGCATCGCGGCGCGGCGCGAGGTCGCGCGCCAGATCGCCCACGAGATCAAGAACCCGCTGGCGCCCATCCGGGCGGCGGTGGAGACGCTGCGCCGGCTCCGGCAGCGCGACGACCCGGCGTTCGACGACTACTTCGCGGAGGCGACGTCGACGGTCCTGAACGAGGTGCACCGGATCGCGAACATCGTGACCGAGTTCACCCAGTTCGCGCGCCTGCCGCCGCCGAACCTCACGCCCATCGATCTCGTCGCGGTCGCGCGCGGGGTGGTCACGCTGCACGCCGCGCCGGCGTCGGGCGAGGCGACCTCCGGCGCGGGGTCGACCTCCGGCGCCGGCGCGCCGTCGCCGCGCGTGGAGCTCGTTGCGGATCCGATCCCGGAGGTCTCGGCCGATCGCGATCAGCTGATCCAGGTGCTCACGAACCTGGTCCAGAACGGCCTGGACGCGGCGAGCGCCGTCCGCCGCGACCCGCGCGTCTCGGTGACGATCGGCCCGTTACCGAACGACCGCGTGCGCATCGTGGTGCGCGACAACGGCCCGGGCGTAGCGGAGGAGATGGTGCCGCGCCTGTTCGAGCCCTACGCGACCAGCAAGGACAAGGGGACGGGGCTAGGCCTCGCGATCGCGCAGCGGATCGTGTTCGAGCACGGAGGGGAGATCACCTACCGCAAGGCCAAGAAGGGGGGCGCTGTCTTCGAGATCTGGCTACCCGTCGCGGGCCCTCCCCTCCTCGAGAAGCCCCTGGGCGACACCACCGTGCGCCCGCGCCCGCCCGACGCGCCGCGCTCGTGAGCGCTCGCGCTCTCACCTGAGCAGCCCCCCAGGCTGCTCTCCCGCCCCTCGCGCCCCCTCTCCCAAGCGACGGCGACGCTCGTGCGCCCTCTCCCAAGCGACGGCGACGGCCACCCGCAAAGGAGACGGGCCCAGATCGGCGTTTTCGGCGCGGAAGCGTACTCCTGTACGCTGAGCACCGAAAACGCCGAGGTGGGCCCGGATCCGACGCGGGTGGCCGTCTCTTCTACTGAGGTTGGCCGTCGTGCTTGCAGGCCGAGCTGCAGCCGTCGCCGCTCTTGTTGTTCCCGTCGTCGCACTCCTCGTACAGGCTCTGCCGCACGCCGTCGCCGCAGTACGGGCCGTAGACGCACCCCGGCGCGCACTTGCCGTAGCCGCCGGTGTTCTTGCCGTCCCCGTCGTCGCACTGCTCGGGGCCGTTGACCACGCCGTCGCCGCAGCGCGGGCCGTACAGGCAGCTGGGGCCGCACTCGCCGTAGCCGCCGTCGTTCACGCCGTCGTCGCACTGCTCGCCGAGGTTGGTCTGCACCACCGAGTCGCCGCACTGGGCGCCGAGGCGGCAGTTCTCGCTGCAGCCGGTCGCCGCGTTCGGGGGATCGCACTGCTCACCCCAGTCCTCGTCGACGCGGCTGTCGCCGCACTTGGCCGCCGGCGTGCAGTCGGGGAAGCAGCTGCCGTAGAAGCCGTCGTTGACGCCGTCGTCGCAGGTCTCCGTGCCGTTGACGGCCGCGTCGCCGCAGTACGGCCCGTACGCGCAGTGCTGAGTGCACCCGTTGTAAGCGCCGTTGTTGTCGGCCTCGCCGAGGTCGCAGTCCTCCTCGTCGGGCTGGACGACGCCGTCGCCGCAGCGCGGGCCGTAGAGGCACATCGGCGCGCACTCGCCGTAGCCGCCGTCGTTAACGCCGTCGTCGCACTCCTCGCCGTAGCTCGCTTGCACCACGGCGTCGCCGCAGAGCGCCCCGAGCTGGCAGCCCACGCAGTTCGGGTCGGCCGGGTCGTCGCACTCCTCACCCCACTCGTCGTCGACGTTGCCGTCGCCGCAGCGCGGGGCGGGCGTGCAGTTCGGGTTGCACGTGCCGTAGAAGCCGTCGTTCCGGCCGTCGTCGCACTGCTCGGGGCCGTTCGTCGCGCCGTCGCCGCAGTACGGCCCGATCTCGCACTGGCGCGTGCAGCCGCCGTAGCCGTTCGCCGTGTTGCCGGAGCCGAGGTCGCACGCCTCGTACGGCGTGTTGACCGCGCCGTCGCCGCACCGGGGCGGAGCCACGCACCCCGGCGCGCAGGCGTTCGAGGCGTTGGCGTACGTGCTGTTGTTGACCCCGTTGTCGCAGGTCTCCATGCCGTTCCTGACGCCGTCGCCGCAGTACGGACCGAGCTGGCAGTTGTTGCACTGGCCGTAGCCCGTCCCGTTCTTGGTGCCGTCGTCGCACTCCTCGCCCGGCGTCACGACCGGCGGGTCGACCCCGCACTGCGGCGTGCACACCGACGTGCCGGCGCTGAAGCCCGACAGCGTGAGCTGGTAGTTCGACCCGGTGACGTGGCGCTCGGCCTGGAACACCGCGATCTCGTAGACCTTGCCCGGCTCGAGGTTCAGGTCGACGTCGTAGGGCGTGCGGGCGCCCGCAGGGCAGGTGTTCTGGGTGCAGGGGGTCACGCGGGCGTCGCCGTTGTCCAGGATGGTCACGCTCTCCTGGAGCTGCCCGTGGATGCCGCCGATGTCCGCGGTCAGCGTGTTCTTGATGAACACCCAGACGTCGTCATCGCCGAAGAAGGTGAGCACCGGATCGGCCGCGGCGCCGTTCGGCGTGAACTGGAACCAGTACCGGACCTCGCTCGTGAAGTAGTAGTTGTGCGAGGGGTTGCTCTGCTGCGCCTTCTCCAGCCCGGCGGAGACCAGGTTGTTGCTGAGCACGGGATCGCCGTTCGGCGGGGTGGGGTCCACGGGCCAGAACGGGCTCCGCTGGTACACGTACCTTCCGGCCTGCGGGGTCAGCTCGATGGAGGTGACGAGCGTCCTGTTGTACGTCGGGTTGTCCCGGTACCACCACTGGAAGTTGTTCTGCCCCGTGGTCCAGCCGTTCGCGTCGCTCGGCGTGACGAAGCCGGGGCCGAACCTGCTGACGGGCTTGCCGGCGGCGTCGAGCGTCGGCTGGACCATTTGGTCGATCTGATTGCCGCTGGGATCGATCTCGAAATCGAAGTGCCCGACGAGGGTGTCGTTCAGGTTGTTGTCGCACGCGCTGTTGCTGACGGTGCGATCGTACGAGGTCGGGCACCAGCCGATGAAGTCGCGGATGACCATCGGCAGCCGCATCTCGGTGGGCTGAACGGTGCAGGCGTAGCCCGGCTCGATCGTGCACGTGGCGGAGCAGCCGTCGCCGCTCGCGGTGTTGCCGTCGTCGCACGCCTCGGTGGGGTCGCCGGGCAGGAGGATGCCGTCGCCGCACCTCGAGATGCACGCGCCGCCGCTGCAGTTCGGCTCGCCCTTGCAGTCCGGCGTGCAGCCGTCGCGCCAGTTGCCGTTGCCGTCGTCGCAGGCCTCGGTGCCCTCGCGGACGCCGTTGCCGCAGACGGAGTAGCCCGTGCAGTCCTGGGGCGCGGCGCTATTGCACACCCGCCCGGGCTCGATGCGGCACGTATCGTCGCAGCCGTCGCCGGAGAGGAGATCGCCGTCGTCGCACTGCTCGGCGCCGCGCTTGAGCCCGTCGCCGCAGATGGTCTTGCAGGGGAACCCGACGCGCGAGCAGTCCCAGCCCGTCTCGATCGTCTGGCAATCGGCGCTGCAGCCGTCGCCGCTGGCCGGCGGCTTCTGCCCGTCGTCGCACACCTCGGTGCCGCCGATCTTGCCGTCGCCGCACACGGGCGGCGGCGGCGGGGTGCAGCGCCCGCCGGCCGGCGGGCACGTCCAGCCGACCTCGATCTTGCACTGCGCGGTGCAGCCGTCGCCGCCCGCGGGGGACGCCCCCCCGCCGTCGTCGCACTGCTCGCCGAGCTGCACGACGCCGTCGCCGCAATAGGTCCTCACGGTGCAGGGCTGGCCCGGCCTGCAGACCCAGCCCTCCTCGAGCCGGCAGTCCGCGCTGCAGCCGTCGCCGCTCTCCGGCGGGTCATCGCCGTCGTCGCACTGCTCGTTGCCGCTCACGCGGCCGTCGCCGCACTCGTAGAGGGGGAGGCAGGGCTTGCCCGGCTCGGGGCACACGTACGCCGGGTCCTTCACCTGGCAGTCGGCGCTGCAGCCGTCGCCGTCCGCGGCGTTGCCGTCGTCGCAGAGCTCACCCGGCTGCACCTTGCCGTCGCCGCACGCGATCAGCCGCACGCAGGGCGATCCGGGGGTCGGGCAGTTGTAATAGGGCTCCTGCCGGCACAGGCTCGAGCAGCCGTCGCCGCTCGCGGTGTTGCCGTCGTCGCACCCCTCGCCGGTCTCCTTGGCGCCGTTGCCGCAGACGGGCAGCCGCGTACACGGCTGACCGGGCCGGCTGCACTGGAACCCCGCCTCGCGCTTGCAGTCCGCGCTGCAACCGTCGCCGGACGCGGGCGGGTCGTCGCCGTCCTCGCACTCCTCCGAGCCGTTCACGCGGCCGTCTCCGCAGTCGTAGAGCAGGATGCACGGCTCGCCCGGCTTCGGGCACACGTACGAGGGGTCGACGTAGTAACAGTCGGCGCTGCAGCCGTCGCCGTCGACGTTGTTGCCGTCGTCGCAGAACTCGCCGGGGTCGACGACGCCGTCGCCGCACGCGATGGTCAGCTCGCAAGGCTGGCCCGGCGTCGGACACGCCCAGTAAGGCTCGATCTGGCACTGCCCGGAACAGCCGTCGCCCGGCAGCGTATTGCCGTCGTCGCAGGCCTCGGACGCCTGGTTCAGCGCCGCGTCTCCGCAGGCGGGCCCGGGAGGCAGGAAGCACTCGGGGGGCGGATCATCGACCGCGCACGGGTCCGGCGCACCGCCGCCGTTGCCGCCGAGCCCGATGCCGCTGCCCACCGTGAAATCGGGCTCACCGCCGGTGCCGCCGGCGCCGCCGACGCCAGGCCCGCCTCCGCCGGAGTTCGCGCCGCTCCCGGAGCCGGTCGCCTCGCTCGTGGTCGCGCCGCCCCCGCCGCAAGCGACCGTGATCTGAAGCAATCCCACCGCCAAAGCCAGATAAGAAGTCCTTAAACCCACGGCCACCTCGATAACGCACGTTGCGCTCCGCCCGAGCAAACGGCGCTAGACACACTTTATCGTAAAAGTGCACCCCGGCTCCAGGCGAAATCGGCGGCGCTGCTGTGCTCGGCGCAGTCTTCATCGCGCTCGCCATCGCGCTCGCCGCCGGTAGCCGCCTCGGTTCTGCGCCTCGGCTTCCACCTCGGCTCTGCACCTTGGGTCTCGGCGCAAATTTCGATAATAATGTCTATTTCCACCGTGACTCAACTCGGCTTCTGCCGAGGAGCTCGCGGCGTGATGTCGAATCGAGCACGGCCGGAGTTCGATCTTGACATCGCCGGGCTCGCTGCGGATCAGCGCAGCGGCGGCGAGGTGCACGCACCTCGGGCCGGACGCGACTGGCCGTCTCAGGCGGGCAGCGACTGGCCGTCGATCCGAGCCGGCCTGCGCCGCGCGACCTCGATCCCGGAGATGCAGACGGCCAGCCACACGGTGCCTGCGGCGAACCCCGCGAGCACGTCGCTCAGGTAGTGCACGCCGAGGTACATGCGGCTGAAGCCCATCGCCACGGTCCAGCCGAGCGCGAGCGCGACGAGCGCGAGGCGAGCGCGCAGCGTCCGGAGGAACAGGAGGCCCAGGTACGAGAGCATGCCAAAGGCGACGAACGTGCCCATCGAGTGTCCGCTCGGGAAGCTCCACCCCGCGGCCACCGCGAGCGGATCGGCGAACGTCGGCCGCGGCCGGGTGAACAGCGCCTTGAGCGCGGTGTTGAGGAGCCCGCCGCCGGCGAGCGCGAAGAGCCACCCGACCGCGAGGACGCGCCGGCCCCGCCTCAGCAGCGCCGCGGCCACGACGACCGCGAGCAGGGCGAGCGCCCAGAAGGTGCCGAGGAGCGTGAAGGCGCGGAGCGCCGCCACGCCGGCGCTGCTCGACGACGCGTGGAGCGCGCGCGCGAGCGCGAGATCGACGCCCACGATCGGCTCGCCGTCGCGCACCCCCTCCGCGAGCCAGACGAACACGAGCGCGGCCATGCTGAGCGCCAGCCCGAGGCCGAGGTGGATCACGAGGTACTCGGCCGCGGAGAGCTCGCGCAGCACCCTCGCGATCGCGGGGAACCGGGCCGAGAGGCGCCGCGTGACCGGGTGCGCGGCCGCCGCGGCGTAGGCCCGGACGGCCAGCGCCCACAGCGCCCGCGCGTGGCGGCCGGAGAGGCGCGCGACCGCGACGAGCCCAAGGAGCACCCCCACCGTTCCGGTCACGAGCAGCGCGAGCAGCAGAAAGGGCCGCGCGCCGACCGCCGAGGCCAGCTGCTCGGCGGGGAGGCCCAGCGCTTCCATAGAGGGGGCTCTAGCACGCGGCCGCGCCGCGGAGCTCGCTCAGGGGACGAGCGACACGACGGCTTCCGGCGCCGCGAGGTCGCTGATGTTGGCGACCCGGATCTCGTCCTCGGAGACGGAGTGGACGTGGTCCTCCATGAAGACGCTCCGCTTCACGAACGACGTCGCGCTGCTCCACCAGTTCCCGCAGCTCGGGCCGTTCCCGTCCGCGCTCGCGTCGGGCAGGCGGGTGGGGCACCCCGCCGACGGACGTGAAGCCCGCGCCGGGATCCACCTTGTAGACGAGCAGCCCGCTGAACGTCATCGTGTCGCCGAAGTCGCCGCCGCTCCCGCCCTCGCAGATGACCATGGGGATCCCGAGCAGCCCCCGCTGGGTGAAGTAGTTGAACGCGAGGTGGTTGGTCGCGGCGTCGCTCGCGTAGCCGCGCGTCCCGATCACCTCCTTGTGCGTGAGCGTCGGCGCGTCGAGATCCGTCACGTCGAAGATCTGGAGCAAGATCCCCTGGAACCAGGCGAAGTCTCCCTGGTCGTCGGCGTCGTAGCCGATGCTCATGACGTGCCCCTCGTCGATCATGTGCATGTACGTCGAGAAGCCGGGGATCTTCAGCTCGCCGCGCACCCTCGGCGCCTCGGGCTCCGAGAAATCGATGGTGTAGAGCGGGTCGGTCTTCTTGAAGGTCACGACGAACCCGACGTCGCCGTAGAAGCGGGCGGATCGGATGTCCTCGCCGGGAGCGAGGTGGTCCACCATCCCCTTGACCACGAGCTCGCCGTCCTCCTGCTTAGCGGGGCCGCGTCGAGGAGGGCGATGTTCTTCTCCAGGAGCTTGTCGTACGCGCTGTTCACGGCGGCCACCGTGGACGGGTTGACCCCTTGGTCGGACAGGGAGCAGACATCGAGTCCCTCTGGCCAGGTAGAGAGTCCCTCCACCAAGTCGGCCTCGTCGACGTCCGCTTCCTGCGTGTTCGTCGTCGAGTACTCCTTGGCACCCCCGAGGGAGCGATGGTCGAGCCCGACGAGGGAGCGATGAAGGAGTGATGAAGAGGTGATGAAGAAGCTGGAGCTCACGTCGTATGCTGCGCAGGCCGCCCGCTGGCCCTCCGCAGGGCGCCACATCCTCGCGCAGTTCGACGCCGAGACCATCGTGGTCTATCAGGCGTACCGTCCGTCGATCGCGCGCCACGCGGCCCTGCACCAGCGGCTCGGAGGGCCGGAGTTCAGCTTTGGCCGCATGAGCTGGATCAAGCCGAACTTCCTCTGGATGATGTTCCGCTCGGGCTGGGGCACGAAGCCCGACCAGGAGGCGGTGCTGGCCATCCGCATCCAGCGCTCGGGGTTCGACGCGATCCTGGCGGCCGCGGTGCCGTCGAGCTTCGTGCCCGACCTGCACCCGAGCCAGGAGGCATGGAAGAGCGATCTCCAGGGCTCGGACGTGCGGCTCCAGTGGGATCCGGACCACCATCCGTCGGGCGCGCCGGTCGCGCGGAGGGCGATCCAGCTCGGTCTGCGAGGCGCGATGCTGCGACGGTTCGCCGAGGAGTGGACGGTGGGCGTGGAGGACATCTCGGAGCTCGTGGCAGCGCAGAGGGAGGTGCTGCGCGGCCGGGGTGCCGGACAGATCGAGATCCCGCGGGAGGAGGTGTATTGGCCGACAGCGGCGGAGGCGGCGAGGCGGGTTGGGATAGAGCGCTGGGAGGCGTAGCGCGCGGACGTCGTGCTCCGGACATGGCCCGGCAGCGCAAGGGAGAAGCCCTGGCCATGGTAGCGGCGCTCCCCTACTGTCCGCGCCAATGGCCTCCACCTCTCTCGGCTTCGCCGAGTCCCGCCAGCAGCGCATCGCCCAGGTCCTGCTGTTCGTCACCCCGGCGCTGTTCACCGCCAACATGCTGCTGGCCCGCGCCACAGCCGATTTCATCCCGCCGGTGGCGCTGGCGGAGCTTCGCTGGACGGGCGTCGTGCTGGTGCTGCTCCCCTTCTGCGGCCGCGAGCTGTGGCGCGCCCGCGCCGCGCTGCGGCGGGACTGGGCCCGATATGCCCTGCTCGGCCTGCTGGGCATGGGCATCTGCGGCGCCGGCGTCTATTACGGCGCCGCCACCACCACGGCCACCAACATCGGCCTGATTTACGCCGTCTCGCCGGTGATCATCATCCTGCTGTCCCGGGCCATGTTCGGAGAGCGGCTCAGCCGGCGCCAGGGCCTGGGCGCGGCGCTGGCGCTGGCCGGCGTGCTGGTCATCGTGCTGCGCGGCGACCCGGCGGCGCTGCTGGCGCTCAGCTTCAGCACCGGTGACCTGATGATCCTCGGCGCCGCGATCTCCTGGGCGCTTTATACGGTGCTGCTGAAGCGCTGGCCCGATCCGCTGGGGGTCCAGGCGCGCCTCACCGCGATCGCGCTGGCCGGGGCGATCCTCCTGCTGCCGCTGCTCGGCTGGGAGCTGGCCAGCCGCGGCGCGCCGCAGTTCGATCTGCGCACCATCGCCACCGTGCTGACCCTGGTCCTGGTGCCAGGCGTCGGCGCCTATGCCACGTACGGTTATATCACCGAGCACCTCGGCCCGAGCCGCACTGGCCTGCTGCTCTATCTGTCGCCGGTCTATACCGCCGTGCTGGCCTGGCTCCTCCTCGGAGAGGCTTTTGCCCTCTACCATTGGCTCGGCGCAGCGCTCGTATTGCCGGGCCTCTTCTTCGCCACCCACAAGCCGAAGGCGACCTGAGCACCCCGCGCCTCGTTTGGCGCCGTAGTGCCCTGCGCCTCATTTGGCGCCATGGCGAGAGGGGCCCGCTCCGAGCCCAGGAGCTCCGCCGAGCGGGCCGCGTCCGCGACCTCGGCGAGCTGGTGCGGTTCGCGGAGGACGCCGGTTACGCGACCGCGTCGGGCGTCGGCGTTCGCGGAGAGTCGGGCGTCGGCGTTCGCGGAGACGAACGCGCTGGGCTCTGCCTGGAGGGCCCGGTCGGGGAACATCTTGCCGATCCGGGTGTTCCAGCTCGGCGCGGATCCGTGCGCCGCGTTCGAGCTCGAGCGCACCGCCCCGCCTGCTTGACAGAATCCCCCGTCGGCACCAGACAGATTGTTCTAGATGATGATGAAGACCACCCTGCCCGTCGTGCTCTTGACAGCCCTCGCCGTCGCGACCGCCGGTTGCGATACAGGCGGCGGGCGGTCCAAGGACCGGTGGGCGACCACCGAGAACACCAACGTCGAGCTCGACTTCGACAAGGTCAACGAAGCCTACAAGGCGGCCGAGGGGCCCGAGGACTTCGAGCGGCGCGTCAACGAGATCTACCAGGGGAGCGAGGTCATCAGCGTCGCCGTGCAGGACCTGGACGCCAAGACGCAGGTCGTCACCGGGTTCTTCGACAAGAACAGCGACGGCAGCGTGCAGGACCCCGAGAAGGTGTTCACGATCCGCCGTGACGTCTCCGGCGAAGGCGCCGCGCAGATCCAGACGTCCGGGTTCGGGCCCTACGGGTACTACCACTCGCCGGTGATGAGCCTGGCGTCGGGCATGCTCCTCGGCGCCATGGTGTCGTCGGCGCTGCGCCCGAATTACGTGCCGGTGTACACGCAGCCGTACGCCACGCCGCCCGGCCGCTCGCTCGATCTGCGATCGCACCGCGAGGCGTACCGCGCCTCGAACCCGTCCAGCGTCGACCACAGCAGGTCGTCGCAGACCGGGCGGCGCTACAACAACGCTGGCGGCAGCCGCTTCGGGAGCGGCAAGTCCGGCGCCGGTTCGCGCTTCGGCGTCCGCCGCGGCGAGCGGGGCCGCAGGCCTGAGCGCCTGGTCGCGTAGCCGCGCGCCGGCCGCCGCGATGCAGCCCCTGCGAAGCATCTCCGAGCTCCCGTTCCGCTGCCGTCCCGCGCTGGAGCTGCTGAACCTCGAGCAGCACCGCGACGAGCCGGACGTGGAGTCCACGCAGTTCGGCTGGTGCCGGCTGGACGCGCTCTGGCTGGACGGCCGCGCGGATCGAGCGCCGCTCCGGGTGACCGACGCGCTCGTCGTGGCCGTGCACTCCGCGGACGAGCCGGAGGTGCTGCCCGATGACGTGGAGCTCGAGTTCTTCGTCGAGGAGGTCGCCAAGGACTACTCGGTGACCGTGCTCCTGTCGGCGTTCCTCGAGCGCTGGCTGCCGGCCGCGTTCTCCGGCGAGCGCGCCATCGTGCTCGCCATGTGCAACCCCCACGCCGCGCGCATCCGGCGGCCGGAGGCGGCGGGGCGCACCCCCGTGTACTACGCCGACGGCGACGTCGACGCGTGGCTCGACACCGACCCAGACGGTCGCCGGCACATCCGCCTCGAGGCCGATGCCTGGCGCACCGCGGAGTGAGGCGATGTTCGAAGGACGCAGACAGCCTATCGTGTCGCGCGAGCAGAAGCTGGTCTATGCCGGCATCTACGTGCTGAAGAAGATGGACCTGAAGCCCGCCGATGGAGGCATGGAGATACCGCTCGTGCTGCCGTCCGAGCTGAGCCCGCTGGAGGACGTCCTGCAGGAGCTCGTGAACGCGGACCTCGTCGAGGTCAACCGCCGCAAGGCGCGGTTCGAGCTCACCAAGAAGGGGCTGGCCTACCTCGGCGAGATCATCGATGAGGCGGAGGCGCTGGTCGACGAGTTCGACGACGAGTCGCTCGAGGACGCGGTGGCCGAGCTCCGCAGGCGAAACGTGGACGTGCTGCGGGCCCGGTTTTTGTGGGGCTGGTACGACGGCGAGCTGGACGATCTGGTGCTCTTCCAGCAGCGCCGGGGCGCGACGCCGGTCGAGCAGTGGTGGGCAGACTACCTCATGAGCGACGCGTTCTACGAAGAGCTGAGGCGCGACTACGAGTGAGCGCGAGGGCGGCCGTCAGCGCGGACGGGCGCGCTCCCCCATCAGCCGCGTGAGGAGCCGCGCCAGCTCGGCGCGCTCGCTAACCGAGATCCGCGCCAGCCTTCGCCCGAAGGCGTCGTCGAGGATCGCCCGCGCCGCCTCCATCGCCTTGCGCCCCGAGCGGGTGAGCGTCAGGCGAAAGCGCCGCAGATCGCCCGCCTCCGTCTCGCGCTGGATGAAGCCAGCCGCCTCCATCCGCTTCACCATGAAGGTGATCGAAGGCTTGGGCGTGAGCAGCACGCGCGCGAGCTCGGCAGGATAAGGGTGATCGTCGAGCTTGCCGAGGAGGAGGAACTCCTTCATCTCGAGCCCCAGCGCGCGCACCTCGGGCTCCACCTCGGCCATGACCGCCATGCTGAACTCGAAGTTCAGCGTCCAGAGCTCCCAGGGCGAAGGCTTGTCCATGTTCTCTCTGCTCGCGCTTGACGATGGAGCGGTGCAGGGCTACTAGTTTAATATTGAACTGTTCGAAACGGAACAAGTTCCGGAGGTGATGCGATGCCGCTCGATCATTATGTCACGCTCGGTCGTTCGGGTCTGCGGGTGAGCCCCTTTTGCCTCGGCGCCATGACGTTCGGCGAAGACCTGGGCTGGGGGAGCAGCGTCAAGGACTCCGAAGCCATCCTCGACCGCTTCATCGAGCTCGGGGGGAACTTCATCGATACGGCGAACCTCTACACCAAGGGGCACTCGGAGAAGATCATCGGTGATCACCTCGGCCACGACCGGCAGAAGCGCGACCGGCTGGTGATCGCCACGAAGTTCAGCGGAAACCTGTACGTCGGCGATCCCAACGGCGGCGGCTCGAACCGCAAGTCGATCCTCGCCGCTTGCGAGCAGTCGCTCCGCCGGCTGCGCACCGACTACATCGATCTCTACTGGCTGCACAACTGGGACAAGTTCACGCCGATCGAGGAGACCATGGCGGCGCTCCACGATCTCGTCCAGTCGGGGAAGGTCCGTTATATCGGCGTGTCCGACACCCCCGCGTGGAAGGTGACTCAAGGGCAGCTCATCGCTCAGTTCCGCGGATGGGCGCCGTTCGTCGGGCTGCAGATCGAGTATTCGCTCCTCGAGCGGACGGTCGAAGGGGAGCTGATTCCCATGGCCCAGGAGCTCGGGCTGGGGGTGACGCCGTGGTCGCCCCTGCGGAGCGGGATCCTGAGCGGCAAGTACACGCGGAAGAACGCCGCGACGGTCAAGCCGGAGGGGCGGCAGTGGACCGCGAGCTACCTCGACGAGAGGAGCTACACGGTGATCGACGAGCTCGAGCGGATCGCCAAGCAGCTCGAGACCACGGTCGCGCGCGTCGCCCTCAGCTGGGTGCAGGCGCGTCCGGCGGTGTCGTCCACGATCATCGGGGCGCGCACGCTGGCGCAGCTCGACGACAACGTGAGGGCGCTCGAGGTGAAGCTCACGCCGGAGCAGACGGCGGCGCTCGACGCGCTCACCGCTCCGAAGCTGAACTTCCCGGCCGATTTCCTCAATCTGGCGCACATGATCCAGGCCGGGGGGACGACGATCAACGGGCAACCGTCGCAGCTCATCCCCTTCGGCGTCACGAAGAAGGGGGATCATTACTGACGAGTAACCTCGACCACGGCGCGATCCGCGCGACGCGAGCGCGCGGCATGGGAGGCGCCGCCCGGGCGTTTTGATAGTCTCGCCCCTCGCCTCGTGGACACTCCCGCCCGCCGCCCGCTCTTCCCTCACATGCCCGCGCTCGACGGGCTGCGCGGGCTCGCCCTGCTCGGCGTCCTCTTCTTCCACGCGAACGGGATGCTGCGCGGCGGCTTCCTCGGCGTCGATCTCTTCTTCGTCCTCTCGGGCTACCTCATCACGTCGCTCCTCCTCGCGGAGCACGAGGCGCGCGGCGCGATCTCGCTCAAGGACTTCTGGATCCGCCGCGCGCGCCGGCTCCTCCCCGCGCTCCTCGCGCTCGTCCCGGTCGTCGTGCTCCACGGGCGCCTCTTCGGGCCGCCGAGCGCGCTCGCCGGCCTCCGCGCCGACGTCCTCGCGACGCTCGGCTACGTCGCGAACTGGCGCGCCATCTATGCGCACAGGAGCTACTGGGAGATCTTCACGTCGCGCTCGCCGCTCGAGCACACGTGGAGCCTGGCGATCGAGGAGCAGTTCTACGTCGTCTGGCCGCTCGTCATCGTCCTCGTGCTCTCGCGGTGGGCGCGCCGCGGCGTGCTCGTCCTCACGCTGGCGCTGGCCGCGCTCTCCGCGATCGCGATGCTCGTCCTCTTCGCGCCGGAGAGCACGACGCGCGTGTACATGGGCACGGACACGCGCGCCTCCGGCATCCTCCTCGGCGCCGCGCTCGCGACGGTGCTCACGCCGCGCGCCGCGCTCTCCGCGGGCGCGGTGCGCCTCCTCGACGGCGCCGGCGTGATCTCGGCGATCGGCCTCGCGATCGCGTGGTCCGTGTTCGACGGCCAGTCGTGGCTCCTCTACCACGGCGGGTTCTGGCTCACGGAGCTCGGGGCCCTCGTCCTCATCGCGTGCGCGGTGCAGGGCTCGCGGAGCCTCGTCGCGCGCGCGCTCGCGTGGCGCCCGCTCGCGTGGGTCGGCACCATCAGCTACGGCGTCTACCTCTGGCACTGGCCGGTGCACGTGTTCGTGTCGAGCGATCGCCTGCACGGCCCCGCCCTCACCGCGCTCCGCTTCGCGATCACCTTCGCGGTCGCGCTCGTCTCCTACCGCTTCCTCGAGAGGCCGATCCGCGAGCGCGGGCTGCCGAAGGGGCGCTCGTTCTGGGCGGTGCCGGCCGGCGTCACGCTCGGCCTGCTCATCGCCGTCCGTGCGACCCACGCGCAGGACGGCGAGGCGCCGAAGGGCTCCTCGATGATCAACGCGCTCGTCAGCGCGGTCGTGAAGGACGAGGCCAGCTTCCGCGTCGTCGTCGTCGGCGATTCGACCGCGAACACGCTCGGCTGGGCGCTCCGCGGTCTGCAGGAGCGCGGGCTCGCGGTGGACCTCCACGGGCGTGACGGCTGCACCATCATGGCGGACCTCTGCGGCATGACCGAGTGGCCCGCGCTCCTCGCGCAGGCGAAGCCCGACGCCGCGGTCCTCTACCTCGGCGGCGCCTTCATGCACGGCATCACGGTGAACGACGAGTGGACGAAGGCGTGCAAGCCGGCGTGGCACGAGCGCTTCGAGGCGAACCTCGTCACCAACCTCGACGAGCTCCGGAATCCGCACGTCCGCGTCTGGATGGCGACCGTCCCCTACGCGCTCGGCGACTGGGAGACGAAGGACGTCCATGAGCAGGTCACGTGCATCAACCGCTCGATCCGGAAGGTCGTCGCGACGCTGCCCGACGTCGCGCTCCTCGACCTCCAGGAGCACATCTGCCCCGCGGGCGAGTGCCGGCGCATGTACGAGGACGGGGCGATCCGGCCCGACGGCGTGCATTTCACGATCGAGGGGGCGCGCGGCGTGGCGCGGTGGACGCTCGCGGAGCTCCGCGCGAAGCCGCGCGTGACCGGCTCCGCGGCGGACTCCGGGCCGCCCCGCTGAGCGGGCACGCCTCCTGGATGAGCCGCCGGTCCGCCTCGAGAGTCGGAGAAAGCGCGCCGTGAGGTGGAGCTGCAGAGATACGAGGCGCTGTTCCACGCATTCCTCGAGTACATGCCTGCCATGATGTTCGCCAAGGATCGGGACAGCAGGGATGTCGTGATCAACGCTCAGCGACCATCGCCATCATCGACATCACGATCACGGGGGTGAGCGCCGTCGCCGGCCGGTCGTCCAGGCCGGCCGCAGCCAACGAATCGACCGCTCGCCTGTCACTTTCCGGCGCCTCTACCGTAGAGGAGGGTGAGCCCCGCGATGAGCTTTCTCTGGCCCTCCCGCGATGACCACCACTGCGAGCTGATCGAGGCGTCCCGGCGCGGCGATCGCGGCGCGTTCCGGGCGCTCTACCTGGAGCTGTACGACCCGGTGGCGCGCTTCGCTTCGCGACGCGTGCGCCGGCGAGAGGACGCGGAGGATCTGGTCGCGCGGGTCTTCCACAGGCTGCTGGAGCGGCTGGGAGAGTTCGATCGGCGCAAGGGGACGCCGCGGATGTTCGTGCTGGCCATGGCCAGGAACCTGGTCATCGACCACCTGCGGGCGGCGCGGCAGGAGGCGCCGGTCGACGATCTCGCGGGCGTGCTCGCGGACGAGTCAGGGACGCCGCTCGACGCGCTCGTGCGGGGCGAGGAGCTCCGCGCGGTCAGGGAGGCGCTGGCGGAGCTCGGGGCGGAGGCGAGGGAGGTGCTGGCGCTGCGGTACGGCGACGGGCTGAAACACCAGGAGATCGCGGAGCTGCTCGGGCTCCGTGCGGACGCGGTGAAGCAGCGGGCGTCGCGGGCGCTGCGCGAGCTCAAGGCGCGGCTCGAGGCGCGCGCCGAGCAGGACGCGGGTGAGTCCCGCGGAGAGGGTGTTTCCAATGCTGGACTTTGAGGTGCGACGAAAGCTGCGCCGGCTGCTCGGGGAGCCGGCGCCGCTGAGGCCAGAGCACGCGCGCGAGCTCGAAGGCGAGCTGATGGCGGCGTTCGGCCAGCTCTACCCCGAGCAGGAGGTGGTCCCGATGAAGCGGCTCTGGTTGCGCAAGGCGCTGGTGGTGGCGGCGGCGGCAGTCGTGTGCGGGGCGGCGGCGTGCGTGGCGCCGGCGGACGTGGAGGTGCCCGTGGGACGGAGCATCAGCATCGAGGTGGCCGACGGCGCGGAGCTGCCCGAGCCCGAGGCGCTCATGGCAGCCGTGCGCGGCGAGGGGAAGACGGCGCGGAGGGCGCGGGTCATGGTGCGGGGGCGGCGCGGCGACGGGGCGACGACCCTGACGCTCGATGTGTGGGGCGACGAGGTGCCGGAGGGCGACGTGGCCGAGCGGATCCGGGCGGCATTCCCGGCGCTCGCCGGCGCGGAGATCCGGGAGGACGTGCTGGCGGGGACCGTCCGCGGGACGCTGGGAGCAAAGCTCGGGCATGAGCTGCTCGATCTGGACGTGCTCGACAAGGACGACGTGGAGGCGGCGCGGCGGCAGGTGATGGAGCAGCTCGCGGCGCAAGGCGTCGAGGGGAAGGTCGACGTGCAGATCGAGGGAGACGGAGAGAAGCGGAAGGTAAAGGTGCAAATAAAGCTGGAAGCCCCCCCGCAGGACGAGGCGGAGATGGCACCTCCGCCGTAGCCGAACGAGGCGGAGATGGCGCCTGCGCGGTAGCCGAACGAGGCGGAGATGGCGCCTCCGCCGTGGCCGAACGAGGCGAAGGGGTGTCCGCGGAGCTCGGCAGCGCGCGCAGGTCACGCGCTCGTCGCCCGATGAATCCCGAGAAGACCGCGCCTGCTCACGCTTGCTCGGGCACGCCTCCCGGGACGCGCGCGGGCAGCGGAAGCTCGACGCCCTCGGACAGGTTGCCCTTGCCGGGCACGTGGTTGATCTCGAGCCGGATGCCGTCCGGATCCTCGAACAGGATCGAGTAGTATCCGGCCGCCCACGCGCCGTCCTGCGGCGCGTGCACGAGCTTGCCGCCGAGCGCGGCCAGCGTGCTCTCGAAGAACGCGTGGAATGCGTCGATATCCTCGCGGCTGCGGGCGCGGAAGCACAGGTGGTGCAGGCCGGGCTTGTACTGGTGAAAGCGGGCGCCGGCGTGCTCCGGGTTCACGGGGCGAATCAACAGGCCGGTCTTGCCGCCGATGTAATAGAGCATGGGCCGCTCGTTCTCGCTGCCCGGATCGTCGTACTGGCACTGCATCTCGAAGTGCTCGCACAGCGCGCGGTAGAACGCGCGGCTGCGCGGGAAGTCCGTGACCGACAGCTGGATATGGGCGATTCCGGCGAGGTTCATGGCGACCACGGTAGCCCGGATCCGACCGGTGGAGCGCTCTTCGTGGTGTCGTCCGGGGTGTCCGCGGAAGCGGCGAGGACCAATCCAGTTGCGGCGCCCCAGGGGGTGTGGCTAAAAGGCGGAGAACGATCCCCGGCGGAGAAGCAAGAACGAGATGCGAATTCCCAGCAGCCTGATGTCTCTGGCCGACGAGGGGCTCATCGAGGAGGTCGTGCGCCCGCTGATGAGCGGCAAGGAAGCGGAGGTCTTCCTGGTGCGCTCCGGCGGCGAGCTTCGGGTGGCCAAGGTCTACAAAGAGGCGCAGGACCGGACCTTCAAGAACCGGGCGGAGTACACGGAGGGGCGCAAGGTGCGCAACAGCCGCGATCAGCGCGCGATCAACAAGCGCTCGCGCCATGGTCGTGCGCAGGACGAAGCGGCCTGGAGATCGACCGAGGTGGACATGATCTTCCGCCTGCGCGGCGCGGGGGTGCGCGTCCCGATACCCCACCATTTCATCGACGGTGTGCTGATCATGGAGCTCATCACCGGCGCCGACGGCGGCCCGGCCCCGCGGCTCGCCGAGGTGCGCCTGAACCCCGACGAGGCGGTGTGGGTCTTCGACCGATTGCTGGCAGAAGCGGTCCGGATGCTGAGCGCCGGGGTCGTGCACGGCGATCTGTCCGATTTCAACGTGCTGATGGGGGCGGACGGGCCGGTCATCATCGATTTCCCGCAGGCAGTGGACGCTTCCAGCAATCAGAACGCGCGAAAGCTGCTGCTGCGCGACGTCGACAACCTCCAGCGCTTCCTCTCTCGGTTCGCTCCCAATCGACAGCCCCGCCCTTACGCGCAGGAGATGTGGGAGCTCTACTCGTGCAGCCAGCTCACGCCCGAGACACGGCTGAGCGGCCGTTTCCGGGCGTCTTCGAGGCGGGTCGACACCGAGTCGGTCCTGGAGCTCATCGGCGATGCCAACCGCGACGAGCGCCGCCGCCGTGAGGCGCAGGGGCTGAGCATGCGGGGCGTATCGTCCCCGCCTCGTAAGGTCGAGGTGGTGATTCTACCGAGCAGCCCGCGAGACCGCGCGCGCCGGAACGCTCAGGGAGCACAGGCGGGCGGCGCGGCGAACATGCGCCCGGCACAGGCGGGCGGCGCGGCGAACACGCGCACAGCACAGGCGGGCGGCGCGGCGAACACGCGCCGGACTTGACATCTCCGAGCCGCTTGCTGGTGTTCACAGCGAGAGCTCACAGCCCAGGTTCACCGTGAAGAACAGCTGCACCGGCGTGCTCTCGGCAAGCCGCGGGAACTGGGTGAACTTTGCCGGCGAAATCCGCGTTCGATGCCGGGCTCAAATCGCCTTGTCGTCCGAGCTCCCGGAGGGCGCGTCCGGCGTCGCACCCTCGCTGCCGGCCGGCGGTTCCCCCGGCCGTGCCTTCTGATCCACGAGAAAGAGGACCACGTCCACCGCGCCCCCCACAGCGCGGTTGACGAGTCGGATCGCCCCGTGGACGCCGGACAGCGTCGTGTCGTGGATGAGCCGGATGCCCCTCACGGGCGCCTGGATCGGGGGAATCTGCTCCAGCAGGTCGAAGGGCAGCTTCGCCGCGTGCTTCTGGAGGCGCTCCACGCGCCGGGAGCCGTGGTCGACCGCGTCCTGCACGAGGTCCTTCAAGCCGCGCCACCGGTCCATCACACCGCCTCCTCGCACCACGCGCGGATCTGCGCGTAGACGTCCGGGTCGTGAGCCAGGCGCAGGTGTCCGAGCGACGGCATGATCCGCGCGTGCTCTTGAGGGAAAGGCGAGCACCGGTCCTCGGCGACCGCCCGCCCGGTGGCGCTCCGCAGCGAGACCATCGCGTCCCCGAACAGGAGGGAGAGCCTCGGGTCGGCCGTGAGTGCGCCGGCGATGAGGTGATGGCGAATGTGGGGGAGCAGGGGCACGGGATGGCGGCGATTCTGGAGCAGAGCGTTCGCGCCGGCGCCCTCCCAGTCCTCGCGGCGGAGATTGGCATAAGCCAGATCTTTCATCCCGCCGCTGCGGAGGTTGACGATGTCGGCGATGAGCTTCGTGTACGGATTGTCGATGCTCGCGAGCGCCCACGTGACCACGTTACCAAAGCGCTCCAGCGGGGCGCCGAGGTGCGGTGTGCCGAGATAGAAGGCCCGCTTGACGAGGGGCAGCCACCGTCGATCCTTGTCGCTCGCCGCGTGCGCGGCGCTGCGCGCGACGAGGCCGCCCATGCTGTGGCCGATGAGGGCCAGCTCCTCGACGGCAACAGGATAGGCAGAGACGAGCTGTTCGAGGAGGACATCCAGGGCCTCGCCGTTCTCGGAGACACGGAGGCCGCTGTTGTACCGCACATAAAGCGGCGTGTACCCGAGGTCGCGCGCAAGGAGCGATCCGTACGTCTCGCCGTCCGGCATCGTCCAGACTTCCTCGGTGCTCATCAGCCCGTGCACGAGCACGACGACGCGGGACGTGGCCTGGGCAGAGACGGCCGCGGGAAATGCCCTGGCAAGCGGCACGGGGTGCCCGTCGCGGACGAGCTGCATCGCGGTCGCGAGGCCGTTGCTGGTCCGCTTCAGGTAGTCGCCGAGGACCCCGTTGAGCACCCCGACGACCCGCTCCAGGTGGTTTCCCATGCGACGATCCGGCCGCATCCTGGCACGGATCGGCGCCGGGGGCGACGCCGGGCCCCGCTGCGCCGGACGGTGGCCCTCGGTGGCGGACATGCTGGGCGTGACGCTCAAGCCCGATCAGACCGACGGATCCGCGACGCGAACAGGCGGCGTCGCTGAGCTCAGGCGTGGCCTTCCCTGAAAAACCCGCGCAGGGATTGCGCGACGAGCTCGGGGCTCCCTCCCCGATCGGCGTTCCAGGGAGCCTCGTGACCGACGCCTTCGAGTTCTGTCCGCTGGACCCTGGGGAGGATCGTCTCCAGCGCATCGAGGGCGTTCTTCAGGTACCTTGGGCTCTTCGTACCTCCGAGCAGGAGGATCTCGGCTTCGATGGCCTTGAACGAGGTGATGCTTCCTCCCCTGTCGACGACCATCTTGAAATCGAAGCGCATCGCCGGGAGCAACTCGCGCACCGGCGCGTACTGTCCTGAGCCCCTCCTGTCGTCCAGGCGGAGAAATCCCCTCGTCGCCAGCGCGAGCAGCGGGCGCGGGATCGCGGCGAGGAACCCCGGGGCGAGACGCACGATGTTGCTCACCGTGACGAGCGCCGAGGCCAGCTGCCCGCGGCGGATCTCGTCGTTGAAGCGAGCGATCTCATCAAGGGGCACTCCCTCGAGATAAAACGGGGGCTCGTAGACCGCCGCCTTGCGGACGGAGGGCAAGGCGCGCGCGGCCTCGAGCGTGATGATCGCTCCCGAGCTGAGCCCGAACACGAGCTGAGCGCCGCTTCGCGAGAGGAGGCCGTCGAGATCCTCGACCTCTCTCTCGATGGAGTGCCCGGCGTCGTACTCCCGCGGGCTCATGCCCCGCCCCCGCCTGTCAGGGAGGTAGACCGTGAAGTCGTTGGCCAAGGCCCTCGCGAGCTGGTCGTAGTTGGCGGCGGTCCCCATCGCTCCTTGCACCAGGATGACGCCGGGACCTCGGCCGATCTGGCGGTAGCCGATCGTGGTGCCGTCCCTGGAGGTCACGGCGCCCGCCGCGTAGGGTTCTTTCGATGTCGAAGAGCGGCCCACTCGGCCGCTTCGTGCTTCCGTCACCATCGCGCGCTCCTTCCCGGCCCCTTGTGAATGAGCTCGGAGACGTTCGCGAAGCTGACGCGGATCTCCGGGCGGTCTCTCTCGAGCCCCTTCAGGGCCTCATCGACGAGCTTCGCGGCGCTCATGAGCGGCGTGCCCCGGAGGTGTTGCCTTGGAGTTTCATGATTGGACCTCTTCTTCGAGCTCCGAGGGAGCGTTCACGCGTTCGACGCCTCCGCCAGCGCCGCGATCCACGGAAAGGAGTACGGCGGCGCAAACAAAAATGCTAATGGATAGTCGTGATGGGGAACATAAACGATGGTTATGGTCGCGATCTCGACCTGAACCTGCTCCGCGTGTTCGTGGTGGTCGCGGAGGAAGGGAGCCTCACGCGCGCTGCGTCGCGCCTCTACGTGACGCAGCCGGCCGTGAGCGCCTCGATGCGGAGGCTCGCGACCTTCGTCGGCGCAGAGCTCATCACCCGTCAGGGTCGCGGCGTCGCGCTGACGACGCGCGGCGCCGCGCTGCTCGCGGCGGCGCACGCGCACCTCACGCCGCTCATCGCCGCCGCGACGGCGGCGCCGCGCTTCGATCCGAGGCTCTCGACCGCCACGATCCGGTTCGGGCTCGCCGACGGCCTGGAGTCCGTGATCCTCCCGAGGTTGATAGCCCAGCTCCGCGCCGAGGCGCCGCGCATGCAGTTCATCGTGCTGCCCGTGCAGTTTCGGACCGTCGAGGAGAGCCTGCTCTCGAGCAAGATCGACTTTGCCGTCACCGTGGCGGACGAGCTGCCGAAATCCATCCTCCGCCAGCCGCTCACCGCGCACCCGAGCAGGCCGAAGGCGTTCGTTTGCCTGTACGACGCGCGCTTCACCAGGCTCCCACGCCCGCTCACCGAGCGCGCTTACTTCGCCCAGGAGCATATCGTCGTCTCGTATGCCGGCGACACGCGAGGCGTCGTGGAAGACGCGCTGGGCAAAGCCAGGACGGTCCGCGTCTCCGTGCACTCCTTCGGCTACATCGCGGACCTCGTCGAGGGCTCTCCCCTCGTGGCCACGGTGCCGTCGTTGCTCGCTGGCCACCTCATCCGGGCGCGGTCGCATCTGCGCGCGGTCCCCGTGCCGTTCTCTCTCGAGGGCGCGCGGCTCGAGCTCTTGTGGTTGCGCGCCACCGACGGCGATCCGGCGAGGCGGTTCATCCGCGACGTCGTGGCGAACGTCGTCGGATCGCTAGAGGGGAAGGGCGCAAAGCCGCTCGCCCGCTCCGGCGCGGTGAAGCGCACGCGGTGAAGGAGAGTCGATCGCCCGCAGGCTGGCTGCGAGACGCAGTTCGACGCGCTCTCGAACGTCCACCAGAGGGGCGTCTTCTTCCTCTCGCTGAAGCTCCTGCCGCTCGTTGCGCCCCCGAGATGGGCTGGCTGAACGCAACTCCGGGAGGCTACGAAGATGCTGGCCGGGTTGGTGCGCTGGAGGCTGGCTGCTGAACGCGCAGGGGCACGGCGCGTGACCCGCGGTGGCACGATGCTGGGCGCGGGCGCGCCGGGCACCACGAGATCGCCGCGTGGCCGTACCGCCGGCCGCCCGACGGCTTCCGGAGGCCGTGTGCGCTCAGGAGCCGGTCGTCGCGAGCAGCTCCCTGGCGTCGCTGACGGCGGCAGCGCGGCGGACCCAGCGGTCCAGCTCGGCGATATCCGTGCTCGCAAGGACGCGCTCCCGGACCTCGGCAGGGACCTCCAGCCCGCGGGCCTCGAGGAAGGCGAGCACGGCCTGCGCCTTGGCTTCGAGGAGCCCCTCCTGCCGCCCCTTCTCCACGCCCTTGGCCACGTAGCTGCGCGCGAATTCGCTCTGAAACTCGTATCCGCTCTTCATCATCGCCTCCAATGTCCGCCTCGCCGCTGCGTTCAGCGAGGATAGCACCAGGTCCCCGTAGACGGCGCGGCGCTCCTCATCGATCCCGGCTGCCGCCGCCAGGAACGCCACGCCGATCGCCTCAGCCGCTTCACCCTGCCCGTGCGCCATCGCCGAGAGCACGACCACCTCGGGCGCCGCCGTCGCCTGCTCGGCGTCGGTGACGACCGGGACGCCCTCGGGCCCCAGCACCAGCGGGGTCAGCGTCAAGCCGGGGTGGCCCGTGTCGATCGGCCGCGAGCACCACCTCGCGATCTCGGCATCGATCGTCACGACCAGCAGCTGGGTCGGGCAGCGGTGCCGGGCCCTCGTCTGCACGACGTACACCGGCCAGACGTACGGCTTCTCCGGATCCACGCCGAGTTGGACCTCGACCACGATCGCCATCGCGGGCCGCTGCTGTTCGCCGACCAGCAGCACGAGGATGACATCCGCGCGCCGGTCCGAGGGCAGGATCTCGGTGAGGTCGGAGGACACGACGCGCGCCTCCGTGAAGGCCGGTACAGGCTGGCCGAGCGCGTCGTGCAGCATCTCGGCGGCGAGCGTCGGCCGGTTCTTGAACAGCTCCACCAAGGCTTCATGGGTCACGGAGGGCATCGGGGCGTTTCTCGGGTGGTTACAGCCACGCTGGACATGCTGGCTCTCCAGGCGGTATGCCAAGCTCATGCGTGGGGCCCGCAGGGGCCGGAGCAGCCGTGTCCTGCTCTTCAATTCCGGGCACCTCCCTCGAGCTGTCACGCCGTGTGACCTGCGTGCGCCCCGACCCCAGGGCACGGGCTCGACGAGAACGAGAGTGGCGCTCGGGTTGCGCGATCTTCCGCGAGCCTTGAAGCGATCTCCGGCGGCGACCCGACCCACCTGGAGAGACGTGTGAAGCTCGCCCTCTGAGCGCCTGGGCACACGCAGCGTGTCGTTCGTGGCTATCTGCCCGACAGCGCCCTCGCCAGCCGCCCCGCCAGGTCGCCTTTCGGCTCCACCCGCACGCGCTCCAGCCCCAGCCACGCGGCCATGGTCCGCAGCTCGCCCGCCAGCCGTTCCGGCGTCTGCGCGCCCGCCCAGGGCTCGGCGTGGCTTGCCTGCACGACCAGCACGCCCGCCTTGCGATCCGCCTTCAGGTCGACCCGCGCGGTGATCGCATCGCCCTCGAGGAACGGCAGCACGTAGTAGCCGTGGGTCCGCTTCTCCGCGGGGGTGTAGATCTCGAGCCGCACCCGCACGCCGAACATCCGCTCGGTGCGCTCGCGGAACCAGATCAGGTTGTCGAAGGGCGAGAGGAGGGCACAGGCCTCGATCCGCCGCGGCCGCCGGGCGGCGGGATCGAGGAAGGCCGGCTCCCGCCAGCCCTTCACGCCCACGGGGATCAGCTCACCGGCTTCGACGAGCTCGGTCACCCGCGCCTTCGTCTCGGCGACCCCCATGCGGAAATGGTCCCGCAGGTCCCGCTCGGTCGCCACGCCCGAGGCCCGGGCGGCGATGCGGATCAGCGCGCGCTGTGCGTCCTCGCGCGCGGGCGTCGGCGCCTCGATCACGGCCCTGGGCAGCACCTTCTCCGGCAGGTCATACACCCTCTCGAAGGTCCCCCGCCGGGTGGCGGTCGTCAGCGCGCCGATCCAGAACAGGCACTCGGCCGCCCGCTTGGCGTCGCTCCAGCCCCACCAACCGCCCGGCCCCTTCGTGCCAATCTCGAGCTCGGAGGCGGCCAGCGGCCCGCGCTCGCGGATCTGTTCCAGCGCCCGGTCCACCACCGGCCGGTGCTCGCGCAGGAAGCGCGCCACACCCTTCCAGACGCCCACCCCGTCGTGCGCGTCGGCCATCCGCCAGCGCAGCAGCGGCTGGGTGGTGAGCGGCAGCAGCGAGGCCTCGTGCGCCCAGTACTCGAACAGCGGCCGCTTCCTCGCCCACGCGAGCTCCTCCAGCATCGGCCGCGGATAGGCCCCCAGCCGCGAGAAGGCCGGCAGGTAATGGGTGCGCGAGACGACGTTGACGCTGTCGATCTGCACAACGCCCAGCCGCTCGATCAGCCGGGTCAACTGCTGCTTCGTCGTCGCCGGCCCGGGTCGCTCCGCCCGGAAGCCCTGCGCCGCCAGCGCGATGCGCCTGGCCTCCGCCGCCGACAGGGTGTCCTTCATCCGCGCCTTCCGTCCGTTGGGGCCCGCACCCTAGCTGGCCGTGCGGACTTGGCAACAGATCATCGACGCCCTCCTCAACTCCGAGCCCGGTGCGGTCGTCGCCATTGCGCTGGAGCTCACGCCGACCGTCGCCGACGAGCCGCTCTCCTCACGCTCGACGTGCTGCCGACATGCGCGCACGAGCCGATGATCGACTATGCTGCCGGAGCCATGGCGATCGGCGGCGTCAACCACGTGACCCTCGCGGTTCGAGACCTCGACCGCGCCGTGCATTTCTACGTCCAGGTGCTCGGCGGAGAGCGGCGAGCGCAGTGGGCCAGGGGCGCATATCTCGAGCTGGGAACGCTCTGGCTCTCTCTGGAGCTGGACGCGCGCGCCGCGCGGCAGGGCGATGACTCGCACCTCGCGCTCTCGGTCGATGCACAGGGCTTCGCCTCCCTGGAAGAGGCCATTCGCCTGAGCGACGCCCGGATCTGGAAAGAGAACCGCTCCGAAGGGGCGTCGCTCTACTTCGAAGACCCGGACGGACACAAGCTCGAGATCCACGTCGGCGACCTCCGGACGCGCCTCGCGTCCTGCCGCGACAAGCCCTATGAAGGGATGGAGTTCTTCGACGACGGCGAGAGCGAGACGCCGGCGCGGTGAAGGTGAGCAGCTGCGCGGCGGCTCCGTGGGCGTCAAAGCGTCGGCGCTGCGCGCGCTGAGCTGCGCTTCGCCAGCCGCCGCGCACCTCGACGTCGAGGTTCGACGCATGGCTCTGGCCGGGCGCCGGCGCGAGATCGGGTCGATCGCGCGCCAGCGTGCCGCGGCCGAGAGCCCGCGCTGACGTCAAGCGTCCGCTCAGCAGCGCCAGCAGATGACCCCGTAGTCCCCCGCCGTTCCACAGCACAGCTTCACGCCAGGGGCGTTGGGGCGATCGGAGCGCGCGGCGGTGCTCATCAGAGAGGCGTCGTCGGCATCGGTGACGTCACCACGCGCATCGTCCGCAGCGCCGCCGAGCTCCGCCGACGCGTCCACGGCCGTGGACTCGACCTGCACGGCGCTCGGAGCAGAGGTCGGGCCGGTCTCGGCCGCCGAGATCGCGGGGACGGCAAAGGCGGCGAGCATGAGGGGGAGAGAGCAGAGCGCGAGTCGGATCGTCTTCATGGTCATTGTCTCCTTCTGGCCTCGTGGCCCACGTGAAGGCGCCAGGGGCGCCGGCCGAGCACAGCCTGCTGCGGGCAGAAGCGCCCACAGGCAGGTGTCTCCCCGCGCCGCAGCGGCGAGCGGTACGCCTGCGAGCGACCCGTAGGGCGCCGCTGTCGGCGTCTGCGGCGCGGAGATGCCACCTCTACGCGGCAGCGGGCGGGTGGTTTCACGGAAGCTCATTCTTCGTCGTTCGTGCTCTCTTTCGCGCGGGTGCGGCGTGTCGCCGACGAAACATGCCGACGAAGCGCAGCAACCCGACCCGGGTGGGGGCGATCCGGGTCGGGCGGCCATCGCGTGGCGCTGGGGCATCGCTGACGACCCGGCTCGAAACGGCTCCGCATGGCAAACCGTTACTCCCGAACGCTCCCGTAATCTTCCTCTCTCCAGCATCGACCCATCCATCGGGCCGCTGCGCTCCCGGGACGGATGGGACCGCCTTTCTCCGCCGGGATTCATCGCTCGCCAGCCCACCCGTATACCGGGTGACGAACCAGGGTCGCCCGAGGTACACTGCGTCTCATGAAGCTCGCCATCGACCTGTCGCCCGCGCAAGCCGACCGCCTCCAGGAACGCGCAAAGAGCCTCGGCTTGCAGCCGGAAGAGCTCGCGCGAGCCGCCGTGGCGGATCTGCTGACGACGCCGGACGACGAGTTTCATGCTGCAGCCGAGGTTGTCCTCGAGAAGAACGCAGAGCTGTACAGGCGGCTCGCCTGAGCGTGCGTTACTTGACGTTGGCGGAGATCTTCTTCCTCCACGAGCGGGTTGTTGCGGCGAGCGGTGGCGCCGCAGGCGTTCGCGACCTCCGCGCCGTCGAGGCAGCTGTGGCCCAGCCGAAGGCAACTTTCGGAGGTGAGGACCTCTATCCTACCGTGATCGCTAAGGCAGCAACTCTCTGCTTCTCACTGGTGCAAGGCCACCCATTCATCGACGGTAACAAGCGTGTCGGTCATGCAGCGATGGAAGTCTTCCTCATGCTGAACGGCTACTCCCTTGATGCCCATGTCGATGTTCAAGAGCGCATCATGCTCTCGCTTGCTTCCGGCGCGCTCTCACGAGACCAGCTCCTCGCTTGGCTCGAACAGCATGTCCGGCGGCGGGAACCCTCCCTCTAACAGGAGTTTACGCACGCCGGCCGTCGGACGCGGGGGGCCGACAGCGCGACGCGGCGCCCCGCAGCCCACACGACCTCGATCGATCTTGTCCTCCACGTGCGGACGGACTGCAGCGAGAGCGCGACCGAGATCAACTGCCTGGACGCCGGCAACGCCGGAGACGCCGAGTCGGTCACCCTGGATGTGGCTGCGGGGACTCCAATCAACATCTTCGTCGACAGCTACAACAATGTCTCTGCCGGTTCGTTCCTGCTGAGCATCACCCTGGATTGACCTGCGGACACGGCCAGACGAACGCGGCCATCACCCGCGGTTCACGCGGAGGCCCGCTCGACAAGGTCGGCGGCGACGGCCGTTCCATCCACCGCCACGGCGCCTGCGCTCGCAGCCGCGCGGGCAGCGACCCCGTGGTCGAGGGCGCCCTCCAGCGCGGCCAAAAGGGCCTCCGCGCTCAGCGCCCCACGGGCCACGGACGTGCCGATCCCGAGCGCCCGGACGCGCGAGGCCCAGTAGGGCTGATCGGCGAACATCGGGACGATCACCTGCGGGACGCCCGCCCGCGCCGCCGTCGTGGTCGTACCCGCCCCGCCGTGGTGCACCACCGCGGCGACCCTCGGGAAGAGCGCCTGCTGGTTGACGTCGCCGATCGCGATGCCGTCGAGGGCGTCGTCGATCAGGCCGAGCTCGGCCCACCCCTGCGACAGCACGACGCGGCGCCCCGCCGCCCGCACGGCCTCGATGACCCTGCGGCCGGTCTGCCGGTCGACAGGCATGCTGCCAAAGCCGATGTAGACGGGCGGCGCGCCGGCGGCGAGGAACGCTTCCAGCTCGGGTACGAGCGGCGCCTGATCCGGAAGGAGCCAGGCTCCCGTCTGCGTGACCTGCAGGCCGGGCGTCGCCGGCAGCGGCCCAAGGACCGAGTCCGCCGAGAGCCACGGCGCCTTGCCCAGGACATGGCTGAGTACATCGCTCACCGGACCCAGGCCCAGGCGCTCCCGATGGGCGTTGAGCCGCTCGAGGAGGCGCTCGTTCCAAGTCCGCGATTCGTCCTGCCAGCGTCGGAGGTTGGATTCCGGGTCGCCCCCGGGCTCCCCGCCGGGCGCATGATCCGGCGACGGCAGGGCCACCGGCGCGTACACGGCGACCATGGACGGGATGCCCAGCCGTTCCGCGATGGACCGCGCGGCGTACTGGTGCGCTCCGCCGGCCACGATCGCGTCGCATCCCTCGGCGGCCGACGCTGTCGCGTCGAACTGGTCTCTCGCGAGGTGCTCGAGCAGCGCGCGGACCTGCTCCGGCGTCGGCGGGGAGGCCGGCGCAGCGGCCCCGCTCGGTTGCCGCATCGCGATTCCGATCGGGGTCGCCGTGAAGCCCAGGCCGCCCACCCAGTCGATGAAGTTCGGCGGAACGCACAGCCTCACATCGTGCCCCCGACGCCGCATCTCGACGGCCAAGGCCACCACGGGCTGCACGTCACCGCGAGTCCCCACTCCCGTCAGCAATACCCGCATCGTCTCTCTCCCTTCGACCACGCGCGTCGCGTGGATGACGGAGGCGACGATGGCACCGGAGACGCGTTTTTTCATCGTATCAACGCCAGAGTTCCGGTATACACGCTCAAGTGGGAGGCAGGGCGAGGACGCCCGTACCACGGATCATCCGTTCAGGCCGAGACGGAGCCCCCTGGAGCTGAGTTGGCCTGTCGAGCCGTGGGAGCGGAAGGAGCTCCTCCTCTGCGAGGGAGCAGGTGAATCCTTCTCCGCCCGACCAAGGCGATAGCCGATCTCGGCAGTGCTGCGAACGGGCTCGGCCTCGGCGCCCGCGGGGCGCGGAATGCATCTTGAACCGCCCTTGTCCATGAGCGACGAGGCTGCGCATCCTGGTGACGCAGCGGGGGCCGCGGCGCTCCCGCTGCGCGAGGCGACGAGCGAAGCGGGCGTGCACGTGCGCCCGTTCGAGGCATGGCTCGCGGAGGTCTTGTCCAGCGCGGTGCGCCGCTACAACCGGCGGCCTCGCCCCGCGACCATCTCGGCGTCGACCGGCTTGACGGAGTCGACCGACGCGCGCGCGGTCATCCGGCGCGCCTGCATCCGCTCGGCGCTCGCGGGCGGCGCGACGGGGGCGCTCTCGACCGGCGCGGCCGTGGCCACGGCCGAGACGAACGGGCTCGGCGGGCTCGTCGCGATCCCCGCGGCCATGCTCGCGATGGGCGCTGAGACGGTGCTCCGGCTGCTCCTGCACGTGCGGATGCTCTGCGAGCTCGCGGATCTCTTCGGGCGCCGGTTCGATCCGGACGAGCCGGCCGACGTGTGGGCGCTGCTCGCCCTCTCGTTCGGCGTCGTGGAGCACCCCCAGGACACGGACGATCCAGCGGGCGTTCTCGTGCGCGCGGCGCGCGGGCGCGGCTCGGATGTGGCGAAGCAGCTCGCGGCGCGGCTCGCCGGCGAGAGCGTGGCGCGCAACCTGGTGCCCGTGCTCTCGGTCGCCTCGTCGTCGATCACGAGCTGGGTAGTCACCCGGCGCCTCGGGGATACAGCGCGCCGATACCTGCGTTACCGGTGCGCGCTCGACGAGGCGCTGGGCGACGAGACCCTGCGCCCGCACCTCGAGCGGCTGTTCGAAGGGCTCTGGTTCATCTTCACCGCCGACGGGCGCCTCACGCCGGAGGAGTCCGCGCTGCTCGCTGCCGTGCTGCGGCGGCTGCCGGCCCCGGCGCGCGTCGGCCTGAACGAGCGGCTCGCCGACGACATCACCTGGGTCGAGCGCCTCCGCGGCGTGCCTGAGGGCGCGCGCGCCCCGCTGCTGCGCGCGCTCGAGATCGCGGCGGCCGTGGACAAGGTGGCCTCACTGCGGGAGCGGAGGCTCCTCGTCCACGCCGCGGCGGCGCTCGGCCTCAGCGTCGACGAGCGCGGGCTCGCTCGGATGATCCACGAGTTCGAGGAGATCGGCACCCTCGGCGCGGCCGCGTAGCGCGGGCCTCAGCGCGCGGGCCAGGGAATCACGAAATGGTCGAGGGCGGCGGCCGCTCTGCCGCCCTTGGGGAGCCCGTGGACCTCGACGGCGAGGCCCTCCGGGGCGGGCGCGATCAGCAGAAAATGAAACGGGCGGAGCGCCGGGCCGCGGGCGAGATCGTCGGGATGGCGGCGAGCCGGGCCTTGGGCCAGCGCGGCGCGTGGGCCGCCGCCGCCGCCAGCCACGATGAAGAGCTTTCCGCCGCGCTGGAAGCGCTCGTGGTTGTGCACATGGCCGCTGATCAGCGCCAGCGCCTTCCGGGAGCGGAGGAGGGGCGGGACGATGTGGCGCTGCACGTGGGGCTCGTCGCCCGTCACCGTGCTGTTCGTGTACGGCGGATGGTGCGCGAGCACCAGCGCCGCGCGCGCTGAAGGATCGGCGTCGATGCGGCGGAGCGCGCCCTCGTACCAGCGGATCTCGGCGTCCCACGCCGCGGGGGTGAGCTCGTCGATGTTGCTGTCGAGGACGACGACGCGAATGGGGCCATAGGCGACCTCGTACCAGCGGCGCCCGCCGAGGTGCGGAAAGCGCGCGAAGAGGTGGCGAGCACCGCCGCGGCCGCCCCAGTACTCATGGTTGCCGAACGCCGCGAATACCGGGGTCCCGGCGTCGCGCACCGGCGCCATCAGGGCGTCGAGATCGGCCCAGTGCCGCGCCGAGCCGCCGTCGAACACAAGGTCGCCGATCACGAACACGGCATCGGGGCGAGCGGCGGCAAGCGCCTGCACCAGCGCCGCGCGCTCGGGATCGTTCGACTCGCGCCAGAACTCCAGGTACGAGGTGCGCTGCAGATCGGCGATGACGGCGATACGGCCGCTCGTGGTCGGAAGCGGCACATCGAGGCTCCCCTCGAAGCGGCGCGGCGCGGGCAGCGGCGCGCATGCAGCGAGCAGCGCGCTCGCGGCGGCGAGCAGCGCGGCCGGGAGGACCCGCCCGCTCACGGCCCTGACGCTCGGCGGAGGGCGGGTCGGCCCTCCAGAAAGACGCCGACGAGGACGCCGAGGTAAGCGCCGGCATGGAGCCCCCAGCAGACGAGGTATCTCGTGGCGGCGCCGCGGGACCACACACCGAGGCTCGCCTCGCGCACGCCGAACGGGTCGAGCGCCGCCATGAGGGCCGGGCAGAGCGCGAGCGCCGCGGCGACCGCAGCGATCATCCTGCCCAGCCAGGCGCGCCACGAGAACCGGTCGCTGCGCGCGGAGCGGAGGAGGCCCACGCCCGTGACGAGGGCGCCGAGCGGCAGACCTCCCCGGAACCCCGTCCACGCGACAGCGAGCCGGAACGGCAAGCTCGACGCGGCGAGGCCCTTGCCGTCGAGGAAATACTCTGGAGAGATCGTGGCGGTGGCCTGATCGAAGAGCGCACCACAGGCGCCCGCGGCCAGCGCGCCAGCGAGGATGGCCAGGTACTCGCGAAGACGAGAGGGCGAGGCAGGTGGGCTAGGCCGCACGACGCCCACGATACGACACACGGAGGCGATCGCGGCAAGCCGTCACAAGCGATCGATCCAATCACAGAGAAATACGACACGGAAGCGCGGACGCATGTTCGGTCTCCTTCGACCGGCGGCTTACAGCGCAGTCTCCGGCCGGCAGGGCCGCCCGCGTGAGCGCTCGAAACGGTCCGACATCGGAGCGATCCAGCTCGGCCGCCAGAGCACTTCCAGCTCGGAAGGGCACGGTGGGCAGGCAACAAACGAGCAGAGTTATTCCAATGCATTGGCGTATGATCCGACACGCGGGAGGCTCCGCTGCACGTTGCTCTTCGGACGCGGCCCGCCGACGAGGCGAGGCCGGCGCATCCTGGAGGGTGAACGCGATGAAAGGGAGCGGCAGATGATCCTCGTGACCGGAGCAACAGGGAATGTGGGCGGTGCGGTGCTCGAGCAGCTCATCGACGCGGGCCAGCCGGTCCGCGCGCTCGTGCGCGATCCGGCGAAGCTCGGAGAGCTCGGCGGCAAGATCGCCGTCGTGAAGGGCGATCTCTCGAAGCCCGAGACGCTCGACGCGGCGTTCGCCGGCGTGGACAGGGCGTTCCTCGTCTGCGTGGGCGGCGACATGCCGAAGCTCGCCGGCAACGCGGCCGACGCCGCCACGAGGGCGGGCGTGAAGCACATCGTGCTGCTCTCGTCGTCGAGCGTCGCCCGCGCGCCTGACGTCCAGATCGCCCGCTGGCACCGCGAGGCCGAGGCGAGGGTCAAGGCGTCGGGCGTCGCCTGGACGATGCTCCGGCCGGGAGGGTTCGCCTCGAACACGCTCCGGTGGGCCGCGTCCATCAAGGCGCAGGGCGCGGTGTTCCAGCCCCTCGGCGACGCCAAGGCGAGGCCCATCGACGAGCGCGACATCGCGGCGGTCGCGGTGAAGGCGCTGACCTCGCCGGGGCACGAAGGCAAGGAGTACGAGCTCACCGGGCCGGAGGCGCTGACCGCAGCGGAGCAGGTGGCGAAGATCGGCGCCGCGATCGGCAGACCACTCAGGTACGTCGATGTCAGCGAGGACGCCGCCCGCGAGGGGATGACGAAGGCGGGGCTCCCCGAGGTGTTCATCCGCGCCTTGCTCGAGGCGTTCGCGTTGATCAGGACCGGGAAGGGAGAGGAGCCCTCGCCCGCCATCGAGCAGCTCCTCGGGCGCAGGGGGCGGACGTTCGACGAGTGGCTGGAACGCCACGTGAAAGCGTTCCAGTAGGGCGCGGCGGCAGATCGCGAGGTAAGGAGAGAGCATGGCATCGAGAGCGACCAGGATCCTCGTCATCGGCAAGAGGGCCGATGTCCTCGAGCGGGGCGTGGCAGCGCTGAACGCGCAGGGGCACTCGGCCGTCGGCACCTTGAGCGCCTCGCCGGACACGGAGTTCCACGCAGGCGACTTCGACCTCATCACGCTCGGCGGCGGCGTGGACGCCGCCACCCGCGCGCGCCTCCACGCGCGCTTCAAGGAGCAGAACAAGGACGTGATGGTGCTGGACGTGTACGCCCCGATCGCCAGCCAGCAGATCGCCTGGGCGCTCAGGAGATCTTCCGTCGAGGGAGAGCTCGGGAGCGCCTTCTCGGTGACGGAGGCCGATGACGCCTTCGTCGCGCGCGCGACGATCGAGCGCGCCTGCACGCTGCGCCTCGACATCTACAGCTACCCCGGCGGCGCCCTGGAACCGAAGGTCACGCGCGTCGTCGACACCTCCGTCACCCAGGGAACGCACGAGCTCAGGATCGAGGAGGAGCTCGCGCGTGAGGGGTTCATGGCGGTGCTGACCTTGAACGGCGAGGAGCACCACCTGCACCGCCTACAGTAGCAACCAGGCTGAGCCGTGCGGCGCACGTGCCGCGCGGGGGGCGTGCGCTCCGCCTCGCTCACTCCGCTGGCATTCCCGCCCGTGGGACGCGCAGGCTCGACATCTCCCTCGCTACCTCTGCCCGCGGCGGCGGCGCCGCGAGAGCGAGAGGCCAAGGAGCGCCACGGAGAGGAGGGCGACACCGCGGCCCGAGCAGGCTGCCTGACCGATGCTGCACGCGGCGGCAGCCGACGGCTCCTCGTCGGGCGCGCGGGGGCCGGCGTGCGTTGCGGCCCGTGGATCGCGAAATGACGCCAGCGAGGCGTCTGGCATGTGCAGGAGGTCCCCCGAGCGCGTCCATGGATCCAGGGGCTCGCCCGGCGCGAGCGCGGTGAGCGTGAGGTCGTGCTGCGCCTCTTCCTCGGCGTCGACCCGCACCTCGCCCGGCGACGCGACGAGATGGAGGGCCGGCGCCTCGGTGCTCATCACCTTGAACAGCGTGTCACCGATGGCCACGTACCAGTCCCCATCGAACCAGCGCCCGTGTCCGAGATCGCTGCTGATCTCCTCCGGGGCGGCCCCAGGCCGCCCGATGTAACGCTTCCTGTCGTTGAGGAACATGACCTCGCCGGTGTCGCTGATACCGCCGTGCCCGACGCGCAGCTCCTGCTGATCGAGCTGGCTCGGCGTCACGAAGTCGCTCACCTGGTGCTCGTCACCCGCGGGGGTCCGCAGCCACACCTGGTTGACGGCCCCGTCGCTCTTCAGGTAGGCCGCGTACCCTGCGTGCAGCAGCAGCCCTGCAGCGTCGCCGGTCTTCGAGTCGCCGAGGAACACCTCCGCGCCATCGGCCGTGTAGAGATAGCTCGAGCTCACCGATCCATTCCACCACCGGCCGGCGACGTTCGTCCCATCGGAGATGGGCCGTTGCAAGAAGCCGAGGTGGTCCCCGAGGCGGATCCCGCCCGGCCCGTGGATCCACGGCTCTTCGTGCGTGCTGTAGTAGATGTCGCCTGACGCCGTGATGTCCGCCTGGAACTGCGACGCGCTGCCGGGCGCGAGCCCGAAGCTCGTCGCGGCGCCCGTCGATAACGTGTGCACGAGGGTCTCGTCGTCGTCGGCCCTCGTCCACAGGAGCGTATCGCCGTTCACCGCGTCAAGCCGCCCCTTCCTGGGCGTCCGGTCCAGCACGCCGTCTCTCCACATGAAAATGTACCCGTACCACGCTTGCATGATGACGCCGGACGGCGTGAGCGCCCCCTGACCAGGCTTGTCCATCCACTCATGGTGGGGCTGCAGCTCTCCGTGCCACGTCACCTGCTGAGTCACGCGATCGACGACGCCGATCTGGAGCGCGTGATCGATGAACAGGACGCGCGTCGCGTCGAAATCGAGGATGGCGCCAGGGGCGCGCTGGACGGCGGTGAGCCTTGGGCTCCGCTCGACGTAGGTGCGCGGGAGCGCCCAGTCGTAGAAGCCGAGTCCCCCGCCGATGGTCGGCCCGTACCAGACCGGTCCCACGCCGTCCATGGCCTCGAGCCTGACCGTGAGCACCTCGCCCGACTGGAGCGGCGATGACAGGGTTTGCAGCACGTCCATCCTCCCCGGCACCGACGACGGGACGCCCACCAGCACCTCATCGCGCACCTGGCTCCGGACGCGCGCATTGAACTGCGTGCAGGAATAGGGAGGGGTCCCGACGCACGTCGCAGCGATGCGGGTGTCCCCGGTCAGCGTGCGGTTGGGCCGCGGGCTCGTCACCCAGACGCTGGGCGGCGCGTACTTGTGCACGATGTACTGCCTCGTCCGCGCCTCCCCGCGCTTGTCGTACGCGATGAACGTCAACGTGTGAGGACCGTAGGGCACCGCGCTCGTGTCGATCTTCGCGTAGTAACGATGGTTGTATTCGTTGAACGTGAGCGGGGTCGTCACCCCTGCGTATTCCGCTTCGACGGAGTAGACATCTTCGTACGGTATCGCGGCGATGCTGACGTCGATGACGTTAAAGTCGCATATTGCGCTCTTGTAATCTTTTCTCCACGTGGTTCGCCCGTAGAACTGAATCTGGTCCAGGACCACCTCTGCCGACGCGTTCGTGGTCGAGAGGGACATCCACGACGCGACGGCACAGCCGATGAGCGCACGATGGGAACGCATGGGGCCTCCCTGGCTACACGCGGCTCTGATGCCGCCGCGGTGCGCCCCATTCAGGCGGCTTGGCATTCAGCACCACCGGCGACCTCGGGGCAATGCAGCCGCTCGCGCGCCGGCGTACCTGCGTTGTCGAGCTCGCCCGGCGTGCGCGCGGCGCCCTGGCGCGCGAACGGATCGGCGTGCCGCGTCAGCTCGATCAGCGCATGGACGCCCGCGGCGCGCTCCTGCCGGACGAGCGCCCGGCAGGCGCTCATCCGGCATCCCTGCCAAACGCGCAGGGCTGCCGGCACACGTTGACACACGGTGACATGCGACGGGTACGGGAACCCACGAGAACCCCGCGGCGGTCCGGGGAGTCGCGACCGGCACGGAGTCTGCACATCGGCGCGTGTCTGCACACGCCCGTGCGGGGCTGACCCGCGTCGGGTCGCTTGAGGAGGAACTTCGATGCCTTATTCTCGTTTCACCGCGTTGACTCTCGCCGTCATGGGAGGCCTGGGCGCTCTCGGTATCTCCCGTCCGAGCTCTGCCTGTACGCCTCCGCCGGACGGCCCTTACGCGTCCGGGGTCACGCGCGTCGTGCCGCTCGACGGGGTCATCGTGGCCCGGGTCTCCTGCTACTCCCACTGCCCAGAAGGCGCGCCCGAGCTCGTGGTGAAGGACAAGGACACGGGCGAGGCCATCAGCGGCGCCCAGGAGGAGGTCGCCGACGTGCCCGTCGGCCAGGGCGAGCGCTTGCTCGCCTTTCGCCCCGCGGCCCCGCTCCTCGACGGCCACACCTACCAGGTCGAGGTCGAGGGACAGAACCGCAGCGTCATTGTCTGGGAGACCCAGGCCAGCGCCGCTGTCGACATGGACGTCGGCGCCATCCCTGTCCAAGCCAATATCACCCTGGGAGAGCGCTGGCACGGCGAGACGAGCTGCTGCACCGCCGATCTGGGCCCGGGGAGCTGCGGTCCGCAAGAGAGCTGCGTGGCGGAAGAAATGGAGCGTTACGTCACCGTCTCCCTCGATGTGAGCGGGGGAGCGGACCACGGCGTGGGGCAGTACGTGCAGATCTTCACTTTCTCGAGCCCGGACGGGAAGGAGCTCGCCAAGAAGACGGTCTGGGAAGGGTACCTGAGCCAGACATACGACGTCGCGGCGACGGAGTACTGCTACCAGCTCACGTACAAGAGCCTCATCGACGGCGCGACGGTCGAGACGGAGCGCACCTGCGTTCCGCACGGCGACGCGGGCGCGACGGGCGTCTTCCCGGCCGACGCGACGCGCATCGGCGAGGCCGTCGCGGCGTGCGCTTCTCCGCCCGAGGGCTTCGAGGAGGCCTGGTGCGACGCGAGGGCGGCGTACTGCGAGGGGCGCGGCAGCCTCTGCGCCGAAGATGACGTGAGCTCCTGTGAGGACCCCGGCACGGGCGCCGGCGGCTCGGGCGGATCCGGGGTGGGCGGCGGCGGCTCCGGGGGATCCGGGGCGGGCGGCGGCGGGGACTCTCCGGAGGACCCGGACGGCGGGGACGACAGCGGCGGCTGCTCGGTCAGCGCCGGCAGCGCGGGCCGCACCGCCTCGTCGGGCTGGGCGCTGCCTGCGATCGGGCTCGCGCTGTCGCTCGCGAGCCGCGCGCGTCGTCGCCGCGACCGCCGCTGAACGGTCCAAGCGTCGCGCCGGAGTCGATCCAGCGCGACGCGCGTCGCGCGCAGCGGACGCTCTCCGGGGAGAGAATGGCAGCGGCGACGGGATGCGATTTCATGGTCTCTTGCGCCCTCGCGCCTTTGCCCTGAAATTCTCCTCGTCGCCGCCAGGCAGATCCCGGTCGGGCTCTCTCTCGCGCGCGGCGCCACCCCTCCGCGCTCGCAAGGAGCCGCTCACGACCGTCGCCGCGGCGCTCGACATCGATCCTCGCATCGAGGGCAACATCCGCGAAATCGTCTGGATGGGCGGCGCGCTCAACGTGAGCGGGAACGTGCAGACGGCCTTCGAGAGCGGACAGGACGGCTCCGCCGAGTGGAACGTCTACTGGGACCCGATCGCCGCCGACCGCATCTGGAAGACCGCCATCCCGATCACCCTCTGTCCGCTGGACATCACGAACCTCGTCCCCGTCACCCAGGCGTTCCTCCGCCGCCTGTCCCGGCAGCGCCGATACCCCCTCTCCGACCTCGCGGGTACCTGCTACGCGCTCGCCGGCCACCAGGACTACTTCGCGTGGGACGTGCTGACGACCTCGTATGTCGGCAAGCCGGAGATGTTCACCCTCCGCGCCTGGGAGACGGAGATCGTCACCGCAGGCCCCTCGCAAGGGCGCACCAAAGTCGTGCCCGGCGGTCGCACGGTACGGGCGCTCGACCAGGTGGATCTCGAGCAATTCTACGGATACCTCTTCTCCCAGTGGTCGAGGTGACATCGATCGTTCGGGGACAGCGACGCAGTCCCGCCCGCGCCGCCCCCGGCACGCCTCGCCGACCACAGAGCGGACCCGGGCCCTGAGGCGTACGGACAGGGGCTCCGGGCCATGCTATCGCCACGCCCGCACGAGAGCTCATGACCATCCCCACGACCGTCTCTGCACCGGCCGGCCCCGGCGCGCCCGCCCTGCGCCCTTACCAGCGCGCCGCCGTCGACGCCGTGCTCGCGGCCCGCAGGCGCGGCGTCCGGCGCATGGTCGTGTGCCTCCCCACCGGCGCCGGCAAGACGGTCATCTTCTCCCATCTCGCCCGCCTCGCCAGGCGGCAAGTCCTCGTCCTCGCCCACCGCGAAGAGCTCCTCTTCCAGGCCAAGGACAAGATCGAGCGCGCCCTCGCCGGGCAGGCCACGGTCGCCGTCGAGCAGGGCGAGCTCCGCGCCCCGGCGGACGCGCGCGTCATCGTCTGTTCCATACGCTCCCTCCACGAGAAGCGGCTGGAGCAGGTCACCGGCGGCCGCGATATCGGCCTCGTGATCTACGATGAGTGCCACCACGCCCCCGCCGAGGACAACCGCCGCGTCCTCCGCCAGCTCGGCGCCTTCGACCCCGCGTGGACAGGCACCCTCCTCGGGTTCACCGCCACGACGGCCCGCGGCGACGGCAAAGGGCTCGACGATGTCTTCGAGGCGATCGTCTACAGCCGCTCCCTCACCGAGATGATCGCGGACGGCTACCTCGCCCCCCTCACCGGCTACCGCGTCGCCACCGCCACCGACCTCTCCCGCCTCGACGGCGGCGGACTCGACTTCGCCACGGAGGAGCTCGAGGAGGCCGTCGACCTGGAGGAGCGCAACGCGCTCGTCGCCCGATCCATTCAAGAGCTCGCCCGCGACCGCCGCACCATCGCCTTCTGCGTCACGGTCGCGCACGCCAGGAACCTCTCGAAGGCGCTCAATCATCTGGGCGTCCGATCGGCCTACGTCCACGGCGACATGCCCTCCGACCTCCGCGGCCGGATCCTCGCCGATTTCCGGGAAGAGCGCGTCCAGGCCCTCACCAACGTCGCTGTCCTCACCGAGGGCTTCGACGACCCTGGCGTCTCCTGCATCGCGATGGCCCGCCCCACCCGCTCGGATGGGCTCTACGCCCAGTGCGTCGGGCGCGGCACGCGCCTCCATCCAGGCAAGAAGGATTGCCTGATCCTCGATTTCGTCGACCTCTCCTCGCTCCAGCTGTGCACGCTGCCCTCGCTCTTCGGCATGCCCCGCGACCTCGACCTCGAGGGCAGGGACGCTTCGGAGGCGAGCCGCTTCTACCGGCAAGTGACGTTCGACTACCCCGGGTTCGAGGTCGAGGCGGGCCGCATCACGCTGCGCGAGATCCAGGAGCGCGCCGCGCACTTCGATCCGCTGAGCCTCCGCGTCGACCCCGAGGTGATGGCCATCTCGCGCAATGCGTGGGCCTCTCTCGGCCGCTTCGGCCTCGCGCTCCATTACGAGAGGAGGCCCGGCGCGTTCAGCGAGGTCGTCGTCCTCGCCCGCGGCGGTCGGGGGAAGCGGTGGCACGTCCTGCTGGACGGCAAGCTGGTCGAGCGCTTCTCCACCCTCGAAGAGGCGGTGGCCGCTGTCGATTACGAGGTCGCGCGCCGCGGCCCCGCGGCCGGGGCATCCGCGCGCCACGACGCGCCATGGCGCAGGGCAAAGCCCCCCACGCCCCTGCCGGCCGAGCCCCCGAGGGGTTATCCCGCGCCGAGCACCATGGAACAGGCGATGATCCTCGCAGTGTGGGCGAGGGTCACTGCGCCGCGCGAGGAGCGCTGACCAGGACCTTCATCGCGGATGCTCAAGATCGCCTCTTCGCAGTCGCCTTCCCGCCCCTCTTCGCAGCCGACTTCACCGCTGCCTTCTTCCCCGGAGCCTTCTTCAGCGCTGCCTTCTTCGCCGGCGCCTTCTTTGCCGGCGCCTTCTTCACCGCCGCTTTCTTCTCCGGCGCCTTCTTCACCGCGGCCCTCTTCGCGGGCGCCTCGCCCCGCTTCCGCCGCTCTCCCGGCACCTTCCCGATGCGCGGATCGCCCGCCTCGATGAGCGCGCAGGCCCGCAGCGCGGCTTCCTCGAAATCGGGCGCGTCCGCCGGGAGCACCTGCCAGCCCGTCACCCCACTCCCGAGCACCTCGATGCTTCGCATGCTCGGAAACTCAGGGCGCAGGGCCGCGTGGTGCTCCTCCGTCGTGGCGAGCCAGACGCCGTTGTCCTGCGCGGGCGCGGGCTTGTCGCGCAGGATGAGGACGATCTTGTCCTCCACATAGACCGCCAGGCAGCCGAACATCGGCCGCGTCTCGGGCCCGAGCGGGGCGAGCGCGTCGAGCACGAACTCATGGGGTACCGGCTTGCGCTTCCTCGCGGCGAACACGTCATCCGCCGGCGCGACTCGGCTGCTCCCGCTGCGCTTCATCATGGCGACCAGGATAGACGAAGCGGCGGCCGAACGCACCGCCAGGCCGGCGCCCGCACGACGCCCCGAGGGCCCGAGCCCCGTCGAGCGGACCGCGACGTGACAGCCCGGCGATGATCCTGCCGCGGTGAGGATCCGGTCGGACCGGACGGGGTTGACACCTGCCCCCGCCCGGTGACACTCCACAGGTGGAACATCGGACGGGTTTGATCTCGGGGGCGAGCATCGCCGGTCCCGCCCTCGCCTTCTGGCTTGCGCGCTACGGATTCCGACCCGTCGTCGTGGAACGCGCCGACGCACTCCGGTTCGGCGGGCAGAACCTCGGCGTCCAGGGCGCGGCGCGGGAGGTCGTGCGCCGCATGGGGAATGGAGTCACAACATGGGCGTAGACTTCACCGCCATCGTCGACCATGGCCTATCCTGGGATGAGCTGTATGAACTGCCAGGCGCGCTCAACGCTGCTTGGGCACTACCGCCCGCGCTCCGTCCATGGGCGCAGGAGTGGGTCCGGGCTGGACGAGCGTCCTGGGGATGGAAGCTGAGCGGGCTCAGCTCGAACGCCGCCGAGGAGCTATTCAACGAGGGCTACGTGTGGATGGCTGGCCCAGACGGGTTTTGTGCCAGTGTCCACAAGAGGTTGATCGAATTCACGCATCTGGCGCGATGGTCGTCATTTCTTCACGAGCGTGACGTGCGGCAGGGTCTGCGAGAGTCCCTTCGGCTACTGTCAACGGTGGTCCGAGCGAGCATGGTCATCTACCTACCGGACAGCTGCTTCAAGCCGTCAGAAGCGTCCGATCTGCTGTTCGAAGACGCCGGAGCTGGCGACGTGAAGAAGTGGCTGGAGACGAACGTCGGACCACCGATGGCCGACGCGGGGAGCCTCCTCGATGTAGACGACGATTCCGCAGAGACCGCCTACTTCATCGAGGAGGTCAATCCAGGTCGTTGATGTCAATGAACCAGGGAGCGCCTCCGGCATGATCGAGAGGTCGAATCCTCCGATCATCCCCGACAGCAGCGAGAGCCCCACGGTGCCTCTCGCTGCGAGCGGGCGGCGCGCCCCGGCTGGTCCTCGATGCAGGCCAGGGCGCGCCGTCGTCGGCTCAGGGAGCCAGCGCCGTCTTGTCGAGCTGACCGAAGTCCCAGGCCACGGAGGAGCCTGGACCGTAGTCGACCCTCACCGGCTCCTGCGCACCGAGGCGGTCGAAGGCGGCACGCGGAAGCAGGAATTGAACGGTGTGGAGATCTCCGTTCGGATGGCGAGCCGCGATGCTTCGCTCGGCGCCGACGGTGAGCACCAGGTTGGTGGCGCGGAGGTCGAAGAACTCGGCGCTGGTGAGCGTGATCTCGACAGCGTCGGCCCCGCTGCTCCTCACGCTCTGGATGGCATTGCCCGCCACGATCCGCCGCTGCTCGGGGATCGTCGTGCCGGCCGCGCGCGCACGGGAGCTGGGCGGCGCCGCGCTCGACGCGAAGGAGGCGAGCTGCCCCGAAGCCGCCTGGGCCTCGGTCGTGGCACGGGTGGCGCGGATGTTCGCCAGGTACAGGCTGTTTCCGTCGAGCGGCGTGGTGAAGGTCAGACGAACCCCGCGCACCGACGCGAGCGTGGCGCCGCTGAACGAGGACAGCGGAATGCGCGCGGTCGGCAGCGTGGTGCCGCCGCGCGGCGGAGGACCGAGCTCCAGGAACTCATCGATGGCGACGGCGCTCGAGCGGGTATCGTCGGCGTTCACGAGCTCCACAAGGAACGAAGCCTCGGTCGGATCGGAGCCCCAGCTGCGGTCGGCGCGGAGATCGAGGTAGTCGTACCCCGTGAGATCGAAGCCGGTGCCGGCGGAGGACCAGTTCGACTGGAAGAACGTCGAGCTGCCCGCGACCACGTCGTGGATCCAGGCGCCCGAGAGCGAAGGGTCGTGTCCGCTCAGGGGCGTGTGCTCCACCGAGAGGGTGCCGCCGGTGGTGTTCGGCAGGCCGTAGGAGCTCGTGCCGGTCGGATTGATGAAGTCCTCGAGCAGCAGGCTGTCGGCGGCGTCTCCGCCCGGATGGTAGCCGCGGCGGACACGGTACGGGACGTCCGGAAAGGGGAAGGCAGGGTCGAACAGGGCGTTCGCGGCCTCGTCGCGATCCGCGCCCACGTTCGCGGTGAAGAACTCGACGGCCGCCAGGCGACCCGTCTCGCGCTGCGCCGGCGAGCCGTACTCCAGCGGATCGAAGAGCTCGTCATGGTCGATGCAGCCTGTGATCCCGCCGCCGTTCCCGTCCGCGAGCTGCCACTCGCTGTTGTAGTAATTGTGATTGGCGCCCCACACATGATAGAAGGACTTGGAGAGGGGCTCCGGCTCGGCGATGCTCAGCATGCGATCGAACGGGCGCATCCCGGGCAGATCGCTCAGGTCCCAGTCGCAGGCCGGCAGGATCACGTTCCAGGCCGTCTGGTCGGCGTTCAGGCGCTGGCCGTTCTGGCCCTGATCGGTCGGACCGATCTCGAAGATCCCGCGGATGCTCACGGGGCTGTCTATCAGCGCAGGCCAGGGGCTGCCGCTCCGGCGGTACTCGTTGTAGGCGAACCGCACGGCCTCGCCGCCGCGCGAGTGCCCCAGCAAGCCCACCTGGTCGAAGTCGATGCGATCGAGCAGATCCACGCCGAGCTCCGGGGGCGTCGGCTCTGCGCCGCTGTCCCAGCGGCTCAGCTGCTCCAGGTGGCGGAGCAGCAGGCGTCCGCGCGGCCCGATGACCAGCTCGTCGTCGGGCGTGCCCGACGCGGCGTGGATACCCCGGTTCGTATTGATGGACACCACGAAATAGCCGCGCGCGGCGAGGTCCTCGGCCATGTAGTCGTAGCCGCGATGGTTGGGGACGACGACGTAGTTCGCCGGGCACGTCCCCGTCGTGGCATACTGGTTGTTGTTGTCCGTACGGGGGTTCACGCCCGTGCCGCACGTCGGGTGGTTCCCGTGCATGAACACGAGCAGCGGATACTGCCGGCCGGCCTCGAGGCTCGCCGGGCGGTAGAAGGACGCCCAGAGCTCGGTCGCGTAGTCAGGGCTGACCATCGCGTCGATCGCGGCCGGGAACTTGTACTCCGTGATCGCCACGCCGCTGCCCATCGGCGGCAGGTCGCTGCTCACCGACAGCACGACCGGCTCGATCCCCGGGCTCGGAATGCTGGCGCAGAACCCGAACTGGCGGCTTCCCGACGGGGGGATCGCCGCATTGCCGCCTTGGGGCGTGACCGTGATCTGCCCCGTGCTCCCGCTGAACGTGCCATCCCAGGACGAGAAGATGGCGCCCGGGCCGACGTCGAGCGCGACGCTCCACGTCCCCGTCGTGGCGCTCGGGTGCTGGTTGCTCACGACGATGTGCGCGCAGTACCCCTGGCCCCACTGCGAGTCGATCACGCGATCGGCGCTGATCCCGTTCGCGCCCTGCAGCGCGGCCTGCGATGTGCCGATCGGCTCCGTCGAGCCGTCGCTGCATGCCGGCAGCAGCGACAGCGCTGCAGCGGCCATCCACATGTCCCATCTGCTCTGGAAGCTGAAGTTGTGCATGGATCTTACCCAAGTTGGTGGTGAAGCGTCCGGTCGTCGCGCCTCGTTCGGCAGGGCGACGAACCACCCCGTGCGCCATGCAGATCTGCTGACGCTCGAACCGATCTAGCGTCCGGACTCATGGCCTGGCAAGCGCCGGGGATGCCCCAATGCGCATGCCCGATGCCGTGATTCAGCGGTGATGCCGGGGCTCACACCTGCACGACGCACGCCGCGCTCGTACCGGCGTGGCGGGCCGTCGCTTTCGGTGCGACGAACGCTATTGGCAAACAAAGGAGCCTTGTCAAGCTCAGCAGTTCAAAATCATCTCTCCCATCGCCCTACGGCCGACGGTGGCGCATTGCATAGTCGCTTTTCGGCACGTGCGCCAGTAGGGTTCTTCCGGACTTCGGCACGGATCCTCAGGCGCTTGGCGTGCCACCCGTCCTCGGCGACATGGCTGCACGCAGGACGCGCGATCTCGTTGATTCAGTTTCGAAAACTATCGTGTGAAATAATGCAAAGAATCATGAATTTGATTGCGTCCGAGCGCCTGAGGCTGCGCGGCGGTGTCGCACGGCCCGCTCTGGATGATCGCGCGCTGGAACAGGCCCTGGCTCCTCGGAGGACACGAGGTGCATGCAGGTGCTGATGCCGCCGGCGGGCTCGCCGAACGGGGTGACCTTGCCCGGATCCCCGCCGAAAGCGGCGATGTCGACCTTCACCCACTCGAGCGCTGCGCGCTGATCTTCGAGACCGTACTCCCCCGTCGAGGGGAGATCGGGGTCCTGCGATCTGAGCTCGGGGAGCGCGGACCCGGCCGACGGGGACGCTGCTACGGCGCGCATCGCGGTCGGAACCAGGTGCGCATGCGTATACCTCCGCGACGCTGCGTGGTGTACGCTTCGCGGTAGAAACGTCGCCGAGCCGAGGAACGATGACTCCCTATCGCGATCCCGCTCTTCCCCGTAGCACCGTCGTGCGCGCTCGTGCGCAGACGCGCACGCTGATCGCCTACATCATCGCTCTCGCTTTGGCGTGCGCTGGCCTCACGCTCGCGGCCGCGCTGGACTGGACGGAAGATTCGTTCATCGCCGGGATGGGAGCCTTTCTCTGCGGGTGTGGCGCTGTCGGCATCCTGGTCGGCGAGGTGCTCGCCGGGGCCGGGAGCGCGCCCTGCCCCGTGTGTGGCGCGAAGATTCACGACGTCGAGCGCACGAGGCGCGTCGACGGCATCCTCTGCATGCAGTGCAGCCGCTTCCTCCGCGCGGAGGCTGGGGAGCTGCGGCCTGTGGATCCGGGCAGCGTCGCCGACGAACCAATCTTCGGCGCCGCGTTGACCGACCGCTACCGATGGCCGCCGGGCTGCGTCGTCTGCGGCGCACCAGCCACACAGGTTCTCCCTGTGCAGACCATGAAAACCGACGTCGGGACGAGCGTGGGTATGGCGGCCGTCGGCCTTGCCATGACAGCGGCGATCGGCGTTGGCTTCTGGGTGTACAAGGGCAAGCGAATCGCAGTGGGCGTGCCTCACTGTGCAGAGCACGACGACGGCGCCATCCTCGCCGAGGGAGGGCCGACGGGTTTCCTGTTGCTATTTCGCTCCTATCCATATCAGCGGGAATTTTGCGAGTTGAACCACACGCAGGCCGTTGAGTCACCAGGGACCGGCCGATCGGTCGGCTCGCGCTCTCGGGCGAAGGCAGATGGCTCACGGGCGCGCAAGCAGATGGGGACCCGCCCCGCAAGCCCGCGCCACGCCGCGATCGGCCAGGCCCGTCGGGCACGGAGGACCAGAGCACCACTCGACTCGAAAACCGAGAAGGATCAGCCCGGAGCCGGTGACGATCCGGATGCGGACGATTGATCATCGCGATGCCGTGATTCAGCGGTGATGCCGGGGCTCACGCCTGCACGACGCGCGTTACGCTCGTGCAGGCGCGGCGGGCGGTGCTCCTCGTGGAGGGTCGTCTCACACTTGTCGAGCGCCCCCACGCGATGGCTAGATATGCTCGCCTGAGGAACGCGCGCGACGCCGCCATGGCGTAGGATGAGAGCATGCGATCGACGCGCGCCTTGCTCCCGCTGCTCCTCGTTGTCTTCGCGGCCGCATGTAGCAGCAGCGAGACCAGCCGCGGCAGCACCACCGGCTCGGGCGGCGCCAGCTCCGGCAGCACCACAGGCTCGGGCGGCGCCAGCCCCAACAGCACCACGGGCTCGGGCGAAGGCGCATCCGGCGGCGCGGGCAGCGCGGGGGGCGCAGGTGGCGCCGGGGGCATGGTCGAGGGACCGGGCACCGACACGACGGTGACCCCGTTCGATGAGACGCCCTTCTATCTCACCAGCGACGACGACCGGCGCGTGGTCGACGCGCCGGTGTCGTTCCCGAACACCGGCACCTACGAGAGGATCACCTTGCATCTCTCGCTCGAGTGCCCGCCGGGCGGCTGCGACCCGTGGGCTCGCCTGGCGTCGCTCGGCCTCGTCACGGCCAAGGACCCCGCGGGCGACGCGGTGATCGAGCTGATGCGCTTCATCACGCCCTACCATGTGGGTGCGAGCTGGGATCTCGACGTCACCGACCTGCGCCCGCTGCTCGCCGGCGAGGTCACCTTGCGCGCCTTCATCGATACCACGGTGGGGCCGGGATCGCCGTACGGCGACGGCTGGCTGCTCCATGCCAGCTTCGAGATGAAGGGCGGCGTGCCCGCGAAGATCCCGGTCGCCGTCATCCCCGTGTGGAGCCCACGCCGCGTGGTCTACGGCGACCCCGCCAGGCCCATCGCCGGGGCGGCTCCGCCCGCCGACATCCCGCTCCCCGCGGGCGCCTCGTCCTACGCGCTGCGTTCGTTCATCACCGGCCATGGGCAGGGAAATGCCGACAACTGCGCCGAGTTCTGCGAGAGGGAGCACACCCTCACTGTCGGCGCCGTGCCCCACGCCGAGAGGATCTGGCGTGACGACTGCGCCACCACGGCCGCACCCGGTCAGCAGGGCACCTACCGCTACCCGCGCGCCGGCTGGTGCCCTGGCGCCGACGTGCGCCCTTGGACCATCGAGTTCACCGCCGACGTCGCGGGGACCGGAGCGGTGAAGGTGGCGTACGACGTCGCTGGCTACGAAAACACCTGTCGGCCCGACAGCCCCAGTTGCGATGGGTGCACGCTGGGGGCCGGGTGCGACTACGATGGCGGGACCCATACGGAGCCGGGGTACGAGCTGTCGACGGTGCTGATCGGGTATCGATGATCCTCTGGTCGAGGGGCCCTGTCCCGCCTGAGCGCACCGGCAGCGCTCGATCTCGTCGCTGCGCATGTGGCCATCCTCGTGATACAGGGCCCGCGATTCGACATCATGGCCGTCAGATCAGGTGAACCGTCACGCGCGCGGAGACGGGCGCGCCGCCGGCCAGAGCCGGACGAGGAGCGCGCTGGCCGCCGCCGACGAGGCGAGAGCCGTCACCGCCAGCCAGCCCCACCGGGCGAAGAGCACGCTGCCCAGCGCGGCACCGGCGGCCATACCGACGAACATGCCGACGACCAGCACGGCGTTGACACGGCTGCGCGCGCCGGGCTCGATGCCATAGACGATGGTCTGATGCGCCACCAGCGCCGCCTGGATGCCGAGGTCGAAGGCCACGGCGCTGGCGCCGAGCAGCCACAGCCGTCCATGGGCCGACAGCAGGGGCGACAGCGCCATGGCGGCGAAGGCCACGAACGCGAGGGCGGCGCCCATGCGCGTCACCCGTTCGGGCCCGCTGCGGTCGGCGATGCGGCCGGCCAGGGGCGCCGCCACCGCGCCGGCCGCTCCGGCCAGGCCGAAGGCGCCCGCCACCGCGCTGCCGAGGTGGAACGGCGCGCCGTGCAGCATCACGGCGAGCGTGGACCAGAACGCGCTGAACCCCACCGACAGCAGCCCCTGGGCCAGCGTCGCGCGGCGCAGGGCGCCGTGGCGCTTCCACAGCTCGGCCAGGGAGCCGAGCAGCGCGGCGTAGCTCAGCTGCGTCGTCGGCGCGAAGCGCGGCAGGCTGCGCCACATCGCCGCGCCGAGCAGGGCGATGCTGGCCGCGGCGGCGACGAACACCGCGCGCCAGCCGAAATTCTCCGCCACGAAGCCGCTGATCACGCGCGACAGCAGGATGCCCAGCAGCAGGCCGGTCATCACGGTGCCGACCACCTTGCCCCGATGCGCCTCCGGGGCCAGCGTCGCGGCGGCGGGCACGATGTCCTGCGCCAGGGTCGCGGCCAGGCCGGTGACAAGGCTGGCGACGAGCAGCGTGCCGATCGCGTGCGCCGCGCCGCCGAGCAGCAGCGCGGCCGCCAGCAGGGCCGCCTTGGCCAGGATGATGCGCCGCCTGTCGTAGCGGTCGCCGAGCGGCGCGAGCAGCAGGATGCCCAGCGCATAGCCCAGCTGCGTGAGCGTGGGCACGAGGCCGAGCGCGCGGTCGGAGGCGCCGATCTCGGCCCCCAGCACGCCGAGCATGGGCTGGCTGTAGTAGATCGAGGCCACGGCCAGGCCCGCTCCGGTGGCCAGCAGCAGCACCAGGGCGGCGGGCAGGGGCGGCGCGGACGCGGCGGGCGGCGGCTGGTCGGCGGGGGCTGTATGCGTCAACTGAATGGCGTGCATGGTACACCGAGTATGGGAAGCATCGATCGAGCGCTGTAGTGGCATGGAACGCACGATGGTTATACCGTCGGCGTATGACCAGACCGGCGCCCCCCTCGCCCTCGTCGCTCGACCACATCGGCTTGCTGCAGACCTTCGTGAGGATCGTCGAGGCGGGCAGCCTGTCGGCCGCGGCCACCCTGCTCGGAACGACGCAGCCCACCGTGAGCCGGCGCCTGCAGGCGCTGGAGCGCTCGCTGGGGCTGCCGCTGCTGCAGCGCACCACGCACACCATGAAGCTGACCGAGGACGGCGAACGGTGCTTCGAGCGCGCCAAGGCGCTGCTGGCCAGCCTGGAGGCGTTCGCGGCGGACATGCGAGGCGATCGCGACCAGCCCGACGGGACGCTCCGCGTGGTCGTTCCGCACGCGTTCGGCCAGCACCAGCTGGTCAAGCCGCTGGCCGACTACCTGCGCCGCTACCCGCGCGTCTCGGTCGAGTGGCTGCTGCACGACGGGCAGCCGAACTTCATCGCCGACGGCATCGACTGCGCGATCCTGGTCGGCGCGGTGGCCGATCCGGCCGTGGTGGCGATCCGCCTGACCGAGGTGCCGCGCATCGTGGCCGCCGCGCCCTCGGTGGTGGGCCGGGGAGCGCGGCCGGCTCATCCATCGGACCTGGCGGACCTGCCTTGGCTCGCGCTGCGCACTTACTACCGCGACACGATCGCGCTGACCCACGCGTCGGGGGGTGAGCGGATCGAGCTCGCGATCCGCCCGCGCATGAGCACGGACAGCCTGTATGCGCTGCGCAGCGCAGCGCTGATGGGTCTCGGCGTCTGCGTGGCCTCGTCCTGGCTTTTGACCGACGACCTGGCGCAGAAGCGGCTTCTGCACCTCGCGCCGTCGTGGCAGGCGGATCCGCTGCCGGTCCACCTGGTCTACCCCCAGGCCCGCTTCTATCCGGCCCGGCTGCGCCGCTTCATCGAGGCGATGCGGGAGTCCGTTCCGGCGGTGGTCGACGGCGCCGCGGCGGCCCGTCGCGGTTGATCCGCCGGAGGTTCGCGGCCTACATGCGGGGATGGGATAGGCCATGCGCCACGATGGATCGCGACGCCGGCAGGACGCTTCGCGCGGAACGTAAGACACAGGAGCTGATGATCCGTGGAACATCGTACTGTTTTGATCTCGGGCGCGAGCATCGCCGGTCCCGCCCTCGCCTTCTGGCTTGCGCGCTACGGATTCCGACCCGTCGTCGTGGAGCGTGCCGGCGCGCTCCGGCTCGGCGGGCAGAACATCGACGTCCAGGGCGCGGCGCGGGAGGTCGCGCGCCGCATGGAGATCGAAGGCGACATCCGAGCCGCCACGACGGGGGAGCAGGGGCTCCGCTTCGTCGACGATCGCGACGTGACCGTGGCCGAGTTCCCCGCGGCGACGTCGGAGAGGGCTGGGTTCACACAGGAGCTCGAGATCCTTCGCGGCGACCTCGCCAGGATCCTCTACGAACGCACCCGAGACACGACGGAGTATCTCTTCGGCGACCAGATCACGGGCCTCCGAGATCACGGCGACCGGGTGACGGTCACCTTCGAGCATGGCTCGGAGCGGGACGTCGACCTCGTGATCGCCGCCGACGGCATCCGCTCGCGGACCCGTACGCTCATCGTCGGCGATGAGCCCAGGATCCGCCCGCTCAACCTCTACGGCAGCTACTTCACGATTCCCCGCGGAGCGTCCGACGGCGCCTGGGCTCGCTGGTACCTCGCCCCCGGCAGACGATCGATCATCCTGCGTCCAGACAATGTGGGCACCACGCGGGCGTCGCTGTGGTTCCTGTCGCCCCCGCGCGGCTACGAGAGGTTGAGCGCCGCCGAGCAGAAGGCGCTCATCGCGAGCGTCTTCGCCGATGCCGGTTGGGAATCGCCGCGGGTGCTCGCCGCGCTGCGTGACGCAGAGGATGTCTATTTCGATGCCGTCAGCCAGGTCATGGCGCCGCGCTGGTCCCACGGCCGCGCCGCGCTCGTGGGCGACGCTGCGTACTGTGCGTCGCCGCTCAGCGGAATGGGCGCGAGCCTCTCTCTCGTCGGCGCTTACGTGCTCGCGGGAGAGCTGTCGCGGCACGCCGACCATCGAGACGCCTTCGCGGCCTATGAAGAGCTCATGCGGCCCTACGTCGACCGGGCCCAGAAGCTCCCGCCGGGTGTCCCCTGGATCGTGTACCCGAGGTCGAGGCTCGGCGTTTCACTCCTCCACAGGGTCCTCCGGCTTGCGTCCAGTCCCCTGTTGCGGCGCGGCGCGGGGTGGATCGGCTCCTCGGCGGACGACACGATCGAGCTCCCCGATTACTCGAAACCCGGTCCCTCCGCGCGGGCGCGAGCGCGGTGATCGGATCTCCGGCGGCCGCTCATTCGCGCGCTCGTCGAGGTCCACGCGCCTGGGCCGGCCGCGCACGGCGGCGTGGTCGTGCGGCGCGCCGCGCGCGCGGACGCCTCATGCTCATCAAGTCCTTCGCCTGAGCGCCGCCTTCGGGGGTAGTCTCCCCTCAGACCACAGCGATCGCGAAGAGTGGACCGCATGCCGAAGCTTCACGAGATCCGAGCGGACTACGACGCGGAGACCATCGTCATGTACCAGGCCTACGCGCCGGCCATCGCCGAGCCTGCGCTCGCTGCCCAGCGCTTCGTCGCTCCGTTCTCGTTCGGCCGCATGACATGGATCAAGCCGTCGTTCCTCTGGCTCATGCACCGCAGCAACTGGGGGCGCAAGGCGGGGCAGGAGCGGATCCTCGCCGTCCGCATCCGGCGGACAGGCTGGGAGCAAGCGCTCTCCCTCGCCGTCCTCACCTCGCCCGAAGCGACGGTGTTTCGTTCGCCGGACGAGTGGAGCAAGGCGTTCGCCGAGGCCAAGGTCCACATTCAATGGGACACCGAACGGAACCTCCGAGGCGGCCCGCTGCCTTGCTACAGCATCCAGGTCGGCATCGGCCGCGATCTCATCCGCGAGTACGCAGAGAGCTGGGTCGTCGCCATCGAGGATCGAACTCCCCTGGTCCGGAAGATGTACCAGCAAATTCAGGCCGGCCACGCGGACAGCGCGGCCAAATCGCTGCCTCGCGAGAGGCCCTACGCCGTCGATGAGAGGATCGCCAGGCGGCTGCTCATCGACCCATGACGAGGCACGCCGCCTCCGGACACCGAGGAGCATGCTCGCATTTCTTCATACTTCCCCCGTCCACGTCGAGACGTTCAGCCGCCTCGCTCGGGACGCGGACGACGCGATTCCGGTCCGGCATGAGGTCCAGGAGAGCCTCCTCGCGGATGCGCTGGCGGCCGGCGCGATCACCGACGGCATCCGCTCGGCCACCGCCGCCGTCGTTCGGGCGCTCGCGAACGAGGGCGCGAGGGTCATCGTGTGCACCTGCTCGACGCTCGGCGGCGTCGCGGAGGCTGTCCCCGTGTCGGACTGTCTCGTGATGCGGATCGATCGCCCGATGGCAGAGCAAGCCGTCGCGAGCGGCCGCCGGATCCTCGTCGTGGCCGCGCTCCGGAGCACCTTTCAGCCCACCGGCGCGTTGCTGCGTCAGATAGCCTCCAACGGGGGGCGCTCGATCGATGTCGTCGACGTCCTGTGCGAGCGAGCGTGGCGGCTCTTCGAGAGGGGTGACCATCCTGGTTATGCCGGCGAGATCGCCAAAACGATCGAGGCGACGGCGCTCCCGGGCGATCTCGTGCTTCTGGCCCAGGCGTCGATGGCCCCCGCGGCCGAGCTGGTCCGTCACCTCGGGATCCCCGTTCTGAGCAGCTCGAGATCGGGCGTGGAGGCCGCCGTGTCGCGTTATCGATCGAGAGCGGAACACCATGCCTCCCAGCTCCGCGGAGAGCCGTGAGCGACATCTCCGTGAAGGTCTTCCAGGCCGTCGTCGCCGGCGCCGCGGCCGACGGCGTGGCGCCCGCGGAGCTGCTCGCCGCCGCCGGGGTCGATCCGGGGGACCTCGCCGATCCGGACATGCGCTTTCCGCGGGCGATCGAGGCCCGGCTCTGGAGCGAAGCCGCCCGGCTCGTCCGCGACGACAGCTTCGGCCTGCGCCTCGCGCAGAGGCTGCCGGTGGGCAGCCTCGGGGCGCTGGGGTTCGCGGTGCGGAGCAGCGCAACCGTCGGGGAAGCCTACGCGCGCGCGGCCCGCTATCTCCGCGTCGTGGCGATCGGCCCCTCCCTCGACATCCGGATAGAAGGCGATGTCGCCCTGCTCCGCCATGAGCCGCCCCGGAGCAGCCCCGCGCCCTCGCGCCACGCCGTCGAGTTCTTCCTTGGCAACCTCGTCGTCCTCGCGAGGCGGGGCGCGGACCCGGCGTTCACCCCGCGCGCCGCGCGGTTTCGCCACGCCGCGCCCGCGCGTGCCGACGAGCACCGCCACCTCTTCGGCGCCGGCCTGCGCTTCGGGGAGGCCCACGACGAGCTGGTGATCGATCGCGCTCTCCTCGCGAGGCCCCAGGCGCACGCGGAGCCCCTGCTCTGCGAGGTGCTCGACCAGCACCTCGCCTCGCTGGCCGCAGCGCTGCCGGCCGAGGCGAGCTTCCTCGAGCGCGCGCGCGCCGCGATCGCGGCCGAGCTGGCCCACGGCGAGCCGGGGTTGCCGGCGATCGCGGCGCGCCTGCGCATGAGCCCGCGCAGCCTCCAGCGGCGGCTCAAGGAGGAGGGCACATCGCTCTCGTCGGTGCTCGATCGGCTGCGCGCCGATCTCGCCGTGCGCTACCTGAGCGAGTCGCGCGACGCGATCTCGGAGATCGCGTTCCTGCTCGGGTTCTCCGAGGTGAGCACGTTCCACCGCGCCTTCAAGCGCTGGACCGGCGTGACGCCGGCCGCCTACCGCCGCGGCGCGGGGAGCCCAGCGCGAGAGCACCCGCGCGCGGCGGCGCGTCACCCGTCGAACAGCACATCGTAGACGTACGGCAGCGCGTCGTGCGCGGTGAGATCGTCGAGCGTGTACGTCTTTCCGCCGCCGTACCAGGCGCCCTCGCTCGCGGTGAGCGGGTTGAAGCTCCGGTCGTCGCCCTCGAGCGGCGGCTCGTCCGCGTGCGTCTTCTCCCACGTATACCAGGTGCGATCGAGCTCGCCGTGGAGCATCCAGAACACGGGATCGACCGTCAGCTCGTTGAAATACGTCACGGTGCCGCGCACGTCCGCGTTCGCCGGATCGAGCCCGCCCGCCCACAGGTGCATCCGGACGTGGGGCATGAAGTTGAAGAGGCCATAAACATCCTTGACGGCGCCGACGAGCTCGGTGTCCGGCGCCGCCTTCTGCGCCTCGACGGCTCCGATCCAGCCGATCTCGAAGAGGGCGTTGGTCGTCTCCGCGCCCTGCTGCGAGCTGCTCGGGGGTCCGCCGAAAGCGTCGACGAGCGTCTGGACGGCCGCGCTTTCCGGCAGCTTCACCTCCAGCACATCCAGCGCCGCCCGCGCCTTGGGATAGTTCTCGATGCGGAGCTCGGGGGTGACGTCGAGCGCATCGTAGAAATCGGCGAACGTGCGCTCGGCGAGGATGCGCTCGACGTCTTCGGGCGCCTGCAGCGTATCGAAGACCAGGTTCTTGCCCGGCCAGCGCCCGAAGACGATGTCGTAGCGCTCGCCCACCGCCTTGCCGTACCCGGCGTGCCCCTCGGGCAGGCCGGGCGGCACGATGGCCGTCCCGCCCTTGGGCTCGAAGCCGTGGACCCAGTGCGGCAGGTCCTGATCGTGCGCCGCGTCCCAGTACGGAATGAACAGGAGATCGGCTTCGCTCGGGTCCATGCCCTCTTCCTGGTCTCGCTGGCGGAGGGCGGCGCGGAGCATCTGCTCCGCCTCGAGGAGGAAGGCCCGGTGCCACGGCAGGAGCCGGTATCCCGACGTTTCGTCCATGACCATGATGGTCATCGGCGAGGTGGCCTGCAGGTCGGCGCCGTGGTGGCGATGCCGGTGGTGGTCGTAGTGCTCGTCGTTGAAGACGTCGAAGAAGCCGTTCGCCACGGCGTACTCGTAGGCTCGCTTGAACCTGTCGATCTCTTCGCTGGTCATCGCCGAGGCGCTCTTGCGGACGATCGCCTGGGCTCCCGGGCCCGCGTCGCCGGCGTCCCCCGAGGTGTCGGCGCCACAGCCGAGCGAGAGCCCGAGCCACGCCGCCGACGCCGCTGCGATCATCCCACGCACGAACGCTCGTCGATGCAACTCACGTGTCATGTCCTGCCTCCTTCGGACGGGAGCTCCGTCGTTCATGAGGCGTTTATAAAGACGCGAGCGCGCCCCCGCATTGGCCGAGCGCGACGAAAGCGTTGGCCTACCGCGCCAGCGGGCGGCGCCGCGTGGGCGCACGATTTCGAGGCTCGACGGATCCATCGACGGCGCGACATCGGCTGCGCCTTCACAGAGGGGAGCGAACGCGTTCACATGCGCAAGTGAACGCGTTCACGTGCGCATGTGACGCGCGTGGTTCAGCGGCACACCTGCTGGTAGTCGGGGCAGCAATCCCCGGACACCGTGCAAAGGTTGTCGCAGAAGCACACCGGGCCTCCACCCGCGTCCTGAGGGCCGGCCCCGCCGCAGTAATTCCTGGTCCTGCCGGCACAGGTGTAGAGGTTGCTGCGCGCCTCGAAGCTCGTGGCCGTGCACGTGCCGCCGCCCCAGAAGGCGTTCGTGTGCACATGGAGCTTCGCGCGACAGTCGGCCGGATTGCCCGGGTTGACCCAGCCGGCGAACTCGCAAGCTCCATTCCCGTTCCAGCTCACGTCGACCCTCACGCGCTCATACCCAGGAGCGCACATGCCTCCGAACTCCGGGTAATGGTCCTCCTCCACGATGTTCCCGCCGTAATGCTGGCTGAAGCTCGCACGCCGCCGCGGCGCACCGACGGCGAGCGCCTCGGCGTCGCTCCCGATGGCCTCCTCGTCGGCGGCGCCATCGAGCGCCACGCGATCCTCGTCGAGATCGCCCGTGTCCCCAGCGTCGACGGCGCACCCGAACCCGAGCAGCGAAGCCAAAACAGCCGCACACGTATTACGGATCAACATAGTTTGCTCCTCACGAAAAAGAAAATTGCGATGGTCAGCGCGACAGATCGGGCGCTCTTCAGCGCCCCCGTTCATCGTGTCGTCGCGACGCAATGCCATTCAGCAACAGCCATGCCGGGCGAGAAATCGGCTGATTTCGCGGTACCCCGCTCGCCCCTGGCCTGCTCCGCCACATGGCCTCGTGGCCGCCATGCCCGCGGAGGCCCGACGCCGGGGCCAGCCTGGGTGCAACCGGGTGCAACGGGTGCAACGGGTGCAACACCGCCGGTCTGAAGCTGCGCCGCCGAGAGAGGTCTCAGCCGGGAGGCGCGGGCCCTACTCGCGATCGTCGAAGTCGGCGATCTTCGCCATGTCCCGCCGCAGCTGGAGATCGCGCTCCACGAGGAGCTGGTCGAGCTCCTCTTCGGAAGCGTACGCCAACCTTCGATGGCGCTCCGCGACCCGGCTGTCGATCGCCCGGACCATCAGCACCGCGAGGCACGCAGCAGCGATCGACGCCGCGTCGGACGCAATGAACGCGTACCGGGACCGAATGAACTCCGCCGTGGTCAGATCCGGCATGGACGAGGCCAGCCACCCGAGCCCGCGGCTCGCGACATAACACCCCCACCACGCGCCGAGCGCGGCATGGTGCACCGCGCCCGCCCGCGGGGCGTGCGCCATCTCGACGCGCCGGTAACCACCCCCGCCGTCCAGGAGAGGGCGCGGCGCAGGCTCGGGCACCCCCGCCGGAGCAAGGCCGTCGTGCAGATCGCGCAGCACCCTGTACGGCTGCACCAGGTTCACGATGGGAATGAAGAATCCCAGGACCGCCTCGGACGGCGTCCAGTGAAAACCCCGCACGGGATCCAGCTCACCCGCCAGCGCGACGGCCCTGGAGAGCCAGCGCAGGAACACCACGCTCGCAAGGAGCCCCAACCCCAGCTCGAGCAAACCCCCGACCTCACGGAGCGTGTTGGCAAGCCGCCACGTCGGCGCCGAGACGTCCGTCGAGCCGAGCAACACGACGTGCCACGCCCCGACCAGCGCCGTGAACGCCGCCACCGCCCCCATCGCGATCAGCCCGGCAATCGCCAGACGAGCGCGCCGGCGCACGACTCGGACGTCGCGGCTCCACCCCTCCCGAGCTTCGGCCCAACCACTCACGGCGAGCGAGGCTATCAGCGGAATGCGCCGCATCGCAACCGATGCGGCCGAGGAGCACACGTGACAATCGTGCGCTTCGAGGCGCCCGCTCCGCCCCGGACACCGCGAACACCGCAACCGCAGGGCGGCAATCCGTCAGCTCGCCATCGCCGGCTCCCCTCGCCGCGCGCATTCGTCCAGCCCCGCCAGCGCGCGGCGGAAGCTCTGGATCGTCGCGTAGAGCCCCTGCCGGAGCGGCACCCGCGGCTCGAACCCCAGCGCCCGCCGCGCCAGATCGATCGCCGGACGCCGCCGCATCGGATCACCCTCCGGCAGCGGGCGGAACGCGATCCGGCTCGCGCTCCCCGTGAGCCGCACGATCTCCTGCGCCAGCTCGAGCACCGTCACCTCCACCGGATTCCCCAGGTTGACGGGCCCCACCTCCGCCGGGTGCTCCATGAGCCGCAAACACCCCTCCACCAGGTCGTCGACGTGACAGAAGCTCCGCGCCTGCGACCCGCTGCCGTACACCGTCAGCTCCTCTCCCCGGAGCGCCTGGGCGATGAAATTGCTCACCGCGCGCCCGTCGTCGATCGCCATCCGCGGCCCGTAGGTGTTGAAGATCCGCGCGATCCGCCCCGACGCACGCCCCTGACGGTGAAAGGCCATCACCAGCGCCTCCGCGCAGCGCTTGCCCTCGTCGTAACAGGCGCGCACACCGACCGGATCCACCCGCCCGAGGTAGCTCTCCGGCTGCGGGTCGACGTCGGGATCGCCATACACATCGCCCGACGACGCCAGCAAGAGCCGCGCGCCGTGCCGCTCGGCGCACAGGAGCGCGTGCAGCGTGCCCATCACGTTCGTGAGCGTGGAGCGCACCGGATCGCCCCGCCAGCGCGCAGGGCTCGCCGGCGACGCCAGGTGGTAGATCCTGTCGACCTCGTAGTCGAACGGCAGGGCCACGTCGTGCTCGACAAGCCAGAAGCGGCTGCTGCGCATCAGGTGAGCCACGTTGGCCGGCGAGCCCGTCGAGAAATCGTCGAGCGCGATGACCTCGTGGCCGTCCACGAGGAGCCGCTCGCACAGGTGCGAGCCGATGAAGCCGGCGCCCCCCATCACCAGGACGCGCATGCCGCTCCCCACCGTCCTCCCGTTCGCGTCACCCATCGGAACACCTCCGTCGTCGCAACACCGCCCCTCGTGAACCGCCGAGACCGCCCCCCCGCCGCGCAACGCCTCACGCGAGCGGGCTCCGGTAGCGGCCCGGGTCGCAGCGGCGAACGCCGGACGCAGGGCCGCTCCGCTCCACGTCGTCCTCCGCCGCCTCGCCGAGCCGGTAACACGGCAGCAAGAGCAGCTCGTCGATCAGGTCGAGGAGCGTGTCCACGCGGTGCGCGCACGTGTGGCGCGCCAGCACCGTCCGGCGCCCGTGCTCGGCGACGCCGCGCGCGAACTCCGGGTCCGAGAGGAGCGCGCGGAGGTGCTCCATCATCTCCGCGCCCGTGCGCGCGACGAGGTAGTCCCGGCCAGGCGAGAAGAGGCGCTCGACGTCGGTCCACGGCGCGCTCACGAGCGGGATCCCGCACGCGAGCGCCTCGAAAGGCCGGATCGTGGGGATGCCGGGGAGCCACGCGGCGTACGGCCGCCGCGGGACGTGCACCGTGATCCGGGCGCGCGCATAGGCGTCCGGGACGCGGTGGTTGGGGAGCCAGCCGGCGTACTCGATGCCGGCGTCCGCGAGCGCCGAGAGCGCGCGATCGGGGTAACGCACGCCGTGCACCCGCGCGCGGAGCCCGAGCGCTTTCACGGGCTCGACGAGGAACTCGTGGAGCTCCGCCGTCCGCTCGCCGTCCCCCCAGTTGCCGATCCACACGAGATCGCGCTCCTTCTCGACCCCGGGCAGCGGCCGGAACAGGCGCACGTCCGCGGCCTCGTGCCACACCACCGCGCGCCGCGCGACGCCGCGGCTCAGGTAGAGATCGCAAACGCTCTTTCCAAAGCCGAGCACGCAGTCGTACCCCGAGAGATCGCGCCGCACGATCGCGGCCGGATCGGTGATGAGCCCGTGGTGCGTGTCGTGAAAGAAAAGGCGATAACGATCCGTGCGCGCGCGGTGCTCGCCGAGCCGCCGCACGAGCTCCGGGTCGCTCCGCTCGTGGACGAGCACGACGTCGACCCCGGCGAGCGCGGCGTCGAGGTCCAGCGTGGAGAGCGCGTAACGGCGCGGGCGGAGGCGCGGATAGACGGCCGCAGCCTCGCGCAGCGCGTCCGGGCCGTACGCCGCGACGAGGCCAAGAGCGCTCCAGGCGTCCTCGGGCTCGAAGGCGAGGACGTCATGGCCGCGCGCGTCGAGCTCGGCCGCGATCCCGCGGAGGAAGTGCGCGTCCGCGTGGTCCCAGTCGGAGAGCAAGGAGTGGCAGAAGAGGGCTATTTGCATGGTGTCCCGCAGGGTGAAGGCGACGAAGGAGGGCAGACCCGCCGGGGGGCCGGCGGGCGGGCGGCGAGCGCGACGGCGTAGACGTCGAGGTAGCGGCGGGCCATGGCGCGCGGGCTGAAGCGCACCGCGCGCCGGCGGGCGAGCGCGCCGAGCGCCTCGCGGCGCGCGGCGTCCCGGACGAGGTGGTCGAGCGCGGCGAGGAGCGCGCGCGCATCGTCCGCGGGCACGTAGAGGGCGGCGTCGCGCCAGACCTCGCGCAGGCTGGGCAGATCGCCGAGCACGAGCGCGCAGCCGGAGAGGCCGGCCTCCAGGGTGGCCATGCCGAACGGCGCGTACCGCGCCGGGGAGGCGTAGATCGCGGCGCGCGACATCCACCACGCGAGCTCCGGCTCGTCCACCCACCCGAGGGAGCAGAGGCTCTCCCCGGCGCGGCGGCCGACGCCGCCCGGCGCGACGTCGCTCCCGGCCACGATCACGGGCCACGCGAGGTGGGGCGCGACCTTCTCGAGGGCCGCGAGGTTCTTGGCCTCGTCCCAGAGCCGGCCGGCCGCGAAGACGAACGGCTCCTTCGGCGCCGGCGCGAACCGCCTGCGGTCGCGCGCGTGCGGGATGACATGGCCGCGGCCCAGCCCGAGCGCGCCGTACTCGCCCGCGAGGGCGCTCAGCATCGCCGCGCTCGGCGCGACGACAGCGTCCGCGGCCCGGAGGCCCTCGGCGACCCGCGCGCGGTAGCGCTCGTAGCGGACCGGCGCCGGCAGGCGGTGCACCGCGCGCCACCACGACAGCACGCAGGCGTGCGCGACGACGACGCGAGGCGCCCGGAACGGCAGGGCCGCGTGGCAGTAGCCGTTCAGGTGGACGAGGTCCGGCCGCACCCGCTCCTCGAGGTCGAGCAGCCAGTCGCCGGCGGCCGCGACGTCGTCCCACGGGTCATCCATCCATTCGAGCCGGTAGGCGCTCTCGACGAGCTCGAGGCCCGGTATCGCGGCGGCCGCCGCGCGCGCCGCGGGCGACAGCGGGCCGCCCATGATCGCGAGCACCGTGGCCACGCCGGCGCGAGAGAGCGCCAGAGCGAGCTCGATCGCGACCGTCCACACGCCGCCCTGCGTGTCGGCCGTCATCAGCACCCGGCCGGGCCGCGGCGCCGCGGCGCCCGGGGATCCGCGGTCAACGCGCGCCATGCTCGAGCTCCGTGAGCGGCAGCGGCCGGCTGTCCGGCAGATCCCCGAACGTCCGGTGCTCGGCGATATAATGGGCGTGCGCCCGCTCCCAGGCGCCGTCGTCCGGCGCCCCCCACCGCCGGGTGTACGCGGGGGAGCCGGGGTACGGGAACGCGGGGACAGGCTCGTTGGCCCACACGCCGAGCCCGAGGAGGCGCTGCCGCCACGACGCCGCCTCGGCCGGGTCGCCGGAGCCCGCGTCGCTCAGGTTGGCCTGCACGAAGGGCACGCTCCGCCGGGCGTGGACGAGCAGCGCGGTGAGCTCCTCGGTCGACGCGCTGCACCGCCTGGCGAGCGCGTCCATCCCCTCGATCGACGGGCGCTCGACGCTGGCCTCGATCGAGACGCAGCCCGCGCGGCCGAGGAGATCGAGCATCTCGCGCGACCAGCTGTCGATCCTGAGCTGGACGCCGAACACCACGTCCCGCGCCCAGAGCTCCTCGAGCAGGGCCCGGTCGGGCAGGAAGCGCTCGTCGATGAAATAGACGTGGCGCACGCCCTCGGCGAGGAGCGCGTCGAGCTCGTCGAGCACCGTCGCGAGCGGGCGCTTCCGGAGCCTGTCGCGCGCGCCGTCCCTGGCGCAGGAGGCGCAGCGGCAGGGGCTGCCGCGCGAGGTCTCCATCTCGGCGCTCGGCCCGTCGGGCACCGCGTCGAAGCGGTGGTGGTGGTGGACGTGCCGCGCGATCGTCGCGCCGTCCCACCGCAGGGCCGGCAGCGTCCTCAGGCAGGCGGCGTAGGGGCCCCCCTGCACGTGGTCGATGCCGTTCCTGCGGTAGGCGATCGACGGGATCTGCCAGAAGCGCGACTCGGTCGCGCCGGCGAGCATGACGAGGACCTCCTCGCACTCGCCGAGGACGATGACGTCCACGCCGAGCTTGCGGAGCGCCGCGCGCGGGGTCGCGGAGCCGTGAGGCCCGACGGCGACGAGGAGGCCGCCGTGGCCCCGCAGCGCGGCGACCGCCGCCATGGGCACGCGCAGCTCGGGCGGGGGGCTGCGCCACGAGAGGTAGCTCGGCGCCGTGGCGATCACCGTCATGTCGGGGCGGAGCGCCGCGACCTCGGCGCGCAGCGCGATGAGGTCGATCCCGCGCGCCTGGGCGTCGATGAGCGCGGCCTCGTGGCCCGCGCGGTCGAGCAGCGCCCTGGCGTACCCGAGCTCGATCGGCAGGTGCGGCTCGCGGCAGCCGAGGTAGACGCTGCCGTGGAAGGTCCAGGGCGGGTTGACCAGCGCGACCTTCACGAGGCGGCCTCCAGCCGGTCCATCCGGACGGACGCGGGGATGTCCGCGTAGACGGCCCCGAGGCGCGCCTCGACGCCGAGGCGCCATTGATAGAGCGCGCGCAGCCCGTCGCGCAAGGCGACCCGCGGCGCCCAGCCGGTGAGCGCCTGGAAGGCGCGGCAGTCGGAGACGTAGTACCGCGGATCGCCCGCCCTCCACGCGGCGAGCGAGACGACCGGGCGGCGCCCGTCGAGCTCCGCGAGCAGATCGAGCAGCTCGACGAGGCTCACCGCCGTGTCCGGGCCGCCCCCGATGTTGAAGGCGCGGCCCGAGGCGGGCTTGAGCGCGCTCCGCGCGCGCAGGAGGGCGTCGACGAGGTCCTCGACGAACAGCGCGTCGCGGACCTGCAGCCCGTCGCCGTAGAGGGTGATCGGGTCGCGGCGGATGGCGCGCGCGACGAAGTGGGCGATCCATCCCTGGTCCTCGTTGCCGAACTGCGGGGGTCCGTAGACGCAGCTCACCCGGAGCACCGCGGCGTGGAGGCCGAAGGTGCGGGCGTAATCGAGGACGTACTGGTCGGCGGCGCCCCGCGAGCACCCGTAGGGGCCCCGGAGATCGAGCGGCTGGCTCTCGGAGATGCCGTGCTCGCGCGCGCTCTCGCACAGGGGTCGATACCGCTCCTCGCCGCGCTCGATCGGCAGATCGGGCAGCGCGCCGTAGACCTTGCTGGTGGAGGCGAAGAGGAGCGGCGGAGGGCGGTCGAGCTTCCGGAGCGCCTCGAGCACGTTCAGCGTGCCGCGCGCGTTCACCTCGAAGTCGAGCGCCGGGTCCGCGACGCTCCGCGCGATGGCGACCTGCGCGGCGAGGTGGAAGACGAACGAGGCGCGCCGCACGGCGTCGCTCACGGCCTGCTCGTCCCGGACGTCGCACACCCGGACCTCCACGCCGGCGCCGTGACGCCCCTTGAGGCGCTCGACGTTGCGCTCGACGAACCCGCGCGAGAGGTTGTCGAGGACGAGGACCGGCTCCCCCTTTCGGAGCAGCTCGTCGGCCAGGTGAGAGCCGATGAACCCGGCTCCCCCCGTGATCAGGACATGGTCAGGCATAGGATGCTCCGTTCCGGTCTGGACGAGCAGCGGGCGAGCGGGTGAGCGGGCGATGAGAGAGAGCGCCTCGCGGGCGGACGGCGCACGACAGCGCAGCGCGACAGGCAGACCGAACGCCCGCCCGCCGCGCGAGGTCCCCCCCGGCTCCGCGCCTCGCTGCGCGGGAGTCTCTGAGGAGACACCGATTAACATGCGAGCTGGAGAGCCGCAATCGATCGAAGGAGCTTTGTCTGACGATCGATATCGCGCCTTCCGCGGCTCCTGGAGAGGGTACGGCGCCGCCGGATGGCAGCGGAGACTCGATGTGTCGCAAAGGGGGTTTGTGGCGAGGAGCGCCCCTCGGACAGGCGATGAGAGCGGGCGGGGACGGGGGGGAGAAGGGAGGAGCGCGCTCGGCGCGGGGCGGAAACGAAGGGGGACCTCGGTGTTGACCAGGCCCGTTCAGTCGCGCTCGCCGCCCAGAGCCCGAGCCCCGGCATTGCTCGCCAACGCGGTCGTGAGCGTGAACGTGGTCGTGGTCGTGGTCGTGGTCGTGGTCGTGAACGTGGTCGTGGACGTGGTCGTCAACGGCTAGGTCGTGAACGTGAACGTCACCCGGAAGTCGTGGCTCTCATTCGTTGACCAAGGTTCGGCAGAACGTTTACGTCCACGTCGTGCCGTCGACGACCACGACCACGACCACGACCACGACCACGTTCACGTTCACGACCACGACCACGACCACGACCACGACCACGACCACGTTCACGTCCACGACCACGTTCACACGTTCACGCCGACGTTGGGGAGGGATGATTGGGGACGGGGATCAGGCTTCGCGGCCCGAGCGCGACCGAACGAGCTTGGCCAAGCTCGATGAGCGAAAGGTGATGCGGCGAGAGCGCGGGGTGCGCGGCTTGCAGGGAGGAGGGCTGCGCGGGAGCGAGCCCTCGTGAGGCTCAGCTCGCGGTCGGCTGGCCCGTCAGGCGCAGGTAGATGTACGCCAGCCCGATCGCGACCACCGGCCCGGCCACGAGCGTGCCGAGGCAGCAGGCGAGCACGCCCGCCAGCACGAGCGCGCAGGCGAGCAGGCCATAGACGAGGAGGCCGCCCTTGTGGCCGGTCGTGATTCGCCAGCTCTCCTTCATGGCGTCGATGGCGCCCAGGTTCTTATCGACGATGACCAGCGTGGTCATGCTCAGGCCGAGCCCGAGGATGACGCCGGGGACGATCAAGAGGAGCGTGCCGACGCCGACAGCGAGGCCGGTCAAGAGCTGGGCGCCCAGGATGGACAGGAACCACCGCCCGCCGCCAAGGACGTCGCTGAACGAGTACGGCTCGCCGCGCGCGACCTTCAGGAGGAGGTTGTTCATGCCTCCGGCGAAGTAGGCACCGACAACGAGCGCGACGCCCTGCATCACGAACTGGATGGCCGCCCCCGCGGAGGGCGCGTCCCTCGCGAGCGCCGCCTGGATGCCTCCGCCGATGCCGTTGGGGACGCTCGACGCGAGCCCGACGACCACGATGGCGCCGATGAGGACAGCGGGGTCGCGCTTCAGGCGCTCCCAGCCGAAGGACGCCGCATCTCCCGCTCCCCACGACGCCGAGCCGCCCATGCCCGGGGGTGAGCCGTAGCCCGCGCCGCCGCCCGGGGGCTGGTAGGGGTTGGCCCCACCCCAGCCGGCGCCGCCGCCCGGAGGCGGGCCGTAGCCGCCGCCACCGCCCGGAGGCGGGCCGTAACCGCCGCCTCCCGGAGGCTGGCCCCAGCCGCCACCACCGCCCGGGGGCGGGCCGTAGCCGCCGCCTCCCGGAGGCTGGCCCCAGCCGCCGCCGCCCGGAGGCTGCCCCGGCGGCTGGCCGTAGCTGCCGCCCGGAGGCTGCCCCGGCGGCTGGCCGTAGCTGCCGCCCGGAGGCTGCCCCGGCGGCTGGCCGTAGCCGCCGCCCGGAGGCTGCCCCGGCGGCTGGCCGTAGCTGCCGCCCGGAGGCTGCCCCGGCGGCTGGCCGTAGCCGCCACCCGGAGGCTGCCCCGGCGGCTGGCCGTAACCGCCGCCCGGAGGCTGGCCCGGCGGCTGGCCGTAGCCGCCGCCCGGAGGCTGGCCGTAGCTACCGCCCGGAGGCTGGCCGTAACCGCCGCCCGGAGGCTGCCCCGGAGGCTGGCCGTAACCACCGCCCGGGGGCTGACCGGGGCCAGCGCCCCCGGGTGGCTGGCCGTAGCCGCCGCCCGGAGGCGGACCGTAGCCACCCCCAGGCGGTTGCCCGTAACCACCACCGCCCTGACCGCCCCCTGATCCCCCGCCCCAGCCACCTTGGCTCATCTTGTCTCCACTGGGTGTGAATACCGACTACCCCCAACCAACTACCCCCCACTATACGTGGAGGGCGCCGGCACGGAACAACTAACTTCCGGCGCGCGGCGGCGCGGTGCGCGCCCGCACCGCGCCGCCGCGCGCCACGCAGAAGTGCGACGACCGAATGCCGCGCGCGCTCCGCGATTGCGGACAGCGCAGCAATCGCGGAGCGCGCGCGGCATTCGGCGATCAACAGCGATTGAGCGCTCGATGTCCATTGCTGGACGCGGCGGCGAAACACGCTCCGATCACCGCGGTGGCGGGCCGCTCAGGCACAGCCCGGCGATGCTGCTCGTGAACGACGTCCCATCCTCGCGCCGGACCTCGACGGAGTTGCCCGTGAGCGGCGACGAGAACACCCCCTGAACGACGCCTGCCCCCTGCTTCGCCGTCACGGTGCGGCCGACGAGGGATCCGGGCGACACGGCCTCGATCGGAGCTCCCGGCGCGATCGCCTGCTCCTCGGGCAGCTCGTCTCGCCGGAACCCGCCGAACCGCACCGCCGCGCCGCCGTCCTTTCCTTGCACGCTCTTTCCGATGCACTGCCCGAGCGGCGTGCCGACGACCGCGTACGTCACGGCGGCGTCCACCGGCAGCCGCCTCGATTCGCCCACCAGGGTGACGGTGACGCCGAGGGCGAACGAGGCGACAGGAACCGCGAGCGCGGTCGCCACGACGACCGCGGCGGCGCCGGACGTCGCCCTGCCGAACGCGGCGAGCTCGGCGCTCACGGCCTGCTCGAACGACCGCAGGATCACGACCTGGCGCGCGCGCACCCGCTCGAGGACGGCCGCGGCGACCAGGTTGTCGGCGGCGCAGAAGCCGCACCGCGCGATCGCGCCGTCGCCCGCGCCGAGCGGCGCGCCACACACGTGGCACGCCGCCGGCTCGCCCGGGGCCGCCGGTGGGCGCGCGGCGCACGCCTCCTCGAGCCGCCGCTGCTTGCTGCGCATGACCGCGAGCACGGCCGCGCCGGTCCCGACGGTGCCGAGCCACGCCGCCGCCGCCATGCCGCCGGTGATGAGGTTCCCCTCCGTGTCGGGGCTGACCCAGACCCCCAGCACGATGAGCGCGCCGAGCAGGGTGATGGGCACCGACGCGAGCGCGAACACGACGAGCAGCCGCGCGTGCCGCTGCGACGCCGTGATCAGCCTCCGCCGCAGCGCCTCCGAGAGCTGGCGGCGGCGCACGTCGGTCTGGAAGACCGCGTGCGCCGCGGCGCGCAGGCCCTGCGCCGCCTCCGCAGGAAGCGGGCCGCGGTAGTGGCAGGCCGCGCAGGCCATGAGATCCGGGCTGGCCAGGGACACAGGCGCTGGTCGCCCGCAGCGCGGGCAATGCACGGCGAGCACGGACCGATTCTACGCCAGCCGCGTCTCGGCAGGTCAAGGCGCCTCGCCGCGCGGCTCACGGCGCCCCCCGCCTCGCCTTGCGCGCGCGCCGCCCGGCCGGCGCGAGCTCGCTGAGCGCGGCCGACAGCGAGGAGAACGTGCCCAGGACGCCGAGGTCGACGCCCACGAGGCTCATCGCGATCTCGGGGCGCACGCCGACCAGATAGACCCGCGCCCCGAGCAGCGCGGACGCGCGGCTGGTCATGCCCACCGTGTCGGCGACCCGGGCATCCACGAACGGCACGCCCGTGAGATCGAGCAGCACGGAAGATGCCCTGTGCCGGCTCACCCCCTCAGACACCTTCTCGAGCACCTGCCTGGCACGGCCGCCGTCGATCATCCCGATCAGCGGCACGAGCAGCACGCCGGGCAGGAGCGGGATGAGCGGACAGCCCAGCTCGCGCACCGTCTCCGAGAGCGCGCGCTCGATCTCGTACGCCTTCTGCAGGTCGGCGTGCTGCGACGACAGCGACTCCAGCAGCGCGTCGCGCTCCAGGGCCGCACCGAGCAGCGTCCCCCAGATCGCGACCGTGCCCTCGTCTCCGGCCATGGCGACGAGGGTCGGGCCGACGAGCACCAGGATCCCCCAGTCGCGCCGGGCTGAGCGTATCGGCAAGAGCAGCACCATGTGCGTGCCGTCCTCGGCCGACGGCGGCAGCATCGCCGCCGGCAGAAACGCCTCCGGCCGACAGCGGCGGCCGATCGGCGGGGTCGGGCTGCCGTCGCGGCTGTAGGCGCCCGCGACGATGAGGCGCGCGCGCGCCTGCGGATCATCCCACAGCGCGAGGCAGCCCCAGACCACCGTGGTCGTCTCGAGCCACGAGAGCGACCGGGACGCCTGCTGGGTGCCGCCGAGCAGGGCAAAGCTCACATCGTAATTGGTCCTCGCGAGCACCCCGAGCTGGCGGACATACTGACTCTCGGCCTCGAGCCGGGCCCGCGCGATCGCGAGGCGCACGAGCTCCAGGAACGCCTCCACCCGCCGCCTGGCCGTGTCGTCCAGGGACGCGCCGCGCCGCTCGTGAAACTGGCCCAGCAGGCGGATCGCCGCCAGCAACGTCCCCACATCCATCGTGATGTCGACCGCCTGCCGGCAGGCGCCCCCGAGCTCGGCCGCCGAAGGCAGCGCGGCGCCCCGGAGCGCCGCGAAATAGCCGTCGATCAACGACGTGACCGCCGGCCATACCTCGGTCGGCGGGAGGTCGGGCGGGAGCGGCTGGGGCAGGAGCAGGAGCTCGACCATCTGCCGGGCCAGGACGCCGCCGGCGTCCTCCTCGGGCGCCGCGTCCTCCTTGTCGAGGAACTCCTGGATCGTGTTGCACCCGCACGAGCTCCGCACGGCGAGCGTGTTGGCCGTGCGCACGCCCTCGGCCGGGAAGGCCTCGCCGGCGATCATCGACGCGAGGAGATCGCACGCGGCGCTCCCCATCATCTCGAACCGCTGGCGCACCGTGGTCAGCGGCGGATCGGCGCTCTCCGCGTCCGCGATGTCGTCGAAGCCGATGATCGCGAGATCCTCGGGGATGCGGACGCCCGCCGCCTTCAGCAGGGGCATCGTCCCGAGCGCGTTCTTGTCGGTCGCGAAGACCGCCGCCGTGCACCCGGGCAGCCGCGCGAGGAGCGCCGGCGCGGCGCTCTGGCCGCCGCTGTACCAGTTGTTGTCGCTCCGGATGACCAGATCGGGGTCGAAGGCGATGCCCGCCTCGGCGAGCGTGTCCTTGTAGGACGCGAAGCGCTCGCGCACGTCGTATGCATCGAAGTAGCCGACGAACGCGATGCGCCGGTGCCCGTGCTCGATCAGGTGGCGCACCGCGCTCCGCATCCCGCCGTGGTTGTCCGGGATCACGGCTGGACAGGCGACATCGAGGGCGCGCGTGCCGACGGTGATGAACGGGACCCCGCCGCGCGCGAGCGCCTCGAGGCCATGCAGCTCGATCAGGACGATCCACCCATCCACCTGCTCCCCTGCGAGCGACGGCGCGTGGACCTCGAACGGCGTGCCGCGCATCACCAGCGTGCGAAACCCGCGCTGCTGGGCCGAGTCATGGATACCCAGCAGGACAGGGTTCCAGAACGAGCCGTCGAGAAAGGGGGAGATCACCCCGAGGGTGCGAGGGCGGGCCGCGGCGCCGGCTGCCGGGACATGGAGCGGCGGGGCGTCGGGGCGGCGCGCCGGGGGAAGAGACGAGCGGCGCGCCGGAGGGAAAGAAGAGCCGGTGCCGCTCCCCGGGCCCGCCGCCTGCCCCGGAGCGCCGGAAAGCTCGCCCCACTGCTCCGGCACCACGATGCCGCTGTCGCGGCGCCCCTGATCCATCCTCGCGCTCCCTCCCGCCCTGCTCGCCCACGTCCGGCCGAGCCTCTCCACTTCCGTGGCGAGCGCCATCCTTAATCGATTTCGGGCGGGAGGTGAGGAAAGCGACAGTGCCCTGGCGCGCCCATCACCTCGCCCTGGGCGCGCCCCCGGCCGCCGGCGTGAGCTCGAGGAGCGCCGTCGCGAGCGAGGAGAACGTGGCCAGCTCGCCGAGGTCGACGTCGATGAGGCTCTCGGCGATCTCGGGGCGCACGCCGACCAGGTAGACCCGCGCGCCGAGCAGGGCAGCCGCGCGGCTGGTCATGCCCAGGAAATGGGCGACCTGGATGTCCACGAATGGAACGCCCGTGAGGTCGAGCAGCACGGACAGCGCCTCGTGCCGGCTCACCCCCTCGGCCACCTTCTCGAGCACCTGCTGGGCGCGGCCGTTGTCGAGCATCCCGATCAGCGGCACGAGCAGCACGCCGGAGAGGAGCGGGATGATCGGGCAGCCCAGCTCCCGCACCGTCTGCGACAGCGCGCGCTCGCTCGCGAACGCCTGCTGCAGGTCGGCGTGCCGCGCCGACAGCGACTCCAGCAGCGCGTCGCGCTCGAGGGCCGCCCCGAGCAGCGTCCCCCAGATCGCGACCGTGCCCTCGTCCCCGGTCATCGCGACGACCGCCGGGCCGATCAGCACGAGGATCCCCCAGTCGCGCTCCACGGAGCGTATCGGCAGGAGCAGCACCATGTACGTGCCGTCCACGGCCGACGGCGGCAGCATCTCCGCCGGCGGGAACGCCTCCAGCCGATGGCGGCTCCCGTTCGCGGGGACCGGGCTGCCGTCGCGGCTGTAGGCGCCCGCGACGACGAGGCCCGTGCGCTCCGCCGGGTCGTTCCACAGCGCGAGGCAACCCCAGACCATCGTGGTCGTCTCGAGCCACGAGAGCGACCGGTACTCCTGCTGGGTGCCGCCGAGCAGGGCGAAGCTCACATCGTAATTGGTCCTCGCGAGCACCCCGAGCTGGTGGACGGAGTGGGTCTCGGCGTCGAGCCGCGCCCGCGCGCTCGCGAGGCGCGCGAGCTCCACGAAGTCCTGCACCCGCCGCCTGGCCGCGGCGTCCAGGGACATGCGGCGCCGCTCCGGGAGCTGGTCCATCAGGCGGGCCGTCGACAGCAGGGCCCCCAGATCGGGCGTGATGGCGACGGCCTGGCGATAGGCTCGCTCGAGCTCGGCGGCCGGGGCGGGCGCGGTGCCCCGGAGCGCCGCGAAATACATGTCGACCACCCGCGTGACCGCCGGCCAGACCGCCGCCGGCGGGGTATCCGGCGGGAGCGGGCGCGGCAGGAGCAGCTGCTCGACCATCTGTCGGGCCAGGGTGTCGGCAGCGTCCTCCCCGGAGGCCGCGTCCTCCGTGTCGAGGAAGTTCTGGACCACATTGCAACCACACGAGCTCCGCAGGACGAGCGCGTTCGCCGTGCGCACGCCCTCGGGCGGGAAGGGCTCGCCGGCGATCATCGACGCGAGCAGCTCGCACGCCGCGCTCCCCATCATCTCGAACCGCTGGCGCACCGTGGTCAGCGGCGGGTCGGTGCTCTGCGCTTCCACGACGTCGTCGAAGCCGATGATCGCGAAGTCCTCGGGGACACGGACGCCCGCCGCCTTCAGCTCGGACATCGTCCCGAGCGCGTTCTTGTCCGTCCCGAAGACGGCCGCCGTGCACGCGGGCCGCAGCGCGAGGAGCGCCGGCGCCGCGGCCCGGCCTCCGCTGTACATGTTGTTGTCGCACGGGATGACCAGATCGGGGTCGAAGGGGATCCCGGCCTCGGCGAGCGTGCTGATGTAGGCGTCGCGGCGCTCGCGCACGTCGTACGCGGCGAAGTTGCCGATGAACGCGATGCGCCGGTGCCCGTGCTCGATCAGGTGGAGCACCGCGTTCCGGATGCCGCCGTGGTTGTCCGGGAGCACCGCAGGACAGCGGATGTCGGCCGGGCGGGCGCCGAGCGTGATGAACGGGACCCCCGCGCGCTCGAGCTCCTCGAGACCGCCGAACTCGACGACGACGATCCACCCGTCGACCTGCTCTCTGCCGAGCGAGGGCGCCAGGACCTCGGATGGCGTGCCGCGCAGGACCAGCGTGCGGATCCCGCGCCGCTGGGCCGACTCATGGATGCCGAGCAGGATAGGGCCCCAGAACGCGCCGGAGAGAAACGGGGCGACGACGCCGAGGGTAGGAGGGCGAGCCGCCGGGTGCGCGCTCTCGGGCCGGCGCGCATCAGGGCCGGAGACGCCGGCGTTTTCCCTGGCCTTCCACCGCGCGGCGCCAGGCAGCTCGCCCCACTGCTCCGGCAACGGTACTGCACTGCCCTGGCGACCCTGACCCATTCCCGACGGCCTCCTGCTCCACAACCTGACCGCCCTCCCCACGACCGCTGAGGACCGGCTACATCGTATACGCTGCGCCGCCGGCCCGGGCGAGAAGTCTTGCGTTCTGCCGTGGAATCCGGGGCGTGACGTCGGACTGCGGACATGGCCGCCCCACACGCTGCGTGCGTGTCGACGCGTCTCGACGCGTCTCCACCACCGGCGCGCCGCCGGCGCGGGCGAGCTGGTCGGTGGTATCGTCGAGCAATGCAATACCGCGACGAACGAGACGCGCTGCGGGGGCGTGTGGACAGCCTCGAGGAGCAGCTCGCGGCGGCCACGAAGGAGCTCGAGGAGCACCGCGACGTCGATCGGGCGGCGCGCGTCGAGCAGATCGAGCGCCAGATGGCGGAGGCCCGCCGCGTGCTCGACCAGCTCGGCCGGGAGCTCGACGCGGTGCGCGGCCGGCCGAAGCGGTCGTCGGCGGTGCCGCTCCTTGTGACGATGGCGGGCGTGGGGCTCTGCGCGATGGTCGCGAGCTATCTGCTGGCGCGGTCCGGGCGCGAGACGATGGCGATCGTCCAGCAGCCGGCGGTGCCCCCGCCTCCCCTTCCCCTCCCGGAGCAGCCTCCCGTCCCCGAGCCGCCGGCGCCTGTCCCCGAGCCAGCGCAGGCGCCGCCGGAGCCGGCCGCGCCGACGAGCGAGGCGCCGTCGCGGACCGCGAACGCGACCTGGAGGGCGACCGTCACGCGCGCCACGGGGCTCCCCCTCGCGGCCGGCGCGGCGTGCACCGTCGAGGCGGAGCTCGCGAGCTCGGGCAGCGACATCCGCGTGCCGGCGCTCCGGGTCCTCTGCGGCGGCAAGCCGATCTACCGGTCGAGCGATCCGCTGAACGGCATGTCGATGTTCAGCGCCGGCGTGGAGGAGGACTCCGGCGCTGCGCCTGGCACGGTTGCTTATGCCCTCTCGTACCAGGACAAGGGCTCGCGCGCCGGGGAGCGGGCCGAGGTCTCGCTCGACAGCATCCGCAAGGCCGGCGCCGTCTGGCGCGACTCGGTGCCCGCGTACCGCGTCGAGTTCACGCTGGCTTACCAGAGCCTGCCCGTCGCGGGGGAGCCGCTCCTCGACGCGACCCGGAGAGCGCTGCGCCGGTCCGCGCGCGTGACCGAGTCCACGGGACCGAGCCCGGTGAAGGCGGGCGCGAGGTGCGCGCTGCTCGTCTCGCCGCTCCCGCGAGGCGGCAAGTGCCTCACGCGCCTCGCGTGCGCCGGCCGCATGCTCTACGGCGCGGGCACGACCGGCGTCTCGGAGTGCACGGTGGAGGGCGACAAGGTCGTCCGCGTCCACGACGGGAACACGACCCCGAACGGCGGCGACCCGGCGTTCGAGCTCGACGCCGCGACAGGGCGCGTCACCGTCAAGGACGAGGCGGGCGGCGCCGCGTGGACGGTCGGCGTGCAGCTCGATCCGAGCGGCTGAACGCTTGTCGCCGGATCCCGCATCGTCCAGTCCGCCCATCCGGGCGTGACGTCTCGCATTGCGTCATAGGCGAGTATGCCTATGCGTCAGGGCCGAGGCATAGGCGAATATGCCTATGCCTCGGCCCTGACGCATAGGGTACGACCTCGTTGCGGTCACCCTCATCGGTGATGCGAGGACGGACGGCGATCTTAGAATAGAGAGGCGAGGACGAATGAAAACGCTTCGCAATTTCGGCGCGATCGCTCCAGGGCTCGTTGCGCTCGCGGCGTTCGCGGCGCTGGGCTGCTCCAGCCAGATAGAAGGAGCGACCGAAGCATCTTCCGGCGGCAGCGCAGGAGGGCCCGGTGGGCCCGGATCCAGCGCCTCCGGCGCCACGGGTGGCTCGTCGGCAACCGGTGGCCCGTCGGCAACCAGTGGCTCGTCCGCGACCGGTAGCTCGTCGGGGGCGGTCAGCGGCGCCGGCGGCAGCGGCGGGCGCCCGGACTCGGGGGAAACTGGCGCGGGCGGCGGGAGCGCTGCCGGCTCCGGATCGAGCGGCGCTGGAGGAGACGCGCAGAGCGCGGGCTGCGGCAGCGCGACCGCGCCGAAGAGCGGCCGTCTCAGCATCGATGTCGGGGGCACGACGCGCGAGTACATCCTCGCCGTACCGGACGGCTACGATCCGAACCACCCTTATCGGCTGATCTTCACCTGGCATCCCCGAGGCGGCTCGGCCCAGCAGGTCGCGACCGGGTTCGGCGGCGGCTACTACGGCCTCCAGAGTCGCGCCAAGGGCTCGACGATCTTCGTCTCGCCCGAGGGCATCGAGCAGGGCTGGGCGAACACGGGGAACCGCGACATCGCGTTCCTCCGCGCCATGCTCGACCGCTTCCGCACCGAGCTCTGCATCGACGAGAACAGGATCTTTTCGACGGGGTTCAGCTACGGCGGCATGATGTCCTACGCGATCGGCTGTGCGATGGGCGACGACTTCCGCGCCATCGCCTCCATGTCCGGCGCGCTCTACAGCGGCTGCGACGACGGCGACAGCCCCGTGGCCATGTGGGGCTCCCACGGCAAGAGCGACAGCGTGGTTCCAGTCGCGAACGGTCAGAGCGCTCGCGATGTCTTCCTCGAGCGAAACCACTGCGGCCAGCAGACCACACCGGTCGAGCCGAGCCCCTGCGTCAGCTACGAGGGCTGCGACGCGGGCTACCCCGTCGTCTGGTGCGAGTTCGACGGGGACCACGCCCTGCCGAACAACTCCGGCGAGTCGATCTGGAGCTTCTTCTCGCAGTTCTGAAGCGAACGTCGCTCGAACCAGCGCCACGTTTTCAGGGTGCATCGAATCGCAGCGTGCGATTGAATGGATGGGTCCGGCAATGGTGATCAAAAATCTGCCAGCGAAGCTCTTGATAACTGGAATCCTGGGCATCTGCTCTGGAGGGTGCGGTTCGTCGACCGACGATACCAGCGGAGCGACGACGAGCAGCAGCTCCGGCGGCGCGGCGTCGAGCGGTTCCGGCGGAGCGACCGGCACGGGCGGCGACGCCGGCACGGGCGGCGCGGGTAGCGGAACCACCGCGGGCAGCGGGACCACGGGAGCCGGCGGCGCCGAGGAGACGGGCAGCAGCAGCAGCGGCGGCGCAGGCGGGGCGCCCGGCGCCGGCGGCGGCGACAACGGCAGCGAGGAGGCGACGATCGTCCCCGATCCCTCCTGGACCTGCGGGATGCCGAACGGCATTCCGCTCCCCACGCGCGGCGAGCTCGTCCTTCGGGCGACGCTCCAGCTCGGCCAGACCCACGATGTCGGGACCACCCAGTTCGGACACCGCCGCCTCCTCGACGTGAAGGGGGGCACGCTCACGGGCGACAAGGCCCAGGCCACGTTCCTCACTGGCGGCATGGACCTCGAGCTCACGCTGTCGAACGGATCCGTCGAGCTCGAGGAGATCAACATCCTGAAAGCGAGCGACGGCACCCCCATCTTGATGCGGACCTGCGGCGTGGCCGCCGCCGGCGACGACGTCGTCCGGATCGTCCCGGACTTCGAGGTCGCCACCTCGAGCTCGCTCGCGTGGCTCAACACCGGGAAGTTCGCGGGCACCCGTGTCGTCGACGCCGCGGCGGGCACGATCCAGCTCGACATCTACGACATCAGCAAGGTGGACGCCGGAGAGCCGAAGATCCAGCTCAAGGACCCCCAGGGCGTCCCGAACCAAACGTGGGAGTGCTCGACGGCGACCGGGGCGAAGGGCTCGAGCGTGTTCACCGAGTCCGTCTCGCTCGGCGCATCCGTGTCTGTCGGCGCGAGCAAGCGCGGCACGCGCAACATCATTCCCATCACCGGGGGCACGGTCACCGGCGGAATGCTGCTGAGCGGCCTGTCGGGTTCGGTGCTCCCCGGAGGCGCGGATTACCAGCTCATCGGGTCGACCACGGTGCTGGACGCCAGGTACGCGCTGTCCTCGAAGGACGGCGAGGTCATCGTGGTGAGGAACTGCGGACCGTTCGGCGCGCTCGTGCCTGTCTTCGAGACGCGCGCGGACGGCCCCTATGCGATCCTCAACACGAAGCAGTATGTGAGCTCCGACCCGGGTGGCGCGGCGGGCGGCGGGGTGAGCCTCACCTTCTACGAGCGCAAATAGAACAGCAGAGCCGCGGTGACGCCGGCGCCTCCGGGAGGCGTAGCGGATCGGTCAAGGCGGCAACCCTATACAGACTGAAGGCGGTCGGGGTCGACCGAGGCGGCAACCTCGTACGAACTGAAGGCGGCCGGGGTCGGACGAGGGGGCAACCGCTACCAGGGCCTCGGGATGTGGTCGGCCATCTCCGCCGACGTCTTCCGCGCGGCGCGGACCGCCGCGAGCCAGTGGACCTGGGCCGGGTCGCTCTCCCACGGCGGCGCCTCGCGCCAGCGCGCGTCCCAGTACTCGCGCGCGGCCGCCTTGGCCGTCGCGAGCTCGCTCTCGTCCTCGGGCGCGTCCTCGACGCGATCTGCAACGAACCGCCACGGTTCCGAGTCGCGGTTGCACCGCTTCGACCGAGGGGGCGCAGGCTCCCCGTCGAGGACTCCGTCGCTGCTCCGGAGATAGGCCTCGTAGGCGCTCTGCGCCATCGCGTCGCGCCGGTGGACGGTGACCCAGTGCGCGCACGACTCGCGGTACGCCTCGGCCCAGGCGCGGTCCTCCTCGGGCACATCATCGCGCCAGGCGCTCGCGTGGAGCTCGCGCAGTGCTCGCTGGCTCGCCTCCACGTCCTCGCGACTCGCGCCGCTCGCGCGCCATGCGGCCACGAGGGCTCGCTCGCGAGCTGCGCTCGGTCCCGGCAAGTTCGCCTCCGCCTGCTGGCGGTACCAGTGATAGGGAGGATCCACCATCCGGGGGATGTTCCGCTTCGTGGAGAAGGGTCTCGCGCTTCGTCCCAGCCGGAAGCCCCGCTGGAAGGCGCGGAGCGCCTCGGGGCCGTGGCCCTGGGCCACATCCTCGGCCGTCAGCAGCTTCCAGAGATAGGTCCTGTCCAGGCGCGCGAGCGCCTCGGCCTCCGTGGTGGGCTTTCGTTCGAGAGCCCCATAGCCGGCAACGAACGCCCGCTTCACGGCGGCGATCAGCATCGGCCACGGCGGGGCGGCTCTGCCGTCGACCCAGTGGTTGAACTCTTTCCGGTGCGCCTCGGCCCACGCGCGCTCCTCCTCCTCTGCCAGATCGTCTCGCCATGCCGTGCCGCACACCTCGCCCAGGTTCTGGAGGTAGGACTTCCATTCTCGTGGATCCTTGGTCATGAACATGACCGCCCCATTGCCCGCCTCGCGCGCGACGAGATAACGTTTCACGGTTGATCCCCGCCAGGAGGGTCTATTGGCTCTCCGCCCGTAGGGAACGAGTCGGACGGTCTGGGAGGGCATCCCCAGCCCTCCCCTGCGCCGAGCGGGCAGAGGAGCGGCGCGAACCGAGGAATAGCCCACCCTGGAGGCGGCCCCGGAAGGGTGATCATGGCTTGGATGATATCATCCGACTCGATCGCATCGATATCGACCATCTTCGGATCCACCTTCTCGGGCTCGTATCGAAAATCCCACACGTACTTGCACTCGATGTCGGTGTACGCGGGCAGCAACTTCTCGATCTCCCTCTGCGCGTCAGGGACAACCCACGACGCAAAATCTTCGGCGCAAAAGAGATAGTTCGGAAGATCGGGCTTCTCCCTGAGACAGCGGAGCATATCGTCCACGGTGATGTACTTATTCGGACGATCGTACCATCCGCTCCATAGCCCCCCCTCGTTGTCGCGGCACACTACCTTGCCCACCTGGTCGTTCTCGTCCCTTGTCTCCAACCATTCCTTCGCCAGCTCGTGCATGGTCCAGCGCTTCATCTGCATCAGGTTGTCGTGCGGCAGCATCGCGATCTGACGTCTCAGCTCCGCGCGATCTTCTGGGTCCAAGATCGAGCAGCCGACGACGAGCGGAACGAGCACGGCGACACACAGACGTCTCATACGCCCCCCTCCTGAACGTGACGCACGCTACACCGCGCCGCGTCGCCGGACAAGACGTCCCGCGGGCCGTACAGCGCGAGCGGCAAGACTCCCCTTGTGAGCACGGCGTCCGCAACGTCAGCCTTCGTTGTCACCTCACATGCGGCGACTACGGCAATCACCAGGCTCAACGGCGAGCCGTGGCCCAACGCCACCCGCGACTGCTTGCCATAGGGACGAAATCGAAAGCCGAGCGTTCACCTACGGATCCGACGTTCCGTGCCGTGCGCTGCGAAATCTACCCCCCGAGCACCTCGTCATAGAGGTCCTCGTACGCGCGCGCCATGCGGTCGAGCCCGAACCGCTCCATCACCCGCGCCCGCCCGCGCAATCCCATCTCCGCGCGATCATCCCGCGCCGCCACCGCCTCGAGCGCGTCCGCCAGGGTCTCCGGCGCTCCAGGCGGCACCAGCATCCCTGTCTCGCCATCCACCACGATCTCCGGATTGCCCCCCACCCGCGTCGCGACGATGGGCAACCCCGCCGCCGCCGCCTCGATGAGCGTCAGCGAGATACCCTCCGTCAATGACGCGAGCGCGAACACATCAAACGCCGGCAAGAGCTCCGCCACGTCCCCGCGCGTCCCCGTGAACGTCACCGCCCCGCCGAGCCCGAGCCGCGCCGCCTGCGCCTCGAGCGCAGGCCGCCGCGGGCCGTCGCCGATCAGCGTCAGATGCGCTTCGGGCCGCGCCGCGCGGAGCCTCGCGAACGCGTCGAGCAGCGTCGCGTGGTCCTTCTCCGGCGACAGCCGCGCGACACACCCCACGTGGTAGCCCGTCGCCGGCACCCCGAGCCGCGCCCTCGCCGCGACCGCGTCGCCCGGCCGGAACACGTCCGTGTCGACGCCGTTCAAGATCGTCACGACCTTGGCCGGATCGACGTGCTCCACCTCGAGCGCGACCGCGCGCGCGTCGTCGCTCACCGCCACCACCCGGTCCGTGAGCGCCGCGGCCAGCCGGTTGACCAGCACCTTGCGCTTCTGCTTCGGGTAGTTGCGCCCGTGCTTCGTGTGGATGACGCGCGGCCCGCCGCCGCCAGGGAGCGCCGCCGCCCGCGCCAGGGCCGCCGCGAGCGCGCCATAGAGGTGCGGCCCCGGGTTGTGCGTGTGCACGAGCCCGATCCCCTCGCGCCGCAGCCACGCCGAGAGCCGCAACGGCAGCCCCGGGTCGAGGCCGGGCTTTCGCGAGAGCACCACGAGCGGCACGCCGAGCCGCGCCAGCTCCTCGGCCAGCGCGCCGGGCTCCTGGAGCGCGCACACCACCGGCGCGAACCGGTCGCGCGCCATCCTGTCGAGCAGCCGGAGCACCACCCGCTCGAGCCCACCCACGTTGAGCGACAGCACGACGTGGGCGACCTTCGCGGGCCGGCCCGGCGCGGCATACGGCGCCGGCCGGACCCCGGGCGCCCCGATCATGCCGCGGCCTCGCGGCCGAACTCGATCGGCACCTCGGTCATGGTGAAGCGGAACTTGCCGCCCGACGTGACCGGGATGTCGCTGACGAGCTGCACCCGGATGTCCGCCCGCTCCCCGAGGAACCGGCGCAGATCGCGCTCGATGGCCTGCGACGTCTCCGGCCCGTACCCCTCGCCAGGGATGATCTTGATCGTGATCGCCCGCGTCTTGTCCTGGTGGACCTGATACCGCTCCACCGTCGGGTTGTCCTTGAAGAAGTAGGGGAAGAACACGGACGAGAGGAGCTGGCCGTCCGTCCCGACGATCATGTCGAGCACCCGCCCCTCGACCGAGGCGAGCAGCGGCAACCCGCGGCCGCACGAGCAGGGCTTGTCGGCCGCGACCACCACATCCTCGTTCTTGTAACGGATCAGCGGCATCGACCGGCACACGAGATCGCTCAGGATCACCTCGCCCGGCTCGCCGGGCCGCGCGTGCCGGCCGCCGCGCACCACCTCGAGGAAGACGTTCTCGATGTTGAGGTGCTTGCCCTCGTGGCGCTCACACTCCGCGCCGATCAGCATCATCTCCCTGCACCCATAGCGGTCGTAGACCGGCGCCTGGAACGCCCGCTCGATCACCTCACGCTGGTGGGGGAAGAGCCGCTCCGCCGTCGCGATGATCCCCCTCGGCGTGGGCAGCCGGTGCCCCGTCTCGAGCGCATAGCGCGCCGTGTAGTAGAGGGGACTCGTGTAGCCCACAACGAGGTTCGGCTGGTAGCGCCGGATCTCGTCCACCACCCCCGCGAGCCGCTCCTCCGCCAGGTTCCACGCGCTGACCGTCTTCTTCCGGATCAGCGCCTCGTGCAGCGTGCGCTTCGCCTTCTTCCAGCGGGGCTCCAGGGTCGGAATCCCCCAGATGTACAGCTCCTTGTCCCCGATCCGGCCGCCAGCCCACGCGTCGGAGCGCAGGGCCGCGGCGCTTCTACACTCGTACGTCGTGTGATCGTAAAAGAAGCGCGCCGGCTCTCCGGTCGATCCGCCCGTACCGCTCCTGAAGAGCTTGCCGCGCCACCCATCCGCGATGAGCTCGCTGCCGTGCGCGCGGAGATCGGCTTTGGTCAACACCGGAAAGCGCGCGAGATCCTCGGGCGCGTGCACGTCCTTGACCCGCACCCCGTATTCGGCGAAGCGGCGCCGGTAGAAGGGCACGCTCTGCTCGGCAAAGCGGAGGGCCGCCAGCATCTTTCTCCAGTTGAGCTCCCTGAGCTCGCGCTCCGGACGCCACTGGGACCGCTCCAGCTCCCCCAGGTAGGCCAGCGTGGCTCTCCCTCGGAGTTTCGTCTCGTAAAACGGAAAGAGCACGTTCCGAAAGAGGGCTGAATACATGGCTGCTGAGGATTCTTTCGAACCTCGGCCACACAGTCAAGCAACCGCGGCCGGGTCGCCGCTTCCCCACGCACGCGCCACCCACGCCCCACCCACGCCTCACCCACGCCCCACCCACACGTTGCACACGCTCCTCCACCCGCAGCCACGATTGGTTACCGCGGAGATGGCGTGAGTGAACTCCTCATGACAGCGGCTCAGCTCGACGCGCCCACCGCGGCGCGGTGACACACGCGCTGCGCGTCGCCCTCGCCCGCCGGCGCAGCCGGGCGAGCCAGCACACATGAGCTCTTCAGCTCTTCCGTCCGCAGCGCGGCCGCGACTCGCGGCCTCACTGCAGGGTGGGCTCCGATTCTTGCTGCCAGAGCGCCGCCAGCGCGAACGTCTTGGCGTTCTCCGGCACGGCCTGGCAAAAGCTCTGCCGCCACGCCGGGTCCTGGATCCATTGCGCCCGCGCGACGAGCCGCTGCATCGCCACCGTGATCGCCTCGCGCGCCGCCTCGTGGTGGCCACAGGCGCGGAGCGACTCGGCATACACGAGCCGGATCTGCGCCTCGCCCTCCTCGGTCCCGCCGACCGACACGAGCAGACCGAGCCCGCGCCGGGCCGCCTCGAGCGCCTCCTCTGCCCGGCCCTGCTCGAGCAGCACCCGCGCGCGCACCGAGAGCGCGTGCGCCTGGAGCGTCGGCACGTGCGCCAGCATCGCCACGGCCGCGCCCGCCTCGTTGTCCGCCGCGTCGAGGTCGCCGAGCCGCGTCAGGATCGCCGCGAGGTACGCCCGCGACCGCGCCTCCTGCCGCCGGTTCGCCTGCGCCACGAAGGCGTCGATCGCCTCCGCCGTGGCCGCGCGCGCCGCGCCGAGATCGCCCTGCTGGATCCAGAGCAGGCCCTGGTTCTGCTTGGCGAACGCCGCCACGTTGTAGAGCCCGAGCCGCCCCGCCTCCGCGAGCGCGTCGCGCAGCTCGGCCTCGGCGCGGCCGTACACGCCGAGCTGCAGCAGGCAGTGCGCCGCGTTCACGCGGCTCAGGCACGCGTTCCTGAGGTCGCCTGTCTGGAGGTAGGCGGGGATGCTCTGCTCCGTGCACGCGAGCGACGCCGCAGGGTCGCCGTAGCACAGCGCCCGCGACGCCCGGAGCGCGTGGATGCGCGCCGCCACCGCCGCATCGCGCTCGGCCAGCGGCATCGCCACCCGCGCGAGCTCCTGCACGATCTCCTCCGCCGCGGCGTACTGGCCCCCGTGCAGGAGCGACCCGGCGATGCGCGCCAGCGCGCTCACGGAGGCGCCGGTCGCCTCCCCGACGTCGATCCACGAGCCGCGGTCCCCGCTGCCAGGGCCGGCCCCCCGGAGTTCCTCGACGAGATCCGCGAGCCGGTCGCCCATGCCGAGGCGCACGCGCATCGACGCGGCCTCCCCGGCCGCCGCGTACCAGAGCGCGCTCTTCCGGGGGAAGCCCCGCATCGCCATGACGGCGCACCGCTCGGCCTGGGACGCCTCGCCGAGCCACTTGTGCGCCTCGGCCTGGACGAGGCGCAGCGCCGCGAAGAACTCCCCGTCCACGTCGGCGCTCGCGGCCCCCTGCTCGGCGCGCTGGATCGCGGCGCGGAAGTCGTTCGCCCCGAGCGCCTGCTCCGCCGCGCGCCGGAACCAGACGACCGCGCGCTCGGCGTCGCCGCCGCGCTCGAAGTGGTCCGCCAGGAGCGCCGCGTCGCGCTCGCCGGCCGCGTCCAGCCACTCGCCGGCGAGCAGGTGGCCGAGCGCGCGATCCCCGTCCGTGAGCGTCGCGTACGCCGCCTCGCGCACGAGCGCGTGCCGGAACGCGTACTCGTCCTCGCTCCGGAACTTGCCCTCGCCCCGCCGCGCGATGAGCTCGCGATCGACGAGCACCGCGAGCCACCCGTCCACCTGGGGGGCGCGGCGCTCGCCGCCGAGCAGCGCCATCAGCCCCCCGCGCCAGAACTTCTGGCCGAACACGCTCGCGGCCCGGAGCACCCGGCGCGCCTCGCCGTCGAGCGACTCGAGGCGGGCCTGCACCATCGACAGCACCGTCTCGGGGAGCGCCTCGGTCCGGCCCGAGGCGGCGGCGCGGATGAGCTCTTCCAGGTAGAACGCGTTGCCCCCGGCCCGCTCGCACAGGCGCGCGCAGAGATCGGGCGTCACGGCGTCGCCCAGCACCTCGCGCACGAGCCGCTCGCTCCCCCGCCGCCCGATCTCGCGCAGCCGGATCTCCTGGACGCCGCGCGAGACCCACACCTTCGGGAAGACGGTCTCGACCTCCGGCCGCGCCAGCGCGAGCACCATGAGCGGCTGGTCGCGGAGCGCGAGGGCCGCGTCGATGAGCTTCACCGTGGGCACGTCGCCCCACTGGAGATCCTCGAGCACGAGGAGCACCGGCTCGGCCCGGCACTCGGCGAGCACGAAGTCCTCGAAGGCGCGGCGGATCTGGTCGCCCATGAGCATCGGGTCGCTCCGCGCGGCGCGCAGCTCCACCCTGCCCTCGTCGGAGAAGCGGATCCGCGCCACCTCGCCGAGGAACTCGGTCACGCGGTCGAGGTCGGCGTCGCTCAGGTACCGGCCCACGCGGGCGCGGAGGCGCTGCTCGCGGACCTCCTGCGGCTCGCCGCCGGAGAGCCCGGCCTCGCGGCGGAGCATCTGGCGCAGCATCCCGAAGGGCGAGCCGGCGCTCATCGGGTCGGCGTGGCCGAGCCAGACCTGCACCCGGTCCTTGCGCTCCTCGACGCGGCGCAGGAACTCGTAGCGCAGCCGGCTCTTGCCGAGCCCCGCGGGCGCCGTGATGAGCACAGCGCGCGCGGTCGGCTCGGAGACGCACTCGTCGAGCACGGCGTCGAGGATGGCGAGCTCGTGGTCGCGCCCCACGAACGGCGTCGTGCGCCCGAGCAGCGTCCGCGCGGCCTCGACGAGGTCGCGCTCGGCGCGGAGCACGAGGCCGGTCGCGTCGCCGCCGACCTCGAAGCGGGCGTCGAGCAGGCCGGCCATCACCTCGTCGAGGCGGATCGACCCGCCTTCGGCGCGGTCGAGCAGCCGCACGGCGCGGTCGATGGTGGGCCCCATCGGGAGCCGGTCGTCGGCGGAGCCTCGGCCCGCGACGAGTGCCATCTGCACGCCGGGCAGGAGGTCCCGCACCTCGATCGCGCACCGCGCCGCGCGGGCGGCCTGGTCCGTGATGAGGCCGCGCCCCTCGAGCGTGATGAGCAGGAGCCCGTCGGCAAGCGTCTGCAAGGCCCCGCCGAAGCGCGACGCCACGCGCTTCACCTCGTCCTCCGGGACGGTGCGCGCGAGGGGCACCGTCATCGGGAGCGTCATCGGCATGGTGGGCCCCTGCCACGAGGGGGCCTCCGGCGCCCCCACGCGCGCGAGCATCAGGCACAGCGTGCGCCGCTCGCCGGTCGTGAGCGCGCTCGCGCGCCGGCTCACGGGCGCGGGAGGGGTGCTCTTGATCTCGCCGACGCGGAGCAGCTCGAGCGCCACGGCGGCGCCGTTCGCGGGCCGCTCCGCCGGGGCCTTGGCGAGCATGCGCGCCACGGCGATGTCGACGTTCTCGGGGACGTCGGCGCGCAGGTCGCGGAGGCGCGGCGCCTCGTCGAGCACGACGCGGAGGAGGGCGGTGTGGATGTCGTCGCCGATGAACGGCGGGCGCCCGGTGAGGCAGTGGAACAGGACGCAGCCGAGCGCGAACACGTCGGCCTGGGTGCCGACGTCGCGCTCGCCGCGCGCCTGCTCCGGCGCCATGTAGAACGGCGTGCCCATGACGACGCCGGTCATCGTGAGGGGCGCGAGCGACGTGAGGCGGGCGATGCCGAAGTCGAGGAGCTTGACCTGCTCGACCGACTTGTCGACGAGGTACAGGTTGCTCGGCTTGAGGTCGCGGTGGACGACGTTGTTGCGGTGCGCCTCGGCGAGCGCCTCGGCGATCCGGAGGCCGAGCGTGACGCTCTCGGCGATGGTGAGCCCGCGCCGGCGCAGCCGGTCGCCGAGGCTCTCGCCCTCCAGCCACTCGAGCGCGAGCCAGGGCTCGCCGCTCTCGGTGGCGCCCTGCGCGATGTACCGGACGATGCCGGGGTGCCGCAGCTCGGCGAGCACCTGCGCCTCGCGCGCGAAGCGCTCGCCGTGCTCGAGGCCGCGGCCCGACATGACCTTGAGCGCCGCCGTCTCGCCGGTGTGCCGGTCGAGGGCGCGGTAGACGGAGCCCATCCCGCCCGACCCGGCGAGGCGCTCGATCAAGAAGCGGTCGGCGACGATGTCCCCGGGTTTCATCGGGACGGCGAGTATCACACGGAGCCCCATGGGCGAGGCCAGATCCCGGCAACTCCCGGCGACGAACCCGCGGCAGGGCGCCGGCGAGCCGGCTCACTCCCCACGGCCGAGGTGTGATAGGGTGCGCGCTATGTCTGCGATAGTCCTGCCCTCTGTCGAGCTGCTCTCGCCCTACGAGACAGGGAAGCCCCTCGACGAGCTCGCGCGCGAGCTCGGCGTGACGGACGCCGTGAAGCTCGCCTCGAACGAGAACCCGCTCGGCCCGAGCCCGCGCGCCCTCGAGGCGGCGCGCCAGGCGCTCGCGAACGTGCACCTCTACCCGGACGGCGCGGCCTACCGGCTGCGCGAGCGGCTCGCGGCGGTCCACGGCGTCACGATGGAGGAGATCGTCCAGGGAAACGGCTCGAACGAGCTCCTCGACCTGATCGTGCACACCTTCGCGACGCCCGGGTCGCACATCGTGTTCGCCGACCCGGCCTTCGTTGTCTACAAGCTCGCCGCGCTCGCCTACGGCGTCCCGTTCACGGCCGTCCCGCTGCGCGACCTGCGGCACGACCTCGAGGCCATGACCGCGGCCGTCACGCCGAAGACGCGCCTCCTGTTCATCGCGAACCCGAACAACCCGACGGGCACGCACGTCGGCCGCGCCGCGGTCGAGCGCCTGCTCAGGGAGGTCCCGCCCGAGGTGATCGTGGTCATGGACGAGGCGTACATCGAGTACACGGACGCGCCGGATTTCCCGGACTCCCTGCGCCTCCGCGGGCTCCGCGAGCGGCTGCTCGTGCTCCGCACCTTCTCGAAGATCTACGGCCTGGCGGGCTTCCGCGTCGGCTACGCCGTGGGCCCGGCCCAGCTCATCGACTACATCAACCGGGTGCGCGCCCCGTTCAACGTGAGCGCGCTGGCGCAGGCGGCCGCCGTCGCGGCGCTCGACGACGCCGAGCACATCGAGAAGAGCCGCGCGCTGAACCTCCGCGAGCGCGACCGGCTCACGCGCGAGCTCACGCGGCTCGGGCTGTCGGTGGCGCCGAGCCAGGCGAACTTCGTGCTCGTGGACGTCGGGCGGCCGGCGCGCCCGGTGTACGACGCCCTGCTCCGGAAGGGCGTCATCGTGCGGCCCTTCGGCAACCTGCCGACGAGCCTGCGGGTCACCGTCGGGACCGAGCGCGAGAACCAGCGATTCCTCGACAGCCTGTCCGAAGTGCTGGCCTGACCCGGCGAGCGGCGCGCTACCAGCGCTTCGCCTCCGGCGGCGCGCAGCGCACTGCAGCGCGCAGCATGCCGCCGAGGCGCAGCGGCACGAGCGTGACGAGCCCGCGCTCCTCCGCAGCGCCGGGGCGCGCCGATGGGTTCTCGTAGACATGCAGGAAGTCGCAGCCGCCCGCCGGCTCGGCCGCCGTCTGCCCGACCTCGAAGACGAACGGGCCACCTCGATCGTTCGCCTCCGGGTCGAACGAGGAGGCGAGCCTGGACATGAGCTCGTCCGCGCCCTCCGGCGGGCTCGTGCGCGCGATGTCGACGAAGCGCGAGAACAGCGCATAACTCGACGGGTGAGCCACCGAGCACAGGCAAAACACGGGGCGACCCGGGTGGGCGAGCATGTACCGGATCAGGCGCAAAAGGACGTGGCGGAGGACGTCATCGTCGCCGGCGTGCTCGCCGAGCGCCCCGGATTCGCCGCGGAAGATCGCGATCTGCGGGCCGGAAGGCTCCGGATCCATGATCTGAACCGCGAAATAGCCGGTGATCTGGCTGTCAGCGCCCCTGTGGACCACGACGGCGCCGTGCTCCTCGCCAGCGTCGATGACGTGGGTGGCGAAGCTCTTCTCCCTCTGCGCGCCCTCGAAGATCACGCGGCGTAAGCCATAGAGCTCGTCGATGAGCCGCTGTCTCTGATCCCAGGACATCTCACGTGGAACAAAAACCTCGACGGAGGTCTGGTCTTTCATCGAATCCTCCATGCCTGCCCATCCCATCGCCAACCTCGGCCGCGGGAGGGCGGTCCGCCGGGCGCCGGCAGCGTCGTTCATGCTGTCGGCGCCAGCGGCGTCAGCGTCATCAGCGCCATCCGATTCAGCAATGGTGGTGCCACCGGTGGGAAGAGCGGCGACGACGCCGCAGCTGTCATCGCGGGCGTCCGAGCCGCGCGCGCCGCACCCGCCTGGGCTCGGTGACACGGCGGATTCAAGCGCCTGGCGCGGTACAGCGGCTGCGTTCGCCGGAACGCGCCGCGGAGCGGGTGAGGCCGGCGGGCATCAGGCCGGCGGGCATCAGCTCGGGGCGCCGCCGAGGCGCGGCCCAGGCGTGAAGCGGATCGGCAGGCGGGTCGGGCCGTGCACGTGGATCGCCCGGCGCGGCTCCCACGGCGCGTCGCTCGCGAGCTCGAGGCCACCGAGCCGCGCGACCATATCGGAGAGCGCGACCGGCGCGGCCCGGAGGCGTACGAGCTCATCCGGATTCTCGAGGAAGCACAGGATCGCATTGCCGATCAGGTTCGTTGTCGTCTCGTGGCCTGCCACGAGGAGGAGCTGGAAGAACGACCGAGCTGAACGCCTCGTGATCGTGGAGCGCCCGCTTCACACCGTCGTGATCGAAGATCATCCACGAGTCGGACGGTGCGTAGTGGAGCACGGGAGAGCGGCTCCGGAGCTGGTCGTACACGGGGTAAGGGGTGCGGCTCATCTCCCGCGAGGGAGTCGCCGCACCGCGCCCCGGATGTGCGGGTGGCCCGCGTCCTCGAGGCGCTGCGCGATCCGGCCGCGGACCGGCGCCTCGCGGTCTCGCGCGCCGGGATCTCCGAGGCGCACCTGCAGGCGCTGTTCGTGCGCGACGTGGGGCTGCCCATCCGCACCTTCCAGCTCTGGCGCCGGCTGCTCGTCGCGCTCGGGGCGTTCGCGCGCCTCGACGCCACGAGCGCCGCCCACGCCGCAGGGTTCGCCGACCTCGCGCACTTCTCGCGGACCTGTCGCCGCATGCCCGGCTACTCCCCGAGCGAGCTGCGCAGCGGGCTGATGAAATAGACCTCACCGCGCTGCGCCGGCACGCCGCGCGGCAGTAGGTCGCAGCGACGCTGATGGAGGTGGTCGCGCGCGTCCTGCCCCTCCCGGCCGGCGGGGTCTTCTCCGGATCGATGGTCGGTCCGCCCCGCCTGGCTTCCTTCTGCTCTTTAATTCTTGAGGTCCGGGTTCACACGCGTTCACACGCGCGGCCCGCGCGCCGCGCCGCCCGCATGCACGCCCGCTCTCCGTTCATGCAACACCTGAAGACCTCGACATCGGCCGCGCGCGCGGGATCGTGGAGAGGCAAGCAACGCGCCGGAGGCTCGAAGCGATGTAGAGGGTCGATGGCGAAGGGAAATCCATGCAGCGCTCGACCGTCTCCCGCGCCTGAGAAATCGGGACAAGGGGCGCGCCGCCCGGCGATGGCCATAACATAACGAGAGACATGAGGCCGCCAATGTGCGACCCTGCCTCCCGGGTTCTCGGACCGCGCGAGGTCGAGCCGCAAGCGAGCGTGGAGCGCGAAAAGGCGCGCTTCGTGACGCCCTCGAAGCGTCATCACGATGGACCGAGCGGCCTCTCCTTCGCAAACCGCACGAGATCACCGAGATGCGAGACATGGCGAGAAATCCACAGGATGCGCCCGCGGTCTTGCGCGAGGCGGCTGACGCGGCGGCCGCCGCGCGCCGCGCCGTCCGTCATGTCCTCGAAGACCTCGAATCGCTCATCGCGCTGCGCGCCTCCGCCGGGAGCGCGCGGGACATCCATCGCATGCGGGAGCTGGCCGACGATCTCCGCGCCGCACGGAGGTCGGCGAGCGTCTCCTTGCGTGCGGCGCAGCGGACCGCGGACGACGCGCTGCACGTGCTCGGCGGGGAGTCGCCCCACGATCGAGCGCGGACTCGATCTCGCGACCGCACGGAGGCGAAGGCCAGGAACAGCTCGCACGGTCGGCCGATCGGGCGAGCTTCCCGCGCGCGATCGCCGCGGTCGCCCGCCCGGAAGCGCGACCGTCACGGCGGCGCTGCTGGCGCGAGCCGCTTTGCTCGAGGGCGCGATGCAGCACCAGCATAACGGGGTGCGTGGCGGACGCCCGCGCACGGAGGCCGCGCGATGGACGCCGCTGCATACGCACGCTCGCACGCCGAGCCCCCCGGGGGGGAGCCCGGCGCGCATCGAACGCGCGGCGCCTTCCATGAACGCCCGCGACGCGACAGCGATGTCGGCGGTCGCCAGGAGGCGCGGTGATGATTCGGCGTGTCCCGCCTCGGCGCGCGGCGACCGTGGACGCGACCCAGCGACCGTGGTCGCGCGGCGTGGCGCTCATGCGTGACGCGAACGATCACGGCGCCTGCGTGGACGCCTGGATGCAGCAGGTAGCTCAGGGCTTGCCCCCCGACCGCCTCGTCCAGCTCTTCGAACGAGCGTTCAGCGCCCTGTGGCGGCGCGCCCACGTCCCCCTCGGAGAGGTCACGCTCGGCGCCATCGTGGATCGCGTGCTCTATTACGCCTCCGAGCAATACCCGGCCCTCTCGTCGCTCAAGTTGGAGTCGACCGGAATCTGCTGCGAGGAGCTCCAGAAGGGCGCCGGCGGCCTGCGTCGCGATCAGCTCGAGGAGGGGATCCGGTTCATCCTGGTGGAGTTCCTCGCGGTCCTCGGAAACCTCACGGCGGAGATCCTCACGCCGGCGCTCCACGCGGAGCTCTCGAAGGTCGCGCACGAGGAAGAGGGCGGGAGTGAGAGACGGTCGGAGAGCGCGCCCGGGATCTCCGAGGGCGAAGACGGCGAGGAAGTTGAGCCATGACGAAGAAGACGGCCATCGCGCGCATCGAGACGGGGGTGCGAAACCTGGATGCGCTGTTCGAGGGTGGGCTGCCGAGGGGCTCGGTCGTCGTCATCGCCGGCCCGCCCGGCGCGGGCAAGACGATCCTCACCCAGCAGATCTGCTTCCACAACGTCTCGGCCAAGACCCGGGTCCTCTACTTCAACACGCTCTCGGAGCCGACCGCGAAGACGCTGCGCTACCTGAATCAGTTCGACTTCTTCGACGCCAGGAAGCTCGACGAGGGAATCCAGTTCGTGGACCTCGGCGTCATCCTCCGGACGAAGGGCCTCGACGGCGCCTCCAAGCTCGTCATGGAGCACGTCAAGAAGGTCAAGCCGGCCATGGTCGTCATCGACAGCTTCAAGGTCTTCGACGACCTCGCCAAGTCGAAGGAAGAGCTCCGGAAGTTCGGCTACGAGCTCGCGATCAGCCTCATGGCGTGGGAGACGACCACGTTCTTCCTCGGCGAGTTCGGGCAGAGCGACATCGAGACCAACCCCCTGTTCTCGATCGTCGACGGGCTGGTCATGATCAGCCAGCGCCAGGAGTCCGGGGAGCAGCGGCGGTTCATGCAGATCATCAAGATGCGCGGAACCGACCACAGCCGCGAGGAGCACTCGTTCGTCATCACGCGGGCCGGCATCGACGTGTTCGCGCCCCGCGTCACCATCCACCGGGCAGCCATCGAGGGCAAGGAGCCGCGCCTCAAGACCGGCATCTCGAGGCTCGACGAGCTCCTCGGAGACGGGATCCCGCGCGGCTCCAGCCTCCTCATCGCCGGCGTGGCGGGGACCGGCAAGACGGTGCTCTCGCTCGAGTTCATCTACCGGGGCGCGAAGGCCGGCGAGAAGGGGATCTTCTTCTCCTTCGAGGAGAGCGAGGCGCGGCTGCGCGCCACCGCCCGTGGCCTCGGCTGGGACCTCGACGGCGAGATCGATCGCGGGATGGTCGAGATCGTCTTCATCCCGCAGCCCAACATCCTGGTGGAGGGGCACCTTCTCATGATGAGCGAGCGGATCCTCGGCATGAAGGCGCGGCGCGTGGCCGTCGATTCGGTCTCGGTCTTCCTGCACAAGGTCAAGGACCCGCAGCTGGACCGGGAGAAGATCTTCCAGCTCGCCAGCGTCATCCACAACGCGCAGGCGGTCGGCTTCCTCGCCACCGACATCCCCTACGGCACCAACCAGATCAGCCGCTTCGGCGTCGAGGAGACCGTGGTCGACGGGGTCGTCCTCCTCTCCTCGACGGAGGAGGGGCTCGAGCGCCAGCGCTACATCGAGATCTACAAGCTCAGGAACACCGCCCACCTCAGGGGCCGGCACAGCATCCTCATCGGCCCGGGCGGGATCATGGTCTATCCGCGCTACAACGCGGAGGCGGCGTTCGCCGAGCCGCCGCCCCCCTTGGAGACGGCGCGGCGCCTGCCCTCCGGGGTGCCCGGGCTCGACGCGCTGCTCGGCGGAGGGGTGCTCGAGCGCAGCGTCACCCTCCTCTCCGGGAGCGCGGGCATCGGGAAGAGCACCCTGTCGCTGCAGTTCCTCCTCGAAGGCTGCCGGCACGAAGAGCCTGGGCTCTACGTCGCGCTCGAGGAGGGACCCGCGCAGATCATCAGGACCGCGGAGACCCTGGGGCTGCCGCTCCAGGAGGCGACCGAGAAGGGGCTCGCCGAGGTCATCTATCTCTCGCGGGAGCGCGTCCGCCCCAGTCAGCTCCTCTCGCTCCTGACCGACAAGATTCGCACGCAGAAGACGCGTCGATTCGTCCTTGACAGCGTGAGCCACCTCGCGACGGAGGGCGTCTCGGACGACGAGCTGCGGCAGCTCCTCTTCGCGCTGATCACGCGGTTCAAGGCGCTCGGCGTGACCAGCCTGCTCACGCTCGAATCGAGCGTGATGTACTCCAGCGAGACGATCACCGACCGCAAGTTCTCTCCGGTGGCCGACAACCTCATCGTGCTCCGGTACACGCCCCTGCCAGGAGAGATCAGGCCGACCCTCATGGTCGTGAAGACGCGCGGCAGCGAGCACGATTTCGGCACCTACTACTTCACCGTCGGGAAGGGCGGCGCCCGGATCGGGTCGCGCGCCGGCGAGGGTGTCCCTCTTGCGGCGAAGAACATCGCGGGCCGGAGGAGAACGAAGCGATAGGGGGCCACGGATGAGCGCCGGCCGTCGGACGAACAAGCCGCGGAGAGCGCCTCAGGAGGAGGCGGGGAGGCACGACGCGCCGAGCGAGCAGGAGCCGGCGCGGCGCGGCGAGGAGGATCAGGATTCCGGAGGTCTCGAGCACCCGTATTCTCGAGTCCAGTACCTCTACGAGATCAGCAAGCAGCTCACGCGCTTCGAAGGCACCGAACGGACGGTCCCGGCGATCCTCGCGACCCTCGCACGGGCGCTCCCCCTCCGCACCGCGCTCTTGCTCTTGGATGTCCCGGGTCGCCCTCGGATAGAGACCATCGTCTGGAGCGCCGAAGGCGTCAGCGCCGATCGACTCCAGGCCGCGAAGTCCCATGCCACGACCTCGTACGTTTATCTCGCCGGATCGGATGCCGGACGGCGGGTCGATCGGGACGGCGCGCCGTCCACGACGAGCGCGACGTCCCGACAGGCTGCCCGGGACCCGCGAGCCGGGGCGGACGAGCGCGGGAATTTCCTTGTCCTCCCTCTCGTCGTCGAGCGCCGGCCGATCTTCGGCGCTCTCCAGATCGAGGGCGCCGCCCGTCTGGAGGAGCCGGACCTCGTGTTCATGAACGCGGCGGCCAACCAGCTCGCGATCGCGCTCGATCGCCAGGTGGTGATCGACGCCAAGCAGGCCGCCGCGGAGGCGGCGCGTGGGATGGCCGAGCGAAGGCAGGCCGAGTCCGACGAGCAGCGGGCCATCGCCGAGGCGCTGCGGCAGCGCTACGAGGCGCTGGTGGACAACCTCGATCAAGCGTTCGTCTGGGAGGCCGACGCGCGCACATTCCAGGTCCTCTACGTGAGCGCGCGAGCCGAGGCGCTCCTCGGTCATCCGCGCGAGCGGTGGCTCGCGGAGCCCGACTTCTGGAGCTGCTGCACCACGCCGGACGATGGCGGCGCGCTCGAGCGGACGTTTCGAAGGACGCTCGCCTCGGCGAAGGACCAGCGCTGCGATCATCGCTGCCTGACGGCGGACGGTCGCGCGCTCTGGCTCCACACCGGCGTGCACCTGGTGAAGGACGGCGCCGGCGCGCCTCGGCTCCAAGGCGTCTCGCTGGATATCACCCCCGCGAAGGAGGCGGAGGCGAGGGTCCGTGAGCAGCTCGAGTTCACGCGCGCGGTGACCGGCAGCATCGGCGAGGGCGTGCTCGCGATCGACCGTGAAGGGCGGATCACCTTCTACAACCACGCCGCGGAGCGCTCGATCGGCTGGACAGCGGAGGAGGTCGTGGGGCGGCGCGTTCAGGAGGTCGTCCTGATTCAACGCTCGGATGGGACGTCCGCACCCGATGAAGAGCACCCCGCGCTGCGGGCGATCCGCACGGGCGAGCTGGCCCGAAGCGACGATCACCTGCTCTCGCGCCGAGACCGAACGTTCTTCCACGTTAGCTGCACATTCACCCCTCTGAAGCGCGCAGGGCAAGTGTCGGGGGCGGTGCTCGTCTTCCTGGATATCACGGCGGTGAAGCAAGCCGAGAAGGTGCAGAGACTGTTCGCGGAGGTCAGCGCGGTCCTCGCCTCCTCGCTCGACTACGCAGAGACGATCGCCTCGCTGGCGCGACTGTCGGTGCCCGCCCTCGCCGATCTCTACTTCGTCGACCTGGTCGACGAGGACGGCCGCGTCGAGCGCCTCGAGCCGGCTTCCGCCGCTCCCGAGAAGGAGTCGCTCGCCGAGCGGATGGTGGATCTCGGCCGAGCGGCGGGCTGGGCGACGCCACAGGAGAGGGTGCTGCAGACCGGCGAGCCGCTCCTCATTCCCGAAATCACCGGGTCGGCGGTGGAGGCCGACGACGACGATTCGCGCCATGGAGGGTCCCGCCGCGCAGCGGCCTCGGGCACGGTGATGGTGGTGCCGCTCGTGACCCACGGGCGGCCGCTCGGCGCGCTCACGTTCATCGCGGCGGAGTCGGGCCGCCGCTACACCACTGCCGATCTCGCGGTGGCCCAGGAGGTGGCGCACCGGGCCGCCATGGCCCTGGAGAATGCGCGCTTGTACCGTCAGGCGCAGCGGGCCATTCGCACGCGGGACGATTTCCTCGCCGTCGTCTCGCACGACCTCAGGAACCCGTTGAGCTCCATCTTGGCGGCCGCGGCTCTCCTCATGCGGACATTGCCGGTTGGCGAGCAGGGAGCACAAGATCGGAGGAGGGCTGAAGTCATTCTCCTCGCTGCGCAGCGGATGCTCCGGCTCATCGGCGATCTGCTCGACGTCGCCGCCATCGAGTCGGGTCGGCTGTCGATGGAGAAGCGGAGGCACGCGGCGAGCGCGCTCGTCCACGACGCGATCGAGATGGAGCAGGCGCTGGCGATGCAGAAGCACCTGGTGCTCGAGAGCGAGCCGTGCGCCGGGGACAGCCTCGAGGTTCTCTGCGATCGCGAGAGAGTCCTCCAGGTCTTCGCGAACCTGATCGGCAACGCGATCAAGTTCACCGCGGAGGGAGGGACCATCACCGTCCGAGCGGAGCCACATGGCGACGAGGCCCTCTTCGCCGTGACAGACACGGGGCCGGGGATTCGCCCCGACGAGCTCCCTCACGTCTTCGATCGTTTCTGGCAGGTGGCGGAGACCGCACGTCTGGGGACCGGGCTGGGGCTCACCATCGCGAAGGGCTTCGTGGAGGCCCTCGGCGGGAGGATCTGGGCGGAGAGTCAGGTCGGAGCCGGCGCCACGTTCTTCTTCACGCTCCCTCTCGCGCGGCCGGAGGGAGCCGCCGGCGGCCGTCGCGATTGACGTGGAGCTGCCCAACCGGCAGCGTGTCGGCCTCTCGAGGAGATGACTCATGACGATGGATATCGCCGCGCTGCGCCGCGACACCCCGGCCTGCGCCAGCGTCCTGCACTTCAACAACGCGGGCTCCTCGCTGCCTCCGGCCGTGGTGGTCGACACGGTGCTCGAGCACCTGCGCCGCGAGGCGACCGTCGGCGGCTACGAGGCCGAGGAGGAGGCGGGCGAGCGGCTCGAGGCGGTCTACGGCTCGGTCGCCCGCCTGATCGGCGCGGCGCCCGACGAGATCGCGCTGGTCGAGAACGCCACGCGCGCCTGGGACATGGCGTTCTACTCCCTCCGCTTCGGCCCGGGGGATCGCATCCTGACCGCGCGGACCGAGTACGCCTCGAACTACATCGCGTTCCTGCAGGTCGCGCGGCGCACCGGCGCGGAGATTGTCCCGATCCCGAGCGACGAGCGCGGCGCGGTGTCGCTGCCCGCGCTCGATCGCCTGCTCGACGAGCGGGTCAAGCTGATCGCCATCACCCACGTCCCCACGAACGGCGGGCTGGTCAACCCGGCGGAGGAGATAGGCCGCCGCGCCCGGTCGGCGGGCGTGCCCTTCCTGCTCGATGCGTGCCAGTCGGTAGGGCAGCTGCCGCTCGACGTCGAGGCGATCGGCTGCGATCTCCTGTCGGCGACGGGGCGCAAGTACCTGCGCGGGCCGCGCGGCACCGGCTTTCTCTATGTCCGGCGCGCGCTGCTCGACCGGCTGGAGCCGCCGTTCCTCGATCTCCACGCCGCCCGCTGGACGGCGCCCGACCGCTACGAGCTGCGGCCCGACGCCCGGCGGTTCGAGAACTGGGAGAGCTACGTCGCCGGCCGGCTCGGGCTCGGCGCGGCCGCGGAGTATGCGCTCCGGCTGGGTCTGCCGGCGATCCGCGACCGGGTAGGTGCGCTTGCCGAGCGCCTGCGCGCGCGGCTCTCCGAGATCCCTGGTGTCACCGTGCGCGACCTCGGCGAGCGGCGCTGCGGCATCGTGACCTTCACCAGGGCCGGCGAGGACGCCGCGGCCATCAAGGCGCGGCTCGGCGCTCAGGCGATCCACGTCAGCGTGTCGACCGCCGCCGGGACGCTGCTCGACTTCGAGGATCGCGGGATTCCCGATCTGGTGCGCGCCTCGGTCCATTATTACAACGACGAACCCGAGATCGACCGCTTCGTCGCCGCGCTCACCGCGCCCCAGGGCCCGTAGCGCACGAAGATGCGCCCCGCTCTAATCTAATGAATGTGCAGCGACGGAGGTAGCGCCTCGTTCAACTGGGCGACGTCCCGCGCCACCTCGCGGCGGCGCGCCTCCAGGTCCGCCTGCGACGGGAACGGGATCGCGGCGAACGCCGCAATCGCGGCCTCGGCCACGCGCGCCGCGCCCTCGGGGCCGAGGAGGCCGCGCTCGAGGGCCGTGAGCGCGGCGCCGATGTACGTATCGAACAGGTGAACGCCCGAGGCCGCGAGCTCCCTCCGCGCGAGATCGGGTGTCGCGACCACGTCGTGAATGAAGACCGCTCTCACCGCCTCCGAGGCGAGCTCGAGCATGCGCTGGCCGAAGTGGATATCGCCCTGCCCGCTGTCGCCGACGAAGACGAAATCGTACTCCGGGTACAGCCGCCGGTACTCGAGGAAGTTCTCGAGCTTCTTCTCCGCGATCGTACGGTTGCCGATGAGGCGCGTGAACGAGCCCGTGAGCACGTTGGCGGTGAGCTGACCGCGCTCGGCGAGCGCCTTGATCGTCGCGTCCTCGACGAGGCCGAGGCGGTCGCCGGGGCGGGCGGTGACGAACGTCAGATCGCCGGCCCGCCCCGGCACGGGGCCAGGGCCGCGGTCGAGCTCCGCATAGAACTGCAGGACGCCGGGATAGACGGTCTTCTTCGGGTACCGGGCGTCCTTCCAGTTCGCATAGAACGTGTCGTCGATATCGGACAGGATCTTCACCTCGCGCACCGACACGGAACCTGAAGCAGAGAGAGCGTCAGACGCCGAGGCCGCCTCTCGCGCGAAGTGCGCGAGGAGCTCCTCGCGCAACGCGTCATCATCGATATCGTGGTAGAAGAGCTGGTGAAGGTCGCGGTAGCCGCCCCGGCCGTCGAGCGCGTTCTTGAGCCGCGTGACGTCCGCGCCGCGCGTGCCGAGCCAGAGGCGGCGCAGCGCCTGCTCGTCGAGGCTGCCCGTGCGGCCGCGCTGAAGCGCCGAGGTGAGCGCCGCGCGCGCCGGGATCCCGAGATCACCGAGGCGCTCGGCGGTCAGGAGCTCGAGCAGCGCCGTGCGGTTGTCGGGGCCGACGAGGCGATCGTCGATGTCTCCCAGCAGGGCGGGCAGATCGAGCTGGAGGAGCAGCTGGTCGAGCTCGATGGCGGTCGATCCCGCGAGGATCTCCAGGATCCGCCGCTCGTCGTCCCGATCGGTGTGGGAGGCCATGCGCCGCCGGATCTCGTCGAGCTTCGACAGCACCGACGGGATGGGCGCGTCGGGAGAGGTGTCGATCGTCATGGGGTCCTGACAACGTAACCGATCCGGCGGGCGCTGGCAGGAGCCCGCCGCCGCTCGACGAAGAACACGGCTGCCAGTCGGCCCGAGCTTCTGCTCTTTCAGACGGATTCAACCCGCTGACCGCTGGTGTCCCGGGTGGCGGAGGGCGTGCGCGATGCCGCTTTGCAGGGTGCCCAGCGTGGTGATACCGGACAGATCCGCGCCGAGGGTGATCAGCGTCTGCGCCACCTCCGGGCGCACGCCGGTGAGCACCACGCGCGTGCCGAGCAGCTGGGCGGCGCGCGCGGTCCGCGTCAGGGCATCGGCGACGTGCTCGTCGACCGCGCGCACGCCGGTGACGTCCAGGATCGCGGTGTGTGCGCTCTGATTGCTGATGCCGGACAGCAGCGTCTCCATGATCTGCGCTGCGCGCGCGCTGTCGATCGTCCCTACGAGCGGCATCGCCACCACCCGGTCGGCGATCGGGATGAGCGGCGTGGACAGCTCCCGGAGGGCCGCCTGCTGGGCGACGATGATCTTCTCCTGCAGTGCGGCCCGCTCGGCCTCCGCGTGCCTGAGCGAGGTGATGTTGGTGACGACGCCGCCGAGGCCGACCGGCTCGCCGCGTCCGTCGAGGATCGGGAACTTGACGGTGGAGAAATGAATGCTCGTGTCGCCGAGCAGCAGGCTCTCTTCGTACTGCATCGCCTTCCCCCCGGCCATCACGTGGCGCTCTCTCGACACGAGCTCCTCGATGGCATCGGGGGCCAGGGGGCTCAACTCGACTTCATCCTTGCCGATGACCTCGAAGACGTGCCGCTGGAGGACCTCGGCGTGAGCTCGGTTGACGAAGACATAGCGCCCTTCGGTGTCCTTGACGAAGATGGAATTGCGCGAGTGGTCCAGCAGCTGAAGGAGCAGCTGGAGCCGCCCGAGCAGCACGTGCTCCCTCCACGGCGGCTCGCCGGCGTCCTCGACGATGGCCGCGATCTCACGCGCGCCGCCGCGGTCGTCGCGCAGCACCGCGTGGGTCCACCGGAAGAGGCGCGCCTGCCCGTCTTTCGTCCTGCCCTCGCTCGTGGCCGAGGCGAACCGGTTCTCCGTCCAGTCGAGCAGGAGCGCACGCGCCGCGTCCGGGGACACGGGATCTGCGCCCACGAGCTCGGAGAGCCTGCGTCCGACGGCCTCGCCCTCGCTCCAGCCGAAAACACGTTCGGCGCCATCGTTCCAGCGCGTCACCGTGCCGTCGGGGCTCCAGTGGATCAGCGCCGGCGCCGGCGTGAGCAGCCACGCGAGCGCGCCGAAGGCCGCGTGAGCGTCCGCGCCCGCCGCGCCGGGCGGCGCCACCCCCTTGGCCGCGCCGCCGCTCGACCGCTCCGCCAGCGCGCTCTCCAGCTCCTCGACGCGCGCGTGTAGCGCTGCGATCTCTGCCCTTAGCCGCCCGATCTCCCCCGATCCCTCATCTGCCATCGGCCGGACGGTATCCACAGCGTGCTCGGGGTTGCAAGCTCGACATCCCCGAAGAGTACGCAAGATCCGTACGCGGGCACACCACTATACCGCCGATCGCGACATTCCCCAATCAAGGCTCCGATGGTTGATGGGCTCGTGCCGCCAGTCGGCCGCATCGTCCTCCCCTCGCGCGCTATCGTCCTCCCCTCGCGCGCTATCGTCCTCCCCTCGCGCGCTGCAGAGCGGCGGTCACCCGCACAGGAGACGGGCCCAGATCGGCGTTTTCGGCGCGCAAGCGCACTCTCGTGCGCTGAGCACCGAAAACGTCGAGGTGGGCCCGTATCCGAAGCGGGTGACCGTCGCTCTAGAATTTACTCAGGAAGGACCAGACTTCCTGGGGCATCCACGACATGTTCTGCCCGGCGTCGTTCGGCGATGGAGTATGGCCGCCGTCGTAATCACACCAGCGGGTGGGATTCCCCTCGGAGCAGCCCTTGTAGTCCGAGCAGGCGTGGCCGCCTCTGGGCGCCTTGGCCAGGGACTCCACCGTGCATCCATTTTGCTTGGCGAAGAAATCGCTGTTGGAGGTCTGTCCGGCCCCGCCGCTCTCCTGCTGGCCGAGCGAAGACATGAAGGGGACCGGCTGGCAGCTCGCGGGCCGGGGGAGACCGCCGCCGGAGTGGACCACCGCGGCGCGGTAAACGTCCGGACGCGCGCAGGCCAGCGTCCACACCATGGCACCTCCCTGGCTGAAGCCTTCGAGCTCGATGCGCGAGGTGTCGATGCAGAGATCGCCTGTGACCTGCTTGAGGATGTCGTCGACGAAGGTCACATCGTCGCCGGCCGACCAGATCCCGCCGACGGCGTCGGGCGCGATGAAGATGGTGCTCCCCTCGGAGAGGGACCAGAGCCCGAAGTACGAGGGCGCAACCTGGCCGCTGTTGCCCGTGGCCCCGTGGAAGGAGAGGATGAGCCGGTACGGGTGGTCGTTGTCGTAATCGTCGGGGACGCGCAGGGCGTATTTGCGGCTCTTCCCGCCGCTCTGCACGGAGCCAGCGCCGTTCTGGAGGGTGCGCGTCTTGCCGCAGCCGGCGGACTTCATCGCGTCACCCCCGCCTCCGCTGCCGCCGGCCCCGGCGGTGCCGGCACCGCCCGCGCCGCCAACCCCGGCTGTGCCGGCACCGCCCGCGCCGCCGGCGCCACCCGAGTCGGCTCCACCCGAGCCCGCTCCACCCGAGTCCGCTCCACCCGAGCCCGCGGTCGCCCCGTTGCTGCTGGAGGTATTGCCGCTGCTCGTGCCTCCGGAAGCCGCGCCACCGCCGGAGCCGCTCGCGGAGGTCTCACCGGCGGCTGATCCGCCTCCATCGGCGTCGTCGCTACAGCCGACGCTGAGCGCGGCGCAGAGGCCCAAGGCGCCCCAGATCGGCCGCAGCCAACGCGAGTGACGGTGCATGCAATCGGAGCTCACGGAGCCAACACTGGACGACATGGGTGCTCTCCTCGGTTGGCATCCAACCCAAGGGGTTTTACAAGGCAGGCGTGGACGGGCGTCTTTCTCGGCGCGAGGTCATTCCCAGTTCTTGCGCTGGGGATTCACCCAGGGCGAGGTGCACATCACGCAATCATCACCGTAGAAATAGTGCTTCCCACCGGTGTCATTGTAGATCCAGTAACGCAGCCAAGCGACGATCGCCGGCCGCTGGACGCCTCCCACGTCGCGCGTGATGTACCCGTGATCCGCGCCCATCACCGTCGCCAGGAACGTCTGGGTCTGGGACATGTCGTACGTCTTTTGCTGCATCGGAAGCCCGACCGTGTCCTGCGTTCCGCTGGTCTGCAGCATGGGCCCGTGCAGGGCCGCTGTCGCGATGTGGCCGTGGATGGAGACGACGGTGGCCACGGCCTCATGGCCGCCGAGCTCCACGGCGGCGGTGCCGCCGACCGAGTAGCCCATGGAAACGGCATGGCGCACGTCGATCTTGCCCTCGTAGATGCTGCCCGCCTTGCTGTTTTGCGCGATGATCCAGTCGAGCCCCTCGCGCATGGCCGCGAGGTTGTTCGGGGCGTTGGGGCCGCCCGTGAGGAGGTTGGCGCCGACCACCACGAAGCCGTGAGAAGCGAAGTTCGACAGGAGAGCCGTGTAGGCGGTCACCTGCGTATTGATCCCGGGGCCAAAGCTGATCGGCGCATGCAAGAAGCCGTTCTCACCCAGGCGTTCGGGCCTGAAGATCGTGTGGTTTCCGCTGGGCCCCGCGTTCCGCTCCACGGTCGTCGCGAACGGCCCCTCGGCAGAGTAATCCGTGATCGGCGGGAGCGGCGAGCCGCCGGCTCCGCCCGCTCCGGCGCCTCCGTCACCTGCCCCGCCCGTGCCGCCGTCACCTGCTCCGCCCGCGCCCGCTCCGCCCATTCCACCGTCGCTCACGTCGGCGCCGCCGCTGCCGCTGGCAGCGCCACCCGACCCAGCGGTCACGCTGGCCGACGCCCCGCTGGCGGCTGACACGCTCGAGCTGCCCGCGCCCGCGGCTTGCGCCGCGCCGCCGCTCTCTTCGCCGCACGCCAGCATCGCGACGCTCGAGAGCAAGCAGAGGACATGGAAGCGCCTGACGGCTTTCTTTTCGTGGACCACGATGCCCTCTGGTTGCGTCACGCCAGCGCGAAGCGCTCGCTTCAGGCCGACAAGGATGAAATTGGAAGACGGGTGATTGCCAGACGTTCCGAACCTGGAGCGCGCCCTGATGTCGTCCCCAGCCGAGCCCAACTCCTGCGCTTTTCCCCCTGCGTGCGCCTCGTCTGGAACATTGGCGCGACCGTGGATGGTGAACGCGCAGGAGGACGCGGGGCCCGATGCGCGTGATGGCCTACCCAGGGCAAGGCAGAAGAAGTTCTGGAGCGATCAATGTGAACGCTCACACAGCCGGCGTCAATCACAAACTGGCGCGCGGCGGCTACGCGGACGGCGCTACTTGGCCAGCTCTTCGATGGCGGCGGCGAGCTCCGCGGGGGGCAGCGCGTCGGCGGCGCGCCACGGCGGCATGCGCAGCGGCGAGGTCGCGGGCTCCTGCAAGCGAAAGATGGCCTTGTCCTTCGTCTCTCGAGACATGCCGTCCAGGTTCTTCACGTTGAACTTGGCGCGGTTCAGCGCCGGGTTCCCGCGACCGTCGTGACAGCGCGAGCAGAGCTGCGTGAGCACGGCGCGCCCGCTCGCTCCCGGCGGCGGCACCAGGCCGAGCTTCACCTTCGCGTCCGCGGAGAACAGGTCGCGCATATCGAGCAGGGACTGTCGCGGGGCCGCGCCCGTCACCACGTCGAGGTAGGACCTCGTCCGCTCCGCGCGGAGCGCGGGATCCGTCACGTCCACGAGCGGGTAAGGCACCGAGATCGAATCACCCGCCAGCGACACGGCGAACTGCTTCTCCCAGATCGCGCTCGACGAGCCGGCCTTGGCCTCGGCCTCGATGCGCGGGTCGAACGCGTTCGGCTGCGCCGCCTGGCCTTCGGCCACGAGCAACGCCTCGAGCTGCGCGCCGCTGCCCTCGTCGATGGCGTTCTGGATGGCCGCGATGGGGATGCCGCCGTACTGCGCGTCCCGCGCGTGGGCCTCCAGGAACTGCGCCGTGAGCACCCGATCGGACTCCGTGCGCTGCACGAAGCGCTGCGGGAACCAGTGCATCCAGGGGAACTCCAGCTCCTGCATGCGCAAGATCTTCTTCGTGCCGTGGCCGTCGGGCTGATGGCACGAGCGACAGTCGAACGACGTATTCTCGACGTCTTCCTCGCTGTAGATGCTGAACGCGGTCCAGCCGTGCTCTATCTCCTCGGTGAGCAGGCTCGCCAGATCGCAGCCGCCGTCGTAGTCACACTGTCGCTCGAACGTGAACAGGTAGAAGTTGTAGTCGCCGGTCGAGAGGTCGCGGCTCACGACCTCGACGAAGGGCTCGCCGCGAACGAAGCCGAGCGCGGTCATTTCGGCCGGCCTCTCGCGCAGCTCGGTCACGCGCGGAAAGAGGATGAGGCGCGGATTGATGGCGGAGACAGAGCTCTTCACGAGCGAGGTGGAGTTGCCGGTGAGCGCGAAGGCGCGATCTTCGTCGAGCTTCGCGACGCCGAGCAAGCTGGCGAGGTCGGTGATGTTCGGCCGGGGCTCGGCGCACACCGCCTGCCAGAAGCTGTCGCCGCGCGGCGTCGCGCAGAGCGCGCGGTGCTGCGCCTCGCGCCTGGGTAGGTCCGACAGCTCCGGGTCGGGAGCGTTCACGGGCGGCAGCGTGTCCCAGTCGGTCGTCGTCTGGTCGGTCGCAGCGCCGCCGCCGATCTCGCCGACGCACGCCGCCAGCAGCAGCGACACCAGGCACAGGCTCGGCAGGCGCCTCACGCGGCCCTCCCTCGGCGGGCGCCGAACGTCATCAACCCGGCCACGAGCGCGAACGCCAGGAGCGGCGCGTGGCTGTCGCCGCGCCCGCCCGTCACGCTGCAGCCAAAGAGGCCCTTTTCGCTCGGCGCCTCACCCGCGCCGTCCCCCTCGCTCGGCTCCAGGTCGACGGTGCCGTCCAGCTGCTGCACATAGGCGATGAGCTGCCCGAGCTCGGCTTCGCTGAGCCCGCTGATGAAGGCGTGGCGATCGTCGGGGTTGGCCGTGACGAGGACGTCGCGCAGCGTCGGCGCGGAGCCGTCGTGCAAGTACGGCGCCGTCTCCCACACGCCGTTCAGCGTCGGCGTGTCGATGCCGAGCAGCGGCTCGCCGGCGCGCATCCCGGAGGACGGCTTCACGGTGCCCACGTCGTGCAGCTTGCCGCGCGCGCTGTCGGTCCCGTCGGGCCCCGTGTGGCAGAAGTCGCAGCCCAGGCGCTTGAAGATGGCGCGACCCGCGACGCCGTCCTCGGTGAGCGAGCCGTCGGGGTTGCGAAAGGGGCTCGGCCGGTACGTGTCGAGCGAGCCGAGGAACGCCGCCAGCGCGTCGAGCTCGGGGCTCAGGCCGGCCTTCTTGTCTCCGCGCGGCGTGCCGACCGTCCCCACGGCGAGCTGCTCGGCGGTCAGGAAGCCCTTCCCGCCGAACAGGTGGCGGATGTTGTCGTCCGAGTCCTGGATCTCGTCGAAGCTGCCGCTCCAGTTGACGTTGCCGTGGCCCGTGCCGCGCCGCCCCAGCAGCGAGACGGTGTTGCGGAGCCCCTCCCCCGCGCTGCCGAAGTCCCAGACTCGCCCGTCCTCCGCGCCGTCGAAGTGACACGACGCGCAGCTGATGTAGCCCTGGTCGCTCATACGGATATCGGCCGAGTTGAAGAACAGCTGCTTGCCGCGCAAGACCTGCGGGTCGAGCTTCTCCACGGCGACCGTCGGGATCTCGGCCAGCTTCTTGGTGATGAGGTCGTGCGAGCTGACGATGTCGGCGACGTCGTAGACCGTCACCGTGCGGCTGAGCGACGCGTGCACGAACAGCTTGTTGGTTTCGGTCAGCGCCAGGCCGCGCGGCGCGAAGCCCGCCTCTTTCAGCGCGGTCACGAACTCGCCCGTGTAGGCTTCGCGGACCTCCACCAGGGCCGAGCCGGCGACGCTGATGAACGCGTAGTCGCCGAGCGGCGTGAACACGACCTGGTTCGGCAGGTTGCGATCGTCCAGATCGATGCGCCGCGCGACGTCCTCGGCGCCCTCCGCGAGGTTCAGCAGCGCCACGAGCGGACGTACCGTGTTGTCGTCGGTGAGGTCGAGCCCATCGCGAAATGGACCACGAAAGACGTTGTCCTTCTTGCCCGGCACCCACGCGAACGAGCCGTCGGGCGAGAGCCCCACCGAGAACAGGTAGTTCGGCAGGCCGCGCCCTTGTTGGTCCGTGTCCTCCGTCGTGGTGTCCGCGGCGAGCGCGAAGCGCGTGCTCACCTGGAAGGTCGCCGCGTCGATGCGCGCCACCTCGCCGTGGCTGTCCTCGGAGAGGAAGCGCGTGACGTAGATCTGCGAGCCGTCGTGCGACACCGAGACGCCCCGCGGCGTACCGCCGAGCGAGAGCTCGGCCACGACGGCGCCGCTCGCCACGTCCAGCTTCAGCACCTTGCCGACCGCCATCAGCGTCACGTACGCGGCGTCCCCGGTCGGGCTGATCGCGAGGCCCATCGGTTGCGACGCGTACGGCAGCGCGATCTCGCGCTCCACCGAGAGCGACGCGGTGTCGAGGATGGAGACTGAGTGCGCATCCCGGTGCAGCACCCACAGCGTGCCTTGCGCGGTGAGCGCGAGCCCGACCGGGCCGCGCGCCACCGGCACCTCCGCGACCTTGGTCAGCGCGCTCGCGTCGAGCACGCTCACGCTGTCGTTCTCGTAATTGGCCGTGTAGACCTTCGCGTTCGGCGGGTCGTACACGAGGTCGGTCGAGCCCGCCGCGCTGCCCGTGACGAGCGACCGGTGCGCCGTGTGCACGAACGAGACGCTGGTGAACCCGACATCGTCTTTGACCGTCGCCAGCACCGGGTAGTGGCCGGGAGCGGCGTAGGTGTGCACCTGCTGCACATCGCCGACCGTGAACTCGGTGCGTGTCTCGTCTCCCATGTCCCAGCGCACCTGAACGGGGCCGACCGCGTCGCCGATCGTCAGGTCGAACGTGACGGCCTCGCCGGCGAGCGAGGGCGCGCGCACGGGGACGCTGGCCGTGACGGCGCGCGCCTCGGCCGGCCAGGCCGCCGCCGCGCAGATGCCTCCGAGCAGGCCGAGGAGCTTCGGGAGCGAGCGCATGGCTCAGGGACCGGTCGTGAACGTCGACTTGAACTCAGCCGCGATGCCGTTGCCGACGAGATCCTTCATGCCGTCCTTCGGCAGGACGATCTCGTAGGTCGTGTTCGGCATCAGGTCCTCGTCGGGATCGAAGTTGACGATGCCCATGTACAGGCCGAACTTCCCCTTCAACGGCTGCCCGCCCATCGGCCTTACGATGAAGCTGCCGTGGTGAACCGTGGCGATCTCGACGTTGTCGGTGAGGCTGAGGCCGATGCGCGACTTCCTGGACAGCCCCGTCGCCCCGTTCTTCGGCAGCACCGTGTCGACCGCCGGGGGCGTGGTGTCCGGCTCGGTCGAGTGCGCGGCGATGACCATGCCGCGGTAGGGCAGCTCGTCGTCGGCCAGCACCACCAGGCTGCCGACCGGGATCGAGAACTGGTCGTCGCCGTTCGTGAACTCGAGCCGCCCCCAGACTCGGCTCTTGATCGACATCTTGTGGATGTCGCGCACGTCGATCTTGGAGACGCCGGCGTCCGGCCGCAGGTGACCGAGGAACAGAGTGCCGTCGGAGAAGCTCATGTACTCGGACCCGGCGGGGTAGCCCTTGGCCCTGAACGCCGAGTCGGGCAGCGTGGCGATGGGTGAATTGGCCGAGCCGATGTCGGTGGGGTCGGTCAGCACGTCCCACACGCGCAGCGGCGACTGCACGTAGACGTGCTTGCCGTACAGACCGCAGATGTAGCTCTTGCTCGGGGTGATGAAGTCGAGCGCGACCGGGTTCATCGGATCGCTGATGTCCATCGTCGCGATGCCGCCGTTGTCCTTGGGCGTCGTGATGACCAGCGTATTGCCCACGGCCCACAGCGGACCGGCGCTCACGCCGCCGAACTGCGAAATCGGGATCTTCTTGACGAACTTCACGTCCTCGGGATCCGCGGCGTCCAGGATGTGCAGGCCCGTGTTGGTGCCGCCGACGTAGATGACGCTGCCCTGCCAGTACATGCCCCAGACGGCGTCGGTGAAGTCCCCGTAGTTGATGCCGTCGAGCTTGACGAGCCTCACGTGACGAGGCGCGCGGGCGTCGGTGACGTCCCAGATGTCGACGCCGGTGCCCGAGGTGGTGACCTGGTAGAACTTGTCGCCATAGCGGCCGAGCGAGGTCTGGTGCGACTCCGCCTCGCCGACGCCCTTGGGCCCTCCCCTGGGATCGAAGCCAGGGCTCTGGATGCGCGAGAGCATCTTCGGGTTGGTCGGATCCGCGATGTCGTAGAAGACGATCTCGGCGTTGCCGGCGCCCTGAACGTATCCGTTGATGACGATCGGCTGGTTCTGGTGATGGCCCGCCTCGAGCGTCGGCGACACCAGGCCATCTCGCCAGTTGTTGCGCGGCAAGTTGACCTTGTTCGCCGGCATTGGCATGTTCGGAATCTTGCCTTCCGGCGCGGTGATCGTGTCCGGGTCGATTCCGCCCGAGCCGCCGCTTCCGGTCGTTGCGCCTCCACCCGAGCCGCTCGTCGCGCCGCCGCTCGTCGCACCGCTGCTCGCGGCGGTGCTGCTCGTGGCACCGCCGCTCGTTGCGCCGCTGCTCGTTGCGCCGCCGCTCGTGGCTCCAGCCGCCGGTATCGGGGCTGCGCCGCCGCTGCCCGTCACCACGGATGTGGTGTCGCCCGAGCCACCGCCGCCATTTCCTTCCGGTGAGCCGAGGTCCCCGCCGGAACACGCCGCGAGCAGGGCGGCGAACGAAGGAAAGCCGAACCAGCGTAGTCCCATCCTCGTCGAACGCATTCCTGACCTCTTCTGTAGCGTGTGGGTCATGACAGGTGGCCACCCCGCCGGAGCTTGGAGCCGACAGCACCCATCGCCATCGCGCGCACGCACAGGCACACGAACGCGCGACGCGCCCCGTCGATGAATCGGTTAAGCCTGCGCCAATGTGAGCGTTCACAATTGAGATGTCAAGCGCGATCGGCCGCGCGCGTTTTGACGCAATCCGGCGGCGCGACCCAGCAAGCTGCGGCGCGAAGGATCGCCGGTTTTCGATTGACGCTATAAATGTGAACGCTCACATTGGCTGACCGGAAACCGGACTTCCGGACGGTACAGCTTGGCGTGGTGGTGCTCACCGTCGCCATGGTCGTCGTGCTGGATAGGCGGATGAGGAGGTGCTCGACATGGACTACGCTCGTTCGAAGCTGATTGCTGGTCTTGTACTTTCGGCATGGCTCGGGGCTTGCGGCGGTGGTGAGGAGAAGCCGGACACGGCGGCCTCGGGCCCAGGAACGTCGTCATCGAGCTCCAGCAATAGCTCGAGCAGCAGCGGCGCAGGCGGCAGCGGCGGTGAGGGCGTCAGCAGTGGCACGGTGGGCAGCGGCGGCGCGACGGGCAGCGGCGGCGGCGCGACGGGCAGCGGCGGCGGCGCAGGGGGGAGCGGCGGCGCGGATGGCGGCGGCGGCGCAGGCAGCACGCCGCCCCCGACAGCGTTCGACAACCCCATCATCAAGTACGATGCGCCAGATCCGACAAGCGGCCCCGGAGACTACATCTTTACCGCGGACGGCGCCGCCATGGCCTGGAACAACAAGGTCTACCTCTATACCGGCCATGACGAGCAGGTCGAGGGTGCAGAGGGCTACCGCATGTTCGACTGGCGGCTCTGGACATCGTCCGACATGATCCGCTGGGAGAACAAGGGCGCGGTGATTCGCTACGATGTGTTCTCCTGGGCTCGCGGCGGCGACTCGACGGGCAACGCCAATGCCGCTCAGGTGGTCGAGCGCGACGACGAGGACGGCAACCCGAAGTTCTACTTCTACGCGCCGGTGCAGGGCGGCCAGTCGGCTTATGGGATCTCGATCGGCGTCGCGGTCGCGGACAGGCCGGAAGGGCCGTTCAAGGACGCGCGGGGGATCCCGCTCGTCTTCCTGGCCGACACCGACGGCACGGCGGACCATTCGTGGCGAAACCTCGATCCGACGGTGTTCGTCGACGACGACGGCCGGGCCTACATGTACTGGGGGAATGGAGTCCTGTACTGGGTCGAGCTCGAGGACGACATGATCCACCTGAAGGGTGAGACGTATACGACCGACGGCGGCGGGAAGATGCAGAACCGCAGCATCGGCGGCGCCCAGATTCACGTGCTCAAGAACATCCCCGGCTACACCGAGGCGCCTTTTCTGTCCAAGCACGGCGGCCTCTATTATTTGACCTACGCTTCGGGGTTCCCGGAGAGCATCTCCTACGCGACAAGCACGTCGCCGGAGGGGCCGTGGCAACATCGGGGCGTCATCCTGGATCCGGTGCCGAACAGCAGCACCATCCACCAGTCGCTCTTCGAGTTCAAAGGGGCCAGCTACCTCACGTACCACGACGCCGCGCTGCCGACCGGCGGCAGCTACCGGAGATCCACCTGCGTTGATCGCGCCTACTACAACGACGACGGGACGATCCGGAAGATCGTCCCGACACACAGGTGATTCGCACGGCGCGAGCCGACTACGACGATCCTGGAATAGCCTTCATGGCCGTGAGAGCCTATCCGAGGCGCCGCTCCGGCTTGTGCATCCGCGCGCTCCACAGCAGCGCCGCCGCGACCGCCGGCGCCGCCACCGCCGTCGCCACGACCGCGGCCTCGAACGCCCCCCGCGCCCGCGGCACGTTGAACAGCAGCGCCTGCCCCAGCGTCAGCGCTGCGTCGCAGGTCACCAGCGCGGCCAGCGCCAGCGAGAGCCTCTGCCCGTACCGGCGGCTCAGCCGCAGCATGGCGGGCGCGAGGCCCACGTCGAACGCCACCCACGCCCATTTCACGGCGGGTGACGGGAACCACCGCGCCGCGGGCGCGAGCGCGAGCAGCGCGGTCCACGGGACGAGCAGCCAGCCGAGCACCTCGAAGATCACGGCTGGCCCGCGCAGCAGCGTCGAGAGCCCGAAGCGCAGGAGCCCCCCGCGCGAGAAGGCCGCGAGCGTGTCGTAGATGGCCATGAGGCCATGGCCGCCCGGCGGGACCACCAGGTAAATCGGCGCCCATCCGTCGGGACGCAGCTTCGCCTTGAACGCGTAAAGCCCCTGGAAATCGTACAGGCGAGCCCCGAGCCGCCGCGCCGCGCGCAGCCCGCGCCGCACAGGCCCGGCGAGCGGCGCGAGGCCGAGCGTCACATACAGGCGCTCCTCCGCCGCGGCGGCGCGCATCGCCTGATCGACGAGCAGCTCCGTGGTGCCGTTCGGCGCGGACGGGTCGCGGAGCAGGTCCTCCAGAAAGAGGCCGCGCCGCGCGTACACGGGCACCGCTGCGAGGAAGCCGACCACGGCGCCTCCGGCCTCCGCCACGACATAGCGCCGCTCGCCCGCGAACGAGAACGGCTCCAGCTGCACGAGGAAGCCCATGGGCGCCATCGGCCGCGACGAGGCCCAGCGCGCCATGAGGCGCTCCACCTCGCCCCGCAGCGGGCTCCCGGGGTCCTCGAGCTCGCCGCGGCTCACCGAGCGCGCGACCACGCCCTTCGCGCGCGCGCGGCGGAGCTGCTCGCGCAGGCTCCGGCTCGACCGGAGCACGCCGCCCCAGCGCGCCGGTTCCCACACCGGCTGCTCGCCGACGAGCATCGCGCTCCACGACACCCGCTCGCAGAACCGCGCCTCCGCGCCGAAGAGGCACGCCCGCCGCCCCTCCGCCGCGGCCGCCTGCACGAACGCCTGCGCGACCTCGGCCAGCTGCTCGGCCGCCGTGATCGGCGCGCCGGCGGCGACCCAGGCGCCGCCGGTATCGACGTAAGCCACGCAGGCGTCGTCTCCATGGAACCAGTAGCGGAAGTCGGACTCCAGGGTCTGGAACGAGGTCGCGTTCCATCCGTGGCGTTTGAGCAACGCAAGGACGCGCTCGCGGTCGGAGCGCTGGTTCGACGGTGGCACGGTCCGCCGGAGCATACCTCAGGGGCGCGTGGCCGGCGTCGCGCGCGCCCGTGCTCCCCGAGCAACAGCAGCGCATGGACGCGGTCTTCCGCCGCGCGATGGCGAGGCCCCTCCGGTATCAATCTGCGGGTCCGCTCCTCCGGTGCGCAGACCCTTCGCTCGCGCCGAGCCCGGCGGCCGACTCGACGCGATCGGCGTGAGGGCTGCCCGGGTGCGCCTCGAGGAAGCGCCGCGCCGCCGCGTGTGCGCCCGCGCGATCTCCCTTGCGCGCCAGCGCCTCGACGCGGATCGCGGCGGCCTCGTCGGAGAGCTGAGCGCTCGGGAACTCGCGCGCGTGGCGGGCCAGGAGCGCGAGGGCGACCGCCGGATCACCGCGTCGCAGCGCGCGCCGCGCCGTGTCGAGCAGCGCAAGCTCGGCGGCCAGCGTCGGCGCGTTCCTTTCGCGTGCGCGCGGGCTGCTCGCCGCCGCGGCAGCAGGAGCCGTTGCGGCGGGCGCGGCCAGGGGCGGAGCCTCGTCCGCTCGCTCCTCCGGGAAGCGCTCGTGCAGCTCCGTCTCGGCCGCGCCATGGGCGCGCGGCGCGACGAGCGCCCCCGGCGCGCTGGCCGCCTCCTGAGCGCGCCTCGCGGGCGTCGGCGCATCGACGTGCGTCCATTCCGCGACCCCGAGCGTGAGGACCCCCGCGAGCGCGCCTATCCCGAGCGCGCTCAAGATCCCGCTCCCGCCCGCCACGCCCGCCACCTTCAGCGCGGCGCTCGCCCCCGCCGCGGCCGCGCCCCCCGCCGCGGCCGCGCTCCCCGCCGCTCCCGCGCCCCCCGCCGCGGCCGCGCCCCCCGCCGCGGTCGCGCCCCCCGCCGCTCCCGCGCCCCCCGCCGCTCCCGCGCCCCCCGCCGCGGCAGCGCCCCCCGTTCCCGCCGCGGCAGCGCCCCCCGTGCCCGTCACAGCCGCCCCGACGCCGACCGCGACCAGCATTCGCCGCGTCAAGCCGCTCGGCGGGCTCTCGTCGAGCGCCGCGCGGAGGAGCGTCGTTCGCAGAGCACTCCCCTTCTGGTCCAGAAGGCGCTCGGGATCGGTCATGGCGATTCACCTCGGAAATGGGCCCGCGCCTCTATCCGCCTCACGGCGGCCTGGAAGTGCTCGCGCGCCCGACGGAGGCGAGACGCGACCGTGCCTGCCGGAAGATCGAGCAGCGCCGCGATGTCCGCCGTCGTCATCTGCTCCAGCTCGAACAGCACGAAGACAGCGCGCTGCTCGAGGGGCATCGTGTCGAGGATGGCATCGAGCGTCGCGCGGGCGCGAGCGCGATCCATCATCTCCTCGGGGTCCGGCGCCGGGTCGACGCGCTCGCAAGGCGCGTCCTCCAGCACCTCCCGGCGCCGCTGCTGTGTCCTCCGCGCGCGCGAGGCGATCCGCAGCGCCGTGCTGAACAGGAACGCGGCCTCCCGGCCCGATTCGATGTCCCCGAGCCGCCGGGCCGCCACGAGGAAGACCTGCTGCGCCGCGTCCTCCGCGTCGGCGCGCGGCAGGCCGAGCCGCACCAGCGAGCGCCAGACGAACGCCGAATAGTCCATCACGAGCCCGGTGAGGCGCCCGGCCGCCGCCCGGCTGTCGGGCGGAACTGCGGCGGGGAGCTGCATCAGGGTCAGCGCTTCACCACGGCTCACGCCTTGTGCAATCTCCGGATCGAGGCGAACTGATCATAAAATCGACAGGCCAGCGTCGAGCAGCAGCACGGGTGACCGCGCGGACCTCGTGGAGAGCTGCACCGGGCGTGCGCCGCGAGCGAGCGCCGCACCAGCGCAAATTGCGGTCCTTAGTGCACGTCGGCGCGCACGAGCGCGCCGGACGTGGGCTCTCCATACCGCATCCGCGTCACCTCACGCGTTGAGCACGGCCGCGCGCGCAGCGCCTTCGTCGTCGCCGGCGCTCGTGATCACAACGACGCTTCCTCTCTTGTGCCCTTGTTCGACACCGGCGTGGGCCTCGGCCATTCGCGCGATCGGATAGCGTCGATCGATGACCGCGCACCGCGCGCACGCCGCCGCCGGCGCCGGCACCCGACGGGCGCGCGGCTCAACCCCGCTCGCCCGACGCGCCGCCCTTCCACTGAAAGACGTGCTCGAGCGGCACGCCGAAGGCCGCCGCGATGCGGAAGGCGACCTCGAGGGAGGGCGAGTAGCGGCCGTGCTCGATGGCGACGATGGTTTGACGGGTGACGCCGACCTTCTCGGCCAGCTCCGCCTGCGTCATCTCGCTCGCTTGAAACCTCAGCGTGCGGATGACGTTGGTGATCTGAGGCTGCCCCTTGCCCATCGGACTATCCGATACCGCTCACGGCATCGAGCACCAGCCAGCCCGCAATCAGCGCCCGGCCAGTCAGCAGGATCGCCGCGTTCCATTTCTCGAACGTCATCTCGCCCTCCGAGGCAGCGCGACCTTCCGCAGGAGACGAGCTCCGCCCGCCACACATCCGGCCGCGCATGGCCGGACGCCTGCGCCGCTTCGCGCGCGGCCCTGGCTCTGTTTCCTCGCGGTTTCGCCTCGCTCCGCGCTCGCAGCGCCCACGTCGCGGCCGCGCTGGTTCGAGGTGCCAGCGATCCCTGTCGGGGTTGCTGACACCTCGAACTGGTAACTGACCCGGTGGTCAATGTCAATTTTTTCATATACAGAGTCGTGATTAACGGACACCACGTCCTGTTTCTATGACATCGGGGTGCTCGCCGTACCTTCCGTCAGCGAAGGCGCCGGCGTAGGCTCTGCGGCGATGCTCACTCCCACGGTGGTCGTGTTCGACCTGGACGGCACGCTGATCGACAGCCGGGGCGACATCGTGGCGGCGGTGAACCATGCGCTCGTGGCGACGGGCCGGGCCCCGCTGCCAGGGCAGGTGATCGTCCGGTACGTGGGCGACGGCGCGCGCGCGCTGTGTGCGCGCGCGGCCAGGCTCCCCGAGACCTCCGAGAGCGTCGAGGAGCTCCTCCGGCACTTCCTCGAGTACTACGCGCGGCACCCGCTCGACTTCACGCGCTGGATGCCCGGCGCGCAGGAGATGCTCGAGAGGCTCTCGGACCTCGGCGATCTCGCGCTCTGCATCTGCACGAACAAGCCGCGCTCGACCACCGACGCGGTGCTCGCCGCGCTCGGGGTCGGCGCGCGCTTCCGCGCGGTGGTCGCGGGCGGCGACGTCGCCGACAAGAAGCCGGATCCGGCGCCGCTGCTCCACCTCGCGGCGCGCCTCGGCGTCCAGCCGCACAAGATGGTGATGGTCGGCGACGGCCCCCAGGACATCGAGTGCGCGCGCCGCGCGGGCGCGCGGTCGATCGCCGTCCTCGGCGGCTTCGCGTCGCAAGACGAGCTCCTCGACGCCCGCCCCGACGTGCTCCTCCGTACCATGGGCGAGCTCTGGGACGTCCTCCGCCGCTGGCGCGACGCGACGGTCCGGCTCTCCACCGTTCGTTAGCTGCACACCCGCGCGCGTCGGATCGGCGTGCGCGTCGGATCTGCGCGCGCGGCCGAGCTGCACGCGCGGTCAGCCTCTCTCCCCGCCGCACGCGCAGGACGTCGTCGCCCGCGCGCCCCTCAGGCCGCGACGCCCTCGGCGATCTCGCGCCCGAACGCGGTCGCGTTGAGGATCGCCCGCAGGCGCACGCGCGCCCGGTGGAGCCGCGAGCGCACGGCGCTCTCGCTCACGGCGAGCTTCTGCGCGATCTCCTGGAGGCCGAGGTCCTCGTGGTAGTGCGCGAGCACCACGTCGCGGTAGTCGTCCGGCAGCTCGCAGAGCGCCTCGCGGACGTACGCCTCCCGCTCCGCCGCGGACGCGGCGTCGTCCTCGCCGATCGTGCTGCGCATCGTCGGCAAGAGGCCGAGCTCCTCGAAGTCGAGCCCCTCGACGATGCGCGCGCGCTGCCGCCGCTGCGACCGCATCAGCATGAGCGCCTCGTTCGCCGTCACGCGGAAGAGCCACGTCGTGAAGCTCGAGTCGCCGCGGAACGAGCGGATCGTCCGCACCACCTGCAGCAGCGTCGACTGCACGAGGTCGAGCCGATCCTCGTCGGACACGGGGTAGCGCGCGAGCTGCCGCTCCACGTGCGGGCGGATGAGCCGCGTGAGCTCGTCGAGCGACTCCCGATCACCGTCCTTCGCGCGGCAGATGACCTCGGCTAACGGGCCCGCGCTCGCGGCGCGAGGCGACGGGCGCGACCCGACCGCGCCGGGCGGGGTGAGACCGCACGGCGCCAGAGGAGTCTCAGGCCTGGTGCTGGCGCTCGGTACATCGGTCGGAACGGCGGTCAGAGCCATGAGCCATCTCTCCGTCGAGGGCGCCGCGTGCGCTTCCGGCCCACGGGCCCGGTGGTGCGCACCGACCAGCAAACGCCTTGCCACGGCAAGCTCAACGGACGTGCGCGCCACGTGCGCACCGCGTGCTCAGCCGGTATAAGCGGGGCCACGATGTCCAGCGACGCTCCGCGATGGGAAGCCCCCCGAGGGGGAAACAGCCACGTTCCGACGCCCGAGGTGGACCGGTCAGCGCCGTCCGCCTCCGCCCCGCCGCGCGCGCTGGCGCACCCGCTGCCCGCTGGCATGCGCGATCTCCTCCCCGAGGAGGCGCGGCGCCGGCGCGCGCTCGCCAAGCGTGTGCTCGATCACTTCGTTCTGTGCGGCTACCAGCCGGTCTCGCTGCCGGCGTTCGAGTTCGCCGAGGTGCTCGAGCGCGGGCTCGGCACGCTCGACGCCGCGGACGTGCTGCGCTTCATCGAGCCCGAGTCGGGCGAGGTGGCGGCGCTCCGCCCGGACATGACCCCGCAGATCGCGCGGCTCGTGGCCACGCGGCTCGCGGACGCGCCCCGCCCCATCCGCCTCTGCTACGAGGGCACGGTCCTCCGCCGCCGCCAGGGGCGTGCGCGGCGCCACCGGCAGATCCCGCAGGCCGGCGTCGAGCTCTACGGCGTCGGCACGCTCGCGGGCGAGCTCGAGATCCTCCGCCTCGCCGCCTCCGCGGTGCGGGAGGCCGGCCTGGAGCACTTCGTTGTGGACCTCGGCCACGCGATGATCGCGCGCGCGCTGCTCGACGCCGTCCCGGCGGGGCTCGCGGCCGAGCTCTCGGAGGTGCTCGAGCTGAAGGACGCCTCCCGCCTCGCCGCCGTGCTCGCGAGCCCGAAGGCCGCCGACGTCCCGCGCCGCATCGTCGCGGCCATCGCCGCGCTGCCGGACCTCGCGGGCGGCGGCGCGGCTGACCCGGACGGCGCCGCGGTCTTCGACCGCGCCACGAGCCTCCTCACCGGCACGCCCGCCGAGGCGCCGCTCGCCGAGCTCCGCGCGCTCTGGGACGCGGCGCGGGCGAGCCCCGAGCTCGGCCCGGCGCTCCGGGTCGACCTCGGCGAGCTCCGCGGTCTGGCGTACTATACGGGTGCAATTTTCCATGTGCTCGCCGATGGCCCCGGGGAGGCGATCGCGGCGGGCGGGCGCTACGACATGCTGCTGTCCCGCTTCGGCCTGCCGATGCCGGCCGTCGGCTTCGCGCTGAACCTCGACGCGATCGCCTGGGCGCGAGAGGTCGCGGGCGCAGCGGACGAGCCGGCGCTGCGGGTGCTCGTCGCTGTGCGGCCGGAGCGCGCCTCGTCGCTCGCGGCGGCGCTGCGGGGGCTGGGTCTCCCGGCCGTTGCGCACGCGCCGGACCAGGATCCGGAGGGGTACGCGCTGTCCTGGCGGTTCTCCCACCTGGTGCGCGAGCGGGACGGTGCGCTCGTGGTCGAGGCGACATCCGGCGGCGGCGAGGCCGCGACGAGCGCGGGCGAGGTTCCGGCGGCCCTCGACGACGCCGCGGCGGCCCAGGCGATCGTGCTGAAGACGGGGGCAGGACGTCCGGGCGGCAAGTAGACGCTCGCTCGGCAAGCGAGCCTGGGGTAAAGGCGAACCTGGACCCGGACGGAGCCGCTCGGAGTGACGAGCGGGCCGAGGCCGGGCCACGTGATCCAAGAGGAGCTTCGGAATGACCGCGATCGTGATCGTCGGCGCACAGTGGGGCGACGAGGGCAAGGGCAAGGTCGTCGACCTTTATACGGAGAGCGCCGACCTCGTGGTGCGCTACGCCGGCGGGCCCAACGCCGGCCACACGCTGGTGGTGGGCGGGGAGAAGCTCATCGTACGGCTCATCCCGAGCGGCATCCTCCGCTCGAACGCCCGCTGCGTGATGGCGCAGGGCATGGTGGTCGATCCCGGGGTGCTCGTCTCCGAGATCGACGCGGTGGAGGCGCGGGGCTGCTCGACGCAGGGGCGGCTGTTCGTTTCGGATCGCGCGCACCTGATCTTGCCGTTCCACCCGCTCGTGGACTCGCTCCGCGAGGCGGCGGCGGCCGACGGCGTGCGGCTCGGGACGACCAAGCGCGGTATCGGCCCCTGCTACGAGGACAAGGCGTCGCGGCGCGGGGCGCGGCTCGGCGATCTGCGCGACATGAAGCGGCTGGCGCAGCTCGTGTCGCGCTCGATCGAGGCCTGGACGCCGACGCTGCGCGCCCTGGGGGGCGAGCCGCCGTCGCTCGACGCGATCCTCGATGAGCTCACGCCGCTGGCGAAGCGCATCACGCCGCTGCTCGCCGACACGTCGCAGCTCATCGACGGCGCGCTCCGCCGCGGCGAGCGCGTGCTCCTCGAGGGGGCGCAGGGGACGTTGCTCGACATCGACCATGGCACGTTCCCGTTCGTGACGTCGTCGTCGGCGATCGCGGGCGGCGCGTGCGTCGGCGCCGGGGTCGGCCCGACGCGCATCCGCCGCGTGCTCGGCCTGGCCAAGGCGTACTGCACGCGCGTGGGCGAGGGGCCCTTCCCCACCGAGCTCGAGGGCCAGCTCGGCGAGCGGCTCCGGTCGGTCGGCGGCGAGTACGGCTCGGTGACGGGCCGGCCGCGGCGGACCGGGTGGCTGGACCTGCCGGCGCTGCGCTACGCCGCGCGGGTGAACGGCCTCGACGGGATCGCGCTCACCAAGCTCGACGTGCTGACCGGCATGCCGGAGCTCAAGGTGTGCGTGGCCTACGACACGCCGTCGGGGCGCACCCGGGAGTTCCCGATCGACGACATCGCGACGGCCAAGCCGGTGCTCGAGACGGTGGCCGAGTGGAGCGAGTCCATCGACGCCGCACGCTCCATGACGGAGCTGCCCGCGGCGGCGCGGCAGTACGTGGAGATGGTCGAGAAGGAGACCGGCGTGCCGGTCGACGTCGTCTCGGTCGGCGCGGACCGCGAGGCGACCATCGTCCGGCGCAACGCGTTCGCCTGAGGGGGCGACACCTCGGCTCACCGCAGCGGGCGGTGAGCCGCCGTCTCGTCCCGCGCGTCCTCTGGCGCGCGCGGACGGGGCATTGTTTCAATCGACATGCGCCGAGTCCGCCGGACGAGACCACCGCTCGTTGTCCGGCTCACGATGCAGCGGATCCCACGATGACGCGGGCCCTCGGCATCTCACCAGATCCCGCTAAAGACCACCGCCTCCAGCGTCGATGTGCGCTCGCACCACGCTTTCAATTCTCCGTCCTCCTGCTCTGTCACGACGACGACATAATCAACTGCTGGTGACCTCAGGCGCTGATAACCGCAGGAGCCGATCGGGCTCGGCTCGCCTCCTTGCAACGCGAACACACCAAGCGATGTTTCGCGCGATGGCCGCCCCCAGACGAACGTGGTGCCGCGCTGCTCAGGGTTGAGCACCAGTTGCCTGGACGCGGCGCCATCCATCGCTAGCCATACAACGAGCGCCTTGTCCGATGCGCGGCTGCGGACACTCACCGTCCTCAACATGAAGAAATAAGCCCACATCGCCGAGACCACAGCCACCACGAACAGGGCGCGCACGGCAGCTCGACGGAAATGAAAGAACGCGATGCAGGGCTCATGCGCTTATTCCATCGTTATCATTCGTCCCGCCATTTGTCTTGGGCAAGACGCACAACCCGCCGGAATTGAGCTCGTCCCTGCACGTATCCCTGCACTCGTCGACGGCATCCGAGCTCACCCGCTTTCCGCACTCACGGCCCCGCTCGTTGTTGTGAAGATCCAACGAAGCTCTTCAGACGCGCCCGCCGCCCCCACTCCGGCACCGCCCACGGTGCGGTGCGCTCGATCATTCAACGCGCCACAGGTCAAGTTCTAGAACATCGATCACGTTGAAACCCGGAGAAATTTCACAGGGAGGCGGGGAGGCGGGGAGGAAGAAAAAATGAATTTCTCCCTCTTGCCGTCTCTCGCTCCCCGCCTCCCCGCCTCCCTGTGAAATTTCTGCTCTTTCTCGTGGTTTCAACCCGTTTGTCGCTCTAGAGGATAATTCGACCGTGACCGATTCGATTCCGTACGAGGAGATCCGCGACGCCGAGGACCGCTCGTGGACCGAGCGGCTGCTCGGCTGCCTCGTGCTGCCCGGCCTCCCGACCGCTATGCGAGACCAGATCATGAGGACGCTGGTGAGCCTCGAGGATCCCCGCGCCGAGGCGCCGCTCACGCGCATCCTCGCGGCGCGTGAGATCCCCGAGGCAGCGCGTGAGGCGGCCGGGACGATCCTGAGGAACTCCGGGAATCCGCCGAGCGGCGCCTGGCTCCGAGCCGCCTGGACAGAGGGCGATCGGGTGCTCCGCCGTCATGCGCTGCTATCGATGAGGCGCGCAGAGGCGGACATTGTCGAGCCGGTCGCGCGAGACCCGGCGCACCCGCTTCACGGGGAGGCCATCGCCGCCATGATGTTCGACTTCTCGGAGCCGCGCTTCCTGGAGCCGAGGATCGCCGCCCTCGGGCACCTCGACCCAGGCGTCCGCAAGATCGCCGCCGATGCGCTGGTGTACGACGAGCCGCTCGCAGCCGAGGCGCCGCTTCTCCGCGCGGCTGGCGATGCCGTGGTTGAGGTCGCCGTCGCCGCGCTGCAGACGCTCGTCTATTACCCGAGCCAGCGCTGCCTCATCGGGGTCGTTGCCCTCTGCAACCACCCCGACGAGACCGTGCGCGCCGCCGTAGCCGGCTGCGCTGCACAGCTCCGCGAGGGAAGCTTCCGGAGCGCGCTCGACGGCGCCAGCCACGCCGAGCGGCGCTTCCTCCTCGCATGGATGGCTCCGGTCCGGCATCTCCTCGACCTCCCGGGCGAGGGCGATGCGCCGGCATCGCCGGCGGCAGCTCAGACGCAGCGCCTCGCCCCGGACGCCGGCCCCGCGGCGCGCGACGGCCTCGCGGTGGACGAGCTGATCGCGCTCTACGCCGAGCTCGACGGCCCGTGGGCCGAGAAGAAGCGCTGGTTCCGCGATCGATTCCTGGCAGCGCGCGGCGCCGCGGACCGCGGCCGCCTCGTCCCGTTCCTGACGGGGCACCCCGATCCATGGATCCGCGACGGCGCCGCGGAGGTCCTCGCGGCCTGGGACGAGCGCGATGCGCTCCTCGGGCTCACCCGCGATCCGGCCTTCACGGTCCGGAAGAGCGCGATGTACTGGCTCGGCCAGCTCTCGCCGGACCGGCCCCTCGCGGCCCGCGCATGGGAGCACCTCGCGGATCCGGCGACGACAGGCACGCACGCCTCGGAAACCCTGGCCACCTGGGTCAGGCATGCTCCGACAGAGGAATCGATCCCCCGGCTCGTCGCGCTGGCCCGCGGCGACGCGCGCGAGCAAGTCCGGTACACCGCCGCGCGCTCGCTCGCGGGGCTTCACGCTCGACCGGCCATCGAGGGGCTCATCCCGCTCCTCGCCGAGCCGCCGGAGGTCACCTGGGCGCTCCACCTCGCGCTGCTCGATGCATGCTGGCGTCTCCGGCTCCGCCCGGGCCGCTGCGACGCGCTCCGCGACGCCGACAGCGTCGACCTTCAGCTCGCGCTCGCGCGCTGCCTCACCGGCGATGGCGCCAGAGGGTAGCGTCGCGCATTCAGGGCAAGCCCTCCAGGACGTCGTCTCGGTGAGGAGTCAGGCGTCTCTCACGCCATCTGCGCTCGCCCCACGATCTCGGCCCGACTCACCGCCGGATCGCGCGCAACGCGGCAGTCGGGGCGGGGCGCTCGCGCGGGAGGTCGAGCCGAGGGTTGCGCGATCGCGCGGGAGATTGCGCAGGGGCGGTCGCTGCGATGGGAGGTGAGGCGGGAATACCTCGGAAATTACTGCCCCGAGCCGCCACCCTGCGTGTGGGAGCCGCCGCTCTTGCTTCCGCCGCCGTGCGCGCCGCCCCGCTGGCCGCTGCCGCCGCCCGGCGTGGTGGTCCCGCCCGGCGTGCCGGCTCCGCCGCTCGGCGGCGCGTAAGCCCCACCTCCCGGCGTGCCACCGGTGCCCGGCGCGCCGCCCGTGCTCGGCGTGCCGCCCGTCGTGCCACCGGTGCCCGGCGTGCCTCCCGGCGTGCCGCCCGTCGTGCCGCCGGTGCCCGGTCTGCGTTGGGTGCCGCTGCCCCACTCCTGCGCGCCGCCCTGGGTGCCTGGCGCGCCTTGGGCGCCTGCGCCTGGCTCTCCCATCTCTCCTCCAGTTCCAGGCATCGTACCCTCGCCTGGCGTTCCGCTCTCGGGCGCTCCTGGGGTTCCAGGCGCGCCGGGGGTCTCTCCGCCCGTCGGTGCGGGCGCCGGCGAGGCCGCTTGTCCGCCCTTATTGCCCCCGCAGGCCATGAGCGGCAGCGCGGTCAGGACTACCAGAAACATGCTTCGCATGATGTGTCTCCCAGGTCGTTTGCGTTTGCGGCTCGTGCCGAGCCGCCGGCGATGCGGACGCGCCCGTGCGCGCGAAGGCCGCCTCCAGAGCCTGGCGGCGTAGCGTCCCGCGCTCGACATGCTGGGGCCGAATCCGGCCCTCGGGATCGAGACGACGCCGGAACGGCGCATCGGGCCGCGCCCGAGCGAAGGCCGATATGCCCTCGAGACACGAACGACGCCTGACGCCGGCCGGCGCGCGCTCGCCAAGCGCGCGCTCGACGACAGGCGCTCAGCCGGTCACGGAGCGAGCGAATCGATCCACACGCGCCACACGCGCCACACGCGCCACACGCGCCGCGCAAGCCGCCCTCGCCGCGGCTCGCCCGGCGATTGCGTGGCGAGAGGACCACCTGTGACCGCCGCGCTGCGCCCGCGCGCGGCCGCTCGCAGCGGCGCGCACGTCGGAGGATAGTCTGAGGCAGGAGCTCAGGCTGCTGCGCGCCCGCTACATCCATGTCTGCACCGTCGTGCCGGCGACGGTCGACACCCCGCTCTTTCAGCACGCAGGCAACTACGCGGGGCGCGCGCCCAGGGACATGCCCCCGATCGTCTCACCTGAACGCGTGGCGCGCGCCATCGTTCGCCTGGCACGGACGCCTCGGCGAGACATCTTCGTGGGCAGCGCGGGCCCACAGCTCGCCTTGCTGTCTCTCCTCGCGCCGGGCTCGCAGCCCTCGCGCCCGCCGCGCCAGGCCTCTTGTGGCTCCGCCCAAGGCTGCTCGCGTGGACGCCTGGCGGTGACGGCGCGCTCCCGCTCCCTTGAAGTCGTCTGGACAGATCGTCGGGACAAGCGCGCTTTACAGCCCGGGCCGAACAGCTCAGCCGCTGTGCGCCGCTCAACAGATGGATGACGCTGGAAGAAGGTCGGGCGAAGTCAGCAGGGAGAAGCTCGCTTTTCCTCCACGGGATCGACTATTCTGTCCATTCCTATGGCCGAGGACAGCTACGTGTTTGCGGGTTCGGAGCGTGCGCGAGAGCTGGAGCGCCTGCGGCGGATCGAGGGCTTCTTCGACCCCGGCAGCAGGCGCCTTCTCAAGGCGTCCGGGATGGGGCCCGGCTGGAGTTGCCTGGAGGTAGGAGCCGGCGCCGGGTCGATCGCCTGCTGGATGGCAGAGCGCGTGGGGCTCGAGGGCGAGGTGGTCGCGGTCGACCTCGATGTCGGGTTCATGGACGCTTCTCCGCCGCCCGGGGTCCGGATCATCGAGGGCGACATCCGCCAGCTCAACTTCCACGCGGCCCGCTTCGATCTGGTGCACGCGCGCTACGTGCTCATCCACAACGCGGATTTCCAGGATCTCCTCGACGCCATGCTCGCAGCGCTGAAGCCCGGCGGCCACCTGGTGCTCGAGGAGCCCGACTTCACCGCGGCGAGGGGCGCCTCCGGTCCGGATATCGAGGCTTTCGATCGGGTCAATCGGTCGATCCTCGCGATGTTCGAGGCCGACGGCAAGGACCCCGGCCTCGGCCTGCGCCTGCCCGCGATCCTGACGTCGCGAGGGCTCGCCATCGAGGCTGTCGAGAACGAGGTGCCCCTGTGCCCGGGCGGTCACCCGCTGTCCGAGATCATGAGCATCTCAGCCACCCAGCTCCAGCACAGGTACCTCGCGACAGGGCGGGTCAGCGCGGAAGATCTCGCCGGTTACACCCGGTTCGCGGCCGATCCGTCGGCGTGGGGTGTCTACTACGGCACCGTCGGCGTCCTGGCCCGCAAACCGGCCAGGACCTCCGACTGACGTCCTGCTCCCGCCCCGGGGCCAGGTGACGGGGCCAGGTGGCGGTGCCACATGACGGTGACCGAGAGCCCGATTCCGGGCCCGTCCTCCAGCAAAGCGGCGAACTCCGTCCTGCGATCTCCGTCGAGCCCGGACATGGCACCACGCTGATCCTCCGACAGCGCCGCTCCCGGCCTCCGCTCGCCCTCGCGCAAGGTTTCCAGGGCCGCCGCCCGTGCGGCGCCCGCGTCCGTTCATCGACGTCGAGAGGTGGCACCTCTGCGCCGGTCCGTCGCGCGGCACGGACGATTCAGCCGATCCTGCGCGCTGGTGAGAATTGACTATTTGATGTTCTCGCGGCTTGCGCCGCCCAACAACGGTTCAAGATACGTGACGGGGCGGGCCAGGCATCACCGCCGAGCGCTCCAGCGCCGGCCCCGCTTCCGTCAATGACATGGGGGAACTATGAACATTCGAGTCGATTCTCTTCGTTTTGCATGCATGGCAGCCCTCGCGCTCGCGGGGACCAGCGCTTGCTCCGTCGCGGCGGAAGACGGTGTTCTGGTGGCGGCGGACGAGGACAGCTCGGAGGCGGTCGATTCCACGTCACAGGCCTTCTCGCTCAGCATGCCGCAGCTCGCCGCCGTGCTCGCCGCCTTCAACGCGACCGAGATCACCGACGCGCAGATGGCCCGGGCCAAGGCGTCGGACGCCCACGTCCTCGAGCTCGCCGCGCAGCTGTTCGACTATCACACCGCCGCGAGCCAGCAGCTCGCGCTCGCGCTCACGCAGATGGGCATGGCGCCGGCGGACAACGAGATCAGCCTGTCGCTGATCGAGCAGGGCACGGCGGATCGGCAGCAGCTCGAGGGGCTCGCGGGGCCCGGCTTCGACTGGACGTTCGTCAACGTTCAGATCTATCGACACCGGGAGTTCCTCGCCCATCTCCAGGAACAGATGGCCATCGTGGGGCCCGAGCTGCACCCGGGGCTCTCTCACCTCGTCCCGGAGGTCCTGAGCGCCACGAAGCGTAACCTCTCGTTCGCCACATCGCTCCTCGCGCTCATCGGCAGCCCGTACATTCCGGAGAGCGGCTATCCGTCTGGCGTTCCCTATTCCGGAAATTACGGCACCTACGGCAACTACATCGATTACGGCAATTACGGCAACTACGGCAACTACGGCAACTACGGCGGCGGCTTCGCCAACAACGCGCCTTCCTACGGCCCCGTCTACTTCGGCGCCAACGGGCCCTATTCGCCCGCCGCCTCCCCCTACTACGGGGTTTACGGCCGCAGCACGCCGCCTGGCTTCGGCGCGCCCAGCCCGTACCCCCGCCCCTGAGGCCGGCCCGATAGGGCTCGCTCGCGCCAAGGCGCCTGGCGAGGGGGACATGCGCGTCGCCGCCCCACGCTCGAAATGAGCGGGAAGCAGCCGGTGGGTTTCTGACGGGCCTACGGGGAAGGGCGCGGCGCGCTACAGGCGTCGCCGTGCCCGGCCGCGATCCGGGATGACCGCGTGGATCTCCGCCTCGCTGAAGCCAGCGGCCCTGTAGAGGCGCTTCAGGTGCACCAGCTCGATGTGCGCGCTCTTCGCCACCGAGGCGCGGATGCGGTCGAGCACGCTCAGCCGCTCGAGCGGCAGCCGGGTCGCCTCGACCGTCGAGCGCACCGCCGCCGCCGCCGACTTCACCTCGGCCGCCGCGGCCTGCGCCTTGTCCAGGCTGAGCTTCGGGTGGATGCCGGAGCCGAGGAGCTGCGCGAGCACCTCCAGCCGATCCGGCTGCCCCGTGAGGTCGCCGTCCTCGTTGTCGGCGAAGTACGCGACGCCGCCCGGGAACAGGATCGACAGCGCGGGATCTGCAGAGGGGCGGCCCACGGCGTTCCAGACGTCGTCGGCGACCTTGCCGAGCGCGTCGTCGGCGCGCGCGGACTCGGCCTCGACCTTGGCGAGCAGCGGCTCCGCCTCGGAGCGCGCGGCGTTGCGCTGGGCCTCCACCCCGTCGAAGAGCGTCAGCACGGGAACGAGCCGCTGCTCGGCGAGCTCCCGGAGGGGCCCGCCCTTCGCGGAAGCGCTCTGGAGCGTCGCGCGCACGTCACCGATGATGTCGTCCGCTGGCGCATCCTTGCGAATCACCTCGCCCATGATGTCGATCCTCCTCAGGCTCCAAGGCTGCGGAGTCCAGCGAAACACGACCCGCGAACGCCCCCCGTCGACGCTGTCACCTCGGGCACCATAACGGACCGACGCCCACCCGATCAACCGGATCGCAGCCCGGCGCCGTCGGCCCCGGCATGAGCCTCCAGTGCGCCTCCCTGGTACACTCTCGCCGTGCACCTCGGCCCGCTGCTGCTCACGGCCCTGCTCGTCCTCCCGCTCGCCGCGCACGCCGGACAGGCCGGCGATCTGGTCGCCGCCGCGGCGGCGGCGGGGCGTCCGCCCGAGTGCTCGGCGCGGTCCGGCCGGGCCATCGCCCGGGGGCCCACCGTCTGGGAGCGCGCGCGGGCGCCCGAGCTGCCGCGCTACTGCGACCTGCTCGCGCGCGGCCAGGCGCAGCTCGGCGGCGACGCCGAGGCGGCGCGCGAGTCGGCGCGCCTCGCCGACGAGCTCCTCCCGGGGCACGCCGCGCCCCAGGTCCTGCTCGCCCGCGCCGCCCTCGCGCTCGGCTCGCCCGAGGACGCCGCGCGCGCCTTCGAGCGGGCGCGGAGCGTCGATCCCCGCAGCGTCGAGGATCCGCAGACGATGCACGACCTCGCGCGCTCGCTCGCCCGCACCGGCAAGCGCGGCGAGGCGATCGCGATCTACCGCGCGCTCGTCCCGCGGATCGATCTGCTCGGGACCGCGGACCAGCGCGCGCTCGTGCTGCTCGAGGCGGCGCACCTGTCGATGGCCACGGCGGGCGCGGCGTCCGTCGCCGACGCGAGCGCGAGGCCGCCCGCCGGCGCGCACGGAGAGGCGGCCGCCCGCGGGGCCCTCGACGAGGCGATCGCCTACCTGCGCGAGGCGCGCCTGCGCGCGCAGACGCAGCTCGCCCGCGACGTCACGCTGTCGCTCGCGCTGGCGCTGGACCGCGGCGGCGACAAGGCCCAGGCGGACGCCGCGCTCGAAGGCGAGGCGGCCACGCTGGAGGCGCCGCGCGGGCGCGCGGCAGAAGATCGGAGCGCCGGGGCGGCCGCGCGCGAGCGGGCCGCGGACGACCTCGCCAGCGCGGCGGCGCGCCTGCGCACCGTCGAGTACCTCGCGGTCCCGGAGGACAGGCTCGCCCTCGAGGCGCTCGCGCTGGAGCGGACCATGACGGCGGCCGCGATCGCACGCTGGGAGGCGTACCTGTCGGGCGCCGGCGGCCAGGGGCCGTGGGCCCCGGCGGCGCGCGCGCGCCTCGACGCGCTCCGGCGAGGCGGCGGCGGGGGCCACCGGCCCGCGCGCGCGGCGACGGGCGCGGCCGCGCGCGGCCCGCAGGAGCGGAGCGCGGCGCCGCCGCCGCGGCCGAACCCGGGAGGAGCGCGGTGACGCGGCGCTCGCCCCTGCCCCGGCGCTCGCCCCTGCCCCGGCGCTCGCTCCTGCCGGGCGCCGCGGCGCTCCTTGCGCTCTCGCTCGCGGCGGGGCCCCTCGACGCAGCGCCGACCGTCTGGTCGCGCGCGCTCGATCCGGCGGCCGACGAGCGCGAAGAGCTCATCTCCCAGGCGGACGCGCTCCTCGCGCGGTACGACCAGCTCCGGCGCTCGCCGCTCCTGGAGCGGGTCGAGGAGATCGGCCCGCTCTGGCTGCGCGAGGCGCGCGCCCTGTACGAGCGCGCCGGCGCGGCGACCTCGCGCACCCCTTCGGTGCGGCTGCGCTACGCCGACATCCTGGAGCACCTCGGCGACGTGCAGGGCGCCGTCGCGGCGCTCGAGGGGCTCCTGCGGGTCCATCCTCCGGCGCCTTTCCGGGCCGACGCGTGGCACGCGCTGGCGGTCTGCTACGCGCGGCTCGGCAGGTACACGGACGAGATCGAGGCGTACGACGAGGCGCTCGTGCTCGAGCCGCACGCGGCCTCGCGCGCGCTGCTGCTGGCGAACCAGGCCGAGGCCTACATGGCGCTCGGCGACATCACGTCGGCGGTCGAGGGGTACCGCGCCTCGCTCTCGACCCTCGGGTCGCTCGACATGGTCCGTTACGGCGTGACCACGCTCTGGGGGCTCGCGGTGGCGCTCGACAGGTCCGGCGACCTGGAGGGAGGCATCGAGAGCATCCGGCTCGCGAGGACCTACGACCGGGCCGACCAGCAGATCAACGGCGCTGGCTGGTTCTACGTGCCTTCCTACGACGAGGCCTGGTACGCGGCGCTCGGCCACTGGGCCGCGGCGCGGAGCGCCGAGCTCGGCGCCGCGCGCGCGGAGGCCTACCTGCAGGCCGTGAGCGCGTGGGAGTCCTACATCGCCCGCGCTCCGGGGAACGATCACTGGCTGCCGCTGGCGAAGGCGCGGCGAGCGCAGTGCGAGAGGGAATGGGAACAGACGCTGAAGCGCCTGCGCAAGCTCGCGGCGCCGCAGCGGCGCTGAGCCGGGGCGGCGGCCGCTGCAACGTCTGGACGGCCGCGCGCCGCTTCCGCCCGCGCGCGGCGTAGGGCGCGTACGGCGAAGGACGGCCGCACGTGCGCGTGATCACCGATGGTGCTCTGGTCGTACAGCGGCGCGATGGCGAGAGCCCCCTTTACGACCCCGGCCGGCGGGTTCACCTTAACGTGGTCGCCCTCGCGCGCGGGGGCGGCGCCGGCCAGCTCACCCCGAACGGAGGCTCCATCGAGATGCGTGACTCGGTGTTCGATGAGGTCGTGCTCTGGTCCGGACGTCCCAAGGTCGTCGCGACGCCGCTGCTCTATCTCGTGGGCGCGGCCGTCTGCGGCGTGACCTCCGCGATCAGCACCGCGTCCGCCGTGGTCGTGAGCAAGGCCCTCGACGCGTCGCCGAACCAGCTGCTCGCCTTCGCGGCCTGGATGGCGAGCCTCGCGGTGGCGTTCAGCTACCTGCCGCGCTGGTGGCGCTCGGAGCTGGAGTACATGCTCACCGATCGGCACATCGTCGTGCAGCGCGGGAAGCTCCGGCGCTCCATCGAGCGGCGGTCGATCAGCTACGCGCGCATCCACTGGAACCCGAAGCACCCCGGCGTCGGCGACCTCGAGCTCGTCAGGGCGGTGCCGACCGGCGCCCTCCGGCGGCGGCTGTCGATCGTGCTGACCGGCGTCGTGGCCCCGGATCGCGTCTGGGCGATCCTCCGGGGCGTCGTCCCGTCGGCGCCCGCGGGCGACGGTCACCGCCTGCTCTCGCAGCGCCTCGACGAGGGCGAGCGGGTGCTCTGGTCGGCGCACCCGGCCGACGGCTGGCACAAGTGGCTCCCGAACGGCCTGCGCGGCGTCGGCTCGGTGCTGCTCGGCGTGCTCCTCGGCGGCTTCGCGGTGGTCACGGCGGTGCACGCCGTGCGCAGCATCCGCATCGTGACCGCGGCGGGCATGGATCCGGAGAGCGTCTCCTTCGTGGCGCTCGTCGCGTCCCTCTCGCTCACGATCGTGCTGCTCGTCGCCGCGGGCGCGGCGATGCTCTACATGTCGGTGGTGCGCCCGGCGCGGCTCGCGGCGCGGACGCGGTACCTCATCACCGACCGGCGCGTGCTCATCCAGCGCGGCGACGAGGAGCTGCACCTCGATCGCTCGCGCATCGTCGACGTGATCGACGCGCCGGGCGCCGGGGGCCTGCGGGACGTGTTCCTCGTGCTCGACGGCCCGCGCGCCCGCGCCGTCGCCGCGAGCGGCGCCTTCGGCGAGGCCCCGGGCGCCGGGCTCCAGCCGGTGCTGCACCGGGTGGCGGACGTGGACTCGGTGCGGCAGATCCTGCGGCCGGCGTAGTCCACCGTCGCCTGCGCGCGCCGCACGCCCTGCTCATCGCACGAGCCCGTCCGCGGAGGCATGGTCGCTGCTCCCCGGAGGAGGATCGGCCGCTGCGAGGTGACGTTCAGGCTGGATCTCGAGCGCTGCCTCACACCCGAGCCTCGGATCCTGCGCTTCCGAGCTCAGCAGTGTACCCCGCGCACGTTGGATCAGGGTAAGGAGCCCCATGCCGATCGTTCAGATCAACGACCCGCAACAGTCGGCGCCGACGAGCTGCGGCGTCATCATCTTCCGCGTCGATCTCCAGACGGGCAATGTCGACGGCACCTTTGCCCTCGCCCTCTACGAGGGGGAGCTCGCGCGCGAGATCGGAACCAAGATCAGCGGCCCGACGGGAGATTTCGCGGGCGCGTACTCGGTCACCACCCTGCGCCCCGACGGGACCACGTTCGCCGTGGGCGACATGATCGCCAGGCCGCTCGGCCAGGAGGGCGTCTACCTGGTCCGCTGGGTTCTGCGGCCGGTCGAGCTGGCGCTCGAGGAGCTCGGCTATGTCCCGGGAACGCAGCTCATCTACGAGGCGATAGGGATGAAGCTCAACGGCGGCGCGGCGGTCGCTGTCGCCTGGGACAACAACGTCTTCGCGCGGCGCTGGCCCCAGGGATCCGCGCCGCAATAGAGAGCCCCGGCCTCAGCCAGGCAACGCGACGATGAACGTCGCGCCCTCGCCCTCCTGGCCATCGACCCTGATCGTGCCCCGGTGGGCCTGGACGATGTCGTAGCTCAGCGACAGCCCCAGCCCCGTGCCCTGGCCCGTGGGCTTCGTCGTGAAGAACGGGTGGAAGATCTTGGCCCGCAGCGCCTCGGGGACGCCGACCCCGTTGTCGCGCACCCGGATCTCGACCTCGCGCCCGAGCCGCCGCGTGCTCACCATCAGCGTCGGCACGTACGGCCCGGCCGCCGAGCGCTGCTTCTCTCGCAGCGCGTGGAAGGCGTTCGTCAGGAGGTTCACGAACACCCGCCCGATCTCCTGCGGCACCAGCTCGATCGCGCCCACCGCCTCGTCGTAATCGCGCTCGATGATCACGTTCAGATCGAGCTTCTGCGCGCGCATCCCGTGGTAGGCGAGGCTCACGTATTGATCGAGCAGCCCGTTCAGCCCGACGCGCTGGCGCTCCCCCGTGCCGCCGCTCGCGTGCTGCATCATCCCCCGCACGATCCCGTCGGTGCGCCGCCCGTTCTCGGCGATCTTCTCGGCGCTCTGCTTCAGGCTCACCACCAGATCCTCGATCTCGGCGACCTTGAGATCCCGGTTCGACGCGAGCCCGTCCAGGATCTCGGCGGCGATATCGACGTTCGCCTCGGCGAAGTTGTTGATGAAGTTGAGCGGGTTCTTGATCTCGTGCGCGATGCCCGCGGTGAGCTGCCCGAGCGAGGCCATCTTCTCCGATTGCACGAGCTGGAACTGCGTCGCCTTGAGGTGATGCAGCGCCTCCTCGAGGTCGGCGTTCTTCTTCTGCAGCTCCGCCGTCCGCTCGCCGACCCGCTGCTCGAGCTGCCCGTAGAGCACCGCGTTCTCGATGGACACGGCCACCTGGGCCGAGAGCAGCCGCAAGACCTCGAGCCGCTCCTGCGTGAACGCGCCCGTGGCCAGGTTGTTCTCCAGATAGAGCACGCCGATGAGCTTGCCGTGGTTGAGGAGCGGCATGCACAGGACCGACCGCGTCTGGTTCCGGGTGATGTAGGGGCTCTGGGTGAAATCGCCCTCGTGCGCCGCGTCGGCGAGCACCACGCTCTCGCGGGTCCGCTCCACGTACACGGCGATGCTCTCCGCGAACTGGCCCCCCTCCACGGACGACACGAGATCCAGCTCCGTGACCGCGGGGGCGGCCCGCGGGTCGGCCGGATCCACGCGCGCCTCCACGCTGGGGATGAGCTCCTCGCCCTGCGCGAGCAGCAAGACGCCGCGCTCGGCCCCCGCGTTCTCGATGACGATGGTCATCAGCTTGGTGAGCAGCCGCTCCAGCACGAGCTCGCTGGCGATCGCCTGCGACGCCTTGAGCACGCTGCCCAGATCGAGCACCCGCGACGTCTGCTGCCGGGTGCTCGTGGTGGTGAGCGTCGTCCTGTCGAGGGGCGCCTCGGCCAGCGGCTGCGGCGGGTTGAGCTCCGCGTCGAGCAGCGCCACCTTGCGCCGCGCGCCCCAGAGCTCGAAGCCATAGCGGGCGTCGGCAAGGTAATCCCTGCCGAGCCGCTCCTTTCCGCGCCGGAGCCAGAACCTGCCGTAGAGCTCGCTCGCGAGCGCCTCGTCCTGGAGGAACCCGTGGGCCCTCGCCGAGGTGATGGCGCGCTCGTACAGCTCGATGGCCTCCCCGATCTCGCCCGCGAGCCGCGCGAGCTCGGCCCCGACCAGCGCGTGCATGTGCGAGAACGTCTCGGGGCAGACCTCCGCCCAGCGCCCCAGCTGATCCCGCCTCGCCGCGGCGCCCTCCTGGAAGGCCCTCCTCTCGTCCGCCCCGGCGCCGTCGGCCAGCGCCGCGAGGCAGAGCGCGTGATGAAACTGGTGCTCCGCCGACGCCACGTTGCCGGTGACCGCGGAGATGAGCGCCTCGGCCCTCGTCGCCGCGGCGCGCGCCCCCGCCAGATCGCCGTGCAGGTACAGCGTCTGCGTCTTCAGGATGTGATGGTAACAGAGCGCCATCACGCTCTGGTTCGCCTCGCACGCGGCCAGGTAGTCGGCCTCGGCGGCGGGATCCGGCGCGGCGGCCCCGGCCCTGCCCGAGAGGTCCGCGAGCGCGAGCTCCAGCCCGCGGATGATGTCGATCGCGATCTGGTTCTTGCTCTTCTGGTTGAAGTGCAGAAACTCCGGCAGATCCGCGAGCACCTGCGCGAGGGGCCTGCCCTCGTACAGCTGGTTGAACAGCTTGTAGATGAGGATATAGCCCGCGTACCGCAGCTCCCCGGCCTCGAGCCCCGCCTTGTATCCAGCGTCGTTGACCGCCTGGGCCGCCGGCAGGTGCTTCACCCACGGTAAAAGGAAGTTGCCGAGGGCGAAGCAGCTGTTGCAGACGTCGCCGGGGCTGTTGAACCGCTCGCCGAGCCGCACCGCGAGCACCCCCATCTCGTAGCCAGCGACCGGCTGGCCACGGAACCCCGAGAGCACGATCCCGAAGAACGCGAAGATCGAGCAGGCGCCGGGGGCGAGCCCGTACTGGAGGCTCAAGCCGACCGACTTCGTGACGGTGAGCCCGTAGAGCTGCCGGTCCACGTAGAACGTCGCCGAGAGCACGTTCGAGAGCAGCTTGAGCGCGGCCTTGCCGGCGGGGTCCTCCACGGCGGGCGCCTCCAGCAGCGACTCGAGGGGGCGATCGCCGAGCCGGCGGTCGACGTCCGCGAGCTCCGCCTCGAGCGCCGCGCCGAGATCCCTCTCGGGCAGGTCGATGCCGAGCAGGGCGAGCCCGCGCCGGGCCTCGTCGATGGCCTCCGCGTACCGCCCGACCATGGTGCAATGGCTGACCAGCGCGTCGTACACGCCGGCCTGCTCGAGCGGCGTCCGCGCCTGATCGAGCAGCGCCCGGGCGAGCGCCTCGGCGCGCTCGTGGTTGCCGTTGAGCCCCTCGGCCTCCGCGAGCTCGCGGTGGAGATCCGCGGTGAGATCGTGGTGCTCTCCCCAGGAGCCCTCGGGCAGGAGCGCGAGCCCCGCGGCGAGGTACTCCCGCGCCGCGGCGTAGGCGGTGGAGCTCTTCGCCCGCTTCCCGGCCTCCAGGTTCAGCCGGGCGATCACGAGCCGCTCGACCGGATCCGTGACGAGGCCCCGCCCCTGGTTCAGGTGCGTCGCGAGCTGGAAGATCCGCTCGGCCCGCTCCGGCCCGCTGATCTTCGAGAGGAGCAGCCGCCCGATCCTGAGGTGCACCGCGGGCCGCTCCGCCTCCTCGACGAGCGCATACGCCGCCTGCTGCACCCGGTCGTGCAGGAACCGGTAATGCCGCACGAGCAGCGAGGGATTCGTCGAGTCCTGGACCACCTCGAGCTCCGAGGCCGGCAGCAGGAGCCCCTCCAGCGCCGCCGCGAACAGCGGCTGGGACAGCGCCTCCTCGGATCTGCCCGCCACCAGCGAGAGCGCGCGCAGATCGATCTCGCTGCCCATGCAGGCGCCGAGGCTGAGCGCCTGCTGGGTCGCGGCCGGCAAGCTGCGGATCTTGCCGATCATGAGATCGATGATGCCGTCGGTGACGCCCTTCGCCTCGATCCGGCCGAGGTCCCATTGCCACCGCCCCCGCTGCCGGTCGAAGGCGATGAAGCCTTCCTTGTGCACCGCCTTCAGGAGCTCGCTCACGAACAGCGGGTTGCCCTCGGTCTTGCGCAGGATGAGCTCCGCCAGCGGGCGGACCCGCTCCGGCTCCGCGTGCATGGCCTGGCCGAGCAGCTCCTCCACGTGCTCGCGGCCGAGGGGCCCGAGGTGGATCTCGTGCACCGCCGTCCCGTACGCCCGGATGGCCGCGAGCGTCATCGTGAGCGGGTGAGCCGGCCCCACCTCGTTGTCCCGGTAGGCCCCGATCAGGAAGAGGTGCGCCGGTCGATCCTCCCCGAGCACCCGCTCGAGCAGCCGCAGGCTGGCCGCGTCGGCCCACTGCAGGTCGTCGAGGAAGATCACGAGCGGGTGCTCCCGCTTCGCGAAGACCCGCAGGAAGCGCTCCAGCACCAGGTTGAAGCGGTTCTGCGTCTCCGTCGGCCCGAGCTCGGGCGCGGGCGGCTGCGGCCCGAGGATCGCCTCCACCTCGGGGATCACGTCGAGGATGACCTGCCCGTTCTGGCCGAGCGCGCCGCGCAGCGCCTCCTGCCACCCCGCGAGCCGCGCCTGGCTCTCGCCGAGGATCTGCCGCACCAGCGACCGGAACGCCGCCACCACGGCCGCGTAGGGCGTCGCCCGCTGGAGCTGGTCGTATTTCCCGCCGATGAAGTACCCCCGCCGCCGCGTGATCGGCTCGTACAGCTCGCGCACGAGCGCGCTCTTGCCGATGCCCGAGGAGCCCGTGACGAGCAGCAGCTCGGCCGCGCCTCGCGCCCCCTCGACGGCGCTCTTCGCGCCCTGCGCGACCCGCTCGAAGGTCGAGAGCAGCGCCTCCACCTCGCGCTCCCTGCCGTAGAGCCGCTGGGGGATCTGGAACCGCTCCGGCACGTCGCGCGCCCCGAGGTCGATCGCCCCCACCGCGCCCGTGTCGCGGAGCGCCGCGATGCACGCCGCGAGGTCCGCCTTGATGCCGTACGTGCTCTGGTATCTCGCCTCGGGCGCCTTCTCCAGGAGCCGCATCACCACGTCCGACACCGCCCTCGGCACGCCTCTCGTCCGCGCGTGAGGCGGCGCCGGGAGCCTCGCCAGGTGGCAATGCACGAGCTCCATCGCGTCCTGCGCCGGGAAGGGGAGCGCCCCGGTGAAGAGCTCGTAGAGCGTGACGCCGAGCGAGTAGAAGTCGGTGCGGTAATCGATCGCCCGGTTGGTCCGGCCGGTCTGCTCGGGGGCGATGTACATGAGCGTCCCGTCGAGCACGTCCGGGCTCTTGAGGACTGGGTTCTCCCGCGACAGCACGGTGGAGATGCCAAAGTCGATGATGGCGAGCCGCTCGCGCTCCGCGCTCCAGACGATGTTCGAGGGGTTGATGTCCTTGTGGATGATGCGCTGCTCGTGGAGCTGCCCGAGCGCGTCCACGATGCGGACGGCGATGTCCAGCGCCTCGGCGAGCGGCGGCGTCCCCCGGCGCAGCAGCCTGTCCAGCGACTCCCCGCCGAAGTCCTCGATAGCCATGGTCCAGCCCTGCAGCTCGAGCCCGAGGCCATAGGCCCGCGGGACGCAGGGCAGCTCGAGCCCGCGCTGCATATCGTATTCGCGCTGGAACCAGGCGAGCCGCTCGGGAGACGGGCGGAGAGGCTTCAGGATCTTGAGGATGAGGGGCTCGCCGTCCGCCTTGCGCAGGGCGCGGCAGACGCGGGTGTTGGTGCTGTCGTAGACCTGAGCCTGTATCTCGTACCCGGGCAGGACCATGCTGGATCTAGCCTCGATGCGCCGCGGAGCTGCGGGGCGAGTGGCGGAGGGCGGCGCTCATGGGAGCGGATTGGACCACGGTCCGCGGGACAAAGCCATGTCCCCGCCGGGGCGGCGCGCCTTCGACGCTCGTTCGCTCGTTCGACGCTGCTTCGACCGAAGGCGCGCGCTGCGCCACCTCGCGCCGGAGGTGGCCGCGAGGTGACTCACGTTGACGCCCACATTGCGGTGCTGATAACAAGGACCCTCATGCTCCGCTCAATGGGGGGAAAGGTCCTCGTGCCGTGGATCCTGCTGCTGGGCCTCGGAGGTTGTCCCAAGCCGCCCCCGTGCGCCCCAGTCCAGATCCAGGAGCGGAAGCACCCGTTCATCGCCTTCGATCGCCACGACATCCCCGCCCTCAGGCAGCGGGTCACCCAGGACCCTTACAAGACCTGGATGGACGATGTCCGCCGGGGCCCGCCGGGGCAGGGCCACCCGTGCGCGGCCCCCTCCACGAATACGGACGTAAAAGAATACCAGCTCTCCAACTGCGCGCTGTACGGGGCCCTCTCCTGGGTGATCGAGCAGCGCAGCGACGCGCTGAAGACGGCGCGCGATACGCTGATGAACGCGGGCGACACCAGCACCGGCTGGAACCAGACGCCAGGCGCCTGGTACTGGGGCGGGAGCCTGCTCAACTATGCTTACGCCTACGACCTCGTGCAGCCGGCGCTGAGCGCGGACGACGACGCGGCCATCCGCGACAAGCTCGAGGACGCGCTCGGGAAGACGATGGGGGTGTACGGCGAGTTCAACACAACGTACGTCACCAACTTCCGCTATCGTGTGGGCAGCGGCGCGGCCACGCTGAGCTACGCCCTCGGCGAGCACGACCACGCTTGCACCGTCGAGCGCGATCTCTTCGGCGACGAGCCGGTGGACTCGCTCGTCGCCCTCCGCTCCTACGGCCCCTACATGCAAGCCTGCCTGACCAGGGACGGCACCTACGTCGAGGGCCCGAGCTACCAGGACGACGTGTTCTCGGTGATGCTGCCCTACCTCCAGGCCATGAAGAGGCTCTCCGGCGGGGCTCGCGACGGCCGTGATTACATCAACGCGGTGAACACCCCCGCGGTCTGGGGCGATGACACCCGCATCGCCCGCATGCTCCGCTACGGGGGCGCCCTCTCCATGCCGGACGGCAACGCGGCCACCCTCGAGACCGGCTGGCGCGAGCCCCTGCAGCTGAGCAGCATCGCCGCCAGCGCGCTCAGCGACAAGGAGGGGCGCCGCGACGCGAAGGGCTTCTATGGCTGGCTCAGCGCGAAGGGCAAGGCCGTCGTCAACAACCCGGTCTACAGCATCCTCTATACCGATCCGGACATCGCCAGGGCCGGCGCCGGGGCGCAGGAGCCCAAGGAGCCCACGTACACCTCGCTCGTCACCTCGGACATGACCTCGCTGCGCTCCGGCTGGAGCGCGGACGCGGTTCACCTGCTGATGACGACCGAGCACGAGTACCGCCCGTCCTCGCACAGCCAGCCCGATCAGACGAGCTTCCTCCTGCACGCGAAGGGGCAATACCTGATCATCGATCCGGGCGACGGCCGCAACTACGACCCCGCGGGCAGCTCCCACACCTCGCTGTTCTACTGGGTCAACTTCAGCCCGGAGTCGCACAACCTGGTCACCATCGACAGCTTCAAGGGGATCCGGGATACGTACCAGACGCCCGCGTGGCGCCAGCTCGGCATCTTCAGCGACCTGACCCGGCCCGTGGACGATCCGGCGATCCTGCAGGCCTCCTTCCTGACCGGGGAGCTCGACTCCTCGACGGTCACGATCGACGACTACGTCAACGTGCCCGACGTGTCCACGCGGCGGACGGCGACGCTCGCGCGGAGGAGCTACGTGGTCGTCTTCGACCACATGATCTCCGCAGCCATCGGCTCGGCCCAACCGATGCTCCACTATTACGACACCCACCTCCATTACAGCGGTTGGCTGGGCTGCCGGCCGGGCGCGCCCGCCATCTGCACCGACTACGCCACCTCCAGGCCCACCTCGTCCAGCGCACAGGTGGACTGCGGCGACGTCTGCGGCGAGGTCCGGATGGCCAGCGACCTGGCGGCGGCGGGGGCAGCGACAGGGCTCGCCCCGAGCGAGCCGATGCCTCCGGGCGCTGGCGGCGGCGCTCCGTCGTCCGCTCCCACGGCGGGCCGGCTGGCGTGGGCGACGCGGACCGACGACGGGAAGCGCGATCTCGAGCTCGACGTTGTCTACGTCCCACGACCCGACGCCTTCTCGGTGAATCGAAGCGGCTTCACCAACTTCTTCCCGAACATGACCTTCCGGCACCCGTTCTCGGTGGCGCGCTACATCGCCTCCAGCACGCAATGGCTGACCGTGCTCTACCCGCGCGACCTCACCGCCGGCGAGCCGAAGCCGGCGATCGAGGCGCTCAAGGTGAGCGGCGGGAGCGGCTCGGCCGCGCTCGTCTCCATCGCGGAGCAGGACACGCAGGATCTCGCGCTGGTCTCCGACGGCGCGCAGCCGGTGGAGGTGGGCGACGCTTCTCGCGTGCCCGCCGTGCCCGCCGCGAAGCTGCAGGGCCGCAGCGCGCTGCTGCTCCTGCGCCACAGGGCGCTCGAGCGCGCCCAGGTCGACGCCGGCACCTCGCTGAGCGTCGGCGGTCGCGCCCTGCTGCTCGCCGCCTCGCCCGTGTCCGCGTCGCTCCGGCCCGAGGGCCCCGGCCTCGCCGCGGAGCTGGTGCTCTCGAGCGCGGCGCAGGTCGGCCTCGCCGTCTCGCGCCAGGACGCGCAGCTCTACCTCGACGGCAAGCCCGCGCCGACGCGCTACGACGCTGCCAGCGGCACGGCCTCGACGAGCGTGCCCCAGGGCCGCCACCGCCTCACGGCGCGCTGAGGCGCTTCGAGCCGGCGCCGGCGCGGCGCGACCTCATCGCATGGTGGTCGTCGAGTGGACGCCGATGGTCGGCTCGCAGCCTGCGACGAACTCGGCCGGAGCGCGCTTCACCAGGTTGAAGACGCTCACGGGGGGGGCTCCCGGCAGCAGGCTCCGCGCGCCGACCTCTTCGAAATCGAAGAGCTGCTGCGCGGCCTCGCGGACCGTCGCTTCAACGAGGATCTCCCCGGGCCGCGACGCCCTGGCGAGGTGCGCGGCGGCGTTGACCACCTCACCGAGCACCGTGTAGTCGAGCCGGCCGTACGCCTGGGATCCGACGCTGCCGGAGAGGACCTGCCCCGTGGAGAGCCCGATGCAGATCCCCTGCGTGTACGGCGAGCCCTCGCCGGCACGGCGCGCCACCGCCGCCATCTGCGCGCGGACGGCCACGCACGCGCTGAGCGCCCGGGACAGGTGATCCGGCCCCTGGAACACCGTCATCACCGCGTCGCCGAGGAACTTGTCCACGATCCCCCCCTTGGCGACGAGCTCCGGGACGATCACCTCGAAATTCGCCCTGAGCAACCGCATGGCCTCGCCGGGCAGCCTCTCCCTGGTGACGGGCGTGAACTGGAAGATGTCGATGAACGCCACCGTGGCCATGACCGCCTCGCTCGCGAGCGCGATCGCGGGGCCCATCTCCCGGATCCGCTCGATCAACGCCGCGCTCGTGAACTGACGGAGGATCTTGTTCTCCTCGTCCGAGCGGGCGTTCCTCCGCAGCTCCGCGACGTGCTTGATCGTCTTGTCGATGGTCGCCTCGAGATCGCCCCGCTGGATCGGCTTGAGCAGGAAATCGAACGCGCCCTGGTTCATCGCGCTCCGGATGTTCCCCATGTCGCCGTAGGCGGACATCATCACCGTCCTCGCAAAGGGGCTCACCTCAGGGACGCGCCCGAGGAACGTGAGCCCATCCATCACGGGCATGTTGATATCGGTGACGACGACGTCGATGTCGGGGTGGCGCCGGAGCTCGTCGAGGGCGTTCTCACCGTTGTCAGCGAAGATGAACTCGTAGACCCGGTCGCGGATCTTCTGCCGGAAGAGCAGCTTCATCATGAGCGCCACGTCCGGCTCGTCGTCGGCGATGAGGATCTTGGCGGGGCCCCCGCTGGCCTCGATCACCGCCGCGAACGCCGCCACGAAATCGGCCGCGGACTGGAACCGCTGCGCCGGGTCCTTCGCCAGCGCGTGCTCGAAGAAGCCGTCGAAGCCGGGCAGCAGGCCCGGCACGAGGCTCGACGGCGGCGGAAACGGATCGGTGCAGATGCTGATGAGCAGCTCCCCGATCCCGCTCGCCGCGAACGGGAGCCGGCCCGTGAGGGCCCTGTAGGTGATGACGCCGAGCGACCAGAGATCGCTCAGGTGATCCGGCACGACGGCGCGCACCTGCTCGGGGCTTATGTACGATGGCGTACCGACGACCCTGCCGAACGATCCCTGCTGTTCCTCGTCCGACTCGAAGACCGTCCACACCACGCCGAAATCGAGGAGCTTCACGCATTCTCCTGGCTCCTTCCGCGCCAGGAAGACATTCGCCGGCTTGAGATCGCGGTGGATGATCCCCGCGGAGCTCGCCACCTGCAGGCCAATGGCGATCTGCCGGAGCAGGGCGAGCGTCGCCGACGGCGAGAGCTGCCGCTCCCGGGTGAGCCTGGCCTCGAGGTCCTCCCCTTCGAGCAGCTCCATGACGATGTAAGGGCAATCTTCGTCGATACCGTAGTCGTGTATCTGGATGATGTGCTCGTTGCGTAGCCGCGCGATCGCCGTCGCCTCTCGCTCGAACCGGCGTCGCGCCGGGTCGGAGCTGACATGCTCGGGCGTCATCACCTTGAGCGCCACGGGACGCCGGAGCACCTGATCGAACGCCTCCCAGATGACGCCCATCCCGCCGCGTCCGATCTCTCGTCTCAGCGCGTACTTCCGCGCGATCGTGCGATTCAGCATGGTGAGCGCAGTGTAGCGAGCTCCCAGCGCGCTTGCTCAGGTTCGAGACGCGGGGGCCCGTCGACAGCAGCCCTGCATCAGCGAGGAGAGGGCCGCTTCACACCCAGGACCTTCATGCGGTAGGACAGCGTGCGCACCGGTATCCCCAGCCGCCGCGCGGCCTCGGTCCGGTTCCAGCCCGCGGTTTCGAGCATGTCCTGGAGCAGCTTGGCCTCGTACTGCTGCACCTTCCCCCGGACCAGCCCGCCCTCGGGGGGCGCCTCCTTCGGGGCCGACGGCGTGGGGCAGAACACGGCCACGTCGGGCGGAGCGCGGCCGAGCTCCGCGTCCTTCCCCAGGTCCGCGGGGCGCTCGGACTCGCCGCGCGCCGCCGCCGCGCGCACCCTCGGGGGCAGATCCTCCAGGCCGACGAGCGCGCCGGGCGTGACCACCACCGCGCGCTCGATCACGTTGCGCAGCTCGCGCACGTTGCCAGGCCACGCGTACGCGCAGAGCAGGGCGAGCGCCTCGGGGGTGATGCCCTCGACGCGTCGTCCGTTGGCCGCGCTGGCCGCGCGCAGGAAATGCCGCGCGAGCGGCTCGATCTCGTCCTTTCGATCGCGCAGCGGCGGGATGTCGATGACGACGCCGCCCAGCCGGTAATACAGATCGGCCCGGAACGCGCCCGACGCGGCCATCGCCTCGAGATCCCGGTGGGTCGCCGCGACGACGCGCACGTCGACCTCGATCTCGCGGCTCGAGCCGACGCGGCTGAACGACCCCGACTCGAGCACGCGGAGCAGCGCGGCCTGGGCCGGCGGCGGCAGCTCGCCGATCTCGTCCAGGAACACCGTGCCGCCGTCGGCCTCCTCGAACACGCCCTTCTGCTGCTGCAGCGCGCCGGTGAACGCCCCGCGCTCGTGGCCGAACAAGGTGCTCTCCACGAGGTCCTTCGGGATCGCCCCGCAGTTGACGCGCACCACGCGCCGCCCCTTGCGCGGGCCGCCCTCGTGGATCATCCGCGCGACGACCTCCTTGCCGGTCCCCGTCTCGCCGTGAAGGATGACAGGGATGCGCGAGGCGCCCACGCGCCTCACCGTCTCGATGACCTCGCGCATCTGCTGGCCGGCGATGATCCCCCCTTCCTCCGGCTCCTCGCGCGCGAGCACCGAGGTCGCGGCCGGGCCGCACGCCACCGGGCGCTCGGGCGAGGCGTGGCGGGCAGCCTCGCGCGCGGCCGCGAAGACCTCGTCCGCGGTGCTTCCGGCGTCCGGGTAGAGGGCGAGGCCGACGAGGAGCCGGGCGTCGCTGCCGACGAAGGAGGCTGCGATGGCCTGCGCGGCGCGGTGCGCCTCCTCGGCGCCGGCCTCGGGCAGGAGCACGTGGGCAGCGCAGGTGCCGTAGAGCGCCACACGATGGACGGGCTGAAGACAGGCGCGCACGGCGTTGATCCAGCCCTCCGCCGTCACCGCCGCGCTCATGCGCACGTGGAGCAGGGCGAACGGACGGCGAAAATGTCGGGCGCGCGTCAGCTCGTCCTCGACGCGGCGCAAGAGCTTTTCCTCTCCCTCGAGATCGAGGGACTCGCCCGCGGCGCCGAACGCCTGAACCCGCAGCGCGACGCTGCCGAGCACGACCTCATCCCCTATCGCGATCCCGGCGCGGGCGACGCGGCGGCCGTCGAGGAACGTGCCGTTCTTGGATCCCAGGTCATCGACCCACACCCGCCCGCGCGAGAGGAGGAAGCGGGCGTGCTCCCGCGACAGGGTCCGATCGTCGATGCAGAGCGCGGCGGGCGCGGCGCGCCCCACGACAAGCGGCGTGTCGGGCGAGAGCAATCGTCTCTCCGTCTTTCCGGCGTGATGCCAGACGAGCGCGATGCCCAGCGTCGCGGTCTGCTGAATGGCAGAGATCGACCTCCCCGCCAGGGTCCAGGTCTTCGCCGCGTCGTCCTGCACCGACTTGCCTGACCGCATGCACTCCGCCTCGCTGGTCTCTATATCAGGCTCTTTCGGAAGGTCCAAGAGCCACCACGGACCTCGCCGCTCATGAGTCTCCGCCGCGCTGCGCGGCGCTGCGCCGCTCTGCTCTGCTCTGCTCTGCTCTGCTCTGCTCCTGTTTGTGTCGCCAGATCGCCGCGGGCGGGCGGTCCACTTCCACTTCCATGTTCCATTTCCATTGCGCGCCAACGTTTGCCGACGCGCCCGGTCATGTCCGGTGGGCCTCGGCCCAATAGCTCCAGCCGGCTCACGTGCCGGGCGGAGCGACGATCTGGACGAAGGCCGCGGTAGCCGGGAGGACACCGCTGTTACGTTCGGCCCATCCTTGCCGGCAAACTCTTGCCGGGCAACTCGCGACGGCGATCTCTTGCGGGCAAGGTCTTGCCGAGGCGGCCATGGGCGGGCGCGCCGCGCCCCCGGAAACGCACGGGTGCCGCTCGCATTCTGCCTGCTGACGTGGAGCGCCGAGCGCTTCCGAGGAGGGCGCGCCCTGGTGGCACGCAGGCTGCAAACAACCGAAATCAGAATCGGACGGGCGGCGAACATCGCGACCCAAGACATCAATCAGACAGACCACTCCAGGAGCCGACCATGAACACGAAACACATCCTCTCCGCACTCTTCACCTCCAGCGCTTTCGGCATCCTGCTCATCGCGGGTTGCAGCGTGCCGATGGACGAAGGCGACTCCGAACAGGCGTTCGCCGACGACGAGACCGTCGAGGAGGCGTCGCAGGCGCTCGGCCCTGCGTGCGTCGCCAAGAACCTCGCGCTGGAGGCCGGCCCGATCTGGAACACCACCGATGCCCAGACCAAGTGCCCGAACGTCTGCAATCCCCAGAACATGAACTGGAACGGGCAGTGGTGGACCACCGTTCCGGGCGCGATGTCCGTATGCGAGTGCAGCCCGCGCCCTGCCGCCGTCGTGCAGGCCGGCCCCATCTGGAGCAACACCCACGCTCAGACGCAGTGTCCGACTACCTGCGCCGCGTTCAGCAGCGCGACGAAGTGGGACGGGCAATGGTGGACGACGGTCCCGGGCCAGATGTCCGTCTGCGAGTGCGCAACCACCCCGCCGGCCACGGTGTCGCTCGAGGCCGGGCCCATCTGGAGCAGCGCCGACGCCCCGAGCAAGTGCCCGGCCGCCTGCGGCACGAGCCGCGCCTGGAATGGGCAGTGGAGCACGACCGTCTCGGGCCAGATGTCTGTCTGCGGCTGCGCTTGCACGCCCTGACGTCACGACGACCCGCTCGTGAGCGCGCCACCGCGCTCACCTCCGGGTCACACGGGCCTCCAGGTCGCGCACCCGCGCCTCGAGCTCGCGGACCCGCGCCTCGGCGGCGGCGCGGGCGCGCTGCTCGGCGACGCGGGCGCGCTGCTCCAGGGCGCGCGCCTCGCCCTCGGCCCGGAGGGCCTCTTCCTCGGCTGGCACGAGATCCGTCGCGCGGGAGCTCCGCGCGACGCGCAATGTCGGGTGCGGGCCGTCTTTCAGCACGACGAGGTGCGCGTCGAGCGCCTCGATCCAGACGGGATCGCCGCTTCCGTGGACCCGCAGGTAGGTGCCGTCCGCGTCTCGCCGGTACAGCTGGAGAGGCACCCGCTCCTCCGCGAGCGGCGCGCGGGCGGCAGCCGCCTCGGGATCGAAGAGCAGGAGCTCGGGACAGCCGAGCTGCCAGTACTTCGCCGGCGCATCCTCGTAGATACGGCGCCAGTCGCCCGAGACCACCTCCAGCGCGAACCGCGGCGGACGATGGCCGGGCAGCCAGGTCTGCCACTGCCGCGGGACGGGCGGCAACGGGCGGTGATCGAGGACGTAGAGGTCCGGCAGGACGCGCACGAGCGGCTCGCCCCGCACCCACGCGAAGAGTTGCCCGGTGCCAGCGTACCAGTCGGCCCAGCCACGCTCGCGCGCAAGCTGGGCGACCACCGACAGCAACAGGCGGACGATCTCGGACCGCTCGACCTTGTCAGGACGCTCCGCGTCATCGGGCAGATACCAGCCGGACCAGTCGATCGCGGCGCCGGCCTCTTCAGGCGACAGATCGCGGAGCACGAGCGCGCGGGGAGAACGCCGAGGGGTAAGGGGGAACCCGATGCGATTCGGCGATGCCACGCGAGGAAATTAGCACCCCGACAGGCCCCGCGGGGCGCCGAATTTCAACGAGCACTGCCCGGCCTTCGCGCCCGACGACAAGCGGATCGCGTTCAACAGGACGCCTGGTCCGGGGGAGATGTACCATCATCCCAACTCCGGGTTTCACGTCATCCCCGCGGCCGGCGGCGCACCGACGCGGCTCGCGGCCAACGACCCGCCCGCTTGCCTCGGGTCACGAGCCCTGGAATCCACGACAGCTGCCCTCGAGGGTCGCCCGAGGCCACCACCGTCGACGTCAAGACCTGTTGCTGGGTCATCTTCTCGTCGTCGCGCGACGGCTACGCTCCGATCCCGCACTGACGGAAACCAACCGTCATACCATCTGTTTGGCACACGTGTGCCAAACGGCCTGCGGCCAGTGCTTGCATGTCGTGCTCTCCGCTGCGCGGCAGGAGCAGCGCGCGGGCGAAGCGCGGTGAACCAAGCGAGCGGGCGGCTGGCGCGGGCCTTGCGAACGCAGCAGGCACCATGCGAACCCACCGCACCCATTCCTCCCTTTGGTTACTCCTGGCAACAGGCCTCCTCGCCGCCGGATGCGAGACGGCGTCCGCGCCTGTCGACCAGGTCGGCTCTCAGCGCGCTGCGCTCCACCGGGCTCAGTCCTGCGGCGACCTCGAAGCGCTGCTGAAGCAGGACGCGCTCGCCAAGATGAACGCCCAGATCGACGCCACGATCGCGAGCTACTCGGCGTACGGCTACCCCCGCGGCGGCGTCGTCGGCGGCGTCGACAACGGCAGCGTCGGCGCCCCCGGAGGGGCCGAGGACCCCACGGACCTACCCGCCCCGGTACCACCCAGCGCAGACGGCGGGGAAACCGGCCAGGAGACGTCGGGAGACGACAGCGGCAGCGGCGCCGACCCTGCCCACTCCGAGACGAACACCCAGGTCGCCGGCGTCGATGAGGCGGATATCATCAAGACCGACGGCAACAACATCTATGTGCTCCACGGCCAGAGCTTCTACACGCTGACGGCGCGGCCGGCGTCTTCGCTGGCGGTGGGCAGCTCGCTCGAGATCGAGGGGTCGCCCCACGAGATGTTCGTGGCAGACGACAAGGTCGTCGTCTATTCGTCGGTCAACGGGGCCGCGATCTACGAGCATGCGGGCGTCACGCCGCGGCCGGGGTACTACGACTACCTGCTCGTCGACACCATGGTCGGCGGCGGTGGCGTCATGCCGACGCCTGGAGCCCCCAGCGCGCCGAGCAGCAACCCGGGGACCCCCGCCGACGGCGGAGACGCGAAGCCGCTGCCGCCGGACGACGCCGAGCCACCGCCCGACGGCGGCACGCCTTCGTCCGACGACGCGCCCCCCGACGCCGAGGCGCCGTCCAGCGGCGACGCGCCAGCGCCCCCGCCGCCGGACGGCGGGGCCGCTGAGCCGCCGCCCATCATCGGCGACCCCGGCTCGGGCGGCGTCTGGGCCCCGCTCACGAAGGTGACCGTCCTGAGCCTCGCCGGCGGCGCCCCCAGCGTGGTCAAGGAGCTCTACTTCGAGGGAGGCTACACCTCGGCGCGGCGCACCGGCCCGAACGTGCGCACGGTGCTGACCGGCGGCGCCCACGGCCCCGCGCTCCCCTACTGGCCCTCTGGCCTGACCGAGTATCCCGAGACCGCCGAAGCGTGGACCGCGGCGTTCGAGCAGCTCCGCGCCGAGAACGCGGCGATCATCGAGGACGCCCCGCTCTCGACGTGGCTGCCGTACCGCTTCGAGAAGCAGGGAGAGGCCGTGGAGCTGCTCGACGCGAGCTGCTCGGACTTCTATGTTCCGGAGGCCGGCACGACGTCGTACGGCCTGACGCAGATCGAGTCGATCGACCTCGCCGACCTCGCCGCAACGCCGGAGTCGACGTCGATCGTCGGCGCGACGGACACCGTGTACGCGAGCCACGACGCCCTCTACGTCGCCGCGCGGTCCTGGGAGCATCAGGCGGCGCCCGGCGAGGTGTTCGTCGGCACGAACGTCACCCATCTGCACAAGTTCGATCTGATCGCCGACCCGAGCCAGCCCGGGTACGTCGCGTCGGGCTCGGTGCCCGGCCACATCATCAACCAGTTCTCGCTCGATGAGCACGACGGCAAGCTCCGCGTCTCGACGACCTCGCAGGTGCCGGCGGAGCCCAGGTGGACGACAAGCAACAACGTGTTCGTCCTCGAGGCGCAAGGGACCGATCTCGAGCAGATCGGCGCCGTCACCGATCTGGCCCCCGGCGAGACCATCCAGTCCACCCGGTTCGTCGGCGATCGCGGCTATGTCGTGACGTTCCGCCGGGTCGATCCGCTGTTCGTTATCGATCTCGCGGACCCGGCGTCCCCCTCTGTCGCGGGTGAGCTCAAGATCCCCGGCTTCAGCGAGTACATGCACCCGCTCGACGACGGACACCTCCTGACGATCGGCAGGGATGGCGAGGAGGACGGCACGGTGACCGGGCTCGCTCTCCAGATCTTCGACGTCACGAACGCGTCGGCGCCCGCGCTCCTGCACAAGGAGGCGCTCGACGGGGCGAAGTACATGCACTCCGAGGCCGAGTACAACCACAAGGCGTTCACGTACTATGGCGAGCTCGGCGTGCTCGCCTTCCCGCTCGTGAGCTTCGACGGGGAGACGGGCGCGATGTCGAGCACGCTCGAGCTGTTCAACGTCGATATCGAGGACGGGTTCAGCCGGCTCGGCGCGGTCGACCACAGCGGCTTCTTCAGCAGCGTGCCGTCGGGGTGCTACTACGGCGGGGCCGCCGTGCAGCGCGGCCTGTTCATCGAGGACTACGTCTACTCGTACTCCCAGGGCGGCGTGCTCGTGAACGCGCTCGACGACCTCGAGACGCCGGTGGCGTCGCTGCCCCTGCCCACCCCGGACTCGGTCGGATACGCGTGCGCCGGCGTCGGCGGCGGCGTCACGGAGCCCGCGCCGGCGCCCGAGCCGGCTCCCACCCCCGAGGAGTAGCGCCGAACAGGCAGCGATCGGCCGCAGCGCCGCCGCCCCGTCCGGGCCGGCGGCGCTGCGCCGCTCAGGCGCCCGGCCGCGGCGCCTCCCACGGGTGATCCGGGTAGAACTCCTTCATGAGCCGCGCGGTGTACGCGGTGAGGTTCGCGAACCCCTCGGCCCTGCGCCGCAGCGGCGAGTCGAAGAACGGCGTGAGGAGGCCCGCCAGCGCCGCGAAGGCCGTCGCGTCGACGCCCGCCGGGCGCGCTCCGAAGAGGTACGGCTTGTCCCCGAGCAGCGCGGAGAGCGCGGCCAGCGAGCGCGCGCCGAGCTCGACGACCTCGTCGTTCGCGTGGCGCGCCACGCCGACCGCGCGGAGCGCCTCCCGGACGCGCGCGACGAGCTCCTCGCGCAGCTTCGGGCGCGCCTCCTCCGGCGCGCCGTTGAGGAAATTCGCCGGGCCCTTCGCGAAGTTCTCCGGGATGAGCCAGCGGGAGTACACCATGGTCGGCGTGAGGCTGTTCTCGATCATGCGCTCGATGGCCCACGCCTCGGCGCGCTGCCGGGCGTCGAGGCCGGCGTCGAGATCCTTGCCGTGCTTCTTCTCGAGGTGCTCGCGGATGAAGTGCGAGTCGGCGATGCGCGCGCCGCCGTCGTCGATGAAGGGGAGCTGCCCCTTCGGCGACTGATCGGGCCGGGCGCGCTCCTTCGTGTAGGGGAGGCCCAGCAGCTTGAGCTGGACCTCGGTCTTGGTCACGTAGGGGCTGGCGTCCGGCAAGCCGAACATGGGGCCGAAGCTGTGGAGCGTGATCATGTGCAATCTCCGAGCAGTTGTGGGTCCGCCGTGGACTGCGCTTGATGTAGCCCTGCCCTGCTGACAACCTGGTGTCAGCATCCCCGTGCGACGCGCCGATCGCCTGTTCCAGATCCTGCAGATCCTGCGCCGGCAGCGGGCGCCGATCACGGCGGCGGCGCTCGCCGAGGAGCTCGAGACGTCGAAGCGCACCGTCTACCGCGACATCGCGGACCTCCTGGCCCAGCGCGTCCCGATCCGCGGGGAGGCTGGCACGGGGTACGTGCTCGATCGCGGCTTCGACATGCCGCCGCTGATGCTGACGCCCGACGAGATCGAGGTCGCGGTCCTCGGCGCGCAGTGGGTCGCCCAGCGCGGGGACGTCGCCCTGCAGCGGGCGGCGCAGGACCTCATCGCGAAGATCGCCGCGGCGGTCCCCGAGCGGCTGCGGCCCTTCGTGTTCGAGCCGGCGACGGGCACGCCGGTCGGGGCGGTCCAGACGCCCGACACGCTCGACCTGGCCCAGGTTCGGGCGTCGATCCGCGCCGGCACGAAGATCGCGCTTCGCTACCGCGACGAGACGGGGCACGAGAGCGAGCGCGTCGTGTGGCCCGTGATCGTGGGTTATCTCGAGTCGACGCGGCTCCTCGCGGCGTGGTGCGAGCTCCGCCAGGACTTCCGCCACTTCCGCACGGACCGCGTGACCGGCGCCAGGTTCCTCGACGAGCGCTACGCCGAGAAGCCGAGCGCCCTCCGCGCGCGGTGGCGCGCGCACATGCGCGCGCGTAGGGAGCTGCGAGAGCGCGCCGGCGCGGCGTCGATCAGGGCGCGCTAGCTCCGCGTGTCAGCAATCCCGCCAGAAACGCTGGTCGAAAGCGAGGGGTCGCCGGGCGAGGCGCGCGACCGTGCGCAGAGCGGCTTCCATCACGTGGGCGCCTGGACGTGGACTCGCCGGACGCCGGGCTGCTTTGCGAGCTGGTCAATCAGCGTCTCCACGCCGATCGTGTTCGGGATCCTCGCGTCGAGCGTCACGTTGACGCGCCGCTTGTCGTCGAGGCGGCGCTCGTAATCCATGTCCGAGACGACGGCCCCGAGCGCTTCGAGCGCCTTCATGATGTCAGCCACGCCGGCCGACTCCTCGCCCAGGACGAGGGCGATCCGTCGCCGGGTGCTGCGGTCGTCCTTGTCCTCGAAGCGGCGGAGCGCCGTGAGCGCGAGCACGCCCAGGAGCGTGACGACGACGGCCTCAACGTACATCGCCGCGCCCGAGCACATGCCGATCGCCGTCACGAGCCACAGGCCCGCCGCGGTCGTGATGCCCTGGACCGTGGTCCCGGTGCGCAGGATGGAGCCGCCGGCGAGGAAGCCGATGCCGGCGACGATCGACGCGGCGATGCGCGAGGAGTCGACGACGACCAGATCCTCCTTTCCGTAATGCTGGAAGTAGACGAACTTCACCGAGATGACCATGAACGTCGCCGCGGCCATCGCGACGAGCAGGTGCGTCCTGAGCCCGACCTGGCGGCCGTGGCGATCGCGCTCGTATCCGATGACGCCCCCGAGCGCCGCGCCCGCGACGATCCGGCTCAACAGGTCGACGTGCATGGTGTCCATGTGTGCTTGCACCTCCCGAGGGTCGCCGAGGCTTGCGCCGCGCTTGCGCCCGCGCGCGCCCTCGCCGGACGCGTAGCGGCGCGTCCCCGTACATAGGGCTCGCCGATCCGCAGGGGGAGACGAGGCCGCCGGGCGGCCTCGCCGGCGGTCACCGCCGCTGGCGCCGGGCGCCCGACGCGGCCGCGCGCGGCTGCGACACCGAATCGTTCGCCGGCGACGCCGGCTCGTCCCCGCCTCCGGGCCGCGACGCGGCGGGGAGGGGATCCCCGATGTCGTCGAGCTCGCGGTCGAGCTCGCCCTTCTCGGCGCGGAACGCGTCGCGCTGATCGGCGGGGAGCTCCCGCAGGCGCATCGCGAGCAGCGTCTCCGCATCGAAGTAGACGCCGTTGCGGCTCGCGCTGAAGTGCAGGTGCGGCCCCGTCGAGCGCCCGGTCGACCCCACGTAGCCGACGAGCTGATGGGTCGCCACGTGGTCCCCGCACTTCAGGCCCGCCGCGAACCTCGAGAGGTGCGCGTAGCCAGTCTCGACTCCGTTGTCGTGCTGGATCGCGACCCAGTTGCCGTGACCACCATGCGGCCCCACCCAGGAGACGCTGCCCTCGAGCGCGGCATAGACCGGGGTTCCCGACGGCGCGCCGTAGTCCGTGCCCTCGTGCGGCCTCACGCGGTGCAAGATGGGGTGCATCCGCTTGGGGTTGAACGGCGACGTCCGACGCAGCGTGGCGAGCGGCGCCTGCCACGGGTTCGGCACGAGCTCGCGTCCGTCATCGTCGACCAGCCGCCCCGTGGCGTTGTCGTCGAACCGGTAGAAGCGGGCTTCCGGCTGCCCGGCCGCCCGCACGTCGAGCGCCAGAACGCGAGGCTCCTCCGGCGCCCTGGCGGCCTCGGCCACGGCGCGGATCACCGCCCCGCGACGGAGCCCGTGAGGGAGACGCCGCGCGAGCAGCTCCTCGGCTGCCCGCCGCACGCTCGCCAGCGGCTCCGCCGGCCCGTCCGGGGCTCCCACGGTCCAGGCCAGCGCGAGGTGCGGTTCAGCGCCCGCGTCGGGAGCCGGCGCGGGCGGCGGCGCGTCCGGAGGCCCGGCGCTCGCGAGCTGCCGGCTCGCGGCGCCGAGCGACCTGTCGATCTCGACGGCGCGCACGGCGAACCACACGACCCCGACGCCGAGCAGCCCGAGCCCGATCCACACCGAGGCCTCGGTGCGGGGCGACCAGCCGTCGGAAGGGGGCTCGGGTCGCTTGAGGCTTCCACCGGGCATCAGAGATCACCCTGCGCCATGGCACCGGCGGGCCTTGGCGGCAGTGACAGGGGCACGAGACATGCGGACGCTATGCGCGAGCGGCGTTCCCGTCAACCCCGGCCGCCCGGCGGGCCCCCTTCGAGGACGCATCGCTGGCGCGACAGGTCTCCTCGGGCACGCAAGCATCGAGCGCGCTCAGCTCTCCTACCGCGCAGCTGGATCAGCGCGCCCCTCATCATCCGCTGTCAGCCCCGCACAGCGCCGCGAGGCGGCGCTCGTCCTCGGGTCCGCCCGCCGCGCGCGCCGTGTAGTAGACGAGCTGCTGGCGGCTCGAGGTCGTCGAGGCGAGCGTGTGCCACTCGAGGACGAGCGGCCCGGCGCCGTCGGCGTCGCGGGCACCCGCGGCCTGGACCTCGACGCGGAAGGCCTTCGCGCCGCTCACCTTGGCGCGGACCTCGTGGCGCGCCCAGATCGCCCGGAGCGCCTCGCTCGTCTCGAGCAGCTCGGCGACGAGCGCGTCGAACTCCGGATCTCCCACGTACGAGCTTGCGCTGAAGCGGAAGGCGGCCACGACCTCTCGCTCGATCACGCCGATCTCCGCGTAGCGCGCGCGGTAGGCCGCATGGTGGAAGGTCATCCAGAGCAGGTTGCGCCTTCGAGGGGGGACGTCGCCGAAGTCCACGAGCAGGCGGCGCGCCGCGCCGTTCCACGCGAGCACGTCGAAACGGGGGCTGAAGACGAGCGCCGGGACGCGCATCGCCTCGAGCGCGCGCGCCATCGCCGGCTCGGCCCTCTCCTGGCGCGCCGCGGCCCGCGCGGTCGATCGCGGCCGAGCTCGGCCCCGTCGACCTCGTGATCAACAACGCCGGCGTCATGTTGCCCTCCGGCGTCGAGGAGCACCGGATCGCCGATTTCGAGCAGATGATCGAGGTCAACCTCACCGGCGCGATGCGGGTCGTCGACGCGTTCGTCGATCCGCTGGTCGCGGCAGCGAAGCGGGGCGGCCCGTCGGACCTCATCAACATCTCGTCGATCGGCGCGCACGGCGTCTTTCCGACGTTCGCCGTGTACTGCGCCACCAAGGCCGCTGTCACCCACCTCTCGCGCAACCTGCGCGCCGAGCTCGGACCGAAGCACGTGCGCGTCTCGGTCGTCGAGCCTGGGTTCGTCAACACGGAGCTCCAGAGCCACATGACCGACGAGGCCGCAAAAGCGTGGATCGCCGAGGCGAGGCAGCAGATCACGTGGCTCACGGCGGACGACCTGGCGAGCACCATCGCCTTCACGGCCGCCCTCCCGCGGCACGTCAACCTGGCGCACGTCACCATCATGCCGACCCAGCAGGTGTGACCGGCGCCTCCTCGCGACCGGAACCGCTCGCGGCGCCGTGACGCGCGCTACGCGCTACCCGTGCTCCAGCTGCTCCAGCTCGCGCACGCGCGCCTCCAGCTCGCGCACGCGCGCCTCGGCCGCCTCCCTCGCGCGGGCCTCGATCGCCGCCGCTTCCTCCTGGGTGGGCACGAGCTCGCCCTTGCCGCCGGGGCGCGTGAGGCGGAGCCGGGCCTCGGCCCCGCCGCCGATCACGCAGAGCCAGCTGTCGAGCGCGGGGCTCCACACGCGCCCGGCGCCGGCGTACACGCGGACGTACGCGCCGTCGGGGTCGCGCCGGTAGGCCTGGAGCGCCACGCGCCCCGCCGGCGGCCGGTGCGTGGCGGCCAGCGGATCGAAGATCGCGAGCTCCGGGCAGCCGAGCTGGCAGTACTTGAGCGGGACGTCCTCGTAGGCCTTCTGCCAGTCGCTCGCCACGATCTCCAGGGCGAAGCGCGGCGGCCGGTGGCCGGGCAGCCAGGTCTGCCACTGCTTGGGCAGCGGCGGCGCGGGCCGGTGATCGAGGAGGTAGACGTCCGGCGAGACGCGCACGAGCGGCTCCTCGCGCACCCAGGCGAAGAACCGATCCGCGCCGGCGTGGTGGTCGGTCCAGCCGCGCTCGCGCGCGAGCTGCGCGATCGAGGAGAGGAGCAGGCGGGAGATCTCGTCGTGCTCGCCCCACGCGCCGATGCCGTCCGCGTCGTCCAGGTACCAGTCCGACCAGTCGATGGTCGCGCGGAGCTCCTCGGGATCCGGGTCGCGGACGACGAGCGCTCGCGGCAGGCGCGTCGCAGGGGGAGCGGCTCCGGAACGGGCAGGCAGCACGAGCCCACACGGTAGCACCCCGAGCGGAGCGGCGGGAGCCACAGGCGGGCGCGATCGCGCGCCGCGTCGTCGAGGCGCCGCGGGGCTCCCGATCCGGCGCGCCGGCGCCATGTCAGCGGCATGCGTCCTCTCGGGGGAGTCCTCTTCGACGTCGATGGGGTGGTTGTCGACTCGCCGCATGAGCGCGCCTGGCAGGAGGCGCTGGAGGCGCTGATGGCGACCGAGTGGCGCGCGATCGCGCCCGAGACGCGCTACGCGCCGGAGCGGTTCACGACGGCCGTCTACCAGAGCGAGGTCGCCGGCAAGGCGCGCGAGAGCGGCGCGCGCGCGGCGCTCGACTACTTCGGCGTGCCCGACGCCGCCGAGCGCGCCGGGGTCTACGCCAAGCGCAAGCAGGAGGTGCTGCTCCGGAAGATCGCGGCGGGGAAGTTCGTCGTGTTCTCTGACGCGACGCGCCTGATCCTGGAGCTCAAGGCGCGCGGCGTGCTCCTCGCGGCGGCGTCGTCGTCCAGGAATGCCAGCGAGCTCCTCCGCAGGATCCCCGTCGACGCCTTCGTCGAGCACCAGAACCCCCGCCGCGCGCCGGTCGCGCTGGGCGCGACGCTGCTCGACCTGTTCGACGCCGACCTCTGCGGCGCCGCCGTGGCGCGCGGAAAGCCGGCGCCGGACCTGTTCCTGGCCGCCGCGCGCGTGCTCGGCGTCCCGCCGCCGCGCTGCCTCGTCATCGAGGACGCCCCCTCTGGGGTGCAGGCCGCGAAGGCGGCCGGGATGACCTCGATCGGCGTGGCGCGGCTCGCCGACGAGGCGCTGCTGGCCGCCGCGGGGGCGGATCGCGTCGTGACGACGCTCGACCAGCTCGATCCGGACGCGCTGGTCGAGGGGCAGATCGCGGCGCGCGCGGCGTGAGCCGCGGCGCCCCCTCAGCCGCCCTGCTTGCGGACGATCGCCAGGCTCCAGATCTCCCCGGCGCTCGTCCCGACCCACAGGCTCGGAGAGCCCTTGCCGGCGACCGCGAGCACGGCCGGCTCGCCGCGGGCGCCGAGCGTGACGCTCGCCGTCGGCGCGATCGGCGCGCCGGACGCGGCCTCGATGGCGGCGCCGTCGAACAGCGCGACGCGGCCGTCCGCGAAGGCCACGAAGAGGCTCGACTCGAGGACGGCGACGTCGGCGACGGGATCGGCGAACGCGAGCATCTTGGCCGCGAGCTTGCCCGACGACCTCACGACCGCGCAGGCCGCGCTCGCGCCGCGCTTGTACACCGCCGTCAGCTTCGGGCCGCCGCGCACGCGATCGAGGTTCTGGGCCGCGCGCGGCAGCGAGGCGCGGAGCGTCGGGCCCGGCTCGGGCGTCGCGCCGGGGTGGACGCGGAGCTCGCCTCCCTCCCCCGCGCCGTCCATCACCACGTGCGCCTCGGTCTCGGTCAGGTCGAACGCCCGCGCGGAGCCGCGCACCGCGAACGTGCGGCCGTTGACCTCGGTCTTGTCGAGCTTGAGCTCCGTCGCGCTGCCGTCCCAGCCGAGCGCGAGCGCCGTCTCGCCCGACGGCCGCGTGGCGAGCTGCCGCGCGTCCCGGCCGACCTGATCGAGCTTCGGGCCGTGCGTGATGCCGAGCAGCGCCCACACCGCGTCGTCGCCGCTCCGCACCACGGCGACGTCCTTCGACAGGAGCGCCACGTCGTGCGCCGAGGGCAGCGACAGGTTCGTCGTCTTCGCGCCGGAGCCGCCGACCGGGCAGACGGCGAGGCGCACCGGATCGGTCGAGACCATCGCGACGAGCCCGGGGCTCGCGAGGACCGCGGCGCCTCGGATCTCCGCGTCCAGGCCGTGCACCTTGCGGGGGGAGCTCAGATTGCTGAAGGGCATGGCCCGCGAGGATACCGGTTCTCGCGCGGCGCGGTCAGCCCTTGATGAGCGAGCGGACGTCGATGTCGAGGTTCTCGGACTCCGCGACCGCATCCATCGCCTTGCGGAGCTGGGTGACGGTCACCCCGGCGGGGACGTCGACGCGGGCCTCCATCCGGAAGAGCTGCGAGCCGGTGACGGGCGCCTCGTAAGCCGATGTCTCGAGCGAGACGATGTTGACGCCGACGCCGTGGAGCGCGCGCGACACCGCGCGCACGATGCCCTCGTGATCGAGCGCGTCGACGGAGATGACGCAAGGGATGGTCGCCGCGCGCCGGTGCGACTCGGGGCTCTTGGTCCTGCGGCTCTGCACCGTGAGCCCCGTCGCCCGGGTGAGCGACTCCGTGTCGCGCTCGACCGCCTCGATTGCGCCGGGGGGCCCCGACGCGAGCAGGAGGATGCCAAACTCGCCGCCGAGCACCGCCATCCGGCTGTCCTCCACGTTGGCGCCGCGCTCCGTCAGGTAATGGGTCACCTCCGCGACGATGCCCGTCCGGTCAGGGCCGAGGCAGGAGAGGACCAGGAAGACTTCAGGCTCGGGCGTCGTCGTCATGCGGCGCATCTTAGTCCGATCCGCGCAGCCAGCGCACCTCGCCGCGGGCGCGCGGGCTGCGCGGATCGATCGGACGACGAGCGCCCGGGCAACGCCGTCCGTGCCCTCCGGCCGAGCTCCCCCCGAGGGCGGCCGGGATCGAGCGCCGCGCGCGCCTCCCGCCGACGACGAGGCGCTTGTCTCCGGCGAGCCAGTGGGCGAGAGACGGCCATCCCCATGCTGTACGAACGCGACAACATCCATCGCCTCACGCCCTACACGCCCGGTGAGCAGCCGCAGCGGGCCGACGTGGTCAAGCTCAACACGAACGAGAACCCGTACCCGCCGCCGGCCGCCGTGCTCGAGGCGATCCGGGACGTCTCGGCCGATCAGCTCCGCCGGTACCCGCCGCCCCGGGCGCAGCAGTTCCGCGAGACCGCGGCGCGGCTCCACGGCCTGTCGCCCGAGCAGGTGATCGCCACGAACGGCGGCGACGAGCTGCTCCGCATGGCCGTGACGGTGTTCTGCGAGCCCGGCGGCCGCGGCATCGGGGAGACGTACCCGACCTACTCGCTCTACGACGTGCTCGCGGAGATCCACGGCACGACGATCACCCAGGTCCCCCTCGAGGAGGACTGGTCGGTCCCGGAGAATTTCGCGCAGCGCCTGAACGAGCAGGGCTGCCGGCTCGCGCTCCTCGTCAACCCGCACGCGCCGTCGGGGCGGCAGGAGCCGCTCGACAAGCTCGAGCGCGTCGCGCGGGCGTTCCGCGGCGTGCTCCTCATCGACGAGGCATACGTCGACTTCGCGGAGTTCGACGCGACGCCGCTGCTCGACCCGGCGCGGGGGCTCGACAACGTGCTTCTGCTGCGGACCCTGAGCAAGGGCTACTCCCTCGCGGGGCTCAGGTTCGGGTACGGGCTCGGGCACCCGCGGCTCATCGAGACGCTCGACAAGGCCCGCGACAGCTACAACACGGATATCCTCTCGCAGGCCGCGGCCACCGCGGCGCTGTCCGCGCGGGACGAGGCGAGGAAGAGCTGGGAGAAGGTGATCGCCGAGCGCGCCCGGCTCACGGGGGCGCTCCGGCAGAAGGGGTTCACCGTGGCGCCGAGCCAGAGCAACTTCGTCCTGGCGAGTCCGCCGGGAGGAGGGCTGTCGGCGCAGGCGATGTACCGGGCGCTCTACGACCGCGCGATCTTCGTGCGCTACTGGGACGCGCCGCGCATCCAGGACAAGCTGCGGATCACGGTGGGCACGCCGGAGCAGAGCGACGCGCTCCTCGGGGCGATCGACGAGCTGTCGCGCGCCGCCGGGACCGCGGGCGCATCATGAGCTGAGCCTAGGCTTTCAGCGCAGGCAGGTGACACCACGTCGAAGTCCCGCTTGGTGGCCGTTCATGAAGCCACCCACGTACCCGCGCACCTTGCAGAACTCGTTGGCGGCGCGCGCCGGCTGGGCCCAGTGGAGAGCATTCACATCGTCATCGATCGGCCAGCCCACGTTGCGGAAGTCCGCAAGGAGCGCGTCGATGAAGGAAGCGTCCGTTGCGTCGACGCACACGACCCCGCGCATCTCGCCAGCCTGATGACCGTTCATCCAGCCGCTGAGGAATCCCCTCGCCTTGCAGAACTCGTTGGCGGCGCGGGCCGCTTGCGCCCACGGGACGACATCGAGGTTCCCGCTCACGGGGAAGCCGGTCTGGCCCAGCTCCGAGAGCGTGGCGTCGATGAAGCGGGCGTTGGCTGCGTCCACGCAGGTCGCGCCGCGCATCGCCCCCGCCTGGTGACCATTGAGCACGCCGGCAAGGAACCCGTTCCCCTTGCAGAACTCGTTGGCCGCACGGCGCGCCTGGGCCCAGTTGGTCGCGTTGAGGTCGCCCTCGATGCCGAAACCCACCGCGCGAAAATCCTGGAGATTCGCGTCGACGAAATGGGCCGCCGCGACGGCTTCGCCAGACATCGATGCGACCCATATCACGGTTGAGAAAAACACCCATGCACGGCGCATAACGACCTCTTCACCTCGGGTTGCCTTGGCCAGAGCAAGAGCGAGACCTCGCCCTCGCGAGCGTTCCGTGCGCGGTCATGAGGCACGCCCTCGTCCGCGGAACTTTCACGCTCGGCCCGCCCCTTCCGAATTGCCATGGGGTCCGGAGACTGCTAGCTTCGGACACACCTCGCCAGCCCAGCCACGGCTGGCGTTTCTGTTTCCAGAGTAATGCCTGACCGCGCCCGGTACAGCGGCCAGATAAGAACCGCCAAAGACGCGAAAGACGTCGAGAAAACCCAGAAAATTCTCTCCCTGGCGCCTTCAGCGGCGCCAAGGATGTACTTTTCTCGCCTAAACGCCGCTCTCGAGGCGTCTGATCCCCTTTGTTCGACCGCCCGGTAAGCCGCCACAGGGCTATGAGCAGCGCGTCGTCCTCGGTGCTCCGCGCAGCTCGGCAGAGTGAACCTCGTCGGCTCGCCCGCGCGGGCTGTGCGCACTTGCGTCCGGGAATCCCGGCGCGGTGCGCTGTCATCGAGCGGCGCTGGTCGACACCACAGCAGAGGAGAAGCACAGATGAGCCAAGAATCCGAGCGAGCCCAGATGATGAAGAAGACCGCGGTCCTCGAGGTCCCCGGCATGGATGCCGTGATCCTCCGCAAGGACATCGCGTACCAGGCGGCTGATGCAGGCGCCCTGACCTTCGACCTCTACGCTCCACCAACATTGGCAGCCGTGGCGCGGGCGCCTGCCGTCGTCTTCGTGTCCGGATATCCGGATCCGGGGTTCGAGTCGGTGTTCGGCTGCAAACGCAAGGAGATAGGGCAGTCCACGTCGTGGGGACGGCTGGTGGCCGCTTCCGGGCTCGTGGGCATCAATTACACGAACCGGGAGCCGTCCGATCTCCATGCGCTGCTCGAGCACCTGCGGCAAAACGCCGCCTCGCTCGGGATCGACGAACGCCGGATCGGCCTGTGGGCCTGCTCCGGCAACGTCCCGATGGCCCTGTCGGCGCTGATGCGGGGAGCGAGCGGCTCGCTGAGGTGCGCCGCCCTCTGCTACGGCTTCATGCTCGATCTCGGCGCGTCCTCCCGCGTCGCGGAGGCGGCGGCGCAGTTCCGGTTCGTCAACCCGTGCGCCGGAAAGTCGATCGACGACCTCCCTCCGGACCTGCCCCTGTTCATCGCCAGGGCGGGACAGGACAGGATGCCTCACCTGAACGAGACGATCGATGACTTCGTCGCCGGAGCGCTGGCCCGCAACCTGCCAGTGACGCTCGTCAACCTCGCCGCGGCGCCGCACGCGTTCGATCTGCTCGACGACAGCGAGGCTTCGCGAGAGACGATCAGGAGCATCCTGGGGTTCCTGCGGCTCCATCTCCTGGGGTAGGGCGATCGGGCCTGCGCGCTGGGAGGTCGTCGTGGCGAGCTACCGCACAGGCAAAGCGAAATCCGACATGATGATCTTCGGTTGGGGCATCCGGCCGCCCGCGCGTTTGAAGAACGCGCCCGGTGTGATCCCGACCAGTTGACGGAAGTCGGCGATGAGGTGGGCCTGGTCATAATAGCCCGCGTCTGCGGCGATACGCGCCCAGTCGCACGAGGTCGCTGCCATTTTCACGGCGCGTTGCAGGCGGACGGTCCGCGCGAATTCCTTCGGGCCGATGCCGACGTTCTCGATGAACGCGCGGCGAAGATGCCGCGCCGTGACGCCGAGCCGATCGGCGACACGCTCCACCCGGACCTCGCCCCCTTCGAGCAAGCGAACCGCACGACGGGCGAGCTGCCCCGACGCCGTCTCGAAGGGTTGGCCGGCACGAAGGGGGAGCACCCGGGCGACGCGGTCCAGCACGTCCGCGCCGGTCCTCGCGGCGAGTAGCTCACCGCAGAGCTCGCGCCCCGCGCGGCCCCACACGTCCTCCAGCGGAACGATCTGGTCCGTGAGCTCGCTCGCTGCCACGCCGAGCAGCGGAACCGACCAACCTGGCTTGAACCGAAGGGTGACCGTCCGCGCGATGCCGGTCTTGCTCTTGAATATCGCGCGCGTCCGGGGGCCAGCGACCCACACGTCCCCCTCGCGCCCACCCTCGAGCGCTCGAAAAAAAAGGCCCGTTCTGCCGTCGGGAAGCCACTCGACGTCGAACACCCGACCGGGGGGTGCCGCGACCTCACGCACGTCCTCGACGAAGCGCGGGAGCGTGAGGGTGGGGAGATCCATCGATACGGCCACGTTCGTCACTCTTACGCCTCTCGTGCGGCGGTTCAAGCCGACGCGGGTGGCCGCATCGATCGGCTACCGCTCGCTGTCGAGAGCCTTCATGTGCTGGGCGGGGTAGCGCGTGCCGCCGATCGCGTCCGCCGGCACGATGCTCTCGAGCGCCGCGACGTCGCTCGCCGACAGCGGCTTGTCGAGGGCCACGAGGGCATCGTCGAGCTGGGCTCGCGTGCGGGCCCCGACGATCGGCACCAGCGTGGGCTGCTTCGCCAGCACCCAGGCGAGCGCGACCTGAGCCGGCGTCATCCCTCGCTCACCGGCGAAGGTGTGGAGCTTCTCGACGACGCTGGCGTTCTTTGCGCCCTGTTCGCCTGCGAAGCGCGGCATGTACTGCCGGAAGTCCCCCTTTCCCGAGGGCTTGCTGCCGGTGAGCAGCCCCCGCGAAAAGACCCCGTAGAGCGTCGCGCTCATCCCGAGCTCTGCGAGGGCAGGGAAGATGGACGCCTCGGGCCCGCGCGTCGAGATCGCGTACTCGATCTGCAGGTCCACGATCGGGTGCACCGTGCTCGCGCGCCGGATCGTCTCGACCCCTACCTCGGACAGCCCGATATGCCGGACGAAGCCGGCCTTGATGAGGTCGGCGATGGCCCCGACGGTGTCCTCGATGGTCACCTGCGGGTCGAGACGGGCGGGGCGGTACACATCGATGACCTCCACGCCCAGCCGATGCAGGCTGTACGTCGCGAAGTTCTTCACGGCCGCCGGGCGGGTGTCGATGCCCAGCGCGGCGCCGTCCGGGCCGCGCATCGCGCCGAACTTCACCGAGAGCTGGACCTTGTCGCGCACCCCCTCGATCGCGCGCCGGATGAGGAGCTCGTTGTGCCCGTTGCCGTAGAAGTCTCCGGTGTCGATCAGGGTGATCCCTCGCTCGATGGCGTGGCGGATCGTCGCCACGCCCTCGGCGTCCTCGGCCGGGCCGTAGGCGCCGGACATCGCCATGCAGCCGAGGCCGACGGGAAAGACGCTGGGCCCTGTCTTGCCCAGCGGAGTCGATCGGATCGGGGAGCGGCTCATCGTGGCGTCGAGGTGGGTCATGGGGTGTTCATGCCACGCGCCCGCGGCCTCCGATTGGAAGAACCGGACATCCGGGGACCCCGGCATCTCGCTCCGACTGGGCGCCAGGCCAGCGGATCGGGTCCGCGGTCGACGGCCCCTCGGTCATGGAGTGGCCCCGAGCAACGGCGTCATGTCCGGATCCGCCTTCTGCATCGCGCGCCGATACGCGGGGCGCGCGCCGATCCGCTGCAGATAAGCCAGGATGTTCGGCCACTGCGAGAGATCGTACGGCTTGAACAGCCGCATGGTGGTCAGCGAGAACACCGTCATGATGTCCGCCGCCGTCAGCTCCGGGCCGGCGAGATAAGGCGACTCACCCAGACGCTGCTCCACCGTGGAGAAGATCAGGTTGAACCGCTCCTTCGCCGCCTGCAGCGCCGCGTTCTTCTCGGACGCATCGACGCGCTCCAGGTACCACACCCGCAAGACGGCCGGCTGCAAGGTCCCGTTGGCGAAGTGGAACCAGTAGAGATAGTCGGCGAATCCAGGCTGGCCGCGCTGCACGGCGAGCCGCCCCTCACCATGCGTCGCGATCAGATAGTCGGCGATCGCCCCGGATTCGCCGAGCACCAGCTGCCCGTCGGTGAGGATCGGCGCCGTCCCCATCGGGTGCAGCGCCTTGTACTCCGGCGGGGCCAGCCTGTTGTCCTTCCGGCGCTCATACCGTTTCAGCTCATAGTCGAGCCCGAGCTCCTCGCAAAGCCAGACGATCCGCTCCGACTGGGAACGCCCGAGGTGATGCACGGTCAGCACGTTGTTCGCCATGAGCGCAAGGTACGACCGCACGTCGCGAGATGCTTGCCGGTAGCTCTCTGCTTCTTGCTCGATCCTCTCATCGGAGACACAAACGCGTGATGGTGCTACGCTCGCTGCATGAACCTCGCGGCTCTCGCCGAGCTCGCCGCGCGCCAGCTCCCTCGCCCGAACGGCCGCGCTAGCCAGTACGTGCGACCGCTGAAGAACCTCGGCATCCTCCGGCACCACCAGCCGACATCGTTCGAAGCCGCGGTCTACGAGCCGGTCATGGGCCTTGTCCTCCAGGGGCGAAAAGAAACGGTGCTGGGAGCCGATTCGTTTCCGATGAGCGTTGGCGAGTGTCTGCTCATCAGCCACGACCTTCCGGTGATCGCGCGGGTCACCAAGGCCCCTTACGTCGTGCTGCTCTTCGATGTCGAGCTCGATACGCTGCGCGACCTGTACCAGGCAATGGATGACTTGCCTCCTTCCGCCGCGCAGCCTCGCTCGCTCGCGGTCCACACCTGCGATGCCAGGCTCGTCGACGCGCTCCATCGCTATCTCGCGCTCGCGGGCGCGCGGACGGATGCGGCGGTGCTCGGTCCGCTCGTCTCGCGCGAGATCCACTACCGGCTCGCGACGGCGCCGTTTGGCGGCATGTTGCGCGACCTGATCCGCCATGACAGCCACGCCAGCGCGATCGCGCGCGCGATCGCACAGCTGCGGCGTGACTTTCGTTCGCCCGTCGAGATCCCCAGGCTCGCGCGCAGCGTCGGCATGAGCGCCTCTTCGTTTCACAAGCACTTCAAGGCGATCACGGCGTCGTCACCGCTCCAGTATCGAAAGGGCCTCCAGCTCCTCGAGGCCCGCCGCCTGTTGCGCGCCGGCACGATCTCGGTCTCCGCGGCGGCGTTCGACGTCGGCTACGAGAGCGCGGCGCAGTTCAGCCGCGATTACACGCGCAAGTTCGGCGTATCGCCGAAGCAAGACATCCCGGCAGCATCTCTGACCCGCGGCGCTAGCCGGTGAGCAATGCCTCCAGCCGGTTGCCGGCCGCGCGGTGGGCGAGCACCGCCGATACCTTCTCGACGATCACGCCCCCCGCCTCCGCGGCGGGCAGCCCGCCAGCGTGGATGTTGGAGATCACCGTGTATTCGAAGCCGATCATGGGATTGCCGCTGAAGGCGGCGGCCGCCTCCTGGTCCGCGCCGGGCGTGAGGCGATAAGCGAGGTAGGCCGAGAGGCTGCTCGACGCCTGCTCGCCGCTGCCCGGACGCTCCCCGAGGAGCACGACGACCAGCCGCGCCCCGAGCCGCTCGGCGACGGCCTCCGCGAGCTTCACGCGGCCATAACGCGCGAGCAGCGGCTGGCCGACGGTCACGCCGCGCGCCCCCAGGCCGTCCAGCAGGACCGGGAGCAGGTCAGGGATGTTGCGGTGGACGGCCTCGGCGCTCAGGCCGTCCGATACCACGATCTGCACCTCGGCCTCCTCCGGCGCGAGCCGGGCGGCGCTCTCCGGGGAGAGGCGCGCCCCCGCGTCGGCGGAGCCGAGGTGCTCTCCCTTGCTGGCCGCCGTCGTGGAGATGAGGTGGAACGCGGCGATGCGGGTCAGCTCGTCCTCGCGCAGCTCGGTGGCGAGCGCCGCCCGCGCGATGGCCTCGTCGCGGCGACCGCGGCGGCTCACCGCGTTGGCCGGGCGCGGACCGGCGGTGGCGAAGCCGTGGGCGGCGGGCGTGGCCGCGAGCAGCTCGGCGAGCTCGGCATCGTCCGGGCAGAACTGCCGCACATCACCGAAGCGCGGCCCGCGGGTGATCGCGCCCGCCTCGCCCTGCCCCTCCCCCGCGCGCGCCAGGATGCCCCGCGCGAGGGCCCACTCCAGGAACTCGCCGCCGGGCGCGCGGCCGTGGAGCTCCCGCAAGGTCTGCACGTCGTGCCCGCTCGTGTCGAAATAAGCGAGCATGCGATCGGTGTTGAGACAGACATCCATGTAGTAATTGGCGCCCGCCGCGGTGAGGAGCTGCGTCGCCATCTGCTGGCCCTCCAGCGTGACGCGGGCGTGGAGGGTGTAACAAGGGGCCATGCCCATGGGCACGCCGAGGAGCTTGCCCATGAAATGGTCCTGGAGGTTCGCGAGGATCATCTCGCGGTCGTCGAGGTGCGTCTCCGGGCCGATGAACCCGGTGACGTTGTTGAGCATGAACGGGTCCCAGCGGCGGGCGAGGCCGTAACAGAGCGCCTCGGCCGTGGCCATGTCGATGCCCTCGTGCTTGCCGTACGTGAGCTCGCTGCCCTGGCCGGTCTCGAAATACATGAACTGCTCGGCCTGGCCCGCGAGCGGGCCGCGCGCGGCCATGCGGCGATAGCCCTCGTCGAGGAGATCCACGGTGACGTCGAACTCGGTGACACAGCACGACTCGGTGCCGGCCAGGCTCTGAAAGAGGATCTCCACGGGCGCGCCCTGGTCGAGCGCGGCGAGCTGCACCTTGAGGTGCGACAGGCAGCAGATCTGCGTGGGGACGCCGGCCGCGCGGCGGATGCGGTCGAGGTGGCGGAGGATCGCGGCGGTGGCCTCCACCGTGCCGGACGCGGGGTTGACGCCGAGCAGCGCGTCGCCGGCGCCGAGGGAAAGGCCCCAGTAGAGCAGCAGGGTGATCCCTCGGAGATCGTCGGTGGGGTGGTTCGGCTGGAGGCGCGAGGCGAGCGTGCCGGGGGCGCCGAGGAGCGTGCGGGCGCGGGTCGGGCGGCTGATCTTGCGGGCGAGGTACACGAGCTCGTGCACGTCGCAGAGCTTGGCGAGCGCCGCAGCCATGACGCCGGTCAGGGCGCGGCCGAGGCGCGCCACCTCCGGGCCGGTCGCGCGGAGCAGGTGGTCCTTGAGCTCGCCGAGGCGCAGCGAGGCGATCCGGGCGAAGGCGTCGCGGTCGATGTCGTAATTGACGCGCATCACCGCGTCGATCTCGCCCCGCCCATCGGTGAGCGGGTGATCGTGGAGGTGCTCCAGGGTCAGCTCGCCGAGCAGCTCCCGCGCGGCTTCCCGTTCCGCGTCGTCGCTCGCCGCGAGGCCTGCGTGGCGATCGCCGGCCTTGCTGCAGTCGGCGGCGCCGAGGAGCCGCTTCAGGCCGCGGAACGAGCCGCCGGGGCCGGGCAGATGAGCCGCATAGACGACGTCGGTCCGGGGGCGAGGGACCTCGATCCGATCGAGCGGGGTCGGTTCCTTCACGTCGCGCTCCTCCCTTCACGGAAGGTTTGCCGAGCGACGTCATGGCGTCATCCCGTAGAACGAGACCGGCAGGATCTGATCGCACAGACGGCCGACCTGGACGAACCGGGCGCCATGCGCCTGCACCTCGTCGATGACGAGGAGGTCGATCGGCAGCGCGCCCCAGCCGGTCACGTAGCCCCCGAGCGTCTTGCCCGCGTTCTGCGCGGTGAGCAGCACGAGGGGGTGCTCCGGGATCGATCCGGCCCGGCGCAGCGCGCCGGCGATGCGCGCGCCGAGGCGCTTGAGGGTGGCCGCCGAGACATCGTCGAGGGAGATCTCCAGGCAGCCGCCGCGGGTGCTGCGGCGAAAGAGGTCCACGGCGTGATCGAGCTCGGCGTCGGAAGAGACCGGCGAGAGGCGCGCCAGGATGGGCAGGTCGCGCAGGGGCAAGCGCTCGGGGCGCGGGAGGAACAGCGTCGCGCCGGAGAGCTGGGTGGCGTGGCGCAGCAGGCCATACGCCGTCGCCCGGCCCATGCTGGCCGGCGTCGCCACCCGCGCGCTCAGCCGAGGTGAAGCGAGGATCGCGCGAGCGAGATCCACGCCGAGATCGCCGTGGTGAGCCGGCTCGGGCAGGGGGCGCCCGGCCAGACCGGCGTAGATCAGCTCGCCAACGCCCCCGGAGAACGTGAGGGTGGGCGCCGTGATCCCCTCTGGCAGCGCGAAGGGCACCTGCACGTGGCGCGCTGCCGCGGGCGCGTCGAGAGCGCCGGCGCGCCCCGTGATCGCCGCCTCGATCAGATCCACGTAGAAGGCGACGACGGCCTCGGCCTCGGCCTGCGAGAGCACCTCGCCCGGGCCGCGGCGGAGCCCGAGGTGGTCGAAGGCGGCGAGGGCCTCGGGCGAGAGCGCGCGGAGGCGGCGCGAGCGCGGGTCGAGCGCGACGTGCCGCGCGCCCACGAGAAGACAGCCGGTGCGCTGGACCTCGCCGGCCACGCCGAGCGCGATGTTCGTGGTGCCGCCGCCGATGTCCAGGTTGACGAGGGGCTCGCGGGGGCGCGCGCGCGACAGGGGAGCGGCGCTGCCCATGAAGGCCACCCAGGACTCGAGGCAAGGGTCCTCGGCGACGGCGAGCAGCGCCTCGCCGACGCGCGCGCGGATCAGCGCCGCGAGCGCGTCGGCGTTGCTCCGGCGCGCGGCGAGGCCGGTGATGATCGCCCCGCCGCCGAAGAGGGCCCCGGGCGCCATGCCCGCCTCGGCGAGCCAGCGATCGAGGAGCGCCGCCGCGGCGTCGAGATCGAGCGCGTCGCCGGCGAAGGGCGTGAGCGCCATCTCCGATCGGTACCGCTCCTCCAGCGCGCCGAGCTCCACCCGGCCGCTGCCCGCGGCGCGCGTGAGCGTCGCCGAGGCGGCCACGGCGCAGCTCGTCGTGGAGCCGAAATCCAGGCCGAGCAGGGTGACCTGGGCGCCCATCACCGGACGGTCCTGATGTTCATGGCCAGGCCACCGTCCTACCGCACCGGCGCTCGGGGGTCGCTCCACGCCGGGGGGACGTCAGGAGCACCCGCCCGCGCGCCGCTCGACGTCAGGGACGTCAGAGCACCCGCTCGAACGCGCCCTGCAGCGCGGCCCGACCGCCGCGCTCGACGACGTCGCCGTGCGCCACCACGATGCGCTCCGGCTCCCACGCGAGCATCCGCTCCACCGACGCGCGCACCGCCGCGCGATCGCGCATCATCGAGCGCGCGATGCGCGACGGGCCGAACCGCCCGTAGGCGCCGTTGAGGCGCATGAAGAGGCGCGTCGGGAGGTGATCGCTCTGCGCGATGTGAAAGCAGAGATCCCAGACGAAGAGGGTCCTGCTCGGCCGGTGGAAGAAGACCGTTTCCTCGAGCTTCGGCATCCCGCCGACCGCCGCCTGGTCGAGTTCCGCGGACCAGAGCGGGTCCAGCGCGCCGTCGAGCTCGCCGGTGAACGTCACGTCAGGGCGCTTCTCGCGGAGCCCCCGTGCGCCGTACAGCCGCGCCTCCGGGAACAGCCGCGCCGCCGGCGAAAGGCCGAGGTGGTGCAGCAGGTTCGGCGCCACGATCGCCCGCACCTCGCCGAGCGCGCGGATCTCGTCCGCCTCCCGCTCCACGCTCGGGAGCGGCGAGAAGAGCAGCAGCCCGCCGTCCTCGAGACGCACGACCGGAGATCGCACGGGAAAACGGAGAAACCCCACCTTCAACGTGTCTTCCGCAACCCAGAGGGATTGATCGAGCCGTCGCAGCATGCTCCAATTGGTAAACCTGCTTGACCATTTAGTCAAGCAGCTTGACCATCATGAGCCAACACGACCTCGATCCCTGCGACGTCGCCGAGCTCGAGCGGCGCAAGCGCGCGAGCCTCGGGCAGCTCCTGCTCCGCTCGGCGCGGCTGCTCGACGAGCGGGCGGTGGCGCGCGTCGCCCGGCGCGGCGCAACCGGGGTGCGCCGGGCGCACACGGCGCTCATTCCGTACATCGATCTCGAGGGCACGCGGCTGACGGACCTGGCGGAGCGCGCCGGCGTGACGAAGCAGGCGGTGGGTCAGGTCGTGGAGGAGCTCGAGGCGGCGGGCGTGGTGGAGCGGACGCCCGATCCGGACGACCGGCGGGCGAAGCGGGTGCGGTTCACGCCGCACGGGCTGAAGACGCTGCTCCACGGGCTCGGGGTGCTGCACGAGCTGGAGGAGGAGCTCACGCGAGCCATGGGCCAGAAGCAGATGGCCTCGCTGAAGAAGGGGCTCACCGCGCTGCTCGCGGCGCTGGAAGCGCCGGAGACGCCGCCGGAGGGCCGGTGAGCGCCGGCGCGGCGGGGCTCCCGGGAGCGCCGGCGGGATGGGGCTCGAGGCCCAGCGCGTGCGGCAGGAGCCGCGCGATGTTGCGCGCGTCGTCGATGGCGCGGTGCTGCGTCCCCTGAAACGAGAGGCCGACGCGGCGCAGGGCCTGCCCCACACCGAGCTCGCGCTCGGCGCCGAGGCGGCGGGCAAAGGCCCGCTTGAGGTTGAGGTGATCGCCGCCGAAGGGCAGCGCCACCCCGTGGCGGCGGGCGTCGCGCTCGATCTGGCGTTTGTCGTAGCCACCCCAGGAGCAGAAGAGCGCCTGTTTTCCGCGCACCAGCTCTCTCAGCCGCGCCGCCGCCGCGGGGAAGCGCGGGGCGGCGTCGACGTCGGCCTGGCGGATGCTCGTCAGCCGCATGCAGAACGCCGAGAGGCGCGGGTGTCGGATCGGGCGCACGAAGCACTGCAGCTCGGCGGCGGGCCGCAGGGTGCCGGCATCGACGAGCACGGCGCCGACCTCGATGATCTCCATCTCGTCGCGGGGGAAGGCGGGGTCGTCGCTGCAGGTCGCCTCGAGATCGATGACCAGATAGTGAGTTAGGGAAGACATCGGCGTTCTCCTTGAATTCGTTGCGGGTAGTCTGCGGTCGCGATGACCGGAGGACCCGGACACGATTCCGGACACGCCGCCCCCACGGGCTCGCCTACGGGCTTTCCCTGGGGGGATGAAGGGCTCTCCGGCGAGGAGCGGGCTTGCCTGCACGCGCGCTGGATCGATCATCGCGCGCTCGAACGGACCATGGTTCAACCACGTAAGTCGCCGCGTCGCTCCACTCGCAGCCGCTCAAGCGAGCTCGCGACGAGGGCTTCCCCTGGCGGCGCCGCCGCGATAGGACTGCAGCGTGACACGCACCATCGCACGGTGGATACCCCTCCTCGCAGCGCTCTCCGCCGGGTGCGCCCCGGCGCCGCCCCCCGCGGCCCCGACGGCCGAAGAGGTCACCGCGAAGAAGGCCGCCAGCATGGCGCTCACCGCGCTGCTGAACCGCAAGTTCGACGTCGAGGGCTGCGACGCCTCCGAGGCGCGCGTGGTCCAGGAGGCCGAGGCGCGCATCGGCGCGCCCCAGCGCGAGCGCTGCACCATCCTCGTCGCGCGCAGGAGCGACCGGACATGGCTCGTCGCCGTCCGCTCCTCGCTCTCGTCAGGCTCCGTCGGAGCGCAGGCGCTCGTGACCGTGCTCCCCGAGGCCGAAGGCGTCGGCGCCATCGAGTACACGCGCTGATCCGCGCGGCGCTCACCGCGCCGTGGCGACGAGGAACAACCTCCGGAACGGAAACGGCGTCTTCCCGTCCGCCGCCTTCGGATACGCCGCCGCCACCCGCCCGCCGTACTCCTCCAGGAACTCGGCCCGCTCCTGAGCATCGAGCGCCGCGAGCAGCGGCCGCAGCGCTGTCCCCTTGGTCCACTCGACGACCGGATTCGCGCCCTCGAGGACGTGCAGATACTCCGTCTCCCAGATATCGATCCGCGCCGCGTGCGGCGCCAGCATCCCGTAATACGCCGCCGGCGCCGCGACAGGGCTCTCCCTCACCACCGCCGCCAGCTTGTCGCAGAAGCGAGGCAGCCGGCTCGCCTCCACCATCGCCGTGTGCGACGGCGCGCCGTGGTTCCTCGGCATCTGCACCGCCAGCACCCCGCCGGCCGTAAGCCGCCGGAGCAGCGCCGGGAACAGCGCCTGGTGGTCGTCAAGCCAGTGCAGCGCGGCGTTGCTGAAGATCAGCGCCGGCGGCGCGGACGGCGCGAAGCGCGCCATGTCGCCCTCGACGAACCGCGCCCCGGGGAGCGCGGCGCGCGCCTGCGCCAGCATGTCCGGAGAGCTGTCGACCCCGAGGATCCCCCGGCCCGGAAAGCGCTGCGCCACGAGGCGGGTGATGTTGCCGGCCCCGCACCCGAGATCGGCGATGTCGCCCGGCGCGGTGAGGTCGACCCGGCCGAGCAGGTCCATCGCAGGGCGCGCCCTCTGGTCCTCGAACTTCAGGTACTGCGCAGGATCCCAGTCCGCCATCGCGCCCTCCACCGGTCCAGCGCCGCAGAGCGTGAGCTCCCGCGCCGCCCTTTCCTTTCCCTACTTCCAGCAGATCCGGGCGCGCCTGTCGACGCAGAAACCGAGGACCACCCCGGCGGCGATCGCGCCCGCGACAGCGCCCGAGCCGCCGAGCGCCGCGCTGGACATCTCGGTGCGGCGCCGGCACCCTCGCGCCGGTGGATGCGGCTGGCGCCGCGGCCGGCCCGTCACCTTCCAGCCTTCGTAAACGCTCCTCCTCAAGCGGCCCCGGCCGCTACCGCTCGCCGCGCGCGATGTGCGCGAGCAGCACGTCGGGAGCGATCGGCTTGACCAGGTGGGCGTCGCACCCGGCCTCCCTCGATCTGCGCAGATCGTCCTGCTGGCCGTAACCGGTGAACGCGATGATCTTCAGCTCCGTCGCGCCCGGCCAGCGCCTCATCCTCCGGGCGACCTCGTAGCCGTCCATCTCCGGAAGGCCGATGTCGAGCAGGACCACGTCGGGCGCGAAGCTGCGCGCCATCTCCAGCGCCGAGGCCCCGTCGTGCGCCAGCCCGATCGCGTGGCCAGCCTGCTCCAGGAGCAGCGCCAGGGCGAACGCGTGATCGCGGTTGTCGTCCACGACGAGGACCCGCCGCGGGCGCGCGCTCGAAGCGGGCTCGACGGCCTCCCCGGGCTCGGCCGCCGCCTCGACGGCCGGCAGGCGGACCGTGAACTCGCTGCCGCGGCCCTCGCCCTCGCTTGCGGCCGACACCGAGCCCCGGTGCATCTCGACGAGCCGCTTCACGAGCGTGAGCCCGAGCCCGAGCCCGCCGCGCGCGCGGTCGAGCGTCGGGTGCGCCTGCTCGAACAGGCCGAAGATCCGCGGCAGCATCTCCGAGGGGATTCCGACCCCGGTGTCCTTCACCCGGACCACGATCTCCGCCCCCTCCTGGCCCGCGGAGAGCCAGAGGCGCCCGCCCTCGGGGGTGTACTTCGCGGCGTTCGTGAGGAGGTTGACGATCACCTGCTCCAGACGCGCGGTGTCTCCGAACACCGGGAGCGGCCGCGCACCGACGTCGAGCGAGAGCTCGTGCTTCGAGGCGTCGATCAGCGGCGCGGCCGCCGCCACCGCCTGGCGGACGACGTCGCGGAGATCGAGCGGCGCCTGCTGCAGCGTGATCTTGCCGCGCGTGATCCGCGAGACGTCGAGCAGATCGTCGACCATGCGGCCGAGCTGGCACAGCTGCCGCTGCATGACCGACCGCGCCCACGCCCGCCGCGGCTCGGGGACCGAGGGCATCTGCGAGACGCTGAGCGAGAACTGGATGGCCGAGAGCGGGTTCCGGAGCTCGTGCGCCAGCATCGCGAGGAACTCGTCCTTGCGGCGATCGGCCTCGAGGAGCGCCTGCTCGGCCTGCTTGCGCGCGGTGATGTCATGGCAGGAGACGGCCACGCCGTCGCCGACCTTCACGGCCATGTTGCGCACCCACACGCGGCGCCCGCCGGCCGTGAGCTCGACCTCCGTGTCGTGCGGCTCGCCGGTCTCGACGGCGCGCACGTAGCGCGGGAACATCTCCGCCCGAAGGTCGGGCATCACGTCGAGGAGCCTCCGGCCGACGAGCGCCTCCAGGGGCACGCAGTGGAGCCGCCCGGCCGCCGGGTTCGCGAAATCGAACACGAAATCGACGATCTCGCCCCCGGCGTCGCGCACCGCCCGGAGCACGACGAACGCGTCGAGCGAGAGCTCCTGGGCTGCGCGGAAGCGCTCCTCGGTCTGGCGCCGGTCGGTGATGTCGATGTTCATCCCAATCCACTCGCGCACGCGCCCCTCCGCATCGAGCAGCGGCACCGCCCGGGCCTGCGTGCGCCGGTAGCTGCCGTCGGCGGCCCGGATCCGGTACTCGGTCTCGTAGCGCGCCTTCGCCTCGACGGCGCGCGTCCAGCTCTGCATCACCTGCTCCCGATCGTCCGGGTGAACGACGGCCAGCCACCCGCGGCCGAGCATCTCCTCGGGCCTCTGGCCGGTGACGGAGCACCAGTGCGGCGAGTGCTGCTGCGTGAGCCCCTCCGGCGTCGTCGCCCAGACGACCTCCTCGGTGGCCTCGACGAGGCCGCGGTAACGGTCCTCGCTCCAGCGCCGCGTCTCCTCGGCCTGCTTGTGCTCGGTGATGTCCTTGACCACGCCGATCGTCCGCACCGGATTGCCGCGCTCGTCCCTGATCACCGCGCCGCGCACCACCGCCCAGCGGACGCGGCCGTCCTTGCGCACGTAGCGCTTCTCGCTGCGCCACTCGAGGTGCCCGCCGTTCAGGGCCTGCACCCACGTGGCGGTCTCCCGCGGGCGATCGTCGGGGTGCGTGAGGTCGGCGAAGGGGCGATCGAGGAGCTCCGCCTCGGAGTAGCCCGTCAGCTCGCAGAACGCCCGGTTGCACCCCACGATCCGCGCCGTCACCGGATCTCCCATGACGAGGGGCACGCCGGCGAGCTCGAGCGCCTGGAGCAGGTCGCGCACGCCCACGAGGTCCGCGCAGATCCCGCTCGCGCCCAGGCGCGTCCCCCCCGGCCCAGGGCTCCTCCCCTCGGAGAGCGCTGCGCTCGCCGCGCCCTCCAGCTCTTCTTGAGTCGATGTCACCCGCCCCCCGCGACGCCCCCCGAGATCGCCGGCCTGCGTACCGGCCGCCAGGCACGCGGCGTCGCGGGCATCGTAGTGCAACGGCGCGCCCCCCGGCAGCTCGCGGATCGAGCCGGCTCGGCCCTTCACAGCGGCTCCGGCGCGGCGCGCGGCGGCGCCACGTCGAAAGGAATCCCCTCGCACCCCCTCGGAACAGGGCCTGTCGCCACGGCGCCTCTCGCCGGGCGGCGCGGGGCGGAGGGCCCCTTCACCTACCGAACTCCTCGACCCGCCGCGCGAGCACGGGGTAGCATTGCGCGCCGCAATCCACCGATCACCGAGGAGCGCCGCGCGATCCGTCGCCGGCCGCACGCAAGACCCTATGAAGCTCGCTGTCATCTCAGGCAGTCACCGCAACGGCTCCGAATCGGGGAAGATCGCCCGCCACGTGCAGCAACAGCTGGCGTCGTCGGCGGACGTCTCCTCGACATACACGCTCGATCTCGCCGACAACCCGCTTCCGCTCTGGGACCCGGAGGTGTGGCAGCCGTCCGAGAAATGGGAGCGCGTCTGGTCCCCCATCTCCGCCGAGCTCAGAGCGTCCGACGCCTTCGTGATCATCGCGCCGGAGTGGGGCGGAATGGTCCCCGCCGGACTGAAGAACTTCTTCCTCCTCTGCTCCCGGGGCGAGCTCGCGCACAAGCCCGCGCTCATCGTCGGGGTCTCCGCGAGCATGGGCGGCTCCTACCCGATCGCGGAGCTGCGCATGAGCAGCTACAAGAACACGTACCTCTGCTACATCCCGGACCACGTGATCGTGCGCAACGTCCGCAGCCTCCTGAACGACCCGGAGGCGCCGCAGTCCCCCGACGACGAGCGCATCCGCGAGCGGCTCCGCTACGCGCTGGGCATCCTCCTCCAGTACGGGAAAGCCCTGCAGCACGTCCGCGCCAGCGGCCTGGTCGATCTGGCCAAGTACCCCTACGGGATGTGACGAGCGCCGGCGGCGAACACGCTAGTCTCGCCGGGTGCCGAAGATCCTCGTCATCGACGACCAGCCCGCCGTCTGCGTCGCGCTGACGACGCTGTTCGAGCTGCACGGGCACGAGGTCCGCGTCGCCGCCACGCCCGACGAGGCGATGGCGGCGGTGCTCGGCGACGAGCTCGGCGCCGTGGTCCAGGACATGAACTTCCGGCAGAGCGCCACCTCGGGCGAAGAGGGGATGGAGCTGCTCCGCCGGATCAAGGCCGTCGACCCCGAGCTGCCCGTCGTGGCCATGACGGCGTTCACGTCGATCGCGGGCGCTGTCGAGCTGATCAAGGCCGGGGCGAGCGACTACGTGCCCAAGCCGTGGGACGACCAGAAGCTCGTCGCCACCGTGGGCAACCTCGCGCGGCTGCGGGCGCTCGAGCAGGAGAACGCGCGCCTCCTGGCCCAGCGCGGGCGCGCGCGGCACAGGCTCGCCGAGCGCCACGATCTGGCCGGGCTCGTGTACGCGAGCGACGCGATGCACGAGGTCGTGAGCCTCGCCGTCAAGGTCGCGCCCGCCGACGTGCCCGTCCTCATCACCGGGCCGAACGGGACCGGGAAGGAGCTCCTCGCCTCCATCGTCCAGGCCAACTCGCGGCGGCGGGACCGGCCGTTCGTCAAGGTGAACGCCGGGGCCCTCCCCGACGAGCTCGTCGAGGCGGAGCTGTTCGGCGCCGAGCCAGGGGCGTTCACCGGCGCGACCCGCCTCCGCGCCGGCCGCTTCGAGGAGGCCGACGGCGGCACCCTGTTCCTCGACGAGATCGGCACGCTGTCGCTGAACGGCCAGAAGAAGCTGCTGCGCGTCCTCCAGACCGGCGAGTACCAGCGGCTCGGGAGCAGCGTCACCCGCAAGGCCGACGTGCGCGTGCTGAGCGCGACCAACCGCGATCTCCCGCGGGCCATCGCCGAGGGATCCTTCCGCGAAGACCTGTACTTCAGGCTCAACGTCATCGAATTGACGATCCCCGCGCTGCGCGATCGCCCCGAGGACATCGCGCCGATCGCGAGCCACCTGCTCGATCGCCTCGCCGCGCGCGCGGCGGGCGGCGAGCGCGTGACGCTCGGCCCGCGCGCGCGCCACGCGCTCGCCGAGCACGACTGGCCGGGCAACGTCCGCGAGCTCGAGAACCGGCTCACGCGCGCGGCGCTGGTGCGCAAGGGCGAGACGATCGAGCCGCACGATCTGGGGCTCGACGCGGCCGCGCGCGTCTCGCATGCGCCCATCGCGACCGGCGCCGCGCCCGCTGCGCATGCCGCGCACGCCGCGTCCTCCGCGCCTTCCGCGCCCTCCGCCGAGCGCCTCGAGATCGAGCGCGCGCTCGTCGAGGCGCGCGGCGTCGTCGCCAAGGCCGCGGCGTCGCTCGGCCTGAGCCGGCAGGGGCTCTACCGGCGCATGGACCGGCTCGGGATCCATATCGAGCGGAAGCTCAAGTAGCGCGCTCGTCCGGCGGCGGCGGCAGGCGGCACTCCGCCTCGGCCCCGCCCCCCTCGCGGCGCCGCAGCGCGAGCGCGCCGCCGTGCGCGGTCGCGATCTCGCGGCAGAGCGCGAGGCCGAGCCCGCGGCCCTGCTGCTTCGTCGAGTAGAAGGGCAGGAGCGCCTTGCCCGGGGCGTCGTCGGGGAGCCCGTGGCCGCGGTCGGCCACCGTGAGCGCGAGCTCGCCGGTCGAGAGCCGCCGCACCGAGACCTCGATCCGGTCGGGCGGGCTCCCGGCCTCGACGGCGTTCTTGAGCAGGTTCAGGAGGAGCTGCTGGATCTGCGCTGGGTCGAAGAAGCCGGGCTCGTCCGGCGCGCCGCCGAGCGTGAAGGGCGCGAGCCCGCGCAGCCGCTCGAGGAAGGGGCGCCACGCGACCCGCTCGGGGGCGGGCGGCGGGAGGCGCGCGAGCTCGGCGTATGCGGCGAGGAAGCGGGCGAGGTGCGCGCTCCGCTCCTCGATGGTGTCGAAGACCACGCCGAGGCGCTCCCGCTGCTCCGGGCGATCGAGCAGGAGGCGGCCCGAGTGGAGGAGCGAGGAGATCGGCGCGAGGGAGTTGTTGAGCTCGTGGCTGATCAACCGGATCGCGTTCCTGTGGAGCTCCGCCTCCCGGCGCGAGATCTCGCGCGTGAGCGACCGGACCGAGACGAGGACGTGCGCCTGCGTGTTCAGGCGGAAGGCGCGGCGGGCGACGTACAGCGTCTCGAGCTCGCCCCGGCGCTCGACGGAGACGAGCGCGTCCCTCCCGGCGACCATCGCGGCGCGGAGCTCCTCGGGCTCCCCGGCGAGCAGCGCGGAGAGCGTCCTCTGGCCGACGCGCTCGCCCGCGGCGAAGAGGGCGCGCGCGGCGCCGTTGCCGTACACGATCCGGCCCGCCTCGTCGTGGAGCACCATCGCGACGGGCGTGGCGTCGAGCGCCGTCTCGAGCAGGAGCTCCTTCTGGTAGAGGTCGTCGCGCTGCGCCCGCAGGGCGTCGCCGAGGCGGTTGTGGCGCTCGACGAGGTCCCCGAGCTCGTCCCGGCGGTGGTGCCGGACGCGCTGCGTGTAGTCGCCTTCGGCGAAGCTCGCGAGGCCGTCCATCACCGCGCGGAGCACGCCGAGCGCGCGCCCGAGCAAGAGGCGGGAGGCGAGCGCGCCGGCGACCAGCGCGAGCCCGAGCCCCGCGAGGGCGCACGCGGGCAAGGACACCTGCGCCTGCGCAGCGACCAGGCTCCCGGCGCAGGCGGCGGCGGAGCTCAGGAACACCACCGCGGCGTGGCGTACCCGGAGCGGCGCGCGGATCGGCCTCATGATCGCGACGCCTCGGCGGGGGAGACGGCGCTCGCGCGGAGCGCGGGCAGGAGCGCCGCCGCCATGCCGGCGAGCCACACGGCCACGGCGACCAGGGCGGCCGCGCGTGGATCCAGCGGCAGGTCGAGCTCGGGGGCGACCGCGCGCGCCGCGGCCCGGAGCCCGGCGAGGGCGGCGGCGCCCACGGCGAGGCCGGCGGTCGTGAGCAGCGCGTTCTCCACGAGGATGAGGCGCGCCACGTCGGCGCGGGTCGCTCCCAGGGCGCGGCGGATGCCGAGGGCCTGGCGGCGCTCTGCCACGAGCAGCGACGCCATCCCGATGCGCCCCAGGAAGACGACGACGAGCATCATCCCGATCAGCGTGAGGGCGAGGGCGCCGGCGCCGCGGTTCGTGTGCGTGTCGAGCTCGGCGCCCTCGTCGAGCGCGCGCACGAGCACGACGCGCCGCGGATCGGCGCGCTCGAGCGCCTCGCGCACCCGGGCGCCGGCGCGGTCGTCTCCGTCGTCGCTGTCGTCGCCGTCCGGTTCGATCCGGATCAGGTAGGAGAGCGTGCGGCCGAGCGGCGGCCCCTCGGCCGCGAAGAGCACGCTGTCGGCGTCGGGCCCCAGGGCGGCGCGGAACGGCGGCACGACGCCGACGATGGCGAGCGGCTTCTGCCGGGCGCTCCGGCGCACGATCTGCCCGACGGCGCGGCCGTCCGGGAAGAGGCGCGCCGCGAGCGCCTGCGTGACCACGGCGGGCGTCGACGCCGCGTCCGCGGCGTCCCCGGGGGCGAGCAGGCGCCCTTCGAGCGGGGCCAGGCCGAGGACGGCCGCTACCCCGCCGCGGTCGTCAAGCATCCACGCAAGCGCACTCGGACCGCCCGGGGAGGTCGCCTCGACGAGCTCCCGGTGGGTGATGTTGAACGGCGCCGAGCTCGCCTCCGCGGCGCCGCGGACGCCGACGACGCGCGCGAGGGCCTCGGTGTCGCGGCGGACCGCGGCCTCGCGCTCGCCTCGGGACGCGAAGCTCGGGCCGTCGCGCTCCGTCACGGCGAGGAGCAGCGACCGCGTGTCGATGCCGCGCGGCGCGGCGGCCGCGCGGGCGTAGTGGAGGGCGAGCCCCGAGGCGTGGACGGCGACGGCGAAGCCGAAGGCGGTCTCGAGCACCATCAGGAGCGCGGGGATCTTCTGGCGGGCGAGCGCCCTGACGATGGGGCCGATCACGAGCGCCGGAGCCCTTTGGCCGGGGGTTGCCTCGCCGCGCGCCACGCCGGGTACCCGCCCGCGAGGAGGCCCAGGACGAGCGCGGCAGCGACCGTCGCGGCCGAGCTCCGCGCGTCCAGGTGGTAGTCGATCGGCCGGAGGTGGATGACGCGGTTGACGAGGGCGAGCGCGGCCACGGCGACGCCGAGGGCGAGCGCGGCGCTGCCGGCGGCCACGAGCATCGCCTCGAGCAGGAGCTCGAGGAAGACGGCGCGGGAGCTCGCCCCGAACGCGCGGTAGATGGCGATCTCGGCGCGCTTCGCGCGGAATTTCCCCTCGAGGAGCCGCGCGGTGTTGAGGGTGCAGGCGCCGAGGAGCACGTCGGCGAGCAGGGCGAAGAGCGTCGTGCCCGGGTCGTCCACGCGGAGCGCGTGCATGCGCTCGCGCGGCACCAGCTCGGCCCCGAGGACGCGCCTGCCCCGCGCGCGCTCGCGGGCCACGTGGGCGTCGAGCTCGGCCTGGAACGCGCCCCGACGGGCCTCGTCGGGGAGCTCGACCATGAGCTCCAGCCAGCCGTTGTCGGAGGCCGCGAGCGCGTCGAAGCTGCCGCTCGGGTCCTCGCGCTCGTGGATCAGCGGCGGCCGGACGCCGAGCGCGATGCCCACGGCGCTCGGCGCGAAGACGATCGGATGAAGCGAGGCGCGCGTGCCGGGAGGGGCCGGGATGGCGACGACGCCGGCGACCCGGAAAGACGCTCCGAACAGCCGCAGCGTGCGCCCGAGGCCGCTCGCCCCGCCGAACAGCGTGCGCTCGGCCGCCTCGGTGAGCACGACCGGCCGATCCTCCCCGGCGCCCTCCGCCGGCGACCAGAGCGCCCCGCTCCGGACCGGAATCCCGAACATCCCGAACAGATCGTGGGCACAGAAGGCCACCACGACCGGAACGAGCGGACCGCCGTCGGCGCTGCCGGCGGCCATGGCGGCGAAGAGGTCGGTCTTGCGCGAGGGATGGGGGCTCCCGAGGAGGATGCGATCGCGCAGGCTCGGGGGATGGATCGCGCCCGGCGCCACGGGCGCGCCGCCCTCGTGCGGGACGGAGACGAGGTAGACCCCGCGCGCGGACGCCAGCGGGTCGGACGTGCTCTCGTGGAGGACCGCGCGCGCCGCCGTCCACACCGCGAGGCCGAGCGTGAACGCCAGCAGCACGATCGCGGTATGGCCCGGCTGCCGCCCGAGGCTCCTCCGGGCCAGCCAGAGCGCGTGGCCGAGCATCATCCGCGGCTCGCCGCCGTCGCCGGCGCCTCCGCGCGCGCGCCGGGGTCCGAGGGCGCCCACGGATCGATGAGCTTGCCGTCGAGCACGTGGACCCTGCGGCGCGCCCGAGCCGCCAGCTCGGGGTCGTGCGTGGTCATGACGATCGTCGTGCCGCCGGCGTGGATGCGCTCGAGCAGATCGAGGATCTGCCGCGCCGAGCGGGAGTCGAGGTTGCCGGTGGGCTCGTCGGCCAGGAGGAGCGAGGGCTCGCCCACCAGCGCGCGCGCGATCGCGACGCGCTGCTGCTGGCCGCCCGAGAGCTCGCTGGGCCGGTGGCGGAGCCGCGCGCTCAGGCCGACGTCCTCGAGCGCGCGCAAGGCGCGCTCGCGCCGCGCACGCGCGCCCATGCCGCGGACCCGCAGCGGCACATCGACGTTGTCGAGCACGTCGAGGTCGGCGATGAGCTGGAAGCTCTGGAACACGAAGCCGATCTTCCGGTTCCGGATCGCGCTCGCGCGCACGTCCGAGAGCCCCTGCATCGGCTCGCCGTCGAGGAGGTACTCGCCCCCGTCGAACGGATCGAGCAACCCGGCGACGTTGAGGAACGTCGTCTTTCCGGAGCCGGAGGGGCCCATCACGGCGAGGAACTCGCCGCGCGCGACGCGCAGCGTGAACCCGGCGAGCGCGTGGGTCTCGAACAGGCCGCGCCGGTAGACCTTGGTGACGTTCGTCATCCGTATCATGTCGGCCCCTTTGGCAGGAAATGCAGGTACTTTATCTTCACGGCCATCGGCCAGATAGCTACCGTCGTCGCGTGAAGCGGCTCCCTGCATCGAAATCCGTTCCCTGGGCCACGCCGCGCGCGCATCGCCATGGACCGACGCGCAGGGTCGTGGCCGTGGCCTACGACGGCGCGAGCGCCATCGACGTGGTGGGGCCCACCGACGTATTCGCGTTGGCGTCGGACATCGCCAGCATGAAGGTGCCCGGCGCGCCACCCGCCTATGCGGTCGAGATCGCCGCCGTGAACGGCGGCGTGATCCGGACGGTGTCGGGGGCGCAGATCGTCGCCCACAAGGCGCTCTCGGATCTGGCGCCCGGCATCGATACGGTGCTGGTCGCCGGGGGCGAGACCCGTGAAGCGACGCGGGACGACCGGCTGCTCGCCTGGCTCCGCGCGACGACGCCCGAGGTGCGGCGCATGGGCTCCGTCTGCACGGGCGCCTTCCTCCTCGCCGCCGCGGGGCTGCTCACGGGGCGCCGGGCGGCCACCCACTGGCGTTCCGCGGCAGCGCTCGCGCGCGAGTTTCCCGGCGTCGAGGTCGACCCCGACGCCATCTTCGTGCGGTCCGGGAAGATCTACACGTCGGCGGGCATGACGGCGGGCATCGACCTCGCGCTCTCGATGGTGGAAGAGGATCTCGGATACGACATGGCGCTCCAGGTGGCGCGGGGGCTCGTGGTGTTCCTCAAGCGCCCGGGTGGACAGTCCCAGTTCAGCCGCCCGCTCCTCGCGCAGACGGTCGCCACGGGCCCGCTGCAGGGCGTGATCGACTGGATCCTCCGGCACCTCGACGCCGATCTGCGCGTCGAGGTGCTGGCGGAGAGGGCCGGGATGAGCCCGCGCAACTTCGCGCGGACGTTCACCCAGGCCATGCGGATGACCCCCGCGAAGTTCGTCGAGGCGGCGCGCCTGGAGCAGGCGCGCTCCTGCCTCGAGGGGGGTCGAGCGTCGATGAAGCAGCTCGCGCGCGACTGCGGCTTCGGCACGGACGAGCGGATGCGGCGCGCGTTCCAGCGCACCCTGCAGGTCACGCCGGAGGACTACCGGAGGCGCTTCGGTCGAACGTGAGCGGACGCCGGGCGCTCGGCCGGGCGCCGTCGACGCTCGCCGGATGCTTCGGGCGCGGCCGCGCGCGACGAGGCGCGCCGGGGGCCCCGCGCCTGCGTGTCCTGAAAGCAGGGGACGATGTCCTTTCGGCCCCCGCCGGCGTGGCTCACAGTCGGGTCCACGAAGCGCGTTCCGCCGCGCTCGTGAGAGCCAGGCGCGGGGCCGCGTCGAGGCGGAGCTCCGCCATCGAGGCGATCATCGGCAGAGGAAGAGACGAAAGGATTCAGGGACGAAAGATGACGGACGCCTATGACATCAAGCTGCCAGATCCTCAGCCGCCGCTCCAGGTCGGCATGGTGCTTTATCCAGGGCTCACGGCGCTGGATCTGATCGGTCCCCAAAGCGTGCTGACCGCTCACGCGACGACCTATCTGCTCTGGAAGACGCGCGACCTCGTCATGTCTGACTCGGGGGTTCCCATCCAGCCGACGGCGACCTTCAGCGACTGTCCGGATGACCTGGACATCCTGTTCGTGCCAGGCGGCATGGGCACGCCCGACGCCATGGTGGATCACGAGATCCTTCGGTTCTTGAAGGATCGGGGCGCCCGCGCCAGGTACGTGACCTCCGTGTGCACGGGATCGCTCGTCCTTGCCGCAGCCGGTTTGATGCAAGGATACAAGGCCACGACGCACTGGTCCACGCGCCACATCCTGGAGGCGTTCGGCGTGGAGTGCGTCCGGGCGCGCGTCGTGGTCGATCGCAACCGGATCTCGGGCGGCGGGGTGACAGCAGGCATCGATTTCGGGCTGGCGCTGCTGGCGCTGCTCCGCGGGGATGATGCCGCGAAGCTGACGCAGCTCATGCTGGAATACGACCCCGCCCCGCCCTTCAACGCCGGGGCGCCCGAAGCTGCGGGCCCCGAGCTGACGGCGCGCATCTTGAGCGTCCTCGATCCGTACGATCAGCAGATGCGGAGGATCGTTGCGGAGAGGAGCAGCAGAGCGAGCTGAAGCCGACTGCGCGCGCAGCCGCGATGCCGTGTCGATGCCCCTCGGAGAGCGCATGGATCTGGACAGGCCAGGACTCTCTGAAATTGAGAGATGGTTGCATTCGGTTTGCCCCGGCGCGCTCGCCTGCTCGCGAAGCACCTTGTCCGCCTCGAGGTCGCGCCGCGCCGACGGCGCCGATCGCTCCGGTGCGCTATAGGGTGTCGTCGCGGATGAAGCAGCAGCAGGAGCAGCTGTGGCTCGACGACTTCATCGGAGGGCTCCCCCTCCCCGTCCTCGTGCTGAGCCCGGCTGGGGTCGCGACCCACGAGAACCCGGCGTATCGAGCGAGGTTCGGCCCGAGCGCCGACGAGCGCAGCGAGATCGCGTCCGCGCTGCGGGGCGGGCACTCCTCGGCGCTTCGCGCGGCGCTCGACGGCGTCTCGCGCGCCGTGCCGCTCGGCTCGATCAGCGGCGCGCCGTTCACCGGGCACTATTTCCCGATCCGCGACGCTTCAGGCGCCGTGGCGTTCGTCGGGATCCTGTTCGTCGAGGAGCGCGCCGCTCCGGTGCCGGCCGCTCCAGCGCTGACCTCCGAGGCCCACGACATCCCGGAGGTCGAGCGGAGCCTTCGCCGCATCCTCGACATGATGCCGCAGCTCGTCTGGTCGGCGCGGCCCGACGGTTATCACGATTTCTACAACCGCCGCTGGTACGACTATACCGGCGAGACGCCCGACGCCACGCACGGCGCCGGCTGGAACGACCAGCTGCACCCGGACGATCAGCAGCGCGCCTGGGAGCGGTGGAAGCGCTCCGTCGAGACGGGGGAAGACTACCAGATCGAGTACCGCTTCCGGCGCGCCGACGGCGCATACCGCTGGTTCCTGGGCCGCGCGCTGCCGACGCGCGACGAGGCAGGGCGCATCCTCCGCTGGTTCGGCACCTGCACCGACGTCGACGATCAGAAGCGCCTCGAGCAGCAGCGGGCCGAGGTCCTGGCGCAGGCCGAGGAGACAAGCCGGCTGAAGGACGAGTTCCTCGCGATCGTCTCGCACGAGCTCCGCACGCCCCTGACCGCCATCCTCGGGTGGGCGCGCATGCAGCGCTCGCGGCCGGAGCTCGCGCCCAAGGCGATGGAGGTCATCGAGCGCAACGCCGAGGCGCAGGCCAGGCTCATCGAGGAGATCCTCGAGAGCTCACGCATCGTGACCGGGAAGATCCGCCTCTACCCCAGGAACGCGAGCGTGAACGAGCTCGTCCGCACCGCGGTCGACGCCATCCGGCCGGCCGCCGACGCGAAGGCCATCGGGCTCCAGGTCCGGCTCGATCCCGGTGTCGGGGACATCGTCTGCGATCCCGATCGGCTCCAGCAGGTGGTCACGAATCTGCTGGTCAACGCCGTGAAGTTCACGCCGGGCGGCGGGCACGTCGGACTCCAGACGGCGCTCTGCCCAGGCGGCGTCGAGGTGACGGTGACGGATACCGGAAAAGGCATTTCGGCCACCTTTCTTCCGTACGTGTTCGAGCGGTTCCGTCAGGCAGAGGCGGCCACAACGCGGCAGCACGGCGGACTCGGTCTCGGGCTGGCGATCGTCAAATACCTCGTCGAGCTCCATGGCGGCACCGTCCGCGCGCGGAGCGACGGAGAGGGGAGAGGGGCGTCCTTCAGCGTGAGTTTGCCGGTGCGGGCCGTGGCCCTGGCGGAGAGAGAGCGCTCCGAGGTCCCGTCCGGGATCGAGCGTCCCTCGGTCGGGACGATCACCCGGCTCGACGGGCTGCGCGTGCTCGTCGTCGACGACGAGCCGGACGCGCGGGAGCTCGTCACCATGGTGCTGCGCGAGGCAGGCGCCCAGGCGGACGAGACCGGCTCGGCCTCGGCCGCGCTGGAGATGATGAGTCGCGCTCGGCCCGACGTGCTCGTCAGCGACATCGCCATGCCGAAGCAGGATGGCTACGCCCTCCTTCGCGAGCTCCGGTCCCGCGCCCCGGACCTCGGTGGCTGCGTGCCGGCGCTGGCGCTCACCGCGTTCGCCCGGCCCGAGGACATCGTTCAGGCCCGCGACGCCGGGTTCCAGCTCCACCTCGCCAAGCCGGTCCAGCCGGGTGAGCTCGTGGCCGCGGTCCATCGGCTCGCGCGCAAAGGCACCTGATACGATACCGTCGCAGACGCGGGGGGGAATTTCACAGGGAGGCGGGGAGACGGGGAGTATCTTGAAAATTTCCCTCCCCGTCTCCTCGCCTCCCTGTGAATTGTCTCCGCTGAAAAGGGCTGCAAATGAGGGGGGATTCCTCCGAGGTCAGGTGGGAGGCTTCCAGTCGGCATAGTAGCGCTGCCGCATGCGCTCACAGTAGGTGACGAGGTTGGGCTGGGCCTCGGCGTGGCGCTTCAGCGGGGAGTCGACGGGGAAGCGGAGCACGCTGGCGAGGAGGGCGTACACGGTCGCGTCCACCGAGTTCGGCTCGGTCCCGAGCATGAAGGGCTGGTCGCCGAGCAGGGTGGCGATGGCGTCGAGGTCAGCCTTGCCCTGGGCATAGATCTCCTCGCGGCGGTGGCGCCCTGTTCCCTGCGCGCGGAGCATGCCGGTCATCCTTTTGCGCAAGAGCTCGACAACCACGCCGCCGATGACCGGCGGCATGAGCGGAAGGAAGATGGGACGATATGCAGCCCACCCCTCGGGCTCGCTCCAGCGGACGAACACCACCATCCAGTAGAACGCCTCTTCGAGCATGCGCCGGATCACATGGCCTCGAGCGCGCGCCTCCGCGGTGAGGTGGGCGTCGAGCTTGTCGCCGTGGACGCGCTCCAGGTGCTCGATGATGAGCTGCGAGTCGCCCATGGTACAGCCGTCGATGTCGACATAGGGGATCTTGCCCTTTGGTGCACGCCGCGGATCGGCGGAGCGCACCTCGTAGGGGAGACCGACCATGCGCAGCCAGGTCTCGAGCTTGAGGCAGAAGGGGCTGATGTTCGGGACGCCCCACGCGGCGGGGGCCTGATAGAGGGTGATCATGTTGGCGCTCCTCGAAACCGCATGAATTCGGACAGATCGACCGCTGGCTCGCAGAGCTGCGGAGGGCGCAAGCCAGGTTCACTTCGTGCCAGGGTCTGAACTTCGGCGTGGACGATCGCCGCGGCTCTCTTCGGCTTCCCTGTAGCGAGCGTCGACCCCCCGGCGGCTCTGGCGCGAAGATATCACGAGTTTCCCCTGCGAGCGATGCGATCGAAATCTACTTGGCGAAAAAGAGCGCGTCGATCCATCAGGGCCTCCAGCTCGGAGAGGCGCCAGATTGAGTTTCCAAAGAGCTGGTTCACCTCATCCGGCGCAGGCGCTCCCGCTCCTCGGCGCCCTTGCGGGTGAGCTTCAGCCTCAGCCGGACACCAGGAGTGATCCCCGCGCTGGCCAGCAGCCGCAGATCCGCCGTTCCGTTCGAGGACAAGGACACCCCGAGAGCCACGTCGTCGAGAACCCACCAATCGCGGTAGGTATAAGCCGGCACCTCCCCGCGAAGGTAATCGAGCCACAGCGCATCGAGAAACGCTCCGACCGTGGAATTGGTATGCGTAGAAATCCGCGCGACCCAATCTTTCTTCAGGGTGGAGAGATCGACCTCCACGGTAAACGATTGGAGTGGCAATTTTTCCGAGGTTCCTTCGGTTCCTGTCAGCTCGGTTCGCCTTGATGTGGCGCTTGCTAGGCGCAGCGCCAGACAGAACTCGGCCATGTCCTCGAAGCGGTGTTCCTCGTCCCATGCCACCGCCTGCTCGAGCACGCCTTTGACAGCCTCGTCGGACGGCAGGCGGTCGATGAACATCGCCGCCTGCCCCGGTCCGAACACTATCCGCGGAAGCTCGGCGCCATGAAGGCAGAAGATGGCGGTCATCCCCAGGCCATACACGTCGGCGCGGGCACCTGCTTCCTGGGGTCTATCCAGCATCTCGGGCGCGGCGAACAGGAATGTCCCCAATGCGCCGGTGCGTGTCCCCCCGGTGGTGTCGGCTGCACCGACCAGATCGAAATCGGTGAGTCGCGGAGCGCCTTCGGCGTCGAGGAGGATGTTTGCCGGTTTCACGTCGCGGTGGATCATCCCTATCTGGTGAGCCGCAGAGAGCGCGTCACCGACACGTAGGATCATTGGAATGATATCATCCTTGCACAGCTCGCGGTCAAGCACCGCGCGACGCAGGTCGCGTCCGGTGACGAGCTCCATGACGAAGTAATAATAACCGCCGTCGGAACCGAAAGGCTCCAGGATTCGCACGACCGCAGGATGCCCGATGTCGGCCATGACCCGTGCCCCTCGAAAGAAGCGTTCGCGCCGGATGAGGTCGTCAGCGAGATTGCTGTGCAAGACCTTGACCGCAACTCGCTCCTTCCGCTCGCGGTCAAATGCCTCCCAGACGACTGCGAAACCGCCTCGGCCAACATGATCGATGAGAAGATAGCGCCCATCACCGAGCGAATCGCCGGCCCGGAGCTGCCCGCCCTCGCGCAACTGGCGACGCAGGTTCAGGATTTCACTGTCAATTTTCGTCGTAGGGGCGCCGATCGCGAGGAGCTCGGCCCGCCTGGCGCGAGCCTCCTCGATTCGTTGGGAGATTTCCTGACTGACGGGGTCCGCGTAGCGCGGCCGCGGTGGCGCCTCTGTCGTGCGTCTGGGCGGAGTCTTCTCGCTCCCGGCGATCCTCTCGATCACCCGGACGACCTCGGCCATGGCCCGATCGCGTTCGTCTCCATCAACCGCGGCGAGCGGCGTCATCCATGCGGGCTTCAGCGTTCCGATCCAGGGGTGGAGCTCCCACGAGCAGCTCCGCACGAGGACAGGAATGACCCGGAGCCCGCCCTTCCGGCAGCGATCGAAGATGCGGGGAACCTCGGTGTCGTGCATGAGACCGGAGGCGAGATAGGAGGCGCTGACAAGAAGCAAAGCCACATCGGCGGCGGCGAGGGCTTCCTCCATGGCCGCCCGCGCATCAGCGCCCGGGGGGATGTCGCCGTCGGTCCAGATGTCGACACTGCGAGAGCGCTCTAAGGCGCGGAGGTGCGCGAGGAGCTGCGAGGTGAGCACGGCGTCCTCGGGGCTGGAGCTGATCACGACCCGGAGCCGGGGAGCTCGTCCCATGCACCGAAATATCGCCGAGGATGGGCATGACCGGCAAGGAGCTCACCGCAACCGAGGCTTCACCAGCTCTGAAGTACGAGATCCCTGGCTCGTCCCCCGCAAGAAATCGGCGCCGGACCGCGGGCGCACGACACCTGTCCGCCTCCGCCGCGGACACCTGTCCGGACGCGGACACGCGCCCTCGCGCGCCGCCCGCCGATTGCGGCCAATCCTCTCCGGCACGCGCGCTGCTTGGGCGCCCCGCATGCGTCTTCTCATCCACTTCGTTTTGCCCTCCGCCGCGGCGCTCCTCCTCGGCTGTTCCCCCGAGGCGTCGCCGGGCGCGAGCACCCCGACATTCCACAGGGACATCGAGCCGCTGCTCCAGAAGAGCTGCCTCGGCTGCCACGCGCAGGGCGGCACCGCGCCGGTGAGCCTGGCCTCGTACGAGAGCGCGAAGGCGCTCGCGCCGGTCATCGCCGACGAGACCGAGGCGCGGCGGATGCCGCCGTGGGGCGCCCTGCCGACCGACGAGTGCGCGCCCCCTCGCCCGTTCCGGGGGGACCTGCACCTCTCCCTCGACGAGATCGCCCTGCTCCGCGCCTGGAGCGACGCCGGCGCGCCCGAGGGGGATCCCGCGGACGCCCCGGCCCCCACCACCCCCGTCGCGACGGGCCTGTCGCGAACGGACCTCGAGCTCTCGCCCAAAGCCCCCTTCGCCGCTGCGGAGGGCTCCGACAGCTTCCGCTGCTTCGTCCTCGATCCGCGGCTCACGGAGCAGGCGTGGGTCCAGGGCTACGACGTGCTGCCGGGCAACCGCGCCGTCGTGCACCACGCGCTGCTCTTCATCGACGTGAACCGCGAGAGCGAGGCGCTCGGCGGCGAGAGCGGCAGCTACGAGTGCTTCGGCGACGCGCGCCTCTCCGAGCCGTCGCTGCTCGGCGCCTGGGCGCCGGGCACGCAGGCGTTCGAGCTGCCGCCGGACATCGGCATCTCGGTGCCAGCGAACGCGCTGCTCGTGATGCAGGTGCACTACCACCCGAAGCCCGGCGAGAAGCCCTCGCCCGACGCGACCCGGGTCGCGCTCCGCCTCATGGACGAGAAGCCGAGCCGCGCGCTCTCGCACCTGATGCTCGGCAACGCCGAGGCGCCGTTCCGGGACGGCACCGGGCTCCTGCCCGGGCCGGGCGACCGCGGGAGCGTCGAGTTCCGGATCCCGGCCGGCGCCCGGGGACACGTGGAGCGGATGCGGTACACCATCGACTTCCCGATCCCCGAGATCTCGATCTACGGCGCCGGCGTCCACATGCACCGGGCCGGCGTCGACCTCAAGGTCGACCAGATCCGCGCCGATCCGCGGGGCGATGAGGCCGACCGCGAGTGCCTCGTCCAGACGCCCGCGTGGGACTACAACTGGCAGCGGCTCTACAGCTACGACGCGCCGATCGACGAGCTGCCCACGCTGCGGTCGGGCGACACGATCGAGCTCCGCTGCACGTACGACAACTCCACGGAGAACCCGGCGCTCGCGGCGCAGCTCATCGAGGAGCGCCTGCCCGCGCCGCAGGACATCGTCCTCGGCGAGTCGACGCTCGACGAGATGTGCGTGGCGTTCCTGCCTGTCGTCCACCCGAACCTCTGAGGAGACGCCGATGCCTTCGAACCATCGTCACGCACTGTTCGGTCTCGGCGCGCTCCTGCTCGCCGCGTGCTCTTCACCGCCGAGCGCCGCCCCGCCCGGGCGCACGGAGCCGCACGAGGACCTCTGCCCGGAAGGCTTCGCCGATTGCGACGGCGTCAGCGACAACGGCTGCGAGGCCGCCCTGATGACGAGCGTCGAGAGCTGCGGCGCGTGCGGCGCGCGCTGCGCGGGCGGCGACGGCGCGACGGCGCTCTGCTCCGCGGGCGCCTGCACCCTCGCGTGCGACGCCGGGCGGGCCGACTGCGACGGCGACGGCAGCAACGGCTGCGAGGTCCTCGTCGCGGAGGATCCGCGCCATTGCGGGGCCTGCGGCGTGACCTGCGCCGACGCTTGCTGGAACGGCACCTGCGACGCCGCCGTGCTCGCCGGCGAGCTCCGGTTGCCCACGTTCCTCAGGATGGACGCGACCGGGCTCTACTGGACGAACCAGGGCTCGGGCGACGCGCCCGACGGCAGCGTCATGCGGCTCGATCCGGGCGGCGGGACGCCGGCGGTGCTGGCGGCAGAGCAGGAGCTCCCGGGCCCGCTCGCGCTCGGCGAGGCCACGGTGTACTTCGCGCACGCGCGCGGCCTCGCGGCCGTCCCGAAGGCCGGCGGCGAGGTGACCGAGCTCGCGCCCGACGCCCGCGGCATCACGGCGCTCGCGGTCGACCAGGGCGCGCTCTACTGGGCCGAGGCGGGGACGCCGCCAGCGTTCGAGGACGGCGGGCTGTTCATGCTGCCGCTCGGCGCCGAGCCAGGCGCGGCGAAGGTGATGCTCGCGGCCATCCCGGGCGCCGCGAGCGGGGTGGCGCTCGACGCCGGCCACGTGTACGTGACCGCGCAGCGCGCCGACGCGGCCGGCGGCGCGATCTTCCGGGTGGCGCGCGACGCGGCGCCGCCGAGCGCGCCGGAGCGGCTGCACGAGGCGCTGGTCGCCCCGCGCGGGCTCGAGGCGCGCGGCGGCGCCCTCTGGCTCATCGAGGGGCGCGGCATCGCCACGTTCTCGCCCGGGGGCCCGCTGCGCAGGGTCGTCCAGGATCTGCCGCAGATCCCCGCGCAGCTCGCGTTCGACGACGCGCGCGTCTTCTGGACGACCGCGCGGGAGGCCGACGGCCAGGTGCAGAGCGCGCGGCTCGACGGGAGCGATCTCGCGACGCACGCGCGCAACCTGAGCTACCCGTGGGGCATCGCCGTCGACGGGACGAACGTCTACTTCAGCCTCGCGTGGAACGGCGGGCCCGCGACGGGGGCGCTGGTGCGCGGGCCGAAGGGCCCGTGACCGCGCTCTCCGCCGGGGGAGCCCTGCCTCAGCGCCGGCCGACCTTCGCGCTCGCCGCGGCGTGACCGCGCTGGATCGCGCGGGCCCAGAGATCGGGGCGCTCCGGCCCGTGGTCGCCGGCGCGGGCGATCTCGGCGCAGATCGCGGCAGTGAACGCGTCGCCCGCGCCCGCCGCGCGGGCCTGGGCCACGACGGGCGGGGCGAGCGCGATCTCGCCGAAGGGGCCGGCGGCGCGGGCTGCGCCTGCGCCCTGGGTGAGCACCAGGGTCGCGCTCGGCCGCATGGCGGCGCGCACCTGGGCGTCGTCGAGCCCCAGCCCGGCGAGGTCCGCCGCGCTGCACCGCACCACGTCGGCCTCGCGCAGCAGGGCGTGGAGCACGCGCGGATCGCGCCCGGCCCAGAGGCGCCATCGCGCGTTGAGGTCGACGACGACGACGGTGCCCGTGCGGCGCGCGGCCCGCGCGGCGCGGCAGAGCGCGGCGATGGGCGCGAGCGCCGGAGAGATCCCCGAGAGCAGCAGCACCGGCGCCGCCCACCCCTCGGGCACCGAGAGGGGCAGATCGTCCTCTGCGCGGTGGGCGACCATGTGCCGCGCCCCGCCGGTGTCCTCCAGCACGATGAGCCCCTGGCGGGCCGGGATCAGCGCCACACCCGCGACGTCGACGCCGACCGCCGCGACCCGCGCCAGGAGCGCCCGGCCCGGGGCGTTGTCGCCGAGCGCCGCCGCGAGCCCGACGCGGAGCCCGCTCCGCGCGAGCGCGACCGCGGCGTTCACCGCCCCGCCGCTTGGCCGGAACCGCAGCGAGGCCCCGCCCGGAGGCGCGAGGTCCCAGAGAGCCTCACCGGCGCAGATGACGTCCAGGGTCGCCACCCGCGACGGCGCGACCCGCGCCGCCGTGGACCGCCCAGCGCTCGCGAACATGGATGCCATGGGGTTCCCCATCTTACACCACGGGGATCGCAGCAGGCCGCCGTAACTTGGTCGTCCCCACGGACGTCGAGCCGTTCCTGCTGCACTCGTGGACCTTCGGCTGACGGAGGGTCGCGCTCCTCGACACGCGCGCGAGCCACGGACGCCGGAGGGGGACCGTCGCAGCGCTCCGCGCGGTCCGGGCCGGTCCGGGCCGTCGAGGCAGAGGCGCGCGGCGCGGCCCAGCACGACCTGCACCGCAGGCGCACGTGTTGCGCCGCAGAGAACAGGCTCTCCGGCCTGCGCCACGCCTGCGTCGGCCGGCACGAGCCGTGCAGTCGTCAGTTGTCAGTCGTCGGTGTCGTAACGAGCGCACAAGCGGAGCGCGGGAGGCCCCAATGCGGAACAGATTGGAAGACGTCAATGAATTCCTCTCACACCGGCGGATGGCCCTGGTCGGCGCATCGCATGACGACAAGGACTTCAGTCGGATGGTGATGCGGGAGCTCATCGATCGGGGTTACGACGTCGTTCCGGTGAACCCGGGGGGCGGCGTGATCGAAGGCCGCGTAGCGTACGCCGAGGTCGGCGAGATCGATCCCCCGGTCGAGGGGGCGATCGTGATGACCCCGCCCCAGGTCACCGAGCAGATCGTGCGGGCGTGCGCCGCTGCCGGCATCCAGCGCGTGTGGCTGCACCGGGGGGTCGGTCAGGGTGCAGTGAGCGCGCCTGCCGTGCAAGCCTGTCAGGAGCTCGGCATCCGCGTGGTCGCGGGCGAGTGCCCGCTGATGTTCCTCCCGAACGCGGGCTTCGTCCACCGGCTCCACCGGTTCACCAACAAGATCGCGGGGAGTTACCCGGCGCGCGCGTGAAGCGCCATGAACCTGGGAGATCTCGAGATGACCTCGTATCCTGTCACCTTCACCGTCACGCGCCCCTGGAAGCTCGATCGCGTCCAGCTCCTCGCGCGTGTCCTCCTGCTCGCGGCGCTCTCGATTGCCGGCGTCACGGTGGGGTTCGTCATGATGCTTGTCTATCTGGCCCTGCCGGCCGTGGCGGCCGCGCTGGTGGCGCAGAAGGGATCGGCCCGGTTCCTGGCCGAGAACGGCCCGAGGCTGACGCGCGCGCTCGTGTGGCTACAGGCCGCGTTCGCTTATCTCTTCCTGCTCACCGACAGGCTGCCGCTCGATCGCCCGGCCGAGACCGCGCGCCTCGACATCGATCCGACCGGCGCGCCGACAGCGAAGGACGCGCTCCTGCGCCTCTTGACGAGCCTCCCCTCGGCCATCGTCCTCGCGCTGCTCTTCTGCGTCGCCTGTCTGGCGTGGCTCGTCTCGGCGGTCGCGGTCCTCTTCACCGAGCGCGTCCCGACGGCCATCTACGATTTCCAGTGCGGCGTGCTCCGGTGGCAGGCGCGGCTCCTCGCCCATCATGCGTCGCTGGTCGACCAGTACCCGCCGTTCGCGTTCGATCCGGGTCCCGTGGACGGCACCCCGCGCGATCACGCGGGCACGTTCGCCTGAGGCGTCCGCTCAGCGCCGAGGTAAGGAGCCCGTTCGCCGGTCCTTGCCGCCGGAGCGAGCCGTCACAGGTCGACCACGCAGACGACGCTCGTCGTCGTGTCCTCGCCGTACTCCGTGACCTCGATCTGGATCTTCGAGGTTGCCTCGTCCGCTCCGGCGCCGAAGCGAGCCGTGAAGTCCAGCTCGTACCAGGTCTCGAGCGTGATCGGATCGGACACCTTCCACGCGAGTTGCTCGAAGCCGCTGATCGACGTGTGATCGAAGACGAAGATCGTCTTGTCGGGAGCGGTGTGCGAGACGGTGAGGGAGGGGCTCGTGAACTCGTAGGCGCCAACCTCGCCGAGCTCGAGGCTGCAGGCCTCGCCCGAAGGTGTGGTCCCCTCGTAGGTTCCGACCAGGCAGGCGCTCGCGCTGGGATCGCTCGTCAGGGAGATGTCGGGACAGGCGGCGAGGCGCTCTTCGAGCGCCGAGGGGCTCGGGCCCGAGCCGCCCGGACCCGAGCTCGAGTCGCCCGACCCGTCGTCGTCGCCGCCGCAGGCCACCACCAGGCCGAGGGTGAGCACGGGAACGAAAGCCAGGTAAGAGCGTCGTCGAGCGGGGTTCATGCCACGGGAGGATGAGGTCATCCGACAGAGGTTAGTGGAGACGCCAGCGCTCGCCCAGCTGTCAGATCTGACAGGGGGCTCCGGCCCTCGAGCGCCGCCGGTCCGAGCGAGCTCCACTCGGTCGGTACGATGTGCCCCCGGCAATAGGCCATCACCGGCTCATGACCGAGCAAGCTCTCGCGAAATAGTGCTTGATCCAGGGTTCGGGGTAGCCGTTCGCGAGCGCGAGCCGGGAGCTCGGCGTGCCTTCTTGCAGCTCGATCACGGATCGGCTCGATCTCGCCCCCCCGCGCCCGCGGGCAGCGGGGAAGACAGCGCGTCGACCTCGCCGCGCGTCACGACGCGCCCGCCGCTGCGTGACCGCGCTGGAGCGCGCGGGCCCAGAGGACTGTGCAGGGCTTTCGCCCTCCGGTCCTCCGGCCTTCACGCTTTTTCACGCAGCAGCGCGGTCGCCCTGACTACGCTGACCCGCATGGCATCCGGAAAAGGTCGCTTGCTTGGGCTCCTCGGCGGGCTGGTGCTGACCGAGGCGAAGGTGCGGGCCGTGGACGCGCCCCACCCGCTCTACCGGCATGTGGTGCTCGAGGGCGAGGGGCTGCGCACGAGCAGCTGGCAGCCCGGCGACAAGATCCAGGTGCTCCTCCCCTCGAACGACGTGCGGACGTACACCCCGATCGACTGGGCGGAGGGTCGGACCACGCTGCTCCTCCACGCGCACGGGAGCGCGCCGGGCGCGCGGTGGACGGAGGCCGTCCGCCCCGGCGACGTCGTGCGGTTCGTCGGCCCGCAACGCTCCCTCCGTCTGGGAGGCGTGGGCCTCCTGACCGGCGACGAGACCTCGCTCGGCGTGGCGGCCTCGGCGCGCCGCCTCGGCGCCCACGCCGTGCTTCGGGTGGCGAACGTCCCCGCGGCGGAGGCGGCGGCGCGATCGCTCGACGTCTCCGTGGACCTTGCGGGCTCCGACGAGGAGGCCGCCGCATTGCTCCGCGAGCGCGCGGCGGGCGTCGCCACGGCGGTGGCCTGCGGCGGGGGCGCGTGGGTCCAGCGGGCCCGGGAGGTGCTCCGGGCGGCCGGGGTGCGGGAGGTGCGCGCCAAGGCCTACTGGATCGCGGGGAAGACCGGGATCGACTGACCCCATCTGGACGACCCCGAGCGCCGCTTTTGGCGGGAAGCCCGCGGAGACCCCTCACGGATCGGATCGATCGCGCCCCCTCGCGCCGGAGGGCGGCGAAGACGATAGCGCGTCCACCTCGCCGCGCGTCACGCGCTTGTCGCCGTCGCGGTCGAGCGCCTTCATCATCTCGCCGACGACCACCTCGGACGGCGTCTCGGAGGTCGTCCTCGAGACGGCGGCCCTCAGCTCCTCGGCCGAGACGCGGCCGTCCCCGTCGGCGTCGATCGCCTCGAAGGCCCCGAGCTGGCGGACGAGGTCCGCGGCGAACGACTCGACGAGGACGAGCTTCGGATCGCGCCCGCTGTCCGCCGGCGGCACCTTCTCCGGGTGCTCCTTGGCGAAGCGGACCAGCGGCGCGATGTCATCCATGCCTCCGAGGAGCCCGCGCGGGAGGGCGATCCGGTACGCGCGATCATCGACCAGCGGGAGGCCGTCGATCGCGCTCAGGACGCCGCGGGCGTCCGTCGCCATCCGGTCGTCGATCTGGAGGTAACCGGCGTGCTGGGCGGGGGCGCGCGACCGCGCCGCGGCGACGGCCTCGCGGACGACGCGGCCAGGCAGGAGGGTCACCACCACCTCGTTGCTGAAGGGCACCTCGGCCTTGAGATCCCCGTAGGTGAAGCGCTCCCGGTACACGCGACCGCCGCGGATGCCCCCGCCGTTGAAGAGGCACCCCTCCGCCCGGTGGGCGTCCCGGATCCGCGAGCAGAGCAGCGCTCCGAGCGAGGTCTGCTGCACCCGCGTCCCGACGGACGAGAGCTCGCTCCCCGGCGGGAGCCGGAGGAGGGTGGCCGCGTCGAGATCGCGAACGATCTGCATGTGGCGGTCGACGCGCGCGCGCATCGCCGGATCCTCGGGGTAGGCGCCGACCTCCTCGATCCGGACGGTGACCGCGGGCAGGTCGGGCGCCCCTGCAGGCGGCGCCTTGGCCGGCCACACGAGGTCGATGATCGCAGCGTTCTCCGCGTCGGTGCCGGCCTTCACGACCCAGCAGCCGTCCACGTCGTCGAGCATCACCTCGTGCTCGTGCCCGCCGAGGATCACGGGAAAGCGCGGATCGCGCTGCGCCCGCGCGAGCGCGAGGTCCTGGTCGCGGCTCTGGTGCGTGATCGGGATCACGCAGGAGCACCCCTCGTCGCGGAGGAGCCGACGGGTCCAGCGCACGGCCGCCTCGTTCGCCGGCTCGATGTCGATCCCCCCGAACGCATCCCGCCGGTAAAGGCCCTTCACGTGCACGAGCAGGCCGAGCAGGCCGAGCCGGACGGTCCGCCCGCCGGGGCTCGAGATGTCGAGGATCTCGTGCGTCGGCAGCGCCGGGGCGAACGAGGGCATGTTGGTGTTGAGCCACGTGCCCCGGAACTCCTGCACCCGCGCCCTGAGCTCCGGCAGCTCGACGTCGGCCTCGTGGTTGCCGAAGATGGTGTGGGTGATCGGCAGCGCGTTCATGCAGTCGACCATGCCCCGGCCGTGATCGAGGCTCGACAGCAGGCTCGGCGCGAGGAAATCGCCGGCCATCACGGTGATGAAGCGATCCACGGGCGCGGCGGCGTGGCGCCGCACCAGGGTCGCGAGGCGCGGGAGGTTGTCGAGCAAGTACACGTCGTTCACGCAGACGATCCGCAGAGCGGGGCCTCTGGGCAGGGCGTGTGCGGCGGCGGTCATCGCCATCGAAGATAGCCCAGCCCGCGGGCGCGCGACGCCGTCAGCGCCGAGCGCCCCTCGCCTTCGGCGGGCGCCACGCGCGCAGGCTCTCCGCGAGCGGATCGAGCACCGCGCGCACCCGTGGAATGGCGCGGGCGCTGCGCGGGCAGAGCAGGACGAGCGGGCGTCGCGCGGGCGGCAGGTCCACCTTCAGCTCCACGAGCGGCGGGTGCCCTCGCCGCCCGCCACCCGTCGATGCAGGTGCGCCTCGGGCACCAGCCGCTCTGAGCGCCGCCCCTCCCCGACAGGCGCTCATCCGTCGAAGGTGAGCTCCTTCTGGAGGTGCCGCTCTATCCGCTCCAGCACCTGGCGCGCCACGCGCCGGAGCCGCCGGGGGTAGACGACGACCAGGGGCGGGCTCGGCAGCGGGAGCCTGGGCAAGAGGCGGATCAAGCGCCCCTCCTGGACCCGACGCGCGACCAGCCAGCGCGGGAGCACGCTCACGCCGAGCCCTGCGTCCACGGCCCTGAGGTTCGTCTCGATGTCGTCGGTCGTGAGCCTGACGGCGAGCCCCAGCTTCTCGAGATCGCGCACCCCGCCGCTCGCCACGACCCGCACCGCGGCGAGCTCCGACATGGATGTCGGCGCCGGCTTGCCGGCGAACAGGCCGGCGCTCCCGACGAGCCACTGGGGCGAGGTCCCCAGCGTTCGCTCGATGAACGACGGCTCGCTGCGGACACCGACGCGAAGCGCGAAATCGAACGCGCCTGCCACGAGGTCGACCCGCTGATCGGTGAGCGCGGCGTCCACGACGAGCCCCGGCGACTCGTGCATGATCCGCACGAGCTCCGGCAAGAGGAGGCGACGGCCGAGCGCCCCAGGCGCCGAGAGCTTCACGCGGCCCGCGAGGTCCCCGAAGCCGGAGGCGGCGCGGAGCTCCGCGTCCTCCAGCGCGCGCACGTGCTCCTCGATCTGCTCGTAGTACGCGCGCCCCTCCAGGGTGAGCGCGACGCGCCGGGTGGTGCGCTCGAACAGCCGCAGCCCCAGCCGCGACTCCAGATCGGCGATCCCGCGGCTCGCGGCCGATTGCGTCATGGAGAGCTCGCGCGCCGCCCGCGAGAAGCTGCCGCTGTCCGCCACCTTGCAGAACACGCGCAGCGCGAGGAATCGATCCATGGCTCAATTTATTCTGAATTGAAATAACTGTAAGCCGTATTCTATCGATACCGGCATAAGCGGGCGCTGACCATCCTGCGTGCATGCTCGTACGCCACACGTTCGATGGACCGAGGCGGGGCCGTCTGCTCCGCCTCCTCGCGTTCTTGAGCGCGCTGCTGCCACCCTTGGGCCTCCACGCGGCCGAGTCCGCGGGGGCATCCCCGCCGCAGGAGGTCGCGCCCCGCAGCGCCGACTCCACCGGTCCGGGGTCTGCAGAGGCTCGCCTCGTCCTCGGATCACGGCTCGTGGGGAGGGACACGGGCGGCGGCCTGGAGCTCGACGGCCGCGTGCGCCTCGCGGGTGGGGCGCAGCTCGGCGCCGCTGCCTCCTTCTGGGCCCTCGAGCGAGCGTACATGGGGGGGCAAACGGTGACAGGCGCGAGCGGCGCGTCGGGCGCTGCGGTCTTCCTGATGCCGCTCGTGGCGCACGGCCCGCTCGAGCTCGATCTGCGCCTCAAGACGGGGTTCCTGGCGCTCCGGGATGTCGGAGGGGACGGCGGGGGAGGCGGCGACGCGCCCGCGTCGGCGCTCCGGCACATCGACGAGCTATCGATGATGGCTCACGTCGCGCTCGGCGAGGCGTGGCTGCTCCGCGCCGGGGCCACCGTCGGCTTCGAGCTGGAGCTCGATCCGACGACGGAGCTGGCCGACCTGGCGCAGGTCCTGACGGCGGGCGCCGGCTACGCCGTGTCCGAGCGCGTTCTCCTCACCCTCGACGCCAGCGCGGGAGGCAGCTTTGGATTCAACGGCGACAACGGCAAGTTCATGCTCGAGGGCTCCTTCGGAGCGCGCTTCGCTTTCGGACAAGGAGGCTCGCGTGTCGCTCACTGACCGCCGTGGCCACGGCCTTCCCCTCATGACGCTCGCGTCGAGCGCGTTCCTCGCGCTCCTGCTGGGGGCCGCGCGGGCCGACGCGCAGGCTCCGGACGCCGGATCGGGTGCCGTCGAGCGCGCCGGCGCGGTTGCCTTCGATGCCGGGCGGCCCGGGGCCGCGGATGCGCGCAGCGCGCGCCGGCCCGCGCCGGACGTCCCGGTAGGCGGCTTCGTCGACCTCGAATGGCGCGTGATGGGCCTGGGAGGACACGTGTCGCACGGGCCGGCGTTCGCCGCCGGCGTGACCTTCGCCAACGGCCTGGTGCGCCTCGGCCTGGGTGGGCTCGGGCGACCTGGACCCATGAATCCGGCCACCTTCGAGGTCGCTCTGCCCGGAGGACAGACCTACAAGGGGCAACGCACGCTCGAGCTCAAGTCCGACGGATCCATGCTGGGCGCGCACGTCGGGCTCTCGTTCCGGCTGCCCTTCGCGGAAGCGCTGGCGGTCCAGATCCCGATCACGGTCGGCTACGGCGGGTTCGGCTTCTACTTGCAAGGGGACGATCGCAAGACGCCCGACGGACGCCGCGTGAGCGCGTGGGAGGACGAGCTCTTCGCGGGCAAGGACTCGTTCCTCGGCGTGGTCGTCGATGCGGGGCTGCGCTTCGGGTACCAGCCGGACGACGCGCCGTGGTTCAGGCCCTACGTGGGCGCGAGCTTCACGGCCGTCCCCGGCTTCGACACGGTGGTGCGAGACGATTACCTCGGGTTCAGCGGAGTCCTCGGCGTGGAGCTCGGCCACGGCATCTGAGCGGGCGCCTTCGCCGGTGTCGTGGGCCGGTCCACGCAGCCCCTACGCGCGAGCGCGCTCGATGAACGTGCTGTCGGGTATTCCGTTGGAATCCGCCCCGACTCCCATCACGAGCTCCTTCATCAGATGATGCCCCCAGGGATCGATGGCGGCCATTACCAGCAGCGCCGTATACAGCTCGGCCCGCTCGCGGCCATCCAGGGAGGAGGAGGCCGAAATCACGGGCTCCCAGCATGAGGTATGCGCGCCGGGCGGGTGGCGCCGCCATGGCGGGCTGCGCTCAGGGGTCGAACTTGTAGGTCGTCTCGCCGGCGGACGCCCGCGCCGCGAACTCTCGACAGAAGCCGTTCAGCGCCGGATAGGGATCGGTCGGCAGGACCTGCCGGAACTCCAGATGAGTGACCAGGCAGAACAGCGCGACCTCCAGGTAGCTCAGATCCCGGTCCGACGGGAGCGCGGCGAGCGCGTGGCTCGCGTTGTCCTCCAGCCATGACATGGTGTTGAGCAGGCTCTTTCGCTGCTTCGCATGGGGCGCGCTGCCATCATCGGCCCCGGCGGCGCCGGCCATGATCAGCGCGACCTCCGTCGCCATCGCATGAACGACGAGCTCCTGGGCGTTCGCGAGAAGGGGTTGGTCGAGGTCCTCCGGCCATACCGTGCGCACCCCGCGCTTCGACTGCCGTGACAGCTCGCGGCAGATATTGAGCGCGCCGAACCACACGCCATGGCGCGTCCGGAGAGCCGGCATCTTGAGCGCGGGGTTGCCCCCGTAGTCGGCCGGATTGGACGACATGAGGTCCCGCACGACCTCGAGCGAACAGTCGACCCCCATCTCCGAGGCGAAGATCCTCGTCACACGCGTGAAGTGCGAGCTGGAGCGGCCGACGATGACGGGCTTGACGAGCTCTCCTAGAGCATCTGACATGCTTGCTTCTCCGATCCGAGAACCGTTCCGTGTCGATGCGGGTCCGGCGCGTGGAGCGCCTTGAGCTCCAACCCAGCCTCGTCGCGCCGCTCCAACGCATCGTGGACAGGGAGCGTACCCGACGTGGAACCAGCGCTGTCAAGCATCCAGGCAGCATCCCAGTCGGTCACCCGGGTCCCCGGATCCACTCTCTGCGCGCGCTCACCTGCACTATCGAACGCGCTTCTCGCAGCGACCTCGTCGACCTCCGGCCCATCCGCGCGAGCGGGCCGGCTCCCCCTCCGCCCAGCCGGCGCTCCAGCCCAGCCCGGCCAGGCCGGGCGAGCGACGGCCCGCGGCGACGCCCCTGTCACACTCTCGCCCGCTGGACCGATGGTCCACGCATGAGAGCCGCCGCTCCGACCGCCCTCGCGCTCCTCGCCCTCGCCGCCCTCGCCTGCACACCCGCCCCGCGCGACCCGGCCCCGCCGCCGCCGCTCGGCCCCCCTGTCGTGGCGGAGGCGCCGCCGCCGCCCACCTGCGCCCGGCGCGCGGCGGGCCCGGCGCCCGCGCCCCTCGACGCGACCCACGCCGGCTCCGGCGTCGCCCTCGCGGACCTCGGCGGGCGCACCCTCGCCTTCGTCGCCGACGAGGACGACGCCGCCCTCCACACCGTCGACATCGACGCCCGCGCCGCCCTCGCGCGCACCCCGCTCGCTGGCCGGCCCGCCCAGGTGATCGTGCTGGGCGACGGCCGCGTCGTGGCCTCGCTGCGCGACCGCGCCCTGCTCGAGGTGCTGGAGCCGGTGGGCCCTGCCGCCCCGCTCGAGCGAAGGTGCCTGGTGCCCGTGGCGAGCGAGCCGGTGGGCCTCGCGATGACGCCGGACCGCGCCACGCTGCTCGTCGCGAGCCGGTGGGGCCACGCGCTGACCAGCCTCGCGACCGCCGACCTCCGGCGCACCGGCGAGCTCCCGCTCGCCCGGGATCCCAGCGCGGTCGTCGCGTCGAGCGACGGCCGGCGCGCGTTCGTCTCCCACGCGGTCGGCGGCCGCATCAGCGTCGTGACCCTCGACGAAGGCGGCGCGCCGACCGGCGCGCGGGAGCTGTCCACGGACGGGGTGGAGCGGCGCGCCCCGAGATCGACGTCGAAGCTCGCCAAACCTTTCCCGCGCAGCTCGAGCGGGCCCTCGCGGAAAGTGCCCTTCGATTTCGAGGACGGGACGCCGTTCCAGATGCGCCGCCCGACGGTGAACGTGGATCGCCGCGGATCCCAGGGCTTCGCGCTGGCGCGCGCGGCGAGCGGCGCGGTCTTCGCGCCCGTCGCGCTCGTCGATCCGGGGCCCACGACGGGCGCCGGCGGTTATGGCAGCGCGCTCGTCCAGACCGCGATCGAGCACATCGCGGTCGTCGACGCGATGGGCGAACGCGCGGACGTCCCGCCGGTCTCGGCCCACCTCGGGCTCCGCGGCTGCCGGCTCCCGCGCGCGGCAGCGTTCGAGCCCGAGGATGAGGTCCTGCTCGTCACCTGCCTCGGCCACGACGAGGTGATCGCCTACGACGCCCGCGCCCAGATCCCCGGCAAGCCGCCGCGGACCGGATCGGTGCGGGATCGCGAGCTCTTCCGCGCCCGCGTGGGCGCCGGGCCCACCGCCGTCGCCGTCGACGGCGCGCGCCGGCGCGCCGTGGTCTTCTCCCGGTTCGACGGCGCGCTGACGATCCTGCCCGCCGCGCGTGCTCCGGGGCCGACCGTGATCAGCGCCATCGGCAAGGAGCTCGCCGGCGAGCTGCCGGTCATCGCCCTGCCCCGCGCGTCGCGCCTCGACGAGCAGCGCGCGGAGGGCCAGCGGCTCTTCCACGCGGCCGGCGGCCGGCGCATCGCGTTCGACGGCCGCGCCTGCGCCAGCTGCCACCCCGACGGCCGCGACGACGCGCTCACCTGGTCGACGCCGGACGGCCCGCGCCAGACACCGATGCTCATGGGGCGGCTGGACGGCACCGCGCCGTACGGCTGGGAAGGCGGCAAGAAGGACCTGGAGAGCCACTTCGCCCGGACCATGTCCCGGCTCGCGGGCACCGGCCTGAGCGCGAAGGAGCGCGACGCGATCTTCGCGTACCTCCGCGGCATGGAGCCGCCCGCCGAGGCGGCGGTCCTCACGGCCGAGGAGCGCGCCGCGCTCGTGCCGGCGCCGGCCGGTGCCGCAGAGGCGGCGGCCGCGGCGGGCGGCGCCCGCGTGGCCCTCGCCGCGCGCGGCGAGGAGCTCTTCCATGCCCGCGAGGCGGGCTGCTCGAGCTGCCATGTCGGCGACGAGCTGACCACCGACGGCGCGCGGCACGACGTGCGGAGCGGGACGCGCTTCGAGACGGAGCGCTCCTTCGAGACGCCCTCGCTGCGCTTCGTCGGCCGGTCCGCGCCGTACTACCACGATGGCCGCTACCCGACGCTGCTCGCGCTGATCGAGGGGGTGGACGGCTCCATGGGCCACACGGCACACCTGTCAGCCGGGGATCGGCGCGCCCTGGTCGCTTACCTGGAGTCGCTCTGAGGGAGGCGCGACCGGCCTGCACCGTGTCCCCCGAGCGGGGCGCCGCGCGACGGCCACGCGCCCGGTCTCCGCTCCTCTTGCGGGAGCTCACGAGGGACGAATCGGCTCCGCGAGCCAGCGAACCAGCGCCTCGCCCTCGAGATCGAGCAAGGCATCCGTGACCTCACCCGGGCCGTTCGCGCGGGCTCGCTCGAGGATCGAACGCGCTTCGTCGGCCGTCGGCCGTCGCCCGATCCGCCGCGCGAAGAGGCGGCCAAGCAGCTCTGCGATCGCCTCCTGCGCTCGTTCTTCGCCACGAAGCTCGCCACGAAGCTCGCCTCGCAACTCACCTCGTCGCTCGGCCTCGATGATCATCTCTCCGATGATCGGCGTGCGCCGGAGCAACCCCTCTTCCTTGTCCTCCACCATGTCGATGAGCTCCTTCCGCAGATTATGCCCCCAGGGATCGATGGCGGCCATCACCAGGAGCGCCGTGTACAGCTCGGCCCGCTCCGCCGCGGCCTTTGCCCCCGCGTGGATCTCTGCGACGACCTCCCGCAGCGCCGCCGCGGTCGCGTCCCGCGCCAGCGGGGCGAACACCAGCCAGAGCACGCTGCCGCGCGCCCGGAGCTCCGCGACCGTGCGCTGGTAGACGGCGTCCACGCGGAAGCGCATCCCGCTGAACGGCCGCCCCGGCCATGCGGTGCAGCGCTGGCCCGTCGCGCGCAAGCGCCGCTTTCTGCCCGAGAGGACAACAACGACGCTCTCGATCGGCGGCACAGGCGCACCCGGGGCTTCGAGGCGGAGCGCGGTGAAGAGGAAGCCGAGGTATTCGAGGACGCGATCCGGCACGGCGTCACGGAGCGCGAAGCAGAACTCGACATGCAGCACCCGCGGCTCGCCGTCGACCTGCAGGCGCAGCGCCTTGTCGAGGCGGCGCTCGATGTTCGTGACCTGGCTGTCCACCCAGCCGACGACCTCGGTGCGATGGCCCTCCGGGACGAAGGCGCGCGCGAGGTCCCCGGGCCGCCTCCGGGCGAGGTGGCGCAAGGTGATGTCCGCGTCTCCCATGCATCGAACGCACGGCAGATCGCGTGCCAGCGAGGAGAAGGCCGAGATTACGGGATACCCGCGTGAGTCATGCACATCGAGCGGGTGGCGGCGCCATGGCGGCGCCGCGCGGCCCTTTCAGGCCGCGAACCCGCCGTCGACGGTGATCGTCGCTCCGGTGATGAAGCGCCCGCCTTCGCCGGCGAGGTGAGCGACCGTGGCGGCGATATCGTCGGTGCTGCCGTAGTGACCGAGCGCGAGCATGCTCCGCTGCATATCCGCCCCAGCGCCGTTGGCCGGGTTCATGTCCGTGTCGATCGGGCCAGGCTGGATGAGGTTGGCGGTGATGCCGCGCGGCCCGAGATCGCGGGCGAGGCCCTTCGTGAGGCCGACCAGCGCGGACTTGCTCATGGAGTACAGCGCGATTCCCGGCCCCGGCACCCGGTCGGCGAGGCAGCTGCCCATGCTGATGATGCGCCCGCCGGCGCCCATGTGCCGCGCCGCGGCCTGCGAGGCGAGGAAGACACCCCGAACATGGATCCCCAGCGTCTTGTCCAGGTCCGCGAGCGTCACGGCCTCGATCGGCGCCATGATGGCGACGCCGGCGTTGTTGACGAGGATGTCCAGCCTGCCGAACTCGGCCACCGTCCGCTCGACCGCGCCGACGATCGCAGCCGGATCCGCGGTGTCCGCCGCGATCGCCATCCCCCGCCGGCCGGCCGCCTCGACGTCGGCGATCACCGAGCGCCCCTTGTCCGCGGCGCTCACGTACGTCAGCGCCACATCCGCCCCGCCCCGCGCCAGCCGCTTGACGATCGCCGCGCCAATCCCGCGGCTGCCACCGGTCACCAGCGCCACCTTGCCTGCAAATTCCGCCATGTCAGCCTCTTTTCTGTACAGATCGATACAGAATATATAGTCTGTCCCGTGATGGGTGGTCAATCGTTTTTTATCGATTGTCACAGAATTACAGAAAGGTCTCGATGATGGTCGGACGAGGTCGCCCTCGCAGCTTCGATCGGAGCGCCGCCTTGCGGCGGGCGATGGAGGTGTTCTGGGAGCGGGGCTACGAGGGCACCTCGCTCAGCGATCTCACGGCCGCGATGGGCATCAACTCGCCGAGCCTCTACGCCGCGTTCGGCTGCAAGGAGGCGCTGTTTCGCGAGGCCGTGGCGCTCTACACCGAGGTCGAGGGCGCGACGACGAACCGGGCCCTGCGCGACGAGCCGACGGCGCGCGGGGCGGTCGAGGCGATGCTGCGCGGCAACGTGGAGGGGTACGTGACGCCGGGCAAGCCGAGCGGCTGCATGGTCGTGCTCGCCGCGACGCTCGGCACGCCGGAGAACGAGCGCGTGCGCACCTACCTTGCCGGGTGCCGGCGGGCGGCGCTCGACGCGCTCCGGCGCCGGCTGGATCGCGGCGTCGTCGAGGGCGACGTGCCGGCGGGCACCGACACGGCGGCGCTCGCCGCCTTCTACACCGCGGTGCTCCAGGGCCTCTCCCTCCAGGCCCGCGACGGCGCCTCGCGCGAGGCGCTCCAGGCGATCGTCGACTGCGCGATGGCAGCATGGGAGACGCTGGCGAGGCCGCGCGCCGCGGTCTGAGCGCGCCCGGCGACACCTGGGGTGAGCCCACGCTCTACGTGGCTTCGTTCATCGGCCGCATGACGATCTGCACGATGCGCGAGCGGTCCCGCGGCAGCGCGGCGAGCACCACGGCCTCGGCCACGTCCTCCGGCGTGGAGAAGCCCCGCATGCGCTCCGAGCCGGCGGTGCGCCCGTCGCCGAGCGCGAAGTGGGTCTCGACGCCGCCCGGACAGACGGCGCTCACCTTGATGTTGTCCTGCCAGAACTCGCGATCGAGCGCCTGGGTCAGGCCCACCTGCGCGAACTTGGAGGCGCAGTAGATGGCCTCGTTCGGATAGCCCTGCAGGCCGGCGACGCTGGCGACGTTGATGATGTGGCCGCCGCCCTGGCGGCGCATGTGGGGGATGACCTCGCGGCAGAACAGCCATGTCCCCTTCACGTTCGTCGCCATGATGCGGTCGTAGTCGTCCTCCGACCACTCGAGGAAAGGCCGGTATCCGCCGATGCCCGCGTTGTTGACGAGGATGTCGACCCTCCCGAGCTGGCCGACGGCCCTCTCCACGGACGCGGCGACGGAGGCGGCGCGGGTGACGTCGGCCTCGATCATCAGCCCGCGGCCGCCCGCCGCGCGGATCTCCCCCTCGAGCGCCGACAGATCGGCCGCGGTGCGCGCCACGCCGACCACGACGGCCCCCTCCCGGCTCAGCGCGAGCGCGCTGGCCTTCCCGATTCCCCTGCTCGCCCCGGTGATGAGCGCGATCTTGTCCTTCAGCCGCACGGTGTCCCCTCTCTCTCCGCCGCGCGCAGAGGAACGGAGCGCCGCCCCCCGCGCCGGCGGGAGGCACGCTATCACGGGCGCGGCGCGCGCGCGCGGAGCCGGTAGCCGGCCTCGGGCAGAGCGCCGGCCTCGAGCCAGGCTGGTCTCGGCGGCGGCGGTCGCGGCCCTCGCGCTCCGCGGCGCGCTGCCGGGAAGCACGGCCGGGCTGGAGGGGTGATATAGGACCTGCCATGACCACGCCTGCGCTCCCATCGAAGCTGCCGTCGACCGGCGTCAGCATCTTCACGGTGATGACGCGGCTCGCGAACGAGCACGGCGCCATCAACCTGTCGCAGGGCTTCCCGGATTTCGACTGCGCGCCGGAGCTGGTGGAGGCCGTCGCCCGCCACATGCGCGCCGGCCACAACCAGTATGCCCCCATGCAGGGCGTGCTGGCCCTGCGCGAGGCGCTGGCGATGAAGATCGAGCGGCTCTATGGCCGCCGCTACGATCCGGCGACCGAGATCACGATCACCTCGGGCGCGACCGAGGGCATCTTCAGCACGATCACCGCGTTCGTCCGGCCCGGGGACGAGGTCATCCTTTTTCAGCCCTGCTATGACTCGTACGCGCCGGCCGTGCAGCTGAACGGCGGAACGCCCGTGTTCGTCACGCTCCGCTTTCCGGACTACCGGGTCGACTGGGACGAGGTGCGGCGCGCGATCACGCCGCGCACGCGGCTCCTGCTCATCAACTCGCCGCACAACCCGACCGGAACGATGCTGTCGGCCGGCGACATGCGCGAGCTCGCCCGCGTCGTGGACGGGCGGGACGTCATCGTCGTCGGCGACGAGGTCTACGAGCATATCCTCTTCGACGGGCGCCGGCACGAGAGCCTCGCGCGGTATCCGGAGCTCTCGGATCGCTCCGTCGTCATCAGCTCCTTCGGCAAGACGTACCACACGACCGGCTGGAAGGTGGGCTTTTGCGCGGCGCCGCAGGCGCTCTCGGCCGAGATCCAGCGGGTCCACCAGTTCGTGACGTTCGCGGTGAACGGCGCCATCCAGCACGCGTATGCCGAGCTCGTGATGCGCGACCCGCTCGCCGCCGATCTCGCGCCCTTCTACCAGGCGAAGCGGGATCTCTTCCTGAGGCTCATCGAGGGCTCGCGGTTCCGCCCGCTGCCGTGCGAGGGCACGTATTTCCAGCTGCTCGACACCTCCGCGATCACGGCCGAGCGAGACGCCGACTTCGCGCTGCGCCTCCTCCGCGAGCACGGCGTCGCCTCGATCCCGATCTCCCCGTTCCTCTCCGGGGTGGAGCCCGGGCCCGTCCTGCGGTTCTGCTTCGCCAAGCGGGACGAGACGCTGGAGCGCGCGGCGGAGAGGCTGCGCCGGGTCTGAGGGTCCGCGGGGGAAAACACCTCCGGGGCGCCGCCTCCTGTAATATCCGGCTTCGCCGACGACCAGGCGAGCTCAATGCCTCGCAGCCACAGAGGAACGACCTCATGAATGCAGAGAAGAACGACGCAAGTCAGGCCGACGAGCTCCTCGCCGAGGCCGAACGGATCTCGGCGCTCCTCGCCGAGCACGCGGCTCAGCACGACCGGGATGCCACCTTCCCGATCGAGGGGCTGACCGCCATGATCCGCTCACCGATCAACACAGCGCTGCTCGGCGGGGCCGCCGGCGACGGCGCCGCCCGCGCGCCCTGCTCGTGGCTCACGTTCGGCCGCATCGTGGCCATCCTCGCGCGGGGCGACGCGTCGTTCGCCACGGCGTGGCTCATGCACCAGGGCGCCCTGTCGGTGTACCGCGCCCTCGTCGACCCCGGCGAGCGGTCCCGCTTCGAGCAGGCGATCCGCCGCGGCGCGTGGGTCGGCAACGCGCTCTCCGAGCCCACCAGCGGCAACATGTTCCTCGTGCCGCGCCAGGTGGCCGAGAAGGCCGAGGGCGGCTATCGCCTGACCGGCGAGAAGCGCTTCGTCACCGGGTGCGAGCGCGCGGACTGGTTCCTCACGGCCGCGGTCTGCGACGGCCAGCCGGCGTTCTTCCTCATCGAGAGGGACGACTCGATCGTCATCGAGCCCGTCTGGGACACCCTCGGAATGCGGGCCACGCGCAGCCAGATCGTCCGCTTCCAGGGCACGCCCCTGCCCGAGTCGCGGCGGCTCGCGCTCGATCCCCTGGCGCCGAACCCCATTCCCAACGGCCTCGGCTGGCTCTCCGTGGGCATCGCCGAGGCCGCCATGGCCGCGGCCGTGGCCTACGCCAAGGAGCGGGTCCTGCCGCCGGGCGACCGGCCCATCGCCGAGCTGCAATGGGTGCAGTTCGCCGTGGCCGACATGAGCATGCGCCTCGAGGCCGCGCGCGCCCTCGCCATGCGCACCGCCGCTGCCCTGGACGCGGGCGACCCGAGCTACGGCCTGCTGCAGCTGCAATCCAAGGTGGTGGCCAACGAGGCCGCGGTGGCCATCGCCACCTCGGCCCTGGAGATCGCCGGCGGCGCCGGGTACATGCGCACCCGCCCCATCGAGCGCCACCTGCGCGACGCGATGAGCGGCCCCATCATGGCCCTGTCCGGCCCCGCGATCCGCGACATCGTGGGCAAGGCCCTGCTCGGCATCGCCTGACGCCGCGCGCGCGGCCATCTCGCGCCGCGCGGCCCGCGCGGCGTCGGAGCGCGTCAGCCGAGCAGCTGCCGGATCCGATCGAGCAGCTCCGGAAAGCCGATCCCCTTCGCGAGCACCGCGTCCGGCGGGGGCGCGTCGCCGAGGCCCTCGTCGCCGCTGCCGCTGATCAGCACCGCCTTCGCGCGCGGCAGGCGCGCCCGCAGCACCGCCACGAGATCGGTGCCATGACCGTCGCCGAGGTTCTGATCGAGCAGCGCGAGGTCGTACCGCGCGCCCTCCGCCGCGATCTTCTGCCCGGCCTCGGCGAACGAGCCGGCTTCCTCCACCTGGAAGCCCTCGTCCTCCAGGAGCGTCGCGAGCACGAACCGGGACGACGCGTCGTCGTCGACGAGGAGCACGGTCACGCTCACGGCGCCCTCCTCCGCCCCCGCGGCCGGCGCGGTCGCGGCCGGGCATGGAGCAGCGCACGCCGCCGCCCGGCGCCATGTCCAGCGGCCCTCAGCACGTCCCCGGGTCGCTCCGGGCGCGCGCGATCGTGTGCATGAGCTCGCGCACCTCGAACGGTTTGTGGAGGCAGGCGTACCCGCCCTGGCTCGTGAACGCGTGGATCATCTCCGGCGTCGCGTGGCCGGTCATCGCGATCACCGTGATCCCGCGGCTCAGCCGCCGGATCTGCTCGTGGGTCCTCACGCCGTCCAGGGAGGGCATCCGGAGGTCGAGCACGCAGACGTCGACCGCCGCGTCCCGCGCGCGCTGGATGGCCGTGTGCCCGTCGTACGCGGCCTCCGCGCGCAGCCCGGCCGCCTTGAGCCCCGCCACGATCGACTCCGCGACCGCGGGGAGGTCGTCCACCACGAGCACGCCGCGCGACGAGAGGGCCCGCGCGATGATCCGCATGAGGTGCTCCATTGAGAAGGGCTTGTAGATGACCGCGTAGACCCCCTCGCCGATGCCCTGCTCGATGAGCTGCTCGCGCGCGAAGCCCGTCATCAGCACCACCGTGAGCTCCGGCTGGAGCCGCTTGATCTCCCGGAACGTCGCGACGCCGTCGAGGCCGGGCATCCTCACGTCGGTCAGCACGAGCGCGAAGCGCCGCTGCCTCACGAGCTCGAGGGCGTGCGCCCCGTCGCGCGCCTCGACGACCTCGTACCCCTCGAGCTCGAGGTTCGCGGCGAGCGTGGCGCGCATCCCCTCCTCGTCGTCCACCACGAGCACCGGTCCGGTCCCTTGCATCGACGGACGTCTCCCTCCGCTGTCACGCTGTCACGCGAGTTGAACGGAGTGTACCTCCGGCGCAGCGGCGCGCGGTAACCGGATGGTGAACGTCGTCCCCGCGCCGGGCGCGCTCTCCACCGCGATCGTGCCGCCGTGCAGGCGGACGATCCCGGCGGTGATGGCGAGCCCGAGGCCCGTCCCCTTCAGCTTCGTGCTGAAGAGCGGCTCGAAGATCTTCGCGAGGTGCTCCTCCTCGATCCCATCCCCGTTGTCGGCCACCTCGAGGCTCACGGCCTCGTCACACACACGCCCAACCACACGCACCCACCCTTCGCGTTCGACAGGGATCGCCTCGGCCGCGTTCTGGATCAGGTTCACGAGCACCTGCCGGAACTGGTCCTTGTCGAGGCTCGGCACCGGCAGCGCCGCCGGCACGAGGTTCTCGAGGCGCACGTGCGCGGGCGGCTCGACGACCGACATGGCGTCGTCCACCAGGGGCGCGAGCGGGCACGCGGTGCGGCGGAGCCTGCGCTCACGCGCGAAGTCCAGGAGATCGCCGATGATCCGGTTGCACGAGAGGAGCTCCTTCTCCATCAGGGCGAGGAACTGGGCGACGCGCGGCTCCGCGCCGACCTCGGTCCCGGCGAGGCGCTTCTTGAGGTAGTGCGTCGCGTTCCGGATGGCGCCGAGCGGGTTGCGGAGCTCGTGCCCGACGCTCGCCGCGAGCTGCCCTATCGCCGCGAGCCGCTCGACGCGCACGCTCGACGCCTGGGCCTCGCGCAGGCTCTCGGCCATGTGGCGGAGCGCCGCGCCGATGCGCCCGAACTCGTGCTTTCCCAGGTCGGGCACGCGGTGTTCGAGGTCGCCTCCGGCGATGCGCCGCGAGCACTCCGCGAGCGCGCCGAACCCGCGCGCCATCGAGCGCACAAGGCCGCCGAGGAGGACGACGAGGGTCACGAGCGCCGCCGTCATCAGGGCGATGCTCGCGATCCTGATCCTGGCGCCCGCGCGGCCCGCCTCCTCCGCGTTCCGCGCGACGTCGCGCCGCGCGTCGGCGATGGCCGCGTCGATCTGGGGCACGAACCCCTCCTCGTACTCGGCCTCGGGGCGCTCCACGAACCTCCGGTAGGCCGCCAGATCCCCGGCGCTCGCCATGCGGGACACGTGGTCGACGCCCCCGGCGATCGCCGCGAAGCTCGCGCGCATCCGGCGCAGGCGCTCGTCGCCCTCCCGCGCCTCGCGCAGCGCCTCGGGGGCGCGCTCGCCCTCGATCAGCGTCCGCTCGAGCGGCTCCCACGCCCGCTCGAGCGGCTCCCGCGCCCGCTCGAGCGGCTCCCGCGCCCGCTCGATCGCCTCCGCCGCGGCCAGGTCCCGCGCGACGAGCCCGGCCAGGTGGTGGAGTTCCTCGGAGTCGCCGCCGCCGAGGGAGATCTCCGCGGCTTCCCGCATGTAGCGGCCGGCGTGGTTGGCGAGCGTGACGTGGCGGGTGAGGTCCTCGTACGACAGCTCGGCGCGCCGCTGGAGCCGCGTCATGCTGGCGGAGGTGACGTAGAGCGCGCCGGTCGCGAGCAGCACGACGGCCGCGGCCACGGCGAAGATCAGCGAGAGGGCGGCCCGGATGCTCATCGCGGCGCCTCGGCCGCGCGCGACGTCACGGCCGCTCCTCGGCGCCCGCGCCGGGCGGCTCGGGCGCCGCGGCGAGGGGCAGCTCGATGCACGCCAGCGTGCCGGAGGGCGCGCCGTGGCCGAGGGTGAGCGTCCCGAAATAGCGGCGCGCCACGCGCCCGGCGATGTTGAGCCCGAGGCCGAGGCGGCCCGGCTTGGTTGTGTAGAACGGGCGCGTGATCGCCTCCCGCTCCGCCTCGGGCACGCCCGTCCCCGTGTCGCCGACCTCGATGCGGTAGCGGGCGCCGATCACGCTCCCGCGGAGCGTGACCACCCCGCCCCCGGGCATCGACTCCGCCGCGTTCTCCACGAGGCACCGGACCGCCAGGGCGAGCTCCGCCGGATCGAGCTCGACCACGCCCTCCGCCGCGTCGACGTCGACGCGGATCCCGGGCTCGGCGATGCGCGCGCAGGCCGCCGCCGTGAGGGCGCACTCGCGGGCGCTCGCGCTCACCGGACGCCGCCTGAGGCTCGCGTTCGCGTCGATGACGCCATCGACGAGCGTGCTCGCCGCGATCGCCTCCTCGTCGATGACGTCGAGGAACTGCCCCACCCGCGGGTCGTCCCGAAACGCCTGCTCCCGGGCGACCTTGCGCCGGATGAAGAACGCCGCATTGCGGATCGTCCCGAAGCAATTGCGCAGATCGTGGCGCAGCGTCGCCACGATCTCCTCGGCCGTCGCGGTCTGCTCCACCGCGCCGAGCGGATCTCGGCTCGTCATCGTGGGGGATCGCCTCCTCGGGTGCCGCGCTCGCCGCTGTGGGCGATCACTTGAGGGTCCGGGCCGGGAGCCCAGCGTCTCCGACCCGCACCGTGTCCAGGTAGCTCGACGCTGCGCGGGAGGACGGGGGCGGGTACGAGCTCACCCGCTCGCGCTGCGAGGACGCCGGCGCGTCCTGGATCTCCCGCGGCCTGAGCGACGGCGCGGCCCTCCTCGTCTTCGAGGCGGGCGCGGCGGCCTCGCGCGCCGAGGAGGCGTCCGCGGACCGCCTCGCGTGGGCGAGGCGCGCGAGCTCCAGGACGATCCGGGTGACCCGGGCGGGCTCGAACGGCTTGAGGATGACGTAGTGGCGGCCCACCTCGCTGGAGCGGATGTACTCCTCGTCGCCGGTGATCAGCAGGCAGCTCGTGTAGAACGGCAGGCCGGCGACCCGCTTGAGGAGCTCGTCTCCGTTCATCCCGGGCATCTTGTAGTCGGAGCAGACCACATGGAACTGGCCTGTCTGCAGCAGCTCGAGCGCCCGGTGGGCGGACGTGCAGGTCTCGACGTCGATGTCGTCGTCGAGGATGGCCGCGATGCTGTCCAGCATCCTCCGCTCGTCGTCGACGACGAGCACGCGCAGCCGCTCCTGGGCATACAGGCTCACGATTCTCCTCTTGTGTGCTCGTGCAGTGATCTGGACGCAGCCCGGACGAGCGGCGGCAGGACGCCTCGCGTCATGTCGCGCGCGCTCGGCTCGCGCGCTGCAGGCTGTGCGGTGGCGCCGCATCGACACCCATGCTCTCGTGTCGATGCGTTCCAGCCCGGAGCAGCGGCGTAGCAGATTAGGAATCTACACTACTCACCCTACCCCGGCAAAGAGATTCCTGAACGATTCCTGCGCGGTTCTCCCGCTCGCCGTCGCGGGGCGTCATCGTGCTTCCCCCGCGCTTCCCGCGTGCTTCCAAGTCACCGTCTTGAAACATTCGATTCACACGGACGATAAGCGCATCGGCAGTCCGCCGCGCGCGACGCGCACGGATTGCACATCTGCAAGGAGCGGGGAGTTCTCGACGCGAAAAGGAGCCATGAACTGCGACTCTGTGCGAGAGGCATCCATTACAGAGTTGCAATCAGCGCAGGTGTGCGCTCGGCGCTGCTCGCCGGCGAGCAGGCGCGCGGCCTTCCCGGAGGAGCCGGGCCGCCTCTCGCTCCTCGTCCGAGGACGGCGGCGACGGGCGGGCGCCGCGCGGCGCTGAGGACGGCTGCGCCCCTCGGGTCTCGAGCGGCGGCGCCAGACGACCGTGGAGTGACCGCCGCGATCCCGTCTGGTAAGATGTGCGTGTCCATGCCACCCGCCATCGACAAGCGCGCATTGCTCGCGGCCCTGAGGGACCAGCTCGCCCGTGAGCTCGAGCGCTCCACCGAGCGGGCGCGCGACGCCGCCAGCGCCGCGACGCACGAGGAGAACCGCGCCGAGGGCGACAAGGACATGCGCGCCACCGAGGCCTCTTACGTGGCGCGAGGTCACAGCGAGCGCGTGCTCCAGCTCGAGCAGGCGCTCGCCAGGCTGGGCGCCCTCACGGTGCGCGACTTCGGCCCCGGCGCGGGCATCGAGAGCTCGGCGCTCGTGGAGCTGGAGAGCGGAAAGCGGCGCGCGCTCTACTTCCTCCTGCCGGCCGCGGGCGGCGAGCGCATCCAGTTCCAGGGGGTCGAGCTGCAGACCCTCGCCACGACGAGCCCCCTCGGCCAGTCCCTGCTGGGCCTGTCGGAGGGCGACGAGGCCGAGGTCGCCACACCGCAGGGCACGCGCACCCACCTGATCGCCAGCGTGCGGTAAGGCCGAGCCCGCGCCGGCCTCTCCCGGCTGCTGCGGAGCTTGCTCGAGGAGCCCGCCTCCAGAAAAAGTCGCTCGTCCTCGTAGGGCTCCCCTCCCCGCCGGCGTCACAGGGATGAACGACCCGCTCGGCACGACGCGGGCGACCCAGGAGAAGAGTCCATGACGCAGTCTCGTTGGTGGAGGCTTGGTGCGGTATTGCCGCTCGTCGGCGCGCTCGTCGGCGCGGCCGGTTGCACGGCGGAGACGGGGCAGGGCAACACGTCCCCGAGCGACGAGGCCGCCGAGGCGGCGCTCGCCCAGGGCCCGTCGAGGACGGGCGGTCCCCGGGAGGGCTTCGGCGGCCATCGCGGCGGCCCGCGCGGCCCCGAGCACCTCCTGCGCGCGGCGCTCCACGAGCTCGACCTCTCGGACGCGCAGAAAGCGACGATCGAGGGCGCCCTCGAGGGGCTGCGCGACGGCGCGAAGGAGGGCCCGAAGGGCGGGGCCGTCTTCTCGGCGCTCGCCGAGGGCGTGCGCGCGGGCAAGATCGATCGGGCGGCGATCGAGGCGAAGCTCCCCGACGCCGGCCGCGCAGCCGAGGAGCACCGCTCGCGCGTCGCCGGGGCGCTGAGCACCCTGCACGCCACGCTCACGAAGGAGCAGCGCCGGCAGCTCGTCGACGTGATCGCCGCGAAGATGGACGAGCGAGGAGAGCGCGGCCCGCGCGGCGGCGAGCACCACCGCGGCCCGCGCGGCGATCGAGGGGGCATGCGCGGCCCCGGCATGCGCGGCGGTCCGCTGGGCCATCTCCTCGCCGGCCTCGACCTGCGCGACGAGCAGCGCGCGCAGATCGACAAGGCCCTCGAGGGCGCGCGCCCGAGCGACGCCGACCGGGGCGAGCACAAGGAAGATCACGCGGCGAGGCGCGCCGAGATGCGCGCGCGGCTCGAGACGTTCGCCGCGGATCGCTTCGACGCGAACGCGTTCCTGCCGCAGCCGCCGGCGGGCGAGAAGATGGGCCCGCGGGCGCACCTGGACCGCATGGTCGGCGCGCTGGCCGCGATCGTCCCGATCCTCGACGAGGCGCAGCGCAATGCCCTCGCCGAACGCATCGAGAAGGGGCCGTTTGCGGGCAGGCCCGAGCGCGGCCCCGGGCCCGGCATGCGCGGCCCCGAGCACGGCCCCGGGCCCGGCATGCGCGGCCCCGAGCGCGGCCCCGGGCCCGGCATGCGCGGCCCCGGGCACGGCCCCGGGCCCGGCATGCGCGGCCCCGAGCGCCGCTGAGCGCTCGTCCCTGTAGCGCGCGCGGTGCCATGGGCGCAGAATCGCGGGGGAACGTGATCGTCGACCTCAGGCTCGTCGCAGCGCGCGTCGCCAGGGGCGATGATGCGGCCTTCCGGCAGATCGTCGAGCACACGCGCGCGCCGATGTACCGCCTGGCCGCGCGCCTGGTCGGCGACCTCGCGGAGGCCGAGGACGCGCTGCAGGAGGCGTTCGTCGACGCCTACCGCGCCCTGCGCGAGGGGCGCTACGACGGGAGATCGAAGGTGGAGACCTGGCTGTACCGCATCGTGACGAACGCCTGCCTCGACGCCCTCCGGCGCCGCCGCGAGATCCCGCGCGAGGCGCCCGCCGAGCCGCGCTTCGACGGCCTCGTCTCCGCCGAAGCGCGCGTCGCGCTGCGCGAGCTCGACGCCCTGCTCGCCGCGCTCCCGCCCCAGGAGCGCGCCGCGCTCGTCCTCGTCGCCGTCGAGGGCCTGCCCGCGAAGGAGGCCGCGGCGGCGCTCGGCTGCTCCGAGGGCGCCGTCGAACAACGCCTGGTGCGCGCCCGCGCCGCGCTCCGCGCCCGGCAGATCGAGGAGGAGGCGCCGCATGTCTGACCGCGACGACGACCGGACCGGACCCGATCGGGACCTCGCGCGCCTCTCGGCCGCGACCGCTCGCATCGACGCCGACGACCGCTTCACGGCGGCCGTGCTGCGCGCTGCGACGGCCAGCGCGGCCAGCGATCCGCTCGCGCGCATCGCGGCCGCGACCGGCGGCCTCGAGCCGGACGCCGGCTTCACCGAGGCCATGGTCCGCGCGGCGACGGCCGCTCCTCCCCTCCTCCCCGCGCGGCCCGCGATCGCCGACGGCATCGTCCGCTCGGGTCGCCCTGCCCTCGTCGTGACCGCCCTCGCCGCGGCCGCGAGCGTCCTCTTCTTTCTGCAGACGCAGCGCGAGGTCGACAGCGAAATCATGGCCTCCGTGGAGGCCGTCGAGGCGAGCGAATGACCCAGCGCCCCGCGTCTCCGCCCGCCCTCGCCCGCTGGAAGCCGCTGGCCGTGCTGGCCGCGGTCTTCCTCTTCGGCGGCGTCGCCGGCGCGGCCATCGGCCGCGTCACGGCGTTGCGCGACCTCGAGGCCACCTTCCGGGGTCCTCCGACCGAGGCCCGCGCCCAGTTCCGCCTCAGGGCGATGCGCCGCCACCTCGACCTCACCGACCGCCAGGTGCGCGAGCTCAGGGCGACCATCGCCGAGGCCGAGGCCGAGCGGGAGCGGCTCCTCTCCGAGTGCCGCCCCGCGCTCGACGCCCTCCGCGATCGCACCGACGCGCGCGTGAAGGGCGTGCTCACGCCCGAGCAGCTCACCCGCTACGAGGAGCTCGAGGCCGACCGGCGGCGGCACCCGGGCCCGCCGCCGTTCGGGCCGGGGCCCGGCCGCGGGCGCGGGCCGGGCGGTCGGGGCGACTGAGCGCCCGGTCGCGGGTCGCCACCTCGCGCGCGGCGACCGCCGCGCCGCGCACCTCGGGTGATCTCGCAGCCGGCTCTGGGCTCGTGGCCGCCCGACGCGCGCCGTTAGCGAGCTCACCCGTGAGCCGCTAGGCTGGCCGCATGCGCCCTTCTACGAGCCTGTTCGTCGCCTTGCTCTCGGCTGTGACGCTGACCGGCGCCTGCGCGAGATCGGATCGGTCCGAGTCAGCCACCATGGCATCGGCCCCGCCCGCGCAGGCCGCGGCGCTCGATCAGAGAGCGCAAGGGACATCACCCGCCGCGGCGCCGCTCGCCGGGCGCGCGATGCGGATCACCGTCGAGACCGCGATCCTGGTGGACGCCTTCGAGCCGGCGATGCAGCGGCTGCGAACCGCGGTCGAGGAGCACGGCGGCTACGTGAGCGAGGCCCGGGTGCACGGCGGCCCGCACCGGAGCGCGTCGCTCGAGGCGCGGGTCCCCTCGGCGAAGGTCGGCGCGTTCCGGGCCGCGGTAGCGTCGCTCGGCGAGGTGGTCGACGACGCGGAGAAGGCCGAGGACGTGACCGAGCAGCGCGCGGACATCGGCGCGCGGCTGCGGAACGCCCGCGCCCAGGAGAAGCGGCTGCTCGACCTGCTCTCCGACAGGACGGGGAGCCTCGCGGACGTGGTAGCCGTCGAGAAGCAGCTCGGGAGCGTGCGTGAGACGATCGAGCAGATCGAGGCGCAGGAGCGATTGCTGGAGGGGCAGATCGCCTATGCGACCGTGAAGATGTCGGTCACGGCGCGCGGCGAGGAGCAGACGCTGGGCGCCGGCGGCAAGATCGCCCGCGCGGCCAGCGAGGGAATCGAGAACGCGGGGGTCGTCGCCGTGAAAACAGCGGTCCTCGCCGCGTCGATCGGCCCCACCTTGCTGCTCCTGGCGGCGTTCTTCGGGGTGCTCTACTACGCCCTCCGCGCCATCGTCCGGCGGCAGCGGCGCACGGCAGCCAGCTTCCGTCCGCCCTTCCAGGCGGGCCCCATGCACGCTTACCCGAGCGGCGCGCCGCCGGTGCAGGGTGCGCAGCCTTACCCGAGCGCCGCGCCGCCGGCGCAAGGAGCGCAGCTTTCGCCGGAATCGACCTCGCCTCCTCCGGCGCAGGGCCCGCGCGGCGACGGCGAGATCGGCCCCGGGTGAGAAGGATCGCAGTCGCGAGCAGCTCGATCACGACCTGCTCGGCCCCGCGGCACGCGCTCCCCTGACATCGCCGGCCGGAGCGCGCGGCGACGCGCTCGTCATCGACGTGCCCCACGCGATTGTCCCCAGCCCCGCGCACGCACCTATCGCCACACTGCGTATTGCAGCGACACCCGGGCCGCTCGCCGCCGTTCTGTCGGGCCTTCATGCAGTGTGAGATTTCGATCATCCACCGCGCTTCGCTGGGCTCCGAACAGAGCGCGATGAAGGCGACACGCTGCCTTGCTCACCTTACACACCGTGGACAGAGCAGCTCCTCGCTTTCAACGATTTACGAATTTTACACAAATCACCGGTTGAGCACTGGACATGATGCCTATTCATCGGTACACCCAATTCGACCTTCGACGAGGGCACGAAGGGACGAACCCGGGGGGGACGACGATGTACCGGATCAGCATCGCTGGTTTCGTGGCGCTTTCGCTCGCGCTTTTGGTGGGCTGCATCGCAGTTCAGGGAGAGGAGGAGGGCTCCGTAGGAGTTGCCCCTAGCGCCCTCGAGTTCGTCAACGCCCTCAACCCCAACGCCCTCAATCCCAACGCCCTCAACCCCAACGCCCTCAACCCCAACGCCCTCAACCCCAACGCCCTCAACCCCAACGCCCTGAGCCCGGCGGCCCTGGCCGCGATCCGGGATCCGGGCGCGGCCGGCGATCTCTCGCGCCAGCTCCTCAACTATATGGTCGGCTGTGCGTTCCTCCCGTCGCAGTCGTTCAGCTTCTCGTGGACCGACAGCTCGGGCACGGTGCACAACGAGGAGTACAGGGGAATCATCGGCCTCGTGCCGGACTGGAGCACCAAGCCGCTCGGCCATAACGACCAGCAGTGGATCTCGGCGTGCCTCGCGTCGCGGACGAACTGGTACGGCGTCTCCGTGACGATCTCCTCGCGGGGCAACTCCGCGGTCATCGACAAGACCGGTACCCTCGAGCTCACGACCTACACGCATATGGAAGGCGCCTTCTGGGGCAATCTGTTTGCCCCCTCTCCTTACCTGAACGCCTGCTACGACGAGGCCAATCGCGGCTATTCACGGTCGCTCATGCGGGACTGCGCCGCGGGTCACCTCGACAGCGGCGGGGCCGTCCAGCAATGCGGGATGATCAGCATCCGCGGGTCGTGCACCGCCTTCTGCCAGCAGCTCAACACGAACGGCATGTACTACCCGAGCTGCGTCAACAACCTCACCGGCAGCCCGGACTCGACCACCCGGGTGTTCACCGTCTTTCTTCCCTAGCGAGGGAGACGGCGAGCCCCAGCCGCGGGCCCAACCCCTGGTTGACAGAACATTCTCCGGGAGCAGGAGCTCCACGAAGAGGCGTCCGTCCGGATCGTAGATCTCTTTCGCCGTGTCGATAGCGCCTCCGAGAGGCTCCGATGTACGAGGCGGCGAGCACGACGGGCAGGTCCCGGTCGGTGGTGCGCGGTGCTGCGATGAGGGCGAGTCGGTCGTGCGTGGGAGTACCGCTGTCGAGGCGCCAGCCCCGGCCAATCCAGGCTTCACGGCGCCGTCCTGATGGTGCACCATTTCAGCGCAGAAGAACTCCCGGACGGCCGCGGGCGGAGAGCGGCGGGCAGGGCTCAGGGGGGCTGTGCGCGCTCTCCGCGGCGGCGAGCGGCCGCGCGTGAGGTTGCAAATGGGGCAGGGCCCAGGGGGGACGATGGAGATCGATCGGCAGAGCGACGAGCGAATCAAGGCAGAGAACATGCGGCTCCGGGCCCGCGTGGAGGAGCTGGAGCGAAGGCTCAGCGCAGGCGCGGCGCCGCGCGACGCGCAGCGCGAGCTCGCGGACAGCGTGCCTTATCGCGCGCTCTTCGATGCGGTGACCGTACCGCTGGTCATCCATCGCGCGGACGGGCTCCTCGTCGCGATCAACCAGGCCGACTGCGCGCGGTGGCGCATCACCCCCGAGCAGATCATCGGCAAGTACAACGCGCTGGAGGACCCGCAGGCGGTGAAGACGGGCCACGCCGAGGCCTTCCGCCGGGCGCTCGCCGGGGAGGTGGTCACGCTGCCACCGGTCCCCTACGACACCGAGCCGGGCGAGCTTTACAAGGACCGGCGTCGGCTCTGGACCGAGCCGAGCTACGTTGCGTTCGAGGACGCGAGCGGGAACCGCTTCGTGGCGGTGGTGAGCATCGACGTCACCGCGCGCGTGGAGTCCGAGGCGCAGAGGCGCCGGGGCGCCGCGCTGCTGGAGGCATTCATTCAGAACGCGCCGATGCTCATGTTCGCGCGGGACAACGAGGGACGCCACACGCTGCTGAACCCGCCCGTCGAAGAGCTCCTCGGCAAGCCCCGCGAGGAGCTGATGGGGAAGACCCAGCACGACCTGTTCCCCGCGGAGATCGCTGACCGGTTCGCGGCGCAGGACCGGGCGGCGATGGCGTCGTCCGAGCCCATCACCTCCGAGGACGAGATGGATCTGGCCGACGGTAGGCACGTGTTCATGAGCACCAGGTTCGCGCTCCGCGACGAGGAGGGCAGGGTCTCCGGATGCGGGGCGATCGCGGTGGACATCACCGAGCGGGTGCAGGCCGAGGCGAGGACCCGGCAGCTGCGGGAGAAGATGCTGATCGTCCAGCAGGAGACGATACGGGCCATCTCCACGCCGCTGTTGCCCATCGCGGACGGGGTGCTGGTGGCGCCGCTGGTCGGCGAGCTGACCCGCGAGCGGGGCGCGCAGTTCACCGAGACGCTGCTGGACGGGATCTCCCGCCAGCGCGCCCGGATCACCATACTCGATGTGACGGGGGTGCCGCAGGCGGGGCCGGAGGTGACGGACGCGCTGATCCAGGCGGCGCGGAGCGCGCGGCTGCTCGGGGCCGAGGTGGTGCTCACCGGGATCAGGCCGAACGTGGCGCAGGCGTTCGTGGCGCTGGGGGCCGATCTGGGGGGGATCGTGACGCGGGGGACGCTGGAGCGCGGGGTGACCTATGCGCTCTCCAGCCGCGAGGGTGCGCGGGCGCCGGCGCGAACCCGGAGCGGGCGCGGCGCGTATTAGCTCACATCCCGGGGCCGTCGTCGCTCTTCGCCAGCGTCGCGGCGTTGGCCTTCACCTGCTCGGGGGTCAACGGCTTGCCGTACAGCGCGGCATACTGGATCGAGCCGCGAAAAGAGCGCCCGGCCTTCCGCGAGTTTCCGAGCACGAGATACCACGTCGGCTCCGCCCACGTGAAGACGAAGTCGGCGGGTGGCCGATCCGGGATCGCGTTCGTTCGCACGTCGCCGTTCACGTAGAGATCGACGACGCCCTCGGCGGCGTTCAGCACGAGGTGCAGGACGCACGGCCGCTCTAGCTCCTCGAGGGGAATGAACCACTGCCCCACGAACAGCGTCTGGGAGTTGGCGTAGATGTGGAACAGCAGCTCTCGGTTTCCCATCCCGTCGGGGTCGCCGGCGCTCAGCGAGTACTTCCCGAACTCTCCGGTATCGGTCCCGAGGTACAGAATTCGAGCCGGCACGCCCTCGACCGCCGCGGCCGTCACGCTCACCACGGTCTCGAGCGTGAGCGTCGCCTCCGAGACGAGGAGCTTGCTCGGGGGCGTGGCGGTGGACGGAAACGCCGCCTCCACGCGCGCGTTCCCTCCGAGGTTCATCCAGCGGATGCCCACGCGCCCCGCTTCGCCTTCCAGGTTGAGCCTCTCTCCGTCCGACACCACGTCGAGCGAGAGCCCCGGCTCCGGTCCCGAGTCGACGAGCTTGCCCTCCGCGTCGAACGCGTCGAGGAAGTACCGCGCGAGCAAGCCATCATCGACGAGGCACGTCGAGATATGGCTCCCCGGCCCATCGCAGCCCTCCGGGGGCGCCCCGCCGCAGCCGCCGCCCCCCTGCCCGCAAGGCTCCAGGGTGCCACCGGCGCCGCCGCTCGTTCCGCCCGTTCCGCCTGCTCCGCCCGCGCTTGCGACGACATCCTCGTAGCTGAAGAAGACGCAGCTACCTCCGCTGAGCGCGACCAGCGGGACGATCGTCGAGAGCGCCCAGCCCATCCACCTCCACGATACGATGCGCATCATCGGGAAGATCCCTCTCTCCGGAAGCCTCACCAGCGCTTGCTGATCACGAGCCCGCCCGGCATGGGGCTCACCGACAGGCCGGTCGCCGTCGCGTCCCGCGCGTCGGGCCGTCCCGTCAGGAGGACGTACGCCGCCGTGCCGAGCCCCGCCGCGCCCGCGGCCAGGAAGCTCCAGACCGCCGCGTTCGCGAGGTCTGCCTTGGCGTGTCCCAGGTCGTTGTACGCGCGCAGGTCGAGCCCAGGGCAGCGCGCAGGGTCCGTGCAGGAGGCCGGCTCCAGGAGGCGCTGCTGCGAGCTCGCCTTCCCGTTCGAGAGGACCACGAACGCGACGCCGAGCCCCGTCCCCGCGGCGGTCGCGGCAAGCCCCGTGAACACGACCGCGGAGCTGCGTGGGCTCGGGCGTCCATCCGCCGCGCCGCCGCCCTCCTGGGCGCTGCCGTCGGCCGCTACCTGCCCAGGGCCGAGCGGCTCGCCGCCCTCCTGGGCGCCGCCGTCGGCCGCACCCTGCCCCGGGCCGAGCGGATGCGGCTCGCCGCCCGCGCCGCGCCCGGTCCCGTCGCTCTCGATCCGCACCTTTCCGGCCGCGAGATCGACCTCGACCCTGGCCCTCATGCCCTCCTTGAGGACGATCTCCTTCGTCAGCCCGCGTCGTCCAGGCGCCCCCACAGCCAGCGTGTGGCTGCCCGGATCGCGCGCGACGGGCGTCGACTGTGGCACGTCCAGCCCGCCGAGCGCCACCTGCGCGCCCCCAGAGCCCGCGCCCGTCACGGTGATCTCCACGGTGGGGATGCGCGACGAGAGGGCCTCGAGCTCCGTCCTCGCCTCGGCCTGGGCCTCCCGGAACGCCTGCGACGCGTCGGCCGGGAGCTGCTCGTCGACGATGACCTGGTAGACCGAGCGCGCCTCGGTCAGGCGGCCGAGCTTGTGGCAGGAGCGCGCGACCATGATCAGGAAGGTCGGCGCATGCACCGTGGCCTCGGCTCGGCGGAAGGCCTGGAGCGCTTCCCGGTACCGGCGCGCTCGGTAGGCCGTCCACCCCTGGTTGGCGTACGTGACAGCCGCCTGTCGCGCCTTCGCCGACGGGGGGGGCGCCTGCGCTGACGCCTCCGCGCCGGCGAGCGTGACCAGGAGCAGCACACCCATCACCGCCGCTCGGAAGCGCATTCTTGCCCTCTGGGGACGCGGAGCCACCCGGCTAGAGCCCCCAGTCCGGCCTGCTTCCGCCGGACTTCTTGCGAGGCCCCGTGACTGTCTTGCGCGGCGCCGGTGCCGCCGCGGTCCGAGCGGTGGCCGGGGACCTGGGGCGCGCGGGCGCGGCGCTCCGCGCCGCCGCGCCAGAGGGGCCAGAGGGGACGGGCGATGCCGGCGCCGGGGAGGCGGCGCTCGGCGCGCCCGCGCCCGCGGCGGGGTCGAGCGGCAACGGAGCCGGCACCACCGCAGGAGTCGCCGCGGCGCGCGCCTCGGGAGCGCTCGCGACGGCGGGGACCGCGGCGAGCCCGGCCGGCGCGCCGCTCGACGGCGCGCCGAGCGCGGGCGCTGATGCGTCCGCGGAGGCCTGGGTCGCGGCCTTGTCGCCGCCGGTCGATGCGCCCTTGAGCGTGGCGACGAACAGGCCGACCCCCACGAGGGCGATCGTCGCCCCGACGGCGACGCGCCCCGCGACCCGCGCGATGGCGGCGCGCGCCGTGTGCGGCGCCGACAGGTTGATCGCGCCGGTCAAGGTGCCCGGCAAGGATTGCGGGTTCGGCGTCGAGGCGCGGACATCGTTCGGGTCCGAGCGCCGCTGGATGGGCATCGTCGTCAGCTGCGCCACCGGCGGCGTGCCGGGGTCGGCGAGCCCGGGCTCCCCGCCGGAGCCCCGCCATGTCCACCCGGCGCCCAGCGAGGTGTCCCCCATGAGCGAAAAGAACGGCGGCGCGCCCGCGACGCGCGCGAGCTCGTTGATCATCTCGCGCACGTTCTGGAACCGCTCGTCCCGATCGCGCGCCAGCGCCCGCGCGAAGAACGCGTCGATGCCGCTGGGCAGATCGGGGGCGAGCTCGCGCGCCGACGGCACCGTGCCGAGGATCACCTTCGTGACCACGCGCCCGATCGCGTCGCCCGGGAACGGCAGCTGCCCCGTGAGCATCTTGAACAGGATGACCCCGAGCGACCAGAGATCGCTGCGCGCGTCCACGTCCCGTTCGCCATAGAACTGCTCCGGGCTCATGTAATTCGGCGAGCCCATCACCTCGCCCGTGGCCGAGATGTCGGCCGCGAGCACCGCCGAGACGTCCTTCGCGATCCCGAAGTCGAGCAGCTTCACGATCTCGCCATCCTCGCCGTCGACGCGCGCCAGGAAGAAGTTGGCGGGCTTGAGGTCGCGGTGCACGAACCCCGCTTCATGGACGCTGCGGAGCGCCTTCCCGGCCTGGACGATGATGTGCAGCGTCTCCGGGAGCGAGAGGCGCCCGCACCGCTGGAGGCGCTTGCTGAGATCCTCGCCTTGCAGGAGCTCCATGACGAGGTAGGGCACCTCGTCCTCCTCCTCGAAGCCGAAGTCGTGGACCTGCACGATATGGGGACTCTTGAGCTGCGCGGCGGCGCGCGCCTCCCGCTCGAAGCGCGCCCGGAGCACCGGCAGCCGCGAAAACGAGTCGCGCATGAACTTGACCGCGACGAGCGTGCCGAGCTGGACGTGCTGCGCCACCCAGATCGAGCCCATCCCGCCGTGCGATAGCTCTCGCTCGAGGCGGAATTTGCCGGCCAGAAGGACGTCTTTCTCGAACTTCATACGCCCGGTCACCTCCCGAGGGGGGAGCCGAGAGGATACCGAATCCCGGGCAGGACGCGAAGCTTCGTGTGGTCGATCCGGCGCGGGGAGCAGCACCTCGTACGACCGTCGCGGGGGGCGGTATGCAAACAGGCGACACCGCACCAGAGCGGGGCAACGGGCCAGGACGACGCGAGCTGCGCCCCGCCAGCCTGGGGCGGCGCACCGCGCTATCCCGCCGGGCCGCCGGAGGCCGGCACCAGCGCCAGCACCCGGGCGGGCGCGCCGCTGCCGCCCGCGAGCGGCAGCGGCGCGACCACCACGACGGCCCCGGCCTCCGGGAGCTGCTCCAGATTGGCCAGGTTCTCGATGTGATAGCCGCCCGCGCCAAGGAATGCCCTGTGCTGTTCGAATGTCTCGCTCTGCCCGGGGTCGGTCGACAGCGTATCGATACCGATGCAGCGCACGCCGCGCTCGCGCAGGTAGCGGCTCGCCTCAACGGACACCCCGGGAAAGCGCATGACGCCCTGGGCGTCCTGGTTCCGGTACTTCGCCGGATCGGACCAGCGAGCCCCCCAGCCCGTCCGGATCAGCACGATATGCCTCGCGCAGAGCGCGCCGTGCCGCGCCTCCCAGCTCCAGAGATCATCCACCGTGACCCGGTGGTCCGGGCTCGCCGCAACAGCCGCCGTCACGTCCACGACCGCCGCCGCCCCCACGAGCTGCTCCGGGGCGATCTGCTCGACGGTCGCTGCCCCGGCCGTGAAGTGCGCCGGCGCGTCCACGTGCGTGCCCGCGTGCTCGGCCATCGAGAACCGATTGGAGCAACACGCGTCCTCCTCGATGGTGCTCAGCGTCTCCGACGCATAGGGCGTGTCGCCGGGAAACAGCGGCATCTCCGGGGTGATCGGGTGCGTCAGATCGACCACCCGCGCCGTGGAGAGGTCGATCACGAAAGCTCCGCACGCCTCCTGCATGGCGCGCAGCTCACCACAAGCCCGCTGCCCGCACAAGGCACGCCGACGGGCGCTCGCGGCGCAGCGCGCCCGCCCGACGCGACGACCGAGGCGGGGTTCGCCTGCGCGCGGGCCGGCGCCCGCGCGCGGCTCACACCTCGTGCAGCTTCACCCGGCGTCGCAGGTAGTTGATCAGGTCGATGCGGGTGACCAGCCCGACGAACTCGTCACCATCGGTCACGATCGGCACGAGCCCCGCGTCGAACATCGGGAGGAGATCCCGGATCGGCGTCCTCACGTCGACCGTCCGGAGCCGCGTCGTCATCGCAGACTCGACCGGCTGGCGGAAGCGCGTCACGTCGTCGACGGCCGCGAGGAGGAGGTCGGACTCGTCGAGGATGCCGATGATCTTGCCGTCCTCCAGGACGGGCAGCTGCGACACGTCGTAGAGCTTCATCCTCGCATAGGCCACGAGGAGCGCGTCCGACCGCTGCACCGTGACCACCGCCCTGTCGGCGTGGCGGCGGGTGATCACGTCGCGCAGATCCCCTGTCGGCGCCCGATCGGTGAAGCCCTGATCGGCCATCCAGAAATCGTTGTACATCTTCGACAGGTACTTGTTGCCGCTGTCGCAGACGAGGGTGCAGACGCGCTTCGGCGCCGACTGCTCGCGGCAGTAGCGCAGGGCCGCCGCGAGCAGCGTCCCGGACGACGAGCCAGCGAGGATGCCCGTCCTGGAGAGGAGCAGCCGCGCCGTCTCCAGGCTCTCCCTGTCGGAGATCGTGTAAGCGTGCTTGACATGGGTGAGGTCGAGGATCGGGGGGAGGAAGTCCTCCCCGATGCCCTCCACGAGCCACGAGCCCGCCTTGCCGAGCTTGCCGGTCTTGACGTAGCCCGCCAGCACCGAGCCCTCCGGATCGGCGAGCACCATCTCGCAGCGCGGCTGCGCCCTGGCGAAGTAGCGCGAGAGCCCGGTCATGGTGCCGCCGGAGCCGACGCCGCACACCATCGCGTCGATCCTTCGATCGAGCTGCGCGTCGATCTCGGGGCCGGTCCCTGTCTCGTGGGCGAGCGCGTTCGCCGGGTTCTCGAACTGGTTCACGTAGAACGCGCCCTCCTCGCGCGCGATGCGGGCCGCCAGGTCCTGGTAATAGCTCGGGTGGCCCTTCTCGACGTCGGAGCGCGTCATCACCACCTGCGCGCCGAGCGCCTTCAGGTGGAACACCTTCTCCTGGCTCATCTTGTCCGGGATCACGAGCGTGAGCCGGTAGCCCTTCTGCGCCGCGACGAGCGCCAGGCCGAGCCCTGTGTTGCCCGCCGTCGCCTCGACCACATGGCGCCGCTCGCCCCCGAGATGGCCTGCGCGCTCGGCCGCCTCGATCATCGACAGGCCGATGCGATCCTTGATGCTGCCGCCCGGGTTCTGGCTCTCCATCTTGAGGAAGAGCTCGCACGGGCCGGCGTCGAGCTGAGTCACCTGGATCATCGGAGTATGCCCGATGAGAGCGACGATGTTCTCTGCGGGCGCAGGGGTCTGCATGGGCATTGGCATGACAGCTCAACGGTCACACGACGCGCACCGCCTGTCGAGGTGCTGTCGGCCATGACGCGCGCGTCACGCGCGTCGCGCAGGGTTGCCGCGGACGGCCGACCGCTGAACGGAGGCGGCTCGTGCGGTGTCTGCAGTGTCCGGGCCGCACGCTGCCACGCTCAGGGCGCGCTCAGGCGGGCCGGACCGCCTTCTGGAACGCCGCCAGGCCGCGCGCGTTCAGCACCTCGTTCCGGCGGAGGCCGCCTCGCCGCGCGGTCCCCACGCCGAACCGCAGGTTGTGGAGCGCGGTCGTCGAGTGTGCGTCCGTCGAGATCACGAAGCGGATACCGCGCTTGCGTGCCTCCTTGATCCACCGGGGCTCCATGTCGAGGCGGTACGGGTCCCCGTTCACCTCGACGGCGGCCCTCGACTCGGCCACGGCGTCGAGCACCTCCTCGACGCGGCACGCGAACGGCTCGCGCCGCTGGATGAGCCGGCCGAGCGCGTGCCCCCAGATCTTGAAGACCGGCAGCCGCATGGCGCTGACGAGCCTGCGCGTCATCTGGTCGGCGTCCATCTTCATGCGCGAGTGGATGCTCGCGATGATCACGTCGAGCTGCTCCAGGATCGCGTCCGGATAATCGAGCTTCCCCGATTCGAGGATATCCGACTCGGTGCCTCGGAGGAGCTTGACGCTCACGCGCTCCTGGACGCGGGCGATCTCGTCCCACTGCTTCTTCAGCCGGTCGAGGCCGACGCCGTTCGCGTAATGGGCGGCGGGCGAGTGATCGGTGATGGTGAGGTATTTCATCCCCATCGCCTCGGCCTCCAGGGCCATCTCCTCGACCGTGTTCTTGCCGTCCGAGTACACCGTGTGGCAGTGCACCATCCCCTGGATATCGCCCTCCTCGACGAGCTCACCCTCGCGGCCCGCCCGCGCGGCGCGCTCCACGGCAGCGATGATGTCCTCCGCGCTCTCGCGGAGCTCGGGCGCGATGTACGGGACGCCGAGGTGCTCGTAGAGATTCTCTTCCGTCTTCACGGAGAGGCGCTTCTTGCCGCGCGAGAGCCCTCTCTCGTCGAGCGTGAGCCCCAGCTCGCGCGCGAGCGCGCCGAGCGCCGAGAGGTAGTCGGGCGCCCCCGTCCGGTGGTGAAGCGCAGCGGCGTAGTCCCGGGGCGGCACGCAGAGGAGCTCGCCGCGCAGGCCTCCCGAGAGCCTTACCCTGCAACGCGCGTCGCCGCGCTCCTCGACCTCGGCGACCTGCGGGGACCGGACGAAACAATCGATCACCTGCGCAGGGTCGTCGGCCGCGGCCACGAGGTCGATGGCAGCCACCGTCTCTTCCCAGCGCCGGATCGAGCCCGCCAGATCGGCCCGCTCGGTCGCGTCGCAGCCGCGCACGTGGGCGAGGAGCGGCTCGGCCGCCTCGAGCGCGTCGACGAGGAGGACGCGCTCGTCGCGCGCCTCGTAGCGGGCGATGCCCTCGAGCAGGCTCGCCTCGGTCTTCGCCCCGAAGCCCTTCACCGCCCGGACCTTCCCGGCGAGACAGGCCCTCTTCAGCTCCTCCACGCTGCCGATGCCGAGCGCCTCGTGCAGCGCCTTCATCCGCTTGAGGCTCATGCCCGGCACCTTGGCGAGCTCCAGCACGCCGCTGGGCAGCTCGGCGCGGAGCTCCTCGAGCTGCCCGGAGCGCCCCGTCTGGTAGAGCTCGGCGATCTGGGCTGCGAGCGCCGGGCCGATGCCCTTGATGCCGGTGAGCTTCTTGCCCCTGACGAGCGCGCCGAGGTCGTCCGTGAGCTGCTCCAGCGCGTCGGCCCCCGTCTCGTAAGCGCGCGCTCTGAACGGGTTCTCCCCCTTGATCTGGAGGAGCGTGCCCGTCTCGCGGAGGGCGCGGGCGATGTCGAGCTTGTCGAGCATGGATGACGGCAACTCTAGCACTCGCGGGCCGCCGGAGTTCATGCCGCGAGGCCCCGTGCAGCGGGGCAGTTTGCCACAGCGCCACCGGCGGAGACCCCGGCGGTCGCGCCCGGCGGCGCGTATGGCGTCATTGCGGCTCGCCTTGGCGGCTGTTTTCTCTGGTTCAACGCGCTCTGGCCGCCACCTTTGCCGGCGTCACGCCGAGGACGCGGCGCATGCACCTCGCCATGTGGCTCTGGTGCGCGAACCCGGCCTCGATCGCCACCTGGCTGGCGGGCAGGTCGCCGCGCAGGAGCAGCGCCTTCGCGCGCTCCACCCGGCGCTGGATCACGTACTCGTGCACCGGCACGCCGGTCGACCGCTTGAACAGCGTCTTGAGGTGGGACGCGCTGACCCCGGCGACGCCGGCCAGCCGATCGAGCGACAGGTCGTGATCGAGGTGCTCCTCGATGTACGCCGTCACGCGCCGTAGCTGCGGCGCAGACAGCCCTCGCCGCAGGCGGCCCGGCGCCTTGTAACGGCCGAGGAGGTGCGCGGCGAGCGCGACGCCGAGGCTCTCCCTGTAGAGAAGCCCGGTCGGATCGCCGGCCCTGCGCTCGGCGTCGAGCGCCCAGGCGATGTGCTCGATCTGCGGGTCCCTGATCTGGTGGCGCGGCTCCAGGCCGGCTTTGTCGGGATCGAGCCCCATGTCCGCTGCGACCCGGCGCAGCAGCGAAGGGGACAGCGCCAGGATGAGCGAGGTGCCCGCGTCGTCCTCCTGCCAGACGTCCGAGGCTCCGGCGGGGATCAGGTCCACGTCGCCGCGCGTGTAGACGAACCGATCGGCGCGGCAGGCCCCGCGCACCGGCGCGCCCGCATGGATCTTCACCCGATGATCCTGCGAGGCCTCGAGCGCGATCACGCCAGGCTGGGTCGAGTGAACGCCGACATGTACCCCGACGTACGGGCGCGGCGCGCCCGCGGACGGCTCCAGTCGGATGGGAGCTCGGGTCGGTCCGATGACCTGCATCCCCGCCAGTATCCACCGGCGCCGAGCGGCGCGCCACAGGGCGGCTCCGCGCTCGCCGCCGTCCGAACGTGCTCTCCGGGCGTCCGATCGTGCGCGACGGCCCGGGTCGCAGGGCCCTATCCTGGCGGACACGAAGGCGCGCCCGTCATCGGCAGACGGGCCGCAAACAAAGGAGCTCACATGCGTGAAGTCACGGTCATCGGTCTGGGGCTCATGGGCACCGCGCTCGCTCGGGGATTGCTCCGCAGCGGCTCTCGCGTCACCGTCTGGAACCGCTCGATCGCGAAGGCCGCACCGCTCGTCGCGGAGGGAGCGGTGTTGGCCCCGAGCGCCGCCGCAGCGGCGCAGGCGAGCGGGATCGTGATCACCTGCATCACCGACTACCGCGCGACGTACGGCGTGCTGGAGGGGCGCGACGTGATCTCCTCCCTCGCCGGCAAGGTGCTCGTCCAGCTCAGCACGGGCAGCCCCGAGGACGCGCGTACCCTCGAAGCGTGGGCGAAGCAGCGCGGCATCGACTACCTCGACGGCGCCATCCTCGCCACCCCGAGCCAGATGGGGAAGCCGGAGAGCAGCATCCTCGTCTCGGGGTCGGGCTCTGCTTATGAGAAGAGCAAGCCGCTGCTCGAGAGCACGGCCGGGACCGTGAGCTACCTCGGGGAGAAGGTCGGCTGGGCGGCGGCCATGGACCTGGCGTTCCTATCGCACCTGTTCGCGGGGCTCCTCGGCTTCTACCACGGCGCCCGCATCTGCGAGGCCGAAGGGATCCGCGTGGCCGACTTCGGGGCCATGGCCGCCGTCGTCGCTCCGGCCATCGGTGGGATGGTCAAGCACGACGCGGACTCCATCCAGTCCGGAGCGTACGAGGCCTCGGAGGCCACGCTGGAGATCTGCGCGCAGGCCATCGAGCTAATCCAGCGGCACGCGCGGGAAGCGAGGATCAACGCCGAGCTCCCGGCGTTCGCAGCGGCGCTCTTCAGGAAGGGAGTTGCCGCGGGCCACGGGGCGGAGTCGCCAGCCGCGCTCATCAAGGTGTTTCGCGAGAGCGCTTGAAAATAGGAACGTAAGCCCTCCGCGACGCTGCCGGCGAGGGCCGCGCGCTGGGCTCACGGCCCTGGCAGGTCGCGCGCGCACATCGCCGATACATAGTAGTGGCGGCCATTGGTCTCGTAGGGTGCGCGGTAGGTCGTCGTCTGCCGGTATCCGGCGGCGACGAAGCTCCCGCCGTGCGTGACGCGCAGGGCAGCGTGGTTGTCCAGGCGGGAGCAATCGGCGCACGGCACGAGCGGGCGGTCGTCGTCGGCGGCGTCGCGCGTGACCTTGTAGGCCTCGCCGGCGAGATCGAGCTGGCCCCAGCGCCCCGCTCCCCTGGGAAAGGAGCCGACGGGCGCGAGATCGTCCGTCGTGCAGTGGATGAGGCTCCACGGGGGAAACGCGTCCTCGCAGGGCAGCGACGTCGAGCCTTCGCCCTGGCAGCAGTAGGCCGCGTCTTCGGAGGTGATGGGAGAAGCGCCCCACGGATACAGCCGTTGCTCGTCGCCGCCGGCGGCCGCGTAGTTCATCTCGGCCTGGGTCGGCAAGCGCCCGCCGTCCCACGCGCAGAACGCGAACAGCTCGAGCCACGTCGCGCACACGATGGGTTTGTCCTCGTTCGCGGCCGGAGCGTCGGTCCACGTCGGCCAGCCGTAAGGATCGCAGACGAGCGCCCGCTTCATCGCGGCCGTTGTCGCCGGGAGCATCGTGTTCCAGGCCGGATCCCACCCGCTGTCCGGGATCTTCGGGTGCGCTCCTGCGCCGACCGGCGGCGGGCTCGCCTGCGTCGGGCCGCCGGTCTCTTCCAGGTAGCGGCGGAACCGCCCGACCGTGACCATGTACTTGTCGAGGTGGAAGCTGCTCACGCTCGCCGGATAACGCGGGTCGTTGAGCCGGTTGAACGTCCCGCCGGGCACGAGCAGGCTGGCGCAGCAGTCGTCGTCATGGCCGAGGCCGCAGCGGTCGTCGGCGCCGGGCGTGCCGCCCGCGCAGCTCGGCGGAGACGCCGACGCGCGGGCGCGCCCAGCCCCGGTCTGAACGGAAGCCCCCGCGTCCTGCCCCGCTGCGCCGCCGCTGTACGCGTGGCTGGATCCCAGGATCACCGCGAGGGTGCAGAGGCCGAGGAGGACCGAAGTCGGCTGTCGAGGTGGTCGTGTCGCCATTTGAGCGGTTAGGTGCGAGCGCCGCCGCTTCGGTTGTGCGACATGGCGTCGCGGCGCGGGCGGTTCCCTCTCCTCGCTCCGAGGATTGCAGAGCTCGGACAGCACGGAATTTCCGCTCACCCCCTGCCCACGGCCGGCGGCATCCACGTCTCCCCCGTCTCGCAGTCCACGTGCCGGAGCGCCACGCGCTTGCGATCGATCTCGACCACGCCGAAGACGATCGGCAGCATGAATCGGCGCGGCCCGATGGATCCCGGGTTGAACGCCGTCAGGCCACGATCGCGGCCCATGAAGGGAACATGGGAGTGCCCGCACAGGACCAGCGACGCGCCCACCTCGGCTGCCAAGCGGATCACGTCGGCCCGAAGCTTGCCGCCGTAGAGGGCGATGTGGAGGAGCAGGGCGGTGAGCACCGTCTCGTCCCCGTCGCGGATGTCGAGCGCGATGGAGTCGGGGATGTCAGGCGCATGGACATCGATGTTGCCGCGCACCGCGGAGAGCGGCGCGATGCTCCGGAGCCCATCGAGGACCGTGAGCGCGCCGATGTCGCCGGCATGCACGATGTGATCGGGCGTGAGCGCGGCGATCCGCCGGGCGCTGTCGGCGTGCGGGAGGCTGTGGGTGTCGGCCACCGCGACGAGGCGCAGGGACCCATCGCGGAGCTGGATCGCCTCTCGGCGGTGCACGCGCTTGGCCATGCGCGGGTTTGTAGTCGTGAAGGCTGCGCCCGACCATCCCGTCGCGCAGCACCGGGGGAGCGCTCCCGTCAGCCCGCGTACTCCGGCAGGGAGATGGCCTGGGCCGCGTCGCGGACCGGCCGCAGCATCTGCCGGATGATGCTCTGCCGCCACGGCACGTGGGGCAGCGCGCGCATGAGCAGGATCTGCAGCCAGATCAAGGCCCGGTGGCCCTGCGTCATGTGCTTGGCGGCGCTGCGGCCGAGCTTCTGGTTCCGCTCCACGTCCCTGCATGTCGGTGCCGGCCCGGCGGATCTCGTCGACGAGGCCCATGCGCTTGACCACGTCGACGGCCACGCCGCGGATGTCGATCTTGTAGCCGCCCGGGCGCGGCGCCGGCGCCCGCTCGATCACGGTCGGGTTGAAGCCGTAGCGGCGCAGCCAGTACGCGAGCGCGGGCCCGGCGATGCTCGCGCCCGAAATCAGGATGTCTCCGTTCTTCACGTGCTTGCTCCCTCGGGTTGTCGAAGGCCCAGATGGCGCAGCGGACGCTCGCCACCGAAGGCCGGGCACACGTCGGCGCCTCGGCGGCAGATCCGCCGCGCCGCCGTACGTGCCTGGTCGGATGATCTAGAGTTGGCTCAGCGGTAAGGGCCGGAGCTCTCGCGCGCGCGGAGGCGGCCGCTCACCCCCTCGATGTTGGCGCCGGCGAGCTTGGCGCCGTCCAGGCAGGCGCCCTCCACGTCGCACTTCTCGAGGTTGGCCTCGCTCAGGTCCGCGCTCGACAGATCGGCGTTGCGCAGGTCGACCTTGACGATGTCGGCGCCGGCGAGCACCGCCTCGATCAGGCGGGCGCTGCGGAGGTCGCTCTTCTCGATGTTCGCGCCCGTCAGATCGGCGCCCGACAGGTCGGCGCCGCAGAGATCGCTCTTCTCGATATTCGCCCACTGGAGGACGGCGCCGCGCGCGCACACGCGCATGAGCTTCGCGCGCTCGATGTTCGCCCGAACCGCGCGCGCGCCTTCCAGCGCCGCGCCTTCGAGATCGACGCGCTCGAGGTTGGCGCCGTCGAGGTTCGCCCGGAGGAGCGAGGCGCCCGCGAGCGATGCGCTCTCGAAGTTGGTCCCGCGCGCCGAGGCGTCGTCGAGCTTCGCCCCCGCGAGGTCCGCGTCCTCGACGTTCGCGCCGTCGAGCCGGGCGCCGGTGAGATCCGCGCCGGCGAGGCGCGCGTCCTCGAGGTCGGCGCCCTGCAGGTCGGCGCCGGCGAGGCGGGCGCCCGCGAGGTCGACCCGCTCCTCGACGGCGCGCTCCACGGCGTCGCGCAGCTCGTGGACGTCGGCGCGGTAGAGCGTGGTCCCGTCGGCGCGGACAATCTGGATCGGCATCGAATCTCTCCTCGCCGAGACTCTACCCGGCCGGCGCGCGACAACCATGGCGATCCGCGCCAGATCGATTTGCCGATCGCGACGAAACGAGCGGCACCTCTGCGCGCGACTACCCTCTCCCGAGCTCCCGATGGCCCGGCCTACCAAGCAGCCCCCCGCTTCGTCGTCGATCCTCCCGGCGATCCTCCGTCACGCCGAGGCGCGCCGGCTCGACGTGGAGGCGCTGGCGCTGCGCTTCGGGCTGCCGGCGGACGCCGCGCAGCGCGATGAGGTGAGCGTCGCGGCCGACGTGCCCGACGAGCTGCTACACGCCGTCGCGCGCGCCGCCGCCGAGCCCGACGTCGCCTTGCGCGTGGCGGCCCGGCTCGAATCGCGGCGGCACACGCTGACGGAGCTCGCGGTCCGGGCGAGCGCGAACGTGCGCGAGGCGCTCCACCTGCTCGCGCGCTGGGCGCCGCTCCTGCACGAAGGGCTCGCGGCCACCGTCGAGGAGGACGCGCACGAGGCGCGCTGGCTGCTCCGCACACCGCGCCGCCCGCGCGGCGTCGGCCGCTACGTCCACGAGCTCGCGCTCGCGCACGCCCTTCATCACGTCCGCGCAGGTGCGGCTGACCTCGCGCCCGCGCGGGTGTGGTTCACCCATGCTCGCCCGCCGGATCTGGCGGTCCTGCGCGCGTTCTTCGGGACGGGCGCGATCGCCTTCGGGGCGGAGGCCTGCGGCTTCGCCGTGCCGCGCGCGGACCTCGATCGCGCCATGCGCCTCGCCGACGCCCGCGCGCTCTCCACCCTCGCGCCGCTCGTGAACGCCGAGCTCGGCGCGCGGCCGCAGGGCGCCTCGTTCACCGAGCGCGTCGCCGCCCACGTCGCCGACTCGCTGCCGCGCGGCACCGACGTGCACGAGGTCGCCCTGGCCCTGCACATGAGCGCTCGCACGCTGCAGCGCCGCCTCGATCAAGAGCAGACGCGCTTCTCCGACGTGCTCGATCACACGCGCCTCGCCGTCGCCCGCCGCCTGCTCGCCGACCCCGCGCTCACGCTCACCGACGTCGCGTTTCGCCTGGGCTTCGCGGATCTGGCGACGTTCACCCGCGCCTTCAAGCGCTGGACCGGCAAGCCGCCGGGCCAATGGCGGCGATCGTGAGGCGCGCTCGTACCCGCCCATCTCTCGCTGCACGCCCCTCGAGCAAACGACGGGACGCACCCATCTCCCGCTGGACATGCCTCCAACAAAAGACGGGTGCTACCCGTCTCCAGGTGGCACCTGGAGCTGCACGACGTCGCCCATGCGCCAGCGTCGCCTGCTCCCTGAATTAAGATCGGCGAGCGGGCGCGATAAGCACGCACGGGAGAGGTACGCGGCGAAAGTCCAACGCGACGCCGCTTCATGTGCTCGACTCGCGCGCTTCCCGCCGGGCAGCGCTGCACCGCAGACCAGCATGCCGATCGCTCGGACGTGGGCTTGAGACCGCGGGCGTCCCGCGCTCCGCCGCCTCCCACGCGCTCCGCGTGTACCGCGGCGCTGCCGAGCTCGACACCTCGCTCGACGAGCTCGGCGTCCTGCCGTGATCGGTGGCCGTCAGGCGGCGAGCGCTTCGTGGACCGCGCGGGCGAGGGTGTTCAGCCCTCGATCCACCTCTCTGCCAAGGTGGACGCGGAGCGCGCGCCGGCCGCGCGACGTGAGGGTCGCGAAATCGCCGAGCGCCTGCGCCTGCTCGACGACGCCGAAGGTGAACGTGTAGCCGGGGATGGGCAGATCCTCGGGCTCGTCGGCGGTGATCTGCAGATACTCGCCGGTGCCCGGCCCTCCCTTGTACATCTGCCCGGTCGAGTGCAGGTAGCGCGGCCCGAACTCCACGCAGGTCGCCACGTGCCGGTGATCGCGCACGGCGCGCCGCATCTCCTCGAGCAGGCGCTCGTGCGCCTCGCTCCGATCGACCCACGCCAGCAGGGCCGCGTAGTCCCCGGGCGACAGGCGCGCGAAGTGGGCGCGCAGATAGCCGCGCAGCGTCCGATCGCCGGCGGCGCCGCGCTCCAGCGCCTCGCGGTTCGCCGGGTCCGCGTGGAGCGCGAGCCCCGCGTCGGCGAAGAACGGCGCGTCGTCGGGCAGCTCGCCGGCCTGGTCGTAGGCTTCCATCCGCTGCCGCGCTGCGGTCTTGCTCGCCTCGACGTCGGGCTGATCGAAGGGGTTGACGCCCAGGATCGAGGCGGCGACGGCGGTGGCGAGCTCCCAGCGATAGACCTCCTGGCCGAGATCGTACGCGTCGGTGAGCGCGATACCCACGGTGGGCTGCCCGGCCGCCTCGAGCTCCGCCACGGCGGCGTCCTGCCCGCGATCGAAGCCGCGGTCGAGGCGCAGGTAGACGAAGATCCGATCGCTCCCGTAGACCTCTGCGCGCCCGAGCGGCTCGCGATCCACGGGCAAGAGGCCGGTCGCACGCTTGCCCGTGGACTCGGCGAGGAGCTGCTCGAGCCAGGCGCCCAACGCCGCTATCGGCGGCGACGCGACGATCGTCACCTTGTCGCGCCCCGCCTTCGCGGCCGCGCCGAGCGCCGTGCCGAGCACCACGCCCGGGCAGTCGCCGGGCGGCGTGCTCTTGGTCGAGGCCCCGACCATCACGGCGGCGCGCTCGAGCAGCAGCTCGACATCGACCCCCATCACCGCGGCGGGCACCGTCCCGGGGGCCGTGAGCGCCGCATAGCGCCCGTCGATGCCGGGGACCGTATGGAACGTGTGCGCGTAGCCGCGCAGGCGCGCGCGCCGCGCGAGCGGAGAGCCCGCGTCCGTGACCGCGACGAAGCGCGAGGCCGCCGGGAGGGATCCCAGGCGTTCTTCCATGAGCTCGTGGAAGAACGCCTGCAGGAGATCAGTCTCCAGCGTCGTGCCGGACTTGCTGGAGACGATGAAGAGCGTTTTTTCGGGCACGAGCCGATCGACCACCGCGGCGATCTCGGCGGGATCCGTGGAGTCGAGCACGGTCAGGGCGGCGTGCCCGGTGGCCACCGGGAAGCTCCGCGACAGCACGTCCGGCCACAAGCTCGCTCCGCCCATACCGAGCAGGACGGCGCGGGTGAGGCCGCGATCGCGCACCTCGTCTTCCAGCGCGCGCAGACGCGGCAGGTTCGCCTTTTCGTGGAAGGGCGCTTCGAGCCAGCCGAGCCAGCTCGGCTCGTCGCTCCCCGTCCAGAGCGCCGCGTCGCGCTCGTGGATCCGCCGGAGGCCATCCGCCGCCTGCCACTCGGCGAGGGTCTTCGACGTGGCGAGCTCGAGCTCGCGGGGGAGGTGGAGCCGCACCGGCCGGGGGATAGCCGCGGCCGTGCGAGCAGCGTGTGATCGGCGTTTCATGCTGGGGCCACGCGGCAGCAAACCCGATGCCCGCTGTCGCCTCCGGCGAACCTGGCCGCCTCCTTGCTGCGCGGCGCGCCCGACCCCCTCTCGGAGGCGTTCGAGCGCGACGCTCGCCTGCTCGGTCGGCCCGTGGTGCCCGTGATGCATGAGTGGTTCGCGCACACGGCCCCGGGGCCGTGACCACCGTCGCGGCGCGCGCATGACGGTGACGGGCGCGCGTGATCGCGCCTCACCGGGCTCATGCAGGGCCTTGGTGCGCTCGGAGCATCATCCTGGTGGCACCGGCATTGCGTCGATGGCTCGCCTCGCGCTCCCACGAGGATCGCTGTCCCGAACGCCGGATGCGGCGAGCGGGCACGGAGGAAGGATGGAAGGCGGAGGGCCGTCTTCGCCCGACATCCCACGTTGCGCTGGGAGCCGCGGGTCGAGGGCGCCGCCCGGGCGCTCGACGGGAAAGGGGAATGGGGTCATGGCAGCCAATCGTGCGGTTGTGTATCAGGGGCCTCGGATGGTCGAGGTTCAAAGCAGGGACTATCCCAAGATGGCCGATCCGCGCGGCCGGAAGCTGGAGCACGCGGTCATCCTCAAGGTCCTGGCGACCAACATCTGCGGCAGCGACATGCACATCTACCGGGGTCGGTTCCCGTTCCCGAAGGGGGACCAGCTCGGCCACGAGATCACCGGCGAGGTGATCGAGCTGGGGAGCGACGTGGAGTACATCAAGAAGGGCGATCTCGTCTCGGTGCCCTTCAACGTCGCGTGCGGACGCTGCCGCAACTGCCGGGAGCGGCACACCGACGTGTGCATGAACACGAACCCTGCGGTCGCGTGCGGGGCGTACGGCTTCAACCTCGGCGGCTGGCAGGGCGGGCAGGCCGAGTACCACATGGTGCCCTACGCCGACTTCCAGCTCCTGAAGTTCCCCGACAAGGACCGGGCGATGGCGAAGATCAAGGAGCTTGCCCTCCTCTCGGACATCCTCCCAACCGGATACCACGGGTGCATGGAGGCGGGGGTGAAGACGGGATCCACGGTGTACATCGGCGGAGCCGGCCCGGTCGGCCGCGCCGCCGCCGCCGCCGCGCGCCTCCTGGGCGCGTCCTGCATCATCGTCGGCGACCCGAACCCCGCCCGGCGGGCGCTCGTGAAGAGGGCAGGGTACGAGGTCGTGGACACGACCTCGCACACGCCGCTGCCCGATCAGGTCGAGGCGATCCTCGGCGAGCGAGAGGTCGACTGCGGCGTGGACTGCGTGGGCTTCGAGGCGCACGGCTACGGCAAGATGGCCGGCGAGGAGGAGCCCGAGGCGGTGATCAACGCGCTCTTCGGGGTCGTCCGCGCCGGCGGCGCGATGGGCGTCCCCGGCATCTACGCGGAGGGCGATCCCCATGCCAAGGACGAGGAGCACAAGAGGGGGAAGCTGAGCCTCGATTTCGGCAAGGCGTGGATCAGGTCGCCCTCGATGACCGCGGGCCAGGCGCCCGTCATGCGGTACAACCGGGACCTGATGATGGCCATTCTGTGGGGCCGGATGGAGTACCTGAGCGAGGTCATCAACCCCGAGGTCATCAAGCTCGACCAGGCGGTCGAGGCCTATCAGTTGTTCGACCGGGGGGAGCCGAAGAAGTACATCATCGACCCCCACGGCAGCCTGGGGAAGGCGGCGTAGAACGGACGCCCGAGGGCCGCGCCGCGGCGGCGCGATCGTCACGGGCGCGCCGGGACGGCGGACCCTGCGCTGAGGCCGAGCAGCAGCAGCGACGTGCCGCTGAAGAGCAGGGCTGCTCCTGCGCTTCGGCGATCTGCGGGCCTCGCAGCAGCCCCGGTCCGCGCGCGCCGGCCGGCACCGCCTGCCGCAGCTCGCGCGGGCTACGGCCTGGACGCGCCCCCGACGCTGCGGCCAGCTCCGCGGCGACGCCTCAGATCATCTCGAGCGTACGCGGCCCATCCGGCGGCGGGAACGCATGATCGAGCGCGGTGAAATCCTGCTCCGTGAGGCGGATGTCGAGGGCGGCGCGGTTCTCGCGCACGTGCGCCGGCGTGCCCGCCTTGGGGATGGCGCTGACACCGTCGTGGGAGAGCACCCAGGCGAGGGCCACCTGGGCCGGCGACGCGCCGTGCCGGACCGCCACGCGGCGGATCGTGGGATGTTCGAGCAGGCGGCCCTGTTCGATGGGCGAATAGGCCATGATGGGGATCCGGCGCGCGCGGCAAAAGGGGAGCAGATCCCACTCGATGCCGCGGCGCTGGAGGTTGTAGAGCACCTGATCGGTCTGCACCGCCGGGCCGCCGGGGATGCCGGCGAGCTCCTCCATGTCCGAGACATCGAAATTGCTGACACCCCAGAAGCGGATCAAACCCGCGCGGACCAGCGCCCTGAACGCCTCGATCGTCTCCGAGAGGGGGGTGGGACCGCGCCAGTGCAGGAGATAGAGGTCGAGCCGGTCCGTGCCGAGGCGCCGCAGGCTGCCCTCGCAGGCGAGGACCGTGTCCCTCCTCGATGCGTTGGACGGGAGCACCTTGCTGACCAGGAAGACCTCGTCGCGGCGGCCGATGATGGCCTCGCCGACGAGCTGCTCGGCGGCGCCGTCCCCGTACATCTCGGCGGTGTCGATCAGCGTCATGCCGAGATCGAGGCCGAGCCGCAGCGCCGCGACCTCCTCGGCGTGACGCCGTGCGTCCTCGCCCATGTGCCAGGTGCCCTGCCCCAGCGCCGGGATCTCCTTGCCGGACGGGAGCGCGATCGTGCGGACGGCATCGACTGCCATGGCGGACCTCCTTCAGCCGAGCGCGTCCAGCGCTCAGCCTCTACCCTCTTAGATGGACCTCTTAGATGGAAGATGGGGGGGAAGGACCAGCCCCTGCGGCGCGCCGCGGAGGAGGGCGCGCGCTCCGCGCGCGACGGTCTCATCCACCATCTTCAGGATGCGACCGAGCTCCGGGCTCGCGGGCCCGGCAGCCTCGGTGATGGTTCTCATGCGAGCCATGGAAGTGCCCTCCGGCCGCTCGTGGCGCTCTCGTCATGGACTGGCAAGGGGTGTCCCGACCCGCGCGCCGAGCCTGCTCGTCGCGCGGCGGCGCCTCGCGGGAGAGGGCCCCGTCGGGGCTTTCGATTCACCTTCACGGGACTACGATCTCGCGCGGCGAGGGGACCATGTTGTTCCGAGATCGTTTCGACGCCGGCCGCAGGCTCGCAGCGGTGCTCGAGCCCTATGCAGGGCGGCCGGACGTCGTGGTGCTGGCGCTGCCGCGCGGAGGCGTCCCCGTCGGCTACGAGGTGGCCCGCCGGCTGGGGGCGCCGCTGGATGTCTTCGTCGTTCGCAAGCTGGGTGTCCCCGGGCACGAGGAGCTCGCGATGGGGGCGATCGCTTCCGGCGGGGTCCGCGTGCTCGACGACGAGGTCGTCCACGGGCTCGGGGTCTCGGAGGACGGGATTGCCGCCGCCGAAGCGCGGGAGCTACCGGAGCTCGGGCGCCGCGAGCGTCTGTACCGCGGCGCGAGACCTCCGGTCGACGTCCGCGGCCGCACCGTGATCCTCGTCGGTGGGAGATCGCGTGTTCTCCTACAGCTTCACCAACGCGCATGGCGGCTGCTACGCCGAGTACGTCTCCGTGATCGAGGAGAGGGTCGGGCCTGGGGCCTCGATCTCTCGCTCGCGGGCGCAATCCCGACGACCGGGCGCTCGGGAGGGAGCCATGCTCTGTAGCGAGCTGATGAACAGCAACCCCGTTTCCGTGCTGCCGAACACCACCGTGCAGAAGGCGGCGCTGCTGATGCGCGCAGTGAACATCGGGTTTCTCCCGGTCTGCGACGCCTCGGGCAAAGTGCTCGGCACGGTGACGGATCGGGACATCGCGATCCGCAACGTGGCCGACGGCAATCCCCCGTCGGCTTCTTCGGATCTGAAGGAGCTCTGGAGTCGCCGCCGCCTGGCCGCATGAGAGGGTCACCATGAGAACCGTCGAGTCGATCCACATCGATCCCGTCCACGATCGCGATCCCAAGAACCTCTCCATCGACGCCTCTGCCTTGCGCGCCCTCGCGCAGGCCGCCGTCACCGTCGAGCTGTTCACGATCCCCCTCTACATGGTGCCCATGTACTCGATCCAGGGCATGCACCCGATCAACGCCTCCGAGCAGACGTTCTACAAGGGACGAAGGTGGCCCGGCTCCGCGCCGACGCACGCGCCGGAGAGCGCCAACGAGCGCGCCTTCAACATCATCTTCAGCGTCTTCGTCCAGGAGATGCTGCACCTCCAGCTCGCCGCCAACCTCGCCACGAGCATGGGCGTCACGCCGACCTTCACGAGCTCGATCCTCCAGACCGAGGACGACGGCTGGAAGTGCTTCGGCCCCGACAACACCGTCATTCCCCACATCATCGATCTCCGCGACACGACGACCCACGCCTCCGCCAAGGTCGTGCTCGGGCCGCTCTCCGCCGCCCAGATCGAGCTCTTCCTCGCGGTCGAGGCGCCGGAGAACCAGGCCAGGCAGCGCATCGATCCCCAGAAGCTCGACAAGTACTTCCCCGCCGTGCCCTTCGCCGGCTGGACCCCTGACCTGACCGAGGCCGATCTCCCGATGTTCGGGACCATCGGATACATGTACGAGTGCATGGTTCACTACATGACCATGCGCTATCGCGACGGGACGACGCTCTGGCAGCACGTCTATGCGCCGAGCTCCGTGCAGCGCGAGCTGTTCAACACGCCGACCGGCGGGCACCCCATGCCCGAGTACCCCGGCATCTCGGCGGTGCTCCCGACCATCGGCGCGGAGGAGGCGCTCGGCGCCGCCGTCGACATCATCAGCGCCATCACGGACCAGGGCGAGGGCAGGACGATCACCCCGCCCCTGCGCGCGGTGCTGCTCGGCCACAGGGAGGCGCTCGCTTCCCTCGCGAACGAGGTCGCGACCGACTACCGCTCGTCCGAGAAGGGCCTCACCCTCGATTACCCGAGCTACGACGACGACGGCAAGCTCTTGCCCTCCGCGGACGCGAAGGCCCGCTTCGACAACGACCGCAAGGATCACTATGCGCGCTTCCTCGAGATCAGGGAAGAGCTCCTCCCCCATCTCGTGACCTGGGACGCGTGGCACGCTTCGCGCGGCGCGACCCCGTGGACGGCCAGGGACCTCACGATCGGCGACACCGACGAGGCCTCTGACAAGGTCCCCCGGGTGGACGACGTCGCCGCGGCGCTCAACCGGCTCAAGGCCAGGAATGCCGACGGCAGCGTGCGGCGGCAACTCAGCCAGGTGGCCGCCGGCGCCATCGCCGGGGTCACCCGCGCGCTCGACGGCTACTGGAAGGACCCGAACGTCGGCTTCCCTTACCCCTCGATGGTCGGCTCGGGAGATCGGGTGTCGATCTGCTGGGCCGTGCTCGGCGAGGCCCCGGACCTCGCGCTGGGCACCGAGCAGCCCAGGCAAGGCGCTCTCTATCATGCGTGCCAGGGCCTCGACCTCGCCCACCCCGGCTCCGGCGAGATGCCCGCGATCACGACCTACCACACCTGCAAGGGCTCGAACGCCTGCAAGGCCCAGGGCGGCTGCGGCTTCGTGCAATCGGTGGCGGGCGGCGGGAGCTGCCGCGGGGGCGGCGGCGGGGGCGCGACGAGCTGCGGCACGACGATCAAGTCCCAGGCGAGCTGCGGCCATCGCGGGATGCTCTACAGCGCGCCGACCGACAACAAGTGCGGCGCCCTGGGCGGCTGCGCCGTCCCCATCTCGGCCTCGCAGCTCTACCCGTCGAGCGGCGAGATGGCGCTGTTCGACATCGGGCCGGACGCGGAGCCCAGGTCGATCGGCACGATGCCCTTCGCCTACGGCGACCCCGTCTACGACGTCGCCTGGAGGGCCTATTGCGAGGTCCTCCGCGCGCGCGGCGAGACCCCGCCGAGCGCGCCACCCCCCGCCGACGATCTGCGCGTGGCCTTCCCGCCCTCGACCTGACCATGCGCCCCGCCCGCCTCGGCATGCCCCAGCTCGGCTTCGGACTCGGGCTCCGGTCATGCCATTTCCACCACCTGCTCCGGCACCCGGCGCGTGTCGACTGGCTCGAGATCATCAGCGAGAACTTCATGGATGATCACGGCTTCGCGCGTCATGTGCTCGGGGCGCTGGCGCGCTCCCACCCGATCGTCATGCACGGCGTCTCGCTCTCGATCGGCTCCTCCGATCCGCTCGACATGGACTACCTCGAAGGGCTCCGCGCGCTCGCCGCGTGGGTCGAGCCCGCCTGGATCTCGGATCACCTCTCTTGGACCGGCGTGGCCGGTCACAACACCCACGATCTGATGCCCCTGCCGCTGACCGAGGAGGCCCTGGATCACGTGGCCGAGCGCGTGCTCCGCGTGGAGGACTTCCTCGGCCGGCCGCTCGTGCTCGAGAACCCGAGCATCTATGTCGAGTACGCCGCCTCCACCATCCCGGAGTGGGAGTTCCTCGGCGCGCTCTCCGAGCGGACCGGCTGCGGCCTGCTCCTCGACGTGAACAACGTCTTCGTGTCGTCGTTCAATCACGGCTTCGACCCGGAGCGGTACATCGAGGGCCTGCCGCACGATCGGATCGTGCAGATCCACATCGCCGGCCCGACGTCCTTCGGCCGCTACCTCGTGGACACCCACGATCACCCCGTGCCCACGCCGGTCTGGCGCCTCTATCGCCTGGCAGAGGAGCGGACGGGCGGCGTCCCGACGCTGCTCGAGTGGGACGCGGCGATTCCCGCGTATCCGGATCTCGTCGCGGAGCTCGACAAGGCACGCGCCGTGCTCGCTGGCGAGCTGCCGGACGTGCCGCTCTCGGGCCCCGTGCGCGACGACGCCCCCTGGCTCCCCGGAGTGATTCATGACCTCGCCCCCTGAGGGCGCGCCGTCGCTCTCCGCGCTCCAGGACTGGCTGCGGCTCGCCGTGACCACGCCGGGCGGCGTCCCCGCCGGCCTCTGCCGCGCGCGCGAGCGCTACGGCGAGGCGCGGACGATCCGCGTCCCGGAGGGCGCCGACGCGGTCGAGCGGCTCTCGATCTACGCGCGCGGCTACCTCGATCGCCTGCTCGCCTGCATCCGGGCCGACTACCCGGCCGTCCGCGCGCTGCTCGGCGACGCGCTGTTCGAGCGCTTCGCGACCGGCTACCTCGCGTCACGGCCGCCGCGGCACCATAGCCTCTTCATGCTCGGCGAAGGCTTCGCCGACCACCTCGAGCGGACGCGCCCTCCCGACGAGGTCATGCCCGAGGATCGGCGCTCGCTCCTCCGGCTACCGATCGATCTCGCCCGCGCCGAGCGCGCCCGGATCGAGGCGCTCCGGGCGCCGGGGCTCCCGGACGAGGACGGCGCGCGTCTCGACGTCACCGGCTTCTCGCCGCTCCTCCGGGACGAGCTCTACGTCGTGGCCGCGCCGTGTCTGCGGGTGGCCGCGCTGGGGCACGACGTGCGTGGCTTCCTGTCGGCCGTCGATCGCGGCGAGGCCCCCGCCCTCCCCGAGGCGCGGCCCTCGCTGCTCGCCGTCAGCCGCGTCGCGTATCGGCCCGTGCTGGCCGATGTCGCGCCCTGGCAGCGACGCGCGCTGGCGAGCTGCGGCAGCCCGCGCCCGCTGGTCGCGCTGGCCGGGGAGGTCGCCGCCGCGACGGGCGAGGACAGGAGCGCGGCGCTGGTGGATCTCCTGCTCTGGCTGCCCACGGCAGAGGGGCTCGGGATGGTCTCGCTGACACGAGGCAGGTAGATCCCTCCGGGATCAGCGCGCGATGCCGAGCTCGTTGCGTACGTCGACGATCCCCGCCACGTCGAAGACGTCGTCGCCCGCACAACGCGAAGATCCTCATCGGGCAGAAGATGTTCGTTCTCGACAAGAGGGACGACTGGAGCGAGCACAAGCCCTCGGCGGAGAAGGAGAACGAGTTCCTCGCGGAGCACGGGATCGACGAGTACCAGAAGTGGTTCCTGGGCATCGACGAGGACGAGGAGGAGAGCGACAGGCGAAGGTACAAGTTCCCCTACGGCGACTTCGAGAAGCTCCACCGCTGCGGCGTGATCGCGGCAGAGGTGCGAGCAGCCCAGTACGAGGACCGCGAGATCGAGGTGGCTGCCGCCCACCTGCACGGCGCCTTGAATGCGCTGATGTGACAGGCCGCGCGCGCTCGGGCGCGGGACGGCGATCTCGGTCAGGCTGCGGTACGGCCGAGCGCACGCCGCCCGCGCGGCGTGAGCGCGAAGTCCTTGCCGACCAGCCCGTCGTCGGCAAGCTCTCGCAGGTGCTCCCACGGCGGCTTCCCGCGGGGCTCGTCGACCCAGGCGCGCAAGGCCTCGATGGCCTCCGCGGAGGCGACGAACGTCTCGCCGAAGTCGCCGACGCCCTTGATCGGGAAGAACGACCGCTCTCCATCCTGACGGAGAGCCAGCGCGACCGTGCGATTCAAGAGCGCGCCGTCCACTTCGACGCGGAGCTCGCCGTTGCTCGCGGCGCGCACGACGACCTCGGATCCAGCCTCGGAGCGTCCCCTGAAGACGATGATGGGCGGTGGGGGCGGCTCCGCCGGAGCCGGACCCCGCGCGTGGAGGTGCTCGCGCCAGGCGCGGCGGACCGCCTCGTCGGACACCGACTCCGTGAGCACCCGCTCGAAGCGCTCTTCCAGCTCGAGCAGGCGGGCGTGGAGCTTGCGCCGGACGCTCTCCGAAGTCGCGCGGGCGTGCTCGTTGTGGACGTGGAGCGCCTCGTGGACGAGCAACTCCAACTCGCGGCACCCGATGGGCGGACTCGGCATGACTTCCCCTCTGTTCCGTCTCTCTGGGCTCAGCGACGTTCCGGCGGCGTCCCCTGATCCCTCGCCTCGGCCAGGAAATCCTGCAGATCCGCGGGGAGCTGCCTGCTGATGTGTGAGATCGCCTTGGCCGACAGCCGGCTCTGCACGACCGCGAGCACCTCACGCGCAATCGGCTCGACCTCCTCGGCGGATCGGTGCAGGTGCGCCGCCACCTGCTCGAGGAAGGCCCTCGTGTCCCCCTTCGGGGCGTGCTCCTCGCGGTGCATCGCGCAGGTCCTGATGAACCGACGCACCGAGGCGGGCAGCTCGGCGAGAACGTGGATGGCCTCCCCGCGCGTGAGCCGCCGTTCCAGCGAGCACATCACCGCGGCGAAGGCATCCTTCGGGTCCAAGCCCGGAGGGACGACGCGCTCGATCGCACGCAGGATCTCGTCGCGCTCGATCGGCTTCGCCTCTGGCTTCGCGTCCGCCATGATGCCCTCCACCACAACTTAGGACGCCGAGGTCGCATGAGAAGCCGGGAATGCGCGTGCACGCGAACGTTCGACGGCGATCGCAGGTGTCCCTCGCGCCTCGCTGAGCGCGGCGTGGGTGGTCCGCTTCCTGCAGCATCCGCGCGCGGGAAGTGTGAGCGAGATGAGAGAAATACCGAAGACCATGCGCGCCGCTGCGATCGATCGCTTCGGGGGACCGGAGGTGCTCACGATCCACGAGCTGCCGGTACCCACCATCGGAGCGAGCGAGGTGTTGATTGCGCTCCACTCGGCCGGCGTCGGGCCGTGGGACACGGCGATCCGACAAGGCTGGTTGCCGGAAGGACGCGCCGATTTTCCGCTCGTGCTCGGCACCGACGGGGCCGGCACGGTCGCCGCCGTCGGCCCGAACGTCGCTGGCCTCGCGGTGGGCGACAGCGTGTTTTCCTACAGCTGGAGCAACCCGAAGGGCGGCTTCTACGCGGAGTACGTCGCCGTGCTCGACGAGAGAGTCGGGCATGCTCCCCGCGGCCTCGCGCTCGCGCTCGCCGGCGCGATTCCGACGACCGGGCTCACCGCGCTGCAGGGCATCGACGAGCACCTTCGCATCAAGGAAGGGCAGACCGTCGTCATCCATGGCGCGTCGGGCGGCGTGGGGACGCTGGCGGTCCAGTTCGCCAAGCTGCGCCGCGCGCGCGTGCTCGCGACCGCTTCGGGCAAGGATGGCCAGGAGCTGGTGCGTGAGCTCGGCGCCGACGCGACCGTCGACGCGCGGCACGGCGACATGCTCAAGGCGGGCAAGCACTTCGCGCCGGATGGCATCGACGCCGTGCTCGCGCTGGCGGGCGGCCAGGTGCTCACGCACGCCATGGATCTGGTCCGATCGGGCGGTCGCGTCGCGTACCCAAACGGCGTCGAGCCCCCGCCGAAGAAGCGACACGGGATGGAGGTCATCGCCTATGACGCCGTGTCCAACCGGCGCGAGCTCGAGCGTCTGGCACGCGCTGCGGAAGTGGCGAACCTCACGATGCCGATCGCGGCAGCCCATCCACTCGCCGAGGCGGCCAAAGCCCACGAGCGTCTGGCGCAGGGACACGTGCTCGGCAAGATCGTGCTCCACATTCGCTAGCACCAAACGCCCCCCACAGCCTTTCGTGCTGCCAGAATCCACTTCCGCCTCACTTGGCAGCACAGGCCGTGCGTCTGACAGCGGTTGACTCCGGGCGGCGAAGCCCATCACGACGCGATGCCCGCCGAGACAGGCATTCACGACCTCTCAGAGCTCTTTCATCCGGCTCCCTGGGGTCGGCTCGCCCCTGGCGCGGGCTGCCTGTCTGCGGGCGCCCAGAGCAGCTTCTCCGGCGTGATGGGCAGGCCGCGCACGCGGACGCCGGTGGCGTGATGGACCGCATTCGCGATCGCCGCCGCGACGCCGGTGATCCCGATCTCCCCGGCGCCGCGGCAGCCGATCGCGTTGAAGACCAGATCCGGCTCATCGAGCCAGCTCACGTCGATGTCCGGAACGTCGGCATGGACGGGCACGAGATAGCCGGCAAGATCGGCGTTGATCGGCTGCCCGTGCGCTCCGTCGTAGGCCAGCTCCTCGAGCAGCGCCTGCCCGATGCCGAAGACGATGCCGCCGATGAGCTGGCTGCGCGTCGCCTTCGCGTTCAGCACCCGCCCGACGTCGAAGACGCTCACCACGCGCGAGACGCGGATGCGGCCGATGTCCGGATGAACGCGCACCTCCACGAAGTGCGCGCCGAACGACTGGAACGTGAAGCGGTCGTCATGCAGGCTCCTTGGCGCGGTCTTGCCCTCGGCCTCCAGGCTGTCGCGCCCGATGCGCGCCAGCAGCTCGGCATAATCGATGTGGATGGCGAGCGGCGGACGGCGGGGGCGGCTCCCCTCCGCGCACGCGAGCTCGCCGGTCTGGTCCGCCGCACCCGAAAGGCCGCTCGGCGTGGCCGCGGCGAGCGCGAGGATCTCCCGGCGGAGCGCGGCGCATGCATCCAGGATCGCCGGCGCCGTGCTGGCCGTCAGGTTCGAGCCGCCCGCAGGGGGGCAGGGCGCGAGCCGGGTGTCGCCCAGCTCGGCCGTGACCTGAGCGAGCGGCAAGCCGAGCCCTTCCGCCGCGACGAGCGCCATCATCGTGTACATGCCGGTCCCCACGTCCACACCCGCCGTCGAGACGACGGCGCGGACGCTGGTCCCGTGGCGCTCGAGACGCACGCGCGCGGTCGCGCCCATGAGCCAGGCGGGGTGCGTGGCCGTCGCCATCCCCCAGCCGACGAGCGAGTCGCCATCGCGCATCGAACCCGGCTCCGGCGTGCGCTGCGCCCACCCGAACCGCTCGGCGCCCCGCTCGTAACAGGCGAGCAGGTGCTTGCTCGAAAACGGAGCTCCGCGGTGTGGATCGATGTCCGTGTGATTGCGGCGGCGCAGCTCGACCGGATCCATCCGGAGCACGAGGGCGAGCTCATCCATCGCGCTCTCCAGCGCCCACATACAGGGGGCTTCGCCTGGTGCCCGCATCCATCCAGGCGCCATCACGTTCAGGCGCACGCAGTCGTAGGTCGCTTCGTAGCTCGGACAGGCATACAGCAGCCGGGAGGTGCAGCTCGTCGGTTCCAGGAACCCCTCTCCGTCCAGGCGCTCGTCCGCGGCCGTGTGCACGCGCGTGTGGTGGCGCAGGGCCAGGAGCGTCCCGCCTCGCGTCGCGCCCAGCTCGAAGCGCTGCACGGTCTCCGTGCGATGTCCCACGTTGGTGAGCACCTGCGCGCGGGTGAGGACCGCTCGGACCGGCCGCTTCAGCCTCAGGGCGGCGAGCGCGGCGAGGACCGTATGCCAGCCCGTTGCGACCTTCGAGCCGAACATGCCGCCGACGAACGGCGCGAGCACCACGACCTTCTCCTGGGGCAACCCGAGCGCCGCCGCGAGCACGGCCCGGTCGCCCCGCACCCATTGCGTCGCGTTGTACACCGTGAGGGTGTCGCCGTCCCACGAGGCGACCGACGCGTGCGGCTCCAGCGCGCACGGATGCTCGTTGGGCGTCGCGTAGGTGACGTCCAGGCGCACCTCGGCCGCGGCGAGCGCGCCCGCGAGCGACGCGCCCCGCTGCACCTGCAGCTCCTCGCCGAACACCTGCCGCGGCACATCGGCGGTCTCCAGGGCCTGCTCCATCGCTACGGCGAAGGGCGCGCGCTCGTACGCGACCTGGACGAGCGACGCGGCGTAACGCGCCTGCTCGGGCGTGTCGGCCACCACCATCGCCACGTACTGGCCGTAGCGATGGATGCGCGCGTCCTCGAGCGGGGGGCGCCGCTCGGGCGTCATCCCCGTCCAGTCCGCGCTCGTCGGCATCTCGCCGAGCGGTCCACGGTTCTCATGGGTGAGCACGAGCAGCACCCCCGGCGCACGCTCGGCAGCCGCCACGTCGAGGCGCACCACCCGCCCGCTCGGGATCGTGCTGCCCACGAGCGCCGCATGCGCCGTCGCGGGGAACCTGGTCTCGGCTGCGTACCGCGCGCCGCCGGTCACCTTCATTCGCCCGTCCACACGGCTGACGGGTGTGCCGATCAGGCAGTTGCCAGTCGCCATCGTCGACTCCTAGGCCGCCCGGGCCGTGAGCTCGCTCAGCGCACGCACCAGCGCGCGCCGAGCGAGCTCGATCTTGAAGCCATTGTGCCGCCGGGGGACAGCGCCCGTGAGCGCGGCGTCCGCGGCGGCATGAAAGCTGTCCGCCGTTGCACGCCGCCCGGCGAGCACCCGCTCGGCCTCGGGGCAGCGCCACGGCTTCGTGGCCACGCCGCCCAGCGCCACACGGGCCGCGCGGATCGTCTCGCCATCCATGTCGAGCGCCACGGCCGCCGACGCGAGGGCAAACTCGTAGCTCGCCCGATCCCGCACCTTGAGGTAATGGGAGCGGCGGGCGAAGGAGAGGTGCGGCAGATCGACGTGGGTGATCAGCTCTCCATGCTCAAGCACCGTCTCGCGCTCGGGCGTGTCGCCCGGGAGCAGGTGAAGGTCCTCCAGGCGAATGCTGCGCGTCGTGCCGTCCGGCTTCCGCGTCCGCACGACGGCATCGAGGAGGACGAGCGCTGCGGACATGTCGGATGGATAGGTCGCAATGCAGTGCTCGGTCGTGCCCAGGACGGCGTGACTGCGATTGAATCCCTCGAGGGCATCGCAGCCGGCCCCGGGCTCCCGTTTGTTGCACGCCGCGTGCACGTCGCGGAAGTACGGGCACCGGGTGCGCTGCAGGATGTTGCCGGCGGTCGTGGCCATGTTGCGCAGCTGTGTCGAGGCGCCGGAGAGGATCGCCTCCGAGAGGACGGGGTAGCGCTCGCGGATGGTCGCGTGCCACGCGAGCTGGCTGTTGCGCACGTTGGCCCCGATATGCACGCCTTCCCCGTCCTCCGCGATGGAGGCGAGCGGCAGCCGACGGATATCGACCAGCGTGTCCGGCGACACCACATCGATCTTCATAAGGTCGATCAACGTGGTGCCGCCGGCGAAGAAGACGGCCCCCGGCGCGCTGGTCACCGCGCGGGTCGCCGCCTCGGCGCTCTCGCCTTCCATGTAGCGGAACGGCTTCAATCCGCGCTTCCTCCCCCGTTCAGATCCCGCGCCCGGCGCACCGCGGCGACGATGTTCGGGTACGCGCCGCAGCGACAGAGATTGCCGCTGAGACGCTCGCGGATCTCCTCATCGGAGAGAGCACCCAGCGAGGGCGGCGCGGAGACGTCCAGCGTGACATGGCTGGGGACGCCGCGGCGCGCCTCCTCGAGGAGCGCCACGGCCGACATGATCTGACCCGACGTGCAGTAGCCGCACTGGAGCGCGTCGCATTCGATGAAGGCCGCCTGCACGGGGTCGAGCCGGTCGCCGTCCGCGAGCCCTTCGATCGTCGTGATCTCGTCCTCCTGGTGCGCGACGGCGAGCGCGAGACAGGCGAGCTCCCTCTGGCCGTCCACGAGCACGGTGCAGGCCCCGCACTGCCCGAGGTCGCACCCCTTCTTGCTCCCGTTCAGGTCGAGATGGTCGCGCAGCGCGTCGAGCAGCGTCGTGCGCGGGTCGAGGCGCAGCTCGCGAAGCTCACCGTTGACCCGGAGACGCACGGGCACGCAGCCCTCAGGGGACTGCGACGCTCCTATGCCCGCATCCATTCCGGCCGGGCGCTGTCGATCGGCGACGACCACGGCGCCATCACCCCGTCGCCGCCAGCGCCTTCGCGCGGATCGCGGCGCGCAACGCGGCCGTGAGCGTATCCGCGTCCCAGCTGTCGTCGAAGCGCACCTCGTCGATGAAGAACGCCGGCGTGCCGTTGACGCCGCTGCGCACGCCGGAGCGGACTTCGGCCTTCACCTTGTCGAGGTGCGCGTGGCTCGCGAGCTCGTCGGCAAAGCGCTCGGTATCGAGCCCGAGGTCGGTGGCGTAGCCGACCAGGTCCTCGAGCCCGAGCGCGTCCTGGTGCTCGAAGAGTGTGTCGTGCATGGCCCAGAACTTCCCCTGCGCCCCCGCGGCCTCGGCGGCCTCTGACGCCGCGAGCGCGTGCGGGTGCAGCTCGGCGAGCGGGAAGTGGCGGAAGACGAAGCGCACGTCGCGACCCACCCAGCGCAGCACGTCCTGGAGCACGAGGTGGGCGCGTCCACAGTATGGGCACTCGAAGTCGCCATACTCGACCAGCGTGACGGGCGCGTCCACGTCACCGAGGATGTGGTCGCCGGGGCCGACCGGCGGTGTCAGCTTGCTCATTTCGAACCTCCTAACTTGTCCAGCGCCTCGAGGATGCCGTCAGCGCCGGGGTTGATGCCGACGGGCGAGACGTAGCTCCACGCCACCTTGCCCTCCGCGTCGACGACGAACAGCGCCCGCTCGGAGATGCCGTCATGCGTGCGGTAGACGCCGTACTGCCGCGCCACCGCGCCCTTCGGCTCGAAATCGGCGAGCAGCGGGAAACGCAGCTTTCGGTCGCGGGCGAACGCGAGGTGGCACCACACCCCGTCGACGGAAACTCCGAGGAGCTTGGCGTGGTGTCGCTCGAATTCGCTACGGACCTCGCTCTCGTTGTAGAGCGCCAGCTGGTCGCCGCACACGGGGCTCCAGTCGGCCGGGTAGAAGGCAAGGATGACCGGCTGCCCGCGGAAATCGCTCAGCGATACCTTCTGGTCGGGCGTGGTCGCCAGCGTGAAATCGGGCGCGGCCGCGCCCGAGCCGATCGGTTGGGCCATGATGGTTCCTCCCCCTACTTGATGGCAGCATGGTGCTCCCACCGGGTACCGCAAGAAGCAATCTGGGCTCCCGGTCGAGCGGCCAGCGGCGGCGGTCGGCTCAGGGCGAGACGGTGATGAGGTCCTCGACGCTGTAGACCCCGGGCGCCGACCAGGCTGCTCTCTCGGCCTCCTCCCTCTCGGCCCACGAGCGCACGCTCCCGCGCAGGACGATCTTGCCGCCGTTCACCACATCGACGCTGATGCGCCGGGCGTCCATCTCGGCGCTGCGCTTGAGGGCGTCCTCGATCTTGGACCTGATCTCCGCCGGGGAGACGTGCGGCTTGACCGTGATCAAGTTGCTCACCCCGAGCACGCCTACCAGATTGCGGACGGCCTGCTCGGCCTCGTCCTTCTGGAACTGCCACTCCACCTCGCCCTCCAGCTTCAGCCAGCCCTTGCTGACCGTGACCTTGATCTTGTCGGCCGGCACGAGCACGTTGGATCTGAGCGCGCTGACGGCCGCCGCAGCAATGTCCTCGTCGGTGCGTTGGCTGCTGCCCGGCAGCCTGACCTCGAGCTCGTTGGCGACGGCCTTGACGCCGTAGACGCGCTTGGCCGCCTGCTCGGCCGCGAACTTCTCGGCAAACGATTGCACGCGGCCGGTCAGGGTGACGATGCCGTCCTTGACCGCCACGCCGATCTCGGCTGCATTGACGCTCGGCTCCCACGCCAGCTCATTGAGGACATCCCGCTGCAGTTGTCTGTCGTCCATTGATCGCTCTCCTTTGCTTGCGTCGGTTCTGGCTTGTTCTTCCTGTACCGCCAGGCGGTCGGCTCACCCGGCCGGCAGCGTCAGAGCGAACGCAGCTGTACAACCTCGGCCGGGTTCTCCTTGGCGCTTGGCACGCGTGACCTTCCCCCGGGCCGGCCTCGCAGCCTTGGCCTTGCGAGCTTGCATCGCGCGAGCCACTCCGGCCCGTGGCCAGGCCGCTCCCTTCTTCTTATTATTAATTTCAGCGGTCGAGAGGAGAGGCACTCGAGCGGCATGAACCGTCGATCGGGAGCCCTCGCGCTCCCTCCTCCTGTCTCGCCTGCGTGACCGGATGAATGGCAGTCTGGCACACGTCCGCTCCCGAGCGCTTCGATCCGGCGAACGCGAGGGGAGGCTCGCCGGCGCGCGTTGCGCACTTGCGCCGCCGGTGCGGTGCGCACGATTTATCCTCGTTGCGCACGCACGATTTATCCTCATTGCGCACGATTGATGCTTACGCTGGTTGGTGGAGGAAGAAGGAGGGTACGATGGCCAATCTGAACATTCGCCGAGGCGAGCCGCTCGCGACCGCCTGGGAGCCTGCGCGCATGACGGATCCGCTCCGCGCGCTCGATCCCTTCCGCATCATTCGTGACCTCATGAACGCCGACCCGTTCGCTGGCATGGTCCAGGCAGCGAGCACCGTGTTCGAGCCCAATGTCGAGATCAAGGAGACCAAGGACAGCTACGTGCTCAACCTCGACCTGCCCGGCGTGCGCGAGCAGGACCTCGAGGTCTCGATCACCGGCAACCGGCTCACGGTGAGCGGCAGGCGGGAGGAGGAGGAGCGGCGCGAGGACGAGCGGTTCTTCGCCTACGAGCGCTCCTACGGGGCGTTCAGCCGCTCGTTCGTGATGCCGGAAGGTGCCGATCTCGGCAGGCTCAGGGCCGAGTTCGGGGACGGCGTGCTCCGGATCACGGTGCCCAAGAAGGCGGAGATGCAATCGCGCCGCGTCCAGATCGGCGGCGGCAAGGAGGCGGGCGGAAAGGAGCTCCCGTCCGGACAGTCGGCCGAGAGGGGCGGGACGACGGCCGAGGCCGAGAGGGCCGGGACGGCGGCCGAGAAGGGCGAGAAGGGCGAGAAGAAGGCGGCGTAGGACCTGGGAAGTCGCCAGGTCTCGCCTGATCGTCCTCGCGACGGCGCGACGTCCGGCCCAGGCCTTGTCGCCAGCCGGGACGCCGCGCCGGCTCCGGGCTCCGGGGCGCTCCGGGACCGCGAAGGGACCGCGAATCCATGCGGGCTCAGGGGGACCACCGGCAGGTGGCCGATCAGCTCGTCAGGACCTCCACGCTGCCGAGGTGGCGTCTACGACGCAGACACAGCCGGGGAGGCCGCAGCGAGGCCGGAGGTCGAGCCCGGGCGCATCGGCGGTCGTGCCCAACGGAGTGACACATGAAGACCGACATCGAACTGCAACGTGACGTCATGAGCGAGCTGTCGTGGGAGCCGAGCGTGAACGCGGCCCACATCGCCGTCTCGGTCAAGGCCGGTGTCGTCACCCTCCGCGGCCACGCTTCCACCTACGCCGAGAAACAGGCCGCGGAGGAGGCTGCCAGGCGCGTCTACGGCGTCAGGGCCGTCGTCAATGAGCTTGACGTCAAGCTGCCCGACAGGCGCACCGATGAGGACGTCGCCGCCGCGGCGGTCAGGGCGCTCGAGTGGAACATCCTCGTGCCAGCCGACAAGATCAAGGTCACGGTGAGCAACGGCTGGCTGAAGCTGGAAGGCGAGGTGAGCTGGCGGTTCCAGAAGAACGCAGCGGAGAGGGCCGTCCGCAAACTTCCGGGCGTGAGGGGGGTGAGCAATTTGATCACGGTCGGGCCGAGCGTCACACCGACGGAGGTGAAAGCTCGGATCGAGGAGGCCTTGAGGCGCAGCGCCCTGCTGGATGCCCGGCGCATCCGCATCGAGGTGGTGGACGGCGAGGTGACCCTGCACGGGAGCGTGCGCTCGTGGGCCGAGAGAGAGGAGGTCGAGCGGGTAGCCTGGGCGGCTCCGGGGGTCCACGACGTGGAGAACCTCATCACGGTCGAGGCGTGATGATGCCCGGAGAGGCTCCGCGGCGCGAGACAGGCCTCATCGCCGCTGGGCGGCGGTCACTTGACACCGTTCACGGGCGGCACCTTGTTCGCCGTGGCCCGTGCCGCGCCCCGCATCATGCGCTCCCGGGGGAGTGAGCTAAGTGAGCTAGACGCTCATTGCGGCGAGCAGGCACGCCGGCGAGACGCTGGGCTTCGGTTCGCGATGAAACCACAGCTCCAAGAAGAGGAGGGCACGCACATGGCTGGTCGCTTGGAGGATCCTATCCGCACGACGAGCTTCGGATTGGGGTTGGTCGATGCTCATGCCGTGCAGGAGAACCGCGGTTCGTTCGTGGGGCTCGGCATCGCCCTCTTGGTGCTTGGCGTGCTCGCGATCCTCATGCCCGTGATCGCCTCGCTGGTCTCGGCGGTCGTCATCGGGGGCGTGCTGGTGGTGAGCGGCCTCCTCCAGGGCGTCCACGCCGTCCGGAACCCGCGATGGGCCAACTCCGCCTGGTCCCTCGTGAGCGCCCTGGTCCAGATCGTCGCGGGCGTCCTGACCGTGGCGTTCCCGGTGACAGGCACGATGACGCTGACCTTGATCCTCGCGGCGTTCTTCTTCGCAGACGGCTTCCTCAGGATCATCCGCGCCATCCAGCACCGCGACATGCCCGCCTGGGGTTGGCTCCTGTTCGATGGGCTGCTCTCGCTGGCGCTCGGGGTCCTGATCTGGTGGCGCTGGCCGAGCACCGCGGCGTGGGCGCTCGGCCTGCTCGTGGGCGTAAACCTCATCATCGGCGGATCGTCGATGCTGCTGATCGGGATCAGCGCGCGACCCCGGCCCGTGGCCAGCGCGCGCGTGTGACCGCCGCGCCGCGCCCGGAGCGGCGCGCCACGCTCGTCGTTGCGGCGCTCGGCGTCGTCTTCGGGGATATCGGGACGAGCCCGCTCTATGCCTTCAAGGAGTGTGTCCACGGCGAGCACGGCGTCGCGCCCACGCCCGAGAACATCCTCGGCGTGCTCTCGCTCATCTTCTGGTCGCTCCTCCTCGTCGTGACCCTGAAATACCTCACCTTCATCATGCGCGCGGACAACCGGGGAGAGGGCGGGATCCTCGCCTTGCTCGCGCTCCTGCCCGAGCGGGTGCGGGCGCAGCGCTCGCCGCGGATGGGCTGGATGCCGGCGCTCGCCGTGTTCGGCGCGGCGCTCCTCTACGGCGACGGGCTCATCACCCCGGCCATCTCCGTGCTGAGCGCCGTCGAGGGGCTCGGGGTCGCGACCACGCGGCTCCAGCCCGCCGTCGTTCCGATCACGTGCGCGATCCTGCTGCTCCTCTTCGGCGCGCAGCGCTGGGGGACGGCAAACGTCGGCCGGGTCTTCGGCCCGATCATGTCGCTCTGGTTCATCGTCCTCGCCCTGCTCGGGCTCCGGTTCATCGCAAGCGACCCGTCGGTGCTGGACGCCCTACGGCCGGCGCACGCCGTGCGTTTCTTCCTGGACCAGGGCGTCCACGGCTTTGCTCTCCTCGGCGCCGTCGTGCTCGTCATCACCGGCGCCGAGGCGCTCTACGCCGACATGGGGCATTTCGGTCGCGGGCCGATCCGGAGGGCGTGGTATTGGCTCGTGCTCCCCGCGCTCGTGCTCAACTATTTCGGCCAGGGGGCGCTCCTGCTTGGACATCCCGAGGCCGCCGGCAATCCGTTCTTCGACATGGTGCCGCGGGGGATCCCCACCTACGGCCTGGTCGCGCTCTCGACCATGGCCACCCTGATCGCGTCGCAGGCGCTCATCTCCGGCGCCTTCTCGCTGACGCACCAGGCGGTGCAGCTCGGATATTTCCCGTGGACCGCGGTGAAGCACACCTCCAGCGAGGTGGAGGGGCAGGTCTACGTGTCCGTAGTCAACTGGGCCCTGGCCGTCGCGTGCGTCGCGCTGGTCCTCGGCTTCAAGGCGTCGAGCCGCCTCGCGGCCGCATACGGCATCGCCGTGACCGGGACGATGACGATCACGTCCGTCCTTTTCTACGGCGTCGCGCGGAGGACCTGGCGCTGGCCTCGCGTGAAGGCGCTGCCGCTGCTGGTCGTGTTACTCGCCGGCGACCTCGCCTTCTTCGGCGCAACCCTGCGCAAGCTGCGCGACGGCGGGTACATCCCGCTCCTCGTCGGCGCTGCCCTCTTCGGGCTGATGGCCCTCTGGAAGAGGGGCCGCGCGCTGCTCGCCGAGGCTGTCGCCGAGACCGCCCCGCCGCTCGGCGCGTTTCTGCGGGAGCTCGACGCGAAGCGCCCCGCGCGCGTGCCCGGCACAGCGGTGTTCCTCACGAGCACGGACAAGACGCCGCCGAGCCTCGCGCACCACCTCGCGCGCAACAAGGTCCTGCACGAGACGGCCATTCTCCTCACCGTGCTCACAGAGCACGTGCCCCGCGTGCCCGAGGGGGAGCGCATCGAGCTCACGTCGCTCGGCGGCAACGGCTTCTACCGGCTCCGGATCCGCATGGGTTTCATGGAGAGCCCGCATGTCCCCTCCTGCCTCGTCGCCGCGGCGGAGCGGAGCGGCGAGCCGTTCGACGTCGACGACCTCACCTACTACGTCGGCCGCGAGACGCTCCTGGCGACCGACCGGGGCCGTATGGGCCACGTCGCCGAGAGCATCTTCGCGTTCATGTTGCGCAACGCGGTCCCGCGGTCCGCCTATTTCGAGCTGCCGCCGAGCCAGGTGGTGGAGATAGGGCTCCAGATCGATCTCTAGCGCGCCTCCGCGAGCGCCCTCTGGATCAGGCTGCCGGCGGGCGCGGCGGTTCGAAGCGCGTGGATGCCTGCGCTCAGCGCCGCTCGCTCTCGGACTGCCGCTTGAAGAACGCCGCTATCCTATCCTTCAGCTTGGCGAAGGCCGAGGTCGCGTCTTCCTTCTTCTTGAGCTGTGCCTCGATGTCCGCCATGTCCTTGTGCAGGGCCGCGTATTCCGGGTCATTGCCCGCGTATCCGAGCTCCTTCGCGCGCTCGAGCTCGTGTCTGGCCGTGGCCAGAAGCCGCTGCGCACCGTCCCTGTCCTTCTCGCGCAGGGCCTGGGCTTCGCTGATCGCGGCCTGCGCGGCGACGATCGGCAGCGGCCTGACACGGTCGATCACCACCAGGGTGTTGAGCGCCGTCTGCAGCATCACGCCGGCCTCCTTGGTCTTCTTCTGCTCGAGCAGACGGGCGGCCTCGCCAAGAGCGGCCGGATAGGTCGCGAGTGGCAGGTTGTAGACGCGGGTGCGGATCTCGCTGGTCAGACCGAAGAGCGCCACCCGCGCCACCGGATAGTTCTTGTCCTCCACGGCCCTCGCCGCGGCTTTGGCGATCTCCTTGATGGCCTGAATGTCCACCGGCGCCACGTCGATGATGTCGACCTCCAGCTGGACAGGGATGAGGGCCGCCGCCGGGTTGCGGGCCAGGAGGATGCTGACTTTGCCGGTAGCCCGCTCGAGCGCCGCCGCCGCTTCATCGCGCTTGTCCTCCGCGATGGCCTTGAGCGCATTCCGGGTCTCTGTGATGGCCGCGATGGCTTCCTTGTCCAGCGTCTTCTCGCCCTGCTGCTCGGCCTCCTTCCGCTGCTTCTCTACCTCGGGCCGCATCTCGGGTTTCGTTTGTCGCTCGCCTTCCTTCGGTTGCTTCTTGGTGTCAGGTAGCGCCTGTGCCTCGCTCGGCGCGAGGAGAGACGCGGATGTCCCGCCATGCTCCCGGGCGCGTTCGCACGAGGCCAGTCCCATGCACAAGGCCAAGGACATCGCCAGCACCGAACTCGATGTGCTTCTTGTGTCCTTCATCTGCTGTCCTTTCGGGTCTCGATCTCCGGTTGCCTGCCCACCAGCCGGCCGGACGCCGCCGAGCGTGCGTCGCTCAGCGTCCGCTAGCTCGCCACCTCTGCCCGGGTGAGCTTCTCCGCGACTTGCCGGTGGTCGCCCAGCACCTCGACGGATTCTCCGTCCCGGAGCTTGACGTCGCTGAGGTGGTCCGGGTCCGTCGGGTCGGGTCGCACGGTCACGACGTAGGCCGGATTGATGTACACGGCCGCTCCGGTGGCGCGATCCATGAACTGCACAATCATCGGAGAACCTCCCTCCTCCGCTGCCTTCACTGCGAGCATGCCGCCGGGCCTCGGCGCGTCAATACCACATGATGCTCGCTATCGCGTTTGCGTTCCCTCCACGCAAAAGCGGAGGGACTGATGGAGAATCACGTGCGAACAGGCGCGCCGGAGGGGCACGCCCAAGACATCATCCTCGTGCCGGTCGACTTCGGGCAAGCGCTCGCTCCGAGCGCTCGACCTCGTGAAGCAGCTCGCCCCCTGCTTCAGCGCCGAGGTCGTCGTGCTCCACGCCTACGAGGTGCTCGTCCAGGTCTACCCGGGGCTGCCGGTCGAGGCGCCCCCGTGGCCGGGAATCCACATGGAGGTGGAGGAGGCTGCGAGGCGGGCCCTCAACCGTTCGCCCGCGCACCCGAGACCAGCGCGAGCGCGCGTCGGGCAACGTTGTCGACTGTGATCCCATACTCCTCGAGCACCTTCCTGCCGGGCGCCGAGGCCCCGAAGCGAGGCACGCCGACGATGTCCACTCGCTCCCCGGTCCAGCGCTCCCAGCCGAACGGCGATGCGGCCTCCACCGCCAGACGCGCGACGCGGGGCGGGAGCACGCCCTCGCGGTACGCGGCGGTCTGCTCCTCGAACAGGCGCCATGACGGCATCGAGACCAGCCGGACCCTGACGCCTGTTCGCCTGAGGATCTCCGCGGCGCCGACGATCAGCGCCACCTCCGATCCGCTGGCCATGAGCACGATCTCCGGATCGTTGGCGGATCCATCGCAGGCGAGCACATAAGCGCCCCGACGGAGCATGCTCGCCGGCGCGAACACGTCGCGATCGAGCGTGGGCACCGCCTGGCGGGTGAGCACCAGCAGCGTCGGCCGGCGGCGCTCCTCGACGGCCATCTGCCACGCCGAGCGGGTCTCGTTGGCGTCGCAGGGCCGGATGACCACGAGAGCCCGGACCTCGCCTTCTCGACCGTGTCGATCGCGAGCATCCGGAGCGCGTCGACCGAGAGGCGATCCAGCGCGGCCTCGTGGCCCGGTGTCTCGACGGGATTGGCGTGGGATCGATGCTTCATGCCGCCCTCCTCATCCGGATCTGGACCGTGGCCGTCGTGGGCGTGCGCCATCGACCGAGGATGTGGAGGCGCGCGGCGCAGTGCGCGTAGGGCAGTCGTCGCGCCATGGCCGAGCCCAGGCGTCCCATTCCGATAATCCCAATGCGCATGGCGTGCCTGTGGTCTGCACATGAGGTGCCGTGCCCCCTGCGGCGCGGTCCGCCGCTTGCCGGGCACGAGGGCGTGAACGGCGACAGAGCGCGTCTCGAGCGGAACGTTTAGCTCGCCGCGGATGTGATCGCCGAATCCGACCGGCGGTGTAATGGGGTTGTTCAGGGAGCTACCAGCGCCGCGATCTGGGCGCTCGCGCGCGCCCTGTGCGACCTTGTCACCTCCGGACGGCGTCCGGAGATCGACGCCTCGCTCGCGGCGCTCGACCTCCCGCCGGGCATGGTCGTGGTTGCTCGCGGTGACGTGCGCCGCGCGAAGCCCGCGCCCGATCTCTTCTTCGCGTGCCAGCAGCGTTTGGGTGTGGCGGCCGAGGATTGCTACGTTGTCGGTGACTCCGTATGGGACCTGCTCGCCACGCGCCGGGCCCGCATGTTCGGGGTCGGATTGCTCTCCGGTGGGTACGGGCAGGACGAGCTGCTCGCGGCGGGGGCGTACCGGGTGTACCGCGACCCCGCGGAGCTCGGCGCGGCGCTCGACGAGCTCGGCGTCCTGCCCTGAGGACCGCCCGGCGGGTCGGCCTCCGCCGCGCGCAACGCGGCAGTCGACGGTCATGGCTCGTGCGCCCTTTCCCTCACTGGCCGCCGCCGCTCGCCGTGGCACACCGATGCCGAGCTCCGGCGCAGGTCGAGCCGGATGCGAACCTGAATGCGCTCATCGCCGAGGGCCGCCGCGCGATCGAGCAGCAGGACGACGCCCAGGTCGCGGCCGCGCTCGAGAAGGTGGAGAAGGAAGCGCACCGTATCGCCCGGGTGATGTACGATGTACGAGAAGACGGGCGCCCAGCCGCCCGGAGCTCCCGCGCCGCGCTCGGGGGCGCGCGATACCGGAGGGAAAGAGGGCGTGATCGACGCGGAGCTCGAGGAGACCGGGACGTAGGCAGGTCCGATGCCGCGACGGCGAGCCGCCCGGCTGCGCCGTCTGCCCGGGGCGACCCCGCGCCACGGCGGCGCAGCGGGAGCCGAGCAGAGAGGATCAGCGCCCTCTCTGCTCGCTGCGACGTCTCAGAGCAGCTGTCCTGAGCTTGCCCGCCCTGACGGCCCGCCTCTGGAAGAGGAGAGGGAGGCTCTCGAGCACGTCGACCCGGTCCCCGATCATCAGCAGGATCGCTTGGTTGTACCGGCGCGCGAAATCGAGGCGGTAACCGACCGAATCGATCGCGATGACCCGGCGCGCGCCGAGGAGCCAGGCGCACCGCTGGGCCACGAGGCCGACGGGCCCGCAGCCGAAGACAGCCACCGTGTCCGCGGGGCCGATGTCTCCCATCTCCGCCGCCTGGTATCCCGTGGGGAGGATATCCGAGAGAAAGAGCACGTCCTCGTCCGAGAGGTCGTCGGGGATCTTCATGGGGCCGACGTCGGCGAAGGGGACGCGGACGCGCTCGGCCTGGCCGCCCTGGTAGCCGCCGGTGGTGTGCGAGTAACCGAAGATCCCGCCGGTGATCGTGGTGAGCGGGTTCGTGTTCTCGCAGGCGGAGGTGCGGTCTCGCTGGCAGAAGAAGCACGTACCGCAGGCGATGTTGAACGGCACCACGACGCGGTCGCCGCACTGGAGGGTCCGCACGGATGGCCCGACCTCCTCCACGACGCCGGTGAACTCATGGCCGAAGATGGTGCCGACGCGCGTGTCGGGCACGTAGCCATGAGAGAGATGCAGGTCAGAGCCGCAGATCGTGGCGCGACTCACACGCAGGACCACGTCATTCGGATGTTGAATCCGAGGCTCCGGGTTTTCCTCGACACGGACGCATTTCGGCCCATGGTATGTGAGCGCCAGCATTCGCACCAGCTCCCCTTTTGCTCGATAGGGGCGAAGCAAGGAGCGAACCCAGCGCGCTCGCTCATGGGTGCAACCGGCGTAGGCACCGGCGCTCCGCGATCTCGCCGCCCGGAGGCCAGGGAGGACGGTTGTCCATCGTTTGAAAACCCGGACATCTACCGCTGATCCATCGAGCTCCTGGTTCTGGCGCTTCGTCTCGTCGTGCGCCTTCCTCGAGGAGAGCGGGAGCTCCGTGTTCAACTCGAACGCGCAGCCATGTCGGTGCCACGACACATCGGGCGATGTTCTCGTCGGTGCGCTGGCAACTGCCCGGCAGCCTCACCTCGAGCTCGTCAGCCTTGAGCTCGCGAGCTTGCATCGCGTGAGCCATTTCGGACCATGCTCCGACCGCGCTCTTCCGTTCTGCGGTCGAGGAGAGGCACGCGAGCAGCATGAGCCGTCGCTCCGGAGCCGTCGCGTCCTCTCCCGCCTGCGTGACCGGATGAACGGCAGTCCGGCATGCGTCCGCTCCGGAGCGTGTCGATCCGGCGAACGCGAGGGGAGGCTCCTCGGCGCGCATCGTGCACTTGCGCCGCCGTGCGGCGCGCACAATTGATGCTTGCAGTGGAGGGGGAGAAAGAAGGAGGGTACGATGGCCAATCTAAGCACTCGACGAGGCGAGCCGCAGCAGTCGCTCGCCACCGCCGGGGATCCCACGCGCATGACGGCTCCGTTCCGCGCGCTCGATCCTTTTCGCATCATCCGCGACCTCGTGGGCACCGACCCGTTCGCCGGCATGGTCCAGGCGGCGCGCACGGCGTTCGCGCCCGATATCGAGATCAAGGAGACCAAGGACAGCTACGTCTTCAACATCGACCTGCCCGGCGTGCGCGAGGAGGACCTCGAGGTCTCGATCTCCGGCAACCGGCTCACGGTGAGTGGCAAGCGGGAGGAGGAGGAACAGCGCGAGGACGAGCGGTTCTTCGCCTACGAGCGCTCCTACGGGGCGTTCAGCCGCTCGTTCGTGATGCCCGAAGGCGCCGATCTCGACAGGCTGAGGGCCGAGCTCAGGGACGGCGTGCTCCAGATCTCGGTGCCCAAGAAGGCGGAGATGCAGTCACGCCGCGTCCAGATCGGCGGCCGCAAGGAGGCGGGCGGCAAGGAGCTCGCATCCGGGCAGCCGGCCGAGAGGGCCGGGACGACGGCCGAAGCCGAGAGGGCTGCGACGGGCGAAAAGAAGGCAGCGTAGCCCCTGGGAAGTGGCCAGGTCTATCCTGCTCGCGCTCGCGACGCCGCGGCGCAGGAAGAGGAGGGGATGCACATGGCTGATCGCTTGGAGGACCCTGTCCGCACGACGAGCTTCGGATTGGGGTTGGTCGATGCTCATACGGTGCAGGAGAACCGCGGTTCGTTCCTGGGGCTCGGCATCGCCCTCTTGGTGCTTGGCGTTCTCGCGATTCTCATGCCCGTGGTCGCCTCGCTGGTCTCGGCGGTCGTCATCGGGAGCGTGCTGGTGGTGAGCGGCCTCCTCCAGGGCGTCCACGCCGTCCGGAACCCGCGATGGGCCAACTCCTCCTGGTCCCTCGTGAGCGCCCTGTTCCAGATCGTCGCGGGCGTCCTGATCGTGGCCTTCCCGGTGACAGGCACGATGACGCTGACCTTGATCCTCGCGGCGTTCTTCTTCGCAGACGGCTTCCTCAGGATCATCCGCGCCATCCAGCACCGCGGGATGCCGGCCTGGGGCTGGCTCCTGTTCGATGGGCTGCTCTCGCTGGCGCTCGGGGTCCTGATCTGGTGGCGCTGGCCGAGCACCGCGGCGTGGGCGCTCGGCCTGCTCGTCGGCGTCAACCTCATCATCAGCGGATCGTCGATGCTGCTGATCGGGGTCAGCGCGCGACCCCGGCCCGTGGCCAGCGCGCGCGTGTGACCGGCGCGCCGCGCCCGGAGCGGCGCGCCACGCTCGTCGTCGCTCAGCCGTACGGCTGCTGTCCATGAGGCCGGTCTCTGACATGTTCGGAGCGCCGGCCGCTCGAAGCGCCTGGATGCCTGCCCTCAGCGCGACCCGTTCGCCCTGGTGTGGCCCTGGCGGAGGAGGAGGTCGAATCCGATGCGCGTCAATGAGATCATGACATTCCCGGCCATCACGATCGCTCCAACCGATTCGGTCGCGCACGCCGAGGAGACGATGAACCGCGAGAAGATCGGGCACCTCCCGGTCACCGACGGCGACGTGCTGGTCGGGGTCGTCAGCCGGCAGGACGTGCTCGACGTGTCGCCTCCGAGCATCAGCATTCCGTCGGAGGACGACGAGATCGAGTACAAGGCCAAGCTCCACGTGTGCAAGATCATGCGCGGGGTGGTCGAGACGGTGCGTCCCGGCACAGACGCCGCCGAGGCCGCCGGCAAGCTGCTCGATCTGAAGGTTGGGTGTCTTCCGGTCATCGACGAACGATTCCACGTCGTCGGAATCGTCACCACGTCCGACTATGTCCGCCTCGCCAGAGACCTCCTGAGCCATACCTGAGCCATAGACGTCTCGAAGAGACGGGCGTCGTGCGCCCCTGATGCACCATCTACAACATCGAGCATCGCCTCCGTCACGACTGCTGCAGATCGGCGCTATGAATCGCTGAACCGCGAGGCCATGCTCATGATCGGCGAAGCCGACATGGAGCTCCTCAGGGTGCGCTGCGATGCCTATGTCATCGAGTAGCGCGGCGCCTCGCGCCGGCGTGGCGCCGAGACACACCTTGCCGGGACCGCCTTTCGCAGGCGCCGGACCGGCGGGCTCGTCGGGAGCGCCCGGATGGACGCCCGGCGCATCCGTGTCGAGTGCGGGAGGGCGAGGTGATCTCCCTCGGCCGCGTGCGCTCGTGGGCCGAGAAGGAAGAAGCCGAGCGGGCGGCATGGTCGGCTCCGGGCGTCCACTGCGTCGAGAACCTCATCACCGTCGAGCCGTGATAACGCCCCGGCGCAGCGCGCGAGGTGGGGGCTCTGGATCGATCTCCAGCGCGCCTCCGGCGCCCGAACTCGCGGGCGATCCTCAGCCATGCCTGACGAGCTGGACCGGCAGGATATAGAACAGCGCGATCAGGAGGATGATGAGCGCGCCGGCGACGGGGCTCCACCATGCGACGAGGAACGAGGCGCCGTAACCGATCGGCCCTATGAGGTAGCGCTCGGTGGTCGCTCGGATGACATCGTCGTCCAGCTCCGGATCGACCAGCCGGCGATTGTGGGTCGCGTGCAGCCATATGGCCAGGAACAGGCTCGCCGTGACGAAGAGCGAGCTCGCGTAGACGAGGAGCGCCGTGCGCGTCCTGTCGTCGTGCGCGTGCCAGTAAACGCCGAGGAGCGCCGTCGGAAAGGGGATGAGCGCGATCGTCATCAGGAAGAGCACGTTGAGCTTGAGGAAGACATGGTCCGTGCGCCGGAACAGCCTGAAGACGTGGACGTGGTGGCTCCAGTAGATCCCGAGGTACACGAAGCTCATCACGTAGCCCACGTAGACGGGCCACTGCGTCGCCAGCGCATCCAGGAGCCGAGCTGAGTCGGTCAGCCCTCGAGGGATCTTGAGCTCGATCACCAGCAAAGTCGCCGCGATCGAGAACACCGCGTCGCTGAGCGCCTCAATGCGGCTCGTCCCCTCGTGCGTCGCGAGGACGAGGGCGAGCCTCCGGCGTCGGTGCGGTCTCAGGCGCTCGCCGGGAGCGCTCGCCAGAGGGGCCGTCATGGGCTCGTTCGCCCTCTCCCTCCCTGGCCGCCGCTCGCCGTGAGCAGCCACGTCTCCACGGCGTGCGCGAAGCCCTCGTCGTCGTTCGACAGCGTGATGAAGCGCGCTCGCCGCTGCACGACGGCGCGCGCCGCCGCCTGCTCCGCGGCGCCGCCGAGCGCGCGCCGCATCGCCCCGATCGCCTTGCCCATGATCCATCCAGCGAGCACGCGCCCGGCTCCTCGCGTCACGGCCCTCGGGCCGTGCCTTCCCGGTCCGGCATCGCGTGTGCCACGCCGGCCCAGCACCCGAGCGCGCTCGTTCCGGCGGGCGACGCGACGACGCGGCGTGGGGCGACGTGGCGTGAATCGAGCGCAGGAGCCTCCCGGCTCGTACCCTGGAGCGCGCTCGAGGGCAAAGGACGGTGACGAGCGTCGCCGGCGGCACGGGGCGCCGCGTGCTGCACAGGGCACTTCGTGCACGGGCGTGCTCGCCGGGAGGACGGGCGCGGCATGCGCGCGACGCCGCGGCGAGGAGCTCTCCGGGGTCCTTGCTGCCGCAGCCCTGAGCGCGGCCCTGCGCCGTCCGTGTGCAGGTTGCGCATGCGGCGGGTCTGGTCCGATGATCGCTTGAGTCGACTCCATGCTCGATCGAGTCGTCGCCTACCTGAGGACGCACGGCGTACCGTTCCGTCTCTCCAGCCATCCATCGCCCGAGCCGCTCCCGGCGGTCGCGCACTGCGTCCCTCCGGGCGGCCTCGCGGTAGAGACGCAGGTGCTCGTCGTCGGCGGGCAACCTGCCATCGCCTGCCTGCCCCGGGGGGAGAGGCTGAGCCTGCCGGAGCTCAGGCACGAGCTCCGCGCGGAGGTGATCGAGGGCAGCCCCGCGGATCTGAAGCCGCCCTACTCGCAGGCCGGCGGGCAGATCCCGCCGCTCGGTGGGGCGATGGGCGCCCTCACCCTCATCGACGAGCGGCTGACGAGCGCGTCCGCCATCGTGTTCACGGCCTTCTCCCCGAACGACTGCATCGAGCTCTCGTATGACGAATTCGCGCGCCTCGAGCGCCCCCGCGTCGCCTCGTTCACGATCGGCGGCGAGCTCCCGGAGCATGCCGAGCCGCAGGAACCCAACAAGAAGGTCGCGTAGGTTACCATGGCCAAGATCATCGGAATCGACCTGGGTACGACGAACAGCGTCGTCGCCGTGATGGAGGGGAAGGAGCCCAAGGTCATCCCCAACCAGGAGGGCTCGCGCCTCACCCCGTCCGTCGTCGCCTGGGACGAGCGGGGCGAGGTGCTCATCGGGCAGATCGCCAAGCGCCAGGCGGTCGTGAACCCCTTCGGCACCATCGCCTCGGCGAAGCGCTTCATCGGGCGGCGCTTCGAGGAGGTCACGGAGGAGGCCAAGCGCGTGCCCTTCAAGGTCGTCAAGGCGAAGAACGGCGACGCAGCGTTCGAGGTGCGCGGCAAGGTCATCTCGCCGCCGGAGGTGTCGGCGCACGTCCTCCAGAAGCTCAAGAAGGCGGCGGAGGAGTACCTCGGCGAGAGCGTCTCGGCGGCCGTCATCACCGTCCCCGCGTACTTCAACGACGCGCAGCGCCAGGCGACCAAGGACGCCGGGCGCATCGCGGGGCTCGACGTCAAGCGCATCGTGAACGAGCCGACGGCCGCGGCGCTCGCGTACGGCCTCGACAAGAAGAAGCACGAGATCATCGCCGTCTACGACTTCGGCGGCGGCACGTTCGACATCTCCATCCTCGAGGTGAGCGACAGCGTGGTGCAGGTGATCTCGACGAACGGCGACACCCACCTCGGGGGCGACGACATCGACCACCTGGTGATCGACTGGCTGGTCGCCGAGTTCAAGCGGGACACGGGCATCGACGTATCGACCGACAAGATGGTCGTCCAGCGCCTCAAGGACGCGGCGGAGCAGGCGAAGATCGAGCTCTCCAACGTGCAGGAGACCACCATCAACCTCCCGTTCCTCACCGCGGACGCCTCGGGCCCCAAGCACCTCTCGAAGGTGCTCACCCGCTCGCGGCTCGAGCAGATGATGAAGCCGCTCGTGGACCGGACGATGGAGCCCGTGCGCCGGGCCCTCGGCGACGCGCAGAAGACGGCCCAGCAGATCGACGAGGTCGTCCTCGTCGGCGGCTCCACCCGAATCCCCTTGGTCCAGGAGACGGTCCGGAGCTTCTTCGGCAAGGAGGCGCACAAGGGTGTCAACCCCGACGAGGTCGTGGCCGTCGGCGCGGCCGTGCAGGCCGGCGTGCTCTCCGGAGAGGTCAAGGATCTCCTGCTCCTCGACGTCACGCCGCTGTCGCTCGGCGTGGAGACGCTCGGAGGCGTGATGACGCCGATGATCCCGCGCAACACGACGATCCCGGCGCAGAAGAAGGAGGTCTTCTCTACCGCGGCCGACGGCCAGCCCTCGGTGGAGGTCCACGTCCTGCAAGGGGAGCGGGCCGAGGCGCGGTACAACCGGACGCTCGGTCGCTTCCACCTCGACGGCATCCTGCCGGCGCCCCGCGGGGTGCCGAAGATCGAGGTGGCGTTCGACATCGACGCGAACGGCATCCTCTCGGTGCACGCCAAGGACATGGCCACCGGCAAGGATCAGCGCATCACCATCACCGCGTCGGGCGGGCTCAAGGAGGACGAGATCGAACGGATGGTCGCCGAGGCGCAGCGCAACGAGGCCGAGGACGCGAGGCGCCGCGAGGAGATCGAGCGCCGGAACAAGCTCGACACCCTCTGCTACACGCTCGAGAAGACCGTCGCAGAGAACAAGGACAAACTCGCCGACGCCGACGTCGCGGCCCTGAATGCGCTCATCGCCGAGGGCCGTCGCGCGATCGAGCAGCAGGACGACGCCCAGGTCGCGGCCGCGCTCGAGAAGGTGGAGAAGGAGGCGCACCGCGTCGCCCGGGTGATGTACGAGAAGGCGGGCGGCCAGCCGCCCGAGGCTCCGGCGCCGCCCTCGGGGGCGCGCGATACCGGAGGGAAAGAGGGCGTGATCGACGCGGAGTTCGAGGAGACCGGGACGTAGGCTGGTCCGATATCGAGGCGGCGAGCCGTCCGGCTGCGCCGTGCTCCTGAGGAGTGCAACTGGCGTAGGCATCGGCGCGCCGCGCGCGCGTCGCCCGGAGGCCAGGGCCGGCGGTTGTCCATGGTTTGCGGAAGCGCTGGCGCGTGGGCGGTCCTCGGTGGTCCTGGATGCCTGCGGCGTCAGCGCCGCTCGCTCTGGGTGCGGGCCAGGAGGATGCTGACTTTGCCGGTAGCCCGCTCGAGCGCCGCCACCGCGTCGTCGCGCTTGTCCTCCGCGATGGCCTTGCGCGCATTCCGGGTCTCTGCGATAGCCGCGACGGCTTCCTTGATCTCCGCAGCCGCTCCCCGCGTACCGCGTACCCACCTTCCGGCGGCCGTGAGTCTTGCTATCGGCGTCTGCCTATTAAGCCCTCCGGTTCCGTCGGGCGACCTCATGTGCCGCGATGGTGTGTCGGGAAAGACCGAGATCGATCTCTCGGACGCCACCGGCCAGTTCTTGACGGCCGAGTGGCGCGGCGACCTCGACGGCTGGTGCACCGGCGCCACGATCAAGGACGTTCACGTCGGCAACGCCGACGGGCAGTTCGGCTCGGATATCGTGTGCAACGAAACCAACGGCACGCTGAACGTGGCGAAGGTACGGATGGAGTGATCGCTCGATCCCCTGCCCGGCCAGTCACGGCGCCTCGCCGCCAGGGTTGAAGTCAGCGCATGACGGGCACTTGGACGCCGCGCAAGCCAGCTCGGGGCACGACGTCGGGCAGCTCGGGTCGTCCGGGTCGCATTTGATGAGCTGCCAGGTCAAGGAGCTCATATCCTTTGGATCTGCTGGGCACACGTCGACGTCGAACGCATGCGACGCCACCATGGTGAGCGTGTGGCAGCCCGCCGTCACGGAGGACGAGTCCAGGAACCAGCGCCTCACGAAGGGGCGCTGCCCTTCATCCATCGTGCCCGCCTCGATGGCCTCGAACGGGTAGACGCGGTCCCGGTAGGGCTGCCCGGCTGAGTTGCGGGTGCCGTAATCGAGGTAGAGCGCGATCTCGATATCCACGCTGTTGTCCTCGGAGAGCACGGCAGCGCCGAAGTCCACGAAGACGTCTTGCTCATGAATGTAGACGACCTGCAGCTGGCTGGGAGATGCCGCAGACGCGATCAGGTACGGCGCCGTCTGCGGAGGCGTCTCGTGATCGGGCTGCGCGAGGAGGAGGCAGCCCGACGCGAGCAGCGCGAGGGCCGTCAGCGCGGCCGAGGAGAGGGCGCGCGCCACCGACGCCGCGGCGCCCATGGGTGGACCGAAGGACGGGACAGACATGGTAAGATGATCAACAGGTTACCAGGACCATTCTACGAGGGGGGCGGGCCGCCTCGGTACGCGGAACCTTGCGGCATCACCTCCCAGCGCGGCCACGGAGGAACCTGGCCGACGCGGAACCAGCTAGTTGCACCCCAGCCGGCACACCATGGCCGCCGTGTAGGAGCACCCGTGGTCGCCCCACAGCGACGAGCTCGGCCCCGTGCACCGGAACGCGCACCCCCGCCCGTCCGCGGTCGCCTCGGCCGTCAGCCGGTATCCCTCGGCGTTGCAGCTCCCCGTCGATGACAGGCAGCTCGCCAGCTGCGGCTCGCACTGCTCGACCACATAGCCGGCCGGGCACGTCCAGTCCGCGCTCGCCCGCGCGTAGTCCGGCGACCGCCCCGTCTCGGTCGCGATCGGCTCATGCTTCGAGAAGGTCGGCATCCCCGTCGTGACCTGGAGCGGCACCACGACGGCCCGCTCGCGCGGCACCACCGGGGCGGACGCGTCCTTCGGCTGCACGACGAACGTATCCCGCCGCGTCTGCCGCTCGCAGCCGGCCGTCGCGCCCTCCGGCGTCCACGAGAACGTGAGCTCCGCGCTCCCGTGCGCGGGCACCTCGACCGTGCGCTCGCCGTGGGTCACCCGGACATCGACCTGCGCCCTGTTCGTGATGAGCGCCTGCGCCGTCCCCGCGGCGCCGTACGGCACCACGCCCAGGTCGACCGGCAGCGGCGCGATCTCCGGCTCGGCGAGCGAGAAGCGGCACACGTCCGCCACCGGGTAGATCGCGTACGCGAGCGGCACCGCCTTCTTGACCTCCATCCGCAGCGCGCCGAACGCCTGCCCGCCTCCCTTCGCGCCCGCGACCGGCGCGCCCTCGACGCCCTCGATGGCCAGCTCCCCGACCGAGGTCATCGTCACCCGGCGGTCCCCCGCCTCGATCCGGGCCTTGAACAGGCCGAGCGCCGTGCCGTGCGCCTCGCCGGCCGTCACGTCCGTCTCGTAGGCGACCATCGCGCCGCGCTTCACGGCCCCGATGAAGTGCGTCGCGCGACCGCAGGCGCAGCCGCCGCCCGCCGCCGGCACCACGCTCTCGGTCGGCTCGAAGAACTGCGGATCCTCGTCCGCGACAAGCGCCATCGCGACCAGCCGCAGCCGGCGCCGGTCGAGCGTCCCTCCGGCGCCGAAGTACGCCGGCAGATCGACGTCGGCGCCGACGAGGACCGAGTCGACGGCGATGCCCACGTAGCGGAAGTCGATCGCCCGCTCGCCCAGCGCGGGCGCTGCCGTCGCCGCGGGCGCTGCCGTCGCCGCGGGCGCTCCCGCCACCGCGGGCGCTGCCGGCTCCGCCTTGGGACGGGCGCAAGCAAGGCCGACCGGCGAGAACGCGCCCGCCGCGCTCCGCGACAGCCCGCGGCCCGGCACCATCGCGCTCGACGTGTCGAGGAGGTAGTCGTGCCGCACGTCGCTGAACGCCCGCGCGGCCGCGAGCAGCGCCCCGGCCTGAGAGCAACCGCTCTCCTTGCAGGCCGGCAACGCCGCCGCGCCGGCCGGCTTGCGCGGGGGCGGGACCGGCACCTCCGGCGGCCCAGGGCAGCCGAGCGCGGAGGCCAGCGCCCCGAGGAGGAGCCCGCCCGCGCGCAGCGGCGCGGCGCGGCGCCGACGAGCGCGATCTGCTCCGCTCACGGCCATGCGATCGTCATCCACCGGACGCGCCCCGAGCCGCTCACCGCGTCGTCCGCGAAGAACAGCGAGGCGCCGGACCGCCCCGCGAACGCCGGCGACACGTCCTGCGACGCGCCGCCGGTCAGCCACGCCAGCGGCTTGAGCGAGGGCGCCGACACGTCGCCGGGCGCCAGCGTGAAGGCGTTCAGCTCCACCGAGTCCCCCGGGGCCGACGCGAGCACGCCGCGGCAGACCTTGTCGCACGCGAGCGCGAGCGACGACACCGCCGCGCCATCCGGGCCGCTCACCACGACGGGCGGGCCCTGCACCGCTCCGCTGCCGTCGAGCCGCACGAGCCGCGCGCGCCCGCCGGCCGCCGCGCCACCGCCGGACTCGTCGGCCGGCTCGTCGATCCAGCCGACGAAGAGCCCGCCTTCGAGCGGCGCGAGCACCGGGCTGCGCGAGTGCTCCGAGGATGCATGGAGGCGCGATTCGTCGCCGATCCGCTGCAGCGTCTTCGCGTCGAGCCGCGCGAGGAAGATGTCGCCGCCGGGCTCGTCGCCCTGGCCAGCCGCGCCGACCGCAGCCGCGCCGCCGCCCGCAGCTGCGCCGCCCTGGCCAGCCGCGCCGCCGCCCGCCGCCGCGCCGGCCCCGCCGCCCTGACCAGCCGCGCGGCCGCCCACGGCCGCGCCGCCTCCCGCCGCCGCGCCGCCCGGGACCGCTCCGCCGCCCGGGCGCGCGTCCGACCACACGAGCCACGCCTCCTGGCCGCGCACCGCGATCTGCACCTCGGCCGCGTCGAGCGGCGCGTTCGTGATGCGCCGGTCCGGCGCCGTCCGGTTCAGCGCGCGGTCCACCCGCGCCGCATACACCTCGGCGTTGCCGTCGCGCGTGTCGATCCACGCGACGATGAAGCCCCCCGCGCCGTCGTAGGCGATCGCGACGTCGGACGCCTCGCTCGCGGCGCCGCCCTGCTTCTTCCGCGGCGCCGTGGTGAGCTTCTTCTGCGCGACCTTCGCGCCCGTCGCGTCGACCTTGGTCAGGTAGACCTGCGTCTCGCCCCGCTCGCGCGCGACCCACGCGATCACGCTCTCGCCCTGCACCGCGCCCTTGCCCTTCGCGTCGGCCGGGAGCGGCGGCGCCGCCGCGATCGCGACGCCGCCGAGCGACGACGCCTTCTGCGAGAGGACGTTCAGCTTGCCGAGGCCGCCCGGAGACGCGGCGCGCACCGCGAGCGTCGCGGAGACATCCTGCCCGCGAGGCGCGGCGTCCGACGCGCCCTCGACGAAGTACGTGACCCACGCCGAGAGCGCCGCGCCGCCGTCCAGCTCGACCGCCGCGACCTTGGCGATGGGGTCGCCCTCGGCGAGGGCGCGCACAGCGGTCGCGCGCGGCGGCGGGTCCTTGTCCTCCCGGAACGCGGGCGCGCGCCACGCGCTCTCGCGCACCGGGAGCGACACCAGCGCGAGCGCCGCCCGCGCGCCCGCCGCGCCGCCAGGCTGCGGGCCGGGCGCGGCGCTCGCCAGCGTCGCGCACGCGCCCGCGTGGCACGTCAGCCCGCGCACGAGGTACGGCACGCCGTCCGTCGCCGCGAACGGCGCGGCGCGCACCGGCTCTGCGGCCCGCACCGAGAGATCCGGGCCGAAGCGCACGAACGTCGGCCAGACCGGCGGCGCGGCCGCCCCGTCGCGCGCCATCTTGAGCGTGGCGGGCGCGAGCGTCACCGCGGCGAAGCCGTCGCCGTCGGCCGCGAGGTCGGGCGGCCCGCTCGCGCTGAAGACGAGCGCCGCCCGCTCCGCGCCGAGCGTCCCGTCCGGGCCGACCGACGCGAGGTGGATGAGGCGCCCCGGCCCGCGCGCCCCTGCGCCGCCGACGTCGCCGCCGCGGGCGCGAAGCAGGTCCTCCCACGCGAGCAGCGCCCGTCCGCCTCCGCCCTGGGAGGGAGCGACGAGCGACACCAGCGCCTGCTCGCCGGACGGCGGCGTCGCCTGCCGCGGCGCCACCACCACCTTGCCGCCCGGCTCGACCGCCGCGAGGTAGACGGCGCTGTCGATGTCCCGCTCGTCGGTCCAGGTGAGCAGGTAACGCCCACCGACGAAGGCGATCTCGACATCGATCTGCGCGGTCGGCTCGGGGCTGACGACCACCGGCGAAGACACCTTCCCGGCCGCATCGATCTCCACGAGCGCGACGGGTCCGAGCTTCGCGTCCTCTGCGGCGTCCTCCGCCGCCGCCTTGCGCGCGGGCTTGCCCTCGCCCCGGCCGCGCGGCGCGGCCGGCGGGAGCACGAGGGCGACCGCCGCGCCCCGCTCGGTGGCGACCGCGTGCCACCCGAGCACCTCGCGCGCGACCGACGCGGGCGCCGTCGGCTTGATCGCGGCGCCCTTGCCCTGCGCCACGACCGTCATGACCACGTCGACGCGGGCGACATCGGCGCGGGCCGCGTCGCCCTGGGCCTCGCGCGGCATCTCCCACAGCACGAGCGCGCCCTGCGCGTTCGGGAGCACGTCGAGCCACGAGATCTCCTCGGCCGTCTGCGCGACGAGGCTCGCCGGGGCGCTCGGCTTGCCGGCGGGGTCGAGCGCGAGCACGCGCACCGCGCGGCTCCCGTCGATCTGCTCGATCCACGCGGCGATGTAGCCCTGCGGCGTGGCGCGCAGCGCGGCGACGGGCACGTCGGCGGCGACCGGCCCCGCGTCGACGGCGTCCCCGCGCGGCGCGCCGTCCGCGCCGAGGGCGCGCGTCCTCCAGCGCCCTCCCGCGGCGTAGAGCAGCAGCGCCTCGTCGCCCCGCCGGGCGAAGTAGGACGTCGTGTCCTCGTCGTCGAGCTCCGCGATCACCCGGGCCGGCAGGAGCGGCGGCCCTTCCGGCGCCTTCGGCTGCGCGGGCGGCGTCTTCACGACCCGCGGCGGGCGCGCGACGGGGGCCGGCGCCGCGCCGGAGCACCCGAGCGAGAGGGCGAGGGCGGCGCCGAGCAGCGCCGGCGCGCGGCGCCCGAGCGCGGGGCCGGTCGGGCGGCGCGCGTCGCGCCGCGAGCCGCGTTGAACCCAGGGGAGAGCGCTGCGGACGAGCATGGCGGCGACCATGCCAGAAGCGAAGAGCCCCCGCTACAGGGCGCCGCGCAAGCGGAGCGCTCGCCCCGGTCGTCCCCTCGCGAGGGCCAGCCTGGCCGGACTCTCGACCCGGACTCCTGGCGGGCGGAACTAGAACGCGAGCAGGCGCCCGAGGAGCGTTCTGTACCTGCGCAGGGCGAGCCGGAGCTCCTCTGTCGACGCCTCCGCTCGCCCAGGCTCGCCGTCGACGAGGCGCTGCAGCGCGGCGCGCTCCTCCCGGAAGCTCTGCGCGACCCGCTGGATCGCCTCGTTCACGAGCGCGTCGGCCTGCTCGACCGAGAGGCGTGGCGCCTCGATGAAGCCCGCCTGGATCGCGCTCCAGCGCTCGGACAGCTCGCGCGCCTCTTCCGGCGTGAGCACGGGCGCGCGCTCCGGCCAGGGCTCTCCGGTGGGCCCGCCGCGCGCCGTGTAGACGGCCGGCTGGCGGCCCGACTCGGGCGGGGTGTCTTCTTCGGCGAACCGCGCCTCGGGCTGGCTGCTCTCGCGCGCCGTCACCATCCGTTCTCTGTGCAATGGGCTCACGATGGCCACCTCTCCGCTCGTTGGCGCTGTGCGCCCAGCGGGCATAGCAAGCCGCATGCGCGTCCCGATGTGCATCCGCGCCCGCTGCGGCGCGCGCAGCGCGACAAGGCCAGAGGCCCGGAAGAGCCCGAGAAAATCCAGAGAGCCCTCCGGCACGCCGGGCTGCCCGGCGCCGATCACGCGGAGCGGCGATCCTTCATGGGCCGAGGAGGCGGAAGAGTACGGAATACGCCCGGCGCCGGCGGAGCCGCCGCTCGCGCTCTAGAGAGCCGCCGCCCGAGCCCGGCAGGGCCGCCGCTCGGGCGATAGCGCGCAGATTCACCTCAGCGACGGGCGCAGCTTCGTCACGACCGCGCGGATCTCCCGCACCACCTGGAGGAGCGCCTCGTCCTCATCGGGCCACTTGGTCACGGGCTTCTTGTCCCGCGGCACCGCCTGGAGCTCGGCGAAGCGCGTCGTCTCCCAGTCGCAGGGGCGGAGCAGGATCGGCACGACCACGGCCTGCCGCGCGGCGCGCCGCTCCATCGCGCGCGCCACCTGCGCGTCGCCCTGCTCGGACGCGAGGTAGCTCGCGCTCACCAGGAGGAGGACGAGGTCGGCCGCCTCGAGCTGCTCGCCGATCGCGCGCTCCGTGTCCTCGCCAGCGCCGATCTTCCCGCTGTGCCACGGCGCGATCAGCCCCTCCCGCCTGAGCGGGGTCATGTGCGCCTCGAGGCGCGCGAGGAGCTCCTCATCGCGCGAGGCGTAGGAGAAAAAGACGCGCACCGGCCGCGGCGCCGCCGTTGCGAGCGGTGTCGATGTCGGCGGCGCCGCGAGCGCCTTCACGAGCGACGACGGCAACGTGGGCGACGACTGCTGCTGGGCCCGCACACCGGCGGGCGGCGGCGCAGCGGCGGGCGGCGGCGCAGCGGCGGGCGGCGGCGCCGCCGCGCCCGGCTCCAGGCCGAGGAGGACCTGCGCGACCTCCGCGTGATCGCCCGCCTGGTTCTCGTAGACGATGAGCCGGACGCCCGACTCCTCGAGCAGCCGGCGGCGGAACGGCGGCACCCCCTTCGGGAGCAGCGCGAAGTGCATGGGCGGCTGCCCGCCGGAGAGCGCGCGCACGCGGGCGAGCGTCTGGTCGATGTTGTCGTCGGCGAGGCCGAAGCCCACGAACAGGATGGAGTGCGTGCGGTAGAGGGCGCCGAACGCGTCCTGAAGCAGGGGCGAGCCGAAGATCGCCCGGTCGTACTGGTCGCGCGAGAACACCCAGGTGTCCCACGCCCGCAGCGTGCCGTGCAGCTTCAGGATGAAGCACCTGTCCATGGCGATGTCGCCCGCCGGCCGATCGACCATGCGCCACTCGCCCTGGAACGCGCGCTCCAGGAAGCGGTCGATGTTCGTGGTCAGCACGGCCTTGAGCTTCGGCTTGAGCGCGGCGATCGCCCGCGCCAGCTCCGGCACGTCGCGGCCGGTGTCGTCGAGCTCCTTGTCGACCGTCCAGTTGAAGTCCTGCGGCCCGAGCGCCAGCCTCGCGGCGGAGAGCGCGTTGATGAGCTGATTCGAGGAGATGTACTGCTGGATCTCGTCGATGACCGCCGGGTCCGCGCTCCGCCGCCGCGCGCGGTCGCGCAGCTTCTCGGCGAGCTGCTTCCAGGTGGGCATGCCCGCGGCCGCCGAGACGCCGGCGCCTGCGAAGACGATCAGGTTCCCTGACGTGTAGCGCTCACGCAGCTGCTCGAGGATCTCTTCATCCATCAGCGATCACGATACCGCGGATCTGCGCCAGCGGGCGGCGCCCCGCTGCATCCTCACCGCGCTGCCCCCTCACCGCGTCTCACCCTCACCGCAGCGGCGCCGAGCGCCGCACCCTCACCGCAGCGGCGCCGAGCGCCGCACCCTCACCGCAGCGGCGCCGAGCGCCGCTCCGTGGCGAGCGAGAGGCCGATCCCCAGCCAGGCCCCCTCGACGGCGCCCGCCTGGCCACGGGCGTCCTCGTAGGGCGCCGGCCGGAGCACGATCCCCGGGTCCAGCGTGAGCCCGAGCCACACCGGACCGCCCAGCCGGGTCTCCACGCCGAGCCCGAGGCCGGCGCGGGCGGACCACGTATCGCGCTCGCCGGCGATGCCATCGACGGAGACGGCGGCGGGCAGCCTGAGCGACGCGACGGAGGCGGTGGCGCCGATCGAGAGGCGCCACGAGGCGGCCAGCCAGAAGCGGTAGTCGCCCGAGAAGCCCGCCTCGAGCCAGCGCAGCGGCTCGCCGGACGGCGCGACCAGCAGGCGGGCGAACAGCGACTCCGTGAGCCGCAGGCGCCGCAGGCCGAGCGCGAGGCCCGCCCCGCCGAGCACCCGCGGCCCGCCCGAGACGACCGCCGCGTAGGGACCGGCCGAGACGGACAGGGTGTCGAGATCGCGCGAGGCGAGCTCGACCTCGTCCTGGGTGGGGCGCCGCGGCGACGGCGGCCGCCGCGGGGCGCGCGCGCGGCGCATCTCGGCGAGGATCATCTCGGAGGCGGCGATCGCGACGAGCCGCGCGGCCACGTCCGAGGTGAGGCCGGAGACGGCGATCTGCCGGCGCACGACCGCGCGGCCGTCGAGGCGCACCTGGATCTCGAGGCGGGCCGCGGTGGGCCGATCGACCCACACCGTCGCGACGCGGTCGCCGAGCGGGCCGACCGGCTCGGCGGCCAGCGCCGCGCCGTCCGGGAGCTCGATCTCGAGCAGGCGCCGCACGCGGACGCTGGAGACCTCCTCCGCCGCGCCGCGCGACAGGGCGACGCGCACCTCGATGGGCGCCGCCGCGTCGGGCAGCCGAGGCGCGGCCGGCGCAGATGCGCGGCTGGTGCTCGCCACGACGGCGCGCGGCTCGGCAGCCGCGGCCGGGAGGGCGAAGCTCAGCTGGACGACGACCGCGGAGACCAGGAGGGCGACCGCGGGGACGGCGAGCACAGGCAGCCCGCGGCGCGGGGCGCCCGCCGGGGGCCGGCGGCCAAAGCCCGTCCTCTGCGGCGGCGTCCGCGCCGGAGATGATCCGCTGGGCATCCTCGCACGGGCCATCGGGGTACTTGGCCACATACCCTGTTGCCATCTGAATTGCCTCTTTCTTGTGGTTCGAGACCACCTCACCGAGGCTGCTCTGGCCGGACGAATCCGCCGCGGCGCGCTCTCGAACGAGAGCGGCCGCGCGTTCGCGTAATATTTCGCTGCCAGCGCTCACCACACAGGGGAGCGCGACTGCCTGCCCCGGCTCACGCCTCCTGGCGGAACGCGGCCACGAGCCAGTTGACGTGACGACCTGTGTCGTCGTCGTTCGAATGGCGCTTGAACAGTGGCATCCTCAGGATGCGCACGTGATCCTGGAGGTTCGTCTTGAAGGGCGAGCCCTGGATGGGCGTCCCGTCGGGCCGCACCTGCCGCCCCTCGATCTTCATCTTCTTCAGCACCTCGAGGGACGCGAGCCGCAGGAGCTCATAGGCCCTCTCCGGGTCCTTGCAGCTCACGGAGACGATGAGCTTGCCGAACGTGGGGTCCTTGTTCACGAGGACGTCCCCCGCCTCGAAGCCGCAGTCGAAGCGGACCTTCAGGTCGGTGAGGCCCTTCTCCTCGAGCGCCTCGCGGATCGCGTCGGTGTCGGGGAGCGCGATGCGATCGAAGATACCCGCGTTGGGCAAGAACAGCCCTTTGCCGCCGTCCCGCGAGTCCCTGAGATCGGGATTCCAGCTCTCCGCGTTGATGCGGAACTCGCGGCTGCAGTGGGTCTGCACCACGTGGTCCTGCTCGAAATCGATGGGCTGCCCGTCCGCGATGCGCATCTGCCACGCGACGAGGTTCACGGGGACGCGGCTGCGCTTCCGCTTGATGGCGTAAGTCTCCTCGCTGACGGGGTGCTCCACCTGGATCCGCGTGTTCATCTCGAGGAAGTAGAACTTCCCTTCCTTGAACATCAGCTCCACCGTGCCCGCGCCCACGTAGCCCACGCGGTCCGCGATCTGCACCGCGAGCCCGCAGATGCGCTCTTCCAGGCCCGGATACCGCCGGAGCAGGGCCGGCGGCGCCTCCTCCTGGATCTTCTGGCTCGCGCGCTGCTCGCTGCAGTCGCGCATGCCGAAGTGCCGCGTGTTGCCGTAGCGATCCCGCAGCACCTGCACCTCCAGGTGGATCGTCTCCGGGATGTTCTGCTCGAACATCACGCCCGGCTGCCAGTTGTACGCCTTGATCTCGCCAAGGACCTTCTGGATGGCCTGCGGCACCTGCTCCACCGTCGGGATGACGGCCTGCCCGCGGCCGCCGCCGCCGTTGGCGGCCTTCAGGCGCCCCGGGAACGTGAAGCGCCCAGCCGCGTGCGCCTCCAGGACGACCCGCTGGATCTCGCCCGGATCGTCGCTGTCGATGACGATGCCCGGCGTCACGGCGGTCGGGTCGAAATCCTGGGCCATCAGGCGGAATTTGCGCTTGTCGCCGGCGCTCTCCACCACGTCCTGCATCGGGCCGACGAAGACGATGTTCTTCTGGCGGAAGTGCCGGATGGCCGCGGCGTTCTCCGCGAGCGGGCCGTACCCGGGATAGAGCCCCGCGCGCGACAGCTCGTCCTGCCAGCCGTCGCCGAAGCGCCGCTCGAACTCGGCCCGCACCTTGTCCGCGATCTGGGTGAAGTTCGCGTAGCTCTCGCGGAAGCTCCCCTCGAGCCCCACCCCGAACCCGCCGCCCTCCCGCGCGATCCGCAGCTGCAGCGCGTTCGCGTCGTCCTGCAGGCTGTAGAGGACCACGGGGATCTTGCCGAGCGCGATCGCCTCCCGCGTGGCCCGCACCCCCATCTCCCCCTTGTCCGCCACAAGGATGTACCTGAGCTGGCCCGCGCTCACCGTCGTGGCGGGGTAGCTGTCCAGGCGATAAACGGCGGCGTACAGGAGATCCAGCACCTGCGCGTCCTCCCGCAGGAGATCACCGGCCCGGGAGCGCAGGTGCTCCGCCGCCTGGTCGCGGAGCGAGGGCTCGTCCTGCTCCAGGATCAGGAACTTGAGGAAGCGCTCGTCGTCGAAATCACGGCGCTTCAGCGCCCGGAGCAGCCCGCCCTCGAGGTAGCGAGCGAACCCGTCTCGGTCCGCGGCCGTGATCGCCGCGCGCGTGTCCCTGATCCGCGCGAGCAGGCCCTCCGCCGCCGCGAGGAGCTCCTGCACCCGCTCCTCGTCGAGCAGCGCCCTGCGCAGCGCCGCTTCCAGGGGGCGCTGCCAGCCGAAGTGCGTCCTCCACACCTCGCCGTTCGCGATGAGGTACCGCAGCCCGAGGAGGCGGTGCGCGTCCTTGCCGCCGGCCAGCGTGCCCAGATCGAGCAGCACGAAGCCAGGGACACCCATCGCCGTGGTGAACGCCTCCATCGAGGACACATAGCCGCCTCGGGGCAACACCAACTTCCACGACGGGAGCGATTGAACGTCGTTACGAGCGGGTAGAGAGCTGGTGCGGACGGCGGTGGTCATCCTGAGCGGTTCTCCGGCGCGGCGAGCGACCAAGCAAGCGCAGAACCGCCAGGGGTGTCAAGCATGTCCACCGCGCCCGGCGGAGCGCGATCGACGTGGACGGGCGCCCCCCGCTCTACGGCGTCGGGCTCGCGTCCGGGGCCGGCGGAGGCTGGGGCGACGGGGCCGCGTGCTCCTCTTCCTCGGCCGCCTCCTCGCCGGACTCGCCGGAGACGATCCGCTGGACGTCCTCGCACCGGCCGTCCGGGTACTTGGCCACATACTCCTTGGCCATCTGAGAGGCCTCTTCCTTGTGGCCCGCGACCACCTCGGAGCGGATGCGCTTGCAGAACGAGTCCTCCGCGAGGTTGCCCTCGGGCGACAGCGAGCGCGCCTGCTCGTAGTACTTCGCCGCCAGCGCCTGCTCGCCCATGCTCGCGTACATGTCGCCGAGCTTGTAGGCCGCGATCGGCGCGTTCGCGTCGCTCGGGAAGCCCTCGACCACGCGCGCGAACGCGCGCATCGCCGCGGCGCGATCGCCGCCCTTCCCGCGCAGCAGATCGCTGAGGTCCATCAGCTCCCTCGCCGTCTTCGCGGAGGCGATGGCGCCGTCGATGCCGCCGCTCTGCTGCTGCAGGCTCTGCAGCGCCTCGGCGACGTTGCCCGCGTTGTACCGCGCGCGCCAGTCCGGCGCGGCGGCGACCTGCGCGGCGGCAGGCGGCGGCTCGATCGGCGCCACCTCCGCGCTCGAGCGCGGGAGCGACGAGGCGCGGGCGCGCCGGGGCTCCGGCGGCGCCACGACCGCGATCCGCTGCCGGATCGGCACGCCCTCCTCGGCGTCGCCGCGCCCGAGCTCCCGCGAGCCGGCCGGCGACGTGAGCTTGACCGAGCCATCCGCGACGTTGACGTCGATCGCGTCGACGTTGTGCTTCACGCGCAGCACGCTGCCCGCCGCCGCCGCGAGGCGGGCCTCGCCGGCGACGATCGCGAGCGCCGCCGTGCGCGTCCCGCTCACGGTGTCGAGCCACGCCTCGCCCTGCACGAGCCGCAGCGTCAGCGCGCCGCCGTCCGCCTGCTCGACCTCGACGGTCGTGCCCGCCGTCAGCGAGATCGTTCCGCCGCCCGGCAGCTGGAAGGTGCGCCCCTGCGAGCCCGCGGCGAACACGTCGACAAGCGACGGCGCGTCGTTGGCCGGCGCCACGGCGGTGGGCGCGGGCGCGGCGCGCTCGTCGCTCCAGATCGCCTTGCCGAGCCACAGGCCGCCGCCGAACGCCGCGAACGTCGCCGCCGCGAGCATCGCGGCCATGCCCGCGCGCCGCGGCGACGAGCGCTCGCGCGCCCCGAGGTCGTGCTCGATGCGGTCCCAGACGCGCGCGATCCGCTCCTCGGTCGCGTGGTCGCGGAGATCTGCCGGGGCGATCCGGGGTAGCCCTCGCCGGCTCATGATGAGGCCTCGCTGCTGGTTGAATCCACAAAGTGACCGTCGAGGAAGTGTTGCGCCCGCGAAATGCGCCGCTTGACGGTCGCGAGCGAGCAGTCCGTCATCTGCGCGACCGTCTCGAGATCGTGCCCCTCCACCGAGCGGAGGATCCACGCGATCCGGTCGTCGGCCGGCAACGTCTGGAGCAGGGCGTAGATCTGCGCGATCTGCGCGCGCGCGTGGGGCGACGCGGCCGGGCTCGCCAGCGCGTCGAGATCGACCGGCTCGCTCGACTTGCCCATCCCGAGCACGCCGAGCAGCCGCGCGCGCCGCATCCGCGAGCGGACCTTGTGGACGATGATCGACCCGAGCCACGCGCGGAACGCGGCGGGATCCACGAGATCGTCGAGGCGCTCGTAAGCGCGGAGGAACGCGTCGTGAACGATGTCCTCCACGTCGCGCGCCGAGCCCTCGATGCGCGTCGCGAGGTGGATGGCGAAGGCGACGTGCCGCCGGTAGAGCTGCTCGAGCGCGCTCACGTCCCCGCGGGCGCCGAGCACCACGAGCTGCGCGTCAGGGAGCTCCGCGAGGCCTGATCCGCGCTCGGCCGGCGCGGTCGCGGCGGAGGACCGTCTGTCCTGAGCGCGCCGGGCGTCGCCGCGGCCCCGCTCGTCCGGAGCGAACGCGGGCCCGGCGTCGCCCATGTCCTCCTGGGCCTCCGCGGCCGGGGCAGCCGGGACGACCGGTTCGACAAGGCGCAAGCGCCCTCGCTGAGGTCTCAGAGCCATGCGTTCGTACCAGGGGACATGACTGGAAATGTACAGCAGAAGGTGATCGCGATGCCCTCGCGGGAGGCGGGTCGCCGGCCCGGGCGGAGCGCCGAGCCCTCGGCTCCTGTCCAGAGCGGCATCAGGAGCAGCCCGAACTTCCCACACTTTTCTAGACGCCTGGTCGGGCCCGGGCGGCTCATCGAAAAAACTGTGAGCCGTTCTGGCTCCCCGCGGCGTCTGGGTGGTGGCCGCCGGATTTGCGTGCGGTTCACACGCCTGTTGGTTGTGAGGGTGGCCTGACCGCCCTCTTTTTCGGAGGATTCCATGAAGAAGCTCGTTCTTGCGCTCGTCGCCGTGTCGTCCCTCGTCGTCGCCTGCGGCGGCAGCGCCCCGGCCCCGACCGACCCGGGCGCGGCTCCGGCGGCTGACCCGGCGGCGGCCCCCGCGGCCGACCCGGCGGCGGCCCCCGCGGCTGACCCGGCGGCGGCCCCCGCGGCCGACCCGGCGGCGGCCCCCGCGGCGGACGCCCCCAAGCAGTGAGCTCTCTGCGCGGCACGTCGCTTCCTTGGTGAAGCGCGCACCGCGGAGCGCTTTGGGCGACGCCTCTCCGGAGGCGCCGCCCTCTTTCATTTTGTGCCGCGCGCTCCCGCCGCCCCACCCGCCGCGGCTCCAGCGCCGGCGCGCCTGTGCTTTGGCGCCATCCGAGGGCCGTCTCCATGTATGTTCCGTCCGCGCGCCTTCCCGTGGACGGCTCGGCGCGGCGCCGCTGCAGCCCGCGAGCCGGTCCCGCTCCCTCCGACAACCAGACCTCTCGTGTCCCCGGGGCTGATCGTATGGGTACCACAAGCCGGCTGAGCTCCCTGCTGCGGTCCGGGCGGCATCGCCCTGGCTTCCTCTCCTCGCGCGCCTTCGCCTGGTCCGCGCTCGTCGCCCTCGCGGGGGCCTCGCTCGGGGCGGGCTGCGGCCGCACCGAGACGTGGGAGTACGACGGTTCGTCCGGCGCCGAGCCCTCGGCCTGCGGCGACGGCGCCTGCAGCGGCGCGGAGGACTGCCGGAGCTGCGCCGCCGACTGCGGCACCTGCCAGGGGTGCGGCGACGGCGCCTGCAACGGCGCAGAGGACTGCCAGAGCTGCTCGGAGGACTGCGGCACCTGCCAGGGGTGCGGCGACGGCGCCTGTAACGGCGCAGAGGACTGCCAGAGCTGCTCGGAGGACTGCGGCCCGTGTCCGCGCTGCGGCGACGCCGCCTGCGATCCGGCGAGCGAGACGTGCTCGACGTGCCCCGACGACTGCGGCGTGTGTCCGAACTGCGGCGACGGCGTGTGCAGCGGCGCCGAGACGTGCGCGACGTGCGCGGGTGACTGCGGCGTCTGCCAGGGCTGCGGCGACGGTGTCTGCTCGCCGCGGGAGGACTGCCGCTCGTGCGCCCCCGACTGCGGCGTCTGCGAGGCCTGCGGCAACGGCGTGTGCAACACCGGGCTGGAGAGCTGCTTCTCTTGCCCGGACGACTGCGGCGCCTGCGCCACGTGCGGCGACGGCATCTGCTCGGGGACGGAGACGTGCGCGTCCTGCCAGCGCGACTGCGGCGTGTGCGCCGTGTGCTCGAACGGCGTCTGCGAGAGCTTCGAGACCTGCAGCCTCTGTCCCCAGGACTGCGGCGCGTGCGAGCCCATGGACTGCCAGGAGGTGGTCACCTGCGCCGCCCGGTGCATCGACAGGGAGCGGATGCCGCCGGAATTCAGCGTCGCGTGCGTCTCCAGCTGCGTCTCGCGGGGCTGCCCCAACGCTCAGTTTTTCGCCGATCAGGTCCTCGGGTGCGCCTTCAGGTCGCTCGCCGTCTGCAACGGCGACTTCGCCTGCATCCAGAGGCAGTGCGGCGTCGAGCTCTCGGCCTGCGTCAGATCCACCTGCTGATCGCTCCCCGGGCCGGCGCGGGCGTCCGCCTCTTCCGCCCTCGGACGCCCTCGCCTCACGCGTCGTCGAGCAGCTCCTTGGCCGTCAGCTCGCTGGCCGCCCGCCCGTGCTCGTACTCGAGCAGGCCGAGCGAGGCGTAGCGCGGCCGCATCCGCGCGGACAAGAGGCCGATCCGCTTCAGGTTCGGCACGATCCGCCGGAACATCGTCCGGCGGAAGAACCCCATCAGGTCGCTCTGGAGCATGAGCTCGTCCCACGCGAAGCGCGTCATGCGGTGGGCGTAGAACTCGTCATAGAACTCGTGCGCCAGGAAGCGGTTGCGCAGGAGCACCGACAGCTCGAACGCCCAGTCCTCACGCTCCCTCCGCGCCCGCTCGTCGATGCCCTCGCGGTAGAACCTGCTCAGCGCGAGCACCCCGTAGTGGACGTGGCGCGCCTCGTCGGTGATCACCGACCGGAGGACGTCCTTGAGGAGCGGCTCGCTCGTCACCTGTCGAATCGAGCCGAACGCGCCGAGCGCCAGGCCCTCGATCATGATCTGCATGCCGAGGAACTTCATGTCCCACCGGCCGTCGCTCATGATCGCGTCGATGACGACATAGAGGTTGTCGTTGATCTCGTAGAGCTTCTCCAGCTTCTGCGTCAGGTACGCGTGGAACACCTCGACGTGGCGCCCCTCGTCGGCGACCTGCGTGCTCCCGTAGAGCTTCGCGTCGAGCGACGGCACGCACTCCGTGATCTGCGACGCCGCGAACAAGGCGCCCTGCTCGCCGTGCAGGAACTGGCTCAGCATCCAGGAGAGCAGCCCGTGGCGCTGCGTCGCCCGCTCCCGCTCGGAGAGCCTGCCCCAGGCGGGCAGCTTGGACGGCGGCATCCAGCTGTCGGGCAAGAGCGGCATTGCCGGGTCGAGCCAGTCGACGCTCCGCGACCAGTCGAGGTCTGTCGCAGCGTTCCACTGGGACGTCTTGGCGAGGTGGTAGAGCCGCGCCATGTCGGGGTCGTCCCGCCCGTAACTCCAGTTAAAGCTGGCCTCGTATCCAACCGAGATATCGGTCGAGACCACGCCCTTGCCCCGCCGCTGGACGAAGCCGCGAAAGGCGGGCCCGAGCAGCGAGGCGAGCACACGGACGTTACCGCTGCTCGACGCGTCACGAAGGAGAGGGGCGGAATCGAGGAGGGTCTGGAGTGCTTGCTGGAGGCGCATGGACATGAGAGCTTTCCGGAGCGGCGAGGCGCGGACGCGAGGTCGAGCGACCCGCGGGCGGCCCTTATAATGGCACCTATCTTCGAGCGGCAATCGCCTCTCGCTCGTTTTTGCGTCGTCATATCGGCTCCGGGAGCTCCCGAGTCGGCCAGGGGGTCCACGCCGAGCGCGCGCCCGTCGCCCGCCTGACATCGCACGTCGCAGGGGCGCGGCGCGGGCCTCCCCGACGCTCGCCGCGCGCCCTCCGCGTCAGAGCGCGCGGCACCGCAGCGTGGGCGCCGGCGAGGAGCAGTGCCCGGAGAGCTCGCCGATCAGCAGGAGCCCGGGCGGCCCCGCGGAGAGATCGAGTCCGCCGATCCCGCGGACCGCCGCCTCCGTCGCGCAGAGCCCTTGCACCGAGTCGACGGGCGCCCACGCCCCGACCCGGGCCAGGTCGCCGCCGATGATCTCCGGATGGATCGCCGAGCGCACCACGACCTGCCCGGCGTGCAGGCACAGGTTCGTGTGCACGCGCGTGTCCGGGCCGCTCCTCAGCGCGATCTCCTCGTGGAGCGAGGAGGCGATCTCGATCACGGCCGCGCGCTCGATCAGCGACTCCCGCAGCTCGCTGGAGAGGAGGCGCACGGCGAGGATCTCGCTGCCGGTCACGGAGACCAGCGTGAGCCCGGCGTCCCGGAGGCGCTCCTCCGCGAGGTCGAGCACGAGGCCGAGCTCCTCGGCGAGCGCGTCGTCGAGATCGTCGGCGTCGGTGCGCACCCGGAGATCGAGGTAGATCGCGATCGCGTCGGTCTGGAGCTCCGGCATGCTGCTCCGCCCCGACGTCGGCTCGCCGACCGCCTCGCGGAGCGTGTGGAGGAAGCTCTTCACCGAAGGGTAGCGGTGCTCCGGCTGCTTCTCCATGCAGCGCAGCACCACCGCGTCGAGCGCGGGCGGCAGCGGGGTCCGCCGGCTCGGGCGCGGCGCGGGCTCCTCCAGGTGCTGCCGGAGCAGCTCGGTCGCGTCCGGCGAGTAGAACGGGAGCTTGCCGGTGAGGAGCCTGTGCAGCAGGACGCCGAGCGCGTACACGTCCACGCGCGCGTCGAGGACGCCGCCGAGGATCTGCTCGGGCGCCATGATCGTGAGGGTGCCGGGCGCCCTCCCCGCCGTGGTGAAGCCGCTCGCCGCCTCGTCCGGCTCCATCAGCTTGGCGATCCCGAAATCGAGGAGCTTGACCGCCCGCGGGGCGCCCCGCGAGACGAAGATGTTGCTGCCCTTCACGTCGCGATGGATGATCCCGGCCGCGTGCGCCGCGTCGAGCGCCGAGCAGACCGGCTCGAGCAGCTCGAGCGCCTGCTCCGGCGACAGCCGCCCCTCCTGCCGGAGGAGCACGTCGAGCGTCACCCCGTCGAGGTGCTCCATCACATAAAAGGGCCGGCCGTCCGCGAGCTCGCCGGCGTCATGAATCTCGACGATCCCGGGGTGGTTGAGCAGCCGCACCACCTCGACCTCGCGCAGGAAGCGCTTCACCATCTTCGGCGACGCGGCGAGCGTCCCGTGGAGCACCTTCATCGCCACCCGCGCGCCGGTCCGAAGGTGAATCGCCTCGTAGACGGCCCCACATCCGCCCCGGGCGATGGGCGACACAATGCCGTACTCGCCCGCCCGCGAGCCGCACGGCAGCTCGCCTCGGGAAAAGGACCTCTCCTCCAGTGAAAATGCCCGCGTCTCGTTATCTCGTGTATCTCGCGTCGCCAAAGCATCCATCGTCATAACCCCCCCGATGCGACTAAGGGCTCACCCGAGCGATGATTTTCTCCGCGCCAGACGGCCGGGTTGGCGCTACACGTCGCTTCGCCAAGTGGTACAGTAAATCCATCGTTATCCTTACGGTAGCCTATTCCATCTGCTAGCAGAACGGGCGGGGAGGGGGACAGATGAAGAGGCGAATCCGAGCGCTGTGCGCGCACACATTTCTGTTGGCTTCAGTGCCGTGCTGCGGTGGCAGCGACGGATTTCCCGCGGAGTGGGGGTCGGTCGACGAGGTCTCAAGTGCGCTCCTGAATCACAACGCGCTGAATCCGAACGCGCTGAACCCGAACGCCCTCAACCCGAACGCGCTGAACCCGAACGCCCTCAACCCGATTGCGCTCGCCCCGAACAGACTCGCCTTGAGCGCCCTCTCGGCGGCGGTCCGCGCCGCCATCACCCGCCCAGGAGAGCTCGGCGCGATGTCCCGGCAGCTCCTTCAATACATCGTCGGCTGCGCGCTGACCCCGTCGCAATCGTTCAGGTTCTCGTGGCGCGACGAGCTCGGCGAGCTGCGCGAGGAGGTCTACCCGGGGTACCTCGGGCTCGCTGCGAGCTGGGCCATCGCGCCGCTGAGCGAGTCCCGGGAGCAGTGGGTCTCGGCCTGCGTGGCGTCGCGCGCCAACCGGACCGGCGTCTCCGTGATGATCTCGTCGCGCGCGGCGCACCTCGCCCTCAGGCACCCGGACGCGAGCGAGGTCGAGTCGTATCCGATGGAGGAAGGCGCGTTCTGGGGCAATCTGTTCGCGACGCCCCCCCGCCTCTATGCCTGCTACAAAGAATCGAACGTGGAGAGCTCTCGGGCCCTCAGCAGGGACTGCGCCGCGGGGCTCCCCGAGCCCGAAGGGGGCGTCCGGGAATGCCCGAACATTCACATCGTGGGCTCATGCGATCTCGCGTGTGACGCGCTCAGCGCAGCCGACGGCTATCGCCCGAGCTGCACCGACGATCGAGGCGAGTCGTGGCCCGCGGTGATTACGACGTTCCTGCCATGAGGCCCCCATGTTGCCCGATGCTCGTCGAGGCGGAAGCGCGGCTCGCTCCGGGGCGCCCACCGCGCGGTGCAAGGAGTGCGGCAGGCGCGTCGCGCACGCGGATCCGGGGTGTCCGGAGCACGGCCCCGTGGCGCGGCAGGGCAGCCCAGAGCCCGTAGCGCCCGGCGGCGCGGACGAGCCCAGCGGCAGCTGGCTCAGCGCGGCCGCTCTGCCCAGCATCGAAGGCTACCGGGGCGTCCGGCTCGCCGGCGCAGGCGGGTTCGGGGCCGTGTTCGCGGCCGAGCCCGAGGAGGGCGGCCCGACCGTGGCGATCAAGGTCGCGCGCGCCGACCGGCCGGACGCGAGCGCCCGCCTCGTCAAGGAGATGCGGGCCCTCTACGACGTCGGGCCGCCCCACGTGCCCGCCGTCTACGGGTGCGGCCAGCTCGCCTCGGGCGCGCCGTACTTCGTCATGGAGTACCTCGACGGCCCCACGCTCGCCCACCGGCTCGTGGCGCGCGGGGTCGCCGTGCCGATGCCGGCGCGCGAGGCGTGCGCCCTCGCGCGCGCCGCGCTCCGGGCCCTCGAGGCGATCCACGCGCGCGGCTACGTGCACCGCGACGTCAAGCCGGAGAACATCTTCGTCTCCGGCGCGCCGCTCGCCCCGCGCGCCGGCGACGGCGGGCACCGCGCCACCATCATCGATCTCGGCCTCGCCGCGGGGCACCACGAGCCGTCGCCCCGCATCACCGCCGAGAGCGACGCGCCCGGCACCGCCGAGTACATGGCCCCCGAGCAGTGCGACGGCCGCGGCGACGTCGACGCGCGCGCGGACGTGTACGCCCTCGGCGCCGTGCTGTTCGAGCTGCTCACCGGCAAGCCGCCGTTCTGGGGACCTCCCGCCCTGGTGCGGCAGGACCACATGAGCCGCCGCCCCCCGCGGCCCTCCCTGATCGCGCCGATCTCGCGCTCGCTCGAGGAGATCGTGCTCCGGTGCCTCGCGAAGGACAGGGGCCAGCGCTTCGCGAGCGCCGCGGCGCTCGGCGCCGCCCTGGAGAGCTTCGAGCGCGGCCAGGAGCGCCGCCCCTCGCGCCTCCGGCGTCCCACCACGGAGCCGCCGCCGCCGAGCGCTCGCAGCGTCGAGCGGCGCGCCGTCGCGCTCCTCTTCTTCGAGGCCGAGCTCGACGTCGTGGCCCTCCAGCGCAGGCTCAGCGCCCTGGGCGGGGAGCTCGCCCACGCCGCGGGCGGCCGCTTCGTCGCCGTCTTCGATCACGCGGACGGCGCGAGCCCGCTGCGCCGCGCGGCGCACGCCGGCCGCGAGCTCGAGCAGCAGCGCGTCCTCTCCCGCGGGCTGCTCGACCTCGCGACCGTCTCCGTCCAGCCGCGGCCCGACGGCACGCGGCGGTTCCTGAGCCCGCTCTTCCACCGGGAGGACCGGTTCGCGGCGGGCGGCCCTGCGGGCCTCACCCTGTCCTCGGCGGCCGCGGCGGCGCTCGGCGACGACGCCTCCCAGGCCCCGGGCGATGGCCTCCCCCCGCCAGGACCGGCCTCCGTCAGGCCCGGGCAGGCGGCCGCCCAGCCCGACGCCGACACCGCGTTCGACTCGAGCTCCCAGCCGCTCTTCGGCCGGAGCGACGTGCTCGACGCGCTGGTCGCGGGCGCGCGCGACGCGGTGGCGACCGCGACGCCCACCATCGCCAGCGTCATCGGCGTGGCCGGCCACGGCAAGAGCCGCCTCGCCGGCGCGCTCGCGCAGCGGCTGCGCGCGATCGAGGGGCGCGCCCAGGTGATCGAGCTCCGGACCGGCGAGCCGGTCGCCGGCGGGGCCGATCGCGTCGTCCGGGAGATCCTTCAGCGGGCGCTCGCGCTGCCGTCGTCCCCTCCGGCGGACGGCGGCAGCGCGCTCCTCCGGCGCCGCCTCGCGGGCGCGCAGCAGGAGCGGCTCGGGGCCGCCGTGGCGCTCGCGCTCGGCTGGATCAGCGACGACCCGCTCGCCGAGGAGCGTTACCCGGAGCTCCGCGCGCTCTCCGCGGCGCCCGGCGCGCTCCGCGCCGCGCTCTCCGTGGCCGCCGGCGAGGCCCTCCGCCGGCGATCGCGAAGGACGCCGCTCTTCGTGGTGCTCGACGACGCGCACGTGGCCGACGACGCGGCGCTCGCCGCGCTCGAGTACGCGGCGCTCGCCGAGGCGCAGGCGCCGCTCTTCATCTGCGCGTTCGGGCGGCCGAGCTTCGAGAGCGCGCGCCCCTCCTTCGGCGAGCGCGCCGCGCGCCGCGAGACGTACCGCCTCGAGGCGCTCGATCGCGACAGCGCGATCTCCCTGTGCCGGCGGCTGCTCCTGCCCGCGGAGGACGTGCCCGAGCCCGCGGTCGCGCACCTCGTCGAGCGCGCGCAGGGCGTCCCGCTCCTGCTCATCGAGCTCGTGCGCGGCCTCAAGCGCGGGGGCGTCGTGCGCCGGCACCCGCGCGGCGACGCGTGGTACCTCGCCACCGACGAGCTCGATCGGCTCCCCGACATGCCGCTCCTCGACTGGCTGGCCCTCGGCGAGATCGACGCGCTCCCGCCCGCGCTCCAGGCGCACGCGCGGCTCATCGCGCTGCTCGGCCCCGACGTCGCGGTCGCGGAGGTGGCCGGCGTGCTCCACCGGCTCGACGAGCACGGCGAGGCCGACGACCTCCCGCTCGACGCCGCGGTCGCCGTGAAGCGGCTGATCGCCGCGGGCCTCCTCGTCCAGGACCGGCGGGGCCGCATCGGCTTCCGTCACGCGCTGGTCCGCGAGGCGGTGGCCCGCGGCGCGCCCGAGCCGCTCCGCCGGCGCGTCCACCTCGCGGCGTTCAAGCTGCACCGCGACGCCGCGAGCGACGAGGCCGGCGAGCGCGACGCGCCGCACCTCAAGAACGAGCGCCTCATCCCGTTCGCGTACCACGCCGCCCAGGCGGGCCTCGGCGAGATCGCCGAGATCGCCTACCTCACCCTGGCGGAGCGCGCGCGCGCCCGGCACGCCTACCTCGACGCGGAGACGCTCTACAGCCGCGCCCTGGAGCAGCCGATCGAGCCGACGGCCCCGGGCGGAGGCCCGCCCAGCCGCCGCGCGCCGGACGGGGCGCGCCCCGATCGCGCGGCCGCGCACCGGGGCCGCGGCCTCATGCGCTACCGCCTCGGCCGCTACCACGACGCGCTCGCCGACTTCGCCAGCGCGCGGGCCATCGCGCGGGCGCGCGGCGACATCCCGGCGCAGATCGACATCCTGCTCGACGAGGCCACCGCGCTCGACTGGATGGACGAGTTCAAGAGCTCCGAGGAGCGCGTCGAGGAGGCGGGCGTGCTCGCCGAAGAGATCACGCTGTCGCCGGCGCTCACCGCGCGCCTCGCGCTCGGCGCCGGGCGCACGCTCCACCGCTTCAGCCAGGAGGAAGAGGCGGCCGCCGCGCTCGAGCGCGCGGCGGCGTCGGCCGCCTCGCTCGGCGACGAAGGGTACGAGACGCTCGTCATCTCGCTGCTCATGCTCGGCTTCGTCCTCCAGGGGCTCGGCCGGCTCGACGACGCGGAGGACGCGCTCGGCCGGGCGATCGCGCTCTGCGAGGCGCACCACGACACGCTGCACCTCTGCGTCGTGACGAACAACCGCGCGCTCCTCTGGGCGTGCCGCGGCGACAAGGCCCGGATGATCGCCGACCTCGAGCGGGTGCTCGCGCTCGCGCGCGACCTCGGCCAGGGCGCGCTGGAGCGGGTCGGCGAGTACAACCTCGGCGAGTACCTCTACCTCATGGACGACCTCGCGGCGGCGGGGCCGCACATCGATCGCGCGCTCGAGATCGAGCGGCACCGGTTCTGCGGGACGTGCCGGCCGGTCGCGCTGCTCCTCAAGACCCGGTTCCTCTTCTATTGCGGCGAGCAGGCCGAGGCGCGCGCGCTGTTCGAGCAGATGCGCGAGATGCAGGAGCGAGCCCGCGAGGACGGCCAGGCCGACGCGCTGATGGTCCCCTCGGAGGAGGTGCTCTGCGCCATGATCGATCTGGCCACGCAGGACAGGGGCGCCGCGGACGACGCCGCGTGGGACGCCCTCGTGGACCGCTCGGCGCAGAGCTCCGTGGGCCAGGAGCACATCGAGGTCCTCGAGATCCGCGCGGTGACCGCGCTGCGCCGCGGCCGGCTCGCCGCCGCGCGCGGCGCGCTCTCGGCCGCGCTCGAGGCCGCGGAGCGCATCCCGAACGTGATGGGCGACCGGCTGCGCCGCCACGCCGCCGCCCTCGCCGAGCGAGAAGCGGCGGAGGCCGCCCTGGATCAGCCGACGCAGCCGGCGTAGGCAAGCCGCCCCGGCGCCGCCGCCCCGTGACGTGTCACCCGGCGGCAGCGAGCGCGAGGGTCCTCGCGTTGTCGGGCACGCACGTCAGGAACCGCTCCCGAAAGGCCGCGTCGCTGATCTTCGCCGCGCGGTCGAGCAGGTGCTGGCGCGCGACGGCGAGCGCCTCCGCCGCCTCGCGCGCGGCGCCCGCCGCCGCGAGCGCCTCGGCGTAGGCGAGCCGCACCAGCGACTCGCCCTCCTCGAGCGAGCCCGCCTCCTCGAGCTGCACGAACGCCTCGCGCGCCGCCGGCAGCGCCTCCTCCGGGCGGCCCTGCGCGAGCAGCGCGCGCGAGAGCACCGCCACGGCGGCGGCGCGGAGCGGAGGCGCCACCGCCAGCGTCGCGACCGCGGCGCGCGCCTCGCGCTCGGCGGCCACGGGATCGCCCGACAGGAGCATGATCTTCGCCATGTACGTCAGCGTCACGCCCTCCATGCGCCGGTCGCCCTGCTGCTGGAACGCCGCGGCGGCGCGCTGCTCGAGGAGCTTCGCCTCCTCGAGCTGCCCCAGGTGGGCGATGACGTAGCCGAGGTTCTGGCTCGCGGCCGTCTCCAGGTCGTCGAGGCCCATGCGCTGCGCCGCGGCGAGCGCCGTCCGGAGCGCCGACTCGGCCACCTCGAAGTCGCCGAGCTCGCCGTACAGGAAGCCCAGGTTCGAGCGTATCGCGCAGGCGTTCCGGCGGTCGCCGGCCTGCTCGAACGCCGCGAGCGCCGCCGTGAACCCGCTCAGCGCGGCCCCGATGTCGCCCCTCGTGTTCGCCCGGACCGCGCGCGCCTGCTGGTAGAGTCCCGCCGCCTGCGGCTCGAGCCCGGCGGGCTCGCTCGCGACCACCTCGAGCATCTGGATCAGCGCGTCGGCCGCCGCGTAGCGGCCGCCGAAGCTCAGGAACGTCGCGGCGTCGCACAGGCACATGATCCGCGCGCTGATCGCGCCCGCCGCCTCGGCCGCGCGCGTCGCCCACGCCTCGACGCGATCGAAGTGACCGAGCTTCCCCTCGGCGATGATCACCTGCCCGATGGCGCGGAACCACGGCGAGCTGCCGGTCCGGACGAGGCTCGCCGCCTCGGTGCCGCGCTGCACGGCGAGCACGGCCTCTCCCTGCCACAGCCCGATCTCGGCCTCCACGAGCCGCAGCCGCCCGAGCTCCTCGTCGGCCGCCCCGCACTGGACGCCCATCTCGGCGCGCGCGAGCGCGCTCGTCAGATCGTTCGCCTCGAGCGCCTGCTCCGCGGCCCTCCGGTACCACCGCACCGCGCGCCCCGGCTCGCCGCCGCGCCGGAAGTGCTCCGCGAGCGCCATCGCGTCGGTGTGCCCGCTGCGCTCGAGCCACTCGCCGGCCAGCTTGTGGCCGAGGGCGCGGTCCGGCTCCGTGAGCATCGCGTACGCGGCCTCGCGCACGATCGCGTGGCGGAACACGTAGTCCGTCGGGATGAGCCACCCCGGCGTCGAGACCGGGGCGATGAGCTCCCGCGCCGCGAGCGCGTCGAGCCACGTCTCGGTCTCCTTCACCCGCGTCGCGCCGCCGAGCAGCGCCGCCACCGCGAGCTTCGAGAAGCGGTCGCCGAAGATGCTCGCCGCCCGCAGCACGCGCTTCGCCTCGTGGCCCTCGGCGTCGAGCCGCGCCTCGACCGTGCCCAGCACCGAGTCGGGCAGCACGTCCCCCTTGCCCGTCGCGACCGCGCGGATGAGCTCCTCCAGGTAGAACGGGTTGCCGTCGGCCCGGTCCACGACCCGGGCCACCGTCTCGGCGGGCGTCTCCTCGCCGAGCGCGCTCCGCACCATGCGCTCGCTCGCCTTGGCGGGCAGCGGCCCGAGCTTGATCGTCTGCACCTCCCGGTCGGTCCACAGCCCGGGGAACTGCTTGCTCACCTCGGGCCGGGCCAGCGCGAGCAGCATGAGCGGCAGGTCCCGGAGGTTCCGGAGCGTCTGATCGATGAGGCGCACGGTCGCCGGATCGCCGAAGTGCAGATCCTCGAGCACGAGCAGCACCGGCTGCGCCGCGCACTCGGCGGCGAGCCAGTCCTCCCACGCCGCGCGCGTCGCGTCGGCCATGAGCATCGCGTTGTCGCGCGCCGCGCGCAGCCCGCTCGTCTCGCCGTCGGGGAACGGCGTCCGCGAGAGCTCGCCCAGGAAGGCCGAGATCCGGCTCAGCGCCTCGCCGCTCACGTGGCGCCCCAGCCGGCGCGTCAGCTTGCGCCGCCGGGCCTCCACCGGCTCGCCCTCGCGCATCCCCGCCGCCTTCTGGATCGCGTCGGCGATGAGGCCGAACGGAGACCCCGCGGCCATCGACTCGGCCCGCCCGGAGAGGATCTCCACCGACCCGAACTGGCGCCGCACCCGGGTGAGGAACTCCAGGCGGAGCCGCGACTTCCCGGACCCCGCCGCGCCGATGACGAGCACCGCGCTCGCCAGCGACTCGCTCACGCACCCGGAGAACACGCCCTCCAGCATGGACAGCTCGCGGATGCGGCCGACCCAGACGCTCGGCTTGCCGAGCAGGACGGGGACGCTCTCGTCGGCCGCCGTCTCGGTCGCGAGGAACGGCCCGTTCTCGTCGCTCTCCACCTTGAGGCGGCCGCCGACGACGCTGGCGGTCACGTCGTCGAGCCGGACCGCCCCGGCGTGCGCGGCCCGCAGGGCGCGCACCCCGCGGTCGATGACGTCGCCCTCGATGAGCTTCGCCGACGACACCCCGCGCCCGGTGGCGACGGCGAGCGGGATGCCGGGGAACCGCGCGCGCAGCGCGAGCGCGCACCGCGCCGCCCGCTCGGCCCGGTCCACGGCGCTCCCAGCGCCGGCGAGGATCGCGATGAGCGAACCTCGCGAGATCTCCGTGATGTGCGCGCCGTAGGGCTCCACCGCGGCCCGCACCTCGGAGCGCGGCACCGCGGAGCCCGGGCCCTCGCTCGAGAGCTCCTGCAGCACGCTCGAGACGTCCGAGGCGCTCGGCACGCCGCCGGCCGCCGCGACGCTCATCTGCACGTCGTCCGGCTCGCCGGCGAGCACGAGGGACACGAGCCGCTGCTCGCTGCGCGTGAGGAACCCGTCGACCCGCGCCGAGCGCATGGTCGCGTCGCGCGGCGAGGCGAGCGTGGCGGGCCGCGGCGTCGCCCAGGCGTCGAGCGCCTCCGCGATCTGCGCGAGCTCGACCCCGACGTCGCCGCAGTCGCGCGGCCGGTCCTCGGGGTTCTTCGCCATCATCCGGTCCATGAGGCGCTCCAGCGGCTCCGGGACGTCCGCGCGGACGTCGCGCAGCCGGGGCGTCTGCTGGAACAGGAGCTTGGCGAGCGCCGCCATGACGTGCGCCCCCTCGAAGGCCGGGCGCCCCGCGACGCACTCGTAGAAGACGCACGCGAGCGAGAACACGTCCGCCCGCGCGTCGAGGGCGCCCCCGCCCTCGATCTGCTCGGGCGCGATGTACCCCGGGGTTCCGAGGATCCCGCCCGTGTAGGTGAGCCGGCGCGACTCCCCGTCGGGGCGCGCGATCCCGAAGTCGACGAGCCTGAGCTGGCCGACATCGCCGGCGACGAGGAAGATGTTGCTCGGCTTGACGTCGCGGTGGATGATCCCGCGCGAGTGCGCGAAGGCGAGCGCGTCCGCCGTCCTGCGCAGCACCGCGAGGCTCTCTCCGAGCGCGAGCTGCCGGCGCGCGAGGCACGCCGCCAGGTCCTCCCCCTCCAGCCACTCCATGGCGAGGTAGTGGTCCCCGGCGGCGGTTCGCCCGTGCGCGACATACCGCACGATCCCGGGGTGGCTCAGCTCGGCGAGGATCTGCGCCTCGCGCTCGAACCGCTCGACGTCGAACGCCTCGCGGCTGTGGAGGACCTTGAGGGCGACCGGGCGGGCGTCGAGGCGGTCGTGCGCGCGATAGACCGTCCCCATCCCCCCGGCCGCGACCTGCTGCTCGACGACGAAGCGGCTCGCGAGGACTGCGCCGGAATCCACGCGGCTCGATGCTACTCGAGGAAGACGGACACTGAAGCCTTGTAGCGATCGGTGCCGCGCGGAAAGACGTGGGCGCCGCACGGCAGCTTGAGCGGCTCGCGGTCGTGGCAGTCCGAGAAGCTGCCGTCCTGCTTCGGCCCATCGCACACGTCCTCACATTCGCCCACGACATCGATCGGGCAGTTGTCGAGCGAGGGCCCGCAGACGCGCGGGATCGACCTCTTGCCCGGCGCGAGGCAGGCGAAGAGGCTCTGCGGCTTGTGGAAGACGTTGCCGAAGTAGGTCGCCTCCGGGGTGTCGTACCTCGCCCGCTCCCACTTCGTGGACGAGAGCGCCGGGTTCTTTCCGCGGAGCGAGATCATGACGTGCTCGCCCCGGTAGTTCACGCGCGCCAGCAGGCACGCGGAGACCCACTCCTGGCAGTTTTCATCACACGAGCCGCGCTTCTTGCCCCACTCGGGCGCGAGCCCGAGATCCCCGTCAAAGCTGTAGGACACCCCATCGACCTTGACCTCGATGCTGTCCTCCTCGGGGAGAGCGCAGCTCACAATGAAGCTGAGGAGCTCCCTCGACACGGGATCACGGAGCGCGCCTCTCGTCAGCGAGTTGGCGGTCAGCGCGTTGGCCGTCAGCGCGTTGGCCGTCAGCGCGTTGGCGGTCAACGCATTGGCCGTCAGCGCGTTGGCCGTCAACGCGTTGGCCGTCAGCGCGTTGTGAATCGTGACCTCCTGCTCGGCCTCCGCCACCGCCTCGTCATCCCCTTCGAGCTCGGCAGACGCCACGCAAGCAGCCTGCGAGAACGACACAGCCACGCAAGCGAGGAGAGCGAACTGGCGTGCAGATTCCATAGTACCAATCAGATCTACACCACTCCATCTATCAAGTTCAAATATTTTATGGAGATTTTGCTGGACATCTTTCTGCACACCGCCTCCACACCGCCACGACACACGTCACGTAGTCAGGTGCCGGGAGTGGGATAACGCAGAGCGCAGCACTCGGGCGCACCCCGCGTCGGGGAGGAAGGGAAACAGCGCGTGGGTGGGAGATTTACGCCAGCTTCCTGGCCAGCAGCGTATTGACCAGGTCGGGGTTCGCCTTGCCGCCGGAGGCCTTCATGACCTGACCGACGAAGAACCCGATCAGCTTCGAATTCCCCGCGCGGAAGCGGGAAACCTCGCCTGGATGACCGGCGATGATCTGGTCGACGATCCGCTCCAGGGCGCCTTCGTCGGCGACCTGCCGGAGCCCTCTCTGCGCGACGATCGCCTTCGGGCTACCGCCGTGCTGCATTATCTCAGCGAGGACATCTTTTGCGATCTTCCCGGAAATCGTCCCGTCATCGATCAGCGCCAGGAGCTCGCCGAGCTGCGCCCCCGAGACGGGGAGGTCGCCTGTCTTCCTGTCCTTCAGCTCACGGGCCAGCGAGTGGATGACCCAGTTGGCGGCGCCCCGGGGGTTGTCGTGCACGGCGACCGTCTCCTCGAAGAGCCGGAGGAGGCCGTCGTCGTCGGCCAGGACCACCGCGTCGTCGCCCGGTATCCCCCGTGTTTCGATGAGGTGTCTGGCCTTCTCGGCCCGCGCCGGGTCGAGCCGCGCGAGGCGCTCCTCGAAGGGCGCGCGCTCGCGCCGAGGCTCCGGCGGCGGCGCCTTGGCGGCGGGGCCCGCGGGCGCGGGCTCGGCGGCCCGAGCGGGCCTCTCGGCCGAGAGCCTCGACCATGAGTCCTTGAGCGCCACCGTGCGGTTGAAGACGGGCGCGCCGGGCGCGGAATCGACGGGATCCACGAAGAAGAACCCCTGGCGCTCGAACTGGACATGGCTCCCCTTCTCGACCGTGGACAGGCTCGGTTCCACCTGACACCCGCTCAGGACAACCAGCGAACCAGGGTTCAAGTTCTCCAGGAAATCCTTTCCCTCCTCGACCGCGTCGGGCCGCTCGACCGCGAAGAGCCGGTCGTAGAGCCGGACCTCGGCGGTGAGCGCGTGGGCGGCCGAGACCCAGTGCAAGGTTCCCTTCGGCTTGCGCCCGTCGGGCGCCTCACCGCTCTTCGTGGGGCGATCGTACGTGCACCGGAGCTCGACGACCTCTCCTGTAGCCTCGTCTCTCACCACCTCGCGGCAGGTGATGAACCCGGCGTAGCGGAGCCGCACCTGCTGCCCGGGCGCGAGCCGGAACCACTTCTTGGGGGGGTCCTCGAGGAAGTCGTCGCGCTCGATGTAGAGCACCCGGGACAGGGGGACCTTGCGGGAGCCTTCCCTCGGCACGTCCTCGGGCCAGTAGGGCGCGTCGATCTCCTCGACCTGCCCCTCGGGGTAGTTCTCGAGGACGACCCGGAGGGGGCGCAGCACCGCCATGACGCGCGGGGCGCGGAGGTTCAGGTCGTCTCGGACGCACGACTCGAACTTGGCGATGTCCACCATGCTGTTCGTCTTGGCGACGCCGATCTCCTCGCAGAACGAGCGGATGGCCTCGGGCGTCACCCCGCGGCGCCGGAGGCCGGCGATGGTGGGCATGCGCGGGTCGTCCCAGCCCGTCACGAGCCCGCCCTTCACGAGCGCGAGCAGCTTTCGCTTGCTCATCACCGTGTAGCTCAGGTTGAGCCGAGCGAACTCGTACTGGCGAGGGCGGGACGGGACATCGAGGTGCTCGATGATCCAGTCGTACAGCTCCCGGTTGTTCTCGAACTCCAGCGTGCAGATCGAGTGGGTGATCCCCTCGATCGCGTCGGAGAGGCTGTGAGCGAAGTCGTAGAGCGGGTAGACGCACCACGCGTCGCCCGTCCGGTAGTGGCGCGCGCGCTTGATGCGGTAGATCGGCGGATCGCGCATCTTCATGTTGGGAGCGGCCATGTCGATCTTGGCCCTGAGCACGTGCGCGCCCTCCGGGAACTCCCCTGCTCTCATCCGGGCGAAGAGATCCAGGCTCTCCGCGGCGGACCTGTTCCTGTAGGGGCTCTCCCGACCGGGCTCCGTGACGGTGCCGCGGAGCTCGCGGGTCTCTGCCTCGCTCAGGCTGCACACGTAGGCTCTGCCCTTCTGGATGAGCTCCACCGCGAAGGCGTAGAGCCGCTCGAAGTAGTCCGACGCGAAGAAGAGCTTGTCGCCCCAGTCGCCGCCGAGCCAGCGAACGTCCCGCAGGATCGACTCCACGTACTCCATGTCCTCGGCGGCCGGGTTCGTGTCGTCGAAGCGCATGTGGCATGCGCCCCCGAAGTCCGCCGCCAGCCCGAAATTCAGCAGGATCGACTTCGCATGTCCGATGTGCAGGTAGCCGTTCGGCTCGGGCGGGAACCGGGTCACGACCCGCGTGTGCCTGCCGGCGGCGAGGTCCTCGGCGATGATGTTGCGGATGAAGTTGGACGCGGCGACGCTGCTGTCAGCGTCGCTCGCTCTGGGGCTCTGCGTTGTCACAGCTCTTTTCACCTCGGCTCGGGCGGCGCCGCCCGCGCCGAGCCTACTCAAACGGCACCCGCCGGGCCACCGCGGAGACGGCGCCCGCCCGGCGCGCCCGGCGCCGCGCTCCCGCGAGGACGGGCACATCGCGAAGCGCGGGGGAAGACGCGGCGGAGGGGGGACGGCGGAGGCATCCCCTTGAATTTTGCGGGAAATTCACAGAGAGACGGGGAGATACGCCGCGCGGGCGAGGACGGCGGGGGGCGCCGCGGCGGACAGACGCGGGCGTGCGCGACGGACGGCGCACGCCCGCGCGGGCGCTCAGAACTGGGCGGCCTCGGTGGACTCGTGGAGGGCCAGCGTGGACGCAGCGCCGCCCGAGATCACCTGGGCGACCTCGTCGAAGTAGCCCGTCCCGACCTCGCGCTGGTGGCGGGTCGCGCTGTAGCCGAACTGCTCGCCGGCGAACTCGGCCTGCTGCAGCTCGGAGTACGCCGCCATCCCGCGGCGCTGGTACTGGCGGGCGAGCTCGAACATGCTGTGATTCAGCGAGTGGAACCCGGCGAGGGTCACGAACTGGAACTTGTACCCCATCGCGCCGAGCTCGCGCTGGAACCGCGCGATCGTCGCGTCGTCGAGGTGCTTCTTCCAGTTGAACGAAGGCGAGCAGTTGTAGGCGAGCAGCTTGCCCGGGAACTGCTTGTGGATCCCCTCCGCGAAGCGCTTCGCCTGATCGAGGTCCGGCGTCGAGGTCTCGCACCAGACGAGGTCCGCGTAGGGCGCATACGCGAGCCCGCGCGCGATGGCCGCCTCGAGGCCGCCCTTCAGCACGAAGAAGCCCTCCGGCGTGCGCTCCCCCGTGACGAACGGCTTGTCGCGCGGGTCGACATCGGACGTGATCAGCTTGGCGCTGTCGGCGTCCGTGCGGGCTACGAGGACGGTCGGCACGCCCATGACGTCGCTGGCGAGCCGGGCCGCGATCAGGGTGCGGATGAACTGGCTGGTCGGGACGAGGACCTTGCCGCCCATGTGCCCGCACTTCTTCTCGGAGGCGAGCTGGTCCTCGAAGTGAACGCCCGAGGCGCCCGCCTCGATCATCGCCTTCATCAGCTCGAACGCGTTGAGCGGCCCGCCGAAGCCCGCCTCCGCGTCGGCCATGATGGGCGCGAGCCAGTAGCGCCCCGCCTTGCCCTCGGCGTTCTCGATCTGGTCGGCGCGGAGGAGCGCCTGGTTGATGCGGCGCACGAGCGTCGGGACGCTGTTCGCCGGGTACAGGCTCTGGTCGGGGTACATCGTCCCGGCCTCGTTGTTGTCGGCCGCCACCTGCCACCCGCTCAGGTAGATGGCCTTGAGCCCGGCCCGGACCTGCTGCATGGCCTGGTTGCCGGTGAGGGCGCCGAGCGCCGCAACGTACGGCTCGGAGTGCATCAGGTTCCAGAGCCGCTTGGCGCCGAGGGTCGCGAGCGTGTAGTCGATACGGACGGTGCCGCGGAGGCGCGCGACGTCCGCCTCGGAGTACGGGCGGACGATGCCGCTCCACCTGCCCGGGACGGTGTCGCTCGGCGGCGCGTGCAGCGAGTCGGCGGAGATCGGCGTGTTCAGCGGGAAAGCAGCGGACATGACTGGGCTCCTAGTGCGTTGGGGTTGGGGGCGGCAGCGGCCGCTGTGTCGACGTCAAACGAAGCGCGCCGGGCGTCACGAGCGCTGCTCTCCGGCGCTGGAGATCAAGAGCTCGTAAGCAGGCAGCGTCAGGAACTCCTCGAAGGTCTCTCCGATCGACAGCCGCTCGAAGAGCGCGCGCGCCTCGGCGAAGCGGCCGCCGTCGAAGCGCGCCGGGCCGAGCGCGCCGCGGAGGGCGGCCATCTCGCTGTCCACCGCCGCGCGGAAGCGCTCCACGGTGAGCGGCTGGCCATCGTCGAGCGTCGCCCTGTGGCGGATCCATTGCCAGACCTGGGTGCGGGAGATCTCCGCGGTGGCCGCGTCCTCCATCAGGTTGTAGAGCGGGACGCAGCCGAGGCCGCTGATCCACGCCTCGAGGTACTGGACGCCGACCCGGATGTTATGGCGCAGGCCCGCCTCGGTGCGCGCGCCCGCCGGGACGCGCAGCAGGTCGGCCGCCGAGACGCGGACGTCCTCGCGCTTCCGCTCGATCTGGTTCGCAGCGGGCATGTGCGCGTCGAACACCTCGCGCGCGAGCGGCACGAGCCCCGGGTGCGCGACCCAGGTGCCGTCGTGTCCGTCCTTCACCTCGCGCAGCTTGTCGGCGCGCACCTTGTCGAGCGCCGCGCGGTTCGCCTCCGGGTCGCTCTTGATCGGGATCTGCGCCGCCATGCCGCCCATCGCGTGCACGCCCCGGCGGTGGCAGGTCTTCACGAGCAGCTGCGTGTACGAGCGAAGGAAGTGCTGCTCCATCGTCACCTGCGAGCGATCCGGCATCACGCAGGCCGGGTCGTTCCGGAGCTTCTTGATGAAGCTGAAGATGTAGTCCCAGCGACCGCAGTTGAGGCCGGCCGAGTGCTGCCGGAGCTCGTGGAGGATCTCGTCCATCTCGAACGCCGCGGGCAGCGTCTCGATGAGGACCGTGGCCTTGATCGTGCCGACGGGCAGGCCCAGCGCCTCTTGCGCGAACACGAAGACGTCGTTCCAGAGGCGCGCCTCCAGGTGACTCTCCATCTTCGGCAGGTAGAAGTAAGGCCCGGTCCCGCGGCGGACGAGCTCACGCGCATTGTGGAAGAAATAGAGTCCGAAATCGAAGAGCCCGCCTGGCAGCGGCTTGCCGTCGAGCTCGACGTGCTTCTCGGGGAGGTGCCAGCCGCGCGGGCGCACGAGCAGCGTCGCCAGCCTGTCTCCGAGGGCGTAACGCTTCCCGGTCGCCGGGTCCTCGTGGCGGAGCTCGCGCCGCACCGCGAGCCTCAGCGCCGCTTGCCCCTCGATGAGGTTCTTCCACGTGGGCGACGTGGCGTCCTCGAAATCGGCCATGAACACGCTCGCGCCCGAGTTCAGCGCGTTGATGATCATCTTGGGATCGACCGGACCCGTGATCTCCACGCGCCGGTCGAGGAGGTCCTCGGGCAGCGGCGCAACGGTCCAGTCGCCGTCGCGCACATCCCGCGTCTCGGGGAGAAAATCGAACCGCTCGCCCGCGTCCAGCCGCGCTTGCACGGCGCGCCGCCGGGCGAGCAGGGCCGGTACCCGGTCAGCGAACTTGCGCCCAAGACCGGAAAGGAAACGGAGGGCCTCTGGCGTGAGGACGGACTCGTCGCCCCCGACCCGAGGAGCGAGCAAGCGGACGCTTGCGGTCTCATGATTCTGGCTCATCCACATCTCCTGCAACGCTGCGCGTCGTTACAAGCAACCTATGTTTGTCGACGAGGTTTCAGCGTCAACTTCGCTCTGAAATGCAGGCGGATAACGATGTAGACGAAAGGGCTTTACAGCGTGTTAACGTGTAAACTATTGTAAATTTCCACCAGGCGAGCTGCGCCTACATCTCATCCAGGTTGTCCCAGTTACGTCGGGAGGGTCCCCATGGCCGATGCACCTCTTCTCGGAGCCAAGGTCCGCGCGCTCCGGCGTCGCGAGCACATGACGCAGGTCGATCTGGCGGAGCGCCTCGGTGTCTCGGCGAGCTATCTGAACTTGATAGAGAACAACCGGCGTCCGCTGACTGCGCCGCTGCTCATCCGGCTCGCCCAGATATTCCAGCTCGACCTCCAGAACTTCGCGTCGGAAGAGGACGTCCGGCTCACGGCCGATCTCCACGAGGTGTTCGGCGATCCCATCTTCGAGAGCCACGGGCTGACGAACGCGGACCTGCGCGAGCTCGTCGCGGCGTCGCCGAACGTCGCGCGCGCGGTGCTCACGCTCTACCGGACCTACGCGACGACGCGTGAATCGCTGGATACGCTGGGAGAGCGGCTGGCGGGGGACGGGTTCGTCGGGGTCGACAACTCGCGGCTACCGTCCGAGGAGGTCAGCGATCTCATCCAGCGCCGGATGAACCATTTCGCGGAGCTCGAGGAGGGCGCCGAGGCGCTCTGGCGCGAGGCGGAGCTCGACGCGGACGACGTCTACCGCGGCCTCGTCCGGTACCTCCACGCGACGCGCGGCATCGAGGTGCGCATCGTCCGGGTCGCGGACGAGCGCCAGGCGATGCGGCGATACGACCCCGACAGGCGCGTGCTGAGCATCTCCGAGGTGCTGCCGCCCCGCAGCCGCAGGTTCCAGCTCGCGCACCAGCTCGGCCTCTTGACGCAATCGACGGCGATCGACCGCATCCTGCGCGACGAGAACCTCACGACCCCGGAGTCCCGCGCGCTCGCCCGCGTCGCGCTGGCCAACTACTTCGCGGCCGCGATCCTCATGCCGTACCAGCCGTTCCTGGAGGCGGCGCGCGCCGAGCGCTACGACATCGAGCTGCTCGCGCACCGGTTCGGCACGAGCTTCGAGCAGGTGTGCCATCGGCTGACGACGCTCCGCCGCCCGGGCGCCGAGGGGGTGCCGATGCACATGGTCCGCATCGACATCGCGGGCAACATCTCGAAGCGCTTCAGCGGCTCCGGCATCCGGTTCGCGCGGTTCAGCGGCGCGTGTCCCCGCTGGAACGTCCACGCCGCCCTGATGACGCCCGGCATGATCCGGATCCAGCTCTCGCAGATGCCCGACGGCGCGGTCTACTTCTGCATCGCGCGCACCGTGCGCAGCGACCGCGGCGGCTACCACGTCCCCCACACGGTGCAGTCGATCGGCATGGGCTGCGACGTCCGCTACGCCCGCGAGCTCGTCTATGCCGACGGGATCGACCTGGACAACATCGGCGCGGCCGTGCCCGTCGGCGTCACGTGCCGGACCTGCGAGCGCCTCGACTGCGCCCAGCGCGCGCTGCCGGCGCTGCAGCACCCGCTCCGCCTCGACGAGAACCGGCGGGGCGTCTCGTTCTACGCGTCGGTCGACAAGTGAGGCGAGCCCGCGACCGGCGTGCTCCGCGCGCCTCGGCGGCCAGCGCGCGGCGCGGGCTCGCGGGCGGCCCGCTCAGCTGGGCCGCCCGAGCAGCTCGTTGAGCGTGGCCACGAGCCGGCCCACGTCGATGGGCTTGACCATGTGCGCATGAGCGCCGGCCGTCCGGCTCTTCTCGCGATCGTCATCCCCGCCGAACCCGCTCACCACGATCACCGCCCGCGGCCTGGCCGCGAGCGACGCGACCAGCTCGACGCCGCTGCCATCGGGGAGCGACACGTCCGTCACCAGGGCATCGACCGCGCTCGCGGCGAGCAGCGAGCGCCCTTCCTCGCACGAGCGCGCCACGAGCACGCGGAAGCCGCGGCGGCGGAGCGCCATGCCGAGCAGCGCCGCCGTGTCGTCGTCGTCGTCGATCACCAGCACCTGCGGCAGCTCCGCGCTCATCAGGCCCCCGCCTTGCGATCGGCCACGTTCAGCGGCCACTCCAGGGTGATCCGCGTCTCCGCGCCCACGCGGTCGGCCCGCGCCTCGCCGCCGTGCGCCTTGAGCACGCCGTCGATCACCCGGACGGGCAGCGCGCCGTCGGCGAGAGGATCCGCGTCCGGCGAGAGCGCGGCCTCGAAGAGCTTCTCCACCGAGGCCGTGCTCGAGTCGGTCGTCAGCACCACCCGCGCGCGATCGGCATGGGCCGCGAGCGCCACGACGACCCGCGCGCGGGCGACGTTCAGGGCGAGCATGAGCGCGTCCGAGAGCGCCGCGGTCAGCGAGACGGCGTGCGCGAAGCCGCGCACGGGGGCGAGATCGAGCGCCACGGTGACGTCGCGCCGCCCGTAGACGAACGACGCCTCCGCGACGGCCTTCTGGACGAGCGCCTCGAGGTCGAGCGGCTGCGTCGGGGCGTCGAGCTGCCGCGGCAGCTCGGACGCGGCGGTGTAGCGGTCGGCGAGGCGCAGCAGGCGGCGCACGCCCCGCCGCGCCATGGTGAAGTACGCCGCGTTCTGGGCGGTGGCCTCCCCCCCGAGGGCGCTCTCCAGCTCGTTGAGCGCCGTGGCCACGACCCCCGCGGGCCCGCGGACGTCGTGCCCCGCGCGCGCGAACAGCTTGTAAATCGAGTCGGACAGCGCCTTTTCGCTCATTATTCGTTACGCCTCGCCTCGCGCCCCGTCTCAGCTCAACGAGGAGCTCGCCGAGCCCGGCGAAGAGGCCGCCTTGTCCTTGTCTGGGCCCTCGTCCCCGCCCGAGCCGTCCTGCTCCCCGTAGCGCTCCAGCTTGCGGTAGAGCGTCCGCCGGTCGAACCCGAGCATCTGGGCGGCGCGCGACTTGTTGCCGCCGACGAGCGCGAGCACGCGCTTGATGTAGCGCTTCTCGAGCTCGTCCATCGTCATGATCTCCGCCGGCTCGTCGACGGCGACGACGAAGCGGTCGGGCCGGTAGGCCTGGACCTTCTCCGGCAGGTCCTCGACCGTGATCTGCTCGAAGCGAGCCAGCGCCACCGCGCGCTCGATGCTGTTCTCGAGCTCGCGCACGTTGCCCGGCCAGTTGTACGCCGTGAGCTTCTCCGCGGCCGCGGTCGAGAGCGAGAGCACGCCCTTGCTGCTGCGGGACGAGAACTTCTCGAGGAAGTGCATCGCGAGGTGGAGCACGTCGGTGCCGCGCTCGCGCAGGGGCGGCAGGTCGATTTTCACGACGTTGACCCGGTAGTAGAGGTCCTCGCGGAACCGCTTCTCGTACACCTCGGTCTCGAGGTCGCGGTTCGTCGCCGTCACGATGCGCGCGTCGAAGGGGATCTCGGCGTTCGAGCCCACCGGCCGCACCTTGCGCTCCTGGAGCGCGCGGAGCAGCTTCGGCTGGACCTCGAGCGGCATCTCTCCGATCTCGTCGAGGAAGATGGTGCCGCCGCTGGCCTCGAGGAACAGGCCGGTGCGCTGGGTCTTGGCGTCGGTGAAGGCGCCGCGCGCGTGGCCGAAGAGCTCGCTCTCGAGGAGCGCCTGGGGCACCGCCGCGCAGTTGACCGCCACGAAGGGGCCGGACCGGCCGCTGGCCTCGTGGATCGCCCGCGCGATGAGCTCCTTGCCGGTGCCCGTCTCGCCGTGCACGAGGACCGAGGCGTCGCTCCGCGCGACGCGCCCGATCAGATCGTAGACGCGCTTCATCGCAGGGCTGCGCCCGACGAGGCCCTTGGTCTGCTGGACGTCGTGGGCCGCCTCGCGCAGGCGCTTCACCTCCGAGCGGAGGCGCCGATGCTGGACGGCGCGCGAGACCGTCAGGCCGAGGAGGTTCGCGTCGAGCGGCTTCGTGACGAAGTCGAACGCCCCGGCGCGCATGGAGGAGATGGCGGTCTCCATGCTCCCGAGCGCCGTCATGACGATGACGAGCATGTCGGGCCTCGCGCCGAGGATGCGCTCGCAGAGCTCCAGGCCGCTCATCTCGCTCATGCCGACGTCGGTCAACACGACGTCGAAATCGTCCTCGCTCACCAGCTCGAGCGCGCTCTTGGCCGAGGTGCGCGCCGCGACGGAGAACTCCTGCCTCTTAAGGAGGGCTTCGACCAGATCACACGTCGCTTCGTCGTCGTCGACGACGAGTATCCTGCCGCTCATCGCGTGTCCTTCCCCGGCAGCTCTTCTAAAGGTCGACCGCTGCCTGCAGTTGCAGGGAACGTGCCACGGAGAGTCCGCGCCATCAAGCCCAGTCCGCTCCTCGCCGACGTCCTTCCGACGTGACGTTTCGCCACAGGTGCGCGTTCTTGCCTCATCCTGGATGGCGCCGGCCGCGCGCAGGGGCCGAGCGCTCCGCCGCCGACGGGGCCAGCGACCGCCGCTGCGCCCGAGGCGACGTCGCCGGTAGGGGACTTACCGACCCCGCCGTTCCTCCACGGATCGGCGGGGGCCGGCAGCGCGCCTCTTCGCGGTGCATGTGGCGCCCCTCCGGCGGACCACACGGGCCAGGCGCCGCCACGGAGGCGCCGTCGCGGTCTCACGCGGGCGCCGTGCGCCTCTCTCGATGAGACGGCTGCGCCTCCCGGGAGCAGCCGAGTCCGCCCGAGCCCCGAGGGCCATGGCAAGAGGCGAAATTCCACATCGATATTCCCTGTCCAGCCTCCAGTGTCTCTTCGCATCCGGAATAAACCTAATCGGCACGGTGATTGCTTGAGTGCGCCTCATGCAGAGGAGGGGGGTGGGGGGCTCGCGCGCTCGCGGGCCTTGCCGCCGATGCTGCGCGCGCTGCGCGACGGCGCGATGTCACCTCGCTGAAGGCTCGGCGCGCCGCCTCGAGCCCTCGGCCGAGGCCGTTGCGTGAGCTGGTCGCGAGCGAGCGAGGGCGACTAGCGCTCTTTTCACCTCGATTTTCACCTCGATGAACGACGACCCATCCACCTCGATGAACAACGACCTGACGTCCCGTCCTTGAGAGGAGAATGCATGAAGGCGACACAGCTCTTGAAGGGGCAACACCGCGAAGCCGAGAGGCTCTTCGCTCTGGCCCTCTCGACCACAGGCGATGTCCGGCGAGCGACGGACGAGCTGACCAAGCACCTCCTCGCCCACATGCTCGCCGAGCAGGTGGTGCTCTTTCCGGAGCTGCTCGCCGTCGAGCCGGACCTCATCAGCGGGGCCTGCGAGGAGCACACGGTCACGCGGTTCGAGATCCGGCGCGTCGTCGGCACGGCGCCGGAGGACCCGAGCTTCAAGGCCAGGCTCGCCACCCTGAGGGACCTCGTCGCGCACCACGCCGAGGAGGAGGAGCGGGACCTCTTGCCGAGGATCGAAGCGGAGCTGACCGAGGACACGAACGAGCGCCTCGGCCGGCAGATGCTGGAGCTCTTCGAGGCGCTCATCGCCCACTCCCGCCGCCCCCACGCCTCGAGCCACGCCCCGCTCCGCACAGCGAGGGCGGCCTGACGGCCGGCGCCCTGCCTCCGGCGGGCGGCGCCAACTGTGCTTGGGAAAGATCACAGAGAGACGGGGAGACAGGGAGATCACTGAGTTTTTTCTCCCTGCCTCCCCGTCTCCCTGTTCCAATTTGACCAGCACCCTCCGGGGCGTCCCGTCGTTCGCCCGCGCTCTCCCGCGGCCACCACAGGCGCTCTGCGAGAGCACCCGCGCGCCCTGCGCGAAGCGCGGGGCGCGCTCGGTGGATCAGGGGCCGGTCGCGGGCGCGTCGCCGGGGCCGGTCGGGCCGCCGTGCGCGGGTCCGTATCCGTGGGACTCGCCGTAGCCGAGATCCTCGGGGATCATGGTGTCCGCCGGGCTCGACGGAGCGGGCGAGGCGGCGCTCCGCGCGTCGTTCGCGACGAGCTCGTAAACGCCGCGCTCGAGCTCCACCTCGTCGAGGGCCGAGCCGCAGGCCCGGCAGGGCGTGGCCGCCGTCGACACGAAGACGTACCGGCGGCCACAGGCTTTGCATCGAAGCTCGCGGATCATCGCTGCTCACCCGGTTCAGCTGGGTTGACCTCGCCGGGCCGCCTCTTCGGCTTCGCGCAGCTCGTCGCCCTCGGGGCCGTCGAGCGCGCGGGCCGCCTCCTCGGCATGCTCCTTGATCTTGCCGGCCTTCACCGACTTCTCCACCCCTTCTCGGTAACGCCGATCGGCCGTGCGGTTGCCCTCTCCCTCGATGTCCGCCGACGGGGTGTGCTGGGTCGCCTTCTGATTCGCCATCCTATCCTCCTCGTGTCGAGCTTTGCTGGGCCCGGGCCAACGGGCTTGCATCAGACGCGCCGCTTCGCCGCCTGGATCGCGCGATCCAGCTCGTCCACGCGCTGGTAGACGCCTTGTTTCACCTGGTCGAGGGTCTCGCTGGTCGCCGCGTCGAGGTCGCGCAGGCTCCTGCGGACCGCCTCCGACTTGTCCTCCACATCCTTCATCAGCCTGCCGACCTCGTCCTTGGGCAGCTTCTTCTCGGCCTTTTCGCGGAGCTCGACGGCATCCTTCTCGAGGCCCTCGATCCTGCGCGACGTGGACGCGCGCACGTCCTCGCGCGCCTTCGCCAGCTCCGCCTGGGCCTCTGCCGTCTTCTCCTGGGCCTCGACGGCGGCGTTGTTGAGCTTCTCCGCGGCCTCCCGGAGCGCGTCGTCGGTCGCCCGCTCGGCCCGCCGGTCGATCTCGGCGACCTTCTTGTCGAGCTCGGTGGCGACCTCCGCCGCCTTCTGCTGCGCCTCGCGCTGCGCGCGCTCGGCCTTGGTTTGCGCGTCCGCCGTGGGAGACTCGCAGCCCACGACGGCGCTCATGACGATGGCGATAGGCAGGAATGTTCGGACGGTCAGCATGATGATCTCCTCTGGTCTGCGGTCGACGCGCGACCTTGCGTCCGGGCGCGAGCCCGGCGCGACGCGGACGCCCCGTCGACGCCGCCCGGGATGGGCCTCATGGCGCGATAGATGGGTCGACCCGCGGTATTGCGTATTGCGACAGACGTGCCATGCGGAACCATGGATACCGCCCGGCCTGGCGAGGCATGTCGCCCCGATCGTGGCCTCCGGGCACGTGCGGTGCGCATGGCGTCAGGTCGGGGCGCGTCGGCCGAGCGCGAGGGAGACGACCGCCAGGACGAGGAAGATGACGAAGAGCAGCTTCGCCACCGAGGCGGCGCTCGCCGCGAGGCCGCCGAAGCCGAGGATCGCAGCGAGGATCGCCACGATGAAGAACGCGATACTCCAACTGAGCATGATAACCTCCTCATTGGGTGAATGACTGGGTGAATCGGTGTTCCAGCGCTTCGATGCTGCGTTGTTGCAGCGATTGCAGCGGTTACGCCGTTACGCTGTTACGTCGTTACGCTGTTACGTCGTTACGCCGTTACGTCATTGCAGCCGACGTGCCGCGACATCGCGAGTTCGCCGGAGCCGCGGAGCGTCCGGGCGCCCCGGCGGCTCGCGGCAGGTGCCGCCGCACGACACGGGCGGGCGGCGTAGCTGCGGCAAATTGCCTCACTCGTGACGTCGCGCACCGCGCATCACGTCGTTCTCGGCTGACCTATCTCGGCACAACGCTTGCTCGCGCCTGGGCTTGTGCGGGTGAGGTGGAAATCAGGCTCAGCTCAAGGCCCATGTCGAGATCGATGTCGACGGAGAGCCGGCCGCGGCTTCAGGAGAGCGGCGGTCGGCCGTCCGAGGCCGCGCGGGCCGCGCTGTCAGCGCGCCTTGTGGCGGCCGGTCAGCTCTCCGAAGATACCGTGCTCGCCGATGCCACCCGCGCCGCTGATCGCCCACCGCCGCTCGCCGCTCGCCGCGCAGGCGCCCTGACGGCGATGTCTGCCGAGGTCGGGCTCCCGCCGCGAACGATCCGATCATGACGATCCCGCTCTCCACGCTCATCAGGACCCGCCGCGAGGCCATCATCGAACGGTTCGTGGGCGAGCTGCGCAAGCGAAGCGCGGCGGTGCGCAACATGCCGAAGCCGCTCATCATCAACTCGCTGCCGACCTTCCTCGACGAGGTGGCCGCCAGCCTGGAGCAGCGCGCATCGACGGCCGGCAGCAAGGAAGCCGCGCGCGAGCACGGCGAGATGCGCTGGGAGCACGGGCTCGACCTGAACGTGATGGTCCGCGAGTACGGCGTCCTCCGGCAATCCATCCTCCGCGAGCTGGAGGAGGCCGGGATCACGCCGGATGTGCGGCAGATCGAGGCGCTCTCCGAGCGCGTGGACGCGGGCATCGCCCAGGCGGTAAGCGAGCACACCCGACTCCAGCTGGAGGCGATCGAGACCGAGCGCCGGCGCACCGAGATCGAGCGGAGCAGGAGCGGCTCGCTGCTCGCTCAGGCGCCCGCGCCGATCTGCTTCCTCAAGGGCGCATCGCTCGTGTTCGAGCTCGCGAACCCGCTCTTCTGCCGCATGGTCGGCCGCGACGATCTCCTCGGCAAGCCGCTCGTCGAGGCGGTCCCGGAGCTCCGCGGGCAGCCGCTGCACGCGCAGCTCGAGGCCGTCCTGGCGAGCGGCGAGCCGAGCGTGGCGAGCGAGATCCCGGTGCGGATCACGCGCTGGACCGGCGAGACGGTCGAGCGGCTGTACAACGTCCTGTGCAAGCCGGTGCACGACGTGAGCGGCGCCGTGGAGGGCGTCATGGCGACGGCGTTCGACGTGACCGAGCAGATCGGCGCGCGCCGGAAGGCGGAGCGGCTCGCGCTCGAGCTCCAGCAGAGCGTGGCCCAGCGCCTGCGCGCGGAGCAGGCGCTCCGCGTGAACGAGGAGCGCTTCCGCAAGGCGCTCCGGGGATCGCCGGTCATGGTGTTCACCCAGGACCGGGACCTGCGCTACACGTGGATGCACAACTCGTTCGGCAAGTCCGAGCGCGAGGTGCTCGGGAAGACCGACGGGGAGGTGCTGGAGGACCCGGAGGCCGCGAGGTCGCTCGATAGGACGAAGCGCGACGTGCTCGCCAGCGGCGTCGGCCAGCGGCGCGAGCTCGCGGTGCGCGCCGGCGGCCGCACCCAGCACATCGACGTCTCGATCGAGCCGCTGAGCGATGACACGGGCGAGATCATCGGCATCACCTGCACCGCGACGGACATCACGGAGCGGAAGTCGATCGAGCAGGCGCTGCGGGCGAGCGAGGCGAGGTTCCGCACCGTGCAGGAGGCGTCGCCCGACGGGTTCATGATGCTGCGCAGCGTGCGCGACGCGTCCGGGGCGATCTCCGACTTTGAGTGGGTCTACGTGAACCCAGCCACGGGGCCGATCGTCGGGGGTCGCGGCAAGGATCTGGAGGGCAAGCGGCTCTCGGTCGAGGTCCCTGGCAGCGCGCTCGCGAGCGCGTTCGACGCGTACGCGCGCGTCGTGGAGACCGGGGAGCCCGCGAGGGTCGAGCTCTTCTGCGCGCACGAGGGCGCTCCGCGGACGTTCCGCGCCATCGCCGTGGCGCTGGGCGACGGCGTCGGCATCTCGTTCCACGACATCACGGAGCAGAAGCGCACCGACGCCGAGCGCGCCCAGCTCCTCGAGCAGGAGCAGCGCGCGCGCCAGCACGCCGAGCAGCTGAACCGGCTCAAGGACGAGTTCCTCGCGACGGTGTCGCACGAGCTCAGGACGCCGCTCCAGTCGATCCTGGGCTGGGCGCGGATCCTCCGCACGGGCGAGGTGGACGCCGAGTCGCTCGAGCGGGGGCTCGCCACGATCGAGCGCAACGCGAAGGCGCAGTCGCAGCTCATCGAGGACGTCCTCGACGCCTCGACGATCATCGCGGGGAAGCTGCAGCTCCGGACCGATCCGGTCGACGTGCGGCAGGTGCTCGCCGCGGCGCTCGACCTCGTGCGCCCGGCGGCGCTGGCGAAGGGCGTCGCGGTCGACATCTCCGTCGCCGACGACGTGGGCATCTTCCTCGGCGACGCGGAGAGGCTCCAGCAGGTCGTGTGGAACCTGCTCACGAACGCGGTGAAGTTCACGCCGTCCGGGGGCCACGTGCGGGCCCTCGCCCGGCGCGTCGAGGCGACGCTCGAGGTCGAGGTGGAGGACAACGGCGAGGGCATCCCGAAGAGCTTCCTCCCGTTCCTTTTCGAGCGGTTCCGGCAGGCGGACGGGGGGATGACCCGGGCCCACGGCGGGCTCGGGCTCGGCCTTGCCATCGTGCGGCACCTGGCGGAGGCGCAGGGCGGCAGCGTGCACGCCGAGAGCGACGGAGAGGGCAAGGGCGCGCGCTTCCGGGTGCGGCTGCCGATCCGCGCGGAGGCGCTCGCGGCGCCGCCGTCCCCGCAGCGCCGGGGCGGCGAGGCGCAGGGGGGCGCGGCGCGGCGCGTCCTCGAGGGCATCCGGGTCCTCGTGGTCGACGACGAGACCGACGCCCGCGAGCTGCTCGGCATCATCTTCGTGCGCGCCGGCGCGACGGTGAGCGAGGCGGCCTCAGCCGGAGCGGCGCTCGAGGCCCTCCACATGGGCGAGTTCGACGTGCTCGTGAGCGACATCGGCATGCCGGGCGAGGACGGTTACGCGATGATGCGGCGGCTGCGCGCGCTGGGGGCCGACGTCCCCGCGAGCGGCATACCGGCGCTGGCGCTCACCGCCTACACGCGCATGGAGGACCGCCGCCAGGCGATCGCCGCCGGCTTCCAGATGCACCTGGCCAAGCCCATCGAGCCGAACAGCCTGGTGACCGCGGTGGCGCACCTCGTGGGCCGCGCGGGCAAGCGTGGTAGCTGGCCGTAGCGCCGTAGCCCCTGCGCGCGGGCTGCGTATGATGCTATCAACGGGCCGGCGCTTGCCCCTCCATGAGGACGCGGATGGACGGTAAAATCCTGAATATTATCCTGGTCGAGGACGACACCGTCGATGTGATGAACGTCCGGAGGGCGTTCGAGAGGGGCAAGATCACGAACCCGCTCTGGGTGGCGGGCGACGGCGTGGAGGGGCTCGATCTGCTGCGCGGCAACCAGGTGCCCAGGGATCGGCGCCTCGTCCTGCTCGACCTGAACATGCCCAGGATGAACGGCATCGAGTTCCTCCGCGAGCTCCGGGCCGACGTCTCGCTGCGGGCGACGCCCGTCGTCGTGCTGACGACCTCGAACGACGATCGGGACAAGGTGGACGCGTACGATCTGAACGTCGCGGGCTACCTGCTCAAGCCGGTGACGTTCATGAGCTTCGTCGAGCTCATGACGGCGCTGAACCGATACTGGACGCTCGTGGAGATGCCTTGAGCCCGAGGTCGGTTCGCCTCCTCGTCGTCGACGACGACACGGTCGATCGGATCGCGATCTTGCGCGCGCTGCGGAGCGGCCGCGTCGACGCCGAGATCAGGGAGGCCGATTCCGTCGATTCGGCGCTCGCGGTGCTGTACGAGCAGCAGATCGACTGCGTGCTGCTCGACTATTACCTCCCCGGGGGCGACGGGCTCGCGGTGATCGAGGCGGCGCGCAACGCGAAGCTCACGGCGCCGTTCATCATGCTGACCGGGCAGGGCGACGAGTCGCTCGCGGTCGATCTGATGAAGCGGGGCGCGGCGGACTACGTGCCGAAGAACCTGCTGACGCCCGAGCGGCTGGTGCAGAGCCTGCGCCACGTCCTGCGGCTGAGCGAGGCGGAGCGCCGCGAGGAGGAGGCGCGCAGGGCGCTCGCCCGCCACGCGAACCAGCTCGCGCAGCTCACCGAGGCGACGCTGCGCATCCACCGGTCGCTCTCGCTGAACGAGCTGATCCAGCGCACCACCGACGAGGCGCGCGCGCTGCTCGACGCCGGCGTCGCGGCCTCGCGGCTGGCGGCGCGGGGCGCGGAGCAGCGGCCTCTGACGGGGATCTCGCTGTCGGAGGAGTACGCCGCGCGGGAGGACCGCGACGGCATCCGCGAGGTCGCGTTCGGCCTGATCGAGCGGAGGAGCACCAGCGTCCGGCTGACGGGCGACGAGATCGCGAGCGATCCGACGTGCGCCGACGTGCTCTCGCGCTCGCCGGCGGAGCTCCACCCGCGCTCGCTCCTCGCGGCGCCGCTGCGCGGCCGGGACGGCCAGTGCATCGGGAGCATCCAGCTGCTCGATCGGCGCGACGGCCCGTTCGTGGAGAGCGACGAGGTGCTGCTCACCCAGCTCGCGCAGTCGGCCTCCGTCGCCCTGGAGAACGCGCGGCTCTACAACGAGGCGCAGGCCGCGACGCGCGCCCGGGACGACCTCCTGGCGATCGTGTCGCACGATCTCCGGAACCCGCTCAACACGATCGCGATCACGGCGTCGCTGCTGCGGAGCGATCTGCTCCTGCGGAAGGACGGCGACGACGACGACGCCGTCCAGCTCGTCGACCGCATGGACCGCGGCATCCAGAGCATGACGCGGCTCATCGAGGATCTGCTCGACGCGTCGCGCATCGAGGCGGGGCGGCTCGTGGTGTCGCCGAGGGTGGAGCGGGGCGGGACGCTCGTCCGCGAGGCCCTCGACGCCGCCGCGTCGCTCGCGGAGGCGAAGGGCTGCCGGGTGACGCAGGGGCCGCTCGACGCGGGCCTGGAGGTCCTCGCCGACCGGGATCGCGTGCTCCAGGTCTTCTCGAACCTGCTCGGCAACGCGCTGAAGTTCACGCCGAGGGGCGGCGTCGTGAGCGTGTCGCTCCGCCGGGTCGCCGACAGCGCGCGCTTCTCGGTGGCCGATACGGGCCCGGGCATCCCGCCCGAGCACCAGCCGCACCTCTTCGATCGCTACTGGAAGGCCTCGCAGGAGTCGCGCACGGGGGCGGGGCTCGGCCTCTACATCGCGCGGGGCATCGTCGAGGCGCACCACGGGACCATGGCGGTCGAGAGCGCCCCGGGCCAGGGGACGACGATCCACTTCTCGCTGCCCCTGGCGAGCTGAGGGGCGTCAGGGCGACGGCGGCGAGCTCCCTCGGCCGATCCCGGGCAGGAAGCGGCCGACCTGCGCGCAGTAGGCCGCGTACGCGCCGCCGTGGGTGCGCAGGAGGTACGGCTCCTCGACCAGGCGGACCTGCAGCTCGATCGCGATGACCAGCGCGACGAGCGAGGCGAGCGCGGCCGCGTTCGGGAGGATCAGCAGCAGCCCGAGCGCGGCCAGCATCATGAAGCTGAAGACGGGGTTCCGCACCAGAGCGAACGGGCCTCCGGTCACGAGGCCCGTGCGCTCCGCCTCGCTGACGCCGATGCGCCAGGACGCGCCCATCGCGCCCTGGGACCAGAGCGTGCCGAGCGTCCCCGCGATCGTCATGGCCGCGCCGAGGCCGACGAGGGGCAGGCCTGGATCGGCGAGGGGCCCGATCCAGGCCGCGAGCTCCGCGACGGGGGCCAGCGCTCCCAGGACGAGCGCGATCACGAAGAGCACGCCGCCGAGCCACGGCAGCGACCCCGGTGGCCCCGAGATGCCGCGGAAGCCCGCCGATCCTGTCGCGCTGCGCTGCCTGAGCGAGCGCCATCCGAACGCGAGCGCAAGGTAGATCCCGTAGAGAACGAGGGCGAGCCAGGGCCGATTCATGCCGAGCTTTCCTGTCGATGGGTCAGCCGGTGGAGGACCGGCAGGACGATGCACTCTGGAACATCCGGAGTGGACCCTCCACGAACGGCATGGATCCTCGTTCGAAGCCCCTTGCCGCGGACACCTGGCACACACAACCGATGGATCGATTGGCGTCGACTCCAGCGCGATAGGGACATGGCCCATCGTCCGTAGCGAGCGAGTCTGCGCGGATTGCCTGGGCCGGACAGCCAGCGAGAAGCCTCGGGGGCAGCCGCCGAAACGACGCGTCGGCCCAACCGATCGGAGGAGCCCTGAGGCCTCTCCAGCGCGCTCTCATGTGCATCCCCTGCGCGAACTCGCGTGACATCCGCTCCGAACAGGCGGTCTGTCGCACGCCTCCCCCGGAGCGCCACGCTCCACGCGGCATGCGCTGCCCGCATGCATCGCCCCGCGTCCAGCTGGCGCAGACGAGCGCTCAGCGGTGCCAGGGCGAGCCGTCGAGGTTCAGACGCGAGCTCCGAAACCGTGCGGCCCCGTCAAGACACAGGGGCGGCGCCACCGGTACCGCACACGCGCTGAGGGAAAACACTCAGCCAGGTGTGCACAAGGATTGGAGAACGATGCGTCGAGAGAGAGACAGGGAGTGCGAAGGGGGGGACTTGAACCCCCACGGTGTTACCCGCTAGCACCTCAAGCTAGTGCGTCTGCCAATTCCGCCACCTTCGCGAGTGCGGTTGCGGGACGGAACCTACCCAGCTGGCCGGGGAAGTCAAGCTAATCCTCACATCGTCGTCACACGGCGCAGCGCCCGCGCTGCTCAGCCGTGGCGGCCTCCCGGCCTTGGCCGATCGCCCGCTGCCCAGGCTGCGGCCGCGCGACCGGGGCGCGCACCAGAAGGGCACGCCCGCACCGCACCGAGCGCTGCGCGCACCCTCCCGCGGGCCCTTCAGCGGACGAGCGCCTCGACGATCTCGCGGATCTCGAACGGCTTGCGCACCCAGGACACGCCGGAGTTCGCGGGGAGAGGATCGGCGCCGGCGCTGCCGGACATGACCACGAGCCGCACGTCCGGGTTGGCCCTGCGCACGGCGGAGACGGTGCCGAGGACGTCCTGCTGGATCGGCGAGATGTCGAGCAGCGCAGCCTGGAACGGCCCGGAGGCGAGGGCCCCCGGGAGCTCGAGCGCGCTCTGCACGCTGACGATGCTCGCGCCACGCGCGGTGAGCGCCGTGTCGAGCAGATCCACCACCGCGTCGTCGTCCTCGACCACCAGGATCCTGACGCCGTCCAGGACCGTCCCCGGCTGCGACGGCGACGCCATGCTCCGCGGCACGGGCGGCCCTTCCTCGGCGCCTGCTTCGCGGGGCGGGGCGTCGGCAGGCGGAGTGTCCTCGACGGGCCAGCGCAGCTCGAAGCGAGCGCCTTCCTCCGAAGGCACGAGCGCGAGCCCGCCGCCGGCAGCGCTCGCCAGCGCCGCGGAGTGGCGGAGACCGATGCCCGCTCCGCCAGGCCGCGTCGAGACGCCCGAGCTCAGCAGCGTCGCGCGGCGCGACGGCGGGACGCCGGGCCCCTGGTCCGCGACGCCGATGACGACCGCGGCGCCCTCGAGCCTGGCATCGACACGGACGGACGAGCCGCGGGGCGACAGCGCCACCGCGTTGAGCAGCAGGTTCGTCAAGATCTGCACGACCGCAGCGCCGTTGCTCACGCCGGTCCGCGCGATCGCGGGCTCGATCACCGCGCGGAGCGCGATCGCGGAGCGCCGCGCCTCGGGCTCGAGCCCCGTCACGGCATCGTCGATGACGTCGGCGATCAGGCGCGCCGGCTCCCCCAGCGGCCTCGACGCCACCTCGCCGTCGCCCGCCGGACGCCCCTCGCCCTCGGCGCCGATGGCTCGCCGGATCAGGCGGCGAGCGTCGCGCGCGCGGGAGGCAGCGACGCCGAGCGCACGGCCCAGCTCGGGGCCTTGCTCGCCCTGCGCGCGCTCGATGCAACCCACGATGACGGTGAGCGCGTTGGAGACCTCGTGCAGCGCGATCGCGAGCTCCTGCGCAGACGGAAGCGAGGTCCCGGTCGCGCGCTCCTCGTCGGCGCGCTGGCCCAGGTCGCCGCGTAGAGGAGGCGCGAGGGTCAGGCCATCCTCGGTTGAAGGCTCCGATGTCCCACCGCGCGTCGGCTGCGCCACGGGCGTTAGCCTATCTCGCTCCGCGCTGAGCTGGTACCGCCCTTTTTCGCTCCGACTTCACCGGGACATCGATGGGGGGAGCGGCAGCACATAGGAGCCATCGGCCGCCGACCGGGTCTCGCCGATCTGGATGCCCCTCGCGGCCGTATCCCGCGCGGTCGTGCTCTGGACGGGCAGCCAAGCCACGACCGTGGCGTCGCCGAGACGGGCGCCCGACGCGTCGCGGACGACGCCCTGGAGAACGGCCGGGTACGACATGGCGAGCTCGAGGTCGGTGACCGCGGCATCCATCGCGGAGACCGCAAGGCGCGGCCGGACGAGCCAGGGGTAGGCGGAGCCGGGCATCGGGCGGACCGAGAAGTCGAACTCCCCTGGGTCGACGCCGATCGAGAAGGTGCCGTCACGGAGGACCCCGGACGCCTGCCGGGGCAGCAGCGGCTCGGGCGTCAGCACCTGGCCGATGTACGCCGTGACCTGGCCACGGGAAGGGACCGCGAACACGCTGGCGCCATCCATCAGCTCGCCCATGGGCCCCTGGACGCGGCCGGTCAGCGTCCCGGCCTCGGGGATGATGACCGACTGACCGCAGTAGCAGTCGTCGCTGGCGGCGAACTTGAGCGTCTGCTTGGCGGCCGCCTTGGTGGTGTCGTTGATCGGCTGCGCGAAGAGGACGTACTCGCCTGGCGGGAGGTCGGCACGGAAGAGGCCGTTCGCGTCCGTCTCGGTGTCCAGCTTGTAGGCGGCGGTGGGCGCCCTGTCGATGACGGCGCTCTGGATGCGGACGGCGGAGAGCACCGGGTTGCCTGCCGCATCGAGCGTCTGACCTTCCACGCGGCGCGCCGCCGCGTCGAGCTGGAGGAGCGACAGGTCCAGGTTCCCCGTGGAGCCCTGGAGCGCGAGCGCAGCGAGGTCCCAGTAGACCGTGGGCCTCGGCTCGCCGTCCTTCGGGCGCAGCCGGATGAGCGGGCTCCTGTCCTTGTCCTTGTCGGCCCAGTAGAACTTCAGGCTGAACTTGACCTGCGTCGCGGTCGCCTGCGGGTCGGGCTCGGCCTGTTGGAGGAGGCCTACCTGGGAGAGGACGCTGCCGGTCACCGGGTCGACGAGATCGAGCTTCCACCCGTCGACGCGCACGCCCTCAGGCACCTGCAAGCTCCCCTGGAGCACGGAGGGCGCCTCGGCGTTGATGCCGAGCGTCCACTGCTCGGGGACCACCTGGTTCGGCAGGAAGATCGGCGGAGGGATGTCGTCGCGGCAGTCGGCGCGCGCCTGCGGCGTCAGCGAGATGTGGTAGTCGCCTGCAGGGATCTCGATCTGGAATCTCTGGCCGCCTTCGCCGTTCGGCTCCGAGAGCGTCGAGTAGGTCTGGGTGGGCAGGCCCAGGATGGGCGCGATGCGCCGGAACTCGACCTTCAAAGGGAACTGCCCGCCGGTCACGGGGAGCTGCCCGCCGGTGAGGCCTTCGCAGTAGGAGCCGCCGAGGCGCACCGTGGCCTCCACGCGCGCGGGCATGGGGATCGTGAGATCGACGGAATGCACCTGCCCGCCAGGGTCGTGAGGGGGGAAGCCGCTCGCTGCGTCGATGGCGAGGAGATGGGAGACCTCCGCGCCCAGCTCGGGCGAGGCGCGCGGCCGGATCTCGAGGATGAGCCCGTCGAGGTTCGCGCTGGTCGAGACGCACGCGCGTTGCCCGCTGACATCGGCGCAGGTCGCCTCCGGGCCGCACTCGACCGACCTGTCGCAGGCGTTCATGGGGGCGGAGTCCGCCATCTCGAGGGGAATGCCGCAGGCCACCGAGGTTAGGCAGGCGAGCAGCGCGGCGCACACGACGGGTCGCGAGCTCACCGTGCCCTCCTCGCCGAGGACGCGGCGCGCGCAGCGCGGAGCAGGAGCCGCCCCCGGCGCGATGCGGCGGGACAGCGCCGCGGGTCCGCAGAGACGCTGGCGACCGATGGCCGCCGAGCTGATGAGAGCGACGCGCGGAGCCCGAACGGGTCCGCACCCGAGCAGGCGCAGGGGAAAATCACACCTGCGCGAGAAGGCGATGTTCGTGCCAACCGACAGACGGCGTTCCGGGCAGCGTGGGGCGTGCATCCGCTCGACAGGGCGCCGCGCAACCAGCGGCGGCGCTGTGACAGCGCTGTCGCGTCGAGACGGATGCGCCGATGCGGCCACCCCGCAATCATCGCACCCGGGCGAAGTACGGACATGCACACGGGGAAGCTCGGTTGGGACGGGATACGACCGGGCTCCGGTCGGCTCTGCGGGGGCGCGAGGTCTGCAAGGAACATGACGCCGCCGACGTCCGCGCGGTGGGTGCCGCGACGCCTACGTGCCTGCACGGAAGCGCGAGCTTCCCGTGTCGACCCGCCGGAGTGAAGGCACCGTACCTGGCTGCCATCGCGCTTCGGCGTACTCCATCCGCGTCGCGAGGCGTACGAGATCGGCGATCTCGGGGACCGACGCGCAGGCCGCGGCGAGCCCTTCGGGGTCGGAGAGCGGGACCGCCAGCTCCAGGCCGCGCTCCTTGATGGTCGCGCGCACGGCCGTGGCGACGTTGCCCGCGGCGAAGAGGCCAGCGCGGCGCATCGCGGTGCGGGTCGTCTTGACGGCCCCCTCGTAGGTGATCTTGTCGGCGCTGTCGCAGATCTCGCGGAGTCGACGCTCTGCGCGCGGCGGGATGAGCTGCCAGAGGTTCTGCTCGAGCCGCACCACCGCCGGGTTGCCGCGGGCGCTGTGCGCGGTGGCCTCCAGAGGACCGAACGCGGCGACGATGGCAGAGAGCAGCGTGCGGAGCTCATCCTCCGAGCTGGTGTTCACCAGGACATGGTCGGGCATGGCGCCAGCGAGCTGAGCGCCGAGCAGGTAACGCAGCTCGGGGGTGTCCTCGCGGACCTCGCCCCGCAGCAGCACGGCCGGCGGGTTGACCCGGATGATCTGCCCCTCCGGCGACGACGGAGCAGGCAAGGGAGCGCGCTGGTGGAAGAGCGCGGTGCGCAAGAGGCCGAGGTGAGCGGCCATGACGCCGTAGATCTCCCCGAGGAGGGTGGGCGATGTCGGCTGGATCCGCTCGGAGGGGACGAGCCCGGACTGGCCTGCGTCGCGGCGATAGAGGCCCGTCTCCCAGACGATCGCGAGCGCTTCGTTGACCGGCGACTCCAGATCGCGGAAGAGCAGCGCGCTCACGAGCTCCGGCGCGTCGCGCTGCGCGGCGAGGGGCGGCGGCGTGACGACGCCCTCGCCGGGCCGATCGGACGGCTCGTCACCGTCGAAGGCGCGCAGCACGTGCTCGATGGCGCGGGCGTAGGTCATGTTCTTGTCGGCGATCGCGGCCGCCTGGAGGCGCTCCAGGGTGCTCCGGTCGCCGAGGCGCAGGTGGGCCTGCATCCGTCGGACCGCCAGCGCCTCCCGCGAGCGATCGTCGCGCGGAGCGAAGCTCTTGATGAGCCGCTCGCCAGCGTCGAACGAGCCCGCGGCGAGCTCGCGGAAGAGCGCGGCTTCCTCGAAGCTCTCGGCGGCGGACGGCGACCACGCGGCCACGAGCCGCGTCGCGGAGGAGGGCGGCTGGATCGACGCCGGGGCGGAGACCGGGGGCCCGGCGTGCGGCGCGCCGACGCTGGAGCGGCCCGACGCGGCGCCGCCGCGCGCGGCGTTGCTCTCCGCGGGACCTGGCGCAGCGCTCGGTGGCGGCCCCGGCGAGGCCGCGGTGCTCGCCGTCCCGTCGAGCAGATCGTCGTCCGAAAGCTCGGCAGAGGTGGATTGAGACGGGTCGTCGGCGATCAACCCCTCGTCGAGCGGGTCGTTGAGCTCGACGAGATCGATGTGCGGGTTGCTCGAGGCCGGCGCGCCGCTGGACGGCGCGCGGCTGCTCGCAGGCCCGACGCCGCTCGACGGCGCGCGGCTGCTCGCGGGCCCAGCGCCGCTCGACGGCGCGCGGCTGCTCGCGGGCCCGACGCCGCTCGACGGCGCGCGGCTGCTCGCGGGCCCGACGCCGCTCGACGGCGCGCGGCTGCTCGCGGGCCCGACGCCGCCCGACGGCGCGCGGCTGCTCGCAGGCCCAGCGCCGCTCGCTGCCGACGCAACGCTGGGCGGCGCCTCTGGTGCCGCCTGGGCCGGCTCCGCGGCGCCTGCGCGGAGCGTCGTGGCCTGGGGCACTTCCTCGGGAGGCAGGGTCGCCCGCTCGCTGGCCAGCTCGGCGTTCAGCTCGGCGATCTTCAGCCCCAGCGAGCGATCCGTGCCCGCGAGCACCGTGGCCTGCGAGAGGATCTTCGCCGCGCGATCCGGGTCGCTCGACGCGTGCAGACGCGCGAGCTGCATCAGCGCGCGCGCGCGATCGATCCCCGAGCTCTGCGCGGCGAGCTCCTCGAGCGCCTTCCGGGCGGCCTCGGGCTCGCCTCGCGCAGCCGTGAGCTCCAGCTGGCGGCGCAGCGCGAGCGTGCGCGTCTCCGGCTCCGCCGCGGCCTCCTCGAGCAGGCGCGCGGCCGCCTCGAGATCGCCGGCGTTCTGAGCGTTCTCGGCGGCGGCTAGCGCGACCCGACCGCGCGCGCGCATGCCCTGGAGATCGCCGCCGAGCGCGCGATCGAACAGCGGGAGGGCGGCAGAGAAGTTCCGCTTCAGGGCCAGGCGCTCCGCCATGCCGAGCGCGACCAGCGTGCTCGGGCCGACCTCGGCGTGGCGCCGGGTCAGCTCCCGCATGCCGGCGCCGTGGCCCTGGATGACGTCGAGCGTCTCGGCGAGCAGGAACGCGTGCAGGTCGACGTGCGCCGGGCGCAGGCGCGGCGCGATGCGGCCGAGCTCCTCCACCGCGGCCTGCGCGTCGCGCGGCGTCCCGGTCCCGCGCAGGCGGTACTCGATGCGGCGCGCCTCGAGGACGGCGTCGGGCGACTCCGGGGCGAGCTTCACGGCGCGGCGAGCGCGCTCGAGCGCCGTCGCGTCGTCCCCGAGCGTCGAGGTGGCGCGCGCCGCCTCGACCAGCAGCTGCGCGCGCCGCTCCGGGGCGTCGCGCGACGCGCTGGCGAGCTGATCGAGCGCCGCGGCGAGCGCGTGGCCGTCCCCCTCCCGGCGGGCGATCTCGACGCGGAGCTCGATCACGGCCTCCCGCGGCGCGATGCGAGCGACGCTCTCCAGCGTGTCCTTCGCCGACTCGACATCCCCGCCGCCGAGGTAGCTGCTGCACGCGCGGAGGCTGTACTCGGCCCGCTCGTCGGTGGTCGTCGCGAGATCGCCCAGCCTGCACCAGAGCGGGGCGGCGCGGAGCGGCGTCCCGAGCCGCTCGTGGATGTCCGCGAGGAACCTCAGCGCGCTCACGTCGTCGGGCGACGCCGCGAGCAGGGCCTCCAGCTCGGCGCACGCCTCGTCGAGCAGGCCGAGGCGCTGCTCGAGCAGGGCGGCCCGCCGGAGCCGCAGCGCGCGCCGCGTGTCCGGCAGCGGAGCCACCTCGATGCGCCGCGCGAGGAGGGCGGCGACCGCGGCGTGATCGCCGCGGTCGCTCGCGTCCTGCTCGACGATCTCGACGGCGTGCATGTCGGTGAGATCCAGCCGGGCGATCGCCTCGTAGAGCGCCACCGCGGCGCCGCGATCGCCGAGCTCCTGGGCCAGCGGCGCGAGCTCGCGAAGCACGAGCAGCCGCTCCTCGTCGCCGGTCAGGATGCCCTGGAGGCGCGTGAGCACGTCGAAGAGCCGCTGGCGATCGTCGGTGCTCCGCGCGAGCTGGATGAGCTCGTCGATGTGCGCCTCGTCGAACGGCGTCTTCTGCGCGGCTTCGAGGAGGAGCTCCACCGCGCCATCGAGATCGCCGCCGGCGGCGAGGATGCCGGCGAGCTCGCGCGTCAACCCGAGGCGGACGTCATCCGGCAGGTCGATGCGCGCGAGCTCGGACTGGACGAGCGCCTCGAGATCGGCGCCGCGACGCTCGGCCGCGTACAGCCGGCGCAGCCGGGTGACGACCTCGGTGCGCACCTCGCCCAGGAGCTGGCCGCCGGCGAGCGCCCGCTCCAGGGCGACGGTGGCCTCGGCGCGCTGGCCCTCGCGCTCGTGCTTGTCGGCGAGGTGCAGCAGCGCCTCGAGGCGCCGCGCGACCGGCAAGGCATCGTCCAGCGAGCGCTTCAGCGCCTCGTCCCCGCTGGCCTCGACGGCCGCCTCCGCCTCGTACGCGAGCGCGTCGTCCTCCGGCGCGCGCCGGGCCGCCTCCACGAGCAGCGCCGCCGCGACCGGCGGCACGTTCAAGGCGCCCGCGAGCTTGCTCGCCCACCTGAGCAGGCTGGGACCGACGCTCGAGTGCGGCCTCATCGCTGCGGCGTACACCGCCGCGACGAGGTGCGACGCCGGCTCGGTCTGCTGCGCGAGCTCGCCGACGATGTCGAGGAGCGTCTGGAACTCGTCGACGTCGCCGTCGGCGAGCATCGCGCGCTCGATCGCGGCGAGCGCGAGCGCGGGCGAGTCGAGGACGGCGACGGCGATGCGCGCCATGGCGAGCCCCGCGCGGGCCCCCTCGGGGCCGTCGAGCTTCGCGATGCTCGCCTTGACCGCGCGGTCGAAGCGGATGGTCTCGACCTCCGGCTGCCCCGTGCACGCGACGAGATCGCGGATGGCCGCGCCGACGTCCTCGACGAGCGCCGGATCCGGGCGCACGACCATCGCGCGGAGCAGGATGTCGAGGCGCAGCCGGAGGCCCTCCTCCGTGCGGCCTGTGAGGGCCGCGGCGCGCTTCAACCAGGCATTGCGCGTCGCCGGATCGGCCGTCGCCGCCACCCGCTCGAGCGCGCGCACGGCGTCCGACGGCTCGCCGACGTGCTCGGCGAGCCGAGCGAGCAGCACGTACGAGGTGCCCTCGGTGGGGACCGCCTCGAAGCTGGCCACGGCGTGCGCGAGCGCGAGCTCGAACGCGCCGCGCCGCTCCAGCTGCCGCGCCGCGCGGTAATGGGCGGCGCGGCGCCCATAGCAGCCGAGGGCCGCGCCGGCGAGCAGCCGGTAGGTCTTGTCGAGGACGACGATGCCGCCGTCGGCGTCCGCCGATTTCTCGACCAGCGCGACGGCGTCGGCGCGGAGGGGATCGAGCTCGATCGCGCTCGCCGCCGCGGAGAGCGCGCGCTCGGGCAGGCCGTGCTCGTGCGCGAGGTTGGCGGCCTCGATCAGCAGGTTGGCGCGCCTGCGTCGCTCGGGCCCGACGTCGCCCGACCAACCGTTCTCGTCCGCGGCGGGCTGCGCTCCTCCCTCGCCCCGGGCCTCCGCGGAGCGCGCGACGAGCGCGTCGATCGCCGCCTCGACGCCCGCGAACTCGCACATGTCCCGCGCGTAACGCTCGGTCCCGCCGCTCGGCGCGAGCTCGCTCGCGCGGAAGAACGCCTCCTCGGCGCCCCGGTGATCCTCCGCCAGGTCCCAGCGCAGGCTGCCGAGCTCACGCCACGCTGCCGCGGCCTCTCCCGCCGTGTCGGCGCCCCGCGCGGCGAACGCCCGGGCCTTCGCCTCGGCCAGCGCGATGGCGCCGTCGGAGCTGAGCCCCTTCGCGTCGAGCAGCGACGACTCGAGGCGCTGGACCCGCGTGAGGACCTCGTGAGGATCCGCCTGCACGGCGGCTGCGCGCGCGAGCTCCTGCGCCGCCCCGTCCGGATCGCCGCCGTCGAGCCGGCAATCGGCGAGCATGAACATCAGCTCGGGGGCGTGCGACGCCGTCATCTCGACGGCCAGCCACCGCTCGAGCACGGTCACGGCGAGGTGAGGGTCGCCCGCCCGGCGCGCGAGCTCCAGCAGCCGCTCGCGCAAGAGCGGGTTCTGCGGTCCGAAGACGTCGAGCGAGCGCCTCGCGAGCGCCGTGCCGCGCTCGGGATCGAGGTCGTAGAGGGCGTGCAGCGCGCTCGCCAGCGCGGCCGCCATCTCGCCGAGCGGCTTGGGCTGCGCCAGGATCCACGCGAGCGCGTCCGAGAGCCGGGCCGCGTCGCCGGCGGCCGCGGCGCGGCGGATGAGCTCCGCGGTCGCCTGGGGGCACCCTGGCCGCAGCGCGAGCCAGCGCTGGGTCCACGCGAGCGCGAGCGGCAGCTCGCCCAGCGCCTCCAGCGCCCTCGCGAGGCCGTCGCAGAGCGCGCCGCGCGGGAACACCGTGGTGATGGAGCGCTCGATCGCGGCCGCCACCGCCCGGTCGACCTCGAACGGAGGCGCCTCGCCGGCCTCGGCGGCGGCGGCGAGATCTGCCGTGAGGATGGAGGCGAGCGTGGCCACGGCGCGCGCGGACGACGGATCGGCCTCGCAGGCGAGCAGCGCGACCTCGCGCGAGAGCGCCCGCTGCGTCCGTTGTTGGTAGAGCGCCGCCGCGATCGAGAGCAGCACCGCGCGCAGCGCCGGCCAGACCGGCGCGGCGAGCTGCACGAGCGCGTCGGCGCGCTCCCGCAGGCGCCCGGTCCGCGTGGCCAGCACGAGCGCAGCGCTCGCCGCGCCGCGGTGCCCCGGGGCCTCGCCGAGCAGCGGCAACACCTCGTCGAGGGCGCGGGCGTCCTGGCCTTGCCGCCGCGCGATCGCCGACAGGAGGAGCCTTGCGCGCACCAGCTCGACCCGCGTCAGCAAGGACGCGCGGATCGCCTCGGACCTCGCGGAGCGCGCGCCCTCGGCCTCGGAGGGCGCCCGCAGCGCCTCGGCCAGCCGCGCGCGGAGCAGGGCGTCGAGCGCGGCGCCGCCCCCGGTCCGCCGGCTCAGCCGATCGAGCGCCAGCAGGCAGCCGCGGTCGGCCGGCAGCGCCCGCGAGAGCCCCACGAGCGCCTCCTCGTAGGCCGCGCGCTCCTTCGGGCGGCCGCGGTAGATCACGACGAGCCGGCGGAGCGCGTCGATCCGCCCCTCGGCGGTGTCCGCGCCGCGGAGCGCGCGCTGCGCCGCCGAGAGCGCCTCGTCCTGCCCCTTCAGCCGATCGGCGATCCGCTGGAGCCCTGCCTCGGCGTGCTTCGGGTCGCCGCCGACGTCTCTCAGCGTCTCGAGCGCCCAGCGCGCGAGGCCGGGGTCGCCGATCTTCTCTTCCGCGAGGCGCGCGAGCTCCGAGAGCGCGTCGATCCGCCCCGCTGCGTCCTCCGTCGCCCTCGCGTCCGAGCCCTCGCCGATGCGGATGAGCGCCTCGACGAGGGGCGCCATGTCGTGCAGGGTCGCCGCGTGGTCGCGCAGCGCGGAGCGCGCGGCGGCGCTGCCGGAGTCGCTCGCCGCGGCCTCGATCCAGGCCTCCACGGCGCGATCGGGGCTCGCGAGCGGGCCAGCGTGGAGCCGCGCGAGCGCCACGTACGCCTCGGCCCTCGACGCCCCGACCCGCTGCTCCGCCCTGAGCTCGATCCGCGCGGCCACGAGCTCGTAGAGCCCCGCCTGCTCGAGCACCTCGTCGATCGCGCGGGCGGCGTCGCCGTCGATCGCCCCGTCGAGGCCGGCGTCGAGCACGCACCCGACCGCGCGCGCCCAGTCGCCCTCGTTCGTCGCGCCCTGGAGCCGGTGGCCGTGCACCTCCATCGCGCGTCGCAGGCTGGCGGGGCCAGCGGCCTCGCCCTCGCCGCGAGCCGCCCGCGCCGCGAGCGCGTCGGCGTGCGTCCGGAGCACCTCGTCGGCCGCGCCCTGCCGGCTGCGCAAGAACAGCGCGGCCGCCATGGCTTTGGCCGCCATGTCGTCGTGAGGCGCGATCTCGAAGGCGCGCAGGCGATCCTCGAACGCCGCCTCCCGCTCCCGCGCGGCTTCGCGCCGCTTGGCCGCCTCCAGGTACGCCTTCGCCGCGGCCGCGGGGAACACCTCGTCCGACGCCCAGGCCGCGATCGTGCCGAGAAGCTCGCTCGCCATCGCGTCGTCCGGGGCGAGCTCGCTCGCCTCTTCGAGCGCGTCGACAGCGCCCGCGACGTCGCTGGCGCGCGCGAGGAGCACGGCGATCTTCACCAGCATCCGCGCCGTCGCGGCGGGCGGCTGCGCGTCGTCGCGGAGGCCGCGCAGCGCCGCCGCGGCGAGGGCTGGCTCGCCCAGCCCGGCCAGCCAGCCGGCGAGCTCGCTCCTCATCGCCGGATCGTCGCCCAGCGAGAGCGCCCGGCGGGCGAGCACCGCCGCCTGGTCCAGCTCGACGCCGCGCGCGGCGAGGGTCCTCGCGAGGGCGAGGGCTGCCTCGCGCTCCCCTTGCACGTCGCCGGCCGCGCGGCGCTCGTCCACCCGCGCGCGCCAGTAGGCCTCTTCAGCCCGCGGGCCGCGGTGGCGCGACACCGGCGCGATCACGCGGGCCCCTGCGAGGACCAGCTGCCCCGCAGAGGCGGGCCCGGCAGGATCCATCAGCTCCGGCGAATGCAGCGACCTCCTCGCGCCCGACGCTGATGCTGCCCGATCCGGAGGTGAAGAGCTCATTTCGGCGACCCGCTTCGGGTGTGCTGAACCCGCTCAGCCTACCAGAACGACCGAGGTACAAGGCCAATCTTCAGGTGCAATCTCGCGCTTTACCGGAGCGTCACCGCGAACGGTAACACCGTGAGCGCCCTCTCTCCGGCCAGGAGAGGCGCCATGGAGGCGGCGAATGTCCCCACCTCCGGCGCGACGCCGAGCCACTCCGGCAGGAGGACGGAAGCCATCGCCTCCCGCGCGCGCTCCCTGAGCGCCGCGCGGTCGGGAGCCCGCGCGCTGCCCTCGCTGGCTTCGTCGCCGGTCGCCAGGAGCTCCAGCAGCCCGCCGTCGTCCTGCTCGATCTCGACCGGCGCATCCGTCGGCAGCACCGCCAGCTCGCGCGCGAGCGCGATCGCTCGCTCCAGGCCGCCGAGCTCATCGACGAGCGAGCGCCCTGCGGCCTCGACCCCGCCGAAGATGCGCCCCTCCGCCGACGGCGCGATCGTCTCCAGCGGGAGGTTCCGTCCGGCCGTGATGCGCTTCAGGAACAGATCGTAAACCGCCTCCATGGAGGCGAGCACGCGGGCGCGTGTGGGCTCGTCCCAGGGTGTGAGCGCCGACATGTACGCGGCGCGCGCTGCCCGCTGAGGATCCGGGTTGGCCGCGACCGTCTCTGCGTTGATCCCGATGTCCGCAAGCGCCTTCCCGACGGCGAACTTGCCGCCCACGACGCCTATCGAGCCGATGATGCTCGTCCGCTCGGCGACGATCTTGGTGCCAGCGCAGGCGAGGTAGTAGCCGCCGCTCGCGGCCATCCCGCCGATCGAGACGACCAGCGGCTTCTTCTGCCGCAGCCGCATCAGCTTCTGCCAGAGCAGATCCGAGGCCAGCGCCGATCCGCCGGGCGAGTCGATCCGGAGCACGACCGCCTTCACGCTCGGATCCTCGGTGAGGCGCGTGATCGTTTGCCCGAGCTCGCGCTCGCCGATCCCGTCCGACGAGCCGATGGGCATCCCCTTGGCGCTCATGGTGATGCCGCCGATCGCCGGGACGACCGTCACGTGCGGCGTCCCCAGCGAGCTCGCCCCGGAGACCGACCGGAACACGTCCACGAGGCTCCGGGAGAGGCTCGCATCGCGCGGGGCGCCGCCGAACCGCGGCACGGAGCGCTCGGTGCCGGCGAGCTTCTTCGCGTCCTCGGTCGCGGACTCGAAATCGCCGATCTCGTCCACGAGCGCCCTCGCCTTCGCCTCCTCAGGAGCGAACGGGCCGTCCTCGAGGGCCTCCCGGAGCTCCTCCTTGCCGCGCCCCTCCACGATGGCCGAGAGCCACGCCTCACGGACCCCGCCGAGCGCGGACTCGAGCGATCGGCGCGCCTCGGGGCTCGCCCCTTCCCGCGTGAACGGCTCGCTCGCGCCCTTGAACTTCCCCACCTGGAGGAAGTCGACGTCCACGTTGAGCTTGTCGAGGAGCCCCTTCGCGAACACCAGCTGCGCCGCGATCCCCACCGTGTCGACCTGCCCCGCAGGGCTGAGCCAGAGCTTGCTGCACGCGATGGACGCCAGCAGCATGGTCGCGTTGTTGTACTCGTCCGCGTGGCACACGACCGGTCGCCCCGACGCGCGGACATCGCCGAGGATCCGGCCGATCTCGTGGGCCCGCGCGAACGCGAGGCGCGCGCTCCCGAGCCGCACGAGGAACCCCTTCGCGCTCGGGGACCCGGAGAGCGCTCGCAACGACTGCACGAGCTGCACGTGGGTCCTGCCGCTCGGCGGGCCGAACAGCGACGCTGACGCGCTCTCGGGGAGCCCGCGCGAGAGATCGATCTCGATGACCGCCGGCTCGTCGAGGCCCGCCGCGGGCGGCGCCGGCAGCGCCGCTCGCTCTCTCCCGCTGCACCCTGCCATCGATGCCGCCACGGCGAGGGCGCCGACGCCGGTCCATCGCACCCCTCGAGCTCGGCGCTTACTCATGCTTCATTCCAGGCAGATCCGAGGTGTCGACCGGCGGCGTCGTCGCCCCGGGCGTGGCGGTCGGCGGCGGATGCACGCCGGGGAGATCGCTCGTATCGATGGCGCCGCCCGGGGCGACGTAGTCGTCGGGCACGCGGCCGTCGTCCGGCTCCGGCTCCGGCCCGCGCCGAACGCGCCCCGGCGGGCTCGCGGGAGGAGCGCTCGCCGCGGTCGATGGGCTCGGCGGAGGAGAGCCCGCGCGCGGGCTCTCCGCGCGCGCGCTCGACGCCGGCTCGGCGACGCTGCCTGGCTCCCCCTGCGCCTTCTCGAGCCGGTCGATGAAGGCCCGGAGCGGGCGCGCGAGCAGGTGCGGCCGGCTCGTCGCCAGCAGGCGCTCGTTCTCGGCGCGCGCGGCCGCGAGATCGCCGGACCTCGCGAGCGCATAGACGAGCAGCGCCCGCGCTCGCCCGGGGCTCTGCTCGATGCTCGCCGCCGTCCGGAGCCGCTCGACGACGGCGGCCCAGCTCGGATGAGCCTCCGCGAGATCGAGCGCGGCCAGCGTCAGCGCGCTCTCCGGCTGCGCGCTCTCGGCCGAGATCGCGCCGACGAGCTTCCGTGCGGAGGCGAGATCGCCCTGCATGCGGAGCAGATCGATCGCCGCGCGGGTCACCTCGGCGTTCGCCGGCGCGACGCGCCGCGCGTGCTCGACCTCCTTGCGGGCGCGCTCGATCGCGACGTCGAGATCGTGCCGCACCGTGTCCAGATCCGCGTCCCCTGCGGCGAGCAGCTGCAGCCGCAGCCACCGCACGTCCGCGTTCACCGTCTCGACCCGGGCCAGCGCCGCCGCGACGCGCGGGTCGTCCTCGGCGAGCGCGCTCGCCTTGACGAGCTTGTCCCTCGCCGTCTCCGGATCCCCCTCGGCCAGGCTCCGCTCGCCCTCGGCGAGCAGCGCCGAGACGCGATCGTCGCTCGGCGCAGGCCGGGTCTGGACGGCCGGCTTGAGGTACTTCGGCCCGAGGGTCGCCGCGCTCACCACCATGAGGCCGACGACGATGAGACCGACGACCCACCGCGCGATCCCCGTCCTCCTCGAGGGCAGCGACGTGATCCCGGCATCGCCGTCCCCCTCGTCGACGTAGGAGGGACGCCCCTCGGGCTCCACGGCTGCGGTCGGCGACCCCGACGTCGCTGCCCTCCGCGCGGCGTGGTCCTCGCTCGCCGCGCGCGGCGACCCGCGCCGCGCCACGGGGGCTTCTTCTCCCGGGCTGTCGGCGGACGCGACCGCGCGCTCGAGGCGTGCCGGGGAAACGCTGTTCGGGATCCGCAGCGGCACGGCCCCGGCGGCGCGCCCCTGCCCTTCGCCGCCGGCGTCCGCGGGCCCGGGCCTGACGCTGCCCTGGCGCACCTCGGCGACCCCCGCGCCGCGGAGGGTCCGCGGCTCCTGCCGGCGCGCGGGGTGCCCGTCCGGCAGCGGCGGCGCCTCTTCCGGCGGCACCACCACCCCGGGCAGCGCGCTCGGCTTCGTCATCACCCGCGCGGGGGCGCTGGCCTCGGAATCGTAGGCCGCGGTCTGCGCGCCGCGGCGCGGCGACGGGCGCTCCTTGCCCGACTGGACCTCCCGCACGTCCCGAACGATCGTCTCGGCGTCGTGGATGGACTCGGGGGCGGCGTCCGCGTCGCTCTCCGCCCGCGGGAGCGGGATCGCGACCGAGCCCTCGGTCTGCGCCGGCGCCGGACCGCCGAGCCCTGGAGGCGTCAGCGACCTCGAGCGGCCAGGGAACGGCGAGGGCCCGCCGATGCCCAGCGCGGTCCCGGCCATCACGATGCCGCCCGGCCCCTTGAAGAACGGCTCCAGCTCCGCGATCGACCCGAGCCGCCGCGGCCTCGCGTTGCCGCGCGAGATCACATCGTCGCGGGTGATCTGGCCCTGGGTGATCGCCGCCTGGAGCTCCCGGAGCATCTTGAACTCGAGCTCCCGGCCGCCGAGCGTGCGCACCACCCACTTCTCGGGGAGCGCGCCGTCGGTGCGGCGGACCTTGAACTGGAAGCCGCAGTTCGTGCACTTGACCGTCGTGCCGCGCTCCGACACGAGCGCGTCGTCGAACTCGTACTCGGTGCTGCAACGCTCGCAGGTGACATCCATCTGCTCGACCGGTCCCCGTGTCCTCGCGAACGGCTGGCCCCCCAGGCGCGAGCCTGCCGGGGTTCCTCGTTCGGAGGTAGCCGCCCGGAACTCGGCGGAACGGTAGCACGGGTTCCCCTGTGCGCCCCAAAGGGTCGCGCTGCGCCGCGCCATCCTCCGCTTTCCCCCGCGGTTCAGGGTTCACGGTCGTCTGCGGCCCCCCTGTCCCCCCGACGCAGCGGCCGCCGCGGCGTGACCCTCCGCGAGGCGCGGCACCTCGGGGCCAGGCCGCGCCTCGGGGCCAGGCCGCGCCTCGCCTCGCCGCGCGCGGAGGCCACATGCCGACGTGAACGCGGCTTCACGGCGAGCGCGCGATCGGCCGAAATACGCGCCGAAATACGCCGCGACTCGCCAGGCTTGTGTGGGGCATGTCGCTTGCTACGCTCGTCCGGTCGCGACCGTCACGCGCGAGGGCGCGGCTCCTCGACGCCGGGCGGCCGAATGCTTTCGGGAGACGGTGAATGAAGCGACTTACTCTGCTGGGTCTCGCGAGCGTGCTGGCGCCCCTCCTCGCGGGTTGCCCCATCTACGACGACAACGCCGACAGCCACTTCTGTGATGCAGAGGACTGCGGGCCCAGCATCCCGAGCGGCTGTAACGAGCCAGCCGACTGCGGGATCAACGAGACCTGCGGCAAGGACAACGAATGCCACATCGGCGACTGCACGACCTGGGGGTGTAGCCGGGGCTTCGAGTGCGTCATCGCCGACGACCACACCGCCGCCTGCGTCGCGAGCGGCACCTCCGGGGAGGGGGGCAGCGGCGGAGCCCCGGGCGACGTCGTGTACTGCGGCAACCCGGACGACTGCGCCGATGGCGAGACCTGCGCGCCGGATGGCACGTGTCAGCCCGGCAGCTGCGATCAGGTCCTTCCGAGCGGCGAGCCGCTCGGGTGCATCCACGGCTATGTCTGCGAGGGCGACGACGCCGATGCGACCTGCGTGCCGGCGACCCCGGCCGCGTGCGGCGCCGACGCCGACTGCGCCCGCCTCGGCCCTGACTACCTCTGCGTCAGCGGCATCTGCACCGCGCCTCAGGACCAGTGCTTCGATCAGACGCAGTGTCCGGTCAACGACAAGTGCGTCGAGGGCAAATGCACGCCGGCCTGCAGCGAGGATGCGGACTGCCCCAGCAGCTACCGTTGCGACGCGACGCTCGGCATCTGCTCCCACCCTGCGCAGCCCTGCGTCATCACGGACGACTGCGGCGGCCCCTCTGCCGTCTGCGTCGACGGCGCCTGTGTTCCGAGGAGCGACGGCGCCAGCTGCCCCGAGGGCGACGTCTGGGTCGAGAACGGCTGCATCCCGAATCAGTCGAGCAACTTCGTGTGCGGCGAGGATGGAGCGCAGGACGTCTGCGCGCCGGGGTCGATCTGTCTGCACCACAGCTGCTACATCTCGTGCGACCAGCCGAACCCGAACGCCTGCGACAACCAGTCGCCCTCGCTGAGCGAGTGCAGGACCGTGGCGACGTTCTCCGGCGAGCACCAGGTCTGCGGGTCGAGCGACAACCTCGGCGGCGACTGCGATCCCGAGACGCCCTGCAGCGAAGGCAAGATCTGCATCGACGGCTTCTGCCGGTAACGCTGCGGCGCTCCTCCGCCGCGCTCGCATCTCGGAGCAGGGAAGCCCCCCTGCCCTGCCCCCTCCGTGCGCAATATGCCCTTGGCATGCGCGCTGCCTCACGTCCCGCCGGTCACTGTTCCAGCCACGTGAATCCACGCTGAGGGCTACGCGTTACGCGCCCCCACGCGATGCGAACCGACGGAGCCACAATGAAGGCAGACGATCTCGTCAATTACATGGCCGATATGTTCCCCTACAAGAGAAGGAGCTCACTCGACTGGATCGTTCCGGTGTCGGTCGGGCTCGGCCTCGGCGTCGCCCTCGGCGTCGGGGTCGGCGTCCTGGTCGCGCCGACGTCGGGTGACGAGGCTCGCCGCCGGCTGCGCGACAGCACGAGCCGGCTGCGCGAGCGCGCGGAGAGAGCCAAGGATCGCGCCCTGGGCGCTGCGCAGCGGACCCAGCACGAGATCCAGGAGAAGGTCCAGGAGAGCGCCGGCTCGTACTCCAACGAGCTCGGCGCCCGCTGAGCGAGCTCCAGGGGGGCGCGAAGGCGCCGCACCGCCACGCGCGGAGCGGCGCCTTCCATCATTTCCCGGGATGTGCTCCAGCAGCCGAGCGACATCTGCGCAGCCGGAGCGGCACAAGCGATGCTTTTCCGAGAGCAGATGGATTGAACGAGACACCTCGCGAACCGCGGCACAGGGGCACTCGTCGAATGATGTATTACCGGACGCTCACTGCATTCTTCCCAGGTCGCACGGAAGCCGCGGGCGCACTTGGCCGCCTCCTCGCCCTGGGCGTCGCGGCCGAAGACATCAGCATGGTGCCAAGGCAGCACTCCCGTCTGGACGAGATCGAGCTGACGATCCACAGCAAGGCGTCCGAAGGAGCCGCCCTGGGCGCTGTGATTGGAGGGCTCGTCGGGGGTACGCTCGCCGCGATCACGGCTGGAGGCGCGCTGATCATTCCGCGGCTCGACGCGTTCCTGGCGGGGCCCATCGTCGCGTGCCTCGCTGGAGCGGGCGCCGCTGGCGCGGCCGGCACCCTGCTCGGCGCCGTCCTCGGTGCGCGCCTGCCCGAGTACGAGGCGCGCCGGCTCGACGACGGCAGCGGCGCCGGCGGCGGCGCGTTGCTCTCCGTGCGGTGCTTGCCCGACGTTTCCCGCAGCGTCGAAGAGGTGCTGAGCGAGAGCGGCGGTCGCCGCATCCGCAAGACCTACAGCCGCAGGACCTGAAGGACGCGCGCCCGGCGTGGCGTGGCCCGGCGACCTCGCGAACTCGCAACAGGCGAGCCGCGCCCCGTGGAGAGCGCGTGCACCACGTGCGAACGCGGCCAGGACGCGCCCATGATGGAACCGCCAAGCCGCCGAGGACGCCAAGAGAACCTCAAAGATCTTGGCGTGTTTGGCGTCCTTGGCCGTTCAAACGACCCACCTTCAGCCGGAGTACCGCGCCGCAGGTCGCTGCTGGATCAGGGCGACGAGCCGAGATGGCTCTGGGATCGCGTCTGCTCATCGAAGACGAGCTCGACCGCCTGAGCCAAGGCGCTCTTGGCGTAGCTGCGCGTCGCGAGCGACCCGAGCCTGCTGAGCATGCGCGGCGTCAGGCCCCCGCCGAGCAGGAACCCCAGCCCAGCCGCCGCCGCGAGCGCCACGTGCGGGTTGTCGCGCGCGAACGCCGAGACCGCCCGCGTGACCTCCGCCGCGTCGAGTCGGCTGAGCGCGTCGTTCACCATCTCCCGAGCGTCGCGCTCCCGTTCGGCCTCGACATCGCGTGCTGTCATGATGACCTCCTCAACTCAGCCGTGTAACGACCCGTCCGATCAGGTAGCCCACGGCCGCCACCGCGAGGAGCGTGGCCACAGGGCGCTCTTGCACGAGCGAGACGAGCCGCTCGTCCGCGCGGCGGACCTCGCCGAAGAGGCGAGGGACGGCGGCGGGAACGTTCGCGCGCCGGTCCCGGCGTCCGGACTCTTGTTCGATGTCTGCATCGTTGGCGATCATCGTGAACCGGTCTCCAGCAATGCCCGAACCACCGCGCAACGTGCATCGGCTGCACGATCCGGAGACAGACCCAGCGGCGCGGGGCAGCGGGGCGAGGAGAGCCAGGAGAGAAGCGCGCGCGACGAGCGCGGGGCGGAGCGCCTTCCGGGACGTTCGTGCTCACGGACGGAAGGGCGAGTGGGCAACGCGCTTGTGGACCTCGCGACCTCGCGACCTCGCGCGCCAGCGCCGCGCTTGCGGGCCGCGCTCGCCAGGGTGACGGTCCGTGGAGATCGCGCTGGCCGCACGACGGCGCGCGGCGCAGCGCACGCGCTAGAAGCGGACGCCGAACGCCCGGAGCGCGCAGCGCAGCGCACGCGCTACACGCGCTAGAAGCGGACGCCGAACGCCCGGAGCGCGCCGCGCAGCGCCTCCGCGCCGTCGCACACCGCCACCCGCTCGGCCTGGGGCACCTCCGCAGCCCTCGTCGGCTCCCCCTTGAACCAGACGGCCCGCATCCCTGCCGCGACAGCGCCGCCGACGTCGGCGGCGAGGGAATCGCCGACGTGGACCACCGCGGCGAGCGGCGCGCCGAGGCGCTCGGCCGTCCACGCGAAGATCTCCCTGCCCGGCTTCTCGAACCCGAGCCGCCCCGAGTCCGCCACCGCCACGAAGTGCGCCGACCAGCCGAGCTCTTCGATCAGCTCCTCGAGCCGGCCCTCCGAGTTCGACAGCACAGCGACCGGCACGCTGGCCTGCCGGAGCTCGATCACGACGTCGATCATCCCCGCGATCGGCCGGCGCCAGAGGTTCTTCCGGGGCTGCTCCGTCCAGAGCCAGTCGACCGCCGCGTCGAGCGCGCTGGCCTCGACGCCGCCCGCCTCGAGCAGGCGGCGCATCATGATCTTCCACGGGTGGCCGCCGAGCCCGCGCTGGATCGCCTCGTTGTACGCGCGCCAGCCCTCGTCCACCGCCCCGTCCAGCCGCTCCCGAGGCGCGCCGATGCCCCGCTCGGCGAGGCGGGCGGAGAGCAGCCTGGTGTCGAGCTCCACCAGGGTCTGGCCGAAGTCGAAAGAGACGGCTGTAGCAGGCTCGTTGCGCATGATTACTCGGCGTACATCGCCTCGATCTCGCGCGCAAAATTCTGGCTCACATTGCGCCGCTTGATCTTGAGCGTCGGCGTCAGCTCGCCGTCCTCGATGGTGAAGCCGCGCGGCAGGATCGAGAACTTCTTGATCGTCTCGACCTGCCCGAGCTCGCCGTTCACCTCGTCGACGGCCCGCTGCACGGCCTCCCTGATCTCCGGCGACGCGCGCGAGAGATCGCGGCCGAGCCCGCGCTCCGCCGAGAGGCGCTTCACCGCGTCGGGGGCCAGCACGAGCAGGGCCGTGAGGAACTTGCGCCCATCGCCGACGACCACCGCCTCGGCGATGAGGTCGTGGCGCTTGAGCGCCTCCTCGATGTTCTTGGGCGAGATGTTCTTCCCGCCGGCCGTGATGAGGATCTCCTTCTTCCGCCCGGTGATGTGGAGGAACCCCTCCTCGTCGAATCGGCCGAGATCCCCCGAGTGGAGCCAGCCGTCGACCAGGGCCTGCGCGGTCGCCTCTGGCTCCTTGTAGTAGCCGAGGAACACGGTCGGCCCCTTCACGAGGATCTCGCCGTCGTCCGCGATCTTCACGTCCATGCCTGGCACCGACGGCCCCACGGAGCCGAGCTTCGTCCTGCCCGGCACGTTGTAGCTCGTCGCGCCGGTCACCTCGGACTGGCCGTAGACCTCGGTGATCAGGATGTCGAGCGACGCGAAGAACTCGAGGACCTCCTTCGCGATGGGGGCCGCGCCGCTGCTGAACGCGTGCGTCCGGCCGAGCCCCACGGCCTCCTTCACCTTCGCGTAGACCAGCTTGTCGAAGGCGCGGTGCTGGAGCGCGAGCAGCGGCCCCGGCTGCTCGCCTCGGGCGCGGAGCTCGCTGTGCTGGAGCCCGACGCGCCGCGCCTGCTCGAGCGTGATCTTCTGCAACCCCTTCGCGCCGGAGAGCTTCGCGTCGATCCCGGCCCTCAGCTTCTCCCAGACGCGCGGGACCCCGAAGAAGACGGTAGGCCGCACCTCCTTGAGGTTGTCGGCGAGCGCCGCCATCGACTCGGCGAAGTACACGGCCGCGCCGATCGAGGCCGGGATGTGGATCGTGAACATCTGCTCGGCGACGTGCGAAAGAGGCAGGTAGGACAGCCCGATGTCCCGGGACGAGAACGGGACGATGCGCGCCGCCATGTCCGCCGAGCGCGTCAGGTTCTCATGGCTCAGCATGACCCCCTTCGGCGGCCCCACCGTCCCGGAGGTGTAGAGCAGCGTCGCGAGGCCCCTCGGCTCCAGCGCGTCGAGCCGCTGCTCGAGCAGCTCGTCCGGGACGCGGTCGCCCCGCGCGAGGAGCTCCTCCCAGGCCAGGATCCGCGGATCACCCGCGGGCTCCGCGCCCCGCATCAGCACCACCCACGAGAGCCGCGGCAGCCGATCCCACTGGCTCAGCACCTTCTCCAGCTGGGCCCTGTCCTCGACCAGCACCACCTGCGACCCCGCATGGTGCACGACGTGGCGCACCTCCTCGGGCGAGCACGTCGTGTAGATGCCCGCGGGAGCGCCCCCGATCGCCATGCAGGCCACGTGGAGCACCGCCCACTCGGGCCGGTTGAAGCCGAGGAGGCCGACCGTGGCGCCGGGCTCGAGGCCGAGCGCGAGCAGCGCCTTGCCGGCGCGCCGCACCTCGCCCGCGTACTCCCGGAAGCTGGTCATCCTCCAGAAGCCCCCCTCCTTGACGTAGTGGGCAGGAGCCTCGGGGCGCACCTTCGCCTGGCCTAGCAGGCGCCGCGGAATCGAGTCACAGGGCATCGAGCTACCTCGTTCACGGGCAAGAGTGCGCAATCACAGGCGAATTTTCCTGCACCCTCCCGAGGTCCGGGACCGCCTGGGGGAGTGACGCCCCGCACAGTAGCAGCAGACGCCGCGGCGTTCTGAGCGTGAAACGTTCCCGCCGGGCGCTTCTGTCCGGCGGCGCTCCGAGCGCGCGCTCGGCGGATCGCGCGCTCGATCGCGCGCTGGTGCAGGCCGAGCGCGCGGCGGTCCTCGCTGCGGTTACGGGCGGGACGCCGGCTCGCCGTCATGGGCGAGCCGCTCGTCATCCGCCCGCTGCCGCGCAAACGCCGGCCCGCGCTGTCGTCAGCTTGACTGCACGTCTTCGGATCAGGACCATTCGGCGGTGGGCGAGCGCAAAGGGACGATCGAGGAGGCTGACTGGGCGGCGGACTCCGCCCGCAGCAACGAGCTCGCCGCCTCGGGCCCGCCGGAGCGCGTGCGGGCAGCGCTCGACGGCGGGACCCTGGTCTCCAGGCAGGGGCTCGTCCCCGCGCCCGAGCCCCCGCCCACCGTCCAGGTGCGGCGCCCGGACCGCGACGCGCCGACCACGGTCGGCCGGGATGCGCCGCCGGACGCGCCGCCGTCGCCCTCGGATCGGCACGCGCGGAGCTTCGGAAAATACAGGTTCATCGCGACGCTCGGTCACGGGGGCATGGCGGACGTGCACCTGGCGGTCGCGGTGGGGCCGGCGGGCTTCAGCAAGCTGCAGGTCATCAAGCGCCTCCGGCCCAACATCGCCGACGAGCCCGAGTTCCGGGACATGCTGCTCGACGAGGCCCGCCTCGCCGCTCGCCTGAACCACCGCAACGTGGTGCAGACCAACGAGGTCGGCCTCGCGGACGGCGAGTACTTCATCGCGATGGAGTACCTCGACGGGCAGCCGCTGAGCCGGGTGATCTCCCGCGCGCGAGAGCAAGCGCGGGCGATCCCGTTCGCCGTCCAGTTCTGGATCCTCAGCGAGGTGCTGGCCGGCCTCCACTACGCCCACGAGCTCGTCGACTACGACGGGACGCCGCTCAACGTCGTCCACCGCGACATCAGCCCCCACAACATCTTCGTCACCTACGACGGGCAGGTGAAGATCGTCGATTTCGGGATCGCGCTCGCCGCGCACCGCCTCGTCGAGACGCAGACCGGCACGATGAAGGGCAAGGTCGCGTACATGGCGCCGGAGCAAGCGTTCTCGCACTCTTCCCAGATCGATCGGCGCGCGGATGTCTTCTCGGCCGGCGTCATCCTCTGGGAGATGCTCGCCGGCCGCCGCCTCTGGCGTGGGCTGTCGGATCCGCAGATCATCTCGCGCCTGATGCGGGACATCCCGGACCTGCGGTCCGCGCGCCCCGAGGTGCCCGTCGAGCTCGCGCGCATCTGCGCCAAGGCGCTCGCGCATTCACCCGGCGAGCGCTATTCGACGGCCGCCGCCTTCCGCGCGGAGCTCGATCGCTACGCGGAACGCCTGGAAGGGCAGGTGACGGCCGAGCAGCTCGGCGCGCTCATGCGCGAGCTGTTCGCCAGCGAGCGGTCCGAGATCCGGGCGATCATCGATCGCCAGCTCAAGCAGCTGCAGGAGCACGGCGCGGACGCGGGAAGCGCGGGGCTCGCCGGCCGCGCGCCGAGGCTGCCGTCGCTGCCAGGGCGCGATCCGCTCGACTCGGATCCTCCTGCGCAGGAGGAGGGGGCGACCACGGGCTCTTCGCCGTCGGCGCCCACACGTCCCCTCCACCGCTCGAGCGCTCCGCAAGCGACGCTCCACGCCGTCGTGCGGACCGAGCCGGCCACGGCCGTTCAGCCCGCGCCGGCGCCGCGGCGCTCCCGGTTGCCGCTCGTCGCGTTCGCAGCGGTCATCGCGCTGGTCGGCGCCGCGACGCTGTACCTGAAGCTGCGCGCTCCCGTCCAGCAGAGCCTCCGCGCGACCGCGCCGCCGGCCCAGAGCGCGCCGCCCGCGCCGGAGCCCTCCCCGCCCCGCGCCGAGGCCTCGCCGCCGTCCGCCGCGAGCAGCGCTCCACGCGAGGAGACCGACGCGTCGCTCCTCCGCGCCTCGATCAAGGCGAGCCCTGCCAGCGCGAAGATCTTCGTCGACGGGGTGGAGCTCCCCTCGAACCCGTTCGACGGCAAGCTGATCAAGGACGGCGCGGCGCACCGGATCGAGGTCTCCGCGCCGGGCCACGCCGCGCAGCGACGGATGCTCGTGTTCGATCGGGACATCGAGCTCGAGGTGACGCTCTCGCACGCGCAGAGAGGACCGGCCCCCGCGACCACGGCGACCTCGAAGGTCGTCAAGCCCCCCGTCGAGGCGGATCCGACCGTCCCGCCGCCGAAGCCCGATCCCTACTGACGCGCGGGGCCCGCGGGCGAACGTTACAGATCTCGGTAACCGATCGGCGGCTCGACGAGCTTCGCCGCCTTGGCGACGCCGCGGAACACGTAGTCGGAGTAGCTGTAAGGCCCGTCCGACCACACGAGGAAATCGTCCGCGAGCACCCCGTTGGGCGCTCCCTCGCAGAGCTCCGGCGCCGCCATGACGGGACCTTCGTTGTAGATCGGGGCCGACGCGTTGACCGCCTCCTCGGCCTCTTCCATGGCCGCCAGCGCGCCGGCGTGCCGGTCGGCGTCGAGCTCGTCGACGGGGTACAGCTCCCAGTCGAGCAGCACGAGCTCCGGGTGCGGGGGCTCGTTCGGGGCCGACGCGAAGGGGGCGTGCGTGGCCTCGGGGAGGCCCGTCCGCGCGAGCGCCTCGAGCAGGCGGCTGCGGTAGCGCAGCGCCGCGTCATCCGGGGTCCAGAACGCCGTGAGGACCGCGATCACGTCCTCGGTCTTCGCCTCTCGCCACAGCGAAGGGTCGCGCGAGCCGAGCTCGAGCGCGCGCTCCTTCTGGAGGCGCGCCTGGAAGGCCGCCGCGTGCGGCGCGAACTCCGGCAGCTCGGCCAGGGCGTGATCGACGGACCAGTGGAGCCGATGATCGACCTCGCGCACGTACCGGTGCTTGCCGAGGGCGCGGAGGAGTCGGGCGATTTCGTCGGGTGTGCGCGCTGCGAACGACCAGGCAAGCATCATGGGGCAAGGCTCATCGATCCGTGCAGGGGATGGCACGCCGAGCTGGCTCGCCGATGCCGATCGGGCGGCAGGCACCTCGGCACGGGGTGAATTCCCATCGCTCGGCCGCGGTGTCGATCACTTCTTGCCGGGGAGGTGCCACACGCCGGCGAACCACACCAGGGATCCGTCTGAGCGGCGCACGGTGGTGGCAGGCGCGAAGTACGCGCCCGGCGGGGCGGCCTCCCATCGTCCCTGCTGCCACGCCCAGCGGCGGCTCCGCCACTGCCACTCACCGTCGATCCACACATCGCCCGGCCGCTCGGACGGCGAGATGATCTCGACCCGCGCAGGCGGCGGAGGGTACGGCACGACCACCGTCGTCTCGCTCGGCAGGTGAGGGCCGGTCGGAGGCAGCGGGAGCGAGCTGCCGCAGCCCGCGAGCACCAGGAGCGACGCGAGCGGGATCCGGAGCGCGCGGCGCAGAGCGGCGTTCATCCTGCGTCGATCCAGGCGAGATACGCGTCCAGGACATCACGGCCGACGAGCAGGCACTCCAGCGTCGCGAGCGCGAGGAACGGGCCGAACGCCATGCGGGCCTGACCGAACCCTTCGCGAGGCTCCTCCGCGAGCGGATCTTGCGCCAGCTCTTCCTCGGCGGCGGCCCGCTCCTCGGGGGACATGGCCGCGAGCTCGGCGCGGATCTGCTCCCGCTCGAGGCGCACCGCCTCGGGCTCCTCGATGCTCCCGCGCAGGAGCAGCATGGCGATCGCCATGATCGAGCCCTGGATGGCGCCGGCGCCGAGCACGAACAGGGCGCCCCCCCAGCCGAACCACGCGCCCGCCAGCATGAGGAGCTTGGCGTCGCCGAGGCCCATGCCGACGCGGCCGCCGCGGATCCGCGGGTAGAGCACGACGAACGGCAGCCAGACGATGCCGAAGCCGACCGCCGCGCCGACGAGGGCGTCGACGAAGCCCATCGACCGCAGCGACGCGGTCGCGACGCCGAGCACCGCGCCGCCGAGGGTGATCGAGTCGGGGATGAACATGTGCTCGAGGTCGATGAACGTCGCCGCGAGCAGCCCGAGCGCGAGCGCCAGGTCGGCGGTGTACGTGGCGAGCGCGTGGAGGGCCGGCGTCGTCCCGGGGAGCCGGAGGATGATGACCTCGATGATCGCGAGCGAGAGCAAACCGCCCGCCGCCTCCACCAGGGGATACCGCGGCGACACGGGCGCACCGCAGCAGCGCGCGCGGCCGCGCAGCAGCAGGTAGCTGAGGACGGGGATGTTGTCGTAGGCGCGGATCGGCGCGCCGCACGCCGGGCAGCACGAGCCCGGACGGACGACGCTGAGCTCGCGCGGGACGCGGTGGATGACGACGTTGAGGAAGCTCCCCCACAGCAGGCCGAAGCAGAGCCCGAAGGCGCGCAGGAACCACGGAGGGAAATCGGCGAGCATCACCTGGGGCTCATGTCCTCGGGCTCGACGCGGCGAGCCGGAGCATCATCGTGAGCGCCTGCTCCAGCTCCGCGATCGTGGGTTGCACGGGGTTCTCGGCGAGCGCCGCCTTGAGGTCGACGAGGCGGCCGCCGAGCTCCTGGTAGTGCCGGCGCACGCCCTCGGTCGGCGCCTCGGCGACCCACCGCCTCACGATCTCGCGCAGCTCGTCGAGCTCGCTGCCAGCGAGGAGCTGCGCCATCTGCGAGGCCATCGGATCCGGTGCGCCGCTCACGCCCTGCCCCATCCGGGCCAGCATAGCGCGGGCACTTTGACGGGCGAGGGGTCCTGCGACATAAGGCGAGGCGCTTTCGAGGAACCGTGCCGACGAGGACGCCTGCCGTTGCCCTGATCCTGCTCGCCGCCGGCATCGCCGGAGGGGCCGGCTGCAGCCGCGCCGAGCAGCGAGAGCCCGGGGAGAATCGCGCGGACGGAGGCGCCCCGCAGGCGCCCGCGCCGCAAGGGAAGGTGCTCGAGGCGGCCGAGAACGAGTCGCCCGCTGCGAGCGCGACGCCGCGGGCCGGCGCCGCGGCGGCCGGGCCCGCGCGGATCGAGATCCCCGCCGGAAAGCTCGTCGCGGGCAGCACGCCCGGCGACAAGGGGCGCGATCCGACGCTCGAGCCGGCGTTGCTCGACGTCGAGCTGGGCGGCTTCACCGTCGATCGCACCCCGTACCCGAACGATCCTGCGCAGGCTCCGCTCACCGGGGTGACGCGGGCGCGCGCCTCGGAGCTCTGCCAGCAGGCCGGCGGGAGGCTGTGCACCGAGCTCGAGTGGGAGCGCGCGTGCAAGGGCCCCGAGGGGACGCCCTACGCGGGCGGCGCGGCGTGGGACCCGGCGTGCGCCAAGGCGCCCGCGTCGTGCGCATCCGGGTTCGGCGTCGTCGGCATGGGCGCCGCGCTGCGCGAGTGGACCGCGAGCGACATCGCGCCGATCGAGAACCTCCAGCCCAAGGCCGCCGCCGTGCGCGGGGCCACCGCGAGCGCGAGCGCCGTGGATCACCGGTGCGCGCGCCGTGCGGCGGTCGATCCGGCGGTGTCGGGCGACGACATCGGCTTCCGGTGCTGCCACGGCGCGCCGAACGCGGCGTCGATCCCGTCGCCGCAGTGGCAGCAGACGTTCCGGCGCGCGGAGATCGGGCCGCAGCAGGTCGCAGAGCTGCTCGCGTCGGTGCCGCAGCTGCGCGACCTCGGCGGGAAGATCTCCTTCTTCAAGGAGCCCGACGACGCGAACGCCGTGCTCAGCCGAGGCCGGACGCGGCTCTCGCCGAGCGGCGCTCCGGCGAGCCAGCCCGAGGCGGGCCCGCCCCCGAACACGACGCTCACGACGTCTCCGCTGCTCTGGAGCCCGGTCCCGGGCGAGGAGGTGCTCGTCGTGACGGGAAAGGCCGACGACGACGCGTTCATCGTCGCGTTCCTGAAGCTCCCTGGAGACCGCTACCGCATCGCGTCGTCGCTGCTGCTCAAGGACGACCCGGGGCCGCTCGCGCTCGGGTTCAACGGCTACGTGCGGCGACGGCTCGCGTGGGCGACCTGCTGGGACTGCCGCGGCGAATCCGGCAACATCACCTACCGGGACGACAACCGCGTGGTGATCACGCAGAAGTGACCCCGCGGCGGCGCGGACCGGACACCGACACGCCCCGGCGCCTCAGGTGTCGGCGCCGAGCAGCGTGTGCCGGTAGGTCGTACCGTATTCGATGATCCGCTCGACCGCGTCGACGAACTCCGAGCGATCGAGCGACTCGGTGGGCAGCTCGGCGCACAGCAGGATCTCGTTCCGATCATCGAGGGCGAACTTGGCGACGCGCATGTCGCGGTTGGCCTCGAGCAGGTGACGGAGCAACCCGAGCACCTGGCCGGTGTCCTCGGCCAGGGTGGGCACCACAGCGCCGTCGTGCTGCGTGTCGAGCAGATCGAGCACGCCGAACATCGAGAGCACGACCCAGTTCTCGGTGCACTGGACGTAGAACGGAGGGAGCTCGACGACCCCTTCCTCGTGCGGACGGATGCGCAGGGTCGACGGCTTCGTCAGCTCGGCGCTGTAGCCGATCTCCTCCGTCCAGCGCTGCAGGGTCGCGACGTCGATCACGGGGTGATGTAATCGCCCTGCCGCCGCCGGAGATCAAGATGCGGCGCGCGGGAAGCCCTCTCGCAGCGACGAGCGCTGGAGGCGGGGGGCGCTAGAGGCTGAGCACGGCGTCCTCTCCCCGGTCGGCGAGCTTCGCCGCGATCAGGCTGAGCAGCGCTTGCCTCCGCTCCTCGAGCTCGACGAGCGCGCGCGGCGGCACCAGCTCCTCCTCGATGCCGCCGGGGCGCAGCGCCGCGGCGGCCTCCTCGGGGCCGAAGCGCGCGAGCGCATCGCGAAGGGCCCGGGGGAACCGCACCGCCTCCACGAGGCGCTCGAGCTGCCGGTCGAGCTCGTGCGCCTTCACGTGCAGCGGGAAGGCGCTCGCGTTGGCCTCCAGGCTGAGCGCTCCCGCGTGCACGTCGATGACGATCTCCTTCCGAAGCCCGTTGCCCGCCAGGTAATCGAGCACCAGCACCTCCAGGTAGTCGCGGAGGATGGCCGCGCGCTCGCCGCGCACGGGCGACGGCGACCGAGCCCAGCGCGCCCACACATCGAGCTCGGGCGCGTCGCCGAAGCGCACGGACCGCCGGCGAGACGAGACCCAGCGCGGGCCGGGCGGACCGGGAGCGGGCGCGAGGACCAGCGCGTCGACCGTCCCGTCGTTCATGACGGCGAAGCGACGCAGCAGCTTGCGAGCGTTCGGCTCCCGGCCGAGGAGGGCCGCGAGCTCACCGATGCCGATGCGCCGCGCCGCTGCCGCGGGCACGACATGCGCGCCGAGCGCCTTCGCCATGCGGTAGAACGCGAGCGGGCGCCGGAACGCGAGCGGGGCCTTCTTCTGCGCCGGCGCGAGCTTCACCTTCACCTCGCGCGGGGCCGCTCCTTCCACGGGTGCGCCCAGCGCGAGCGTCGCCTCGAACCGGCCGTCCGCCACCTTGCCCGTGAGCCGCAGCGCGCGCAGGGGCGAACGCTGGAGGGCGCGCGCGACGCGCACGTCCCCCGCGGCCCAGGCGCTCGACGCGGGAGGCGCGCGCGGCTCGGCCGGCGCGCGCGGCTCGGCCGGCGCGCGCGGCTCGGCTGGCTGGCGTGTCGGAGGCGCGCCGATCGCGGGCGCGCTCTCATCGTCGACGAGCGGGGCGATCGCGCCGACGGACCCGTCGCTGCGCTCGGACGATGGTCGCGCGCACGAGAGCGCGAGCAGCGCCGCCGCGACGAGCATGCGCTGCGCCCCAACGCCGCCGAGGCGAGGCAGAAGTCCGCGCGCCGATCCGGGGGCGCGCAGGTCGCGCGCGCACCGGCTCATCCGTCCTTCGAGAGCCCGCGCGGATGGTCCGGCGAGGACCCCTCCTCGGCGAGGCGCTGCGACGACGCCTCCTCGGCCAGCGACCGCGAGCGCCCGTCCTCGGTCGGAGCCTGCAAGCCCGACGCCCGCGCGCTCGCCCCGAGCGATGCGCCGCCGATGACGCGCTCGAGGAGGAACTGCTCCACGCGCTCGATGACCATCTTCTTGCGCTCCAGCGGGACGACGTGCGTGCCGCCGCTCACCATCATCAGCTCTCCGCGCGGCAGCGCCGCCGCCATCTCCTCTGCGAGCCGAGGCGGGGTGAACGTGTCGCGATCGCCCGCGATCACGAGCGCGGGCACGTCGATCTGCGGGAGCAGATCGAGCGTCGAGTGCTCGCCGGCGCTGCGCAGCATGTGGAGGAACATCGAAAAATCGATGTCGACCATGTGCCGCATGTACGGCAGCAGATCCGCCGGGGTGACCGCGCTCGCGTCGACCTCCCGCGTGAGCAGCGCGATCCGCAGCGCCATCGGCGCCGGCACGCGGCTCCAGATCGCGCGAGCGATGTGCGGGTACGCGTCGACCTGCTCGATCAGGCGCGGCAAGAGCTGCGCGAGCACGTCCGTGCCCTTGAAGTGGTGCGTGATCCTGCCGGACGAGCCGCAGATCAGCACGAGCCCGCGCACCCCTTCGCGGTGGGTCCGCAGGTGCTCCAGGACGACCTGGCAACCCATCGAGTGCCCGAAGAGCACCACGGGGCCGTCGCCGATCGACGCGCGCACTGCAGCGAGATCGCTGGCGTGATCGCTCAGCTCGACCGCCTGCGGATCACCAGGCAAGCTGCTCCGACCGTGGCCGCGATAGTTCCAGTGGGCGACGTTGACCGTACGGGCCAGGTCGTCCCAGAGGTACTTCCAGATGAAGCCGTCGCATGCAATGCCGTCGCAGAGCACCGCGGTGAGGCGTCCCGAGCCCGCCCCGACCCCGCTGGCAAAGCTTCCGCTGCCGCCGGGACCTTCCCGGTAGCGGACGTAAATCCGCGTACCGTCCTTCCCGGCGGCGAAAAGCTCTCGACCCATCGATCCCCGAGCGACGCGGCTTACGCGAGGCTCGCGGCGATGTTAGTCGCCGCTGTCCTCGTCGTCAGCCACGTCATTGACACTCGGAAGCTTTTTGATGTCTATCCGCGCCAGCTTCCACGCGCGCTGCACAACCCAAGAAAGCGAGCGATCGAGCCGCGCCGCTTCCTCCTTGATTTCCTGCAGCATCGACTCCGGAAAGTAGAGGCTCTGCTTCCGCTTGTCCGTCTTCGAGGCTTCGTTGTTTTTCGCCAGCGTGTCCTTGTCGGTCATACGCTCTTGGGGCTCCTCCCGATCCGCCACAGAAGAGCACCTTAGCGTACGGTGCACTTCCGTGGAAAGCATTCGTTTTTCCATGATGCCGATTGCGGCCACTATGTGTGTATTACCGCGATAGGCGCTCTGCGTCATGATTCCGGGAATGCGATCTTCCCCGCAATCGCGCTCGCCGCGACGATGAGGGGACTGGCCAGGTAGACCTGGCCGGGTCCGCTTCGTCCCGGGAAGTTCCGGTTGATGGCCGAGACCGTGACCTGTTCCTTGCGGTCGGATACACCGGGGCCGGCCTTGATGCACGCGCCGCAGGAGGGGTCGACGAGCTCGGCGCCGGCTTTCTCGAAGATCTCGAGGTAGCCCTTGGCCTCGGCGTAGCGGCGGATGTCCTGCGAGCCGAACTGGATGTAGAGGTGCACGCCGTCAGCGACGCGCTTGCCCCGCTCGACCGCCTGGCGCAGCACGGACGCGTACATGTCCATGTCGGCCTTCTTGCCGCCCGTGCACGACCCTCCGTACGCGATGTCGATCTTCACCGGACCGCCGGCGAGCTCGTCGAGCGACCGCAGCGGCACGCCGTTCCGCGGATCGCCCGGCGTCGCGACCATCGGCTCGACCGACGCGAGATCGACGTCGAACGTCGCCATGTACTCCGCGCCTGGATCGGCGCGCACGATGCGCGCGCGCACGTCCTCCGCGGCGAGCCCGCGCTGCTCGACGAGGTAGCGCACGATCTCCTCGTCGGCCTCGATGATCCCCGTGAAGCCGCCCGCCTCGACCGCCATGTTGGTGAGCGTCGCCCGCTCGTCGAGGCCCATCGCGCGGACGCCATCGCCGGCGAACTCGAGCACCTTGCCGATGCCCTGGCCCGTCTTCCAGAACGGCTGCGAGAGCAGGAACAGCATCACGTCCTTCGCCGTGACCCCCGGCCCGAGCCGCCCGGTCAGGTTGAAGCGCACCGACTGCGGCACCGCGACGCGGACGTCGCGCGTGAGCCACGCGTTCGCCATGTCCGTCGATCCGACGCCGAACGCGAAGCACCCGAGCGCCCCCGCCATGCAGGTGTGCGAGTCGGTCCCGGCGACGATCTGCCCTGGCAGCGCGAGCTCCTCGATCACCTTGTTGTGGCAGATGGCCTCCGAGCCCACGGTCCTGCCGTCGCGCTCGACCTCGCCGTACAGCTTGATCCCGTGCCGCTCGGTGAACGCCTGCTGCACCGTCGCGAGCGAGGCCGCCTGCTCCCGCAGGCCGAGCCTGAGGTGAGCCTCCGGCATCACGCGATCGAGGAACGTCAGGTGATCCCGGAAGGCGAAGACGCTCTCCGGCTCGGTGACGACCGCGTCCGGCCCGACGCCCGCCCGGAAGAGCGACTCGGCCATCGGCGTGACGTACTCGTGCGAGAAGCGCACATCGATGCGGGCGAAGAGCGCGTCTCCAGGCTTCACCGCGGGGACGCCGATCTTCCCTGCCCGGGCGTCCACGATCGCGTGCGCCGCGATGATCTTCTCGCACAGCGTCATCGGCCGCGGCGGCGTGGCCAGGGTGGGCGGCGAGACCTCGCCGGCCATCCGCGCCTTGTTGTAGGTGAAGAGGCCACCGTACTCGACGACGTCGGCGCTGATCGGGTCGAGCCCGCGGGTGAACTCGCCGATCGGGATCTCGTCGCCCCGCGCGATCCGGTCGAGGAGCGAGAAATCGGTCGTCGTGAGCAGCCCGATGTTCTGGCAGTTCTGGCCGTAGATCTTCTCGATGCTGCGCGCGACGACGATCTGGATCCCCGCCTCGCGCTCCGAGTACGGCGCCGTCTCGCGCGAGCTGCCGCACCCCTTCGAGCGCCCGCTGACGATGACGCCGAAGCCGCCGTTCTTGATGGCGTCGCGCTCGATGTGCCCGCCGCGCAGCCCGACCAGGCAGTAACGGGCGAGCGTCTCGTCGTAGTAGTAACAGACCCAGCCCGGCGTGAGCTCGTCGGTCGAGATGTTGTCGATCAGCGCGTGCTGCTCGGGATCGAAGCGAAGCTCGCCGCCCGCCAGCTGCTGTTTCAGGAGCGCCGGGTCCTCGGTCAGGTAGAGGGTCCTCCCGGTGACTTGAACGGACTTCCGGCGGGGGATCGGCATCTGCACCTCGGACGCCCTGGGACGCGCGGCGCGCGCTGGGACCTCTCCACACCTAGTCGCTCTGGGCGGAGGCGCCAACGGCGCTCTTTGCGCGGCGCGCGTGGAGCTCCGCGCGGCTTACGTCGAATTACGTCGAAGGCGGGAAATCCAGCATGCGCCGAGGAGCGCCGGGACGGCAGCGTGCCTTGACGACGCACCAGGGAGATGGTGTCTTCGCGGCCGCGGCCGGGCCGCGAGCGATGACCCGACCCACGATCTCCAGCGTTCCCGTCGCGATCCTCGGCGCCGGCCTGACGGGCATGGCAGCGGCGTACCACCTGGGGCGGGCCGGCGTGCCGCACCGGGTGTTCGAGCGCCTGCCGCGCCCGGGCGGCCACGCGATCACGCTCGAGGACGCCGGCTTCCGCTTCGATCGGACAGGGCATCTCCTCCACCTGCGGGACCCCGCGACCCGTGAGCTCGCGCTGGGGTGGCTGGGCCCCGACCCGCTCGAGATCGAGCGGCGTTCGATGATCTGGTCGAACGGCACGTACACCCGCTATCCGTTCCAGGCGAACACCTTCGGCCTGCCGCCCGCGGTGGCCTACGACTGCCTCCGCGGCTTCGTCGAGGCGCACTTCGCCAAGGACAGACCTCAGCCAAGGAACTTCGAGGAGTTCTGTCTGGCGCACTTCGGCGAGGGGATCAGCCGCCACTTCATGATCCCCTACAACAGCCGCCTCTGGGGGGTGCACCCGAGCGAGATCACCGCCGACTGGTGCTCCCGCTTCGTCCCGATACCGAAGCTGGAGGACGTGCTCGCCGGAGCGGTCGGGCTGAACGATCGGGAGCTCGGCTACAACGCGAGGTTTCTCTACCCGCGGCTGGGCATCGGACAGCTGACGCACGGGCTCGCGCGGGCGCTCGCCGAGCAGCGGCCGCGGGACGCGGGAACGCCGGCGATCGAGCTCAGCCGGGCTCCCAGGTCGATCGACTGGCGCGCGCGCGAGCTCGTGTTCGACGACGAGGTCGTCCGGTACGACGTGCTCGTCTCGTCCGCGCCGCTGCCCGCGCTCGTCAGGCTCCTCTCGGACGCGCCTCGCGCCGTGGGCGAGGCGGCTTCCCGGCTGCGCTGCACGCACCTCTACTACCTCGATGTGGCGCTCGACACACCGTGCGGGCAGCCGCTGCACTGGGTGTACGTCCCGGAGGCGAAGTACCCGTTCTACCGCGTGGGCTGCTACTCCCACTTCTCCGCCGCCATGGCCCCGCCGGGCAAGGCCGGCCTCTACGTCGAGCTCGCCGATCGCGCCGAGCCCGATCTCGCGGCGCTGCTCCCCCGCGTCGCCGAAGGCCTCGTCGAGATGGGCCTCATTCCCGCCCCGAGCGCCATCCGCTTCGCCCGCCTGCGCCGCATCGACCACGCGTACGTCGTGTTCGATCACAGCTACTTCGGCTCGCTGGAGGCGGTGCGGCCGTTCCTCGAGGGCCAGCGCATCCTCTCGTGCGGGCGCTACGGCGGCTGGAACTACTCCTCGATGGAGGACGCGCTCCACTTCGGGCGCGACGCGGCGCACCGCGCGCAGGCGCTCCTCGGAGGCGCGCCGTGAGCACAGCCGAGCCTGGCCGCGGGGATGCGGACGGATCGCCGGAGATCTCAATCGTCATCCCCGTTTACAACGAGGAGGCGATCCTCCACGCCGCCGTCGTGGATCTGCGCGAGCGGCTCTCGCCGCTCGGCTGGCGCTGGGAGCTCGTGCTCGCCGAGAACGGCTCGTACGACGGGACCCTCGGCATCGCCGGCGAGCTCGAGCGCAAGTACCCGGAGGTGAGGCACTTCTCGATCGGCGAGCCGAACTACGGGGCCGCGCTCCGCGCGGGCATCGAGCGGGCGCGCGGGCGCTTCGTGCTCTGCGACGAGATCGACCTCTGCGACGTCGATTTCCACCGCCGCGCCATCGCGATGCTGCGGGCAGGCGGCATCGACATGGTGATCGGGTCCAAGCTCATCCAGGGGGCGCGCGACGATCGCCCCTGGGCGCGGCACGCGGCGAGCCAGGTGTACAACGGGCTCCTCCGCGCAACGCTCGGCTTCCGTGGGACGGACACGCACGGGCTCAAGGCGTTCCTGCGCGAGCCGCTCCTCGCGGTCGCGCGCGACTGCGTCGTGGACAAGGACGTCTTCGCCAGCGAGCTCGTCATCCGCGCCTACCGCGCTGGCCTGCGGATCGAGGAGATCCCCGTCCGCGTGCTGGAGAAGCGGCGCCCCTCGATCAACCTCACCCGCCGCGTCCCGAACGTGCTGCGCAGCCTCGCGAAGCTGACCTGGGCCATCCGGGTCCGCGGCTGACGGCCGGCTCCTCCAGCATTCGCAGCGCCGCGCGCGAGGCCGGGCCCGCTCGTGGAAAAATTCTGGCATGCTATACGCCGCAGGTGACGATCCTCCTTTCGAGCGCCGCAAGACCGGCTCGCCGAGCGGACACCGACGTGGACGTCGTGGTCATCGGCGGCGGCGTGAACGGCGTGGGGGTCGCGCGTGACGCTTCGCAGCGGGGCCTGAGGGTCGCCCTGTTCGAGCGCAACGATCTCGCGTTCGGCGCGAGCGGCAACTCGAGCGGCATGATCCACGGCGGGCTCAGGTACCTGACCAGCGATCCGCAGGTGACCGAGAAATCGTGCCGCGACTCGGGCCACATCCAGGCGATCGCGCCGCACCTGCTCTTCCGGATCCCCTTCCTCGTCCCGTTCGAGAACGCGCGGCACGGGCGCCTCCTCTACCCGCTCGCGGACGCCTTCTTCGAGGCGTACGACAACTACCAGCCGCTCAAGCGCGGCAAGCCGCACGCGCGCCTGTCGCCCGACGAGCTCCGCCGGCTCGAGCCGGGGCTGCACGGCGACCTGGTGGGCGGCTTCAGCTTCGACGAGTGGGGGATCGACGGCGCGCGGCTCTGCGTCGCCAACGCTGTCGACGCGATCGAGCGCGGGGCCAAGGTCTACGTGGGGCACACGGTCGAGCGGATCGAGCGCCGCGAGGACACCGGCGAGGTCGTCGCGGTCCGCTACCGGGACCGCACGACGGGGGAAGGCGGGCGGCTCCGCACGAGCACGGTCGTGAACGCGACGGGCGCGTGGTCGCCGATCACCGCGTCCCTCGCCGGCCTCCCCGCCGCGAGCTCGCGCGTTCGGCCCGGCAAGGGCGTGCACGTCGTGTTCGACCGGCGCCTCACCAATTACGCGATCATGGCGAGGACGATCGACGGCCGTCAGATCTTCCTCGAGCCGTGGGAGAACATGAGCGTCATCGGCACGACCGACGACGACTTCTACGGCGATCTCGATCAGGTCCGCGCGACGAGCGAGGAGGTCAGGTACCTGGTCCAGGGCATCGCCCGCGTGTTTCCGCAGATCCACGAGGCGCGCGCGATCGGCACGTTCGCGGGCGTGCGGCCCACGCTCTACGCGTTCGGGCCCACCGAGGACGCCCTCTCGCGCGAGCACCAGATCGTCGATCACGCGGCGCACGGCGCGCCGGGCATCTACTCGATGATCGGCGGCAAGCTGGCCAGCTTCCGGCTCTTCGCCGAGGAGATGACCGACGTCCTCTCGCGGCGCTTCGATCTCGGCGCCCGCTGCGTGACGCACACGACCTCGCTGCCCGGCGGCGATCGCGCGGTGGACGCGCTCGCGCTCTCGCGGCGGATGGAGATCGACGCGGTGGCCGCCCGGCGCCTCGTGTACAGGCACGGTTCGCGCGCGCTCCGGATCGAGGAGCGCGTGCGAGAGCGGCCGCGCGAGGCCGCGACGGTGTGCCCCTGCGAGCCCGTGATCGAGGCCGAGGTGCGTTATGTCCTCCGGCACGAGCTCGCCCGGAGCGTCGCCGACGTCGCGCGGCGCACGCGCCTCGGCCTGGGCGCGTGCGGGGGCATGCGCTGCGCGGCGCGGTGCGGGCAGATCGTGGCGCAGGAGCTCTCGCTCCCGCCGCGCGACGGGATGCGGCAGGCGGCGGCGTTCCTCTCGCGGCAGGCGGTGACCCGCGCCGTCGCGCTCGGCCCGGAGCAGGCGCGGCAGGAGGCCCTCGCGATCGCCAGCGTCCGGTCGGAGCTCGGCGCGCCCGCGGACGACGAGGCGACGGCGGCGTGCGAGGACGCCGATCGTCGCGCGCAGCGCGCCGCGCGGGAGCCGGAGGAGAGGGCGTGGCGCGATCGATCCTCGTGATAGGCGCCGGCGTCGCCGGGCTCGCCGCCGCGTGGAGCGCGCGGCGGCGCGGGGCCCGGGTCGCGGTGATCTCCGCGGGCGTCGGCGAGACGGCGCTCGCGGGCGGCGCGGTGGACGACGTGCCGTGGGAGCAGATCGAGCGGGCTTCACGGCTGATCGGCGGCGACCTGCCCGCGAGCGATCTCGCCCCGGCGGCGAGGCAGTTCGCGGCGGAGCTCGGCCTGTGGGAGCTGCCGCAGGCCGCGGGCGTGCGCCTCGCGACCGTCGCGGGGCGGATCCGCCCCGCCCGCGGCAGGGATCGCGCGCTGCTCGATCTCGGCCCGCTCCGCCGCACGCGCGTCCTCGTCCCGCGCGCGGCGCGCGCCGGGTGGGACGCGGACGCGCTCGCGGAGGCGCTCACGGACGAGCCGTTCGCTCGGGCGCGGGGGCTCCGCTTCCTGCCCGTCGACGCGCCGGTCCTGCGCTTCGACGACGAGCGGCACATCGCCGACGGCGATCTCGCGGCCCGGCACGACGACCCGGCGCGGCTCTCCTGGCTCCTCGATCGGCTCCGCCAGGCGCTCGAGGGCGCGGGCGGCGCGGGGGCGATCCTGCTCGGCCCGTGGCTCGGCGCGAGCGCTCCGCGGGCCGAGGCGCTCGCGGCCCGCCTCGGCGTCCCGGTGGGCGAGGCGCTGATGGGCGCCGGCTCGCCGGCGGGGCTCCGCTTCGAGGCGGCGCGCGACGCGCTGCTCGCCGCGATCGCGGCGCCTCAGCGCCACGGCCGCGTGCGCGCGGTGGGCAGCGGGCCCCTGGAGCCAGGGGCGCCGGACGAAGGCGTGACGATCCACGTCGAGGGGGAGGACGCGCCGCTCGCGGCGGACGGGGTGGTCCTGGCGATCGGCGGCCTCGCCGGCGGCGGGATCGCGTACACGCCGCCCGAGAGCGGCGCCGGCGCCGATTTCCCGGCGCGCGGCGCCGCGCCGTTCGCGCTCTCGATCGCCGCGCCCGTGACGATGGGCGACGACCGCGGCGCGTTCGGCGTGGTGAGCTCCATGCAGGGCCCGGAGCTCGACGTCGTCGCGTGGCCCCGCGGCGAGCGCCTGGGCGCGCTGGAGGCGGTGGGTGTGCGGTGCGAGGGCGTCCGCGCCGCACCCGGGATCCTGGCGGCCGGGGCGACCATCGCGGGGAGGGCGCGCACCGTGCTCGACGCGGTGACGACCGGGCTCCGCGCCGGCGCCGAGGCCTGACGCGCGTCGCGCGGCGTCCGGCGCTGGTCGCTCGACGCGCGATCCTCAGCGCTGGCGGACCGCCGGGATGGCGCGGAGGAGCTGCTGGTACCCGACGGCGAGCGCGAAGTCGCTCCCGCGGGTGGGATCGGAGGGCATGTCGCCCTCGGGGCCGATCGCCGCGGCCGTCTCGGCGCGCTTCTCCACGAGCACGGCCCTCGGCGAACGGTCGCCGATCGCCCCTTCGGCGGGGAGGTGTCCCTCGAGATCCTGCTCGCGGAGGATGGCGGCCGGGACCTGCTGCGCCGCGCTCTCGATGACGACGTCGGGCCGGATGCCCTGGGCCTGGATCGAGCGCCCGTTCGGCGTGTAGTAGCGCATCGTCGTGAGCCTCACCCCGGCGCCGCCGGGCAGCTCGTATATGGTCTGCACCGACCCCTTGCCGAAGGTCGTCGCGCCGACGAGCACGGCGCGCCCGCTGTCCTGCAGGGCGCCCGCGACGAGCTCGGCGGCGCTCGCGGAGTACTCGTTCACGAGCGCGACGACGGGCAGCGAGGCGAACGCGCCGCCGTCGTGCGCCTTCGCCTCGTCGACGACCTTGTTGCGCTGGCGCGTCGAGTAGATCGTCCCCGAGGAGAGGAACTCGTCGGCCACGGCCTCGGCCTCGTTGACGAGGCCTCCGGGGTTGTTGCGCAGGTCCAGGATCACGCCGGCCAGCGGCGCCTTCGATGCGGCGCGCAGCTTCGCCGCGGCGCGGAGCATCTCTTCGTGGGTGCCGTCCTGGAACTGCTTCACGCGGACGTACGCGACGTCCCGGTCGAGGCGCTTCGCCGCGATGCTCGTCACGTGGATCTGCTCCCGCGTGAGGTCGAACGAGAGGGGCTCGGGCACGCCCTGCCGGCGGATCGTGAGCTTCACCCGGGAGCCGGGCGCCCCGCGCATGATCTTCACGAGCTTGTCGAGGCGCTCGCCGCGCACGGGGCGACCGTCGATCGCGATGATCTGATCGCCGGAGCGGATGCCGGCCCGCGCCGCCGGCGAGCCCTCGATCGGCGCGATGACGGTGATGTTGTCGTCCTTGGCGTCGACCTCGATCCCGACGCCGCCGAACGTTCCCCCCGTCTCTTCCTGGAACTGGGCGAACTCCGAAGAGTTCATGTACGCCGAGTGCGGGTCGAGCTCCGCGACCATCCCCTTGATCGCGCCGTCGAGGATCTTGCTGCGCTGCGCCGGCTCGACGTAGTTGTTCTCCACGAGCACGAGCACGCGCGCGAGCTGCTCGAGCGGAGCGTAGGGGCTCTGCGCCTGTGTGCTCGCGCCCGCGAGGTGGGAAGTCGCCGCCCCTCCCGCGAAGGCCGCAGCGACGAGCCCCAGGGTGCGCATCCAGCTCGAGTAGCGTTGCATCCGCCGACCATAGCAGCGGCGCGGGCGGCGGCGCTGTTCGCCGGCGACGGCCGCGCTCGTTCACACGCCTGCGCGGTGGGCCGGGCGCCGGGGCGCCGCGGCGGCTTTCGGTGTGCCAGCGCGGGCGTATCGCCCGCCGGTCGACGAGGGCACCATGGCGCCCAAGCTCCGGGCGCATGGTTTGTCCTAAGAGGAGTGTTCGGCTATCTTCGCGCGCCTGAACGTGAAACTTGCCTCCTCATCGCCCGGCTTCGCCTTCGCGAAGCGGGGCTCGCCGCGAGGGGCTTCTCTCGCCGAGACGGTCGGGGGCCGTCGCGAGGAGGTGTCCGCGGCTGCGCTGTCGTCCGTGCGCGGGAGACAACTCGCACCCCGAGGCGGCTAGGATGGCCAAACCCACCGATCGTGAGCTCGTCGATCAAGCCCGGAGCGGAGATGCCCAGGCGTTCGGGGTGCTGGTTCGTCGATATCAGAAGCGCATCTTCCGGCTGGCGTTCCACCTTGTCCGCTCGGGCGCGGAGGCAGAGGACGTGACGCAAGAGACCTTCGTCCGGGCCTACCAGGCGCTCGACCGGTTCGATGGCCGGAGCGAGCCCTTCACCTGGCTCTACCGGATCGCCGTGAACCTCTCGCTCAACATGATCCGGGCCCGCAAGCCGAGCAAGAACTCGACCCCCGCGGACGATCCGCGGATCGAGGCGCTGCTGCTCGAGACGCGCCCGAGCCACGGCGTCGATCCGGCCGCGTCGACCCAGCGACGCGAGCTCGCGGCCGCGCTCTGCGACGGCATCGACACGCTCTCGGACACGCTTCGAACGACGCTCATCCTCGTGTGCATCGACGGCGTGCCCCACGAGGACGCCTCCAGGATCCTGGGTTGTCCGGAAGGAACAGTCGCCTGGCGCGTCCACGAGGCGCGCCGCAAGCTCCGTGCTTACCTCGCGGAGCGCGGTTTCGGAGGGGACGCCGAATGAACGTCACCGACAAGCTCGACCTCGACGGGATGCTCAACGATTGGCCTGCCCCCGCGCCCTCGATGAACGACGAGGAGGCATGGGAGACGCGGGCAGCCCACATCGTCGAGGTCGCCATCTCCAGGCGATCGGAGGACACCGCGGCGGCGGCCGACCTCCTCGCCCCCCCCGACCTCACCGCGGCGCCCGGCGAGGAGCAGACGGAGGACCCTTCGCGCGAAGCTCGCGCATCAGGAGAACGCAGCACCATGGGGGACGGATCACAAGCAGCCAGGGCCTCGAGGCCTGAAGCGAGCCTGTCGGGCGGCACCTTGTCGCGGCCGCCCGAGAAGAGGCGCCAGTCGCTGAAGGAGATCGCCGAGCGGGTCAGCCAGGCGCCGGGTCGCGCGAGCGGTATGCCCGCGATGAGCGGCTCTGCGCTCTCGACGCCGCTGCCGGCTTCGGGACGCAGCTCGGCGCCGCCAGGGCGTGTGTCCCCGCTGCCGGGGCGCGGCTCGCTCTCCGGCAATGCCCGCACGTCGTCGCCGTCCATGCGGCCGGTGGAGGGGGTGCCCGAGGACTCCGGTGTCATCGATCTGAACCGGCTCAACGCGTCGGCGCCCTCGGAGGTGGAGGCCTCCGAGAAGGCGCAGCCCGGCGCGGCGGCTCGGTTCGAGGACGCGAAGGCGGCAGCGGTGGTGCCCGTGGCGGCGCGCCGCGCCCCGTCCGCGCCCGTGGCCGCGGCTCCAGCGAGGAAGCGATCCGGCGGGATGATCGCCGGCGCCGCCGTCGCGGCCCTGGGGCTGGCCGCGGCGGTCACGATCCTGGTGAAGACGACGGCTCCGCCGCAGCAGGAGATCGCGGCCACCGCGTCGCCCGCGACAACCACCGTCGCGGCGCCGGCCGAGCCGCGCGGCGACACGCGGGTGGAGCCGGCGGCTCCGGTCGCCAAGGTGCCGGAGGAGCGCGCCGTTGTCGAGCAGCCCGTGCAAGCGGAGGAGAAGCTCGCCGCGGCGCCCAAGGCGCAAGCCGCCCCCGTCGGCGGCGGCGCTCCTGCGTCGACGGCCGTCGAGGCGCCGGCCACGCCAGCCGCGTCGCCGAAGCCCGAGCACGGAAAGACGGCGGCTGCGCCGGCGGCGGCTGGCAAGCCGGGGGACCTCCCCTCGGCCATGCAGGCGGCCGTGGGCGACAACGGGGAGCGACAGCCGTCGGTCGTCTCGGAGGCGCCGGTGCCGGCGTCGGGTCCGCTCCGGCAGCAGAACATCCCCGAGCAGCCGTCGCAGGGCTCGGTCCAGGCCGCGCTCGGCTCGGTCATGGGCAGCGCCAAGGCGTGCGTCGCGGGCGCGGACGACGTGTCGCGCGCGCAGATCACGTTCTCGTCGACAGGCCAGGTGAGCAAGGTCAGCGTCAGCGGGTGGGCGGCGTCGAACGGCCAGTCGAGCTGCGTGCAGTCCGCGCTCAAGGGCGCCAACGTGGGTCCTTTCTCCAAGCCGTCCTTCTCGGTCAGCGCGACGATCCGACCCTAGCCCTGACCACGCGCCGACGCGCCCTCGCGCCCTCGCGGAGGGCAGCAAACCTCCCGGTTGACACGGCCCCCCCCGTAGGTAGAATGCGCGCCCCCATGGTTTCCGCGACTCAGCAAACCCAGCGCATCCGCCGGCGCAAGGCGCGCACGGCGGGCACCCGCCGCAAGCGCTTCGAGCGCGCACACGGCACCCCCGCGTTCCCGATCCATCCGGCGGGTTACGACCAGAACGCGCCGGACGCCCTGCGCGCTGCCACGCCCGCCGAGGCGCAGGCGAAGAAGTAGGAGAGCTTTTCTCATGGCCAATCACGCATCTGCCGACAAGCGCAACCGCCAGCGCATCACGAGGACCGCGCGCAATCGCGCCATCAAGTCGGATCTCCGCACGACCGTCAAGAAGGCGCGCACCGCGCTGAAGGGCGTTCCGCAAGAGTCCGCTGCGCCGGTGACCGCCGCGGTGAGCGCGCTCGATCGCGCCGCGTCGAAGGGGACGATCCCCGCCAAGCGCGCGTCGCGCGTGAAGAGCCGCCTCGCCCTCGCCCTTCACAAGGCGAGCGTCGCCGCCAAGACCGCCGCGAGCTGAGAACACCCTTTCCGCACGTACGCCCCGCTCACCGCAAGGTGCAGCGGGCGTCGTCGTTTTGTCCCCCCGCAACCCCATAGCCCCCCGTTGGCGTTCCACCGCCGCCGTCACAGCCACGGAGAGCCTGGCTCTTCTCCGCCCCTCTCCCCCCATGACGCCAGCGGCGGGCACCCGCACAGGAGACGGGCCCAGATCGGCGTTTTCGGCGCGGAAGCGTACTCCGGTACGCTGAGCACCGAAAACGCCGAGATGGGCCCGTATCCGAAGCGGGTGCCCGCCCCTTCAATGGGCGTCGGCCCAGGTGGGGCCGTGACCGACGTCGACGACGAGCGGGACGTCGAGCGGGAAGACCGACTCCATGGCCTCCCGCACCTTCGCCTTGGCCTCGTCCACGGCCTCGGCCGGCACCTCGAACGCGAGCTCGTCGTGCACCGTGAGCACCATGCGCGCGCCGGGGACGACGGGGCGCGGGATGCGCACCATCGCGAGCTTCAGGAGATCCGCCGCCGTCCCCTGGATGGGGGTGTTCTGCGCGATGCGCTCGGCCTGAGCGCGGCGCATGCGGTCGCTGCTGCGCAGATCCGGGAGCAAGCGGCGCCGGCCGAGCAGCGTGCGCACCGACTCGGAGCGCTTCGCCTCGGCCATCGTCCCCTCCATGAACTCGTGCACGCCCCGGTAGCGCGCGAAGTAGGCGTCGATGAAGCGCGCCGCCTCCGCCCGCGAGATGTCGAGCCGCTTGGCGAGCGCAGACTCGCCCATGCCGTAGATCACGCCGAAGTTGATCGTCTTGCTCCGGCGGCGCATCTCGGCGGTGACCCCTGCCTGGTCCACGCCGAAGATCTCCATGGCCGTGCGCACGTGCACGTCCTGCCCGGTGCGGAAGGCGTCGACGAGCACCGGGTCCTTCGAGAGGTGCGCGAGGACGCGCAGCTCGATCTGGGAGTAGTCGGCGCTCACGATCACGCTCCCGGGCGGCGCGACGAACGCGCGCCGGATCATCCGGCCGAGCTCCGTGCGGATCGGGATGTTCTGCAGGTTCGGGTCCTGCGACGAGAGCCGCCCGGTCGCGGCCACGGCCTGGCCCCAGCGCGTGTGGAGCCGGCCCGTGCCGGGGTGCACGAGGCGCGGCAGCGCGTCGACGTACGTGCCCTTGAGCTTGGCGATGGCGCGGTGCTCGAGGACCACCCCGGGGAACGGGTGCTCCTCCGAGAGCGCCTCGAGCACGTCGGCGTCGGTCGAGCGGCCGGTCTTCGTCTTGCGCTGGGAGCGCAGCTTGAGCTCGTCGAACAGGACCGCCTCGAGCTGCTTCGGCGACGCCAGGTTGATGTCGTGCCCCACGAGCTCGCGCGCCTTCTGCTCCAGCGCGGCGAGCTCGGTCGTCATCTGCGCGCCGAGCTGCGCGAGCGCCTTCGGGTCGACGAGGACGCCCGTGAGCTCCATCTCCGCGAGCACGGCGGAGAGGGGGAGCTCGATCTGCACGAGCAGGTCCTCGAGCTTCTCGGCGCGGAGCCGCGGGCGCAGCCGATCGGTGAGCGTGAGCGCGACGTCGGCGAACGCGGCCCCGTAGCTCGACGCCTCGCCGAGCTCGATCTCGTCGAGGCCGCGCTGCGCCTGCCCGCGGCGCTTCGGGGCCACCTCGTCGAGGGTCTGCATCTTGGCGCCGAGCTCGCGCTCGGCGAGCTCGTGGAGCTGGTTCTTCCCCTCGGGATCGAGCAGGTAGCTCGCCAGCATCGTGTCGAAGGAGACGCCCACGAGCCCGATGCGGTGCCGCAGGAGGATCACCTCGCAGAACTTCACGTCGTGGCCGACCTTCGGGAGCTCGGGGTCGGCGAACAGCGGGCCCATCACCGCGTCGATGTCGCTCATCGAGAGCTGGGCCGGCGCGCCGAGGTAGCGGTGGCCCAGCGGGACGTACACGGCTTGCCCCGGCTCGCAGGCGAGCGCGACGCCGCAGACGTGGGCGCTCATCGGCTCGCGGCTCGTCGCGAGCACGTCGAGGGCGAGGCGGCCGGCCGCGCGCGCCGATCTGGCGAAGCCCTCGAGCTCCTCGCGCGTCGTCAGGACCCTGTAGGTCGCCGCGCGCGCGGTCGGCTCGGGCGCGCGGACCGCCTTGAGGAAGCGCGAGAAGCCGAGCTCGGTGAAGAGCTCGCGGAGCCTGCCGGTGTCCGCGCCGCCGTAGCGCAGCGTCTCGAGGTCGAGCGACACGGGCGCGCCGCCGTCGAGCGTCACGAGCTTCTGCGAGAGGCGCGCGTCGGCCTCGTTCTGCTGGAGCGACTCCCGGATGCGAGGCTTCTTGACCTCGCCGATGCGCTCGTAGATCGCCGAGAGCGAGCCGAACTGCGCGAGCAGCTCGGCGGCCGTCTTCAGGCCCACGCCGGGGACGCCGGGGACGTTGTCCGAGGTGTCGCCGACGAGCGCGAGCAGGTCGCGCACCTGCTCCGGCGGCACCCCGAACTTCGCGACGACCTCGGGGTGCCCGTAGACCTTGTCGCGCATCGCGTCCCAGAGCATCACCTGCTCGCCGTCGACGAGCTGCATCAGATCCTTGTCGCTCGACGCGATGACGACGCGCAGCCCCCGCTCCTTGGCCCGCGCGACGGCGACGGCGACGAGGTCGTCCGCCTCGAGCCCCTCCTGGATGAAGATCGGGATGCGGTACGCCTCGACGATCTCGCGGCACCGGCTCATCTGCACCCCGAGATCGGGCGGCGGCGGGGGCCGGTGCGCCTTGTAGCGGGGGTCGAGATCGTCGCGGAACGTCTTGCCCGGCGAGTCCATCGCCACGCCCAGGTACGCGGGCTTCCGCTCCTCCACGAGCTTCGTGAGCATCGCGACGGTGCCGTACGTCGCGTGGGTCGGCTCGCCGCTCGGGCTCGAGAGCGGGCTGATCGCGTGGTAGGCGCGGAAGACGTAGCCCGACAGGTCGACGAGGTAGAGGACGTCCGGAGCTCCGGCCGGGGGAAGCGCGGTAGGGCGCGTGGACATGGACCGACCCTTAGCACCTCGGCGCGCGGCCGTTCACCGAACCACGACGTCGCGCCGTATCGTCACGTCGAGGGCGCGCCCTTCCCTCTCCACGCCGACGGTGACGACCGTCCCCGCCGGGCCGCGGAGGCGCTGGATGCAGTCGGCGAGCTCCAGGTCCGTCGTGGGCCGGCCGTCGATGCGGGCGATGACGTCGCCAGCCATGAGCCCGGCGGACGCCGCGGGCCCCCCGTCGACGACGCCTGCGATGATCACGCGGCCCGAGGAGAGCGAGAGCATCGCGCCGATGCCCGTGAGCTCCTCGCGCGCCCCGCCGTCGTCCAGCTGGCGGAGCTCGACGTCGACCCGCGTCGACTGCGCGCCGCGCGCGTCGAGGCCGGACACGATCTTGGCCATGTACTGCTGGTGGCGCACGCGCACCGAGAACGGGCCGCTGGCCGGCACCCCTTCGAGCTCGTAGTCGCCGTTCCCGTCGGTGAGCGCGAGCGAGATCGCGTTCGCGCCCGACGAGGTCGCGGAGTCGAGCTCGACCTGGGCCTCGACGACCGGCGCGCGCGACGCGGCGTCGACGACCCTGCCCCTCAGCGTCGCGCCCTGCGGCAGCACGATCCGCACGCGTTGGGCAGCGCGGCCTGCCTCGACGTCGACAGGCCGGCTCCGCGCAGGCGGGCGTCCGGCCGAGCTCGCGGTCAGCACGTAGCGGCCCGGGGCGAGCGCGTCCCACCGGAACGCGCCGCCCGGATCCGACACCTTGCGCGCGCGGCCGTTCACGTTCGAGTTCGCGCCGGACCCGGCCGGCGTGAACGACTCGATCGCCAGGAGGTACGCCTCGACGGGCCTGCCCGATGGATCCACGACCTCGCCCACGATCGAGCCCGCGGCGAGCAGGCGAAGGACGTTGTCGCGGCCCGCGGCGACGCGCGTGGGCTCGGCGTCGCCGTACGGAGGCTGCGCGGCGGTGGCGGTGCAGCCGTCGGCCTCGGCCGGCAGCTCGAAGCGCCCCTCGCCGTCGGCGCTGGCCGATGCGCCCGGCGGTTCGCGGCAGCTGACCACGGCGCCGGCGCTGGGGTGCCCCTCCGGATCCAGCACCACGCCGCGGACCGGCCCCACGCTCGCGGCCGTGACCTCGCGCGGCGGCGCTGGAGGTGGTGGCGGCGCCGGTGGCGCCTCGACCTCACGCGGCGCCGTGAGCTCCGGCTGCGGTGGAGGGAGCAGCGCAGCGGCCGGCTCGCGCCGGGCCGGCATCATGGGGCCGGGCTGCGGCAGGAGCAGCCAGACGAGGACCGGCATGACCAGCAGCGCGACGGAGAGCAGCGCAGCGGAGAGCCAGGCCCTCCGCTGCGCGCCTGCCGTCCCGCTGTCCGCCATGCCATCCTCCGCCGCCCGTTCACCGGCCGGCGTCGACCTCGTCCGCCGAGCCTTCGCGCGCGCCTTGAGGGGCCGCGTTCGAGTCGGCCGGCCCTTCCGGCGATGCCTCGTCCGTGGGGCCGAGCGCGGGGCCCCGTGGCTCGGCGGGCCACGGCGTCTCGCTGGAGGAGCCGCCGCACGCCCCGAGGAGCAGGAGGAAAGGTACGAGCAAGGTGCCGGACCGCATCGCCGGCATCCTAGCTCGTTTTTGCAGGGTGGTCATGACGGCCGGGCACACCGCCCGGCCATGGAGCGAGCGCGGCAGGCGCCGGCTCAGCGCGTGGACAGGTTCGTCCGGGCGATCCAGAGGCAGGCTGCGGCGTTGACCGCGCACCACACGACGAGGGCCATCCGGCCGAAGGGACCGGCGGCCTCGCCGAGCAGGACGACCGATGTGAGGTAGGCCGCCGTGCCGACCGCGAGGCCCGCGATCGCCGGCCGGAGCCTCTTCACGCCGAAGAAGAGCGCCGTCAGGCCGAGCGGGACGAGCGCGTTGGCGAGCGGCAGCCAGCGGTGGATCGACGCGCCGAGCAGCATGTCGAGGTCGGCGATCGGCCGGGCCAGCACGTCGACGGCGAGATCCACGCGCGGCAGGAGCCACGGCGCGAAGAAGAACAGCCCCGGCCCTGCCGCGAGCGCCGGGATGAGGAAGCTCGCCCGCCACGGGCTCGTGGCGGTCGCGTCCTTCTTGCGGGCGCGGCGCGCGACCCACGTCGCGAGCACCAGCAGCGCGAGCAGCCGCACGACGATGTGGCTCTGCGTCACGCGCACGACGGAGCTCGCGGCGTCGAGGATGCCGGCCCCGTAGAGGAGCTTGCCGCCGTCGGAGTCGTCGACGACGCGCGCGCCTGCGCGGAGCGCGTCCTCGACCGCGCGCGGATCCGTCACGCCCAGGCTCACGACCAGCGCCGCCGCGCCGGCCACGTGGGGCGCGGCCATCGAGGTGCCGCTGTACGCGTAGTAGTTCTGGCACTTGTCGCGCCCGCGGTTGCAGATGGTCTGCTGGGTGACGTTCACCCCGGGCGCCGCGACGTCGACGCCCTGGCCGCGCGAGGAGAACCTCGCGATCTTGTCGTTCGCGTCGGTGGCGCTCACGCCGATGACGCCATCGGAGGCGCCGGGGAACTGCACGCGCCCGCCGGTGTTGCCGGCCGCCGCGACGACGACGGCGCCATGCGCGATCGCGTCGTCGATCGCGCTCTGGAGCACCTTGGAGTTGCGCGGGCCGCCGAGGCTCAGGTTGATGACCTGGGCGCCGTGCTCGGCTGCCCACCGGATCCCGTCGGCCACGTCGGCGGTCGTGCCCCAGCCGCTCTCGTTCAGCACCTTGACCGGCATGAGCCGCGCGTGGAACGCGAGCCCCGCGGCGCCGAGGCCATTGTTGGTCGACTGCGCGATCGTTCCGGCGACGTGCGTGCCGTGGCCCTGGTCGTCGTTCGCGTGGTTCGTCTTGGTGACGAAGTTCCATCCCTCCACGCACTCGGTCGAGGCCAGGTCGGTCCCCTTGGTGAAGGGCCCGTGGTCCTCGCACGCGATGCCCGTGTCGACAACGGCGACGGTGACGCCGCGACCGGTGGCGAAGTCCCACGCGCGCTCGGCGCCCACGCGCGCCATGTGCCACTGGTCCTTCAGCAGCGGGTCGTTCGCGACGAACGAGGCGACCACCCGGGCGAGTGGCTCCGCCGCCTCCACGCGCGGATCGCGCGCCAGCCGCTCCAGCGTCGCGTTGACTGGACCGTCCACCGTGGCGATCTGGATCCGGGTCTCCGAGAAGAGCGCCGTCGGCTTGACGATGCGCAGCGAGAAGTCGCGCACGAGGTCCGCGAGCGAGGCGTCGTCGAGGTCGTCGCGCGCATCGACGACGATCTGCCCGGGGATGTCGTAGCTGGTCTCGTCGAGCTCGGAGGCCATGCCGTACAGCGGCTCGCCCGCTGTTGCGACCGGTTCACTCAGCAGGTCCGGGCCGCGCAGCGACGGGCCGACGTCGACGGGCAGCGCAGGGTTGACGTACCCGGGAAGGCGAGGCTCGAGCATCCCCGGCGAGCGCGCCGCGAGGACGGCCCCGGCGCTTCGGCCGTCCGTCCCATCCTCGGCCCTGGCCGCGCCCGCCGCTGCGGCCACCGCTGCCGCGGCGAGCAGCGACGTCGCGAGCGCGCGTCCGGTTCGGAGATTTGCGGTCCCTGGCCAACGCAGAAGGCGAGACGTGTGCATGCGGGTCTCCTCATCGGCAGGGTAGCGCCGCCGCCCGCGAGCAGCCATCGCTCTGGCACCGCCACATCGCCGCTGATGTCGACGTATCGTGCTCGCCATGCCTGTCGCGCTTGCCCGCCGGATCCGGCCCGCGGCGCCGCCTCCGCCGAGGGCGTGGCCGTGAGTCAGGCATGGTCATGAACAGCCTCAGGCGGTCCCAGGACCCCAGCTACGGCTTCCGGCGCGCGTCCCAGACCTTCCGACGCGCTCCGGAAGCTTCCGTCACCGGAACGAAGCCCTTCGGTGCGCTCCGGAGCACGAGATTTCGCGGACTTGGCGGTTCCCATCACCCCCTCGATGCCCTCCAGCGCGCGCTGGAGGACGAAATTTCCCGCGAATTCGGCACCCCGCCCCGCGCCGGAAGCTTCCGGCGCGCGACGGAAGCCTTCGTGCCCGCACCGGAAGCCTCCCGGCCGCTTCCTGCCCGTTCGTGGGCGAACGCGTGACCTGCGGAGCCGGCCGCGGAAATGCACCACGTCCGGCGCTGTGGTGGGCCAGGGTGGTCGCCCCTGGCTTGGCCAATCCGCGGTCGAGGATATGACGCTCACCCCGCGGCAGCGAGGGAGATGGCTGCAAACGCGGGCGCCGCGATGAGCGCGGCCGCCCGGCTTGGCCGTGCGCGGTGACTCCAGGGAAGATCAGGGTGTCAGTCGGCGCCGCCGCCCTCGCCCTCTCCGCCGCCCTCGCCGCCTGCGCTGTGCTCGCCGAGCTCCTCTTCGTGCTCGTCCGACACCCCGTCGTCGTCATCATCGGCATCGACTTCGTTTGAGATGCCGTCGTCGTCGTCGTCGTGGTCCTCGTCGCTGTCATCGACGTCGTCGTTGTCGTCGTCGGCGTCGTCGACATCGACGGTGCCATCATCGTCGTCGTCGGCGTCCTCGTAGTCGGACGTTCCATCGCTGTCCGAATCGACCTGATCGAGCGGGTTGCTCTCGCTCACACCGTCGGTCTCATCCACCTCGACCTCGCCGAGATCGATGTCGTCCTCCTCGTCCTCGCCGGCGCTCTGGGGGGCCAGCGTGCGCGCGGGGGCATTGGCGATCGGGAGCAGCGAGGTGAGCGCCCCGCCAGCGGAGGAGGCAAATCGCAGGGTAGCAATCCCCTTGTCTCCGTTCATGAGCACGAGGACGAACCGAGCCTTCATGGGCAGCGTGAGCCGGAAGTTGCCCTGCGCGTCGATCGGCGCCGAGTAGGTCGCTGCGTCGGCGTCTGCCTGGGCCAGCAGGGCGACGACGGAGGTCGCCGCAGTGCCGGACTTCACGCTGCCGCTGACGCTGCGGACCGCCGCCTGGCCCTCGCCGGTGCTCTCCGCTGAACCGCTCGCGCCACAGGCGATGCCATGAAGCGCCGTCATGCCAGCGAGAAGAATGCCGAACAGCTTCGAATGCCTCATAAGGTGCCTTCTTTCTCAAGACGTTTGGTACTGCGTTTCCGCTGCCCCAGACAGCTCGTGAGATAGAGAGCCGGAGTCGTCCGCCATCAGCTCAAGAAAATGAACGGCCCCAACAGCGCCCGTTTCCGTTCGGCCCGTCCGTCCGGTCCTCTTCTCGCACAACGACGCCGACAGCGCGCTGTTCGCTTACCGGGCCAGATGGGTTGATGTGGTCTGCGCTGAGAAACCTGAGCCGTCACGGTGGCCTCCGGGCTCTACTCGTCAGGTGTCCCCGCTCCCGATCGCCACACCGATGGAATCGACGCCCCCGCAGCCCGCGTCGGGCCGCAATGTCGTCTCGCGGCTGCCCCAGTCCGAGCGCACCGATGAGGAGCTCGTCGCGGGGATCGCGGCCGGCGAGCCCTGGGCGGCCGCGATGCTCCTCGACCGGTATGGCCCCCTCGTGGAGCGGCTCATCCGGCGCGTCATGGGCCGCGATCCCGAGCTCCAGGACCTGGTCCATGAAGCGTTCGCGCGCGTGCTCACGTCCGTCCACCAGGTCCGCGACGGCCAGGCAGTGAAGGGGTGGATCTCGTCCGTCGCCGTCCACACGGCGCACCACGCCATCCGCCGCCGCCGCCGCGCTCGGTGGCTCTTCTTCTGGCAAAGCGACGACGATTTGCCGGAGCCCTCGTCCGTGCCGGCGCACGGGCCTCGGGAAGCGCTCAGGCGTGTCTACGCGGCGCTCGACGAGCTCTCGACGGAGGACCGGATCGCCTTCACGCTCCGTTTCATCGAGGAGATGCCGCTCGAGGACGTGGCCGGCGCCTGCAGCGTGTCGCTCGCGACGATCAAGCGGCGCCTCGCCCGCGCGGAGCAGCGGTTCACCGCCATGGCGAAGCGCGATCCAGTGTTGCGGGGGTGGATGGAAGAAGGTGACCGGTGGACCACAGATCAATGAGATCCCGCTCAGATCTCCTGCGCGAGGTCCGCGCCGCCTCCGACGCCAGCGCCCTGTCGGCCGAGAGCCTCGACGCAGCGCAGCGGCGCGCCATCGTCACGTGGAAGGCCGCGCCGGGGCGCCCGAGCGCCGCGGCCGCCACGTGGAAGGCCGCGCTGGGGCGCCGCCCCGGCCGCCGCCTCGTCGCGGTGCTGGCCATGGCTGCGGCCCTCCTCGTCGGCGGACTCGTGCTGGTTCCGCGGCGGCCGGCGCTCACGTACGTCGTCGGGCCGGACGCTCGAGCCGGCCAGCTCGGGGCATGGATCGCCGCGGACCGCGAGGCGACCCCGCTCAGGTTCTCGGAGGGCACCGTCGTGACCCTCGCGCTCGGGTCGCGCGCGCGGGTGACACAGGCCGACGCGGAGGGCGCCTCGCTGCTCCTGGAGCGCGGCTCCGTGCGCGCCCGCGTCGTCCACGCGAGCCGCTCGACGCGGTGGAGCATCCACGCCGGCCCGTTCGAGGTCGCCGTCGTCGGGACCGAGTTCGACCTCGCCTGGGATCCGGGCCGAGATTGCCTGGACGTGGCGCTCCACGAGGGGCGGGTCGTGGTGACCGGCCCCCTGCTCGACGAGGGGCGCACGCTCACGCCGGGGGAGCAGCTGCATGTGAGCATCTCCGAGAGCCGGAGCGAGCTCTCCAGAGGCACGCCCCAGCAAACCTCGATGTCGCCCGCCGTGACCTCGCCGATCACGGCGGCACCGTCGCTCCCGGCAGAGCGCGGCGCCGGCCCGAGCACCGCGGTCGAGCCGTCGCCGCCGGCCGCCGATGGGGCCGGCCCGAGCGCCGCGGCGTCGCAGCCAGCGCTGCGAGCGGCGCCGCCTGCGCCCGAGCGCCAGCGCGAGGCCGCGGCGGCGGACCACGGCTGGCACGCCCTCGCGGCGCAGGGCAGGTACCGCGAGGCGATGGCGGCCGTGGAGCGCGAGGGGTTCGAGCGCGTCCTCGCCGGCGCGAGCGCTTCCGACCTGATCCAGCTCGCGGAAGCTGCGCGCCACTCGGGCGAGTTCCGGCGCGCCCGCGAGGCGCTGCTGCGGGCGCGGCGCCTCGGGGCGCACGGCCGGTCGGCGTTCGTGCTCGGCAAGCTCGCCGCGGATCACCTGGGCGCGCCGCGCGAGGCGATCACCTGGCTCCAGACCTACCTCGACGAGGAGCCCGGCGGCGGCCTCGGAGAGCAGGCGCTCGGCCGGCTCATCGAGCTGCGCCAGCGCCTCGGAGACGCCGCGGGCGCCCGCGCCGACGCAGCGCTCTACCTGCGGCGGTACCCGGGCGGCGCGTACACATCCCTCGCGCAGTCCGCGGCCGCGCCGTGAAGGCCCGGGCGCTCGCGGCCGCGGCATTCGCGCTCGCGCTCGGCGCACGCCCGAGCCTCGCCGAGCCGGCGCGCGTGCTGCTCGTCCCGCCGGGCGCGGCGGATCCGGTCACCGCGAGCCTCCTCGACGAGCTCGTCGCGCTCGGAATCATCGTGGAGGTCGAGGCCAGCGCCCAGCGAGATCTGCCTGCGCTGGCGCGCGCGCGCTCGGCCCGCGCCGCGCTCCGCGTCGTCCGCGTCGATCGCACGCGGCGCGCCGTCGAGATCTGGGATTCGGAGTCGCCCAGCGTGGTCCGGGTGGAGGCACAGCCGGGTGAGCCGGGCGGAGAGGCGGCAGGGCTCGCGCTCCGCGCCGTGGAGCTCCTGCGCGGGCGTCTGCTCGATGTGCCATCGCCGCCCAGCGCTCGGCCCGCGGCGAGCACGCCCCCGGCAGCGGTTGCTCCGGTCGCCCCGCCGAGCCCGCCGCAGGCGCTCGCGCCCGGCTCAGCTCACGCGCCCGACGCCTCCCGGACGTCCGGCGCGAGCGCCGCGCCCGCTCGGCGCGCGTCGTTCGGGCTGCACGCGGGGCCGAGCATCGTGCTCCAGCCGGGCAGCGCGATCTCCCCGGAAGGGGCTGCCATGGGCGGGGCCCGCTGGGGGCTCACCGACCGGCTCGACGGCGACATCCTGGCGATCATCTCCCTCGTCCCTGCGAGCATCGACTCCCCGACCGGACGCGCGCGGGTCTCGACCCTCGTGATCGGTGCCGGCGCATTGATGAGCCTGCTCGACCCGCAGCTGCCGATCGTCATGCGGGTGGGCGCCGGCGCTGGTGCGGGCTTCCTCGGCTACTACGGGCAGGGCGCGACGGGCGACGTGCGAGGACGCGATGGCACCGCCCCCTATGCGTTGCCGTTCGTCCGCTGGGACATCGGGTGGCATATCCACCGCTTCCTGACCCTGCGCGCTCAGTCCCTTGCAGGGATCGCTGCCCCCCGCCCGGTGCTCCGGCTGGCGGGTCGCTCCGACGTGCCCTTCGGTCGACCGCTGCTCGCCTTCAGCCTGCTGCTGGAGGCCGGGATCCAGTGACCCGACGGGCCGACGGAGCCCTCGACAGGCAGCGGGTGCCGCGTGTGCCCGCGAGAGACCGCCCCGGCGCGAGAACCTGAGCCATTTTCCCGCGCTCCGGTCTCCTCTGGATCAGCCCTCATGATGTCCCTCACCGCCACCACGCCAGAGCGCTTCGTCGCGCTCGCCTCGCTCCTCGTGGTCACCCAGCTCGTCGGCCTCGGGTGCGGCGACACCCTCATCGATGTGCTCGTGCCGGCGGGCGCGGGGGGCGAAGCAGGCCACGATGGGGAGGACGGAGGGGGGACCGCCGACTGTGTTCCCCCTCTGATCGCGTGCGCCGGAGATTGCGCCGACCTGTCCATGAGCAACGCCCATTGCGGCGCCTGCAACGTGGCGTGCTCGGGCGGCTCCTTCTGCAGCGCGGGCAGCTGCACCTGCCGCGACGGCGATACGATGTGCAGCGGTGTGTGCACATCGCTCGACGCAGATCCACAAAACTGCGGGAACTGCGCGATCCGCTGCGAGGACGGCCAGTCCTGCCATCACGGGGTTTGCGGGACCGGCTGCCCGCCTCCCACGGTGCTGTGCGACGGCGAGTGCGTGGATCCCGAGTCCAGCGAGGCGAGCGGCGAGTCGTGCGAAGAAGACGAGCCGTGCTCCGACGGGGAGTGCGGCTGCCTCGCGCCGCTGGTCTCGTGCGGCGAAGCCTGCGTGGACCTGCTCACCGACAAGGAGCACTGCGGCGACTGCGAGGTGCAGTGTGCCGACGAGGCGTCGTGCGTCGACGGCGTTTGCCGGTAGGCAGGCGCGCCGAGGAGAGACGGGCGCGGACGCCGCTCACCCGGGCGTCTTGGCCCAGAGTCCCGCCATCCACGCTTCCACGTCGCTCACGGACCTCGGGATATCGCTCGACAGGTTCCGATACCCCGTCTCCGTGACGAGGATGTCGTCCTCGATGCGCACCCCGATGCCGCGGTACCTGGCCGGCACGGTCTCGTCATCGAGCTGGAAATACAGCCCTGGCTCGACCGTGAGCACCATGCCCGGCTTGAGCTTGCCGAACTTGTAGACCTGCTGCCGCGCCTGCGCGCAGTCGTGCACGTCGAGGCCCAGCATGTGGCTGACGTTGTGGAGCGAATACCGCCGGTAGAGCTGCCTGTCGTCCTTGAGCGCCTCCTCGGCGGAGACGTGGAGGATGCCGAGCCGCTCGAGCCCTCGGGCGAGCACCCGCATCGCCGCCCGGTTCGGCTCCATGAAGTCGTTGCCCGGCTTCACCTCGCCGATCGCCGCCTCCTGCGCCTCGAGCACGAGCTCGTAGATCTCGCGCTGCTCCCTGGAGAACTTCCCGTTGATCGGCAGGGTCCGGGTGATGTCGGCCGTGTAGAGCGCGTTGCCCTCGACGCCGGCGTCGACCAGGAGGAGCTTGCCCGGCTCCAGCGCGCCGTCGTTCCTCGTCCAGTGCAGGATGCACGCGTGGTGGCCCGACGCGGCGATCGTCCCGTAACCGACGTCGTTGCCCTCGACCCGGGCGCGCAGGTTGAACGTGCCCTCGACCTCTCGCTCGCTCCGCGCGCGGGGGAGCGCGCGGATGACGTCCTCGAAGCCCCGCTTCGTCGACGCGACGACCGCCTCGAGCTCCTGCACCTCGAGGGCGTCCTTGAGGAGGCGCATCTCCGAGAGCGCCTCGCCGAGCTGCTTGTCGCGATCGTGCCGGGCGAGGAGCTTGTCGACGCGCTCGGACATGCCGCGGAGCACCCGGTGGGGGCGCGTCACCGTGCCGACGAGGCCGCTCAGGTACGCGTCCAGCTCGGGGAGCCCGCGGCACTCGTCGACGCCGAAATGCGCGCGGCTCTGCTCGACGCCGAGGCGGGGGCCGACCCAGAGCTCGCCCTTCGCGCGATCGGTGAAGAACGTCTTGTCGCTGCGCCCGGGGTTCGGCTCGACGAAGAGGATGTCCCGGTGCCCGCCCCCCTCCTGCGGCTGCAGCACGAGCACGCAGTCAGGCTCGAGGTTGCCCGTCAGGTAGAAGAAGTCCGAGCCAGGGCGGAAGCGGTAGTGCGTGTCGTTGGCGCGCACCTTCTCGTGCCCGGTCGGGATGATGAGCGTCTCCGCCGGAAAGAGCTTCGACAGGGCGCGGCGGCGGGCAGCGAACACCTCCGCGTGCGCGATCGCCCGCGGGAGCTCGCCGGACGCCGGCGCCCAGCGCTCCAGCATGAACGCGATCAGCGCCTCCGGCAGCGTCGAGTCGTGGCTCGCCGGCTTGGCCTCGGCGCCGGGAGCCGCGGCCGCGGGCGCCTCGGCCGGGCCGCCCTCGGCGGGCGCGCTGTGGGCAGGATCTGCCTGGAGGGGGGCGGCGCTGGTCTCGGGCGGTTGGCTCATCAGGCTCGAACTATGGGTCGATCAGGTGAGGTCGTTCAAGCCAAAGCGCGCGCCCGTTCACGCTGGGGCGGATCCACCCGCGCGGCGAGGCGGCGCGTCACGCGACCGAGGCGCCGCCGTCGACCGCGAGGATCTGGCCGGTGATGAAGTCGTTTTCAGCAAGGAACACCACGGCGCGGGCGACGTCTTCCGCCTCGCCGATGCGCTGGAGCGGGATGCGCTCGCGTAGGCGAGCGAGCGTGGCCTCGTCGTAGGAGGACGGCGGCAGCACCGTCCCGGGTGCCACGCCGTTCACGCGCACCTCCGGCGCCAGCCCCACGGCGAGGCCGCGGACCAGGTGCGCGAGCGCGGCCTTCGACACCGAATAGGGAATGTAATTCTTCCAGGGCCGCTCGGCGCTGATACAGACCATCGCGACGACGCTGCCGCGGCAGGCGCGGAGCGCGGGGGCGAGCTCGAGCGTGAGCAGGTACGGCGCGGTCGCGTTGAGCGCCATGGCGCGATCCCACGCCTCGGCGGAGAGCTCGGCCGGCGGGACCCGATCGAAGTTCGCCGCGTTGTGGACAAGGAGGTCGAGCCGGCCAGACGACCAGTCGAGCACGGCGCGGGCGAGCGCGGCGAGCGCCCCCCGGTCGTGGAGGTCCGCCTGGAATGCGGCGGCGCGGCGGCCGAAGGAGCGCGCCTCGTCGACGATGACGTCCGCGCCGGCGCCGCTCGTGGCGTAGTGGACGGCCAGGTCGGCGCCGGCGGTCGCGAGCGCGCGGGCCGTCGCAGCGCCGAGGCGGGTGCCGGCGCCGGTCACGAGGGCGATACGGCCGGTCAGGGGGGCATGGGGCATGGGGAGCTGTGTAGTCGATGCGGGGCCCCGCGCGTCGAGAGGGCCGACGTCACGCGCCGCCGTTTTTTTCGTCCGCGCCGCGCGCCATGGCACGCTGCTCCGGCTTTGCCGACGCCTCCTACACGCCGAGCAGCCGCACAGGAACGGTCCCTGGAGCCGCCGCGCCGCCTGCGCGCCCTCGCCGCGGCGCTGCTGTGCGCGACCGGATGTACGGAGCGGCTCGAGTCCATCGATCTGCCCAGCATCGGCCTGCCGGGCCTCGATCCGCCCGCCACGAGCGCCCCCGCGGCGCCGGCGAGCGCGGCGCCGCGGGCCCCGAGCGCGCCGCGCGCCGCCGGGTCAGCGAGCGCCGCGCCGCGCGCCGCCGCGCCGGCGACCCGACCCGAGTGCGACGAGCTGCCGTCGGAGGAAGAGGAGCGGCGCGCGCAGCTGCCGCCCCTGACGGCGCTCGGGAAGGCCGTGCCCACGGAGCCGTGGTCCCCGCCGCCGTACGAGGTGCTCCCGGGCGTGACGCTGCCGGCGAAGATCGCCGCGAAGGTCGAGCAGATCGACCAGGGCTACGCGCGACGCACGCGCGAGCACCTCGTGATCACGAGCGGGACACGCGACGCGAACCGCCAGGCCAGGGCGATGTTCACGAAGCTCAGGCTCGGCGAGGACCTCCTCCAGCTCTACCGCAACAAGGCGGCGGTCCAGGAGATCAAGAAGGCTTATCAGGCGAACTCCCGCAAGCCGCCGGAGCAGGTGGTGGCCGCCATGGAGGCCGTCATCCAGGACCAGATCGACCGGGGGATCTACGTCTCCGCGCACCTGCGGAGAGGCGCCGTCGACGTGCGCAACAGGACCATGTCGCCCAAGGAAAAGCGCGCGTTCCTCGAGAGCGCCGCGGAGGTCGGGGGTGTCCTGGTGCTCGAGGAGACGACGCCGGCGCACTACCACCTGCAGATCGATTGACGGGCTCGCTCCGCTCCGTGGCGCGCCGTCTACATGGCGCGCCGCCGGGCGTCACGGCATGCGCATCGGCGCGACCACGCTCGCCACGCGGCGCAGGCGCAGCGAGTGCCCGAGGAGCATCGCTCCCTCGACGATCGCGAACGCTCCGATGAACCAGACGAGCGCCAGCACGCCGGCCGCCGGGAGCGCCACCATGAGCACGCCGAAGATCACGAAGACGGCGCCGCTCAGCCCGAGCCAGACCTCGTTGGCGATCACGTGCCGGAGCTTCACCGCGCTGACGATCTTGAAGATGCCCAGCACGATGGCCCACGCAGCGATCACGCCGTAGAGCGTGAGCGCGGTGATCATGGGCCGCCAGAACGTCAGGACCGCGATCCCGACGCCGAAGATGCCCTCGACCACGGAATACACGCCGCCGCGGCCGCTGAGCGCGGACGCGAACGCGGCGCAGCCGTCGAAGAACGCCCACACGCCGAACAGCAGCACGAGCGTGGCGAGCGATGGGAGCGGCCACAGGAAGAACAGGAACCCGAAGAGGATCCCGACCACGCCCCTCAGGGCCAGCAGCCACCAGTACCGTCCCAGCGATTCCATGCCTCACCCCTCCTCTGGCATCCACGTCGCTCACATCCGGCGGACGCGCGCGGCCTGAGCGCACGGCGCGTCCGCCGCTCACGCGCGGAGAGCTGTGCCGCTCATGCCCGCACGGCGTCCATGGCCCGGGCTGGATGCACGTCCCCTGCCCGACCGTGGCGGGCGAGCTGCTCAGCAGCCTCGGGCAAGCGAGCCCTTCGAAGGTCGATCGCTGGTAGGTGTCACGCGCAGGCCTCGCGGCGCGCGAGGCTCACAGGCCGGCGATAGGCCCGCTCGCCGGGTCGCCGTACTCCGACAGCTCGACGCCGAAGTAGTTGATGATGGAGCAATGGAGCGCGCCGGTCGGCGGCTTGTTGGCCTTGACGGCGCGGCCTGTCTGGAACCCCCCCACGTGCCCGGCGAGCAGGATGGGCATGTTGGTCCGACCGTGGGAGTCCCCGTCGCCGTTCTCTGACGTGTAGAGCACGAGCGACTCGTCGAGCAGGTTGCCCGTCGCCGTCTGGGCGGCCTTCATCGCGTTGAGCAGGTAGGCGAAGCGGCGCACCTTGAACCGCGACGTCTGGACGACGCGCGCGTTCGCGATGCGCATCGCCTCCGCCTGCGGCAGCCCGTCGAGATCGGTCGCGCGGTCGCGATCGCCGAGCTTGTGCGAGATGAAGTGATCGCTCCAGTCCCCCACGCCGTCGGGCAGATCGTACCCGGCGAAGTCGAGGCCCCAGCTGTTCGAGTACTGCAGGACGAGCACCCGCGTCAGGTCGCAGGTGAGCGCGAGGAGCCCGAGATCGATCATCTGCTTGAACTTGCCGTGCAAGTTCTGCCCCTTCGTGGGCGCGCCGGGGACGGTGCAGCCCGACTGCGTCGTGGACTGGATCTGCTTCTCCAGCTCGAACACCGACTCGAGGTGCTGCTCCACGCGCGCCCGATCCGCCGCGCCGAGGCGCAGGTTCAGGCGCCTCGCGTCCTCTCGCACCCAGTCGAGGACGCTGGCGCGGCGCCGCCGGATGTCGTCCATCTCCTCGCTGGGGTTACCCAGGTTGCTGAAGAGCGTGTCGAACACCTTCGCCGGATCGCGGAACGCATCCTCGACCTGACCGCCGTCCCTGAACGAGATGAAGCCCTGCGTGACCGCCGTGTCGCCCGTGGGGGACAGGTTGAGGTTGCGGAACGGGGTCTCGGCCGCGATGTGGTTGGCGAGGTACTGGTCGAGCGTGGCCTTGCGCGGGACGGCCGTCCCGCCGCCGTCGGTGTGGGCGCACAGCGCCATGGCCGGGCTGTGAATGTCGGAGCAGATCCCCTGGTGGTCGACGCCGGACACCATGGTGACGTCGCGCCAGATCGCGTCTCCCGCCGGCCACTCGCGCTCGGCGTCGAAGCCGTTCATGTCCACGAGACAGGGCGGCAGCCCCTCCGCCGAGAGCGGCCCCTCCGTCTTCGGGTGCCACGCCCCGGGATCCGTGCCGTTCGGGACGAAGAACGCCACGAAGCGCTTCGGATCCGCCGGCGCGGCGCTGGCGCGCTGGGGCCGCATCACGTCGAGGAACGGCAGGGCGACCGCGACGCCCGCCCCGCGGAGCAGAGCTCTTCTCGAGATCTTCACTGGCGACACTCCTCTTCCGTCGGTCGAACCGTGTGCGAGCACATCACTCTGGCGCCCTCCGCAGCCGGAACTCCGGCGAGCGCACGATGGCGGTCAGGAAGGAGCGGAACCTGTTGCCGTCCTGCGTGAAGCTCCCCGCGGAGCCGTCGATCGCGCAGCGGTCCTCGGCCGCCGGCTCGCGCCCCTGGGTGTAGATGAACAGCTTCTCCGCGACGCAGGCGGCCAGATCGGGGCTCCGCCGCAGCTCCGCCGCCAGGGCAGCGAGCGAGTCGAACGACTCGTTGGCAGCGCCCTCCAGGCGCGGCTCCAGCCCGAACTCGTCGATACCGATGCTCCCATCGTACTTCCCCAGCTTGTCGTACTGGGCGAAGCCGACGCCGATGGGATCAATGAGCGAATGGCAGCCAGCGCACCCTTCCTGGGTGTTGCGCTTCTGGAGGACCTCGAGATACGTCAGGCCGGAGAGCTCGCTCTCCAGCTGCTCGAGGAGCCCCGCGGGGATCGAGATCTTCTCGCAGAGGAAGGCCGCCCGGAGCCACTGGCCGCGCACGGCGATGAGATCGCCGTCGTTCTTGGCGCTGATGAGGCTCGCGTGCGTGAGAAGCCCCGTGTTCGCCCGGTGGTGGCCGGCCGGGAACTCCACGCGGCTCACGCCGTCTCCCGATACCTCGAGGCCGTAGAACTTGCCGAGCGCCGGGGTGACATACGTGTGGTTCGCGGTGAGCGCGTCGAAGAAGTCGACGTCAGGCGTGAACGCGTGCTCGCCGAGGACGAGCTCGCTCTCGGCGATCATGTCCTCGAGCAGCGCGGGCGTGAACGACGCGTCCGGGTTGACCGGCGCGCGGAGCTGCTCGAAGGTCAGCCACTGCTTGAAGAAGGCGTTGAAGAAGACCTGAGTCCGCTCGTCCTCGACCATCTCCTCCGCGACCGCGCGGAGGCCCGCTTCGCTGTCGAGCTCGCCGGATTCGGCCCGCTCGAGCAGCGCTGCGCTCGGGGACCGGCCCCACAGCGTGAACGACAGCCGCGACGCGAGCTCGAGCGGCGTCAAGGTCGACGTCTGCGAGCCGGCCGAGCCGACCTCGATCCTGAAAAGGAAGCTGGGCGAGGTCAGCAGCGCCTCGATGACGAAGCGGAACGCGTCCTCCCTGTCCCGCGCGACCTCGCTCGCCCGCGCCACCAGATCGCTCGCCTCCTCGGCCGAGAGCGGCCTTCGATACGCCAGCTTGCCGAAGCGCTGCACGAAGCGCTCGAGGCAATCGTCGGCCTCCGGCTCGCAGCCGAGCACCGATGTCCGGCGCGCCTCGTCCGCCATGAGCTCCTGCCCAAGGGTCTCCGCGATGGCCAGGTAGGCGCGCAGGTGCTGATCCGACACGTTCTGGAGGGCGGCGATCGTCCGGAAGCCACCCTGGCCTGTGTCTTCCGGGATGCTGTCCACGGCGGGCGGCTCGTCGAGCTGGAACAGATCCTGAAGGGTCAGCTGGACCTCGACCTTGGACAGACGGCGCAGCACGCTGGGGCTCGTCCGGGCCTCGCTGCAGTCGTAGGCGGCCGGCTTCCCGGTGGTCGGGTCGATGGGCCTGTCGTCGTCGGTGGAGCTGCCCGGGCTCCCATCGTCATCGCCGAGCTGCCCGGTGCAGGCAGCCGCCGTCAGGCCGACGAGCCCCATCGCGAGCATGCCCGCCGCGATGGAACGGCGGAGGAACGGTACCGATCGATCGGTGTCGGGCGGCGCTGTCTTGCTCATGGAGTGACCAGCCGTTCGGGTGGAATTCACCTGGCGCATCCCGAGACGTGTCCCGGCGATGGGCCGCATCGTGGCTAAGGAGAATATTTGAAGCAGAGCGGTACGTGCGCCCCGGCGTCACCTCGGGGCTCGGTCTACATTCCCGACGATCGCTCTTCTGATCAACGCCTACCCTACTTACGCCCGCCGACCAACCCCGTTCGTCGGTCGCCCGGAGGCGCTCCTTCAGAGGCATTCAGGGCGGCAGAAGCATCCCTCGAATTTTCCGGAGAAATTGAACAGGGAGGCGGGGAGATGGGGAGAAGAATCCCACCGATCTCCCTCCCCATCTCCCCGTCTCCCTGTTCAATTTTCCGCCCCCGAATAGCAATCCATGAACGGGATTGTCAGGTCAGGCAGACCGGTCTGCTCCAGCGCACCGACATTCGCGCTCTGGTCGTCGAGCTCGACACCGATGCTCGTGGCGCTCTGGGAGCCTCCATGAAGAAATCGTGTGTGGTGATCGCCTCTGACGACTGCGTCGCCGGCTGCCTGTGCGAGCCGGGTGATGATGCGGACTGCCGCGCTCGATCGCGCGGCGCTGCGAACCAGCTCTTGCGAGTCCCGGAAATCCCGTTCTTCGATCCTGTCCGCGCTTGATTTCCACCGGAGCGGCGCTGTACCTCGGGGTTCTCGTGTAGGCTCCGGCGCGGGCGCAGACGCGGGAGCGGAGGAGCAGGGCGGTGAGGATCACATGCGTGGGCGGCGGGCCGGCAGGCCTCTATTTCGCCCTCCTGGCGAAGCAGGCAGACCCCCGGCGAGAGGTCGTCGTGGTGGAGCGGAATCGGCCCGACGACACCTTCGGCTTCGGGGTCGTGTTCTCGGACGCGACGCTCGATGGCCTCGCCGACGCGGATCGCCCGAGCTACGACGCGATCCGGAGCAGCCTCGCCCACTGGGACGAGCTCCACGCGCACTTCGGCGGCCGTGTCCTCGTCTCGAGGGGGCACGGCTTCAGCGGCCTCTCGCGCCGGAAGCTGCTCGCGATCCTGGGGGACCGGGCGCGGGAGCTCGGCGTCGTCCTGCGCTTCGAGGAGGAGGTGACCGACCCGGCGGAGGCCGTCGCCGAGAGCGACCTCGTTGTCGCGGCCGACGGGGTGAACAGCCAGATCCGGGAGCGATTCGCCGATCGGTTCGGGCCGCGCATCGACGTCCGCCCGAACCGGTTCGTGTGGCTCGGCACGACGTTCCCGTTCGACGCGTTCACCTTCTACTTCGAGGAGAACCGCCACGGCCTCTTCCGGGTCCACGCGTACCGCTACGAGCCGGAGCGCTCGACCTTCATCGTCGAGTGCCGGGAGGAGACGTTCCGGCGCGCGGGCCTCGATCGCGCCAGCGAGGACGAGACGATCGCGTACTTCGAGGAGCTCTTCGCCGAGAAGCTCCAGGGACACCGGCTGCTGAAGAACCGGAGCGTCTGGCGGAGCTTCCCCACGGTGCACAACGAGCGGTGGAGCGCGGGCAACGTGGTGCTGCTCGGGGACGCCGCGCACACGGCGCACTTCTCGATCGGCTCGGGGACGAAGCTCGCGCTCGAGGACGCGATCGCGCTCGTCGACAGCCTCCAGCGGCACCCGGGCGTGCCGGAGGCGCTCGCCGCCTACGAGGCGGAGCGCAAGCCCAAGGTGCTCGCGCTCCAGCGGGCCGCGCAGGTGAGCCTCCTGTGGTTCGAGAACACCGAGCGCTACATGGCGCTCGACCCGGTGGAGTTCATGTTCAGCCTGCTGACGCGGAGCCTGCGGGTGACGCACGAGGGCCTGAAGGCGCGCGACCCGGCGTTCGTGCGCGAGATCGACGCGCACGTGGCGCGCAAGGCGGAGGCGCAGGCGGGGGCGCGCCTCCTCGACGGAAATGGGGCGCCTCCGCCGCCGATGTTCACGCCGTTCCGGCTGCGATCGCTCGTGCTGGAGAACCGGGTCGTCGTGTCGCCCATGTGCCAGTACTCGGCCGCGGACGGGCGGATCGACGACTGGCACCTCGTCCACCTCGGCAGCCGGGCGCTCGGAGGGGCAGGGCTCGTCATCACGGAGATGACCGATGTCAGCGCCGAAGCGCGCATCACGCCGGGCTGCGCGGGGCTCTATCGCGCCGACCATGTCGAGGGGTGGCGGCGCGTCGTCGATTTCGTCCACGCGCGCTCCCGGGCCAAGATCGGCGTCCAGCTGGCCCACGCCGGGCGCAAGGGCGCGACGAAGCTGCTCTGGGAGGGCATGGATGTGCCGCTCGATCGCGGCGCCTGGCCGCTGCTCAGCGCCTCCGCCATCCCCTACCTCGCGGAGAGCCAGGTCCCGAAGGCGATGGATCGCGGGGACATGGACCAGGTGACCTCGGACTTCGTGCAGGCGGCGAGGCGGGCGGACGAGGCCGGGTTCGACCTTATCGAGCTGCACTGCGCGCACGGCTACCTGCTCGCGAGCTTCATCTCGCCGCTCACGAACAGGCGCGACGACGCGTACGGCGGTCCCATCGAGAACCGGATGCGCTACCCGCTGGAGGTGTTCGACGCGGTGCGGGCCGCGTGGCCGGCGGACAAGCCCATGAGCGTGCGCATCTCCGCCACCGACTGGGCGCCGGGCGGGCTCACGACCGACGATCTGATCGTGCTCTCGACGATGCTGCGAGAGCACGGCGCCGACATCATCCACGTCTCGGCGGGACAGACGGACCCGTGCAGCAAACCGGAGCACGGCAGGCTGTTCCAGACGCCGCTCTCGGAGCTCGTGCGGCTTTCGGCCGACGTGCCGACGATCGCGGTGGGCAACATCCAGAGCTACGCGGACGTGAACAGCATCATCGCGGCCGGGAGAGCCGACCTGTGCGCGCTCGCGCGGGCGCACCTCTACGACCCGTACTGGACCCGGCACGCCGCCGCGGAGCAGGGCTTCGACATCGACTGGCCACCTCAGTACAGGTCGGTCGAGAGATACACGCTCCGCATGCGGTGACCTGGCCAGGGCGGCGGCAGCGATGCCGCGCCGACCGGTCGGAGCGCAGCGCCCCGCGCCGGCGGTTCTCCGGTCCCGCCGCAGCGCTTGCGCTCCACGTCTCCGTCTCGCAAAGTCACGAGACCTGGATGACGTCAGAGGACGTCCGCTACCGCGAGCATGCGCCACACCCGCTTTTGCGCGGTGCGGTGCAGAGTTATTCCTCTTACGAGGAGCTACATACGGTGAGCACGGAGGAGCACTTCCTCCTGCCGGACGCCAACATCGACCTCGTCTTCAACTGCGGCGATGCGCGCCTCGAGGGGCGCGATGGACGCCTGCGTCCCTTGCCGCCCGTCTTCGTCATCGGCGCGCGGGACGAATCCACCCGGATGGTGTCCCGGGGCCTGTCGCGCGTGCTCGGCGTCCGGTTTCACCCGTGGCACGCCCTCTCCTTGCTCGAGCACGAGGCCGACGTGCGCGGATGCTGCACGATCGTGGGATCGGGTCTGCATGCGCTCTCCCAGCGTGTCGGCCCGCTCCTCGAGAGCGGCGACCACGACGCCGCGCTCCGGCTGGTCGAAGGGTGGCTGCTCGCGCGGCGCCGCGTGGCCCGCCGGGCCGAGGCCACGGTGGAGGCGGCGGGCCTCGAGCTGTACGCGAGCAACGGGGGCGCGCGCGTCGGCGCGCTCGCCGAGCGGCTCGGGCTGTCGGTCCGACAGCTCGAGCGGCAGTTCAAGCGCGCGGCTGGCCTGTCCCCCAAGGTGCTCGCGCGGCTCATCCGCTTCTCCCGCGCCACCGAGCGCCTCGAGCTCGACCCGGGCGTGAGCCTCACGGCGCTCGCCTTCGAGCTCGGCTATGCGGATCAGGCGCACTTCATCCGGGAGTTCCGCGCCTTCACGAGCATGAGCCCCGGCGCGTACGCCGGCGAGGTGCGGCGCCGCTGGCCGCGCGACGGCGGCGGGCGAGGCGCCCCTCGAGGGGAAGACTCGCGCGCTTGACCTGACCTGCGCATCACCAGCGCGCAGCGCGCAGCGCGCCATGTCGCGTTTGTTCAATCGGAGGCGGCGCGGGGTCGTCACGGTGGCCGCATGACGAGCACCGTCCACCGCCATCCCGGCGCGGGTCTGCGCCCCGGGGCGCTCTTCTTCCTTCAAGCCACGGCTTTCCTGAGCGCGGTCGGCACCGGGCTGGTCGCCCCGGTGATCCCCTTCCTCGCTGCACGGTTCGACGGCGATCCTGCCCATGTGGCTTCGGCGGTTGGCCTGCTGAGCGCGTCCTATTCGCTCTGCGCCTTCTTCTCCGCGCCGGCGCTCGGCGCGCTGAGCGACGCGATCGGCCGCCGCCCGGTGCTCCTGCTCAGCCTCGTGGGCTCCGCGGCCGGCCATGCGTTGTTCGGCTTCGCCGACGCCCTTCCGCTCCTGTTCCTCGGGCGTGTGATCGACGGCATCACGGCGGGCAACGTGGCCACGCTGTTCGCGTACCTGGGCGACGCGTCGCCGGTCGAGCAGCGCGCGCGGTACTTCGGGCGGGTGGGCGCGATGTTCGGCGCGGGATTGATCGCCGGCCCGGCGCTCGGCGGTCTGGCCCTGAAGCTCGGCCTGAGCGCGCCGTTCTTCCTGGCGGCCATTCTCACCGCCTTGAACGCCGCAGGGAGCTACGTGTTCCTCACGGAGAGCCTCGACCCCGAGCACCGGGCCCGCGCGGTGCCGTGGCGAAGGCTCAACCCCTTCTCTCAGCTCGCCGGTCTGCTCCGCCTGGAGCACCTCCGTCCGCTCCTGGCTGTGGGCGTGCTCTTCACGGCGGCCGTCGTCGCCCTCCAGGCGACGTTCGCGCTCCTGGCCAAGGACCGGCTCGGATGGGGCGCCGACGCGGTGAGCTTCACCGTCATCGCGGTCGGCGTCACGGACGTGTGCGTCCAGGGGATCTTGCTGGAGCGCCTCGCAAAGCGCCTCGGGGATTCACGCGTGCTGGCGCTGGGCCTCGCCCTCGTCGGCCTTGCCCTCGTGACCATGGCGCTCGTCGCCACCCTGCCCGCGGAGCCGGCGTTCATCGCGGCCATCGTGGCCTTCGCGGGCGGCGAGGGCCTGATCACCACGTCCTTCTCCGCTCTCCTGTCGCGCCTCGCCGGGCCTGCCGCGCAGGGGCAGGCGCAGGGTGGCAACCAGGCGCTCCAGGAGCTTGCCTACGTGATCGTTCCGCTCGTCGCCACCCAGCTTTACGCGCGGGCCGGCACGGGCGCGCCGTTCTGGGCCGCGGCGATCGCCGCGGCGCTCGCTGGCATGCTCCTCAGGACGCGCGTCGTCGAGGCCCCCACCGCCGGCGGCGAGGAGTGACCTGTCCGGGGCGCGCGTGGGCAATGGAAAAAAGTTGAGGGCAGGCCTTGATCCTCACGCTACGTGAGGACCTAGCCTCCGGGGCATGGACGTCCTCACCCGCCCTGGAAACAGGGGTAGCGCCATGCGTTCAGCACCGTTGAAAGTCGGCGATCTCGCCCGGCAGACCGGCCTCTCCGTCCGCACGCTCCACTATTACGAGGAGATCGGCCTGCTCGCCCCGTCGCATCGCACCGCGTCGGGGCACCGGATGTACTCGGCGGGCGACGTCGCCAGGCTCCAGCAGATCAAGTCGTTGCGCGAGCTCGGCTTCAGCCTGGAGCAGATCGCCGCGTGCCTGGACCAGCCGGGGTTCTCTCCGCTCCAGACCGTCGAGCTCCACCTGTCGCGGCTGCGCGAGCAGATCGCGCTGGAGCAGCGGCTCTGCGCGCGGCTCGAGGGCCTGGCCCACGTCCTGCGGTCGGGAGAGGACGTCTCTGTGGAGCAGCTCCTTCAAACCATCGAGGTGATGACCATGATCGAGAAATACTACACTCCAGAGCAGCTCGAGGAGCTCAAGCAGCGCGCGGACGCGATGGGCCCCGAGAAGATGCGTGAGGCCGAGTCGGCGTGGAAGCAGATCTACGACGACCTGCGGGCGGAGATGCAGAAGGGCTCCGACCCGAAGAGCGAGCCGGTGCAGCAGATCGTGAAGCGCATGCGGGAGCTCATCGACGCGTTCACGGGGAAGAACCCCGGGATCGAGCGATCGCTCAACACGATGTACCGGCAGGAGCCCTCGGTGAGGACGCAGCACGGGATGGATCCGGAGCTGCACGAGTTCATCGGCAAGGCGATGAGCTAGCTCGCGGCGCAGGCAGTCCGCCGGCGGAGCGCCCGGCCGCACGGAGCGGAGCGCCCGCGCCGCCGGCGCCGGAGGCCACGCGCGAGCGCCCGGCCAGGTGGCCTCGGGCGCTCGCGCCGTGGCCGTTCTGCCATGTGGGGCAATTCGCGCCATGCGCAGCGGTGGAGCCGCCGCTGCGCTCGGCCGCGGCCCAGCGCGGGAGATCGCCGACCCCTCCGGCCAGCTGCGACCGCGACTGGCCTGGCACTCGCGTTGCTTTTATTTCATGGACAGCGGACGGCGCCTCCGGCGCGGGCCGCCCCAGGCCAATCCAGCAGCGCTCCATGCACCCCAGCGAGGGCCCATCATGCACCTGCCCGGAAGAGAGATCCCCTGGAAGGTTTTCCTGCACGAGATCTCGCAGGAGTTCGTCAAGGACAAGATCGACACCGTCGCTGCTGGACTGGCGTTCTTCGGTGTCCTCTCGATGTTCCCGTTCCTGCTCTTCGCGGTCGCCCTCGCCGGCCTGGTCATCGATCCTGCCGATTCCGCGCGGCTGATGAGCGAATTGTACCAGGTGGCCCCGCCTGCCGTGGCCACCATCCTGGGCGAGCGCCTTCAGGCGCTCACTGGAGGCCAGAGCCCGGCGCTCCTGACCGTCGGCGCCCTCGGCGCGGTCTGGGCCGCGTCGGGAGGCGTCACCGCGCTGATGGAGGCGCTCAACTCCGCGTACGGCGTCGAGGAAAGCCGGTCGTACCTCAAGCGCCGCGGCATCGCCCTGCTTGTCACCATCGGCGGCGCCGTCCTGCTGACGGTCGCCTCGGCGATCGCGGTCGCCACGCCAGCGCTCGCCGCGCACCTCGGCCCCTTCGCGACGCTCGTCCTCTGGCTGCGCATCCCGGTGTCGGCGCTCATCGTCATGGCGGTCCTGGCGACCCTTTATTACTTGCTCCCCGACGTCGAGCAGAAGTTCAAGTTCATCACCCCGGGGTCGGTCGTGGCGGTCGTGATCTGGGTCATCGCGTCGCTCGGCTTCTCCTTTTATGTCAGCCGGTTCGGCAGCTACGAGGTGAGCTACGGCGCGCTGGGCGGCGTCATCATCCTCCTCCTCTGGATGTGGATCTCCTCGATGGCGGTGCTCCTCGGGGCCGAGATCAACGCCATCATCGAGCACCGCTCGCCCGAGGGGAAGCGCACGGGCGCCAAGGACGCCAGCGATACGGGGGCGGATCTGCCCAAGACCGCGAAGGAAGAGGCGCAGGGCGCCGCGGTCACGACGGGCGCCGCGCACGCTTCGCGCGACGAGAGCTCGGGCGGCGACGCGGCGCTCCCCCACCCCGTCGGCGCGCGCCGCTCGGAGCTCCATCGAGGGAGGGCATAGGCGACGCCCCTTCACCGTTGAGCCCCGCGCAGCGGGCCTGTCTCTGCCACCGGAGCCACCTTCATGCCAACTCGACACCTCCCCTCCTCATCATCGCTGCTCGTGCTGCTCGGCTCGCTCGCCACGGGTTGCCGCGGCGCCCCGAGCGGCGCGCCCGCGGCAGCTCCGCCGGCCGACAGCCCGAGGGGCGCGGAGACGGGGAGCGTGCGGGGTCTGGAGGGCGAGCCGACCGGCGCCGGCGGCGCGCCGGGCGCGAGCAGCCCGCAAGGCTGCGGGACCGACAGCCCGATGCTCAAGTACGTCGGGCAGAGCCACGACGAGTGCGCCCGGATCCGCTTCGTGTGCGAGCCCGGCTGGAGCTACTTCAGCGACGACTGCGGCTGCGGCTGCACGAAGCAGTGAGACCGCCGCCGAGCGCGCCGAGGCGTCGGCCCGCGGGGCTCGCGACAAAAACACCTCGCCCTGGGCGGCCTGCGGCATCTAGCATCGGTGCTCGCATGCGCCCCCTCCTCATCGTGAATCCCCGGTCCAGCGGCGGAAAGACGGGCAGGCTCTTCGACGAGATGCTGACGCCCATCCGCCGCATCCTCGGCGACGTCGACATCGTGCGCACGGATCGCCCGCGCCACGCCGCCGATCTCTCGCGCGAAGCCGCGCTCGGCGGGCGCGAGACCGTCGTGGCGGTCGGCGGGGACGGCAGCATCAGCGAGGTGGTGAACGGGCTCATGCAGGCGAGGGACCGGGGCGCCAGCGGCACGCGGCTCGGGATCATCGGCGCGGGCACCGGCAGCGATCTCTGCAAGACGCTGAAGCTCACCCGCCGGCTCGACAGCTTTTGCACCGCGATCGCGAGCGGCCACACACGCCGGCTCGACGTGGGCCGCCTCTCGTACGAGACGCGCGACGGCCGGCGGGCCGATGCGTTCTTCGTCAACGTCCTCTCCGCGGGCATGAGCGGCGTCGTTGTCTCGCTGGTCAACGAGTCGTCGCGGGTGCTCGGCAACACGCTCGCCTACACGATAGCCTCGCTCCAGGGCCTCGTCCGCAGCCGCGTCGGCCGGGTGCGCTGCGTGACGACGCTGCGCGGGGAGCGTCGCGAAGAGGAGATCTCGACGCGCATGGTGGGGATCTGCAACGGCCGCTTCTTCGGCGCGGGCATGCAGCTCGCGCCGATGGCGAAGCTCGACGACGGCGTGTTCGACGTCATCGACCTGGGCGCCGCGCCCCACCTCCGCTTCGCGGCCGTGTCGACCGGCATGTACACGGGCTCGCACATCCGCCACCGGGACGTGCGCCACTTCCAGTGCGATAGCATCGAGCTCACCCTCCTGAACCGCGACGTCGAGCAGTCGTTCTTCCTCGACGTGGACGGCGAGCCGCTCGGGAAGCTGCCGATCAAGGTCACGCTGGAGCCGAAGGCGATCGAGGTGCTGGCGCCGGCGGATTGAGGCGGACCGCGAGGGGAGGCGCTGCGGTCGAGCCGGCAGGGCTAGCCGGAATGGGGCAGGCGCGTAGACTGGCCGCCGTATGAGGATCCTGACCGTCGAGTTTCAGAGCGCTGGGCGTGGCTGGACGCTCGAGCCGATGGCGCTCGATGCGTTCAACCTGCTGGTCGGCGTGTCCGGGGCGGGCAAGACGCGGATTGTGCGGGCGATCGAGCAGGTCCGCGCCGTCGCGCTCGGAGAGAAGGAAGAAGATGAGCTGATCGATGCGATCCGCGGGGCCAGCTTCGCGATCGGCTTCGAGCACGAAGGGCTCACGTACCGCTGGGAAGCCGAGCTGGAGCCGCGCGTCGGGCGAGGGGCAGAAGAGCACGGCGCGCTGCACGCTGAGGAGCCGCCCCTCATCCGGACCGAGCGCGTCCTCGAGGGGGACCGGGCCATCGTGGAACGCTCGCCTGAGCGCTTCCTTCTGAACGGCCATGCACTCCCGAAGCTGGACCGGGCGCAGAGTGCGATTGGCGTCCTCAAGGAAGACCCGCAGATGGCTCCGCTTTACAAGGCCTTTTCGCGCTGCATTCCTCGTTCAGCGCTCGAAACATTGCCGAGCCACGGACTTACGACGGAGACTCACTTCGAGAAGCGGCGGGGCAACTACCAATCCGCGGCAGATATTGGTGCGGACTTCACACTGCCGCTGCACCACAAGGCCGAGCTTCTCCAGGAGGTGTTTCCAGAGGCGTTCGCCGAGATAGAGGACGCGTTCCGGGAAGCGTTTCCCACGGTCGAGAAGCTCAAGGTTCAGCGCTATTACCCTTTGGGAGCTACGGCGAGCATGGAGTTAGGGGGTAGCTACAACCTCGCGCTCACGGCAGCCGAGTCGGGCGTCGCCAGCTGGATCTTCTTTTGCGACATGTCCTCTGGCATGCAACGTTACCTCTCCTTCCTTATCCACCTCTCGTTCGCTCCGCCAGGCACGGTGGTGCTCATCGACGAGCTGGAGTCGAGCCTCGGCGTCAACTGCCTGCCCGCAGTAACGCGCTTCCTCCTGAGCCGGGCGCCGTACCTCCAGCTCGTCCTGACCAGCCACCACCCCTACATCATCGAGCAAATCCCGCCAAGACACTGGAAGATCGTCACCCGAAAGGGCAGCCGCGTCCGGGTGCTCGACGCCGACAAGATCCCGGCGATGGCGCAGGATCGCTCGCACCTCGACCGCTTCACGCGACTCATCAACCTCCCGGAGTACGAGCACGGAGTCCAGGGATGAACCTCGTCCTCCTCGTGGAGGGTGCCGAGACCGAGCCGAGGGTCTACGAGGCATGGCTGCGACACCGGCTCCCCGCGCTGCATCGCGTGCCCAACGTGGCCGACCTGATCGCCGACGGCAACGTCCTCGTGAGCGGCAAGGGCTATCCATCGTGCTATCGCAGGATCGCCGGCCTCCTCCAGGACATCGAATCCAACCCCGGTCGCGTGCAGGAATTCTGGATCTGCATCGACTCGGACGAGGACACGTACGAAGCCCGCTACGCCGAGGTCCACCGCACCGTGCAGGCCGAGCTCCAGGGCGCCCGCATGGCGAGGACCAATCCGTCTCTAGAGATTCGCATCATCATCCAGCACTGCTGCATCGAGCCCTGGTTCCTGGGGCACGACGGCTTCCTCCGCGCCGGCCCGCAGTCACCCCAGCTGGTCGATTTCAAGCGCTTCTACGACGTGAGCGCGGACGATCCCGAGCGGATGGGGACCTATCCCGGCTACGCCACGCGCGCCAGCTTCCACCTGGCGTATCTCAAGGCCATGCTCATCGAGCGTAGCCATCGGTACACGAAGCAGCGCCCGGGCGTGGTGATCGACCCGTCGTACTTCGAGGCGCTGCGGGCGCGGTGCGCGCGCACGGGGCACCTCCAGAGCTTCCGGCAACTGCTATCCGCCTTCGAGGCAGCTGGGGACGTGGCGCTGTAACGCCCGCGCGGGCCCCCCGCGAACCACGGCCGCATCGCCCGCTGCTCACACATGACGCGCTGCGGAAGCCACCGTGGTTTCCGATACCCCTGTCCCCTTGTGCCGCTCCCCCTCGAGCCCGTCGAGCCCGCGCCGCAGCGGTGGTAAGGGATCTCTCATGAGCTTCATCGATTCACCTGCCGAGCTTGCCCCGGGCACCTCCGTGGCCCCCGCTTCCTCCGCCCCCCGGCTGCTCGTCGTCGGCTGCGGCGGGATCGGCGGCATCGTCGCCGCGTACCTGTTCGAGCAGGGCCACGACGTCACCGCCTTCACGACGAACCCGCTCATCGCGGACGCCATCAACGCCGGCGGCTTCCGGGTGCGCGGCGAGGCGAGCCCTGGCACCATCGGCGGCCGCGCGGTGCGGGAGCTCGGCCCGGATACCCGCCCGTTCGACTACATCCTCCTGGCGACGCAGCCGCCGCAGGTCGAGGAGGCTGCGCGGAACGCGGTCGCGCACCTCGCCCCGACGGGCGCGATGATCTGCCTTCAGAACGGCCTCTGCGAGGAGCGCATCGCGCGCATCGCCGGCCCGGAGCGCACCTTCGGGGCGATCGTCGCGTGGGGCGCCTCGATGGTGGAGCCCGGCGTGTACGACCGCACCTCGAGCGGCGGCTTCGTCCTCGGCCGGCTCGACGGCGCGAGCGACCCCCGCCTCGACGAGCTCGCGCGCATCCTCGAGGCGATCGGACCGACGACCGTGACGGACAACCTCGCCGGCGCGCGCTGGTCGAAGCTCGCCATCAACTGCGCCATCTCGTCGCTCGGCACCGTGGGCGGCGATCGCCTCGGCGCGCTGCTCAGGCACCGCTTCGTCCGCCGCCTCGCGCTGGAGATCATGACCGAGACCGTGCAGGTCTCGCGCGCGATCGGCGTGCGCCTCGAGAAGGTCGCAGGGACGCTCGACCTCGACTGGATCGCGCTCACGGACGCCGAGCGCTCCGCCGTGGGCTCGCCGGGGCTCTTCGCGAAGCACGCGCTGCTCCTCGCGGTGGGCGCGCGCTTCCGCCGGATGCGCTCCTCGATGCTCGCGGCCATCGAGCGAGGCCGCCCGCCGGCGGTCGACTTCCTGAACGGCGAGGTCATCGAGCGCGGCGCGGCGCTCGGCATCGCGACGCCGATCAACGCCGCGATCCGCGAGGAGGTGCTCGCGATCGCGGCGGGCAAGCGCAAGCCGAGCCTCACGCAGCTGCGCGCGTTCTTCGACCGGACGCGCGAGCTCGTGGGCGCGCCGTCGTCCATCCGGCCCCCGCCGCCGGCGACGCCGGCCGAGCCGCCCGTGGCCGCGCCGCCGGCAGCCCCGCCGGTTGAGCCGCCCGTGGGCCCAGCGCATGAGCCGCCCGCGACCGCGACGAGCGCCCAGGCGGACGCGTCGGGCGAGCCGTCCATGCCAGCAGCGAACGTCCAGAGCGATCTCGGAAGCGCGTAGACCGCGCGCCGAGCAGCTCGGCGACAGAAAACCGACAAGCAACCGACAGGCAGGCGAGCGGACGAAGGACACCGACACGTGTCCTGGCCTTCCTGGCGTCGTCGCGGATCGAGCTCGCCGCGCCGTCGCGGCGCGAACTCTTTGTCGCGCCGTGGCGTCGAAGTTCGGTAGCATCGGGCGTCTCTTCCTGCGGATCCTGAGAGATCCCTCGACGAGGAACCCTCGCATGACGCACTTCTCGCTCGCCCTCTCCTCCCGGCGCGGCGCCTCGCTCCGCGGCGCTTCCCTCGTGCTGCTCGCCGCGCTCGCCGCGTGCGGCGACGACGGAGGAGGCGGCGGCAGCGGGGCCGCGGGCGGCGGCGGCAGCGGCGGCGAGGGCGGCGGGGGCGGCGGCGCGGTCATCGCAGAACCGAACAGGTTCCGCCTGCGCATCGACGACGCCGAGGTCCCGTCGGTCGTGCTGGAGCTCGACAAGCAGAAGGCGCTCCAGGTCTTCGGCGAGGACGGCGCCAAGCAGATCACGATCCTCGACGTGGACACCACCGGGCTGCTCCGGAACGCGCTCGAGCAGATCCAGAACGCGTGTGGGACCTCGTGGCGGAACGACAGCGCGAACCCCGGCCACAACTGCTCGCTCACCGAGCTCGGCCGGAGCTTCGGGGCCGAGTGGCAGACCTCCCCGGAGTTCGCGCTCGTCCGGCTGCTCAGCATGACGCCCGCCAACGCCAACGTGACGGGGACGTCGCTCGAGGGGCTTCAGGCGATCTTCGAGGAGAATCCGGGCACCTTCGCCTTCGACTTCGCCGACGTCCTCGCCGACAGCATCACCCTCGATCTGGCGGTCCAGCCGGATCCGACGGCCGTGCGCAGCAACCGGACGGCCCCCTTCGTGCCGATACCCAAGCTCATCCTCGCCCTCCAGCAGCAGCTGCTCGGCACGCACCCGGCCATCGCCAGTCCAGATGGCTTGAGGATGCCTGTCAGCCTCTACGAGGCCCTGTTCGATCTCCAGCCGCTGTCCGAGAAGCTCGGACCCAGCGGGGATCATCCAGGCGTGCTCGTACGGGACGATGAGACGTTCACGACGAAGAGCGATGTCCTCCTGCCCGACTTCCAGATGCGTGTCGTCGCCGAGTCGGGCCTGCACAGGGTCTCGGGGGTCGATCTCTCGAAGGGCGGCGGCGACATGTTCCTCCGGGACGGCGACGCGCCGCTCCGGTTCGACTTCAACGACCCGGAGAAGCTCCAGATCAGCGGCATCGCCCCGACACCGACGATCGATATGCGCATCTCGCTGCGCGAGCTGCCCACCAAGGTGAAGGCGTGCATCGAGGCTGACGCGCCAGCCTGCAAGGAGAACCGTCCAGGCATGCCGGTCGGCTCCAACACGGTATGGTCCACCCCTCCATTCATGATGGAGCACATCGTGGGCAAGGCGGCTTACCTCACGTATGGCGAGCGCGTGCCCTTCACAGGGTGCTACTTCCGCCTGAGCGGCACGTGCCGGGTGGGCGTGACCATCGGCCAGAACGGCGACCCGCGCGGCTGGACCGCCTTCACCGACCTGGTTTCCGACCAACCGCCCCCGATACCGCCGTCGCAGTTCTTCTGGGAGCTGCTCACCGAGGTCGGCCAGGTCGCCATCCACGACCCGACCGGCGACGGCAGCCCCGAGATCCAGGAAGGCGCCGCCCAGCCGGTCTTCGCGCTCCACAACGTCGGCATCGGCCTGACCGCCGACGAGATCGTGGCCGAGCTCCGCCCGACCCTGCAGAGCCAGGCCAGCGAGATCGCCGAGATCATCCTGGGCCGTTACTGGGTCAACAACGACGGGCTCGACTTCTTCTACGGCCGCGGCGCGCCCGACGGCGCGCCCACCTTGTTCTTCGTCGCCGAGGACGACCTCCGGCCTTCGGATCAAAGCTCGGAGGCCCCTCGCGCCTACACCTACGAAAGTCCCGGCTTCTTCACGAGCCCGGACCTCAGCGAGGCGAGCAAGGTCTCCAGCAAGGAGCTCGACGGCATCGACGACACGACGCACGAGAAATTCAGGCTGCCGCCGGGCGAGACCACGCTGTACATGAAGGACGACGAGGGCGCCGTCTACGAGGTCCGCTTCTACGTGCCCGAGAGCGACGATCCGGTGGAGATCACCGCCGACGTGGAGAAGCTCTGATCATGGAAGCGCGAGACCGCACCCGCCCCGCCGCCCCCGCCGCTCGCCGGCTCTCCCGGCTCGGTCCCCTGCTCGCCGCCGCGCTCTCCTCTGCGCTGCCCGGCTGCGTCGAGGCCGTCACGGTGGAGCAGGCGCCGCCCCCGCCGGCGCTCGGCGTGAACGAGAGCCGCGCCCTCACGCTCGAGTTCCTGCGGTTCGACGCGAGGCGCTTCGCCAAGACGCTCACGCTCGACGAGCTCAAGGCCATCCCGCGGCCCACCCTCGAGGGGATATGGCTGCTCGATCTCGACATCTCGACGCTCATCGAGAACGCGCTGCTCAAGGTCATGTACATGCCCCCCGCGGAGGTCGCGGCGCTCTCGCCCGCGTCGCGGAACCTCGTCGGGCTCCTGAACATGACGCCGGAGAACGCCGACCTCAGCGGCACGAGCCTCGAGGGCCTGCTCGGGGTCGGCAACGCCGTCGGGCTCTCGACGTCGAAGATCCTCTCGGACCTCACGGGCGCGGCCGGCAACGAGCGGCTCATCCCCGTGCAGATCACCTCGCAGGCCGTCCTGGAGAACCTCGTCAGCACCCACCCGAACACCCAGCACCGGAGAGGGCCGGTCGACGACGAGCACCCGGACGGCGTCTACCCCGTCGCGCCGCACTCCATCCCCGTCACGCTGTACGACGTCGTCACCGATTTCGCGGGCCTCGCCGCGCAGTTCGGTCCGACGCCGCTCGATCCGGACGACCCGGACGGCGCGAAGCACCCCGGCTTCATCAAGGCCGCATCCGGGGTGAAGGCGGCCCTCGACGACTTCACGATGACGGTCCGCGTCGACGTCAACGCCCTGCCGTACAAGGGGGTCGACGCCACGATGGCCGATGTCGCGAGCGTCAACAGCACGCCCGGCCAGATAGACACCCTGTTCGATTTCAGCCAGGAGGACTGGCTCGTTCTGGACAACCTCGCCAGGAACCTGAGCATCGGCGAGCTGACGCTGGCCATCCCCGAGAGCGCGATGCTCCTGCCGGGCGGCACGAGCCGGGAGCCCGCGCCGCGCGGCAACTCGCCCGTGTGGGAACAGCCGCTCTGGGAGTTCGAGCACATCCTCGCCCGCGCGGGTGAGCTCAGGGCGGCCAAGATCAAGGATCACTGCTCGAGCTACGGGCCCGCGGGCACCTCGATGAGCGACTTCGAGGCCGTGAAGGTCTGCATCGACGAGAGCGGATGGACCGAGATCAGCGTCGACGAGAGCGTCATTCTCGAAGACCCGCCTCCGGCGCCGTCCTACTTCTGGGACATCCTCCTGGACGTGGCCCAGGCGCGCCTCCACGACGGCGGGCTCGCCGAGGGGGAGGCCGACCTCGAGGTGACGCTGCGCGACGTGCCGGTCGGCGTGAAGACCGAGGATCTCGTCGCGAGCATCAAGAAGAACCTCGCGAGCGATCCGGCGGTCCTCAAGGACATGGCGCTCGAGCTCAACGACAACGCCGCCGGCGACGCGGACTTCTATCTCTACCAGCCGAGCACCGAGAGCGGCGTCGCCGGCCAGCGGGATTACCTCTACTTCGTCGCGCCCGACGACATCCGCAAGGACGCGGACGGCGTGCGCGTGCGCGACTATGCCTACGAGAGCCCTGGTTTCTTCTCCGACCCCGCGCTCGAGAAGAAGGTGTCGACGACCGAGGAGATCGACGGCGACGCGCTCCACGAGAAGGTGGAGGTCAAGGCAGGAGATACGCTGTACTTCGCGGACGACGAGGGGCACCGCTACGAGATCGAGGTCGGCGACAAGCCGAGCCCCCATCGCCTCTCGCTCACCCTCACCCGGATCCAGTGATCGGCCCCCCCACCGTGAGGACCCGTCTCATGCAAGGAGCTCTGCCGCCCTCGCGGCCCCGCGCCCGTGCGCGTCAACGAACACGACGTGAACTCGCCGCGCTCTCGCTCGCGACAGGCCTCGTCTGCCTGACGGCGCGGGACGCGCACGCCTCGGGCATCGACGCGCCCTGGGTGACGAGCGGCCTCTCGGGCCCCACGACGTCGGACGCCGCGGCCGTCTACTGGAACCCGGCCGAGCTCGCGGGGGTCCAGCGGCCGGAGCTCGTCCTTGGCGCGGGCCTCATCGTCGGCCACGCCACCTACCAGCGCGAGCGGCGCGGCACGTACCAGACGCCGGACACCCTCCAGTTCAAGCTCCCGCTCGATCCGGCGAACGTCGACGCCAGCAAGCGCGGCCGCGCCGAGGAGGTGTCGACGACGCCGATCGCGCCGACGGGCAACGCATTCCTGGCGATCCCGGTCCTGCCGAACCGCCTCACGGTCGGCGTCGGCCTGTATGTCCCCTATGCCGCGGCGCTCAGCTTCCCGGACGGCGCGCAGCGCTGGCAGCTGCGGCAGGCGTTCATCGTGTCGACGTCGCTCACGGCGGCCGCGGGGCTCAAGCTGACCGACCAGGTCTCGCTCGGCGCCGGCGTGTCCTATGTCAGCGGCCTGGCCGAGCTCTCGAAGGTGCAGGACTTCGGGAGCCTCAAGGAGTTCCACGACGGGCTCGACTACCTCAAGCAGGACAACGACTTCGGCCCGAGCACGCCGTCCGAGCTGCGCGAGCTCGACGTCCTGGCGCGCTCCATCTCGATCAAGGAGGCCCTGTCGCACGGCGCCTCGTTCCACCTCGGGCTCGCCTTCAATCCCAACAAGGATCTCCGCTTCGGCCTCACGTACCAGCACAGCGCCGCGATGCGGTACAAGGGCAAGTTCGCCATCGACATGAACCACCCGTTCTTCACGCAGGACCTCGCCGAGCAGGGCCTGCGTTACAAGCCGCTTGTCGAGGGCGACGCGGAGCTCTCGTTCACGCTCCCCAAGCGGCTCACCGTCGGCGTCGGCTACCGGGTGAACGACAAGCTCAGCCTCGATGGGCTCCTCTCGTACGTGCTCTATTCGGACATCGAGGCGTTCGTCGTCGAGGCCTCGTCTCCGGATCTCGCCCAGCCGAAGCTCGGGATCACCGATCGCGTCACCGTGACGCTGCCGCGCAGGTGGAACGACACGGTGTGGGCGGAGATCGGCGCCAAGTACAAGCTGAGCGAGGCGTTTCTGGCGACGGCGTCGGTCGGGTACCAGTCGGCGGCCTCGCCGGACAGCACGATCGACGTGGCCTCGCCCGACAACCACCGGCTGATCGGGGACGTCGGGGGTGTCTTGAAGCTCAGCGATCGCGTGTCGCTCTCGGGCGACGTCCGCGTGCAGGGCATCCTGCCGCGCACGGTGACCGGCTCGGATTACGACCTCGGCAACGGGAAGTACTCGCTGGTGCTCGCGACGGTGGGCGGGCACCTCAAGTTCGTGTTCTGACGGCGATTCGCTGACCGCCGGCGGCTACTGGACCCCGGTCGCGAGCCAGCGCGCTGTTCTCCGCGAGGAACAGGTGTCTCCTTCAGAGAGGCAGGGGGCTCGGCAGCCTCGTGCTCGGCGCCGGAGATCCGGGCAGCGATAAGCCTCGTTTTCGGCGCAAACGCGGGAGCTCGCCGACGGACGCCCGGCGTGCTCGTCGTGGCATGGCATCTGCAAAACCTTTCGCCGGACGCTTCGTTTCTCGCCGACAACGCCGCTTCAACCACCGCGCCATGCACGTTGCGCGCGGGTCGATGCGCAGAGGGCGGCTCGCCGGCGTCGAGACGACCAACAACCGGAAGGAGTCGACCATGAAGCACCTGTTCTTCGCCACGTTCTTGCTGCCCCTCGCGCACGTCGGTGATGCCGGCCCCGCCATGCCCGGATCGAGCGAAGGCGCGGTGGTCGAGGCCGCCAACGAGAGCCACGCCGAGCCGATGCCGCTGGCCGCGCCCATCTGCCTGCCCGGTGAGAAGCTCGTGTGCACCCTGGGGCCTCCGCCTCGCTGCCGTTGCGAATGACCGCCGCGAAGGGCCGTCGCGCGGCCTGCGCCGGCCCTCTGGCGAGCACGTAACTCGCAGAGAGCAAGGGCCGCTCGCCATGAGCTCCTGCCGACGTCAACGACATCGCTGTTCCACCTGTCCGGTCACCATCGAGGAGAGTCGAATGTTCACTCGCGTCACCCAACGATCCATGTCCGTCCTTCTCGCGTCGCTGCTGGCGAGCTTCTCCCTGTTCGGCTGTCAGGTCGAGGTCGCCGAGGAGCCGTCGCCCGACAGCGAGGTGGGCGAGGTGAGCCAGGAGTTGCTCAACTGCAAGGGCCGGTGCGCCAAGTTCTTCATGCTCTGCGTCCAGTGGGGCGAAGACTACGAGTCGTGCGCCGCCGAGCGCGATGCCTGCATGGCGGAGTGCGACGAGCAGACCTGCGAGCCCGGGGAGCCCGGTTGCTGCCAGGGTCAGCCGACCTGCTGGTAGCCGCCTCTCCCCCGCCCTGCCGGGATGATGGAACCGCCAAGGCGCCATAAGACACCAAGATTATTGATATTTTCTTGGCGTCCTTGGCGCCTTGGCGGTTCAAGAGACCGCACCTTCAGTCAAAGTCCCCTACCACCCTGGAGAGGGCGACGCAGGGACCACAGGCCGCGACGCCGCGTGCTACACAGCGTCCTGTGAGCCTGGGCGAGAGCGTGATCATCTGCCCGGGGTGCAGCGCGGAGAACTCTCCGTTCAACCCGCGTTGCACCCGCTGCGACGCGCTGCTCTCGGAGGAGCCGCGGTCGCGCTCCGCGACCGCCGAGGAGCCCCCGTCGAGGCAATCGACCTCCCGCGACGAGCACGCGTCCTCGAGCGTCACGATCGATCCGCTCGCAAGCACGATTGTCGTCCCGGACGGGGGAGCCTCCGGGCCTCCGGGGCCGCCCGGGGACGATGCATCGCTCGATCTGCGCCCGGGGACGAAGCTCGGCCGGTTCGAGGTGCTCGATCGCCTCGGCGAGGGCGGCATGGGCGTGGTGGTGCGAGCGCGCGATCACGTGCTCGGCCGCGACGTGGCGATCAAGGTGCTGCGGCCCGAGGTGCTGGGGCGCTCGGGCGCGGCGACGGCGCTCGCGCGGCTCGTCCGCGAGGCGCAGGCCATGGCGAGGATCAAGCACCCCAACGTCGTCACGGTGCACGAGGTCGACGCCTCGGGCGGTCAGGTGCGCGTGGTGATGGAGCACGTCGACGGCCGGACGCTGCGCGCATTCTGCGTCGAGAAGCGGCGGCCCCCGTCGGAGGTCGTGGCGGCCTTCCTCCAGGCAGGCAAAGGCCTGTCGCAGGTGCACCACGCGGGCCTCGTGCACCGCGATTTCAAGCCCGACAACGTCCTTGTCGGCGCCGACGGCCGCGTGCGCGTCACCGATTTCGGGCTCGCGGGGCTCGCGGAGGGCGAGGCCGTCAGCGGCCCCGCGGAGGCGGGGATAGAGGCCGCGCTCACACGTTCGGGCTCGTTCCTGGGGACGCCGGTCTACATGGCGCCGGAGCAGCACCGGCGAGAGGCCGCGGATGCGCGCGCCGATCAGTATGCGTTCTGCGTGTCGCTATGGGAGGCGCTCGCGGGCGAGCGCCCGTTCGCCGGCAAGACCTACGACGAGCTGCGCGAGAACGTGACGCTCGGGCGGGTGCGAGAGCCGCCGCGAGGGGCCGAGATGCCGGCGCGGATCCGCCGCTGTCTCGAGCGCGGGCTCTCCGTCGACCGGGACGCGCGATACCCCGACATGGACGCGCTGCTCGCCGATCTCGCGAAGGATCCGGCGGCGGCGTGGAGGCGCGGGCTCGTCGCGGCGTCGGGGCTCGCGCTCGCGGGCCTCGTCGTGTTCGCGTTCGCGCGGCAGCCTGCGGACAGGCTCTGCAAGGGCGGCGAGGCGAGGCTCGCGGGCGTCTGGGACGGGGCGACGATGGCGAAGGTGCGGGCAGCGTTCGCCGGCACCGGACGGCCGTACGCGGAAGACACGTACCGGCGCGTGGAGAAGGCGCTGGGCGAGCGGGCGCGCGCGTGGGTCGCGATGTACGCCGACTCGTGCGAGGCCACGCACGTGAGGGGCGATCAGTCGGCCGGGCTCCTCGATCTCCGGACGCTGTGCCTGGAGCGCCGCCGCCAGGAGATGGGGGCGCTCACGGCGCTCTTCGCGCACGGAGCGGACGCCGAGGTGCTCGATCGATCGATCGAGGCATCGCTCGCGCTCCCCGGCCTCGAGCGCTGCGCGGACGCGGGCGCGCTGACCGCGGCGGTCCCGCCGCCCGCGGACGCCGCGGCGCGGGCCCGCATCGACGCGCTGCGGGGTCGCCTTGCCGAGGTCAGGGCCCTCGACGAGGCCGGCAAGTTCGGCGACGCGCTCGCGCTCGCGCGGCCGCTCGCCGACGAGGCCCGCGCGGCGGACCATGCCCCGATCGAGGCGGAGGCGCTCCTGATGCTCGGGCGTGCGGCGCGGGACGCGCACGACGCCCCGGCCGCGGAGGCGGCGCTCCGCGAGGCGCTGCGCGCGGCAGCGCGGGCCAGGGACGACGCCCTCGCGGCGGAGGCATGGCCCCAGCTCATCTACGTGGTCGGCTACCTGGAGGGCCGGCACGCCGACGCGCTCGCGCTGCAGCTGGCCGCCGAGGGCGCGGTCGAGCGGACGGGGGGCGACACGCTGGCGAGCGCGCGGCTGCTCGGCACGCTGGGCAGCGTCCTCGACGAGCAGGGGAAGTACGGCGAGGCAGCGCAGCACGTCGAGCGCGCCCTGGCCGGCCTCGAGAAGGCCCTCGGGCCGAAGCATCCCGAGGTCGCGGCGACGTGGAGCCGCCTGGGCACCGTCCTCCTCCACCTCGAGAGGTTCGACGACGCGGAGCGCGCAACCACGCGAGCGCTCGCCATCCGAGAGGAGACGCTGGGCGCCTCTCATCCGAGCGTCGCGCTCACGCTCAACAGCCTGGGTCGCCTCTTCAACACCCAGGGCAAATACCGGGATGCCTTGCCCCGGATCGAGCGAGCCATCGCCATCCAGGAGAAGGCGCTCGGCCCCGAGCACCCGTTCCTGGCGGCCTCCGTCAACAACCTCGGCAATGCGCTCGTCATGCTCGGCGAGACCGACGCGGCCAGGCGTGCTCACGAGCGGGTGCTCGCCATCCGGGAGAAGGCGCTCGGCCCCGATCACCCCGACGTGGCGTCATCCCTCAACAACATCGGGGCCGTCCTTGAAATGCAGCAGAAGTTCGCCGAGGCGACGCCCTATTACGAGCGGTCGCTCGCGATCCGCGAGAAGGCGCTCGGCCCCGATCACGCGAGCGTGGCCTCCTCGCTCGGCAATCTGGGGAGCGCGCTCGTCGCGCAGAAGAGGTACGCCGAGGGCCTTGTGCGCCTCGAGCGCGCCGCGGCGATCCAGGAGAAGGCCGTGGGCCCGAGCTCGCACGCGGTCGCATCGATGCTCACCGGGATCGCCGGCGCCTACAACGACATGGGCGAGCCGGGAAAGGCGCGCCCGTTCGCCGAGCGGGCGCTCGCCATCTATGCGGCGAAGGGCGAGGGCGTCTCTCCGATCGAGCTCGCCGATACGCGCTTCCACGCGGCCCGGGCGCTCTGGGGCTCGGCGCGCGACCGGGCGCGGGCGATGAAGCTCGCGACCCAGGCGCGCGACGCCTATGCGGCCGAAGAGGGGGAGTACGCGAAGCGCGCGCTCACGGCGGCGAAGGAGTGGCTCGCGGCGCACGGCGGCGCGCGGTGAAGCGGGGGCCGCGCTCGGGGGAGCTCCCGAGCGGGTGGCATGGGACTCCCCCACCCTGCGGGAATGAGGGAACCGCCAAGGCGCCATAAGACGCCAAGATGATGAAGATTTTTTGGCGCCCTTGGCGGCTTGGCGGTTCAAAGGCCGGCGGCGTCCGTCAGCCATCGAAGGCAGCGCGCCGGCCGCCTGCGCCGGCGACCCGGTGCTTCGCCAGGAGCTTCTGCAGGTAGGTCCGGTTGAACCCGGACTCCCGCGCCGCCTGCGACACGTTCCCCCCGTGCCGATCCATCAGCGCCACGAGGAACGCGCGCTCCAGCTCGGCGACGCCCGCCTCGCGCGCCGCCTCGAGCTCGTCGGCGGAGAGCCGCGAGAAGCGCGGCGCCAGGGGCCCGGGGCCTGCTGGCTGAGCCACATCGGACGGGAGCAGATCCACGTCGAGCTCCGGCCCTGTCGCCAGGATGCACGCGCGCTCCACCACGTGGGCGAGCTCGCGCACGTTGCCCGGATACGCATGCTCGCGGAGCGCCCGCGCGGCGCGCTCCGTGAAGCGGGGCCGCTCGCCGGGGCGTTTCCAGCAGGTGCGGAGGAAATGTTCGACGAGGAGCGGGACATCGCCCGCGCGCTCGCGCAGCGGCGGAATCCCGATCTCGATCACCTTGAGCCGGAAGTACAGATCGCGCCGGAACTTCCCTGCCTCGACGAGCGCCGGCAGATCCTGGTGCGTCGCCGCGATCACGCGGACATCGACCTTGTCGGTCCGGTCGGAGCCCACGCGCTGGATCTCTCCGAACTGCAGGAAGCGCAGGAGCTTCGCCTGCACCTCGGGCGCGATCTCCGCGACCTCGTCGAGGAAGAGCGTGCCTCCCTGCGCCGACGCGACCCGCCCGACGCGGTCCCGGTCGGCCCCGGTGAACGCGCCTTTGACGTGGCCGAAGAGCTCCGACTCGAGGATGGTGCCCGGCAGCGCCGAGGTGTGCAGCGTGACGCAGGCCTTGCTGCGCCGCGGGCTGTTCACGTGGAGCGCGCGGGCGATGAGTTCCTTGCCGGTGCCCGTCTCCCCGCGCACGAGCACGGTCGCGTCCGAGTCGGCCACCTGCGCGACCGTCTTGAGGAGCGCGAGCATCCTGGCGTCCTGCGTGACGATGCCCTCGAAATCGTAGCGGGCGAAGAGATCGCGCTCGAGGCGCTGGCTCCGGCGGCGCAGCGCCTCGCGCTCGCTGGCCCGCTTGAGGAAGAGCCCTGCGAGCTCGGCGAACTCGGCGACGAAGCGGAGCGCCTCGTCGCTGGCGGCCCGCGACTTGTACTCCACGTAGACCGCGCCGTAGACATCGGCGCCGTGGGCGAGGGGTGCGACGAGCGCGGCGGACGCGCCCGACTCCTCGAGGCTCTTGAGGAGCGGGGAGCGCGGCTCGTCGGCGTCCCTGGAGAGGTGAACGATCTGCCGAGTCTCGATGGCCTGCCGCACGAGGCCGCGGCTGAACTTGCGCTCCTTGTCGGAGATCTTCGCCTTGTCGAAGTGGACCGCGAACTTCTGCTCGTACGAGCCGTCCTCACGGACGACGATGAAGCCGCGGTCGGCGCCCGTCGCCTCGAGGACGCGGCGGAGGACGAGCTCGGGGGCCCTCGCGTCGTCGTCCTCCGAGAGGAGGATCCTTACGATCTGAAGGAGCGAGGGGTAGAGATCCATGGCCGCGGCGCTCAGAGTACGATGAGGGGGGAAGGGATCACAAAGCGATTCCCCCGAGGCGTCGGGGATCCCCTGTGGCGTCGCCGGGTGTGAGCGTGGCGAGTGGCTGGTCGCCCGCGCGCGGCATGGCCGGCACGGTTGCTCGCCGGGGGCGTGATCCGCGCGGCATCGGGTCGGAGAGGCGTAGCTTGCGCTGCCTCCTACGTGGGCGCCGAGAGCACCGCTTGAAGCGTCACGGAATCGTCCGGCCGACCAGTGGTCGCGGGGTTAGCGCCCGCCATCGGAAGGTTGCCGTCGGCCTCGACCCTTTCAAAACAGGCGTAAACCTACCGGATCGTGTCCTCCCGCTCCCCCTTGACACGGGACGGTATCTCCGCTGACCTCGCAGAGTGGGACGGTCGAGGGGTAGTTGGTTCGACAGAGAGGCTCAGAGAGACTCCTCCGGATGTTCGGGAGAGGTGATGTGCAGAGCAGGTCCCAGTGATGCCGAAACGGCTGAAGCGCGCAGTTCAGGGCCAAACCTCGCGACGCACCTCTGTCCACACGCTCACCTGATTGGGTGCATAAACCTGCGAGTGTTAACGAATGCCACGTAGACCAAGTGCGACCTCCGGCAGAAGGACACCTTGATGAGTGACCTGCACGTCCGTCAGATCAAATCAACCATCGAAAAGACCTTCCGCGGAAAGATCGACGTAAGCGACCTCGCAAACCATCAACCTAGCGATCAGGAAAACGGCTTTCTGACGCGGGCATTAGCTGCCCTTGCCCTCGCCCATTTGGCCAGCATCGAGCCACAGGATGCGGCAAACTCTATCACCGATGGCTCTCAAGATAACGGCATAGATGCCGTGTACTACCATCCACCAGAGAGGATCCTGTACCTCGTTCAGTCCAAGTGGCGACATGACGGAAGCGGCTCTGTGGAACGCGGCGACCTTCAGAAGTTCCTCAAGGGCGTCAAGGATTTGATCAACGCACGATGGGACCGCTTCCCGACCAAGCTGAAGCGCCGCAAAGCCGCGATTGAACAGGCGCTTAACGACGCCACAACGCGCATTTCTCTCGTGGTTGTATATACGGGCCAAGCCCCTCTTTCGAATGATGTCAAACAGGACCTTCAGGATATACTCGACGAACTAAACGACCCCACCGACCTTGTCTACAGTCAAGTCCTCCGACAGGCAGACGTATACGCAATAATATCCAAGGGGATAGGCGGAGCCCCCATCGATGTCGATGTTCAGATGTACGAGTGGGGCCAGATTCGGGAGCCATTCCACGGCTTCTACGGACAGGTTGCTGCCAGCGACGTCGCACAATGGATGATGGTTCATCAGAACCGCTTATTCGCTCCCAATCTGCGAGTGTTTCTGGGCGTCACATCTGTCAACGCTAGCATGGTCGACACATTAACGAATCATCCGGAACATTTTTGGTATTTTAACAATGGCATCACCGCGCTATGCCGAAAAGTTGTCAAAAAGCCACTTGGAGGCAACACGCACGAGACAGGTCTCTTCGAGTGTAGCGATCTTCGAGTAGTAAATGGCGCCCAAACAGTTGGCGCGATTACCGAAGCCGCCACGAAGAATTCAGAGCCAGTTAGTCGCGCACGTGTATGGGTTCGCCTCATTTCCCTCGAGAATTGTCCAGAAGGCTTCGACAAGGAGATTACGAGATTCAACAATTCTCAGAACCGGATCGAGCATCGCGACTTCGTAGCTCTCGACCCAGAGCAAGAGCGCATTGCCTCTGAGTTGGCCCTCGAGGGAATCACATATCTATACAAATCCGGCGAAACGCTTGTAGATCATTCTAATGGGCTCGACCTGGCGGAGGCAACCGTTGCGCGCGCCTGCAGGCAGACTGACATTACATTTACTGTAAATGCCAAGGCCGAGATAGGTCGCCTATGGCAGGACATAGAACGAGCTCCGTATAAGGTACTATTCAACAGTTCGGTCTCGGGGCCCAGTATATGGCGCCTCGTCCAAATTCTTCGACTGGTTGAGAGTCAGCTCGTCAAGTTCCGAAAAGATGCAGATGGCAGAAAACGACTCCTCGTTGTTCACGGGAATCGATTTGTCGCCCACACTGTCATGAGAACTATGCCAAGCGACGTCCTAAGCGGCGGAGCCGCCCTAGACGAAGCGGCAGTTGTCAAGACGACCAAGAAGATGGTCACGGACGTCCTATCAATCGTTAACCAGCTTTACGCAGACGCCTATCTCGCGAACCTATTCAAGAACATTGAGAAGTGCCGTCAGGTAGCATCGCAACTCGCGTTACCTCCAACGAAATAGAACGGCACTCGATCTTGGTGGGCCCGGCGGGCGACGTGGGCCGACGGGTCGGGCACGGCGACCTCCGGCTGCGGTGGCCCTTCTCGTGGTACTTCCGGACCTAGCGGCCGGCGATGCGGAGCAGCGCGGCCGGGATGGCGTTCAGGATGAGCTCACGATCGTGCAAACCGGGTGCGAGCGAGGTCGATCACGGGCGCGACGTGCGGCGTTGCATGCGGGTCGCTGAGAAGCTCTGCCAGCGTCCGAGCGGCGATCTCCGCTGTCGCGACGTCGCCCGCCGGATGGGCAGCAGCGATGGTTGGCGTGAGGGTTGCGACAAGCCCCTGGCGCGGACTGCTCGCCGGGGGCGCGGCCAGAGCCGCTTTGAGTCGGGTAGTGGTCGTCTACGCCGCCTGCTTCACGACCGTTAAGGACACCGCCGGCAGCGTCACTGAATCGTCCGGCCGACCAGAGATCGCGGGGTTAGCGCCCATGATCGCCAGATTGACGTCGGCCTCGACCCGCTCGAAACCCACGGAAAACCGCCCGATCGCCTCACCCCGCTCCTCCTGGAAGAGCGACGCCATCGACACTTCATCCCTGCATCGAAGGGCCCGCCTTCACTCCACGCCCTGCGGCGCTCCCCTCCCCGCGACGTTCACCCCCTGATGGTCGCCCCGTGGATATGCGTCGCGAGATCCGCGTACTTCATGCGAAACCGCCCACACCCCTCCGGCAGCGGCGCGCGTGGCGGGACGCCCTGGCAGCTGTCCGCCCCCGCAGGATTGCGCAGTATCACCGAGGCCGGCGAGCCGTCCGCCCCCCGCTCGATCTTCTCGCCCGCGACCCAGTGATAGCCACCCTCCCATTTCAGGAGAACCGGCACCTTTTCCCCGCGCCCCAAAGCCCCAGCGACATCATCGGCCACGGACGCCCCGCTGCGCAGCAGCGCCGAGACGCTCGTGTAGCTGCCGCCCATGATGTCCTGGAACAAGCTCGTGAAATTGCCGAGCGGGACGCGCGAGTCGCCCCCCAGAGCAGCCCAGAATGAGTCGTTGTCCTCGGGGTTGTCGTAATCGAAGATCCAGCTCATCAGGGTCGCGTGGTTCATCAGCGCCGACTGGAACATCCGGTCGATGTCGATGCGGCCCGAGGCGTCGCGCTGGATCGCGTTGCGCGGCATCCTGAGCACGCGGCCGGAGCGGAGCGTCACCTCGCCCGCCTCCCGCGTGATCCCGTCGAGGATCCGCGTGAACTCGGCCGGATCGGCGCGCAGCAGGACGTACTCCATCGTCCCCGCGCCGCAGGTGCCGTGGCGCGCCCCCTGCTTGACGCGCAGCGGGTTGTCCACGTGCCGGATCGCCTGTGCGAGCACGAGGTGCGGATCGATGCCGCCCTCGAGCACGAGCCTGCCATCGCGCCGGACGCCCGCCATGGTCGCGAGGTTCGGCAGCAGCGCCCCCGCGTGCAGCCGGCCCGCGGCGAGCAGCCTGTCGAGCGCGGCCAGCGCGCGCGCGTCGTCCCGTAGCGCGCGCCGGACCTCGTCGAGGCGCGCGCTCCGATCGGCGGCGAGCGCGCCGTAAGCGGCGGTCGCGGGCCTTTCGTCGACGGAGTCCACGGCGGGCGGCGGCGTGTCCGGGTCCGGCTCGGCCCCGGGCACGACGCGCGGGAGCCTGCTCGCATCCGTGAAATAGCCCTGATCGGTACGCGAGGCCTCGGCGACCGCCTGGACCGCGGACGGCTTGCGGCCGAGCGCCGCCGCCTCCTCCGGGCTGAGCCCCGCGGCCCTGGCCATGGCCTCCTCGAGCGACGGCGTACGCCGGGCCGCCATGCGCCTGTCGAGGGCGGCGATCGTCGCGGCGTCCACGATGCCCGTCCGCGGCAGGCCCTCCGCGGCTTGCAGCGCGACGATGGCGGCGTGCGTCTTCGGCCCGAACGAGCCGTCGGCCTTCATCGCGTCGCCGAGCGCGAGCGCGCCGAGCGCCTCTTGCAGGGCGCGCACGCCGTCGCCGTGCGCCCCCTGCGCGAGCGTCGCCGCGCCCCCCGCAACCGCTCTCAACGCCTCGTTCGACGCGAGCTCGGGCGCGCCGAGCCCTGTGTTCCCGCTGTCCCCCATGGGTCCCCTCTCCTGCGCTCACCAGGCGCGCTCGGTCCATCCCAGGATACAGCAGCGCCTGACGGTCCCGGTGCTCACGCCGGCGGCGCGCGCCAGCTCGACGGCTGTCGCCGCACCGTGCAACGGGGGCGTTCGCACCAGGGATCGAGACATCCTGGACGAAAAACAAGACAAAACTCGACGAAATCTAGAAAAACATCTCAAGTTTCCAGGTAAACACAGGCCACATCCAGAGGCTCGGCTTTCATAAATAGACAATCGAGAGCTACATCCAGAGGTTTACCCTTCAGAACCAGATGATCAAGAGCCACATCTAGAGTTTCTGCTTTCTCAACTAGCCCATCGCGAGCCACATCCAGAGAATCGGCTCAAAGAACCAGATCGACGCACCCGGGATCCAGAGAAACCGCTCAGGAATCGAGCAAATAGGACCGGCCCGCTTGTGCTCGCTCGGTGAAGGCACGCCCCGGCTCGACCTCCGAGAGAGCCGGCGTAGCTGGCTGCCCGTTCAAGGCGGCCGATGGAGACGAGCAGAACGCCTCACGTCCAGCCTTGGGCCGGCCGCGCGTCCGCTGGCAGCCGCATCGTGAACGTCGTACCGCGACCGGGAGCGCTGTCCACATGGACGCTCCCGCCGTGGGCTTCGGCGCAGGCGCGTACCAGCATCAGACCGAGGCCCCATCCGTGTGCGCCGTGCTCGCCCGCGGCGCGCGTGAACGGATCGAACAGCGTCTCTCGTGCCTCCGGGGGGATCGGCGCGCCCTCGTTGTGCACGCTCACCTCGACGCCGTCCCGCAGCTTCGCGATGACGACGGTGATCGGCGCGTCCTTCGCGCCGTACTTCAGCGCGTTCGAAATCAGGTTCCAGAGCGCGCGTCGCAGCTCCGAGGCACCCCAGATCCCTCGGACGCCCTCGTCTGCACGCAGCACGATGCGGCCAGGGTGATCGGCCGCGAGCTCGTTGACGAGCTCACGGGCGAGCTCGCCCAGGTTGCACTCCTCGAGCGTGACCGAGAGACGCCGGCCGGCGTGAATCCGATCGGCGTCGAGCAGATCGGTCACCATGCGGTCCGCCCGATCCAGGTTGCGGACGACGACCTCGACCCGCTTCGCGACGCCCGGCCCGGTCGCGTCCGGCTGCGCGGCGAGCAGCGTCGCAGCTATCCTCGCGGCCGACAGCGGGCCGCGGAGATCGTGCGCCAGGACCGAGACGAACTGGTTTCGTAGCTCGCGCGCGACGCGCAGGGCACCGAGCTGATCGAGCAGCTCCGTGTAGAGTTTGGCGTTATCGAGGTGGAGCGCGAGCCGCTCGCCGAGCGCCGCGATGCGCCGCGTCTCACGGGCGGTGAACGTCCGCTTCTCACGGAGGCCGATGTACAGGACACCCAGGAGAGAACGCTGCGGCGGGAGACGGATGCCGAGCAGCGAGTGGATGCCGCTGTGCCGGAGTCTATCCGGCACGTCGAGCAACGTGGTCTCCACGTCGCGCATCGACATCGCATAGTCCTGCAAGGCGACGGCGCCTGCGAAGGACGAGGCGTCGACAATTCGCACGTACTCGACGAACGGCTCGTCGGCCAGGCCCACCGAGGCGACCATCTCCAGCTTCCCGGTCCTGATGTCGTGCAACAGCAGCGCAGCCGTATCGGCGTCCATCGACTCCATGACGACCTCGAGGACCTTCCTCAAACGCCCCGACGACAGGGGCGCCTCTCCGCCGAAAGGCTGCAAGAACGGGTCATGGAGCAGCCGCAGGTAGCGCTTCTCGGTTTGCTCGTCCTCCAGGAGGTGTTGCCGGAACGCTTGCGCTATGAACACGGAACGGGCGTGGATCTCGGCGAAGAGGCGATCGATCTCCTCCAAGCTCGGCTGCTCTTCGGCGCCTGCGATGGCCCAGGTGCGAACGATCGCGCGCCCGAGGATGGCGAACTCTTCCAGCGCCTCCTCGAGGCTGAAGCCAGCACGCAAGCGGGAGGACAGCTGACTCTCGATGAGCTCGTTTCGCTGGCGGACCACGTCCTCCCCATCCCATCCGCGCGCGAGCGTCCGCACGTACTTGGGCATCATGTTCGTCAGCTCGGGGCTCGCCAGCCCCCGCGCCGCCGCTGCCCTGTTCGCTTCGCTGGCCCACGCTGCGACGATCTCTGATCCGTGCGCCGCGATGATCTGTTTGATCGTCCGCATCGACCCCCTCACATCCTTGTCGAGATGATCCTTAAGAGGCTCGACGGGGCTCGTGCCAGTGCGCGTCACCGAGGCTCCGGATCACACCACCCGAGCGCTTGGACGCATTCCCAGGTCTCCCGGTCAGCGAAACCCGCACGCACGCGGGCTCGCCTTGGTGATCGCGGTCGTAACCCTGCGCCGGTCAGCGCCCCGACCTGGCCGTCTTTCTCACCGCCTTGCCTCACCGCCCGCCCCCGGGCAGGCTTCGCCCATGGGCCAGCCCGCCGAGAAGCAGCGCCGCGCCACGTACGCCGACCTCGGCACTGTCCCGCCGAACAAGGTGGCGGAGCTCATCCGCGGCACCCTGCACGTGTTCCCCCGACCGGCACCGCGACACGCGAGCGCCGAGAGCGCGCTGCAGGGGGAGCTCTTCGGTCCCTTCCAGCGGGGGCGGGGTGGGCCAGGTGGCTGGCGCATCCTTGTCGAACCCGAGCTCCACTTCCCCGATCCGGACGCGCCGGGGGAGGTCGACGTGCTCGTGCCCGACCTCGCTGGCTGGCGCGCCGAGCGCATGCCCGAGCTGCCCAAGACGGCCTATTTCGCGCTCGCTCCAGACTGGATCTGCGAGGTGCTGAGCGCATCCACGGAGAACCTCGACCGTGACGAGAAGATGCCTATCTACGCGCGCGAGGGCGTGCGGTATGCGTGGCTGGTCGACCCGATCGCGCGGACCCTCGAGGCCTACGTGCTCGACGCGGATCGTCGCTGGGGCCCCGCGGCCGTCTACCGCGACGCCGCGCGCGTTCGCGTCGCGCCGTTCGAGGCCATCGAGCTCGACCTGTCCGTGCTCTGGGCGGAGTAGCAGGCTGCTACGCTGTGAGCGCCCGGCCATCGTCATGGGCAAGGGCCAATTCTGGTAACCTGCGCGCCCCTCGCCCGGCCCGGGCGGGGCGTCACCGCAGAGAACGCCATGAAGTGGGGTCCGCTCGCGCCGGCCGCCGACAGCCTGGCCTCTCTGTTGGCCTCTCTGTGAATCTGCCCGACAAATTCGAGGGATTCTTCAGGTCGGCGTCGCGAGGGGCAGCGCTCCCGCCTCGCCCTACACGAGCGGCGCTCCGTGGACGGATCGGCGAGTCCTCCGGGGGCGCACGAACGGCGCAGTCCGGGTCGCCTTGACGGCGCCTGCCTCGGTAGGTACGTTGTGATCACGCAGGCTGAACATGAAAACCCGCCTAGTCCGCATCGGCAACTCCAAGGGAGTCCGGCTCCCGAAGCCCCTCATCGAGCAAGCAGGCTTGACCGAGGAGGTCGAGCTCCAGGTGCGTGGCAATACCATCATCATCGCCGCACGAAAGTCGCCTCGAAGCGGCTGGGCGGAAGCCGCTCGGCAGTCGCACGCCGAGGACGGCGACCGGATGCTCGACGCTCCCACGCCGACACGCTTCGACGAGGCCGAATGGCAGTGGTAGGCGTGAAACCGGTCCGTCGCGGGGATGTCTTCCTCATCGATCTGGACCCGACCCGCGGAAGCGAGATCCAGAAGACGCGCCCCTGCGTGGTGGTCTCGCCGGACGAGCTCAACGCGCATCTGCGCACGGTCATCGTGGCGCCGCTCACGACGGGAGGGCAGCCTTACCCGTTTCGCGTCGCGTGCCGCTTCTCGAACAAGAGCGGGCACGTCGTCATCGATCAGCTTCGCACCGTCGACCGGGAGCGTCTCGTCCGCCATCTTGGTCGCATATCGCCGGCGACCTTCACGCGCATCCTGGCCGTCCTTCAGGAAATGTTCTCTCCCTGAGCGGAGGAACGCGCACCGCCGAACACCACAGATAGAATAGGTTCTGACGCTCGGCACGTGACGAGCCCGGCACCGCGCACGCCCATGAGCACCCCCTCGACCCCCGCCTCCGACGAGGCCGTCCTCCGCGTCCGCAACCTCCACAAGTCCCACGCGCTCGGCGCGACGCCCATCGAGGTGCTCCGCGGCGTCGACCTCGACATCCACGCCGGCGAGATGTGCGCGATCATGGGCCCCTCCGGCGTCGGCAAGAGCACGCTGCTCTCGTGCGTCGCGGGCCTCGAGTCGCCCGACAGCGGCGAGATCCGCGTGCTCGGCGAGGATATGGCCGCCCTCGACGAGCACGGGCGGACCCTCCTGCGCCGCCGCCGCGTCGGGATCGTCTACCAGTTCTTCAACCTCGTCCCGACCCTCACCGGCTACGAGAACATCGTCCTCCCCTACCTCATCGACGGCGCCGCGCCCGACCACGACGCCGCGTCGCGCATGCTCGATCGCGTGGGCATGCGCGCCCGCGCCGAGCACCTGCCCTCGCAGATGTCCGGCGGCGAGATGCAGCTCATCTCCATCGCCCGCGCCCTCGTCCGCCGCCCCGCGCTCGTGCTCGCCGACGAGCCGACAGGCAACGTCAACGTCGCGACCGGCCGCCGCATCATGGCGCTGCTCGCCGACGCCCTCCGCGACGCCGGCAGCGCCATGCTCCTCGTCACGCACAACGCCGAGGACGCCGCCCGCGCCCACCGCGTCGTCTTCATGCGCGACGGCCTGCTCCTGCACGACGCCGCCCTCGCGGGCCCCGCCGTCACCTCGGCCGCCGTCCACGATCGGCTGAAAGAGCTCGGCATCTGAATGCTGCTCCTCCTCCGCGCCCTCTTCCAGCCGCTCGTCCGGATCCTCGCGCTGCGCAACCTGCGCGCCGACCGCTTCGGCGCCATGGCCGCCGTGCTCGGCGTCGCCCTCGGCACGGCCACCGTCAACGTCGTCCTCATCCTCGACGTCGGGACGCGCGCCGTCGAGGCGAGGAGCGCCGTCACCAACCCCGACCTCCCCGTCTTCACCGATCAGACCATCACCCTGCGCGGCTTCCGCCCGGACGGGCAGCCCATCGACGCCGAGGACGCCCAGGAGGAGACCCACGAGGACTACGAGATCATGCGGTCCGCGATCCGCCTCGGCTCGCTCTCCGCGTTCCTCGTCGGCGCCCTCATCGTCTTCTTCACCTTCAACGTCGCCGTCGAGCGCCGCCGCCGCGAGATCGCCCTCCTGCGCAGCGCCGGCGCGCTGCCGCCGCAGGTCGCGGCGGTCTTCGTCCTCGAGGCGCTGCTGCTCGGCGTGGGCGGCGCGGCGCTCGGCCTGCTCGGGTCGATCCCGCTCGCGTACCTCGCCGCGAAGGCGGGCATCACGACGACGGGCCGCGCGCGCATCCCGCTCGACGCCATCGTCCTGCCCTGGGGCGCGATGCTGCTCGTCTCCGGCACCGGCGCCCTGACCGCGCTGCTCGGCGTGCTGCGCCCGGTGCGCGACGCGCTCCGCCTCGACATCGCGCGCGCCCTGCGCCCGCGCTTCGTCGAGGGCGGGGCCGAGCAGCGGCGGCGCATGCGCGGCGTCACGCTGCTCGCGCTGCCGTTCATGGTGCTCGTCTACGGCCTGCTGCGCCCGTTCTTCCGGGAATCCGTCCCGCTGTTCGCCTTTTTCGTGCTCGAGGCGGGCCTCGCGTGCGCGGCGTTCCTCGCCGCCATCGTCTTCGTCCCGGACCTCGTCGCGCGCCTCGGCGCGCTCGCCGTGCGCCTCGCGCCGCGCCGCTGGGCCGCCGAGCGGCTGCTCTTGCGGCGCCGGGTCGAGCACAGCGGCCACGAGCTCGCCTGGAGCGTCGGCGGCGTGATGATGGTGTTCGCCCTCCTGCTCGCGCTGCACATCGCCACGACGGCGCTCAAGCAGGAGGTCTCGGCCTGGGCCGGCCGCGCCCTCGCGCCCTACGCGTTCCTCTACCCGGACGAGCCGCTCGGCCACGCCGAGCGCCTGCTCCGACGCCTGCCGAAGCGCCTCGTCGCGGCGCGCTTCTCGAGCCGCACGCCGTGGCCCAACGTCGCCTACGCCGTCCCCGCCGACGAGCTCCTCGCGCTCGCCGAGGCCACGGGCCGCGCCGAGTCGATCGCGCTCGCCCGCCGCTTCGGCCCGGGCAAGGCGCTCGTCTCCACGATGATGGCCCGCCGCTTCGGCGTCGGCCCCGGCGACCTGCTCGAGGTGGGCGGCCGCGCCGGCACGCGCCGCCTCGAGGTCGTCGGCATCACGGACGAGCTCGGCTACGTCCACGCGGCCGGCGCGTACCGCAACCTGCGCACGTACGCGGTCATCGACGCGTCCGACTTCCCGGTCATCTCCCCGTACGCGACCGCGATCGGCCACACGGTGGCGATCGCCGATCCGGTGACGGGCGCCGTGGCGGCGCGGGGCGGACCGGCGACGCCGCCCTGGGCCGAGCTCCTCGCCGACGTGCCGCGCGCGCGCGACGTCCGGATGCAGACGGGGGCCGAGATCGAGGCCGTCCGCCGGAAGGCGACGGGCCGCGACTTCGTGATCTTCGACATGATCCTCGGCTTCACGACCGTGCTCGCGGCGATCGGCGTGGCGAACCAGATGGTCCTGGCGCTGCACGCGCGGCGCCGGGAGCTCGCGCTGCACCGCGTGCTCGGCATGACGGCGGGGCAGGTCCGCCGGATGGTCCTGATGGAGGGCGCGCTGGTGGGCGCGCTCGGCGGCGCGCTGGCCGTGCTGCTCGGGATCCCGCTGGGCTCCGCGGCGCTCGGCGCGCTGCGCACGGTGTCGACCTTCGAGGTCGAGCTCAGCATCCCGCCGGAGTACGGCCTGTTCACGGCGCTCGGCGCGACGGCGGTGGCGCTCTTCGCGTCGCTCTATCCCGCGCGGAGCGCGGGGCGGAACAACGCGGCGGAGTCGGTCCACTACGAGTGACCACGAGCAGGGGCGCGCGCCCGTCCTTCACGAAACTCGCCCGGCCGTCGCGGGCTCTCCTCCCCCGATCGCCCTCGGCGGGACGCCGCGAAGCGCTCGGACACGGCGCTTGCGCAGAGGCGTTCAGCATGACAAGTCACATGGCATATCGTGGGCGCGACCACATCCCCGCGGGCATGTGCGACGGTGCCTTCGGCGTGTTCACCGCAAGGGGCAACCCGCTCTCGAAAGTAACTGTCACGGATAGCCTCGCCTAGTTCCATCCACCAGGGGTCCGGCCAGGGATCCGGAGAGAGATTTCAACGCAAAGTCGCAAAGACGCAAAGGCGCAAACCTGCACGAATTTTGTTCTTTTTTTTGCGTCTTTGCGTCTTTGCGTCTTTGCGTTGAAATCTCTCTTTGCTCGCGAGAGAGCCCGAGCAGAATTTCTGACCCGCGGCACGAGGAGCTGACGGCGAGCCCGCGCGCCCCGGCGCCCAGCGCCCCTCGCGTTCACGTGCCCTCCCCGCGCCCGCCGGGACGGGCCGCCGCACCGCGCGGCGCGCCCGCTCATGAAAATCGCTCAGGCCGGACACGGAGAGCGGGACATGGGTGTGCTCGCGTCGCGCCTACCCCGGAGAGGTGAGTCTCTCCCTGGCACAGCGGTGCTCCGCTCGACTTCTGCGCTCGCTCCTTGCTCCTGGTGGTGACTGACAGCGACGGATCGACCCTCGTCCGAGAGGAGGTATGTGTGGTATTGGATCAGCGGTTTGTGCAGATCTGGATCGGAGTCCTGCTCGCGCTCGCCTCCGCTCCAGCCGGAGCGGCGCCGCCCCCGGAAAGCACCGCCCGCTCCGAGGCGGGCTGGGGATATCACCCTCCTCCGGAGGAGCGCGCCGTGTCCTCCCAGGGGTTCTGCAGCCTCGATCTGCCCTACACCGAGCCGCCCTTCCTGGCAGACCAGACGACCGGCATCGCTTGCCCCGGTTACGCCACGCAATCGCCGCTCTGCACGGGGCCTTTCTGCCCGGCCAACCGCGTTTGCCCGGGGACGAGCACGCTGCACGAGGACCTGAATACTTGCGACGGGGCAGGCTGCTGCCTGCCAGGCTCCGTCGACCCGGACGGCGTGGTCGACGTCCTGCCCTACCTGGCGAGGCCGGCGGAATGGCCCTTCTCCGCCGACGCGTCCGTCGACCGCAGCACGAACGTCGACGACAGCCCGGGCATCGCGACGGCCATCGAGTGCGCGGCGTCGCTGAGCGCCAGCAGGCGCACCGTGGCTTTCGCTGCCGGCCGTTACGTGCTGCGCACCCCGCTGCGGCCCCACCATGACGCGCTCACCCTGGAGGGACCGGAGCTGTCTCCCGAGGCCCCCCCGGGCGATCCCAACACCGCGACCCTCGTGGCGATCCCCTGCAATCCGGAGCAGTACCCCGGGGCCATCCAGGTCACCAGGGTCGTCAAGCCGGACGGGACCATCATCAGCGCGGTCCAGGGGCTCTGGATCCGCAATCTGCAGATCGCGATCACGGAGGGGCCACGCACGAAGGCGAACAGCGGCATCCAGCTGAACACCTGCTCGGACTGCAAGGTGGAGAACGTCATCCTGCGGTACTCGCCCCTCGTTCCCCAGCTACCTTCCTGCAAGCCGAGCAACCTGGAGGGCATCGGCTTCACCTGGGGCTCCGGGGGCGTCATCCGCAACGTGCTCGTGGATGGCTTCTCGAAGAGCGGCATCTACCTGTCCTCCATCGCCGGGTACCACGACACGCCGCCCATCCTCGTGGAGAACTGCGAGATCAGGAACATCGACGGCCCGGTCAGCGCCAGCGGGATCAAGATCGTCACCGCCAACGTGACCGTGCGAAATTGCCACGTGCACCACAACATGATCCATCCCGGCGACGGCTCCACCACGGTCAGCGGCGGGCATGGCATCTGGATCTCCACCCAGATCTCCCCTGGGCCCGGGATCCCGAGCCCGGTGCCGTACAACGTCGTGGTCAAGGACAGCTACTTTCATCACAACGGCGGCTCCGGCGTCGTGCTCGCGAGCCCCCTCGAGAACGAGCGTCCGAAGGGGATCCTGATCAAGAGGGTCAAGTTCGCTTACAACGGGGGCCATGGCGTCCACGTGCAGGCTGGCGCCGGCGTGGAGTTCTTGGACGTCTGGTCCTGGGGCAACGCGCTCTACGGCGTGCTCGTGAGCTCGCGGACGACGCTGCCCGCGACCTCGACCCGGGTAGAGGACGTGACCCTGGAGAACCTGCTCGTCTTCGACAATGCCCTGCGCTTCACGTCGGGCTCCTATCCCGGTATCAGGATAGAGGCCAGCGACGTCACGATCCACGGCGGTGCGGTGGCCCGCTGCGAGCCCTGGCGCGGGACGCAGTCGCGATCCATCCAGCAGCAATGCTGGCTGTCGGGTCCGGCCGGCGCCCAGGTGCTCTCCCATCCGGAAGAGAACGTCATCTCGGACGTGCGCACCGATGGCCTGAGCGCGCCGGAGGTGCTGGCGTGCCCCTACTGACGAGCGGCGAGGGCGCGCTGCGCCGGCTCAGGTCCCCCGCCTGCGCCGCCGGGGGGCCGGCCGGCGGCGCGTCGTCGCCTCGGCGGCGAACGGCCTGTCGCCGAGGCGCAGCGCGTTCCGCTGCTCCGGGTCGAGCCGCTTCACCGCCGCCCGGAAGTCCTCCCGGGCCAGCCGTAGCCGGTTCTGCCCTGTATTCTCGTTGATCTGGAGCTCCCGGGCGATGTCCACGACCGGGATCTCCAGCATGTCGTGCATCACCAGCATGACCCGCCGCTGCGGGTCGAGGCTGGCGAGCAGCGCGTCGATCACCTCGGCCCGCTCCATCGCCTCCAGCCGCTGCTCCAGAGGGGACCGGCGGTCGACGCCGGCAGAGATGGTGATGAGCCGCAGGCCGTCCGGGATCTCGCGGCGCCGATACGCCCGGTCGCGGTAGTGGCTGACCTGCCGCCACGCGATCCCGTAGAGCCACCGGTAGAGCGAGTCCCAGACCCGCCGCGGCTGCGGCTGCCCCTCCCCGATCCACGGGAGCACCTCGCTGAGCGGCAGCGGCTCGTGGTCCTCGTCCTCGAAGTCGTCCTCGAAGAAGTCGTCCTCGTCGCGCCGCCCCTGCAACGCGCGCAGCAGGCGGCTCGCGTCGAAGGTCTCCAGATTGCGGTAAGCGGCGAGGAGGACGTCGTGCACCACGTCCTCGCGATCGTTCGCCCCCACGCCGAAGCCCTGGAGCAGCCCGCGAAGGAAGGGAACGCCCACCTCGTGCACCACAGCGAAGCTGAGATGTTTGGCGCGGAGGGCATCATCTGATCGTGATTCCACATATTATTTTTACGAACCCTCTTTCCGGGTCGTTTTGGAACCCTCCCCCGCGCGCCAAAACCCCTTGTTTTGAAGCATTTTTTGACGAGCTCGCCAGCGGCTGACGCCGAGTGGAGCGCGCGGCTCCCCGCGGCGGTGCGCGCAGCCCTCATGTCGCGTCCGGAGATCCGGTGCGCCGGTGAGCAGAAGCCGTGACCTGCTGGCCGGGTATCGTGCAATTTGTGCGTTTCTCCGGGGAAAACGCGGGCTGCGCCCTCCCGCCGGCCCCCCCGCGCGCCGGCCTCGGCCGCGGCCCCGCGGGGCTTCCCGGCGCCGTCACGCCGTCACGCCGTCCCCCCTCGCCCCCCGCCCCCGCCGGGGCCGCCCCCTTGCCGCCCGCTCTTCCGGCCCGTAGGGTGACGGCGCCGTGCCCCTCACCCAGCTCCGCCGAAGCGCCGGCGCCGCCCCCCGGGACCTGACCGCCTTCCTGCCGACGACCCGGGAGGAGATGCGCGCCCGGGGCTGGGACGCGCTCGACATCCTGCTCGTCAACGGCGACGCCTACGTCGACCACCCGGCGTTCGGCGCCGCGATCATCGGCCGCTTCCTCGAGGGGCGCGGCTTCCGGGTCGGCATCGTCTCGCAGCCCGGCTACCAGGACACGAGCGACCTCCTGCGGATGGGGGTGCCCCGGCTGATGGTCGGGGTCACCGCCGGCAACCTCGACTCGATGCTGAACAAGCTCACCGCGCAGAAGAAGGTGCGCAGCGAGGACCAGTACTCGCCGGGCGGGCAGGTGGGCCTCCGCCCCAACCGGGCCTCGATCGTCTACGCGAACCTCTGCCGGCAGGCGTTCCCCGGCGTCCCCATCGTCCTCGGCGGCATCGAGGCGTCGCTCCGGCGCATCGCCCACTACGACTACTGGTCCGACCAGGTCCGCCGCTCGGTCCTGCTCGACGCCAAGGCCGACATGCTCATCTTCGGCATGGGCGAGAAGGCCGTCTGGGAGGTCGCCGATCGCCTCCGGCGCGGCGAGCCCGTCCGGTCGATCCGCGATGTCAGGGGCACCGCCGTCCCCCTGCGCAAGGGCGAGTGGGAGCAGATCGAGGGCTCCCGCTACGTCGCCGACGGCAAGGCGGTGATCCTCCCGAGCTACGAGGAGGTCGCCGCGGACAAGGGCGCCTTCGCGGAGATGTCACGCGCCTTCCAGTTCGAGACGAACCCCGGCAACGCCCGCCCGCTGCTCCAGGCGCACGGCGCCGAGGCGGTGTACTTCAACCCGCCCGCGTTCCCGCTGGAGACGGGCCAGATGGACGCGCTCTACGACCTGCCGTTCACGCGGGTGCCGCACTGGTCGTACGACGCGCCCATCCCCGCGTACGAGACGGTGAAGCACTCGGTCGTCACGATGCGCGGCTGCTTCGGCGGCTGCACGTTCTGCTCGATCACCGAGCACGAGGGCCGGGTGATCCAGTCGCGCTCGGCCGACAGCATCCTGCGCGAGGTGCGGGCGCTGCGGCGCATGGACGGCTTCCGCGGCGTGCTCAGCGACCTCGGCGGACCGACGGCGAACATGTACCAGATGCGGTGCAAGGACGAGGCGATCGAGAACGCCTGCCGGCGGCTCTCGTGCGTCTTCCCGGAGGTCTGCGAGAACCTGAACACCGACCACGGCCCGCTGCTCAAGCTGATGAAGGCGGTGCGCGAGGAGCAGGGGATCAAGAAGGTCTTCATCGCCTCGGGCGTGCGCTACGACCTCGCGGAGCGGTCGCCCGAGTTCATCGAGGAGCTCGCCGCGCACCACACGGGCGGCCAGCTCTCGGTCGCCCCGGAGCACAACAAGAAGGACGTGCTCGACAAGATGAAGAAGCCGGGCATCGAGAGCTACGAGCGCTTCGCCGAGCAGTTCCGGTGCGCGAGCGAGGAGGCCGGCAAGAACCAGTTCCTCGTGCCCTACTTCATCTCGGGGCACCCCGGCTCGACGCTGCGGGACATGGTCGATCTCGCGATCTACCTGAAGAAGAGCGGCATGAGGCCGCGCCAGGTGCAGGACTTCATCCCGACGCCGATGTCGATGGCGGCCTGCATGTACCACACGGGGATCGACCCGCTCACGCGGGAGCCTGTGTACACGGCGAAGGACCTGCGCGAGAAGAAGCTCCAGAAGGCGCTGCTCCTCTACTGGGACCCGGCGCACCACGACGAGGCGCGGGAGGCCTTGATCAAGGCGGGCCGCGGGGATCTCATCGGCACGAAGCCGCACTGCCTCGTGCCGCCGGCGGCCGGGAAGGGGGCGCCGCCGCGCTACCTCGCCAAGGTCCGCGGGGAGCGCCGGGGGAAGCGCGGAGTCAGCTGATGCGACACACCGCCGAAATCGATAGGGATCGGGCGTTCACCGCGAAGCTCGGCGATCGCGGGCTGTTCCCTCACCTCGCGCCGCTCGTCTACGTGAACCACGCGGGGATCTCGCCGCCGTCGCGGCCGGTGCGCCTCGCGATGACGGCGCTGCTCGACGACTACGCCGCGCAGGGGGCGGCCGCGTACCCCGCGTGGCACGCGCAGCGGCTCCGCCTGCGGGAGAAGCTCGGCCGGCTCATCGGCGCCGCGACGGCGGGCGACGACATCGCGCTGGTCCAGAGCACGACGCGCGGGCTCACGGACATCGCGCTGTGCTTCCCCTGGCAGCCGCGCGACCGGGTGATCCTCTTCGAGGGGGAGTTCCCGGCCAACGTGACGCCGTGGCAGCGCGCGGCCGCGATGTTCGGCCTGGAGGTCGTCTTCCTGCCGCTCGGCGGCTTCACGGACGGCAGCGGCTCGGGCCTCGCGCGGCTGGAGGGCGAGCTCGAGCGCGGGGCGCGGCTCGTCGCGGTGAGCGCCGTGCAGTTCCAGACGGGGCTCAGGATGCCGCTCGCGGAGATCGGCGCGCTCTGCCGCGCGCGCGGCGCCGAGCTCTGCGTGGACGCCGTGCAGGCGATCGGCGCGACGCCGGTGGACGTCGAGGCGGCCGGGGTCGATTACCTCGCGTGCGGCGGCCACAAGTGGCTGATGGGGCTGGAGGGCACGGGCTTCCTGTACATCCGCCGCGAGCGCCTGCCGTCGCTGCGGCCCGCGGTGGCGGGCTGGCTGAGCCACGAGGACGCCGTGAGCTTCCTGCTCCAGGGCCCGGGCAAGCTCCGGTACGACCGGCCGATCCGGCAGCGCGCCGACTTCGTCGAGGGCGGCAACCTCAACGCCGCGGGCTTCGCGGGGCTGGAGGCGGCGGTGGACCTCATCCTGCAGATCGGGGTCGAGCGGATCCACGAGCACGCGAACCGGTTCCTCGACCCGCTCGAGGAGGCGCTACGGGAGCGCGGTTGGGAGAGCCTCCGGCCGGCAGATCCGGCGCTGCGGGGCTGCTCGCTCGGGGTGAGGCCGCCGGGCGGCGCCTCGGTGGTCGAGCTGTACCGCGAGCTCACCCGCCTCGGGATCGCCTGCGCGATCCCGGACGGCGTGCTGCGCTTCTCGCCGCACTGGCCCAACGCGCTGGACGAGTGGGAGCAGGTGCTGCTGTCGGCCGACGAGGCGCTCGGGCGGATCGCGACCGGGTGAGCCGGCGTCGCGCGCGGCGCGTCGCCCAATGCCGTCGGGATGAAACCCGAGAGAGCCGCGCGCGGAGGCGCCGCAGCGCATGGCCTTCTGCGGCTCCACTGCGATGAGCGCGGTCAAGACATCCTCGACCGCATTCCGTGCCGCAGCTGTCTGACATCCACGCATTGAAGGACCCACCTTCACACCACAACCTATCGATACAGCGGCCCGACTCAACGTCATCGAGGCTCGCCCTCCTTGACACGCGCGAAACCGAAGAGGACGATGACAACGGCGAATAAGGACGAGACCGTCCTTCGCGTGACCTAACGATCCGCGTGTGCTCGTGCGCTGGCGCGCTCCGCAAGGCGCTCGACGGCAGCGAGCCGCTGTGGACCGCCTTCCAATCCAATTTCGGGTCATTGGCTCCGGCGCCGCACACGCCGCCGGTCCGTCAGGGTCTATCACCGACAGGGAGAGCCACATGCCGCGTCATCGAACATCCATTCATGCACTCTTGTTTTGCATCACCGCCGTCACGTCGTGCAGCGCGGAGGTCGATCCAGCGAGCACGGACAGCGCCGAGGAAGCATGGCCTCACGAGCAGCAGGGACCGGACGCCGCGTCCGCAGAGCACCGCGCGGCGTTCATCGCGAGCATTCAGAGACAGGCGCCTTCTGACTACAATGTAAACCTCGACGCGTCGGCCGTGCGCGCTCTGGTGAGCGCTCTGAATCCGGCGCACGGCTTCATCTCCGAGTTCACCTCGGCCGGCGTCGCCGTGACCCGGGAGAGCTCGGAGAGGGCGGGGCGACTCACGATGAAGCTCGCGCGTTATGGCTGCGAGGGGGCGCTCGTCCCCCTGGACGTCGCGGCCGAACCACGCGGGACGAACAACCGCGTCGAGCTACGGCATCGAGCCCCGTCCGCGGGCCTGAGCGTCACGGAGTGGTACCTGAACGGCCCCCTCGGGCTGGAGCAGGGCTTCTCCCTGGACTCGGCGCCTCCATGCCGCCGCGAGGGCGAGGGCAAGGTGGAGCTCGAGATCGCGCTCGGGGGCGATCTCTCGCCGGAACTAGCGGAGGACGGCCAGTCGGTGGCGCTGGTGGACGAGTCCGGCGCGGCCGTGCTGCGGTACGCCGATCTCGTCGTCCAGGACGCGCGCGGGAGCGTGCTTCCGGCAGAGATCAAGCTGAGCGACGCGAAGCTCTCGATCGTGGTGGACGACACAGGCGCGACCTATCCGCTGGAGGTCGACCCGCTCATCGCCACGGAGCAACAAGCGCTCTACGCCAGCGACGCCTCGAGCGACGACTATTTCGGGTCGTCCGTGGCCATCTCGGGGAACACGGCGGTGGTCGGCGCCATGGGCGCGGAAGCAGCTTACGTGTTCGTGCGCGACGGCGCGTCGTGGTCCCAGGCGGCCGTGCTCACGCCCAGCGACGGCCAGCTGGGAGATTTCTTCGGCGTCTCCGTGGCCATCGATGGAGATACGATCGTCGTCGGAAACAGCACTCGTTCAATGGATCGCCGCGCCGTGTACGTGTTCGCGCGCAGCGGCGGCGCCTGGCACGAGCAGCAAAAGCTCCCCTCGCAGGACGGCGGAGGCGGCGACAGTCGGTTCGGATATGCCGTCGCCATATCGGGCAATACGATCATGGTCGGGGCCCCCGACCGTTATGGTCCAGGCGGTGCGTCCATCTTCGTCCGGAGCGGCGCCGCGTGGGCGCAGCAGGCCAAGCTCGCGCCCAGCCACGACACCCGCAACCAAGGCTACGCCGTCGCCCTGCACGGCGACACCGCGGTCATGGGCAGCGACTGCGACGACGGTCCAGCGAAACCATCGTGTCGAGTCTACGTGTTTACCCGCGCCGGCGACACCTGGTCCGAACAGGCCGTTCTCTACCCGCCGGTCGGAGCGACACCGCACTACAGGTTCGGCGGCTCGCTCTCGTTGAGCTCGGAGACGCTGGCGGTGGGCACCATCGTCTACAATGAGTACGGCCCTGACAGGCTGGCCGCCGTGGTCTTCGCGCGCAGCGAGGGCGCGTGGACCCAGCAAGCCATGCTGTACTCCAGCGATGTCGATGCTCCTGGCTGGGGGGGCTGGTTTCGCAACACCAGCGTCGCCGTGTCCGGGGACAGGTTGATCCTCGGAAGTGACGACGGCGAACAGGGACCGAGGGTCTTCGCCAGGATCGGCGGCGCATGGACGCCGCAGGCCACGGTCGATAGCTCCACATGGAGCAGGTGGGAGGTTCGTGTGGCGCTCTCGGGAGACACGCTGATTGCCGGCACGTGGGCCGACGGCGTTCGCGGCAACAGCGCCGGCGCTGCTCATGTCATCAAGCTGCAAGAGGGTCCGCCTGCTCACCTCGTGGGAGCCCGCGCTTTCGTCGAGCATGCCGCCGACGTGCCGTTCGTGCTCGACAGCGTCGACACCAACAGGTTCGGGACGCCGAGCAGCATCGATTGGGCGAGCTTCACCGGGACCACGCAGGGCGCATCGCTGTTCACCCTGTCCCTCTTGCATGAGGATCCCACGCTGACGACCTCGATCCTCCGCGGCTGGTGGGGCTCCACGAGCCCGACCTCCACGAACCTGTACGGTCAGGTCGTGGCCGGGAACCACTTCAAGCGGATCTCGAAGATCAGCGACATCCTGCCTGGCGATCTGCTGGTCATCAACTACACGGACGGCGGCTCGGGACACACGGCGATCGTCGACGCGTCCCCGACCGCCATCGCGGCCGTCGAGCCCGTCGTCCCCGGCACGACCCAGTATTCGCTCCGGGTCATCGACTCGACGAGCACCGCCCACGGGTGCACCACGGACCCGAGCACGGGAGACACGCGATGGGTGCCGGCCGATCCGACAAGGCCCTGCCGCAGCGGGAGCACGGACGGCGGGGCGGGCAGGGGCACCATGCGTCTTTACGCCGTCTCCCCGGGCCGGGCGAACGCCGGGGACCTCACCGGGTACAGCTGGAGCCTCACGTCGGGCTCCGCGTACTTCCCGCAATCCGGCGCGCGGCCCCACGCGATCGGCCGGCTCGTCCGCTGACCCCTCACCGCCCGCGCTCGTAATCGAGCGCTGCCTTCTCCACGACGTCCCAGTCCCGCGCGGCCCGCTCGGCCTCGGCCACGAGGTCCGCGGTGAACAGCGTGAGCCCCCAGATGCCGTTGTCGCGCCGCCGGAACGGGTACCGCGTGCCGCGCGCCGTCTCGACGGTGGCCCGCTCGCCCGTCACCTCCACCTTCCCGATGCCGGACAGGTCGCGACGGAGGCGCGCGATGAAGCCCTGCTTCGTGGCCATGTCGACCCACACGTCCGCCCCGTCCTCGGCCATCGCGTGCGCGCGGTACTGCTCCAGCAGGCGCGCGCGCTCCGGCTCCGGGTAGCTCGCCTCGATCCGCTCGCTCGCCTTCCGCCGGTAGTCGCGGATGGTGTACGCCGCGTGCTGCGCCCGGTCCTCGAGGTACGGGAAGCACGCGCGCGCATCGCTGACGCCGATGTTGTACGCGATGCGGAGGTAGGCGCCCTCGGGCGTCGTGTCCGGCGGGAACTGGTTGAGCTTGCGCCAGACGAGCACGAGGGCCAGCAGGGCGACGGCGGCGGCGCCCCAGGCGATGGCGCGGCGACGGGTCATGTCCGGCTCATCTCTCGCTCTCTCGAACCGCGCGGCGCGCTAGTCGATGTGCCCGCCGAACTGCAGATAGAGGGACGCGACCCGATCCCTGTCGAACGCGGGCCCGAGCGGCTCGTCCAGCGCGAGGAGCAGGCCGGCCCGCATGAAGAAGGTCTTCTGGCTGTCGTACACGAAGTACGGCAGCAGCGAGACCTGCCCCCGGTCGTCGTAGACCGACGACGGCACCCACACCGTCTGGAGCGCCACGCCGCCGCCGAAGCCGGAGCGGCTCTGGAGCTCGGGCTCGACCTTCGCCTGGAACACCGCCTCGAGATCGTCGGAGTCGTCGATGAAGCCGCGCCGGACGCCGTCCCCCACCGGGACGAAGAACGTGAGATCCCCGCCCGCCCGGAGCACGAACGACCTCCCGAAGCGGTACTCGATGCCGCCCAGGCCGCCGATCGGGAGCGAGTTCGCCGCCCAGAGGTGCAGGTCGTACCAGGCCATCGCCATCGCGCTGTAGCCCCTGGCCACGTGCCAGTCGAGGCCGTCGATCGCGCCGAGCGGCAGCCCGGCGCGGCCGCCCGCGTACCAGGTGAGCTTGCGGCCCGCGTCCGAGTAGTAGAGCGTGAACGTCGGGTTGCCGAGCGCGGCGCGCGACTGGCGGTCGAGATCTTCGGCGTCTCCCGGGCCGTCGAACGAGAGCGCCAGCGGGAACTTCAGGTTGATGAACAGGTTCGGCGTCGGCTCGAACTGCACGAAGGGGACGGCGGCGAGCGACGTGCCGTAGAAGCGGGCGCTCCACAGGTAGAGATCCACGCCGGCGTCCGAGCGGTGCACCACCGGATCCCAGGCGTGCGCCGCCGTGGGGGCGGCGAGGAGCGGAGCAGCGGCGGAGACCGCCAGGGCGAATGCGCGAAGCCATCGGTGCGTGCTCATCTCGAGAACTGCCTACCGAGATCCGCGCCGCGCCGTCAACCGCGTCGCGCCCCCCCCTTCCTGAGAAGCCGGAGCGCCCCTACGATGCGCCCCATGTCCCGCACGAGACCAGAGGCCCCGTTCCTCGACGCTCTCCGGCGTTCGACCCTCGTGTTCGACGGCGCGATGGGCTCGCTGCTCTACGAGCGCGGGGTGTTCGTCACCCAGAACTTCGAGCAGCTCAACGTCGCGCGCCCCGATCTCGTGAAGAAGATCCACGCCGAGTACGTCGCGGCGGGCGCGAACGTCATCGAGACGAACACCTTCGGCGCGAACAGGTTCCGGCTCGAGCGGTACGGGCTCGTCAACGAGGTGCGCAACTTCAACCTCGCGGGCGCGCGCCTCGCGCGCGAGATCGCGGGCGGCGACGCGTACGTCGCCGGCTCGATCGGCCCGACGGGGCTCGTGCCCGGCGTCGCCACGCGCGACGACCTCGCCGCCGCGGCCGCCACGTTCGCCGAGCAGGCCGGCGCGCTCGCCGAGGGCGGCGCGGACCTCCTGATCCTCGAAACATTTCGCCATCTCGACGAGATCAAGCTCGCCATCGACGCGGCGCGGGCGGCCGCGCCGGGGCTCCCGGTCCTCGCGTCGATGACGTTCGACACGAGCGGCGTCGCGGCGGACGGCAGCGAGCCGGAGCGCGTCGCGCGGACGCTGCGGGACTGGGGGGTCGACCTGCTCGGCGTCAACTGCGGCGACGGCCCGCAGCTGTCGCTCGCGATGGCGGAGCGGATGGCGACCGCGGGGCTCCCGCTCTGCGTGCAGCCGAACGCGGGCCTGCCGCGCACGGTCGACGGCCGCCAGCTCTACATGGCGACGCCCGAGTACTTCGACGTCTTCGCCCGCCGCATGATCCAGGCCGGCGCGGCGATGATCGGCGGCTGCTGCGGGACCACGCCGGAGCACGTCCGGTGGATGGCCAAGTCGGCCCGCATGCTCCGTGGCGGCGCCGCGCCCGAGGCCGCCGCGCGCCCGCAGATCACGATGGACGCGCCCACGGGGCTCGAGCCCACGCCGCTCGGCGAGCGCAGCCCCCTCGCGGCGAAGATCGCCGCCGGCAAGTTCGTGGTCTCCGTCGAGGTGAACCCGGCGCCTGGCCTGAACCCCGAGAGCGCGCTGAGCGCCGCGAAGATGCTCATCGACAGCGGCGTCGACGTCGTGAACGTCGCCGACGGCCCGCGCGCCACGGCGCGGATGACGAACCTCGCCTTCTGCTCGCTCCTGGTCCAGCGCTACGGCATCGAGCCGATCCTGCACGTCTGCGGCCGCGACCGGAACCTCATCGGCCAGATGGCGCACCTGCTCGGCGCCCACGCGATCGGCATCAAGAACCTCGTCATCATCACGGGCGATCCGCCGAAGGTCGGCGACTACCCGGAGGCGACCGCCGTCTACGATCTCGACTCCATCGGGCTGCTCCACATGGCGAGCACGATGAACCGCGGCCTCGACCCGGCCGGCAAGCCGATCCCGGGCGGCAAGACGTCGTTCCTGCTCGCCACGGGCCTCGAGCCCGGCGCCCAGGACCTCGACAAGGAGATCGCGCGGCTGGAACGGAAGCGCGCGGCGGGGGCCGACATCATCATGACCCAGCCGATCTTCCACCAGGATCTGCTCGAGAAGGTGCTGCGGCGCATCGAGCACCTGGGGATGCCGGTGCTCGTCGGCGTGCTGCCGCTGGTCAGCCACAAGAACGCCGAGTTCCTCCACAACGAGGTGCCCGGCATGCAGATCCCGGAGGAGATCCGCGAGCGCATGCGCAAGGTGCCGGCCGGCCCCGAGGCGCGCAAGGAGGGGGTGAAGATCGCCCGCGAGATGCTCTTCTCGGTGCGCGACCGGGTGCAGGGAGCCTACCTGATGCCGCCCCTCGGCAAGTACGAGCTGGCGCTCGAGGTGCTCGACGGCCTCAAGACGGGCTGATCCGGCCGGCGGCCCGCCCCCGCGCACGAGTTCTTGCTTGCAGCGCCGGGCGCCGCGCGGGGAAACTCCGCGGAGATGTCCCTAGAGTACCGGCTCCACTCGCGCTGCGCCTGCGGCTCCGTGCTGTCGTCGTCCGAGTTCGCGGCCGCGTCCCGCCCCTTCACGCTGGCCGGGACGAGGCGCGTCTACGAGCGCTCGCGCCCCTTCACGATCCGGCACATCGCCCTCGATCTCGCGCTCGACGTCGAGGCGCGCTCGATCCGCGGCACGGCGCGGCTCGACGCGGTCCGCGTCGACCCCGGCGCGCGCGAGATCGCGCTCGACGCCATCGGCTTCGATCTCGAGGCGGTCGAGATCAGCGCCGGGGCCGGGCGCGCCGCGAAGCCCAGGCGCGGCGCGGGCAAGGCGGCGGGCGGCGCGTTCCACCCGGCGGAGCACACGTACGACGGCGAGACGCTCCGCGTCGCCGTGCCGCTCGACGAGGCCGAGGCGTCGATCCTGGTCCGGTACCGGGCGACGCCGCGGCGGGGGATCTACTTCCTCCAGCCGGACGAGCACGTCCCCGATCGCCCGCGCCAGGTCTGGACGCAGTGTCAGGACGAGGACGCGCGCCACATCTTCCCGTGCATCGACAAGCCCCACATCAAGCAGACGACCGAGCTCCGCGCGCAGGTGCCGCCGGGCTGGTACTGCCTGTCGAACGGCGACCTCGAGGGCGACGCGAGATCGCAGAAGGAGGGCGTCTATCACTACCGGCTGGACGAGCCTCACCCGAGCTACCTGTTCACGCTCGTGGCGGGCGAGTTCGCCCGCATCGACGGCGCGGCGCTCGACGTCCCGCTCGCGTACTTCGTGCCGAAGGGGCGCGAGGAGGACGGCCGCCGCACGTTCGCGCGCACGCCGGACATGATCCGCCACTTCAGCGAGAAGCTCGGCGTCAAATATCCTTTCCGCCGCTACGCGCAGGTGGTGGTGAGCGACTTCATCTTCGGAGGGATGGAGAACACGACCGCCACCACGATGTACGAGCACATCCTGCTCGACGAGCGGGCGGCGCTCGACATCTCGTCGGACGATCTCATCGCCCACGAGCTCGCGCACCAGTGGTTCGGCGATCTCGTGACCTGCCGCGACTGGTCGCACGGCTGGCTCAACGAGGGATTCGCGACGTTCATGGAGCACGTCTATCGGGAGCACCACCTCGGCGCCGACGAGTACGATCACGGCCTGAAGGCCGATCTCGACTCGTACCTCGGCGAGGCGCGCGGGCGTTACCGGCGGCCCATCGTCTGTCAGGACTACGACGCGCCGCTCGACGTCTTCGATCGACACCTCTACGAGAAGGGCGGGCTCGTGCTCCACCTGCTCCGCCGGGAGCTCGGAGACGAGCTCTTCTGGCGCGGGGTCAGCACCTACCTGACGCGCCACGCGCGGGGGGTCGTGGAGACACGGGATCTCGCCCGCGCGCTCGAGGACGTGAGCGGCAAATCGCTGGAGCGCTTCTTCGAGCAGTGGGTCTTCCGCGCCGGGCACCCCGAGCTCGACGTGAAGATCGAGATCGAGGGCGACCAGTGCACCGTGACGGTGAAGCAGGCGCAGGTGGCCGGGCAGCCCAGCCGGGAGCACGCGCTCCAGCCGGACGCCTCGACGCCGCCCGCCTTCGCGTTCGACCTGGTGCTCGATTTCGGCTTCACGGAGGGCAAGAGCTCCATCACGCGGCGCGAGGTGCGGCGCGTGGATCAGGCGGCGCACACGTTCGTCATCCCGCTCCCGCGGCGGCCTCGCTTCGTGGTGGTGGATCCGGACCTCAGGATCCTGGGCGAGGTCAGGGTCGACGCGCCCGGCGATCTCCTGCGGGCGCAGCTCGCCCACGCGCCCACGGCGCGCGGCCGCATGCTCGCCGCGAAGCCGCTCTCGCGGCGCGACGACCCGCCGACGGCGCGGGCGCTCGGGCAGTCGCTCTCCGACGCGAACGAGTTCTGGGGGGTGCGCGCCGCCGCCGCGGCCGCGCTCGGCGCGCTCCAGTCGAGCGCGGCGTTCGCGCTGCTCGAGGGCAGCGCGGGCGTGGAGCACCCGAAGGTGCGCCGGGCGGTCGCGAGCGCGCTCGGCAACTTCAGGTCGGCCAAGGCGGCGGAGGTCCTCGGCAAGCTCGCTTTGCGCGACGCGAGCTACCTGGTGCAGGCCGAGGCGGCGCGGGCGCTCGGGGCCACGCGGCAGAGCTCGGGGTTCGAGACGCTCGTCGATCTCCTGGATCGTCCCTCGTGGGGCGAGGTCATCCGCTGCGGCGTGATCGACGGGCTGGCCAACCTGCGGGACGAGCGCGCGGTGCCGCACCTGACGGCCCGCACGCGCTACGGCGTCCCGACGCGGGGGCGGCGGGCTGCGATCATGGCGTTGCCGAAGCTCTCCAGCGATCGGCGGACGCGCGAGCTCCTCGAGGAGCTCCTCGATCAGCCGGATCCGTACCTCCGGGTCGACGTCGCGCGCGCGCTGGGCGATCTCGGCGACGGCCGGTCGCGGGGCGCGCTGCAGCGGCAGCTCGACCGCGATCTCGACGGCCGGGTGCGGCGCCGGATCCGCGAGGTCCTGCGCGATCTCGGCGGGGCGGGCAAGCGCGAGCTGGATCGGCTGCGGGACGAGCTCGAGACGCTGCGGCGCGACAACGCGGAGATCAGGGCGCGGCTGGGCAAGCTCGAGGCGGCGAGCACCAAGGCCAAGAAGGCGGCCGACGCCAAGTGAGCGAGCCCCTTTGCCGCGCCGCCGCGGTCGGCTAGGCAAGCTCCATGTCGGAAGCCCCTCCCGTGAAGCTCGACCGGCGCGGCGCGGTCGCGGTGCTCACCATCGATCGGGCGGATCGCCGCAACGCGCTCTCCCGGGACGCGCTGCTCACCTTCGGCCGCCTCGGGCGCGAGCTCGTGGACGACCCGGAGGTGCGCGCGATCGTGATCACGGGCGCCGGGGACAAGGCGTTCTGCGCCGGCGCCGACCTCAAGGAGCGGCAGGGCATGAGCCCCGACGACGTCCGGCGCCAGGTGGGCCTGTACCGGACGGAGCTCGGGGTGCTCGCGCGGAGCCCCAAGCCGGTGATCGCGGCCATCAACGGCGTCGCCTTCGGCGGCGGGCTGGAGCTCGCGCTGATCTGCGATCTCCGGGTGGCGGCGCCGCACGCCGAGCTCGCGCTGCCGGAGACGTCGCTCGGCATCATCCCGGGCGCGGGCGGCACGCAGCGGCTGCCGCGGGTCGTCGGCGAGGCGCGGGCGAAGGAGATGATCCTGCTCGGCAGGAAGCTCACCGCGCCCGAGGCGCTCGCCTGGGGCCTCGTGAACCGGGTGTCGCCCGGAGGGACGCCGGTGGTCGACGACGCGATCGCGTGGATCGAGCCGATCGCGAGCGGCGCGCCCATCGCGCAGGCCGCGGCGCTCGGGGCGATCGACGACGGCTATGACGTGCCGCTCTCGCTCGGGCTCGAGATCGAGCGGGTCCACTACGACGAGACGCTGCGCAGCGAGGATCGGCTGGAGGCGCTGCGCGCGTTCGCCGAGAAGCGGAAGCCTGTCTACAAGGGGCGGTGAGGGCAGCGAGCCGGGCGTCGCCTCCTACAGCCCCTCCGTCGGCTGCCGCAGCACCTCGACCTTTCCTTCCAGCCGCTTCGACACCCACACCTTGTTGTTCCGGTCGACGATGACCGCGCCGCAGTCCTCGATCGACTCGACGAGCGCGAGCCCCTTCTCGGCCCCCAGGATGAAGACCGCATCATCGACGGCGTCCGCGGTCAGCGCGTCCTTTGCCCAGATGGTCACGCTCCGGCTCTCGGACGCGGGGAAGCCGGTCCGCGGATCGATGATGTGGTGATAGCGCCTGCCGTCCTTGATGAAGCTCCGCTCGTAGTCGCCCGCCGTGGAGAAGGCGTGGTCCTCCACCTCGATCATCGCGAAGTAGTCGTTCGCGTCCTTGCCGCGCGGATCCCGCACCCCCGCCCTCCACGGCGACCCGTCCGGCTTCTTTCCCGCGATGTACAGGTCACCGCCGGCCTGCACGAAGAACGACGTCAGCCCCTCCCCCCGCAGCACCCGCGCCGCGGCGTCGACGGCGTAGCCCTTCGCGATCCCGCCGAGGCTCATCCGCATCCCGGGCTTCCCGAGCATCACCGTGCGCCGCGCGCGATCGATCTTGATCTGCCTGTGATCGATGAGCGCGCGCGCCCGCTCGACGTCTTCCTTGCGCGGCACGTTGTCGTCGATGTCCTCGTCGAACTTCCAGAGCCCGTGCATCGCCTCGAAGGTGACGTCGAAGACGCCCTCGGAGCGCTCGCTGATCCAGAGGCTCTTCTCGATCACGGCGAGCGACTCCGGGCTCACCTCCACCGCGCTCTTCCCGGCCGCCGCGTTGACCCGCGACAGCTCGCTGTCCGGCCGCCAGGTCGTCATGAGCCCCTCGAGCCTGCGGATCTCGGCGATCGCCTTGTCCAGCCGGGCCCTGATCGCCGCCTCATCCATCGCCTCGCTCGTGTAGGCGGCGAGGAGCAGGCTCGTGCCCATCGCCCTCGCCTCGACCGCGACGCGGGCAGGCCCGGCCTGCGCCGGAGCGGACTGAGCCGGCATCGGCGCCACGCTCGCGGCGGCCGGCCCGGCCTCCTGGCGCGCGCGTGGGGGCGCGTCGCAGGCGGCGAGCGCGAGCGCCGCCGCGAGGAAGGGGAAGCGGGGGAAGCAGAGGAAGACGAGGAGCGGAGAACAGCGCGGTCCGTGCATTCGAGGGTCCTGGGTCCGTGAGAAGTCCCGACAGCGTGGCGGCGCGCGGGGTGCCGATGTGCGAACGCGCGAACGAGCGAACGCGCGAACGTGACCACCGGGCGGCGGCGGAGCTCCTCCGCCAGCGCCACCATGGCCCGGGCGAGCCGCGCGGATCCAGAGTAGTATCGCTCGCCCTATGAGCCTCGACCCGAGCCGCATCCAGCGTGACATCGACGACCTCTCCCCGGATCTCCGCGAGATCGCCGCGCGCATCCACGCGCACCCGGAGCTCCGGTTCGAGGAGCACAGGGCCGCGGCCTGGCTCGCCGAGGCCGTCGAGAGCCGCGGCATCCAGGTCGAGCGCGGGCTCGCCGGCATGCCCACCTCGCTGCGCGCGCGCATCGGGCGCGGCGGGGGGCCTCACCTCGCCATCCTGGCCGAGTACGACGCGCTCCCTGAGATCGGCCACGCCTGCGGGCACAACCTGATCGCGGCGGGGGCGCTCGGCGCGTTCCTCGCGCTGGCGCGGCAGAAGGACGCCGTGGCCGGCACCATCGATCTGGTCGGGACGCCCGCCGAGGAGGGGGGCGGCGGCAAGATCAGGCTGCTCGAGGCGGGCGCCTTCGAGGGCGTCGACGCCGCGATGATGTTCCACCCGTTCGACCGCGACCTGCTCGCGCACGACACGCTGGCCAGCGTCTGGCTCGAGCTCCAGTTCCACGGCAAGCCGTCGCACGCGGCGCTCGCGCCGTGGGACGGGAGCAGCGCGCTCACGGCCTGCCTCGACACCTTCCGGCTGATCGACGGCCAGCGCGTCCACTTCCGCGATGGCGTCCGGGTGCACGGGTTCATCAAGAACGGCGGTCAGGCGGTCAACATCATCCCGGAGCTCGCCGTCGCCGAGTTCTCGGTCCGCGCCCTCGACACCGAGGAGCTCGCCCGCGTGCGGGCGATCGTGGAGCGCTGCGCCCGCGGCGCGGCCATGGCGAGCGGGGTCGAGCTCACGCTCGTCGACCAGGGCGGCTACAAGAACATGGTCAACAACCGGAAGATGGCGCGCCGCTTCGGCGAGCACCTGCGCGCCCTCGGCCGCTCGCCGATCGAGATGGACCCTGCCGTCGGCACCGGCTCGACGGACATGGGCGACGTGTCCCACGCGCTCCCCGCCATCCATCCGTGGATCGCGATCTGCGGCAAGGGAGAGACGACCTGCCACCAGCACGCGTTCGCCGCGCGCGCCGCGAGCCCCGCCGGCCAGGACTCGATGCTGATCGCCGCCAAGGCCATGGCGATGACGTGCGCGGATCTCCTGCTCGACCCCGAGCTGCGGCAGGGCGTGCGCGAGGAGTTCGCGCAGCGGAAGGCCGGGGCGGGCGCGCGCTAGGCCTGTTCAGCCGTCGTCCTGAAGGGGGTTCCCGAGGTCGTCCATCAGCCCGGTTCCCCCCTCGACCGGGATCGCCCGCGCCAGGGCGACCCGCTCCAGCATCACCGACAGCGCGATCTTGTCTCCGACGTCCGGCAGCCAGGTGCGGGACCCATCCCAGAGATCGAGCCGGATGTTGCTCGCCGGCACGCTCCCGCCGACCGCCGCCGCGCCGCCGGCGCGCGCCTGCGCGGAGGGCACCGCCATCCGGTCGATCTGCGACCAGGCGAAGCGCCGCACGCGCGGCACGCCGAAGGTGAGCAGCTCGCGCAGCTCGATCCCGTCCGGGTGCACGACGACCCCCCGCATCTGCTCGCGCAGCACCATCGCCACCGCGCTCACGCACAGGACGATGGCGCAAACGCTGGAGGAGACGAGCCGGTGGCGATCGCCCTCGACGACGTACTGGAAGAGCCGGGAGCTCGAGGGAGCGTTCTGGCCATAGAAGATCACCCCCGAGACGCCGAGGGCGAAGGTCAGGTAAAGCAGCGCCGGGAGGCGCTCCTTCAGCGGCGGCCCGAACGCGATGCGCTTCTCGGGCCTGTACGTCATGTCAAAGCCGGGAGGTCTGGAGGGACGCGCCATAGGCCCCTAGTCTACACGGCGGGGGAGCCGACGCTTGGGTCCGCCCCCTCGACCGGGCCGCCCCGGGCCCGGCCGCGCCGCGCTCCCGGCGAGCCGCGCGCGAGCGATGGGCTGAAACCCATTGCCGGGCGATGGCTGAACGGACATGAAGGGGCGTCCCGTCGACCCCCTCCCGGAGCCTTCCATGCACGATCGCTTCCTGCGCGCCTGCCGGCGTGAGCCGACCGATGTCACGCCCGTGTGGTTCATGCGCCAGGCCGGCCGGTACATGGCCGAGTACCGGGAGCTCAGGAAGAAGTACACGCTCCTCGAGATCTGCAAGACGCCCGAGCTCGCGCTCGAGGTGACGCTCCAGCCGCTGCGGCTCGGGATGGACGCGGCGATCCTGTTCGCCGACATCCTCCTGCCGCTCGAGCCGATGGGCGCCCCCTTCGAGTTCGCGAAGGGCGAGGGCCCGGTGATCCACGAGCCCGTGCGCGATCGGGCCGGCATCGAGCGGCTGCGGGTGTTCGAGCCCGAGGAGGGCCTCGGCTACGTGCTCGACGCCGTGCGCCTCATCCGCAAGGAGCTGGACGGCAAGACGCCGCTCATCGGCTTCGCCGGCGCGCCGTTCACCATGGCGAGCTACCTCGTCGAGGGGGGCAAGTCGAGCGACTACCGGCTCACGAAGCAGCTGATGTGGAGCGACCCCGAGGCGTGGTCGGCGTTGATGGGCAAGATCTCGGAGGTCGTCCGCCGCCTGTTGCGCGCGCAGGTGGCCGCGGGCGCCCAGGCGGTGCAGCTGTTCGACTCGTGGGTCGGCTCGCTCTCGATCGACGACTACCGCGAGCACGTGCAGCCGCACGTGCGGCACATCCTCCGCGACCTCGAGGCGACGGGGGTCCCGGTCATCCACTTCGGCACGAACACAGGGGCGCTCCTGGAGGCGCAGCGCGACGCCGGCGGCACGGTGATCGGCGTCGACTGGCGCACGCCGCTCGACAAGGCGTGGCAGCGCATCGGGTACGATCGCGCGGTGCAGGGCAACCTCGACCCGCTGCTGCTCTGCGCGCCGCGCGCCGTCGCCGAGCGCCGCGCGCGCGCGGTGCTCGCGGAGGCCGGCGGGCGCGCCGGGCACATCTTCAACCTCGGCCACGGCATCATCCCCGAGACGCCGGTCGATACGGTCAAGGCGGTCATCGATCTCGTCCACTCCATCCCCCGCGCGTCGCTCCAGGGCGAGCCGGCGCGCTGACGCCGCGCATCGCGCCGCGGCATCGACCGGGATCGGATCTCAGATCCCCTCCGGGGGTGATATGGTCCAGCCGCGAGCATGTGCGAGCTCCTCGGGATGGAGTGCAACGTCCCCACAGACATCGTTTTTTCGTTCAACGGCCTCCGGCACCGGGGCGGCCGCACAGGTCCCCACGCTGACGGTTGGGGCCTCGCGTTCTTCGAGGGGCGCGCCGCGCGCGTGTTCCTCGATCCGAGCCCCGCCGCGGAGAGCCCGCTGGCGCGATTCCTCAGCGAGACGCCCATCAAGACGCTGCTCGCGATCGGCCACATCCGGCGCCGCACCCGCGGCGACGTGCTCCTCGCCAACACGCACCCGTTCATGCGCGAGCTCTGGGGACGCCACTGGGTCTTCGCGCACAACGGCACGCTCCCTCGCGTCCGGCGCCGCGCGCTGGGCCGCTTCAACCCCATCGGAACGACCGACAGCGAGCACGCCTTCTGTTACCTGCTGGAGGGGCTCCGCAGCTCGTTCTCCGGCTATCCTCGCCGGCCCAGCGAGCTCTGGGAGGCGATCGCGGCGCTCGGCGGCGAGCTAGGCCAGGACGGGACGTTCAACTTCCTGCTCGGCGACGGGCGCCACCTCTTCGCCCGCTGCGCAACCCGGCTCTGTCACATCATCCGCAAGGCCCCCTTCGGCATCGCGACGCTCCTGGACGACGATGTCCGCGTCGACTTCTCGGCCGTCACGACCCCGAAGGATCGGATCGCGGTGGTCGCGACGAGCCCGCTCACCGCGAACGAGACCTGGACCACGGGACGACCGGGCGAGCTCTGGGTATTCGATGGCGGCGAGCTGCGCGCGACGCTGTCGTCGCTCGCCTGATCGACACCAGCGCGGTGTCCACCCCTCACGCCCGCGCCTGCGCGTCAGGGCTCGATCCGTCGATCCCGTCCTCGTGATGGGGGTCGGCCTCTCGGCGGCTTTCTCCGCAGCGGGCGCAGTGACGAGCGGGCGCAGTGACGCCTTCCCGCCGTAGCCGGTTCCAGCAATGACGGAGCGTTGCGGCTGGCGGAGGAACGAGCTGCTCCTGGAGGCCATCCAAGGCAGGAAGCGCGCTGCCGTGCCGCGGCCTGGAGATGGGCACGGCAGCCTGAAAAGAAAAACGCCGCGACGGACCTGGGGGGGGAAGGTCTCCGCCGCGACGCAGGTCTATCCTACGCACCCTGTATGCCAAGTCAACTGACCGGCAACGCTCGCGGGAGGCCTCTGCGCTGCGGGGTCGCAGCACGCGCGGCGTGCAGCGCACGCGGTCCACGCGGCTCCGCTCCGGCTCCGCGCCGTTCCGCGCCGCTCGCGACGTTCCGCACCGTTCCGCACCGCTCGCGACGTTCTTCTCGGCTTCGCTCGGTTCCGCTCCGCTCCGGTTCCGCTCCGTTCCGTGCCGCTTCGCTCGGTTCCGGTCCGCTGCGTTCCGCTTCGCTCAGTTCAGCGTTGTGATGCGCCCTCGTTTTGAGGCAGAACTCACAGAGCCTCGTCCCCGCAGAACGCGGACATGCCAGGCGAACAAACACATCGTGTTCCAGCAAACCATTCTCTCCCTTGCCGGCTCAATCGCTCGCCGGACGGGTGGCGGCGCGCTCGGGAAACGCATAGAGAGACCCGCGTCCTCGGCAGCTCGGGCTGCACAAGAGGAAAGAGATGGGGCGTCAACTGCGATAGCAGCGCACAGCGCCCCACAAGGTGCATCGGCGAGCACCGGCGGCGCGGCGTGAGCGGCAGCGAACAGCGGCGAGGGGGCGGACGGCGTGCGGGGAACAAGCCGAGAACGTGGAAGGGCGCAACGGACGCAACCGACGCAACCGACACGACCGACGCGACCGAGCGCAGAAGGCGACGTAGGCCGTTGTCGGGTCGGGAAGGCGGAGGAAGCACTGAAGACGGCTCCGCCCGGATGGCCGTCTTGACGGGAGTCGGGGCATGTCAGTACGCTTTGACGTTGGGCGAGCTAGGGCATATCGAACCGTTGCATCGCGACCGAAGAGCCACGCCCGGGTAGGTTCCGTCTCGGGAAGAGCTCGAACGATGTCGAGGCTAGGTCGCACGACGGGTTGGGCTGAGCGCGCGTGAGTGACTTCGACGAAAAGACTCGTGTAACGCAGGTGGTCCAGCCCCCACCGGGCGGCGGCAGCAAGAACACGACCGACTGCCTGGTCGTGATCTACACGAAGGAGCCCACGCTGCTCGGCAAGCGGTTCGTGCTGGAGAACAACCCGACGCGGGTCGGTCGCGGCGCGGACAACCACATCGTGCTCGACGGCGACTCCGTGTCACGAAGGCACGCCCATTTCGAGCAGCGGCCGAGCGCCTGGATGGTCGTCGACGATGGGAGCACCAACGGGACGTACTGCAACGATGAGCAGATCTCCCGCGAGGTGGTGCTGAAGAACGGAGACCGGGTGAAGATCGGCCCCACGATCTTCAAGTTCCTGTCCGGCGCCGACGTGGAGGCGCAATACCACGAAGAGATCTACCGGATGACCATCATCGATGGTCTCACGCAGATCCACAACAAGCGCTACCTCTACGAGGCGCTCGAGCGCGAGATCATCCGCGGCCGCCGCCACGAGCGGGACCTCGCGATCCTCCTGTTCGACATCGACCACTTCAAGCGCATCAACGACGTCCACGGCCACCTGGCCGGCGACTTCGTGCTGAAGGAGGTCGCGCGCATCGTGCAGAGCCGCATTCGCCGCGACGAGGTCTTCGCGCGCTACGGCGGCGAGGAGTTCGCCATCATCCTGCCGGAGACGTCCATCGAGGGCGCGGCGGCCCTCGGCGAGACCCTGCGTCAAAAGGTCGCCGAGCACCTGTTCGTGTTCCAGGCCGACAGCATCCGCGTGACGATCAGCGTCGGCGTGGCGCTCCTCCAGGAGGGCGATCGCACCGCGAACGACCTCATCAAGCGCGCGGACGAGCGCCTCTACCACGCGAAGAACAGCGGGAGAAACCGGGTGTGCGCCTGAGCAGCCGCCCGCGGGCGCGCTAGGCTCCGGCGGAGGAAGGACGATGCCGAACAGCGATCTGCCGCTGCCGGCGGCGCCGGACGCGGGCAGCGGCGCCGAGCTGCCCGCGATCCTGTCGCCGCCGCCTGGTCCCCTGTCGCGGAGCGCCCTCGAGCGGCTCGAGCGCGTCGAGTGCCCGGCGTTCGGCCGGCGGCGCGAGGCGCGGGCGCAGAAGAGCGGCGCCGACATGCTGCCGATCGTGCTGTCGCACGGGCGCGGCGCGAACGTCTGCGACGTCGACGGGAACCGGTACGTCGACCTGTGCGCCGGCTTCGGCGCGCTGCTGCTCGGCCACGCGGCGGCGCCGGTGCGGCGCGCGGCGGAGGAGCAGCTGTCGAGGCTGACCCTCGCGCTCGGCGACGTGTACTCGGCCGACGTGAAGATCGCCCTGCTGGAGCGCCTCGCGGCGCTGCACCCCGGGCCCTCGCCCATGGCGCTGCTCGGCCAGAGCGGCAGCGACGCGATCACCGCGGCCGTCAAGACGGCGGCGCTCTCGACCGGACGGCCTGGGCTCGTCGCGTTCGAGGGCGCGTACCACGGGCTCGGGTACGCGCCGCTCGCGGCGTGCGGGCTGCGGGAGAGCTACAGGGCGCCCTTCGCGGAGCAGCTCAACCGGCGCGTGACGTTCGCGCCCTACCCGCGCGACGAGGCGGGCGCCGCGCGCTCGGTCGACGCCGTCGAGCTCGCGCTGCGCGGGGGCGACGTCGGCGCGGTCCTCCTCGAGCCGATCCTCGGGCGGGGCGGCTGCGTCGTCCCGCCCGACGCGTTCCTGCACGCGGTCTGCGAAGCGGCGCACCGGCACGGGGCGCTCGTGATCGCGGACGAGATCTGGACCGGCCTCGGTCGATCGGGGGCGATGACGCGCACAGGAGAGCTCGGGGCGCCGGTCGATATCCTGTGCTTCGGCAAGGGGCTCGGCGGCGGGCTGCCCATCTCCGCGTGCGTGGCGCCCGAGCCGATCATGCGGGCGTGGGCGCGCGAGGGCGAGGTGGTCCACACCTCGACGCACTCCGGATCGCCCCTCGCGTCGAGCGCCGCGCTCGCGACGCTCGACGCCCTCGGCGAAGGCCGGCTGGCCGCGCGCTCGCGCGACGTGGGCGCTCGCTTCCAGGCGATGCTGCGGGAGGCGCTCCCGCGCAGGGCGGGCGTCGTCGACGTGCGGGGCGCGGGGCTCATGGTCGGCGTCGAGCTCGAGAGCGCCGAGCTCGGGCTCCGGGCCATGCGCGGGATGCTGGCCGAAGGGTACCTGGTCCTCACGGGCGGGGTGCGCGGCGAGACGCTGACGCTGACGCCGGCGCTCACCATCCCCGAAGCGCTGCTCTCGGCCGCGGCCGGGGCGCTCGCCCGCGTGCTGCGCGCGTGTTGACGGCCTAGCGCGCGAGCGGAGCAGGACGCGCGTGCTATCCCGGTGCCCGTGGGACCGATAGACCAGAGCGAGGCGCTGCACCGCCGCGCGCGGGCGTTCATCGAGGCGTCGCTCCGCGTGGACGGGGCGGGCTCGACAGGCGCCGGCCGAGCGGCGGCTGCCTCTCCTCCGCAGGACCAGGGCGAGCGCGGGGCGCTTCCGGAGACCTTCGATGCGCTCGCGCTCGCCCTCGCCCGGCACCAGGCCGCGCATTGCGCGCCGGTCGCCCGCCTCTTCGAGGCGCGCGGCGCGGACGTCGCCGCGATGGATCTCGCGGCGCAGATCCCCGCTGTGCCGTGCGACGTGTTCCGGTTCGCGCGCGTCGCGGCCCACCCGCCGGAGGCGGACGAGCGCGTCTTCCGCACGAGCGGGACTTCCCTCGGCGCGGCGTCCCGCGGCGAGCACCCGTTCCGCACGACCGCCACGTACGAGCTGGCCGCGCTCGCGTGGGGGGAGCGCCTGCTGTGGCCCGACGGCGCGCGGCTCCGGGCGATCGTCCTCGCGCCGCCGCTCCACGAGGCGCCGGACTCGTCGCTCGGGTTCATGATCGACCGCTTCGCGGCGCGCCTCTCGGGGCCGGCGAGCTGGCACGTTCGCGGCGGCGAGCTCGACGCCGCAGGGTTCGCCCGCGCGTGCGCCGAGGCGCGCGCCTCGAGCGAGCCGGCGCTCGTGCTCGGAACGTCGTTCGCCTTCGTGCACCTGATCGAGCACCTGATCGAGGCGAAGCTGCCCGAGGGCGCGGCGCTGCTGCCCGAAGGGAGCCGGGTCATGCAGACCGGCGGCTACAAGGGCCGCTCGCGCGAGGTGCCCGCGGAGGAGCTGCGGGCGTCGATCGCGCGGGCGCTGGGGGTGCCCCTCTCGCACGTGGTGAGCGAGTACGGCATGACCGAGCTCTCCAGCCAGCTCTACGAGGGCACGCTCGCGGCGGCGCTCGCCGGCGCACCGCGCGCGGCGCCGGGGCTGTACCTCGCGCCCCCCTGGACGCGCGTCACCGCGGTGGACCCCGAGACGCTCGCGCCGCTCCCTGCGGGCGCCATCGGGCTCGCGCGGATCGTCGATCTCGCGAACGTCGACTCGGCGGTCGCCATCCAGACCGCCGACCGCGTGCGCGTCACCGCGGAGGGCGTCGAGCTCCTGGGCCGCGCGTCCGGGGCGCCGCCGCGCGGCTGCTCGATCGCGATGGACCAGATGCTCGGCGGCGGCCCGTGATGATGGACGACGGCGCGGCGCGGCGCCGCCGGGTCGAGCGCGCCGTCGCCGCGGCGGTGCGGATCGCGGACGCGCGCGATCCGCTGGGCGAGGAGGCGCGCCAGCGGCTGCCTTCCACGAGCGGCCTCTCGCAGGAGGGCGTGGAGCTCGCGCTCGGCCGCCACCTCGAGATCGCGCCGAGCGATCGCGAGCTCGACGCGCTCGTGTCGGCCTCGGGGCGCGCGCGCCGCTGCCACGTGGTCCTGGCGGCCAACGTCTGCACGGCGCCGCTGCGGGCCATCGCCGTCGCGGCGGCGACAGCGCCGGAGGTCTTCGTGCGCCCATCCCGCCGCGATCCCGTCGTCGCGGAGCTCCTCGTGCGCGCGCTGCAGGCCGACGAAGGCTTCCGCCGCGCAGGCGGGACCATCGCGCTGGTCGCGGACATCGCGCTCGGGGACGCCGGGGCGCCGGCGGCCGGCGAGGGCGTCCCCGGGGATCTGCCCGGCGCCGAGCTGCACGTCTACGGCTCGGACCAGACCGTGGCCACGCTGCGGGCCCAGGCCGGCCCGGGCGTGCTCGTGCGCGGGCATGGCGCCGGCCTGGGGCTCGCCGTCGTCGGCCTGAGCGCGAACCTCGCCGAGGCGGCGCGGGACATCGCGGCGGACGTCGTGCCGTTCGATCAGCGCGGCTGCCTGTCGCCGCGCTTCGTGCTGGTGGAAGGCCCGGCCGAGCGCGCGGAGGCGCTCGCGCGCGCCCTGCACGAGGCGCTCGACGCGCTGGGCGCGCGCGTCCCGCGCGGGCCGCTCGACGGCGCCGCCCGCGCGGAGGTGACCATGTACCGGGCCACGCTCGAGGCCGTGGGCTCGTTCTGGGAAGGTCGAGGGCACGGGGTCGGCCTGGATCCGGCGCCGCGATCGCTGCTGCTGCCGCCCGCGGCGCGCGTGGTCCACGTGGCGGCGAGCAGCGCCGAGGCCGCTCCGGCGCTGCTCGCGCCGATCCGCGGCGCGATCACCGCGATCGGCGCGGGCGGAGCCGGGCCGCTCACGCGCGCGGCGGCCGCGGCAGCCCCGCGCGCGCGGCTCTCTGCGCTCGGGTGGATGCAGCGCCCGCCCCTCGACGGACCCGTCGACCTGCGGACGCCCTGACCTCCGGCTGCCCCCACCCGCGCTCGCCGCGCGGGCGGCTCGCAGCGAGCGCGCACCTCGCGCGGCCGCGCCGTCCAGACCGCGCAGCGGTCCGGAGGCGGCGGGAGCAAGGTGCGCTCGAGCGACGGTGTGTGATAGCGATCATGGCATGTCGTCGCGCACCGATCCGAAGGCGACCCATCCGCCCACGGAGCTCGAAGCGATCGCGAGCCCGTCCGCGACGCCGTCCGACGTGGAGGGCTCACGGGACAGCTTCCCGGACCGCGCGCTGGACGAGCCCGGCCCCGACGAGGAGGACGCGTCCGTCTCGAGCGACCCGGCCCGCAGCTCGGCCCGCGCCGCGGATACCGACGACGAGGGCGCGCCGCCGTCGGTCGCCTCCGCGAGGATCCAGGTGCGCCGCGATGAGCGCCTGGATCTCGTGATCGAGTACCTGGCCTTCGTGGCGAAGCCGATGCCGCTCTCGCTCCTCCTCGACGAGGCGCCGCAGCGGATCGCCGCGATCCTCGGCGCCGACGTGGCCTCGCTGTACCTCCTCGAGGGCGACGGCGACGAGCTGGTGCTGCGCGGCAACGTCGGCTTTCCGCGCGAGGCGCGCGGCACGGTGCGGCTCTCGGTCGGCCAGGGCATCACGGGCATGGCGGTCGAGTGCCTGCGGCCGATCTCGGTCGTCCAGGCGACCGAGCACGAGCGCTACCGGGCGTTCCCCGAGCTCCGAGAAGAGCGCTTCCCGGTCTTCCTCGCGGCGCCCATCCTCGGCAGCGGCCGCCCGCTCGGCGCCCTGGTCGTGCAGCGGGCGGGCGATCGCGCCTTCACGGCGCGCGACGTCGAGCTCGTCATGGCGCTGACGGCGCCGATCGCGGCCGGCGCGCGCCACGCGCAGGTGCTCGACGAGCTGCGCGAGCGGCGGCGGCGCACGGGCGGCGGCACGCGCAAGGTCACGCTGCCGGGGTTGCCCGTCGTCGCGGGGCGCGCGCTCGGCGCCATCGCGGCCCTGCGGCGGCCGGCGACCTCATCGCTCGGCGCGCGGCAGGGCAGCGGCGATCCGAAGCTCCTGCGGTTCGCCTTCGACATCGCGGAGAAGGCGCTCCTCGACCTCAACGCCCGCGCGGCGAAGCGAGGGCTCGCGCAGGAGGCGGCGTTCCTCTCGACCTACCTCCTGATGATCGGCGACGGCCGCCTGCGCGCGCGCGCCTTCGAGCTCGCGGCCAGCGGGCGCAACGTCGCGCAGGCGCTCGGGACGGTCGCTCGCGAGGTGGCGCGGGCCGCCAACGGGATCGTCGGCGACCCGTTCTTGCAGGATCGCGCCCGCGACATCGAGGATCTCTGCGATGCGATCCTGATGCTGGCGACCCCGGACGCCCGGGCCGAGCTCCCGTCGAAGGCGGTCCTCGTGGGAGACCAGCTGACGGTCTTCGACCTCCTGATCTCCGCCCGGGCCCACCCGGTGGGCGTCGCGCTCAGCGACCGGTCCGGGCCGCGCTCGCTCGTGCTCCTCCAGCTGCTCGGAGTGCCGTCGATCGTGGATGTGGCGGGTGCGTTCCGTTGGGCGTCGCCGGGAGACGTCGCGCTCCTCGACGCGGACCATGGCTTCCTCGTGATCAACCCGTCCAGGGCCGAGGTCGCGACCGTTCGTGCGGCGCGACGCAAGGGACCGGCGTCGCCGGGGCCGGACGACGACGGAGAGGACGAGCCGGCGATCTGAGCACCGGCCGCGGCCGGTGCTCGCGGCTCAGCTGCCGGATCGCGCGGCGGCGGCCGGCTCGGCCGGCGTTCCCTGGGCGCTCTGCAGCTCCTTCTTGGCGCGCCAGTTCGCCAGGCGCTTCGTGTCGCGACGCTTCTTCTTGGCTCTCACTGCGGGCTTCTGCGGCATGGCCGGCGGTATAGTCGCTCGAGCGCCTCGAGGGAACCCCGTACCTCACGTCGCCCCTCGCGAGGCCGCGGGGCGTTGACGCCCCACGGCGGCCGCCCCATGACCGCTGCTCCGATGAACGTCCGTCTCGTACACGAGTTCCGCTTCGAGGCCGCCCACCGCCTTCCCAAGGTTCCGCAGGGGCACAAGTGCGCGCGCCTCCACGGTCACAGCTTCAAGGTCGAGGTCGCGATCCGCGGCCCGGTGAACGAGGAGACGGGGTGGTTCATCGATTACAGCCACCTCTACGAGGCCTGGGCTCCCCTCCACGACCTGCTCGATCACCACTACCTGAACGAGGTCCCCGGGCTGGAGAACCCGACGAGCGAGGTGCTCGCCCGGTGGATCTGGAGCCGCCTCGCGCCGTCGCTGCCGTCCTTGAACCGGGTCACCATCTTCGAGACCTGCGACGCCCGCTGCGAGTACGAGGGCGACTAGGTCGATGAAGACGCTCGTCTGCCGCTGCGAGGACGTCACGCTGCACGAGCTCGAGGCCGCGATGGATCGCGGCTACAAGGACATCGAGTCCGTCAAGCGCTACACGGGCTTCGGCACCGGCTGGTGCCAGGGCAAGTGGTGCCTCGCGCTCTGCGCGCGGCTCATCGAGGAGCGCGGGGGCGACGCCCGGAAGCCGATCACCCCGCGGCCGCCGTACCACCCGGTCTCGCTTGCGGCGCTCGCCGGGCTCGACGAGCTCGGCCTCCGCGGCGGCGGGCGCGAGCGCTAGCGCAGGCCGCGCTCCGCGCGACCAGCGCCCTCGCTCGATCGTCAGCCGTCGTCAGGCGATCGTCAGCCCAGCGGGCGCCGAGCGCTCGCGCACCCGACGTTCACGGTCAGCTCGAAGACCCCTTCGGACCAGTACTTCGAGACCGCGTGGTGCAGGTACTTGAGCATCGAGTCGATGATCTGCGGCTCGACGTCGAGCATCGCCGTCGACTCGGGGATCACCATCAACCTCGAGATGGGATCCTCGAGGAACTCACGCCCGCTCTCGAACGACACGGCGATGAGCTGGACGTCGACCTCGACCTCGTCGAGCCCCGCGCCCTCGATCTCCTCGGCGATGGTCTCGATCGTGGGGCGGCTGACGGCGGCGGCGTCCACCGCGGCGCCGAGCTCCGAGAGGTCCTGCTTGAGCGCGCACTCCCGAGCGATGTCGGCGATCTCCGGGAACGAGCCGCGCAGCGGCAGCGCGATGAGCGCCTGGCCGCCGGGGACCAGGACCCGGCGCAGCTCGGCGAGGAGCTGCGCCCGCTCGTCCGGACGGCAGACCGGGTGCAGCGTGAACGCGTGGGAGAAGCTCGCGTCCGGCAGCGGCGTCGGCAGGGCGTCGGCGAGCATGTAGCTCGCGTTCATCCCGGAGAACAGCGCGGCCTTGTCGCGCGCGAGCTCGAGCGCGGCGGCGGAGCCGTCGACGCCCACGAGGGTCGCGCCGGGCAGCTTGTCCGCCACGATCGCGTCGGGGAAGCCGCTCCTGCAGCCGAGGTGGACGATGCGCGCCGCCTCGGAGGGCAGCAGCATCTCGACCGCCAGCGAGGCGAAGAACGAGAGGTAGCGCGGGACGACCGCGTGCTCGAACAACACGGCGTCCGCCGCGCTCAGCGGCGGGCCGATCATCAGGCGACCCCGTCCTCCTCGTCGTCGTAGGGCGCGAGGAGGCTGAGCGCCTCTTCGGCGAGCTCGCCGATCGTGACCTCCGACGTCGCGTCGTCGCCGCCGTCGTCCGCGAGCTCGACCGTGCGCTTGTCGTCGAGCAGCGGCTGGATGAGCGGCGCATGCGCCGGGTCACCGATCTCGACGAGCGTCTCGATCGCCGCCGCGACCGCGTCCGGATCCTTGTGGCTCAGGAACTGGCTGAGCAGCTTCGGCACGCCCGGCTCCGGCACCTCGGCGATGAGGTACGGCAGCTCCGGGAGCGCCGACGAGCCCACCGGCAGCCGCTTCAGCGCGCGCTCGACCGCCTGCGCGACCTCCTTGAACCGATCGTAGGCCAGCGTTTCGATCTCCTCGCCCGCGGCCTGCCGCGCCTCGGGGTGCTCCGACGCGAGCACATCGATGAGCGCGTCGAGCGCGCGCGGCCCCTCGTGCTCGCCGAGCAGCGACGCGATACGCACCAGCCGGAGCGCCGCCTCGTCCTCGTCGTTCTCGCGCGTCGCGGCCGCGATGGCGTCCGTGAGGACATCCAGCAGCCCATCGCCGGGCGTGGCCGTCAGGTCTTCGTGGAGCCGGCGAGCCGTGCGCTCCGCGTCGAACAGCTTGTTCAGGGTCGTCTCGATGGCTTGACGATTTTGCACGAAGAGGAGCTATCAACAGCGCGTCGCCTCCGCAAGCCGGCAGGCAACAAGGGCCTGTTCCTCGCGAATTCCCGTCCACGGCGGGCGCGGCCGCGCGTGCCCGGCGCCGCTCACGCCGGGGCCGCCGCGCGCAAGCCGGGCGGGACGAGCGCGCCGCCGCTGCACCGAGCTCGCCCGCCGCGCGCGATGCGGTAAACCGTTCGTGGCATGCGTGTGTCCGGCTCATTGCAAGCCCGCCCGACGAGGGCAGCGGTCTCCCCTTCCCCGCTGGTGCGCGGCGCCGCGGCGTCGGCGCTCGTCCTTGCGCTCGGCGGCATCGACGATCCCGAGCCGCCGCCGCCCGCGGTCGTCCCTCCGGCGGCCGCAGCGCGCGGCGCCGCGGGCGCGGCGGCGCTCTGCGGCCCGCGCACCGTGCCGGAGGGCGCCGCCTGCGTCCCGCTGCCTGCTCCGGGCGCGCCGCTCCCCGAAGGCGGCGCGGCGGCGCTCTCTGACCCTGCCGGCGCGCGTCCCGCCGGAGCGGGCACGCGCAGCCAGGCCCACGAGCACATCCCCCGCCGCCCGGAACGCCCGGCGAGCGCCGCCGCGTACACGTTCCCGATCGGCGCGCCGGACGGGCCGCCGGGGTTCCTCCTTGTCGAGGACGCTCCGGCCGGGGCGGGAACGCTGCCTGCCGCGGGCTTCGTCGCCGCGATCGGCGCCGCGCGGCCCGAGCCGCCGTCGTGGCTCGGCGGGATCGACATCGCCGCGACGCGCGGCGAGCGGGTGGCAGCGCTCAGGCTCGAGGGCCAGGAGGGGAAGGCCGAGGTCATCTTCGTCGGCGCGCTGTCCGGCATCACGGTGGCCACGGCGCACGACGTGCGCGACGTGGATCGCGTGCGCAGGTATGTCCTTCTCCATGGCCACCTCGATCGCCCTGGCCCTGGCGTCGTGGCGGGCGCGCGCCTCGACGCGGGCGACGTGGTCGGGTACGCAGGCGAGACGGGCAGCCCGGGCCTCGTCCGGCTGCGCCTCGAGGCGCGGCAGATCCGCGAGGGGGCGCGCATCGAAGAGCTCGATCCGAAGCGCATCACCGACGCCGCGGTGACGGTGCCTTGCGACCTCCGCAACGTCCTGCCGCTCCGTCAGGGAGCGAGCTTGTAACCGAAGCCGTAGACCGTGAGGATGTGCTCCGGCTTGTCGGGCGAGCGCTCGATCTTCTTGCGCAGCTTGACGATGAAGTTGTCGACAGTGCGGTTCGACGGTCCGGCCTCGATCCCCCAGATCTTCTGGAGGATCTCCTCGCGCGAGACCGGCTGGCCCAGGCGCTCGTGCAGCAGGCGAAGGAGCTCGACCTCGTAGAACGACAGCTGATCCGAGCGAGAGCCCCGCGAGACCGTGTGGGCCGTCATGTTGATCTGCACGTTGCCGATGGTGAACACCTCGACGGGCGCCTCGGCCGGCCGGGCGGCGCGGCGGAAGAGGGCGCGCAGGCGGGCGATGAGCTCGCCCACGCTGAACGGCTTGGTCACGTAGTCGTCCGCGCCCGCGTCGAGGCCGCGGATCTTGTCGATCTCCTGGCCGCGGGCCGTCAGCATGATGATCGGCACGAACGCGTCCCAGCGCCGCAGGTCCTCGCAGACCTTGAAGCCGTTGGTGTCGGGGAGCATGAGGTCGAGCAGGATGGCGTCCGGCTTCTCCTGCCGCGCGAGCAGCACGCCGTCCTTCCCCTTCGAGGCCGACGCCACCGAGAAGCCCTCGAACTCGAGGGCGTCCGTCAACCCCAGCACGATGTGGGGCTCGTCCTCGATGATGAGAATCTTCTTGCGTGCCACCACGAAGGAGTCCGGTCTTAGCACAAAACCGGGCAGGTCCCCCCGAGCGCTCCGCCGGCCGGCTCGCCGGCGCCGCTCTGGAGCCGCAAAGCGCCACAAAAGCGCCGCGGGGCGCGATCTCACGATCGCACCCCGCGCGCCGGGCTCAATCAGACGCTAGCTGACGCTAGCTGACGCTAGCTGACGCTAGCGGATGCCCGCTGATGCCGCCTACTCGCCGGAGCAGGTGATGAACAGCGTGGCCCCTTGCTGGGCCTCGCCCTTGCCCGTGAACCGGATCTTGCGCTGCTCGGTCGACGGGCAGTCGGCCACGATGGCGGCGTCGCCGAGCCGGATCGACGGATCGACGTAGCACCACCCGTGCACGTCCTGGATGTCGCCGACGTTGGTCCTGCACGCGTTGGCCCCGTCGCCATCGAGCTGCTGGATCTCGCACACGCAGTCCCAGCCGGACGCCTTCGCGATGTCGAGCGAGAGCACCTCGTCCTTCGCCGCCGTATGAGCGCCCGTCACGTCGAGGCGCCCCGGCGTCCTCTCATCCGCGCAGTTGCACTGGCCCTGCGAGTTGCGCGCCTCGAGGATCAGGCAGGAGACCTGCTGGTTCTCGTGCGGCGTCAACGTGCGCGGCAGGCACTGGCCGCCGAGCACCGTCTTCAGGCGGTCGATGATGGCGCCGATCGCCGGCCGGTAGCCGTAGTCGGCCGCGCCGTTGTTGGTGAGCTGGCGCGGGCACACCGAGCCGACGATGCCCTGGGGGCCGAGCTCCCGGATCAGCTGCAGCTCGCGGAGGCCCGGGTAGGCCTTCGCCTTGATCTGCGTCGTCGACCTGGGCTCCGGATCCTCCTGATCGTTCCCCGCTTCGGGCCTGCACAGCGGGTTGTCGGTCGCCTGACCGCCCACCGCTCTGCAGTCGCAGCTCTGAGCCTGCCCGTCGCAGGTCTTCACCGCGTCCTGGGGGAGATCGAAGATGCAAGCGTACTGGAGGTCCCCCGTGCTCCCCTCCGGGATCGTGTACTCGCGGCCGTTGATGGTGTTCCAGCCCGCCTCCTGCGGCCCGACGATCGTGTCGTTGGTGATCGGGTTCGTGCCCGAGCGAGGCTTCATCGACTCGATCATGAAGGGATCCTTCGGCGCCTGGTACTTCGCGGGATCGCCGAGGATGAGCTCCCAGGCGCTGGCGGCGCCGCCCACGGGAGCGCTGAGCTCGTCGGAGTTCTTGAACCCACCGACCGGCTCGCCGTCCTGGTTGAGGCCGTTCAGCAGGTCGGGCTGGCCTTGCGCGTTCTGACGCGCGATGTCCTGCCACGGCACGCCGACGATACCGGCGAAGAAGACGAGCCCGGGATCGCGGACGTTGGAGTCGAGGTCGTCCGGGTTCGGATCGCTGAAGATCGGGTTCGGGACCAGCTCGCCCCTGCGGTTCGGGATCTGCGCCTCGGTGAAGGCGCGCCGGTAGCGGTCGATCGGATAGAGGAAGTCGAAGCCGAACCGGCGCTTCTGATCCCAGCAGCGAGAGTTGACCGGATCCTCCGCGGCGGTCAGCCTGGCGGCGTTGCCGTCCGGGCCCTTGCACGCCGGGTCCTCGGGGCAGCCTTCCTGTCTCTGGCTGCACGACCTGCAGCACTTGTTGCCCGGATCGGTGGCGCACTCGGCGCGCGGCCGCCACAGGCGGAAGCCCGGCCCGGTCTCTGCCACGAGGTAGTTCTTGCCCTCCTCACGGATCGAGCAGTCGTTCTCGTCGGTGAGCATGATGATCGCGAGGAGGGAGCTCGGCCGCATGAAGTCGGCGCGCTGCTTCTTGACGACGGCATCCTCGCCGGTGACGACGATGTTCTCTTCCGCGTCGATGCCGATCGTCTCGTAGGGCTCCGGGTCGACGAGGAAGCGGTACACGCTCTCGAGCTGCGCCTCGAAGCCGCAGCCGGTCTGCCCCGTGCCCTTGACCATATCGGTGAGCTGCTTGACCAGCGACGTGTCGTTGAGGTCGGCGTTCGAGTCGGCGGTGATGTCCGCCTCGCCGTCGTTCGGATCCGGCTGATTCGGCTCGCCGTCGAGCTTCTGATCCGGGTCCCAGGCCAGGAAGCCCAGGTTGAGATAGGTCGGGATGTCGTTGGTCGTGGAGGTCTCGCTCCGGCGCGCGAGGAGGTGCGCCATGTCCACGTTCGAGGCGCTCGTCGTCCCCTGGCAGGCGCCCGACCCGTGGCCGCCGAGGCTCGAGCTGATGATGCCGATGTGGATGTCCTTGACCGGCTCGAACTCACGCTTGTAGTCCTGCGGACAGGGCGTGTTGGGCGAGGCGACCGTGGTCGCCATCGTGCCGTCCTTGTGGATGCAGCGCGGGTTGACGAGACCCTGGACGAGGTCGGGGATCGCGGTGGCGAGGATGGCCTGCTTGTCGGCCATCGAGCCCGAGTTGTCGATCGCCAGGAGGAGGTCGATCTTGTCGACCGAGCTCTGCGTCAGCCGCTCGACGATCGTCGACGTCGACCGGGGCTTGTTCTCGGCGATGGGGCGGCTCAGGCATCCGAAGGCGCTGCCTGTGCCCGCGATCAGCAGGCCCGCCATGGCGAACCTCACCGCGCCCCTCCACGGGCGCCTGCTCTCACGCTCTATCCGCGTCATATTCGACTTTCCTTTCGACCACCGATCCAGTTGCGCGGCGGTCAAGCCACCGAAAAGGCCCGCCGTCCACGGGCCCATGACCGACTTCCGCAGGCGATCCACGGCTCGACGGGAGCCCGATGCTAGGGACCCGACCGGAAGGCTGTCAATTCGACCCGGCCGGCCCCGCTCGACCCCGCGAAGGGGTGCCATAGCAAACGAGATGCCGCTGCCGCAGCGCCGTACCCTCCATGCCCCGCGGGCCGCCGCGACGTCAACCTGATTGCGCGACAGCCAACGCAGTAGGCGACCCGCTCCTCAACCTGGGTCGACCTGGCTCCCGACCTGGTCCTCGGCCCGGGTCGGCCAATAGAGAAAGTTCACTTATCACTGTAGTACAAATCACCCGTTCACGGTCCCGGGAGACCGGCCTCCATCGCTCGCGACCGGCGGTCGCGGGAGGCTCAACCTCGGTCGGCCGAGGCGCCGCAACGCAACCTCGGTCGATGCGGGGGTGGGTTGCTCGCGGGCCCGGCGCCGGTGGGGTTTGCCGCTTCCCAGCAGGGCCGAGTTGTGGTCAGTGCCCGGGCATGTTGCGCGTCGCCCTCGCCATGGTCCCGGAGGTACGGCAGCTGCTCACCGAGGATCCGGCGCAGCTGTCCGACCTGCTGGACGAGATCCACGACGAGGACCTCGCCGACCTCATCGGCCTGCTGGACGACGCCGAAGCGGCGAAGGTCCTGATGGCGCTCAAGGCCGAGGAGGCCGCGCCGATCTTCGAGCGCCTCGACGGCGAGACCCAGGAAGCGCTCGTCGAGCAGATGGGCATCGAGAGCATCGCGCCGATCGTCTCCGAGATGGCGGCCGACGACCGCACGGACCTCATCGAGGCCCTCCCGGACCAGGTCAGCGGCACGCTGCTCTCCACGCTGGAGAAGGTCGACCCCGAGGCCGCGGCCGAGGTCGAGGAGCTCGCCAAGTGGCCCGAGGACAGCGCCGGCGGCCTCATGACCACCGACTACGTGTCGGTGGGCATCCACCTCAAGGTCGCCGACGTGATCGAGCGCATCCGCGCCGTCGGCGAGGACGCCGAGACCATCTACTACGTGTACATCGTCTCCGATCGCGGGCACCTCATCGGCGTCGTGTCGCTGCGCGATCTGCTGCTCGCCTCGCCGTCCGAGAAGCTCGCGGACGTGATGACCGAGAACGTCTTCGCCGTCAGCCCCGAGACCGATCAGGAAGAGGTCGCGCGGACCATGGCCAAGTACGATTTCAACGCGCTGCCCGTGCTCTCCGCGGATCGCAAGCTGCTGGGCGTCATCACCGTCGACGACGTGATGGACGTCCTCACGGAGGAGCAGTCCGAGGACATGCAGCGGCTCGGCGCGGTCGGCCCCATCGAGGACAGCTACTTCAAGACGAGCTTCTGGACGTTCATCCAGAAGCGGGCCCCGTGGCTCGCCGTGCTGTTCGTCGGCGAGTTCATGACCGGCGAGGTGCTCCGGCGTTTCGAGCACGACCTCGAGGCCGTCGCGACGCTCGCCTATTACGTGCCGCTGCTCATCTCCACGGGCGGCAACTCCGGCTCGCAGTCGTCGTCGCTCATCATCCGCGGCCTCGCCGTCGGCGATCTGCGCGTCGGCGACTGGGCGAGCGTCCTCGTCCGCGAGCTCGGCCAGGCGGTCGTGCTCGGCCTCATCCTCTCCGCCATCGGCATGCTCCGCGTCTGGCTCTGGGGCGACGGCACCGGCTTTGTCCTGACGATCGGCGCGACGCTGATGGCGATCGTCCTCATGGGCTGCACCGTCGGCGCCATGCTGCCCCTCCTGCTCCGGCGCATCGGCCTCGATCCGGCGACCAGCTCCACGCCGTTCATCGCGAGCCTCGTGGACGTCCTGGGGATCCTCCTCTACTTCACGATCGCCCGGCTCTTCCTGTCCGACCTCCTGGCGCAAGCCGGAGCGGGCGGGTGAGCGGAATCACGCGGCATTGCGCGGAACCGGGCGAAATTGGACGGCGGTCGTACGGCGGTCGGACGGCGATCGAGCGACGCCGCGCCGCCCGTGCCGAGGCCCACGCCGGTCCCGCCGCGCGGGCGCGCCGCGTGCTTTTCGGCGCGCCACGACCCTTGACGCGTCGGCCCCCATGGGGGAGTGAAGCAGGCGACGTTCGTTCAGCGCAGCGTGCGCTGAGCCCCTCCTAGGGAAGGAGTGACGATGGCCGAAGGCTTGAATCGCGTAATGCTGCTCGGCAACCTGGGCGCCGACCCAGAGCTCCGGTTCACCCAGGGGGGTCAGGCCGTCTTGAACCTGCGGCTCGCGACGACCGAGTCGTACCTGGACCGCGACAAGGTCCGGAAAGAACGGACGGACTGGCACAATGTCGTGATCTGGGGCAAGCGCGCCGAGGCCTTGGGCAAGATCCTCAGCAAGGGTTCCTCGATCTTCATCGAGGGCTCGCTCCGCACGTCGAGCTACGACGACCGGGATGGCAACAAGCGCTACAAGACCGAGGTGATCGCGAACAACGTCCTGCTGACGGGCGGGGCCCGCGGTCGCGGCGCTGCCGGCGATGACGCAGGCGCGTTCGGCGCGGATCCCGGCGGTGGCTACAGCGGCGGTGGCGGTGGCGGTGGCTACAGCGGCGGCGGCGGCGGCGGCGGTGGTTACGGTGGCGGTGGTGGCGGAGGCCGCCCGGCGGGTGGCGGCTACAACCGCGGCGGCGGTGGTCGCCCCGCGCCGGCTGCTCAGGATCCCGGTCCTCCGCCCGACGATTTCGGCGGCGGCGGTTACGGCGGCGGCAACGACGACGACATCCCGTTCTGATCGCTCCCCCTGCCCGGCCGAGTGATCAACCCGGCGACGCCTCTCTCTTCAAACATCTCGAATACCGTCAGGCCCTCGGAGAGGGTGCTCGTCGCGCGGCGCACGGAGGGCCGTTGTCTGAGCCCATTTGACGCTTTGTCTCCGGCGTGCGCAGCGCGCCGGAGACAAAGCGTCCCAGGCGAGTTCGGCCCTCCGTGCGCCGCGCGACGAGCACCCTCTCCGAGGGCCGGGCGGTTCTCCACGAGCCCCTCTTCCCCGTCCTAGGGCCCGTCCTAGGGCCGCGGCCGCGGCCGCCGCGCCAGCAGGACGGTCACCCCCGCCGCCGCGAGCACTCCGAGCGCCGCGGTCGTGGCGAGGGGTTGCTCCGCGGCGAGGAAGATCATCCGCACGACCAGCCCCGGCTCCGGTGGCGCCACGAACGTGCCCTCGAACGCGGTCGCCCCGAGCAGCGCGCCGCACCGGGCGCCCGTCCCCTGCGCAGGCTCCAGGCAGGCCAGGCTGCAGAGCGCCGCGTCGTGCTCGCTCCCGGCGAAGCCGAGCACGTGCTGCCCGCGGATCACCACCGCGCGCGCTCCAGCCCTCCCGGCCCCCTCGAACGCCTGCTCGAACCGCTGCGACTGCGCGTGGATCGGCCCGGCTTCCCACCGCTCGATCGCCACCCCGAGGCCCCCCCGCACGAGCCCCGAGGCCCGATCGAGCACGAGCTCCTCCAGGCCGGTCACCCATTGCCGCGACGGGGCCGTCACGCACACCGCGCGCAGCGAGAGCCCGTCCGCCTCGACGCCCCGCAGGAGCGTCACCTTCGCCCCCGGGATCGCGGAGACGTCGATCGCGGGCAGCGCCTCCTTCGGCGCGTCGCTCGCCCCGGCCGGCAACGCAAGGCGCAACCCGAGGCCCGGCGCCACGCCGTGGAGCTCAGACGCGCTCGAGCTCATCCATCAGCGCGAGCACCTCGGTCCGGATCTCGACGAGGGCCGTGCGCATCCGCTGCACCTCCTCGTGGCTCGCGCCCGCGTCCGGCGCCGGCGGCTCGATGCCGCCCTCGCGCAGCTTGCGCCGCGCGCCCGCGATCGTGAAGCGGTGCGAGTAGAGCAGCTCCTTGACCTTGAGGAGCGTCTCGACGTCGCGCCGGCTGTAGACCCGCTGCCCCTTCGCCGACTTCTGCGGGCGGATGGAGCGGAACTCCGTCTCCCAGTACCGGAGCACGTGCGGCTCGACCCCCACGATGCCGGCCACCTCGCCGATCCGGTAGTACAGCTTCGCCGGAAGCTGCGCGCGCACCGCCAAGCGGTCTACTCCTCGGCCGCCGAGGCCGTCTCACGCGGGTTGAGGGCCTGCTTCAGGATCTGGCTCGCCTTGAAGTTCAGGACCCGGCGCTCCGTGATGAGGATGGGGTCGCCGGTCTGCGGGTTGCGGCCCTGCCGCTGGCGCTTGTCGCGCAGCACGAAGTTGCCGAATCCAGAGATCTTGATCTTCTCCCCGCGCCCCAGGGTTTCCTTCATGGTCTCAAACACGAGGTCCACCAGATCGGCAGATTCCTTCTTCGAGAACCCCCCAAGGCGGGAGTAGACCGCCTGAACGATTTCGGCTTTCGTCATGACACCCCCATCGCCCTTGCAGAAGGGGGGACGCGCCGCAACCCCTGAAGACCGTTCAGGAAGCCGCGTGCGGTCCCCCGACCGGCCTGGAGGGCAGAATGCCAGCCTGCGTCGGTGAGGTCTAGGGGGTTACGCAGGCTTCGCCCGATGTACACCAGGCACGCTTCGTGGAGCCCCCGGGCAGCGCGGCGCTCGGAGCGGACCCGCGACGACACGAGCAGCGCCCCACACCTCGCACCCTCGAGCCGGTGGCCAGGGATCCGGCAAGCCCACCGGCGCGACCGCGGGCGCTGGCTGGGCTCGGCGGCGACGATCCGCTCAGACGGCAAGATCGCCGAGGTGGCGTTCCTTCGTCGACTGCCGGGACCAGGCGCCCACGACGGCCGCCTCGCTCGGCCGCGCGTCGCTCCAGCCGACGACCGGCGCGCTCGAGGTCGCGTCGCGGCGGCGCACGATCTGCTCCTGGACGACCAGGACCGCCACGTAGAGGTAGCCGAGGGCGAAGAGCACCGCGAACGGCGTGGCGAAGTAGTGCCCCGTCTCCACGGACGCGACCACCGCGCCGCACGACAGCACCGCGAGCATCGCCTCGGTGATGGGCAGGTCCGTGCGCACCTTGTACCGGCCCTTGTTGTCGCCCTGCTTCGGCGTCCGGACGAACTCGCCGGACATGCTGCGGAGCCCCTCGATCACGGCCTTCGACAGGTACGGCGCGAGCCCCGTCCCGAGCGCGATGAGCATCGGCAGGCGCCTGACCGCGCCCCAGCGCGAGCGGCCCTGCGCCGTCTCGGCCAGCATGTAGAACGCCGCGAGCGACCCCGTCGTCGCCGTGCAGAGCGGCAGATCGATGGCGACCATCGTCAGCGTGTCGGCCGCGGGGAACAGGACGAGCGCCGGCAGCAGGAGGACGCTCAGCAGCACCAGCAGCGGGTAGGCGAAGTGCGGCGTGAGGTGGAAGAACGCCTCGATCCGCTGCCCGACCGAGAGCTTCGCGCTCAGCACGGTCGCCATCAGCTTGCGCGACGTCTGCACCGTGCCCTTGGCCCAGCGGTACTGCTGCGCGCGCAGCGCCGAGATGTCCTCGGGGAGCTCCGCCGGCGAGACGACGTCCTCGCGGTAGATGAAGCGGTAGCCCGCGAGCTGCGCCCTGTACGACAGGTCGAGGTCCTCGGTCAGCGTGTCGTGCTGCCAGCCGCCGGCCTCGCGGATGGCGTCCTTGCGCCACATCCCTCCGGTGCCGGAGAAGTTGAACAGGAGGCCGGCGCCGAAGCGCGCGCGGTTCTCGACGAGGTGGTGGCCGTCGAGCATGAGCGCCTGCACCTGCGTGAGGATCGAGACGTCGCGGTTCAGGTGGCCCCACCGCGTCTGCACCATGCCGACCGTCGGGTCCTCGAAGTGGCCGACGATGGACCGGACGAAGTCCGGCTGCGGGATGAAGTCGGCGTCGAAGATCGCGACCAGCTCGCCCTTCGCGACCTTGAGCCCCGCGTCGAGCGCCCCCGCCTTGTAGCCGACGCGATCCACGCGGTGCAGGTACACCGCGTCGAGGCCCTGCGCGCGCAGCCGCTCGACGTGCGCGCGGACGAGGCCCTGCGTCTCGTCCGTCGAGTCGTCGAGCACCTGGATCTCCAGCTTGTCGCGCGGGTAGTCCATCTTCGCGACGGCATCGAGCAGCCGCGCAGCGACCGTCGACTCGTTGAAGAGCGGGAGCTGGATCGTCACCGGCGGGAGGTCGCGATCGGTCAGGGCCGCGACCTCCTGCGCGCGGGTGATCTTCGCGCGGTTCAGGCGACAGAGGACCACGAGGTGCAGCCGGTGCAGGCCGTAGGCGCTGAGACCGAGCAGCACGCCGAAGTACAGGACACAGAGCAGCAGGGAGAGCATCGCGAGCACCTACCGCCGGCGGGTTGCCGTGCAGCCGTGGGAACGGGCGAGAGCGCCGATCTCCACCCCTGCAGGCGCCGGCAGACAACGAACGCGTACCATCCGCCGGATCCGAAGTTGTCAGGCACTTGTAATTCGTTGCAACTCACTGTCGCGAGGTGCGCAAAGTTGACTTCGGCCCGAGTCGCTCCCCGCGGAAAATGACAATCACCGACAATCCCGCTTCGCCCGGGCGCGCGGCGCTGCCCGCAGGTCTGCCTCGCGAACGCACGTGCGCGAGCGGCGCGCCGACTCAGGGCGTCCCCGGACACTGGAGCTCCAAGTAAGGTGTTTCTGGTAAGGCTCCTCCGAATCCACGTTCGATGAGTAGGGGGCTCACCCGCTGGGCAGATTCACAGTACTGCGCGATTTCAAGGCCCGGGCAGGGGCCGCGCGCCGCGCGCCGCGTCGGCAGGGGCCCGGGGTCATCTGCGCCTGGCACCAGCGGGGGCTCGGGGCTATCGGTTCCCCGATGGATCGGGCGCTACTTAATGAACTGAAGGCTCGTCAGATCGCGTTCCTCGAGGCGCGGCTCGTCTCCGAGGCCGCCGCGCGCGACTTCCGGGAGCGGCTGCCTGCCGGCTTCGCCGCGCTGCTCGCGACGCCGCTGGGCGAGCTCGTGGACGCGGGGGCGATCGGGCGCGCGCTCGAGGCCCTTGCGGCGGAGGAGCCGCTCCGGCGGGCGGTCCGGCCCGCGGCCGCCGCGGCGCTCGCGGCGCTCGTCGAGGCGGCGCGCGCCGAGCGGCGGCGCGGGAAGGAGCTCCTGCCGGAGGGGGCCCGCGACAAGCTCGATCGCATCCTCGAGCAGCCGAAGATCGTGCCGGAGCGGCTCGTGCGCGAGGTGCTGGAGAGCGCGGCGCTCGACGCGGTGATGCGCGACGTCCTGTACGACACGCTGATGGAGTTCTCCGAGAAGGTGAACCCGTTCTTCGCCGAGTGGGGCCTGCCGGCGCTCCTCAAGCGGGTCGCCCCCTTCGGCCTCGGCGGGGTCGGCAAGACCATGGGCGCGATGCGGGGCGAGTTCGAGCGGCGGCTCGAGCCGGAGATCCGCCGGTTTCTGCAGGGCTTCTCGCGCACGGCGATGCGCCAGGTGCACGACCTCCTCGTCGCCAAGGGCGACACGCCCGAGTTCGTCGGCCTGCGCAAGCAGGTCGCCACGTGGGTGCTGGAGCAGGAGATCTGCGCGCTCGTCGGTCAGCTCGACGCGAAGAGCTCGGCGATCGCCGAGGAGCTCGGCGCCGACATCGCCGCGCAGCTGCTCCGCGATCGGCCCGTCCGGGCGCGGACCAGCGAGGCGATCGCGGCGTTCGTGGCGGCGCACGCGGGCGAGCCGCTCGGCGAGGCGCTCGGGCGCCTCGGGATCGCGCCCGAGCTCGACGTCGGCGCGCTCGCGGATGCGCTCTGGCCCGTCGTGAGGAGCATGTGCGCGACCGGGCCGGTGCGGGCCTGGGTCGCGTCCGTGGTGGAGGAGTTCTTCGACGGGCTGCCGGACGGCATCGAGCCGTCCGCCTGAGGCGAGCCGTCGCGATGGGCGCCTGCCGCGGGTGGGACCAGGCCCGCGGCGAGCGCGGGCCCCGGCCCGCGACTGGCCGCGCTCAGCCCATGGCCGAGGCGTCGGCCACCGCAGACTCGATGTACGCGAGGCCGCGCGACGGGCACGCGGGCACCGTGGGCGCAAACGCCTCCATGTCCAGGATCAGCTCGGGGCCGGCCGCGGGCGTGAGCACCACGACGGGCACGCGCGGCGACATGCGGCGGAGCTGCTCCATCTCGCTGTGGAGCTCCGCCTCCTCCCGCGGCACGAGCACCATCACATGAGGACGCCAGCGGGCAAGCACGTCACGCGCATGGCCGAGCCCGCAGCACGTCTCCACCGTGTAGTCCCGGGATGAGAGGAAGTGGACGAGCGGCTGGGAGTTGCTGGCGTCGTCATCGATCACCAGAACGCGGGTCGTGCTCTCAATCTCCATGGGTATCCCCCGTCAGCGGCCGGCGCTGACCGCCGCTGTGAAAACCAGGTCTTCATGGCCTGGCTCACAGTGACCATACTCCATATTCGGCAAAGAGCGATATCAATCGCGCCTCAGCGCATCACGCGATGCGTTGATACGCGCTTGAAACACCAGCGCTTTCCGCCTGTCTCTTTTGTGATCGGCTGTGATCCGCTGCGATCCCCTGCGATCCGCCGTGATCCGCGATGATCTGCGACCCGTCCGGGGAATCGCGGCGCGCCGACACGCGTCGACGCGGGAGCGGCGGGATCAGCCGCCGAGGTAGGCCGCGCGGATCTCTTCGTTCGCCGCGAGGTCCTTCGACTCGCCGCTCATGGCGATCTGCCCAGTACGGAGCACGTAGGCGCGCATCGAGTACTTGAGCGCCAGTCGGGTATTCTGCTCGACGAGGAGTACGGTAGTTCCCGACGCCGCGATCTTGGCGATCGACTCGAAGATGTCTGCGACGAGCCGCGGCGCGATGCCGAGCGAGGGCTCGTCGAGGAGCAGCATGGCGGGGCGCGCCATCATGGCGCGGCCGATCGCGAGCATCTGCTGCTCGCCGCCGGAGAGCGTGCCGCCGTGCTGGTGCATGCGCTCGCCCAGCCGGGGGAAGAGCTTCACCACGTCGTCGACGGTCTCCGCCATGGTGGGGCCGTGCTTGTGGCACCACGCGCCGAGCTCGAGGTTCTCGCGGACGCTGAGGTTCGAGAAGATCGCGCGCCCCTCCGGGACGAGCGAGACGCCGGCCGCGACGAGCTCCTCCGTCGAGACGGACGCGAGGTCCTTGCCGTCGTAGCGGACGCGGCCGGAGGCGATCGGGAGGAGGCGGACGATCGTCTTCAGCGTGGTCGTCTTGCCGGCGCCGTTCGCGCCGATCATCGCCACGATCTCGCCGCGCCGCACCTCGAGGCTGACGCCCTTGAGCGCCTTGATGCCGCCGTAGCTGACCGCGAGATCCTCGACGACGAGCAGGGGGTCGCCGGGGGCCACCGAGGGGGGCTGCCGCGTCGGATGCGATGTCTTCATGCGGGCTCCTCCGCCGCCGCGCCGGCCGCCTCGTCGTCGATCTCCTCGCCGAGGTACGCGGCGAGGACCTTCGGGTCCCTGCGCACGACCTCCGGGGTGCCGTGCGAGATGGTCTCGCCGTGATCGAGGACGTGGATCTCCTCGCACACGCCCATCACGACCTGCATGTTGTGCTCGACCAGCACGACCGTGATGTCGAAGGTGTCGCGCAGCCAGCGGATCTGCTGCTTGAGCCCCTCGGCCTCGCCGTAGTTCATGCCCGCCGCCGGCTCGTCGAGCAGGAGCAGCCTCGGCTTGAGCATCATCGCCCGGGCGATCTCGAGGCGGCGCTGGTTGCCGTACGAGAGCGACGTCGAGATCTCGTCGGCCATCTCCTCCAGCTTGAACACCGAGAGCAGCGAGAGGGCGCGCTCGGTCATCTCCTGCTCGTCCTTGTAGAAGAACGGCGAGCGCAGCAGGGCGGAGGCGAGCGTGGATCTCCGCAGGTTCTCGCAGGCGACGAGCACGTTCTCGAGCACCGTGAGCTGGCCGAAGAGGCGGATGTTCTGGAACGTGCGGGCGATGCCGAGGCGCGCGATCTGGCTCGGCCGGAGCGGCGCGAGGTCGGTCCCGCCGAAGCGGATCGCGCCCTCGTCGTGCTTGTAGACGCCGGTGATCAGGTTGAACACCGTCGTCTTGCCCGCGCCGTTCGGGCCGATGAGCCCGAAGATCGAGCGCTCGGGCACGGTGAAGGAGACGCCGCCGACGGCCCGCAGGCCGCCGAACCGCTTGGTCACGTGCTTCAGATCGAGGTTCACTCGAGATCCCTCCCGGTCGGCGCGCCCTCGCGGCCGACGGTGATGCCGGGCGGCGGCTCGTCCGGCGGCGCGCCCGGGCTGGGCAGCGCGCCCTCGTGCCCGACGGCCACCTCCACGCCGGTGGTGGCGGGGACGGGCTCGGCCGGGCCCACCGGGAAGCGCTTCCTGCGCGACCAGCGCCGGCCGAAGAGCTCGCGCTCGCCGAACAGGCCCTCGGGGCGGAGGACCATCAGCCCGATGAGGATGCCCGCGTAGAGCACCATCCTGAGGGCGTTCAGATCGAGCGCGGGGTAGGCCGCCTTCAGCGCGAGGACGCTGTCGAGGCCCTGCAGCTGCTCGATGAGCTTCACCGTGAAGGTCACGAACACGCCGCCGAGGATCGCCCCGGAGACGCTGCCCGAGCCGCCGAGGATCACCATCGTGATGGCGTCGAACGAGTAGTTGAACGTGAACTGGTCCGGCTGGACCGTGGGGTTGCCGTCGCGCATCGAGGAGAGCAGGGCGCCGGCGATGCCGCCGCCGGCGGCGGAGATGACGAACGACGTGACCTTGTAGCGCGTCGGATCGACGCCCACCGCGGCCGAGGCGATCTCGTCCTCGCGGAGCGCGCGCAGCGCGCGGCCCCAGCCGGAGAACTTCAGCCGCCAGGCGAGGATCGTCGCGATCACGACGGCGCCGAAGATCCAGAACGGGCCGGCGTACTGCGGCACGCCGGTGTCGTCGGGCCCGGCGTAGCCGATCGGGCCGCCGAGCGCCCCGAGGAGCTTGCCGAGCGCCCCCTGGTCGGGGCCGCCGGTCGTCGCCGTCGCGATCGTCAGGCGGAAGATCTCGGCGAACCCCAGGGTCACGATGGCGAGGTAGTCGCCGCGCAGCCGGAGGCTCGGCAGGCCGACCACGAGGCCGAAGAGGGCCGCGACGAGCCCGGACGCGAGCAGCGCCGCGGGCATCACGACGAATGAGTTGCCGAAGAGCGGCTCGCCGCCGCCGAGGTGCTGGTGCAGGTTGCCGGCGACGACCGCCCCGGTGTACGCGCCGATCCCGACGAAGCCGGCGTGGCCGATCGAGAACTGGCCGGCCATGCCGTTGATGACGTTGAGCGAGAGCGCCGCGATGACGTTGACCATCGCGAACAGGGCGAGCTGCCGCCAGGCGGCGTCCGGCAACAGGGTCTCGAAGCCGAACTCGAGGGCGACGACGACGCCGAGGAGCAGGAGCGCAGTGAGGACGCGCTGCAACGGTCGAGGCATGGCCGGCCAGAGTTGGAATGGCCGAGCCGCACCGTCAAGCAGTAGCGTCAGTAGCGTTACTTGATGACCCGCAAATAAGGGGGCAGTTCCCGCTTCGGCTTGCCCGCTCCCTGGCGAGGCTTGGGCTCGGGCTCACCAGAGCCCCCCGATTCGTCGTCTTCGCGCTCCTCGGTGGACCGCACCGGCGCGAGCGCCGGCACCGGCGCGAGCGGCCTCACGGCCGCGCCCGCGTCCCGCGCCGGGGCCTCGCCCGCGCCGAGGCGCTCGCCGGCCTCCACGGGCTCGAGCTGGGGGCGCGCCCTGTCGCGCGCCCGCGCCTCGTCCGCCGCCTCGTCGCTCCGCTCGTCGTCGCTGCTGGGGGGCGCGACGGCGGCGAGCCGGGGGCGCGGCCGCTTGGCGGGCTTCTGCGGCGGGGCGACGGCGGGGCGCTGCTGCTTCTGCGCGGCGAGATCGGCCGGGATGTCCTCGGGCCACACCATGCCGCGCTGGTCCTCGCTCACGAGCGCCCAGATCGCGTGCCACGGCAAGCGGCACCAGAAGGGCGCGCGGTTGAACGACAGGGTGCAGCTGATCCCGTCGTCGTCCACCTTGAGGTCGGGGATGGCGATCGCCATGTTCATGCCGACCTGGAGGATCAGCTGCGGCTGTCCCGTGAACCACTTGGGGACGGAGACACCGGGCCGGCGCGGATCGAGGTGGATGAACACGCTCGGCTCTCGCTCGAGGAGAGCCAGCGCGACGTCCTTCTTCGGCGGAAGCGGTCTCTGCACGTCGGACATCGTACTGCTCTGCCCAATACCCCGGACCGCGCGGCTCCGCCAGCGCTTCGGGGGACGCCGCGCGCCGAGCACCGTGACGGGTGAGCAGGCCGCGGCGCGCCAGCCGCCGGGCGCTCCAGCAGATCTGTAGAAAGCGCGCTGTGACCGTGAGCGCCGCGCTTGGCGTGGGGCGTGGCCGCGGCCGGCGCCGGCGCCGCTCGAGGCCCCGGTCGACCCAGCGTCGCCGGGGGCACCGCGCGGCGCGGCGCGGCGCGGCAGGCCCGCGCCCGACCCCGGCGACGCTCACGCTGCGCGCCCCCGGCCCAGCTGGACGGGGACCTCGGAGAGGGTGACCCGGTGCTTGCCGCCGCTCGTGAGGGGGATGTCGTCGACGATCTGGACGCGGACCTCCGCGCGCTCGCCCAGGTGCTGCCGGACGACGCGCTCGATGAGCCTCGCTGTCTCGGGCTGGAAGCCCTTGCCAGGCACGAGCTTGACCGTGAGCGCGCGCCGCCGGTCCTGGTAGACCTGGTAGCGGGCGATCGTCGGCTGGTCCTTGATGAGGTGCGGGAAGAACTCCCCGGCGAGCAGCTCGCCGTCGGGGCCGACGAGCAGGTCGAGGACGCGGCCCTCGACCGAGGCGAGCATCGGCAGCCCGCGGCCGCACGCGCACGGCGCGCCGGCGGCGATCGCGACGTCCTGGTTCTTGTAGCGGATGAGCGGCATCGAGCGGCAGACGAGGTCGGTCACGACGACCTCGCCAGCCTCGCCGGGGAGGGCGTGCCGCCCGTCGCGGATCAGCTCGACGAACACGTTCTCCATGTTGATGTGCTTGCCGGCGTGCCGCCCGCACTCGGCGGCGATCAGCATGAGCTCCCGGCAGCCGTACCGATCGAACACCGGCGCGCCGAACGCGCGCTCGATGGCCTCGCGCTGGTGCGCGAACAGCCGCTCTGCGCTGGTGACGATGCCGCGCGGCGCGGGGAGCGCGCGGCCGTCCGAGAGCGCGTAGCGCGCCGCGTGGTACAGCGCGCTCGCGTAGCCGACGATGAGCTGCGGCCGGTACCGCGCGATCTCGTCGAGCAAGGCGGCGAGGCGCCGGTCGGACAGGTCGAAGGCGGAGACCATCTTCTTGCGGAGGATGGCCTCGTGAAGGGAGCGCTTGGCCTTCTTGGCGAGCGTCTCGCTGACCAGCACGGCGCTCCACAGGTGGAGCTCCCGGTCGCCGAGCCGGGCGCCCGCCCACCCGTCGGACCGCATGGCGGCCGCGATGCGGCGCTCGTACGTGCGGTGGTCGAAGCGGAACTGCACCGGCTCCCCCGTGGACCCGCCCGTGCCGCTCGAGTAGAGCCGGCCGACGAAGCCCTCGGCGAGGAGGTCCTGCCCGTGGGCGCGGAGGTCGGCCCTCGTGAGGACGGGGAACCGCAGGAGGTCCTCCGGCGCCTTCACCGAGGCGGCGCGCACGCCGTGCTCGGCGAAGCGAGCCCGATAGAACGGGACGTGCTGCTCGGCGAACTGGAGGGCGGCGAGCATCCGCCGGAAGCTGAGATCGCGAATCTCGTCTTCCGATCGCCACTGGGAGCGCTCTATCTGCTCCAGGTCTTTCAGGGTCTCCCTGCCCCTCAAACGGGTCTCGTAGAACGGAAACAGGATGTTTCGAAACAGCCCACCATACATGGGCGAAGCGTTCTTTCGAATCATCGACCGTCAAGCGCGCGCGGGCGGCTCTCCCGCGAAAATCCCTGTGTTCGTGGCGCGGAGTCCGACCGGAGCGGCGCGCGCGGGGCAAGCTCCGTCCCGGCAGAGCCGGTGAGCGCTCGGCGCGACCGCTGCACGGACACACGCTGTCACGCCTTCACGCCGCGCCGGGCATCGCGCGCCAGCCGGGGGCCGCGGCGCGCCGGAGGGGGCGCGCGTCAGCTCGCGCTCGTGGCCGCGGACGAGCTCGACCCGAGGATCGCGACGGTGGCGCCGAGGAGGATGATCGCGGCGCCCGCGATCTCGAGGGCGGTGGGGGTGGCGTGGAGCCACAGGGCGCCGATGACGATCCCGCCCAGCGTCTCGCCGGGGGACACGAGCGCGACGATGGACGGGGACATGCGGCGCGCCGCGATCTGGACCGCGGTGTGGCCGACGACGGTGGGGACGAGCGCGAGGGCGACGATGGCGACGGCGGCGTGGGCCGGCGGCGGGGCGACGCCCTCGAGCGCGCCGGGCGCGAACGGGAGCGCCACGGCGAGGAAGACCGCGGCGCTGCCGTAGACGAGGGCGGCGTAGCTCCGCGCTGGCAGCGCGTCCCGGAGCGCGCGGGCGAAGGAGACGTAGAGGCCGTAGAGGAGGGTGGCGCCGACGACCAGGAGGTCGCCCGAGAGCCGGTGATCGCCGGCGCCGGCCGAGCGCCCGACGACGAGCGCGCCGACGGTGGCGAGGAGCACGCCCGCCTGCTCGGAGCGCGTGGGGCGGACGCCGAAGAACGCCCACGCGCAGAGCACGACGGCGAGCGGCTCGAGCGAGACGAGCGAGAGGGCCGCGGCGAGGGACGTGCGGTCGAGCCCCCAGAGGAAGAGCGCGAAGTGGACGGCGAGCAGGAGGCCGGCGCAGAGGACGGCGGCGCGCTGGCGCGGCGAGAGGCCGGCGGCCGAGCGGGCGATGGCGCGCAGGTCGACCAGGGAGAGCGCGATCGCGGCGAGGGCGACCCGGCCGAAGGCGATGGCGAGCGGGTGGACCGGGCGCGCATAGCGGGCGAGCGGGCCGCTCGCGGCGAAGGCGAGGCTGGCCAGGACGACGAAGAGCGCGGCGCGGCGGGCGCGACGTGCCGAGGAGCGCGGCTCGTCCGTCATGCGAGGGTGCTAGTTCAGGAGACCGGGAAAGACAACCAGCGCGACGCCCGACGACGATCACCGCGCGCGCGGTCAGCGAGGCGGGGGCGGCGGAGGCGCGATGACGACGAGGTTGAGCCCGCCAGGGTACTGGTAGCTCGTGTAGGCGCCGTAGCCGAGCACCTGGATGCCGACAGGGGCCGAGGCGGTCAGCACGTGCGCGCCGCCGTTGCCGGGGCCGAGCCGGACGCGCGCGACGCCGAAGCCGGAGCCGTTGCCGATCGGGGTCGGCGCGACGTCGACGGGGGCGTCGTCGAGCGTGATCCTCGCGTCGAGCGGCTGGATGATGTCGACGTAGCTCTCATCGTAGTCGCTCGGCGCGAGGAAGACGTACTTGGAGCGGTATTGCTCGACCGCGGTGGGGTGGCTCTGCGACGGATCTCCCTTCTGGCGAGACTCGGTGTCAGCGTCGACGATCTCGGCGCCCAGCATGAACGTGCTGACCGCGAACTCGTGGTCTCCCACGACCTCGAAATCCCGCCTCACCACGTCGAGATCGACGACCTGACCAGCGTCGATGGTGGTCGGCGCGCCGTCCGGCCTGCCGGACGGATACGTGAGCGCCGTGCCATCGACGTTGCCGTAGAGGCGCACGAGGTGGCCGATGACGTGGCCGCCGGGCGACGTCGGGACCGTGACGAAGTACCGCTTGCCCAGCGTCTCGGCGGGGAATACCGACTCTTCGATGTGGTCGCAGGCCTGGTGGCCGACGGGCGCCTGCACGCACGGTATGCCCGTCAGCACCTGGACAGGGCGGGTCGCTGTGACGAGGCTGCCGCTGAGGTCGCTCCTCGGGTGCCCGAGGACCTCGACGACGTCCCCCGCGTCGAGCTGGACGGTGAAGCTGCCGCCGCCGGTCGTCCGGGGGATGCCGTCGCCCGCGACCACCGAGCCGCCCTGGGCGACGTTCACGGTGACGCTGGTGCCGTCCTGGATCCCGCTGATGACGATGTAGCCGCCGAAGTCCGCCTCCGCCCAGCCGCGCTGGCCGGTGACGCGGTAGTTGCCTGTCATCGCGGTGCTCGGCAGGAGCAGCGACGCGTCGTTGGTGAAGGAGAAGCAGCCGAAGGGTTCCCCGTCGTTGGCCGCGCACGCCTCGTTGCCGGGGCAGGAGGACCAGTCCTTCCCGGACGGGCCGCCCTCCCCCTTGTACTCGAGCGCGTTGAATTGATAGACGGTGACCGGCCTGGTCGAGACGAGGTGGTAAGCGCCGCCGTCGACGCGGACGGAGCTCGTGATCGAGTCGCCCCCGGTGCAATGGGTGGCGTCGGGCCCCTTCAGCTCGCGCACCCAGGGGAGGTAGATCTTGCTCAGGCTGTTGGGCTTGACCTCGGCGCGCGCCACGGCGGCGCCGGCGCGCGTCACCTCGACCTCGGCGATCTCGTCGCCGGCGTTCGCGACGACGACCGCATAGTCGAAGATCGACCAGACGATGTTCGCGGTGACCGTGGGCCAGAAGTCACAGCCGATATAGGACTTGCTCGCGGCGGCCTCCGCGCACGTCTTCGGGTCGCCGGCCAGCTCGGGGCCGACGGCGTCGCCCCCGGTGCCGGCGCCGATGTCGTCGCCGAAACCGCCGGAGCTCATCGACCCGACGTCGTCGCCGCCCGAGCCGGCGCCGGCGCTGGAGGTGGTCCCGGGCCGAGGGGCGCCCGCCGACGAGCCGCTGGCGGAGCACGCCGCCGCCGAGGCGGCGCCCACCCAAAGTCCTACGCCGAGAAATAGAGCATGCTTCGAGATCTGCATGGGCCCTCCCGTCAACGGATCTCGAGCGCAGGGGCCTGTACGACAGCCCCGCTGGCGCGAGATATCATGATGTCTTCTTGCTGAAGGTGCTGGTCGGGTGCTCGCGCACTCCTGGACACGATGGTGTCCATCGATCCCGGCTACGCGCTTTTGTGCCGCGGCGCAAGCCGATCGAATAAATCCGTTATGGGCGCCACCAATGAATATCGCGCTTATCCGGAATGGATGGTCGGCAGGCGACGCAAATCACAAGTGCGCCTGTCTCAGGCCTGTCGGAGTGAGCCGTCGCAGACGTTCTCTGCCCCACTCTGCCCCAGATGATCCATCGTCGAGCGGCCAGCGCCTGCACAGGGCATAGGCGTTAACCAAGCTCGTTCAGTTGCACTCAGCGCACGAAGCCCGCGCCCTCTACCCCACCATCGGTCACCAACGTGAACGTGGTCGTGAACGTAAACGTAAACGTAAACGTGGTCGTCTGAGGATTGATCACATTTCCCCCTTAGTTTTCGCTGTGTTGGCGACGGCGGCGTTCCAGCCCATCTCCAGCATGAGCAAGGTCTGCATTCCGCGCGCGAGCGTCAGCCAACCGGGGGGACCGTTGCGCTTGAGGTGTCCACCGAGACCGGCAACGGCGTAGAGCGCATCGACTACCGTCGCCCCCTGCGCCGGCAGCTTCTTGGGCTGGTGCTGGTGCAGCAGCTTCAGCTGCGTGGGGTTCAGGGCTCGTTCCGCGGGCGCGTTGGGCTCAAGGCGCGACAGAGAGCGCAGCAGCAGCATCTGCCACGCGATCGGGGCGAACAGCGCCAGCGCGTTCGTCAGGCTCCGGAAGCTCTCGAGCTGGCGCGTCTCGAGGGCGCAGCCGGTCTTGAGCGCCTTGAAGAACTCCTCGATGAGCCACCGTGCCCGGTAATGGTCGACGATCGCAGCGATCTGGTCGGGCGTGTCGACGGGCTCGTTGGTCGCCAGCACCCACGCGACCGGCTCTTCGCCCGCTGGCGTGTCGATCTCCTGCACACACACGATGTTGACTGCGAGCTCTTCGGCCAGCTCGGGCAGGTAGTACGGACGGCGCAGCGCCACGCGCCGGGCGCCGACGCCCAGCGTGGCCCTCCGCTCCGAGCGCTCGGGGTGCGCACGCTTGCTCGCAGGTACAGGGCCGGTGCGGCGTTGGGTGAGCACGACCTCGCGGCTAAGCCGGATCGGCAGCTCGACCAGCGCCTCGCTCAGCCGAAGCGGTGCGCTGTCGTCGAGCGATTCCTCCTCGTCCTCGGCCAACTCCAACACGTTCCGATCCCGCGCCATGCGCACGACGAAGCGGTGGCCCTGCTCGACCATGGCGCACAGAAGCGGGTAGGCGTCGGCCTCGCGATCCATGATGTGCAGCAGCGACGTGCGGTCGCCCACGGCCTGCTCGGCCGCCTCCACCTGCCGCAGCCAGCGCGTCGATTCCTTGTCGGTCACGCGCGCATAGTCGCTGCCCGTCCTGTTCTTCTTGCGTGGGCTCTTGGACAGGGCGGAGGCTTTGCGGGCCCAGCAGGCCAGCCCCAGCAGTCCGAGCGGCTGGTTGATCGCGTCGGTGGCCACGGCGAGCGTCGCGTGCGCCAAAAAGCCCTGGGTGTGCTTGCCGTTGAGCGGGCCGAGCCCTTTGCGTGCGCCGTCGCCGTCGAAAGCGACCGCGGTGGTGTCATGCACCGCGCGAACCGTGTCGTGACCGGCCATCCGCTCGAGGGTCTGCTCGCTGTGGGCTTGCACCAGCGCACCATACGACACGCGCTTGTTGCCAAGGAGCCGGTAGAAGCCCTCCAGCTCTGCTTCTGTCTTCAGCGAGTCCGGGAAGCTCTCGCCCGGCGCGACGCTCAGCCGTGCCACCACCGCCCGGACCCGCTGATGCAGGCGCGCGTCGCCCAGCTGCACCGTCTCGAACTCGCGCACGAGCGACGGCGTCGCTTCCGGCACATCGGGATTTCCCATGACATTTCAGACGCTTGGCGGGTCCGAAACGGATCAAAAAAAGATGTGCGGGATCTTCAGACGTGGTCGTGGTCGTGGTCGTGGTCGTTCACGGTCTACCGTTGACGACCACGACCACGACCACGTTTACGACCACGACCACGTTTACGACCACGTTCGAATGTAGGAGAACGCGGCGCGAGGCTTGGTTAACGCGGGAGAAGGGGGCTAAGGAACTGCCCTGTATACGAGCCCTTCACCTTCGCGACATGCTCCGGCGTCCCCTCGGCGATGACCCGGCCTCCTCCGGCGCCGCCCTCGGGGCCGAGATCGATCACCCAGTCCGCACACTTGATGACGTCGAGGCTGTGCTCGATGACCACCACCGTGTTCCCCGCTTCGACCAGCCGGTGGAGCACGCCGAGCAGCTTGCGGATATCCTCGAAATGCAGGCCCGTCGTTGGCTCGTCGAGGACGTAGAGCGTTCGCCCCGTCTGGCTCTTGCCGAGCTCCCGGCTCAGCTTCACGCGCTGCGCCTCGCCGCCGCTCATCGTCGGCGCGCTCTGGCCGATCTTCATGTACCCGAGGCCGACCTCGACCAGCGTCTCCAGGACGCGGCGCAGCGCGACGTGGTGCTCGAAGAGACGCAGGCAATCCTCGATGCTGGTGTCGAGGATATCCGCGATGCTCTTGCCCTTGTACCGCACCGCCAGCGTCTGCGCGCTGTACCGCTTGCCGGCGCACACCTCGCACGGGACATAGACGTCGGCGAGGAAGTGCATCTCCACCTTCACCATGCCGTCGCCGCTGCACGCCTCGCAGCGCCCGCCCTTCACGTTGAAGCTGAACCGCCCCGGGCCATAGCCGCGCGCGCGCGACTCCGGCAGCTCGGCGAAGATCTCGCGGATCTGGTCGAACGCCTTCGTGTACGTCCCCGGGTTCGAGCGCGGCGTGCGGCCGATCGGCTTCTGGTCGATCGCGATGACCTTGTCGAGCGCCTCGAGCCCCTGGATCGCGCGGTGCGCGCCGACCGGCTCGGTGCTGTGGTGAAGCGCCCGGCCCAGCGCCGGCAAAAGGATGCCGTTCACCAGCGAGCTCTTGCCCGCGCCGCTCACCCCGGTCACCGCGAGCAGCACCCCGAGCGGGAAACGGACGTCGATGCTCCTCAGGTTGTGCTCGGCCGCGCCGAGGATCTCCAGCCACCCGCGCGGCGCGCGCCGCGCCTCGGGCACCTCGATGCGCGCGCGCCCCGCCAGGTACGCCCCGGTCACGCTCTCGGGGTCACGCGCGATCTCCTCGGGCGTCCCCGCGGCCATCACCCGGCCGCCGAGGTGACCCGCCCCCGGGCCGAAATCCACCACGTAGTCGGCAGCCCGGATCGTCTCCTCGTCGTGCTCCACCACGAGCACCGTGTTGCCCAGATCTCTGAGGCGCCGCAGCGTCTCGATGAGGCGCTGGTTGTCCCGCTGGTGCAGGCCGATGCTCGGCTCGTCGAGCACGTACATCACCCCGGAGAGCTCGCTGCCGAGCTGGCTCGCCAGCCGGATGCGCTGCGCCTCGCCGCCGCTCAACGTCGGCCCGGAGCGGTCGAGCGTCAGGTAGTCGAGCCCCACGTTCAGGAGAAAGCTGAGCCGGCTCGTGATCTCGCGGCGCACCCCCTCCGTGATCTTCTGCCGGTTGCCCGGCAGCTCCAGCCGGGCGAAGTGCTCGTAGGCGTCCCTCACCGTCATCGAGGTGACGTCGGCGATCCCCTTGCCGGCGACGCGCACCGCGAGCGACTCGGGGCGCATCCGCCGGGAGCCGCAGGCGTCGCACGGGCGCTCGCTCATGAACTTGCGGTAAGCCTCCCGCGCCGACTCGGACGACGACTGCTGGAACCGGCGCATCAGGCTGGGGATCACGCCCTCGAACTTCATGCCCCAGGTGCCGTGCGTCTCGGTCCCCTCCTTCCCCCACGTCACCGCGATGCGCTTGCCGGAGAGGCCATGGAGCACCATCTCCTGCTTCTTCGCCCCGAGCTTGCGCCAGGGCACGTCGAGGTCGACGGAGCACGCCTTGGCCACGGCGTCGATGATGCGGAACGTCCAGCCCTCCCCGCGCGCCATGGCCGACGCCCAGGGGGCGATGGCGCCCTCCCGGATCGACAGCGCAGGATCCGGGATCACGAGGGCCGGATCGATCTCGAGGCGGGTGCCGAGGCCGTTGCAGGCGCCGCACATGCCGAGCGGGCTGTTGAACGAGAAGCTCTGCGGCGAGAGCTCGGGGAAGCTCTGGCTGCAGCAGGAGCGCGCGGCGCTGAACAGCAGCGGGGCGTCGGGGCGACGCCGCTTCCCGGACGCCCCCTCGTCGGCCTGGAGCTCGACCCGGAGCTCGCCGCGCCCCTCCTGGAGCGCGAGCTCGACCCCCTCCGTGATGCGCTGGCGCTCGTCCGACCGCACGACCAGCCGGTCCACCACGAGCGCGATGGTGTGCTTGAGCTTCTTGTCGAGCTTCGGCAGCTCGTCGAGCCGGTGCTGCGCCCCGTCGATCTCGACCCGCACGAAGCCGCGGCCCCGGAGCTCCTCGAACAGGTCCTTGAACTCCCCCTTCCGGTGCGTCACGAGCGGCGCGAGCAGCACGAACTTCGTCCCCTCCGGCATCCCGAGGAGCTCGTCGACGATCTGCTCCGAGCTCTGCGCCTTCACCGGCTTGCCGCAGAGGTGGCAATGCTGCTCGCCGGCGCGCGCATAGAGCACGCGCAGGTAATCGTAGACCTCCGTGATCGTGCCGACCGTGGAGCGCGGGTTGCTCGACGCGCTCTTCTGCTCGATGGCAATGGTCGGCGACAGGCCGCGCAGGTGCTCGACCTGCGGGCGCTCGAGCTGACCCAGGAACTGGCGCGCGTAAGAGCTCAGCGTCTCGACGTAACGCCGCTGCCCCTCGGCGTAGAGCGTGTCGAACGCCAGGCTCGACTTGCCCGAGCCGCTCACCCCCGTGAACACAACGAGCTTCCGCTTGGGCACCTCCAGCCGATCGATGCGGAGGTTGTGCTCCCGCGATCCGAGCACCTCGATGAAATCCGGCTCCCGCGCCGCGTCGAGGAGCTTGAGCGCCGGCCGGTGGTGCTCCGCAGGATCGAGCTCCGTCGCCGCCGGCCCGGCGCGCCGCGCGCCCGATGAGCTGCCCTTCCCGGGCTTGCTCAGCGCCCCGCTCCGGGACGGGGATTCGATGGATTGCGGGTGTGTGGAGCCGTTCGTTCGCGCGCCCATTGGATTCCCCACCGCCATTAACACGGTGGCGCGCTCTCCGGCACGCTGTGTTCCATGGAAAAACCGGCGAGCTGAGCGCAATGCTGTCGCCCGCACACCGCCGGAGCGGCGGGGCGGGCGCGCGGATCAGCGCCTGGCGGGGCCGCCGGGCGAAGCGCGCCAGCGCACGACAACGCAGGTGACGTTATCGGGGCCACCGTTCTCGTTGGCACGCTTGACGAGCCGCGACGCGATCTCGGCCGGATCGGCGTGGGTCGCCAGAATACTTGCGATATCTTGCGCCGGCACCACGCCGGACAGGCCGTCTGAGCAGAGCAGCAGGACATCCCCTCCCTCGATGGCGTCGATCCGCGTCTCCACGTCGACCGCCTCGTCGGTGCCGAGGGCGCGGGTGATCACGTGCTGGAGCGGGAACGAGCTCGCCTGCTCGGGGAGGAGGTGGCCGAGCCGGATGCACTCGTTGACCAGCGAGTGATCCCGCGTGAGCTGCTCGAGGCGATGATCGCGGAGGCGGTATACGCGGCTGTCGCCCACGTGCGCGACGGCGATGAAGCCGTCGCGCGCCAGCACGGCCGCGATCGTGGTGCCCATGCCGCGCTTCTCCCGGTCGCGCCGCGCCGCGGAGAAGATGCGGCCGTTCGCGAGCTGGATGCCCGCGACGAGCAGGGGGAGCCCCTGATCGACGTAGCGGGCCTCCGAGCCCCGCGTCGTGGGCGGCCCCACGCCGACGGCGATAGGCCAGGTGGAGTCCGGATCGTCGAAGAAATCACGCACCGTATCGATCGCCATGCGCGAGGCGACCTCCCCGGCGGCGCGCCCTCCCATGCCGTCGGCCAGGAGGAACAGCCCACGGTGCTCGAGGATCGCGAAGCTGTCCTCGTTCGTGTCTCTGACCATGCCAGGATGGGTGATCCCGGCGACTTCAAAAACGAGGTGACGCTGCACGGCGCTTCCCTCCAGCTTGCTCGCAGGCACGCTCTGCCGGACTGCCGGACGACGGGCGCGCGTCTTCCGTCATCGCGTCATCCACACCCTTCCGGCACACCCTTCCGGCGCCTTCATCGGACCGATCGCGCGACACGGGGTGCTTCGTCTGCTCATCTTGCCGCCCGCTCCGACTGCTCGTAGCGAGCCTACGCGCCAAGGATCGGTCGCGTCCACCAGATCAGGCCTCGGGCCGCGCCCGCCCGCGGCTGTCCGCGCCGGGCTCGGCGCGGACGGCGATCGCGCCTCACGCTGCGCGCCCGTCACCGTTCCGTTTCCAACGTCTCGATTTGCCGCGGCTTCGGGGCAGCCTCCCGCCGGGCCGCCGGGCCGCCGGGGCCGACCGGGCCGCCGGCGCGCGGCGGCCTCGTCACGGGACCGCGAACCGCTCGGCGCCGCCGCCGGAGCACGCGCTCAGCGCGAAGCCGAACCGCCGGTCCTCGGTGCCGTCCTGCATGATCCGCTCGAGGTTGCGGCACTCGTGGCGGAAGACGCCCCGGAGCGCGTAGCGATCCTTGCTGTTCACGACGACCACGACGCCCGTGAGCGTGACCTCGAGGCGGTAGGTGACGGGGTCGCCTTCGATGGTGTACCGCGTGGTCGTGAACTCGGACGGGTCGTGGTTCCTGTACGCCTGCCAGATGCACTCGCGCGCCGCGCCGTTGTAGCCGTCGCCGTGCTTGACCACCTCGGTGCCGCACTGCTTGAGCGGCGGCGTGAGCGGCCCGCTCTGCACCTTGTCGGGCGAGGACGAGCAGGAGCCTGCGAGCAGGAAGAGCGCGAGGGAAGCGAGCGATCGGCCTGGCGAGCGAAGCATGGGGACTACTTACCTAACGCGATCCGCGAAAAAGGGATTCTTTTTTTCGGGCGGACCGGGCTGGCCGTCGGCGAGGGGCAGCGTCGCTGCTGGTGTTCCGCGGGGCGGCCTTTTTCCGCGCTGGCTTCTCGGGCTGCGGCTCGAGCGCGGCGGCCAGGGCGCCGAGGTCCTGGAGGCTGGCCACGAGCGCGCGCAGGTAGTGCTCCGAGAGCCGCTCGGCGGCGCAGAGCGCCCGGGCAGCGAGCACCTGGGCGTTGTAGGGGCCGGCGTCCTCCGGCACGTTGTCGGCCGCGCGCGCGACGGCGAGCGTGGCGCGAGCGCTCACCAGCGACTCGTGGAACAGCGCGGTGGACAGCGCGCTGCTGAGGGCCTGGGCTTGCCGCTTCACCCGGCGCTCGACGACGTCGCCGTCGCACGGGAGCTCCGCGAGATCGCGCGCGAGCGGCTCGGGGAGGCGCACGTCGCGCGCGGCCACCTCGCCGCGGAGGCGCGCGAGCGAGGGGACGGCGGTCGTCTTCCGCTCGGCGGCGAGCGCGCGCAGGCGGCGGCGCGCGGTCCTCACGACGGCGGGGAAATCGCCGAGCGCGAGCGCCGCGGCCAGGGCGCCGTCGTGAGGGAGGCCGGCGTCGGCGAGGGCGCGGAGGTGGGCCTCGGCATCGGCGCGGGCGCGGTGGAAGGCGGCGTCGAGCGCCGCGAGCCGCGCGGAGGCGCGGGCAGCGAGGCGCGCGCGGGCGCCGCCGTCGAGGGCGCGAGCGCGCTCGAGGAGCGCCTCGACGAGGCGGTAGCCCGCCGGGTCGAAGCGGTGGGCGCCGGCCGCCCGCAGGGCGGCGAGGCGCGCGTCGGCCGGGGGCGACCCGGGTTGGGAGGACGCGGGCGACCCAGGTTGGGACGACGCGGCCAACCCGGGTTGGGGCGACGTGGCCAACCCGGGTTGGGGCGACGTGGCCAACCCGGGTTGGGGCGACGCGGCCAACCCGGGTTGGGACGACGCGGCCAACCCGGGTTGGGAGGGCATGGGCATTGTCGGCGAAAAATCCGCCGTGGATGTCATCAGGGCGCGCCTCGCCGCGGGATCGGCGAGATCTCCACCCGGCGGTTCTTCGCCCGGTTCTCGCTCGTGTCGTTGGGCGCCACCGGGTGCCGCTCTCCGAAGCCGGCCGCGAACAGCGACGTGTCGGGGACACCCGCCGCGGCGAGCGCCCGTGTCACCGTGAGCGCTCGCTGCGCCGACAGCTCCCAGTTGTCGGCATATCCGCGGGACGAGCTCGTGAGCGGGCGGTCGTCCGTGAAACCGCTCACCATGATGAGCTCGTCATGAAGATCGAGGTACGCCTTGAGCGGGCCGGCCAGCGCGCGGAGCAGCGTGATGCCGGCAGGCTGAAGCTCGGCCGAGTTGAGCTCGAACAGGATGCTGCCGCGGATCCCGATGCGCCCCTCCGTCAGGGTGATCCGTCCCTCGGCGAGCGGTCCGGCCAGGGCGCGCTCGAGCGACTCCAGACGCGCGCGCTCCGTCGCGCGGGTGGCGCGCTCGGCGGCGAGATCGCGGGCCAGATCGACCTGAAACGAGATCGCCCAGACGAAAAAGAGCACGAAGAGGCCGAAGAGACAGGCCATGAGGTCGCCGAAGACCGGCCAGACCGCCGCCTGCTCGGGCACATCGTCCTCGGCCGGCGTCAGGGACATCGCATCGCTCTCGCGGCAGACGTCAGCAAACGCGGTGAGATCTCGCCACGATCCTCGGAGCCCACGATCGCGAGGCGCGGGAGACCAGGGCCGGACGCACGCGAGGCGCGGCCCATCAGCTCGTCTTGCTCCTCAGCGCCCGCAGCTCGGAGAAGAGCTCGCGCTGGAACTGCAGCGAGTGATCGAAGACCTCACGGGTCTGGTCGAGGTAGGCGCCGAGGAGGTCCGTCGCCTCGCCGTGCTCCCGGCGCTCGATCGCGTCCTCGATCGCCCCCAGGCTGTTCAGCCAGCGATCGCTCGCGTCGCGGTAACGGTCGACCGCGATGGTGAACATTTCCGCCACAGCCGTCATCTCGGCGCCGCCGGCCCGCACGAGCTCCGAGGCCTCCCGCACGACCGCTGCGGTTGCCTCGAGGCTCTCGCCAAGGCCGCGGGCGTGGGCGCTGAGCCGCTCGGCGAGCCCATCGGCCGCCTCCCGCCGCGCTCCATCCAGCCGCTCCTCGAACGCCAGCAGCCGCGCCGCCTGCTCCGCAAGCTGCGCCCGCGCCGCCTCGCCCAGCGCCGCCACGCGCGCCTCCGCGCGCGCCTCGCGCTCCGCGCCGCTGCGCTCCGCCGCCTCCGCCAGCGCAGCTACGCGCTCCGCCTGCTCCCGCGCGCTCCCCGCCATCCCCGCCGTCGCTTCCGACAGCTTCTCCAGCAGCGCGTCCAGCCGCGCGTCCCGCGCTGCGTCCGCCTCCGCACGCGCCGACAGCCGCTCCGACGCCTCCCCGATCAGCCGCGATGCCGCCTCCGGCGCCGCCTGCGCCGCCCGCGCCGCCTCCGACAGCGCGCCCGAGAGCGCCTCGCCCAGCGCCGTCAGGTGCGCCGCACGCTCCGCGTCCAGCCCCGCCTGCCGCTCCGCAGCTTCCGCTGCGCGCGCCGCGTGCGCTCGCTCCAGCCGCTCGATCGCCTCCCCCACCACCGACGACAGCCGCTCCGCCTGACCCTCCAGCCTCGACGCCGACGCCGTCTCGAGCTCGTGCCGGCGCGCGGCGGCCTCCTGGTCGAGCCGAGCGAGCCGCTTCGCGGCGCCCTCTTCCATCTGCTCGAGCCGCTTCGCGGCGCCCTCTCCCATCCGCTCCAGCCGCGACGCCACGCCCCCTTCCAGCTGCGCGAGGCTCTCGCCGAGGCCGCGGGCATGGGCGCTGAGCCGCTCGGCGAGCCCGTCGGCCGCCTCCCGCCGCGCTCCGTCCAGCCGCTCCTCGAACGCCAGCAGCCGCGCCGCCTGCTCCGCAAGCTGCGCCCGCGCCGCCTCGCCCAGCGCAGCCACGCGCGCCTCCGCCCGCGCCTCGCGCTCCGCGCCGCTGCGCTCCGCCGCCTCCGCCAGCGCAGCCACCCGCTCCGCCTGCTCCCGCGCGCTCCCGGCCATCCCCGCCGTCGCTTCCGACAGCTTCTCCAGCAGCGCGTCCAGCCGCGCGTCCCGCGCTGCGTCCGCCTCCGCACGCGCCGACAGCCGCTCCGACGCTTCCCCGATCAGCCGCGACGCCGCCTCCGGCGCCGCCTGCGCCGCCCTCGCCGCCTCCGACAGCGCGCCCGACAGCGACTCGCCCAGCGCCGTCAGGTGCGCCGCGCGCTCCGCGTCCAGCCCCGCCTGCCGCTCCGCAGCTTCCGCTGCGCGCGCCGCGTGCGCTCGCTCCAGCCGCTCGATCGCCTCCCCCACCACCGACGACAGCCGCTCCGCCTGATCCTCCAGCCTCGACGCCGACGCCGTCTCGAGCTCGTGCCGGCGCGCGGCGGCCTCCTGGTCGAGCCGAGCGAGCCGCTTCGCAGCGCCCTCTTCCATCTGCTCCAGACGCGACGCCACGCCCCCTTCCATCTGCTCCAGACGCGACGCCACGCCCCCTTCCATCCGCTCCAGCCGCGACGCCACGCCCCCTTCCAGCTGCGCGAGGCTCTCGCCGAGGCCGCGGGCATGGGCGCTGAGCCGCTCGGCGAGCCCGTCGGCCGCCTCCCGCCGCGCTCCGTCCAGCCGCTCCTCGAACGCCAGCAGCCGCGCTGCCTGCTCCGCAAGCTGCGCCCGCGCCGCCTCGCCCAGCGCCGCCACGCGCGCCTCCGCGCGCGCCTCGCGCTCCGCGCCGCTGCGCTCCGCCGCCTCCGCCAGCGCAGCCACCCGCTCCGCCTGCTCCCGCGCGCTCCCGGCCATCCCCGCCGTCGCTTCCGACAGCTTCTCCAGCAGCGCGTCCAGCCGCGCGTCCCGCGCTGCGTCCGCCTCCGCGCGCGCCGACAGCCGCTCCGACGCCTCCCCGATCAGCCGCGACGCCGCCTCCGGCGCCGCCTGCGCCGCCCTCGCCGCCTCCGACAGCGCGCCCGAGAGCGACTCGCCCAGCGCCGTCAGGTGCGCCGCACGCTCCGCGTCCAGCCCCGCCTGCCGCTCCGCCGCTTCCGCTGCGCGCGCCGCGTGCGCCTGCTCCAGCCGCTCGATCGCCTCCCCCACCACCGATGACAGCCGCTCCGCCTGGCCCTCCAGCCTCGCGGCCGACGCGACATCCGCCTCCCGCCTCGCGCGCGCCTCCTCGTCGAGGCGCCGCTCGACCGCCTGCAGCGCGCCGCCCGCGGCCGCGCCGGCGCGCTCCACCGCCTCCGCCAGGATCGGCCTGATCACGCTCGCCGCGACGTCGGCGGTCTGCCGGAGGCCCGCGGCGATGTCGCCGCGGACCTCGGCCGCGGCCGCCGCGAACGACGCGGCGGCCTGGCGCGCGCCCTCCACCTGGACCGCGAGCAGCCGCTCCTCGAGGCGCTCGAGGCGGCCCGTGGCCTCGCGGAGCGACGCCGCCGCGGCGGGGAGCGCCTCGCCCTGCCGCGCCAGCGCCTCCAGCGCCGCGAGCTGCCGCCCCGCCACCGTGAGCTCCGCGAGCGGGCCCGACGCGTAGGCCTGGAGCGCCGCCGCGGCCCGCGCCTCGGCCCGGCGCAGGAGCACGCCGGCGAGCCCGAGCATCCCCGACGCCGCGACGCCCGCCGCCGAGGTGCCGAACGCGCGCGAGAGGCCCTGCATGGGCGCGGCCAGGCTCTCCCGCAGCGCGTCGACGTCGGCGCTCATCGTCAGCGCCTCGCGGGCCCCCCGCAGCGTCTCGAACAGGCCGAGGAACGTGCCGAGCAGCCCGATCATCACGAGCAGGCCGACGAGGTACGACGCGAACGCGGCGCTCGCCGGGGGCAGCGCAGCGCCGGCGATCCGCGCCTCGAGCATCGATCGCAGCGGCGCGCCGCTCTGCTCGATCGCCGCCCGCGTCGCCGGCCGCGGCAGCGCGCCGAGCTCGCGCTCGATCCGGGCAGCCCGCCCCGCGCGCACGAACAGCTCCAGCGTGCCCAGCGCGAGCCCCAGCGCGATGAGCTGCACGAGGCGGTACGCGAGCGGGTCCGCCCCGCGGTAGACGAACGCTGCCCGCCCCACCAGGGCGAGGCCGACCCCGCCGGTGAGGAGCACCAGGATCCGCGTCGTCCACTGCCGCGCCGTCGCGAGCCGCATCGTGAAGCTCCCCGCGAGCTACGCGGGCGCGCCCGCCGCCGCCGCCCCGTCGACCAGCGAGAGGAGCCGGCCCGCCTCGTGCGCGAGCACCGCCTGGACCACGAGCTCCATGCGCTGGAGCTCCCGCAGGAGCCACTGCTCCTGCCCGAACCAGCCCGCGACGTCCTCGAGCCCGGCCCCCTCCGGCAGCGCGCCCACGGCCGCGCGGAAGGCCCGCGCGAAGGCGCGCGAGAGCCCGGGGACGAGCTCGGCGAGCGCGCGCTCGCGCCGCTTCTGGGTGGCGGAGGAGATCGCGGCGTCGAGCCGCTCGAGCCGCGCCGCGTCCGGGCCGAGCGCCCGCAGCGAAGGCGCGAGCTCCTCGCGCAGCGCGCGCGTCTCGAGCCGGATGCGGCCGAGGACGCGACCCACGAGCTCTCCGAACGGCTCCCAGAGCTGCCCTGCCGCGGACGCGAGCGGGCGCCCCCCGCGGTCGCGGGCCGCGCGGGCAGGCAACACCCCGGTCTGCTCCAGCGTCGCGTGCACCGCCGCCGCGTCGGGGAGCTTGTTCCGCCGGTGGAACGGGGCGGCGAACACCTGGTCGAGCGCCTCCGCGAGCTCGCCGAGGCGATCGGCGGCGAGCGCCCGGACCTCGGCGCGCGCGCCCTCGGACGCCCGCGGAGGCGCGGCGTGGCGGTCGAGGAGCGAGAGCTCGCGCGCGAGCGAGACGCTCCCGTGCAGGTCCATGAGCCCGGCCAGGACCGCCGCAGGATCGGCGAGGTCCGCGAGCGGCGCGCGCGGGCCCTCCGCGAGCGCCGAGACGGCGGCCGCGAGGGGGCGCGAGATCAAAGGCCCGCGGCGCGAGGCCCCGGCTACGGGGTGAAGCGTTCGCACAGCGGCGCGTTGTTAGCCGTCGCGGCGCGGAGCCGCAAGCCTGTCCGTCGCCCCGCCCGCGGCGCGCGTCCCGCGGCTCTCGCGCGCCGCGCGCCGCGCGCCTCATGCGTCTTGCGGCGCACGAGCGTCGCGCGCCTCACGCGCGGCGCCCGTCATGCGCGGCGGCGCGCGCCGCCTCGACTCGTTACCTGTTCGCCGGCGCCTGCGCGCTCGTGGCCCACAGCGCGAACGAGATCTGGTCGGCGCCCTTCGCGACAGCCGACTTGATGAGATCCGCGCCGCCGTGCCCGGCGTTCCGCTCGATGCGGAGCAGGACCGGACCGCCCGCGCTCGCAGACTGCAGCGCGGCGGCGAACTTGCGCGCGTGCATGGGATCGACCCGATCGTCGCTGTCGGCCGACATCAGGAGGACCGGCGGATACCGCTTCCCCGCCTGGACGTGGTGATAGGGGGAGTAGGCGTAGAGCGCCTTGAACTGCTCCGGATCGTCGGCGGAGCCATACTCGCTGATCCACGTCTTGCCGGAGCCGAACAGGTGGTATCGCACCATGTCGAGCAGGGGGACGCCGCAGAGGACGGCCCCGAACAGGTCGGGCCGCTGCGTGAGCGCGGCGCCGACCAGCAGGCCGCCGTTCGAGCCGCCAAGGATGGCCAGCCGCTCGGGCCGCGTGTACCCCTCGTGGACCAGGTGCTCCGCGGCGGCGATGAAGTCGTCGAAGACGTTCTGCTTCTTGAGCAGCATGCCGTCCCGGTGCCACGCCTCCCCGTACTCGCCGCCGCCGCGCAGGTTCGCCACCGCGTACACGCCGCCCCGCTCGAGCCATGGGTACATCGAGGCGGTGAACGCGGGGGTCTGCGACATCTGGAACCCCCCGTAGCCATAGAGCAGCGCGCGGGAGCTCCCGTCCTTCTTCATGTCCTTGCGGCGAACGATGAACATCGAGATCTTCGTGCCGTCCTTGGAGGGGAAGAAGGTCTGCTCGACGCTGAAGGGCGACGGATCGACGGGCACCTCGACGCGCGCATAGAGCTCGGTCCGACCCGTCTTGATCGAGGTCGCGTGGATCTCGTGAGGCGAGGTGTAGGACTCGAACGAAAAATACGCCTCGTCCTCGTCGGGCAGCCCGGAAGGGCCGCCGACGGTGCCGATGCCCGGCAGCGGGACCTCGCGGACCAGCTTGCCGTCGAGCGTGCGCACCTCGACCCGGCTCGAAGCGTCCTTGAGGTAGCTCAGCGCGAGGTGCCCACCCACAATGGATACGCTGTCCAGCGTGGCGTCGGGGCGCTCCGGGACGATCTCCTTCCACGCAGCGCGATCCGGCCTGTCCGGATCGACCTCGAAGACACGATAATGCGGCGCGCCCTCGTCGGTGTGGACGTAGAACCGGTCCTTGTAGACCTCGACGCTGTAGTGGGCGTCGCGCCCGACCGCGAGCGGCTTGTCCACGGCGGGACCGCCCGGCCTGCGGAGATCGCGGAAGTAGACGTCCGCCGAGGTCCACCCGTGGGACACGGTGAGCATCAGGAAGCGGCCATCCTTGGAGAGGGACGCGCCAAGGAACGTCCTTGGATCGCCCGTCCTGCCGCGCACCACGCGATCTTGCTTCGGATCCTGGCCGAGCCGGTGGAAGCGCACCTCCGCGTAACCCGGCCGCTCGGCGACAGGGATGGACGGGTCGGTGGGGAGCCAGACGTAGTAGAAGCCGTCGCCGGAGGGCGTCCACGACGCAACCGCGTACTTGCCCCCTTCGATGACATCCACGTCGGAGCGCTTGCCGGACGCGACATCCATCACATGGAGGGTCGCTTCATCCGAGTTGTTCTGCTGGATCTTGTAGGCGACGTTCTTGCCGTCCCACGACACCTCCCATCCGCCCAGCGAGACGCTGCCATCGTCGGACCAGGTATTCGGATCGAACAGCACGCGCTCCTCGCCGCTCTTTCCTTCCTTCCAGTAGACGACCGACTTCTCCTTCGTCGCGTGCCGCCGGCTCAGGAAGTACCGGCCCCGGCGGTGGCGCGGCGCGGAGACCGCATCGATGTAGAAGAGCTGCTTCAGCCTTGACGCGATCGCGTCCCGCTCGGGGAGCCGGGCGAGCTCGGCGCGCGTGAACGCGTCCTGGGCCTTCATCCACTCCTTCACCTCGGGCGCGCTGCCGTCCTCGAGCCAGCGGTACGGGTCGGTGATCTCGACCCCATGCACGGCGTCCGTCACCGGGGCGACGCGGGTGGGCGGGTAGGCGGGGCGGCTGGGACCTTCGGACGCGGGCGCGGGCGCGGCGCTGGCCGCGGTGGGGAGCAGAGAGGAGCTTGCGGTCATGGTCGAACCCGATGGGTGTGCCTCGCCACCTCCGCAGGCGCCAGCGAGAAGCGCCGAGAGGAGCAGGCCGGGAGAGTACTTCATGGTGCGACAAGCATACCGTGCCCCAGCCGACAGGGGCACGCGGGTTCGCGGGGCTCGCGTCGGGGCGCGAGCGTCGTGCGAGGCGGGTCGCCGGGGAGGGCGGTGTTCCCGCACCGGCCAGCGGGTGGGAGGCCACATGATGGGCTGGAATATCCGATGGATACGCGTCGAGCGCGCTTCTCGCCGTGTCCTGGCCTGCGGTTCGTGGCGGGGCTCGAGCGCCGGCTGCGGCCTGCCATCTCTTGATTCTCGAGAACGCGTTTGCTCCTCTTGGCCCCTCCACTCGAACGATGCCTCCGCGCGGCACACAACTCTCGGCGCCGAGCCACAGCGCTGCTGCCGGCTCCTTCCTGTCGATTCTCGTTTTCGCCGACCAGCTCGCCCCCGGCGCAGCGAGCCGCCTCCGCGCCGAGGTGCTCGCCGGCGTCCCGCTGGACGGCGTTGACGCCCGCGGCCCTGCCGAGAAGCTCCCCGAGCTCCTGAGGGCCGCCGTCGAGCTGACCCGCGTCGACGATCTCGGGCTTCGCCTTGCGAAGGCGGCGGACCCGCGCCGCTTCGGGGTCGTCACCTATGCTGCTTCCACGAGCCCCACGCTTCGCGCCGCCTACGAGCGGACCGCTCGCTACCTCGTGCTCTGGAACGAAGGAGTCCGCCTCGAGCTCGAGCGCGATCGCGCGGCGCGCCTCACGTCGATCGTGCTCCGGCCCCAGGGGAAGACGGCCATGGCCGCTCCGGAAGGCCGTCGCCAGCTCGCAGAGCTGGGCAGCGCGACGATGCTGATGCTCGGCCGATCCTTCACCGGCGCGCCGATCTCTCCGGTGCGCGTCGAGCTCGCGTCCTCGGCCCCGGCCGACGTGCGGCCTCACCAGCGCCTGTTCGCCGCGCCGATCGCCTGGAGCGCGCCGGTGCCGCGGCTGATCTTCGATGATGCCGTGCTCGACCAGCCGCTTCCGCAGCACGACGCCGTGCTCCAGGAGCTCGTCTCCCGCTCTGCGGAGGCGCTCCTCGCCGCCCTGGCGACGAGGGAGACCTGGTGCGCGAGGACGCGGGAGGCGATCGCCGCCCTCCTGCGCGACGGCTCGCCCGACGTCGCCCGCGTCGCGAAGTCGCTGGGGACGAGCCGGCGCACGCTCCAGCGCAGGCTCACGGGCGAGGGCCAAACCTTCGAGTCGGTGCTCGATCAGGTCCGGTACGAGATGGCGGCGGGCTTCCTCGCCGACGAGCAGCGATCGATCGCCGACGTCGCGTGGCTCGTCGGGTTCCGCGAGCTCAGCGCCTTTTACCGGGCGTTCCGGCGGTGGAGCGGCCGCACGCCGGCCGAGTACCGCGCTTCGCTGGCGCCAGGCGCCACGACACAGCCGCGTCCCGACAAGGCGCCGGCGCGCCGGGTTCCCTAGGGCGCCGGGCCCGCGCGCGGGCTCGCTCGCTGGCAGCGCGCGGCCTCTGGCGAGATCGCAGGACGCCGTGCGCCTGGCGTCGCGTGCCACCTTTCTGGCACGTCCGGACAATGTGCGCCGTCGAGCAAGGCGCTAGGGTCGAGTCATCGAAGCCGCCACGCTGCGCCCCAGCGGGACGATCCGCGCGCGTGCCGCTTCGACAAGAGCCTTACCACAAGCGGTTGCGGCGAGCGCGCTCGCCGCACCCCTCCAGGGAGCCCAATGGCAACGCACAACCTCACCCTTCCCGGCCACGGCCAACTCGATGTCACCGTCGACGCCCACGGCGCCGGACACCCGTTCCTGCTCCTGCATGGCGGCGCCGGTCCCCAGTCCGTGGCCGGCTTCGCCAGGACCCTTGCCGAACGCAACCACGCCCGGGTGATCGTTCCCACCCATCCTGGCTTCGACGGGACCCACCGCCCGCAATGGCTGACCACCATCGCTGGCCTCGCCCAGCTCTACCGCGCCTTGCTCGACGACCTCGATCTTGTCGACGTCACCGTGTTCGGCAGCTCCATCGGCGGCTGGATCGCCGCCGAGCTCGCCCTCCTGCAGAGCCAGCGCATCAGCAGCACCATCCTCGTCGACGCGGTCGGCATCGACGTCGCCGGCCAGCCCGTCGCCGACATCTTCTCTCTCACCCTGGCCGAGCTGGCCGAGCGCAGCTACCACAACCCCGAATCGTTCCGCATCGACCCAGCCAGCCTCAGCGACGCCCAGCGCGCCGCCATGGCCGCCAACCGGGCCACCCTGCGCACCTACGGCGGCACCATGACCGATCCGACCCTGCGCCCACGGCTGGCCGCCATCTCCCTGCCCACACTCGTGGTCTGGGGCGACAGCGACGGGATCTGCACGCCCGACTACGGCCGCGCCTACGCCGCCGCCATCCCCGGCGCCCGCTTCGCGCTGCTGCCCAACGCCGGTCACCTCCCCCAGATCGAAGCCCCCGAACCCCTCCGCAAGCTCGTCTGGGACTTCGCCCATACCCACGCCGACCACCGATCCGCCGCTCGCTGACGAAGGTCACGCCCGCGTTCATCCAAGGTGCCCGGGAACGGCGCGGTCGGGCGCCGGCCGGGCTCCTGAGATTCCTGTGGTCCGTGAGATGCGTTTGCCGCATCGCCCCGGCTACACTGCGGCGAGCCCGGTAGCGCCCTGGGGCAAGCGGCCGACCGGCGGGCCCAGCGAGGTCAGCGCGCCGCTCGGCTCGATCCGGTAGCCGTGGACGACGGCCGGGCCCGCGCCTGTGAAGGGTGGCACGCTGAACCCGTCAGGGCTCAGCACGTAGAGGAAGTCGTCGCCCATGCTCACGGCGCAATCGAGGGCCAGCCCGCTCGTGAACGCCGCCTGCTCCGTCGCGCTCAGCGGCCCCACCGGCGTCAGGCTGCCGCTCCTGTCGACGCGGAGGGCGGTGACAGAGCGAGAGCCCGCCGACGTGATGAACGCGAACGTCGAGGGGCCGGCGGTCGCTGTCGCCACCCAGCACGCCGCGGTCGTGAAGATGCGCTGCTCCGCGATGAGCCGCATTTCCCCGGTGGGGGCGACGCTGTAGCGCGAGACCGAGCTGTCGCCGGTCAGCGACAGGTTCGAGAGGATGACGTGGCCACGCCGATCGAACGTGAAGCCGAACGGCGCCTGGCCGGCCTTCACCACGTCCTGCCGGCGGACCGGCCCCGGCATCCCGTGGTCGTCGACGGTGACGGTCTCGAGGCTCCCCATCGGCTCGCCGTCCCCGCGGCTCGCGATCACAAGGACATCGCCCGTCCGGTTGAACGCGATGGTGGCGAACCCGGAGCCGCTCAGCGAGCGCGAGGCGCCGGCGAGCATCGTCAGCTCTCCCGTGTGGCCGACCCGATATCCCTGGATGCTCTTGCTGTCCGCGTTCGCGACGTAGAGCACGCCCTCGTGCAGCGCGAGGGAGACCGGGCGCGCGCCGTTCGAGGAGACGAGGCCGACCCGCTGGAGCTCCCCGCCTCGGCGGACGACGAACGAGGAGATCGTGTCGCTCCCTGCATTGACGGCAAAGACCATGCGCCCGTCCCGGCTGAGGACCAGGGCGCTCTGGGACTCGAGGATCGGGAAGCCGAGCGGAGGGTTCGGGGCGTGGCCGTTCCCGCCCGTCGGGTAGGATGCCCCCGGGGAGAGCGTGCCGTCGCCCGCCCGGTGGAACACCTGGATGGCATTCGGGGTCGCGTTCGTCATCACGTAGACCGCGCGTCGATCGTCCTTGGCATCGTTATGCATGATTCGATTCCTTGAGTTGAGCGTGGATGGATGCGGTGGAATGGGCCCGTGAGGCTCAGAGCACGCCGATGCCGGCCGGGCTCCCGCCGGGGCCGAAGCGCTCCTCAGGCGCCCTGTCGCCGTCGACGGTCCTCGGGAGCCCGCCGTATTCGCCGATCTTGGTGAGGCCGCCGTCGTCCTCGATCCGCCAGGCGCCCACCTTGCCGGAGCCCGGCAGGACGTCGTAGAGGAACCTGCCATCGGGGCTGATGCCGAGATCGAGCGGCGTCGAGCCCTGCTGGCTCGCGCCGGCGGTGCCCGCGCGCTCGTCGGTGAGGCCGGCTTGCTCGTCGAGCACCGTCAGGCTGCCGTCGTCGCCGATACGGAAGCTCGAGAGGGTGCCCGAGGTGTAATTCGCGGTGAACGCGAACTCCCCGTTGTTCTCGAGCCAGCACGGATCGAGCTGGCTCACCTTCGCGTTCCGCGTGATCGGCGTGAGCGTGCCGTCCGCGTCGATCTGAAACGATCCGGCCGCGCCGGCGAGGTCATCGCCGCCCACGAACATGGCCGTGAGCAGGTGCCCGGCCGCGTCGAACGAGAACCCGAACGGACCGTCGTTGTCGAGCTCGGTCTGCGTGAACGTCTGCGCGAGCTGGCCGTCATCGAGCACGTCGAACACGAGCACCCGGCTCGGGCCGGTCGGGGTCACGCCGCCGATCAGGCCCGCTGCGGGCCCGTCCTTGATCGTGACGACGAGCTGCCTCCCGTCCGGCGTGAAGGACGCCTGCGCCGGGTTGAACAGCGTGTCCGGCGGGCTGGCCTGGTTCGCGGAGAGCAGCCGGGTCGAGCCCGGGATCGGCGTGAGCTTCCCCTTGTCGCTCAGGCGGAAGCCGGTGACGCTCCCCTCGCCGGCGCCGTTCAGCGCATAGACGAGATCGCCGTGCTGGGTCACGCTGTTCGGGAAGCCCGGCCCGGCACCATCGCTGGTGGGCTGGACGTCGGTGACCTCGAGGGTGTCCTTTCCGACGCGGAGCACGGAGAGCGTGTCGCTGCCGGCGTTCGTGACGAGGAGGAATGCCCGGTCCTGGCTGAGCACCATCGAATGGGACGAGCCGAGACCGTCGCCGGCGAAGCGCGCCGAGGGCCCGGACCCCTGGCCGCCGGTGTCGACGTGATCGGCGAGCTCGAGCGATCCATCGGCGAACCTGCGGTACACGGCGACCTGGTTGGCAGGTTCGCCGGCGTCGTGCGTGTTGTTATGGTTCGTCCCCACGAACACGAATCCGACGGCGCTCTGGCCGTCCGCGGGGCTCTCGGGTTCACCCCCGCAGGCGCTCAAACAGGCCGACGCGAGGGATACGAACAACAGGGCGCCAACTGATTTTCTCATAGCTGCCTCTCCATCTTCTGATGTATTGCGCTGTCCGCGACGCGCCATCCGCGCATTGAGGCCGTCGTGCGGCGTCCACGGGCGAGCCCATGTCCGGATACGGCTGCATGCTTCGGCGATCGGCGCACCGCCCCGCTCATGTCGAGCGGTGCCCAGTCCTACGGCGAAGGCGCCGAACGGTTTCTTGGCGAGCTCGATCTTTCAGATCGAGGCGGCCACGGGGGCGGGATATGGGAGCGGGAACGAAGGACGTCGATGGAAGCGGCCGGACTACATGTCCTGGACGACCGCGGCCTTCTGCTTCAGCGCGCGGGCATCGCGCAGCGGCGAGTTGCCGAACATGCGCGAATACTCGCGGCTGAACTGCGAGGCGCTCGTGTAGCCGACCTGGAACGCCGAGACCTCGGCGCCCGCGCCCTCTTCGACCATCAGGCGGCGCGCCTCGAGCAGGCGCAGGCGCTTCTGGTACTGCAGCGGGCTCATGGCGGTGGCCTCCTTGAACCGCTTGAAGAACGCCGCCCGGCTCATCCCTGCGGCGCGCGCGAGCGCGGCGATGTCGACGTCCTCGTCGAGCGACGCCTGCAGGTGATAGACCGCCTCGGCGATGCGGTGCGCCTGGCTGCCCGCGCGCACGAGCTGCCGGATCGCCGGGCCGTCGGGGCCTTTCAGCAGGTGAAAGGTCAGCTCCTTCCTCACGAGCGGCGCGAGCACGGCCGCGTCGTCGGGCGTCGCGAGCAGCTCGCCCAGCCGGACCGCGGCGTCGAGCATGCGGTCGCTCGCCTTGCCGATGAAGATCGCGCGCCCCGGGTTCTCGAGGCCTTCCGGCCGCGCGCCGTCGAGCTGCGCCGCGACCTCGCGCAGCAGGGCCGCGTCGAAGTCCATCTTCAGGCCCAGGAGCGGCTGCGCCGGCGACACGCCCATCACCCGGCTCGTCACAGGCAGGTCGATGGGGCTGACGATGTAGTGCGGCTCCCGCTCGCGAAAGACCTGCCGCTCGAGCAGGATCTCCTTCGTGCCCTGGACGACGATGCAGAACGACGCGCGCCAGTGCCGCTTCGCGCGTTGCTGCGGGCGCGAGACTTTGATGCAAGAAATCCCGGGCACCGGCGAGGCGTGCACGCCGTCGCTGGGGCACCAGCGCGAGATGAGGTTCTTCAGCTCGCCGCTCCCGGGGATCACGGTGGCAGCCTAGCCCCGCGTAGACGATCGGGCAAGAACTGGAGACGGCCGTGTATTTCGCGGTTGCCGCGGCGGTGCCATGGTGGATCGCGAACCAAGGAGAGGTTTCCTATGCGCATCTTCCTCACGGGAGCCAGCGGCTTCATCGGATCTTCCATCGTCCCCGAGCTCGCCCGCGCCGGCCACCGCGCGCTCGGTCTCGCGCGCTCGGACGCGTCCGCCGAGAGGCTCGCCGCCGCCGGCGTCGACGTGCACCGCGGCTCGCTCACGGATCTCGATAGCCTGCGCCGCGGCGCCGCCGCGTGCGACGGGGTGATCCACTGCGCGTTCTCGCACGACGACTTCACCGACTACGCCGGTAACTGCGAGAAGGACCGCGGCGCGATCGAGGCGCTCGGCGGCGCGCTCGCCGGCTCCGGGCGCCCGCTCGTCATCGCCTCCGGCATCGCGCGCTTCGCGCCGGGCCGCGTCGCCAGCGAGGACGAGGCGCCCGACGCGTCGGCCGGCGGCCTGCGGGCCGCCTCCGAGCAGCTCGCCCTCTCGTTCGCGAGCCGCGGCGTGCGCGTGTCCTCGCTGCGGCTGCCGCCCTCGGTCCACGATGACGGCGACCACGGGTTCGTCCCGATGCTGATCGAGATCGCGCGCAAGACCGGGCGCTCCGGGTACGTCGGTGGCGGCGAGAACCGGTGGCCCGCGGTGCATCGGCTCGACGCTGCGCGGCTGTTCGTCCTCGCGCTCGAGAAGGCGCCGGCCGGCGCGCGACTCCACGCGATCGGCGACGAGGGCATCCCGACCCGCGACATCGCCGGTGTGATCGGCCGCAAGCTCGGCGTGCCGGTCGAATCGGTCCCCAAGGAGCACTTCGGCTGGCTCGGCGGGTTCTTCGCGCTCGACACCCCCGCGTCGAGCGCGCTCACGCAGGCGCGGTTCGGCTGGAAGCCCGAGAAGGCGGGGCTGCTCGCCGACCTCGAGCACGGCACCTACTTCGCGCGCGCATCCACCTGATGCTTCGTTACATGCTGCGGCGCTTCCCCGAGCTCTCCGCTCGTCGCCGGCACCGTCCCCGATTTCTCCATTCCGACCGTGGCTAGCTGGAACAGCTCGTCACTCGCTCCGGGCTTGGCGCGCGTTTTGATGATGCAGGCTGCAGGCTGCAGGCTGCAGGCTGCAGGCAGGCTGCTGCTTCAGCATCGGTGGTCGGGAAGGCTCGTCCTCGCCGCTCGAGCGTGCACACGTCCGGCGATTCCAGATCGACGCCCCCGCACAGATGAAGCCGACAAGGATGGGATAGACGGCGCAGCGTTCGACGAGGCCGATGAGGACGTTGGCCCCCGAGCTGGCGACCGAGAGGAAGGCCACCATCGAGGCGAGCCCGAACACGCCGAGGACGACCATAACCCTCCCGGCTTTCGGAGTGACTCCGATTTGTTGGCGCTGGCGCCCAAGAAGGATCACGAGCACGTTGCCTCCGACGATGGACGCGAAGGCGCCCAGGCCGTGATAGTCGACTGCGCCGTCGGGCGGCTCTCCGGAACCGGGGTTGAACGCCAGCAAGACGCCGCCAAGCGCCACGAGGGCTCCCAGGACGAGCGCTGCCCAGCGGCGCGGCGTCGAGCTCTTCGTGCCCTCGGGACGCGAGGGGAAGCTGTCCGCCGCCGGCCGGAGTTTCCTCGAAGGTGCGCGCGCGACCCTGGCTCGCGCCGCGCTCGCGGTCGAGGACGCCCGCGCGACGGCGCAAGGCCGTATCGGGACGGTCGTGGTCGGATTCGACGGCGCCCTGGCCGACACCCTCCTGCTGCCGGAGATCGTGCAGACGTTCCGCGCGCGTCATCCGCGCGTCGAGGTGCGCCCTCGGCCGCTGCCGAGCGAGGAGCAGGTCGCCGCGCTGCGCGATGGCAAGATCTCAGTCGGGTACGGCTATCATTCCGCCATGGACGACAAGGACCCGCTCGTGCGGTCGCTCCTCGAGATCACGAATTCGGTTCATGGATCCTCACGGTAGGCGTGCGCTATCGCGCGCACCGGTCGTCCGTGGCTCTACGGAATCGGCAGGGCAACCCTCGACTCACAGCGCCCTGAGCGAAACACCTGTACACCCGCTCAGATCGTTGCAGTAGCAACACCCTTCTTCGATGAAATGTATGCGTCTCCACCAGGGCCGATGTACCTATGCGCCGAAATGTATCGCATAAAACAAAAAATCCCGTTCCGGATCTACATAGGTATCGGGCTCCTGGCGGGCGCCGCCACGCTCCCGGCTGTCGGCTGCTCCGGTGCGGGCAGCGCCTTCGATGAAGGCAGCGACGAGGAGGTGGGCACGCCAGCCGAGACGCGACCCGGCGCGGAGACCCCTGAGCGGCCCCACGCCATTCCCGAGAGGATGGCCGACCTCCCGAGCGAAAAGACCGCCGACGGGCTTGCCGAGCGGCTCCCAGGCCGTGGTATCGCCATGGCTGTCTCACCCATCCAGGCGGCCGGAACCAGCGAGGACGTGGCGGCCGGCTCGAACCACACCATGCTCCTCGTTCGTGGCGCCGTCTGGGCCTGGGGTAACAATACCTATGGCCAGATCGGCACCGGCGGCTCCGGCAGCGCGCCTCAGGGATCGCCCGTCCAGGTCCCGGGATTGCCCGCGATCACGGCGATCTCCGCCGGCGGTTACCACTCGCTGGCGCTCGACGCCTCGGGCTCCGTGTGGGCCTGGGGCCAGAACAGCTACGGTCAGATCGGGACGGGCAGCGCCAGCAGCGTGCCCCAGGCGACGCCGGTGCAGGTCCCGGGGCTGCCCCCGATCAAGGCCATCTCCGCGGGCGCGTCGCACTCGATGGCGCTCGACACGAGCGGCGTGATCTGGGTCTGGGGCGCCAGCTCCTACGGGCAGATCGGCAACGGGTCGAGCGGGATCAACCAGGTGACGCCGACGAGCGTGATCCTCCCCGGGGGCGCCGCGGCGATCTCCGCGGGCTGGCAGCACTCGCTGGCCGTGAGCACGGGCGGCTCCGTGTGGTCCTGGGGGCGCAACAACTATGGGCAGATCGGGAACGGCACCTCCGGGACCACGAACCGGACGACGCCCTACCAGGTCGCTCTCGGCGGCACGGCCGCCGCGGTCGCCGCCGGCGGGGGGCACTCGCTGGCGCTGCTCTCGAATGGGACGGTCAAGGCGTGGGGATACAATGGGCAGGGTCAGCTCGGGCTCGGCAGCACCACGTCGCAACCCTTGCCGCAGATCGTGCCGGGTCTGAGCAATGTCCAGGTGATCGCCGCAGGCGGGTACTTTTCGATGGCGATGGGGGCGAGCGACGCCGTCTGGAGCTGGGGCCAGGACACGCAGGGACAGATCGGCGACGGGGACGCGAGCTCCACCAACCGAACCAGCCCCTACGCGGTGTCGAGCGTGAACGGCGTCCGGGCCATCGCCGCGGGCGCCTACCACGCCGCGGCGCTTTCCTCGGTCTGCCAGGCGTGGACCTGGGGCTCCAACAGCAATGCGCAGCTCGGCAGCGGCGGCGCCGACGCCGTCCGGCACCCGACGCCCGCGTCCGCGTACGCGTGGACACGGATCCGCTACTTTGACAGCGACATGGATGGATACGGCGACCCGTGGTCACCCGTGACGGAGTCGTGCACGGACCCGGTAACGCCGGGGTACGCCGCGAACGACGCCGATTGCGACGACTTCGACCCATCCATCAACCCGGGCGCCCCGGAGCTGTGCAACGGGCTCGACGACAATTGCAACAGCGTCGCGGACGAGGGCAACCCGGAGGGTGGCGACCCGTGCGACACGGGCCATCCTGGCGAGTGCGGGTTCGGGTGGCTGACCTGCGACGGCGGCGCGCTGCAGTGCGTACAGGAGACGCCGCCCATGACCGAGATCTGCGATGGGCTCGACAACGACTGCGACATGGCTGTCGACGAGGGCGCCTGTCTTGCGGCCAACGGGACGGCCTGCGCGACCGCCGCGCAGTGCCAGAGCGGGAATTGCGTCGACGGCTACTGCTGCGACACGGCCTGCGGCGGAACCTGCCAGGCGTGCAACGTGAGCGGATCCATCGGATCCTGCACGAGCTACGCCGCGAACACGGACCCGGCGAACGAGTGCGCCGCGGAGTGCGATGGCTCCGGCGCCTGCGAGGTGATCAACGCCGGGACAATCACCTTCCCCGGGAAAAACGAGTTCACGTTCTCCGGGTTCCCGAGCGATGCCTTCAGGGTGTGTGTGACCGACACGCCCGACTGCCACAACGCACAGGGCGCTCCCCTGGGCTCGGGGACGAGGCTGATCTCCAACGCGTTCGAGCAGCTGGCGAACGGCGTAGCGGTGCGCGGCAGCATCGACACGCTGGACCCTTCCGCGACGATGGTTTACCACGTCATGGAGCTGGAGCTGTACACGGGGAACTTCTTTGTCCAGAATCCCGGTGCGCACATCGCCATCGCGCCCAGGGCGCTGCTGCCTTATGTCGTCCCCGGCACCACGACGCCGTACCACGGGTATGCCCCCTTCGTGATGGACGGCCCCACCAAGAGGCCACATGCCTACGGGAACGGAATCATCCTGGGGAAGGTGCCCTGTAACAACGGGCTCGGGGGCACGGCTCCCGCGGGTTACCAGAACGGCAGCGACGGGCACGTATTTGGAGTCGCCATCGAGCACTTTCTTGGCATCGGCGACCCCGAAAACAAGACCGCCTGCCCGGCCGCTTCGAGCCAGACGACGCTCGATCCGTATGCGGTCTATTCCGTGAAGGTGTTCGTCAAGCAGGCCCCCTGCCCGGCACCTTCCACGGCGCAATGCCGCTCGGTCGGCTACGCGATCCGGAGGACGGGGGCTGTCTTTGGCGCCACGCTCCTCATCAGGGGCGGGGGAGACACTGTCTTCCTCGACAACTCCCAGCCCGAGCCGTCCGGCCCTGTTTTCGGCGGCGGGCCCACCATCGTGCCGCGCGGCTGGAGCAGGCTGCTGGTCGCGGACCAGTCCAGCTGGTTCATCGCGCACGCGTTCACCAATCCAGGGACCGACTGGTCCTTCCAGGTCAGGAACCTGCAGCTCAGCGTGAGCAATTCGGCGCCGGCCTGGTGGACGAGTCCGTGAGGACCTACCAGGTCCCACTTCTTCGCTGTCTCGTCTAGCCGGCCCGGCCCTGCGGGTCCCCGTGCACCCGACCCCCGCTTCCTCGTCCGGATCATCGTACCCGGCACGAGCGCCGCGCAACGCAGCCTCCTCGGTCGTCATCTCGGGTAACGGGTAGGCCCCTCTCGGCTTGCTCCCGGCATTCCCATGGCGTCCTCATCCAAACGGCGAAAGCTCCTCATCTCGCGCGGCTGGGTCCAGGCGACGGCCCTCGTCTTCCTGCTCGGGTTCTTCGTGCTCGGCCTGCTCGCCTACCGCACCTACGCGGCACAGCCACCCATCCCCGTCCGGGTGGTCGACCCTGCGGGCCGCATTCTGTTCACGGGCGACGACGTGCTCACGGGTCAGGAGCTGTTCCTGCGCAACGGGCTCATGGAATACGGATCCGTCTTCGGCCACGGCGCCTACCTCGGCCCGGATTTCACCGCCGATTACCTCCGTCGGGCCGCCTCCCACGCCGCCTCTCGCCACGGCGGCGCGGGCTCGGCGGAGGCGCTCGCGCGCACCGTCGGCGATTTTCGTCGAAACCGCTATGATCCTGCGACAGGGACGCTGGTCTTCACCGACGCCCAGGCAGAGGCCTTCGAGCTGCTGAAGGATCACTATCGCAGCTTCTTCGCCCAGCCCAGCGGCAAGCACGGCCTGCGCTCCGGCCTCTTCTCGGACGCGCGCGAGCTCTCGCAGCTCACCTCGTTCTTCGCCTGGACGGCCTGGACCGCCGCGGCGGAGCGACCCGGAGAGGCCTACTCGTACACCAACAACTGGCCTCCAGAGCCGCTCGTCCGGAACCAGCCCACGGGCGAAGTGGTGGTATGGAGCGTGCTCTCGCTCATCGCGCTCCTCGGCGGGATCGGCTTGCTCTTCGCGGTCTTCGGGCGATGGCGCTTCCTCGGTTGGCACGGGCGGGAAGGGCACCGGCTCAGCTTTCGCCAGCCGGGCGAGGTCGCCTTGACCCCAGCCCAGCGCGCGACGGCGTGGTTCTTCCTGGTCATGGCATTGCTGTTCGCCCTCCAGTCCGTCCTCGGAGGCGCCACGCAGCATTATCGCGCCGAGCTGTCCAGCTTCTTCGGCATCAACCTGGCCGGCGCCTTCCCCTTCAACCTGGTGCGCACGTGGCACCTGCAGCTCGCCATCTTCTGGGTCGCGGTCTCCTATCTCGGCGCGGGCATCTTCATCGCGCCCATGATCAGCGGGCGCGAGCCGAGAGGCCAGAGCTGGCTCGCCTATGGTCTGCTCGGGGCGCTCGTCATCGTCGTCGCGGGAAGCCTCCTCGGCGAGCTCCTCGCCATCCACGGCGCGTCGGACAGCATCTGGTTCGCGCTCGAAGGGTTCGAGTACCTCGATCTGGGCCGCTTCTGGCAGGTGCTCCTGACGCTCGGCCTGTTCTCCTGGGTGGCGCTGCTCTTCCGCGTGCTCCGGGGTCGGCTCGCCGTCGAGCACCGGGGCAACATGCCCTGGCTCTTCTTCTTCGCCGCGCTGGCCATCCCGGCCTTCTACGCCGTGGGCCTCCTCGCGCACCCGCGGGCAAACTTCACGAGCACCGACTTCTGGCGCTTCTGGGTGGTGCACCTCTGGGTGGAGGACTTCCTCGAGCTGTTCACCACGCTCATGGTGGCCTATCTCTTCGTCCTGCTCGGGGTGGTGGCCGAGGCGATCGCGCTGCGGCTCATCTACCTGGAGGTCATCCTCTATTCGGCGGGCGGGGTGATCGGCACCATGCACCATCTGTACTTCTCCGGCACGCCCGTGGAGCACATGGCGCTCGGCGCCTTCTTCTCGGCCGCGGAGGTGATCCCGTTGACCTTCCTCACGGTGGAGGCGTGGACCTTCCTCCGCCTGGGGATCGTGCAAGGCGAACAGTCGACGAAGCCCTTCCCGCATCGCTGGGCGATCATGTTCCTGGTGGCCGTGGGGTTCTGGAACTTCCTGGGGGCCGGGATCTTCGGGTTCCTGATCAACCTGCCGATCGTGTCCTATTACGAGATCGGCACCGCGCTGACGGCCAACCACGGGCACGCGTCGATGATGGGCGTCTATGGCATGCTCGCCGCCGGGCTCGCGCTCTTCGCGCTGCGCTACCTGATGCCCGCCGCGCAGTGGTCCGACAGGGCGGCCAAGATCAGCTTCTGGTCGCTGAACGTCGGGCTCGCGTGGATGGTCTTTGCCACGCTGTTCCCGCTCGGGCTCATGCAGCTCCACCACGCGGTGAGCTACGGGTACTTCGAGGCTCGAGAGCTCCAGTACCTGACGAACCCCACGAACCGCCTCATGGAGTGGATGCGCCTGCCGGGCGATGTGCTCTTCATCCTCGGCGGCACCCTGCCGCTCCTGCTCCTCGCCTACCGCGGCGTCCGCCATCGCGTCCCGCAGCTCGCGGGACCGGAAGCCCCGGTCAACCTCTTCACCGAGATCGAGGCGCCGCCTGACAGCGCCGGGAGGGCAGCGCCCTCGGGCGCGATGCAGGGCGAGCTCCCGTGAGCGTCGCGCCGGAGGCGCTGCTCGGCGCCGGTTATGCGGTGTTTCTCCTGGGGATCGCCGCCGGGATCCGGGCGTTCGGAGGAGCCAGGGCCGAGCCCGGGTGGCCGCACGACGACGCGCGCCGCTTTCACCTCGGCCTTTCGCTCGTGGTCCTGCTCGCGGGCGATTGCATCGTCGGGGCGGTCGCGCTGCGGAACCACGGCCTCGCCGATCTCGGGATGCTTGGCCTCGCCGCGGCGCTCGTGACGAGGGCGCTCGCCAGGGGCCTGGCCGCGTTCGCCCGAGGCGGCCGTCGCGCCTAGATCGGCTGTTCCAGGCGCGGTGGAGGGCGTTCTCCGAGAAGGGACCTGCTTCATAGAGAGGAGGCCACACGATGAACGAGAGTTTGAAGAAGCCGGGGGCAGGCAACGGTCAGCCCGAGATGGACGAGGCCGGGCGCTTCCATTCGCTGCTCGTCCCCGTCGATCTGACGGCCATTGCGGACCGCGTCCTCGGCCGAGTTGCACTTCTGCCTCTGGCCGATGGAGCTCGCGTCACGCTGCTTCACGTCGTTCCCGGCAACCTCCCCGCCAGGGCCCAGGAACGCGCCGAGCAGGATGCCAGAAAATCACTCGTGAACGAAGCGCGGCATCTCGCAAGAGCGCTGCCCAAGGGCGTCGACGTCGAGCCGGTGGTGAAGGTCGGCACCCCGGCCGCGGAGATCGCAGGCTGCGCGACCTCGACGGCGGCCGAGCTCATCGTCATGGGTCGCGGCGGCGGCCGCGCGCTCCGGGACATCTTTCTCGGCTCGACCGCGGAGCGTGTCATCCGCCGCGGGCAGCTCCCGGTCCTGGCGGTCCGGCTGGCTCCTCGCGCGGCGTACAGCCGGCCCGCGGTCGCCCTCGATCTCGAGCAAGGATCCGCGGATGTGCTCGCTCTGATGCTCCGGCTGATTCCGACCCCGCCGCCGCGTGTCATGGCGATCCATGCGTTCGACACTCCCTATCGCGGAGCCATCTACCGCAGCCTCTCGGAGGAGGACGCGGAGGCATGGAGCAGCGAGCTCGAGCAAACAGCTACACAGCAGCTCGTGAAGCTGCTCGCTGCCTCGCTTGCGCGGGCGAAGGTGCGGCCAGCGGAGGCGCCGCCCTGGAAGATGCATGTTCGATGCGGCTCCGCGCGGCGCGTGATCGAGAAGGCAGTCAAGAAGGCAGACAGCGACCTCCTGGTGCTCGGCACCCGCGGCTATTCCGGGGTCGCTCACGCCTTCCTCGGAACGGTCGCTGGAGACGTGCTGCGTGAGGTCGCCAGCGACGTGCTGATCGTGCCTGCTCGGCCACGCGCCGAGGAGCCCGAGTGAGGCTGCATCCTGCTGGCCTCACCCCAGCCGTCGGCAGGAGCGCGGTGAGCACGCCGACCACCGCGGCGCCGCCGGCCTTCGCGGCCTGCGCGAGGATGTCGGTCAGGTAGAGCTCGCCCTTCCACAGATCCTGCGATTCCGGATCGACGTCCCCGCACAGAGGAAGCCGACCAGGATGGGATAGACGGCGCAGCGCTCGACGAGGCCGATGAGGACATTGGCCCCCGAGCTGGCGACCGCGAGGAAGGCCACCATCGAGGCGAGCCCGAACACGCCGAGGGCGACCATGGCCCTCCCGGCCTTCGGAGTGACTCCGATCTGTTGGCGCTGGCGTCCAAGGAAGATCACGAGCACGTTGCCTCCGACGATGGACGCGAAGGCGCCCAGGCCGTGATAGTCGATTGCGCCGTCGGGCGGCTCTCCGGAACCGGGGTTGAACGCCAGCAAGACGCCGCCCAGCGCCACGAGAGCTCCCAGGATGAGCGCTGCCCAGCGGCGCCAGCTCCGCAGGCCCTCGAGCGCGGCGACACCGATGAAGAACATGATCCCGAAGAGGAAGAACCCGGTGTTCATGACCCAGGCGAGCGGCGAGTTCATGAACTGGCCAAGCGCCTCGAGGGGGCCACGGACTCCCAGGTTGCTGATGTAGTGATGCGTGTAGCTGTAGGGAGGATCCGTCCACGCCGCGGCGGCGATGAGCTCGGCGAGGAAGAAGATCACGGCCCCGGCGACGAGCGCCGCGCCGGCGGGGCGACCTTGCATCATCGGGTTCCCCTCGGGGTGAGCCGCCGGGCCTCTCTCGTGTCGCAGCATGTTGAACAGCCTGCGCCGTCGCGTTCAAGGCCACCAGGACATTGATCGCAACGGTTTCAGACCCTATAGGTCTGAAACATGGAGCTACGTCACCTGCGGTACTTCGTCGCCGTCGCGGAAGCGGAGCACTTCGGAAGGGCGGCCGAGCAGCTTCACGTCTCGCAGTCGCCCTTGAGCCGGCAAATCGCGCAGCTCGAAGAGGAGATCGGCGTCGAGCTCTTCGTGCCCTCTGGACGCGGGGTGAAGCTGTCCGCCGCCGGCCGGAGCTTCCTCGAAGGCGCGCGCGCGACCCTCGCTCGCGCCGCGCTCGCGGTCGAGGACGCCCGCGCGACGGCGCAAGGCCGTATCGGGACGATCGTGGTCGGATTCGACGGCGCCCTGGCCGACGCCCTCCTGCTGCCGGGGATCGTGCAGACGTTCCGCGCGCGTCACCCGCGCGTCGAGGTACGCCTTCGGCCGCTGCCGAGCGAGGAGCAGGTCGCCGCGCTGCGCGACGGCAAGATCTCGGTCGGGTACGGCTATCATTCGCCGGAAGACGACCCGCTCTTCCGCTTTCGCGTGCTGTACCGCGAGCGCGTCGGCGTCGTGATGTCGAAGAGCCATCGCCTCGCGGCGCGGCGCACGCTGAGGGTCGCGGACCTGAAGCAGGAGCGCTTTCTCTGGCCTCCGCGCAAGGAGGGCCCGCGCCTCCAGGACGACATCATCGCCGCCTTCCGGGCGCATGATCATCGGCTCGAGCTCGCCCACGAGGAGGCCAGCAGCGATGTGATCCTCATGCTCGTGGCGAGCGGCGAAGGTCTCAGCTTGTTTCCCGAGAGCGCCGCGTCGACGCTCCTTGCCGGAGTGGTGTTCAAGCGGGTTCGGGACCTCGACGTCGTCGTCCTTGGCCGCTCGGTGTGGCGCGCCATGGACGACAAGGACCCGCTCGTGCGGTCGCTCCTCGAGATCACGAATTCGGTGCATGGATCGAACCAGGCCGGACGGAGACCACCCCGCTCCGGCGGCCCGCCGTCGCTGCTGGTACGCGGATTGCTTCGAGGCTCATCATGAAAAAGCAGCAGAAGAATCAGCCGACACAAGCGACGAGCCAGCAGAAGCAGGCGGGCCCGGCGGCGGAGGGAGAAGCGAAGGAGTCCTCGCCGGAGGACGAGCTCGCCGGAGGGGCGGCCAAGGGGGCGCTCGCCGGAGGCCTCCTCGGGGGCGCCGGCGGCGCGGCCGTGGGCGGCGCGGCCGGCCTGATCGGCGGCGTGCTGGGCGAGGACGAGAAATCCGGCTGGTGACCGGCATCAGCCGCCCGGTGGAAGGGGTGTCAATCAGAGATGGGGCACTGCTCGTAGCAGCGCCAGGCCTCCGTGCTCCGGTCCGTGCCGCCGGCGAAAGACGCCTTGATCTCGTCGCAGGGCGCGTCGAGCACGCACGACGCGCGACACGCCTCGTGTTCGGAGCAGCCGGTGAGGTCGTCCTCGAACTCGAGGCCGTCGACCCCGCAGGCCTCCGCGTGCTCGACGGCATCCGCGCATGTCCCCGTTTTGCAGCCGGCCGCGAGGAGCGCGGTCGCAAGGAAAATTGACGCGATGAGATAAGTAGTGCGCATGGTCCAGCCCTGCAGCTCGCAACGTGTGGATGGAGGGGAGCCGGCCGGCCATGCGGCGCGGCGCCCCGGAAGCGGCCCGCCGTTGTCGCCGGCCCCTTCGCCCTGGGAAGAACGTGGGGAAGCCACTCTGGGCACGGGCCGATGTCGATTTTTCAGTTCGAGTCTCGCTGGAATCGGGCGGAGGTTGAACCGGGGGATCGGCCCGCTCGGATAGGAATCGGCGACGCTCCCCTCAGCAGCTTCGAGCCGACAAATGAAGCTGCACCCCGCCCTAGATACGGTCGAGCGCCTTCATCGCATTGTCGGACAGCTCGAGATCTGCCGCCGCGAGGTTCTCGCGCAGGTGCTCGACGCTCGACGTCCCGGGGATGAGGAGGATATTCGGCGAGCGCCGCAGGAGCCACGCGAGCGCGACCTGCATCGGCGTCGCGCCGAGCCGACGCGCGACGTCGGACAGCGTCGAGGACTGGAGCGGCGAGAAGCCGCCGAGCGGGAAGAACGGCACGTACGCGATGCCCGCCGCGGCGAGGCTGTCGATCAGCGCGTCGTCCTGCCGGTGCGCGAGGTTGTACAGGTTCTGCACGCACACGATCTCGGTCATCGCGCGCCCTTCTTCCACCTGCTTCGCGGTCACGTTGCTGAGACCGATGTGGCGGACCTTGCCCTCGCGCTGCAGCTTCATGAGCGCGGAGAGCGGCGCCTCGATCGAGCCTTCCGCGGGTCCCTGCGCGTCGAACAGGACGCGCAGGTTCACGACGTCGAGCGCGTCGACGCCGAGGTTCCGGAGGTTGTCGTGGACCGAGCTCGTGATGTCCTCGGCGGCGAACGCCGGCTCCCAGGAGCCCTGTGGGCCGCGTCTTGCGCCGACCTTCGTGGCGATCACCAGATCCCTCGGGTACGGGTGCAGCGCCTCGCGGATGATCTGATTCGTGACGTGCGGCCCGTACACGTCGCTCGTGTCGATGTGATCGACGCCGCTCTTCACCGCCTCGCGCAGCACGGCGAGCGCGGCATCGCGGTCTCTCGGCGGTCCGAACACGCCCGGCCCGGCGAGCTGCATGGCTCCGTACCCGAAGCGCTTCACCGTGCGACTGCCCATCTTGAACGTCCCGACCTTGGCTAGATTCGTCATGGCTGTCGACGGTAGGCCACGACGGGGTGTATGATAAGGGCCTCAAATCAGCACGGCCTGTACGGAAAGGCGAACAATGGCAGTGGATCTCGACGACGTCCGAGTCTTCGCCGCGGTGGCGCGCGCCGGCGGCTTCCGCGAGGCGAGCCGCACGGGCCGCACGAGCGCGTCGAGCGCGAGCGAGGCGGTGCGCCGGCTGGAGGGCGAGCTCGGCGTTCGGCTTCTTCATCGGACGACCCGCAGCGTCGCGCCGACCGAGGCCGGCGCGCGTCTCCTCGAGCGGCTCGGTCCTGCGCTCGCCGAGATCGCAGCGGCGCTCGACGTCGTGAAGAGCTCGAGCGAAAAGCCGGCCGGCACGCTCCGGTTGAACGTCCCCGTCGTCGCCGCGCGGCTCGTGCTCCCGCGGATCTTGCCGCCGTTCCTCGCCGCATATCCCGATATCCGCGTCGAGGTGACGGCGGACGACACGCTCGTCGACATCCTCGCCGCGGGCTGCGACGCAGGCATTCGTTACGAAGAGACGCTCGAGAAAGACATGATCGCGGTCCCGATCGGCCAGCGCGAGCAGCGCCTGGCGCTCGCGGCGTCCGGCGCCTACCTCGAGCGGCGCGGGCGCCCGACCCATCCGCGCAAGCTCCTCGATCACGCGTGCCTGCGCGGCCGCTTCCCGACCGGCGCGCTGTGCCCGTGGGAGTTCGAGCGCGACGGCGAGGTCGTGAAGGTCGACCCGACCGGCCCGCTCGTCGGCAGCCTCGGGAGCGCGACGGACCTCCTCGTGGACGCGGCGATCGCGGGCACCGGTCTCATCTACTGGTTCGAGGACTGGCTGCACCCGCACCTCGAGAGCGGCGCCCTGAAGCCGGTCCTGGAGCGCTGGTGGTCGCGTTTCTCGGGCCCCTTTCTTTATTACCCGAGCCGCCGCCACATGCCCGCGGCGCTTCGCGCGTTCGTGGACTTCATCCGCGCGGACAGCAAATAGTCATGGTGGGAGCATGGGAAAGAAGTGCTCGACGAACGACGTGGGCAAGACGTTGATTCTACCACGCGACGCGCGCCGCTTCGGCCTGCGCCGCCGTTCCGGGCCGAAGTGGACTCGGCGCTCGATCGGGCCTTCGCGGAGGCTCGCGACGATCACGGGAGCGGGCCGTAGGAGAGCAGGCCGACCTTCGGGGTCTTCATCGACAGCAGCGTGATGAGCCCGAAGTTGGTGAGGAGGGCGTGCTTTTCCGAGCCCAACGTCGCGAGCGCGACGCTCGCGGGCCCATCGAGCACGCCGCCCGTGGCGAGCACGACCGCTTTGCCGTCTGTCCCGACCCGGACGAGCGCGTTGCCCCCGTTGCCCGCGACAAGGATGCTCCCGTCGGCGTCCACGGTGATGCCGTCGGCGCCCTGGAGCGGCAGGCATGTCGCCGGATCCGACGTGGAGAACTCGACCGCGACGTCCGGTGTCCCGTCGGCCTTGATGGGGATCTTGATGAGCGCCGCCTTGTCCGTATTGGCCACGTAGAAGGCGCCGTGCGAAAGCGCGATGCCGTTGGCGCCAAACGGGATGCCGAGGACCGTCTTGCAGGGGTTCGTCGCGGCGATGTCCCCCTTGAGCAAAGGATCGGTGAGCCAGTTGGTCACCGTCTTCCCATCGGGGCTTATCTTGAAGATCGCGCCCAGGGCCGAGTCCGTGACGAAGAGGTTGCCATCCTTGTCGAAGACGAGCCCATTGGGCAGGTTCATGGCCGCGTCGGCGGCGAAGGCCGTGGCCACCGGACCGCCCGCCGCCGGGATCTTGTAGATGCCGGGCGCGTACGAGGCCGGGTCGAGCGACGCGGCGGCCACGTAGAGATCGCCGGCGGCGGACTGGGTGATGCCGGTGACGAAGCCCGTGTTCGCGGGAGGCGCCGGCACGGTGGCGAAGGCAGACACCTTGTTGTCGGCGAGCGAGACGGCGACGATCTCGCCGGTCAGGGCATAGCTCATATACGCCGTCTTGCTGTCGGCGGTGACCCAGAGCCCCTCGGGGAGCTGGGACTTCGCTGCATCGAGCTCGGCGAGAAAATTGAGCTCTGGCGTCGAGACGCTGTTGCCGCCGCCACCGTCGCTGCTGCTGCTCGTGGTGTTGTCTCCACCGCACGCGACGAGAGATGCGCCGAGCCCCAGCGCCGCCAGGAGGATCGAGCGGGAGAGTACCATGGTCGATTTCATGAGAGCTCCTTCGATAACATGTATTTACTATCAGGGCGGCTGCCGCCCCTGGGTGGGACGTGAAGGACCGTGAAAGGTCGTGCCCGCGCGAACGATCTTCTGCCCTCGCGCCGCGAGGTCTCGCCGGCGCCCGTGACAGCCGGTAGCGCCGCGCGCTGTGGACGGCCTGAAGATGAAGCGGCTTTCGTCGTTGCGGTAGAGTCCTCCGCCGATTAAACTGTTCTGCCCACAGGACAATGCTGACCACCTCCCTGGACGATCTCCTCTCGATGGCGATCTTTGCGCGCGTGGTGGAGCGCAAGTCCTTCACGGGCGCGGCGAGCGTGCTGGGGCTCTCGAAGTCGGTCGTCAGCGCGCGGCTCGCGGCGCTCGAGGAGCGGCTCGGCGTACGGCTGCTCCACCGCTCGACGCGGCGCCTCGCGCTCACCGAGGAGGGCCTACGGCTCTACGAGAGCTGCGAGCGTATCCTCACGGCCGTCGACGAGGCCGCGTCCGCGATGCATGGCGTGAGCCGGGTCCCCGAGGGGCTCTTGCGCGTGTCGGCGCCCATCTCGTTCGGCATACTGAAGATCGCGCCCTTGCTAGGCGACTTCGCGGCGCGCTACCCGCAGGTGCGCCTCGAGCTCTCCCTCTCCGACAGCCTCGTGGATGTCGTCGGCGGGGGCTTCGACGTCGTGGTGCGTTTTGCGCGGCAGCTCGATGAGGCGCGTGTCGCGCGCAAGATCGGGTCTTACCGTCGTAGGGTCTATGCGTCGCCCGGCTACCTCGCGCGCCACGGCGCGCCGCAGGTGCCCGGCGATCTCGTCCGGCACAACTGCATCCGTCTCTCGGGGCAGTCGAGCGAGTGGGTCTTCGAGTCCGGCGCGGAGACGCTCGCCGTGCCGGTCAGGGGCAATCTGGTCGTGGATAATGTCGTCGTGCTCAGGCAAGCGCTCGTGGACGGGCTCGGCCTCGCGATGCTGCCGTACTTCGCCGTAGCAGAGGATCTGGCAGCCGGTCGGCTCCAGCCTGTGCTCTTGAGCCATGTCGGGCAAGAGATCTCGATCTTCGTCGTCTTCCCTCACCACCTCCACCAGCCCACCAAGGTGCGCGCGTTTGTGGAGCTCCTCGTCGAGCGCCTGGGGAACGAGGCAGGAGCGAGCGCCGCGCCGGGGAGAAGGAAATCCAAAGCAGCTCGGACATGACCCGTTGAGACGGCGGCCTCCGGCGCGATTCACCAGGCCGAACGGAGACCGCCCCGCTCCGGCGGCCAGCCGTCGCTGCAGGTACGAGGCTTGCTCCGAAGCTCATCATGAAAAAGCAGCAGAAGAATCAGCGGACACCAGCGACGAGCCAGCAGGAGCAGGCGGACCCGGCGGGGGAGGGAGAAGCGAGGGAGTCTTCGCCGGAGGCCGAGCTCGCCGGAGGCGCTGCCAAGGGGGCGCTCGCCGGAGGCCTCCTCGGAGGCGCCAGCGGCGCGGCCGTGGGCGGCGCGGTCGGCCTGATCGGCGGCGCGCTGGGCGAGGACGAGAAATCCGGCTGGTGACCGGCATCAGACGCCCCCGTCGGTCGCCGGCGGCGACGCGCATGCCTTTTCGCCCCACCCCGGGCCGTCGATGAGGCGAGCCACCACCATGCAGTTCACGAGCTGCCGGCGAGGTCGCGGAGGTAGAGACACGCTTGTTCCGCCACGTCGGTCGGAGCGAGCCGGCGGCGCGTGCGCCCGTCGACTTCGCCTGGGTGCACATGGATCTGCGCCGGCCCGAACACCGCCGCGGACGCGCGGGCGAGCGCCTTCGTCCCTCGGATCGAAGCGAAGCTCGATCGTGTCGCCCGTCAGCTCGGCGAACCGACGTGGCGGGCGGGCGGGCGCGCGCGCCGCGACGGGGGCGCGCAGGAAAATCGAGCCGGATCGCGCCGCTCGATACACGAGTGAAAGCGCGAGGAGAACGCCGAGGAACGGAGCGTATGCGAAACGCGAGAACACGGAGCGCTCCGAGGCGCTCACCGCGACGCTCAGCGCGACGCCCGATCCGGAGCTTGCCCGCGTCTCGTACCGCCCGTCTTGGTGAAACACGCCGGAAGGGCCGAAGCGAGCTGCGCGGACGATCGGGACCTGATTCTCGATCGCGCGCAGGCGGACCTGCGAGACCACATGTGGAATCGCCTCGGTGTCGTAGAAGCCCAGGCGCGGGAGGGCCATGGCCAGGCGCGGTCCCTGCTGCCGGCGGATCACGCCGTCGTGGCGCGGCGACAGCTCGCGAGCGCGATCGCGGACAAGCTGCTCGCGCTCGCGCGGCGCGCCCCCGTCGTCCTCGTCGTCGAAGACCTGCACCATGCCGCAGAGGGCGCCCTCGACCTGCTGCACGACCTGCTCGAGGCGCTCGAGCGCGCGGACGGCCGCCGTCCGGTGCTTGTCGCGACGGCGCGGCCGGCGTGGCGCGAGCGCCTCGACGCCGCGCCGAGCGCGCGCGAGAGGATCGCGCGGCGCCCGCTGGACGGGCTGGAGCCGGCGGCGGTGCGGCAGATCGCGGCGGAGATGCTCGCGGTCGAGCCGCCGGACGTCCCTGAACCGCTCGCCTCGGAGCTCGTGGAGGTGTGCGATGGCAACCCCATCTGGGTGCAGTCGGCGGTGCGCACCGTCGTCGATCGCGGCCATCTCCGCCCTGTCGCGTCGGGCTGGGTCCTCACCGGCGCGGAGCTCTCCTCGGTCTTGCACGTCGCGATCGGCGATCTGCTGCACGCGGAGCTCGCGGGCCTCGCGTCGTCGACGCGCGCCGTGCTCGCGGTCGCGGCGCTCATCGGGGGGCGTTCGATATCGACCTGCTCTGTCAGGCCGCGGGCGTCGGAGAGGACACAGCCCTCGACGCCGTGGACGAGGCAGCTCGCGCCGCGGTGGTCCGGAGCGTCCGGGGCCGGTCGGCGAACGCCCAGTACGCCTTCGCGCACGACCTCCTGGCCGAGGTGCTGAAGCGCGATGTCCCGGCGCCCGAGCGCGCCGCGCGCCACGACGCGATCGGCGCGGCCCTGAGCCGGCGCGGCACGGCTTCGGCCGCGACCCTCGCGTACCACCTCGCGCGCGGCACGGATCGCGAACGGGCGTTTCACGCCCTGCGCCGCGCCGGGCTCGCGGCGTTCGACGCGCACGACTACGAGGTCGCGGCGCGCCTCTCGGCGAGGCGATGGAGCGGGTCGATGGCCTCGCCGAGGGCGCGCGCGAAGCGGCGCGCGCCGGCTGCGCGGAGGCGCTCGCCGACGCGCCGGTCGCCCTGGGTCGGACGCGCGAAGGCATCGACCTCCTGCGGCAGCTCGGCGCGGGCCCGGCGCCGCCCACCACCCGCGCGCGGTGGCTGCGCAAGCTCGGGGTGGCGCAGCTTCGCACCCCGGCCGTCGCCGGAGGCCTCGACGCCCTGGAGAGCGCGCTCGCGCTCCTCGGCGACCCGGTGCCCAGCCTCAGGCGCCGCCGCTTGCGGCGCATGGCGGGGGCCATGGCGCTCGCGTTCCTCAGGCATCTCTCCGGCGCGCGCCCCGTCCACGACGCCGCCGACGAGGAGCGGGCGGTGATCCACCGCGAGCTCGCGCTCATCCACCGCTGGATCGACCTCGAGCGAGCCGGCTTCCACCACGTTGCGTTCATCCGGCTCGCCTATCGCCTCGGCGCGGACGCGTACCTCGTCGAAGCGCACGCCGGGGCGGCCTTCCTCTTCTCGCTGCGATCGTGGCCTCGACTCGCGGCCTTCTTCTTCGGCAAGGCGCGGGCCGTCTCGCTGGGCGCCGAGGACAGGCACGGGCTCTCTCGCCTGGAGATCGTCCGGGCCGGCGTCGAGCTCTTGACGGGGCGCGACGAGGACGTGGCGCTCTCCCGCTTCGCCGAGGGAGTCCGCGGGGCCGAGGCCCTCGGGGATCGGTTCCTGCTCAACTTCGCCCTGACGATGCGCGGCTGGGCGGGGCTCTTGCTCGGACGCGCGGGGCAGGCCAAGGAGGACTTTGCTCGCGCCGGTGCGCTCGCGGCCGAGCTCGACGTCACGTGGCTCCGCGAGGACGCCGCGTGCGGCCGGAGCCTGGTCGAGCTCCTCCATGGCGAGCTCGAGACCGCGGCGCGCGCGGCGCGCGGCGTGCTCTCGTCCGATACGCGCCTTGCGCTGCCGGTGTTCGAGGCGCTGCCGAACGAGATCCTCGGCGCGGAGGCGTTCTTGTCGGGGCGGTTTCGTGAGGCGGTCTCGTATTTCGAGCGCGCTCGCACCCACTATGCGGCGCACCACCTGAACCGCGCCTGGGGCACGCTGGCCAAGCTCTTCCACAGCGAGGCGCTCCTCTGCCTCGCCGATGAGGAGGGGGGCCCCGCGACGCGGGAGCTCCTGGAGCATCTGCGCCGCGACGTCCGCCTGGCCAGGCGAATGAGCCGCCTTCACGTCTTCCGCGGCTGTGGGCTCTTGATGACCGGCGTCTACCGCGCTCGCCGCGGCGATGCGAGGGCGGCCCGCGCGCTCTTCGCGCGCGCCCTCGCCGAGCGCGGCGCGGCGCGCGAGACCTCGTATGTCGAGCTGTGGTTCAAGGTCCGGATCGCCATCGAGCTCCTGCGCCTCGGCGAGCCGAGGGCTTCGGTGGCCGCCACGCTCGACGACGCGGAGGAGGCCTATCGCGCCCTCGGGCTCGGCGGGGTAGGCACATGGCTGGCTCGCATGCGCAAGGCGCTTCGGGTCTGAAGCCGCGGCACCGGGTGTTCGCACGCCCTGCTGGACGAGATCGAGAAGCTGGCGCCCGCGGTCGATCGCGAGACTGTAGCTCTGCCCGAGGTGCGGGGCTGGGCGCAGAGGCGATCTCCGATGGGGGAAGGCTCGACAGGCTGCTCGGTCAAAGATAGCCAACGAGGGCAAGGCTGTCACGGACGAGAGGGAGCCGTAGATGACGCCGTCAGGTCGTCAGCGCGATCCGTGCCGTGGCCGTGATCGAGCGCCCGCCCGGGTATTCAGCATTCGGCCCGGTCGGCATACGCGAGCCCGCGCCTGCTGTGGCAAACAGCAAGGACGGGCGCCTGCCCGCGGCCGTGCTCGCTCGCCGGCGTCTCCATGGGCGCCTTCGCAGCTGAACTCGTGGTCCGTTGGGCAGACCGCCGACCCGCGCTCCGCGCGAACGCTCATCCTGCGGGTCACGCGTGCCCGACGCGAACGCGACCACGGGAAACACCTGAACACTTGCCAAGCGTAAGCGCGTGACGTATAAGTCCCCGCGAGAGGCCCGGCGTGACGAGCAACGACCCGCGAATGCAGCGCATTGAGGAAGCTGCGCGCAAATTGGCGCGGCGTCTAGCTTCCGAGGAAGGGAAGCGCGCGCTCGCCAAGGCTACCGAGGCGACGCTCTCGCGAATTCGCGAACGGCAGGATGCCAGCCGAGTCGATCCGAAGCTGCTCCAGAAACGTGTCACGCTCTGAGACGACGTTGGAGCCTCGGGTTCTGAAGTACGCGCCTGACGCACTCTGGGAGTTGCTCGCCTACGGTCCCGAGAATACCCGCGAGTCGATCGACGCGAAGCTCCACGCCGTCTACTTCGAAGAGTACTTTAATCAGCTCCAAGCGCGCACGATTGTCGTGGAAGACGGATATGTCGACCACGATTTCCTTGAGGACTTCGCAGCATACTACGTGCGGTGCTTCCAGCCTTACAGCCGGTACTGTCGACGACTTCATTTCTTCACAGTCGACATCGAGCCCGCCGAGTTTAGAGAGCTCTTGCGGGGGGACCTTCAAAAGTGCCCCTCACTTCAACAGGGCTATCTCGGGTTCATTGTTGTACGTCCAATCCCCCAGCGGGTGATAGGCCGGACCTGTTTGGCCACCTACCCAATTGAAGACGGCAGAGAGTTTCCGGCAGCGCGGACGCAGCAGGCGAACCTGTTCGGCATTTCACTCACTGTTCGCACCATTCCGTTTCAGGAGCAAGACCGAGCAGTGGCGGCCTGCGCGACGAGTGCTCTGTGGTCCATGTTCCAGGGAACTGGCCGGCTCTTTCAACATCGAATCCCATCTCCCGCCGAAATTACGCAGCAAGCCACCGCCACAAACCCATTGGACGGTCGAGCCTTCCCGGCAGGGGACGGTCTGATGTTCGTGCAAATGGCGGACGCCGTTCGATCGTGCGACCTTGAGCCGCTATGGGTCATGGACACCTACCCAGAATATTTTTTCGCCTCAATTCGCGCGCATCTTTCGGAGGGTATACCTCTTTTGCTCAACGGCGACGTTCTGGAGCGCGACGATCTTGGGCACCAGCATGGCGTGCACGCCGTAGCGATCACAGGCTACCGATTGAGCGACGAGCGAGCAGAACCTGAGAGCGACGGTTTCCTGATGCGCTCGTCTCGCATTCAAAAGTTGTACGCTCACGACGATGGCGTAGGGCCTTTCGCACGCATGGAGTTCATTGCAACGACTACCAAGGGGTGGTCGCATGCGAGACCGGCGTCCTGTCCCGTGCTCTCGACTTCGCAGTGCGCGTCTAACGACACGATCGGCAACCGGGTATTTTGCCCGGACGCCTTGCTGATTCCACTGTACCACAAGATTCGCGTGCCATTCTTGCGTATCTACAGTGAAATTCGCGCATTTGACAATTACTTGAAGTGCTTGGTCGCGGAGCTTTCGCAGTCGACGGGATCGTCATCCGGTTCTCCGGGCACCATTGACGATCTGGAATGGGACATACGACTCACCACCGTGAACAAGTACAAGACCGAATGCCTTACGCGAAACGGCCTTCGGGACCGCGAGATTCTGTTGACGACGAGCCTTCCACGGTATTTGTGGCTCGCCTCCGGCGTGCATCGTGATGGGTCCGGGCTCGACCTGCTCTTCGATGCTACTGGGCTCGAGCTGAGCAATCTCTGTCTACGCTTTGTGGATGCGGGATCTCCTGTGATTCTGCTCCTACAAAGTCTCGCCGGCACGGGCCAATCGGTCCAGTATTCTGGCTGCGATGGTGTTCTGACGACGGTGGTCGCCAGCACGGCATAGCGACCACGAACCAGCTGGGCTGCCCAATATCGCGTTGCAGCTCACCCTTGTTCGTCAGTAGGCCTCGCACGGATGCCTGCGTAGTCTCACCATTTCTCTGTCACCTATTCGTGCCGCACTTACCGAACAGCGGCGCCGACACCACAGGATCGGGCGTCAGCACACGCCTCCGCTTCGGATCGTAGATCCGGCCTTTCAGGTTGATCAGCCCCAGCCCGTCATCGCGCTCGTGCCCCGTCGGCCCCAGCCGCAGCTCCAGGTGCTCCGAACGCCGCCTTCCGCCGCTCAGCGCGGCGCGCTGCTCGCCGCCGGCACCGCGGTCCTCTGCCCCGAGCCCGAGCGCGCGCCGCCCTTGATACGCGCCTCCGTCACGACCTCGTCCCACTGCGCGTCGTACCCGTCGAAGTGAACCCGATAGGAGCCGGGAGCGACGACGCCGGTGATGATGGCGGGCTTGTACGAGCCCTTCCACTCGACCTCGATGCGGTCGCCGACCTTGCGCGCCGCCCCCTCGCTCGAGGCGCGCTGCTCCTCGTCGCGCAGGCGCCGGGCGCTCCCCTCGTGCAGGCATTGCTCGCGGTGGCAGGCGAGGCCCGAGGCGCAGTCGTCGTCGGCGCGGCACGGAGACCCGAGGGGCGCCTTCTTTCCGCAGGCGGCGAGCGCCCCAGGAACGGCAGCCACGATCAACAGCGCTCTGAGGAAGGTAATGGCTCGAACGCGCACGACACGGCATCCCATCAGAGCGGCCGCGGCCCGACAACAGGGATCGCGACGCTCTTGACCGGCAACGCCTCTCGAGACGCCCACGTTCCCCGCGTCCTCGCCGACCACGCCGTTCGGGCAGCGGCCCGCGCGCGCCCGCCACCGCCCCTCCCGGGCGCGCCGCCGCCCCCCACGCCCGAGCGCGCGCCCCCGTTTCGGCCGTTTCGGATGCGCCATCCCCTGCGCGCCACGCCCGCCACCACCCCCCCCCGGCCACCCGGGCCGCCCTCCCCGGGCCGCCCTCTGCTATGGTCGCCCCCGCTGTGCGTCTGCTCGCCGCCCTCGCGCCCGTGGCCCTGCTCGTCGCGGCGCCGCCGCTCCTGGGCTGCGGCGGCGGCCCCGCGAAGGACGCGGGCGTGTGCGCAAGCGCGGGCGTCTGCGGCGCCGGCTACTGCGTCGCCGGGCGCTGCCGGCCGGCGAGCGCCCTCCCCGCGCCCATCGACGCGCGCCGCGTCCTGCTCCCGCCCGCGGACCTCGCCGTCCTCGTCGAGGACGACGCCGCGGCCGCGCCGAGCGTCCCCGACGCCGTCGCGCTCGGGCGCGCCGGGGGCGGTGAAGTCGTCCTGCTGCTCCGGTTCTCGCCGACCTTCGGCGTCGGCGCCGACATCGCGAGCGCCTTCGTCGTGCTGGAGCCGGCCCCGATGGCGCCTCCCGCCGAGCGCGCGCTCACCCTGGAGGTCGCGCGCATCCTCGAGCCGTGGCGCTCCGAGACGGCGACGTGGGGCCGGCAGCCGCGCCTGTCGATCCCGGAAGCCGCCGCCATCGCGCGGCCCCGACCGGCGACGCCGCTGCGGATCGACGTCACCTCGCTCGTGCGCGACTGGGCCAGGCGGCGCAAGGACGACCACGGCATCGCCATCCTCGCGCCGGGGACCGACGCCGTCGGGGCCGCCTACTCGATGGGCATCTCCCAGGGCGTCGGCCCCCGCCTCGAGGTGTACGTACGGTGAGCACCGGCCAGGACGACGAGGACGACGACCTCGGCGCGCGGAACTCGCTCCCGCTTCCCCTGATCCGCCACGACCTCGGCGAGAGGAGGCCGGCCGTGCCCAGCGCGCCCTCTCTGCCCAGCGCTCCGGCCACGCCCGACGCCCCGAGCGGGGGAGCTCTTCCCGCGCCCACCACGCCGCCCGCAGGCCCTCTTCCCGCACCCACCACGCCGACCGCAGGCGCTCTTCCCGCGCCCAGCGCCTCCGCCGTCCCACGCAGCGCCCTCGCGCGCGGCCTGCTCGACGACGACGAGCCCGCCGTCACCCAGCGCTCGGCGGCGAGCGGGCGCCCCTCCGTGCTCCCCCGCACCGCGCCGCCCGTCTCGCCCGAGGAGGCCCCGCCGCCCACGCTGCTCCGGGTGAGCGACCTGCGCGTGTCGTTCGCCGCCGACGGCCGCGTCACGCGCGCCCTCGACCGCGTCTCGTTCACGGTGCCGCGCGGGCGCACCGTGGCGCTCGTCGGCGAGTCGGGCTGCGGCAAGACCGTGACCGCGCTCAGCGTCCTGCGGCTCCTGCCCGCGCCCTACGCGACCATCGACGGCGGCTCGATCGAGCTCGACGGCCAGGAACTCCTCTCGCTGAGCGAGCGCGAGATGCGCGCCGTGCGCGGCGGGAAGATCGGCATGATCTTCCAGGAGCCGATGACCTCGCTGAACCCCGTGTACACGGTCAGCGCCCAGATCGCCGAGGCGATCCGGCTGCATCGGCCGATGTCCCGCGGCGACGCCCGGCTCTACGCCGTGAACCTCCTGCGCAAGGTCGGCTTCCCGGAGCCCGAGGTCCGCGCGAACAGCTACCCGCACGAGCTGTCCGGCGGGATGCGCCAGCGCGTCATGATCGCCATGGCCCTCGCGCCGGAGCCCTCGCTGCTCATCGCCGACGAGCCCACCACCGCGCTCGACACGACGACGCAGGCGCAGATCCTCGACCTCCTCGAGCGGCTCAAGGCAGAGACGTCGATGAGCCTCCTGCTCATCGCGCACGACCTCGCCGTCGTCGGCGAGCTCGCGGACGAGATCGTCGTCCTCTACGCCGGCGTCGTCGTCGAGCAAGGGCCGGCGCGCGACGTGCTCGCGGCGCCCTCGCACCCGTACACGCGCGCGCTCCTCAGGAGCATCCCGGCGCGCGGGCTCCGCCCGCACCGCGTGCGCGGCGAGCGCTCGCTCCGCCTGCCGACCATCCCGGGCGCGCTGCCCGATCTGCGCGATCCGCCGCGCGGCTGCCGCTTCCAGGACCGCTGCGAGGCCGTGTTCGACCGCTGCCGCGCCGAGGCGCCGGACCTGTACGCCGTCCCGCCCGGCGCCGGGCACCACGCGGCGCGCTGCTTCCTCCTCACGGGCCCGGGGCGCGCGGGGAACGAGGGCGCCTCGTGACGCGCGACAGCGGCTCCCCGCCGCCCACCCAGCGCGACGAGCCCGGCGCCGCCGCGGCGCACCCGCAACCTGCAGCCGCGGCGCCTTCGGAAGGCGCGGAGAGCGCGCCCGGCGAGCGACCGCTCCTCCAGGCGGAGGGGCTCTCGAAGTTCTACCCGGTGCAGCGCGGCGCCTTCGCGAAGCCGACGTTCGTGCAGGCCGTCGTCGAGGCGACCTTCCACGTCCATCGCGGCGAGACGCTCGGCCTCGTCGGCGAGTCGGGCTCCGGCAAGAGCACCCTCGGGCGCCTCGTGCTCCGGCTCATCGAGCCCACGGTCGGCCGCGTCCTCTTCGACGGCCACGACCTGAGCGCCCTGTCGAGCCGCGCGCTGAGGGCCATGCGCCGGCGGATGCAGATCGTCTTCCAGGACCCCTACGGCTCGCTCAACCCGCGCATGACGCTGCGCGAGATCGTGGGCGAGGGCATCGTCATCCACCGCCTCGCGAGGAGCCGCGACGAGGAGACCGCGATGGTCGAGGGCGCGCTCCAGAAGGTCGGCCTGCGGCCGGACATGATGGAGCGCTTCCCCCACGAGCTCTCCGGCGGCCAGCGGCAGCGCGTCGCGATCGCCCGCGCCCTCGCCGTGCGCCCGGACTTCATCGTCTGCGACGAGCCCGTGAGCGCGCTCGACCTCTCGGTGCAGGCCCAGATCGTCAACCTGCTGGAGGAGCTCCAGGACGAGCTGTCGCTCGGCCTGCTGTTCATTTCGCACGACCTCCGGGTCGTCGAGCACGTGAGCCACCGCGTCGCGGTGATGTACCTCGGCCGCATCGTGGAGATCGGCCCCACGCAGGGCGTCGCCGGCCGGCGGCACCACCCGTACACGCGCGCGCTCTTCGATGCGACGCCGTCGATCGAGCGGGGGAGCAAGGCGCGCCGCCTGCTGCCGGGCGCGCCCGGGAGCGCGATCAACCCGCCCGACGGATGCGTGTTCCACCCTCGCTGCCGGAAGGCCGAGGAGGGCAAGTGCGATGTCGAGATCCCGCCGCTCGAGGAGCTCGTCCCCGGCAGCGGCCACCGCGTGGCGTGCTGGTACCCCGAGATCGAGTGACGGCGGCGCGCCGGCGCGCCGTGGGATGTGCCGGGTCGGCTGCTGGTTCGTGCGTTGAGATGTCGCCGGGATGCCCCGGAATAGCTGGCTCGCCGGGAATGGCGCCCTGGGAGCGCAGCAGCCCACAGCCACCACGGCCCAAACTGGCACAATCGAAGATCCGGTGTGTCACGCGCCAGAGGCGCTCCTGCGGGATCTGCGCTTGTTGCGCGCGGCATCCCTTTTGCTGCACGCCCCGCGCCGCCGCGCGCGAGGTTCGGTGGCGTAGCGACGAGGTGATGCGATGACGAGCGACGTGCTTCGCGTGCTGGCGGCAGCCCTGCTGTCCAGTGCGTGCCTCATGGGATGCAAGAGCAGCGTGAATGACGGCGTTGGCGCCAGCAGCGGCGACGGCGGCAACGGCGGCAACGGCGGCAGCAGCAGCAGCGGCGATAACAGCGGCGGCCACAGCAGCGGCAACGGCAGCAGCAGCAGCGGCGATAACAGCGGCGGCCACAGCAGCGGCAGCGGCGGCAGCAGCAGCAGCGGCGGCAACGACGACACCGGCGAGGACGGCACCGGCGGCTGCGGCGAGGGCAGCCGCTGCACCCCGCCGGAGGACGAGCCGTGCGCGGTGCGCGACGTCGAGGGCACGATCCCCGGCGTGAAGATATCGATCGAGTCGAGCCGGTGCGCCTACCAGCAGGGAGAGCCGGCGGAGTTCATCTACACGATCACGACCGACTCGAGCGTCCCTCCGATCGACGTCGCGGCCTCCACCGGCTGCGGGCGCTGCGTCGAACCCACGAGCGATCCGCTCTCGCTCGTCTCCTACAAGATCAGCGGCCTCTCGGGGGGCGCCGATCCGCAGCCGCAGCTCTACTGCCTGTGCGACGTGGGCTGCTGCGCTCCCGACGAGGCGGTGACCGTGCAGGTCGACGCGACCTCGGCGACGCAGACGATCCGCTGGTCGGGGCGGCAGTGGACCGGGCCGTCCGACACGAGCAATCCGGAGGGCGCCCCGTTCGCGCCGGGGAGCTACGATGTCGAGGTGACGTTCGATGGCAAGGAGCAGGGCTCCGTGACGGCGAAGCTGCCGATCGAGATCTACCCCTGAAGCAGGGCTGAGGCGAAGCCGGCAGGCAGGTAGCGGCCCAGGCTGGCACAATTGACGGCCCGGGGTGGAGCGAGCCACGGCCTGTTCCTCAGGAGCCCGCACGCGCTCCGTGGAGCATCTCCCTTGCTGCCGATCGCGCGCCGCCGCAGACAGGCGGCGTGGCGCGAAGGAGGGAGAGGTGAGGGAATGGCGAACGACATGATTCGAGCTCTGGCGATAACCTTGCTGTCCGCTGCGTGCGCGGCCGGATGCGGCGGCAGCAAGGAGGGCGGCGGGAGCGGCGGCGACGGCGAGAGCAGCAGAGGCGGCGACCGCGGGCTGCCGCCGGGGGCCGAGCCGTGCGCGGTGCGCGACGTCCAGGGCACGATCCCGGGCGTGACGATATCGATCGAGTCCAGCCGCTGCGTCTACTGGAGGGGCGAGCCAGCGGAGTTCGTCTACACGATCACGACCGACGCGAGCGTCCCTCCGATCGAGATCACGGCGTCCGACGGGTGCGGGCACTGCGTCGTGCCGAGCGCGGATCCGCGCTCGTTCGTCACGTACCAGATCACAGGGCTGTCGACGGCGGGAGATCCACAGCAGTACTGCCTCTGCGACACGGGGTGTTGCGCTCCCGACGACGCGGCGACCGTGCAGGTCGACGCGACGGCGGCGACGCACACGATCTCCTGGTCGGGGCGGCAGTGGAGCGGGCCCTCGGACACGGACAACCCGGAGGACGAGTTCTTCGCGCCGGGGACCTACGATGTCGAGGTGACGTTCGACGGGCAGGAGCAGGGCTCCGTGACGGCGAAGCTGCCGATCGAGATCGTCCGCTGATCGCGCGCGCCGGCGATCCCGCAGGGGATCCGCGGCGCGCGAGGCCGCGCCGCCGCGGCTTCCGCCGGGTCGCCCGTGCTTTCTGCTAAGGTCCGCGCGCATGCACGCCTGGCGCGGACACGCCTTCGGTCCCCCCGAGATCCTCGTCTGGGAAGAGGTGGACGACCCCCCGCTCGCCGAGGGGGAGGTCCGGATCGAGGTGGCCGCCGCCGCGATCAACTTCCCCGACGTGCTCTTCACGGCGGGCGCGCACCAGGTCAAGCCGACTCCGCCGTTCATCCCCGGCTTCGAGGTCGCCGGCGTCGTCGTCGAGAGCCGCGAGCCGTCCCTCCCGCCGGGCGCCCGCGTGGCCGCGACGCTCCCCGGCTCCGGCGGGTACGCGACGCGCGCGATCGCGGGGCCGCGCACCACCTACGCGCTCCCGGACGCGATGCCGTTCGAGGACGCCGCGGCGATGACCATCACCTACCAGACAGGCCACTTCGCGCTCCACCGGCGCGCCGGCGTCCAGCCGGGCGACACGGTCCTCGTGCACGCCGGCGCGGGCGGCGTCGGCAGCGCGGCGATCCAGCTCGCCAGGGCGGCCGGCGCGACCGTCATCGCGACCGCCGGCGGCGAGGAGAAGACGGCGGTCTGCCGCGCGCTCGGGGCGGACGTCGCGATCGACTACCGGCGCGAGGACTTCGTCGCCGTCGTGAAGGAGCGGACCTCGGGCCGGGGGGCCGATATCGTCTTCGACCCCGTCGGCGGCGACGTCTTCGATCAATCGACGAAATGCGTCGCGTTCGAGGGCCGCATCGTGGTGATCGGCTTCGCCTGCGGCCGCATCCCCGCGGCGCGCGCGAACCACCTGCTCGTGAAGAACTACTCGGTCATCGGCCTCTACTGGGGCACCTACAGCCGCACCCGGCCCGATCTCACGCGGAGGGCGCAAGACGAGCTCTACGCGCTCTACGGCCAGGGCGCGATCAAGCCGCTCGTCTCCGCCGCGCGGCCGATGGCGGAGGCGAAGGCGGCCATGACGGCGGTCACGTCCCGCGCGACCACGGGCAAGGTGGTGCTCACGACCGCTCGAGGCGGCGGCGCGCTGACGCGCTGACGCGCTGAGCGCGGAGACCCGGCCCGCTGTGCAGCGGGCTGGGTCCCTCGGCCTATCTCACGAATGCCACCGCTGCGGAGAGCTGGGAGAACGGCAGCGGCGCGGAAGATGGGATCAGTTGCAGCCGCCGGCGGTGGACGCCTCCGGGAGCGCCGCAGGCGTCTCCTTGTTCTCCGTCGTCAGGCCGAAGCCGTACGGGAACAGCGCGCCGTCTTCCCCGCGGTTGACGCGCTGGCAATCGGTCGCAGGCCAGGAGTACGAGAGCTTGCCCTGGAACGGCTGCTTGCCGAACAGCACGTCGGCCACGCCGCCGCCCTCGGAGCCCGGGAGCCACGCGGCCACGAAGGCGTCCGAGCGGTTCAGCTCCTTGTTGACGTAGAGCGGACGGCCCGACAGAAAGACCGTCACGATCGGCAGATCCGGCTTGGCCGTGCGGATCGCCTGGAGGACCTGCAGATCCTCGGGGTGGAAGACCGCGTGCTCCAGCGTCTTCGCGTGCGGCGTGTCGTCCGTCGCGAGCTGGATGTCGCCGTACATCTCGGCATAAGGCGTCTCGCCGATCACCACGATCGCCGCGTCGAAGGTCCCTGAATTGGCGGCGGAGCCGTTGGCGCTCAGCGTCGCCTGGCCGCCGCCGGCCGACACCAGATCCTGGATCCCCTTGAGGATCGACGTCGCGCCGGGGAAGTCGGCGTTCGTGAGGTCGGTGCCCTGCCACGTCCGCGACCAGCCGCCGGACTGGTTCGGGATGCTGTCCGCGGACTTGCCCGCGACGAGCACCTTGGCCGACGCGGCGAGGGGCAAGACCCCGCCGGCGTTCTTCAGGAGGACGAGCGACTTGCTGACCGCCTCGCGCGCGAGGGCGCGGTGCGCCGCTTGCCCGAGCACCGACTGATCGCCCGCGAACATCCGCTTCGACGGCGCCTGCTTGGTCTTCTTCGGGCCGAGGAGCCCCGCCCGCATCTTGACCCGCAAGATCCTCGTCACGGCGTCGTCGACGCGCGCCATCGAGATCTGGCCCCCCTTCACCTGACTGAGGGTGTTCTCGTAGAACGCCTTCCAGTCGTCCGGGACCATGATCATGTCCACACCCGCGTTGATCGAGGCGGCGCACGAGGCGTTGGTGCAGCCCGACACCTGCCCATGACCGTTCCAGTCGCCGATGACGAACCCGTCGAAGTGGAACTTGTCCTTCAGCACCCCGGTGAGCAGATCGCCCTTCCCGTGCATCTTCGTGCCGCGGACGCTGTTGTACGACGCCATGACGGTCTGCGCGCCCGCCGGAATGGCAGACAGGTAGCCCTGAGCGTGGATCTCGCACAGCTCGGTGTCGGAGGCGAGGTTGTTCCCCTGGTCATCGCCCTTGTCCGTGCCGCCGTCACCGATGAAGTGTTTGGCCGTCGCGATGACGTGCATCGCGCCGAGGAGATCAGGGCTGTTCGCGGCGCCCTGGATGCCTTGCACGATCCGGCCCGCGTAGGCGTTCACGATCTCGGGATCCTCGGAGTAGCCCTCGTACGTGCGGCCCCAGCGGTCGTCGCGCACCGTCGCGAGCGTCGGCGCGAAGGTCCAGTCGAGCCCCGTCGCGAGGACCTCCTTGGCCGTCGCGGCGCCGATGCGCTCTAGCAGCTCGGGGTCGTGGGCCGCGCCGAGGCCGATGTTGTGCGGGAAGAGCGTGGCGCCGCGGACATTGTTGTTCCCGTGCACCGCGTCGATGCCCCAGATGATCGGGATGGCCACGCGGCCACCGCTGGTGTCCACCGAGGCGTTGTAGAAGTCGTCGGCGAGCTTCACCCAGTCCGCCGCCGTCGCGTTCTTGTTCTTCCCCGGCCACGAGCCGCCGCCGTTCAGCACGGAGCCGATGTTGTACTGCTTCACCTCGGCCGGCGTGATCTTCTGGATCTCGGCCTGCACCATCTGGCCGACCTTCTCCTCCACCTTCATCTTGCCGAGCAGCTCGGTGATGGCCGCCTCGATCTCCGGATCCTGCGCGATCGCGCTCCGCACCTCGGGCCAGCCATTGTCGCAGGGCAAGAGGCCGCTGCTGTCCCCGGCGCCGCTGCCGCCGCCGCCGGTGGCGTCGCTGCCGCCGGTGCCGCCGCCTCCGGTCCCGGAGCCGCTGGCGGAGGAGCCAGCGCCAGCGCCGGAGCCGCTGCCGGAGCCGCTTCCGGAGCCAGCGCCGGCGCCGGAGCCGCTTCCGGAGCCAGCGCCAGCGCCGGAGGTGGCACCGGAGCCGGTCGCGTTGTCGGACGTGTCGTCACCGCAGGCGGCCGGCGCGAGAACGACAGCCGCCGCCAAGATCCATGTTGCATACCGTGTGAGGCGCATGGGTGCTCCCCTCTCTTGTGAATGAGATGAAGGATGGGCTCTGAGGTGAACCGTGCCGGGCAGCAGAGCCCTGTCGAGCCGCTCGCCCGAGAGAGGCCGAAAGCCGATCGAGGGCGTGAGCATGGGAAGAAATGATCTCCAAGCGATGGGTGTAAGAAATATAAGGCAGAGAGCGAACGTTCTAATCCATGACTCCACCGGCACGCAAGCCCCCCTCATGCCGCGAACGAGGGTTCGGTCGCGTGGTCGCGCTCGCGCGATCGTCGCCGCCGCGCCGTGACGATGAGGCCGAGCCAGCTCTCTCGTGCCTCGTGGCGCGCCGGATGACACGGTGCGTCCTGGGACGCCACCGGTTAACCATAGTTCGAGTCGGGCCGCAAGTTGCAAACCCGATGGCGCAGCGCGGTAATTTACCCGTGGCATAACGCGACAACCCGTGCACGAGCGAGGACGCGACGGGCTCATCGATGGATGCGGGCTCACCGGGGTCGAGCACACCCTCTCCGATCCGATGATCGAGAGACGGCGCGAGGAAGACAAGGAGGAGAGATGATGGCGGCGCAACGACGAGCCATCCTTAACTGAGTTGACATCACCAGCGTTCCACCGGCGGTCGAGGGAGTCGGCGATCAACGCTCCATCATGAAGATGGCGGTGAACAACTATCATGTGCCGTCGCACCTCGGGGATACGACGCAGCCGCGGCACCACGCCGCGAGCGCTCCGGATCGTCGAGCCCGTCCTCGCGTGGTCGTACACCTGCAATGAGGACTCCAGCCGGGCGCGGCGTGATCGGCGCGGTCAAACAGGGCCGGCGGACAGAGCCGTGGCCTCACTGCAGCGCGAGCCGACGGGCGAGCCGGGGCTTCGACCGCCGCGATTCAGCGGAAGCATATTCCGTCAAGGGAGCAATGATAAAATCCTGTCTTCTGAGCAGCAGCATTTACCCGCGATACTGCACGCGCCTATTCTCCGCGCATGGTCTCTATCCCGCGTACTTCCATTCGTCTCTTCATGACCACCGGGACGCTGCTCCTCGCGCTCACCGCGTGCGGTGACGACGAGGTCGGCTTTGGCACAGGCGGCGCAGGCGGTGAGGGCGGCGGCGGCACCTCCACCAGCACCGGCGCAGGAACTGGCGGCGGCAGCACCAGCGGCAGCGGCGGCGAGGGCGGCACCGGCGGCGCTCCCGGCACGGGCGGCGAGGGCGGCGCCGGCGGCGCTCCTGGCACGGGTGGCGAGGGCGGCGCCGGCGGCGCTGCCGGCGCGGGTGGCGAGGGCGGCGAGCCTTCCACCGGCACGGTCGGTGCGGGCGGCGAGCCTTCCACCGCTGCCAGCACCAGCGTCGCGGCTAGCTCCAGCGGCTCGGGCGGCGAGTCCTCCACCGCCGCCACCACCAGCGCCGCGGTCGGCGCGGGCGGCTCGGGCGGCGAGTCCTCCACGGCTGCCACCACCAGCGTCGCGGTTGGCGCGGGCGGCTCGGGCGGCGAGTCCTCCACGGCCGCCACCACCAGCGTCGCAGTTGGCTCCGGCGGCTCGGGCGGCGAGTCCTCCACCGTCGCGGTCGGCGCTGGCGGCGCGGGCGGCGAGTCCTCCACCGTCGCAGTCGGCGCTGGCGGCGAGTCCTCCACCGCCGTCGCAGTCGGCGCTGGCGGCGCGGGCGGCGAGTCCTCCACCGTCGCGGTCGGCGCTGGCGGCGCTGGCGGCGAGTCCTCCACCGCCGTCGCAGTCGGCGCTGGCGGCGCTGGCGGCGAGTCCTCCACCGCCGTCGCAGTCGGCGCTGGCGGCGCGGGCGGCGAGTCCTCCACCGTCGCGGTCGGCGCTGGCGGCGCTGGCGGCGAGTCCTCCACCGCCGTCGCAGTCGGCGCTGGCGGCGCGGGCGGCGGCGCTGGCGGCGCGGGTGGCGATGACGGCGAGCCCGTGCGATGGGCCGACGTGGAGCCGATCCTGCTGGCGAAGTGCTCGCCCTGCCACACCCGCACGGATCCCCCGCCGGCCAGCGGCTTCTCAATCACCTACGAGTCCGCGAAGCTTCCCTCGAACTCGGCCCAGTGCGCCGTGGGCCCGGGTGAACCCGCGAGGACGCAGGGGGCGTGCACCGTCATCCGCATCCACGATCTCGACAACGCCACCCGCATGCCGCGCAACCGCGGATGCACCGGCGACCCGGCGCTCGACGCCGCGAACGCTAACTGCCTGACGGCCGCAGAGCAGCAGACGCTCGTCGACTGGATCGCGGACGGTCAGCTGGAGTGACGAGGCCAGGCGCGGGCCCCGCCGCGCCTCACGTCACCTCGGCTGCTCCAGGAGCGCGCCGTCTCGATACGCCTCGATGAGCCGCTCCAGGATCTCGATCTCCCGCTCGAGCTCCTCCCCCTTCTCGGTGTCTCCCACCCGGCGCTCGGCCTCGTAGACCTCCACGTCCGAGATCACGGGGATGATGTCCTCCCCCGCCTCGACGGCCTGCTCGACCGACGTGAAATGGTGGTGCTGCGCGAGCCGCGCCCCGCTCGCCTCGAGCACGAGCGTGTACCCCTTGTCGCCGTACGCCTCCGAGAACGCCCCGTCGATCGTCACCGCGCGGCGCGACGCCTTGATCGGCGACTCCCCCCGCTCGACCCGGACCGGCACGTGCCCGTTCACGATGAGCCCGCGCTCCTCGTCCACACCGAACTCGCGGCACACCCGGCCGCAGAACGCGGCGTCGTGGATCAGGTGGAAATACGGGTTCTTCGTCTCCTTGTGCGTCCTCTCGTCGGCGACGAAATACGACTCGAACGTCGTCATCCGGTCCTTGCCGAACATGGGCGAGAGCGGCCCGGTCCAGAGGTACCAGAGCAGGTCGACGTCCTCCTGCGCGCCCGCCCGGAAAGCCCGGCGCACCGTCCGCTCCAGCGCGTCGAACAGCGCCCTGCCGCGGCGAACCTCGCCGTCCACCACGAAAGGGAGGAGCTCGCCCTCGCCGTCCACCGGGACACAGCCGTGGAAGATGAGCGCCCGGTCGCGCCTGAGCCACGTCGTCCCCTGCTGCACCATCCAGCGCATCTGGCGGGACAGCGCCGGGCTCCTCAGGAAAGACTCTTTCAGAAGGGCGATGCACGCCGCCTCGTCCGGCGTCAGCGCGTACGGATCGCCGGGGTCGAGCGTCGGGAAGCGCGCGTCGAGCAGCGGAAACACCTCGCCGTCGATCGCGACCGTGCCCGCGCGCGGGTCGATGCGATGGAGGAGGCAGCGGTGCTCGAGCGCGTACTCCGGGCGGCGCCGGCAGAGCTGCCCCTCCAGCTTGAACTGGAGGACGGCCGCGGCCTTCTGCATCCGCGCCAGCAGGAGGGTGTCGCGCAGCCCCTCGCCCCGGACCGCGAAGCGCTCCGCCGGATCGTCGGCGTAGGCGGTGCGCGCGAGCCGATCGAGCGGCGCCACCGGGATGCCAAAGCCCTCTTCCAGCTGCGACAGGCGCCCGTACCGCAGCGAGAGCCGGACCACGGTGGCGATGAGCGCCTCCTGGCCGAGGCTCGCGCCCATCCAGCTCACGTCGTGGTTGCCCCACACGACCCGCACGCGCGGCTGGCGCATCAGGTACTCGATCACCTTGTCCAGCCGGGGACCGCGATCGCCGAGATCGCCGGCCACCACGAGCTCGAAGACCGTCAGGTTCCGGATGGCGCGCGCCGTGGCGCGCAGGATCTCTATCTCGCGGCCGTGCTGCACGAACGGATCGATGAGCGCGTCGAGGTAGCCGCCCTCGCCGAGGGTGGCGCGCGCCGACACGAGCTCGCGGAGCAGGCCCCGCATGTCCTCCGGGAACGCCGCCTCCACCTGGCGGAGCGTGTAGCGCAGCGACAGCGCGCGGATGACCTCGACCTCGCGCGCGAGCGTCCAGACCAGGAAGCCCCGCCGCGCCCCCTCGCTGTGGGACGCGACGCGGGCATAGCTCTCGCGAGGGTAGTAGACGACCGAGAGCAGCGCGCGCTTCTCGGCCGCCGTGAGCCGGTCGCCGAAGACCCGCTCGACGAGCGGCCGCAGGCTCCCCGAGGCGTTGTTGATGATGTGCTTCAGCTTCCTGTGCTCGCCGTGGACGTCGCTGACCACGTGCACCGTCCCCTTCGGGAGCGACAGGATCGCCCGCAGATGGCCGATCTCCGAGAGCGCGGCCTCGGTCGTCGGGTACCGGCCCGCGAGGGCCCGGAGGAGCGGCAGCTCCCGCGTGTCGAGCATGGCGCCGCAGCATAGAGCAAGGCCGCGGCTCGACGCACACGCGCGCGCGCGCGCGCGCGTGTGACGTGTGCTGCGTGCCGCGCTGAAGCAGCCGGGCAAGCGCGCAAGGCGAGCGCATGTGCCTGGCTCTGCCGCGTTTCTCCTTGCGGCCGCGCGGCGTCCTACTAGCAAATGCAATGGGAGCCCATGCAATATCGGGGCTGCGAGGCGGCCTCTTTGCGCCGAGCGGCCTCGACGCCGGCCCCACATTCACCAGCGAACGCCCTCTTTCTACATGACCAAGTCTGTTCTGATCATCGATGATGACGTGGATCTGGCGACGACCCTGGCCGAGACGCTGCGCGACCTCGGTTATGAGGCGACGCCCTTCTTCAGCGGGCGGGAGGCGCTCGAGCGGCTCCTCGACGGCGAGAGGCCCGGAGTGATCCTGCTCGACCTGATGATGCCGAAGATGAACGGCTGGAAGGTGTGCGACGAGCTCTGCGCGGTCCCCGCGCTGGAGGAGATCCCCGTCGTCATCATGACCGCGGCGTCGAACATCAGGCAGCCGATGCCGACGCACGCGCGCAAGGTGCTCAGCAAGCCGTTCGAGCTCGAGGCCCTGCTCAGGACGATCGACGCCGCCTGAGCGGCGCTCGATGACGGCCGGACGGCTGAGAGCGGCGGTCGCCCCTGGGGCTCAGCGACGGCGCGATGCCGCGGTGAGGGAGCGAGCGCGCATCGACCGCAAGATTCTCCAAGAGCGCCGGGGGCACCCCTCGCTAGCGTCTCCGGCGTGGAGGCGCCCTCTCGTGGGTCCTCCTCATGAGGAGGCAACATGTACGATCACATCGGACTGAAGGTGAAGGACATCGAGGCGAGCGTTCGCTTCTACGCCGCTGCGCTGGCGCCGCTCGGTCACGTGCTGTGCGCCCGCGACGAGGCTTATGCGAGCTTCGGTCCCGAGGGGGCCCCGGCCCTTTATCTGCAGGTGGACCACGGCCCCCGGGGCCCCGGCGCGCACATCGCCCTGCGCGCCGCGGATCATGCCGCGGTCGATCGGTTCTACCGGGAGGGGCTGGCGGCCGGCGGCCGCGACAACGGCAAGCCCGGCGTGCGCGCGGATTATGGCCCGACGTATTATGCGGCTTTCCTGCACGACCCCGACGGCAACAACCTGGAGGCGGTCTGTATGAAATAGGGGCGCGCGGCCATTGCGCCATCGCCGCAGAGGGCTCCGGCCGCCGCACCGAGGCGGCCCGGGCGCCGAGCGCCGGGCTACCGCTTCTTCTTCGCCTTCGGCGGTGCGCTCGGCTTGATATCGATGCTCGTGGCCCCCTGGCAGGGCACCTGCGCCGTCACACCCGCGCTGAGCCACTCGGGGAACTTCGTCTTCCCGGGCCGGCCGACGCGCACGAAGAAGCGGCCGCAGCGCACGGCCAGCGCCTGGTTCACATCCCCCGCGTACTTGCCCGTCATGTAGACGCCCCCCGGCTGCGGAAACCCCACCGTGAGCAGGCCCTGATCCTTGGGCAGCGACGCGGGATTGCCCCCCTGCTTCGCCTGGCTCGCTGCCTCCTTCGCAGCGGCCTCCTTCGCCGCCGCGGCTTCCTTCGCAGCGGCCTCCTTCGCCGCGGCGGCCTCCTTCGCTGCAGCCTCCTTCGCCGCGGCGGCTTCCTTCGCTGCAGCCTCCTTCGCCGCAGCGGCTTCCTTCGCCGCGGCCTCCTTCGCCGCGGCGGCCTCCTTCGCCGCAGCCTCCTTCGCCGCGGCGGCCTCCTTTGCTGAAAGCGTCTTCGCCGCCTGCGCCTTCCCTACCGGAGCCTTCTTCGCGGGGGGCGACTCGCTCGCAGCGGACGCCGCCGCGGCTGTGGGCTCGACGAGCGCGGGCGCCAGCTCCACCGCGGCAGCGGCAGCCGGCTCGGGCCGATCCCGTCGCGCCACGTAGATCCAGAGCCCCGCCACCACCGTCGCCGTGATCGCCGAGACCGCGATCGTCCCGGCAGGCGACAGCGAACGCGGCGCTTGCCACGCCAGCGCAGGCAGCCGCGGGCGCCGCGACGACGCGCCCGCCGGGGGCGACGACTCCGTCGGAGAGCCGCTGCGGCCCTCCGCGCTCGGCCTCGGGTACGGCACGCCCCCGGGCGGCGTCAGCCCCGATGAGCCGTCCACCGGCACCGTCACCCCGGGCGGCGTCAGGCCCGACACGCCCATCGGCACGGTCACGCCGGAGGGGGTCACCGGCGAGCCGGAAGGCGGCTTCGGCGGCGCACCCAGGAACGCGGGCGCGAGATCCGCCGGGAGGGCCGGCGGCGGACCGAAGCGGATCGCCTCCGGGATCACCGAGGTGGTCGGCACGAAGCGGGCTGCCTCCGCGCCCGTGCCGGGCATCGTCGTGCCGTCCTCCTCGAAGAACACCGGATCGACCTCGGTCAACGTCGGCGGCCCGCCCCCCGGCGGCCCCTCGTCGGCCGCCGCCGCGTCGCGCTCCGCCGCGCGCTTCGACGCCTCGAACAGGCGGCCGAACGTCTCGCGATCCGGCAGCGCGGGCCTTCGTCCCTCGACGCCCTTCGCGCCCTCGCCCCTCGCTTCGAGCGCCGACGACGGGTGGCCCGCCGGCACCGGGATCGTGATCGGCTCGGGCGCCGGCGCGCCGAGCGTCGGCTTGCCTTCCTGCCGAGCCGACCCGCTCAGCGCCTCGGACGCCGCCGCCGAGGGAGGCGCGGTCTTCGCCTGCGCGCCGGGGGTCCGCAGCCTCGCGGCGCCGCCGTCCCTGGCCGCCTGATCCCTGGCAAAGAGATCCTTCGCGAGCCGCTTCGCCGCGTCCGCCGCGGGCCGCGCGGTCTGGCCTCCCTTGCCCTTGACCGGGATCGTCGGCCGCCTGTCCTCCTCGCGATCCGCGTCCTCGATCTCGATCGTCGCGTGCGCGGATTGCACGCGCGTCACGAGCTCGGCCTTCCCCTTCTCCGGGCGAGCGACCTTCGCGAGCGCCTGCTCGATCTCGTGAACGGTGATCTTCCGATCGTCCGGCGCGGGCGCGAGGGCCGTGTCGAGCAGCGCCACGATCGGGCGCGGGATCTCCGGCCGGATCGTGGCGATCGCCTGCGGGCGCGTGCCGTCCGCGGGCGGCCGCCGCCCCGTGAGCAACGACCAGAGCAGCAGCCCCACGCCATAGATATCGGCCTTCACCGTGACGCGCTCGGCGCGCGCCTGCTCGGGCGCCATGTAGCCCGGCGCGCCCTTCACAACGCCCGCGATCGTATCGGGCGTGCGCCCGAGGATCTTGCCGATGCCGAACCCCGTCAGGCGCACCTGCCCGTCCCACCCGATCACGATGTTCTCCGGGTGGAGGTTGCGATGGATGATCGGCGTGGGGCTGCCGTGCTCATCGACGGACCCGTGCGCGTGCGCGAGCGCCCCGGCGATGCAGTGGACCAGGTAGTAGACCGCCGCGTCGGCGAGCTTCTGCTGCCGCGCCGCGAGGTGCTGGTGCAGCCGATTGAGGTTCACGCCCTCGACGTGCTCGAGCACGAGCACGAGCCGGCCGTCGTGCTCGAAGAAGTCGAACATCCGCACGATCGCCGGGTGGTTCATCGTCGCGCAGATCGACGCCTCGCGCGCGAGCTCGTCGGCGAAGCGCGGATCGCCCTCGGCGGTATTCGGGACGAGCTTCAGCACGCAGACGCGGCGAAACCCGAGCGGGCCATCCAGTCGCCCGAGATAGACGCTGGTGGGCCCAGAACCGGACAGGTGCCGGAGAATCTTGTAGGCCCCAATCGTCTCGGGAGCGGGCTCCGTCGGAAACATCCGGGGCCGATCATACCCAAGCGGGGCGAAGCCCCCAAGCCAACGACCAAGACCGATCACTTCGCGGCGCCAGGAGGCGTCCCCGGGCGCCTCGGTACGAGCCCATGCTCCACGCGCCCTGTACGGCGCGTCGCTCTCCCGTTCGCCAGAGAGCGGTACGGCTGATCAGCAGAAGCCCGAACAGCTGTGACGGATCACCGTGGAGAAACCTCCGGCCGCGCTCGCGCGGCCGCGCCTCCGGCTTTCGAGCGGCGCGGGGCCTGGGCTATAAGCCGCCGCGATGAAGCTCCGTGCCTGGCATCGATTGCTCGCCGTCGTCCTCCTCGCGGGCTGCGAGGCCGCCGTCCCGCCTCCTCCGCCCGCGCCGCCCCCGCCCCCGTCGCCGAACGCCGCCCCCGCCTCGGCGCCTGTGCCCGCGCCGGCCGCGCCGCCCACGCCGGCGTCGCGGTTCCCCGCCGGCTGGCCTTTCCCCGAGGGCGCGCCGCCGGTGCGGGGCCCGTCGATGGTCACGAGCGACGCCGCCCTGGCCACGAAGGTGGGCGCGGAGGTCCTCGCCTCGGGCGGCAACGCCGTCGACGCGGCGGTCGCGACGGCGTTCGCGCTGGCGGTGGTGCACCCGACGGCCGGCAACCTCGGCGGCGGCGGGTTCATGGTCGCGCGCGTCGGCGACAAGGAGCACGCGCTCGATTTCCGCGAGACCGCGCCGGGCAAGGCGACCCACGACATGTACCGGGGCAAGGACGGCAAGGCCACGGAGAGCGCGCGCGTCGGCCACCTCGCGGTCGGCGTGCCCGGCAGCGTGGCGGGGCTCTGGGAAGCGTACGACAAGCTCGGCTCCAAGAAGAAGACCTGGGCCGAGCTCGTCGCGCCCGCGATCCGGCTCGCGAAGGAGGGCTTCCCGGTCGACGAGAACTTCGCGACGACCGTCAAGGCCGCTTCGGCCAAGCTCAAGCGCTTCCCGGCGTCGGTCGCGCTGTTCCTGCCGGGCGGCGCGCCCATCGAGATCGGCGCCACGTGGAAATCGCCCGAGCTCGCGGCGACGCTCGAGCGCATCGCCGAGAAGGGGCCCGCGGGCTTCTACGAGGGCAAGACCGCCGAGCTCTTCGTGGCCGAGATGCGGCGGGGCAAGGGCATCATCACGGCCGCGGACCTCAAGGGCTACAAGGCGAAGTGGCGCGAGCCCGTCGTGTTCGAGTACCGCGGGCGCCGCGTCGCATCCATGCCGCTCCCGTCGTCGGGCGGCCTCGCCCTCGCGATGATCGCGCATCAGCTGGAGGGGCTCGACATCGCCAAGCTCGGCTGGCACTCGCCGTCGCACGTGCACGTGGTCGCCGAGGCGATGCGGCGGGTGTTCCTCGCGCGCAACGAGGTCCTCGGGGATCCCGATTTCGTGAAGAACCCGGTGGACGACCTGCTCTCGGTCGCGTGGGCCGAGAAGCAGCGCGCCACGATTGCGGCGGACCGCGCGACGCCGACCGACGAGCTCGCCCGCGGCGCGGCGGTCAAGGACTCGGGCGGGCGAGGCCCGCACACGACGCATTTCTCCGTGGTCGACGCGCAGGGCAACGCCGTCGCGCTGACCACGACGCTGAACGGCTGGTACGGCTCGGGGGTGACGGTGTCCGGCGCCGGCTTCGTGCTGAACAACGAGATGGACGACTTCGCCGCCGTGCCCGGCACGCCGAACCAGTTCGGCCTGGTGCAGGGGGAGGCCAACTCCATCGCGCCCGGCAAGCGCATGCTCTCCTCGATGTCGCCGACGATCGTGACGGGGAAGGACGGGCGCGTGGAGCTCGTGCTCGGCGCCGCGGGCGGCCCGACGATCCTCACTGCGGTGTTCCAGATCCTCTCCAACGTGGTCGACTTCGGCTTCGACGTGACCACGGGGGTCAACGCGCCGCGCTTCCACCAGCAGGATTACCCCGACAAGCTGATGGTCGAGAAGGGCGGCTTCCCCGACGAGCTCAGGAGCGCGCTCGGCGCAATGGGCCATACCCTCGACGACCGCGAGCACATCGCCGACGCGCCGTCGATCGGCCGCGAGGGCGCCGCGTTCGCCGGCGCGCGGGAACCGCGGCGGCCCGGCTCCGAAGCGGCGGCCGGAAAGTAGCGTCGGCAGCGTCGGCAGCGTCGACCGGGCGCCTCTCCCCACATCGGCCCACGCGACGCCTGCGTATCCCACAACGGGCGAGATCCATGGTCTGCTGCGGACCGGCAGACTGGCGCCGCGGCGTGCCGGGGGGCGCCGGGTGAGAGCCTCAACAACGAGCCACGCCCCCCCTCGACGGCCTCCCCCGACCCATGTTGTCGCCCGCCGGGCGACGCATGTTGTCGGGACAACATTGCAACGATCAATCGGTCGGGCGTCTCCTTATCTCTCTCAGGGGCCAATCGCCGCTCATTTCGATGGCCCACCGCCTCGAGACGCGCCACGCGCATCAGGCGCTTCCCTAAGGGAATCCCTCTCTATCTGGCGCACGTTGGCCGTTCCCGGCACGCGCGTGTGCCCAAGGGACTGTGGCGTGTGGCGCCCCTCCTCGTGAAGGCGTCATCCCGAGATGCACATCCGACGGCCCTCTGCGCCACGGAGCGCCGTGAGTCCGGGCGGTGAGGACGCGGTTCTCGCATTCGCTCCCGGCCTCGAGCCGAGTGGTGCGTCGCTGGCCTGACGCGCGGCGTCTCGGCGGCGGATCCACGCAGGAGCGCTCGATCCGCGCGCGGAGCCGCGGCGGTTCGACCTTGACACAACCCGTCCGTTTCGATTGCTTATGGCGATGCGCCTCGCCGAGCACGTTCGCTCCCTCGGCGGATCGCGCGTCCGCCTGTCGCCATCCTTGAATCTAGCGCCCCGAGGAGCTGCCGTGAAACGGGGGACTGCAGCTTGACACCGACCGAGATACCGGCTGAACGCCGCGCTGTGGGTAGATAGCCCTGTCACGCAGGGGGGGGGTCGCCGTCATGGTGGAGCTGTTGAATCACGAGTTGCTCGAGACGTTGCACGACGGTGCTCGCAGCAGCGTCTACCTCGGCCGGAAGAAGAGCACCGGCAAGATGTGCGTCATCAAGGTCGCGCGAAAGGGTGTCAATGGCACCCGCAACGTGGCGATCCTGAAGCGCCAGTACGAGATCACGAAGCACCTCGACCTCGACGGCGTCGTCCGGGTCCACGAGCTCGAGGTCCGGCTCGATTACGCCGCGCTCGTCATGGAGTACTTCGCCGGTCGTTCGCTGCGGGCGATCATCGACGGCAATGGGCAGGGCGTCGGCCTCGCGCAGGCGGTGAGGATAGCGCTCCAGCTCGCGGACACGCTCGGGGCGATCCATGAGCGGAACATCGTCCACAAGGACATCAAGCCGAGCAACATCATCGTCGACAGCGACGTGCGCACGTCGAAGCTCACGGACTTCTCCATCGCCTCGCTCCTGCCCGGGGAGCGCGCGGCGGTGGTCGACCCGTGGTCGGTCGGCGAGGGCACGCTGCAGTACATCTCGCCCGAGCAGACGGGCCGGATGAACCGGTCGATCGACTTCCGCTCGGACTATTACTCCCTCGGGGTCACGCTCTACGAGCTCACGACGCGGCGCCTCCCCTTCGAGACGACGGATCCGCTGGAGCTCGTGCACCATCACATCGCGAAGACGCCTATCGCGCCGCACCTGATCCGGCCGGCGATCCCGGAGGCGCTCTCCCGGGTGATCATGAAGCTGCTCTCGAAGACGGCGGAGGAGCGGTATCAGAGCACCTTCGGCCTGAAGGCCGATCTGAAGGCCTGCCTCGATATGCTGGAGCACGGCGCGCCGGCGGCGGACTTCGTGCCAGGGACGAGGGACAAGCCCACGCGGCTGCAGATCTCGCAGAAGCTGTACGGCCGGCAGAGCGAGGTCGGCGTGTTGATGGCGGCCTTCAGGGACATCAGCGGGTCTGGGCCGGAGGCGGCGGAGGGTGGCCGTTCGGAGCTCGTCCTCGTGGCCGGCTACTCCGGCGTGGGCAAGTCGGCGGTCGTCAACGAGATCCACAAGCCGATCGCGAAGGAGGCGGGTTACTTCGCCGCCGGCAAGTTCGACCAGTTCACGCGCAACGTCCCGTATGCGGCCGTGCTCGCGGCCCTGCGGGAGATCGTCCGGCAGATCCTGACCGAGACCAGGAATGAGCTTGCCGACTGGAGGGCCCGGATCCTCGCGGCGGTCTCTCCGAACGGGCGGGTCATCGCCGAGGTGATCCCGGAGATCGAGCTCATCATCGGCGAGCAGCCGCCCGTCCCGGCGCTGGGCTCGATGGAGACGCGGAACCGCTTCAACCTGACGTTCCGGAACTTCATCGGCGCGATCGCGCTGAAGACGCGGGCGCTCGTCTTGTTCCTCGACGATCTCCAGTGGGCCGACACGGGGTCCCTGAACCTCCTCAGCGTGCTCCTGGAGGACCCGGACATCCGCCATCTCCTGCTGATCGGGTCGTACCGGGACAACGAGGTCGACGACGCGCACCCGCTGACGATGATGCTGAGCGCGCTCCGGAAGAGCGAGGCCCGCGTCCGCACGATCACGCTCACGCCGCTCGGGCCCGATCACGTCAACCAGCTCGTGTCGGACACGCTCGACGCGCCTCGGGAGGAGTGTCGCGAGCTCTCGGGTGCCATCTTCGCCAAGACGCACGGGAACCCGTTCTTCACCATCCAGTACCTAGAGAGCGTCTGCCGCGAAGGCCACCTGCGCTTCAGCTCGGAGACGGGCGCCTGGCGATGGAACATCGCCGACATCCAGCGGATGGAGGTCGCGGACAACGTCGTCGACCTGATGGTCCGCCGGATACAGGGCCTGGGTGAGGCGACGCAGCGGGTCTTGGAGCTCGCCGCGTGCATCGGCAATCAATTCGATCTGAGGATGCTCGCCCTCATCCACCAGAAGAACCGGCGCGCGACCGACGAGGACCTGTGGGGCGCGCTGGACGCAGGGCTCGTCGTGCCCGTCGACGGCGAGTACGGGATCGCGCGGTTCCTCGACGACGCGGACGAGGACGCTGTCACGTTCAAGTTCCTCCACGACCGCGTGCAGCAGGCGGCTTACAAGCTGCTCCCGGAGGGCGAGCAGAAGCGGATCCACCTGGAGCTGGGACGGCTCATGCTCGGAGAGAGCCCTCCCGCGTCCGTCGAGGAGAGGATCTACGACATCGTGACGCACCTCAACATGGGGGCAGAGATGATCGTGGACAGGCGCGAGCGTGAGGAGGCCGCGACGCTCAACCTGAGGGCCGGGCAGAAGGCGAGGCGCTCCACGGCGTACGGCCCCGGGGTGCAGTGCCTCCGCGCCGCCGCGGCGTTCTTGCCTGAGGACTCGTGGGAGACGAACCACGAGCTGTCGCTCGCGATCTACACGGATCTCGTCGAGCTGGAGTACCTGACGATCAACTTCGACCGCGCGGAGGCGTGCGCGAAGATCGTCGTGGACCATGCAAGGGACGTACTGGAGAAGATCCGGGTCTACGAGACCCGTATTCAATTCCACATGTCGCAGCATCGACTGGCGGATGCTCTCGATATCGCCCTGGCTGTGCTCGCCATGCTTGAGGTGCCGCTCTGCGAGGCGCCGCCCGTCGACATCGACATACCTCGCCTGGCGGAGCTGCCGGTGCTCGCCGATCGGAGGATGCTCGCCGCGAACCGGATCCTCGTCTCTGCCTTTCCAGCGGCCGTCCTGACAAAGCCCCACGTCGTCCCATTGATCGCATTCACGATGATGGCAATATGCGTACAGCACGGGATCTCACCCTCCGCGGCATACGCCTTCGCGATCTACGGCCATATTCAGTGTAGCGTGATGAACAATATAGATCATGGGTTCGCGCTCGGCCAGCTCGCGATCGATCTCACTCATCGCTTCGGGGCGATCGAGCTCGAACCCAAGATCTACACCCTCCATTACATCGCCATTCATCACTGGAAGCGGCACCTGAAGGAGACCATCGAACCGGCGCGCCACGCGGTCCAGGTAGGGCTAGAGACAGGAGATATCGAATACGCCGGATACAGCTCCTGCCAGCACCCCACATACTCCTTATTTGCTGGGGAGGATCTGGGAACGACCGAGCAGCGAATGACACATGCTATCGAGCTCGCGCTGAAGCTCAAGCAGCAGTATCCGCTGTATTATGTAAAAATCTGGAAACAGCTCGTGCGCAGCCTCCGAGATCCATCTGCAGAGAAGCTGCGGCTGGTCGGCGAGAGCTTCGACGAAACGTCGATGATCCCTTGTCTCGAGCACAACAGGACATCGTTGTTTTGCCTGCACCTCGCGAAGGGCATGATGCTCTACTATTTCGGCGAGCCAAAGCTCGCCTACGAGTGCCTTCGCGCCGGAGAGGAGTACCAGGATGCGGTGGGGTTTGCCACCGTCGTGGAACAGAACCTCTACAGCTCGCTCTCGGTTCTCGCCGCGTTCGATCGACTCTCGAAGGAGGAGCAAGACGCGGCGCTCGCCAAGGTCGACGCGAATCAGCAGAGGCTCGGGATGTGGGCACACCACGCTCCGGAGAACAGCCAGCACAAGCACGACCTGGTGAGCGCGGAGCGGGCTCGCGTGGGGCGCTCGATGATCGAGGCGATGGCCCTCTACGATCGCGCGATCGAGGGAGCTCGACAGCACGGATACATCCAGGAAGAGGCGCTAGGGTGCGAACTTGCGTCATCGTTCTACCGGGGGATGGGTCGGAGCGAGATCGCTCAGCACTACATGACGATGGCCTACCGTGGCTATGCTCTGTGGGGCGCTGATGCGAAGTGCCAGAGCCTCGTCGCGGCGTTCCCTCATCTGAGGCTCGAGGGGGGGCCAGATCCATCGACGTCGGTGACGGTGACCTCCACCCACGATGACGCGGTCCTGGATCTGCTCAGCGTGGTCAAGGCGTCGCAGGCCGTGGCGAGCGAGATCGTCCTGGAGAGGCTACTGGAAAACCTCATGACGATCGTGCTGGAGAACGTCGGAGCGCAGTCCGGCATGCTGGCTCTGGCGCATGGCGATGCCCTCCTCGTCGAGGTGGAAGGGACCTTTCAGCCAAAGCAAGTTCACGTGCTCAGGTCCGCGCCCGTCGTCTCGTTCAGCAGAGCACCTCTGTCGATCATCAGCTACGTGCAGCGCACCCAGAAAGCCATCCTGCTGGACAACGCGGCGGAGGAGGCCAGGTTCTCTGCCGACCCTTACATCCGAGAGATGCGTCCGAAGTCGGTCATCTGCGCCCCGATCATCCGTCAGAGTCGGCTCGTCGGCGTGCTCTATCTCGAGAACAACCTGTCCACCGGCGTATTCACGCAGAATCGCCTCGATCTCCTGAAGCTCCTCTCGACGCAGATCGCGATCTCCATCGAGAATGCAAAGCTCTACGAGAGGCTCGAGCAGGCGGTCGCTGCGCGCACGGAGGAGCTCCGGCTGTCCAACGAGCAGCTCCGCGACGTCAACGACCAGCTGCAGGTGGAGCTGGGCGAGCGGGTCCGGCTGCAGGAAGAGCGCGTCCAGATGCAGGAAGCCATCATTCAGACGCAGCGGGATCGGCTCTTCGAGCTATCAACGCCCTGCATACCGATCACCGATCAGGTCATGGTGATGCCGATCATCGGAACCATCGATGAAAAACGGGCGGCGCAGATGATTGAAACCGCGATGCAAGGGGTCGCGTCCAGCTCTGCGAAAGTCGTGATCGTCGACGTCACGGGGGTCAAGAGCGTGGACACAAGCGTCGCGAGCAGGCTGATGAGCTTGGCCCAGGCGGTGGGACTGCTCGGAAGCAAGGCTATTTTGACGGGACTCCGCCCTGCGGTGGCGCAGAGCTTGGTCGCGCTCGGCGTGGACCTCGGCTCGATAGAGACCCGCTCCAATCTCAAGGCAGGTATCGCCTACGCGATGCGGCGGACGGCGACGAGATTGCACGCGTAGGGCGCCCCCTTTCTCACAGCGCGCCCCGTGACGCCGGCCGACCCCCGCAAGCGCACGCGCCGGTAGCCCCCTTGCCTTCATCCAGCGCGCACGATCAAACTTTCTAGTCCGGAGTAGCGACCGGCTTCGAGCGCCCAGCGCTGATTCCCGGCGATCATGGCGTCGGCCGCGTCCAGGTAGAGGCGGATCTCGTCGTCCGCCCAGAGCGCGAGCGCCTTCTCCTTCACGTCCTGGTACTCCGCCACCCGACGATCGTGCATGTGCTTGAGCCGCTCGATCGCCTCTTCCAGCGTGCTCACGCATTCGTTCCGAAGAACGACGATCAGGTTGTGCGTCTCGCCGTTGCTCAGCTCCTTCCCGAGCGAGAAGTAGTCGTTCGTCCAGCAGAGGATGTCATTACATATATCGCGAACGGTCTGAATCAATGGATGCTGGACGACCTCGAGCGGCAGCGGCCGTTCGAGCAGCAGCTCCAGCAGGTCGCAGTAGGTATAGACGGCTCCGCTGTAGCGCCGCATCATCAAATATTCTTCAAGATGCGGCACCCTCACCTGTTTTCGGTTGTTCGCCTCCCACAGGTTGGCCTCGTAGTAGTACTGAAAGTGCGAGAGCCATCGATTCAGGAAGAAGTGCGGATGGCTGCGTCGGATGCGCTCACGTACATCGAGCATCCCACGCGTCAGGGGATCGCTCATGTCCGCTTCGGTGTACCCGAAGAGCTCACCCAGGTACTTCTCATTGAGCCACTCGACGGACTCCGGGTCCGCGCTGAGCTGCCCCTCGTCGTACGCGTCATCCAGGAGGAACAGCGCGGCAGTGAAGTCCGACGCCAGCTGGAGCATCTGCATGCTTGCGGACGGAAAGAGCCATGCCGCCAGCTGGGAGAAGTTCGTCGCCTTGAGACGCGAAAGCGACCGACCGTCTGGCACCAGACGCAACCGGCGAACCCACGCCAGGGTCCTTTGCTCCGCGACCTCTCTCCCGGGGTGACACGACGCAGCAAATGGATATTCGAATACACCAGCATCGCGCTTGCTGACGACAACGCTAGTTCGATCGGATGACATGACGAGCTCCGCCACAAGACGATTTCATGGAATAGAGACATCCTCACGACGACAGCATGGTCCTACCAGATCCCCTGGAGGACCGGCGACTCACGCGTGGCGGTAGTCGAGATGGGGATCACCTCGATGGGCAGCGCCACCGGGGAGCGTGTGTTGAGAGCTGCTTGCCACTCGAGGCGGTCGGTACGAAGCACGATGCGGTGGCATCGACGCAGGAGCTCCTCCAGCGCAATGCGGGCCTGCACCCTGGCCAGGAAGACCCCGAGGCAGAAGTGGGCACCATGGCCGAATGCCAGGTTGGCCTGATCGCCACGCTCTGGGTTGAAGCGGTCCGGCTCCTGGAACCTCGCCTCGTCGCGCAGACCCGAACTTATGAGCAGCGCGACCACGGCGTGGGCGGGCAGACGCGTACCGCCGAGCTCCGTCTCGGTGAGGGTCAGCCGCATCGTGGCGTGCACAGGCGCCTCGAAGCGCAGGACCTCTTCGATGAAATGCGGGATGAGCGCCGGCTCCGCACGAAGGCGATCCATCCACATCGGACGCTGGGCGAGGATCAAGACCATATGGGTCATCAGCGATGTCGACGTTTCGAGCCCTGCCACGAGGAGCAGGGAGAGGAGGGATACGAGGTCCTGGTCCGTGATCCCATCGTCGTCCCTCCGAGACCGGAGCAGCTCACTTACCAGGTCGTTCTCCAACTGACGCCGGCGGCTCGCCAGTAGGCCCAGCATGTACTGCTCCATCTCATCGATGGTCCTACGCACCTCGGCGATCCGCGCATGGTCCTCTGGAGGTATGACGCCAACGATGACCAGGTCAGTCGCCCATCGCTTGAAGTGCTCCTCCAGCCCTGGATCAAATCCGATCAACTTGGCGAGGACGCTGACCTGCGCGCGGCTCGCGAACTCGGAGATGAACTCGACGAAACGACGCTGCACCAGGCCGTCTGTGAGCCGCACGGCCATGGATCGCATGTGGTGCTCCAGCGTGCTCACCATGTTGGCGGTGAACGCACGGCTGCTGAGGCTGCGCAGCTGTCCGTGCCGCGGCGGGTCGGCGAGGATCATGGATCCGGACAAGGGATTTTGACGCCTCAGGTAAGGAGGCTCGGTGGCCATGCGAAGCCCCGCGGACGAGAACACCTGCGTGTTCTTGAACGCCGCCACGATGTCATCATACCGGGTGACCACCCACATCCCGTTGGGGTCCACCTGACACACGGGCGACTCGCGGCGCAGCGCCGCGTAGAAGGGGTACGGGTTCTCTCGGACCTCGGGGGCAAACAAGTTCAGTCGACTCATCGCGCTCTTCCTGTGGCGAAGGCAGGACGCAGCCGCACCGCCATGGCGGCACGCGTCGATCGGCCTAAGTGTGGTGTTGCCTCGGATGACGCGCTGGGCGACGCGATGGCGTCGATTCGGTGCTGCCTTGAGGCAGCTGGTCCCTAGCGCTGATAAGGAGCACGCAACGGGACCCGCAAGCCGCGTTTCCGCGATGCTCCAGCGCGTGGCCACCTGGGCGCATCTCCCGCGAGCAGGGCGCTGAACAGCCGCCACGCGGTCCGAGCCAACGCTCGGCGTCCGCACGACACGGCTGCACTCCTCGGTCGTCGCTGCGCTCGCCAGAATGCGAGCATGCGACTCACGAGCGCCTGGACTGCTTCCAGGGCATCTCCCGGTGCATCATGAGACCAGAGCAAGCGAGAGAGCCGCTAGGCTCTCTTCATGGCTGCAGGGGTCCGATGGTCGTTGGGTGCTCCTCCATCTGATGACAGCATCCTATACCATGCGGACGAATGCGCAACTGTATTCTTATTTCTGAGATTCACACGACGACCTCGTCGTGCCCGAAGCACCGCGGACAACGAATCTTCCAACGCTTCAATACGATGGCCGAGCCGCCACAACATGCCGCGTGAATAAAAATACATTTTTGCGTATGGCGCCCGCACCGCTCCACCAGGCGCCGAGAACATCTACAGCCCCCGAGCGACACCTCAATGGCCATCCGATAGAGATGCGTTGCGATCGATGAGCGCAATGATCTCTGGAGGATCGACGCCATCTATCGCGAACGACTGTGCAGCGATGCAAGATGCAGTCGACTCGGGTTTCATCCGTGAACGCAAAGCGCGTGACCTGGAGCCACCCCCGCTACGCTCTGGATGGAGCGAGCCGTGGAGACGAGAACGCTGCAGGCGTACGTCGACGCGGACGCCCGCGGCGTCTGCCCGAGATGTTGACGGCGAAGGAAGGCGCCATCGATTGGACGTGCATTGCAGGAATGCACGGCGGCACGAGGGTGCTCCGGCCTTCTATGCAAAAGGAGCGCCTCGCTCGGGCGGGGCACGGTCGCGCTTCCCGGCATCGTCCGCCACGCTCGATGTCACGCTCGGCTCGATCTCGTGACCTCGAAAGAGGGGGCTTCTCGCTGGAACCACACCTCCTCCGTCGGCGCGCCGACCCACGCCGGAGGAGCGTTCACGATCGGTGTCGCGCTCTGGGCGCTTCGGGCTGAGTTCAGGGAGAGCCGTAGTCGTGCTCAGGGTGCGCCCTGCCCTGAACCGCTGAACAGCGGCCAGCGACGCGAGCCGCCTCCGCCTTGACGATGCGACCGATCGGTCATATGACTGACCGGTCGCATGCCGAAGAGCACGTTCTTTGGGTTGCCCGAGGAGCGGCGGGACCGCCTCGTGCGCGAGGCGATCGCCGAGTTCGCGGATCGCCCCTACGCCGAGGCCTCCCTCTCGCAGATCGCGCGCCGCGCCCGCATCCCCAAGGGGAGCTTCTATCAGTACTTCGAGGACAAGCTCGATCTCTACCGGTGGCTCCTCACGGAGGAGGTGCCGCGGCAGAAGCGCGCGTTCCTCGGCGCCGCGTGCGTGGAGGGGGACTTCTGGGCTCGCCTGGAGGTCCACATCGAGCGCGGCATGGCGTTCCTCGTGGAGCACCCGCGCCTCGCCCGCCTGTCCGCCGCGGCGGCCGACCCGACCGCGACGGTCGAGGTCCGCGGTCTCCACAAGGCCATCTGCGAGGCCGGCGCCGCGGAGCTCCGGGCCCTCCTCGAGGAGGGGATCGCGAGCGGCTCCATTCGTTCCACCGACACGAGCCTCGAGGTGGCGACCCGGCTGGTCGCCGCCGTCATCGGCCCCGGGCTGACCGAGGCGGTGCTCCAGGAGCTCGGGGCCGAGCTCCACGACGTGCTGGCCTCCGACGCGCTGCGAAAGCAGCTCGGCCCGAAGCGCCGCCGTCGCCTCGCCCAGCAGGCGGTCCAGTTCATCCAGCGCGGCCTTGGCGCGAACACTGCGTGATTCCACCAGGAAAGGGAGCTTCATGATCACCTACGACTTCGCCGGACGGGTCGCCCTCATCACCGGGGGTACCTCGGGCATCGGCCTCGCGACCGCGCGCGCGTTCGCGCGAGGAGGCGCGCGCGTCGCCATCGCCGCGCGCGACGGCGACGCCGGGCAGCGGGCCTGCGCCGCGCTGGAGCGAGAGGGCGCGCCGGCGCTGTTCGTCCAGACCGACGTGCGGGACGACGCCTCGATGAAGCGCGCCGTGGAAGAGACGATGAGCCGCTTCGATCGGCTCGATTTCGCGGCGAACTGCGCGGGCATCGGCGGCGACATGGCCCGCCTCGAGCACGCCGATCAGGCGGTGTGGGACGACGTCATGGCGACCAACGCCCGCGGGATCTGGCTGGCCATGCGGCACGAGATCCCGGCCATGCTGGCGTCGGGCGGGGGCGCCATCGTCAACATGAGCTCCATCTACGGCGTCGCCGGGAAGGCGGCGCACCACGCCTACGTCGCGTCCAAGCACGCGGTCCTCGGGATGACGCGCTCGGTGGCGCTCGAGGTGGCGCCGCTCGGGATCCGCGTGAACGCCCTCTGCGCCGGCGTCACCCGCACGCCCGCCATGCAGCAGGCAGAGGCGCTCGCGCCCGAGCTGGTGCAGGCGCTGGTGGCGCAGCACCCGATGGCGCGGATGGCCACCGAGGACGAGATCGCCGGCGCCGCGCTGTGGCTGTGCTCGGAGGGCGCGGGCTACGTGACCGGCGCGGCGGTCCCGGTCGACGGCGGCTTCCTGGCCGCGTGACCGCGCCGATTGCGCAGGCCTCGGCCGTCTGTTAGAGAGCACGGCTGACGCAAGAGGAGAGTGCTCCGGTGAAGATCAACTCCTGAATCGGTCTCCGTCGCAGGTAGCGAGCGCGACAGGTGGCATCCCTGCTCCCTGGCCGCGCGAGGCAGCCTGCCCGTCCCGTGACCGGGCCATGTGGCCCTCTGGATTCAGGAGCTCGTATGTCGTCGTTGCGCGCGCAGCGCCTCTCCTTCTCTTATTCCGACGCGTCCGCGATCCTCGCGGACGTCGATCTGTGCCTGACCCCCGGGTGGTACGGGATCGTCGGGCCGAACGGCGCCGGCAAGACCACGCTCCTCCGGCTCTTCGCCGGCGAGCTCGCGCCCGAGGCAGGGAGCTTGCGGCTCGATCCGCGGGGCTCGACCATCGCGGTCTGCCCGCAGGCCGTGGAGCACGCCGACGCGGCCATCCATGCGCTGGCCGACGCCGAGGACGGCGCCGCGCGCAGGTTGCGCGGCGAGCTCCTCCTGGATCCGGCGGAGCTCGGGCGCTGGGCCACGCTGTCGCCCGGCGAGCGCAAGCGGTGGCAGATCGGCGCGGCGCTCGCCGCGGCGCCGGACCTGCTCCTGCTCGACGAGCCGACGAACCACATCGACGCGGACGCGCGGGCGCTGCTCGCCGGCGCGCTCGCCGGGTTCCAGGGGATCGGGGCGTGCGTCTCGCACGATCGCGAGCTCCTCGACGCGCTGACCACCGGCACGATCCGCGTCGAGCGGGCCGCGGCGAGGCTCTATCCCGGCGGGTACAGCGCGGCGAAGGCGCTCTGGGAGGCCGAGGCGCGCGGGCGCGAGGAGGCGCACCAGCGGATGCGCGCCGAGGAGCGGCAGCTCCGCCGCCGCCTCGGCGAGGAGCGGCGGGCGCAGGCCGCGGCCGACGCGGACCGGAGCACGAAGCGGCGCATGAAGGGCCCGCGCGACAGCGACGCCCGGGGCCTGCTCGCGGACTTCCGCGTGTCATCCGCCGAGGCGCGGCTGTCGCGCAACGTCGGCGTGACCCGGCGCAAGCTCGAGAAGGCGTCGGCCGAGGCGGGAGAGGTCGAGCTCGAGAAGGCGGTGGGCCGCAGCGTGTTCGTCGACTACGAGCGATCGCCCGCGCCGTGGCTCTTCGCGCTCGACGCGCCCCGGATCCGCGCCGGCGGCGAGAGCGACGGGCGGACCCTGCTGCGGGACGTGCGGCTCGCGGTCGGCCGCGAGGACCGCATCCGGATCGCGGGCCCGAACGGCGCCGGCAAGACCACGCTGGTGAACGCGCTGCTCGCCGGCGCGCGCGTGCCGGCGGACAAGGTGCTCCATGTGCCGCAGGAGCTCGGCGAGGCGGAGCAGCAGGCGCTCCTCGCGAGGGCGCGGCGCCTCCCTCCGGACGAGCGCGGGCGGGTGATGTCGCTGGTGGCCGCGCTCGGCGTGGAGCCGGGGCCGCTGCTCGGGTCGGCGCGGCCGTCGCCCGGCGAGGCGCGCAAGCTGATGATCGCGCTGGGCCTCGGGCAGCACGCGTGGGCGCTCGTGCTGGACGAGCCGACCAACCACCTCGACCTGCCCTCGATCGAGCGGCTGGAGCGCGCCCTCGCCGACTACCCGGGCGCGCTGCTCCTCGTCACGCACGACAGGGCGTTCGGGCGGAGCTGCACGTCGATCCTCTGGACGGTGGCCGAGGGAGAGGTGCGGGTGTCGTCCGACGACGCCGGCGCGTGATCCGCGCCGGCGTCATCGCGATCGTGCTGTCAGCGTCGCGCCGCGCTCAGTCGATGGCCGGCTTGCCGCCCATCTCCTTCAGCACGGCGTCCGCGCCCGACACCGCGTCCATCACCCACTCCATGTAGCGGTAATCGACGTGGATGGTCCGGGTGATCGACGGCATGAACAGCCAGTCGGACGCCATCGCCTCGTAGTTGCCGTCGAAGGCGAGGCCCACGAGCTCGCCGCGCGCGTTCAGCGTGGCAGAGCCGGAGTTGCCGTTCGTGATGTCGAGATCGCTCAGGAAGCAGACAGGCACCTCGCCGAGGTCCTTGTCCACGTACGGGCCGAACCGCTTCTCGCGCGCCGCCTCGAGCAGGGTCGCCGGGGTGTTGAACGGCGCCTTGTCGGTGCTCTTCTTCACGACCTCGCTGAGGGTGGTGAACGGGCGATACGCCGGCTTGTTGGCCTCCGGGCGGTACCCCCGCACGGTGCCGTACGTGATGCGGAGCGTGCCGTTCGCGTCGGGCGCCAGGAGGCCGCCCCGGTACGCGCGGAGCGCCTCGACGAAGCGCGGCTTCACGAGGCTCATCGCCCCGGCGTAGGCCTTGTCCCGCGCCTCGATCGCCTTGTCGACCGGCGCGAGCTCGAGCGCCAGGCGGATCATCGGATCCCGGCTCGCCTGGAGCTCCTCGAGCGTCGCCGTCTTGAGGAGCTTGATCCGGGTCGCCGCGTCCTCGAGCGCCGTCTTCTCGTAGAGCGCGTCGATCGCCGCGGCGACGCCGGCCTCCGTCGGCGCCTGCCCGCCCGCGAGGCTCCCGAGCAGCGCGGGCCTGTCCTTCGGATCGAGCTGCAGCGCGCGCCTCGTGGCCAGCTTGAAGGTGCTCCGATCGATCGCGCGGTCGTACGACTTCTGCAGCGACGCCTGCGCCTGCTCGAGGCGCTCCCAGTTGCGCTGCTGGTACTCGGCCTCGCGCTCGGCGTCGGCCTTCGGCCGCTCCTCCGCCATGCGCACGATGGTGACCGCGGCGTCGAGGAGCCTCGCCGACGAGGCGATCTCCGACACGGCCGCGTCATGGTCGCGCGTCGCCCGCTGCTCGGCGTGCAGCGCGGCGATCCGCTCGATCGCGCCGCCGTAGGCCGCCTTGCGCTCCGGGTCCGCGTCGATCCAGGCCTTGAGCTCGCCTTCCTGCTTGGCCTTCTCCTTGGCCAGGCCGCCCTGGACCAGCCCGTCGAGCAGGCCGCGCGTCTTGAGCAGGTAATTGGCGTAGCCCTGGATGGTCGGCTCCGCCTTGATCCGCAGGGCCGGGTCGTTCTTGCCGAGCTCCTCCAGGAGGGTGATCGACTCCTCGTAGAACGACACCCGCTTCGGGTACAGCCATGAGACCGCGGACTCGACCTCTGCCGCGGTCCGGAGCCGGTTCGTCGTGCCGGGGTAGCCGGCGACCATCACGAGGTCGCCCTGGTGGAGCGGCGACGACGCGAGCTTCAGGTGGTGCGCCGGACGGTAAGGCACGTTGTCCTCGGCGTGCGCCGCAGGCCGGTTGTCCTTGCCGACATAGGCCCTGAAGAAGGCGAAATCGCCGGTGTGGCGCGGCCAGCGCCAGTTGTCGATGTCCCCGCCGAAGTTGCCGATCGCCTCCTGCGGGACATAGACGATGCGAACATCCTTGATCTCCAGCTGCTCGATCAAGGAGACCTGGCCACCGCCGAAGTACTCGGCGACGGAGCAGCGGATCTCGGGGCGCCCCTCCTCGCACGCCGTCACGAGCTGCTTCTTGCGCTTCTCGATCTCGTCGTAGCGCTCGAGATCACCCTGGATCGCCTCGATGCCGCGCCGCACCTCGGCGGTGACATCGCGGAACGCGCGGGTCACGAGCACGCGCGCGGTGGGGCCGGCCCATCGCTCCTCGGCGCGGGATTTCGCGAGGTAGCCGTTCGTCAGGAGGTCCTGCTCCGGGGTGGAGTTGTACTGGAGCGCCCGGGTCGAACAGTGGTGGTTCGTGGCGATGAGCCCATCGGGCGAGACGAACGAGGCCGAGCAGCCGCCCAGGCTCACCACCGCGCCGAGCGGGGACGCCGTGGGATCGGCGAGCGACTCGGGATCGATCTCGAGCCCGAGCGCCTTGAGCTGGTCCTTGTGCTGCGCCATCTGCTCCGGCATCCACATCCCGCCGGGGTTCTCGAAGGGCGCCCCCTGACCGGGCTCGGAGCCCGGTGGCCTGGTATCGCCCGCTTGCGGCCGCTCCGAGCCGCAGCCCGGCGCGAACGCGGAGACCGCGAACAACGCCAGGAGCGTATAACTACGTAGAGAGGAGTGAGACATGCGGTGTTGTTACCATCGTCGGTGAACAACGCAACCACACGGCAACTTTCTAGTAACACGAGACACAGTGGGACGGGCCTCGTGCGTGCGGAGACGTACGGATCCGGCGAGAGGGTGGCGTTCCATACGTGGTGATGGACACCGGATCTCGTCGATGTTCGTTGATGCGAGCTTCGCCTGCTTCAGCGGGCTTGTCGGGACTTCATGTTCTGTGCGCCGGGCGGCCGGACTGGCATCCACGGCATTCCGGACAAGGCCGCGCGCGGGGGGTCGGTCGAGCAGCGGGGGCGATGTGGCTCAGTCGACCTGGTGAGCCCGGAACGCGGCGACGGCCCCGTGGGTCTCCAGGCAGCGGTGAATCCAGGCGGCGTCGCGCGCGCGCACGGCGATGAGCCGGACGTTGCCGGAGCCGTCGAGCGCCTGGAGGCCCTGGAAGCCGACAAGCGCTGCTTCCTGGAGCGTCATCACCTGCGCGCCTGTCTCGCTCAGGACCTCGTCGCTGAGCAGGCCGGCGCCGTCGGATCCCTCGGCGAGGTGCACCTCGAACACGGTCATCATGGGGCCATGGTCGCCGGGCCGCGCCGCGCCGACAAGGGTCGTCGTGCGAGGCGGGTCGCCCCCTGCACCGCTGGCCAGCGGCCTCGCGCTCGGTCGCGCCCTGTCACGCCTCGCGGCTCTCCTCGCGCTCGGTCGCGCCCTGTCACGCCTTGCCGGCGGCCTCGCGCTTCGTCTCGAGCTCCTCCCAGCGGCTGACCAGGCGCGCCGCCTCCTGCTTGGCGCGCTCGAGCTCCGAGAGCAGCGCCGCCACGTCCGCCCCGCGGCTCGCGTAGAGCGTCGGGTCGGCGAGCTTCGCCTCGAGCTCGGCGACCTTCTGCTCGGCCGCGTCGATGCGCCCCACGATGCCGTCGAGCTCCGTCCGCTCCGCGAACGTGAGCTTCGGTTTGTCGCCGGCCCGCGCGGCGGGCTTCGCCGGCGCCGCCGCCGGCCGGGCCTCCGCCGCCTGGGCCTTCGCGGCCCGGGCCTCGGCCTCGGTCTCGAGCGCCGCGTTCGCGCGCTGCTCGCGGTAGGCGTCGTAGTTGCCCGCGTACCGCACGACCCGGCCGTCGCCCTCGAACGCGAGGATCGAGGTCGCCACCCGGTTCAGGAACCAGCGGTCGTGGGTCACGACGAGCGCCGAGCCGTCGAGCTCGATGAGCATCTCCTCGAGCGCGGCGAGGGTCATCACGTCGAGATCGTTCGTGGGCTCGTCGAGGATGATCACGTTGACGCTCTGGGTGAGCATCTTCGCCAGGGCGACCCGCGCCCGCTCGCCGCCGGAGAGCGAGCCCACCGGCTGCCGCGCCTTGTTCGGATCGAACAGGAACCGCTCCAGGTAGCTGCGCACGTCCATGGATCGGCCGCCGACCTCGACGCGCGTGTGCGAGCCCGCGATGTTCTCGAAGATCGATTTGTCGAGGTCGAGCCCGCTCCTGTGCTGGTCGAAGTAGGCGACGCTCGAGTTCTTTCCGAGCACGACCTCGCCTTCCATGCGGGGCCCCTCGGCGGCGGCGCCCTCGCCTTCGGCGCCGAGCTGGCCGAGGATCGCGCGGAGCATCGTGGTCTTGCCCGTGCCGTTGCGGCCGACGATGCCGACGCGCTCGCCCTTGGTCAGGGTGAAATCGAGGCCGCGCACGAGCCATTTGCCGTCGAGCGAGAGGCCGAGCTTCTTCAGCTCGAGGATGGTCTTGCCGGTGCGCACCGACTCCACCGAGAGCTGCGCGGTCCGCTCCGCCTTGGGCGGCGGCGCGCTCTTGGTCGTCTCGGCGCGCTGGATGCGGGCCTTCTGCTTGCCGGTGCGCGCCTTCGGCTGCCGCCTGAGCCACTCGAGCTCGGTGCGCAGGAAGTTCTGCCGGTTCGACTCGGTGCGCGCCTCGAGCGCGAGGCGCTCGGCCTTCTGCTCGAGGTACTCCTCGTAGCCGCCGTCGTAGCTGTAGACCTTGCCCTTGTCGATCTCGAGGGTGCGCTCCGCGACGCGGTCGAGCAGGTAGCGGTCGTGGGTGATGAGGAGGAGCGCGCCGGGGTGCTCCTCGACGAGGTAGCGCTCGAGCCACTCGACGGTCTCGACGTCGAGGTGGTTGCTGGGCTCGTCGAGCACGGCGAGGGCGGGCCGCGACACGAGGAGGCGGGCGAGCGCGACGCGCCTGCGGTCGCCGCCGCTGAGCACGCTCATGGGCGCGTCGGGCCGGGTGACGCCGACGTGGCCGATGATGGCGTCGACCTGGTGCATCATGTCCCACCCGCCGAGCCGCTCGACGTCGGCCCCGGCCTCGGCCTGCTCGGCGAGGAGCGCCTCGGCGTCCCCCGAGCCGGCCGCGAGCGCCCGGCTCACCTCGTCGTGGCGGGCCTTGGCGGCGTGCCAGGCGGAGAGCCCGGCGAGCACCACGTCGCGCGCGGTGTCGGTCGGCTCGAAGACCGGATCCTGCGACAGGACGCCGATCTCGGCGCCGCGGCGGCGCGCGATGGTGCCGCTGTCGGCCTGCTCGACCCCGGCGAGGATGCGGGCGAGCGTGCTCTTGCCGGAGCCATTGACGCCGACCAGGCCCACGCGCTCGCCCGTGCGGATGTTGACCGAGACGCCGTCGAGGATCGTCTGGGGACCGAAGGATTTGTGGAGATCGTGAGCGGTGAGGACGGGCACAGGGCGCGGAGCTTAGCGCAGCGGCTGCCGCATGCGCCCGCTTTGCTGCGAAGGCGCTGTCGACGCCCCGGGCGCGGGCGGCGACCCCGGGCGGCGCGCGCTGCGCAGGCTGCTCGCCTCGATCGGTAGCGGCCGGCTTTGCTGCCGAGGCCGATGTTCCCTGTGCCGGAGGTCCAGGGGGCGTGGCGAGCGTGACGCCGCCTCCGCCGCGACGGGAGGGTGGGTGTGCAGCGCTCCGCAACAGGAGGAGAAGGCGTTCACAGCACGCTCTTCTCTTCTGTGCTGATCCGGTGACTGGCCACCTTCGGGATCACCCCGGCGCGAGACGAAGGGTTCTCCCTGGTGGCGACGGCGCCGACGCGGCCCATGTTCTCGATCCACGCTACCAGGGTGGTGCGGTCTGCCGCGCAGCGCTGTCGCGCGTCGGAGAAGTGTTTCAGGCGCATTGCTCGCAAGGAAGAAAGGAGGCACGGGATGCGAGATCGATTGGACAGGCACACGGACGACGGACGAGATGGGCGCCGCTGGGAGCAGCGCTACAGGGATGACCGGAGCCATTTCACCGAGCGCGGCTGGGCTCGCGACGAGCGCCGCAGCGCGGGCCCGATCTACGACCACGGGGCCGCCCTGCACGACCACCGCGACTGGGGCCACGGGCGCACTCGCACGTCTGGGCCCATGACGCACCGCGACCCCATGGGCCGATCCCTCGACGACGGGCGCTTCGCCAACAGCGACGGTCGTCCCGGCGACCAGCTGCGCGGCTTTCCCGATGACGATCACGGCGGCGATTACGTCGGCGGCCGGGATACCAGCTGGAGCTTCGGCGGCAATCCCCTTCCCCCGGCGGCCAGCGCGTACAGCTTCAATCTCGGCGGCGCGTATCACCTCGGCATGACCCGCGTCGTGAGCCCGGACCACGGCCCTGACGCAGACTGGCGCGGCGGCCCGTACCGCGGCGAGAGCCACGATCTGCGCGAATCGGGCCGCTCGATGATGGAGGGCGTCGGCCACGCGTTCCACGAGGTCGGCGATCGCGTGCGCAGCGCGTTCGGCCGTGGGCCGAAGGGCTACAAGCGCTCGGACACGCGCATCCAGGAGGACATCTGCGAGAGGCTCTCGGACCGCGACGACATCGACGTGAGCGATGTCACGGTCTGGGTGGAGAACAACGAGGTCACGCTGGAGGGCACGGTGCTCGAGCGCCACCACAAGCGCATCATCGAGCACGTCGCCGAGGGCGTGCGGGGCGTCGAGGACGTCCACAACCGGATCCGGGTCCAGCGCGCCATCGAGCCGACAACCCGCTCGACCACCGCGGCGGGCACGATGGGCGACGCCGCCCTGTCGGGCACGCAGCAGGGCGCTGCTCGCCCGACGGAGAGCCACGCGGCCCGGGTCCGGGTCTGAACCTGCTCGGCGACACCCGGACCACGTTGGGCGGCCCGGAGCACCGCACCGGGCCGCTCACGAACATCGCATGGGCGTCCGATGAGCCTCGCCGGGCGGGCGTCAGCGCAAGCGTCAGGGCGCGACGATCCGTCCGGGCGCCCCCTCGGCGCCGTTCTGGGAGTGGCAGCTGTTGCAATCGCCGCTCATCTGCGCGGTAAGCATCTTGCGCTCCTTGTCGCCCTTCACCACCCGTGCGGTGATCGGGAACTTGATGGGCGTTCGATCTCGGGCGGTGTCGAAGAGGAAGTTGCCTGACGCGTTGACCGGCAGCTGGATGACCCGAGCGTCGGCGGTCGTGATCTCGACGACCACGTCCTCGGAATCCCCGTCGACGCCGAGGCAGTCGTCGGGCTCGTGCCCGGTCGGGTAGACGGTGCCGACGATCGGCAGGCGCGTCGCGACCCGCGGCTCCTTCGTCGAGTGACAGGTCCGGCACGCCATGCCTGGGTGCATGAGCGGGGATTCGTGATCGCCCATCGTCCAGTGCTCGTCGCTGCTGCACACAGGAGCGTGCGCGAACGGATCATCGCCGCCCGTGCCCCCCGTGCCCCCCGTGCCGCCGGAGCCGCTCGCGGCGCCCGAGCCACCGGAGCCGCCCGAGCCGCCCGAGCCGGTCGCGTCGCCTGAACCGCTCGTGCTGCTGCCCGACCCGCTCGTCGGGTCCTCGATCCCCGTGCCCGTCGTGTTCGTCGTGGTGCCCGACGTGGTCGGCCCCTCGCCGCTCGAGCTCGTATCGTCTCCGCCCGCCGAGCCCGTCCCGCTCTCCGCGCCGGTGCCCTCCCCCGCACCGCCGCAGGCAGCCAAAAGGATCGCACCAACGAGAGTAAAGAACCGTGTCATCGCATGAACCTCCATCCAGCCTGCCCGCGGACGATCGATCCCGGTATGTCGGGATGGGTCACCATCCGAGGCATGCAATTGCATGTCACGACTCTCGATGATCTTTCGCGTCGACGCAATAGATCGATCGCGCTCTCGTATGGAGGCTACCGCCGGCGGGTGTCGTGTCATTGCACGGCGACGCCACCCCGCCGCGCGAAATGTGCAGCATCACGCGAGGACGATCGAGCGCACTGCATCTCCGGACACGCGGACGAGAGGCGCGCTGAGATCGATGGTTGGAAGGCAGCCAACTCGATGCACCGATGAATTCTGGACACGGCCTCGCTTTCTCATGAGAGCGGATCGGACGAGGCCTTCTGGATCAACCAACACCGGTAGCGTGCCTCGTTGAGGAGGACCGCCCCGCAGCTGTGGAGAAGGCGGCCCCTTCATTGCACGGACACGTTATCGATATAGCGTTTCGCTTTCAGGAAGCCGCGGACCTCACTCATGCTGTTGATGTAGCGTTTCGCTTTCAGGAAGCCGCGGACCTCACTCATGCTGTTGATGTAGCGTTTCGCTTTCAGGAAGCGCGCCCACCTCGCGCTGCCTCGTACGAGCCCACGACGCATCGCCCCACGACGCAGCGCGACCCCATGGGGAGCGACGTCACGGTCCGGGCGGAGAACAACGAGGTCACGGTGCGCCGGCGCCACCGCAAGCGCATCATCGAGCGCCGGGAGGCATCTTCTCGGGGTTCTTGCGCCAGAACTCCATCTGGCACCACGCCGGGAGGAGCTGCTCCACGATGACCCCTTCTGCCGAGAGCGCCTCTTCGTGCTCGTGCCAGTCGGTGTCGCACGCGTTGACGATGGTGCTCTGACCGCCGTCCGCCCGGTGCGCGAGGTGCGCCGCCACGAGCTTCTTGTCGGAGTTGTCGAAGCGAGCGAGCCCCTCGGGCACGACGGCGTACTCGCCGTCGTACTGCACGGAGACGAACGCCGCCGTCCGGAGCTTCTCCATCGCCACGACGATGCCGTAGTCCTGGGCCGTCAGCTTCTTCCTGTACTCGCGCAGGATGCCGCGGGCCCTGTCGATGATCAGACGGCGCCCGTCATCGGCGCGAAAATCCTTGAGCCACGCGAAGACGATCCTCCGCTCGCTCGTCGGGACGTGGGTGTCCTTGAACGGCGAGGCAGGATCGGCGGCGCTCGCGACGATGAGCACGTTGGTGTCGACGACGTGATCAGCCACGTTGCTCGTCCTTCTCCATGCGGTCGAGCATCCGCTCCATCTGTCGCTCGACCTCGCCCACCGTGTCACCGAAGAACTTGTCGGGCCAGTTCGCGACCCGCCCGTACTCGTTCACCTCGAGCGGCTCGAGCACCGAATCCCCTCCATGGCACCGGGCAAAGTACATGGCGCACTCGTCCGGCGTGATGCGCTCCTCGGCCATCAGCGTCTGGATCCGCCGGAAGAGGTGCTCCGAGTGCGTCTCCACGAGGAGCTGCACCCCGCGCTCTCGCACGGCCTCGACGAGCAGATCGCCGAGCGCGGATTGCGCCAGCGGGTGCAGGTGGAGCTCGGGCTCCGACATGATGACCGTCGAGCCCTCGGGCGCGAAGTACGCCGCCGTGACCACGGGCAGGACCTGGGAAACCCCGAAGCCGACGTCGAGCAGGTTGGTCCGGTGGCCCTGGAAGGTGATCATGACCTGGAAGAACGTCGTCGCCTGGCGCTCGATCTCCATCCTGTCCGCGACCCCGAGCCGCGCGAGCCCCGCGGAGACCTGCTCGACGAGGCGGCCCCGCTCGGACCCGTCGGCGTGGCGGCCGACGAGGCTCGCGATCAGCGCCGGGATCGCGTGCTCGCCGCTCGATCCGAGCTGTCCTATCGAGCGCCCCGTCCAGGCGTAGTGGCGCGTGGGCACGCTCCGGTGGGGCCCGAGGTAGGCGAGCCGCCGGAGCTCCCGCGTCAGCGCGAGCGCGAGATCCTGCGCGTCCGCCCCCGCGGCGCCGAGGGCGGCGACCGCATCGGCCGAGAAGCCGACGGAGCGCTCGGGCTCGTAGGTCCGCCGAGCTCGCCGGTCGTCGGGCAAGGGGCCGCCCGGCGCGGAGAGCGCGTAGGCGCCGTCTCGCTGGCGCGCGACGGCGTAGGCGCCCTCGGCGGTGGCGTACGAGAGCCGCTCCACGTAGGGATTCTCATCCTCGCCGGCGCCAACCTCCACCTCGTAGTCCACGGAATCGAGCGTGCGCGGCGCGGCCCCCTTCCCGATGCTCACGGGGCCGAACGTCAGGCGGAAGCCGAGCCCGGCGCGCACGTCGCCCCCGGAGACGACGTCGGAGAGCCTGCCGAGGTCCAGCATCTCACCGGGCTGCCCACCCAGGTTGAGCGCCAGGAGCCGGTCGGGCGACTCGATGGTTTGCTTCAGGAGCAAGAGCGGCTGCAGCAGGCTCGTCTTGCCGGCCGAGTTGACGCCGAGCACCAGCGTGAGCGGCCTGAGGTCGAACGCATGTGCGCCACGCCAGGACTTGAAGTTCCGGAGTCCGAGCTTCGTGAACATCCTCTGTTTCCCTTTCCACGGAGGGCTCGCGCCGCAACGGGGTTCGCTGTTCTGTTGCTCGAGACGCCGGACGCGCAGCTCAGCGGTCCAGCGGATCAACCCGGTAGCCCTGCTTGGGACCGGCCGACGCGGAGGGCGCCGTCGCGGGCGCCGGGCCCGCGTCGCGCGCGGGCGCCCCCGCGCCGCCCGTCTCGCCCCCGGCTCCGACGAACCGGACCCGACCGAACCGCCGCGCCCTGTGGAAGTTCCCCTCCCCCAGGATGGGCGACCACGCCGCCCCACCGTTGTTCTGCATGGCGTAGAAGTTCATCCGCCACGCGTCCCCCGGCGCCGGCGGCGCGGCCTTCGCCTTCGCGAACGAGCTCCACGGGATCTTCGCCTCGACGACATACCCCCGGTCCTCGTCCGAGTCGTCGTCGAGCGTCCCTCCCAGCGCGACCGCGCTCGCGAGCCCCGCGCTCCACTCCTCATGACCGAAAGGCCCGCTCGGGCCGCCCCTTGGAGCGTTGTAGTCGTCGAACTGCGAGTCGAAGACGAGGTTCTGAGGGTTTATCTGGATTTCGTAATAGTCTTTATTATCTCCGTCTCCGTCCGGATCGATCATCACCTCGACGGTATCCCGCTCCCAGAGGTGCGGATCCCGCGCGCCCTGGGGGAACCCGCCGGTGAGCGTCCTGTCGCTGACGTCGAATCCGACGTAGAGGAACCCGTCGTCCCAGAGCAGCCGCGCCTCGCCCTGCGTCGGCAGCGACCGATCCTCGCGGCCCGTGCCCACGTTGACGAACGGGCCTGTCGTCGCCGCGGCCTGCCACGCCGGCTCGTCGAGGCGGCCGTCGATGACGATCGCCGCGCCGGGCGCGAGCTTGCGCACCGAGAGCTCTTTCACGGGAGCAGGCGGTCGTCTCTGACCTTGCCCGGCGCCTGCGCCGCTGCTCGCCGGCGCTGGCGAGCGACCCGTCGCCCCGGACGGCGCCGCCTCCTGCTCGCCCCCGCCGCCCCGGGAGCACGCGGCGGCGAAGGCCACGGCGACAAGCGCGAGCGCCCGCGCGCGAGCGTACGCGCCGTGCGCGCCGTGCGGGCCGTGCGCACCGTCAGCAGCGCGCCGCCGGCCGCAGGGCCCGCGCACGCGGCCGCCGCTACTTCCGCCCCTTCTTGCGGGCGTCGCGCTCGCGCTTGCGCTGCGCCTTCTTCGCGTTGCGCTCGGAGGCGCTGAGCGTCTTCATCTTCGTCATGTTCGGGCCACCGGCGCCGGCGCCCGGGAAGCCGCCCATGCCCGGCATCCCCAGCCCGGGCATCCCCATGCCCGGGAAGCCCATCCCCGGAAAGCCCATGCCCGGCATCCCCATCCCGGGCAGGCCGCCGCCGGCCATCATCTGCTTCTGCATCTCCCGCATGTTCTTGGCCATGGCCATCTGCTTCATGCCGGGGATCTTGCCCATGAGGCCCATGTTCTGGCCGAGGCCGCTCATCATCTGGCGCATGAACAGGAACTTCTGGACGAGCTCGCTCACGGCCTCGGGCTTCGAGCCCGAGCCCTTCGCGATGCGCTCCACCCGCTTCGGCTCGCGGACCAGCGCGTACGGGTCGCTCTTCTCGAAGCGGGTCATCGACTGGATGATCGCCTCGATGCGGACGAGCTCCCGGTCGTCGAGGTTCACGTCCTGGGGCAGGCCGCCCGGGAACATGCCGCCGAGGGGCAGCTTGTCGACGAGATCCTTCAGCGATCCCATCTTCTGGATCATCCGCACCTGATCGAGGAAGTCCTCGAGCGTGAAGTCGCCCTGGAGCATCCGCGCGGCGTCCTTCTCGGCCTTCTTCTGGTCGACGACCTCCTCGAAGTCCTGCATGAGGCCGACGACGTCGCCCATGCCGAGGATGCGGCTCGCCATGCCGTCGGCGCGGAACGGCTCGAACTTGTCCGTCGTCTCGCCGATGCCGGTGAAGAGCACGGGCGCGCCCGTCACCTCCTTGATGCTGAGCGCCGCGCCGCCGCGGGCGTCGCCGTCGAGCTTCGTCAGCACGACGCCGCCGATCGACAGCCGCTCGTTGAAGCCGCGCGCCGTCTTCACGGCGTCCTGGCCGATCATGGCGTCGACCACGAGGAAGATGTTCTCGGGCTTGGTCGCGTCCTTGATCTGCGCGAGCTCCTGCATGAGCGGCTCGTCGATCGCGAGGCGGCCGGCGGTGTCGTAGATGATGACGTCACGGCCGAGCCGCTTCGCCTCGCCGCGGGCGGCGGCGCAGATGGCGACCGGCGACTCGCCCGGGATGTTGAACACGGGGATCTTGAGCGACTCGCCGAGGACCTTGAGCTGCTCGACGGCCGCGGGGCGCTGCATGTCGGCCGCGACGAGCAGCGGCTTCTTCCCCTGCTTCTCGAGGTAGCGCGAGAGCTTCGCGCAGCTCGTCGTCTTCCCGGAGCCCTGGAGGCCGACCATCATGATGCCCGTGGGCCCGCCGTCGGCCCAGGCGATCTCGTCGCCCTCGTGGGTCATCATCGCCTCGAGCTCGTCGTGGCAGATCTTGATGAAGTGGTCGCTCGCCGAGACCTGGTGGACCTCGCCGGCGTGCTTCACGCGCGTCTCCAGGGTGCGGCCGACCGCGGCCTCCTTGACCCGGGCAAGGAACGCCTTGACCACCCCGATCTCGACGTCGGCCTCGAGCAGGCTGAGCCTTACCTCGCGGAGCGCGACGTCGATGTTGCTCGCGGTGAGCTCCGTGAGCCCGGCGAGGCGGTTTCTGGCCTGACGAAAGCCCCGTGTCAGCGTGTCGAACATGGCAGGGCGGGTCTTAGCACAGGGGACCGCGAGCGCGGATGCCCTTGCCCTCTTCAACGCCGCGCGACGCGCGGCGCGGGCGCGGCCGGCGCCCCTCTCCCAGGGGGCGCGCGGCGCGGGCGCCTCGGGCGACGCGGACGCGGCCGACGCGGCCTCGGCCGACGTGGGCGCCGTCGACGCGGGCCGTCACATCCCGCGCCGGCCCGAGCGGCGGAGGATCGCGAGCGCCTCGGCGCACCTCGGCATGACCTCGGCGCTCTCCTTGACCTTGGCGTCCGCCGCGGCGAGATCCGCCAGCGCGCCGGGCCCGGCGGCCCCGTCGGGCGCCTCGAGCAGGGCGCGGACGCGCGCCTCGGCGGCCGTCGCGTCGAGCAGCAGGCGGTAGGCCCGCGCGCACGTGTCCTTGGCGCTCGCGGCGGGCGGCGTCGATGCGGGCTGGCGCTCGAGCTCCGCCAGCAGCGCCTCGCGCGCTTCGCGCGGCTCGCTCGGCGCATCGCGGAGGACGTCGATCGCATGCAGGAGCGCGTCCGCCTCCTGCTGCTCGGCCGACCGGCCGCACCCGGGCGCCGCCTGGGCCATGGCGACGGCGGCGAGCGCCGCGGCGATCCGCTTCGCCGGCGCGATCCGCCGGACGGCCGTCCCTGCTGCGCCCGCCGTCCCTGCTGCGCCTGCCGCCCCTGCCGCGTTCGCTGCCCCTGCCGCCTTCACTGCCCCTGCTGCGCCTGCTGCCCCTGCGCTGCCCGTCGCGCCGGGCCTCGTCGTCACGCTGGGCGCCCTCAGTCGGCCGGCTTCGCGGGCGGGCCCATCTGGATGCGCTCGCCGAGGTAAGAGCCGATCAGCGTGAAGAGCACGCCGATGAGCGCCATGATCACGTACATGAACAGCGGCATCGTCCGGACGGTCTGGCTGTGCAGGAGGTAGAACACGGTCGGGATCGCGACGAGGAACGACGCGACGACCGGCTCGAGGAACGTCTTGCCGGGCGAGATCATGCCGAGGAGGACGCCGCCGATGAACCAGACGGGGATGGCGACGATCATCCCGTTCGACCCCTCGAAGTCGAGCTGCTGCACGATCATGGGGAGGCCGCCGACGAGGGCCGCGGTGAGCACGCTCTGCAGGACGAGGGCGATGAGGCACCAGAGGATCGAGAAGCCCTCCTGCTGGTAGCGGCGGTGGCGATCGAGCTCGGAGTCGCGGAAAGGCGCGAGCGAGCCCATCCTGGCGCCGCACGCGATGCAGCGCCCGCTCGCCGTCACGGAGGCGTTGTTCGCGCCGCATGACGGGCACACGATGGAGCTGTCGTTCTTCGAGGGCATCGCGGCTAGGCTAGGCAAGGCGCCGCTTGCGGGCAAGCGCGCGGCGCGGCCCCTGCGCCGCGGCCGGGCGAGCGTGCGGCGAGCTCGAGGGCAGCCCGAGAGGGCGGTGGTCCGCTCGACGGTGCGTGCGGCGCCTCGTGACCCTGCCGGCCATGGGAGGGTGCCGCCCCCGCCGCCCCCGGCGCGTGTCCGGGCGCCGGCTCGGCGATCGCGCCGCGCGGTTCCTGATGGGCGAAGGCACGGGCTAGACTCGGAGCCCCGCCGACGGACGCTCGCGCGGCGGGGCTCCCGCCGGCTGGTGCGAGCCACACGAGAGGCGCACGAATGGGCCTGGACGCGACCGTGATGTGCAGATGCTGGCTCGACGGGACGACGCGGACGCCGCCCCCGCACGCGGAGCACGTGGGGTTCGATGAAGATGGACAGCTTTGCCTGACGCTCCCCGAGGAGCGCCGGGACGCGCACGACGCGTTCTATGCATGGATGGAGGACTGCTGCCCGCACCCACGCATGTGCCTCGCCTCCGAGTGGATCTCGAACTGGGCAGGTCTCAGGGCGTTCCAGGCGGCGCTCGATAGGATCGGCTGGCAGCATTTCCCGACGCTGCAGGCCGAGCTGCCGGCGGCGAACGGCGGCATGATGCTGGCCGAAGCCAGCGCGCACGCGCTGGGAGAGCTCGCGCGGTTCGCGGAGCTCGTCGCCTCCGTCCGCTCGGCCTTCCTGGTCGATTCCGAGACCGGCGATGAGCTCTACGACTTCATTCCGCAGTACGACGGCATCTTCATCATGAGCGGCTCGGAGCAGATCGACCTCGGCTTCGACGTGAACGGCTTCTTCGTTCAGAGCCGCGAAGCGCCGCCCTGCGAGCTGTTCCGCGCCCTGCGCGTCGCGCAGATCCTGCTGGAGCCCGAGCGCACCGAGGCCCACGAGGACGGCCGCGTGCTGCTCCGGAACCTCGACACGGGACGCGAATTCGAGTCCAGGATCGCCGTTCCCGGCGGGTGCATTCCTTGGCCCGACGGTCGAATGCAGGACGGTAGAGGGCGCGTCCGCTCGGCGTATCCGCGCTCCTTCCACGTGAAGCAGCGCGCGCTGGGCATCGCCGATTTCGAGCAGATCCTCGGCTCCCTGCGGCGGGTCTTCGAGGCCTCGGTGGCCACGGGCAACCCGGTGTGCTGGTGCTGAGCCCGCGCACGCGCGCCGGGAGCGTGTCGTTCGCCCATGTCTCGCGCGCCGCGCCCGACGTCCTGCGCGCCCAGGGCCGCCACGCCCGAGCCCGCTCCTCCCCTCGTCCGAGGACCGGCGAGACGGCGGTGCACCGCGGCCGGCGCTCCGGCTATATACTCGACGAAGCGTGCCCACCGACCCGACCTCGACCCTGGAATCCATGACGTCCGGCCCGCGCGGCCCGGGCGGCGATGGCCTCGACGTGGCGGGGCCCGATCCGGAGCTGCTCGCGCTGCCGTCGCCCCCGAAGCAGGAGCGCACGGTCACGGTGGCGCTGATGGCGGCGACCGCGATCGCCGCGCTGTGGATGGCCGTCGCGCTCCTCGGGGAGGCGCGTTACGCGCTGTCGCCGGGACAGCCGACGGACGTGGGAGAGCTCGCGTCGCTGCGGCCGCAGGCGGACCTCGCCAACCGCTACGTGCGGGCCGTCGGCCTGCTCGGGACGCGCGGCGCCATCCGGTACGGGCGCGCCGCGGAGGGCGACTCGTTCCGGCTGGCGCCGGTGGCGGGCAACCCGGGGCTGTGGGTGGAGATCCGGGTGCCGGAGGGGTTCGAGGGCCCGCGCTTCGTCCCGCCGAGCACGTTCGCGGGGCGGCTCGTGCCGTTCAAGAGCGCGGGCATCCGGCACGCGCGGCTGGCCGCCGAGGTGGAGGAGCAGGCGGGGACGGCCGTGACGGACGACGCCTGGCTGCTCATCGACGGCAGCTCGCCGCGCGCGTCGCGCTGGGCGGTCGCGCTCGTCGCGCTGTTCGTGGGGTTCGCGGGCTGGAACCTGGTCGGCATCGCGCGGGTGCTCCACCGCGTGCGGGACGCGAGGGACGCGCGCCGCGCTTCTTGACGCGCTCGCGGCAGGGGAGCAGGACGCTCCCGCCCACCGATGCCCAAGGTCACCTTCGTCAACGAGCACAGGACGGTCGAGACCTCGCCGGGTCGTCTCCTCAGCGACATCGCGGCCGAGCTCGGGATAGCGGTCTGCCGCGAGGCGTTCCGGGGCACCGGCATCGGCGATTACACGTGCTGGGTGAAGGGGGAGCCCGGCGCGACGTCGCCCCCGACGTTCCTGGAGAAGCTGCTCGGCGCGCGCGGCCAGCGGCGGATGGCGAACAGGACGCGCGTGCTCGGCGACGTGCAGGTGTGGACCCAGGCCGGCCCTGGCAACAGGCTGCGCGCGCCGCGGCCGATCGCGCCGCCGCCGAGCCCGGCGACGGATCCGGAGGCCCCGCGCAAGCCGATCGACGCAAGCGGCAGCGCGGCGTTCCCGTACGGCGATCCGCGCGCGGTCGGCCACGGCAAGCGCGAGCCGATCGCGGCGGGCGCGCTCGAGGCGAAGGCCGCGAAGGAGAAGAAGGCGAAGGCAGCCCCGGCGAAGGCGGCGGAGGGCGCGGCGCCGAAGGCGGCGGAGGGCGCGGCGCCGGAGGCGGCGGAGGGCGCGGCACCCGAGGCCGCAAAGGCGCCGAAGGCTGCTGCAAAGGCGCCGAAGGAAGCGGCGCCCGACGCCGCCAAGGCGCCAGAGGCCGCGACAAAGGCGCCCGAACCTGCAACGGCAGCCAAGGAGACCGGCGGAGGGCCGTCGGAGTAGCGATCGTTGCGCGCGCACGCCGCGCTGACGCGAGCGGAGGATGCGGCGTCTAGGGGCCTGTTGGCTCGAAGCTCCTCGCGCGTCTGACGCCTTGTACCAGGGTTTGATAGAGGTGTTGTCAGCCTTGCTCGGGAGCTGAGATATCAAATGGATTGAGCAGTGCGACACCGGTTCTCGCCACATCGCGCACGTTTCGGGTCACCAGCGTAAGTCCATTGACGATGGCGGTCGCGGCCAGAAGGCCATCGATTATCGGGAGTGGATCCTGTGCCGAGAGTCGGCCCCACATTCGCGAGATCTCCAAGGTTACCGGCAACACCCTGTCGCCGTAGTCCACCTCCAGCGCTGAAGCCCAAGCTTCAATAGATGTGGCCGCACGGGCGTCGGTGCGACGCAGCGCTGCGATCCCCTTTTGAAGCTCTCCGATGACAAGGACGGACAAAAGAGGTCTTCCCCGGCCGTCGCCGCAAACCAGGCGCCGACACCGGGATGGCGTCGATTTCTCTTGCGCAATTCGGATACTACGTTGGTGTCCATCAGGTATCGCACAAGTCAACCTCACGGCCATAGTCGAGGGGACGCTCGAAGAGGGAATCATCCCCCACATCGGGCATCGACAGGAGGAACGCCTTGAAGTCTTTCGGGCGCCCGACCTCCGTGCCGGAGGCTGATCCCGTACCGCGTGGCGCCATCTCCTTCTCAGCGGGGGCTGAGAGCTCAACGGGAGCGGCCAGCGTGATATCTTTGACAGCGTCCGGCGCGACGTCCCCTCGAGCAACCCAGAAGACCGCCGCCGCCTGCCGCATCTCCTCCGCGACTTGCTCCGGGGTTTTGGGTGTACGGAACGCGTCCTCTCGGATTTCCAGGGTTACCCGCATACAAACCTCCGTGACCTCAGAAACCTAGCCCCTTCTCGCGGGCGAGCACACCGTCAACCCGTTGCTTCTCCTCCAAGCTGGTCGGGCATCCGCCAACGCTTCCCCCTACCCCTGCCAGGTATCGGCAACGCTTCCCCCCACCCTGCCGGGTCTCCCCAGCGCAAGTGCTCCGAAAGGCGCACGCCCCGACGCCGCCCCGCGGTCGCTCGTCGATAAGTCCTCCCCTCCGCCGACGCATCCCGCGCCCCAGCCCCCGCTCCCATGTCGCAGTGCGCCGCGCTCGCTGCGCTCCAGGTTGTGTGGCTGCCCTCGGCGCCCGGCGTGCTATGCACGCGCCGATGAGCGACGTGGTGGTGATCGGCGGCGGCGTGGCCGGGTGCGCCTCGGCGCTGGCCCTGGCGCGGCGCGGGCTGTCTGTCCGCGTCCTCGAGCGCAACCAGGGCGAGGGCGCTTCGTGGGCGGCGGCGGGGATCATCGGCCCCCAGCTCGAGGCCACGGGCGACGGCCCCCTCGCGCGGCTCTGCCTCGCGAGCCGCGCCCTGTACGCGGAGCTCGCCGGGTCGCTCGTCGAGGCGACGGGGATCGACGTCGGGTACCGGCAGAGCGGCGCCCTGCGCGTGGCGTTCACCGCTGAAGGACGTGAAGAGATCGCGCGCGAGCTCGCGTGGCAGCGAGAAGCCGGCCTCGCCGTCGAGATCTGCGACGGCGACGGGGCGCGCGCTCACGCGCCGGCGCTCTGCGACGAGGTCGCCGGCGGCGCGTGGCTCGCCGACGAGGCGCGCATCGATCCGCCGTCGCTCATGCGCGCGCTGCGCATCGCGGCGGAGCGCGCGGGCGTGCAGTTCAGCACGGGCGCGACCGTCCGGCGCATCGTGGTCGAGCGGGAGCACGCGCGCGGCGCGCAGCTCGAGGACGGGACGAAGGTCGAGGCGCGCTGGACGGTGCTCGCCGCCGGGAGCTGGTCGTCCCTGCTCGAGGCGTCGGGCCTCGCGCCCTCCGCGGTGCGGCCGGTGCGCGGGCAGATCGTCGAGCTCACGCCCGCGACGCCCGTGCTCTCGCAGGTGGTCTTCGGCCCCGGGTGCTACCTGTCGCCGCGCGACGACGGGCGCGTGCTCGTCGGCGCGACCATGGAGTTCGCCGGCTACGTGACCGCGGTGACGTCGCGCGCCGTGCGCGACCTCCTGACCGCGGCGCTCCGGCTCGTGCCCGCGCTCGGCGACGCGCCGATCGGCAGGACGTGGGCCGGCCTCCGGCCCCACCCGAAGGACGCGCTGCCGATCCTCGGCGAGGGGGAGATCGCGAACCTGATCTTCGCGACAGGGCACTTCCGCAACGGCGTCCTGCTCGCCCCGGTGACGGCAAAGATCGTGGCGGCGCTGATCGCCGGAGAGGAGCCGCCGCTCGATCTGTCGCCCTTCTCGGCCAGGCGGGCCGGCATCGCCGGCTGAGCGGCGGCCGCGCAGCTCGGGCCCAGCCCGGCGACGGGCTAGCCGCTCGCACCTCGTCGCCCGAGGACGAAACCGCCGCGAGCCGTCGGCACGCCGGGATCCCGGCGAGGCGTGACGGTCAGGAACTTTTCGCGGGGCTCGCCGTGTCCTCAGAGTGTCTGGGGAACGAGGCGGCGCACAGCCCTCCTGCTCCCGGTCCAGCCCATGCCCACGTCTCCCCACACGTCGTTCGTCGATCGGCTCCTCACCGAGCTCCCGTGCCTCCTGCGCGCGGCGCGCCGCCTGACGCGCTCGGAGCAGGACGCCGAGGATCTGGCGCAGGCGACGGTCGTGCGCGCGATCGAGCGGCACACCGATCTGCGCGACGAGGATCGCATGCGCTCGTGGCTGCTCCGCATCGAGCGATCGGTGCTGCTCAACGCGACGCGCGGCGCGCGGCAGCGGCTCGAGGTGATCGAGGGCGGCCGCGGCGCCGAGTCGGTGCCGGAGCCGCAGGGAGATCTGGAGGCGGAGCTGCTCGAGCGCGGCTTCGCGGACGAGGTCGAGCGCGCGCTCGCGCGCTTGCCCCCGGAGTGGCGCGAGGCGCTGCTCCTGCGGGAGGTCGAGGAGCTCTCCTACGAGGAGATCGCGGATCTCCAGGGGTGCCCGGTGGGCACGGTACGATCACGGCTCTCGAGGGCGCGGCTCGCGCTCGTCGAGGGCCTCTCCGAACGATGCGAGGAGACGTCATGGCAGGGTGCAACCGCGAGTGGTTCGAGAACATTTCGGCGTGGCACGACGACGAGGTGACGCCCGAAGACGCGGCGCGGATCGAGGCGCACGTCGCTAGCTGCGGGCCCTGCCGGCGCGCCGCGGAGGTCCTCGGCGGCGTGCGGCGCGCGCTCGTCGCGAAGGCGGACGGGGAGGTCCCGGAGCGCCTGCGCGATCGGGCGGAGGCCGCCGCGCGGAACGCGCGCGCGCGGCGCCGCGGCCCCTGGGCGATCACGGCCGCCCTCGCCGCGGTCGCGGCGGCCGCCGCGCTGCTCGTCGGCAGCCCGAGCCGGGGCGTGAGCGCGGCGATGGCCGACGAGCTCGTGAGCCATCACGTGCGGGGCTTCGCGCGCGAGCGCCCGTGCGACTTCGAGTCCTCCGATCCGGGCGCCGTCGCCGGGTGGCTCGAGGGGAAGCTCGGCTACGCGGTGACCGTCCCGCCGGTGTCCGGCGCCCGGCTGCTCGGGGCGCGCCTCTGCCAGATCGGCGGCACCCGCACGGCGGCGCTCATGTATGAGAGCGGGGACAAGCCGCTCACGGTGTTCGTGCCGCCGCCCGGCTCCGGCGCCGCGACGGCGGCGCGCGCGCTCGCGGGGCGCAGCGTGGGGTGCACCCAGGGGCCGCTCGGCAACGCGATCTGCGCGAGGAGCGTGGAGCAGCCGGTGCTCGCGGTGGCTGAAGTGGACGCAGCGGCGCTCGCGCCGGCGCTTTTCGGGCGCTGATCCCGTCGATCTCGAGGACCCATGATGACGATCGGTTCATTGCTGACGCTCTTCGGCGCGGGGCTGCTGACGTTCGCGTCGCCCTGCGTGCTCCCGATGCTCCCCGTCTACCTGTCGGCCCTCGGCGGCGCCGGGGCGCTCGGCGGTCCGGACCCCGCGGCGGCGAAGCGCGGCGTGCGCCTCGCCGGTGTCGGCTTCGCGATCGGCCTCGCGATCGTGCTCGTCGCGCTCGGCGCCGGCGCCTCGGCGATCGCCGCGGTCCTCGCGCCCCACCGGCGCGCGTTCACCGTCGCGTCCGGCGTGATCCTGGCGCTCTTCGGCGCGAAGCTCCTCGGCGTGCTGCGCCTCCCGTGGCTGGAGCGCGAGGCGCGCCCGCTCCTCTCCCGCCTCCCGAGCGCGGGCGGCTTCTGGGGGGGCATGCTCTTCGGGATCGCCTTCGCGGCGGGGTGGACGCCGTGCGTCGGCCCGGTGCTCGGCGCCGCGCTGACCTATTCGGCCAGCGCGGGCGCGAGCCCGCTCACCGGCGCGATCCAGCTCGGCGCTTACGCCGCGGGCCTCGCCGCGCCGCTCGTCGCCGCGGCCTTCGTCGGGCCGGCTGCCGTAGAGCTCGCGCGCCGCGTGATGCCGGCCACGCCGGCCCTCCAGCGCCTGACGGGGGCGCTGCTCGTGGCCGCCGGGATCGCGGTCGCTGCCGGCCGTCTGGACGCCCTCTCGCCGGCGCCCGCGGCGGCCCTGGACGCGGGCGCGCCCTGCGAGGTCGGCCCCGCCGGCGCGTGCGCGGCCCCGGAGGGCGCCGTGGCGCACGGCGACGTCGCGCTGCCCGAGGGGATGCCTCGGCTGCTCGAGTTCGAGAGCGCGCACTGCGCGGTGTGCGAGCGCATGGCGCCGCTCATGAAGGAGCTCGAGGCGCGCTGCGCCGGGGAGGACGGCACCGTCCTGCGCATCCAGGTCGACGACCCGCGCGGGCGGGCGCTCGCTGCCCGCTACGGCGTGCGCTTCGTGCCGACGTTCCTCAGCGTCGACGCCGCAGGGCAGGAGGTGGAGCGCGCCGTCGGCGAGCTGCCTGCCCAGCGGCTCGCGAGCCTCATCGGCGACGTCCGCGGCGAGGCGTGCCCCCCTGCCATGTGAGCCCCGACGGCGCGGCTAGGCTCCCGCGAGGCGCGCGCGCACCTTGGCGAGCACCGCGACGTCGGCGGGGGGAAAGAGCTCGTCCCGGAGATCGGCCGCCTCGGCCCAGCGCACGGCGGCGACGTCGAGCGCGGCGGGCGCGGGCGAGCCCTCGGCGAGGACGGCGGCGTAGAAGAGGAGGAGCACCGGCTTCTTCGGATAGCGGTAATAGGTCACCTCGACGATGTCGCCGACCTGGGCCTCGACGCCGATCTCCTCGCGCAGCTCGCGGATCAGGGCGTCTCGCGGGTCCTCATCGGCCTCGACCTTGCCGCCGGGGAACTCCCACGCGCCCTCGAGGTGCGCGCCCGCCTTGCGCTGCGTGAGCAGGACGCGGCCGCGCTCGATGATGACGGCGGCGGCGACGAGGACGAGGGGAGGAGCGGGCTCGGGCGTGGCGGACATGGGCGCGTAGAATGTCGGCCGCGGCGCGCAAGACAAGGGCGAACGGCACGCTCGACGCTGCGCTTCCCTCCGGCGTCTTCATTGCCTTTCCGGGCTGGGATTTCTCACCCTCGGACTCGAGCTCCGGCGGTGGCGGGAGCGAGGGGCGATCGGCAGCACGGACACGACCGGGAGCACCTCCGGCACGCCAGCGCGACCCGTCGCGTCCCGTCATCACGGCTCGTAGCTGGGCAGCTCGATCACGTAGGCGTCGACGGTATCCCCGTTGCCCCAGTCGCTCCCGAACACGGCGCGCGTGCCGCTGGGGCTGGGCACGGTGTGCGGCTCGGCCCAGTACGGCTCGGTGAGGTGGGTGTTCTCCTTGCCCCAGCTCCGGTGGCGGCCAATCCGGCAGACCTTGCCCGTGCTCGTGTCGGCGATCAGGTTTTCCATGTCGAGCACCCCTCCGCCCGACGCATCGCCGATCGACGACACGAAGACCCACCCCGGCTGCTTGTACGCCATCCCCGAGATGTGCCCCGTCGGGGGATAGGGCCACCCCGTCTCCGGGCCAATGACCACCTTCGAGGTGCCCTCCGCGAGATCCCATGTCACGAGGAGCCCGATGTCGTCGTTGCCGCCGGGGCCGGGATCATAGACAGCCCCGTTCCAGGTGTCGTGGCCGTTCACCATGCTCAGCGACGCGTGGCCGTACGGCTCCAGCAGGTCCAGCGTGCGCACCACGTTCAGCTGCGGATCGGTCACGCCGCCGCTGTCGCTCAGGAACGCGAGCGTCCCGCTCGGCGCGACCTGGGCGGGGTTCTCGTCGAGCGCCTTCCTGGCGAGCACCGTATTCTGGCCGATATCATAGAGGAACACCTGTTCGTCGCACGCGAGGCCGATGCGGTTCGAATCCCACGACATGAACAGCGGGTCGCTGCCCGCGCTCGCGCCGCCCGAGCAGAAGTCGAACGTCGTCACGACCTCCTTCGTCCCGGCGCCGACGTGGTAACGGATGAAGTCCTTGTCGTCCACGTAGAACAGGACGTCGGGATCGGAGGTGTGCCAGTACACCTGCTCGATGTCCGCAGGCGAGATGTCGAGCGCCTCGATGAACTCGTATGTCTTGCCGTCGTAGAGCTGATGCTCGCCGGCCGCGACCGAGAAGAGGATGAGCCTCGACTCGTCCGCGTTCCACGCCGAGATGGTCGAGTACATCGGCTTGATGACCGGGTCGTTCCCGCCGCCCGGCGCGACCGCCGTGATCCGGCGGATCGTGGTGCCGAACTCGGCGTCGGTGACGGCCTCCCCGAGCGCCGGCCTGGCGAGCTCGGTCATCGGGCGCGCGTCCTTGTCCTGCACGAGGCCCGCGCAAAGATCGATCGGCTCGCTCGGGCCCGCGCCGCCCGCGCCGCCCACGCCCGAAGAGCCGCCCGTACCGGCGGCGCCCGTCCCCGCGGCGCCGCCGGATCCGGCCGTGCCTCCGGTCCCGCCGTCTCCGGCCGATGAGCCGCCGCCGGAGCAGGCGGCGAGGAAGGAAGAGGAGACAAGGAGGGTGACAGCGACGCCGGCTCTCATGGGGTTTCCTTCGCGCGAGCCACGATGCGTGGCCGCGGCAGCATACCCCGAAGTGACGCCAGGCGTACGCGACGGTTTGCGAACCCGCAGCTGTCCCGGTCGCGACACAGCCTGATCAGGTGTGGTGCTGTTGATATGGCGTCGCTTTTCACGCTACAGTCTCGTGCGAGCCAGGGACGCCGGCTCCACTCGCCGGAGGCGGCCGATGGGCTGGGAAATCGATCATGTGTTCCTTGCGACGCCCGGCGTGGGCATCGTCGAGCGGATGCTCGCCGAGTTCGGCCTGAACTTCTGGCGCCACGCGGTGCATGAGGGTCAGGGGACCGCGAACGCGTGCGCGGCTTTCGAGAACGCATTCTTCGAGGTCCTCGGCGTCCATGATCCGGAGGAGCTGCGGACCGAAATCGTTCGACCGCTGGGGCTGCACGAACGCATTCATTGGGCCGAGACCGGCGCGTGCCCGTTCGGCGTCTGTTTCAGGACCATCGATGCCGGAGGCGCCGGAGACTGGCCCTTCGAGACCTGGGACTACAAGCCCCAATACCTGCCGAAGGGCACGGGCATGCCCATCGTGACGCCGCGAGGGTCCTTGGCGGAGCCCATGATATTCGTGGCGGCCCAGACAACCAATCACATCATCCCGATCGAGGCGCGATCGCATCGTGGCGCGCGCCGAACGCTGACGCGTGTACGTCTGCAACTGCCAGCGGAGAACCCGCCGCTCTCGCCGGGCGTGCGTTGGTTCGTGGACCAGGGCATGCTCTCGATCGATCGCGGGGCGACCTACTCTCTTGAGCTGGAGTGGGATCACGGTCACGAAGGGCAATCGCACCAGTTCCCTGCAGAAGCGCCGCTCGTCGTGCGCTGGTAAAGCGGGCTGGCGCCGTACGTTGGGGGAAGCAGGAACGCTCGCCCGGCCATGCGGTCGCGCGTCTGCCGGCGGCCGCCGCCGCGGCTCCAGCGCCGGCGCGAGCTGGCCCGAGCTCGTGGGCGCGGCAGCGGCGGCGCTGTCGGCGCGCGCCGCTGCTCCACCGCGTGACCCCGTTCACCGCCGCGCCGTCGAGGATCGCGGTGCCCCGTACGCGATCGCGGTGAGCCCCCACGGGGAGCCCGGCCGCCCGCCGACCCCGGAGCCGCCCGGAGGCCGGAGCCGGAGAGCGAGCCCGCTTCCCTTTGCCGCCGAGGTGTGGGATGCGCCTGCCATGAGCGTCACGTACCGGGAAGCCGGGGTCGATATCGATGCAGGGGACGCGCTCGTCGAGCGCATCAAGCGGCTCGCGAAGCCGACGCGCATCCCCGAGGTGCTCGCGGACGTGGGCGGCTTCGCCGGGCTGTGCGCGCTGCCGGGCGGGCTGTCCGAGCCGGTGCTGGTCAGCGGCACGGACGGGGTCGGCACCAAGCTGAAGGTGGCGTTCGCGACGGGCGTCCACGACACGGTGGGCATCGATCTCGTCGCGATGTGCGTGAACGATGTGCTGACCGTCGGCGCGCGGCCGCTGTTCTTCCTCGACTACTTCGCGACGGGCAAGCTCGACGTCGACGTGGGCGAGGCCGTGGTCCGCGGCATCGCCGAGGGCTGCAAGCAGGCCGGCTGCGCGCTGATCGGCGGCGAGACGGCCGAGCTGCCGGGCATGTACGCGGACGGCGAGTACGACCTCGCCGGGTTCGCCGTGGGCGTCGTCGAGCGCTCGCGCATCCTCGACGGCAAGCGGATCGCGGTCGGCGATGCGGTCCTCGGCGTGGCGTCGAGCGGGCTGCACTCGAACGGCTTCTCGCTCGCGCGGCGCGTGCTCGAGAAGGAGATGGGCCTCAAGATGAGCGACCGCGTGGCCGATCTCGGCGGCACCGTGGGCGAGACGCTGCTGACGCCGACCCGGATCTACGCCCGCGCGATCACGGCGCTCCTCGCGACCTGCGGCGACGCGGTCCGGGGGCTGTCGCACATCACGGGCGGCGGCCTGCCGGGGAACCTGCCGCGCGTGCTGCCGGACGGGCTGGGCGCGCGGCTCGACCTCGGCTCCTACCAGCGGCCGGCGGTGTTCCAGGTGCTCCAGCGCGGCGGCCCCGTGGAGGAGGCCGAGATGCGGCGCACGTTCAACCTCGGCGTCGGGCTCGTCGCGGTCGTCGAGAAGGGCGCCGCGGACCGGGCCATCGAGGCGCTCGCGAAGAGCGGCGAGCAGGCCTGGGTGCTCGGCGAGGTGCTGTCGGTCGGCGACGTGCCGTTCGAGGAGCGCGTGCTGTTCGGATGAGAGGGCCGGCAAGGGCGATGCGCGGCGCGCGGGCCGCCCAGCGCGAGACAACCGGGCGGGCCCGGATGCGCTGAGCGACCGCGCGGCGCGAGCTCAGCCGCCTTCGAGCCGCGATCGCAGCTTCTTGATCGCCTCGTCGATCGCCCGGTTCGTCTTGTAACAGGGCCTCACCGTCGTCTCGAGCACGACCAGGGTGCGCTCGTCGCCCTCCGAGACGGCGCGCTCGAGGAACGGGAGCTTCTCGCCGCACGTGGCGTCGCGCAGCTCGAAGGAGATCCGGACCGCAGGGGTCCCGCGGGCCGCGATCTCCGGATCGCGCAGCAGCTTCGCGGCCCGGGTGGCCGGCGTGGAGCGGCCGCGGGTCTCGACGATCTCGTAGAGCACGTCGATGCCCGCCGTCCCGAAGCGGCTCGAGAGCGCGTCGAAGACCTTGTCGGCGTGCTCCTCGCCCGTCTTCGCGATGGCGATGGCGACGTTGCGCGCCGCGATCGCGAGCGGGCGCTCGCGGAGCGCCGTCGGATCGTGCTCCGCGAGCTTCTGGATCGCGTCGGCGGCCTTCACCCACCGGCGCGCCCTGACAGCGTCGGTGAGCGCCTTCCGGGCCGCTTCATCCGGCGGAGGCTCGGCCGGCGCATCGGGCGCCGCCGACGCAGCGGCCTCGGGCGCCGGCGCCGTGGGCGCGGGTACCTCGGGGACGGCGGTGTCTGCCGGGGCCGGCTCGCTCGTGGCGAGCGCGCTCGCGAGAGGCCTCGCGGGGGCGAGCTGGGGCTCCGGCTCGGGCGGGGCGCGCCCACCGCCGGCGAGCGCCGCGATCACGGCCGCCGCAAGGATGCCGCCGCCCAGGTACGGGGCCAGCCGGCCGATGCGGCCACCGAGTCCTTCGTGGCCCAGCCGCGACGCGCGAGCTTCCCGGGCTTCCCGCTTTCGCCTGGCCTTCTCCTCGCGCTCGCGTGTGGCGCGCTCCGCCTCCTCGGCGAGCTTCCGCTTGGCCTCTTCCTCGCGCTCCCGGGCGACGCGCTCTGCCTCGGCGGCCTCCAGCTCCCGGAGCAGCGTCGGGGCGAAGGCTGGCCGCGAGCCGCTCATCCGCTCGGACGTCGGCTCCGAGATGGGCGCCGCCTCCTCTGCGGGCGGCTCGTCCAGCGGCGGGGACGCGGACGCCACGGGCGCCGGCTCGTTCTGCGGCGGCTGCGCCTCCACGGACGGCGCGGGCGATGGCGATGACGCCGGCTCCGCGCTCGCCCCTGACGGCGGCTTCGACGACGCCGGCTTCGCTACGGATGCCGGCTCCGCAGCGGACGCGGACAGCGGCTCCGATGACGCACGCTCCGCCGACGGCGGCTTCGATGGCGCACGCTCCGCCGACGGCGGCTTCGATGGCGAGCTCTCCGCCGCAGACGACGACGGCGGCTTCGACGACGCCGGCTTCGCGACGGACGCCGGCTCCACAGCGGACGCGGACGGCGGCTTCGATGACGCGCGCTCCGCCGCGGGCGACGACGGCGGCTTCGATGGCGCACGCTCCGCTGACGGCGGCTTCGATGACGCAGGTTCCGCCGCAGACGACGGTGGCTTCGACGACGCCGGCTTCGCGACAGACGCCGGCTCCACAGCGGGCGCTGACGGCGGCTTCGATGGCGCACGCTCCGCTGACGGCGGCTTCGATGACGCACGCTCCACAGCGGACGCTGACGGCGGCTTCGACGACGTACGCTCCGCTGACGGCGGCTTCGATGACGCGCGCTCCGCTGACGGCGGCTTCGATGGCGAGCTCTCCGCCGAAGGCGACGACGGCGGCTTCGATGGCGCCTGCTCCGCTCCAGGCGACGACGGCTCCTCCACGCCCGACGGCGATGGCTTCTTCGCCGAGGGCTCTACCGGACGACGCTCCGCCTGACCCGGCGACGACAATAGATCGTCCAGCGACAGTCGTAGGGAGCTCAGTCCCGTTGCCGCCGTCGCCAGAGGCGCTTCGACGGACCGCGCTGCCTCCCCAGGCAACGGAGGCGCTTCCGGCGATGGAGGCGTCGAGACCGGCAGCGTCGGCTCCTCCGGCGGCGCCGGCTCCTGCGGCGGCGCCGCCGCATCGAGCATCTGCGACGGCTCGCGCGGCGGCCCCGGGTCATCGGCCCCGGAAGGAGCGCCACCGCCTGCAGCTTCGCGAGCGAAAGCGGCCTGGGCGATGAGCGCGGCGCCGCCTACCGTCGTCGGGCGCGCGTCCTCCGGCACGCTCGAGTCGTCGGCCGCGGAGGCAGCGTCAGCCCTGGCGACCTCCTGCGCGAAGGCGACCTGCGCCATGAACGCCGCGCCGCCCACCGCCGTCGGGCGCGAGTCGCGCGTCAGCTCGGCGACGAGGGTCGGCGTGTTGCGCACCGGCGTCGGCCGCGAGTGGCTGAGGGCGTCCTCGTCGTCTTCGTCGCCCTCCGGCAGCTCCGAGGCCGCCGCCCCTGCCGGCTCCACGGGCGCCGTCATCCCCGCCAGCTCCACGCTGTCCGCTCGGCCCTCCCCCGGCTCGCTCGACGCGCGCGCTCGCGCTGCCTCCGGCGCGCCCTCGCCGCTCCCGGCCGGCGCCAGCGCGTCCGCGACGTCGTCCAGCGAGACAAGGCACGAATCCCCGAGGACGATCGCCGACGAGCCGCCGACGCTCGCGTCGGTCGCGCGCGACGGCGCGCTGGGCACGGGCGGCCGGTTGCTCGGCACGCGCGCCGCGTCCGCGATCGCGGGCACCGACGTCATCTCCGCCCTCGATGACATCTCCCCCCTCGATGCCATCTCCGCCCGCGGCTCGTGCACGGCGATCCCCGACACGGAGCACGCGTCGTCGAGCGCCGCGATCAGCTCCGCCGCGGTCCCGAAGCGGGCGCGCGGATTCTTCTCGAGGAGGAGCCGCACGACCGCCTCGAGGGCAGGCGGGACCTCGACGCCGGGCGAGTGCGCGGCGATCGCCGGCACGGGCGCGCTCCGCTGCTGGTTGAAGAGCTCGACCGGATCCTTGGCCAGGAACGGGTGCTTGCCGGCCAGCATCTCGTAGAAGATCAGGCCCACGGCGTAGAGATCCGCGCGCTCGTCGACGAAATCCATCCCGAGCGCCGACTCCGGCGCGAGGTAGGCGATGGTCCCGAAGATCACGCCCGCCGTGGTGAGCCGGACCGGGAGCGAGTCGGCCCCCGCCCGCGCAGACTCCGGCGACGCGACGGACCGGCGTAGCTGATCGACGCTCACCTTCGCGAGGCCGAAATCGATGAGCTTCACGAGGTCGCCCTGCGGCTCGACGACCATCACGTTGCGCGGCTTCACGTCGCGGTGGACGATGCCCATCGCGTGGGTCGCGTCGAGCGCGGCCGCGAGCTGCCTGGCGATCAGGGCGGCGCGCGCGGCGGGCACCGGCCCCCGCCGGATGATCTCGTGGAGCGTCGTGCCGCGCACGTACTCGAGGACCAGGAAGAACGACCCGTCCTCCGCCTCGCCGAAATCGGTCGCGGTCGCGACGTTCCGGTGCTCGATGTGGGCGCCGGCGATGGCCTCGCGCTCGAAGCGCTGCACGAGCTCGGGGAGCCGCTCGGTGTCGGGGTGCAGGATCTTGATCGCGACGCGCTTGTGCATGTGCACGTGCTCGCCGCGGTAGACCGCGCCCATGCCGCCCATCGCGATGACCTCGTCGATGCGGTAGCGCTTCGAGATCACCCGCCCGAGGTAGGACCTCGCCCGGTGCTTCGCGGCCTCGTCGGCGGTAAGGGTCGGCTCAGGCGGGCGTTCCGACATCGTGGCGCCGCCACCCTACCCCGAGCGGCGCGGCATTGGTAGGTGGCCGGCCAGAGGGGCCCGGCCCCGACGAGGCGGGAGCGCGCGCAGCCGCAAATGACAGCGCGAGCGGCCCGGCGGTCGCCTCGCAGCCCTCGAGGCGTCCCCCCGGGGGCCGGGCGGCCGCTTCTGCCCCGGATCTCTCCCGCGCCCGCCTCCGCCGTAGTATCTGCCCCCCATGCCCCCCCTCGATCTCGGCGTCCTCATCTCCGGCCGCGGCTCGAACCTCCAGGCGATCCTCGACGCGATCGCCGCCGGCCGCCTCGACGCCCGCGTGCGGCTCGTCCTGTCCAACCGGGCGGACGTGGAGGGCCTCACGCGCGCCGAGCGCGCCGGGGTCCCCACGCGCGTCATCGCGCACCGCGACTTCACGGATCGCGACAGCTTCGACGCCGCCGTCGTCGCTGCCCTGCGCGAGGCGGGCGCGACCTGGGTCGTCCTCGCGGGCTTCATGCGCCTGCTGACGACGACCTTCCTCGACGCCTTCCCGCACCGGGTCGTGAACATCCACCCGTCGCTCCTGCCCTCCTTCCCCGGCGTCGACGCCCAGCAGCAGGCGCTCGATCACGGCGTGCGCGTCACCGGCTGCACCGTCCATCTCGTGGACGCCGGCACCGACACCGGGCCCATCCTCGCGCAGGCCGCCGTCCCCGTGCTCGATGGGGACGACCGCGACGCGCTCGCCGCGCGCATCCTCGTCCAGGAGCACGCCCTGCTCATCCGCGCGCTCTCGTGGATCGCCGAGGGGCGCCTCCAGATCGCGCCGCCAGACGTGCCGGGCGGGCGAGCGCGCGCGACGCTCGCCGGCGTCGAGACGGCGCTCGGGCTCGCCCAGAGCGGCCCTGCGCGCGGGGACGGCGGAGGCGTCGGGGAAGTCGGAGAAGTCGGGGAAGGGGCGTGATCCACAAGCACTACGACGTCATCGTCCTCGGCCGGTCCATCGGCGCGCTCACGGCCGCGGCGCTCCTCGCGCGCCGCGACTTCACCGTGATGGTCGTCGGGCACGGCGAGCGCCCGCCCACCTACCGCCTCGACCAGCACGTCCTCCGCCGGCGCGCGTTCACCATGCTCGCCGAGCCCTCGCCCGCGTGGCGCCGCTTCCTCGTCGAGCTCGCCCAGTCGCAGACCTGGAAGCGCCGCATCGTCCCGGCCATGCCCATGCTGCAGGCCGTCGCGCCGCGCCGGCGCCTCGACGTGCCGCCCGACATGGTCCTCTTCGGCCGCGAGATCGACCGCGAGTTCCCCGAGCTCCGGCGGGTCGTCGACGAGCTCTACGCCGAGCTCGCCCACGTCAACGGCGCCGCGGACGACGCGTTCTCGCACGACGCCCTCTGGCCGCCGGGCACGTTCTGGGAGCGGCGCGAGACCGCGCGCTACGCCGGCCTGCTCCCGTATGCGCGCGCCGAGCCCGACGCCGACCTGCTCGTCGAGTTCCCGCGCGGCCACCTGTTCCGCTCGATCGTCACGCAGTCCGTCCTCTTCGCCACGGACCTCTCGGCGCTCCCGCCCCCCTTCGCGGTCGCGCGCCTGCACGGGGCGTGGACGCGCGGGCTGATGATGCTCCCGCGCGGCGAGGAGGAGCTCGAGGAGTTCCTCGTCGAGCGCATCCTCGCCCACGGCGGTCGCTGTCTGCTCGACGAGCGCGCCGCGTCGGTCCACGTCCGCCGCGGCACCGCCGCGGGGGTCGTCCTCGACGGCGACGATCACCCGAACGGCAGCAGCTTCGTCATCACCGACATGGACGGCGAGACGCTCGCGAGCCTGTCGGGCGGCGAGGGCATCCACAAGCGCGCGCTGCGCGAGTGGCCGCGGATCACCTCGTCGGTCGGCCGCTTCGTCGTGTCGCTCATCGTGCGCCGCGAGGGCCTGCCCGAGCCGCTCGGCCCGGAGGCGCTGCTGTTCCCCTTCCCGTCCGCGTCGACGGGCCGCTCGCCCGCGCCGCCGCGCGTGTCGAGCGACGGCGCGCCCGGAGGCCGGCCGAGCTCGCCGCGGCACACGCGGCCGGCAGGGCCCGGGCGCCCCGTGGTCCACCTCCAGCGCTGCGATCTGCCTGCTCCCTCGACCGACACGCTGCTCGTGGCGGAGATCCTGCTCCCCGACCGGGGGCCGCTGTCGCTTCTCGAGGCGCGCCAGGCGGTGCTCGACGCGCTCACGGCCGAGCTCCCCTTCCTCGAGCGCCACCTCGTGCTCGTCGACTCGGTGCACGACGGGCTGCCCGTGTGGCTCTACGACGGCCAGCGCCGCCGCCTCATCGAGCGCGCCGCGCTGAAGGGCGCCGCCCCGGGCGCCGAGCCGATGGTGCGGCAGCTCGAGGTCGACCCGCCCGGCTACCTCGGGCTCGCGGGCGAGCCGATCCGCGGGCCGATCGAGCGCACGCTGCTCGTCGGCCGGAGCGTGCTGCCCGGCCTCGGCCAGGAGGGCCAGCTGCTCGCCGCCTGGGGCGCCGCCCGGCTCGTGACCCGGACCGATCGGCGGAAGGAGCGGATGCGGCGCGACATGTGGAGCAAGGTGGAGATCGGGTAGCGGGGGGGGCGGGCCTCGCTAGAGTGCCGGGTCCCCCTCCACCGGTCACCAACGTAAACGTGGAACGTGAACGTGAACGTGGTCGTGGTCGTGGTCGTGGTCGTGGTCGTGGTCGTCAACGATAAGCCGTGAACGACCACGACCACGACCACGACCACGACCACGACCACGTAAACGTAAACGTAAACGTTCGGATGATAGGAGAACGCGGCGCAAAGCTTCGTTAACGCCTAGGCGTCAGGGCCTACCGTTTTCTGATCTCTCCACTGCGCAGAGGACGAACCGTGCGTCTTGCGAAGCGGGTGAGACGTGAAGGCGAGACTCCGTGTCTCAGGGAGATCGGGGGAAGACCTGGAAGAAGCCTTCGCGCTCGACGACGGTGAGGGGCACGTCGAACAGGCGCGACAGGTTGTCGTCGGTCAGCACCGCGCGCTTCGGGCCATCGGCGAAGACACGGCCTCTCCGCAGCAGGACGACGCGCCCGATCTCCGGCGGGATCTCGTGCACATGGTGCGTCACCAGGATCAGCGTCTTGCCCCGCTGCGCGAGGCGCCTGAGCAGGTCGATGAGCTCGAACGCGGCCTTCAGATCGAGGCTCGTCGTCGGCTCGTCGAACACCAGCGCCTCCGGATCGTGCACAAGGGCGCGCCCGAGCAGGCAGCGCCGCTGCTCGCCGGCCGACATCTCCGCGATGGGCTTGCCGCCGAGGTGCGCGACGCCGAGATCGCCGAGCACCTCCTCGGCACGCCGGCGCTGCGCCGCGGTCGGCGGCTCGTGCTCGTGCAGGCCGGCGCTCGCGAAGAAGCCGGAGAGCACCACGTCGTGGCCCCGCACACCCCGGGGATAGGCCATCTGCAGCTCGTACGACACGAGCCCTAACCTGCGCCTGAGTGCGGACACCTCCCACCTTTCGCGACCGAGTATTCGCACATGCGAGCTCTCGCGGTGGACCGGATAGATTTCCCGTGAGAGCAGCCGCAGCAAGGTCGACTTCCCCGCGCCGTTGGGCCCGAGGATCGCGGTGTTCTCGCCCTGCTCGATGCGCAGCGACAGCCCCTCGAAGACGCGCGTGTCGCCGCGGAAGACCTCGGCGTCCTCGATCTCGATGAGCGCGGGCGCGCTCATCGCCTCACTCCACGATCCTGGTTCATCGGGCGCAGACTACCCGCTTGCCGGCGTTCCGCACCGAGAAATCAGGCCGTTCGCGGTGGATCATCCGTGCCCCGGTTCGGCGATCCACTCCATCGGCCCACTCTCCATCTCTCGCGGACAGGCACCGTCGGAATGCGCCCGTGAACCGGCGTTCTCCGCTCTGGAGAGACGATGGCCCGGCCGTTGCAACGATCTACGAACCTTCCTTTCAACAAGCGCCCCGTGCCAAGCCGATGCTGGCACTCGGGAGTGGAAAAATCCGATGCGGCGCGGAGCCGCTCGGTCACTTGGAGATTGACAATGACGAAGATCAAGGGTTCGCTTTTCGGTGCTGGGGCAGCTCTGTGCCTGCTCGCCGCTGTCGGCGGGTGCATCGTTGTCGCGGACGATGGTTCCAGCGCCTCCGAAGAGGACGAGATTTTCGCCGATGAGGCAGCGGCGGCCGCGGCGGCATCGCAGATGCGCTTCGGCGTCGCTCCGCAATGGAGCCAGATCTGGTCGCCGCCCCAGTCCGGACCCGCCAACGTCGATGTGGTCGCCGTCGGGGACTGGTTGCAATCGGGCGGCTTCACCAGCACACACAAGAACAAGCTTACGCAGATCGTCAACGCGGGGAAGACCCCCTACTTCTTCGGCTACATCGCCACGGACATGACGAAGAAGGGGCTCGGGTCCGAGAACGACTGCGACGGCAACAGTGGCGCACCGCTGTGCCAGAAGGGCGCGGCGTACGTGCGCGCCAACATCGGCGCGATGGTGACCAAGTACAAGGACGCGGCGCAGAAGATCTACGCGGGCCTCGGGGGCAGGGCGGTCGAGCCGCTGATCCACATCGAGCCGGACTGGTACCAGTTCTCGCAGAAGGATCAGCAGAACGCGTTCGACAAGACGGAATCCGACGGCTTCATGAACCAGATCCTCGGCGCCATCAAGTCGGGCTGCCCCTCGTGCAGGGTGGTCATCGACTTCAGCCCGTGGTTCAACCCGTCTGCGACCCGGTGGGCGACGACGCCGGGCGGGTTCTACGCCGGCTGGGATCGCAGCGTCGTCAAGTACGTCGGCCTCACGGGCAAGCAGTTCCCGTTCACCGAGGGCAAGATCGACAACTTCACCTACCGCGATATCACCACCGCGCTCAACCTGCCGCTCGTCATCGTGGACGCGTACACGTTCGGCGGCGGCCCGATCAACGTCGACTCCACCTGGCTCAACGAGAGCAACGTCGCCAAGGCCGTCGACATGGGCGTCGCGATCGTCATGCTCTCCCAGACGGGCGACGTCGCCGGCTATGACAGCTTCATCGCCCGGGTGAAGGGCAGCAGCAGCTCCAGCTCGAGCAGCACCACCTCCAGCAGCTCCAGCTCCAGTTCCAGCAGCTCCAGCACTTCCGGCAGCGGTGGTGGCGGAGGCGGCACCACCACGTCCTCGTCGAGCAGCAGCAGCAGCAGCAGCACCGGCGTCGGCGGCAGCGGCGGGGGCAACCCCGGGACCGGGGTGCGCGTCGAGGGCGGCAACATCACCGTCAGCATCACCCCCAACTCGACGTGGACGGGCGGCTATTGCAACAACATCAAGCTGACGAAGACCGACAGCGGCGAGACCACATGGAAGCTCTACGTGCCCTCGAACGGCGCGACGTTCCGTGACTTCTGGAACACCAACGCCGTCAAGCAAGGCACCGACTTCGTGTTCAGCGGCGTGAGCTGGAACGCCAAGATCAAGCCTGGCACGAACGTCGAGTTCGGGTACTGCGCGAACGGCACGCGCTGATCTCCGGTCGACGAGCGCCGCGCCGATCGAGGAGGAGAGACGACCTCCCGGCGGCGCGGCGCGCCTGCCTTGCAGGAGGGGCCGATCGGCGCAGGAAGAGCCCCTCTCGGGGCTCCCCGCGCAGCCTCCGCGCCCGGTCGCGCTCGCCCGCGGCCCGCGCCCTCTGGTACCGTGGGCGCACCGTGCCCTCCGCCCCGCAGCGCATCCCCCTCGCCGGCGATAGCCCGGTCGACCCCCTCCACGCCGCTTCGCTCCCTCGTCGCCGGGGGCGCCTCCGGGGCGCCGCATGGCGCTGAGGCTCCGGGTCACCTGGCGCAATGCGGGCAGCCCGCTGCTGCCCGACGCGCTCTCCGACGTGCAGGCGACGGCCGACGACGCGCCGCTGCCGCTCGCCGGCTCGAGCCCGGGGCGGCGGGAGTTCGTGATCCCCGCAGGGGCGTCGCGCGTCGCGCTCAGCGCGCGCTTCTCGGCGGCGTTCGACGCCTTCGAGGACGTCCCCGCCCGAGAGGAAGAGGTCCTGTCGATCGACGAGGCGTTCGACGTGACGGGCGGGGGTACGGCGCTCAGCCCCGCCCCTGACCCGGCGTTCGGACAGGCTCACCCGCTCGTCGACGTGCAATCGGCGCCCGGCCTCGCGCTCGCCCAGATCAGGACGGATTTCGTCGATATCACCCCGTTCTGGATGGCCTACGCCGGGTACTCGGACGAGTACCGGCGCGAGCATCGGCCCGGGACCGAGCTCGTGGCCCTCGGCGCCACCGCGGGAGATCCGAAGATCTGGTTCGCGAGCATCCCGGAGGCCTGCATGGCGCCCCCGGACGACGGGATCTCCGCCCTCGTGTTCTACCGGCCGGAAGGGTACGCCTATACCCGGGTCGACCAGCGCCACGAGATGTTCGGGCTGAATCGATACCTGCTCACGCCCGACCCGTCCCCCGGCGCCTCGTTCTGGGCGCGCGACGTGTTCGAGCGCGATCCGCGCGACCAGTCCCGCTGGGTCTATGTCCGCTGCGGCTTCGAGGAGGCGCTCGCCGCGAGCGGCAGGGCGGTGGTCATGCTGCACCCGTGGCCGAGCGGGGCGAGCTTCGGCGCCGCCACGACCGCGAGCCTGCCCGGCCTCGCCGAGGCAGCGCTCCGCTTCCTCTGCGGGGCGCAGAAGATCGGCATTGGACAGGGCGGGCCGCGGCTCGGGAAGCTCGGGCTCGCGGGCTTCAGCGCCGGCGGACTGGCCCTGTGGCAGGCGCTCGCGGCCAACAAGGACCGCGTGAGCGAGGTGTTCGCGTTCGACGCCCGCGGCATCGCCAAGAACGAGGCCTTGCTCGTGCGCTGGCTCGGCGGCGACGCCTCGCGCCGCCTGCGGATGACCGGCGGCCACCAGCTCGACGCGAACGCCGCGCTCCAGCAGAAGCTCCCTGGCCCTTCGAAGGAAGCGCGCCTGACCCGCCTGCCGCCCGACAAGAGCGGCTATCTCCCCGGGGCGAACCCGCGCTGGGATCACGTGTGCTCCTCGCTCGAGGCGAGCGAGAAGGATACCTATCTGCACGCCGACTGGGTATGGCACCAGTTCGCGATGTTCGGGGGCTTCCCGGAGGCTGGAGAGCAAGCCGCCGTCACGTTCCTCCAGCGCTTTCTGGAGGAGTCGGAGCTCTGAGCCGCACAGCGCCCGAGGCCTAGATCCGGCCGGCCGACGACCGGGCATGTCAGATTCAAACGCAAAGACGCAAAGGCGCAAAAAAGAGAGGGAGTTGAGCGCGACGAGGTGGCCACGGTCGTCGACATGGCATTCGAGGGCCACACTCCCCCTTTTTCTCTCGTCTTTTTGCGCCTTTGCGTCTTTGCACCTTTGCGTTCAAATCTCTCACGCCTGAGCGATGAGCCGCGCCAGCGCGCGCATGTCCTCGTCGTCACCCATCCTCGCGAGCGCGGCGCGCGCCCTCGCGAGCGCGGGCTCGACGTAGCGCAAATACGTCGGATCCACGCCGATGCGGTCGAGAAAGACGAAGCGGCCGGCGTCCTTCAGCTTGCGCTGGACCGTGAGCACGTCGAACTCCCGGCCGAGCGCGTCGCGCGCCGGCCGGTCGAGCGAGGCGGCGGCCGCATAGTCGTCCAGCCGGGCCTCGACGAACGAGCGATCCAGGTCCTGGGCGCTGTCGTTGAGGAGCGTCGCCAGATCGTAGGCGCGCGGGCCGAGGAGGGCGTCCTGGAAGTCGAGCCAGGCGATCTCGAGGCCCCCGCCCGCCGCGTCCAGGACCATGAGGTTCTGGCTCTGGTAATCGCGGTGAACGAAGCCCCGCGGCCACGCGGCGATGCGCCGGGCGAGGCGATCCGAGACGGCATCGAGCTCGGCCCGCGCGGCGTCGCCCAGCCGGAGCCCGCGCGCGTCGAGCGCCCACGCGCGGAAATGGTCGAGCTCCCAGCGCAGGAGCGTCTCGTCGAGCGCGCACGAGTCGATAATCGAGCCGCTCGGGAGCGCCGCGAGCGCCCGCTGCGCCCGGGCGAGATCGCGCGCGGCCAGCGCGTAGACCTCGGCGCGGCGGGCGGGCGCGCGCTCGACGAAGGCCGAGAGCGTCGCGTCCCCGAGATCCTCCAGGAGGAGCAGGCCGTGCTCGCAATCCTCACCGAGCAGCGCCGGCACCCGGACGCCGCGCTCCCGGAGGAGCGCGTGCACCTCCAGGAAAGCCCACCGCGGGGGAGCGACGCCGACCGCGACGCCGTCGCCCTCCGCGCTCGGCGCGAACATCGCGACCGCGGTCCCGGCCGGCGTCACGACGCGCAGATAGCGGCGGCACGACACGCCCCCGCGCAGCGGGACCATCGACGACGGGACATGGCCCGTGGCCCGCTGGACGAGCCGGAGCAGGGCGTCGGTGTCGATCTCGCGCACACCCTCTCCTACGCCGGCGGACGGCGCGGACGCCAGGGCTGTCGCGACATCGCCCCGCGCTGCACTGCGGCCGTCACGCCTCGACGCCTGTCCCCCTCGCCGCCTCGACGCCTGTCCCCCTCGCCGCCTCGGCGCCAGTCCCCCTTGCCGCCTCGACGCCTGTCCCCCTCGCCGCCTCGACGCCTGTCCCCCCTCACCGCCTCGACGCCTGTCCCGGTGCAGGAACGGGCCAGACGCTCAGCAGGCGCCGGCGCAGCCGTCGGCGCTGTTGAACCAGAGACCGCCGGAGTCCTCGCACGCGCTGCGGTCGTACCTGCCAGAGCAGCAGCGCTCCTGGCTCTCGCACACCTTCGCGGCGCCCTCGCCGCTCCGGAAGCAGCACTTCCGGCTCTCGGGCGTCTCGGGCGCGGCGGCCGCATCCTCGGGCGCGGCCGGCTCCCCGGGCGCGGTCGCCTTCTCGATGACCACCGGAACCGCAGGCGCGACGAGCGTCGCCACCGTGTCGCAGCCGAACGAGGCAATCATGACGAGGAGGGCGAGCGCCGATCCCAGCCCACGAGCGGTTCCAGCCAGCTTCATGATCGCCGTGGGTGGCATGGGCGCAGTGCGGCGGCAAGTTCGTGACGAGAGCCGTGCTATAACGCCGCGGAATGGCGAACGGTGCGACCAAGAGCGCGATGAACCGTGGGACGAACGGCGCGACCGGGCCCGTGAGGGTCACGCCGCTCAACGGAGCAGCAGCCGCCGCCGTCGCATGGCGCAGCCGGGGCGAGCTCCACATCACCGTCATCGTCAAGGCCACCTTCGCCTTCGCGGCGGACGCGGAGATGCCCAGGGTCGAGCCGCAGCAGGTCGTCCACGCGGAGGTCCATCACGGCAACAACCCTGGGCGGAGCGTCCGGCTCACGAGCGATCTGGCGCCGCACCTGGAGCGCGCCGACGTGCTCTTTACCGGCCACGCCCACGCGCCGCCGCCCGGCGCGCCCGTGCACGCCTTGCCCGTGCGACTCGCGATCTCCGATGAGGGCGGGCCCCTCCTCGACAAGGAGCTCCTGGTCAAGGACAGGGCCGGGTTCCAGCGGATGCCGCTCGTGTACGAGCGGGCGCTCCGCGGGGAGAACGACCAGGAGAACTTCCTCGGCGTGCAGGGGACGGGCGACGCGTCCGAGCCCGAGGCGAACATCGTCGATCCGCTCCAGCCGGCGCGCGCGGCCGGCTTCGGGCCCATCGCGCGCGCCTGGCCCGCGCGCAGGCGGCTGCTCGGGGCCACGCCCCGCAAGGCGCTCGACGCCGCCATCGCCGAGATCCCCGATCCCTTCGAGTGGGCCTATTACCAGGCGGCGCCCCCCGATCAGCGGACGCGCTACCTGCGCGGCGGCGAGTGGATCGAGCTCCACGGGCTCCACCCCACGCTGCCGCGCCTCCGGACGCGGCTGCCCGAGGCGCGCGGGCGAGCGCGCGTCCACGGCCTCTCCGCGTTCGGCGTGGGCGAGGGCCACCCGCTCGAGCTGAACGCGGACACGCTGCGCATCGACGGCGACGAGCAGCGCTGCACCCTCGTCTTCCGGGGCAGCCTGGTCGTCCCCGACGAGGCCGCGCTCGCGGCGGCCACCCTCGTGGCGGGGGTCGAGCTCCCCGGCGAGCCGCTCGAGTGGCCCGAGCTGCCTGCGGATCAGGGCGCCGCGGGCGGACCCGCGCGAGCCGTCGACCCCGACCACGACGGCGGCCTGGGGGAGACCCTGGCCGCTCCGGCCGCCGGGGCGCGCACGTTGAGCCTCCCGGACGCCGGCGTGGCGGCGGCTGCCCTGGCCTCGGCGGCGGCGACGCCGTTCCGCCCCGGGTCGGCTCCCGGCGACATCGTCGGGCCGGCCGCGGGCGCGCCCGGGCCGCGGATCGACACCGGGACCCTCTCGATCTCCTCGGTGGAAGAAGGCCCGGAGGCGTCTCCGGCCACGACGCTGGCCCTGCTGCCCGAGCAGGACGCCGACGCGACGGACCAGCCGGCGCTCCCGTTCCAGCCGGCGCCCCCGGGCGCGGGGCTGCCTCCCTCGATGACGGCCCAGGAGCCGGTCGCGGCGGAGGAGCGCGCGGGCTCTGGCACGCTCGCCCTCTCGCTGGACGACGACTGGACGCCGGGCGCCGGCGCGCCCGACCCTTCCGGCGATCGCGCGCCCGCGGCCTCGCCTGCGATCACGCCTGCTCACGCGGAAACGGCGGAGACCGCGGCCGCGCCGCTCCAGGAGCTGGAGCCGGCCGCGCCGCCTCCGGAGCTCGCGCTGCCGGAGCCTCCGCCCCCGCCGAGGCCGGTGCTCAGCGCCTCGCCGGCGCGCTCCCCCGAGCCGGACGAGCCGCCGCCGGCCCCGCCGCCCCGACGGCCGCCGCCACCTCCGCCGGAGCGCCCGGCGCTGCCGACCCCTTCCCCTGCGTTGAGGAGGAGCCTTTACGAACGGTTCGATCGCAAACGGTAGCTCGCGCAAACGGTAGCTCGCCGAGCCCACCTCGACGAGCGCGAGGGGCGTCCGCGCGCGAGGCGCCCCAAGGCAGGAGATCTTCTCCCACGGCACGAAGGATGGAGCTGCGACGATGACCACCCGATCCGATTCACTAGACATTCGACTCGAGCTCTCCGGCTTCTCGTCCGACCTCCTCCAGGTGAACAGGCTGTCCGGGCGCGAGGCGATCTCGCAGCTCTTCACGTTCGAGGTCGAGGTGGCCTGTCCGAGCGACGCCGGGGTCGACGGACAGACCCTCACGGGCGAGAGCGTCGCGATCGTCTTCGAGCAGGACGGGGTCGAGCTGCGGCGCGTCCACGGGATGATCGCGGAGGTCCACGACCTCCTCGCGAACCTGCGCGATTACCGCGCTTACCGGCTGCGCATCGTCCCGCGCGCCTTCCGGCTGACGCTGGTCGAGACCACGGAGATCTCGATGAACAAGGCGGTGCCGGACATCATCAAGCAGAAGCTCGAGCTCGTGGGCCTGAGCGGGAGCGACGTGGAGCTCCGGCTGACGGGCACCTACCCGCCGCGGGAGTTCACGGTGCAGTACCAGGAGACCGATCTCGCCTTCGTCTCCCGCCTGGCCGAGCACGCCGGGATCAGCTTCTTCTTCGAGCACCAGGACGGGCAGGACACGATGGTCTTCACCGACGGCGCCGGGTTCAAGCCCGCGGCCGGCGCCGAGTCCGTCCATTTCCGCGAGCGCGGCGAGACGCGGGACGTCTTCGAGCTCGAGGCGAGATCGCGGCTCGTGCCGAGCGTGTATGTGGCCCGCGACTACAACTACCGGCAACCGATGCTCGATCTGACGTCGGAGCACGTCCTCTCGACCGGATATGCGGGCGGCATCGTCGAGTACGGCGGCCATTACAAGACGCCGGCGGAGGGCAAGGCGCTGGCGCAGGTCCGGGCCGAGGAGCGGCAGGCGACGCAGCTCGTGTACGCGGGCAGGAGCTCGGTGTGCGCGATCGGAGCGGGCGGGCGATCGGTGCTGGAAGGGCACCCGAGCCTGGAGTCGCTCGATCTGCTGTTCGTCGAGGTGGAGCACCGCGCGTCGCAGGCGGCCGGCGGCCTGGGCGGCGGCGACGAGCCGCGGCGCTACGTGAACACGTTCCGCGCGATCCCGGGCAAGAACACGTACCGGCCGCCGCGCGTCACGAAGGCGCCCCGGATCGGCGGCGTCGTCACGGGGATCGTCGACGCCGGGCCGGGGGGCGGGGGCAACGACGCGCAGATCGACGATCAGGGCAGGTACATGGTCCGGTTCCTGTTCGACACGGGGGCAGCCGGCGGCGTGACGTCCAGGCCGGTGCGCATGCTCCAGAACCACGCTGGAGCGAACTACGGCACGCATTTCCCGCTCAAGCCGGGGACCGAGGTGCTCATCGCCTTCGTGAACGGCGACCCGGATCGGCCGGTCATCGTGGGCGCCGCGCCGAACCCGCTGACGCCCTCTCCGGTCAACAGCGCGAACCGGTCGACTCACCGGATCAAGACGCAGGGAGGCATCGTCTTCGATCTCGTGGACGAGTGAGCGGCTTCGATCTCGTGGACGAGTGAGCGGCTTCGATCTCGTGAACGGGCGCGCCGCGCGCGGTCCCGGGGCGGCGGGCGATGACGCCGCTCAGGGAGCTGGCTTCTTGCCGGGCGCCGGGCTCGCGGCGGGGGAGGCGCCCTGGGCGCTCGTCATGGCCCGGATGGCGTAGTTGAGCGCGGCGCGCAGGTTACGTTGCGTGTTGAGCTGGGAGAGGTCGAGGCCGAGCGCGACCATGGTCTGCGCGACCGTCGGCTTGATGCCAGCGACGATGCCGTCCGCGCCGAGGAGGCGGATGGCGGTGATGAGCTGGATGAGGTGGCTCGCGACCCGGGTGTCGACGACCTCGACGCCGGTGAGGTCGAGGATGGCGAAGCGCGCCCGCTTCTCGACGATCTGCGCGAGCAGGCTGTCCATGACCTCGGCGGTGCGGACGCTGTCGACCGTCCCGACCATGGGGAGCGTGAGCACGCCGTCCCAGACCTCGATGATCGGCGTCGAGAGATCGCGGATCACCTTCTGCTGCGCCGCGATCTGGTCGAGCTGGATGCGCAGCTCCTTCTCGACGAGCCTGGAGTCCGACACGTCGAGCGAGACCCCGAGCACGCCGTCGATGCGGCCGCCGGGCTCGCTGCGGAGCGGGATGAGCCAGGTGTCCCAGTCGGCGCCGTGCGCCTCGCCCCGACCGCGGCGAACCTGGCCGTCGTACCATTGCCGCATGTCGGCGGCGGCCTCCGGGGTGGTCCCATAGAGGTCGTACACGCTGTGCCCGACGTGCTGCCCCCGTTTCAACCCGGCCTTCGCGGTCGACTTGCCGTCGTGATAGACGTAGATCCCGTCGCGGTCGAGCGCCCATATCGTCATGGGATCCACGTGCTCGACGAGGCCGTCGAGGATGCGCGCCTTGAGCCGGAGCGTGCTCAGCTCGTCCTCGGTCACCGGGGTGGCGGCGGGCGCGGGCGCAGGGCGGAGCGAGCCGAGGACGGCGCTCCGGTCGGATGACCGGCTGACGCTGCACGACAGCGGCCGGTAGGCGCCGCCGGAGTCGCGCAGGCGCACGCTGAACGAGACGGGCTCGTCCCTCTGAAGGAGCGACGACCAGGCCGCCGAGAGCGCGGCGCGATCGTCCGGGTGCGCGAGATCCGCGAGGAGCGCGCCCGCCGCGACCCCGGGGCCGAGCGCCTCGCGGAGCCCGCCGCTCCCGTGGAGCAACGCTCCTTCGGCCGAGGCGATGAAGAGCAGATCGGCAGAACGGGCGAAGAGCTCGCCGAGCAGCACGCTGGGGGCAGATTCCATCAGTCTCACAACTCCTCAGAGAGCAGAGAAGGATAAGTATAACGTGGACGGAGCAGGCTGCGAAAGAGCTCCCTGGCGGCCGTTGTGCGATTGAGCCGGGAGAAACGCGCCATTTCGTGGGGGCGCTAGCGCTAGCGTGGCGGGCGCTGCGCGGCAAGACGGTGAGCCGGCTCGCCGCTGAATGAGCTACGGCGAGGTGGGCGCAGGACGGCGGAACACCGACTTGCGTGGACCGGAGCGGGTGGCAGCGCCGGCTCATCAGCGCGGATCCGGCGTGCTAACCGCGCTGGAAGGCGGGAACGCGGCTTCCTGAGGCCACAGAGGGGGTCTCGCGATCGGCCGCAACGGGCCAGCAGCGATAGCCGCCGCGCCGCACGGGCCTCGACAAGGTTTCACGCAAAGCCAAGAGAGGAATCGCCTCGTGCGCCGCGAGGCGTGGCAACCCCACAACAGCTTTCTCGTCCTCCCCCCAGAACTCCCGATCTCTCGCGGCGACTCCACCCCTCCAGCCCCCACAGGCCCTCTTCCAACCGCAGCTCGCGCCGTGTGATAGCCTCGCAGGACGCATGGCACCCTACCGCTCCTCTCGCGAGGACCGCGCCGCGCCCCCGCCGCCTCCCCCTGGCCCGGTCGCCGACATGGTGCAGCAGTTCGCCGACCCGTACGCCTTCCTGCGCGAGCTCGTGCAGAACGGCATGGACGCCGGCGCGCGGAAGATCGCCGTGCGCGTCGAGGCGCTGCCCGGCGCGTGCGCGACCTCGGTCACCGACGACGGGTGCGGCATGAGCCGCGAGGACATCGAGGGCCCGCTGCTCACCCTCTTCAGCTCGTCGAAGGAAGGCGACGCGACGAAGATCGGTAAATACGGGGTCGGCTTCGTCTCCGTGTTCGCCCTCCAGCCAGAGCAGGTCGACGTGGAAACGTGGCGCGACGGGAAGGCATGGCTCCTCCGGCTGCACAGCGACACGAGCTACGAGCTCGAGGACGCCGGCCCGCGCCAGGGCAGCGGCACGCGCGTGACCCTGATCCAGCGGCTCGGCCGGGAAGCGTTCGTGGAGCACGCGCGCGTCGCGCAGGCCGCGCTCCGCCGCTGGTGCCGCCACGCCGACCGCGAGATCACCCTCAGCATCGCAGACCACGAGGGCGGCTCCCGCACGGGCGCGATGCGCATCGACTCCCCGCTCGCCATCGCAGCGCCCGTGTCCGTGACCGCCGTCGAGGAAGAGACCACCGTGGTTGTCGGCCCCTCGGCCGGCGCTCAGCACCTCGCACGGCCCACGGGCGGGGACGGAGACCCCGCCGTCGAGCACGGCCAGAGCTTCGCCGGCTTCTACAACCGCGGGCTCACCCTGTTCGAGACCGCGGACGAGCTCTTCAGCGGGCTCGCGGGCGTGCGGTTCAAGGTGATGAGCCACCACCTCCAGCACACCCTGAGCCGCGACAACGTGCGCCGCGACGACGCCTTCTGGGAGGCGATCGCGCGCGTGCGCGAGCTCGTCAAAGGTCCGCTCCGGCGCGAGCTCGCCGCCCGCCTCCCGCAGGCCGCGGCAGCCGCAGCCGCCGGCGAGGCCGAGGGCGCCGCCACCTACGCGGCGTTGCTGGAGGCGGCGCTGTCGCCGCCGACCGCGCTCGATCCGGACGAGATCCCGTTCCCGCTCGCGAGCCCCGTCGCCGGCGAAAGGAGCCGCGCGGGGCTCCGGGCGCTCGCGCCAGGGCGCGAGCCGCTGCTCGTGGCCAGGCGATCCGACGCGCTGACCGCGGCCATGGCCCGCGGCGGGCTGCCCGTCGTGCTGTGCAACCACCGCGCGACCAGGGCGCTGCTGAAGCGGTGCTTCCCGGCGGCGCGCGTCGAGAAGGCGCACGCCGCCTACCTGCTCGTGCGCGAGGAGCGCGAGGAGCCGAAACGCGCCCGCGCGGCCGACGCCGCGCTCCTCCAGGTGATCGCCGACGCGCTCGCCCGCGCCCGGCACGGGGTCGCCCGGGTGAGCCTCTGCCAGGTCGAGGGCGCCCTCCGCCAGCGCAGCGGGTTCCTCCTGCCCGGGAGCGAGGAGCGCGCCGGGCCCGAGCAGAGCTGCCACGCGGCGCGCGAGGTCGTGCGCCGCGCGGCGCGCTTCCCGCCCGGGCACGCCCTCTACCTCAACATCGAGAGCGACACCGTGGCCCTCGCGCGCAGGCGCGCCGCCGTCGACGCGGTGACCGCCGGCAACCTGCTCGCCCGCGCGCTGCTCGTCGAGGCCAAGGGGCCGCTCGATCCCGAGGACAGCGACCGGCTCCTCGACCTCTCGGCGAGCCCGCCGCCGCTCGCGGGCGCGGCGCGCGGCGAGCGGGCGCCCGCAGGCGGCGCGCGCCGCGCGCCGAGGGGGTCGCCGCGGTGAGCCGGGTCGTCGCCCGCGGCGCGATCCGCGTCGATGCCCGCCGCGCCGTCCAGAAGCTCAGGGAGCACCTGCTCGTCGACCTGGACCTCTACTTGCTCGAGCTCGTCCGCGCCGCCGCGGCCGGGGGCGCGACGCAGATCGATCTCCGCTACGACGCCGACGACGTCGTCGTGACCTTCGACGGAGAGCCGCCCGACGGGCCCGCGCTGGCGCGCCTCCTCGACCACGTGCTCAACGCCGCGCCCGACGCCGCGTCCCGGAGGCTCCGCCTGCTCGCCCTCGGCGTGAACGCGGCGCTCGGGCTGCGCCCGGCGCGCGTCGACCTGCTCACGACGGGCCGCGGGCCGTCCGGCGAGGCCAGAGGCGCGACCTGCACGCGCGTGCGCTTCACGCCCGCCCTGCTCGAGGCGCCCGCCGAGGCCCCCGCGCCGGCCGCCGGCCCCGCCTGCGACGAGGTCCCGAGGCCGCCCGGGATGCCCGCGGCCGGCCTGCGCATCGAGGTGCGGCGGAGGCTCGGCTGGTCGGTGCTCCGCCGGGCGATCACGGGCGATAGCCCGCCCGAGCTCGCGCACCTCGCCGCGGCGACCGGCGATTTCCCGGTCCCGATCGCGCTCGCCGGCGAGCCGCTGCGCCGCGCTCTCCCGAGCAGCGACGTCGCGGTGCTCGTGCGCGTGCCGTTCCACGTGCGCGGCGCGCGCCGCGCCGCGCTGGAGATCGTCGCGCCCCCCGAGCCCGCCGGAGGGCCGGCCAGCTCGGCGCCCCGCTCGCGCCCCCGCGCCGCGCCCGTCTCCGCGCCCCTCTCCACGCCCCTCTCCACGCCCCTCTCCGCGCCCCTCCCCACTCCCCTCCCCTCCGGCCTCCCCGCCGTCGACTACCTCGAGCACGGCGTGCGGCTCGTCCGCGAGCGCTGGAGCTTCGCCCCGCGGTTCCCCTCGGCGCCCTACCAGGGCGTCGAGCTCCCGGTCCGCGTCGTCGTCGACGCGGACGCGCTGCCCACCAACGCGTCGCGCTCGGCGCTGCGCGAGGATGCGCCCCTCCGCGCGCGGCTGCGCGAGGCGGCGGCGGGCGCGCTGCTCGACGCCATCAAGGCCCTCGCCGCGCTCGTGTGCGGCGAGGGCGCGGTCCCCGACGGCGCGCTCGTCGTCGACGAGGACCGCGGCCGGCTCGCGGACGCGCTCGCGGCCTTCGCCTGCGTCGCGACCGGGGCGGCGCGGACGGGCGCCGAGCTGCCCGCGGAGGCGCAGGCCGTGCGCGAGCTCCCGCTCCTTCGCGACGGGCGCGGGCGGCCGACATCGCTCGCGGCGCTCGACGCGCGCCACGCGCGCGACGCGTCGCCGCTCTTCCTCTTCCGCGGCGACGCGAGGCTCCCGGAGGAGCTCGCCCCCTGGGCCGGCGACGTGGTCTGGAGCCCCGGGGGCCTCGTCGAGCACGCCCTCGCCGGGCTCCCGCTCGCCGACGCCGAGGCCATGATCGAGCAGGCGAAGCTCGGCGCCGAGCGCCGCAGGGCGTTCCTCCTGCACGCGGCCGGCGATCCCGTCGTGCCGCCCTCCCCGGAGCACGCGTTCCGTGACGCGTTCCAGGTCGACGACGGGCCGCTCGCCGGCCTCCGCGGCGAGCTCGCGGTCTTCGCCGGCGCCCGCGAGCCCCCGCGCGGCGCGGAGGTCCGGGTGTTCGTGGAGGGGCGGCACCTCGAGACCGTGGAGCTCGATCCCGCCGCCGTCCCCTTGCCCGTCGAGATCGCGCTCGCGTGGGAGGGGCGCATACGGCCGCGGTTCGCGTACGACGGGGTCGAGCGCGACGCGCGCTTCTGGCGCGCCGTCCGCCACGCGCTGAAGGTCGCGCTCGCCGCGGCCGACCGCGAGGCGAGGCGGCTCTTCGGCCCGAGGGACGCTCGGCGAGGCCCGCGCTCGACGACGCCCGCGCCTGCGCCCGAGGGCGAGCTCGCGCGCGTGAGGCCCGCGCTGCGCGCCGCGATCGGCGCGGTGTTCTGCGCGCCGCCGCGCCTCGGCGCCGCGGACGGCAGCCCCGGGCGCGGAGGCGGCGCCGCGCCGGCCCCGGACGACGGCCTCGCGCCCGCGAGCTTCGAAGGCCTCCTGGACGCGCGGATCTGGCCCACGCTCGCGGCCGGGTGGTTCGTGAGCCTGAAGGGACTCTCCGCGCTCTCCCGGCCGACGCGCAGCCTCTGCACGGCGCCGCCCGAGGCGCGGGGGCGCGCGGCCGACCGGAGGACGGTGCTCGCCGCGTCGCAGCGCGAGCTCGACTGGCTCGCCGCCGCGCTCCCGGAGCGCGAGCTCGTCCCCTACGCCCCGGGGCTCTTCACCGAGGACGAGCTCGCGGCGCGGGGGCCGGCGCGGCGGCGCGCGCTCGCGGCGTCGCTGGAGCGGCTCGCGGCGCTCCCCGCCGCGGCGCCGGTCCTCGAGGTCAGCGGCCCCGGCTTCCTCGCGCTCGCCACGCCGAGCGACGCGATGGTGGAGGCGTGGCACCACGCGTCGCGGCCCCTCGCCACCCTGGAGGCCGCGCCGCTGCTCGGCCCCGCCGCCATCGCGATCGACGACGACACGGCCGCGCCGAACAGCGGCTGGGACGGCCTCCTGTCGCCGCGCAACGACGTCGTCGTCCACGCGGTCGAGCGCGCGCTCTGCGAGGCGCTCGTGGCCGCGCTGGAGGGCGACGCCGCGGCGCGCGCGCGGCTCGGCCTGCGGGGCGATCCGCTCCGCGAGCGCGGCAGGCCGGACGCCCGCGTGAGCGCCTACCTGCTCGACAGCGCGCAGGCGCTCGAGGCGCGCGCGCGGGCGCTCGGAAGCGCGCCCCTCAGAGCCGCCCAGAGCGACCTCGCCGCCCGCATCCGGCGCCTGCCGCTGCTCGGGATGCTCGACGCGCGCGGCCAGGAGGTCGCGTGCTCGCTCGAGGCCCTCGACGAGACCCACCCGGCGCCCGCGCCGATCCCGGTGCTCGACGCGGCGCCCGGCTTCGAGACGCTCTCCTGGCACCCCCTCGTCGCCCGCGACCCGCGGGAGCGCGCGGCCCTGATGCGGTGGGCCGGCGGGCGCGCCCTCCTGGCGCAGAGCGGGGTGCCGGCGCGGCGGCAGCGCGCCGCCGCCGCGCAGGAGCGCCGCGCCTTCGCCGGCGGGGCGCAGCAGGAGCATGGCCCGCGCGGCGCCGCTGGCCCGCCGCGCGCGCCGCTCGCGCTGACGGGCGCGCCCTCGCACCCGCTGCTGCGGGTGAGCGCCGCCGCGCTCGGCATGCAGGGGCTCGAAGGCGAGATCGAGATCGTCGAGGGGCCGGTATCGGACGCCCGCTTCGTCGGCCCCGACGGCGCGGAGCGGCGCGTGGAGGTGGAGCTGCCGATCCCGCTCCGCCTCCTCGTGCGCGCCGGCGCCGCGGACCCGTCGAGGGACGCCTCCCGCGCGATCCTGACCCGCCTCGCGAAGGCCGCGGGCCGCCACCTGATCTCGCTGGCGCCGCGCTTCGACGAGCTGCCGCCGTTCGCGCGGAGCCACGCGCGCCGCGCGGTCCTGAAGACGCTGGCCCAGGGCAAGCGCGTCGTCGCGGAGGCGGCGCGCGCGCAGCTCTTCCACGACATCGAGGGGAAGCTCTTCTCGCTCGACGACCTCCGGCGCGACCCGCGCGCCGAGTGGCTGTGCACCTCGACGCCGCCGCCCTACCCGAAGCAGCGCTACGAGCGGCCGGTCCTCGCGCTGAGCAGGCCCGAGCGGCTGCAGCTCGCGACCGCCGTGCTCATCAAGGACATCACCGACGCGGTCGCGCGCGATCGCGCGGCCGAGGAGCGCGTCACGGCGCCGCCGCTCGCCGCCGTCGGCCTCGACGCGGCCGCGCGCGCGGCGTGCTTCGCGATCCTGCCCTTCGAGCAGCCGGCCGGAGCGCAGGAGGGCGCGCCGCCCGCGCGCGGCGAGATCGGGCTGCTCGCCCCGGAGCACGCCGGGGCGGCGGGCATCGCGGTGCACGTCGGGCGCCGCCCGCTCTGCGCGCTCGACGCCGGCGACGGGTGGCCGCTGTGCGCGGCCGTCAACGACGACGCGCTCGAGCCGAACCGCGCCTTCGACGGGCTCAAGGCCCGCGGGGACGCGTCGCGGCTCCGGCAGGCGGTGCGCGACGCCGCCGCGCGGTGGCTGCGCGCCCGGCTCGCGCCGCCCGGCGACGCGCTCGCGACGCGGTGGATCGACGTCGCCACCACCTGGCCCCGGCCGCTGTTCGTGACCGGCGCGCTCTGGCTGCCCGCGCGGTGGCCGCGCGCGCCCCGGGTGCTGGTCGCCGCGCCCTCCGCGGCGATCCTCGGCGACGGCCGCGGTGGCGGCGGCGGTGGCGGCGGCGGTGGCGGCGGCGGTGGCGGCGGCGGTGGCGGCGGCGGTGGCGGCGGCGGTGGCGGCGAAGGGAGCGACGGCGGCGGCTTCACCCCCGTCGCGCTGCGCTGCGGGGCGGGCGTGGGCTCCGGGGCGACCGGCGTGGTCGAGCTCGCGCCGGTCGAGGGGAGGCTCCTCGTGTGGCCGCTGCGTGAGGCGCGCTGGGACGCCATCGCGGAGCTCGCCATGGAGGCCGCGGCGTCCATGGCCGCCGAGCTCTCGGACCAGGCGGCCGCGGCGCCGTACCTGTGGAACTTGCACCTGCTCGGCCGCCTCTCCGGCGGCAAGCTCACGGCGCGGACCGCCGCCGGCGAGAGCGTCGGCCCGGCGGCGGTCCGCGCCGAGCTCGCGGCGAGCGGCTGCCTGTGGATCTCCGATCGCCGGGGGAGCGCGGACGGCAATTTCCCGGACGGCGCGCCGCCCTTCGTGCTGCTCGACGACGGCTCGCCGCTCGTCGAGGTGCTGCGCCACCGCGCCGCCCCCGGCGCGCTGCGCGAGCTCGGCGCCCTCGCGGCGACGCCCGCCCCGGCCGGGGCGACCGCGGTGGAGATCGGGCCCGCCTCCGGGACGGGCCTTCCCGCCGCGGGCGCGGGCCTTCCCGCCGCGGGCGCGGGCTCTCCCGCCACGGGCGCCCACGGCGCGGAGGCGCCTGCCGCGGAGGCGCCGCCCGACTCGAGCGGCGCGCGGGCCTGGGCCCTCGCGCTGTGGCGCAGCGTGCTCGGCCTGCTCGGCGGCGAGGCGGCGCCGCTGCCCGGCGCCACGCCCGAGGGGCAGGAGGCGGCGACCGGGGGCCCGCTCGCGGCCGCGATCCACGAGGCCATCGCCCGGATGAACCTCGAGGGGTCCCCCGTGCGCGCCGTCGTCGACGGCCGCTCGGGGCGGCCGATCCGCTACGAGGCGAGCCGGAGCCTCATCGTCGTCAACACCGAGCACGAGGCGCTCGCGTGGCTGCGCGCGCGCGGGGCGCCCGACCCCGCGGCCGTCGCGCTGCTGGCGGCGGCCGCCGTCGGCGAGGTCAACCGGGCGCTGAAGTCGGTCACCGACGCGGAGGAGCGCCGGGCGCTCGATCATCTGCTGCGCTCCATCGGGTAGAGCGCGGGTGGTGGTCGACTTTGCCCGAGAAAGACACAGGGAGACGGGGAGACAGGGAGATTCACTAAGTTTTTCTCCCTGCCTCCCCGTCTCCCTGTTCAGATTGACCGGTACCGGAGCGCGCGGGCGCCCCCGCTCCCCACGTTGCCCGCGCGCCGCGGGGGCGCAAAGCTCTTCCCCGTGGACACCCTCTTCACCGTCGGCCACGGCACCCGCAGCGTGGAGGAGCTCGTCGAGCTGCTCGGCGAGGGGCCGGCCGACACGCTGGTCGACGTCCGGAGGTTCCCCGGATCGAGCCGCTCCCCTCACCTCGGCCGCGCTTCGCTCGCCGAGGCGCTGCCTCGGCTCGGGGTGACCTACGTCTTCCGCGGCGACGCCCTCGGCGGGCGGCGGACCGGGCGGGCCGACTCGCCGCACGTCGCCTGGGAGAACCCGAGCTTCCGGGCCTACGCCGATCACATGGAGACCGCCGCGTTCCAGCGCGCGCTCTCCGAGCTCGAGGCGGAAGCGCGCGCTGGACGGCGAATGGCCCTCCTGTGCGCCGAGACGCTCTGGTGGCGGTGTCACCGCCGCCTCATCGCCGACGCCCTCGTCGCGCGCGGGCTCGCTGTCGTCCACCTGCTCGGCCCCGGCGCGCGGACCCCGCACCAGCTGAACCCCGCAGCCCGGCCCGACGGCGCCGGCAGCCTGATCTACGACGTCGGCGCGCAGCGCGCGCTGCCGCTCGGAGGCCCCGACCGGAGGGCCGTGCGGTAGGTGTCAAAAATCACGAAGTCCACGTAGTGGTCCAGTCGGGTATCACCTGAAAAATAGACCATCAGTCGTCGCACTGACGTCCTGATGCCGGCCCCCTGGAGCGCCCTCCGCGCCCACGGGCCTTCCGCTGAGCTCGACATCGCGCGCTCCCCAGCCCGTCCGGTATGGCGGAGCTGCACCGATTCCGTTACCGTCCCGAAATCACATGAAGGCGCGCCCGATGTGGGCAGGGCCTCCTGGCTCGGGAGACAGTAATGAAAGTGCAACGCATTTCGGCGATCCTGCTCACCTCGGTCGCCTTCTCTGCAGGCTTCATCGGTTGCGGTGACGACGACTCGGGCGGGGGCACGGGCGGCGGCTCTTCCTCTTCGACCACGAGCTCGTCATCGGGGGGAGTCGCCCAGAGCAGCGGCGCGGGCGCGAACACGGCCGAGTTCCTCGGCACCAGCTGCACGGCCGACGCCGACTGCGGGCCGGACGGCGTGTGCGTCCTGGAGTCGGATGGGGAGGCCGGTCCTGCGGGCGGGTACTGCACGACGGAGTGCGCCGACGACGGCGACTGTGAAGGCGAGGGCAGCGCCTGCGTCAATGGCATCTGTTACCTGGGCTGCGTCCTCGGAGAGCCCGAGATCACGGCCCTCGACGATGAGCTCGACCCGCTCAAGTGCCACGGCCGCGACGAGCTGCGCTGTGAAGAGGTGGATGACGGCGTGACGGTCTGCATGCCGAACTGCGGCTCCGACTCCCAGTGCTCCGACTCCGGCCGCAGCTGCGATCCCAGGCAGAACGCGTGCGTCGACACGCCGCACGAGGGTCTGCCGATGGGGGCCGCGTGCGACCGCGACGCCGACGAGGATCCGTGCGCCGGATGGTGCGTGGGCTTCCCCGGCGGCGTCAGCGCGTGCACCGAGTTCTGCGGCTTCGGCGGCGATCCGCTCGAGTCCGACTGCGGCGGGTTCGAGAACGGTATCTGCCTCTACCAGTTCGCGGAGGTCGTCGGCGCCGGCGACTTCGGCGCCTGCACCAGGGCGTGCACGGCGCACGACGATTGCCTGTTGCCGAACGCCCGCTGCGAGGACTTCGGCCTCCCGAACAACGGCTTCTGCATCTTCGACAAGCTGCCTTGCGAGGACAACAGCGATTGCAAGGACCCGGACGAGTGCGCCGAGACGCCTGACGGCTTCTTCTGCCTCGACCCGCTGTACCCGCTGAGCAACGAGGGCACGGGCGGCGCGGGCGGCGCGGGCGGCAGCGGCGGCGCGGGCGGCAGCGGCGGCGGCGACGGCGGCGCGGGTGGCAGCGACGGCGCGGGTGGCAGCGGCGGCGCGGCCGCCAGCAGCAGCGCGGCAAGCACCACCGCGGCCAGCACCACCGCGGCCAGCACCACCGCGGCCAGCACCAGCAGCGCGGCCAGCACCAGCGGCGCCGGCGGAAGCGGCGGCGCGGGCGGCGCCGGCGGCGCCGGCGGCGCGGGCGGCGCCTGATCGCCGAGCCCCAGGACAGGCACTCATCTCATCTCCTCTCGATCCCCAGGAGGTGAGATGAGCGCCTCGCGCTCCACTCCCCTTCCCCGAAGCACCCGAGACACCGCCGTGGCGGTCGCGACGACGCGTTTCCCAGGGCGCCCACGCGCCCAGGGGGCGGCGCGCGCCGCCCTCGCCATCGCCGGTCCCGTCGCGCGCGCGAGGTCTGTTTATCGGCCCGCAGAGGGCGCGCTCGCCCGCGGCGACAGGCCGCGGACGAGGGTCGCCAGCGTGCGCAGCACCGGGGTGTCGACCCCGGCCCGGCGCCCGCGCTCGACCACCGCGCCCTGGAGGATATCGACCTCCGTCGCGCGGCCGGCCCGCACGTCCTGCAGCATCGAGGGCTCGGTGAGCGGGAACTCCGAGCGCGTGAGGGCGAGCATCGCGTCCGCGGTCGCCTCGGAGATCTCCGCCCCTTCCGCCCGCGCGACCGAGATCACCTCGAGCATCGCCGTGCGGGTGAGGTCCTCCATCCGCTCCGCGACCACGCCGGCGCGCTGTCCGGTCAGCGCGCAGATCGCATTGAAGGGGGCGTTCCAGACCATCTTCTCCCAGAGCATGGCGCGGTGGTCCGCCCCGCGGCGGACCGGGATGCCCGCGCGCTCGAGCAGCGCGGCGGTCGCCTCGACCCGCGCCTCCTGCCCAGGCCGGTAGGGCGCGAGCCCGGCGCGCGTCGGCGCGAGCGTCTCGATCTCGCCAGGCGCGGCCACGCCCGAGGACATGTACGCGATCGCGGCGATCACGCGCGGCGCGCCGACGTCGCGCGCGACAACGTCCTCGGAGTCGAGCCCGTTCAGGAGGGGCGCGGCGAGGCCGTCCGCGGCGAGCAGCCCGGGCAGCTCCGCGCTCACCGCGGCGAGCGACGGCGATTTCACGGCGATGAGCGCGAGATCGAACGGCCCGCGCGCCCCGTCGAGCGGGGCGACACGGAGGGGCGGAGTGCGCAGCTCGCCGGACGGCGTGCGGAGGATGAGCCCGCGGGACCGCATCGCCTCGGCGTGCGCGCCCCGCGCGACGAAGGTGACGTCCTCCCCAGCGAGCGTGAGCCGCGCCCCGAAATAGCCGCCCACCGCGCCCGCGCCCACAACGAGGATCCGCATCGGCGGCGACCATAGCACGCTCGAGCCGGACGGCAGCGGACCGACGGGTGGCGACCCGCGAGGATTGCGGATATGCCTACGCCGAGATGCGTAGGCCGGAAGCCCCCGCCACGGCGCACGAGAGCGGCCTCATGAGCGCAGGCGAGCCGAGCGTGACGATGGAAGCCGAGCAGCTCCAGCGCTTGCTGGACGCCCTCCCGGCGCTCATCTCGTATATCGACAGCGACGAGCGCTACGGCATCGTCAACCGGGCCTACGAGCGCTGGTTCGGCGAAGACAGCGGCTCCGTCGTCGGCCGGCACGTGCGCGAGGTGATCGGCGACGTCGCCTACGCCTCCGTGAAGCCGCACATCGCCGCGGTGCTCGCCGGGCGGCCGCAAGACTTCGAGTCGGGGCTCTCCTACCGAAAGGGCGGCTGGCGCCACGTGCGCATCCAGTACATTCCCCACCTCGGGGCGGGCGGCGACGTGCGCGGCTTCTTCGTGCTCGTCACGGACGTCAGCGAGCAGAAGCGCGCCGAGGACGCGCGGCGCTTCCTGGCCGACGCGTCGGCCGCGCTCGATCCGGCGCAGGGCCGCGACGCGGGCTTCCGGCGTGTCGCGGCCCTCGCGGTCACCTCGGTGGCCGATCTCTGCGCCGTCCACACGCTCGAACCCGACGGCTCCGTCCACGCGCGGGTCGTCGCGCACGCCGATCCCGCCAAGGCAGAGCTCGCCGCCCGGCTGGCCCGGCCCAGCCGCACCCGGCCGGAGCCCGGGACGCCGCCGTCGCCGTTGCACGAGGTGCTCCACGGCGGCCACGGCCGGCTCCTCGCCGACCTCGCCGGCCACGCGCTGGCCGACGCGGATCACATCGCCGCCCTGCGCGAGCTCGGCTGCCGCTCCGCGATGATCGTGCCCATCCGCGGCGACGGGTGTGTCCTCGCGGCGCTCACGCTCGCGTCCGCGGAGGTGGCGGATCGCGCTTCCGGCGCCGCCGATCTCGCCTTCGCCGAGGAGCTCGCGCAGCGCATCGAGGTGGCCTTGCAGCGCGTGCGCCTCTACGACATGGCCCGCGACGCCGAGTCCGAGGCGCGGCGGCGCTTCCTCGCCGAGCAGGAGGCACGCCGGGCCGCCGAGCGCGCGGCGCAGCGCATGGCCGGCCTCCAGCGGATCACGGCGGCGCTCGCCGACGCGCTCACCAGCGAGGCCGTGGCGCAGGTCGTCGTCGACGTCGGCGTCGCCGCCGCGGGCGCGCACGGCGGGGCCATCGTCGTGACGGCGGGCGACGAGCTCGAGTGCCTCAAGGCGGCCGGCTACGAGGGTGACACCGTCGAGCGCTTCCGGCAGATGCCCCGCGACGCCGCGCTCCCGCTCACCGACGCGCTGCGGACCGGCGCGCCCGTCTGGCTGCGCTCGCGCGAGGAGTGCTCCGCCCGCTACCCGCACATCGTGAGCACCGCGCTGTCCGGCGCGACCCAGTCGCTCTGCTGTCTCCCGCTCGTGGTCCAGGAGCGGCCCATCGGCGTGCTCGGGCTGAGCTTCGCGGAGCCGCGCCCGTTCGACCGGGAAGAGCAGGAGTTCCTCGTCGCGGTGTCGCGCCAGTGCGCGCAGGCCATGGAGCGCGCCCGCCTGCACGAGGAGCGCGCCGCCTTCGTCGAGCGCGAGCGGCGCGTCGCCCTCGAGAACGCCCGGCTCTACCGCGAGGCCCACGAGGCGGACCGGCGCAAGGACGAGTTCATCGCCATGCTGTCGCACGAGCTCCGCAACCCGCTGGCGCCCCTCACCACCGGCCTCGAGCTCCTGCAGATGAGCGCCAAGATGAGCGCCGGCGAGCGCGCCGATCGCGACGATGGGCAGATCCTGGCGACCCTCGAGCGGCAGGTGAAGACGATCGCCCGGCTCGTCGACGATCTCCTCGACGTCTCCAGGATCACGCGCGGCAAGATCGACCTGAAGCGGGAGCGGCTCGACGTCGCCTCGGTGATCGAGACCGCCGTCGAGTCGGTCCGCCCGCTGCTCGTCCACCGCAGGCACGATCTCGTCCTGTCGGTGGATCCGGGCGTCTTCGTGCACGGCGACCGCGTGCGGCTCGAGCAGATCGTCGTGAACCTCCTCAACAACGCGATCAAGTACACGAACCCCGGCGGCCGCGTCTCGCTCGCCTGCGCCGCGATCGCCGGCGACGCGCGGATCCAGGTGACCGACACCGGCGTCGGCATCTCCGCCGAGCTGCTCCCGCGCGTCTTCGAGCCGTTCATGCAGGCCCGGCGCACGCTGGACCGCTCCCAGGGAGGCCTCGGGATCGGGCTCACGCTGGTCAAGCGGCTCGCCGAGCTGCACGGCGGCCGCGTCGAGGCGCTGAGCGCGGGCCACGGCGAGGGGACGGCCATCAGCGTCTGGCTCCCGCTCGCGGGCCCGCCGAGCGCGCCGGCCGAATCCCCCCCTCCGCCAGCGCCTCCGCCGGCGCTCGAGGCCGCCCCTGGGCGCTCCGGGGCGCGCGCCCTCCACGTCCTCGTCGTCGACGACAACGTCGACGCCGCCGAGGGCCTCCGGCGCATCCTCCAGCTCCACGGCCACGCCGTCTCGGTGGTCCACGACGGCCCGGCGGCGCTCGAGGCCGCGCGCGCGTCGAAGCCCGAGCTCGTCTTGCTCGATATCGGCCTTCCCGGGATGGACGGCTACGAGGTCGTCCGGCGCCTGCGCGCCGAGCCCGAGCTCACGCGCTCCTACATCGCCGCCGTCTCCGGTTACGGTCAAGACCAGGACCGCCGCCGCTCGCGCGAAGCCGGCTTCGACGCGCACCTCACCAAGCCGGTCGCGACGGCGCAGCTCCTGTCCTTGCTCGCCGAAGCCGCCCCACGAGGCTGATCGGCCCGCGCTCCATTTCAGAAGTGCAATGCTTCCGCCCCGGGGCGCGATACGTCACTGAAACAGACTCTTTCAGCTCTGAAGGATGCGCCCATTTCCTTTCATCGACGCTGTCGCGTCCAGGCTCGCTCGGGGCCTTGTTGGGCTCGTCGATGACGGCGAAACATGCATGAAACAGAGGCGATGTCCCGGGCTGGGCGCGCCGTCGGGCCGACAATTTATTCGTGCGAAACAGTTGCGAAACAGAGCCCACAGTACACAGTTTTTGGTCCGGGACTGTGGCTGATGCCTCGTTCGGACGGCAGCGCGGCAGTGACGGTGAGAAGGACTCACCGGGTCCAAAGGTGGGTTTCATGAGCAAGAAGAAGGACCTCCTCGTCATCGGCAACGGCATGGTCGGGCACAAGTTCATCGAGAACATGGTTCTCGGCGGCTTCCTGCGCGAGTGGAACATCACGACCTTCTGCGAGGAGCCGCGGCTCGCCTACGACCGGGTGAACCTGTCTGCCTTCTTCAACGGCAAATCGGCCGAGGATCTGTCGATGGTCAAGCCCGGCCTCTACGAGGAGGCGGGCATTCAGGTCCATCTCAACGACAAGGCCGTCTCGATCGATCGGCGGAAGAAGGCCGTCACGTCGGCGAAGGGGAAGACGGTCTATTACGACAAGCTCATCCTCGCCACCGGCTCGTATCCGTTCGTCCCGCCGATCAAGGGCAAAGACGCGAAGGGCTGCTTCGTCTACCGCACGATAGACGACCTCGAGGCGATGGACGCCTACGCCAAGGTCGCGAAGGTCGGCACGGTCATCGGCGGCGGCCTGCTCGGGCTGGAGGCGGCCAACGCGCTCAAGAACATGGGCCTCCAGGTCCACGTCGTGGAGTTCGCGCCGCGCCTGATGGCCCTCCAGGTCGACGACGCCGGCGGCGCGATCCTCCGGGCCAAGATCGAGTCGCTCGGCGTGAACGTGCACACGAGCAAGTCGACGACGGAGATCGTCGCGGAGCACGGCCGCGTGGCGAGGATGGTCTTCGCCGACCAGAGCGAGCTCTCGACCGACATGATCGTCTTCTCGGCCGGCATCCGCCCGAGGGACGAGCTCGCGAGGGCGTGTGAGCTCGCGCTCGGGAACCGCGGCGGCGTCGCCATCAACGAGCGCTGTCAGACGTCGGATCCGGACATCTACGCGATCGGCGAGTGCGCGAGCTATAGCAGCCAGCTCTACGGCCTGGTGGCGCCCGGCTACCACATGGCCAAGGTCGCGGTCGACGCCATCACCGGGGGGAAGGAGACCTTCGGCGGCTTCGACATGAGCACGAAGCTCAAGCTGATGGGCGTGGACGTCGCGAGCTTCGGCGACGCGTTCGCGACCCAGCAGGGCGCGCGCGTGCTCAGCTTCATGAACGCGACGTCGAACGTCTACAAGAAGCTCGTCGTCAGCTCGGACGGCAAGCTCCTCCTCGGCGGCATCCTCGTCGGCGACGCCGCGAACTACGGTCAGCTGCTCCAGCTCGTGCAGAACAAGATCGTCCTCCCGCCGAACCCGGAGGATCTCATCGTCACGGCGCGGGACGGCGCGAAGCCGGCGGGCCTCGGCGTCGACGCGCTGCCCGACACGGCGATGATCTGCTCGTGCCTGAACGTCACGAAGAAGGCCATCTGCTCGGCCATCTGCGACGACAAGCACGTCACGGTCGCCGGCATCAAGGGGCACACCAAGGCCGGCACGGGCTGCGGATCGTGCACCACGCTGATCTCCGACATCCTGAAGAAGGAGCTCAAGAAGGCCGGCGTCGCGGTCAACAACTACATCTGCGAGCACTTCAACCACTCGCGCCAGGAGCTCTATCACCTCGTCCGGATCCACCAGATCAAGACCTTCGACGACCTGGTCGCCCGCCACGGCCAGGGCAAGGGCTGCGAGATCTGCAAGCCCGCGGTGGCGTCGATCCTCGCGTCGACGTGGAACGAGCACATCCTGAACAAGAAGCACCTCCCGCTGCAGGACACGAACGATCGGTACCTGGCCAACGTCCAGCGGGACGGCACCTACTCGGTGGTCCCGCGCGTGGCGGGCGGCGAGATCACGCCGGATCAGCTCATCGCCCTCGGGGTGGTCGCGAAGAAGTACAACCTGTACTCGAAGATCACCGGCGGCCAGCGCGTGGACCTGTTCGGCGCGCGGCTGGAGCAGCTGCCCGACATCTGGCGCGAGCTCATCGCCGCCGGCTTCGAGTCGGGGCACGCGTACGGCAAGGCGCTGCGCACGGTGAAGTCGTGCGTGGGCAGCACCTGGTGCCGCTACGGCGTGCAGGACTCGGTGGGCTTCGCTGTCGCGGTCGAGAACCGCTACAAGGGGCTGCGCAGCCCCCACAAGCTGAAGTCCGCGGTGTCCGGCTGCGCGCGCGAGTGCGCCGAGGCGCAGGGCAAGGACTTCGGCATCATCGCGACGGAGAAGGGCTACAACCTCTACCTCTGCGGCAACGGCGGGATGAAGCCGCAGCACGCCCAGCTCTTCGCCTCGGATCTCGACGAGGCGACGCTCATCAAGTACCTCGACCGGTTCCTGATGTTCTACATCCGCACGGCGGACCGGCTCCAGCGCACGTCGGTGTGGTTCAACAACCTCGAGGGCGGCATGGATTACCTCCGCCAGGTCATCATCGAGGACTCGCTCGGGATCTGCGACGAGCTGGAGAAGGAGATGGCCCACCTCATCGCCACCTACGAGTGCGAGTGGAAGGCCGCGGTCAACGACCCCGAGAAGCTCAAGCAGTTCCGCCAGTTCGTGAACGTCGGCGAGCCCGACCGGAGCATCGTGTTCGTCAGCGAGCGCGCGCAGCACCGCCCCGCGGCGTGGCAGGAGAAGTCGAACCTCGTCGAGGAGATGATCTGACGGCAGGGCCGAGGGGCCTTGTCTGAGGGAGACCGTCATGAGCGAGCTGCACACTTCGAAAGCGCCTCGGAGCGAGACCACGACCCAGGTCTGGGTCGACGTCTGCGGGGTGGAGGACATCATCCCGAACACGGGGGTCTGCGCGCTCGTCGGGAAGCGGCAGATCGCGCTGGTCCGCGTCGGCGAGGGGGAGGAGATCTACGCCATCAGCAACTTCGACCCGTTCAGCAAGGCGTTCGTCCTCTCCCGCGGGATCGTCGGGGACAAGGGGGGCGTCCCCAAGATCGCCTCGCCGATCTACAAGCAGAACTTCGATCTGCGGTCGGGTCAGTGCCTGGACGACCCGGGCGTGAGCGTCCCCGTGTACCCCATCCGGATCCGGGCCGGGCGCGTCGAGATCCAGGCCGCGGCGGAGCCGCTCGCGGCGGCGAGCTGACGGGATGACCTGGCGAGCCGGCGCCAGGCGCTCCCTTGCGGCGGACGCGCCGCCGTTCGCTGTGTCTCTCTTGGAGTTCTCGGGGCTGGGCTTCCGCGCCGGGTAGACAGGGAATTTCGATGAGCGTTGCAAAGGTGTCGGACACTCATTTTCGCTTACCCATCGTCAACTCGGCGCCGAAGATCCACGACAACAACAAGAGCCTGCTGGAGTCGCTCCTGGCCGACCAGCAGAAGCTCACGGCGGTCGAGAAGTTCTCCAGGATGCACGAGGAGCACGCGCTCCCGGCTCAGTCCAAGTACTACCGCGACCTCATCCCGCTCGAGAAGCCGAAGCCTGGCCAGCAGTACGGCTTCGAGGTCGACCTCGACGCGTGCACGGCCTGCAAGGCGTGCGTCACCGCCTGCCACAGCCTGAACGGCCTCGACGACAACGAGGTGTGGCGCTCGGTCGGGCTCCTCCACGGCGGCACGCCCCAGACGCCGGCGCAGCAGAGCGTGACGACGGCGTGCCACCACTGCCTGGACCCGGCGTGCATGTCGGGCTGCCCGGTCAAGGCCTACGAGAAGGACCCGATCACCGGCATCGTCAAGCACCTCGATGACCAGTGCATCGGCTGCCAGTACTGCATCCTGATGTGCCCCTACGACGCTCCGAAGTTCAACGCGGAGCGGGGGATCGTGCGCAAGTGCGACATGTGCAGCGATCGGCTGGCCAACGACGAGGCCCCGGCGTGCGTGCAGTCGTGCCCGAACGGCGCCATCCGGATCACGATGGTCGACCAGCAGCAGGCGGTGCAAGAGAGCCAGACGAGCCTCTTCTTGCCGGGGGCGGCGGCGCCGGAGATCACGATCCCGACGACGACCTACAAGACGCAGAAGTCGCTCCCGCGCAACATGCTCCCCGCGGACTTCTACCAGGTGAGCCGGGAGCACTCCCACCCTCCGCTCGTCGCGATGCTGGTGCTGACGCAGCTCTCGGTGGGCGCGTTCTGCGTGAACCTGGCGCTCAACGAGCTCCTCGGCGCGCAGGCGACGCGGGATTTCGGCGGCCACAGCGCCACGTTCGCGCTCGTCTTCGGGATCGCCGCGCTGAAGGCGAGCCTCTTTCACCTCGGCCGGCCGCAGTTCGCGTTCCGGGCCTTCCTGGGCCTCAAGACGTCGTGGCTCAGCCGGGAGATCCTGGGCTTCTCGCTCTTCGCGGGCGCCGCGACGCTGTACGCGGCGTCCTTCTGGGTGCCTGCCATCCCGGCGCTCTCGATGTTGCCCCCGATCGGGCCCCTGCAGGCGCCGCTCTCCTATGCGGTCGCGCTGAGCGGGATCCTCGGGGTCTTCTGCTCCGTGATGGTGTACGCCGCGACGCAGCGGGAGCACTGGCGCGGGGCCCTGACGGGCTTCAAGTTCGCGACCACGGCGGCCATCCTCGGGAGCTCGACGGTCCTGATGATCGGCCTGCTCCTGAGCGCCGAGCACGCGGCGCTGCTCCTGACCCGGGGCTTCCGCGGGCTGAGCGCGTTCCTGTGCGTGGCGACGGCGCTCAAGCTGCTCGTGGAGCTCTCGATGTTCCGGCACCTGCGGAAGCGGAGCCACTCGACGCTCAAGCGGAGCGCGATCCTGATGACGGGGGAGCTGAAGGGCGCGACGGGCTGGCGCTTCGCCTGCGGGGCGCTCGGCGGGATCGTCCTGCCGGCGCTCAGCCTCTTCTCGGCGCCGAACAGCGGCGTGAGCTCTGAAGTCCTGATGGCGATGGCGGTCGTGGCGTTCCTGTTCTGCCTCGCGGGCGAGTTCCTCGAGCGGTACCTCTTCTTCGCAGCGGCGCCCGCCTCCAAGATGCCCGGAGGGCTCTCCTGATGACGACCAGCGATGCGAGCGATGCGAGCGATGCGAGCGATGCGAAGAAGACGTCTCCGGCGCCCAAGCAGGTGGACAACCTCCTCTTGCAGCGCAACGGGCCGCTGACGCGCGAGCTGCTCCTCACCCCTGGCGAGTTCGGCCTCGGGAGGGTGCCTGCGCGGCTCAAGCCCGACCAGACGACGACGGTCGTGTGCGGGTTCTGCTCGACCGGGTGCGGGCTGAACGTGCACCTCAAGGACGGCGAGGCGATCAACCTCTCGCCGAACACCGACTATCCCGTGAACCTCGGGATGGCGTGCCCGAAGGGCTGGGAGGCGCTCACGCCGCTCCGCGCGACCGATCGCGCCACAACGCCGCTCCTCAGGAACGCGCGCGGGAAGCTGGAGCGCGTGGAGTGGGACGTCGCGCTCCGCACGTTCGTCGATCGGTTCAAGGCGATCCAGGACGCGCACGGCAAGGAGTCGGTCGCGTTCATCAGCACCGGGCAGATCGTCACCGAGGAGATGGCCTTCCTCGGGGCGCTCGCGAAGTTCGGGATGGGCATGCTGCACGGGGACGGCAACACCCGGCAATGCATGGCGACGGCGGTGGTCGCGTACAAGGAGGCGTTCGGGTTCGACGCACCGCCCTACACGTACCGCGATTTCGAGGAGTCCGACGTCGTGGTGCTCGTCGGCTCGAACCTCTGCATTGCCCACCCGATCATGTGGGAGCGGCTCTGCAAGAACAAGAACCGCCCCGAGATCCTCGTCGTGGATCCGCGCAAGACCGAGACGGCGATGGCGGCGACGGCGCACTATGCGCTCAATCCGAAGTCGGATCTGACGCTGTTTTACGGCATCGCCCACATCCTCATCCAGCGAGGGTGGATCGACCAGGGGTACATCGACGCGCACACGGTCGATTTCGAGGCGTTCAAGGCGAGCGTCGAGGACTTCACGCCGGCGCGGGTCTCCGAGACGACGGGGCTCAGCGAGGCGCAGCTCGCGTCGTTCGCGGAGAAGATCCATAGCGGGAAGCGGGTGTCGTTCTGGTGGACCATGGGCGTCAACCAGAGCCACGAGGGCGTGCGGGTCGCGCAGTCGCTCATCAACCTGGCGCTGATGACGGGGAACATCGGCCGTCCCGGCACCGGGGCGAACTCCATCACGGGCCAGTGCAACGCGATGGGCTCGCGGATGTTCAGCAACACGACGGGCCTGTTCGCCGGCCACGACTTCACGAAGGAGGAGCACCGGAAGAAGATCGCCGGGATCCTCGGTATTCCGGAGGAGGTCATCCCGACCCGGAACAGCCTGGCCTACGACCAGATCATCGAAGGCATCTTGAAGGGGAAGATCAAGGGCCTCTGGATCATCGCGACGAACCCGGCCCACTCCTGGATCAACCAGGAAGACCTGCACGAGCTCCTCGGCCGCCTGGAGTTCCTCGTGGTGCAGGACATGTATTCCACGACGGAGACGGCGGAGCGCGCCCACCTCGTCCTCCCGGCGGCCTCGTGGGCCGAGAAGGAGGGCACGTTCATCAACTCGGAGCGGCGCATCGGCCTCGTCAAGAAGGTCGCGCGGGCCCCGGGCCAGGCGCTGGCGGACTTTCACATCTTCCAGCTGGTCGCCCAGTACTGGGGCTGCGGCGAGCTGTTCAAGGAGTGGAAGAGCCCGGAGGCGGTCTTCCAGATCATGAAGCGGCTCTCGAAGGGGCAGCCGTGTGACATCACGGGCATCGAGGGCTACACGATGCTCGACGAGCGCGGCGGCATCCAGTGGCCCTACCCCGAGGGGGCTGCCTTCGAGACGAACGAGCGGCGGCTGTTCGAGGATGGCCAGTATTACCGCCCGGATCAGAAGGCGAAGTTCACCTTCCAGGCGCCCCGCCAGCTGCCGGAGCCGACCGACGAGCAGTATCCCTTCACGCTGCTCACGGGGCGAGGGAGCTCCAGCCAGTGGCACACGCAGACGCGGACCAAGAAGTCGGCGGTGCTGCAGCGGCTCTATCCGAAGGAGATCTACGTCGAGCTGAGCCCTGTCGACGCGAAGAAGATCGGTATCGAGATGAACGAGTGGGTGGTCATCGCGTCCCGCCGCGCGGAGATCAAGGCGCGGGCGTTCGTCACGAACTCGGTGAAGCCCGGGGAGATCTTCGTCCCGATGCACTACGAGATCACGAACAAGCTGACGTTCCCGGCCTTCGACCAGTACTCCCGGCAGCCGTCGTACAAGGCCTGCGCGGTGAAGGTGCGGCGGGAAGAGGATCGCGGGTAGCCCGCCCCGGCCTCCGCGAGGACAGCCTCCGCGAGGGGCGCGCGGCGCGCGGGAGGCGCGCTCAGCCGTGCGAGCCCCGCCGCGTGCGCGCGACATCTTGCCATCGCAGCGGGCTGCGGGCCCTCGGCGCGGCCAGGCGCACGCCGCTCGCGGCCGGCGCCGGGGCGCTCAGGTGCCCGCTGCGCAGGTAGTGGGCCAGGAGCGTGTCCAGCAGCTGGGCGCTCATGGGGGGACACGCGATCGCCGTGCCGGCCAGCCCATCGATCGTGTTCTGGCAGTCGAAGGCGGGCATCTGCGCGTACAGCTCCCATCGGGTCAGGTCGCCGTGGACCTTCTCGGTCAGCATGGGCAGGAGGGGAAGGAACGGGCTGTCGCCCGATCTCTGTATCCACGCCAGCAGCTGCTCGCACCATTGCGCGTAGGGCAGCCGCACGAGCGGGTAGCCGCGGGACACGAGCAGGTCGAAGAAGCCGTTCAGATCGAGCCGCTGAGGCGAGGGGGGCACCAGGTGGAACGCCTTCCCCGGCGAGCCCGGCCGGCAGGACAGGCGCACGATCGCCCGGCTGACGTAATCGACCGTCACGAATTCCTTGCTCTGCGCGGGGAGGTCGGGGGCACATCCCATCTCGACGCAGCCTTTGATCATCCTGCTTACGAAGTCGGCCACGTTGGCGGCGCCCGTCTGGCTGTGACCCAGGATGAACCCGGGGCGGAAGACGGTGACGGGCACCCCGCGCGCGTGCGCGAGCCACACGAGCTTCTCGGCGACCCACTTGCTCTGGGAATACCCCATGTCCGTGTGGAGGTGGTCCACCCAGCGATCGGGATCGTCGCTCTCCCGCACGGTCCGGGCGCCGGTGAAATAGCCGATCTGGCCGATGGCCCCGATCGTCGAGACGTGATGCACGGGCTTCGTCCTGCGCAGGCAAGCGAGCCGCAGGATCTCCTGCGTCCCCAGCACGTTCGCCGCCTTGTGGGACGCGTACGGCTTGATGTAATTGACCTCGGCGCCGGCGTGGTAGATCGCGTCGATGCGCTGCGCGAGCGCCTCGAAGCAGGCCGGGGTGAGCCCGAGCAGCGGCTCCCTCAGGTCGCCAGGCACGGCGACGATCCTCGCGCTCGCCGCGGGATCCCAGAGCGAATAGGCCTCCAGGCTCCGCCGGAGCCTCGCCAGGCCTGCGGCGGCGTCGGGGGCGCGGACCAGGCAATGGACCGTGGCGCCCGTCTGCTCGAGGAGGTCGCGCACGAGAAAGGCGCCCAGGAACCCCGTGGCGCCGGTGAGGAAGACGTGGCGAGGCGGAGCGCCCGTGTCGACGAACGAGCCGCAAGGGCGGATGTCGGGGGCGAGGGCGGCCTCCGCGCGGAGGTCGACCGCGCCCATCGACGCCCTGGCGCCGCGCGCCTTCCAGCGCAGCGCCTCCTCGACGGCGCGGGCGAGCCCGGCCAGGGTGGGCGACTCGAACAGCCGGCGCGCGGGCACGTCGACATGAAAGACCGTCCGCACCTGGAGGAGCACCTGCGCCGCCAGCAGGGAGTCTCCGCCGAGCTCGAAGAAGTCATCGTCGACCTCCGGACGGTCGGTATGGAGGACGGACGCCCAGATCTCGGCCACCCGGCGCTCGATCGGAGTGCGGGTGCTCTCCGGCTCTCCGGTGTGCAGCCGGCCGGCGTCGGGCGGCGGCAGCGTCTTGCGATCGACCTTCCCTGTCGCGGCGAGCGGCAGCGATGGCACAACGACGAACGCGGCCGGGATCATGTAGTCGGGCAGCTTCTCCTGCAGGAACCGGCGCAGGCTCCTCGACAGATCGCGGGACGCGGGGCCGCAGCTCGCGGGGCCGCTGCTGTCCGCGCCGGCCTCCGATCCCTGCGACCGATCCCCGCACGGGGGGCGCGACGGAAGGCCGCCCGAGCCGAAGTCCGAGACGACGTACGCCACGAGGCGCATGTCGCCGGGCGCGTGCTCGTGGAGCACGACCACGGCCTCGCGCACGGAGGGGCACGCGCACAGCGCCGCCTCGATTTCGCCGAGCTCGACGCGGAAGCCGCGGATCTTCACCTGGGCGTCGATCCGCCCCAGGAAATCGAGCGACCCATCGGCCAGATAACGGACCTGATCGCCCGTCCTGTACAGGCGCTCTCCCGGCTCCTCGGGCAAGGGGTTCTGGACGAACGCTGCGGCGGTCAGATCGGGTCGGTTCAGGTAGCCTCGGGCGAGCCCGTCGCCGGCGACGTAGAGCTCACCGGGGACCCCGACCGGCACCGGCTGGAGCCGGCGGTCGAGGACATAGGCGCGCGTGTTCGAGATGGGCCTTCCGATCGGCACGCGGGAGGCGCCCTCCGGGACCGCGCGCACGAGGTGAGCCGTGGAGAACGTCGTGTTCTCGGTCGGACCGTAGCCGTTCACGAGGTGCTTCGGGGGGCCTTTCAGGAGCACCTCTCTGGACAGCGTCGGATTGAGCACGTCGCCGCCGACGACGAGGTAGGAGAGCCCCTGAAAGGCGTCCGGGCCCACTCGCGCGAGGTGGTGGAAGAGCGCTGTCGTCAGGAACAGGACGGTGATGGCTTCGCGGCGGAGGAGCGCAGGCATCGCTTCCGGCGACAGCAGCGTCTCGTGAGACACGATGACGAGGCATGCGCCGTTGAGCAGCGCGCCCCAGATCTCGAACGTCGACGCGTCGAAGGAGAGGCTGGAGGCGTGGGCCACGCGATCCGAGGGCCCGAACGCCACATAGCCGGTGTCCCGTACGAGGCGGACGACCCCTCGGTGCGGGACGGCAACGCCCTTGGGCCGGCCGGTCGAGCCCGATGTGAACATCACATAAGCGAGATCGGTCGGGGCAGCAGGAATGGCGGGGTTTCTGTCGTCGCCGGGCGCGCCGTGGTCCTCGTCGAGACACATGACGTCCCCGCGGAAGTCGAGCCGCGTCACCAGCGCTCGCTGCCCGAGCACGAGGCTCACCGCCGCGTCCTCGAGCATGAAGCGCAGCCGCTCGTCTGGATAGCTCGGATCGAGGGGCACGTAGGCGCCGCCTGCCTTGAGGACCCCGAGCAGGGCGACGAGCGCGCTCGACGAACGTTCGACGACGACGGCCACGCGCAGCTCGGGGCCGGGGTGGCGCGCGGAGATCCGATGAGCGAGCCGGTTGGCGCGGCGGTTCAGCTCGCGGTAGGTGAGCGCCTTGCCGCCCTCGATGACAGCGATGGCGTCGGGCGTCCGCGCGACGTGCTCCTCGAAGAGCTCATGAACACACGCCTCGCGGGGGTAGGCGGTCCGCGTCGCGTTCCAGACCACGGTCATCCGGCGCCGCTCCTCCGGCGTGAGCAGCGGAATCTCGGCGATCGGCCGCTCGGCGTCCTCCGCGACGCCCGCGAGCAGGAGGCCGAGGTGGTCCAGCAGCCGCTCGATGGTCCCGGGATCGAACACGTCGGTGCTGTACGTCATCGTCGCGGCGAGCCCTCGCTCGGACGCCGTGACGGACAGCGACAGATCGACCAGCGTGGCCGGGCGGGGGCGCGAGCTCCGCGCCCCTGTCGCCGCCCGGATCGCGGCGCGGCGCAGGACAATTCCGGGTCGCGCGAGCTCGAAGGTGGTCTGGAACGTCGGGTGATCGTTTGGGTCCTCCGCCGCCCGGGGCTCCGCGAGCGGCTCGGCCGGAGGCATGTGCCGGGGCCCCTCGGCCGAGGCGATCTGTGCGGCGATCTGCGCGAGGAGGTCTCGAAAGCTGAGCTCCTCGTCGATGCGGGCATGCAGGACGAGCGGATGGCGGGGCCCTGGCGCCGCGCGCCAGCCCCACCGGCCGCCGCGGCGAGGCCAGGGCGTCCCGATCAGGATCTCGCTCTGAAGGGTATGGCGGTAGAGCAGCGCCGCATAAGCCGAGAGAAGGGTGACGAAGAGCGTCGCGCCCGAGCCCCGGCGCACGCGGTCGAGCTCCAGGGCGAGCCGAGGCGGCAGCTCTCGCGACACCGACGCGCGACGTCGCGAGGGCGCGGGCGGGCGTGGGCGATCGGTCGCGAGATCGAGCGCGGGGAGCTCGCGCGGGAGCTCCCCTGGTGCGTGGGACAGACGAGCTTTTGTCGCGTGAGCGCGCATGATCGAACCTCCCCCTTGAACTGCAGAGGACGATGCGTGGGAGCTCAGACGGTCATCGAGCGTGCCTTGCGCTTCAGCGCGTAGGCGATACCACTTTGCAGGGTGCCGCAGGTGACGAGCCCTCTGAGCTCGGTGCCAAGATTGACGAGCGCCTGCGCGACGACGGGGCGGACGCCTGACAGCACGACGTCGGCGCCGAGCAGCCTCGCCGCCTGCGCGACGCGGACCAGCGCGGCGGCCACCTCTCCGTCCACGGCTTTCACGCCGGTGATATCGAGTATCGCCACGGCCGATTGCTTCTCGCCGAGCGCGTTCAGGAGCGTTTCCAGGATCTGCTGCGCGCGCTCCCGGTCGATCGCCCCGATGAGGGGCATCGCGATCACGCCGTCGGCGATCGGGATGAGCGGCGTTCCGAGCTCCCGGAGCGCCGCCTGCTGCGCCTGGATCACCCGCATCTGGGCGAGCGTCTCCTCCTCGTACCGGAGCTGCTCCGTGATGTCCCTGAAGAACGCCGCCATGCCCGTCGGCTCGCCCGCCGGGCCCAGGACCACGAAGGCGGTGGTCTGCCCCATCCAGTCGCTCCCGTCGGGGCGCCGGATCTTGAGGACGCCGCGCCATGCGCCGTCCTTCATCAGGGTCGGCAATACCTCGTCGGAGAGCTGGCGGAAGGTTTCGGGCGCATAGAAGTCGGTCAGCCCGCAGCCGACCGCGCTGTCGCCGAAGCCGCTCATCGCCTTGAAGGCGGTGTTGGCGTAGACGACCTGCCCGCTCATGGACGTCAATGTGATGCCATCTAGCGCATTGTCAATCAATGTCTTCGACACGCCGAGCTCTTCGGCCTGGCGGCGCTGCTCCACCTCCATGTCCTTTCGACCTGTGATGTCCTGGACTACGCTCATGACCTGGCGCGGCTTGCCGGCGCCGTCGCGGGCGAGGACGATCTCGCGCCGGGTGACCCAGCACCAGGACCCGTCGGCCTTGCGCAGCCGATACGCGAGCTCCGCCGAGTCGCTCGCCTGGCCTTCTCCGGCGTGATCGAGCTGCTCGCGAGCCCGGGTCTGGTCGTCGGGGTGCGCGAGCGTCACGAACGCATCGAGGCCCGCGAGGCCCGCCTCGTCGGCCTCGTATCCGAGCTCGCCGGCCAGCGAGCGGTTCTCGTAGAGCTTTCGCTGCTCGACCGGGTCGTGGACGCAGAGCAGGTACGGAATTGCCTGTAGCACCGCGTTCGCACGTCCGAGCTCGGCACGCAGATCTCGCTCGATCTGCTCTAGCCTGGACACACGAGCGCGCAGGGCGGCAAGCTCGCCATGATGCGAGTGGAGAACCGTCTCGTGAGGTTCCATCGATTTCCCCCAATGCTGGCTGCTGGCAAAGGTCAGGCGGCGGCGGTGAACAGCTCGCCTCCACCTGCGACGCTACACCTGATGGGACGCCTTAGACAGCATCAATCTCGGCATGAAGAGCGTCACAGTGGGGACAGCAGGGCCGCTGATGAATATTGTCACAGCGAGGACGTTTCTCGCTCTCCTTCAGCCATGATTCGATCAATGGCTCGGTCCACCGCTTGGTTACGCGCGCGTCTCCGACGGAGCGAGCGCGCGACTCGCGACGTTCGGTGCGCCGCATGTCCAGTGTCCCAATCGTGCGCTCGTCGCATGCACATGGTCAGAAGGCACCTGACACCGAGACCACCCGTGCGGCGCTCTACTTTCCTGTGCGCCATTCTGGGCACCCCGCCGTCCGCGGCATCCTGGCGGCCCCCCCATCAGAAAAGTTGGCGCCCGCTCTGATCCGCTTACGCACGATCAGATCACCAATTTTGGGGAGCGGATACGGGCTTTGATGAGAGCGCACTCAGAACCCTTCAAAAGGGGCCCGGAACGTTTGGCGGACGGGGACGGCGACACGAAGGCTGCTCCCGGTGATCACGATGCACTGTTCCGAGCGATCTCGATGCGGCGATCTCGGTGATCACGATGACGTGAAATCCGGACGCCTCACCCCTCTGCCAGGGTGCACGAATTTTCCGTCCTACCCGTTCGCCTGGGCTCGTTGCGCCTCGACCTCTGCGCTCCAACGGCACCGTCGAGGCTGCACCATTTGCGGAGATCGGTCGATCGTCTTGCACGGACATAAATTGTAATACGAATTACTTCTTGACGCCGCGCTCCGTCGAGAAAACGGTCGCCACATCCAAAGCGAGTGAAGTTCAGCGTACATCCGCGAATGAAACTACAGTTTCAAGGTGCGCGCGTCGGGCTCAGACGTCGCCCTGATGCCTGCCGACGATCGCAACCAGCACAGAGCCAAGGCTTGCCGCTGGTCGCGAAAGCGTACGGAGGACGTGGCCTGGGCTTGACCCTAAAGGAGAGTCCATGAAACGATCGGTTTCGCACACCCTGCTGGTGCTCGTGTTTGCGCTATGCTCCATCGGAGCGAAGAAATGCACCTCTCAAAGCGGCGAGTCGCTTCCACCTTCGGACAAGCCCTTCTGTTACACCGACCCGCCGATCGGCTGCGCCGCATACTGCCAAGACGTGGGAGTGGTCGCATTCACGCCCGCGTGCAGCCACATTTCGGCCGGTGACAGGGAGCTACTGTTCGAGTTCACCGTGATAAACCGCGCAACAGCAGAGCAACTCAACGGAAACCAGGTTTGCCCACAAACCGATCTGTCATTTTTCCTGACGCCCTGCCACCTCGACATTATTCCTCAGGAATGGCCGAATCAGGACCATGAGTATTGCCAGCCTGTACCACCAGGGTGTCCTCTATAGCAGCGAGAAGTTGCATGACAATGCGCAGATCCATTCTATTCGCGCTCGTTGCCGGCATCATCGGCATCTTGATCGGGCGCGCCGTGCCGCGCGATACGCGAGTCGCCGAAGCGCTTGAGAGCACATCGCCCTCGCGGTCGACCACGGCATCGTTGCCCACCATCGAGGCGCCTACCCGCGGCAGCTGCAGGGCTGAGCGCACCGAGCTCGCCTCGACGAAGGCGCAACTGGCTATCTGCATGGCCTTCGTCGCGCCGATCCACAAGACCGAGCCGTCCAGTGCTCACGAACGATCTCAGCAAGACTCTCCAGAACTCGATCCCGTCGACCCGCAACGCACGCCGAGCGCCGCAGAGATCCGGCGAAACCGTGAGCTCTTGGACAGCTATTCCGAGGCTGTGATCGTCCAGCATCCCAACGGGACGACTGGCGTTTATAAGCCGGAAGAATGGCCGACCGACGGGGATGGAGTGGTTGTCGCACGAAAGCTGCCGAGTGGGGAAATCGGATGGTATGCCGGACCAGATGCCGGGCCGCGTTCGGACCCTGCCGCGTTCCGGCCGCTCGAACTTCCAAAGATAGCGCCGCCCACCATTGCGCGTGAATTGGACGGTACGCTCACGGTGAATGGGAAACCTGGTGCACCGGCCTTGCAACGCATGTTCCCCGGTAAGCAAAAGCCGGCATCGCCCTAGGCGCTTGAAGCCCGACGCAAACCTGCTCGATCGTCTAGTCGTACTTGCCTGGCTCGCGCGACGAACACCCTTTTTCTGGGCCTACGGCCTGTCCGAGGAGCACAGTATCCCAAGCCGCCGTGGTGAGGCGATAGGACTCGCGGTACTCCTTGCCTCCAACTCCTCACCCCGCTTATCTCAGGCGACCAGGCGCAGCCCTCGCCTCGCCTCAAACCCCGCGCGGGAACTCGCCTAGCGGCGGGAAGCGCGGGTCCTCCGTCGGATCGGGCGACGGCGGCTCCGGCTGCTCCGGCCCTGGATCCCCCGGGTTCGGCGGCAGCGGGGCATCCTCGTCGTCGCCGGGAACGTCCGTCTTTGCGAGCTCATGCGTGCGGTGGTTCATGATCACCGTCCGCTGCAAGTTTCAAACCGCATCGCACGCGTATCCCCCTGCTTGACGCACCCGCCTGGTCCCCCTGATCTGCAGCCAGCGTGCTCTCGATCCGCCACGATCCCTTCCCGCTGGAGGCCGCCCGCGACCTGCTCGGCATCGTGCGCGCGCTCTACGCCGAGGCGCGCTCCCGCGGGGCGAGCGTGGCAGATCTCCACGCCATCGCGGCGGTCGGCGACGACCTCCGGCAGGCGATCGCCCTCGCCGAGGCCCATCCGCCCGGCACGCTCGGCTTCTCGTCGGCGTGGGCCCGCGCCGAGCGCGCGGCGGGCCGCGTCGGCGAGCTCGCGGACGCGCTCGCGCCCGCTGCGCCCATCGTCCGCGCCGCCCTGGCGCGCGTCGGCGGGGGCAACCTCACCCCCGGCGGCTGAGCGCCCCCGCTATCGGGTGGTCCGGCGCGACGGGCCAGGCGAGCGCGCGCGACGCGGCCGCGCAGTAGGCGGCCAGGCGCTCGCGCGGCACCGGGGGGCGCGCGCCGAGGCGGCCGAGGTTGTCGACGAGCAGCTCGAGGCAGGTGTTGCCCGTCCGCTCCCCGACGCCGAGCGCCGTGGCGTGGACCCGCTCGACGCCGCTCGCCACCGCCCAGAGCGCGGCCGCGAGGCCGAGCCCGCGATCGTTGTGGCCGTGCCAGTCGAGCTCGATCCCGGTCGCCCCCAACGCGCCTAGCTCGCGCCGGGCGAACGCGACGAGCGCCTCGACCCCCGGCGGGGTGACATGGCCGGTCGTGTCGCAAAGGCAGAGGCGCGCCGCGCCGGCGTCGACGGCGGCGCGGAAGAGCGTGCGGAGCATGTCGGGCGGCGAGCGGGTCGCGTCCTCCGCGACGAGGCAGAAGGGCAGGCCAGCCGCCGCGGCCGCCCGCCCGGCCTCGTCGACGCTGCGGGCCAGGAAATCAGGCCCCCACCCCTCGACGAAGTGCCGGATCGGCGAGCTGCCGATGAACGCGTAGACCATGATCGGCGCCCCGGTGCGCTCGGCAACGCGGGCGACCTCCTCGACGTCCGCGGCGAGGGTCCGCGCGGCCGCGGTCAGGCCGAGCGGCAGGCGGGACGCGACGATCTCCCGGGCGAGCAGGCACGCGTCGTCGAACTGCCGCGGCCCGGTCGCCGGCATGCCGAGGTTCACGACGTCGACGCCGACGCTCGCCATCGCATGGAGAAGCTCGATCTTGCGCGCGCGCGACGGGTTCACCGTGGAGACGCCCTGGATGCCGTCGCGCAGCGTCTCGTCGAGCACCTCGACCGGCCGGGCTCCCCGGCCGAAGGGCAGCCACGCGTCCCCGTCGGCACGCGCGGCGCCCCACGCGTCGGCGGCCAGGCCGCCGGAGGGCGGCTGCTGCCCGCCGGAGGGCGGCTGCAGCCCGCCGGCGGGCGACAGCTGCCCGCCGGAGCCGGAGGGCGACGGCTGCCCGCCGGAGGGCGACAACCGCCCTCCGGGGCGCGGCGGGCGCTCCCCTGGCGCGGGCTCGGCGCGGTTCCAGTCGAAGGGGGCCGCGGCGCCGGGATCCCGGCCGTCGGCGCTCATGCGCTGCATCTCATCTCGAATCGAAGGGGGCTCTCGGCGTGGCGCGGGCGCGGCGCACCGCGTCGATCCGCGCTGGGGGAAAGGTTACTTCATGTCGGCCGCCGGAGCAGGTCCCAGCAGCGCACGGCGAGCGCCGCGCCCCTCGCCGCGAGCGCATCGAGCCGGCGCCAGGCGTCCACGCCCGCAGGACCGGACCACCGCGCCCGCCGGCGGGAGCGGCTTTCCGCGCGGAGAGCAGCAGCGTAAAAAGCTGACCAAGGAGCAACTTGCTGCTCCGGGACACCTGCCGCTTCGGGAGCTTCGATCATGCACAGGCTTCGCCTGCCGATGACCGCGCTGGGATTCCTCACGATCGCCACGATCGCCCTCTGCGCCGGCTGCTCGCCCTCCGAGCGGAACTTCGCTTCGGCCGGGGGCGGCCAGGGCGGCGGCGCTGGCCACGGCAGCGCCGGCGCCGGCGGCGAGGGTGGGGCCAGCGGCCAGGGCGGCGCCGGCGGCCACGGCGTCGCGTGCACCTCGCCGAAGGACTGCCCCGCCGGGGAGAACGCGGCGCCCACGTGCGAGGACGGCGTCTGCGGCCTCGCGTGCGACGCGGGCTTCCTCGACTGCGACGCCGCGGCGCCGGGCTGCGAGGCGAGCGCGCGCGATCCCCAGCACTGCGGCGCCTGCGACCGCCGCTGCGCGATGGAGTGCGTGGACGGGGCCGACGGGGCCTTCTGCAACGACCCGGTCGAGATCTCGGCCGGGTTCGCCCATACCTGCGTGCTGCGAGGGGACGGCAGCGTCTGGTGCTGGGGGAGGAACACGTTCGGGGAAGCCGGAGCGCCGATCGATGAGCCGAGCGTGGCCTGGCCCGCGCGGGTGTCGCTGCCCGGCAAGGCGGTCCACGTGGCGGCGGGCGGCGGATACTCGCGCACGGACAACAGTGCCCCTGCGCACTCCTGCGCGGTGATGGAAGACACGACGGTCGTCTGCTGGGGAAACGGCCGGCGCGGACAGATCGGCAACGGCGCTTATCTCGATTCCGTCGGACCGACGCGGGTGACGAGCCTCATCAACGTCGTTCAGATCTCGCTGGGCGCGGCGCACTCGTGCGCCGTGAAGACGGGCGACGAGCTATACTGCTGGGGATCCGACGAGGAAGGCCAGATCGGCAATGGCGCGGCGGAGCAGTCGAGCTATGCGACGCCGCTCCTCGTCCGGAGCGAACTCCGGCAGGTCGCGGCCGGCCAGGATCACACATGCGCCATCAAGGCCTCCGACGGGGGCGTGCTCTGCTGGGGCAGGAACTTCGATGGACAGCTCGGCAACGGCGGGCAGGAGAGCTCGCCCTCTCCGGTGAACGTCCTCGCGCCGCTCGCGGCGGGCGTCGACGAGGTGGCCGCGGGCGACCGGCACACGTGCGCGCGCAAGGGCGCCGAGGTCTACTGTTTCGGCAACGACTACAACGGCGCGGTGGGCGCCAATCGCTACGGGCCCGTGCCGGAGCCCACGCTCGTCGCCGTGCCGCGCGCGGCGCGCATCGACGTGGGCCGCGAGCGGAGCGGCGCGGTGTCCGGCGACGCGCGGGCGCTCAAGATGTGGGGAGTCGCCTACCTGGGCAACGGAGACGGGATGCTGTCCACGCAGCCGGTCGACGTGCCCATCGACGGGGTGGCGCAGCTCGCCGGGGGCTACCAGCACACGTGCGCGCTGAAGGCGACCGGCGAGATCCTCTGCTGGGGCGAGAACGCCGAGGGGCAGCTCGGCGTGGGCCAGGGGGTCGGGGATCAGCCGTCGCCGGTCGCGGTCAAGTTCGAGCCCTGAGCGAGGGCGGCGCTCGCTTGCCAAGCGGGCGCTCTTCTGGTGTAAGGGCTGGTGTCGTGAAAACGTCCGCGCGCGGCCGCTCCACTCAAGGGGGCCTCGGGTGGACCACAACCTGGTGGGGAGCTCATGAGCGCGGACGTTCTTGCCATGCATTGCGCAGCGCTGCCGGCCGCCCGGGCCGTCGGCTTCAAGGGCACCGAGGCGCTGTGCCGGCCGTTCGAGCTCGACATCCTGTTCACCGTGCCGGCGGGCACCGACGTCCGCGCCGCCGTCACCGCCTCGGCGACGCTCACGCTGCAGCGCGGGGGCAACCTGCCGCCGATGTGCTGGCACGGCGTGTTCGTGCGCCTGCGCCTGCTGCGAGAGTCGGGCGAGCGCGCGCTCTACCAGGGGTCGCTCATGCCCAGGCTCTGGCTCCAGCGCCACTCCGTGCGCAGCTTCGTCCACACGAAGAGCAAGATCGACGCCTTCCTGACGAAGACGCTCACCCACGGTGGCCTCTCGACGAGCGACTTCCGGTTCAGCATCGACACGGACCGCTATCCGGAAGAGGAGTTCGTCTGCCAGTACCGGGAAAGCCACCTCGACTTCACCCATCGCTGGCTCGAGCGCGAGGGGCTCTACTACCACTTCGAGCACCCGGTCGGCGACGACGGCGCGGAGGTCATGGTCATCGTCGACAGCAAGGATCAGCACGATCCGCTGAGCGGGGATGGCAGGGTCCGTTACCATCCGACCTCGAGCAACGATGTGACGGCCGGCGAGTGCTTCCGGGAGGTGTACGTCGATTTCAGCACGCTCCCTGCCGCGGTGCTCATCAACGATTACAACTATGCAAACCCGGCCGCCTCGGTGTCGGGGGAGCACACGGTGTCCAGGAGCGGCCGCGGCGAGGTCCGCGAGTACGGCTACCGCGTCTTCACGCAGGACGAGGCGACGCGGCTGGCCCAGGTCAAGGCGCAGTCGATCGCGTGCCGCGAGCTCACCCTGCACGCGACCGGAAACGCCACCGGGCTGCGGGCCGGCTACATCTTCGAGCTGGAGGACGGCCCTTCGGACATGCCGACCCGCTACCTCGCCGTCGAGGTGCGGCACACAGCCGCGATCACGAGCGGCTCCCTCGATATCACGCGCTTCACCGGGTTGGAGGCGAACGAGACGTACCGCGTCGAGGTCGTCGCGATCCCCGCCGACGTGCAGTTCAGGGCGGCCCAGTCGACGCCGTGGCCGCGCATCTACGGCTTCGAGAACGGCGTCGTCGACGGCCCGAGCGAGAGCCAGTACGCCCAGATCGACGACCAGGGGCGGTACCTCGTCCGCTTCAACTTCGACGCGAGCGAGCTGCCCGACGGCTCCACGTCGACCTACCTGCGCATGATGCAGCCGCACGGAGGCAGCATCGAGGGATGGCATTTCCCGCTGCGCAAAGGGACCGAGGTCATGGTGTCGTTCCAGGGCGGCGACCCGGACCGGCCGGTCATCGCCGGCGTGGTGCCGAACGCCCACCGGCCGAGCACGGTGACGAGCCGCAACCAGACACAGAACGTGCTGCGCACCGGCGGCAAGAACCACATGGTCGTCGAGGATCTCGAGGGCAAGCAGCACATCGACCTGTACACCCCCGTCGGCGGCACGAACCTCCACATGGGCGGCCCCACCCGTCAGGCCTTCGTCGTGCCTCCCCTGACGCCGGACGCAAACCCCACGATCCAGGCCGTCGACTGCATGTTCTACGTCTACACGGACGGCAACGCCGGCTTCAACGTGTGCGGCGACTGGTGGCAGAACGTCGGCGGCAAGTACTACGTCGACGTCAGCGACAACGCGACAATCCACTACGTCGGCATCCACACGCTCAACGTGGACGGCGATTCGAACGAGTTCTACAACAGCCATCAGAACGTCACCGTGCACTCGGGCCGCACCGATACGGTCCAGGCGGGCGGCATGACGCAGGACATCCATGGGGGCCTCACCCAGACCATCGAGCCCGGCGGCAAACAGGAGGTCACGGGCAGCTGGCTGCACAAGGTCAGCGCACAGAACCACGACGATTACGGCGAGTGGAAGACGGACGTGGGCAAGGGGTGGACGGCGGACATCAAGGGCGCGTGGTCGCACACCGTGAAGGGCAACATCACGATCGAGAGCACGAGCGGGACGGTCACGGTGAAGAGCCCGACGAAGATCACGCTCGACGCGAAGGAGGTGAGCATCACGGCGCCGGCGAAGGTGTACAAGCACACCAACGCGCTCATCGAGACGTTCTATACGAAGAACTCGGCCGGCGTGCACAAGTGGGACAACACCGCGATCAACATGTCGATCAACATCTCGAAGGTGGAGGCCACCGCCATCGCGGCCTCGAGGATCGGCATGAAGGCGGACAGCGTTGGCATCAAGGTCGATCACGTCGGCATCGCGAGCAAGAAATGCGGCGCCGGGCAGGACGTCAAGGCGTTCAGCCTGCGCCAGGCCGCCGCGTCCATCTGCACGTACGGCTTCAAGAAGCTGTGAGGACGCTGTGAGGACGGGTGACCCGTGCGAGGGGCGCCGCTCGGCCGCCCAGGGGAGCGACGACGCGCCATGAAGGTCATCAAGCCCATGAAGATGCCCGTGCTCCACCGCGTGATCGAGGTGGCGCGGAAGCCGACCTTCCATCTCGGCGCCATGCTGGCGTTCCCGCTGGCCGAGCCCCGGGCGCTCCTCGACGAGCTCTCGTTCTGGACGGCTATCTCCACCCAGCTCGGCGCGCAGGGCGTCATCGACGAGGGCATCGCTAAAACGCGCGGCGAGCTGCTCGTGTGCGGCCACTTCTTTGCCCCCGGGGGCAAGCCGCTCCCCGCCTCCTACGTGCGCGCGCGGGTCGGAGCCGTCGACAAGCGCCTCGCCGTCGTCGGCGATCGCTTCTGGCAGGGCGGCGCGCCGTCGCCCCCTGCGCCGATCGCGACGCTGCCGATCGACTGGGCCCACGCGTTCGGCGGCCCCAGGTACGACCGGAACCCGTACGGCAAGGGCGCAGAGGCGATCGAGGTGAACGGGCGCGCCGCGCAGCCGCTGCCGAACGTCGAGCGCTACGGGACTGGGTTCATGATGCGCGCCCCCTCGGAGCGCCCGGAGCCGGCGGGCTTCTTGCCAATGGACATCACCTTCGCGCAGCGCAGGAAGCGCGCCGGCACCTACGACGACGACTGGCTCAAGGAGCATTTCCCCGGCTTGCCCCCCGACGCGGATCCGACGTTCTTCAACGTGGCGCCCGAGGATCAGTGGATTGACGGGTTCTTCCGGGGCGACGAGGAGCTGTCCGTCGAGAACATGCACCCGAGCGAGCCGCGCATCGACGGGCGTCTCCCGGGGCTCTCGGCGCGGAGCTTCGTCACGCAGCGGACGAGGGACGGCGAGCGTTTCCACGAGATCGCCTTGCGCTGCGACACGGTGTGGCTGTTCCCCGCGGCCGGGCTCGGCGTGGTCATCTTCCACGGCACGCTCCCGATCGCCGAGGACGACGCGGCAGACATCGTTCACCTCGTGTGTGCTTGCGAGGACCCGTCATCGCCCCGCCCCGCCGAGCATTACCAGCACGTGCTCGCGCGTCGGCTCGACAAGGACAAGGGCGCCCTCGCGGGCATCTCCGACAGCGACCTGATGCCACCGCGCGCCTCGGGGGTCACACCCAACGTCAGCCTCGGCGAGATCGACATGGGCCGGTGGCTGAAGGGCGACGATCTGGCCCTGAAGAACGCGCGCCGCGGCCAGGAGCGGCAGCTCGCGGAGACGCGCGCGCGCCTCGAGGCCGCGGGGATCGACCCGAAGGACCACGGCGCCGCCGAGCTGCCGCCAGCCGAGGAGCCGCCGCCGCTCGACGATCTCGACGCGCTCGCCACCTTCATGGAGGAGCAGTCCGCGCGCGCGGATCTGGCGTTCGACAGCGTCGACGCAAAGCAGGCGGAAGCGCGCGAGAGGGCCCGGGAGCTCTATGCGGAGATGGGCCAGGACTACGACGCCGTCATGGCCGAGGCCGAGAAGACGGGCGGCGGCCCGCCCAGGTTCTCGGCCGCCGCCCATCTCGAGGAGCTGCGGTCGATGGCCGAGGAGGCCCGCGCCGACGGGGGCGCGCTGGAGGACCTCGAGCAAGCGATCGCCGACCCGGGCTACCGAGCGCAGATCGTGCAGCAGGAAGAGCGCCTGCGCGAGATGTACCGGAGCTTCGCGCACCTCCAGCCGGCGGCTGGGGCGATGGATCCCGACGCCTCGGCGCGGGCGCGAATCGTCATCTCGCTCGCGATGGAGTCGAACGAGAGCCTCGCGAACCGTGACTTCACGGGGGCGAACCTGGCGGGGATGCGCCTCAACGGCGTCGATCTGTCGGGCGCCTTCCTCGAGGCGGCCGACCTGTCGGGCTGCAATCTCTCCGGCGCGAACCTTGCCGGCGCCGTGCTCGCCAGGGCGAACCTCGGCGGCGCGGACCTGACCGGAGCCCGGCTCTCCGGCGCGAACCTCGGCGGCGCCGTGCTGCGCGACGCGATCCTCGATCGCGCCGACCTCACCGAGGCCGTCCTGAACCGCACCGAGCTCGCGGGCGCGCGGTTCGCCGGAGCCAACCTCACCGGCGCCGACTGGCTCGAGGCGAAGATCGGCGCGGTCGATCTGTCGGGCGCCCAGCTGGGTCAGTGCAACATGCTGAAGGCGGACCTCACCGGCGCGCGCTTCGCGGGGGCGGACATGTCGGATGCGAACCTGGTCGAGTGCACGCTGGACGACGCGGATTTCTCGCGAGCGACGCTGCTCAAGACGACCTTCGTCAGCTGCAGAGGAGAGCGGGTCTCGTTCCGTGAAGCGCGCTTCCGCCAGGGCGCCATCGTGCACGGATCAGCGTTCCCCAGGGCGGATTTCCGCGACGCGGACATGGAGAAGGCGAACCTCCGCGGGACGGCGCTGGAGGGCGCGCGCTTCGACCGGGCCAACGTCGGCGGCGCTGACCTGTCCGAGTGTGACGCCGCCGGCGCGAGCCTCGAACGCGCGGTGCTGAAAGGCAGCCTGCTCATCCGCACGAACCTCGCGAACGCATCGCTCCTCGGGGCGAACCTGATGGACGCGCTCGCTTCGAAGGCCCGCCTCGCCGGCGCGAACTTCACGGGGGCGAACCTGGCCCGAGCCGATCTCTCCCGTGTGGTGGGTGACGGCCGGACGACATTCGCGGAGGCGGAGGTCGATCACGTGCGCTTCTTGCCGACAGCGGACGTCCCTCCGAGGAGCGGCGCATGAATCGGGACGAGCTCTTCGACAAGATCCGGCATGGAGAGCCGGTCCGGGGCGAAGATCTGTCGCACCTCGCGCTGACCGGCGCGGATCTCTCGGGCGCGTTGTTCGAGGAGGTGCGGTTCCCCGAGGCGCTCGGCGGCGCGCGCCTCGAGGAGTCCGTCTTCATTGGCTGTGATTTCACCGGGTGTGATCTGACGGGCGCCGACCTGCATCTCGCGAGCGTCTTCCGATCGAGCCTCGACCGCGCGCGCTTCGATCGCGGCAAGCTCATCGCGGCGAGCTTCACCGAGTGCTCCGCGGCCGGCGCGTCGCTCGCGGAGGCCGAGGCCCCGCTCGCGAGCTGGGTGAAGACGTCGCTCCGGGGCGCATCGTTCGCCGGCGCGAACCTCGACCGCGCGAACCTCGTCGAGATCGACGCCGACCAGACGGGCTTCGCCAGCGCGAACCTCGAGAAGGCGACGCTGTACCGCGCCGACCTCCGCACAGCCGACCTCACAGCCGCAAATCTCACCTTGACCACGCTGGTCGAGGCCAAGCTGGGACCGAAGAGCTTCGCTGGAACAAGGCTGTTCCGGACACAGTTCATGAAGAGCGACCTCGCGGGCGCGAGCTTCGCGGGGGTCGATTGCGCTCAGTGCAACTTCATGGGCGCCGACCTTCGCGACGCCACGTTCGAGGGTGCCCATGGGCCGCAGTGCTTCTTCGGTGAGGCGAAGCTGCCGCGGGCGCGCCTCGTGAACGGTAATTTCGCGCAGGCGGTCTTCGAGAAAGCAGAGCTCACCAGGACGAACCTGTCCGGCGCGACGCTGGAGGAGGCCTACTTCGGTCGTGCGCTCGCGCTCGGAGCGTCGTTCGTGAATGCGAAGCTCCGCGAGGCGGATTTCTCTCACGCCGACGTGTCGGGCGCTGATTTCTCGGGAGCCGGCCTCCACCGCACCCGGTTTCATCTGGCGAAGCGCGCAGGCGCGGCGCTCCCCCGCGGCGCGGGCTGGCTCGGCGACGATGAGGCCCTGGCCCGGCTGGAGATGTGGCAGCCCAGGCACGGCACGGCGCGCGAAGAGGAGAGCCAGGGCGTCGTCAGCCCTCGCGACGCAGGGACACCCGATGAACGCCCCCAGAGACGATGATTCGCGGAGAATCTCCGCCGCGCACACGAGGAAGCGAGAGGTCGACAGATCATGACAGCAGCGAAGAAGCTGGCCAGCCCAGAGACCTACATGGAGACGGGGCGCGTCGAGCGGGTCGGCGCGGCGTTCGCGGTGCGGCTCTCCTCGGGGAGCTGCGAGGCGCGGCGCGCGAAGAGCTGCCTCGTTGCGCCCGACGTCGGGGACAAGGTGCTTTGCGCCATCGAGCCGGATGGGGTCTATGTGCTGGCCGTGCTCGACGGCCGCGAGGGCGCGCCGACGAAGCTCGCGACCGACGGCGATCTGGTGGTGCAGGCCCGTGGGGGACGTTTCGCGGTCTGCGCCTCGGAGCGCATCGACATCGCGAGCGCACGCGAGGTCGCCGTGACCGGCGCCGAGGTGCAGGTACGCGCCAGGAAGGGCTCTGTGGCGATCGATGAGCTCGGGTTCTTCGGCAGGCTGGTGCAAGCCGAAGTGACGAAGATCGCGCTCATCGCGCAGGAGGCCGACACGGCGCTCACGCGTTTGACACAACGCGTCAAACGTGTGTTCCGCTTCGTCGAGGAGATCGATCAGACGCGCGCGGGCACCATCGATCTGCGCGCCCAGAACCTGGTCGGCATTCGCGGCGAGAACGCGATCATCTCGGCCCGTGTCCTCGCCAAGGTCGACGGCGAGCAGATCCACCTCGGCTGATCGCTGCGCCGAAGAGAGGAGAACCCGATATGTTGGCGAAGACGAGCGCGGGCGGCATGTGCCTCGCGTTTCCTGACGTGTGCCTCACGCCGGCTCCGCCCGCGCCGGCCCCGATCCCCGTCCCCTACCCGAACATCGGCCTCGAGCCCACCAACGTGGCGTTCGTGCCGAACGTCCTGATGACGTGCACGCCTGCGCACAACATGGCGACGATGCCTGTCCTCACGAACGGCGATAACGCGGGGCTGGCGACCGGCGTCGCCTCTGGCACCGTCATGGGACCTGCGCGCACGGTGACAGCGGCGTTCACCGTGGTGGTCGGGGGGATGCCGCTGGCGCGGCTCACCAGCATGACCATCCAGAACAACACCAACGCGCCCGGCGCCAAGATCGTGCCGAGCGTGACCAACGTGATCGTCCTCGCGCCGTGAGCGCGCCAGCCGCGCGATCTGGGCCTCGGAAGGCGAGCTGCGCGCGCGGGCGCCCGGCTGGCTACGTGGCCCACAGCACGGCGGCGGACAGGGCGATCGCGAGCTGGACAGCGAGGATCACCAAGATCGCATGGACGGACGACGCGCGCTCGTGGGAGTCCGACCGGCCCCGGACGCGGCTCGACAGGGCGGCTGCGAGCGCGAGCCCGACGGGGAGCCCCGCCGCGATGCCCAGAGGAATCGGCGTGAAGCACCCATCCCACGACAGCAGCACGCTCGCGCCGCCGTTGTTCTCGAAGTCGCAGCGATCTCCCGCTGCGAGGAAATAGGCGGGCACGCCGAGCAAGAGGAAAACAGCGCAGAGGACGCCGCCGACGAGGAGCAGCGCGCGCCCGGTGTCCGCCGGCCGCGGCGCGGACGATCGCGCCACATGAGGGACGTTGCGGGCGATCGCGGCAAACGCATCGAGCATGCGCGCGGCGCAGCCGGGCCTGCAGTGCCTGTCCGTGAACGCCTGGAGATGCGCGCAGATCTCGCCTCGATCGTCGTCGAGTTCGATGCTCGAGAACCCCTCGGCCAGCAGCGCGCGGACGCTCGCGCGCAGCTCGGGCGAGCCGAGCACCCGCTGGACGACGTGGGGATCGCTCGGCGAGTGGATATAGACCTCGTGATCGAACGGTGGATCGCCCGTCTGGACCTCGGTCGAGACGAGGGCGGCCTTGGCAGCGCGGTGCTCGGGCGTCTCGGGCCGCAGCTCGATGGCCATCGGTCGGACGGCAGAGAGCGGCGCGCCGGCGGGGTCGCGATAGGCCGCCTGGGCGCCGTCCACGGGCCGTTGCGCGCCGGGCGCGTACGGCGACCTCAGCCGGATGAAGTCTTGTACCGAATACGTCACGCGGACCGGGGAGCCGCCGATGTTGAAGTGGAAGTCGACGGGCCACTCGGTCTCTTTGGGCGCGCCGGCGAGCTCGCGGAACTGACGCGCGAGCGCGGCCTCGGGATCACCGTTCATCTCATGGCTCCTCGCAAGGCGACCACACCACGCCCCGTCGCACCGGAGCGGACCGGGCAGCGCCGGGCCTGCGCCGCCTGCGCGCGCTCCGCCTGGACGCGCTCACGAGCGTTCGGGGTCATCGGGGGCCACCGGCGCTGTCTCGTCGATATCCTTCATGTTCGCGCCCGCGATCTTGGCTCTTCGCCGTGCTGCCCCGTGCAGGTTGGCGCGCGCGAGGTCAGCGCCGCGGAGATCGGTCAGGTCGAGCCGCGCATGCGCGAGCACCGCGGAGACGAGGCGGGCCTTGCGGAAGGAGGCCGCGCCCAGATCGGCGCGATCGAGCCGCGCCGACGTGAAATCGCCGCTGTCGGCCTTGGCTTCCCGCAGGTTGGCGTCGGCGAAGGAGGCCCCCACGAAGCGCGATCCCTCCATGTCGGCGCCTTCCAGGTTCGCCGCGGCGAGGGTCGCGCCATCGCCGCGGGCGCGCGCGAGCCGTGCTCGCCCGAGGTTCGCCCTGGAGAGCGAGGCGCCGCGGAGGTCCGCCTCCTCGAGCACCGCCTCGACGAGCTCCGCTCGATCGGCGCGCGCGTTCGTGAGGACGGCGCGGGACAGATCTGCGCCGCGGAGGTCCGCCTCGTCGAGCACCGCCTCGACGAGCGTGGCGCCCGCGAGGCGCGCGCCACGGAGCTTGGCGCCGCGCAGCGAGCACCGCGCGAGCGATCGCCCGCTGAAGTCGAGTCCCGACAGGTCGCCGCCCGACAGATCGTCTCCGTCGAGCGCCTGGCCTTGAGCGAGCTTCGCCTCTGCGCGCTTCCGCGCGTCCTGCCCGGCGAGCGGCGGAATCGATGCCATCGGCGCCATGGCCGAAGGCGGCTCGATCGCGGCCGGCGGCGTCACGTCCACGGGTGGCGCCAGCCCGGCCGGCGCTGGCGGCGCGACGTCGACCGGCGGCGCCACCCTCTCCGGCGGCGCCACCTCGGCCGGTGTCGGCAGCGCCGCCTCGATCTGCACGCCAATCGCCTCCGGCTTTGCCGCCTCCACCACCGGAATGGCCGCCGCCTGCTTCGAGGGCTCTCGCAGCACGAGCATCGACCCTGACGCTTCCGGCCAAGGAGCTGCGGCGGGATCCGGCTCCGGCTGCGGCGCCGGCTCCGCGACACCCGGCTCCGGAGGTCGAGAGCCCACCAGCGTGGGCGCCCCCTGCGAGGATCGAGGGTCGCCCGGGACGACGAGCGGAGGCGCGGGCACGGAGCTCCACGGCGCGCCCGGGATGGGTGCCTCCCCGCGCATCCCGCTCGTACCCGGCGCGGCCACCGGGAACCGCGCCCGCTCTGCCCCGAGCTCCGCGAGCCTGTCCTCGGGGATCGGCACCCGCTGGCCCAGCGGTAGAGTTGAGCCTCCGTTCACGAGGAGGGAGAAAGGAGCCTGCGGCGCGGCAGACACATCGCGGAACGGGAGCACGGGCGCTCCCACCTTCGAGAGAGCGCCGGTCTTCGCCAGCGCGGCGGGCGCCGCTCTCGACGAGGGGACGGGCGCGGCCGGCGTCGAGCTCCTGTGTGTCGCCGCAGGCTCCCCGAGGGGCGACGCGCCGTGCTCCGGCCAGGAGACGGTCACAGTGCGCGTCTCGACGCCTGCGAACAGGCGGATGCGCTGGAGGACGTCCTGGTTCTCGATCGCGAAGTTGCCCCGCCACACCAGCGAGGCGGTCTGTCGATCACCGTCGATGACGAGCGCGTCGGCCATCAGCGAGATCTCCTGCGGTCCGCTCACCCGCGCGGCATCGACGCGATAGCGGCGCACGCGAGCGCGCGCCGCGGGGAGGCGCGTCTGGACGCGCGCTCTCCCGGCGCTCAGGTGCTCCATGAGGATCCACTCATCGCCCTGAAGAAAGGGGATCTGCTGATCGAAGGGCGCCGGGCTGAAGGCGCGAAAGTCGAAATCATCGGGAAGGTGAAGCACCTTCGCGCGCTCGGCGAGGGCGGGGTCCGCGCCGGGCGAGCCGTGCTGTACCGAGGGCCCCGCCGCGCCGGGCTCGAGGCCGTTGAACAGCCGCTTCCGCAAGGGCCAGTGAGGCGCGATCGGTCCAAAGCACGCAGGCCGGTGAGGGTTCGCGGGATTGACCAGGTTCGGGCGCGCTCGACCGGAGCGCGCCGCTGGATCCAGCGCGTCGGCTAGCGTCCCATCGGCGGCCTCGGAGACGCCGACCGGGTTCCAGGGCAAGCTGGACCCGCCCGGCGCGCGCTCGTACACGAGCGGCATTGTCTGGAACGGTGCGGGCGCGCCGCTGCCCGGCGCCGGATCGCCGAAGACGTGGATCGTCTTGTCGAGCAGCGGTCCATCGCGGAAGAGCGCGAGCCTCGCGGAGAGCGCGGTCACCGGCACCGCGCCCGGCGCATGAGCGCGCCCGGTCAGCACGACGCCCGCGCCGGGGAGGTACGGCGCGATGTCGCTCGCCGCGCGCAGGCTCCGCGAGGGGTCATCGTCGTGAAAGCGGTCCTCGCGCTCGACGGGCTCGGGCGCCACGAGATCCGCGTCGCCGTCTGCGCCGAGCGCAAACGTCGCCTTCACGATGATCGTGACGCGCAGCACGCCGCCGATGCGCCACAGGACCGCGCCGCACGACACGGGATTCAAGGCGACGACGTCCACCGGCCAGAGCGAGCGCACGCGCCGATCCTACCCGCTCGTGGTCCGGCGCGGACAGGGAGACTTCGCCGTTGTGATGCGCGTGTCCATCGCCGCCAGCCGTCGCGCCGTCGCAGCACCGCGCTGCCCCGCGCCGCGCCCGCCCGGCCGTGAGGGGCTGGAGGCGCCGGCCGACATGGTCTATCGTCACGAATCCGCCCATCGGACGCCGCGAGGCGCCGAGAGCCGCTCCAACGTCTCGATGGCCGCCGAAGGGGAGGTTTTCACCATGCGGATCGCGCTGATATCCGACATCCACGGCAATGAAGTGGCGCTCAGGGCCGTGCTGGCCAGCATCCAGGCGACGGGCGTCGATCAGGTGATCTGCCTCGGCGACGTCGCGACGCTGGGACCGCGGCCTTCGGCCATCCTGGACATGCTGCAGGAGCTCGGGTGCCCCTGCATCCTCGGGAACCACGACGAGTTCATGCTGGATCCCGAGCTGATCCGCACCTACACCGAGGCCCCCATCGTGGTCGACGCGGTGGACTGGTGCCGTGATCGGCTGTCGAACGACGAGCTCGCCTTCCTGCGCACGTTCCAGGCGCGCCTCGAGATCCCGCTCGACGCCCAGTCGACGCTCCTCGTGTTCCACGGCTCGCCGCGGTCTCACATGGAGGATCTGCTCGCGAACACCCCGCCGGAGGAGCTCGATCGCCGCCTCGCGGGCCACGCTGCGACGGTGATGGCCGGGGGGCACACGCACCTCCAGATGCTCCGCCAGCACCGCGGCACGCTCCTCGTGAACCCGGGGAGCGTCGGGATGCCGTTCAAGGAGTACGCGAACGGCGGGCCGCCCACGCTGCTGCACCACGCCGAGTACGCGATCGTGGAGGCGCGCGGCGGAGCGGTCAACGTCAGCCTCCACCGAGTGCCGGTCGACAGGGACGCGCTCCGCGCGGCGGTGAAGGCCTGCGACAACCCCATGCGCGGCGCGCTGCTGCAACAATATGCCTGAGCGTGCGGCCCGAGGCGAGAGAGGGCCTCTGGGCCTCGAGGGGACGGCACGCGTCTTGTCAGGCACGTGCGAGGCAAGTACGCTGAGGGCTTTCGAGGGAGGGTTCTCGTTGAGCACCAGACCGCGCATCTTCATCGGCTCGTCGGTGGAAGGGCTCCGCGTCGCCGAGCACATCCAGCTCGGGATGGACTACGACGCGGACTGCACGGTCTGGTCGCAGGGCGTGTTCGGCCTCTCCGGGGGCACGCTGGAGAGCCTCTGCGGCGCGATCCGAGATTTCGACTTCGCCGTGCTGGTCCTCACACCCGACGATCTGGTTCAGAAGCGCAGCCAGACGATGAACAGCCCTCGCGACAACGTCCTGTTCGAGCTCGGGCTGTTCATGGGCGCACTGGGCCGGGAGCGCACCTTCATCGTGTACTGTCGGGACGAGCCGATTGGCCTCCCGAGCGACCTCGCCGGGGTCACGGCCGCCACGTTCGCGCGGCGCGCTGACGGAAACCTCCAAGCCGCGCTGGGCTCCGTGTGTACGCTGTTCAGGAACGCCGTCGGAAGACAGCACGGCCGCGCTGCAGCGCATGCGACAGGCCCCTCGACGCTCGCGTCGGAGGTCGCGGCGCTCAGAGTCGCGCTCGAAGCGCAGACCGAGAGCTTCCGGCAGGTGCTGGCAGCCGCAACGAACAGCGCGGCAGCGCCGGAGCCGGCAGGATCAAGGCCAGGCTCGGCAAGCATCGCGTTGCGACCACTGGAGGGTGTCTGGCGCGATATGAACTCTGGCACTGTCGTGTACGTGAAGCTCCACGGCGGCGATATCCGGCTCATCTATCGCTATCAGGGCGACGCCAACGGAACTGGAGAATACTATAATATCAAGCTGTTCGGCAATGCGCTGCTGGGGCGGTTTCGTTGGATGAAGATCCCGGCGATGGCGGGATACTTTTACCTGAAAATCGAATCGGAAGACTGTCTCTCGGGCGGCTGGTGCTTCGAGCACGAGGCACCGCCCGAAGGAATCGAGGCACTTCCACAGCACCTCGATGGGCTCGTGCCGATGGTCTGGCATCGCCAGCAGCCCGCGCCCCCCTTCCCTCCGTGGGCCGTCCACTATTTCGAGACGTTCGACGGAGAGTGACCCGCCCGACGGTCGCCGGCGGGCCCCACGGGGCAGCAGACCGGTTGAACCAGGCACCCCACGACGATCTCGAGCGTCGCCCGCTCGTTACGGTACCAGCGCCACGCCCCCGCACCGCGCTGGCGCAACCCGGCGGCCTCGAGCGCCCGTCGGGTGCGCGACGCGGCGGGTGAAGCGCGAGCAGAGCGCCCGGCGATATCCCGGTGGTGCTGGAGCCGCCGGCGGCGTGGACGGCCAGCGGGCTCCGAAGCCGCCCGGGTGCGCAGACACACGCCCCGAAGGCCGCCCGCGACGCCGCGCGCCGCGCCGTGGGATCGCGCGGCGTCGGCTAGGCCGAGGGGCCGGATCCGCGTGCGGCGAGGCGCGGCGATCTGGTAGCCTCGAGGGCGCGCCGGAGAGCGATGGAGCCCCGATGACGAAATACGAGCATATCAAGCTGTCCTATGAGGCCTCCAAGGCGGCGATCGGCCAGGTCGCCGAGGAGCTCTTGCAGTGGATATATGAGCTCCGCGACCACATGGCCTGGCCGAGGGACAAGTGGGCGCTCAACCGGATCGCCGGGGACGCCCACGCGAACGGGCTCTTGCAGCGGTTCGTCGTCGAGAATCAGCCCGGCGTCGGCGAGGTCTTGAAGTGCCAGCTGTCCCTCACCGTCGAGGACGAGCTGCCGTTCACCGTCGACTTCTTCGCGGTGGGCAGGACCGACAGGGGCCTCCTCGTCGTCCTCATCGGCGGAGAGCAGATCACCGTCAGCAAGTCCTCCCCCGACGCCTTCTTCGAGAAGGCCGTGGAGCACATCCGGCAGCAGGCGAGGCGCGTGGCGAAGACGCGCCGCGTCGGAGCCATCGCCGGCACGCCCCACCGCCCCGCCTAGGCGCAGCGCCCGCCTGGCCGCCCAGGCGCAGCACGCGCGTGACGCTCGGGCAGGCGCCGCCGCGCGACCGCCCGCGGGAAACGGCCCCCCGGCGCTTCAGCAACGAAATCCACCACACCAGAAACGAAAGCCTCACCCGGACGACGCCTACGTAAATTCACGGACCTCCGTCAGGAGACTCCTGGCCCAGCTCCTGCATAGCCATGACACCGGAGCGCCTGAGGGACGGTTTCCCCCCCCACACCGTCGGACGGGCGCTCTTTTTTTTATTTTGTGCGCGCCTCCGCCACGGCACCCGCGCGGGTGCCGTGGCGGCTCACCGCGAGGCACAGGGCACGCTTCTGTCACCGGAGAGGGCGTGCTGCGTCGGAGACGAGGCGCTTCGCTGCGCCGACGATGGCGGAAGCATCCAACCCCGCCGCATGCAGGAGCTCGGCTGGGGTGCCCGAGCCAGGCATCTCCCTCACGGCGAGGTGGACGACGCGCGCGACGACGGGCTCCTCGCCAGCCAGGGCTTCGAGCACGGCGTCGCCCAGGCCGCCCTCGGCCCAGTGATCCTCCACGATGACGGCGTTTCCAGCCGTGGCCTGCACCGCCGCGCGGATGCCGGCGGCGTCGATCGGCTTGACGCCATACGCGTCGAGGACTCGAGCGGAGAGCCCGCTCGCCTCGAGCTCTGCGTGGGCCTTCAGCGCTTCGTGGACGGTGATGCCGGCAGCGATGATCGTCACGCGATCGTGGGGTGTCTCGCGCAGCACCTTGCTCCCGCCGATGGGGAACGCTTCGGTCGCATCGTACAGGACAGGCGTCTTCTCGCGCGTCGTCCGGAGATAGACGATGCCCTTCTGGTCGGCCATGGCAGCGACCAACCGCGCGGTCTGATTGGCGCAGCACGGATAGAGCACGGTGCTCCCGTGGATGGCGCGCATCATGGCCAGATCCTCGAGCCCCATCTGCGACGGACCGTCCTCGCCGATGGATACGCCCGCGTGCGAGCCGCAGACGCGGACATTGGCCCTCGACACCGCGGCCATCCGAATGAAATCGTGGGCGCGCGTGAGAAAAGCCGCGAACGTCGACGCAAACGGCGACCAGCTCCGGACGCTCAGCCCGACGGCGGCGGCCACCATCTGCTGTTCGCTGATGAACATCTCGAAATAGCGGTCTGGATGGGCCTTCGCGAACTCCTGGGCAAAGGTCGAGTTGTTGACCTCGGCGTCCACGGCGACGATCTCCGCGCGCGCAGCGCCGAGCGCCTCGAGCGCGTCGCCGTACGCTTTCCGCGTCGCGACGGTCGAGGAGCGCTCGTAGCTCGGGAGCCTCAGCGGCTCGGCGGCGGGCCGCGGCGCAGGCTCACCCGGCGCAGGCGCCTCTGGCTCGATGACGATGTCGCGAATGCCTCCCAGCTCTTCGATCGCCTGCGCGCACTGCGCACGGTCGAGCGCCTTTCCGTGCCAGCCGTCCTTGTCCTCGACGAGGGACACGCCCTTTCCCTTCACCGTGCGCGCGACGATCAGGGCGGGCGCGTCCGAGGCGCGGAGGGCTTCGGCATAGGCGCCGGAGATGGCGGCTGGATCGTGGCCGTCGATCTCCAGGGCGCGCCAGCCGAACGCGCGGGCGCGCGCTGCATAGGCTGCGGAATCCCAGCCGAGGGGCGTCTGTCCGCGTTGCCCCAGGCGGTTCATGTCGAGGATGGCCGTGAGGTTGCCGAGCTTCGCGTGGCGCGCGTGGTCGAACGCCTCCCAGATGGAGCCCTCGGACATCTCGCTGTCGCCGAGCAACACCCAGACACGGTAGGGAGCCTTCTCGAGGTACTTCCCGGAGAGCGCGATCCCGACGCCGACGGGGAGCCCCTGACCCAGGGAGCCGGTCGCCACCTCGATCCAGGGGAGCGTCGGCACCGGGTGCCCCTGCAGCGGGCTCCCGAGGCGCCGATACGACAGGAGCTCCGCGTCGGAGATGACGCCCGCCGCCTTGAGCATCGCGTAGAGCAGCGGGGAGGCATGGCCCTTCGAGAAGATCACGTGATCGTTGTTCGGGTTCTCCGGATGGCTCAGATCCCAGCGGAGGTAGTCGCGGAGGAGCACCGCGATGAGATCGGCCGCCGACAGGCTGGAGGTCGGGTGCCCGGAGCCGGCCATCGTCGAGCAGCGGAGGCTATCGACGCGAAGCTGCTGAGCGAGCTCACGATGACCGTGAGCCTGCTCGGCGCTGCCCCGGTGTTGCCCCTCGCGCCCGCCGCGCGGTTCGTGCTCACGCCGCGGCGCTCCGTGGGGCGCCTGGGTCGATCGCTCGCCGGGCGGCGCGGGCGAGCGGTCCCTCTCGGCCCTCGGCGCTTGCTCTCGATCGTCCTGCGCAGGAGCTCCCCTGGGACGGCTCGGAGCGACGTCTTTCAGGGGGCTGCGTACGTGCTTTGGCCGTCTTTTCTCGGGTGTCTTGGGGGCCTCTTGCGCCATGGCTGCACCTGACGCTGCCGTCTTGATGCAAGCGGGGCGCCACCGCGCACGAAGCTCGTGTCTGGCTACGACGACGGCTGCCAAGTCGACCCGCATGGATGGCGCCGACGGGCCGTAGGATGTGGATGAACCTGGGCGGCGGCGCCGAGCTCTGCAGCTCATCGACAGGCACGCCGTGCTCGATCTGCGCGCGGATGCCCTCGAGCTCGGCGCGGTTCACCTCTTCGACGGCCCGGAGCACGATCGCGCAGGTTCCGACCAAGACGGGTGCGCGCGAGAGCGCGAGGACGGGACATGGTTACGCCTCGGCCCGGCGAGGGCGATTGAGGTAATGTTGATGCCGCATGCCGCCGTGACGAGCTCCAAGCCCATGTCTGCCACGGAGAAGGATCATGGATCGTTCCGTCTACATCACCAGCACTGGCGCGTTCTTGCCTGGCAAGCCGGTCCCGAACGAGGAGATGGAGCAGTACATCGGCGAGATCAACGACAGACGCTCCAGGCTCGGGCGCTTCGTCCTGCGGCAGAACGGCATCAAGACACGTCATTATGCGTTGACGCCGGACGGCGTGCACCTTCACAGCAGCGCGGACATGGCGGCTCGCGCGATCCGGGACGCGCTTTCGCGCAGCGAGATCGCCGCGGAGAGGCTCTCCTTCCTGGCGGCGGCCACCACCCAGGGCGACCTCCTCGTCCCCGGTTTTGCCAGCGCGGTCCACGGCGAGCTCGGCCTGCGACCCATGGAGATCGCGAGCTTTCAGAGCGTCTGTGCCAGCAGCATGATGGCGTTCAAGTCCGTTTACCTCCAGCTGAAGGCGGGCGAGCACGACTGCGGCGTGGCCTGCGCCGCCGAGTTCTCCAGTCGCTTCTTCCGACCTGGCTTCTATGCCGGTCGGGAGCAGGAAGGCGAGGACTCCTCCGCCTTGATGGAGACCGAGTTTCTCCGCTGGACCCTCTCCGACGGGGCCGGCGCCTGGCTCCTGGAGACCAGGCCGAACGAGGGGCGCCGCTCCCTGAGGGTGGAATGGATCGATCTCTGCTCCTACGCCGACCGCTTCGACCCCTGCATGTACGCCGGCACCTCCAGGAACCGGGCAGGTGAGAGGAAGCCCTGGAGTCACTACGACAGCCCTGCGCTCGCGGCAAAGCAGGGCGCCGTCGTCCTCAAGCAGGACTTCGATCTGCTTTACCGCATGTTCCCCGTGTGGGCGAAGCATTACCTCGAGCTCGTGGATCGGCGACGTCTGAGGCCCGGAGCCATCGACCACTTCCTCGCGCACTACTCGTCCCACTCTCTCCGCGGAGAGATGGTCAAGCTGCTCGCGAAGACCGGGGCGATGGTGCCCGAGGCTCGCTGGTTCACGAACCTCTATTCCCAGGGGAACACGGGGGCCGCATCCATTCTCCTCATGCTGCACCAGCTGATCGAGGAGCGGGATCTGCAGCCGGGCCAGCAGGTCCTCGGCTTCATCCCGGAGAGCGGCCGCTGCGTCATCGCCTTCATGCTGCTCACGGTCGTCTGACCCGCCGTCATCACCAGGGAGGTTCAGGATGCTTCCGGAACGTACGTCGCCTCGAGACGAAGATTCACCGCAGGCCGTCCTGCGCGGGCTGTCGTCCATCTGGCTGGATTTCGAGTCCCAGGTGCATCACATCCCGATCGTGCGGCGCGTGTTCGAGCGTCGCATCCGCCTGGCCGATTACCACGAGCTCCTGCTGAACCACCGGGCGCAGGTGATGAACGGGGCGCTCTGGATCGCGCGCGCCGCCTCCAACATCGGCCACGAGTTCGCCGAGCTGCGCTCGCGCTTCATCCGCCACGCGGCCGCGGAGCACCGCGATTACCTGATGCTGGAGGAAGACTACCTGAAGAGCGGCGGCGACCCGGCCGGGCTCGCGCGGCACGAGCTGAACATCGGCAGCGAGGCCCTGTCCGCCTGGATCTTCCATCGCGCCGATCAGCCGAACCCCTTCGATCTCCTCGGCGCCATGTACATCATCGAGGGCCTCGGCAAGCGGGTCGCGGCCCAGTGGGCCGAGCATGTGCAGTCCGCCCTTCGCCTGGAGGCGCAGGCGGTCAGCTTCTATCTCTATCACGCGAAGGCCGACGAAGATCACCTGGGCGAGCTGGAAGAGGCGCTCCGCTGTGGTATCTTGAACCTCCCGCGGATGGCGCCGAAAATCCTCAAGGCCGCCCGGGTCACCGCGCGACTCTACCGCCTCCAGCTCGAGGAGATCGGGAGCTACTGACATGGACTTTCAGGGCCTTTTCAGGAAGATGAAGCACGACCCCGGGGATCCCGATCCGTGGCTGGCGTTGTACCTGGACCGGTCCTTGCCGATCGACGAGGGGGCCAAAGCGGCCTTCCTGAAGAGCCAGCGCAGCACCACGCGCAGGGTCGTGATGCCGATCATCAGGCCGTTCGCCCGCCTGTCGATCTCCGGCATCAAGCTCATGAAGATTTTTGTCCCGGCGAGCTGGCAATCTCCGTGGTTGTTGCACCGGTCCATTTACTGGGGCCTGAGGCTCTTCGTCGCCCCGGAGGCCAATTACCTCATCCTGCGCCACTTCACCATCGGCACGGAGATCTTGAAGTTCATCGAGGACAACGTCCCGGGCATCGAACTCGAGACGACGACGCCGCTGAGGACCAGGAGGCTGGAGGACCTCCTGGACAACACGTTCACGGTCCACGATCTGACTTTCTACAACTTCATCATCGAGCTGAACGAGAAGCTTCGCGCAGAGGGGCGTGAGATCGAGCCCCGGAAAGAGATCGACTTCTCTGCCATCACAGATGACGACGCGAGCATCGGCGACCTCCCGAACACCTGGCTGAACGTCATCGACCTGCAGACCGCCATCGAGATCTACACGCCGCTCTATGCGCTGTTCCTGTCGGACCACCATTTCTGGCGAGCGAGCAATTCGCTGCAGCTCGACGAGATCATCGCGCTCTACGTCGGCAAGATCCTGAACGACCTGCTGCCTGTCGCCCTGGTGCACAACCATCATCCCATGGTGCCGAGCTCGACGCTCGAGGCCGGCTTCCGGTTGACGCTACATGGCCTCGACTCCGAGACCCTGCACGGACACCTGAGGAAGCTGAAGGCAGAAGCGAAGAGAGCGGCGGCCCAGGGAGCCGTCGCCGGATGACGCGATGAAGGGCCGCCGCCCAGACGGCCATCCATGCCGCCGGAGCACCCGTCGGGGCGGGTCGGCCGGCCACTCCGCAGGTGCACCCGCCGCCATCGTCGCCTTCTCCACCTGCGCCGCTCGACGTGCTGGAGCCGCCGCTGGATGCGGAGGCTCCAGCGCCGCTACCGGCGCCAGCGGCCACGCACCTGCAGCCGTCCGGCTGGTCGGGAGGGACGCATCCATCGGGGCAGCTCCCGGGATCGTCACCGTCGCACGCCTCGGGAGCCTCGATCTTGCCATCGCCGCATTGGCTCGTGCGCTCACACGACTGACCCAGGCAGGAGCAAGTCTCGGAGCAGCCCCGGAAGCTGCTCCACATGCACTCACCCATCGCTCGTTCACGATTGCCCCCGTCCTTGTTGCTCCCATCGAGATCGGGCACCCTCCCCGAGCCGGAGATACACTCTCCGCTCCCGTCAGGACCGTAGTCGGAGCCGTACCGGCCCCCGCCGGGCGCGCAGGGGTCCGGCTGCGTCAAGGCGCCGTGGTCGACCCAGCGATCCGCATACGAGAGGATGACGTCCTTGTTGACCGGCCACGCGGCCGCGAGCGCGGGCATGAGCCGCATGAGGAGCGCCGAGTATTTCGTCGGTTTGGCCGTGTTGTCTTGATACCATCCGCCAGGCTCGAAGCCGCCGTCGATGTACCCATAGGGGTCCCGGATCGTCCGGGTCGACTGGTCGGAGAAGTCGGCCCAGTACTCCTCCTCCGAACCGACGGGCTGCCCCCACAGGGCGGCGCCGTTCTTGCCGGCGTAATAGCTGGCCGTCTCGAAGAATCGGTCCGCGTCGACGGCCGAGAGGTCAGCCAGCATCGCCGGGTCGGCGAGCATCGTGGCCGCGAAGGCATAGGCGAAGAGCTTGCCGCCGCCGTTGCCGCCGCCGCCTCGGAACAGGCTGGCGCCCATCCTGTCGACGCCCCAGATGTCGATACCGTGCTGCACGTAGCCGACGAGCACGGGGAATTTGGCGGCGAGATCCTCTTCGGGCGTGCAGGGCGGCGCGCTGCACACATCGGCGAGATGCAGCCATGCGTAGACGTCGGTGTCGCGCGCCCAGATGTCCGTCGACCACGGCCTGCCGTCGGGGAGCGCGTCCTCCGGCGGCATGAGGTCGCACGTGACCGAATGGCTCGTGTAATCGAGGCGGAGGTGACGCGTCCAGGCCAGGGCCGTCTCCAGCGAGGGTGTGTCGGCGCACGCAGCCTGCAGGCGGGACAGGAGCTGCGTCTGCAGCGTGGAGGTCGAGAGCACGGGCTTGTTCGTGCCCACGAAAGGAGGACGAAAGGTCGTGCTCGGGTCAGCGGGCGGCGCGTCGATCACAGTGACCACCGCCGCGAAACGCCCGCATGACTTCTCACCGGCGCCATCGCAATCGCCCGACGGGTTGTCGGACACGTACTTCACGACGGAGCTGCCGGGCGGCGCGGCGTAAGGCAGGCTGATGGGCGGCGCATGGTCGTCGAGCCGGTCGTCCCACCGCTGCGGCCCGTCGGGGGAAGGGTTCACGTCCACACCGTGACGGCCGCCGGCCGCCTCGGGCGTGATGGTCTTGATGCTGGCGACGCCGTCCTCGCTGATCACGAAGTACTCGCCCGTCGCATACCGACCGCAGGCATAGGCCTTGTCGAAGCGGAACGTGATGTCATTGCTCGGCCCCGATGGCGCCTCGTAGCGCAGGCAGGGGCCGCTCGAATCGGACGTGATGGCGCTCGGGGTTCCTGAACAGCCGCAGTCCGCCCTGGCCTGTGCGTCAAGGAGGACAACCGCCGTCGAAGCGGCGAGCGCGACGGTCAACAGGTCGAGCTTCATCCTGTACACGACCTAACATGGGGCGCGCGTCCGAGGGATGCCGGCCAACCGGCTTGAGCTGTTTTGTGCGCGGCGCTGCCTCGGCGCCGCGCGGCTACCAGGTGACGGACGCGGCGGCGCGTCCCGGGGCGGTCACGGCGAGACGCAGGGCACGCTCGGCGCGGCGTCCGGCGAGAGGAGCGGCGGCAGCCAGCGCCGCAGCACCAGGGGCACCATGGCGTCGTGGGGCATCGGCTCCGTCGGGATGAGCGGCTCGAGCTCGCGGAGGACGCCAGGCGCCGCAGGGTGCGCGTCGACGCCGCGCTGGAAGGCGCGGCGGAAGTCGGCGATGGGGCGCTTGACCCAGGTCATCGTCTGCCACGACACGACGACGTGCGTTGTCGGGCGCGAGCGAGCGAGGGGGAGCGCGATGTCGACGTCCATGCACGTGTCGATCACGAGCGCGGCGTGCACGGGGGTCGACGCGCTCAAGGCCGCCGCGATGCCGCCCGCCTTGTTGCAGCCGCCGCCGGAGTGGCCCGCGACGACGACGCGCGCGCGGTCGACGGTCGCGACGCCGCGCAGCCGCGCGGCCGTGGCGTCGAGGAACGCGTCCAGATCGAAGGCGGGCCAGCTCGTCCGCGCGACGGCCACGGCCGCCGGGAGCACGGCGCTCGGCGCCGCGACGAGCATCGGCGGGATCCGGCCCGCCTCCATGAGCTGCGCCGCGATCCGGCGCACGTCGCCCTCCTGGCCGCCGCCCATCCAGCGGTGCTCGATCCGCGCCTCGTTGGTGCCGTGCAGGAACACGAGGATCGGCAGCGGCCGCGCGGGATCGGCGGCCGCCAGGCGGTGCACGAAGGCGCGACCCCGCCAGCGCCGCTCCGGCGGCACCGCGGGCGCGGCGTCCCCGGCCTGCGCTGCGCCCTGCTCGGCGGCGCCGCTCGCCGGCGCGGACGGGTGCTCGTAGTCGTACGTCGCGCCGTCGAGCTGCGCGGCCGCCGCCGTCGACGCCGCCGGCGCGGGGGCCGCCGGCGCAGGCTTCGGCTGCGCCCGCGCGGCGCCCGGAGAGGACGCGGCCGCGAGCCCCGCCGCGAGCGCGAAGGCGCGCGCCGCGGTCGCGAAGGCGCGCTTCGCCGGCGCGAAGGCGCGCATCGCCGGCGCTGGACCACGCGGCGCGCGCGCGCCCCCGCGGCCCCCGGCGGCCGTCACTGCGGCTCCTCGGCCGGCGCCGCGCGGCCAGCGCCGGGCGCCGGCGCCTGCGACGGGGCGGACGAGGCGCTCGCGTCCCGCGGGATCGTGCGCTTCCGCTCGAAGGCGCGGGTCGGGTCGACCACCTTCACGTCCCCGAGGCGGCTCAGCATCGGGCCGATCGCCTGGGCGTCGCCCACCACGACGATCGCAGCGTGCGCCGGTCGCACGTTGTCGTGCGCGACCTTGCCGGCGAAGGCCGGCGTGATGTCCCGGAGCTCCTTGCGGTAGCTCTCCTGGTGGTCGTCCGGCAGATCGAGCGCCTGCATGCCGGCGATCTCGTCCGCGAGCCCGGTGGCCGTCCCGAGGCCGAGGCCGAGGCCGGCCGTGAGCCGCCGCGCCGCGGCGTCGACCTCCTCCTGCGAGGGCGCCGCGGCCGCGAGCCGCTCCACGTGCTCGAGCATCGCCTGCGCGGCGAGGCCCGTGCGCGCCGCAGGGACGCGGACGTGGACCAGGAGCGGGACGGGCCCGTGGGCGACGTCGAGCGGCGCCGCGGACACCTCGCGCGCCGGCCCGCGCGGCTCGAGGAGCTCCTGCGAGAGGCGCCCGGAGGGGCCGCCGAGGACCTCGGCCGCGACCGCGATCGCGGGCCACTCCGGGGCGGTGCGCTCGGGGCCGAGCGCGCCGAGGAAGAGCTCGCTCTCCGCGCTCTTCGGGCGATCGACGATCGTGATCTTGAGCGACGCCGGGGCCACCGGATCGGTGAACGAGAGCGCCGGGGGCTCCTCGCCGCGGCGGTCGGTGAAGGCCTTCTCCACGGCCGCGCGCGCGGCCTCGGGCGTCGTGTCGCCCGCCACCACCACCACGGTGTTCTTCGGGACGTACCACGCCGCGTGGAACGCGCGGCAGTCGGCGGCGGTGATCTGCGGGAGCTCCGCCGCGGTCGCGCCGAACGAGGCGTACGGGTGCAGCTCGGTGGGGAGCGCGTAGAGGTCGCGGAAGAGGACCATCAGCGCTCCCCAGCGGCCGTCCGAGCGCGCGCTCTCCCTCGCCGCCTCGGCGGCCTGGACCTTCAGCCTGGCGAGCTCCGCGGCGTCGAGGCGCGGCCGCTGCACGACGAGCCCGAGCAGCAGGGCCGCCTCCGCGAGGCGATCGCTGGGCGCGCGCAGCCCGATCACGGTCGCGTCGAGGCCGGTGTCCACCCGCAGCGAGGCGCCGAGCGACTCGACGCGCGCGAGCACCTCGCGGCCGGGGAGGCCGCCCGCGCCCCCGCGCAGGAGGAGCTCGCCCGTGAGCGCGGCGAGCCCCGTGCGCTCGCCGTCGGCCGCGGAGCCGCCGCGGATGACCGCCCGGACCTCCACGAGCGGCAACGCGCGGCTCACCGCCGTGGCGACGCGAAGGCCGCTCGGGAGCTCGGCCCAGGCGATCGGGGGCATGCGCGCGGGCTTCGCGGGGCCGGACGGCGGCGGCTGCTCCCCGCGAGCGACTTCGGCCGGCGGCGCCGCCGGCGCAGACGTCGCCGGCGCGGGCCTCGCCGGCGCGCCCGCCTGCGCGTGCGGCTGCGGCGCGCGCCCGGCGCAGCCGCACGCCACGGCCGCCGCGAGCGCCGCGGTCCAGGAGAGCCAGGGGCGCGCTGTCCGCCGCCCGCGCAGGTCGCGTCGCTCGCTTCGCTCGTTCATCGGGTCACGCCTTCTCCGTCGCCCGCCTCTTCGCGTCACTTCTTCGTGTGTTTCGCCGGCTTCCTCGGCGCCTGATCCGGCGCGGGCCGGCTCGCCGCGCCGCGCGCCTTCGCCGGGCGCTTGCCCGGCGCGGCCTTGTGCGTCGCCTTGCCCGGCGCGGCCTTGCTCGCCCCCTTGCCCGACGCGGCCTTGCCAGGCGCCGCCTTCTCCGCGCCCTTGCCAGGCGTCGCCACCTCGGCGTCCTGCCGCGGCGCGCCGGTCGACGCGCGCGGAGGCGGGGCGGCTCCCGGCACTGCAGGGGGATAGGTCTCGACGATCGTCCGGCGCGTCGGGCCGAGGTGCTCGCGCGCGACGCGCTGCACGTCCTCCCGGGTCACCGCGAAGTAGCGCGCGAGCTCCCCGTTCAGGTGGGCGGCGTCCCCGAAGAGGAGCTCGTGCTCGCCGAGCGCCCGCGCCCGCGCGCTCGAGTCCGCGAGGCCCGACACGAACGCCGACTGGAGCAACCGGCGCGCCCTCGTCAGCTCGGCCTGCGAGGGTCCCGCCGTCGCGAGCGTCCGGATCTCGCCCTCGATCAGCTTCTCGACGTCGCCGACCTGGGCGTCCTCGGCGAGCCGCACGTCGATGGAGAAGAGATCGGGCCCGCGGTGCCCGTCGATCGCGACCTGCACCGACCGCGCGACGGCCTTGTTCCCGACCAGGAGCGCCTGGAGCCGCGAGCTCTCCCCGCGCCCGAGCAGCGAGGCCGCGAGCGCGAGCGCGTGGTGATCCGGGTGCTCGGGCGGCGGCGCGGCCCACCCGTAGAGGATGGACGGCGCGCGGGCGGCGCTGTCCCTCACGACGCCGGTGCGCTGGCTCGTCTGCTCGGGGAACGGCACGTCCTTGAAGGGCGCGGCCGTGACGGCGGGGATACCGTCGAAGTACTCGTGCACGAGCGCCATCGCCGCGCCCGCCTCGAAGCCGCCGGCGATCGCGAGCACCGCCGTGTTCGGGCCGTAATGGGCGGCGCGGAAGTCGCGGACCCACGAGAGCTCCGCGCCCGCGAGATCGTTCGCCTCGCCGAGCGCCGGGTGCTCGTGGGGCCAGTACCCCTGGAAGACGAGCTCGCTGAGCCGGATCGCGCCCTGGCCGTGGGCGGCGCCGAGGGTCGCGCCGCGCCGCTCGATCGCGTCCCTGCGCTGCGCCTCGAAGCCCTCTGCGCTCGGCGCGGGCGCCCTCATGCGATCGGCCTCGAGCCACAGCGCCAGCGCGAGCTCGTTCGCGGGCGCCACCGCCGTGTAGGTGGTGCGATCGACGTCCGCCTCGGCGTGGAGCTCGCCGCCGCGCTCGGCCACGAGGCGCTGGGGCTCGCCTGCGGGCAGGCTGCGGCTGCTCCGGGCCATCATGTCCATCACGAGGCGCGCCACGCCGCTCCTGCCGCTCGGCTCGTCGCGCGAGCCCACGTCGTACGTCACGGCCACCGCGACGGTGGGCGAGCTCTCGTCGGGGCTCAGCACCACGCGCAGCCCGTTCTTCAGCGTGACCCGCTCGACGGGCAACGCGAGATCGAGCGGCGCTTCCGCCGGAGCCGCCACGGCGCTCCTCGGCGTCCCCGCCGCGTGCGCCGCCTTGCCGATCGGCGCGCCTCCGCCGCGCAGCGCCTTGCCGGCCGGCGCGTGCGCCGCCTTGCCGGCCGGTACGCCCGCCGCCTTGCCGGACTGCGCGCCACCGCCGTGCGCGCGCCCACCGGCCGGCTTGCGATGCGCCCCGGCAGCGCCCGCCCGCTGCGCCGAGGCGCGCTGCGGGCGCGCTGCCGCCTGCGGGCGCGGGCCAGCCGGCCGCGCGGCGGCGATCGGCGCCGGCTCGCCGGACGGAGGCGCCGCTGCGGCGAGGTGGGGCGCGCCTGCGCAGAGCAGGCCGAGCGCCGCGAGCGCGGCCGTGAGGGCGCGGCGGGGCAGGGTTCGGCGCACGGTCGTGGACACCGCAGGGCGATAGCACGTCGCCGCCCGGGCGCGCGCGTCGAGGACGCGACGCGGCGCAGCGACCGCGCTTCACCCTGCCGGCCGACTCGCGTAGGCTCACGCCCCCCAGCTCACGACGTCACGAGCGCGCGCCGCGCGCCGCCCCGCGCCCAGAGAGAACCGCCGATGCCCGACGTTCAAAATTTGATCAAAGCCGTCATCGGAACGCTCGTCTTCGTCGCCGTCGGGCTGCTCGTCTTCCTCCTGGCGTTCGTGCTGATCACGAAGCTCACCCCCTTCTCCATCCGCAAGGAGATCGAGGAGGACCAGAACACGGCGCTCGCGATCGTGATCGGCTCGGTGATCCTGGGCCTCGCCTGGATCATCTCCGCGGCCATCCACGGCTGACGCGCGGGTCTCGGCGTTGGCCTCGGCCGGGCCCGACCTCCTCGGCGCGCTGCCGGCCGGGCCCCGCGGCGCGGCGCGCGGCGGCTTCATGTGGGGCCGCGGCGTCGACCTCGCGGTGTTCGGCGGCTCCGCGGCGGTCGCCCTCGCCCTCGCCGCGCTCTCGACGGGGGGCGCGCTCCCGGCCTGGGGCTTCCTGCTCTTCGTGGTCGGCGTCGACGTGGCCCACGTGCACACGACGCTCTTCCGCACGTACCTCGACCCGGAGGAGCTCCGCCGCCACCCCGCGCTCTACGCCGGCGTTCCGCTCGCCTGTTACGCCGCCGGCGTCGCGCTCCACCTCGCCTCCGAGCTCGCCTTTTGGCGCGCGCTCGCCTACGTGGCCGTGATCCACTTCGTCCGCCAGCAGGTCGGGTGGGTCGCGATCTACCGCGCGCTCGCGGGCGAGCGCTCGCGCGTCGATCGCCTCCTCGACGACGCGCTCGTCTACGCGGCGACGGGGTGGCCGCTCCTTTACTGGCACGCGCACGCCCACCCGCCGCGCGCGTTCCAGTGGTTCGTGGACGGCGATTTCGTGAGCGCGCCCTGGCTCGCGGCCGCGGTGGGCCCGCTCGGCGCGGTGTACGCCGCGCTCGCCGTCGCGTACGTCGCCCGCGCGATCCAGCGGGCCTGCGTCGACCGCGCGCCGCTCAACCTCGGCAAGCACGTCGTCGTCGCGACGACCGCGGCGACCTGGTACGTCGGCATCGTCGCGACCGACAGCGACTTCCAGTTCACGGTGACCAACGTGATCGTCCACGGGGTCCCGTACATGGCGCTCGTCTTCGCGTACGCCCGGGAGCGGGCCCGCGAGGCGCCGCGCTCGCTGCTCGCGCGGGTCCTCGCCTCCGGGCTCCTCGCCTTCCTCGGGATCGCGCTGGCGCTCGCGTTCGTCGAGGAGATGCTCTGGGACCGGCTCGTCTGGCACGACCGGCCGGAGCTCTTCGGCGGCGCGCGGACAGGGGACGAGCCGCTCCTCGGGCCGCGCGCGCGGGCGCTGCTCGTGCCGCTGCTCGCGCTGCCGCAGGCGACCCATTACATGCTCGACGCGGTGGTCTGGCGCCGTCGCCACACCGGCCCAGCCCAGGCGCGCGCGCTCGGGTTCCGGCCCGGAACGCCGGAGGGCGAGCGGGGCGAGAGCGGAGAGGCTTGACCCACGGCGCAACTCCCGTAACCCTCGGCGCTTCGCATGGCTTCGCTCGCGGTGCCCGTGCTCCCGCCACGCCCCTCGCCCCCTGCTCGGCGCGGAGCGGCGCCGCCCCCGCGTAGCCCGGAACCATGTCCGGAGAAGATCCGACGATGCTGAGGGCATGCAATGCGTGCGCGGTGTTCGCCTGCTATCGCTCCTGCATGCTTGCGCAGTCTGGAAGAGGTAACAGCGATGAGTGAACCCTTGCCAACCGACGGGCTCAACGGGCCGCGCGTGACGCCGATTCCCCCGAACCCGCGCGCCCCCGTCCTCCTGGTCGACGACGACGCCGAGCTCCGCGAGATGCTCCGCGAGATGCTCGAGTCGTCGGGCTACGATGTCTACTGCGCCAGCAACGGCAGGGAGGCGCTCGATCTCCTGCACCAGGCGGACCCGCCGCCCGGGCTCATCCTGCTCGATCTCATGATGCCGATCATGACCGGCGAGGAGATGCTCGCCGCGCTGAAGCAGGTGCACGCGCTCGCGGCGATCCCGGTGACCATCGTCTCCGGCCACGACGGCCCCCCCGAGGGCACGGCCTACCTGAAGAAGCCCGTCGACTTCAGCGCGCTGCTCGGCGTGGTCCAGAAGACCTGCGGCTAGCCCCGCCGGCCGAGCGCGGCCAGAGCGTCGACCGGAGCGCCGGCCGGAGCGCCGACCAGAGCGCCGACCTGGACCGGCGACGGCGATCGCTGGCTCATCGCCGCGAACGCGAGGAGCGCCACGACGGTCAGCAGGAGAGCGAGCGCGAACGCCGCGGCGAGGAACAGGATGGCGAGCGACGCGCGCTCGCTCCCGGCTTCGCCCGCGCCCTGGTCCGGGTCCTCGTCGCGTCGCTCTGGCTCATCCACGCTCCGCCCTCCGCTCGCCGGCTGTGCTTACCGCCTCGCGCCGGACGGCGCAACGGACGCGGCAACGACCTCCGTGTCCGCCGCGTTCACCGGGCGCGGCGGCGTCCCCGGCGGACGCGCCCGTCCGGACATTGTCTGTCCGGAAGGACCATCGCCGTCCGCCTCCAACGGCTGTAGGTTCGCCTCCTCGGAGGGCGTGAGAATGGCAGAAGGCCGCACCAGCGACGCTGCGGAGAAGAGCGGACAGGCGAGCTCCGATCGCCTGTGGATCCTTGTCAACACAAGTCTTCGTGAGTCTGCGCCAGAGCGCGTAAGTGGCCGCCCCCCGCGGGAAACCATGGTGATACGTGATGGCGATACCCTCCTCGTCAGCGTCGATGTCGGCCGGGGCCGCGGCTCGGCGCTCACCGTGCCATTCAACAGGGTAGAGCTCGGTCGCCTGGAGGCGACGCTGGTGGTGCGGCTCGCGGCCACCTCCGCCCCGTGCGCCGCCTGCGTCGACGAGAGCCTGGCCAGGGCGGCTCAGGAGCCCGGGGGGCTCGACACGGAGCGCGTGTTCTGCGCGGTGCGCGCCGCGATCGCCGGCTGCGCGCAGCGCGCGCACGGCGATCGCGGCGCGGCCGACGCCGGCGGGCCTCCGCCGGAGAGCTCGGGGCCGCGGCCCTTGGGCGCGCTCCGGCTGGCGCCGATCAACGCGCCTCACGTGCCGGCGGGGGCGGGGGGCGCGACGGGAAAGGAGAGCGAGCTCGAGCTCCTGCTGATCATCTGAGTCGAGACTTCGCTCTTCCCGGGGGGCGCGCATCTCGGCTCTCGATCCGGCGTCGCGGCGCGCAATCCGGCTCAGCGTCCCGGCTCACCGAGCCTCCCGTACCGTCGCATCGCCTCGCGGAGCCGGTCGAGCGGGATGGCGTGGGCGACGTGGTCGTCCTGTCCGAACGTCGTCGTCGCCACGGTCATCGCGTTGAGGATGGCCTCTTCCACCGCCTCTTCGGCGCCCTGGAACATCGGGTTCAGGCGCGCGTCGTCCACCTCACGGAGATCCCGAGTCAGCCCGCCGGGCGCGGCCGGCACCCGGTTGCCCGTCGCGAAGGCCAGGAACAGGTCGCCGCTGCCGTCGCGCGATATCGTCCCTGTGCGCCCCACCGCGAGCGCGATGCGCCGAGCCACCCGCTCGAGCTGCCGCGCGGACAGGGGCGCGTCGGTCGCGACGACGGCGAGCAGCGAGCCCTCGCCGTGGACAGCCGGCACCGGCAGGAGATCGCGGATCTCCTGCCCTACCGGCACGCCGTCGACCCGGAGCTCGCCGCGCGCCCCGAAGTTCGCCTGCACGATGGCGCCCACCGTGAACCCGCCCGCGGCCTCCGGCAGGACGCGCGACGCCGTCCCGATACCGCACTTGAAGTCGTAGCAGATCATCCCCGTCCCGCCGCCGACCGCCCCTTCGTCGACAGGGCCATCCGCGGCGCGCTCCGCCGCCTCGAGGACGTCCTCGGCCGACACGTGCAGACCGCGGATGTCGTTCAGCGCGCTGTCGTCGCACTCTCCGACGATCGGTGTCACCGTGGGCTCGTCCACGCCGATGCCCGGATAGCGCCGGAGCATGTACTGGATCGCCCCATCGAGCGCGCGGCCCACGGCGAGGGTGTTGGTGAAGACGATGGGTGTCTCGAGGACCCCGAACTCCATCACATAATGGAGGCCGGTCATCTCTCCGTTCCCGTTCAGGACGAAGCTCGCGGCGGGGACCTTGTTGTGCCAGAAATCATCGGACGTCGGCAGGATGACGGTCACGCCCGTGCGCACCGGCCCCTTGCCCGGGTCGAGCCGGCCGGCGCCGCGGTGGTGGGTCACGTGCCCGACGCGCACGCCGTGGACATCGGTGATCGCGTTCAGCTTCCCGGTGGGCAGGCGGCCGATCACGATGCCGAGATCCCGCGCGCGCCGGCGCGCCTCGCCGGCGGGCGCCGCGGACAGCGCACCGGCGCTCGATGCAGGAGGGAGAGGCCGAGCCCGAGGGCCGGCGCACGCGAGGAGCGAGGGCAGCAGGAGCGCCGCGGCGAGCGCGGCGCCGGAGCGGAGGCGTGGACAACGCATCGGCGGGAGGATAGCTGACGGCGGTGCCCTGGAGCTCCGCAAAAGACCCCAGCACCCCCCGAATGCCCCACAACCGACCTTCACGCAACAGCCAGCGTGCGGGAGGATCTGGCGGGGAATTGCCGCGCATCCCGCTCGCCGGTGCGCTCCATCTCCCGGAGCCATGCCGCGCGTTGCTCCGGGGTCCGCGTCTTCTGATCGAAGAAGGTGGTCTCGCGGACGGGCCCAAAGCCGACGAAGCGCAATGTCGCGTTGATGAACGAGGTGTGGACGGAGCGCCAGTGCCAGAATCGGTACCACCAGCCCGGGCTATCCATCGTGGTCACGACGCGCGCGCTGCGGCCGGCGAGCAGCCCCTCGGGCAGCGCGCTCCGCTTTCGATAGGCGAACGACCATCCTGGCAAGAAGGTGCGATCGATGAAGCCCTTGACCAGCGCGGGCGGCCCTGCCCACCAGGTGGGAAAGAACCAGGCCACGTGGCTCGCGCGCTCGATGGTGGCCTGGGCCTGGCGGAGATCGGGCTCGAGCTCCTGCTGACCGCTGAAGCCAGCGCGCAAGTGCGGATCGAAGGTGAGCGAGCGCAGGGCCAGGAGCTCGACGCGGGCTCCGCCTCGTTCGAGGCCGCTGGCGTAGGCCCGAGCGAGCGCGTCGCTCAGGCTGTCGGGGGCTGGGTGACCTTGGATGACGAGGTGCATGCGTTGATCTTGCCCATGCAGCAGCGTCCGGGTAGACGGTTCTGAGCAGGCGTGCCATGCGTGGATGCATGGCTCGCTCTCCCGCGTCCCCGCCCGCATGCAGGCCGCTCGCCGACCTGGATTGGGCCGATCTGCGCCTCTTCCTGGAGGTGGCGCGCGCCGGCAGCTTCTCGGCCGCCGGCCGCAAGCTCGGCATCGAGCAATCCACGGTGAGCCGGCGCATGGCGACCTTCGAACGAACGCTCCGGGTGGCGGTCTTCGATCGGCTGCCGGGAGGCTCCATGCTCACCCCGCTCGGCGAGCAGCTGCGTCGCCACGTCGAGTCGATGGAGGCCGGCGCCGACCAGTTCGTGCGCGAGGCCAGCGGCCACGAGAGGGAGGCCGAGGGGAGGGTCCGACTGGCGCTCACCGAGTCGATCGCCGTACACGGCGTCATTCCGCGCGTGCTCCCGGCGCTCGCCGAGAGGCACCCGCGCGTGTCGCTGCACCTGCTGACCAGCTACGAGGTGGCCGATCTGGGCCATCGTGAGGCCGAGATCGCCGTGCGCTTCTTCCGGCCGAAGAGCGGCGATCTGGTGGCCGCGCGCGTCGTCACCCTGCCCACGGTGCCTATCGCCCACCGCAGGCTCTCCAAGAAGGGCCGCGACGAGCTCGACTGGATCGGCGTCGATCTGGGCCGCACCCCCACCGTCGAGGACGACTACCAGAAGCGGCATGTAAAAAAGGCCCCGAAGCTCATCGTGAGCAGCTACGTCGCCCAGATCGAGGCCGTGCGCGCGGGGCTCGGCGCCGCCGTGTTGCCGTGCAGCGCGCTCGATCTGGACGACGACCTCGTGGAGCTCGATCTGGGCCTGCCCGCAGGTCCAGTGCTCGAGCTCTGGCTCGTCACGCCGCGCGGCCTGCGCCGGGTGCCGCGCATCGCCGCCGTGTGGAGCGCCCTCGAAGAGCACCTCCAGTTCCTGAACGCCCCGCGACGCGCGCGGGCGCGATTGCGCTCGCGATGAGCCGCATCGCCGGCGCAGGTGGTCCTCCCTGTCGCTGAGGCCTGTCGCTGAGGATCGAGCGCTGCTCGAGAGCACACGGCTCCTGAGCGACCAGGCTGTGCAGGCATGGCCGAGGTGTCGGCTCGCTCACGCTTGTCTTCTCGGCTAGCATCCGCGGCGCGCTGCAGGCGCACGCGAACGAGGTTTCCATGATCAAGGCAACGAAGCACACGCCTCTCGCCACGACCATCACCGGCTCTCTGCCGCGGCCGTCATGGTATGTCTCGAACCTCGCGGGCCGCAGGTTCTCGATGGCCATGGCCGATCTCGTGTTCAGGGAGCAGTACACCGACACCCTCGCCGTGCACATCACCGATCAGATCCGGGCAGGCCTCGATATCCTGACCGACGGCGACGCCCGCTTCGATATGGATGTCGGCGGCCGCTCCTGGTTCAGCTACCTGGCCGAGCGCATGGAGGGCCTGGACGATCCCGGGCTCCGGCCCCAGCCCTGGACGTCGCCGAGGGAGAGGGCCGCAGGCGACATCCTCCACGAGGTGATGGAGGCTCGCCTCCCCTTCTTCGTTCGCGGCCCGGTCGGCCGGGGAGGGCTGGAGTACGCGCGCGTCTGGAAGGCGGCGCAGCGCATGACCCACAGTCCGATGAAATTCGGCACCTGCTGCGGCCAGCTCCTGGAGGTCGTCGTCCTCAACCAGCATTACGCGAGCCGCCGCGAGCTGCTCTTCGCGATCGCCGACAGCCTCAACCAGGAGCTGCACGAGGTCGCCGACGCGGGGTGCCCCGTCGTCCAGCTCGAGGAGCCCCTGCTCCATTACATCGCCGGTCATGACCAGGGCGCCGAGCTGGACACGGAGCTCTACATCGACGCGTTCAACCGCGAGGTCGCCGGGCTGCGCGACAAGACCGAGGTCTGGGTGCACACGTGCTGGGGCAACCCGGCGGCGCAGCGCGTGGAGGTGGCGACGAGCGGTTACGAGGGCGCGCTGGAGCTGCTCGACCGGCTCGACGTCGACGTCATCACCTTCGAGGCCGCGAGCGACGGAGGCGCGGCGCTCCCGGCGATCGGTCAGGCCGTCGGCAAGGACAAGAAGGTCTGCATCGGCGTCGTGCACCACCGCAGCCTGGAGGTGGAGACCCCCGAGCAGGTCGCGGCGCTCATCCGCAAGGCGCTCCGGTTCATCGAGCCGGAGCGGCTGATCCTCAGCAGCGATTGCGGCTTCGGCCGGCAGGGCATGAGCCGGATGCACGCCTTTCACAAGATGGTGTCGCTGGTGCGCGGCGCGAACATCGTCCGCCGCGAGCTCGGGCTCGACCCGGCCCCGTGCCTCGCGGCCGAGCAGCGTTACTCGATGCTCGCATAGCCGGCGGAGGTCGATCCGGGGGCCGGTCTTGCGGCCGCCGAAGACGCCCCCCGCGCCGCGTGACCGCCCGATGACAACGCCCTTGCCGCATGGCGCCGAGGCTCCGCTCGGACCACCGGCCGGAGGCTGCCGAGAGCCTCCCGGGAGAATTGAAATTCAGACCAGAGCCTGTCGAGCCCCCTCCGGAGAGGTAAAATGCTCACCGGAGCACTGGCGCAGTTGTAGGGTTGAATGATTCAGATGGCACCGTACGTTCCACACCTGCGCGGCCTGTTCTTGCCCATGCTGCGCAGCCTCGCTCCACGCGGCCAGTCCACCTGCCGGCCACTGGCCGGCTGAGCGAGCCCTCCTCGTCCCCGCTCTCCGCAGAATCCCGCAGGATCCTCGCCAATTCCACGTCCATCGCAGGGGCACGCATCATGCTCTTGTGTCTCCTCGCCTCGCGACCCGCGGGCTCAAAGGCAGGAGTGGCCATGTCGAAACAGACCCAATTTCCCTCTTGCTGGCAGCGCGCCGCAGCGCGCAGCGTCCTCCTCGTTGGATTGCTCGGATCGAGCTCGCTCGCCATCGGGTGCTACGCCGCCAAGGACGACGCGCCGGACGACGAATCGGGGGAGGCCGCCGGGGCGCTCACGCTCCCCACAGGGCCCCAGTTTAGGGATCTCTACATGGTCGCCCACGAGGACGACGACCTGCTTTTCATGAGCCCGGACGTGCCCGAGAGCATCCGCGCCGGGCACACCGTACGCACCGTCTATCTCACGGCCGGCGACGCCGGCAAAACCAGCGCCTACTGGAAGGACGGGCGCGAGGCGGGCATCCGCGAGGCCTATGCGCTCATGGCCGGCGTGGTCAACAGCTGGACCGAAAGCGTCGACACGGTACAGGGAAAACCCACCTATCGCTTCACGCTCGACGGCAACCAGCGCGTCTCCGTCGTCTTCCTGCGCTTGCCCAACGGCGGCAGCGGCGACGGCTTCCCCTCCCCCTCGGGCGATACCGACTGTAACCGCCCGGGCAACACGAGCCTGAGGAACCTGTGGAACGACGCCACGGGCGCTTATACGGTCCCGGTGCTCGGCACCTGGGGCAGCTGCGCCGGCACCACCTACACGAAGGGTGAGCTCGGCGCGGTCCTACGCTCGCTCGTGCAGAGCTTCGGCCCGACGCGCATGCACATCCAGGACCTGAGCGACCTGTACGGCGGCGGCCACCCCGATCACATCCACGCGGGGAAGTTCGCGTTCAACGCGCACCACGCCTATGCGGGGGCGCATCAGCTCGTCGTCCACCGCGACTACAACATCGCGAACGAGGAGGAGAACCTCTCGGCGCGGCAGAAGGCGGACAAGACCGACGTCTTCTGCACCTATGCGGAGCACGACGAGAATATCCGCGACTGCTCGACCTACGGCGACGGCGCGCACGGCTCATGGCGGGGCAGCCAGTATTCGAGCGCCCAGGTCACCTATGCCCACGGGTGGCTCGCCGGCCTCTCGGACAAGTGCCTCGACCTCCCGGGCGGCAACGCGACGAACGGCGCCACGCTCCAGATCCGCGACTGCGCCGACGTGCCGCATCAGAAATGGACCCTCACGGGCGCTAAGATCCAGCTCGCCGGCGCGAACAAATGCGTCGATCTCCTCGGCGCGGACACCACGAACGGCACGCCCGTCCAGATCTGGGACTGCGCCGACGTGCCCAGCCAGAAGTGGACCCTGACCAGCGACGGCATGCTGCGCGGGCTGGACGGCAAGTGCCTCGACGTGAGGGGCGCCGATCCGGCCAACGGCACGGTCGTCCAGGTCTGGGACTGCGTCGCGCAGCCCGCGAGCGGCGGTGGCCTGGAGGTCGTCCCGCAGCAGAGCTGGACCCCGCGCTTCGGCCCGGTGGCCGCCTGGACGAGCGGCGGCCTGCTCAGCGATAGCGACGCGTCCGGCCGCTACGGGCTCTACTCGTTCTACTATGGCTCGGTCCGGCTCGGCGATGTGAACGGCGATCACCTGGCCGACGTCTGTGGCCGCCGCCCCGACGGCGTTTACTGCGCCCTGAACCAGGGGGGCGCCAGCTTCGGCGCTCTCGCGCTCTACACCGAAGAGTTCAGCGACGCGCGCGGCTGGGCCACCGAGATGCACGGCATGACGCTCATGCTCGGGGACGTGAACGGCGACGGCCGCGCCGACGCCTGCGGCCTCGGCGGCAACGGCATCTTCTGCGCGACCGCGAACGCGACCGGCACCGCGTTCGTGCCCGACTTCCGCGTCTGGACGTCGTCGTTCTCGAACGCGACCGAGTTCGCGGCCGGCGCGCAGTACTACGGCTCACTGCGCCTCGTGGACGTGGACGGCGACGGCTACGCCGACGTCTGCGGCCGCGGCGCCGGCGGCATCCAGTGCGCGATCAACAACCGGCAACGCGCCTTCGAGCCCGCCGTCACGTGGCTCGGCACCGAGTACCTCGATTCGCTCGGCTGGGGCGCGGAGCGGTACGGCATGACCATCGCGTTCGGCGACATCAACGGCGACGGCCGCGCCGACGTGTGCGGCCGCGGCGGCGGCAAGATCTTCTGCGCCACCGGCAAGGCCGGCGGCGGCTTCGAGAACCCGCGCAGGTGGTCGCTGCGGAACGATTTCGCCGACGCCGGGACGCCGACCGGCTGGGGCGCGTCGCGCGCCGATTACGGATCCATCCGCCTCGGCGACGTCAACGGAGATGGTTACGCCGACGTGTGCGGCCGCAGCCCGACAGGCCTGGTCTGCGGCCTGTCGAGCGGCAACGGCTTCGACCACGTCCGCCGGATCCTGCCGCAGGACTACACCGACGTCGCGGGCTGGGGCGTCGACCGCTACGGGATGACGCTGGAGCTCGCCGACCTCGACGGCGACGGCGCTGTCGACGTGTGCGGCCGCGGCGGCGCCGCCATCCTCTGCGCCCACGCCCGGTAGCGTTCCTGAACGTCCACGCCGCCTTCGACTCGATGGTCGCCACGTTCATCACGGGGGCGCGGGTGTACTCCGCGCAGCTGCCGTTCATCGTCCGGCCCAGCCCGCCCGCGAGGTAGCCTGTCGGGAGGCGCGCTTCCGCGCCGGGAACCAGTTGGAAAAAGGGGCAGAGCCATGCTGGACAGGATCTGGGATCGCCACCGCGCCGCCGGGCTCGACGCAGCCGCGGCCGCCGTCGCCACGCCGTCGCCGGAGGGCCTTTGCTACCTCGCGATGCTGGCGTTCTCCGACGAGCGCTACGCGGACGCCGCAGCGTTCGCCGCCCGCGCCGCGGAGGCCTCGCCGGGAGACATCCTGTTCCAGGCGGCCGCGGCGCACCTCGAGCGGGTCGCCCGGGAGGGGAAGCGCAATGTCTACGTGTCCGCGGAGGGGTTCGCCGCCTTCATCCGCGGCGGCGGCAATGTGCCGCTCTACCGGGAGACCAGCGCGGCGCTCGCCGGCCAGTACCCGGAGGCGCCGTTCGATCTGCTCGACATCGGCGCCGGCGATGGTCTGGCGCTCCTGCCCGCGCTGACGCCGGCGGTCCGGCGGGTCACCGTGGCGGAGCCGGCGGCGCCGCTGCTCGAGCGTTGCACCGCGGCGCTCTCCGCGCGAGGGGTCGACTTCGAGGCCTTCGGCGGGCGACTCCAGGATCTCGCCGCCGACCCCGGCATGGCGCCGCGGCGCTGGGCGGTGGCGCAGGCGACCTTCTGCCTGCACGCGATCGCTCCGGCCGAGAGGCCGGCCCTCCTCCGCTGGGCGCGCGCGCATTGCGATCTGCTGCTCGTCGCCGAGTTCGACGCGCCGCGCATGGACGAGCCGCTCTCGCCGGACACCGCGCGGCACGTGCTCGCGCGCTACCGTGAAGGGCTGGCCGAGTACGCCGGCGCCGATCTCGACACGGTCGCGCAGGGCTTCCTGATGCCGGTGCTCTTCGGCTATGTGGACCGCGGCGCCGCCCGCACCACGTTCGAGCACCCCATCGACGACTGGGCGGCGCTGCTGCACGAGGCCGGCTTCGCGCGCGTCGACCGCCGGCTGCTCCATCGCTACTGGTGGGCGCCGGCCTGGATGCTGGCGGCGCGCTGAGGCGCCGTGCGGGGTTTCTGGTGCGCGAGCCAGCTCCGGGCTCTGACAGGGCCTCTTGTGCCAGAACGGGCCAGCCGTTCGCCGGATGTCAGGGTTCGGGGGCGCCCCGCGCGCGGCGGCTCGGTCGCTCCGCGCGGTTCGCCTCGGAAACACACGAGCCCGCGATCGGGGCCGGCGCGGCACGGCCGATGCTGGACGGGGCGGCATGCAGCGAACCCTCCGAACCTGCGCTCCGCTCTTCGCCCTATCTCTGGCCGCCATCCTCGGTTGCGAGGCGTCCACCGATCCCAACACGAACCCGAACCCCGACACCGGGGACGAGGAGTGCAGCGACTCCGACAGGGCCATCTGCGTGATCGCCTCGGACAAGCAGCGCATCTCGAGCCCGGACATCCCTCCGGAGGACAAGACCGCGCTCGTCTCGGGCAACTCTGCGTTCGCGCTCGACCTCTACCAGGAGCTCCGCCAGGAGCCCGGCAACGTCTTCTACTCGCCCTACAGCATCTCGACCGCGCTCGCGATGACGTGGGCCGGCGCGAAGGGCGAGACCGAGGCGGCCATGGCCGACACGCTGCGCTTCGACCTCGGGCAGGACAAGCTCCACCCGGCGTTCAACTGGATCGACCAGGAGCTCGAGAGCCGCGGTCAGGGCGCCCAGGGCGCCGACGGACAGGGCTTCCGGCTCAACGTCGTGAACGCGCTCTGGGGACAGATCGGCTATTCGTTCGAGGCGCCCTTCCTGGACACGCTCGGGCTGCACTACGGCGCTGGAATGCGCGTCGTGGACTTCGTGGGCCACCGGCAGGAGTCGGTCGATCTCATCAACGGCTGGGTCAGCGACCAGACCGAGGGCAAGATCGAAAAGCTGGTGCCCGTCGAGGCGATCACCGCGGAGACGGTTCTGGTCCTCACGAACGCCATCTACTTCAACGCCGCGTGGCGCACCCCGTTCGAGCCCACCGCGACGGAGGACGGCGCGTTCGAGACGGCCAATGGGACCGAGGTGACGGTGCCGCTGATGCGCGGCAGCCTGGAGATGCCCTACGCCGAGGGCGACGGCTACCAGGCGGTCGCGATGCCCTACGACGGGGACGAGCTGTCGATGCTGATCCTCCTGCCGGCGAAGGGCACGCTCGACGCGTTCGAGGCGTCGCTCGACGCGGCGAAGGTCGACAGCATCGCCGGCGCGATGAGCGAGCACCTGGTCGACACCACGATGCCCCGGTTCAAGTTCGAGTACGAGCTGAGCCTGAAGAAGACGCTGGAGGCGATGGGGATGGAGATCGCGTTCACGCCGGGGGCCGCGGACTTCACCGGCATCAACTCCGGCGGACAGCCCTACATCCAGGACGTCATCCACAAGGCGTTCGTCGGCGTGAACGAGGCCGGCACCGAGGCGGCAGCCGCGACCGCGGTCATCGTCGGCGACGAGTCGGCGCCCCAGCCGGCGTCGCTCGCGCTCGTGAATCCCTTCCTGTTCCTCATCCGCGACAACGCGACGGGCAGCATCCTGTTCGTCGGCCGCGTCGCCGACCCCAGCGCGAGCTGACTCAGGCCTCGCCACGCCGAGCCCAGCGTGCCACAGCCGAGGGCCCTCGCGCCCGTCGAGGGTCTGCCTTCACGCCGAACGCGGCGATGGTGAACACCGACATGATGGCGCCGAAGACGTCGAGCCTCATGAAGACCGCGATTCCGACGTGCAACCCGACCGTGGCTGCCACCCAGAGCCGCCGGGTCCGACGTGGCCAGATGAACAACGGGTACCCGATCTCCACGAGCAGCACGAGCCACCCCGCGGCCACGGCGATCCAGGCGTGGTGAGCGAGCCACGAAAAATCGAACCGCCGGTACTCGGGCAGCATGAGCGAATGCCACATCGCGTCGCCGTCCCACCACGCTGAGCCCAATGCCTTCTCCACACCGCTCGAGAGGTAGACGAGACAGAGGTGCAGCTGCACCACCCGCAGCCCGAGGCGCGCTGCCGCGCTCGGCTCGCGCGGCGCTCGCCCGAAGGCACGATCGAGCGACAGCGCAGCGCCGGAAGGCATGAAGATGAGGTAGAACAGGAAGATGTTCGCGAACTGATCTGCTCCGTAGTTCGTCCTCTCCGCGGTCATCATCAACGTCAAATGCAGGAGCCAGGCGCACGCCGCGGAGAGCCTCGTCCTCCAGCCGAGCAGGAGACCCCCGAGCGACAGCATGTAGAGCGCACCCACGCCAGCGATCACCGAGCTCTCGGCGACCCCGAGGCGCGAGAAGGCATTCACGAGGTGGCCGATCCGGGGGAAGCCGATCGCGCCGGCCCCGTCGAGGAGCTGTCCCTGCACGATGCCCGAACGCGAGTACAGCTCGTCAGCGATGGGCGCGATCAGCGCCGCCTGCACCAGGAGAACCGACGCGAGCCCTATGCGGAGCGCCGCCAGGGGCCGCGCCGACGCGGGCGCGAACGCGAATCGCCCCATCGAGCCCCACAGACGCGCAGCTGCCTCTCTGGCCTTCGGCAGGAGCAGGGTATGGGTCCGCTGCCTCATGGCGTCGCCCCTTTGTGGATCTCGCCGGCGGCGAGCTGCACCTTCAGGTTGAACTTGGCCTGATATTCGACATACCACCGCGGCTGTTTGCCCCCGCGATACTCCTCCATCGAGGGCAGGTCGTAGCTCTCGATGCGGACGACGACGCTGTCCGCCTCCGGGTGCCTGGCGAACACCTTCGCTACCCAGGACGCGATCAGGGAGCGCCTTGCGGCCGGGTCCTGCTCATCCCAGTACATGCCGATGATATTCTTGATGCGGAGGTCCGCTTCCCGGCTCGCCCCTGTCTCCAGCACCTCGGTCCTCAGCGTTCCCGCGCGATCCCTGACCTCGAAGGTGGCCCAGGGCAGGGGTCCGACGCTCGGAGCAAAGAAGGAATACGCGCTGCTGGCCCCGGAGAGCGCACCATAATAGCCCACCGCGCGCTCCACCCAGCCTCCATACGGCAAGCGCACATGCAGCACACCCAGCACGATCACCAGCCCGAGGTGGATCGCAGCGGCGGGAAGCACGAAGAGCAAGCGCTTTTCTATGTTTCCTGTCTCCTCCATGGAGCTCACCCCCATGGATCCATGTTGCGCGCAGCGTGCCACCCGCTTTCGCCACCCACGTTTCCAATGCGTCGCCGTCGGGCCGCAGAGCGCGCCTCTGCCGGACGGCGACGCTTGACGTGCGATGTCTCGTCGCGATGGCCCGTAATGTTCGACTCCGCGATCGGCAAGGCGGACCCGACATTCCGTGATGGCCGCGCCAAGCGCCGTGCCCATCACGGTAGAGCTACTACCCGTCCTAGCGCCGATAGGGCCGGTAGTGGCCGGTAGCCGGACGGTAGTAGCCCGCAGCCGGACGGTAGTAGCCCGCAGCCGGACGGTAATATCCGGCGGCCGGGCGGTAATAGCCAGCGGCCGGGCGGTAGTAGCCGGCGGCCGGACGGTAGTGGCCGATAGCCGGACGGAAGGGGTAACGGACGCTGTCGAGCGATGTTGGCGATGCTGTCTCCTCGACGAGATTCAGGTTCTCGATCGGCACCGTATTCGCCGCAGAAGCAAGCGCAGAGACCCCGCACACTCCTGCGCTGACGGCGATGACGCCAAGAATTTTCAGATGGTTCATTCGTCGGCTCCTTCCCTCTTCGGTCGCGCCCGTGGGCGCGACGTTGCGTGACGTTGCGCCCACGGGCACGACGGTGCGCCCATGACGATGCAGGGGACGGGCCGAGTTCGACCGGTACGGCAGGTGGCATGCTGCTGATCGCAGCGCACCAATCATTCCTGAGTTGTGGGTTGGCCAGGTGAAGCTGTGCAATGCGTGAGCATCGTGCTGCGGCACCGCAGCATCAGCGGCATTGCAGCCATTCAAGGCAGTCGTGGACCTACCCCAGCGGGGGAGCATCCAGGTTCTTGGGAGACCGTGTTCAGGACGCTCACCAGGGCAGCGGTCCCTCCTCGTTCGAGAAGGTGCCCGTCGGCCCGTTCGCGTCGAGCAGCGCCAGCCGCACCGGCTCACGGGCCCCTTGCTCCACGCTGCGCGTCCCCCTGAAATTGTTCAGATCCGTCGCGGTGAACCCCGGGCACGCCGCGTTCACCTTGATCCGCGTCCCCTCCAGCTCGTTCGCGAACGCCACCGTGATCGCGTTCAGCGCGGTCTTCGACGGCACGTACGCCGCGTTCGGCATCCTGTGCGGGTTCGACGGATCGCGCTGCCTCGCCAGCGACCCCACCTCGCTCGACACGTTGACGATCCGCCCCGCCGGCGCCTCGCGGAGCAGCGGCAGCATCGCCTGGGTCACCGCGATCACCCCGAACACGTTCGTCTCGAACACGGCCCGCACCTCGGCGACGGGCGCCACGCTCGGTCGGCTCGCCTTCAGCAGCTCCTCGAACGGCGTCCCCGGCTTGCCGGCGTGCGAGATCGCGGCGTTGTTCACGAGCACGTCCAGGCGCCCGAGCTCGCGCCGGATCCACGCGGCCGCCGCGGCGATCGACGCCTCGCTCGTCACGTCCAGCTGCACCGCGCGCGCCCCGGACCCGACGCTCTTCGCGGCCGCCTCCCCGAGCTCCAGGTTCCGCGACCCGACGAGCACCGTGAGGCCGCGCCCGGCGAGCTCCTTTGCGATTTGAAGACCGATTCCCTTGTTTGCCCCGGTGACCAGGGCGACGAGTTTGTCATGCATGGCCCCAGTGTGCGGCCGCCCCGAGCGCCCACTAGGCGATCCTTGGCGCGACCTATCCGCCAAGAATGCCCAAGCCCCGAGCCGCCGCGCACGCTACCGTCCCGACATGACGGACTCCGTCGAGCTCCCCGTTTCGGTGCCTGGCCTCCGCGTCTTCCGCACGACCACCGAGACCATCCGCGCCGGCGTCAAGCAGTACTACGCCGTCGCCCGCATCGAGCGCGGCGGCTTCGACTGGTGGGGGCGAGGCAACGCGTGGCACAGCCCTCCCGGCTCCATCCTCGTCAAGGAGCCCGGCGACGTCCACCGTGACCTCGCCCTCCACGGGCCCACCGTCTTCACCGCCGTCGTCCTCCCCGCGAACGACGTCGCCCGCGCCCGCGACGCGGGCAAGGTCGTCGCCATTCCCCACCTCGAAGCCGGGGACGAACGCGCCGCCCCCTTCCACCGCCTCCACGACGCCATCTGCGCCGGCGCCGATCGCCTCTCCCTCGAGGTCACCCTCGCCGAGGCCATCGCCACCTTCGGCCGCCTGAGCAGCGCCCGCTCCGACCACACACGGCCCGTCCGCCGCGCCATGGAGTACCTCCGCGAGCGCCTCGCCGAGTCGATCACCCTCGACGACCTCGCGGCTCACGCCTCCCTCGACAAGTTCCACCTCTGCCGCGCCTTCCGAGCGCAGATCGGCATGCCTCCCCACATGTACCTCACCCACCTCCGCGTCCAGCGCGCCCAGCAGCTCCTCACCCAGGGCGTGAGAGCGTCCGAGCTCGCCCCGCGCGTCGGGTTCTATGATCAGAGCCAGCTCACGCGGCACTTCAGGAGGATCGTCGGGGTGACGCCGGCGAGGTACGGGAACGCGAGGGTGAGCGTCGCGGGGTAGGGGACGTACTCGTGGGAGACGACGTCTTCGGTCATGAGGCGAAGGCTGCGCGGTGGTCGCCGGGTCGTCCACGGCGGCGTGGGGTCAGGGCAGGGCGTGCCTGATAGTGGCACTCGGAGTTGCTAGAGGGACAAACGGGTTGAAAGTTGCCTAAATACAATAGGTTGCGAGGCCCGACCGATTATTTTCTTGCCTTCCCCTTGCGCCCCTCGCGCCCCTTGCGGTTTCTCTTGCCTTCTGTTGATTTCCTCGGGACTCCAACGTGATCGGTGCCCTAGTGGGGCATGGCGACGCCAGCCGGCGACTCCTCTTCCTCGGGAGCATCGCCAGATTCGGCGCGACGAATCTCGTCCTCGAAGGCGAGCATCAGCAGAGGCCTCAGACGCTCGAGGTCCTTCAGGCCGCTGACGTACACGCGGCTCTTCCCGACGTTTTCGCTCGGCACGTCGACCTCAAATCCGGGCGTGAGCAGCGTTGCTCTGTCGGCGGGGACTTTGGTAACCACGGACTTGCGCTTGCCGTCGAAGAACAGGCGAACAAACCACTTCTTCGTGTTCCCGATGTTGATGCCGAAATAGTTAACCGCGTCTCGGTAGTGAACCTGGGCCTTGCTGGCCGCTGGCGAGTCGGCGCATATGCGACGAATGACCTCGTAGGCGTCCAACTCCTCTTGAGTCGTGACGACGCCTTTCGCCTGCTCCGGAGCTGAGTCTCTTGCAGGCGGCGCAGCCTGCGGGGGTGGCTGTGGCATGGGCGGGGGCGGGGGCGGCGCGGCAACGGCCACGTCCTGCGTCTCTTGCCTGATCGATCTAGTCGCCATGTCGAGCAGGGTTGTCTGGATAGCTTTGCGTACGATCGGTATGAATTTTTCGACGCGCTTCGCTGTGAGCTTGCCCGTCGTGATGTTCAACTCGCCGAGAATGAAGCGCGTGAACTCTTCTGTCGGGTTGCGGAGCACGTCGTTGATGTACGCCGTCATTCGCCCGGTGAAGATGATGTCCTCCGCGCGCGTTCGCACGGTACCGGCATCGAAGTTGTCCTTAGAGAACGCATCGAGCGTTTCGACGTCTCTTTCCGTGAATTCGAGCACATTGAACTCGAAGAACGGTCGCTCGCCCATGATGTTAGGTTCTTCAAGATCGGTGAAGAACATGTATCGAACGCCGTTCGTGACAACCGCCACCTTGACGGAAGGAGTCGAGTTGAAGTACCGTGACAGCTGGCCGCTGTGCGTGTTCGGCTCCGCATCGGCCGGCTTGCACTCGATGAACATCACCGGCACGCCATTGATGTAGATCGCGTAGTCGACCTTCTCGAACTGACCGTTGCTCTTCTTCTTGGCGAAGTCGGCCACATACTCAGGGCGAACCTCCGTCGGGTCGAACACGTCGTAGCCAAGTGCTCCAAGAAATGGCATCACGAGAGCGTTCTTGGTCGCCTCTTCGCCGATCGTGTTTGGGAGCCTCTTCCGAACTTGCTCCGCGAGACGCCGCATGTTGTCAATAAGCGCCATCGTTGCCTCCTGCTCCAGCCGAGCCATACTTGGCTAGGAAGCCTGTAAGGCTACGCGCTCGGCGAGATGCCAGTCAACGGCGCGGTCTCGCGACAACAGTAGCCGCCGTGGTAGTAAAAGGTATTACCTGGGTTCCGTTCTCCGCTTGGGCACGGGCCGAACCAGCGGTTTCGCTCGGGCGTCGTCCCGCTGGACTTCGCGCTCGCCGGTGGCTGCGCCGTATAGATGGGGCCCGCGCGATGGCGACGGCTCCCAGCGCCTGGCATTCCGGAGCCGCCGTGCTGCACTTCCCATCGTTGGGAGGGTCCTAGCCCTATGAGGAAGGGCGACGTCCCGAGCCTCCCTCCCCGGGGACTGCGTGAATCTGGACGGGCCGACCCCTAGGGCTCGAGGCGGCTGGTGGCCCCCGGCTCACGAAGGGCTTCCCTCCACGCCCTCCGGGGAGGGCGTCCCCACCGCCTCTTCCCCGCCCGCCGCGCGCCCGCTCCCGCCGCCGTCGCTCTCTCCACGTCTGTCCGACTCCCCCTCCTTCCTCGGTCGGCCCGAGTTCGGCCGGCCCGCGGCGAACAGCGACGGGAACCGCTCCTGCACGCGCGCGTTCCTCCGCCATAGCCACAGCGCCGTCGCCCGCACCTCGTCGTAGCGCCGGCAGAGCAGCGTCCAGACCCGCACGTACCGGCCGTAGGCCTCCCGCGCCTTCGGCGTCATCGCCGTCGAGCGCCGCTGGACCATCACCCCGGCCAGCTCCCGCGCGCGCGCCGCGTCGCCGGCCCGGTAGAGCTTCCGGTCGTCCTTCACCACGCCGGCGCGCAGCTCGTAGATCCGCGCGTAGCCGAGCAGGTCGTTCGCGAGGTCGCGGTGCCCGGTGCCGGGCCGCAGGCGATCGAGCTCCGGCTTGATCACCGGGTCGTCCGAGAGGTGGTACTCGCATAGCGCCTGCATGCGCCCCTCGATCTCCATCGCCTCGCTGACGAGCTCGACGGGCAGCCGCGCGTCCGTCGTGAGCGCGCCGGCGGCGCGGGCCTCGGCCAGCGCATGGAGCGCGGCGAAGCACACTAGCTCCAGCTCATCGAGGTGCGTGATGTCGAAGTCCTCCCGGGGCAACCGCGCGAAATGCGCGCGAACGTCGGGCGAGGACACGAACCCGACGACGCCGAGGGCCGCAACCGTGGCCGCCTCGACATCCAGCCTCACGGTCACGAGGTCGGCCTCGGCGAGGCGGTCGAGCTCCGCGGCGAGCGCCTCGATCGCCTTCTTGCCGGCGGCGGGAGAGTAGATGGGCGAGGGATACGTCGTCTCTCCAGCTGGCATGGCGGCCGCGGAGCGCTTCTTCGACTTGGTCACAGCGGGCATATCTCTCCTCCTGAAGTCTCCTCGAAAAGGGAGTGTGTCGGGTGCGTTCGACCCGGGCCGTCACCTCGCCGCGCAAGCCGCGCGAGCGAACGATGGCCCCGTGCCGCCGGGATCGAGCGCGCCGCGCGAAGGGGATCCGTCGCCCGGCGTTCTTCCGTCCCGTCGAGGAGAACAATCGGGAGCGCGACCCCGATCGGGTCACGAAAATCGACCCGAGCCCGTCGTTTTCCTTGTCTATCCATCCGGGAGGCAGCCCTGCACGTCCGGAGATCCGTCGACACGAGAAAGAGACGCCGGCGAGGCTCTCGGTGGGGGCTCGGTCGACTGCGGTCAGGTCGTCGAGCGCTGCAGGCAATTTCGACCGTTGTGGGTCGAGGTTGACCGTTACCCCCGGCAGCCTCCGTCCAGAGCTCGAGCTCTCGCAGGAGCCTCCCGACAGCTTCCAGGCAGAGGTTCAGCTTCCCCCGGCAGCTCCCGCCAACCGCCGTCCAGAGCTCGAGCTCTCCCGGGAGCCTCCCGACAGCTTCCAAGCAGAGTTTCAGCTTCCCCCGGCGGCTCCCGCCAACCTCCGGCCAAAGCTCGAGCTCTCCCCGGAGCCTCTCGGCAGCCTCGGGGCAGAGTTCCAACTCACCCGGCGACTCCCGGCAGGCTCCGCTCTGAAGTTCACCACCTGCCGGTCGGCCACGACATGCCGCGCTCGCGAGCCGCGCTCTATCCTCGTGCAAGCCCGGGATCTAGCCCGACGCCCCTTCACGAGGACCCGATGAAGAGCCGCCCTTTCCTCCTCTTCCTGTTCCTGCTCGCCGCGGCGAAACTCGCCTCCGCGTGCGGCGGCGACACCGGCAACGGCGGCGGTGGTGGCGGCAACGGCGGCGGCGACGCCGGCAACGGCGGCGGTGGTGGCGGCAACGGCGGCGGCGACGCCGGTAACGGTGGCGGTGGTGGCGGCAACGGCGGCGGCGACACCGCCAACGGCGCGCTCCTGTTCGGCCCCTACAAGGACACCAGCGTCAACATGAACTGGGGCACCAACGTGATCTCCACCAAGGTGTCGGGGACCCAGACCGTGTTCGCCGACGACCTCACCGCCGCCGGCGGCAACGTCGTCAGCCTGGCCTTCGCCACCGGCGAGTGCGGCAACGAGCGCTGGGGCGACGTGCCCGGCGCGGCGATGGCGGCCGCCAACGTCCCCGTGCTCGAGGCTGCCAGCGTCGACTACATCCTGTCGACCGGCGGCGCGGCGGGCTCGTTCACCTGCGGCTCCGATGCCGGCTTTGCGGCCTTCCTCGATCGCTGGACTGGAGCGCACCTGATCGGCGTCGACCTCGACATCGAGGCCGGCCAGTCGCCCCAGGTGATCGCGGCGCTGGTGCAGCGCATCGAGACAGCGCACGCCGCGTACCCGGACCTGCGCTTCAGCCTGACCGTGGCGACCCTCGCCAGCAACGAGGGCGCGTCGACCGCGCGCTCCCTCGGCAGCAACATCGGCTCGAGCCTCAACGTCCTCGGCGACACCGCCATGGCCGCGGTCGCCGACGTCTTCGGCTTCGACGGCAGCGCGGCGACCTGGCCGAGCTACGTCACCGTCAACCTGATGACCATGAACTACGGCTCGCCCGGTCCCGGCGTGTGCGTCGTGTCCGGCGGCCAGTGCGATATGGGCCAGTCGGCGATCCAGGCCGCGCACAACCTGCACGATCACTTCGGCGTGCCCTACGCCAACATCGAGCTCACCCCGATGATCGGCGGCAACGACGTCCGCGGCGAGCTCTACACGCTGACCGACGTCGACGAGACCGCCGCTTTCGCCAGGTCCCAGGGCCTCGCCGGCGTCCACTACTGGTCCTACGACCGCGACGTCGACTGCCCGATCGGCGCCGCCTCGCCGGTGTGCAACTCCCTCGGCAACGCCGGAACCCGCGGCTTCCTCGCCCGGTTCCTCGCCGCGGGGCTGTGACCACAGCACGACCGCGCGCGGCGGAGTGCCCGGTGTACGGGGTGAAGCGTCCCTGCGCCCCGGACGTCGCCCGGCCGTGGGGCAGGAGCGCCCTCCCGGTCCCGAAGAACGGGTGATGGCGGCGACGAGGTGCGGCCACACAGCCTCGACCATCACCTGGGAGGTACCGGATGCGATGTGGGACATGGCTCGCGCTCTTCGCTCTCCCTGCGCTCGCGGCGTGCTCGGCGCTTCCAGACGAGCCGCCCCGCGCGCTCTCGGTAGAGGAACCGCCCGCGGCCTCCGGCGCCGGCGAGGCAGCCGCCTGCAGCGCCCTCGCGCCCGCGGGGCCCGTGCTGAGCCTCGCGCAGCCGGGCACGGACCTGCTCGATCCTCAGTGGGTCCTCGATGCCAAGGACGCGCCGGTCTATCTCTACACCTCGTCCGCGTCCGCGACCCCGACGGGGGGCCGGGTCCTCCAGCGCGTCGCCCTGGATCCCTGGTCAGCGCAGCCGCCCGCCTTCAGCGAGCCGGCGCTGGTGCTGGACGCAGAACACCAGATCATCCCGGGCGATGCCTTCGCGGTGGCACAGCTCTATCCGCTCGACGATGACGACAACTTCGAGTCCGTGGTCGTTTACCGAGAGCGCTATACGACCACCTTCCCGGATCACCTGCCGCCAGGCGGCTTTTTCAGGACCGCGCGCGCCTGGAGCGAGGGAAGCGAGCCCTTCTCTTCATGGTCGAGCCACGTCGGCAAGCACTACGGCGAACGCATGGTGTCGTTTCGTTCCTCAGGGGCGGAACAGCTCGCTATCACCGAGGTCCACGAGCCCGGCCCGCGGTACTCGATGATGGTCGGCACCGTGTGGGAAGGGGTGGGCAGCTCGAAGACCGGGATGTACGTCGGGTGCGCAACAACGCCCATCGCCTTCGATGCGGCATGGTGGAAGCGAGTGGATGAAGAGGAAACGGGATGGGTGCTGCGCTACTGGCTCTTCGGCGCCGCGCTGGGCGCGCCCACCGATTGGCAGCCCGGGTGGCAACCGTGCGACGTCAAGTACCCGGGCGTCGGACCGGCGACGACCATTTACCTGGGGCGGTACTCCACAGACGGCCTCAGCATCGGCTCCAACGGCGGCGCGATGACCTCGAATGAGGCGATCCACGAGGCCGCGCCGGTCGCGCGCCTCCGCATGGCCCCACGCCCCGACGGCGCGTGGGTCGCCTGGACCCTCGCGCCGGTCGAGGACGCGCCGAGCGCGCTGCGCGTCGCGCGCATGACCCCTTCGGGCGGGATCGCGCTGCCCCCCATCACCGTCCCCTCGTGCTCCACGCCCGTCGCGGAATCGCTGGCCGCCGAGCAGGTGGACGGAGACCTGGTGGTCGCGGTCGTCGAGACGAACACGCGCGGCCAGGACCGGATCGTGCTCCGCCGCCTCGACGCGGATGGCACGTTGATCTCGATGACCACCCTTATCCCGGGAGGAAAGGTCGAGGGCAGCCTGTCGATGATCGCACAGCGCGATCGCGGGCTCTTGATCGCGTGGGCGGAGCGGCCGTCGAGCTCGTCCGCCTCGCAGCTGCGCGCGGTGCGCCTCGGGTGCGCCGAGGGCTCCGCCCCGACGCCCGTCTGCAAGACCGAGGAGGTGATCCCTCAGTGACGTGGCACGCGGCACGCAGCGCGCGGCCGCCGGCCTCCGAAACTTGGCCCGCCCTCGCCCGGCGTGCGAACCCCGAGCCCGGAGACCTCTGCAAGGATGACCAGCCCTCGCTCCCACGCCGAGCTCGTCACGCTGCGCAAGCTCGCGCAGGACCTCGCCGCCCAGCGCAAGGAGCGCCTGTCGAGCGTGCACCTCCTCGTGGCCATCGCCATGAGCGGCGGCCCCGCCGCCGATCTGCTCCGCGATCGGCGGCTCGACGACGAGGCCCTGCTCAAGGCGACCCGCTCGGTCGACGACGAGGGCCCCGACCCGATCGGCCGGGCGATGGGGGGCGCGCGCGACGTCGCGAAGCGGGCGACCGCGAAGGAGCCCGCGGCGCTCCACCTGCTGCTCGCGCTCCTGTCCGACCGCAGCTCGGCCGCGCACCGCGCGCTCACCCAGTCGGGGGTCGACCTCGCGCGGCTGCGGACCGCGGCGCTCCAGATCGCGCTCGGCGTTGTGCAGGCGCGGCGGACGCCCGCGCGGCTGCTCCAGGACGGCGGCGCGCCGGAGACGCCGCCCGCGCCGGCCGCGACGCCCGCGGCGCGACGCTCCCGCGGCGAGGCCGCCGATCCGGCGCGCACGCCGCGCTCGCCACGCACGTCCCAGGAGCTGCGGCCCGCCAAGGGCGCCGGCGTCGCCGTCCCGGACCTGCGGCCCTCCAAGGGCGCCGGCGTCGCCGTCCCGGAGCTGCGGCCCTCCAAGGGCGCCGGCGCGCCGGAATCGCGGCCCGCCAAGGGCGCCGGCCCGGGCGTCACCGTGCCGCTGTTCCCGCCGACGCCGCTGTTCCCGCCGGGGCGCCCCCGCCCCGCCGCGGCCCCGATCGGAGCCGACGCGCTGAGCTCCGCCGAGCCGATCGCCCTCACGCCCACCCCCTCCCCGGCGTCCTCGACCTCCCCTGCCCCCGCTTCCGCCGCCTCCCCCGCCGCGCCCGCGCCGGGGCGGCCGCTCCCGCCGCTCGCGCCGCCGACCGCCACGAGCGCCGCCGCGAGCGCCGCCCTCGCGGCGCGCTTCACCCTCGACCGCGCGCGCTTCCCGGCCCTCGCCTCGCTCGGGCACAACCTCTCGCTCGCGGCGGTGCAGGGGGAGCTCGAGCCGATCGTCGGCCGCGAGCACGAGATCGAGCAGGCGCTCGACGTCCTGGCCAAGCGCCACGCGAACAACCCCTGCCTCCTCGGCCCGGCGGGCGTCGGCAAGACCTCGGTGGCGCGCGGCGTCGCCCACCGGCTCGCGTTCGACGAGCGGGAGCCGCGCATCGTGGTCGAGCTCGTGCCCTCGGAGCTCCTCGCCGGCACCGGCGCGCGCGGCGCGCTCAGCGAGCGCCTGTCCGCGCTCCGGTCCGAGCTCCGCGAGGCGGGCGGGCGGGTCATCCTGTTCATCGACGGCCTGTCGGAGCTCTTCGGCAGCGGCGCGCTCGACGAGGCGATGGCCGAGCTCAAGCTCGCGCTCGCCCGCGGCGAGCTCACGCTGATCGGCACCGCCACGCCCGAGGAGTACCGCAAGAGCATCGAGGTCGACCCGGCGCTCGCGCGGCGCTTCACGATCGTCGAGATCGACGAGCCCGAGGAGGACGAGGCGTTCCTGCTCCTCCAGAGCGTCGCGGTCGGGCTCGGCGCGCACCACGGGCTCGCGTTCACCGACGAGGCGCTGGCCTCGGCCGTCGCCTGGTCCGTGCGCTACCTGCCCGGGCGCGCGCTGCCCGACAAGGCGCTCTCGATCCTCGACCTCGCGGGCGCGCGCACGCGGCGGCGCGCGTCGTCGGCGTCAGGCGCGTCACGCGCGTCGCGCGCGGCGCCCCGTCAACCTGCGCAACCTGCGCAGCCGGCGCGGCAGGTGGGCCCCGCCGAGGTCGCCGAGGTGGTCGCCGAGCTCGCCGACCTGCCGGTCGAGCGGCTCCTCGAGACCGACCGCGAGCGGATGCTCTCGCTGGAGACGCTCCTCGCCGAGAACGTCGTCGGCCACGGCGAGGCGCTGGCGCGCATCGCGCGGGTGCTCCGCCGGAACGCGGCCGGCCTGCGCGCGCGCCGCCCGATCGGGTCGTTCCTTCTGCTGGGGCCGACCGGCGTGGGCAAGACGGAGACGGCGAAGGCCATCGCCGAGGCGCTGTTCCACTCGCCCGACGCGATGACGCGGCTGGACTTCTCCGAGTACGCGGAGTCGCACGCGGTCGCGCGCCTCGTCGGCGCGCCGCCCGGCTATGTCGGCCACGAGGCGGGCGGCCAGCTCACCGAGGCGGTGCGGCGGAGGCCGTACCAGGTGGTGCTGCTCGACGAGATCGAGAAGGCGCACCGCGACGTGCTCGAGGCGTTCCTCCAGGTCTTCGACGAGGGCCGCCTGACCGACGGCCGCGGACGGCGGGTCGACTTCACGAACACGGTCCTCGTGATGACCTCGAACCTCGGCGCGGCGGAGGCCGGCGCGCTCCGCTCCGAGCGCTCCGTCGGCTTCGCCCGCAGCTCCGCGGCCGTGTCGCCCGAGCGCCTCGGCGAGGCGATGCTCTCGGCGGCCCGCGCCACGCTCCCGCCCGAGCTCTACAACCGCATCGACGAGGTCCTCTGCTTCGCGCCGCTCACGCGGGCGGACGTCGCCGAGATCACGCGGCGGCTGCTGGGCGGACTCGAGCGCGAGCTCGAGGCGCGCGGCGTGGAGCTCGAGGTCGAGCCCGAGGCGATCGACGCGCTGCTCGACGCCGGGGGGTTCGACCCGGAGCTGGGCGCCCGGCCGATGAAGCGCACGATCGCGCGCCTCGTCGAGGCGCCGCTCGCGGAGCTCATCCTGCGCGGCCAGCTCGAGGAAGGGTCGGCGGCGCTCGTGGGCGTCGAGCAGGGCGAGGTCGTGGTGGACGCGATCGCGCGGGCCGGCACCCGGCGCTATGCCGCGTGCTCCAGCTGAAGCGCGGCGCTACGCCGCGTGCTCCAGCTGAAGCGCGGCGCTACGCCGCGTGCTCCAGCTGAAGCGCGGCGCTACGCCGCGTGCTCCAGCTGAAGCGCGGCGCTACGCCGCGTGCTCCAGCTGAAGCCCGAGGGCCCTCGGATCGAAGTACGCCTTGAACCTCCTGATGGCGCCGGCCGGGTGCTCGATGACGCTCACGCCGTCGTACGAGAACTCCCCTCCGTGGGATAGCTTTCCACGGCTCGTCCACTCGAGGATGGCGGCCTCGTCCGACTCGACGACGCACCGGAACTCCGACCGCACCTCGCCGAAGGTGTGCCGGTAGCTGCGCCAGAAGTTGCGGGCGCCGTCGGGGCCGTGGAGCGGCCTCGAGACCGTCGGGTTGCTGAGCTCGGCGTCGGGCGCGAACAGCCGCGCCATGGGCTCGACGTCGCCGCTCTCCTCGATCCGACGCAGCGCTTCGATGAACTCGCTCGCCTTGGACATGGTGCCTCCTGCGGTGCGGGTGCCTGCAAGGGGCGGACCTCTCAGTGCGCGACGGCGCGCTCGTGCCGCCGCGTGACGACCGCGATGGCGACGGCGATCAGCGCGGCAAGGAGGAACCCCCCGCCGAACGCGAGGCCGATGATCCAGGGCTGGATCGCCCTCCCCAGGCCGTCCGCGAAGCCCGTGGCGGCGGCGCGGCTCGCGCGCTCGATCGCGACGCTCGAGCAGCCCGGGTCGCCGGCGGGGCACCCGGCGAGCTGCTCCATGAGCTCTTCTGTCCCCTCGCGCGCCGCGGCCCTCGCAGCGGCGCCCGTGCCCTGCTCGACGAGGGTGACGAGCGCCCGGTCGTGCTGGAGGGCCCCCTCGATCACGGCGCTGCTCACAGCCTCGCTCGTCTGCGCGATGACCGGCTCCAGGCCCTCGGCCTGCCGCCCGATCTCCGCCGCGCCGGCCCGGACCGCATCGTGGACGATGGCCCCCACGAGCGGCCGCTCGCGCTCGTGCGCGCCCTCGGCCGGCCTCTTGGCCGATCCTCCGGCGGGCCCGGCCCGGTCCTGCGCGCTGCCCTCGAGCGCCTCGATCGTGCCGTGGGTCGCCTCCTTCGCCGCCTCGCGGACGCACCCCGGGGCGAGCGCGAGGGCGGCGATCAGCGCCGCCGCGGCCGATCGGCCCGAGCGCGTCGGCTCGCCCGTGCGCGACGCCGTCGGTCCGGGTCCGGGAGAGAGCGAGCATTGCACAGCCGCGCCGGCCTTCATCAACCGTGCCCGCCGCGCGTCCTGCAGCGTGCGCGGAGCCGCCTCCCCGCGCCCGCGGCCGCTTACGGCGGCCCCGCCTCGATCGCCCGCCGGTACCGCTCGCGCCGGTGCGGCTCGCGCAGGATCTCGTAGGCCTCGTCGAGCACCTCGATGACGAGCCGCACGTCGTCGAGCAGGTCCACGGTCGCGGCGGTGAGCAGGGTGGAGGGCTCGAAGGCCTTCCTCAGCGCGAGGTACGCGCGGCGGATCTCGTAGTTCGTCGCGTCGCGCGGGATGCCCAGGATCGAGAAATAGTCCCCGTCCTCCACCAGCGCGAGCCGCGCCCGGACGCGCTGCCGGATCGCCTCCTCGTCGAGCGGATCCTCCACCGGCGGGGGCGGCGCCTCGGTGATCGACGGCGGGATGAGGACGTCGAGCACCTCCAGGCAGACGAGCGCGTAGAGCACGCTCGCGTTCTCGGGCTCCGCCACGCTCACGAGCTCGCCGACGCTGCGGCCGCGCGCGGTGCGCACGAGCTCCTCCTCCTCGCGCCGCAGCGCGCACTCGCCGAGCAGGTTGCGCCGGACGCCGTCGTCGAGGCGCGCCCCCGGGCCGCCGAGGCGGCGCAGGGCGACCTCGGGGGCGATCACGCGGCGGATCGTCTCGACGAAGACCTCGGCGCCGGTGGCGCCGCCGAAGACGTTCGGCTCCGCCTTGAGGCGGCCCGGCGGCTCGGGCTCGAGGTCGCACGTGCCGGCCTCGACGAGCACGACGTGGCCGATGACCCACTCGGCGTGCGCGCGCAGCACCGGCCAGAGGTCGTCCTGGCCGAGGTGGCCGTGCGCGATGAGCGCCGCGCCGGCGTGCCGGCCCGAGGCGGGGAGCTTGCCCGCGAGCCGCGCCGCGACCTCGCGCTCGAGGTCGCCCCGCCCGACAAGGAAGGCGAGCAGCGTCTCCTCGGGGATGCTCGAGCCGGCGGTGACGAGATCGCCCTCGTGCAGGACGATGCGCCGCGCGCCCTCCTCGGTCGTGATCGCGAGCGCGCCGGAGGAGCGGCTGCCCACCGCGCGGGCGAGCGCGCGCGGCGCGTCGCCCGGGCCGAGCACCGTGGCCGACGAGGCCCCGCCGGAGCTCGGCGCCTCGTCGACCGGCTCAGGCGCCATGGCGCGGCCGAGCACGGCCGCGCTGACCGTGGCCGGCGCGGGCGGCACGAGCGGCAGCGGAGGCGGCGCGGGCCCACGCAGGGCCGCGCCGGAGACGGCCATGGACGGCGGAGCTTGCAGGGGCCCGCGGCCGAGCGAGACCGGGCTCGGAGCGGCAGGCGGGCTGGGCGCCAGGAGGCCGCGCCCGAGCGAGCCGGCGCCCGCGCTCGCCGGGACAGGCACGCCACCCGCGCTCGCCGGGACGGGCACGCCAGGAGGCGCCGGGGCGCGCGCCGCCGGGGCGGAGCGGGCCTGGGACGGCACAGGCGGCAGCGGCTCGGGCTCGGCCCTGCCGACCGACGGCAACAGCGCGGTCCGCACCTCGACCGAGGGAGGCGACACGAACGCGACGCCCGGAGGGGGCGGCGGCGGAAAGCCGGGCGCGCGGGCGTCACGGGCCTCGCGCGACCGGGGCGGCGGCTCCGTGATGCGCTGGCGCACGCTCGGCTCGAGGCGGCCCGACGGAGCGCGCGCCCAGTCGACGTCGTCGCCGCCGCGCGCGGGGCCCGGCAGGGCGCGGTCCCACGCGGGCTCCTCTCGCGGCGCGGGGGATGGCGAGGGCGACCGATCCCACGCGGGCTCGGGGCGCGGCGGCGGCGACGCGAAGGCGTGGGGCCGGCCCGCGTCGCGCGGGGTCGGCGGCGCGGCGTCGCGGCCGCCGCTCCGGCGCGCGGGACCGCCGTGATCGCGCTCCTCCCTGCCGAGCAGGTGCGCCTCCCTGTCGAGCGAGAGCGCCGCGAGCTCGGGGCCGGCGCGCTTCGTCGCGTGCGCCCCGTCGAGCGCGGGCTCGGCGTCGAGGTCGTCCTCGTGCTCGTCGCCCGGCTCGGCGAGCTCGACGAGGGAGTCGCCGGGCCCCGTGTGCTCGGCGCGGGTGGCCGCCGGCTGCGGAGCGGGCGCGACGCCGTACGGGCCTTCGCTCGTCCTCGGCTGCGAGGGCGACCCGGTGGGCACCGGGGCGACGGCCGCGCTCGCGCCGGTCCGCGGCTCGTCCTCGTCCGGATCCAGCGGCTCGTCGAGGGCCGAGAGCAGCTCCGGCGACAGCATCAGGTCGACCTCCTCCTCGGCCGCCGGGATGCTCGACGGGTGCGCCTTCGCCGTGACCCGCTGCTCGGCGGCGACGAGGATCTCCTCGAGCTCCGGGCTGATCCGCGCCGGCAGGAGCCGCGGGCCGACCTCGTCGCCGTCCTCCTCCGGGGGCGGCAGCACCGAGCCGACGTCGAGCGGATCGAGATCGCTCGAGAAGTCCGGGTTCGACGGGACGTCATTGTCGAGCGGGAGGCCCGCCGCGAGGCGCGCCTCGACGGCGTGCTCCCCGCGGAACCGCCCGGGCTCCGCGACAGCGCTCACGTGCGCGGCGAGCTCGGCGGTGTCGACCGGGCGCTCGAAGACCTGCCCGAACAGCTGGGGATCGAGCTCCGCCGAGCGGACCGGATCCCCCACGAGGAGCACGGACGCAGCGACGCCTCCCGGCCGCAGGTAGAGGCGCTCGAGCGCCTCGATCGCGCCGGGCTCGTCGATGTCGACGATCACGACCCGCGGCGCGTCGCTCGCGAGGCGCGCGTCGAGCTCGGCGATGGGCGCCGCGATCACCTCGAAGCCCCGGCCGCGCAGCGCAGCGCCGATCGCCTCCCCGTCCGCCGACGCGTCGGCCAGCAGGATGGCGCCTTCGCGCGGGCGCGCGTGCACTGCTTCGTAGTCGTCGCGGAGCTCGGACACGGCGGTCATCTCATGGAGGCGGCCCGGCGGAGCAGCGCCCAGGGGCCCGCATCGACTGGACTCTCGACGGTCGTCGGCGGGCTGTCAAACGCGATCGCGGCCCGCTCGCGTTCCCGCTCGTGTTCCCGCCGCGCAGCGCAGCTCCCTCCACAACGGCCCCGCCGGCGCGGCGAGGTCTCCACCCCTGCCGCGCTGGGAGCGCCCGGCCGACATCACCTCCGCGACGCGAGCGCGAGGTCGACGTCGCCGCGCATCGACGCACGCCCGCACGCCCGCACGCGCGCGGCGGCGGCCCCCGCTGCGGGCGCCGCGTGGTAGACGTCGACGCATGGTGCTCGGCGCTTCCCACAACGAGATCGCCCTGACGGCCTTCCTGCTCATCGTCGTGCTGCTCGCCGCGAAGATCGGCCGCATCGGCGAGGCCATCGGGGGGCTGTTCGAGCGGGGAGCGCCCGCGACGGACGGCGGCGCGCCCGAGGACGGCGCGGAACAGGCGGAGCAGAAGGAAGAGCGCCAGGAAAGCTGAGCGCGCCCCCTCGCCGGCGGCCTCGCCCGCGCTTGCGTTCTGTTTTTTTAGAATTCATAGTTTCCGATGGTCGTGAACGAGCCGGCCTCGCCGCGGTCGCGGCGGCGCGCGGAGATCGCGGCGCGGATCCCGCGCGGGTACCGCCCGGCGCTCCACCTCGCGGCGCCCACGCTGCTCGGCGCGCTCGTGCTCGCGGCGGCGGTGCGCCTGCTCGACGCCGTCGATACGGTCGAGCTCCTCGCGGTGCCGGCGACGCTGCTGCTCGCCTTCGCCTTCGAGTGGTGGGCGCACCGGTCGGTGCTGCACCGGCGGGCGCCGCTGCTCGGTGCGCTGTGCGAGCGGCACGAGCGCGAGCACCACCTCGCCTTCACCGCCGACGACATGGCGCTGCGGAGCGCCCGCGAGCTCTGGCTGGTGCTGACGCCGCCCGCCTCGGCGCTCCTGGTCCTCGCCTCGCTGCTGCCGCTCGCCGCGGCGGCGGGCGCCCTGTTCTCGCGGGACGCGGCGCTGCTCGGGCTCGCGACGGCGATGGCGTTCTTCGTCAGCTACGAGTGGCTGCACCTCGCGTATCACCTGCCGGCGGGCAGCCCGGTGTACCGGATCCCGGGGCTCGCGCGGCTCCGCGAGCACCACCGCCGGCACCATGACCCCCGGCTCATGAAGCGCTGGAACTTCAACGTGACCGTGCCCGTGTTCGATCTCGTCCGCGGGACGCGCTGGTCGCCGCCGCCGCGCCGGCCTGCGCCGCGCGCGTAGCCGCCGCGCGGGGGCGCGCAGCCGCCGCGCAACGGCACGTAGCCGCCGCGCAGGGGCGCGCCGCGCAACGCAGGAGCGCGCCCTGGCGCAGCGCCCTCCTCCGCCCCGCCGGGGCGCGCGAGGTGCGCGCGCGCGCCGGGGCGTCCGCCGCGGCCGTGTGCTAACGGGTCGCGGGTGCAGCCGCGGACCAGAGACGGCCTCGTCCTCCTGCTCGTCGGGGTCCTGCTCGGCGGCGGCGTCGCCTGGCTCCTCGGCCGCCGGCGGGAGAGCCCGCCCGCCGCGCCGCGCGCGCTCGACGCCGTGCCCGCGGGCGCGATGCTCGTCGCGACGCTCGACCTCCCGGCCCTGCGCGCCTCTCCCGCGTTCGCCTCGTTCCTGCGCGAGGAGCGCGAGATCCCGGGGCTCGGCAAGGTGCGCGACGTGTGCGGCTTCGACCCGGTGGCCGCGTTGACCGAGGTCGCGATCGCCATCCCGGCGGCGGGCGAGGGCGGCGACTTCGGGCTGGTCGCGGCCGGCGCGGTGCAGGACGAGGCGCTGCTCGCGTGCGCCTCCAAGGTCATCGAGGCCCGCGGCGGGCGGCCGGTCGTCGCCGGGATCGGCAGCTTCCGCGCGGTGCGGGACTCGAGCGCCGAGGGCCACGGCGAGATCGCCGTGCGCCCCGGGGGGCCGATCCTGCTCGGCGGGGGCGCGTACCTGCGCGCCATGATCGACGCCGCCGAAGGCCGCGGCGGGAACGTCGGCGCGAGCGGCGCGCACGACGCCATCGCCCGCGCCGTGGGCGAGGGGGCGGCGCGCGTCACGGTGGTGCTCACGCCCGAGCAGCGCGCCGAGATCGGGCGCGAGCTCGCGCTGAGCGGCTCCAGCCGATCGCCCGCGGCGTCCCTGCTCTCCGGCGGCGCCAGCGTCGCGCTCGGCCCCGAGATCGCCGTCCACGCCGCCGTCCTCTGCGACGCGGAGGCCCCCTGCGCCGCGCTCGGCGCGGAGCTGCGCGCGGCCCGCGACGCGCGCGCGGCGGACTTCGCGACGCGGCTCGTCGGCTTCGGGTCCGTGCTCGAGCGCATCGCGATCGCGGCCGAGGGCAAGGCGCTCCACGCCCGCGTCAAGCTGTCGGCCGAGGAGGCCGGCGTCCTCGTCGATCGGCTCGCCTCGCTGCGCGGCCTCCGTCAGCCCGCGCTCCCGCCCAGGCCGCCGCCCGCGCAGGGAGACAGCGACGCGCCGCCGCACGCAGACGCCGGCCCGCCGCCGCACGCAGACGCTGGCCCGCCGCCGCCCGACGCGGTCGTCACACCCCGCCCGCGGGCGACGCCGGACGGCGGCGCGCGGTAGCGCATGGGCCCGCGCCGCGGAGAACCGAGCGCCGCGCTGCGGCGGAGGGGCTCCATGGGTCGCCCCTTCCCCTCTGCCATTCACCATCCATGGTTCGATGGTTCCGTGGTCCGCCTGACGAGCGCGCCGCTCCGCCGCCAAAAGCCGCGCGGCACGGCCGATCGGGCCCCCACGGGCTGCCCCGAACTCCTGTAACCTGATCGTTGCCTTCCGACGGGATCGGCGCTCCGGTCCTTCCCGCCGCGCAGGAGGCGGGTGGGGGCACATCGCATGCAGGTCGTCGGGATCTCCGCCTTCGTGGTCGTAGGGACCCTCCTTCTGGTCGCCCTCTGGGCGCTCCGCCGGCGGCTCCACGCCCGCGAGCGCGAGCTCGAGCGGAAGGCGCAGGAGCTCGCGGTGAGCCGCGCCGCGGAGCAGCGGCTTGTCGAGGAGCTCGCCGAGGCGCGGCGGGCCGAGGAGGAGGCGCGCAGGGCGAGGGAGGAGGCCATGAACGCGAGCCGGTCGAAGAGCGCGTTCCTCGCCAACATGAGCCACGAGCTCAGGACCCCGCTCAACTCGATCCTCGGCTTCGCGCAGCTCGTGGAGCGCGACCCCTCGCTCGCCGACCGGCACCGCGAGAACCTCGCGGTCATCTGCAAGAGCGGCGAGCACCTGCTCGGCCTCGTCAACGACATCCTCGAGATGGCGAAGATCGAGGCCGGCCGCATGACGCTCGTCGACGCCGAGTTCGACCTCCACGACACGCTCTCGGGGCTCTCGGAGATGTTCGCCGTCGAGGCCCAGAAGCGGGGCCTCACGCTCACGGTGGAGCGGGCGCAGGACGTGCCGCGGCACGTCCACGGCGACGAGGGGAAGCTGCGGCAGGTGCTGATCAACCTGCTCGGCAACGCGCTGAAGTTCACGCCGCGCGGGTCGGTCACGCTGCGCGCCTCGGCGCGGCGCTCTACCGGGGTGCGTGAGGGCGGCGCGCACGACGGCGCGGCGGGGCGGGTGCGGGTGTCGTTCGAGGTGGCGGACACCGGCCGGGGCATGGCCAAGGAGGAGCTCGCGGAGCTCTTCGAGGCGTTCGCGCAGACCGCGACCGGGCGGCAGTCGCGCGAGGGCACGGGCCTCGGCCTGCACATCAGCCGGCGCATCGTGCGGATGATGGGGGGCGACATCCGCGTGGAGAGCCAGGCGGGCCGCGGGACGACGCTCCGGTTCGACGTGCGCCTGTCGCTGGTCGACGCGCCCGACGCGCGCGCCGGCGGCGCCGCGCGCCATCCGGCGGCGCTCCGGGCCGTGGGGCTGTCGCCGGGCCAGCCGAGGTACCGCGTGCTCGTCGTCGACGACCGGTGGGACGTGCGCCACTGCCTGCTCAAGCTGCTCGACTCGGTGGGCATCGAGGCGCGCAGCGCGACCAACGGGCTTGGCGCGGTGGCGCAGTGGGAGACGTGGTCGCCGCACCTCGTCCTGCTCGATCTCCGCATGCCGCTGCTCGACGGCTACGAGGCGGCGAGCCGGATCAAGTCGAGCCCGCGGGGGCACGAGACGGTCGTCGTGGCGATGACCGCGAGCGCGTTCGAGCAGAACCGGGCGCTCGCGGCGGAGGCGGGGTGCGACGACTTCGTGAGCAAGCCGTTCCGCGACGCGGACATCCTCGGCCTCCTGACGAAGCACCTCGGGGCCCGCTTCGAGTACGAGGAGCGCGCCGCCGAGCCCGGCGCGGCCCAGGGGGCGCCGGCCGTCGACCTCGCCCGGGCGGCGGCCGGGCTGCCCGCCGCGCTCCGCAAGGACCTCCGGCGGGCGGCGACGCGGCTCGACGCGAAGGCCGTCCAGGCGACGATCGATCGGTTCCGGCCGGAGGACGCGGAGCTCGCGGGGGCCGTGGCTGAGCTCGCACGGGGGTATCGCTTCGACAGCATCTTGGCGCTATCGAGCGCCGACGAGGAGGAGCCGTCATGACGGACACCGACGCAAAGCCAGCCCCCCGCGGGGCGGCCCCGGGCGCGCGGCCGGAGCGCCCCAGGGAAGAGCCCCCGAGCATCCTGATCGTGGACGACATGCCGGCGAACCTCTCGCTCCTGACCTCGATGCTGACGGCGCAGGGCTACGAGGTGCGGGCGGCGATCAGCGGCGCGATGGCGCTGATGTCGGCGGCGGCGGCGCCTCCGGACCTCATCCTGCTCGACGTGAGCATGCCCCACATGGACGGCTACGAGGTGTGCCGCCGGCTCAAGGGCGATCCCGGGACGGCGGACATCCCGGTCATCTTCCTGAGCGCGATGACGGGCATCGGCGACAAGGTGATGGCGTTCGACGCGGGCGGCGTCGATTACGTCACGAAGCCGTTCGAGCTGCGCGAGGTGCTCGCCCGGGTGGGGACGCAGCTGCTCTTGCACCGGCAGCGCCGGGAGCTCGAGCGGCAGCGGAGGGAGCTCGAGGAGCGCTACGCGCAGATGCGCCAGATGCAGGCGGCGCTGCGCGGCTACCTCTCCGACCGGGCGTGGGAGAGCATCGAGGAGAGCGTTTCGTCGAACAGGCCGAGCCCGCCGGCGCGCGAGGTGCTGACGGTGCTGGTCAGCGACATCGAGGAGTTCGTGCGGCTCTCGGAGAGCGAGGAGCCCGGGCCGCTGATCGCGGATCTCAGCCTCTACATGGCCACGGTGGCGCAGATCGTCTACGACCACGCGGGCGAGGTCGACAAGTACGTTGGCGACGGCATGCTGGCGTTCTTCCGGAGCGCCAGTGACGCGCTCGCGGCGGCGCTGCGGATCCAGCGGAGCATCGCGGCCTTCAACGAACACCAGCGCTCGCAGGGCCGGCCCGCCTTCCCGACGCGGCTCGGGCTCTCGACAGGGCCGGTCCTCCTGGCGAGCATCGGGTCGAGCGGCAGGCGAGAGTTCACCATCATCGGCGATCGTGTGAACACCGCGTTTCGGATTCAGGCACAGGCGAGGGCCGGTGGCCTGCTGATGGATGAGGCGACGTTCACCGCGGCCGGGAGCCCGGGAGAAGCGATGCCCGCGCTGGTGCGGATCCGGGGAAAGCAGGGAGAGGAGAGGCTCTATGCGATCTCGCCGGAGGCAATGGTGGAAGGCGGCGGGCGCGGCGGGGCGGAGGGCGGTTGAACGTTCACGCGCGCTCACGGCCCGAGAGGCTCGCTGTTCAAGGCTGCTCCCGCGCCTGATCGTGTCGCCCCACACCGCCGGCGCCATTCGAGTTCGAGCGTCTGGATCGTGCGATCTGCCGAAAACGTTCGTTCTTGAACGACGCGATGGCCTCGTGCAATAGTCGCCGCGGAGGATGGAAACGAACATGAAGCTTCGAGTTAGCGTTACTTTGCTTGGCCTGCTCGCGGCCTTCGCGGCGGGCGCGACTGCGTGCTCGGATGACGATGGTGGCACGACGTCGACGTCGTCCTCGACCAGCGGCACGGGCGGCGGCGCCACCAGCGGCGGCGCCACCGGCGGCGGCGGCGCCGGTGAGGGCGGCGGCGCCACGACCAGCGGCGGCGCCACCGGCGGCGGCGGCGCCGGCGAGGGCGGCGGGACCGGCGGCGGCTCGGCCTGTGAGGCGCTGCTCTGCGACGACTTCGAGTCGTACGAGGGCCAGGGCGAGAACGGCGAGAAGCTGGGCAAGTGGACGGTCTACACGGCCATGACGGGCTCCACCGTGTCGGTCGACACGTCGAAGCATTACAGCGGCACCAAGTCCATCAAGGTGACCACGCCCGCGAGCTCGGGCGACAACAACTACAAGTCGGCCATGATCAAGTTCACGGGCACCGACGCCCTGCCCACCGACGAGAACGTCATCCATGGACGCATGATGTTCTTCCTCGAGGCTGCGCCGACGGGGGATGTGCACTGGACCATCATCGACGGTTCAGGGACGATTCCTGGCAGCGATTTCGAGGGGATGCCCTACGCGGCACAGTATCGCTACGGCGGGCAGCACCCGGTCGCGGGCGGCAGCCAGCTCATGGCGAACTACGATACGCCCGGATACTGGAGCGACCCGAAGACCGGACCGCAGTCGGACTGCTGGCACCACGCGGAGGAGACGACGGTGGTCCCGACCGGCGCATGGACCTGCGTCGAGTTCAGCTTCGACGGGCCGAAGAACGAGATGCGCTTCTGGCTCAATGGCGAGGAGCTCTCCGATCTCAAGGTGTCCGGGACCGGCCAGGGCTGCGCCAACAACGTGGAGAACTACACGTGGAAAGCGCCGGCGTTCGACAGCATCGGCCTCGGCTGGGAGTCCTATCAGGCGGATTCCGCCCGCTCGATGTGGATCGATGACGTCGTGATCGGCACCGGGCCCATCGGCTGCCCGCCCGCGCAGTGAGCGCGCGTCGCTGAGCTCGGCGAGGCGCCGAGGAGAACTCCGCGCCTCGCCCGTCTCTGGCCGAGGGTCGGGCGCGCGCCGCCCGCGGCGCCGCGGGCGGCGCGGCTGGAGCCGACGCGCCTGACGAATTTCGCCGATTGATCGCTCGCCAGGACCGCTCTACGAGACGGCGGAGGTCCAACGCCTCACGAACCTGGAGGTCTCCGCTGTGATGAAACCGGCCTATCGTCTCTCGCTGCTCGCCTCGTTCGTCCTGGGCGCCACCGCTTGTGGCGGCGCGCCCGAGCCGGCCCCCGCGGTCCCCGACGTCCCCGCCCAGCCCGCGCAGCCTGCGCCGGAGGCGCCCGCGGCGCCCACGGCCGCGGCGCCCGAGGCCGCCCCGCCGGCCGCGGCGCCGGAGGCCGCTCCGCCGCCTGCGCCGCCGGTGAGCATCTCGGTGCCCATCGAGGCGCGGACCAAGTCGAAGCTCAAGGGCACCGCGACCTTCACCGAGGTCGAGGGCGGCGTGAAGGTCGCCGTCCAGGTCTCGGGCGCTCCCAAGGGCAAGGTCGCCGTCCACGTGCACGAGACCGGCGATTGCAGCGCGCCGGACGCGAAGAGCGCGGGCGCGCATTACAACCCCGAGAACCACCCGCACGGCATCCCCGACGGCGCGCCTCACCACCTCGGCGATCTCGGCAACATCGAGGTCAAGGCCGATGGGACCGGCGCCCATGAGATCATCGCCAAGGGCGCGAATCTCAAGGAGGGCGCCCCGAACACCTTCCTCGGCCGCGCCATCATCGTCCACGAGAAGGCGGATGACGGCAGCCAGCCCGCCGGAAACGCCGGTGGCCGCATCGGTTGCGGCGTCATCTCGCAGGGCAAGTGAGAGCCGCGCGCGACGCGGTCCGCCGCTCCACGCTCAGGACACGTTGACTCCACCTCGCCGCCCGTCCTGAGGGGGCCTCTCCCCGAGCGCCCGCAGGGCGGGAGTCTCGCTCTCTGTTGTCACCGGGGCGGAACGCTGACCGGATCGCCCTTTACCCCCGACGGCCCGGAAGCGCTGGAGCCCGACGGCCGCTCCTCGGGCCGCGTTCCGCTGGCCAGCAGCGCGACGACGATCGCCGCCGCCACCGCCGCCAGGACGAAGCCCGCCCTGAAGGGCGAGCGCAGCCGCCGGAGCGTGTCGGCGATCGTCGTCTCGTCGGAGTCCTCCTCGACGCGCGCCCTCGCCGGAGCTGGGCCGGCCGCGCCCAGCGCGGCGCGGCCGGCCTCGGCCCGGGTCTGCGGCCGGCCCGAGCCGGTCCCCGCCTCGCTCCGCTCCGCAGGGCCAGCCTCCGCCCGGGCGCGCGCTTGGTCCGGGACCGTCGCCGCCTTGCTCCGCTCCGCCGGATCCAGCTCCGCGTGGGCGCGAGGGCGGTCCGAGATCGTCGCCGACTCGCTCCGCTCCGCAGAACCGGCCTCGGCCCGAGCGCGGGGGCGCTCCGAGACCGTGACGGCCTCGCTCCGCTCCCCGGGATCCGCCTCCGCCTGGGCGCGAGGGCGGTCCGAGACCGTCGCCGCCTCGCTCCGCTCCACCACGTCGGCCTCCGCCGCACGGGCGCGCGAGCGGTCCGGGACCGTGGCCACCTCGCTCCGCTCGGCGGGATCGTCGTCCGCAGGAGGCGCAGGGAACACGGGAGGCGGCAGCTCCGGGCGCAGCTCGATCGCCATGCCGCCGGTGGATGGGCCGGAGCCCATCGTGGTGGGGATCGAGCCGCGCTCCCCCGCGTCGCTGCCGTCCACGCCGGGGCGCGCCCCGGACAGCGAGTCGCGCACGCCCCCGCGGAGGATGCGCTGGATGCGGTCGACGAGCGGCTGGGCTGCAGGCGGCGCGAACGGGCGGAGCGCCAGCGTGAGCTCCGCCAGGTCGGGCCAGCGCTTGTCGCGGTCCCGCTCGAGGCACCGCATGATGATCGGATCGATCTCCGGCGAGAGCCCGCGGCAGACCTTCGACGGCAGCTGCGGCACGAACTTGCCCCCGAGCACGAGCGAGACCGTCTGGACGGAGCGCGCGTGCATGGGATACCGGCCGGTGAGCAGCACGTAGAGGAGCGACCCGACCGCCCAGATGTCCGCGCGCGCGTCGACGTCGCGCTGCCCGCGCATCTGCTCGGGCGGCATGTAGTGGGGCGTGCCCAGCATCTGACCCGTGCTGGTCCGCATCTCGGCGACGCCGAGGAGCGCCGCCTGCGACACCTTGGAGACGCCGAAGTCGAGCACCTTGATGCACGGCGTCCCCTCGCGGGTGTGCGTCAAGAAGAGGTTGGCCGGCTTCACGTCGCGGTGCACGAGCCCGAGCGCGTGCGCCTCCGCGAGCGCGTCGCACGCCTGGATGACGTAGAGCGTCGCCTCCTCCACCGGCAGCGGGCCCCGCTGCTTGCGGATGACCCGGAGATCGCGGCCGTCGAGGAACTCCATCACCATGTACGGCAGCCCGTTCTCGAGCCGCCCGACGTCGTGCACCTTGACCGCGTGCTCGCTCCTGAGACGCGACGCGATCCGCGCCTCCTGCAGGAAGCGCCCGCACATCTCCGGATCGGCCGCGGTGGCCGGCAGGAGCACCTTGATCGCCCGGAGCTCGTCGAGATCGACGTGGGTCGCGGCGACGACGGCGCCCATCGCGCCCTTGTCGAGGAGCCGGTCCACGCGGTACTTGCCGGCGATCAGGGTTCCGACCTCCAGGCCTTCGATCTCTTCCAGGCCGCGCATGTTCGAAACCTCCGACCGAGAGCGCCGCGCCGCGGCAGCCAGCATAGCGCAGCCGATCGTCGGCCGGACAGCCGATGCCGAGGGAGCGACGCGCATCCGGCCCTCTGCGCCCTCTGCTGGCCGGTGCGACGTCCGCGTGCCGGCGCGCGCGATGTCGCGGACGCTCTCACCGCGCGCCGAGCGCCGCCGCGCTCCCAGGAGCGCACCGCGACGCCGCGGCCCGCCCTGGCTCAGCCCCCTTCCCGCGCCGCGCTCGGCCTCTTGATCGCGACCGTCCGCCGCGCGCCGCCCGACTCGAGCGTGAGCTCGAGGGTGGTCCCCTCCTGCGCGCTCGGCAGCGCATGACGCATCGCTTCAAAGCTGACGACCGGCCGGCCGTTGATCGCGACCACCGCGTCGCCGACGCGGACGCCCGCGGTCGCGGCGGGGCCGCGGTCTTCCACGGCGATCACGACGGCGTCTCCGCTCGTCTTCAGCTCGCCTTCGAGCAGGGGGAAGAGGGGCGCCGCGGTCAGCCCGAGCGCGCTGACCGTCCTCCGGTAGCTCTGCACGGCCGCGTCGAAGCTCTCCTTGCGCATGCGGTAGCGCGCGACGGCCGCCACCGCGCCGTCGCGCTCCTGGAAGCGCGCGTCGACGCGCTCGGGCGTGGCGAACGCGCCGACCTGCTTCAGGTAGCGGCTCGCCTCGGCCTCCGCCATGCCGGCGCGCCGCGCGCCGCCGCCGTGCGCCTGGATGAAGCCGTACGCCTGCGACCCCGCGAGCGCCGGCACGACGTTGCTCGCGAGCCGGGAGATCGCGTCGGCGCGCGCGACCGCGAGCGCCGCCTCTCGGCTGGCGCCCGAGCCCTCGCCGACAACGAAGATCGCGTCGCCCTCGGCGGTGAACGGCCTGTCCATCCACGGAGGGCCGTCCTCGACCGGCGGCGCCGCGCGCCACCCCGAGCTCGGCGCGGGCGGCGGGGCCGCCCCGGCGGCGGGGCGCGAGCGTCCCCGGCCCTGGTAGGCGAAGGCCACGGCGAGGACGAGCAGCGCTCCCGCCGCGAACGCCGCGAGCACCCCGCGCGATCTGGAGCCTCCGGCCGCCGAGACGGCCGCGGCCGACGGAGACGCCCCCGCCGACGCCGCTGCGCCCGCGGGCGCCGCGGCGCCCGCGGCGCCCGCGGACGGCGCTGCCGACGCTGCTGCGCCCACGGGCGCCCCGGCCCCCGCCCCCGCCGCCGTCACGTGCCCCCCCGCGGCAGACCGCTTCGTCGCCGGCTCATGCGCCCCGGCGAGCGTGGGCGCCGGCTCCGGCGCGGCGCCGAGGCGCTTCAGCGCCGGCCGGAGCCACGGGAACGCGAGCGGCGCGTTGCACCGCTTGCACGGCACGTACGGCTCCCGGTCCTCGCGGGCGGCCTGCGCGGCCTCCTTCACGTCGAGCAGCGTCTGCCGGGGCGCGTTGCACCGCGCGCAGGTGCCGTCGACGATCGCGGAGACCACCTCCGCGCGCAGCGGGGGGCTCTCCGCGGCGAGGTGCTCGAGCAGCACCACCGGACAGCCCTCGATCTGGATCGACGTCACCTCGCCGCCCAGCGCGCGGAGCGACAGCGCGAGCGCCCTCGCGCCCTCGGACGTCACCCCCGCCGCGCCCGCGAGATCGAGGACCAGCGCCCCCTCGATCCCGTCGAGCGCGCGCTTCCACCGGACGTGCGCGTCGAGCTTGCAGCGCACGCGGATGCGGGTCCCGCGCTCGTCGACCGTCTTCTCGATCGCCTCGTGGGTCCCCGCGTCGAGCCGCGCGAGCTCGTCGAGCGCGGCCCGCACGTCCGCCGGCAGATCGATCCCCGCCTGGCTCGCCGCGAACGCGAAGTAGCTCTCGGCGTCGTCGTCGAACACCGCCGCCGCGCCGCAGCGCGGGCAGGGGCTCGCGGGCGGCTCGTGCGTCCTGACGAGGTGCGCGTCCCTGTCGCAGTCGAACAGCCGGTCGAAGGCGGCGCCGCAGCGCTCGCACCGGTACGGGCCGTAGAACGACACGACGCGCCCGTCCCCGAAGAAGCGGCGGATCATGCTGATCTGGTTCACGATCGGCTCGGTGCAGCGGCCGATGTAGATCTCGGACGCGCTCCGCGACACCTCGGCCAGCATCGCCATCCACTCGCGCACGCCGAACGACGTGACCCGCTGCACCCCGCCCAGATCGAAGAGCACGCGGCCGGAGATGCCGCGCGCGACCGCGAGGCCCTGGAGCTCCTCGGTCATCCGCCCCGACAGCGAGACGATGAGCAGGCTGCCCAGCCTCCGCTTGGTCACCGTGAGGGCCCGCGGGCCGTGCCCGTGCGCCCCCTCGGGCTCCGCGCCCTCCACGCCGGCGCCGGCGTCCGCGAGCGACAGCGCGGGGAGCCTCCTGGAGCGCGGCGGCGTGTCCAGATCTCCCGCTGCGTCGGGCCGCGACGCCGCGAAGAGCGGCGCGGAGAGCTTCGTGGCGACCCCGCCGGGGCGGCCGGTCTCGACGGCCTGCGGCGCCTCGGCCACGGCGTCGAGCGCGCCCGCGAAGGAGTCCTCGTTCTGTATCGCCTCCTGCTTCTCGACGATGTGCGATTCGAGGTCCTCCCCCGAGGCGAGCGCGCCCCGCCACACCTCCACGCGCTGGCCGAACAGCTCCGACATGAACGACGACAGGGCGAGCGCCGAGGTGGCGAGCCGCTCCTCCCGGGCGAACGCCTCGAGGTCGATCTGGAGATCCCTCGCGGTCGCGTACCGCTTCTCCCGATCCCGCTCCAGGCACTTGAGCAGGATGCGCTCCAGCCCCGGCGGGTAGTCGGCGCAGACCTCGCTCGGCGGCAGCACGGGGTCCTCCACGATCGCCCGCATCAGCTCGAACTCGGTTGCGCCGCGCCGGAACATCCGGCTCCCCGTCGACATCTCGTAGAGCAGCAGGCCGACCGAGTAGATGTCGCTCCGGCGATCGAGGTGCTCGCTCGTGCACTGCTCGGGCGACATGTACGGGACCTTGCCCTTGAGCGCGCCGTCGCGCGTCTCGTTGACGCGGTTCGCCGCCTTCGCGATCCCGAAGTCGAGGATCTTCACGGCCCCGTCGTAGGTGACGATCACGTTGTGCGGGGACACGTCGCGATGGACGATGTCGAGCGGCTTGCCGTCGAAGCCGACCTTCTCGTGCGCGTAGTGGAGCCCGGCCGCGACGCCCGCCGCGATGGTGATCGCGTGCTCGATCGGCATCCGCCGGTTCGCCGACCGGAGCGACTTCCTGACGGTCCTGAGATCCTCGCCGTGGAGGTACTCCATCGCGATGACCGGCACGCCGTCGACGTCCTCGACGTCGTACATCTGGACGAGGTTGGGGTGGTCCAGGGTGGCGGCGATGCGCGCCTCGTCGAGGAACATCCGCACGAACTCGGGGCTGTCGACGAGGTGCGGGAGGATGCGCTTGACCACGCAGATCTTCCTCACGCCCGAGATGCCCGCGACGGAGGCCACCCAGATCTCGGCCATGCCGCCCATGCCGATCTTCTTGATCAGCCGGTACCTGCCGAGCGTGGAGGGGTGGCGCGAGCCGACGCTCATGGGGCCGGCGGCGTAGCGCTCGGTCATTCGACCGCCTCCATCGCGCGGGCCGGCGGCGTCACTTCTCCAGGAGCGCGGCGGGCGGACATGGTGCTCATCGAGGGCCTTCGGCCTGGGATTTCGCGAAGCTCACGCTGCGGCGCTCACCGCGCGACTCGATCTGGAGCGTCATCGTACCACCGGCCGGCGCGCGCGCCCACGCGTCCGCCGCGGCCTTCCCGAAGATCTCGACCGATTGGACGGGGCGATCGTTGACCGAGAGTACGATGTCCCCCGCGACGACCCCTGGCTCCGCGCCGCGCTGCGAGCGCTCCGCCGCGACGACGACGAGCTCGCCGGAGGTGCGTACCCTCGCCTCGAGCTGCGGGAAGAAGCGCGCAACGGTGATCCCCTGGAACGTGGCCGTCTGGCGGTAGAGCTCCGCGGCCGCGTCGAAGCTCTCCCGGGGCAGCCTGTAGCGCGCAAAGGCGAGCACGCCGTCGCCTTCCCGCCGCACGACGGCGTCGACGCGCTCGGGCGTCGCGAACGCGCCGGCCTGCGCAAGGAAGCGCCCGGCGATGCGCTCGACGATCTCCGCGCGCTGCGCCGGCCCGGCGTCGGCCGGCGGCTGCGCGGCGAGCAGCTCGGCCGCGGGGGAGCCCGCGAGCTCGGCGGCGAGGCCGGACGTGAGGCGCTCGAGCGCGCCGTTGCGCGCCGCCGCGAGCGCGCCCGACTCGCTGGCCGCGGGGCCGCCGCGGCCGACGACGAGCACGCTCTCGCCCTCGATGACGAACGGCCGCTCCACCCACGCGGGCGGGAGGTCGTCCATGACCGACCAGCCCGCCGTGCCGGGGCCGCTCGCGGGCGGCGCCGGCGCTCGCGCCTCGCCCGCGGGCGCCGCCGAGGCCGCAGGCGCCGCAGAGGCAGCGGGCGCTGCCGAGGCCGCAGAGGCCGCGGGCGCTGCCGAGGCCGCAGGCCCCGCAGCGCGGCCGACGCCGCCGCGCCACGCCGCGAAGCCGACGGCCGCGAGCGCCACCCCGCCGAGCAGCGCGAGGAACGCCCCATTGCTGCCCGCGCCGCGCTGCTGCGGCGCGGCGGCGCCCGCGCTCTGTTGTTGCGCCTCGGGCGCCGCGGCCTGCTGCTGCTGCTGCGGGCTCGCCGGAGGCAGGGCGGGCGGCAGCGGGGCGGAGGGGGCGCGCGCCGCGTGGGCGCCGAGGAGGTAGAGCAGCGAGCGGGAGCCGTCGAAGGCGAGCGGCGTGTTGCAGCGCTTGCAGGTGACGCCCGGGTCCTGGCCGCCGTGGAGCAGGGGCGCGCGCCGATCGACCTCGACGAGCACCGTCCGGATCGCGCTGCACGACGCGCAGCGGCCCTCGACGACCGCGGACGCGATCCTCGCGCGCTCGGGCCACGAGGGGCCCGCCGTGCGCTCGGCGAGCAGCCGGGGACAGCCCTCGATGCGGATCGCCTCGACGGCGCCGTCGATCTTGCAGAGCGCCGACTCGAAGCGCGCCGCGCCGTCGGCGGTGACCGCGGGGACGTTGCTCAGGTCGAAGACGACCTGGCCCTCGAGGCCGTCGATGATGCGGCTCCAGCGGAGCGTGGCGGTCAGCTTGCTGCCCACCTTGAGGCGCGTGACGCGCCCCTCGACGGACTTCTCCACCACGTCGCCGACGGCCGGCTCGTCGGCCCGCTCGAGCTCGAGGAGGATCTCGCGCACCTCCGGCGGGATCGCGCCGGCGCCGTGCTGGGCGACGAACCCGAAATAGGTCTCCGCGTCGTCGTCGAAGGCGCCGGCGCCTTCGCAGCGGGGGCACACCGCGTCGGGCGCCTTGCCCTCGGCGAGCGAGGCCGCGTCGTGGGCGCAGTCGACGAGGCGCTCGAACTGGGCGCCGCACGACTCGCAGCAGTACGGCGCATAGAACGAGACGACCCGCCCGTTGCCGGCGAACCGCCGGATCATGCTGAGCTGGTTGATGACCGGCTCGGAGCAGCGCGCGAGGTAGAGGGCGCGCAGGCGCGGCTGGGCCGCGTGGATCATCTGGAGCCACTCGCGGACGCCGAACGACGTGATCCGCTCGACGCCGGCGAGGTCGAGCAGGACCTTGCCCTCGAGCTCCCGCGCGAGCGCCGCCCCCTTGAACGCCTCGGTCATGCGCCCGGCGAGCCGGACGACGAGGACGTCGCCGATCGTGCGCCGATCGAACGCGAGGCTGTCGAGGCGGCCGGCGGCGCCGGCCGGCGGCACGCTCCGGGTCGGCGCCGCGCGGTGCGCCCAGGCGGCCGGCGGCGGCCGGTCCACGGTGGTCGGGCTGTGCCCCGACGAGACCGGCCCCGAGGCGGGCTCGGCGCTGTGCGGGCGCGACGCCCTGCGGCCGTTCGGCGGCGGCACCCGGACGGTCGGCCGCGGGTCCTCGCCCTCGAGCGCCGGGGACAGCGGCGACGGCCCGGGCGTCGCGCTCGACGCCGACGCCGGCGCGTCGAAGGCGGTCTCGGACGTGAAGGTCGAGTCCGACGCGATCTCGAGCTCCTCGAACTCCGCCATCCCGCCGGCCGGCTGCGCGACGACGCGCGCCGCCACGGCCGGCGCGCGCTTCGCGGCGCGCGGCCTCCGCTCCCTCGGGCCTTCGCTCCTGACGAGCGGCGTGGGCGCCTCGGAGAGCACGGTGAGGGTCATGGTCTGGTTGTGCAGGTCGCAGTGGCCTGTCGCGTACGGCGAGATCTCCCCGTACGAGTAGAACCCCGTCACCTGCGTGCCCTTCGGCAGCACGTCCAGCACCGCCTCGACCTCTTCCTCGGTCCGGTCGCCCAGCACGATCCGGCGCCCCACGCAGCTGATCGCGATCGCCAGCGCATTGTCCCCGCCCGCCTTGCCCGCCTCGCTCGCCGCCCTCGCCGCCTGCTCCGCGCCCCCGATCAGCCGCTCGAAGTCCGCCTTCATCAGCTGCACCAGGTGCCCTCTCGGCACGTCCCCCGCGAACGTCAGCGACTGCGCGTCGTGGTCCACCGCCAGCACCGTCCGCACCAGCGCCTTCTCGTCCTGCGCCGTCGCGCGCAACGCCAGCGGGAACAGGAGCGCCGACGCCGGCAGCTCCGCCGCCTTGTCCCCGAGGTACTCCTTGTACAGCGCCAGCGCCGGGCGGCCGTCGACCTCGTAGAGCACGTTGCCCTCCGAGCGCGTCACCACGCGCTCCGGCCCGAACTTGTCCCAGCCGCCCTTCGACCCGTGCTGGATCACCACGTGCTCGCCGTACAGCCCCACGGCCGCCACGAGCCCGCTGCGCACCACGTCCCCCGCGCACACCCACGTCCGCTTGAACTGCGTCCCGTCCCCGGACAGGCCCCCGGTCACCACCACCGACTCCGGCAGCACCGCGTTCAGCCCGCGCACCAGCTGGCTGCCGTTCACCCCGAGCCCCTCCGACAGCACGAGCACCCCGCGCAGCCCCGGCCGCTCCAGCTTGCGCGCCAGCGCCTGCCCCGCGGCGAACGACTCCGACGCGCTCGCCACCTCCACCTGCGCCGTCGCCAGCGTCGTCCGCTCGAACCGCGCCACCGCCACCGTCAGCGTCCCGTCGCGCACCGACGTGCCCGCGATCTCCCCCGCGCTCGAGCACCCCACCACGTGCGACCGCGGGTACGCTCGCCGCAGCTCCCGGATCGCCCCGGGGTCGTCGAGGAGCTCCGGCGCCCCGAACGCCAGCACCAGCGTCCGCTCGCTGTCGAGCACCGGCAGCACCCGCACGGACCACTTCTTGGTGTCCCGATCGTAGTGGAAGGTCTCGAGGATCATGGAGCTCCGCGCTCTCAGGCTACAGCACGCGGGCGACGACCGGCGTCATGTCGTGACGGGACCGGCGCCATGACGCGGCGGTCGAGCTCGCTCGTGCGCCCGTCGTCTGCGTGGCGCCCTACGATACGCGGGCCACGACGAGCGTCACGTCGTCGTCGAGGGCGCGCTCGCCGCGGAACCTGGACACCGCCTCGACGATCGCGTCCCTCGCCTCCTCGGGCGCGCTGGCGGCCACGCTCTGGAAGAGCGATCGCAGCCGCTTCTCGGTGAACTGCTCGCTCGACTCGTTCTCGCACTCGGTCACGCCGTCGGTGAACCAGAGCAGGGCGTCGCCGCCCTCCAGGGCGATGGTGCTCGACGTGTACTCGGCCGAGCTCGCCGCCCCGAGCGGCTCGCCCTGCGCCGCGAGCTGCCGGATCGCGCTGTTCCTGACCAGGTAGGGGAACGGGTGCCCGGCGTTCGCGAGGGTCAGCGAGCCGGCTGCGGGGTCGAAGATGCACGCCGCGCACGTCATCAGGAACTTCTGCTGCCCCGCCTCGAAGATCGAGCAGTTCATGACCCGGAGCAGCTGCGCCGGGCTGAGCTGCTCGCGCGCGAACGTGCGCACGACGTCGCAGGCGGCCTTCGCCGCCCCCGTGATGATCGCGGACGAGATGCCGTGCCCGGTCACGTCGCCGACGACGGTGAGCAGCCTGCCGTCCGGCAGATCGTGGAACGTCCACCAGTCGCCGCCGCACTCCGCCGCGGGCTGGAAGTGGCTGGCGAGCCGCAGCGAGGGCCGCTCGATGACGTCCTCGCTCGGCACGAGCATCTGCTGGACGGCGCGAGCGACCTCGAGCTGCTTCTTCAGCGACGCCTTCTCCGCCGTGTCGTAGAGCAGCTGCACCAGCCGGTCCCCGAGCGCGACGAGCTGGACGCGGACCTCGTTGATGGCCTCGTCCGAGCCGCTCGCGCCTGCGGCGTCCTGGGTCGCGCTGCCAGGCGCGGCCTGCGTCGCGCCGCTCAGGGAGAAGAGCTCGCCGAGCTTCGACGCGAAGCGCCGCTTGGCCGTGGAGATCGTCGAGCCGACCTCGATCGGCCGCGACGGCTCGACCTGCGAGCTCGCGGCGTCGTGGAAGATGGTCAGCGCGTCCCCGATGGCCACGACGACGCTGCGCAGGCGGTCCCGCTCGGCCAGGAGCTGGCGGTGCAGCGTGCCCATCTCGTTCGTGGAGAGGTCGAGCGAGCGGGTGAGCAGGCTCCGGTCGTCGGCGACGTGGCGGTAGTGCTCGCTGATGCGCGCGACCACCTTGTGCCAGGTCTCCTTGTCGGGCGGCTCGCCGAGGTCCTCGAGCCCGAGGCGCCTGAGCTGCCGCGCGAGGAGCGGATCGATCTCAGCCATGGCGCCCGCCTCGGCCGGCTCGCCGTCCTCTCGCGCCGCGCGCGGCGAGCGCGGGCGTCACCACCCGGTCCGCTCCAGCGTCTCCATCGCCGGCGTGGAGCGCTCGAAGAAGTGGAGGGACGCCGGGAGCGAGCGGAACTCGCGCGGGTTGACGTCGAGGTCCCAGAAGGAGGTGACCATGGTCGAGGCCATGGGCGACACGTCGACGACCAGCACGGCGCCGGCCGCGTAGATCTTGAGCATGCCGAGGCCGGCGCCGCCGCGCGAGGTGTCGAGCACGGGGGAGCCGGCGGCGTCGGCGCCGCGGGCGCTCAGGCCGCGGGTGATGCCCTCGAAGACGTGGTGTCGCCGGAGGCCGCCGAACGAATCGTGGGCCTGGAGGGCGAGGTACGCGCCGTCGGTGCCGAGGCGCAGGGTGGGGATCTCGTTCTCCTCGAGCACGACGTCGCGCCGCCTGTCGTGCGCGTAGCGGGGGCGGCCGCGGCGGTCGACGGGCGCGTCGTACATCGCGTTCATGAGCAGCTCGTGCGCGAGGGCGGCGAGCCGCTCGGCGACGCGCGCGGGGGCGCCGGAGCGCTCGGCCCAGTGCGCGACCTCGGTGACGGTTCGGTCGCGATCGTCGCTCGTGCGCGGGCGCCATTTCACGATGGTGGCGCCCCAGGAGAGCAGGTCGGAGAGGCGAGGCGGGAGGGCGAGCGGCTTGAGGATACGGCGGACGGCGAGGGCGATCTCCCAGGGCCGCGGCATGGAGGCGAAGCTCGGCCAGCCGACGATGCTGGAGAGGCGGGGCTCCTTGAGGGCGGCGTGGAGGATCGCGTCGGTGCTGCCCGAGGTCCACACGAGCAGGTGCATGCTGGGGTATCGCTCGGCCGCCCACTCGAGCGCGAGGTCGAGATCGGCGGCGTCGCAGCCGAGCAGGAGGGGTCGCTCGGACAGCCGGGCGCGCAGCTCGGCGGGATCGCTGGCGACGGGCACGTCCTGCAGGCCGGAGGCCGCCGCCATCACGCGGGCGATGCGCTGGCCGACGACGCGGTTCCGCTCGAGGACGGCGATGGTCGCTTTGGGAGGAGAGGCGCTCAAGGGCTCACCGCGGGTTATCCCCCTGGCACCGGCTGCCCCGGGGGTGGACACGGCCCATTACATCACAGCGCGCGTCCGAGAGGCGCCGTGAAGACGCCGGGCCGCCGGGCGGGCGTGGAGGCGCGGGGGGCGCTCGCCCCCGCAGACGACCGCACATGCAGAGGCGGCGTCGCCGCCGAGCGCCGGATCCGGGCCCTGTACGGCATCGCTCCGTCGAGCCGCCGTCAAGCCGCCGCGCCGGTCACCGGACGCACTGAGACCACGCCGTCTTGTTGTTGACGGTGTGCTGCTCCCAGTCGAGCGTCGTTGGATTGTACTCGAGCCAGACGCCATCGGTCCAGGTGTTCGACGTGAAGGGCCCGCCCAGCCCTGTCATGCCGCACGCCACCCCGCCGATCGAATTGCTCGCCAGAGGATCGATGCGATGGTTGTTGCCGGCGAGCCACTGCCAGGCACCGTAGTTTTGCGGCACATCCACGCAGATGGCCTTCACCGTGGCCGTCACCGGGGTATCCACGCCCGTGGTGCTGACGCCCTCGAGGAACCATTCGCCCGAGGCGTCCTTTCGCACCCTCGCGTAGTCCGTGATCCAGTTGTTGAACCTGAATGCGCCGTTGCTGATCACCTGCGTGAGGAAGCACCGCCGTGACGACGTGCCGAACCCCATGCTCGTCGGCAGGCCGTCCCCCGGTCCCCAGGTCCAGGTGTATTGACCCGTCCTGTTCTCCGCCGTGTTGACGCACACGGCGTTGGCGCCCAGGTTCTGGCCGCTGGCGGCGTCGACGTCGAGTATCCAGTCGCCGCCGGACCGCTGCACGCGCACCGAGGCCTGAGAGCTGGCCCCGAGCTTGCCCCAGACGCCTGCGAGGAAACACGTCCTGTCGACGTCCGTCCCCAGGTTGAGCTCGCAGCTCCCGCCGCATCCCCAGCTGTACCCCGACCAGCCGACCGCCGCTTGCGCCTCCCCGACGGCCTCGTCCAGGGCCCCTTCGTCCTCATGGCCCACCTCGCCCACGCAGCCGAGCGCCAGGGGAGCGACGAGCAGCGCCAACGCCGAGCCGAGATGAGCGCTCCAGGGCTTGTTCACCAGCGGATTCGATCTCATGGAGGAGCTCCTTGGCAGAGGGGAAGTGAATCGATTTCAAGTTCAGGACAACACTACGACCTCTATCGTTTTCGACGACGGTTTGTCAACATGGTTAACTTTCGAGCAGCGCCTTCTCTGCGACATGAAGCATGAGGGAGGAGGACCGAAATAAACGAGCACCACGCGCGGGTGGGCCCCCTGCTCGCCTGTCCCTGTCCGGCGCGTCCCTGTCCGGCGCGCGCGCCCCGCTCGGCCTGGCCTCCAGTCTCCAGCTCCCGTCATCCCTCGCCGTCCCTGGCCGTCCCTCGCCGTCCCTCGCCGCCCCTCGCCCGACGGCGGCGACGGATCGCGCGGCGACTGCCACGTTTGCGCGTTGACACCCACATGACTTAACCGGTAAAGTCCTCCATGCCGTGCCGAGCACGGCATGGAGGACCTCGCGCGGCCGTCCGTCGTCCCTTGTTTGCCGGGCTTCGGCGCCGCGCGCTGTCACGGGGATGGAGCGTCGCGGGGACCCGGCGTCGCCCGCGCGGAGAGGCTTGTCATGAAGACTGGACTTATGCCGCGTCGCATCTTCTTTCTATCGGCGCTGATGCTTTCCGCCGGCGCCGCCGCCGGTTGCTCTTCGAAGGAGAAAGCCGAGGCGGCTCGTGGCGCTCCGGAGGGGTCGGCGGCGGCCGCGGCGAAGGGCGCCACGATGGTCACGATATCGAGGGAGCAGCAGGCTTCCTGGGTGAGGAGCTTCAACCCCCTGCTCGCCGAGGGGAGCGTGCGATTCCCGACGCTCGCCGGCATCTACGAGCCGATGCTCATCTTCAACACGATGAAGGGGGAGTACACGCCGTGGCTCGCCACGAAATACGCGTGGAGCGACGGGAACAAGAGGCTCACCTTCACGACGCGCTCCGGCGTCCGGTGGTCGGATGGACAGGCGTTCTCGGCGAAGGACGTGGCGTTCACGTTCGAGCTCCTGAAGAAGCACCCCGCGCTCGACCTCTCGGGGGTGTGGAAGTTCGTCGAGTCCGTGAAGGCGACGGACGACACGACGGTCGAGTTCGCGTTGAAGCGGCCGTACGTCCCGGGACTCAGCTACATCGGCCACCAGCCGATCGTGCCGGAGCACAAGTGGAAGGACGTCGCCGATCCGGTCACGTACGCGAACGAGACCCCCGTGGCGACAGGGCCGTTCACCGAGATCAAGACCTTCCAGAACCAGGTGTACGAGCTCGGCAAGAACCCGAACTACTGGCAGAAGGGGAAGCCCGCCGTCGATGGGCTGCGCTTCCCGGCGTACCCGGGCAACGACCAGGTCAATATGGCGATCATCAACGGCGAGGTCGACTGGGCGGGCGCGTTCGTCCCCGAGATCGAGAAGGTCTATGTCGCCAAGGACCCGGCGAACCACCATTACTGGTTCCCGCTCGTCGGCGGCATGGCCACGCTCTACCCGAACAGCACGAAGAAGCCGTTCGACGACGTGCGCGTGCGCAAGGCGATCAGCATGGGCATCGATCGGGCGCAGATCGTGAAGATCGCGTCGAACGACTACACCCAGCCGGCGGACGCGACAGGGCTCGACGACTCCTACGAGCGATGGCGCAACCCGAAGGCCGTGGCGGCGGGCGACTGGGTGAAGCTCGACGTGGCGAGGGCGAAGCAGCTGCTCGACGAGGCCGGGTACACGCCGGGCCCGGACGGGATCCGGGTGAAGGACGGCAAGCCGATGCGCTTCGAGATCAACGTCGTCACCGGCTGGTCCGACTGGGTCCGCGCGGTCCAGATCATGACGCAGAACCTCAAGCAGCTCGGCATCGACGCCTCGCTCAAGGCGTACGATTTCAGCGCGTTCTTCGAGGCGCTCCAGAAGGGCACGTTCGACATGTCGATGGGGTGGACCACCGTCGAGCCGACGCCCTACAACTACTACCGCGATCTCATGTCGGCGGAGCTCGTGAAGCCCGTCGGCGAGGCGAGCGCGCGCAACTGGCACCGCTACGGCGACAAGCAGGCCGACAAGCTGTTCCAGCAGTTCGAGGCAGCGACGGAGTCAGCCGAGCAGAAGCGCATCCTCGACGAGGTGCAGCTGCTCTACGCGCAGAACGCGCCGGTGATCCCGCTCTTCAAGAACCCGTCCTGGGGCGAGTACAGCACGAAGCGCTTCACCGGCTTCCCCACCAAGGAGAACCCGTACGCCAAGCTGTCGCCGAACAACCCGCCGGAGTACCTGCTCGTCCTCACGGAGCTCAGGCCGAGATGACACGGAGCTCAGGCCGAGATGACGCGCCGCGGGCCTTCGCGGGGGTACCGCGAAGGCCGCGTCGGCGGTGATCCCCTTCATCGGTGGCGGGCTCACCACGCTCCGAGCGTCACAACGCCGATCTGGTGCGCCGCCGTCACTGGCAAGACACGGAGCGCGGTCGTCCCCGGCTTCGATCGGTCGAATGAGATGTGGGGGACGAAGGACGCCACGGTGGCTGCGCCGACGACTGCCCCCGTCGCGACGAGCGCGGCCCCGAGGACGCCGGACCTGTCGCGCTGCACGCGCAAGCGGTGGAGCTCGGGGCACGCGGAGGGCTGCGGCGCCTTGGAGCACGCGTCCGAGGTCCACGCTGGATCGCGGCTGAGGCCTTCGATCCGCTCGTCGATGTCCCCGTCGAGCGCGCTCGCCCGCAGCATGAAGACGGCCCCCGACGAGACGGCGGCCGTCGTGACGGCGATCCCCGCGATCCGCAGCGTCCCCGGCCACGACGCCCAGGGCCCCGGCGCCGTGGGCGCGGCCGGCCCGGCCGGTGCGCTCTTCTTCGCGCTCGGCTCTGGGGCGGGCGGGGGCGGCGGGGCCACGCGCGAGAGCGTCAGCGTCGCGCCGACCGTCGCCCCAGCGGCGATCTCGACCCGCTGCGAGAGCTCCTCGTACCCCGACAAGCGGGCCTGGAGCCTGTGCGTCCCCGGATCGACGAACAGCTCGAGGACCGTGGCCCCTGTGCCGATCGGCTCCCCGTCCAGGAGGACCTCGGCGTCGGGCGGGGCGGCAGCCACGTAGATCCTTCCGACGTGCTCCAGCGCCTTGTTGAACCCGCTCTTGAACCGGCGGACGAGCGGCTCTTTCAGGACGGCGTCGTGATCGAGGCTCTCCCCCAGGTGCTCGGCGGCCTCGCGGTGCTTGCCCTGCTCCAGCTCGGAGAGCCCGAGATACCCGAGGACTTCGGCCAGCTGGACCTCGGTCATCCCGGCGGCGTCGGGCGCCGCCAGGGCGGCCTCGAAGCGCGCCTCGGCGTCCGCCCACCGCCGCCCGAAGAAGGCGATCCGCGCCTGCTGGCGCAGCGCCGCGGCCGCCGGCGGCGAGCCCCCGGGCGGCGGCGCCGCGCGCGAGGGCGCCGTGGCGCTGATCAACGCGCCGAGAAGGCAGCACCGCAACAGGACCGACCGCAAGCGCAAGCGCGTCATGTACAGCCCACCTTATCAACGACGTCGCCAGCCCTGCAACGGCGCACACCGGCGTGGCATCGCGCTCTTACACGACAGGTTTGACGTCGTCTCAGGAACGCAACCGACCGAGGACCTGAGTCCGCTCGTCCACCCGAGAGCCCCACGCGCAGCCCCGTAGGGGCACACGCGATTCACGCGATTCACATGGCGTGATGAACCCGAGGAGCTGCCCGGAATTTCTCAGTTGGAGGTGGCTGCTCGGCCCGTGCGGAATCCACCGCATGAGCCTGGCGCGCCACGCAAATCCAGCATGACTGCAACCACTTGTGAGACGATCCGATGCCCTCAGTGACCCATGAAGCCCTGGTGGAGCTGTTCAAGAACCGGCCCACGCTCGCCGCCGAGATGCTGAACGACGCGCTCGGCCATCCGGTCCCGACCTTCACGGAGGCGCGCGTCGAGTCCTCCGATTTCACCGAGATCGTGCCCTCCGACCGCCGCGCGGATGTCGTCGTCGTGCTGCTGGTCGGCGAGCAGCAACGGCCCGCGATGGCCATCGTGGTGGAGGTCCAGCTCGGGGTGGACCCGGACAAGCCCTACGTCTGGCCGGTGTACGTCACCCAGACGCGCGCCCGGCGCCGCTGCCCGACCCGGCTGCTGGTCGTGACCATCAACGCAGCGATGGCGCGGTGGAGCGCGCGGCCGATCGACACCGGCCACCCTGGCTGGACGCTGACGCCGCTGGTCCTCGGGCCCCAGCGCGTCCCGGTCGTCACCGACGCCGAGCAGGCGAAGGCGGCGCCCGAGGTAGCCGTGCTCTCCGCGATGGCGCACGGACAGAGCGAGGCCGCCGAAGCGATCGGCGTGGCGTTTTTCGAGGCGGCGGACGAGCTCGATGAGGAGCGCCGGGCCGTCTACGGGGACCTGGTGCTATCCTCGCTGAACGCAGCGGCGAGGCGGAAGTTGGAGGCGATGATGAAGAGCGGTTACCAGTTTCAGAGCGAATTCGCGCGCAGCTACGTGGCGAAGGGCCGGCAGGAGGGAATCCTCGAAGCCAAGGCGCACGACGTGCTCGTCTTCCTCGAGGCCCGCGGGCTCGAGGTCCCCGCCGAGGTGCGGGAACGCGTCCTCGCGAGCACCGACCTCGACGAGCTGGATCGCTGGGTCCGCCGCGCCGCCGTGATCAGCGACGCCCGCGAGCTCCTCGCCACGACCGGCTCCTGAACCGACGCCCCGGGCCCCCAGGAGCAGCCGAGCGCGCTGCCCCTGTCGCCAGGCGGCGATGCAGGGTGTCCCCTGCACCCCATAGGCGTTAACCAAGCTTCGCGCCGCGTTCTCCTACATCCGAACGTTTACGTGGTCGTGAACGTGGTCGTGGTCGTGGTCGTGGTCGTCAACGATAGGCCGTGAACGACCACGACCACGACCACGACCACGACCACGTTCACGTTCACGTTCACGTTCACGTAAACGTTGGTGGTCGAACGAGCTTGGCTGACGCCTATGCCCCTGCACCCCCTACTTCTCCGCGCTCGCCTCCTTGAGCGGCGGCGGCAACGCCGGCAGCCCCGGACGCGGCCGATACCCGGGCTTCCGGTACGACAGGATCGGGATCGCCTCGTTCTTGTACGGCGCGCTCTCCCCCGGCTTCGGGCACTGATCTCGTACCCAGTACACGTCGCACGCCACGATCTCGTCCTCCGGCCGCCCGGTCCGCTCATGATACCTGAGCAGGTAGTCCTGGAGGCCCGGCTTGCGAAATGCCTTGTTCCGATCGAGCCTGATCCTGTTGAAATAGTCCTGCTGGATCTGCCCGAGCCCCAGCCCCCGCGCGTCGGAGAGGTTCAGATCCGGCGGGAGCCCCGTGAACGGATCCACATGCCGGCCATCGACGGTGATCGCGTCGACGCTGATCGACCCGTCCTCCGTGATCGGGTTCGGCGCGAACATCCCCCACCCCTGGAGGATCCGCGGATACACGATCGTCGCCTGCACGAAGCTCGGCTGAGAGTGCTTGAGGAACGCAGGCACGCTCTTGTTCTCGTTGATGGCCTGGCTCACCGCGCACAGCCCGAGGTACGCGATCAGCGCCTCCCGCGCGATCGTCCTCCCGCGGGCGAAGCGCTCCGCGAGCGGCGACGGGCTCTCCACCACGCCCGCCGCCCTCCCGCGCGGCACCCGGCTCAGCCCGAAATACCGCGCGATCTCGTCGCGCCGCCTCGAGGCGACCCCGAGCAAGGCGCCCGGCGCGCCGAGGGCCAGCGCCCAGACGAACGGCCAGGCAAAACGACCTCCAGGGAGCGCCTGCACGATCTCGCGCAGCCCCGCCGCACCGCGGAACACCCGCCCATCCGCCGGGTCGCTCGCGTCGCGCACCTCGAAGAGCTCCGGCCGGGGCTCCCCTCCCCCGGCGGCCTCCGCGCCGCCCGCGGGGACAGCGCGCGCCTCCTCGAACCGGAGCAGCTCCAGCGCGTCGAGCCGGACAAGGAAGCGCATGAGGGCGAAGGCGAGCGGTGAATCGCCGTCATAAACGACGACCCGGGGCGCCGCGCGGCGGCGATACCAGCGCTCGAGCGCGTCCCAGTGCTGCGCCGTCGGCAGCAGGAACGACCAGGCGATCATGAACCAGGAGAACGGGCCGAGGCGCATCATCACCCCGAACGACCCGTGCAGGGCCCACATCCCCCCCATCGCGAGCGCCCGCGTGAAGCGGCGGCCATAGGGCGAGAGGATCCACGTCACGAGCAGCGCCTCGAGCATCAGCACGCCCCAGGTGAGCCCCTTCGTCGCCCAGAAAGGGATGAGCTCCCGCGCGAGGACGGCGACCCCGGTCACCATGCGATCGAGGTGCAAGACGTAGTGCACCGTCTCGCCGTGGCGCCAGATCTGGCCCGACTTGTTGACGACGTTGAAATAATAGATGGTCGCCAGGTTCAGGATCGCGAGGAGCACGATCCCCGAGACGTACGGCCGCTCGGCCCAGTCGGGGCGCCTCCGATCCGCGAGATCGGCGGCCGTCCGCTCCCGCCGCTCGCGGTAGGAGCGAATCAGCGCGTCGACGGAGAAGCGCCTGCCGGTCGGCATGAACATGGCCCAGCAGGTGATGATGTTGACGACGACATAGCCGCCGTTCTCGATCATCACGATCCGGTTGTCCCTGCTCGTCACGAGGATGAACGACAGGATCGAGAACAGCCGCGTGTTCCATCCGACGAAGTAGCAGAGAAAGCAGAAGAGCGAGAGCGCGAACGCGACGTGGACCTCTCCCGTCGACGAGAACGCGTGATACAGGCTGAAGTTGTATCCGCTGCTCGGGTGGAAGAGGTGATAGTGGTTGGTGAGCACCCCGTCGTTGCTGTAGATCCAGCTCGCCTCGGCCCAGTGGCGCACGCAGTCGGCCGAGAGGAGGAAGCCGAGCACCAGCCTGAACAGGCCGAGCGTGCGGACGTCGATGGTGCAGTAATGCTCCTTGATCCATCGCCCCACGCGCCGGAGGCGCCCCTCGGCCGGCCGCCTCGGAGCCCCGCCCTCGGGCGCTCGCGGCGCGCCCTCACCGCCCGGCGCGCTCTCCCGCGGCTCGCCGTCGCCGGGCGGAACATCCGCTGTCGACGCGCCCTCACCGGGCGGCACATCTTCTGTCGGCGCGCCCTCACCGGGCGGCACATCTTCTGTCGGCGCGCCCTCACCGGGCGGCACATCCGCTGTCGACGCGCCTTCGCCGGGCGGCGCGTCCGCGCCACTTCCGAGCGCCGCGTCGGGGTCCGCGGCGCTCGGGTCCTCGTCAGGCCGACCCATCCGAGCGCCTCAGTTCGGCTTGCCGTGGTGCCGGAGGACGCTCGGCGCGAAGGGTAGGCCCCCCTCGCCCAGCTTTCCCGTGCCACCCCGCGAGTGCGAGAACAGCTTGTCCCGCTCGAAGCTGGTCGGCGCGGGCTCGCCCGGCGCGGGGATCGGCGCCGAGACCCAGTACGCGTCGAAGCCCCCCAGCGACGCCTCGCGCCCCGTTCCGGACGCCTGAGGTCCGCCCTTCGCGAGGTAGTCGCGGAAGGCGCGCTGGTAATCGGACCACTCCGGCCGCCGGATGCGATCGAGGTAATCGGACCAGAGCTGGCCGAGCCGCGCCCCGGGGTTCCCGGCAGGCTGGAGCCGCGGCTCCTCCCCGGTCAGCGGATCGATCGGCTGCGACGCGCGCGTCTGGCCGTCGATCACCATCAGCGCGTTGTCCCGCGGCGGCTCGGGCGCCATCACGTTCCACCTCGCCAGCATGCGCGGCCACGACGCCACGCCCGCGAGCACCGCCCCCTGCGGGACGGCCGCCGCGCCGGGCAGCGGGTTCTCCTTCGCCGTCTGCGCCAGCACCGCGGCGAGCACCACGAGCACCGCCGCCTCCCGCAGCGACCCCAGCGCGAGCCGCGCCGTCCGCACCGCCGGCGCAGGGCCGTCCGGAGCGGGGCCCGCGTCGCCGCCGTCCGCTTCGCCCTCGTCCGGCAGCGGGATCCCGCACGCCTGCCGCCCGAGGAGCTCGCTGATGCGGTGCCTGCGGGCCGCGACCACGTCGTAGAGCGCGTTCAGGAGGTGCGAGACGCCCGGCAGCTTGAGCGGCCAGGCGAGCCAGCCGAGCGGCAACGCCAGGAGCCCCTCGGTCACCGCGCCGCCTCGCGTGTAGACGCGCCCCTTCCGGTCGATCGCGAGCGCCGTCCGCTCCACGAGCTCCGGCGTGACCTCCTTCGGCATCGGCACGCGCTCCGTGGCGCCGGTCTGGTTGCGGACGTAGAGCTCGTCGAGCGCGACATTGCCCTGGAACGTCAGGTGCTCGCGCAGATCGAGCCGCTTGACGAGGCGCGCCAGCAGGAGGCAGACGCCGCAATCGGCGTCGTACACGAGCGTGCGCGCGCGCCCCTCGCTCCAGGAGCGCTCGTACGCGTCCCAGAGCTCCCCGGGGAGCACGATCGGCGCCGCGGCGGCGAGCCCCCAGCCGAACAGCCCGAGATCGAAGAAGACCCCGAGGATCAGCCCGTGCAGGACCATCAGCGCGGCGGCGGCCCCGCGCGTCCAGCGGAAGAGCGCCGGGACGAAGAGCAGCGCCGGGATGGCGAGCTGCATGGCCCACGTGCCGAAGGTGAGCCCGCGCAGCGTGCCGAGCGGCAGGGCGTCGCGGAGCCAGATGCCCGCGTCGCTTGCCAGGCGCTCGGCGTGGAGCGCATAGTAGAACGCCGTCCCGTCGCGCCACGCCGCGCCGCGCTGCTGGAGCGCCGTACAGAGGTAGATCAGGGCGAGCTGCAGCAGCACGGCCAGCGCGGCGAGCGACGTCGGCGACCACCCGGGCAGGCGCCCGGCCGCGATCTCGGCCTCCGAGACCCTCGACCTGTCGTTCAGCTCCGTGTCGCGCTTCTCGTCCCGCAAGGCGAGCGAGGCGCGGAGGCTGTCGAGCGAGAAGCGGCTCCCGCACGGCAGGAACGCCGTGAGCGCGAGGATCGCGATCGCCGCGTAGTTGCCGGCGTTCTCGAGCAGGATGTTCCTCGACGTCAGGCTCACCAGCACGAGCAGGGAGAGCACGTGGAAGACGCGCGTCCGGTGGCCGATGAGGAACAGGGCGTAGACGACGAGCGCCAGCGAGAAGGCGAAGTGGGCCTCTCCCTCCGTCGAGATGGCGTGGAACAGGCTGAAGACCTGCTGTTTGCCCCGGAGGTTGAAGAGGTGGTTGTGGTTCGGGAGGACGCCCTCGTTCGAGTAGAAGTCCCGCACCCATCGCCACCGCCCGAAGAGGTCGGCGATAAGGACCAGCCCGAAGGTGATGCGAAACAACCCGAGCGAACGGGCGTCAAGACGCAAGAAGTGATCGCGAAGTGATTTCACGGAGAGTCCTCGACACGGAATCCGTAATCCGATGCGTGCTCGAGCACAGGGACGCTCGGCTTACGCAAGAGCAGGGAGCGCACCGTCCAGAGATCGCCGAAGACGCGGTAGCGCAGCGCGGTCTGGTCGAGGTAATCGACGCCCGCGGAGCCGCCCGTGCCGGTGCGCCGGCCGATCACCCGCTCGACCATCCGCGCGTGGCGCTGCCGCCAGATGAGCATGGCCTGCTCCATCTCCAGGATGCGGTCGAGCACCTCGCGCGGCCACGCGAGCCGGGGCAGCTCGCGGTAGCTCTCGATGAAGACGATCGCCGCGCGGATCGCCCGGCGCTTCTCGCGCGTGGCCTCGTCGGCCGCCGGATCGTCCTCGGCGAGCAGGAACGCCTCGGCGGCCGCGCTCTCCGCCTCGTAGCGCGCGCGGAGCCGCTCGACGTCCGGCGGGGTGAGCGCCTTGTCGATCGCCATCTGGACGCGGCGCTCGTTCTCCTCGCGCATCGAGCGCGTGTAGCTGCGCAGGAAGCTCAGGACGCCCTCCGGCTCGCTCGATCCGTCGATCGGCGTCCGCGAGAGCCACTCGTACAGGGTGTGCTTGAGGCTCGGCCCGCTCGCGAGCCGCGCCTCCACGCGGCGCGTGGCCGCCGAGGGCGCGCCGTCCGCGGTCTTGAGCGCCTCCTTGTAGCTCCCCTCCCGGCCGAGCGGGATCCGGAGCGCGTCGTCGAGGCCCAGCACGAGCTCGATCTCGCGCAGCTGCGCCGACTGGAAGCCGCTCGCCGGGATGAGGCGATCGCGGAAATCGAGGTAATCGCGGGTCGTGAGCGTCTCCATGACCCGGAAGTGCTCGATCGCCTGCTCGAAGATCGTGACGACCCGCCGGAACGAGCGCGCAGCGGAGGCGAGCTTCTGATCGGGCACGGGGTTCTGGCGGAAGAGCTCGCGCGCCGAGGTGAGCTCCCGGAGGATGAGCTTGAACCAGAGCTCGTAGATCTGGTGGACGACGATGAACAGGGCCTCGTCGTTGCCGACCTTCTGCTCGTCGTCGTCGAATCCACCCTGGAGGGCGAGCAGCTCCTCGACGTGGATGTAATCCCAGTAATTCATGTCGTTGGTGATTCGAGAGGCGCCGCCAGCAGCGTTCGTGCGGCGTGTTCGCAGCAAGCGGTGCGCCCGCGCCACGAGCGGCGCCGGGAGTCTACTTCCCGCCCCCCGGGAAACGGAAGGGCCTGGCACGGGTCGCACGGATTGCGCGCCTGCGCAAAAAGCAACGTGATGCGCCGCCGGGCGAGCGCGCGCGACGCGCCTTGCCGGGCGAGCGCGCACGGGCGGCCTCCACCGAGGAGCGTGCGCGGCGCGCTCAGGGCGCGCTCGCGCCGGGCGGCGGGTCGGCCGGGGCGCGCCGCACGCCGTCGGGGCCCATGTCGACGGGCGGCGCGTAGCTCTTGAGCTCGGCCCGCTCGTAGCTCGCGCCGCCCGCGGCCTCGATCACGACCACGCCGACGTCCGGGCAGAACGTCGACACGTAGCGCGCCGGCCTGTCGCCGAGGCGCTCCTCCACGGTCTGCACGCACCCCGTGAACCGCCCCGCGGGCACCTCGATGGCCACGTCGACCGCGGCGATCCGCGCGCGGCCGCCGTGCTCGCCGGTCCACGTGGTGCCGGGCGCGATCGGCTCCTTGAGCACGAAGACGCCCGTGTCGCTGCGGATCACGCCCTCGCCGGTGAACTCGAAGCGCTTCACCCCCGAGGGGAACCGGAGCTCGCCGCTGCGCGCGTCCGCGCGGTGCACGCGCGCGACGAGGAGGCCCTGCTCGCCGCCCTCGCTCAGGGTCGCGTAGTGGTAGATGTGCCCGTCGACGAGCGGGAAGTAGCGCTCGGCCCGCGTGCCCGAGGTGGCGCCTTGCTGCCCGTCGGGCGCCGCGTCCCACACGACGGGCCGACCCGGGCTGGCGGCGCCCCCGCAGGCGCTCAGCGCGAGCGCGAGCGCGGCGAGCCAACGCGCGGGGCGGCGGCCTGAGGGACGTCCGGGCTCGGCGTTCACCCCGCTGCCTCCTCGGTCGTCACGGGCGGGGTCGTCACGGAGACGCGTGGCCGTGGGACCAGTACCAGAGCGCGAGGAACGCGAGCAGCGCCATGGCCGCGACGAGCAGGACGACGGCGAGCGGGTCGGGGTCGATCCGGCGCAGCAGCGCCCGCGCCGCGCGGCGGACGTCGTCGTGCTCGGCCTCCTTCGCGAGCCGCCCCGCCTCCGCGCGGACCAGCGCGTAGTCGCCGCGCTCGAACGCCTGCTCGAGGCGCTCGATCTCGGGATCGCGAGGGCCCGCCGGCGCGTCGTCGCCGGGGGGCGGCGCCGCCTTCTCGTCGCGCCGCTTCCTGCGCTTCTTCGGCGGGCGCCGCGGCTCGGCGTCGGCCTGCGCGTCCGGCGGCGAGCTCGGATCCGGCTCGGGCCGGGCGTCGGTGTCGGCCTGCTCCGTGTCCGTCACGTACAGCTCTCGGTGGTGATGTAGGCCATGGCCGAACCCCGCGGCAGATCCCCGGGACGGCGCAGGCTACCCCAAGCCCGGCCGCGCGTGCCCGAAAAAGGCCGGAAAACCCGCGGTCCGCCGGCGCTTGCCGCCGGCGGGCCGCCCGGGCGCGCCGGTGGCAAGCGCCGGGCGCGCGGCGCGCTCATCCGATACTCCCCGGCCTACTCGAACGGCAGCCGGTCCCGCTGCCGGTCGACCTCGGCCGGATCCGGGCGGTCTCTCCAGGGCACCATCGCCTCGCCCTCGCCGCTCACCACGCAGCGGAGCGCCTCGCAGGCGGCCCGGTAGTACGCCTTGCGACCGCAGCCGACGGCCTTGAAATGGCCGCCGAGCTGCTCCTCGATGCGGACGTCCCTGTCGGCGCAGTCGAGGTCGGAGGTGGCGCGCGCCCGGATCATCGGCATCGCGTTCGCCGGCACGTTGGCGACGCTGCACGCCAGCGAGAGCGCGCCGGCAAGGAGGACGGCGAGGGGGGCGAGGGCGGCGAGAGGGGGCGGGCGCACGGCGAGAGCCTAGATCACATCGGGAGATCGCGCCGACTCATCTCTGTTCTGTGCCGGCGGCGGCCATCCTCGTCCAGGCCGGGTGCGGTCGTCGTGCCGGCGGGTCGCGTCGTCATCGCGGCCGAGCCCGTCACACTCCGCGGCCGAGGTCGACCCGACACGTGCGTAGATCGCCGCTCCAGAAGGCAGCTACGCTCGCCGGCTCATGAGCAAGGTTACCGCGCTCGGGATGGACACGATCACCGAGAAGTCGGGGCATCAGATGACCGGCATGGCGGTGAGCGTATGCACCACGCCCGCAGCGCCGAGCCCGGTGCCTATCCCCTACCCGACCGTGGGCACGGTGTCCGAGGGGATCATCGACGCCCCGATGCGCACGAAGATCACCGGCGCGAAGATCCTGACCGTGGGTGGCTGCATGAAGGCGTGTCACGGCAACGAGCCAGGCACGCTGAAGGAGGTCGTCAGCCTCAACACGGGCGGGCCGTGCTTCCCGTGGCTCGGCGCGCCCAACGTGCTCATCGAGCTCGGCATGGCCGGTATCACCGGCAGCATGGGACAGATGAACAAGTCGATCACCGTCGGCGCGAGCGGCAGCGCGAGCGGCGCAGGGGGCGGGGGCGACGGGGGCGGCGGGGGCGGGGGCGGGGCAGGAGCGCCGGGCGCGGGAGGGCCGCAGGGCCCGAGCAACGGCGGGGGCGGGGGCGGCGGGAGCAACCAGGGTGCAGGGCCGCCCAGCCCGCCGGCAGCGCCGGCCGCGGAGGGGCAGGCCGGAGCCGGCCACCCGGTCGACGTGATCACCGGGACCCTGTACACGCCGCCGCGCACGGACTTCCTGCTGCCCGGCTTCCTGCCGGTCGCCTGGACGCGCTTCTACCGGACGTCGTCCGTCCGCGATCACGTCGGGCTGGGCCATGGCTGGTCACACGCGCTCGCCTGGCGGGCGGAGCTCAGCGACGGCGTGCTCACGCTCATCGACGAGACGCTGCGCCGCACGGCCATGCGCGAGCCCGACGCCGGCACGGAGCTGCTCCTGCAATTCGGACGGCGACTGTGGTGGCAGAACGGCGCGCTCGTCGTCGACCTCGACGACGGGCTGCTCCGCGTCCTTCGGCCCGCGGGCGAGGCCGGGCAGTACCGGCTCGCGGCGCTCCGGGATCGGTTCGGCAACGCCGCCGAGATCCGCTGGGACGACGGCGAGGTGGTCGGCATCGTCGACTCCGTCGGGCGCCGCGCGTGGCTCGATCGCCAAGGGCCTTACAAGGTCTGGTGGGTCGAGATCACCGGTGAGGACGGCGACGTGCACCGCCGGCGGCTCGTGACGTACGAGCTCGACGAGGCCGGCGATCTCGTGCGGGTGATCGACGCCGGCGGCGCGGAGGTCTGCTACGCGTACGACGAGGAGCATTACCTCGTACGGGAGCGCCAGCCCGACGGGCTCACGTTCCACTTCCGCTACGCCGACGTGCTGGGCCAGCGGCGGTGCGTCGAAACGTGGGCGGACCTGGAGGGCGCCGACGTGCTCGTCGCGATCGGCGCGCCCGAAGCGTCCGCCGCGGAGCGGCCGCGAGGCCTCTACGCGATGCGGCTCAGCTATGGGCCCGGCCCGTTCGAGGCCACGGTCCAGGACGGCCTCGGCGCCCGGTTTCGCTACCGGGGAAACGCGCTCGGGCTCGTCGAGCGCTACGAGGATCCGCGAGGCGGGTGGAAGCAGCTCGTCTACAGCACCCTGGGACAGGTCGTGCGCTCCGTGACACCGGACGGCGGCGAGCGCCGGGCGTACGACGCGGCGGGGCGCCTCGTCGGGTTCGAGGACGCGGAGGGCCGCTCGTTCTCGCTCCGGCGCCGCGACGGCGACGGCGCGATCACCGAGGTGCGTGATCCGGCCGGCGAGCGGTACGCGCTCGTCCCCGGGCCGCACGGTGAGGTGATCGAGCGGATCGATCCGCTCGGCGCGAGGACGTCGTACGCGTACGACGCGCGCGGTCAGGTCACCGCGATCACCGGTCCGGACGGCTCGGCGGAGCGGTTCGTCTACGACGCGCGCGGCAACCTGGCCGAGCGCACGTGGCCGAGCGGCGCGACGTTCCGTTACACGTACGATCTGCTCGGGCAGCTCGTGCGCGTGGAGACGCCACGCGGCGCGGTTTACGAGCTCGAATACGACAGCCGCGGCCTGCTGGTGCGGGTGAATGGGCCGGGGGGCGTCGTGGTCGAGCACGGATACGACGACGCTGGCCGCCGCGTCGCCACGCGCCACCCGGGCGGCGGCCTCACGCGGCTCCGCTACGCCGGGGGGCTGCTCGTGGAGGAGATCAAGGCCGACGGCAGCCGCTTTCGTTATGGATACGACGCGCTCGCCCGGCTCGCGTGGATCGAGAACCCCGCCGGCGAGCGCCTCTCGATGGACCGCGACGCCTGCGGCAACGTCGCCCGGAGCAAGACGTTCTCCGGCGTGCTCACGGAGTACGAGCACGACGTGCGCGGCCGCGTCGTGCGCGCGGAGGTGCCCGGCGCCGTGGTCCGGCGCTTCGTGTACGACCGCACGGGCGCGCCGGTCCACCGGGAGGACGGCGACGTCGTCACGACGTTCGCCTACGACCCGCGGGGCCTGCTCCGCCGAGCCACGCGCGGGGCGACCGAGGTGCTGCTGGAGCGCAACGCGCTCGGGCGTGTCGCGCGTGAGGAGCAGCGGCTCGGCGGGTTCCGCTTCGTTGTGGAGCGGGCGTTCAACGCCAAGGGCCACACGGTGGGCCGACGTTACTCGACGGGCTGGGAGATCAAGCTCGAGCGGGAGCATGGCAGCGGCGTCGCGTCGATGACGATCGAGTCGGCGGCGGGGGTCGAGCGCATCCGCGTCGAGGAGGACGGCCTGGGCCGCGAGGCGGCGCGCGTGCGCGAGGGCGGCTATGCGATCCGCACCACGCGGGACGACAGCGGGCGGCCGGTGGTCATCACGGTCGAGGACGCCGCGGGCCGGCCGCTGCGCGAGCGTCGGTATGCCTGGAGCGCGGCCGGGCCGGTGACGGAGGTCGAGGACAGCGCACACGGCAGGCGCCGTTACGCGCTCGACGTCTACGGCCGCCCGCTGGCGGTCACGGGGCTCGGGGTCGAGGAGCAGCTCACCTACGACGTGAACGGCACGCCGGTCACGGGGTCGGGCGTGGTCGTTGGGCCCGCAGGCCGCGTGCAGCGCACCGAGACCGCGGCGTTCACGTGGGATGGGCTGGGCCGCCTGTCGGGGCGCGCTGCGCCGGATCGGCGCGGCACCTGGGCGTATACGTACGACGACCTGGATCAGCTCGCGCGCGCGGAGCGCGGCGACGGCCTGGTGGTCCAGTACCACTACGACGCCTTCGCCCGGCGGCTCGGCGAGGTTCGCGGCGATGGCACCAGCATCTGGTACGGCTGGGACGAGAACGCGCCGGTCGAGGAGATCGGCAGCGACGGCCGGTCGGTGCGCCGCGTGTTTGCGGACGACGAGCACACGCCGCTGGCGGAGGCCGAGGCGGGCGGCGCCTTCCGCGGCGTCGTGACGGACGCGGCGTCGACGCCGTGGCTCATGGTGGATCCGACCGGCGCGCTCGCCTCGCTCGATCTCGGCGCGCTCGGCGCGGTGGGGCGCGCCGAGGGGAGGTTCACCGGGCTGCGCTTCGCCGGCCAGCGGCAGGACGAGCTCACGGGGCTCTGCTACCAGCGCGCGCGCTGGTACGCGCCCGAGCTCGGGACCTTCACCACCGCGGACCCGCTCGGACCCGACGCGTCGGCGTTCGAGGTGGCGTTCGTGCCCAACGTAACGGCGTGGATCGACCCGCTGGGGCTGGTGATCCTGCTGATGAGCGATGACTGGCAGTGCCGGCACGGCGCGCAGTCACGCGCCGCGAAGACCGGCCAGCGCATCGTGCACTGGAGCGAGCTCGGACGAACGCCGAACGTGCTCGCGGGCGAGCCGCACATCGATCTCTACGGGCATGGCGACCCGGGCTACCTGTTATACCGCGACTCGTATGAGCGGTGGAGAGGGCCATGGATGAACGGCCAGCAGCTCGGACAAGCCATCCGGGACGCCGGCTTCAGGGGCGAGACAATCCATATGACCCTTTGCCATGGAGGCACGGATCCGCCGGGGTATCCAGGAGCCTCTGTTGCCCATCACGTCGCCATGACGACAGGCGCAACGACCATTGGCTGCGTCGGCGACAAGATGTACGATCATCCAACACTGCCCGGTGTGACGATCGCGGGGTCGCGCGGCAGGATGATGACATTCGAGCCAACGTCGTCGCCTCATAGAAACGGCTGATTCGCCCAGGAGAGGCCAATGCCCGTCACGATGTGCGCCACCCTCGCCGAGCCCCACGCCACGGGAACGGATCTCGTCTTTTGCGTTCCGCTCGCGCTCGCCTGGCGCAAGCTGCAGGATCGCTTCGGCCCGCTGCGCTTCGACCCGCAGACGTCTCTTGCCGACGCAATGAACCGCGTTCCTCTCGACGAGGTCGTCAACCCCGCGTGGTGCGTCACCGGGGCTGGCTTTGGCGCCGAGGGAGTCCTCGAGCGACTGCGCAGCGAGCTCCATGCCAAGTTCCCTGACGCCAATCCGGAGCTGCTGCCCAGCAACCTGGCGCCTGACGAGCTGCTCGCTTACGGCTATCTCTCGCGCGATCTCCAGTTCCCGACGGTCTTCGCCGTACGAGATCTCTGGTTTCAGGGGCGGTATGTCCGCGCCTTCGGGATCAACGACGGCCCTCATCCCGACAACCCCGCCCGCCACGCGCAGGTCATCGCGCACGACTATGTGTCGTCGGACGAGTTCGTCATCGAGCTCTGCGCGGGCGACACCGAGGATCGCATCGTCATCGCCCAGATCCCGCCCTGCAGTCGGCTCGGCGTGACGGTGGGGGCTGCGCTCGACCGGCTCGAGCGGCTGCGCCCCGAGGACCGCGCGCTCCGATCCGACGAGGAGCTGAGCGTTCCACGGCTCCAGTTAGACGTCTTCCGACAGTTCGACGAGCTCACCCATCGGCCTCTCTGCAATCAAGCTCTTCAGGGCAGGTGCCTTGATGAAGTGCAGCAACGGGTGAAATTCAGGCTCGACGAGACAGGCGCCAGTGTGACCGCGGAGGCGGTCATTCACGGGTATGGGGCGCCGGCGCGGAAGCGCTATTTCATCGTCACAAGACCTTTCCTGCTGATGCTGATCTGCCGCTCCGCGCCCATTCCGTACCTCGCGCTCTGGGTCGAGACCACGGCGTGGATGCAGGAGCAGCCGGCGCCCGCGCCCCCGGCATTCCCCCCGTTCGATCCATCGTTATGGCCGGGGCCTCACCTGCGCTGATCGCGCCCCGCTCCCTCCGCCCCGTCGCGCACGCTCTGCACACGCGCCGCAGAGCGGCGGTCACCCGCACAGGAGACGGGTCCAGATCGGCGTTTTCGGCGCGGAAGCGCACTCCAGTGCGCTGAGCACCGAAAACGCCGAGATGGGCCCGTATCCGAAGCGGGTGACCGTCGCTCTCAGAATTGGAAGTATACGAACGGGACCGCGGCCGCGCTCGCCGCCTCGTGGAGCCCGATCGCCACCAGGAACAGCAGCGCGCCCTGCACCGGCGCCGGCGCCGCGATGAAGGCGCCGCGGGCGCGCTCGTAGAGGCGCTCCGGCACGTAATGGGACAGGAGCGCGACCCCGAGGAGCCCGACCAGCACGGGCGGGAGGTTCGGGTGGAAGGTCGTCAGCGTGCCGATCTGCCGCAGGATGAGCACGGCCTGCGAGAAGGTCGGCACGCGGAAGAAGATCCACGCGAAGCAGACGTAGTGGAACGTCAGCAGCACGCACAGCGCGCGGACGGGGAAGCGGACGAGGAAGGAAGCGAGCGGCGAGCTCGCGGTCGCCCCCCCGCGCTCGCCCTCGCCGGCCGATCGTCGGCGCTGGACGGCGCGCTGGAAGGCGCGCGTCACGGCGAGGCCGAGGCCGTGGAGGAAGCCCCAGAAGACGAAGTTCCACGATGCCCCGTGCCAGAGGCCGCCGAGCAGCATCGTGATCATCAGGTTGCGGTACGTCGCCAGCTCGGAGCCGCGGTTGCCGCCGAGCGGGATGTACAGGTAGTCGCGGAGCCAGGTGGAGAGCGAGATGTGCCAGCGGCGCCAGAAATCAGCGAGGTTGTGCGCCTTGTACGGCGCGTCGAAGTTCTTCGGGAACCGCACGCCGAGCAGGAGCGCCGAGCCGATCGCGATGTCGGTGTAGCCCGAGAAATCGCAGTAGATCTGCGCGGCATAGCCGTAGACGCCCGCGAGGACCTCCAGGGCCGAGTAGTTCTCCGGGCGCTCGAACACGCGGTCGACGAGGTTGAGCGCGAGCTGGTCGGAGAGGACGACCTTCTTCACGAGGCCGATCGCGACGAGGAACAGGCCCGCCCCGCCCTCCTCGAGGGTGAGGCTCGGGGCGCGCTCGAACTGCGGGAGCAGGTCCCGCGGGCGCACGATGGGCCCGGCGACGAGGTGCGGGAAGAAGGCGACGAAGAGCAGGTAGCGGAGGTAGCTCTTGTGGGGCGGGAGCTCGCCCCGGTACACATCGACGACGTAGCTCATCGACTCGAACGTGAAGAACGAGATGCCGACCGGCGGCAGGAGCACCCGGAACGCGTGGCCCACGCTCGCCGGCTCGCCCGTGAGCAGGGCGCGGAGCGCCGCGGCGTTCTCGAGCGCGAAGTTCCAGTACTTGAAGAACCCCAGGAACCCGAGGTTCAGCACCACCGTGGCGACGAGCATCGCGCGCCGCGCCCGGGGCCGCTCCTCGCGGGCGATCGCGCGGGCGAGGAAGAAGTCGACGGTGGACGAGGCGAAGATGAGCGGCAGGTAGCGCCAGTCCCAGGCCGCGTAGAACCCGTAGCTGACGAGCAGCAGGAACACGAGGCGCGGCCAGGCGCCGGCGTACCGCACGAGCGCCCACGATCCGACGAAGACGGCGGCGAAGAACTCGGCGTAACGGAGGGTATTGAAGAGCACGGCCGGTCGGAGTCCGGGTCAGGCTGTGGCGAGGGGCGCGGCGCGCGGCAGGGCCGAGCGCGTTGTCGAGGAGGAGCGGGCTACCCGGGCGGTGGGGGCCGTCTACCACAGGGGGCGCCGCGCGGTCGCTCTCCTGGCGCGGCCCGATGGCGCCGCGCGGTCGCGCTCACAACACGGCGCCCTGCGGAACGACGCGGAACGACGCGGAACGACGCGGAACGGCGCCGGGGACGCGACCGCGCGGGGCCGCGTTTCAACGGCGGCATGGCGCCGCGCCATGTTGAACGGCGCCCCGCGTCGTGCCAAGGATGGATCTGATGCTGGGTCGCCTGATCCTCGGGGTTGTGAAGGGGCTCATCGTGGGGGGCCTGCTGGGCTTCGCGCTGGCGAAGCTCGGCTTCGCCGCGCCGGTGGCGATCATCGCTTACGTGGCCGCGGCGCTCGCCGGGGTCCTCGTGGGGCTGATCGCGGGCAAGCCCATCTGGGCGAAGGACGCGAAGATCGAGGCGGGGATGAAGGCCTTCGTCGGAGCGCTGCTCGGCGCTGGCCTGATGTACGCCGCGCGCAGGTGGCTCACGGTGCCGGTGCCGGTGCCGCTCGGCGAGCTCGGGGGCGCGAACCTGTCGCTCGGCGAGGCCGCGGGGAGCACCGGGACGTTCGGCGGCCTGGCGGTCACGTCGCTCGCCGCGATCGCCGCGCTCCTCGGCGGCTTCTACGAGGCCGACAACGACCCCTCGGACGAGGAGAAGCCGGGCGCGAAGCCGGCGGTGAAGGCGGCGGCCGGGGGCAACAACAAGCGCATCGCCGCCTCCGCCGCGGCGGACGAGCTCGACGACGACCTCGAGGTCGAGCCCGAAAAGAAGCGCGCGAAGAAGTAACCCGTGCCGTTCGCGCGGGCCCTCCTCTATGCCGCGTCGCTGGGCGCGCTCGCGCTGGTCGCGCGCTCGCTGCTCGTCGCGCCGGTGTCCATCGCGGTCGCGTGCGCGGCCATCGCCGGCTACGTCGCCCTGATCCTGTGCGGGGTCTTCTTCCTCGGGCTCGGCATGTTCGTCGACGTCGTGAAGCGCGGCCCGCCCGGCGCGCGGGGCGTGGCGCTGACCTTCGACGACGGGCCGAGCCCGGAGCACACGCCGGCGGTCCTCGCGCTCCTCGACGAGGCGGGCGTGAAGGCGACGTTCTTCGTCATCGGCCGCAAGGCCGAGGCCCACCCGGAGCTCGTCCGCGAGATCGCGGCGCGGGGTCACGCCATCGGCCTGCACAGCCACGCGCACGACCGGCTCTTCTCGCTGCGCTCGGCCCGCCGGGTCGAGCGCGACCTCCGGCAGGGGCTCGACGTCATCGAGCGGATCACCGGCGCCCGCCCCACCTTCTTCAGGCCGCCCGTCGGCCACACGAGCCCGCGCATCGCCCGCGTGGTGGACGCGCTCGACCTCGACGTAATCGGCTGGTCGGCGCGGGGGTTCGACGGGCTCCCTGGGGCGGACCCCGGACGGGTGGCGGGGCGGATCATCCCGGGGCTCCGCGACGGGGCCATTGTGCTGCTCCACGACGCGGCCGAGCGCGACGACCACGCCCCCGCGGGGCCCCTGGCGCTCCCGCGCATCCTGGCGGCGATGGAGAAGCGCAACCTGGTCGGGGTCCGCGTCGACGCGTGGCTCGACGACGGCGACCGGGACGCCTAGACCATCTCCATCGGGTGGCGCTACGCTCGGTCCAATGGCCGCGCCGGTGAGTCTGACGCTCTTTGCGCATATCGCCGGGAGACCGGAGGACGAGCTCGACCTCGCCGAGGCGGCGCTCCTGATCGACGACGCCGCGTACCCGGGCCTCGACATCCCGCACTACCTCGGCGTGCTCGACCGGCTCGGCGGCGAGGCGCGGCGCGCGGTCGATCGCCCCCTGCGCGCCGCGGAGGCGACGCCGGGCAGCGGCCCCATCGAGCAGCTGCTCCGCTGGTTCTACGGCGACCTCGGGTTCCACGGCAACTCCGGGGACTACTACGACCCGAAGAACAGCTACCTGCACGAGGTCCTGGATCGCCGGACGGGCATCCCCATCACGCTGGGCGTCGTCCTCCTCGAGGTGTGCTGGCGCGCGGGCCTCGAGGCCCAGGGCGTCTCGTTCCCGGGCCATTTCCTGGTGAGGACGCCGGTCCGCGGCGGCGTGCTGCTCATCGACCCGTTCGAGGGCCGCCTGCTCGGCCGGGACGACCTGCGCGCGCTGCACACCCGCGCCACGGGCACCACGCGCGATCCGGATCCGCGGCTGCTCGTGCCCGCGCAGAAGCGGCAGATCCTGGTGCGCATGCTGAACAACCTGCGGTCGATCTACTCGAGCCGCTCGGACGCGTCGCGGCTGCGCAGCGTGCTCGAGCGGATGCAGGTGCTCGCGCCGACCGACGAGCTTCGGAAGGAGCTCGATCAGATCGGCGGCGAGCGCCCCTGGCCGTCTGCGGGGCGGGACGTGAACTGACGTGAACTGACGCAGGCCGACGTGGGCCAGCGTGGCCTCACGGCGGCTCGCTCGCCTCGCGCTGCGCTGCGCCCGGCAGCAGCACCACGAACCGCGCCCCGCCGTCCGCGCCTCGCTCGACCCCGATCGAGCCGCCGGCCGCCTCCACGAGCCCCCGGCACACAGCGAGCCCGAGCCCCGTCCCCTCGCCGACCTCCTTGGTCGTGATGAACGGCTCGAACAGCGTCTCGCGGACCGCCTCCGCGATCCCCGGCCCGTTGTCCTCGACCTCGATCCGCGCGCCCCCGCACGCGCCCCGCGACGCGCGCACCGCCACGCGCCCGCCGACGCGCGGCGCCGCGTCGGCCGCGTTCAGGAGCAGGTTCAGGAGCACCTGCACGAGCTGCCCGTGCGCGAGCGGCACGGCCGGCACGTCGGGCGCGACGTCCCGCGTGAGCTCGATCGCGCGGAACGCCCTCTGCGGGGCCACGAGCGAGACGACATCGTCGATCGCCTCCGCGACCGACCCGGAGGGGCGGCGCCCTGCCTCTCCGTCATCGCCGGCCTCGGCCGCGCCGCGCGCCGCGGGCCGGGCGAAGTCGAGCAGGTCGCGCAGGATCTTGTGGATCCGCTCCGTCTCCCGCTTCATCCGCTCGACGAAGTCGCGCTCCTCGGCCGGCGTGAGGCCCCCGGCGAGCAGCAGATCCTGCAGGCCGAGGATCGCCGCGAGCGGGTTGCCGATCTCGTGCGCGAGGCCCGCCGCCAGGCGCCCCACGGACGCGAGCCGCTCCGAGCGGACCAGCCGCTCCTGCGCGCTCTTCAGGTCCGCCGCGTAGCGCTCGACCTCGGCGATCTTCGCCCGCAGCGACTCCTCGTCGGCGCGGAGGCGGCCCGTCATGAGCGCGAGGCTCGCGCCGAGCTCCGCGAGCTCCCGCGCGCCGGCCCGCGGCACCTCCAGGTCGCGCGCCCCGCCGGCCACGCGGCGCGCGGCCTGCGACACCGCGTCGATCGGCCGCACCACGAGGTGCGTCATGGAGATGTACGCGAACACGAGCAGCGCCAGCGCCACGATGCCCGTGTAGAGCGCCACGATCCGCACGAGCGGCGCGGCGGCCACCGTCGACGGGTCGGTCGGCACCAGCACGGCCACGGAGCCCGTCGACGCCGCGGGCGCGGGCTCCGCGAGAGACGCCGCCTCGCGCGCAGGCTCCGGGACGACCACCAGGAGCGCGTCGCCGCGCGCCGTCCGCACCGTCTTCAGCACCTCCGTGCCGGCCTCCACCGAGGCCGGCAGCGCGGCCGCGATCTCCGGCTCCCCGGCGCGGCCCGAGAGCGCGCCCGCCGCGTCGTAGACGCCGATCGCCGACGCCCCGTCCGGGCCGAGCTGCGCCTCGAGCAGGAGCGAGAGCTCCGGGGCGGACCGCGTCGTCCGCGCCGCGGCCACGTGCCCGGCGATGGCGCGGCCGATCGCGCGGGCGCTCGACGCGCGCGCGCCGCTCATCGTGGCCCGCGTGAGGCTCGCCACGGCGAAGAAGAGCGGCACGAACGCCAGGAGGAGCAGCGCGCCGATCGCGAACAAGAGCTGAAGCCGGATCCCGAGCCGCACGGTGTTGTCTGCCCCCTGTCGTACCGTCCTCGCCCAGCTCGGCGCCCGCTCGTCCGTGGCAGCGCGCCGGGCTCGGAGGAACGACCTCTCTGATAGCGGCATGCGCGCCCATGGCAAAGCTCGCGAAGCTCGCAAAGCGCGCAGAGCGCGCAAAGGGCCAACCGATGGCTGGGCCTGCTGCCCCGCGCCTGCCGGGTGCCCGCCGCTGGGACCAGACGTAAGCGGCGTGAACGATCGGAACGCCGTGAGCGGCGTGAACGATTGGAACGCCGTAAGCGGCGCAAACAGCGTGAACAAACGCGAACAACGCGAACCGCGCTGGCTGCTACAACGGCGGACCTCTTCCGCGCTTGATCGCTCGCCGAGAGACGTGACATCATGGCTGGTTCAATGGGGATACTCTTATGAGCTTGCTCGAATCCTCCTCCGACGTGATCGACCCCCACCATGTTCCTTTCCTCGCTGGCTCCGCCGCCCGTGACGCGCGCCCGTCGACCGGTCGGCGAGACCGCTCGACCGAGCGCGCTGGGCTGGCCGTGGCGAGCGACGCCGATCACGACCTGCTCCGTCTCGAGATCGAGCTCCTCCGCCGCGGCGGCCGGGACGCCCTGGAGCTGCGCCGGGAGCTCGCGGCGTTCTTCTTCGTCGTCATAGCCCTCTTCGGCGTCGCGCAGCTCGTCCGGGATCTCATCCGCCCCGATCTGCCGCCGCTGCTCCAGATGGGCTATTCGTGGGGTTTCTTGCTGCTGCTCCTCGTGCCGATCGGGTGGTTCGCCCGGCGGCAGCCGCTGCCGCTCGCGCGGCTCGGCGTGACGCTCTCGGGCGCGCGGCATAGCCTCCGCGAAGCGCTCGTCATCGCCGCCATGGCCTTCGCGGCGTGCCTCGCGCTCCGCGCGGGCCCCGCCCTGCGCGGCGAGCCGTTGCTCGACTGGGGCTCGGTCGCAGGGTACTCGCGCCTCGAGTTCGCGATCTTCCTCGCGAGCTACGGGCCGCACTGCCTGCTCCAGGAGTTCATCGCGCGCGGCGTGATCCAGACCTCGCTCGAGCGGCTCCTGCCCGACGCCGGACGCCTCGCGCCCATCGTGGTCACCTCGGTGCTCTTCGGCGTGTTCCACCTCTACGTCTCGCTGGCCTTCGCGGTCATCACCTTCGCCGCGAGCGTCCTCTTCGGCCTCTTCTACGCGCGCCACCGCACCCTCGTCGGCGTCACCGCCGTCCATCTCACGGTCGGTCTCGCCAGCGTCGCCGCTGGCCTCAACTGACGGCAGCGGCTGGAACAGCCGTGTTCGCAGCGACGATCTCGCGCACTCGCGCCCGCGTTCGAGCCTCCACCGACGGCGGCCCTCCGGCGCACGCAGAAATGATGGATACAGCGTAGCTGTCCAGGAGAGCGGGGCGTGCTGGAGACTTTTGTCGCCCCACGTCGGCACCGTGAATTGTCATTGACAGCCGCGGATCGCTTTGCTCTTCATTGTAATGCCGCCCTTCTGAGCCGACCGGGACGTACATGACCGCCGCATGCTCCGCGACCGCCCTCTCGTACGAATCCATCCGCGTTTCGGGCCAGCGTGGCGTTCGTCGGGACGGAGGCGGCCTTGGCTCGCGGGATTGAGCTGGATCGTTCGCGCTATCCGCTGGTCGTGATGCGGGCCGGCGAGCACTACACCCAGGACGATTGGGACGTGCTGATGCGCGGCATGATCCAGCTCATCGTCTCGGGGCCGTTCGGCCTGATCAACGACACGCGCGGCAGCAGCATGCCGAACGCCGTGCAGCGGCGAGCCGTCGCGCAGATGTACGTCGACTACGAGAAGCAGGCGCGCGCGCACCTGCTCGCGTCCGGCATCGTGGGCGACTCCAGGCTGGTGAACGGCATCCTGACCGCGCTCAACTGGCTGAAGCCGCCTCCGCATCCCGTCAGGGTCTTCTCGTCCATCACCGACGCGGAGCGCTGGGTGCTCCAGCATTTCAACTTCGAGCTCCGCCAGCAGGCCCTGGCGCCGAGCGTCGAGCACAGGGCCGGCTGACCCGCGCACGAGCGCACGCGAGCTACTGGCACGGCGCGAGCATGGCGCCCTGGGCGGTGACGATCGCGCGCCCCATGTTCGCGCCTGTTCATCGAGCACCTGCGCTCCGCCCGGCGCGAGCGGCTCGGGTGGACCGCGATGGCGGCCGGCCTCTGCGCCCACCGGGCGCGGGCGAGCACCCGCCGCCACCTCGGCGAGGCGTGGCGAGTCGCGGGGTGAGCGAGGGGAGACGGGAGAACGATGAGGATCTCGCAGGACGGGAGATCTGGCGACCGTTCGCGTGAACACGTCGTAACCATGATAAGGTGCCAGTACCGTGTGCCCGACGTCCGAGCCCAAGCCCGCTCCCCGCGGGGAAACACCGCCGACCAGAGGCCGCGCGCGCCGCTCGCGGAACGACAAGCTGCCCGAGCTGCTCCGGCCGTTCTTCTGGGAGTACGACTTCGACGAGCTGACGTGGCAAGCCGACCGCGCGATGATTATCGAACGGCTCCTCAGTCGCGGCTCCTGGTCCACGTGGCGGTGGCTCAGGGACGAGCTCGGAGACGGCTCGCTACGCGACTTTCTGACCAAAACCAGGGGGCGCGCGCTCGCTCCGCGTCAACTCCGGTTCTGGCAGATCATCCTGGAGCTTCCGGAGAAGAGCGTTCGTTCGTGGATGGACGACAAGAAGAAGTCCATCTGGTTTTCGAGGACCGGTCATGAAGCTACACCGAGGAATCCTCACCGCAGCACAACGGAAGGCCCTGGATCTGCTCGGTCCTCCGGCAACGTCTCGCGGCCTTTACCTCGGCGGCGGCACCGCCCTGGCGCTGCGCCTGGGCCATAGGTCTTCTATTGACTTCGACTGGTTCTCAGATGCGCAGCTCGGCGATCCGCTGTTGCTCGCCGAAAAGTTGAGAATAGCTGGGGTACCATTCGCGACGTCCATGATCGCCGAAGGGACGCTCTACGGGACCGTCGCAGGCGTGCAGACCAGCTTCCTACAGTATCCGTACAAACGCCTCCGAGGCCTGGGGAAAGCACGCGAGTTCAGCATCGCATCACTCGACGATCTCGCCAGCATGAAGCTCAGCGCCATCGTCGATCGCGGCTCGAAGAAAGACTTCGTGGACGTCTTCGCTCTGTGCACGAAGCACCGTCCGCTCCATGAGTTGATCGGACTCTATCAACAACGCTTCCAGACGGCCGACGTTGGCCATGTGCTCGTCGCTCTCAGCTACTTCGACGATGCCGAGCGGACACGGATGCCACGAATGTACTGGGATATCGACTGGAAGACGATCAGGCGAAGTGTCGAGAGCTGGATCCGCGACGCCGCTAGAAGACTATGAGGAGCGGTCGCTGGTCTTGACTTGGGCACAGCTGCCCGGTGTCGGACATCTGTATCCAAGTCAAATCTAGAGCCAAGGCCACGCAGCACCTCGACCTGATGCCATGGCCCCCCGGGAGGAGCGTTCCGCCTAGTTGCCGGCTCGCCTCGCGTCACCTCGCGCATCCACCCGTCGAGCCGTGTACCCATCATCAAACCTCGTCGCTCCGCCGCCGCGCGCGCCCGAACCTCGCTCCTCGACCCCTCCTCAGACTACCCACGATCCCAGGTCACACCCCCACCCCCGCTCTCCCCCCTTTCCCCCCCACTGACCAGCCTCCTCCCTGTGCCGGCAGAGAACTGGGCCCGGGGGATCGACCTCTGGTACCGGCATCCGAGCCGATGGCCAACCTGGTGCTCGCCGTGCTCACCGCCCGCCGTATCGCGCGCAACGCGGCGCCGCTCGCCTGCGCGCTGGCCCTCGGGGGGCTCGTGGTCCTCGACGCGGCCGCGCCGCTCCCGCCGCTCGCGGCCGCGACCGCGCTGCTCGTGCTGCTCGTGGCGCTCGTCCAGCGGGCGCGGCGGCGCGCCGCCGCCATCGAGGCGAGCGCGCTGCTCGACCTCGAGGTCGGCGCCTTGCTCCTCGTCGCCACGTTCGCCGCGGTCCTCCGCCTCGACGGCTCGCTCGACGGCGACGCCCACGCCGCCCTCTACGTCGTCATCGCCCTCGTGAGCGCGTTCGCCCGCCCGGGGGCGTCGCTGCTCGTCGCGCTCGCCGCCGCCGCCCTCGAGATCGCCGTCCGCTCGGCCGCGGCCTCGCGCGGCGCGCCGAGCCTCCTCGACGTCACGCGCGCGGCCGCGCCGCACATCGGCTTCATGGCCGTCTTCTCGCTGCTGAACGCCACCATCCTCCGCGCAGAGCTCGGCCGTGTCAGGAAGGCTTCGCACACCCGCCTCCAGGCCGAGATCGAGCGGCTCCGCGACGACGCGCGCAGCTACCGCCTGCTCTCGGCCCCGGCCCAGGCGCGCGGCGTGGCCCAGAGAGGCGATGACGAGCGGCTCGCCCGCTCCGGCGTCGAGGAGATCCACCAGTCGGTGCTCTTCGCCCTTCGCCTCCTGCGCGAGTCGCTGGAGCTCTACACCGCCGTGCTCCTCTGGCAGAACGACGCGGGCACCCACCTGCGCATCAGCGAGCTCGCGAGCGACGCCCCGAACCTCTCCGAGGGCCCGTTCCTCTCCGGCGACGGCGTCTTCGGCGCGGCGATCACCCAGCGCGCGCCGGTCGTCCTCGGGGGCCTCAAGCCCGGCTACAAGCTCCCCTACTACGTCGGCCCCTCCCCGGTGCGCGCCGTGTGCGCGCTGCCGGTGTTCGAGCACGGCCAGCTCCGCGGCGTGCTCGTCGTCGATCGCGTCGAGGACCGGCCGTTCTCGCCGCGCGAGCTCGAGCTCATCGACGAGGCCTGCCGCTACGCGGTGCGGGCCATCCAGAACGAGCGCGTCTTCGTCCAGCTCGAGCGCGCCAAGGTCGAGCAGGGCAAGCTCTACCGCGCGGCCGAGGGGCTCGGCGCCGCCACGACCGAGGCCGGCGTCATCGAGGCCGGCGTCACGAGCGCCCGCGAGATCACGTCCGTCGATTTCGCGGCCGTCACGCTGTACGACGAGGCGCAGAAGGTCCACGAGATCCGCGCCGTCAGCGGCGACGGGGTCGCCGAGCTCACCGGGCAACGCTTCCGCCACAACGCGGGGCTCGTCTCGATGGTGCTGCAGAACCGGCACCCGCTGCCGTACCGCGGCGAGTACGACGAGAAGCGGCAGATCGTCTTCACCCGCCGCGTCACGCCGCCGTCGATGCCGTCGATCATCGTGCTCCCGCTCGTCGTGCACGACCGGCCGCTCGGCACGCTCGTCCTCGGCTCGCGGCGGCGCGCCGCCTTCACCGACTCGGTGCGCAGCACGCTGGAGGTCCTCGCCAGCCACATGGCCGTGTCGCTCTCGAACGCGCGCATGGTGCGGCGCCTCGAGGAGCTCGCGACGATGGACGGGCTCACCGGGCTGCTCAACAAGCGCGCGATGCTCGAGGTGGCGGACCAGAAGATCACCGCGGCGCGGCGGTTCTCGCGGCGCCTCTCGGTGCTCGTCACGGACATCGACCACTTCAAGAAGGTGAACGACACGTACGGCCACGACGTGGGCGACGTGATCATCAAGGGGCTCGGCGACGTCCTCCGGCGCGCGAAGCGGACGACCGACGCGGTCGCGCGCTTCGGCGGGGAGGAGTTCGTCGTGATCTGCGAGGAGACGGACGCGCGCGGCGCGATGCTGCTCGCGGAGCGCGTGCGCGAGGAGCTCGGCCGGACGACGTTCCACGCGGCCGGGAGCAACGGGCCGGTGCAGTGCCAGGTGACCTGCTCGATCGGGATCGCCACCTACCCCGAGGCGGGCAGCACGTGGGAGGAGCTCTTCAAGGCCGCGGACGAGTCGCTCTACGTGTCGAAGCGGTCGGGCCGGAACCGCTCCACGGCGTGGTCGCCGGCGGTGCGGTCGAACAGCGCGCATCCGCCCGCCGCCGAGGCGGGCGCTCCGGCGAAGCACGCGGCGGAGGCGACCGGCGCGGCGAAGCAGGCGGCGGAGGCGGGCGCCACGGCCACGGCGAGGCACGCGGCAGAGGCGGCCGCCACGGCGAGGCACGCGGCGCCCGCGACGGCGCGGCCCGCGGCGACGGCCGCGGCGGCCAGGGCTGCGGCGGCGAAGCCCGCGGCAGGGGCGCCGGCGCCGCAGCGCAGGCCGGCTGTGACGGGCGGCGCGGGCGGCGCCCCGGCGACCCAGGGACAGGACGGCGCGCCGTCGGCCGGGAAGCGCGCCACGGCCGCCGCGCAGGCGCCCGTGAAGGCGCCCGGCGAGGCCGAGCCTCGGAGCAAGCCGAGGCGCCCGCCGGACGTCGATCCCACGAGCAAGCCGAAGACGGCCGCCTGAGGTCTGCGCGCCGCTTGCGGCGCAGGCGCGGCGGGAACATAAGCCTCCTCGGCGAAACCGGAGCCAAGGAGGCGCGATGAGCTCGGACCCCGATCGAGACGACCCCAGGGAGGATCTCAAGCAGGGGCTGAGCCTGCTCTGGCGCGCGGCGCGCAAGACGGCCGTGGACCTGCGCAAGGACCTCGACAGCACGAACGTCGGCAAGGCGATCGACGACGCCGGGCGCGAGCTCGTCCGGGCCGCGACGAACGTGGTCGGCCGGATCGGCGCCGAGCTGAGCAAGGGGCCGGCGCAGGCGCCCCCGCGGGACGAGCGCTCCGAGGGCCGCGGGGAAGAGGCTGAGGGGCCCGAGACGCGGCCCGCCGGGCCCACGCCGGAGGACCCGGGGTTCCGCATCGCGGTCGACCCGGAGGACAAGGACACGAAGCCCCGCTAGCTGCGTCGGTCAGGAATCCCGCCAGGGTTGCTGCGATGACGGGGCGGGGACGGATGAGACCGAGCGCTCCTCAGCGTGCACGGGCGGCGTGGGCGCGCGAGCGGCGTGGGTGCGACGGCCGCCGCGCGACGTGCTACACGGCGGGCTCACGCTGGCCCTCCGCGGCGATCGCCCCGCGAGCATCGATAGGACTCAGCCCAGCCCGACAATCCTCTTCACGGTGTCACGCTCCAATTGATCCTCGATCACCTGGTCGCGCAGCATGGCTGGGAGCAGCTCGGACGCATGATCAACATTCGCTGCTTCAGGTACGATCCCGGCATCCAATCGAGCCTGCAGTTCCTGCGACGGACCCCGCGGGCCCGGCCGCAGGCGGAGGCTCTCTACCTGCGGGACAAAGCCAAGCCCACCCCGTGACCGGCCCGCTCGATCGCACGCCGAGCACCGGGAGCCGGCGCGCGATCGATGTCGTGGGCGCAAGCTGCTTCATCACCGGCATCCAGCCCGCGGTCGCGCGGTTGCTCGCCGGCAGCGATCTCGGCCGGACACGGCATTCCAACACGCTCGCCGACGGCCTCGCGCGCGCCCTGCGGGACCTCGGCGAGAGCGCCTGACGCCCCCGCGGCGCAGCGCTCGCTGCGCCGCGCGAGGCGCCTCCGCGGGCGAGCTCCCGGGCAACTCACGGCGTCATCGTGGCATGTCCCCGTGACATGTCACGGCCCCGTCGTGACATGTCACGGGACATGCCACGGCCTCACGGGGACGAGCTCCGCTGGCTCGGCCCACGTACCGGCAGAGATCTGGCCGCACGTCGCGCGCCGAGGCGCTCTCTCCGCTGGATTGCGGTTCTTGAGCTGTACGAATCCAAGCTCGGTGCGCCGACGCAACAAGAGCCCAGCGCGGCCCGAGCCGGCACACGCGTTGCAAAGGCTGCAGAGACTGCAGAGACAAGCTGTGCAAGGGGCAACATCACAGAGGCTGCCCGGCACACGCCGTCGTACCAGGCCGCTGGCAGGTCGGATGACGTCCTGCCGCGAGCGGAGGACCCATCGCTCGACGCGGCACGGAGTGCGGACAATGAAGGAGAGAAGGATGAAGAACCGGACGATGCTTGGCTTTTGCTTGCTCTCGCTCCCGCTGCTCGCATGCTCCGGCGGGACCGAGCTCGAATCTCCGCTCCCCGACGACACCGGGGCTCTGACCGAGCCCGCGGCGCTCCCGCCTTCTTCCAGCGCGGACGACACATCGGTCGAGGGCGTTCCCACCGTGGCCAATGCGGATGAAGATCGCCCCTGCGGCGACAACACGGTGGCGGTGGTGAGCCACCAGAGCGGCGTCAAGGTGGTCTTCTGCGTCCTCGACGACAGAGGCGTCATCGCCGTGGGAGAGCATCGCCAGGACGGCACGCCCTCGCTGCTCAAGAGGGCTGGCTACGACGCTGAGACCATGTGCCCGGCTGATCTCTTGCGGGCGATCGCGCCCCAGCAGCGCGTGCCCGCGCGCCTCGAGGCTTCATGCGATCCGGCCCGGCGCCAGGCTCGGCTCCCTTCCGCTCCCGAGCGGCTCCGTGCCCCCGATCCGGCGAGCTTTGCCATGGCTGCCGAGGCCGTCTATTGCGAAGGTGAAAACCCGAGATGGGAGTTCACCGATCGATGCCGCTACTACTCTCGCTGGGCAGACGATGTCAGGGCCGAGGATGGTAGCGCCCTTGTTAATTCCTGGTGCAAATTCACCGAAGAGAAATCCCACTCCAACATCATGTCTGGCAGCGGGAATGGCCTCCGGGAAGAGGGAAACATAGGAGAGGAGACCGTCGCGTCGTGCATCGACTACACCATCTTCCAGGCCTTCTGGCGGTGGGACGCCGGCGATCCCTGGACGAGCAGCATATTTGTCCCCCTTGGCCCTGGGGGCGTGTACACGTGGAACATCTCGTATACCGGCGGGCTCGAGGACATCGACGTCCGATTCACGGCACAGTCGCAGAACGCCGGCATCCACCGCTACGCCGGCATCTTCATCGATGAATGATCCGGCGCCAGGCGCTTTTTGCCGAACCTGAGCAAGCGCACGCCGAGCCGCTCCTCCAGCCGCGCGAGGCGGCGGCTGACGTTGGCGCGAGGGACGCCGAGCTCGGCAGCGGCGCGGGACAGGGATCCAGCCTTCACGGTCTTCGAGAAGGCGACGAGCTCAGAGGTCTCGAGGGGTTCGTCCATCTGGATCAAATCCTGGCAGGTGCTTCCAACTGTTGATGTATTTTACAGGCGTGTCCAGCGCTCAGAATGCCCGCTCATGAACGACAAGGCACGCACCATCGGCTACTGGATCGCGACGAGCCTCCTCGAAGCCCGCACCCACAACGGCTGGCTCGCCGAGCCCATCGACGACGCGACCCTGCACCGCCTCCACGAAGCCCTGCCCCTCGGCCACGCCGCGTTCTTCGCCGACGTGCCCTGGAAATCGATCCTCCTCATCAACCTGGGCCACGGCGATCCGGCGAAGCTCTACCCGCGCAACCCGCGCCTCGGCTTCGAAGAGGCCTGCCGTATCGCGTAGTCGACCGGCGCCCCGCCCGGCGTCGCGTCCACCGCCCCCGGCCCGAGCAGCACGCGCCTGGCCATCCGAGTCACTGAATACGAAGGTCCATCGGCTGACTCGCGAGCTCTCCGTTTGCCACCGTCACCTGATAGTCGCCGGGCGGATACTCCTGGGTGATCAGGATCCTGCGGATGTTGCAGGCGTCGATGGGCGCGAGCTCGTCGATGCCGTTTCCGGTGATGCGCACGGTCGTCCAGCCTTCGACGAAGTTGTCCCCGATGACGTAGAGGGGATACCAGACGAAGCTGTCGAACTGGTCCGACGCAAAGCGCCGGATGGTCGGCGGGAGGCCCGGATCGGGCGTGGGCTCCGGCTCGGCGCAGGGGCCCCACGGCGGACATTCGCCGAGGACCCGGTACGGATCGCGCCCGAGGATCTCCTGAACTCGCCATTCGGTCAGGAGCCGGTTGTACATGCTGCCATAGGGGTTCAGGTTGGGCGGCGGCGGCTCCAGGGGCACAGCGTCGAAGCACCCCTCCCCCAGGGCGTGGTCGCGGCACAACGCGACGTCGATGTCGTCGACGACGCTGAATTGAGAGAGCCACTCCGCGATCGGGAGGGGCCGCGACGGATCGATGGCGACATCGAGGATCATGAGCTGCCCACCGACACGGACCACGGGCGCGACGTGGCCGGACCACGTCACGCTTCCGGACGGCTCGTTGGCTGTCTGGAAGACCAGCTGCTTGCGCGGCTTTGCCTTGACCCTGGCGAAGTAGGGCGTCGGATAGCCCCATTGCTGGAAGAAGTAGATCGCCGCCTCGGCCCGCTCCTCGCAGCCGTTGTCGGCCGCGAGCCAGGGGAGCCGCCGCAGAAACTCGGGTTGCTCCGGCATGGTGAGCAGCCGGCTGTCGCGGATCGCGGCGAACCCGGAGCTCAGCTGCTCCTCGGTCCACGTGGGAACGCAATCGGCTGCCAGGCTCCCGGGCGGGCCCTTGAGCTCATCGAACGAGCGCGGACCGTCGGGCAGCTGGCAGGTCCCGCTCGCGCTGCCTCCGGGGGATCCTTCGTCACCCGGCAAGCCCGCGCCGGACGGAGAGGAGTCGGCGGCGTCCTCCTGCAGCGCTCCCGTGTCGGAGCGCTCGATGTCAGGAGCCTGATCGGAATAAGCGCCCTCGTCGCCTCCACAGGCCGAGGCGGCCAGGGCCACCCCCGCGACGCACAACACACTTGCAAGAGTGAAATAAGGCTGTCGCATGAATCTGATCTCCCTGCGTAAGATATGAAGCACCCCGAGAGGAGCCGTCACGCTCGGAGCATGTCGGGGGCCGCGGGGTGCGGCGCACCATAGCGCCGCTCGCGGTACCCGCAAGGCGGACATCGGCGATTCTCGACGCTCGGCTGGCTCCTGCGCGGCCGCTCGACGGTTACCGGGTGGATGCCGGCAACCGCGGTCGTCCTTCGCTCGAACCGCATCGGAGTGCGCCGTTTTCCTGCTGTGCGCAACCACGCACCGCGACGCGAGATTGCCACGGCTCCGTTCTCCGCGCTGGGCGACGTGTTTTGCCGCTCAGAGCTTTCCCACTCCGGCCGACGCGGGAACGACCGTCTTCACGTCGTTCGTGTCGCTCGTCAGCACAGAGGAGTACGCGTACGGGATGTCCGCCGTGCAATTGGCGGGATAGGCGCGCGACGTGCGGCTCACCTCGACGTTCGAGATGCGCTCCGTCTTTCCAGGCGAATCGGACGGCGTGTAGATCGAGTAGTGGAGCGCTTCGTAGTAGTTCCGCTCGACGCGCACGCATGTGTTGGCGCGGATCTCCGTCGCGTCCTTCGCGCCGACGATGTAGTTGTTGAAGAAGTGCCCCACGGCGCCGCGGTACATCGGAACGCGGAGCAACACGTTCTTGTAGTGGTTGTGGTGCATCGTCACCTTGCGATCGTCGTGGAGATCGTCGTCCGCGGCGCCCACCAGGCCGCCCTTGTGGTGATCGTGCAGGTATGTCCACGAGATGGTGATGAAGCCCGTTTGGCCCTTGATGTCGATCAGACCATCGTACTTGTCCTTGTCGGTCTGGGCGCTCGGGTCCTCGGAGTACACCTCGCAGTGGTCGATCCAGATGTTCTTGCTGGTCCCCGAGATCGAGATGACGTCGCCCCCGTTCACGTTCGCGGGCGTGGTCGTCCCCACCAGGGTCGCGCGCAGGTTCTGCAGGATGACGTTGTTCTGGCTCGAGACGTCGATGCCCACACCGTCGAGGAAGGCATCCTTGCCGATGCCGACGATCGACTTGTTCGACTTGACGCGGATCTGACCGCCGCCCGATCCGTTCGTGATGCGGCCCTGGACGAGGATGACGTAGGGTTGGCTGGCCTCCGCGTAGCTCTTCAGCTCGGCGTAGCTGTCGACCGTGACCGTCTCGCCGGCCTGGCCGCCGGTGGTGCCGCCGTTCAGCGCGGCGAAGCCGATCGGCTCCCCCACGACACCGCCGGCGTTGCCCGGAGAGCCACCCGTGCCCGCGCCGGCGGTCGCTCCGCCGCTGCCGTCAGCGCCGCCGGTAGCTCCGCCGCCGCCGCTCGACGTGCCGCCCGTGGAGGGCTCACCGCTGCTGGCCGTTCCGCCCGTCGAATCACCGCCGCTCCCAGCACCGCCGGCAGCGGAGCCTCCCGTCGTGGCGCCCTGCGAGCTGCTCACGCCCCCAGAGCTGGTCGCACCGCCCGCAGCCCGCTCTCCGCCCGTAGCGGCGCCGCCGCCTGAGCCCACTTGGTGGCCATCGTCCACGCCCTCGCCGTCGGAACAAGCGACCAGAATGCCCAAAGCGACCGGGATGGTTCGAGAGATCCGAAGTGCGCGGCGAGCAAAGCGGGAAGAAAGGGTCATGATGGACCCTCGGTTGCCCGAGCGACCGGAAACCCCTCATCAAAATCCATTCCCCTGCGGCAACACCCGGCCAGGCCACGCAGCCTCCACGGGCCTCGGGCCGAGCGACGCCGCGGTGAGCCCGTCGGCCTGCACCACGCACGCCTGGACCGGCCGCCCGAGCGACGCGCGCCCCGCCACGGCCCCGCGCTCCGCGTCGAGGAACGAGATCCCGCCGTGTGCGTCGCACAGCGCGAAGCCCCCCACGTAGGCGGCGCCGCCGAGGAAGTCGGCCTCGCCGGCGTGGGCCCAGGCGAGCGCGCCGGAGCGCGCGTCGAGGCCGACCGCGGCCCGGTAGTACGTCGCCACGAAGCGCTCCGCCTCGATGCCCGGCGGACCGGTCGGCCGGGGGCGTGCGTAGAGCCGCGCCATGTCTCCGGCCGAGGCGGTCGGCGCGAGCACGTCGGTCCCGGCGGTCATCCAGACCGGCGCCCCGGGCAGCTCGCGCGCCGGCAGCCGCGCGGTCGACGCGCGCCCGGCCGCGCCGAGCCCGATCGAGGCGTCGAACCGCGTCGCCGCCTCGCCGCCGAAGAAGACCGCTCCGCCGAGCAGGAAGGCGCGGCTCACCTCGGTGCGGAGCAGCGCCCGCGCCACCTCGCCGCCGGTCTGCAGGTCGAACACCGTGACGTAGCGCCCCTGCCAGGGCAGGAACGCGTAGCGCCCCACGACCGCGGGCACGCCGATGGCGGCGGAGTCCTCGATCTGGCGCAGCACGAGGCCCTCGCGGCTCACCGCGAGCACGACGCTCGTGGCGCCGGTGGTCGACACGAGCGAGACAACGGTGGTCTCGCCGTCATCGCCCGCGCCGCGGAGCCTGCCGCCGGCGCGCCGCGTCCAGAGCAGCTCCCCGGTGCGCGCGTCGAGGGCGAACAGCTCACCCCGGCCGAGCCCGACGACGACGCTCCCCGCGATGGCCGGGCGCGCGTCGAGCGGGTGCGCGAAGGTCCACGCCGGGCCGCCGTCGAGCGGCACCCCGACGAGCTCGAGCGCCCCCGCCCCCGCGCCCGCGACGACGCCGACCGCCACGTCGGCGCCGAGGGGGATGCGCCTGCCCGCGAACCGCTGCTGGAAGGCCGCGATGCCCGCGCCGCCGTCGTCCTTCCAGCGCGGGTCGAACGCCTCGCCCTGCGTCTGGCCGCCGCCGCAGGCCACGGAAAGGGCCGCGAGGGCAGCGCACACAGGGACGAGCAGCTCGCGGGCGCAGGCGGCGGCGCCGAGCCCGAGCGAGCGCGAGCGCGGGCGCCGGGTTCGATGGCGGGCCGTGGCCGGAATAGCCCTGTTCGAATCAATGATTTCGGGCATTTGCGTCCACGTTCCGGCGATCCCCCGCATGCGATGTGTTCCTGCGCCGGTGGTAGCGTGGCTTCGGCTCGCCGAGCAAGCGAGGTGGCTCCTGCACACGGGTCTCGGTACGGTGCTCGTCGACGACGACGACGCGATGCCGCTCCTCGACGGTCAGGTCCTGCGCTCACCCGTGATAGCCATGCCGGCATGACGGTCCGTTCCGCCGAGCGCTTCTCCGTCCGCGGCTGCGAGGGGCACGCGCCCTTTCCTCTTGGAGCGTGGGTGTTTCCTGCAGAGCTCGAGGTCGTCCAGGAGCTCCACGCCGTGCTGCAGGCGACGTTCCGTGAGCAGCACGTGGTCACGCCGGCCGAGATCGAAGGCCAGGTGCCCCGCGCGTTCGCCCTCGACGACCTGCTCGGGTTCCTCGCGCGGCGGCGGCCGGCGTTCGACCGCGCGCTCGCCGGCATGCGCTCGCCCATCGAGGCGTCACGGCTCGCGACGCTCGCAGCGGTCCTCCGGCTCTCGCGCGACGAGGTGACGGCAGCGCTGCGCGCCCGCGCGACGGGCGCCGGCCTCGTCGAGGGGTCGACCGTCGTTTACAACTCGCTCTCGCGCGCGGCGGAGCGCGTGGAGGCGCTGCGCGAGCTCGCCGCCTCCGACGCCATCATCGATTTCGAGCTCGAGCTGGCGCGCCTCATCGCGCAGCCCTCGTGGTCGCCGCAGGTCGACTGGAGCGAGCTCGTGCCCGACGCGGTCGAGGCGGCCTCCTGCGTCGATCCTGCGTCCGGGGCCGCCGAGGTCGACGTCGACATCGCGCGCCTGGTCCTGCTCGCGGCCCAGTGCTGCGTCGGCCCGGCAGCCCACGCGGTGAGCGGCGACCACGACGGGCTCGTGTGGATATCGCTCGCCGCGCTCGACGGCGATGCGCCGGCCCCGGAGCGCGCGCCGGGCGCGATCCTGGTGCGACCCACGGTGGCTGCCGAGCAGGTCGAGCGCCTCGCGTTCGCCGCCGTCCCCGCGGCGCTGCGGGCGATCGCTCCCGGGGGCGCCCTGCTCGCCGTCACGCTGGTGGAGGACGAGGCGTAGGCGCGCGCCGTCGCGCCCTTCAACGAGGTGATCGCGCAGGGCCGTGACGAAGCTCCCCGCGATGGCGGCGCTGGCAGCTCACGCCAGGAAGGCGCCGTCGATCGTCAGGCTCACGCCGTTGATGTAGGTCGACTCGGGCCGGGCCAGGTAAGCGACGAACCGCGCGATCTCGTCGGGGTCGGCGATGCGCTTCTCGGGGCTCTGGTTGCGCACCCAGTCGACGTGCGGGCCGTCGGCCGGCATCATGTCGGTCGTCGTCGGGCCAGGCTGGATGTTGACGACCGAGATGCCGCGCGGGGCGAAATCCAACGCCAGCCCGCGCACCAGCCGTGCGACCGCAGCCTTCGTCATCCCGTACACGGTCAGGCCGGCGAGCATCGCGCGCTCGGCCGTGTTGCTGCCGATGACGAAGATCTTCCCGCCGCGCGAGAGGTGATTCGCCGCGGCCTTGGCGGCGACGAACACGCCGCGCACGTTGACGGCGAGCATCCTGTCGAAGTCCTCGAGGCTGTATTCGTCCACATTGCCGAAGATCAGGATGCCGGCGTTGTTCACGAGGACGTCGAGCCCGCCGAGCACCCTCGCGGCCTCGGCGATCGCGCCCTCGAGCGCGCTCGCGTCGGCGCTGTCGGCCTGAAGGGCGACGGCGCGCCCGCCCTCGGATTCGACGGCCGCGACGAGCTCTCGCGCCCGGTCCGGACTGCTGACGTAGGTGAAGGCGACCGCCGCGCCCTCACGCGCGAAGCGCTTCACGAGGGCCGCGCCGATGCCGCGCGATCCGCCGATGACGATCGCCTTCTTCCCTGCGAGCGGCCTGATGTCGTTGTTCATGTTGAGCTCCTTTGCTTCGTTGGCTGTTGTGCGTTGGTTTACTTGAACGATCAGTCAAAAATAGCGCGCGGCGAGGGCACGGTCCGGGGCGGAGCGCCGCGCGATCAGCGCGGGCGCAGGCTCTGGACCGCGAAGGCCGCGACGTCGCGGAGGGCTTCGGTCGACGCGCCCGCCTTGGCCTGCACCTTCATCCCGCTGAGCGTGGCTGCGAGGAAGCGAGCGGCCTCGAGGCTGTCGATCGCGCTGCCGATGTCGCCCTCCGCCTTGCCGTCGTCGATGACGTCCTTCAGCACGGTCTCGAGCAGCGCGGCGCTGGTCGCGGTGAGCGCGCGCACCTCGTCGTCGTCGCGGGCGAGCTCGCAGACGGCGTTCACGCCCATGCAGCCGAGGGAGCGCGCCGCGCCGTGCTCCTCGGCGAGGTCGACGAGGACGCGCTCGAGCGCCGCGAGCGCGGTCGGTCCGGCCCGGAGCGCCTTGATCACCGAGGCGATGCTGTCGGCGTTGTAGGCGCGGAGCGCCTCCAGGAAGAGGCGTCGCTTGTCGCCGAACGTGTCGTAGAGGCTCTGTCGGCCGATCCCCATGGCACGCACGAGATCCTCGGTCGAGGTGCCGGCGAAGCCCTTCTCCCAGAAGACCGGGATGGCGCGCCGGAGCACCTCGTCGCGATCGAACTCCTTGGGACGGGCCACGGAGAGAGCATGAACGTTCTGGACTGCCAGGTCCAGAAAAAAAAGAGCGCCCGGGCCCGTCGCCCACGTCCACGGGATCCGGGCGACCGTGTACGAGGCGGACGCCTCCGCCGAGGCGCGCACCCGAGGCGGGAGGCTCGACATGCAGGACGACAAACGACGACAACGGCCAGCTCGATGCTCCGGCCACGCTGCTCCGCACGAAGGTCCGAGGAACCCCGGTCGGCCTTTCGCGCCCAGAACCGAGGTGCTCTATTCCAGCAACACCGGCTCGACGGTGAGGTTGTACGTCACATTGAGCTCGAACCCGCTCGAATTCTCGGCATGGATAAAGATCGTGTGCCTGCCTGGCGAAAGCGGCGGGAGCAGCACGTAGATCCCCTCGTCGACGCTGGGCGAATAGATCCCTGCCGGCACATCCTCGCCGCATGGCGCGTCGAACAGGTTGTCTTCGGGCACCGTGATCGCGAAGGCATCGGACCGGACGTGGCGCGGATGCCTGACCTTCGCGCCATCGACCGTGGCGTACGCGTCGGTTATGCTTTCGATGAACGGATGTATCCCCTCGAACAGCTCCTGGGCGCTCAGGTTCGCCGCGCCCTGCCCGCACACGTTCGGGCTGTTCCAGCCCAGGATGTTCACGATCGGAAAGAAGATCTTTCTGTCCTCGGGCACGGTGCAGCTTCGGGTCACCGTTCCTCCAAAGACCGTGCCCGCTAGAAACCAGACGTCGCCCCGCTGACCGACCATGCAATCTTCCCCAGTCGTGTCTTCCAGAGGGTTTACGGGGCTCGGTATCGACGTTGCCCATTGCCACCACGCGATGCTCAGATCGCGGTAAGGCCTGGGGCCGGCGGGCCCCGTTCCGGTCGGAGCCATGACCCCGAAGCCGAGCACGATCATCGCGACGAGGCTCCTCGCGCTGCTCTTCATGGCGCTCTCCTTCTCACGAGGGACGGAGCCATGCTCTGCCCTCGACGTGGATACGCTTGAAACATCAAATAAAGAAATGTCTCCCGGCGACAACGATACCCACAGCGTGACCATGTGCAATCGAGCAAGCCTGTCACGCGAAGACGAAGACAGGGAGACAGAACGGACACCGATATCCCCCCTGTGTCCCCGTCATCGAGCAAGGCCTCTCCGGACGGAGGACATCATTGCTCTCCTACGAATGAACGTGAATGTCCAGGTCAGCAGCCCGGGCCGCCACGAGGCGCACGCGCTCCGCGCTCGGTCACGACAGGCGTGCTCGCGCCCGGCTCACCCGGCCGCGACGCACAGCACGTCAGACCGATAATCCACCGCGCTTCATCGTGGCCTGGATGAGCCCGTACGGGGAGAAGGTCGCGCACGGCCGCCACACGTTGCACGCGCCGTCTTGACGGGCGAGCGCGCCCGCGCATTCTGGCAGCCATGTCCCTACGCCGCGCGCCCGTCGCTCCGCTCGCCCTGCTCACCTCCCTCCTCCTCGCCGCCCCCGCCGCGGCGGCCGTCGTGCCGGTCGGCACGACCGACGAGCTCGTCGCCGCGATCGGCGCGGCCAAGGCGGGCGACGAGATCGTCCTCGCCTCGGGCACCTACGCCTTCGACGGCGTCTCCTGCGCGGCCGCAGGCACCGAGGCCGCGCCGATCGTCGTGCGCGCCGCCGAGCCGCTCGGCGCGATCCTCGAGCTGTCGGGCGTCGAAGGCTTCAAGGTCAGCGGACCGAACTGGCACTTCGAAGACCTCGATATCCGCGGCGTCTGCGCCGACGACTCGGACTGCGAGCATGCCTTCCACGTGTTCGGCGCTGCCAGCCGCTTCACCCTCCGCCGCTCGAGGGTGCGGGACTTCAACGCCCAGCTCAAGATCAACGCCGCGCAGGTGGGCGGCGTCTGGACGGCCCCCGACGACGGGCTGATCGAGCGTTCGGAGCTGTTCGACACCCACCCGCGCAGGACCGGCAATCCCGTCACCAAGATCAACATCGACGGCGGCAAGCGCTGGACCGTGCGCGACAGCTACCTGCACGACTTCCAGAAAGACGGCGGCGACACCGTCAGCTACGGCGCGTTCATGAAGAGCGGCGGCTCGGACGGGGTCTTCGAGCGCAACCTCGTCGTCTGCACCACCGCCGGCTCGCCGGACGGGGCGCGCATCGGGCTGTCGTTCGGCGGCGGCGGCACGGGGGCGCAGTACTGCGCGCCGGCCTACGATCCCGACGTGCCCTGCGAGGTCGAGCACACAGGCGGGACGATGCGGAACAACATCATCGCGAGCTGCTCGGACGTCGGGGTCTATTTGAACCGCGCGACGGACACGCGGCTTCATTTCAATACGCTGATCGCGACGAGCGGGATCGACTTCCGCTTCGCGACGACGAGCGGCGTCGCGCGCGGCAACGTCCTCACGGGCAAGATCCGCGACCGCGACGGGGGCACGCATGAGGAGAGTGACAATCTGGCCGAGGTAGGACTCGCGACGTTCCAGACGTGGTACGAAGATCCAGGTCTCGGCGACCTGCACCTCAAAGGGGATGTTGCGCCGCTCGTCGGCAAAGCGCCCGCCGAGGCCGCGGTGACCGACGACTACTGCGCGCGCGGGCGGCCGGGCAGCGGGAGCTTCACGCTCGGCGCGCTCGAACATTCGCTCGGCGACTGCGCGACGGTGCCGCCGCCGGGGCCCTCCGGCGAAGGGGGCGCGGGCGGCGGCACCACCGGCTCGGGCGGGATGGGCGGCGGCACCGGATCTGCGGGTGGGACGGGCAGCGGCGCCGGCTCCGCGGGCGGGGGCGAGGCGGGCGGCGCAGACGGCACGGGCGCAGGCAGCGGCACCGGCGCGGCCGGCGGGGGTGGCGACACCTCCAGTGACGGCGAGGGCTGCGGCTGCCGCGCCGCGGGCGTCGGCGGGAATCACACCCTTGGCCTCCTGGCGGCGGTCCTCGCCGCGCTCGCCCTCCGGCGACGACAGGCCTCCTCACCGCTGAGCGACGCCAGGTAGGTGGAGAGGGGCGACTGCGATCCACCCGGGCTCGCGGTGGACCGCAGGGTCGGCCATACTGCGCAGCATGACGAAGGGAAGCTGCCCATGAGGACCACGCGCTCCATCCGCGGCAGCGACCATGCGCTGGTGCAGCGGATCACGCACGTCGCCTATGGCGACGACACGCAGGACCAGTCCCTGCCCGACGGCTGCTGGGACCTTGTGTTCATGAAGCGCCGTGGCCGGCTGCAGGTGCTGCATACCGGTCTGATCACGCACCCGGTAGCGCTGGGCTACGAGACCGGCGACGAGTACCTGAGCATCGCCTTCCGGCCAGGCGTGTTCATGCCGGGGGTGCCGGCGATGGGCATGCTGGACCAGGGCGTGCTGCGCCCGCTGGCGAACCCGCGCTCGTTCCTGCTGGGGCCGCGAGCCTTCGAGGTGCCCGACTTCGAGAACGCCGACGATCTGGTGGCGCGCCTCATCGGGGCCGGCCTGCTGGTGGCGGACCCGGTGGTGTTCCGCGTGCTGCAAGGCGATCGAGCCGGCACCAGCCTGCGCTCGGTGCAGCGCCGTTTCCTGAGCGCCACCGGTCTCACGGCCAAGCAGCTGTCGCAGATCCACCGTGCGCAGGCGGCGCTGCAGCAGCTGATGCATGGCAATGCGCCGGCCGACGTGGCTGCCGCCTGCGGCTACGCCGACCAGGCGCACCTGGGCAATTCGCTGAAGCGGATCATGGGCAGGACGCCCGGCGAAGTCGTGCGGGCTGCGGCCCGGCCCAGGGCTGGGCGCTGAGGGCCCAGACGGTCCGGCGAGTCCCGAGTCTGTCGTTTTCTTCCAATACGGGGCCCACCCCGGTGGATACGGTGCCATCGCCGGCTCGCACCGGCGAGCTCGACCAACCCGAGGACTCCCATGCACCGCGACTCCGAGATCCACCCCTTCCGCATCGACATTCCGCAAGCCGACATCGACGACCTGCGCGAACGCCTGGCGCGCACGCGCTGGCCGGCGCAGCTGCCGGGCGGCGACTGGGTGAGGGGCGTGCCGGTGGCCTACCTGCAGCGGCTGGCCGCGCACTGGCTGCACCACTACGACTGGCGACGCTGCGAGGCCCACCTGAACAGCCGCCCGCAGTTCACCACCCGGATCGATGGCCAGACGATCCACTTCGTGCACGTGCGCTCGCCCGAGCCGGACGCGCAGCCCCTGCTCTTGCTGCACGGCTGGCCCGGCAGCTTTGCCGAGTTCGATCGCGTGGTGGACGCGCTGTCCGACCCGCGCCGCCACGGCGGCGACCCCTCGCAGGCGTTCCACCTGGTGATCCCGTCGATCCCGGGTCACGGGTTCTCGATGCCGCTGGCCGACGCCGGCTGGAACCACGGCCGCTGTGCCCGTGCGCTGGCGGCGCTGATGCAGCGCCTGGGCTACACACGCTACGGCGTGCAAGGCGGCGACGTGGGCGCGTTCATCGCGGTGGAGCTGGGCCGCCTCGACAGCGAGCATGTCAGAGGCGTGCACTGCAATGCGCTGGTGACGTTTCCATCCGGCGACCCCGCCGAGTTGGAGGGCCTGACGGCCTCGGAGCAGCAGCGCCTGGAGCGACTGCAGAACTTCCGCGACCGGATGATGGGCTTCGCGCACATCCAGGGCACGCGGCCGCAGACGCTCAGCTACGGGCTGCATGATTCGCCGGTGGGCCAGCTGGCCTGGATCGTCGAGAAGTTCAAGGAATGGACCGATCCCGCGGCCGCTCTGCCGGAGGACGCGGTGGGCCTGGACGCGCTGCTGGACAACGTGAGCCTGTACTGGTTCACCGGCACCAGCGGCCCCTCGGCCAACCTGTACTATGAAGCCTTCAACGACCCGTCCGCCTGGGCGCCCAAGCCGCGCGGCACCGTGCCCATGGCCGTGGCCGTGTCGCTGACGCAGGACGTGGCGGTGCGCCGGCTGGCCGAGCGCGACCACCACATCGTGCGCTGGACCGAGCTGGCGAGCGGCGGGCATTTCCTGGCGACGGAGGCGCCCATGGCGCTGGCCGGCGATCTGCGGGAGTTCTTCGGTTCGCTGTCCTAGGACCTTCCACGCCGCTCGCTCGTATGCCGCTCGGGCCTACTTGCTTCGGTCCAGCTTCACGACGCGTGTGCCCGCGATGTGATCATGCACGCAGCGCCGATCCTTGCGAAAGATGAACAACGGGTTGACGATGCTGAGGACGCCGCCCACGTACGGGATCAGAGCCACCAACGACATCGGCAGGAGCCGTCGCAAGGCGATCGTGCCGAAGGCCGCGGGCTTGCCGTCGCTGGCGTTGACGATCTGTATGCCCAGCGCCTTCTTGCCGATGGTCTGCGCGCTGCGGGCGAGGAACGTGCCGTGCAGCACCAGGGTGATCGCTAACCCCGCCAGCGCCCACAACAACGATTGCCAAAACGGCGGCTCGGAGATCTTCGGAAAGTCGCGATAGACACCGGCGAAATACTGCAGCGGGACGAAGATGATGATCGCCAGAACCCCGTCGATCATCGCCGCCCAGAAGCGCGACATGCGCGACGCGCTGCCATCGCGGGCTCGCTCCGAGTCAGCCATCGGCTCGATCGAGGTCGGCGGTTGATACGGGTTGGGAGCGAATTGGGCCATGGCTCATGCAACGCCGACCGCAGCCGCGCGTCAATTGGCGACCACGGTTCCGACGATGGTGCCCTGCCGCCGCTGCTGGTCGACCATCGAGGGCGACGGCCACCTCTCTGCGTCGAAGGTGCGGGCGCCGCCTCGTCCGCCATGTTCCCCCGCGCCCCGCCGCGAGGGCTGTCCGGTTGGCGCAGGAGCAGAGCGCGACACGGGCGACGAAGCTAGGTGTCCGCCAGCAGCAACCGCTCGGCGGCGTCGGTGTGCATTGCGCGGATGGCGTCCAGCCGAGCGCGCCACGCGGGGCTGTCTCGGAGTTGCTTCTCGACCTGCAGCGACAGCTCGGCAGCCGACAGCGCGGCCCCCAGTCCGCCATGCTGGATGAGCCAATCGACGAGGGAGGCGGCGAGCCCGGGATCCTTCAGCTTGCCTGTGGAGGGGATCCGACGCGCAGGCTGTTCGTCTACCAGGGCGAGATACTCCGACCATAGCTCCGTGGCGAACCTGACCTCGACGAGATCGACGTCGAGGATCTCCTTCAGCGAGGCGGCGGCCGTGAGGCGCAGGCCTGCAGCCTTCTGAGCCAGCCCGAGCGCGATCCGGAACGCCCGTGGCCTGGGCGCGAGCCGCGCCAGTCGAGCCAGTGCCCAGGTTTGACCGCCGCTCGCTGCTGCGACGAGCCGGGCCAGCGCCGCCTGCCAGCAGGGTAATCCGGCGTCGTCAGGGAGGCGGCTCAATGACTCGACGGTCTGGACCAGGACGCGGCCGGAGGTGCGCGCCTCGGCGAGGAGCCTGGTAGCCAGACCAAGCCCTTCCGAGCACAGGTCATGCTGGGCGATGCAGACGCCCGCTGCCGTGGAAGCGACACGCTCGTCGCCGGATTCGACCAGCACCTCGGCCAAGGCCACGAAGCCGCGGGCCACCGCGGGTCGCGTCTGCGACTCGTTCGGGAACAGGAGCCTCGACCCGGGGTTGAGCAGCGGCCACGTATCCGGCAGCGTCGTGATGCCGTCGATGAGCACCTGTCGGACGTCGGCCTGGTCGACGAAGCGCAGCAACCCCGCCAGGATGTCCGGCCGGATGCTGGGGTGCAGGTCCTCGGACCGCCACGCTTCCATCAGGAGGTCGCGGGCCTCCACGGTCGCAGAGGCTGAGACCCTGTTGGCGGCGTTCTTGCGGTTGACCACCGCGCAGTCCTTCGACAGCAGCAGCGCACGGTACGGCGCCAGATCGAACGGACCGGGCATGCGCTCGGACAGCACGTTGAGGGCGCTCATCGCCGCGCGCCCCACAACGCCGGATCTTCGCGCGCGCTCCAGGAACAGCCGCCGGAGCTCGGTGGTCGGCGGAGCGATCCGGGCGCAGCGCGCCAGGATCGCGGCGGCGACCGGCCCGGCCGCTCCCGGCAGCAGCTCGAGCAGCAGCGGCGCGTCCTCGACGCGGCCGATGGCCTTGACGCGCCTCGAGAGATCGAGGCTGGCGTCCCGTGCCACCCGCAGGAGATGCTGCGTGAAGCGCCTGCGCTGGGAGGGCGTCCACCGCCCGGGGGCCGATCGTGAGATCGCCGCCACCAGATCGGTCTTGTGGGGATCGGTGGTGTCGTCCCGATCCAGCAGCTCGTCGACCAGGGCAGTCTCCTTCAAGCTGATCTCCGGGACGTATCCCATCACCTCGTCCAGCGGCCCGCCGCAGGTGACGGGCTTGCGCGGAGGCCGCGGCGCCTTCGGTGTTCTTCCGAGGAGCAGGTCCAGGATGAGCCGCTCCGCCTCGGGCTCGTAGCGGCCGACCGCCACCGGTCCCAGCATGGGTGTGGTGCCGTCGAGGCGCACGCCCTCGTAGGCCGCATGGAGCTGGGCGGCGAGACCTTCGGCGATGCGCAGCGGGCTGGGCAGATACTCCATGGACGGCGGCTTGTGACCAGGCGCCGGCGCCTTGTCGGCGCGCCAGCGCACCCGGGGATCCAGGCGAATTTGAACCAGGAGCCCGAGCAGCTGCGCCGCGCGCGGGATGTCGTCCCGGAGGATCGCGGCGCCGATGGCCTTGTGCACGGCCCGCTCGGCCTGTGCCAGGGTGGTTGTGTTCGACTCGCGCGACTGCACTGTTGTGAGCAGGGCGTCCCGATAGGTCTGCACGGGGATCTCCGAGACCTGACGATCGGACAGCTGGGCCAGCTCGGCCATGACCAGGTGGCGGCTGGAGCCATGCCATGCCGGCTCCACCTCGGCGAGAACGGACGCGCAGGTCGCCGGGTCGGCGCCGCGGCGGAGCGAACGCACCAGCGCAACCATGCGCGCCGCGCGCTCGCCCCGGTCCCTGGCCGCGCCCAGCGCCTCGTGCTCGGATCGCAGCTGGGCGAGGTCGAGGTGCTTTTCGATGGCCTGAAGCCGCTTGCGCCGCGTGTCCGGATCGACGGGAGGACTCAGGGCCGCCGCCGTGAGCCGCGCGACGCTCGCCGGTGGCATCGTGGCCAGCCGCGCGTCCATGCCACGACGGGGCGACCATGCCGCCGTCGCGGCCTGTTCCAGCTCGGCGCCAAGAAGACGCTCGCGCTCGGTCAGGGGCAGGAAGCGGAAGAGCGGATCGGCGGAGGCGTCGAGGGGCTTGCACCGGTTCCGGAGCTCCAGCACATCCTCGGCCGGCAGCGTCGAGAGCGGCAGCGATCCGGAGGGAAGCGGAAAGTTGGCGAGAGAGACGGTCCAGTCGTTCCGGCGCAAGACCTCGAGCAGCTCGGCCGGGCAAGCCATCACCAAGGCGTGGATCGCCCGCCCATCCAAGGCATCCCGCCGCACGAGCAGCGCCAGGGCCTCCCTCGGATATCGGGTGCAGAACAGCGTGGCCTCGTCCGCCGTGATCTTACGCCTCGTCGCCAGGGCCACCCGAAGGCCCCGCTCCGGCGCGCGCGTCACCAGCTCGCGCCACGCGGCCTCGTGCTCGGCCGCGTGATGTTCCAGCGTGTCGAGATCGCATGTCGCGAAGAGGCGTGTCGCGAGCCCCACACCATGCCTGGCGATGACCAGCGGGATGACCGCCGTCGCCTGGGCGACGAGACGGTGCCTCTGCATGATCATGACCACCCCGCGTGCCTCGCGGCGATTCCCCTCGCGCAGCACGTGGAGCAACGCCTCGTCGGACACGGGCACTCGGCGCGCCGAGGAGAGCGCGGCCCGACGCATCATGGGGTCGCGCAGCGCCCTCTCGATGCGCGCCACGTCCCGACGATAGGTCGCCAGGTCCAGCGCCAGCCGCCGCTCGTCGCCGTCGCCCCCGTCCAGCGCAGCCATGACTGAATCGCCCGTGGCCTGATCCCAGCCGCGGGCGAGCAGGGCAAGCGCCCGCCCTCGCTTCGCGAAGCTCAGGCTTCCGAGTCGACGGACCTCCGACAGCGGCTCCAGCATCCTCCGAGTCTAGACGAACGCGACGCCGCCGACGACGACGTGTGGGGCGTCGCGGCTCCCGCCGATGCTAGCAGGGGCAGGCGGCGTAGCCCGGGGCAGCGGCGTACCGAGCTTCGAGCATGGCCCGGAACGCCTCGGCCCTCGTGCTATTCTCGAGCGCGTGGGGCAGCCTGCCCGCGTCGCACCCGCTCTGATCCTCGTCGGGGTCTCCTCGTTCCTCGTCCTCACCGCGCTCGCCGCAGCGGCGTATCCGGGCGGCACCTTCTGCGACGCGAACGCGCCCGGCTACGAATTCTGGGGCAACTTCTTCTGCGACCTCACGCAGCCCGTGACCCAGCGCGGGGTGGACAACGCGCGCGCGCGCTCGCTCGCGCAGGCCTCGTTCGTCTGCTTTTCCCTCGCGCTCGTCCCGTTCTGGTGGGTTCACGGCGCCCTGCTCGGCGGCCGGCTCGGCGGCATGGTTCGCGTGTTCGGACTGCTCTCCGCCGCCGGCACGAACCTGATCGCGTGGCTGCCATCCGTGGTCTCACCGCGGCTCCACGCAGTGTCGGTGTTCGCCGCGACGATCCCCGGGCTGCTGGCGACGCTCTTCGGCGTGACCGGCGCGTTTGCACAGGGCAACGCGGGCGAAGGCCGCTCGTCACCGTTGCGCTTCTCGGCGTGGCTCGGTGCGCTTTCGCTCGCGCTCGGCAGCGCGGACGCCGCGTACTACGTGTATGCGATTGCGGTGCCGGGCTGCCACATCTTTCTGCCAGTGCTTCAGAAGCTCGCGGCGCTCTCGGTGATCGGGTGGATGGGCACGATTGCGCGCGTGGGTGCCACGCGTGGGGCGCGCTAGCGCGTCGGATGGCGCCTGTGAGCCTTGCGGTGCAGAGCCGATCCGTGAGACTTTCCGTGGGGGGACGTTACAAAAGGCGACGAGCTAGACGGACCTGGCCCGGCGGTTTCGGTTGACCAATCGACAGATAGTTAGTTAGGCGGCGCAATGGAAACCACTTCACTGCCCATGGCACCTCGTATCGCATCCTGCAGCTGCGGCCAATTACAAGCGAGAACTGCTCGCGAGCCTGTTCGCGTTTCCGTGTGCCACTGTCTAGCGTGCCAGCGCCGTACCGGCAGCGTCTTCGGTGCTCAGGCTCGCTTCTCGAGCGAAGCAGTCACCATCGTCGGCGAGAGCGTCGAGTACGTCCGCGTCGGGGACGAAGGCACAAGAAGCACTTTCAGATTCTGTCCTCGCTGCGGTGCCACAGTCTACTACACCCTCGAAGGTCATCCCGAGTCCGTGGCAATTCCCGTTGGCGCATTCGCCGATCCTGAGTTTCCAGCCCCAACGTTCTCGGTCTACGAGGAGCGCATGCACTCTTGGGTCAACATGCCCCCTGGCATCGAGCACATGGCATGACCCAAGGAGCAGCGGCTTCTGAAAGAGCGAAGTTCTCCTGATCGCGGAGCAGCTGGCCGCTCCAGAGCGACCTCGGCGGCTCTCGTCGGGGTGTTCTGGTCGCTGGCGTTGCTCGCGCATGCTGCCGCCGCGATCGCAGCTTGGGCGCTGCTTCCCGGCGGCTTTCCCCTCCTTCACGCGCGTTTCTTCGCGAACCGCGCTCTGCCGGCGGTCGCGGTCGGGAGCGTGATCGCCATCGGTGTTCTGGCCGCGCGACGGTCGACGGGCGCGCGTGTGTTGCTGTTGCTCTTTCCGGCGGCGTGGCTCGGGGTTGCTCTCGCTGCAGGGACCATGTTCTCGGAGAGCGGCGGGACGGTCGCGTTCGGTGCGGGTTGTCTGGCGGTGGTCTTGTCGCTGGGCCTCGCGATGGCGTGGTGGCGGTTCGGGGTGCCGCCGCGGCTGACCTGGCTCGCTGCGCTGCCCGGTGTCGTTCTCGGTGCGGGGTTCGTGGCCGCGCAGCGGGCGCCGGAGCCTTCGACAGCTCCGTTTGCTGCGCCCGAAGTCGAGCTCGGCGGCGATCGCTCGACGCGATCACTCGCTGGGCCCGCTTCGTTCGACGTGGCCCCGTGGCTTCGCGTGATACCGGACTCGGGTGAGGTTTCGCTTCAGGCGGGCGCGGTGGGCATCGTCGTCGAGCCGCGGCTCGAGTTCATCTCGCGCTCGCCGGACCGTTTCTGGACGGTGTTCGCGCCCCTGCAATGGCGCGGCGACTCGCCCGTCCGTCGTTTCGAGCGCGCCGATCGCGAGCTCGCGGTGGGCTACTCGGACGAGGGGAGCCTGCGGGTGAGGGCCACTTCGGATCAATCTGCCGCCATCGACGCACGAACCGCGCTTCAGGTGCCCGTGTTCTCGCACCTGAACTCCTTCACGCGCGTCTCGATCACCGGCCATCGCCGGCTCGGCTTGCGGTTCTCGCCTTGCCCCGAGGTCGTGGTCGAGGTGATCCACTTCGACTATCCGTTCGGCGCGCCCGCGCGCTTCGCGTACCTCGACGCCGGCGGCACGTTTCGCGTCGTCCAGGCGAGCGACGCCGAGAAGGGGCCGTTCACGACGCTCGGCGAAGGCCGGCTCGCCCGCGGCGAACCCCTGAGCGTCGCGCTCGTCGAGCAGGGAGAATCGCCACCCCGCGAGCTCGCGACGATCGTCTTCCGCGACTGGTCACGGCAGCTCTCGACGGAGCTCTCGCCCACCGCCGGCTGGGGCCTGCCGCAGAACGCGTTCGAGTTCGGGCTCGCCTCGAACGCCCCTTCGTCCGCGGCCTACCTCACGCTCACGTTGGCCGGGACGAGCGTCGGGCGCGGCTGGGACAGCGTGGGTCACGCCGCCGGCAGCTACACGAATCGGATCGAGATCCGGCTGCCGCCGTCCAGTTGAAAGAAAGGGCACGCTCGCTCGTTCTATGGTTTGCGCCGTCGGCGATTCGGGTCGAACATGGCGGCCATGAAGGTCATCGTTACCGGAACGACCGGCATGGTCGGCGAAGGCGTGATGCTCGCTTGTCTCGGGGATCCCACGGTCGAGCGGGTCCTGTCGGTGGCACGCCGGCCGTCGGGGCACGCGCACCCGAAGCTCGAGGAGTGCTTGATCCCCGACTTTCGCGAGCTCGGCGCCTTCGAAGCGCGGCTCTCGGGCTACGACGCGTGCTTCTACTGCGCCGGCGTGAGCTCGGTTGGCATGAGCGAAGCGGACTATACGGCGATCACGCACGATACGGTGCTCGCCTTCGCGACGGCGCTCACGCGCCTCAATCCCGGCATGGTGCTCACGCACGTTTCGGGTGCGCACACCGACTCGAGCGAGCAGGGCCGGGTGATGTGGGCGCGCGTGAAGGGCAAGGCCGAGAACGCGCTGATGCGCTTACCCTTTCGCGGCGTTTACAACTTCCGGCCGGGCTTGATGACGCCGGTGCCGGGACAGAAGAACCTGAAGCGAGTCTACCGCTTCCTGCTTCCGCTCGTCCCGCTCATGAAGCTCGTGCTCCCGGCCCTGAAGCTCGAAGAAGTGGAGCGCGCGATGGTGCGCTCCGTGACGAGCGGGGCGCCGAAGCAGGTGCTCGAGGTCGCCGACATCAAGGCGCTCGCTTCGGCGTAGCTCACGGGCGCCGGGGGAGAGGCAGAGTAGAGCGAGAAGAATCTATTCTCTCCTCTCTTGGCGCATTGGCGATTGAAGCTCTCTGTCTCTTCAGAGCCCGTGCATACCTCTCAGTAGAGCGGGTGGAGCGGGATCAGCTCCGCGATCTCGTCGAGCTCCGGATCGCCGCCCGGGTTCGCCGCGATCACCTGCTCGCGCGCGGCGTGCAGCGCCTCGCTCGTGCCCGCCTTGAGCGCCTCGGCGTAGGCCACGATGGCCTTGCCCTTGACGAGCTGCTCCTTGCTCCCGGCGGCGAGCTCCGCGAGGGTCGCCTCGCGGCTCGCCTCTTTCGGCTCATGGGTGAGCGGCGTCTGCCAGCGCGCGCGCACGGTGAGGGTATCCTCGTCGTTGATCACGCCCGGATCGCACCCCCGCACGAGCTGGCTGAAGATCATCGCGTCGCCCGGCGCGAGGTGCTGCGGCTCGACCTCCTCGGCGTTTGTCGAGTACTCCTCGCCGTAGAACTTCTCCATCTTGAAGTACCACGGCATGGTGAGCTCCACCTGGACGCCGCGGGCGGCCACCTCCATCACCTCCGCGAAGCGATCCCGGAACATGTGGAACGCCTCGTCCACGTCATCGAGATAGACATAGGCGCCGCGCCCCTTGTCGGTCACGACGTCCATGAGCACATCGTTGTAGCCGAACGCCGGACCCGTCCCCACGCCCACGAGGTAGATCGCCTCCTGGTCGGCGTCCTCGGCGTGCAGCGCGATGAGCTCCTCGGAGGTGACTCCCACGTTGGCGCCGCCGTCGCTGACGAGGATCACCCGGTTGATCCGGCCTTCCTCGAAGTGCTCCTGGGCGAGCTGATACCCGACCCGGAGGCCGTTCTCGAGATCGGTGCCGCCGCTGGCGGAGAGCGCGTCGGCCGCCGCGAGCAGCGCCGGGTCGTCCGGGCCGTCCACCACGTGGCCGCTCAAGATCACCGAATTCTGGGTGTTCCAGGTGACCATGTTCACGACGTCGCCCTCGGATAGGCTCGCGGCGACGGCGCGCACCGTGGCCCTCTCGCGCGCCATCGGCTCACCCTCCATCGATCCGGAGGTGTCGAGGACGAACGTGACCGCAATGGGGCGGCGCGGGCTCGGCGGATCGTAGGAGCGAACGCCGATCTGAAGGGCGTAGGTCCCCGCCTCGTCACCGGCCTCGATCTGGGGCTCGACGCGGAGCTCGCCCTCGTCCGGCGGCGCGTAATCGATGCGGTAGTAATTGAGGAACTCGTACGTGCGCACCTGCCGCGGCTCCGGCGCGCTGCCCGAGCGGAGCAGCTCGCGCACGTGCACCGGCGAGCTCATCGAATTGGAGTCGTCGGCCGACAGGTACAGGACCACGGGCTGGCTCGAGTCGAGCCCCTCGCAGGTGAACGCCTGGGCCGCGCCGGCGTCCTCGTCGGACGGCGCCAGGGGCGGCTCGGACTGGGCTCCATCGACCTCGCCCGCACCGGTGCCGGCGCCGGTGCTGCCGGTGCCGGCGCCGGTGCTGCCGACGCTCCCGTCGCCGTTGACGAAGGGCGGCTCCGGGGAGGAACCTCTGCCGGGACCGAGATCCTCCGAGTAGCCGGCGTCCAGGCTGCAGGCGGCGAGCCCGGCGCCGCCAAGGAGGACCGCCGATACAGCGTAAAGACAGAGAGATAGGGACGCGGGAACGGTTCGCACTGGCACCCTCCTCCGCGATGCGACCGCATCGCGCTCGAGACGGCCCGCCGAGCAACATGGGTGCCGCGCGCGCAATGCCATCCGGACGCCGCGCCGCCCCCGAGCGCCGCTGGTCCGATCGCGCCGGATCGCGCGGGCCACACAGCTCGAACCGAGGCCATCTGCGCTCCGGCGTCAAATACCATGACAGCGTTGTCAGGTTCGCGTCTCAGCATGGCGCACGCTGGCATTGCTCGGCCCACACGGACGCTAAACAGGCGTTGCCCGGAGGCCCTTTTGGGTCCGTCGTCGTGGAAAGCGCGCGCATCTTCCGTTCGCATCTCGGGCATCGCAAAGCATCGAACCCGAACGTGCGTATCATGAGCACGGCTCACTCGACGTAGCGCGACATTGCGAACAACGCCCCGTCGAGCAGCGGCCCCAAGTCCAAGACCGAGATCAGCGTCGGCTCATCCTGGAGAGCGCCCGCGCGCCGGCGCTCGCTGGCCATGGCAGGCTGGAGCCGATGGTGGCCTGCGGCAGCGCGCCGGCGGAGCGATCGCACGAAAAGGTCGGATTTTTGGAGCTCTCGGCGCGGAGCCGACGGCGAACGGTCGAGCTGGCGCTTTGGGCCACGCGCTCCGGCGCCCGGTGATAGAACGACCGCCGTGAATCCGCACACGGACGCTGGCCCGACGAGCAGCGACTACCTGGATCGCCTGATGCGTCGCGGGTCGTTCGAAGCCCTGTGGCCGCTCTTCGCCAAAGCCACGCGCCCCGCCAAAGAAATGACCGAGAGCTATTCGGCGCTCGAGCACCTGCGGCCCTTCATGTCCGGCGCGCCGTGCCGGGTCATCCACGTCGGCGACGGCGCCCACGCCCGCACCGGGGCGTTGTTCGCGCTGAAGACGGAGGCTGAGAACGTCAGCGTCGATCCGGTGCTCAACGAGCCGCTGGTCGAGGCCTGGCGCACCAGATTCGGCATCCGCCGCTTCGCCTGGCAACGCGCCGACGTCTTCGCGGCCATCGAACGGCTCAACGCGTTGCCCGACATGCCCGTGCTCGTCACGTTCGTGCACGCCCACGTCCCCATCGACGATGTCCTCGCCCGGCTGCGCTGGAACGTCGCGTACACGCTCGCCTGCTGCCAGCCAGGTCATCAGCTGAGCCAGCAGCACGACGTGCTCGCGACCGGCGAGGACCCGTACGTGTTATCCAGCGGACGGCGCTTCCAGGTGCTCGCCCCGCGCGCGTGAGCGCGGGACGCCGCGGCAACGCGCGCGCCGGCCGTCAGCGCACCACAGTGCGGACGCCATGTTTCCATGATGCCTTCTCTCCGGCGGCGGTTCACCGGCGCTTTCGCGATCGTCGGCCGGTGATGGTATAGGGCCTCATCCATGATCTCCCGCCGCGCCGTGATCGCCGCAGCCGGCCTGTTCTCCGCCGGCGCGCTCGCCCCGGGCCTGGCCCGCGCGGCGGGGCGCGTGCCCGCGCCCTTCCCGGCGTTTCCCCTCTCGATCGGGGTGACGGAGGAGGAGGCGGGCAAGCCGGTGCGCGACGACGCCTGGATCGACGCGCAGATCGCCGAGGCGGTCCGGCTGTTCGAGCCCGCCGGCGTGGCCCTGCGCAAGGTCGGCTCGCGCGCGCTCGCCCCGCGGTTCTCGCGGATCGAGACGCGCGAGGACCGGGACGCGCTCGCCTCGGCGATCGAGGCGCGCCGGATCAACGTGATGGTGGTCGCGTCGCTGCGGGACGTCGACGATCCGCGGCGCTTCCGGATGGGCGTGCACTGGCGGCACCGGGCGACGCCGGAGCGGCGCTTCGTCATCCTCGCTGCGAACGCGCGGCCCACCGTGCTCGCGCACGAGCTCGGGCACTTCTTCGGGCTCGGGCACAGCGGCGTCGACGACAACGTGATGAGCTACGCGCGCACCGGAGCGCCCGTCTCCTTCGACGCGGCGCAGATCGCGAAGATCCGGTCCGCCGCGCGCGGGTACGCGTCGAGCAAGGCGTTCGAGCCCGCCTAGACGGGACCTCCGGGGCTCCTCCGTGCCCCGCCGCTCAGCCCCCGCCGGCGCAGGACGCCGAGGCGTGGCGCGGGGTCGGGCGTCGATTGGCGTCAATTGGCGTCGATTGGCGTCGATTGGCGTCAATGTCGCGAGCATGCCTACTCATCGCGAGCCATCCGACACGCAGGAGTGGCCTGGATCTCGGCTCGATTCGAAGAGGACGCGAGACCCATCACGCGCTCGTTCGAATTCACGAGCGACCCGAGTAAACTGTGCGGGAATGTTCGACCTATCGAAGCTCGTGGCGCTGCGCATCGCGGGGGTGTTCGTCTTGGCCTCGCTCGGGGGCTGCTCCAGCGAGGCGCGCGATGACGCGAAAACGCCTGAGCCTGCGCCTGAGCCTGCGCCTGAGCCTGCCCCGAAGTCGTTGTCCGTCGTGTTCACGCCGAAGGGAGGCACCTTCCAGGCGTCCGAGCCCGTGGAGCTCACGGTCGAGGACGAGCGCGCTGTGGTGCATTTCACGACCGACGGCTCGCTGCCCACCGCGAGCTCGCCTGTCTACGCCGAGCCGCTCGTGCTCACCACGTCCACGCGGGTGCGCGCCCTCGCCGTCGTCCCTCACGCCGCGCCTTCCGGGGAGGGGGGCAACGGCGGCAACGGCGGCATCGGCGGCAACGGCGGCAACGGCGGCATCGGCAGCGACGGGGCCGACCTCCTCGGGCCGATCGCGACCGAGGCGTATTTCAAGGTCGACGCCGATAGCGCGGAGTTCAGCTCGGAGTTGCCGATCGTCGTGATCCACACCTTCGAGTCGAAGGAGCTCGACCCGCTCGGAACCGAGTTCGTCCCGGCCACATTCATGCTGCTCGAGCCCAGCGCCGGGCAAACCAAGCTCCTGGGCCGCGCGAGCTTCGATGGCCGCATCGGCATCCACGTCCGCGGCGCGACGTCTCGCGAGTTTCCGAAGAAGCAATACTCCGTCGAATTCCGCGACGACGCTCTGGACACGGATCTCGACAGGGCGCTCCTGGGGATGCCGGCGGACTCCGACTGGGTGCTGAGCGATCCGGTGAGCTTCGACCGCTCGCTGATCCGCAACGCGCTCGCCTTCGAGATGAGCAACCGCATCGGCCGGTACGCGCCGCGTACGAGCTTCGTCGAGGTGTTTCTCGTCGACTCGGGGGCTGACGTGGCGAAGAAGAGCTTCCTCGGGTTCTACACGGCGATCGAGAAGATCAAGCGCGGTAAGGATCGCGTCCCGGTGGCCAAGCTCTCGGCCGGCGACCTCACGGAGCCGAACGTGACGGGCGGCTTCATCTTGCGCGTCGACAAGGGCGAGAGTCAATTCCAGGCCGGCGGCCTGGAACTCCAGTCCGTGTACCCCGATCCGGAGGAGATGCTGGAACGCGCGCGAAAGCCGCAGCTCGACTACATTCGCCGTTACGTCGACGACTTCGGTGAGGCCGTCAACGCGGATGACTTCAAGCAGCCCAGCAGCGGCAAACACTACTCGAGCTTCATCGATCAAGACGCCTTCATCGATCACAACATCATCGGCGCCCTGACGAAGAACGTCGATGCCCTGCGGATCAGCACGTACTTCTTCAAGGATCGACAGGGCCTGCTCTCGGCCGGTCCCGTGTGGGACTTCGACCGGAGCCTCGGGACGCCCTACGACGAACGCGCGTTCGAGCCGGAAGAGTGGAAGCTCGAGGGCTCCGACGGGACCGACTACTTCACGGAGGGCTGGTGGGGGCCGCTGTTCCGCGATCCAGCGTTCAAGGCGCGGTACAAGGCGCGATTCTTGGCGCTGCTCGAGGGCGAGCTCGCGCCCGACGAGCTCGACGCCATGGTGGACGGCCTGGTGCGCAAGGCGGGAGCTCCGGCCGTGGAGAGAAACTTCGCGCGCTGGCCGGATTCCCCGCCTCTCGATGGGTCCTACGACGCCGAGATCAGCCTCCTCAAGGACTTTCTCCGCAGGCGGGCGAGCTGGATTCGCGACGAGCTCATGACGTGGTGAACGTGCGTTTCATGAGCACGGCCGAGCTTTCATCGCGTACACGGCCGGCATGAGGTAGGGTCATGCCTGCGTTCGATGAGCAACGACCACGAGAAATGGATGCGCCTCGCGATCGAGGAGGCCGAACGGGCGCGCGGAGGAACGGGCGACAACCCTTGGGTCGGCTGCGCGATCGTGAGCGCCGCCGGGGAGCTCCTCGGCAGCGGGCATACCCTGGGGCCGGGTGAAGATCACGCGGAGATCGCCGCGGCACGCGCGGCGCACGCGCGCGGGTTCAGCGTGGTCGGAGCGACGCTGGTTTCGACCCTCGAGCCCTGCTCGTTCCACGGCCGCACGCCGGCGTGCTCGCGATCCATCATCGAGCGCGGCGTGGCCCGCGTCGTGATCGGGATGAACGACCCGAACCCGCGCGTCGACGGCGCAGGCGTTCGCATCCTGCGCGAAGGGGGCGTCGAGGTCGTCGAGGGCGTATGCGAAGCGGAAATCCGCCGGCAGCTCGGGGGTTGGGTGCTCGATCACCATCCTCACGAGCCGCTGCGGCGCGCGCTGACCTTTCCGGCATCGGACCGCGTCCCGCGGCTCGCGGAGATCTACGGCGTCGATCAGTCCCGAATCGAGGCGCTGCTCGCAAAGCGTTAAGGATCGCACAGAGATGGCTTCGCCGAAGTACTGGGCGCGCTCGCGGATCGAGTAGAGCAGGCTCGTGACGCTCCGCGCTTCCCCGAAGGCGCTTCTGTCGATGGCGGCGCTCGCGCTCCTCGGCGCCGCTGCGCTCGCGTCGCGGCGCCCCGCGCCGAGCGCGCCCGCTCCTCCGGAGCCCCCGCCGCCCGCTCCCGCGACGCTTTCTCCCCCGGAGGGCCCGGCGGCCGGCGCCCCCGTCCAGCCCGAGGTGATGACCGTCGAGGGAGAGGACTACCGCGTCCATGTCATCGCGTTCCGCCTCGCGAACGCCCATTTCGAGGTCGTCGACGTCGAGATGTCGCGCGACGTCGCGGGGGTGCTCGAACGCACCCGCGCGTCGTTCGTCATCAACGGTGGCTTTTTCGATCGACAGAGGAGACCCGAGGGGCTCGTCGTGGTCGATGGCCGGGAGCTCGCGCCGCTCGCGCCCTCGCTCGGGGGCGGCGTGCTGGTGGTCTCCGGCGGCCGCGCCGCCCTGCACGACGCCGCCGGGTTCGTCCTTTCGCCCGGCGCTCACCTCGCGGTCCAGGGGCTGCCCCGGCTGGTGCTCTCCGGCCGCCGGAACGTGCGCAGCGACGGCGGCCCGCGGGCGGAGCGGACGGCGCTGTGCGTGCTCGACAGGGGGCGGCGCATGGAGGCCATCGTCGCGCGCGGGGACCGGGCGCAGAGCGGGCCTACGCTGGGGCTGCTCGCCGACATGCTGGTGGCGCGCGGATGCGAGCAGGCCCTCAACCTGGACGGCGGACCCTCGACCGGCCTGGCGTGGCGCGAGGACGGCGGCGCGCGCGAGATGGCGCCGCGGGGGCCGATCCGGCACGCGATCGCGGTGCGGCTGGATCCCTGACAGGGGAATGCGGTTCTGAGGCCGGAGTGGACCGCTCGCGTCCTCTGCAGCGCGACGGCCGGAGGTTAGAACCTGCCCTCTTGTCGCGACGCGATCACGGCTCTTCGAGCCGCGAGCGGACGACCTCGCCGTCGAGCGTGCTGCCGTCGGCCTCGATATAGAGGTGATCGCCCACGATCGTGACCGCCCATTGGCGCCGCAACCCCGTGTTCTCCGCGAGCGCGGCGACGAGGCGATGGTCGACGGTGGAGAGCGAGATCGCGCCGGTGACCTTGCTCGCGCGCGAGGCGGCCTCACGCGCGCCGGACACGAGCTCGTCGCGCCGGCGCGCGTCCGAGAAGAGCGCGTGAACGGCCACGCCCGCGTTGTGCTGCACGACTCTCTTGAGCTTCTCGAACGGCGCCGCGCCGCACTCGATCCAGGTGAGGACGCGGCCCGCGGGATCGCGCGTCCAGAGGTCTGCCCCCTCGGCGTCGGCGAGCCCTGGGCCGAACGCGAGGCCCTCTTCGTGAAAGAGGCAATACGCGAGCACCCGCAGCATGACGTGCTCGGCGCTCTCCGACGGGTGGCGGGCGACGATCACCCGCTCGCTCGCCTCCCGGCCGCGATCGACGTGCGAGAGGTCGATGCGGAAGTCCATTCGCGTCGAGGGGAGTGCCATCGATGCTCCCGCTAGCCTCGGTGCGCCGCGCCGCTGTCGCCGGACGCGGCTTCGGGCAACGCCGCTGCCTCTTCTTGTTGCTCCCGCCGCAGACGGGCGTCGAGCACGAACGGGCCGAAGGGGATCAGCGACGCGAGCAGCGCTCGGAGCCCCTGCCCCACCGACCAGCGCCCGGCGGCCACCGCCTCGATCACGCCGAACACGTAGAGCACGAACAAGAGGCCGTGCACCATACCGACGACGCGGACCGCGGCCGGAAAGCCTGCGAAGTACTTGAGCGGCATCGCGACCCCGAGGAGGAGGAGAAACGACGCTCCCTCGCCCAAGGCGACGAGACGGAACCTTCCGACCGCTGTGTTCAACATCGATGACCTCCGGAGCGCGCCGCTGTTCGCATCGCGCGCGACCCGCGCTCCAGCCGGATACCACGCGAGCGAAGGAGAGGCCATCTGGAACGTGTTTCACCCCTCGGGGCGTCGATCTGGGCGACGTAGCCGCCGGCGTTCCTGTAGAGCTCTCACAGCGGCTCGATGCTCAGAAGATCGCCCGCCAGGTGATAAACGCGGTAGTGGGCGCCGTGCGTCGTGAGCTCCCACGCTTTCTGCGAGACGACGAAGGCGACTCCGCCGATCGCGTAGCGCCATTGGCTCGGCATGCCGCCGCGGCCGTCGACGTGCACCTTTTGGAGCGGCCCCTGGGCGACCAGCGCGGGGCTCTGGGCGTACGTCTTGCGCCTCGCGCTGACCTTCCAGAACGTCAACAGCGCGCCGATACCGAGCAACCCGCCCAGCACGACGCCGCCCCCGCCGAGCGCGTAGAGCCCGTTCATGTCGGTGTCGGAAATCGGCTTCGAGTAATCGTCGTGGAGGTAGAGCGCACCTCCGACACCCCCGGCGGCGACGAGTAACCCGAGCAGCAGCAAGAACACCCCGCAGCCGATGCCGGAGCTCTTGCCGCGCTTGGCCTGCGCCGGATGAAGGCGCCCTTGCCGGTTCATCTCGAGCTCTTCGAGCGTGAAGCCGTGGGCCGCTCCGAGGTCTCGGAGGTACGCCTGCCGCGGGTCGGAGGGCGAGGCCATCATGCGAGCCTCGAGTGACCCAGGGCGATCAGGGCGTCAATGGGGGCTTCGAGCTCGGCGGGCTTCAGCGGCTGACCGCCGTAGGAGAGACAGAGCTCGCCGTTGTCGTAAGAGAGCCCTACCTGATTCATGGGCAGCTTGAGCAGCGCTGCCTTCACCGCCGAGTTCATGAGCGCACGAGAGAGGGCGGGCGAGTCGCTCCTGAGCGACATCATGCGATCGAAGTTCGGGTCGCCCGTCGGCACCAGGTGGTGCTGCGGGCCACCCGCGCCGCGCGTGATCTGGAGCGAGAAGCGATGCGGCGCCGGATACAACGAGCGCGCATAGAAGGCCGTGGAGGTGGTTCTGGTGTTGCCCACCATGCTCCAGCTGGAGATGACGCGGAGCGGCACGTTCTGCACGGCGCCGGTGAGCGACTTGACGTGGCGCTGTGACGTGAGCGCGTTGCCCTCGTTCTGTTGATCGAAGGTCAGCCCGTACCTCGTCGCACAGTTCGGCCAGACCGCGTCCGTCGCGCGCGAGAGCTTGATCGCGCTCGCCACGATCGCGACCAGGACGAGGGCGCCCGCCCCGAGCCCCAACCATTGGAGAAGTTCATACGTGCTCATGTCGTGTTCGCTATCTCGGGAAGAGATTACTCGCCTTTGGAGAGGCGCGACAACGGACCGCTCTCGCGCCGCGAAATTCCCTGCAGTGAGGAAACTCACCACCGATCACAAGAAACGACGAAACACGGGCCACCCACCCTTCGGCGTTTCGAATGAACGTGTTGCGATGATCAAGATTCGGCGAGGTGGGACCGGTGGGTCGTGGTCGGGAGGAGCGTGCTTTCGAGAGGATAGCCCACGCGAAGCCATTCCGACCTGTCAAGAATTTCCCACCAACGAACGGCAGTTGACATAACGTGAAAAGTACAGATCCACTGATCCGCCTACAAAAACCGAGAGATCCAATGAGCTCACCCGGCCGTGTAATATTGCCTACACCACGCGGAAAAAGACCCGTGCCGAGGTGTGCGATGGTCGGCCTGCGCGCCGGAACAGCGGCGTTCCGGTGCCCGATGGATCTGGAGTTCCACCAGCTCGCCCCCGAAAGCCGTGGCGTGAGCGTGGTCCCTTCGATGCATGGCTAAATTATTGATATGGCGTTACTTTTTCAGGGGGTGTCGAATCGCATAGAAGAAATGTTCGGTCAACACGGGGGCAGGTCCCGCAATTGGGGCTTGATGTTTCCGATACGCTTGGAGTTCCTTCTCCCCGCGTTACTCGTTCGTCCTGGTCTTCGACCGGATCCTTGCGCGACCACGCATTCGCGCATGACTCGGGCTTGTCGTGCAGCGCTCGGGCGGACCGCTGCACCGGCGGCGGACAGCGCTCTCGACAGGAACACCGCCGTGGGCATGCCCGTCAAGAGCTGGTAGGGTCCGAACAACCACGACGAGGAGAGCTCCTCCATGTTCTCGTTCGACCGGAAGCCGCGTCCATCTTTGGCGCCTTCTCCTGCCGCGAAGCCTGCGTCGCAGCGCCTGGTCAATGCGCCGCCGATGAACCCGCCCTGGTTTCGGCTGGCCACGTCGAGCAACGCCGGAGCGGCGACTTCGTCCGAGCTGACCGAAGCGAGACGGCGCGACTTCGAGCCGCGCTTACCCGCTCTTGCAAGCGCTCCCTGGTCGCGCGTCGCGCGCGCTGGTTCGGAGACAGAGGCGGAGGCCGAGGCATCTCAATCTGTCGCACCGGGACCTGTCGCACCGGCTCCCCGGTTCGATTGGGCCCGCTTCGCCGTCAGGCCGCCGCCGATCCAGCGGAAGGCGACCATCAGCTCCCCGGGAGACCCGTACGAGCGCGAGGCGGACGAGGTGGCCGACAGCGTGATGCGGACGGCGGAGCCGGGGTCCAGCGACTCGGCACCTGTCTCGATCCAACGTAAGTGCGCGGCGTGCAAAGACGAGGAGAGCACGACGATCCAGACCAAGCGCGCGCCGTCGGCGGGCGCCGGAGCCGGTCTGGACACCGGGGCCGCGGTGCGCGCGGCGCAGCGCGGCGGACAGCCGCTGCCGGCCTCGCTCCGCGCTTGGTTCGAGCCGCGCTTCGGGCGCGATCTCGGCGGGGTGCGAGTGCATACGGACAGCGAGGCCGCGGACGGTGCGCGGGCGGTGCGGGCGCGCGCGTACACCATCGGGAGCGACATCGTGTTCGGCTCCGGCGAATATGCGCCCTCCACGGTGGAGGGCCGCCGGCTGCTCGCGCACGAGCTGACGCACACGATCCAGCAGCGCGCCCTGCCGAGCGGCGGTGGCCCTGGCTCAATCCACAGGCTCATCCAGCGCTCGTGTCACACGGTGGCAGCCAAGGAGACGATCTACGGTATCGCGTCGAAGTACGGTGTCACGGAGGAGGCGCTGCTCGACGCCAATGGCCTGAAGGCCACGGACACCTTGCCGGTCGGGAAGACGCTGGTCGTGCCCGACGGCAAGCCGTGTTCGCACACGGTGGCGTCGGACGAGACGCTCTACAGCATCGGGCGCATCTACGGCGCCACGGTAGACGACATCAAGGCAGCCAACAAGCTGACCAGCAACACCATCGCCCCGGGGCAGGTGCTGACCATCCCGGTCGCGGGCGGCCCCAGCTCGGTGAGCTACACGGTGAAGGCGAAAGACACGCTCTACTCGATCGCCAAGGCGCACGGGGTATCGGTGGCCGATATCCAGAAGGCCAATGGAATGACCGGGACCGACATCGCGATGGGGCAGACGCTCACGATCCCCATGGCGGGCGGCACGCCGGCGCCGGCCAAGCCGCCCGCGACACCGGCGGCGACGCCGGCCAAGCCGCCGGCGACACCGGCGGTGACGCCGGCCAGTCCGCCCGCGACGCCGGCCCCGACCAAGCCTGCTGCGACGCCGGCCCCGGCGAGCACCTCGACCGACTCCGGCCACGACCCGGGCAAGGACTATGCGAGCGGGGTGATGCGCGAGGACAGCTTCCTGCGCAAGTCGGACAAGGCGACCTATCAGGTGTCGGGTGGCGTCAGGCTGTTCTTCCAGACGGGTGACACCGTGACGCTCAAGGCGAGCTCGGCGGACTGGATCGAGGTCGAAGGGCCGGTGTTCAAGGCGGGCAAGCCGGCGGTCGCGGCGGGGACGGGCAAGGGCTGGATCATGCGCGCCTGGACCTCGATGACGATGGGCGACTACAAGGACGTGCCCGTTGACGATCGCACGGAGGACTACGGAAAGCTCGCGTCGGGCTCATTGCCCAAGAAGGATGTGAACAGCGTGATCCTGCACCAGACCGGCAGCAGTTCGGGCAGCAGCACGCTGGCCGGCTACAGCAGCCGGATCGCGGCGAAGCAGACCATCGGCGCGCACTACCTGATCGACGAGAACGGGAAGATCACCCTGACCGTGCCGGTCGACAAGAAGGTGTCACACGTCGGCAAGACCAAGCCGGGATACGACACGTCCAGCAACTCTCACGCCATCGGCATCGAGCACAGCGGCGCCGAGGAAGCGCTCGATCTGCCGTCGAGCTCCAAGGACACCGCCACGATCGCCGCGAACCGCGCCGCCATCAAGGCGATGGAGCTGTCGCCGAACCTGAAGGCGCGGCTGATCGCCATGAAGGACGCGGAGCTCTACCAGGTGGCGCGCGACAACAGGGACCCGGATACCAAGGTGAAGAAGTGGTACCTCTACGGCGACATCAACGCGGCCCAGAAGCGCTCGTCGTTCGTGCTCGCCTCGAAGCTCATGGCAGACTTCGGGCTGGCAGAGAAGGATCTGCTCCCGCACGAGACGGTGTCGTGGAAGACCATCGGCGAGGGCGAGAACATCAAGGAGTACCTGGCCGCGCGCAGCGCTTATCCGGGCCTCGTGATCAGCCTCAGGAAGCTGGTGAGCGGGGACGCCAAGCTGGCCGCGGACGTCACGCTCGCCAAGATCGTGGCCGACGAGGAGACCACGGTGGTGGCGCTGGCGGTGGACGCGACCGCGGCCGAGAACACGGCGCTCGCGACAGAGAAATCGGGCGGCAAGGGGGGCGTCGCCACCGCGCGGGAGGCGCTGCGGACGGCCTTCTACAAGAAGTTCTGGGCCCGGCACACGCAGCTCGTCGACCTGGTGAAGTTCCTGGGGGCGTCGGGCTCGAGCAAGCCGGCCGAGCTGGCCAAGAAGCTCTCCGCGTGGGTGACGTGAGCGGGCGCGAAGCTCACAGCGCCGGTGCAGGCGCTGTCAGCGTGTGGCGCCGTTGAGGTCGGCGCCCGCGAACAGGAGCTTCGCGACGTAGGGGCGGCCTTCCCAGCCGCGCCACGTCTCCTGGATCAACACCGCCACACGGGTGTCATGGGGGCTCCGAAGGTAGCCGGGAGCGGTCACCTCCACGGGGCCGATGCTCGGCGTCCCGGTCTCGTCCGGCGTCTCCGGCGACCCGCTGCGGTGAATCGTCGTGGTGCCTCGTGGGGTCGTGATATCGACTCGATAGCTCGTGATGTGGGCAAACCCGACAGGGGAGTCATCGCCGACCGTGGTGGTGTGGATCTGGACGCGCGGCCCACCGCCGTCAGAGGTCGAGAACGGCCGCAGCGCGGGCTCGTTGCTCCGGACGATACCGAGCTCGTGCAGGCGGGCGGAGAGCATGCCGCCGCGGGCCCGCCACACAGCCTGCAAGCTCGTGAGCTGATCGGGATCCCCCTCGCGGATCTCTCCGGATTCGTAGCGGTGCTCCCACGTGATCCGATGGGTGGCCAGATCCTGGACGATCAGGTGGAAGAAGTAACATCCACAGGCTTCGTCGGGTGGCTCGTAGACATAGGCGAACAGGCCGCTGCGCGACCAACCCAGAGGAAAGACGCGGCCCGGGAGGAGCACCGCGTTGGGGCGCTCGAACTCGGCGAGATCGGGGACGATGAGCTGGACGGGTGGCTGGGCGTCCCCGGGAATGCCGACCCGGGCGGGGATGCTGGCCTGGACGGAGGACGCCGCGGGCGGCGCAGGCTGGCTGCCGTGGCAGGACACGCACCCCACCAGCACCAGGGCCGTCACGAGGGCCGGGCGGGCACGCGCCGCGAGGGACTTCATTCCTTCAGGGTATCCGATCCGCGGCGCGCCTGCACGCGCGCGCTGAAGACACCCTATCTCTTCGGCCTGCTCGGCGGCTGTTCGCGGGTGTTCTGCCACGCGCAGCGGTACCTCGACTGCGAAAGTATCGAGAGCCTCGTGCACGGCTTCAGCCACGGGATCCAGAAGCGGGGGCTGCGGCGCGGCGCCTACAGCGATCGTGGAAGTGCCATGAAGGCCGCCGAGATGCGGGAGGAGCCCGAGCGGCTCGGCATCGTGCGATATCTCATGCTGCCGAACAGCCCTCATCAGAACGGCAAGCAAGAGCGCGCAGAGATCGTTGACCCGCGCTCGGGCGGCCAAGGAGAGGCCGGCCAGACGATGCTCCCGATCACCGCTGCGCGTCACCCCCAGCTTCGGCGTCGAAACCGCGCGACGCGCTCGAGAAGCGCCCTCGCCGGAAATCGACCTCCGAGCGCGACGACGGCCCCTGACGCCCCTGCTCCGGCGTCGCCCGAGGGAGATCGGCTTCAGCGCGCGGCGCGGCTTCGGCGAGGGCATCCTCAGGGGCGCGCTGCGCGTCGCGGGCGACGCGGAAGTAGAGCGCCCGCTCACGCGGGCTGTCGTCCGCCAGAAGCCGCGACGTCACCCTGGTCACGAGCAGCCCGCCCTCGATCCAGCGCGTATGGTCGGGCGAGAGCCCCGGGAAGGCGCGAGCCGCGAGCGCGCACACCGCCTGGAGATCGCGCCGCCCTCTCGGGACATGGAGCGACACGAGCCGATCGCTCGGCGCGTCGCGCGGGGTCGAGACGACGACCGACACCCCCGCCGACGTACGATGAAGGCGCGGCGCGTCCGAGCGCTCCACCGACGCCACGAAGTCGCGCACCTCGGCGACGTGCGCCGGCGCGAGGAGCACCCGCGTCGGGTCGGCGACGATCCGGTACGCGAGCACGAGGGCGAGCAGCGCGGCCAGGCACGCGGCCGCGGCGAGCATGCGAGCATCGCGGGCGCCGGCGGCGCCATCGACGAGCACGACGGCGAACGCGAGCTCTGCAATCGCCATCCAGCGGCTGGCCGAGAATGTGAGGAACGTCGGGCGCTCGTCGCCGCGCAGCCCTTCGAGGCCGAACCGGAAGACGGCGTACGACGCGAGGAACCAAGCGAACACCCGCCCTTCGGCGGCGAAGGGGAGCCCGACGAGCCCGACGAGCCCGATCGCGACGAGGCCGGTCGCCTCGAGGAGCTGCACAGGGAAGAGGCGCACACCGACGAGGTGCTCCGGCAGGCCGCCTTCAGCGATCGATGCGTCGTAGACGATGCCGACGGAGCTCGGGCGGCCGTGGCAACAGCCGACGACCAGGCAGCCGAGCCGCCCCGACGCGAGGAAGAAGGCGAGGCCGAGGCTGACCGCGTCGAGGTAAGGCAAGACGGGCGCGCCCATCGCGTGGAGCGTCGCCGCCGCGCACGCTTCGGCGATCCAGACGTGCTCGAGGAGCACGAGCGTCTCGCGTCCCGTGACCGCGCGACGGATCAGCGCCCATCCGAAGAACGACAGCGCGCACGCCGCCGAGACCGCGAGCGCGACGAGGAGCGAGCCGGCGCGAAGCACCGAGGCGCCGACCATGACGACGAGCGCGAGGTAATAGCCGGCGATTCCCAGGCTCCGGAACGCGGGCACCTCGCGCGCATGGCGGCCGAAGACGACGCGCGGAAGTCGATCGAAGCTCGCGTTCAGGAAGGGCACGGAGGACACGGCAGCAGCGTGAGCGTCACGGGAGGTCGAAGTCGCACGCGACGGCCCATCCGTGCGCCTCGGCCCAGGAGAGCGCCCGGCGGACGTCATCCAGATCGTCGATCACGCGGAGCAGGCCGTGGCCGCTCCGCGCGAGGAGCATGCGACCTGCGCTCTCGACGCAGACGCCGGCGTCGAGGAGCGGCTCGGCGGCAGGGCGGAGGGGGCGATCGGCGTCGTCCACGCACACGCGCAGGCGAGCGCCGACGTCGTCGACCAAGGCGCAGAGCGGCGAGAGCTCCGACGCGGCGAAGCGTCGCTCCTCGGGCTCCGCAGCGTCGTTCCGCTCGATGAGCGCGCGCGCGACCGGGTGCAAGCGGCCGAGCGCGTCGGAGAGGTCGAGCGCGTCGTGGACGCGAGCGCCGCCCCCGTCGACCACCCTGGGGATGCCGTCTTCTTCCGGCAGGCGCGGCGGCGCCGCCCCGCCCGGCGGCAGGAGGAAAAGAGAGAGCTCGATCGCCATGGCTAGTACCGTCCCGAGGTGATGAGCTGACGCTCGACGAGGAGCTGCGCCAGATCGCGTATCTGGCTTCGTCCGAATGGCACCGCGGCCGTGTAGCCCCTCCCCCCCTGGGGCCCGATCGTCTGCTCCACCGCCGCGCCGCCGGGCGCCTCGGTCAGCTGTCCCGTGAGATCCACCTCGGTCGCGCCGTCCAGCGCGGTGACGCGGGTTATCCGAGCGAATGCAGGTCGACCGTCGATGGTGACCTGCGGCAGCCCGGCCGCGGTCGGGCCGCGAATGACGGCGAGGGCGCTTCGATTCTGAGCCGCTGCGTCGGCAGCCTGCGTACGGCCCGCCTTCACGTTGGCCACGGTGTGCACTTCGATCGAGGTGCCACGGGAAATGACAGCGGCGTAGTCGAGCTCGGTGATGTCGGTGTTCACGAGCGGGCGCCCGTTCCTCCGGGCGAACGGCGTCGTGCCCGCGGCGTCGATGAACGCGTCCCCGACGAACCGGATCCGGCGCAAGATCCGGCCTCCCGGCGGCACCGTCACGCGGACGCGCGCCAGCCATTCGGTCACGACCCCCTCGAACTGCGGCGCGCTCCTGGCGTCGAGCCACTCGGGCGAGCTGAGGATGCCGGCGGTCTCGAGCTGCGTCGTTTCGGTGACGAGCGCGGGGTCGGCGGCCGCGCGCAGGCGCCCCGTCCTGCTCAGGTCGAGGAGGAGCTCCTGGGCGGACGCCTGCGCCCCGGGGCGCGCGAGGAGGTCTCGCACCTGGCGCCGCACCTGCGTGAGCGCCCACGCGAAGTCCCGCGTCGGTTCGCGCGCCAGGTGCTCGGTCATCATGCGGAGCAGCATCCGCTGCGCTTCCGCGCGAGTGACGGAGAGCTCGGTGAACAGCAGCTGGACGTCGGCGCCCGTCGGGTCGATGCGGATCTCGCCGGCCGGGCGCTCCCGGAAGAGGATGGGGCGCTCGCTCCCGAAGCGTGCCTCCACCGTACGCAAGCCCGTCGCCGGATCTTGCGTCCTCGTGACGATCGCGCCGGCGGCCCTCAGCGCATCGTAGAGCAACCCCGTCGTCCCTGACGCGTACGTGTGGCTGCGCGACCCCGCGCGCTCGAGCGCGACCGCCTCCGGGATCCCGAGCGCGCTCGCGAGCAGCTCGGAGCCTGTCGCGTCGGCCATGTCGCGGATCGTGTCGAGCTCGTTCCGCAGGTCGTCGAGGTTGAAGCGCCGATCGGCCTGCACCTCGCGCATGAGCGCCTGGAACTCGCGCTCGAGCGCCTCCAGGCGGCCGCGCGCCGCCTCGATCTCGGCGTCCGGCGCCCCGCGCTGCTCGAGCGCCGCGATCTCGGACTGCAGGCGCGCGCGCACCGCCTCGAGCCCGGAGAAACGGAGCCCGTATGCGTCACGGAAGCGGCGGAGCGCGGAGTCGGGCCGAGAGGCCGTCCAGCGCTGCACGACGCGCAGGCCGACGGAGAGCGCCACCATCGTGAGCACGTTCTCCGCCGTCATCTGGCCAAGCTCGGCGCGCGACGGCCACCGGCCGCGCTCCGCGCGGAAGCGGAGGATCCCGTACCCCTGGAGGATCGGGAACGGCGTGACGAGGTGAACCGGTCCGGAGAGCACCTCGAGCTCCGCGACGCGGAGGCCGCGCGTCGTCGCGGCGCCGGTCGCGCGGAGAACGGTGAACAAGCCTGCGTTCCACGCCAGATCGCGGAGCACGCTGCCGAACGTGGGTCGGTCTCCGAAGAGGAAGGTGTTGAGCGTCGTGTTCACCCCCGTGAACACGAGCGTCTCCAGCGCGACGGTGCCGGCAAAGCTGAGCGCGCCGCGGACCGTGATCCCCGTCGCCGCGGCCCGCGCTCCGCCGGCGAAGATGCCTCCGACGCCGCCGGTCGCGAGCGCCGCGATGTACGCGACCCCGATCCGCGCGATGAGCTGCGTCGTGCCCATCATCCCCGGGAGCGCGCGGTAGAACGTGTCGAGGTGCTGGTCCTCCCGGACGCTCGTCACGCGGGCGCGCAGGTCAGCGACGTTCCCGGCGTAGAACGCGAGCCGGATCGCCTCCATACGATCTCGGATGCGGTTCATCGCGCTGACGGTCGGGGTGTCCAGCACCCCCGGGCGGCTCCGGAGCATGAACTCGAACGCGCGGAGATAGCGGTCGTACTGCTCCATGCCCTCGAGTCCGAGCTGCACGAGCTCGGCTTCGCTCGCGAGGGTGGACGCGGACGTCGACGCCGTCCTGCGCGCCTCCAGCGCGTCGAGGCGCGTGCGCATCTCCTGCACCCAATCGCCGAGCCGCTGCGACGGGAGCAGGTGTTCCCGGTTGCGCGCCGCGTGCCGCTCGATCGCGTCGAGATCCACGTTCACGAGCGCGCGCGGCAGGCGCTGCGCCGCGGCTTCCGCGGCGTTGAAGGTGGCGCGCGCGTCGGCTGCGAAGAGGTGGCCGAGCGCCTGCATGTAGCTGGCCCGCACCGCGGACACGGCGCTGAGGTGCTCCGAGCGGCCCGCGAGCGCGCGCTCCTGCTCGTCGAGCAAGGGGAAGATGGTCTCGAGGCGCTCGAGGATCTCGAGGGCGGTACGGACGCGCTCGGCGTCGACCGTGCCGCCGACGAGCTGCGTGCGCGTGCGCGCGAGCTCGGTTCGCGCTCCGGTGATCGCCGTCGCGAGCGCGGCGTCGGACGAGCGCTCGCTCGCGAGGCTATCGAGGCGCTCCGCGACGAGATCGAGCTCCGACTGGAGCGCGGTGAGCCCCTGGGGGGGCGTGGGCGCCGCGCTGGACCCCGGCAGCGAGACCGCCGGCTGCGCTGTCCCCGTCGCGACGGGCCCCTGGCTCGACCCGACGGGCCCCTGGCTCGACCCGACGGTCCCCTGGCTCGCCGCGGCGTCGGGGACGCGCGCGGGCGGAGCGCTGGTGGCGGTCGCCTGGCTCGCCTCCTCGTCGGCGTCGCCCCCGCAGCGGTGCAATCCGAGCGGGCTCACGAGGCGCGGGCGCGGGCTGGCGCGCGCGTCGTCCAGCGCGGCGGCCGCGACGCCGTGCTGCTCGGCGTGCGCGTGGAGCTCCGCCAGGCTCGCGTCGCCCGCGCTCAGCGCGCGTCGGCCAAAGAGGCCCATCGCCGTGCGATCCGCGTCGCGCTCGAGCGCCGCGGCCCCTGCCGAAGCGCCCCGGGGCGACGGCCGCTGCTGCGCGGCGTGGGCGAGCTCATGCAGGAGGAGGAGGTCGCGCGGGATCGCCGGCGGCGACCCGAGCACGATGTCCGACCCGAAGGACAGCGCATGCGCGCCGTGCCGGGCGGCGACCGCGGCGGCCGCTGGACCTTCGTGCACGCGGATATCGGCGAGCGGCAAGCCGAGATCGCGCTCCACGTCGCCCTGGAGCGCCGACGCGACCGGCCGCCCCGGTCCGAGCGTCGCGAGATCGCGCGGGACGGCCGGCCCCGGGCCGGGCGGCGTATCGAGCGCCCCGCTCGCGCGCCACCTGCGCACGGAGAGGCGGATTCGCTCATCGACGGCGGAGAGATACCCGTCCAACGTGGGCTCGCGGGGTCGCGCGTAGACGCGAATGGCGCGCTCGAGATGCTCGTCGGACGCGTTCACGTAATACGCGAGCCACGCCTCGATGAATGGACACCCCTCCGCGGTTCGCCCCACGTCGCGCAGCTCGGCATCGGCGGCGGCGCGGACACGGGACTCCAGGCGACCTCGAAAGCCGCGCATGTGCACCGGCGAGACGACGCCGTGGGCCTGTGGCGACGCTTCGGGCGTCTCGGCGCCTACACGCGCGCTCCTGACCTGCGTATCCCGCGCGTCGGAGCGCGCCGCATTGGCCGCTGTTATCGTCTCGCGCACGCGGATGCAGCATAGATCAGCGCGTCGGCCCTCGCGAGGACAAAGGCCGGCTCCCGGCGCGGGATCGCGCCATAGCCACATCCGTAGGAGATCCGTACAGGCGAGGCGTCGGCGTCGACGAACACGCGCGCCTTTCCTTGATGGATCGGCCGTTTGCGCGCCGGCGCCTGGAGCCGCGTGTCCTCGATGCGCGGAGCGCCGCTGGTGTATGTTCCACCGTGATGGTACAAAGCGCGTCGATGGGGAGGGCGGCGTGGGGGACGCACGGCGCATGGACGCTCGTTATCGCGGTCAGCGCGCTGTCGTCCGCGTGCGGACATGCGCGCGGACGCACGCCGCCTGGGGCGCGGCCGCCGGAGCCGTGCACGCTCGAGCGCGTGATCCCGGAAATGCTCTCCGGATCGGAGCCTGAGGCGCGCGGCGCAGCGCAGGAGCTCCGCGACGACGCGCGCCGCGGCGTCTGCGGCCATGCCTGCGCCGAGCAGACCCGCGCACGCATCCTCGACGCATCGAGGGCGCGGAGCCCGTTCGTCGCTGTCTGGACGGGCAACTTCACCGATGGATCCGGGCGGCGCTTCGCGGTGATCGGACGAGGCGCGGGGGACTCGTACCGCATTGCATGGCTCGAATATCGGCTCGCAAGCGGGTCCGACGCGCACGGCGCGCAGCGGGGCCCGAGCCACGAGCGGATCGTGGCGCGGGACTGCTCGACCCTCGTCGATCTCCGCGACGAATGCGGTCCGAGCGGCATGCACCGCCTCTGTCAGAGCGCGACCTCGAGCCGCGCCGAGGTCCTCGACCTCGGCTGCGTCACCGATACCGAGCGCGCGATCTGCGACCAGCCCATCGCCGGCCCGGAACCGGAACCGGAACCGGAGAAAGACTAGCGCATATCGCGCGTCGACATCGGTCTGATACGCTGTTACCGTATATCCATGTTCGATGTCCGAGAGCTGGCTCGAGGAACGCAGCCCGCGATCGCGAATCGCGCGGTGCGCGCGCAGCCCCCCCTCTGGCGGGCGCCGTCTCCGGGAGCGACCCGAGGCGTGAGCGCGGCAGGAGTGGAGCCCGGGGCCATCTCCGCGGCCCCCGTATGCGGCGAATGCTCTCGACAGCGCTCCTCCTCGGCGGCGCCGCGCGGCGACACGCCCTCTCCGCGTGCGCCCGGGGGCGTCACGCTCGCGCGACGCTTCTCGGCTCCGCCGTCTCCCGCCAGCGAAGGCGCCGCGCGCGCGGTTCAACCGAAGCTGAGGGTGGGCTCCGTGGACGACCCGCTCGAGCACGAGGCGGATCGGCTCGCGGACGCGGTCATGCGGATGCCGGCGCCTGCCCGGGATCCGGCCGCGCCGCCCGCGCGCGGCGAGAGCGCCGCGGCGGCGCCGGCGCCCGTCATCCGCCGCAAGTGCGGCGCATGCGCCGCGCACGAGGAGGAGCAGGACGGGGTCGTCCTGACCAAGCCGGACGCGCGCGGACTGGCGGCCGCGGGCGCTGGCGCGGCAGCGGCGGCGGTCGCGGAGGGCGGAGCGCCCATGTCGCCCGGCGTCCGGAGCTTCTTCGAGCCACGCTTCCAGCACGATTTCTCGCGCGTGCGCATCCACGACCACGCGCGCGCGGCCGACGCGGCGGACGCGATCCACGCGCGCGCCTTCTCGCTCGGCGACGACATCGCCTTTGCGCGCGGTGAGTTCGCGCCGGCCACACACGAAGGAGCGAGGCTCCTCGCGCACGAGCTCGCGCACGTCGTCCAGCGGCAAGGCGGCGCGGGCCGCAGCGTCATCACCCGCCAGGCGGCCCCGTTCCGACAGAGGAGGTTCCAGGATCGCTCGGGCGGTGGCACCACGGACTTCGTGGAGACCGTCCAGAGCGCGCCCACCCGGTCCGGGGACACCATCTCGGGCACGGTCCATCGGGAAGAGTTCGCGCCCGCGGTGGGGAGCGCTCCGCAGCAGAGCATCAGCCAGGGCGAGGTCGCCGTGCAATTCGACGCGCAGACTTGCCAGATGAGGCTCCCGTACAAGTTCAACTTCGTCCAGCAGGCGACATCGGGGACCCCGGGCATCTGCGAGGAGCCGGCCAGCACGACCGCGGTGACCCCGCTCTCCGCCGCGCGGGTCCAGGAGATCGGGCGCGAGTACGTCGCCGCGGTCAACGCGGGACTGCGCGACCAGTTCACCGCGCGGATCACGGGGTGCGAGAACAACTGCGCCAACCGAGACATCGAGATCGTCCCCGCGGCGACGCTCGATGCCTCGAGCCCGAACAGGACCGTGAACGTCGTCAATCGCGGCGGGCGCGGCGACGCCGGCACGATCTGCGCGCGGGACATGAACACCGGATTCGTCGTCCACGAGTCGGGCCACCAGCTCCTCGGGATGGGGGACGAGTACCGCGAGGACGATCCCGCGGTGCGGCAGCGCGTCCCTCAGTGGGCGCGCGACGAGCGCGTGCGGACCGACCTGACGCAGCTGGGCGACCGCTATAGTTACGGTCGCTTCGCGCAGTACAACGAGCGGCACTTCCGTTTTGCCCAGCTCTTTCTGGAGGCCGCGTTCCCCGGGTGCTCCGTCGCGCTCAACGGGATCACGCGGCGGTCGCCGGACTACCGGCTCGACTTCCTCGCCGGCGGTATGCTTTTTCCCGGGGGCAGCGCGATTGCGCTCGGTGGCGCCTTCACCGTCGGGCTTCCCCTTACGCGCCAACGCCAGCTCGAGCTGCGCCTCGGCGCGCAGGGCATTTATCTCTCGACCCTGCCCCCGCTCTATCGGGAAGCGCTCCTGCTCGGCGCGACGGCAGCGCTCGAGTGGCGCACATCGCCGGCGAACTTCGCCGCCACCTTCGGCCTCTTCGGGACCGGCGGTGTCTACCATCAGTTCCGCGACGAGAGGACCGATCCGCGAGCGCCCGTGCCGGCGCGAACGTCCCCGTATGCCGAAGGCGGGCTCTCCATTGGCCTCACCTCGGGCATGCTCCCGAGCATGCCCAACATCGACCTTCGGGTCGAGGGCGCGCTCGGCCACGAGATTCGGGACGACCCGGCGGCGATGCGCTGGTTCCGCTTCGGCGCAGCCCTGAACTTCACCTTCTGAGGCACGGATCCTCTCGAGCGCTTCGATGATCGCTTATTCCTCTTCGCGCGAGCACCTGCTCGCTGAGATCGATCGGATCGACGCCATCATCCGTCTGTGCGTCTGGCGCGCGCGCCAGGCGACCGGCTCCGCGGAGCTGCTCCAGACCACCGGGGGCGCGCTCGATGACCTCCTCTCCGGTCCCGGCGGGCTGCCGTCGTGGAGCTCGTCCCGCGCGGAGCCGACAGAGAAGTGGTCGAGCGGCTGGGAGGCAATCTGCGCGGAGCTCCGCGAGCGACGCGAGGAATCGCTTCGATCCGGGGTCCCTCTCCGCTTCGTCGAGCTTTGCAGGCGCTTCGGCCTGACGCCGCTCGACGCCGACATCGTCCTCTTGTGCCTCGCCTCGGAGGTCGATCTTCGCTACGAGGAGGTCTTCGCGCTCCTCCAGGGCGATTCGACGCGTCGCCGCCTGAGCGTCGATCTGGCGTTGAACCTGCTTTCGAGCTCGCTGGAAGAGAAGCTCGACGCCGCCTCGCGCTTCTTCTCCGACGCGCCGCTCGTCCGCCACGCGATCGTGCGGCTGCTCGGGGACGACGGGCGCCTGCACGCGCCGTGGTTGGCCTCCACCCTCAAGCTCGACGAGCGCATCGTGCGCCACCTCTTCGACTCCGACGAGGTCGACCCGTCGCTCGCGCCCTTTGTCCGCCGCGTCCGGCGCGCTCCCCGGCACGAGCCCGCGTTCGCGGCCGCGCGCGTCGACGAGCTCGCGCGTGAGCTCGCGCGCTGCGGCGGCGTCGCGCGGTCGCTCCTCGTGCACCTCCGCGAGCCATGCCACGGCGACGGCCTCGACGTCGCGAGCGCCGCGTGCGCGCGCGCCGGCCGCGAGGTGCTCGCCGTCGACGGCGAGCACCTCGCGGCGCTCCCGGATCCTCCGGCGGGGCCGCTGTCGCTGCTCCTGCGCGAGGCCGTCCTGCGCGGCGCGGCGCTCTTCCTCGGCGACGCTGGAGCCAGGATGCCGCGCATCCTCGAGGCGCTCGCCCGCGAGCTGCCGCAGCTGCCAGGGGGGCTCGCAATCTTCGTGTCCCGCGACGCGCCGTGGGAGCCGGAGCCGTCGGAGCGCGTCGACTTCGTCGAGATCGACGTGCCCATGCCGAACGGCGTGGAGCGCGCGGCGCTGTGGCGAGAGGCGCTGCCCGGCTTCGGCGCCGAGATCGACGCCGTCGCGGCCAAGTTTCGCTTCAGCGCCGCGCAGATCCGGGGCGCAGCCGCGGGCGCGAGGCGCCGCGCGCGCCTCCGAGGGGACGAGGACGCGCCCGCGGTGGACGACGTCTACGACGCGTGCCGCGGCCGCTCGAGCCACGCCGTCGACCAGCTCGCGCGGAGGATCCGCCCGCGTTATCGCTGGGATGATCTCGTGCTCGCGGAGGACGCGGTACGGCAGCTCCGCGAGATCTGCGATCGCGTGACCCACCGCGGCCGCGTGCTCGACGAGTGGGGCTTCGCGGGCAAGCTCTCGCTCGGTCGCGGGCTGAACGTCCTGTTCGCGGGCCCCTCCGGCACGGGCAAGACGATGGCCGCGGAGATCATCGCGGGCGCGCTGCGGCTCGATCTCTATCGCATCGATCTCTCCTCGGTGGTGAGCAAGTACATCGGCGAGACCGAGAAGAACCTGTCGCAGATCTTCGCGGCCGCCGAGACGAGCAACGCCATCCTCTTCTTCGACGAGGCGGACGCGCTCTTCGGGAAGCGCTCCGAGGTCAAGGACGCGCACGATCGGTATGCCAACATCGAGACGAGCTACCTGCTCCAGCGGATGGAGGAGTACGAAGGGATCACGGTCCTCGCGACGAACCTGCGGAGGAACCTGGACGACGCATTCGCGCGCCGCATGGCGTTCATGATCACGTTCCCGCTCCCGGAGGAGGAGGAGCGCCTCCGCATCTGGCGACAGGTCTGGCCCATCGATACCCCGCGCGACGCGGAGCTCGATCTGGCGTTCATGGCGCGTCAGTTCAAGTTCTCGGGCGGCAACATCAAGAACATCGCGGTCGCCGCGGCCTTCCTCGCCGCGAGCGACGGCGGGATCGTCACTATGCGGCACGTGGTCCGCGCCACGAAGCGCGAGCTCCAGAAGCTAGGCCGCACGCCGGTGTCAAACGAGTTCGGGTCCTACGCCAACGACGACGCGGAATCATGACGGCGTGCAGCTCCGGGTCACGTCTCCTCCGAAGGAACCCCCGATGTCTCGTATCTCCGTCATCGAGCAAGGCCTCTCCGGACGTAGGACATCCTTGCTGTCCTACGGATGAACGCGAATGCCCAGGTCAGCAGCCCGCGCGGCCCCGAGGCGCACGCGCCGCGCGCTCGGTCACGACAGGCGTGCTCGCGCTCGGCTCACCCGGCCGCGACGCGCAGCACGTCGGACCGGAGGTGGAGGAACGACGCGTGCACATAGCGCACGAACGGCGCCTTCAGGCCGAAGAACGCCGCCAGATCGACCTCGGCCTCTGCGCGGAACATCCCTCGATCCAGCACGGGAGCCTTGGTGCGGAGCGCCCCGCTCGCGAGGCTCCGGCAGGTAGGGGACGCCGACGCCGGGTGGATGGCGACCATGAGCGTGGCGGCCCACGGGGCGGCGACGAGCCGCTCGCCGATGGAGCTCGGGTACCGGTAGCGGAGCGCGAGCACGCCGCCCCGCAGCGCGGCCTCGATGGAAGGCGCCGCCACGGCCGGCGCCGTTGGCGCGGCCTTCCCCGCCGCAGGCGCGCCCCTCGCCCCCGCGATCGCGCCTGCCGCCCCGGGCGCGCCGCCGCAGCCGCCGAGCGCCACGAGGCCGGCCCCCGCGGTGACCTGCGCGATGAACGCGCGCCGCCCCTCACTCGCCATGCGACGGCCCCTGGAGCCTGCGCCGGCGCGCCTGCCCCACCAGCATCCGCGCCGGCGTGATGCGGCCCAGCGCCGCCGCGCTCTCCTCCGCCGTCGGCCGCACGGGGTGACCCGGCGGGAGCTCGGCGACCATGCTCTGCCACAGCGCGAGCGCCCGGTGCTGGTAGATCTGCGCCAGGCTCGATCGCGGCGAGAGGAAGCGCTGGCCGAGCACCATGGCCCTCTCCAGAAAGGCGATCGCCTCGTCGTCGCGGCCGTCGTTCAGGAGGTGGAGACCCTCGTTGTACCAGGGCATCGGATCCGCCGGATCCTCCTCGCGCATGCGCTGATTCGCCTCCAGGTAGCGCGACAGCTTCTCTTCCATGACGCCGTCGTCCTTCAGGAAGCCGTAGTGCTGGATCTCCACGCCGGACGGGCGGACGACCAGCTCCGGGTGCCGGTCGAGGCTCGGCTGCACCGTCTCGTGGACGGCGCGCCCGTACCGGATCCGCGCGTCGTTGCGGAACAGCCGCACGGCGATCGTCATGACGGGCGGGCCGTCCTTCTGATGATTGGCGATCTCGAACGAATAGGCATGGACGTCGAGGTCATCCATGAGCCGCACGACGCGCGGCAGATCCCAGTGGGCGAGCTCCTCGTCCGGGTCGAGGCTCAAGATCCAGGGCCGCGTGGCCATCTCCAGGCCCACGTTGCGCACCTCGGCCAGATCCAGCCGGTCCGTCCGGTGGACGCGAATCCGGTCGGTGAACCTCCGCGCGATCTCGACCGTCGCGTCGTCGCTGCCGTTGTCGACGACGCATATCTCGTCGACGAACGGCTCGAGGAACGCGAGGAACCGCTCCAGCCGCTCCGCCTCGTTCCTCGCGATGATGCAGAGCGATACGCCGGACGCGGGCGCATACCTGCGCAGCGTCACCGTGTTGCTCGCGAGATCGGCCAGCTCGGGGGGCGCGCCCGCGCGCGGCGGCGTGGACGGGTCCGGCCGCCCGTGGAGCGCGAGCCGCGCCTGCCGTGACGCCTCGGTGTCGTAGCCGAGCCGCCGCACGCGGACGTCGGTGAAGCGCCCGCACCCGTCCGGCATCTCGGGGATGCCGCCGCCGGGCAGGCCGCCCCCGGCCCCCCGGGCGACGCGCATGCCCGGCTCATTCCGGTACATGCGGTACCCCGACATGGCCCCGAGCGCGCCGTCCGCCCGGAAGTACGTGCGCGTCGGCTCCCAGAACGTGTACCAGTGGAAGCCGAGCGCCTTGATGTGCGGATCGGCGAGCTGCATGAGGCGCTCGGCGCGCGCGCGGTCCATCTCGAACACCTCGTCGGCGTCGACCGCGATGACCCAGTCCGGGGAGAGCTCCGCCGCCATCTGCAGGGCGCGGTCACGATCGCGCCGTTCATCGACGATCGACGGCAGCTCCGTCCGCTCGTACCTGGTCACGGCGGGGTGCGACCGCGCGATCGCCCCCGTCCCGTCCGTCGATCCGTCGTCCAGCACGACGATCGCGTCGGCGAACCGCGCTGTCGCGTCGAGGCTCTCGCGCAGCGTCGCCTCCGCGTCCCTGACGCGGTACGCGGCCACGAGCCGCGTCTTCCCCGCGCGGCGGGCGCGCCACTTCTCGAAGAAGAGCTCCGCGCCCCCGAGGCCGCCCTGCGCGCCCGGGAACGCCTTGCTGAGCGTGGCGCTCCCCTCGTGGTGCACGTACACGTCGCTCGCGATCATGCACTCGAAGCCGCGCTCCTGCGCCCGCAAGGCGAGGTCGGGGCCCTCGTGGCCCACCGGGAAGAAGCGCTCGTCGAGGCCGCCGATCTCGGCGTAGACCTCGCGGCGCATCATCAGGCAGAAGGTCGAGAGGGCGAACGTCGGCGCCCACCGCCGGCGGAACGCCTCGCGGTGCTCGGCCGCGAGCTCGTTCAGCGCCTCCGGCTGGAACGGCGGCGGGTTCTGCACCTTCTGCGGGCCGCGCGCGCTGTTCGTCACGGGCCCGACCAGCCCGACGCGCCGCGCGCCGGGCACGGCCCGCGGCGCCTCCTCCATGCACTCTCGCAGCCCCTCCAGCCACCTCGGCGTCACCACGACGTCGTTGTCGAGGAACACCAGGTACTCCCCGGCAGCGACCTCGAGTCCCCGGTTCGCGCCGCCGGCCAGGCCGAGGTTCTCGTCCAGGAAGACCGTCTTGGCGGCGTCCCCGAGCCGGCGCGCGACGTCGGTGAGGTAAGCGGGGGTGCCGTCCTCCGAGCCGTTGTCGACGAAGACCACCTCCGCGTCCGAGGGGAGCGTGCGGAGGAGCGCGTCCACACATCGCGCCGTGTACTGGAGGTTGTTCCACGTGACGACGATAACGGAATAAACAGGCGTCATCGGGCACCGGGCGGGGCCATGAGGCGAACCACGTTGGAGACGTACTGGCGATACGCCGCGTGCAGATAGAACGCCCCGACCCGGGGTGCCAGGACGATCTCGCACCGGAAGCTGCCCACGAGGTCCGCGCCCACGTCGTCGATGTCGTCGGGGAAGACGAGCCTCGGCCCGAGCAGAGGCACCGTGACGCCGCCCTGCGCGGGCGCGTAGATCAGCGTGAGAAAGACGCCGCGGAGCACCTCGGCGCGCTCGACCTCGATATCGACGGCGGGCACGCGCGAGCTGCCGTGGACGACGTGGACGAGGGCGCCGCCCTCGACGGTGGGCGGGCCCGGCTGGGCGAGGACGACGCCGGCGCCGGAGGTCGCGGGCGTCTCCGCGGTCAGGCCGAAAGAGACGGATCGGACGAGCATGGGTTCACCGCCGGTCAGAAGTCGATGGCCTTCTTGTCGACGAGATCGATGCCTATCACGTTCGACACGTAGTTCTCGAGGACGAGGTACACATAGACGCTCGGCCGGTAACGGGGCACCGCCACGGCGCAGGGGAAAGCGACGGTGACGTTGAGCCAGGCGCCCTGATAGCCCTCGGACGCGAGGCTCCCGCGGCCCGGCATGGGCAGCGCGGGCTCGGCGAGCTGGTTCGGGCCGTCGCGCTCGCCCGCCGGGAACTCGATGAACGTGTTGCGCGCGAGCAGGGCGCCGCCGTCCGCCTGCTCGATGTCGTGGACGACGAGGACCATCGACTCCTCGACGTCGCGGTAGCGGCTCGCGACGGCGTCCGGGAACAGGAACGACGCCGAGACGTCGAGCTCCACCGTGCCCGCCGCGAAGGACACCCGCGAGATCGCGAGTCGGATGGCCTCCTTGCCGGCCGCGATCTCGGGCGAGCCCGCGTGGGGGGCGAAGCCAAAGGGTGTCCGGGGTTCGATGTCCATGGGGTCCTCTCGACGTGGGTGCGGCGCGGGGCGCGGGGTCGAGGGAGCAGCGCGCCCCCCGCCCGCGAGGTTCAGCCAAAGTGGTTCCAGTTGCGGGAGGTCTGCGCCGGCGTATCGAGGCGCACGCGGCGGATGCGCGGGGCGCACACGGGGCAGAAGACGCCGTCGTCGCGGTTGCTGTGGCCGGCGTGGTAGATGGTGCAGAGCCGCCCACCGAGCGCGGGCCACCAGTCGTACCGCTGGCCCGACGTGGTGGACGGGTCCGGCGTGAGGCCTGCGTTCGTGTTGCAGTGCGGGCCCTGCCCGCCGAACTGGTCGGTGTACCAGCGGGGGTTGGCGAGCTGCGTGGCGAGCGCGACGCCGGTCGCGCTGTACTGCGGCTCCTGCCGGACGGTCTGCCCGATGCCGTGCCCCATCTCGTGGACGAAGGTGCCGAGGACCGCCGTCTCGCTCCGGCCGGGGCCCGTGCACCCGACGACGCAGAAATTGCCCCAGCTATAGCCGTTGATCGAGCTCTTCCAGATGAACGAGAAGGTGAGGTTGTACGTGTTGCCCGGCGTGGCGAGGTGGGCCGTGAGGCCCGGCAGCGTGGTGAGGTTCCAGTTGACGCGGTTCGGCGACCCGGGCGTGAAGGTGAAGTACGCCCGCACGTCGGTGGCGCCGGCCGCCGGCCACGACGCCTGCGCCGTCCACATGAAGTTGTTGCCGTTCGTGGGGTCACGCCACACGGTGCGGAACGTGGTGATGCTCCCGACCGCGTTGTTCGCCGTGGGCAACGCGCGCCGCTCCAGCTGCGTGTAATAGCAGTTCGGCACCAGCAGGAAGGCCATGTGAAGCGGCTTGTCGGTCAGCGTGCCTCCCCCGGGGGGCGCGCCGCCGACGCGCAGGTTGAGCAGCGCGTTCGGGCCGCCGTTCATGAACGGCCAGTCGAAGGTCGGCGAGCTGACCGCCTGCTGCGACAGGCTCTGGAAGTCGACGCGGGCCGAGTCCACGGTCGCGAGCGCCGGGAGGACCGCCCTGCGCTCCAGCTCGATGAAGTGCCGCGCGAACTCGCCCACGAACCGCGGATCGATGTTGTTGTACGTGGCGAGCGTCTGCGCGCCGGAGTACCAGACCGTATAATAGAGCTTTCGCCACGTCTGGAACTCGTCGGTGGCGAGGAACTGCGCCCGCTGCCCGTCGCGCGACGCCTTGATCGTGTACTTGTCGCCGCCGATGTGCGTGAACGTCAGCGTGTTGTCGAAGTGGTGCCCTGCGCCGACCGTCACCCCGGGGGCCGCGCCGTGCGCGAGCCTCGTGCGCTCGGTCAGCGACTGGAATGCGAGGCTCTCGTTGCCCGGGTCGGGCTCGATCCACCAGTCCACGCGATCGCCGGGCGCGACGTTGGGCACCTGGTTGGGCGTGACGCGCAGCTGCCGCACAGGACCGTTCACGCCGGTCGCGGCGACAGGGAGGTTCACGTATTGCTTGATCGTCGGCATGCGAGAGCTCCAGGACGAATCAGCGGGGAGTCCGGTCCATCAGTCCATCAGCGGGCGCGGGTCGAGGCTCGCTCCGCGGCGGCCCCCTCAGAACACCTCGATCTTGTCGACGCCCCAGTCCTTGGGGTTCTCGGGCGCGGGCGGGGGCTCCTCCATGACGATGACGATGAGCGGCGGCTGGATGACCGGCGTGGGCGGGGTGTTCTTGCTGTTGTGGAGCATGAGATCGAGCGCGCGGGCGCAGCCTTTCCCCTCGACCTTGACGTCGAACGAGTAGCTGATGAACTCGGCCTTGTTCATGTTCACGCCGGAGGCGACGCCCCCGTTCGTGCCCGCCTCGTCGCCGCTGCTGCGGGAGAAGTTGCTGTCCTGATGGCAGAGCGGGTTGCCGTCGGCCTTGACGTTCTTCGCGGTGCTCGCGGCGTCGGACGACATGGCGATGTTGGGATAGGGCACGGGGACCGGCGGGGCGGGCGGCGCGGGGGTGAGGCACACGTCCGGGAAAGCGATGGTCATTCCATTGCTCGCGGCGTGGACGACCGTGCGTGAGTTGACTCCTACGGTGACAGGCATATCGCTCCTCCTTCACGCCCTCTTCGCTGCAGCCGAGACGAGGCACACGGCGGCGCGCGTCCCGTCGCCGGAGCCCGCGAAGAGCGCGGCGCGCCCCGCGGGGGACGCGCGCGCCGCGCCTCGCTCGAACGATCGCACGCACGCGGCCGCGAGGCACCCGCCGGTCGCGGCGCCGACGTCGCCGTAGCCGTCGGCGGGGTGCCACAGCGCCCGCACGCCCCCGAGGAGCGCCGGCGCGCGGACGCGCGCGAGCCCCCACTCCTTGGCCCTGTAGCTCTCGCCGTTGAGATCGCAGAGGACCCACGCGGGCGGGCCGCCGGCGGCGCACGCGGCGGCGAGCGCCGCGGCGAGCGCCGCGCCCGAGGGGGGATCGCCGCTCTCGATGGTCTGGGGTTCCTGGCCGACGCCCGAGCCCTCGATCTCGGCCAGGATGGGGGCGCCGCGCGCCTCGGCGCGGCGGCGGTGCTCGACGAGCAGCGCCGCCGCGGCCTCGCCCGGGATGAACCCGTCGAGGTTGCGGCGGCTCTTGAGCCGGCGCGCGTGGTCGAGCGCCTCGAGCAGCCCCACGTCGACCAGGGCGTCGGCGCCGGCCACGATCCAGGGCGTGCCGGGGTCGGCCTCGACGGCGCGCGCCGCGTGGGCCAGGCCGAGGAGCATGGCGGCGTGCCCGTCGGGGGCGAGGAGGCCGCGGGTCACGGCGTCGATGCCGGCGGCGTCCGCGAGCCTCTCCCGGAAGGCGTCGCGCAGCTCGTGGTGGTGCGCGGAGGGGCCCGGCGAGGGGCGCGCGAGGAAGAACGACGCGTCCTCCAGGTCGGCGCGCGCGAGATCGGCGGAGGTCGCGAGGTCCTGGAGCGCCAGCGCGAGCAAGCGGACCGGGAGGTCGAGCGCGCGGGGGAGATCGGTGTACGCCGCGACCACGGAGAAGGGCTCCTCCGGGCGGGGCGGGTCGGCGGGGAGGCAGGGGTAGCTCGGCCACTCGCGGAAGCGCGTGAGGCGAGCGCGGACCGCGGCCGTGGTGGACGCGGCGGTGTCGCCGAGCGCGGTGACCATGCCGGCGGCGGTGATGACGGCTCCGGTGCTCATGCGGGCGCGGGCTCCACCTCGATGCGGCGCACGCGGAAGACATCGCGACCGACGGGCATGGCGCCCCGGTACACGAGCACGGCGCGGAGGTCGTCGGGCTCGAGGACCACGGTGTCGAGGACCAGCGGGAGCGGGCGGCGCTCGGAGTCGATGAGGACCACGGCGCGAGGCGCCGCGGGGGGCAGCGAGAAGCGCTGCGGGCCGAGGGGGCTCAGGTGCACGAGCTCGACCGGCTCGCCGCCGCGCAGGTGCGGCGTGGCCACGAGGCGCGGGTGCGCGCCCTGGTGGTAGCGAGGGTCGAAGGCGGCGGGCAGGAACGGCGACGGCGCAGGGGGCGGCGACCCGGCGGGAGGCGGCGGCGACGAGGGGTCGGGCGCCGTGGCGGCGTAGCGCAGGCGCGGCTGCCAGCTGCGCCCGATGAAGCCGAGGCCGACGGGCTCGGGGCGATCGTCCGGGGAGCGGAGCGGCTTCCTGGGATCTTCGAGGTTCGGCATGGCGAGCTGCGCGGGGTCGACGAGCGAGCGGCGCGCCCGGAACCCGCGTCCGACGGGGTTGCGCGGCTCGACCTCGTGGTCGGCGGCGGACTCGGCGGACTCGTCCCGCCCGCCGAACGCGCGCTCGTACACGAGCGGCATCCGCTCGAAGGGCGCGGGGGACGCGGGGCGGGCCCAGGTGCGGTCGCCGAAGACGGCGATGGTCGTGCGGATCGGGCCGACGCGCACGGAGACCTGGACCTCGGCGTCGCGGCGGCCGGGCGGGTACGCGTGGCCGAGGACGACGACGTCCGTGCCGACCTTGTGCGGCGCGAGATCGCTCTCGTAGCGGACGCTCGAGAGGCCCGGCTCGCCGTGGAAGGCGTCGGCGTGCTGGAGCGGCACCTGCTCGGCCGCGGGCGCGAGGCGGCCGCCGGCGTGGATGGCGAGCGTCGCCTTGACGAGGACGACGAGCACCTCGGCGCCGGCGGCATCGACGTGGACGATGCGCTCGGCGACGAAGGGGGTTCGGTTGCGGAGGTCCATGTTCAGGTGGGCGTGGGCGCGACGTCGGGCACCGAGCGGAGGAACGAGGCGCCGAGGCCGTCGGCCGCGACCTTCGCGGGGCGGCGCTTGCGCGGCGGGATGAGCGGCTCCGACGAGGGGCGCGCGTCCGGGGCGAGGCGCTGCCGGCGCGGGCGCGCGGGGCGCCGGGCAGGGGCGGCGGCGGCCGCCGCGGCGGGCCAGGGTGCGGCGGCAGGCGACGAGTCCAGGGCGTACGACGGCGCGATGCGCGGCTGGGAGAGGGCGTACGACGGCGCGGCGGGCGGCGGCGAGGGCGGCGAGGCGATGTGCGCCGAAGCCGCGGCTGCGCCCGACACCCACGGCGATTGCGGCTCGGAGGCGGCGCGGGGCGCCGCGCCCGACGCCCACGGCGAGGAGCGCTCCGGCGCGGACGGCGCGGGAGGGGGCGCGGACGGCGCCTGGGGAGCAGCGGGAACGGGCGCGGACGGCGCCGGCGCAAACGGCAGCACGCCGGACGCCGCCGCCGGCGATACGAACGGCAGCACGCCGGACGCCGCCGGCGCCGGCGCGAACGGCAGCACGCCGGACGCCGCCGCCGGCGATCGGACCGGCGCCGCAGGCGACGCCGCGGCGGGGGCGGCGAACGGCAGCGCCCACGCCGCCGCGCCATCGCGGGCGCCCGGGGAAGACGGGACGGCTGGCGCGAACGGCAGCGCCCCTGAAGCTGCCCCCGCAGCCGCCGGCGCCACGAAGGGCAGCCCGCCGCGCCGCGGCTCCGCGGGCGGCGTCCCCGCTGCGGCGGGCATCTCCGCCGTGCCAGATCTCTCGAGGCGCGGTCCTCCCACGGAGGCCGCGGGCGACCGGAACGGCAAGGCGGGGTTCGGCTGCCCCTCGTCCGGATCGACCGGCACCGTCCCGGCCAGCGGATGGTCCGCCGCCCCGCGCCCCGCCCGCTGCGGGCTCGCCGCAGCCGACGCCTCCTCCGGATCGAGCGCCACCGTCCCCGCCAGCGGATGCTCCGCCGCGCGCCCTGCCCGCTGCGGGCTCGCCGCAGCCGGCGCCTGCGCCGCTCGCGCCTGCTGCGGCGCCGCCTGCGCCGCTCGCGCCTGCTGCGGCGCCGCCTGCGCCCTCTCCGCGCGGGCCGGCGGCGCTGCCGCGGGGTCCCACGGCACGTCCTCGCCCGGGAGCGCGACCCTGGCCGTGACCCGGACGCCGGCAAGGGCCTCCTCGCCCGGCAGCACCGCGCTGGCGCGCCACACGAGCGAGCAAAGCCAGCGATCGGCGTCGATCACGAGCATGTCGGCGACCAGCGGCAACGCCTGCGGCTGCGCCGCCCCCCCGAACGCGACCCGCGCCTCGGCGACGGGGCCAGGCAACCAGGCCTCGATGCGGTCGAGATCCGGGTGCATCCCCTCGATCAGGATCCACTCGTTCCCCCGGAGATACGGCGTCTGTTGATCGACCGGCGCCGCCTGGAAATACGCCCAGTCGAAGCCGTCCGGGACCACGGGCCACGGGGCCTGCACGCCGCGCGGATCGGCGTTGCCCAGCCGGCGCTGCCGCGCGGGCCAGTGCGCCGCGATCGGCCCGAAGCCGGCCGCGCGGGTAGGCTGCCGGGGATCGATGATGTTGGGCGCGCGGCCGGCGCGCGGATCGACGCCGGCCGGGTTGTCGGGGTCGGCCGGCCCGCCGGGGGCGCGCTCGTAGCCGAGCGGCATGGCGAGGAACGGCTGCGGGGCGCCGCGGCCGTTGCCGCCGCGATCGCCGTAGACGTGCAGGGCCTTGTCGAGGAGGACGGCCGCGTCGAGGCCGACGCGCAGGCGGACCGGGACGAGCGGCGCCGGGCTCCGGCCGCGGGCCCAGGCGTGCCCGCCGAGGAGGACGTCCGCGCGCGGAAGGAACGGGGCCATCTCCGCGGCCGCCGAGATGGCGGCGCGCGGGTCGGCCGCGGCGCGCCCCGCGCGCACGTCCGCCGCGACGATCGGCGCGGGCGGGAGCGGCGACATGGCGCGCTTGTGCTCGAGCTGGAAGGTCGCCTTGACGACCACCGCGAGCATCACCCGCCCCCGGGAGCGGAAGGGGCGCACCGCGACCGCGGCGTGCCCGAGGGCGCGCGGCGCGGGCGGCGCCGTCACGGCGAGGCCCCGAGCGCGGCCCTCTGCCGCTCGACCCGCGCGGTCACGTCGAACAGCGGGCGGCCCGGCGCGCGCGCCGCCCGCTCGAACGCAGCGCCCGCGCGGCGCCGCTGGCCGCCGAGCCGGAGCACGCGATCGAGCGCCCCTTCGTCCAGCGGGCGGCCCTCCACGTGGCGCACCCCCGACGCGAAGCGCCCGCGGTGCGCCGCCCAGAGCGCCCGCGCGTTCACCCCGTGCGGCCACGGGAGCTGCGTGTCCGGGTCCATCTTCACGCTGGCGTCGCGCGGATCGTCGCTCGGCCCGGCGTCGAAGCCGGGCGCCGGGGCCCCGCGCAGCGCCCCCTCGATCGGCGCGCCTGTGATGCGCGAGAGCGCCTCGCCGGCGAGCCGCGCGAGCGGCGCGACGTCCAGCCGGTCGAGCACCCACGGCAGCAGCGCCGGATCGCCCAGCGCCCCCGCCGCGACGAGGCAGACCCGCCCGAGGCCGGGCGACCGCATCAGCGCCTCGATCCGGCGGCGGGCCTCGCCCGGCGGGCTCACGCGGGCGGCGCAGTCGGCCGCCTCCTCGGCGAACGCGCCGCTCCGCCCGGCGACGCTCCACAGCGCCTCGTCCGCGCCGCGCGCCCCGAGCAGCGCGCCGGCCCACGCCGACCAGAAGCGCTCGGCCTCGTCGTCCGAGCCCCACGCGCCGCGGAGCTCACCCGCCAGATCGGCGCGGCCCAGCGCGCCGGCCGCGCGGAAGGCCAGCGCGCGGACCGCCGCGTCGCCGTCGCAGATCGCGTAGCCGAGGAGCTGCCCGGGATCGCGGCGGTGCGCGACGCACGCGGCCAGCGCCAGGCGGCGCAGCGCCGGCGGCTGCGCCCCCGACAGCATCGGCGCCACGATCGCGAACGCGTCGGCCGGCGACGCCCACGCGAGGGCGCCCGCGATGCCGGCGGCGGGCTCGTCCGCCTCCTCCGTCGCGTCGAGCACGGCCGCGAAGCCCGGGTAGTCGCGCGCCTCGACCGCGGCGACGGCCGCCGCGAAGAACGCGCCGGGATCCTTCGTCGAGAGGGCGGCCAGCGTGAGCTCCCAGCCGGGCTCCCCCGCGATCCGGAGCCCATCGAGGTGGGCATCGACGCGCTCCTCGAGCTCCGCGAGATCGGCCAGCGTGTAGTGGTGCGACCTCACGGCCATCTCGCGGAGCTCCCAGAGGAACGACGCCATCTCCGCGTGATCAGCCACCACCTCGTGAACCATCCGCCTCGGCTCCGATCCTGCGCGACGCCGCTCAGTTGATGTCGACCCCGCTCCCCGAGAGCTTGATGTTCGAGCCCGCCTTGACGCTCACGTCACCGTCGCTCTTCACCTCGACCTTGGCGCCCTCCACCTTGACGGTGCCCGAGCCCTTCACGGTGATGTCCGACCCCTCGACGGTGATCTTGCCGGAGCTGTCGACGATGATCTTGCCGCTCCCGCACTCCAGCGTGAACTTCTCGCCGACCTTGACGGTCTTCTTCCCGCCGACGGACTCGGTCGCGTCCACGTCGATGTTCCGGGTCTCGGTGCCGCCGACCGACAGCGAGTCGTCGGCGCCGACGGTGGTGTTGCGCTTCGAGCCGATCTCCAGCGTCGCGCGATCACCCACCTTGACGGTCTCCTCGCCGCCCACCGAGAGCTCGCGCTTGCCGCCCACCGACTCGATGTCGTCCTTCCCGACATCGGTCTTCCGGCCCTGCCCGATCTTCAGGCTCGCGTCCTCGCCGATGTCCACGCTCTCGCTCTCGACGACGCCGAGCGTGCGGTTCGCGCCGATCTTCTCGTTGTGATCCTCGCCGACCTCCGTGGTCTTGAAGGCGCCGATCGACTCCCACTGGCTGTTGTCGATGCGCTTCTTCCGGTCGTGGCCAACGGTCAGGCGCTCGTCGTGGCCGACGGACTGGGTCTTGTCGTTCTCGACCTCGATGTTCCAGTCCTTCTGCGCGTGCAGGTAGATCTCCTCCGCGCCTTTCCTGTCCTCGAACCTGAGCTCGTTCGAGCCGCCGCCGCCCGGCGATGTGTCCGACTTGATGGTGCTCTTCGTCTTCTCGGCCGGCAGCGCGTAGGGCGGCACGTTCGCGCCGTGGTAGACGCGCCCGACGATCAGCGGGCGATCCGGGTCGCCCTCGAGGAAGTCGATGACGACCTCGTGGCCGATGCGCGGGATGTACATCGAGCCCCACGCGGCGCCCGCCCAGATCTGGCTCACGCGCATCCAGCACGAGCTGTGCTCGTTGCGGCGCCCCTTCCGGTCCCAGTGGAACTGCACCTTCACCCGGCCATAGATGTCCGTGTGGATCTCCTCGCCCGCCGGGCCCACGACGATCGCCGTCTGGATGCCGCGGGGGGTCGGCTTGGGCGTCTGCACGGGCGTGCGGTAGGGCACGTCGTCCGGGATGCACTGGAATCGATTGGAGTACCCGACGACGGTATCCTGCGACTCCCCCCCGACGGCCCGCGAGCCGAAATGGTCGACGCGCGTGATCAGGTATCCGCGGTTGAAGCTCTCGCGGCCGTGGTCCTCGAGCGTGAAGGTGGCCCCGGGCATGAACCGGAGCACGCTCCCCTGCCCCTCCGCGGTGCGGCGCACGAGCTGGAGCTGCTCGAGCCGGAGCTTCGCGAGCTGGGCGCCCTCCTCGGGCAGATCGTGCTCGGTCGCATACACGTACACCTCGAGGTCGGTGTCGCGGTCGGCCTCCGCCTCCCCCTCCAGGCTCAGGCTGGGCTTCTGGAAGTTGTAGTCGCGGACGGTGACCTTGCCGGGCCGGACCTCCTCGGCCATCGAGAAGCGGGAGACGGCCTCCTGCGAGGTGAGCGCCCCGCCGGCGGCCCGGTACGGCACGACGCTCGATCCGTCGATGGGCTCGTGGACGAACGGCGCGTCGCCGAAGACGAGCACGTGGTTGTCGGCCTTGTGCTCGAAGAAGCAGAACATGCCTGTCTCTTCCATCAGCCGGCTGATGAACGCCCAGTCCGTCTCGGCGTACTGCACGCTGTACTCCCGCCGATCGTGGGTCATCGCCGTCGAGATGCGGAAATCGTCGGAGGACAGGCCCGCCGCGCGGAGCACCTTGTCGATGATCTCCGGCGCCGTCGCCTCCTGGAAGATCCGGTAGTCGTGCCGGTGCTGCAGGCGCCACGCCCGCGGGACGACCGTCGCCAGGTACGTGGTGACCGAGCGCCCCTCCTCGTGCTGCTCGAAGCGCGCGACGATGCCGTGGATGTACCGAGTCGACGCGTCGTTCCGGATGGTGAGCAGGCACGTTTGCCCGACCAGCCCGTCGAACGCCAGCGCGGCGTCCGTCGACGCGAGCGTCACGCGGAAGTGGAACAGCCGCGATATGCCCTCGTGCCCCTCGATCCGCGCGACGCGCCACGGATCGGTCGCGCCTTCCACAGCGAAATCAAACTCGATCGCACCGTCAGCCATCGGTCGCCTCGCCCTCGCCCGTCCGGGAGCCCGAGCCGTCGAGCCTACCATCGCTCGTCGGCCGGGTGGGCACATTCACGCGCGTCGACGCTGTCGACATGCCGTCGACATGCCGGCGCGCTGCTTGACGAACGGTTGACGCACGGCGAGGGCGGGCCTAGTCAGATCGGGCGCCGGGGGAACAGCGGACAGCGGATCGCGCGGATTCATGGGCAACGTCTGGCAGGTCGTCGATGCGTACGGAGACGTCGGCTTCGTCCGCGCAGCCGGCGCGGTCCTGCCCCAGGGCGCGGAGCCGATCGAGCCTCACCTGGCCGCCCTCGAGGTGCCCGCGTGGTTCCCTTCGGAGGAGCCGGACCGCGAGCGCGTCGATCTCCTGAGCGAGCTGTGCGCCGCGGGCGCCGGCATCGTGTCGCTCGACGCGGCGCGCGAGCTCGACCTGCTCCGCGAGCGCGTCGCCGAGCTGCTCCGGACGGGGTGCATCCTCGCCTTCCGCGGCCCGCCGCCGCGCGCCTCGGAGGCGCGCAGGCCGCTCGAGGTGCCGCCGCCGGTGCAGCCGTCGCCGAAGGCGCCCGACATCGTCCATGCGCTGGTCGGCGTGATCCAGGTCGACTTCGCGGCGAACCACGCGGTGGAGCGGGACTCTCTCGGGAACTTCGCCTCCCCCGAGTGGCTGAGCACCCGGCAGGCAACGGATCAGTCGCCGGTCTGCTACGTCCGCGGCGCGCGTGTCCCGCTCGCCGTGGTGCTGCGCGTGCTCCGGCCGCCCACCGGGACCGAGTCCGTGCAGCTGCGCGGCCGCGCCATGGCCGGCGGCGCCACGCTCGAGTGGACGTGCACGGTCAGCGTCTCGCCCGGGTCGGTCGACGTCTCCACGCCCACGATGACGAGCAGCGCGCCGCTGCCGGACGTCGTCGCCTGCTACGATCCGCTGACGATCGCGTGGGAGGCGAACGCCGCCGGCACCGGCTGGGTCGGCGCCGGCACGACGACGCACCTCGTGTACGCGGTGCTCGGCGCGCCGGCCGGCACGGTTCACTGGACGCTCGTGGACATCTCGTGCCGCGCGGCCCAGGGCGAGACGACCGAGGGGCGCGTCGTGTCCCAGAGCTTCGCGCCCTTCGCCACGCGGGCGCTCACGCGCAAGCGCGACGGCGTTGGCCTCACGTACTGGAACCCGAACACGACCACCTGCACGAACACCCGCCTGCTCCTCGCGAGCGCCGACGGCAGCGGGCAGTGCGGCTCGTGGGCCGAGTTCTTCATCGACATGCTCAAGGTCCACGGCATCACCAGCGCCGACAAGGTGGTGGTCGTCGTCACGGTGGCGGCGTGGACCTCGGGATCTCAAGGGTTCCTCGTGAAGAACTGGCAGTGGAACGCGGCGACGCAGCCCGCCCCGTGGACCCACCGCATGTGGACCGACGTGGTCAACCTGCCGGGGATCCCCGGCCAGCGGAACCCCGAGCCCCCGCCCGCGTTCTTCAACCATTTCATCGTCGTGCACGGCGGACAGCTCTACGACCCCTCGTATGGCGGCGGGCCGTTCGCCGACGCGGCCACGTGGGAGACCGGCGCGATCGACGGGCTGTTCGCGGCCGCGCTCGCCGGCTACCCGAAATCGTCGAACCCGCAGGCCCTCGTGCAGCTGTGGAACATGCGCACGAACGCCCGCATCTAGAGCACCGACCAGCTTGGAAACCAGGGGAATGAACCGCCAAGGCGCCGAGGACGCCAAGAAGACAATAAAATCTTGGCGTCCTCGGCGCCTTGGCGGTTCAATTTCTTGCTGTTCTCATGCGGCTTCAACCCGTCTGTCGCGCTAGCGCAGCGCGGAGGTCGACCGGCATGCCCTCGCCTCGCTCGACCAACACCCCCTGGAGGCCGCGGCGCGGGCCTCCCGCGCCCGCGCTCCTCGTCTGTCTCGCCGCCGCCGCGTGCCGCCCCGCCCCCGGATCTGCGCCCATGAACGAAACGCCCCCTCCGCCCCTCGCGCTCTCTCCCGCCGCGCTGCCCGACGCCCCGCTCGCGGACACCTTGCGCCTCGTCGCGCTCGACGGGGCGCCCGTGCTGCTCGCGTCGTCGACGCACAGCGCGGCCCCGCCGCACCGCACGGACATCTGGGCCTTGCCGCTCGCGGGCCGCGGTCCGTCGGGCGCCGTCGCCACGATCCCGCAGCTCTTGCCCGCGCTGCCCCGCTGGGACGCCGCGGCGGCGGACGGCGGCGCGCTGTCGTTCGTGGTGGAGGTCGCGGGCGGCGCGGTGAACGCGCTCGTCCGGCTCGACGGCGCCTCCGGTCTCCGCACCTCGCTCACGGCGCACCGGCCGTTCGCGAGCTTCAGCGGGCCTCGGTTCGTGCGCGGCGCGGCCGCCGGCTCGCTCCCCGCGCCCTCCCCCGGCGCTTCGGGCGCCGTGTCCGCCGTTGTCGACAACGCGACGGCGGTCGTGCTGGAGCCCGCGGCGGCCGGCGGTGCCTCGACGGAGCGCCCGCTCGGCGAGTGCATCGACGTCGTGGTCCTCGCCGGGTCGCCGGGCCCCACCGCGGTGTGCAAGCGCGTCGCCCCCGGCGCCTCGCGCGGCGGCGCGCTGCCCGGCACGGTGCGCGTCTCGGCCCGCGATGCGGCGTACGGCCCTGCCGGCGCCGAGGACGCGCCGTTCGGCGACCGCCGCGTCTTCGAGCTCGACGCCGACCGCGCGGGCGGCGGGCTCGTGATCGTCGCGACCTCCGCCGCCCACCTGCTCGTCGCGCACCGGCCGGCCCCGGGCGCCGCGTTCCGCGTGCTCCCCGTGGACGCCGGCGGCGCCGATCCAGCGACCTTCTCCGCGCCGTGCGTGCTGGTCACGGATCGCACCGTGACGCTCGCGGTGCTCTCGAAGGCGCGCACGCCCGACGCGCGCGCGCTCGTGGTCACGTGGCCGCTGGACCCGCCGCCCTGACGGGCGCTGCCGTCGTGGCCCCCTCGCCCATGCGCCGCCGCATCCTGTACATCGGCAATTTCGGCCCGTCGTTCTCGACAGAGAACCACGTCGGCGAGAGCCTGCGAGAGCTCGGCGTCGAGGTCGTCCAGGCCCAGGAGAACGCCTTCACCCTGCAGGAGCTCGACGGCATGGCGCGCGACGTCGATCTGCTGCTCTACACCCGCACCTGGGGCCTGCGCGGCGACGCGCTGCGCTGGATCACGCAGCTGCCCATCCCGACGGCCTCGTACCACCTCGACCTGTACGCCGGCCTCTCGCGCGGCCGCGATCTCCGGCTCGACCCGTTCTGGCGCACGCAGCACGTGTTCACGCCCGACGGCGGGAGCGAGGCGTTCTTCCGGGCGCAGGGGATACGCCACCATTACCTGAAGCCCGGCGTGTACGGCGCCGAGTGTTATCTCGCGGACGTCGACCCCGGCGTCGCGGCCGACGTCTGCTTCGTGGGCTCGTACGATTATCATCCGGAGTGGCCTTATCGGAGGCGCCTCGTGGATTTCCTGTCGGAGACGTACGGCCGCCGCTTCGTGAAGCACGGCTCGCCGGAGAGCTGCGTGCGCGGCGACGCCCTCAACCGCCTGTACGCCTCGGCGAAGGTCGTCGTGGGCGACAGCCTGTGTGTCGGCTTCGATCACCCGCATTACTGGTCCGATCGCATCTACGAGACGCTCGGCCGGGGAGGCTTCATGATCCACCCCTACATCTTCGGCCTGGAGGAGGAGTTCCGGGATCGCGAGCACGTGGTCTTCTATCCGTTCGGCGATTTCGCGGCCTTGCGGCGCCTCATCGACTATTACGTGAAGCACGACGACGAGCGCGAGGCGATCCGGCGCGCCGGTCACGCGCGCGTCAAAACGAGCTTCACGTATGTGCACCGCATGCGCCAGATGCTCGGCATCCTCGGCGAGCACCACGCGGGGCTGAGGGGCTGGGTGTGACCACGGCCTTGTGGAGGACGCTCGCGGCGCCGCGGCTGGATCGGGCTGAGATGCGGATCATGACAAATCCCTTCATTTGACAGAGAATTGAACAGGGAGGCGGGGAGACGGGGAGATTGATGGGATTTTATTCCCCCTCTCTCCTTCTCCCCGCCTCCCCGCCTCCCTGTGAATCTTCCCGAAAAATTCGACGGGATGCTTCCGATGCAGATCCACATCGTCACCAACATCGACAACGGCAAGGGGCTCGAGCGCGACTACCGCCTTCTCGGCAGCCTCCTGGAGAGCTGGGGTCACCGGGTCACCGGCGTTCACTTCCAGCGTTCCGAACGCGTGGGGGGCGCCGATCTCGTCATCTTCCTCGAGGTCTACGAGCCGCGCCTCGCCGAGGGCGCGCCGCGCCGCTGGCTGATCCCGAACGCCGAGTGGTGGCGGCCGGAGGCCCGGTCCGCGCTCGACGATTTCGAGCTCGTCCTGTGCAAGACCCGGGACGCGCTGTCGCATTTCGCCCCGCTCACGCCGCGGGCCCGCCACCTCGGCTTCTTCTCGGAGGACCGCTGGGACCCGGCCGTGCCTCGGGCGCGGCGCTTCCTGCACGTCCCTGGCGGCTCCGACGCGAAGGGCACGGACTCGGTGCTTCTGGCCTGGGAGCGCCACCGCATCCCGTATCCGCTGACGGTCGTGTCCTCGCTCGGCTGGCCGCTCAGGCCGCGAAACGTCGAGTTCGCGGGGCGCGTCGACGAGCGGCGGCTTCGCTTCTACCAGAACGCGTCTCGATTCCACCTCTGTCCGTCTCGTTACGAGGGCTGGGGCCACGCGCTCCACGAGGGCCTGTCGGTCGGCGCCGCGGTCCTCGTGCCCGACACCGAGGCGATGAGCGAGACCGACGGCTGCGCGCTGCGCATGCCGGCCGCGCCGCACGGCGCGCAGGGCCTTGTGCGCACGCACGCGGTGGCTCCGGAGGACGTGCGCGATGCGGTCGAGCGCTGCATGGCGTTCACGGAGGCGGATCTCCGGCGCATCCAGGAAGCGGCGCGGGACGCGTACCTGAGCGAGCGCGAGCGGTGCCTCGCCAGCTTGTGGGAGGTGCTCGGCGAGCGGCCGGCGCTGAGGGCCGGCCCTGCGGCGGGAGCGGGCGACAGAGGCGCGTCCGCGGGCGATGCGGCCGTCGGATGCGGCGCCGCGCGCGACGCGGCCGGCTCTGCGCGCGGCGCGGCCGGCTCTGCGGCCGGCGCGCCCGGCTCCGCTGCAGAGGCTCACGCGAGGAGCGCCGCTCCCCCGCGCATCGCCCTCGTGATCCCGTGCCAACCCTCGACCGCGCCCCTCCTGCGGCGCGCCGTGGCCGCGCTGCGCGCGCAGACCGCCGCCCCGTCGTCCTTCGAGGTCGTGGTGGTGTGCGACGGCGGCGATCCAGGCGGCGCGATCCGCGCCGCGGCGGAGCCGGGCTCTCACCCCTTCCGGGTCGAGATCGTCGACAGCCCGCGCCCGCGGGGGCAGTTCCCGCACTGCAGCCATGCCAGGAACGCGGGCGTTCGCGCCGCCCGCGCGCCCTTGATCTGGTTCCTGGACGCCGATGTCCTGCTCTCGCCCGAGGCGGTCGAGCACGCGCTCTCGGAGCACGACGCGGCGCTCGCGCGCGGCGTGCCGGCCGTGCTCACGCCGGCGCTGGCCCGCGTCGCATTGCCGCCGGCCGCGTGGATCGAGCGCTCGGCCGCGTGGGCGGCCTCGGGCGCCGTCGAGGGGCTCGCTCCGCTCCTCTCGGGCACGCCGCTCGACGACGGCGCGCCCGGCGCCCAGGGGGATCGGCTCCGCCCCGGCACCCCGGGCTCCGAGCCGCTCTCCGATGTGCGCGACGGGATGCCCATCGTCTGGCGAGGCCTGGTCGATGCGCTCGGCGGCTTCGACGAGTGGTTCATCGGCGGTGGCGCCGAGAAGGGAGCCTTCGTCGATCTGCTGGAGGGCGTGCGGCGCGCGGACCTCATCGACATACGCCTGCTCACGAGCGTGCGCGCCCTGCGCCAGCCGCAAAAGCCCGTATCCGAGGCGTTCCACGTCCACGTCCATCGAGGGCGAGACGAGCGCGACCGCCGCGCCCGGGAGATCGCCCATGGCGCGCGGTGGTGGCGGGCGCGGCTCGCCGCGATCCGGGCGGCGCTGCCCCCGGCCGTCATGGCTGCTGCCCCGGACGCGCCGGCGGCGGAGCGCCTGCCGGACTGCTCGCCCGACGCGGTCGAGGCGCGCGCGCGGCTCGTCCGCGGCGTGAGGGCGGTCGCCGCCCCCGCCTTGCGCGGGCTCTACGGCGGCGTCGTCGTGGTCGGCGAGGCGGCCGAGCTCCTCGCGCGCGACGTGGCGCAGGTGTGCGGCCTCGCGGCCCGCGTGGCGACCGTCGCCGGGCTCTCCGCGCTGCCGGCGAACCGCGCCTGCGGGGTCATCCTCAGCGGTGTCCTCGCCGGCGCGACGGAGGACGAGAGGGCGCGCGTGCTGGACCAGGCCCGCCGCATCGTGAAGGCGACGGGGCCGCTCCTCATCGCGGAGATCGCGGGCGGCTCGGTGGAGCTCGGCGCAGGGGCGGCGGGCCGCGATGCGGCGCTGACGGCCGCCGAGGTGCGGGTGCGCGTCGAGCGCGTCGGTGTGTGAGCCTCCTGGCGCTGCTCTTCCTCGGTTGCAGCTCGGGCGTTGCAGCTCGGGACTCGATCTGACACCGCTGCGTCGCTGGCCGGAGCCCCGGCGCGCTCGAGCGCGTGCGTGGTTGCGCCCGAACCAGCGGGGCGCGACTTTGCGCAGGCGGATCGAAAGAGGTCGCGATCGCTTGGAACAATCCGCGCATTTTGCGTAGATTGTACCATCCATGGATCCTCGCCTACCCAACGTCGCTCTCGACGAAATCGTCCTCTTCACGAGGGTTGTTCAGGGAGGCAGCTTCACGGCGGCGGCGACCGCCGTCGGGATGCCGAAGTCGACCGTGAGCCGGAAGATCTCCGATCTCGAGTCGCGCGTCGGCGCGCGGCTGCTCCAGCGGACCACGCGAACCTTGAGCCTCACGGACGTCGGTCGCGTCTACTACGAGCACTGCGTTCGCATCGTCGCCGCGCTCGAGGAGGCAGAGCTCGCGGTCTCGCAGCTCCAGTCGACGCCCCGGGGGCTCTTGCGGGTGACGGCCCCGCTCGCGTTCTCCGTTCTCGGACCGATCTTCGCCGAATACCTGCGTCTTTTCCCAGATGTCCAGGTCGACCTGGTTTGCACCGATCGCAGGGTCGACGTCGTCGAGGAGCGCTTCGACCTCGCGCTGCGGGCCGGCACCACGCCGGACACGAGCCTCGTCGCCCGGCGTCTCGGAGCCGTGCGGCGCCGTCTGGTCGCTGCGCCCGAGGTCAAAAGGGCGCTTGGCGAGCCGAACGACATTGCCGAGCTCGCGGACCACCCGTGCATCGTGTTCGCACCGGAGGGAAGCTCCTGGGAGCTCAGGTCGGGGCCCAGGATCGCCGAGATCACGGTTCACCCGCGGCTCGTCGTCAACGACTACGAGATGCTTCGCTCGGTCGCTCGCGCGGGTTTCGGCGTAGCGCTCTTGCCGGAGTACCTGTGCGCGGAAGACCTCGCCGCGGGGCGGCTCGTGCCGGTGCTCGCGTCCTGGTCGGCGCCCGAAGTGCCCGTGTTCGCGCTCTATCCGAGCACACGGCACCTCTCGCCGAAGGTGGTAGCGTTCCTCGACCTGCTCCGCCAGCGCCTCGTGTTATCCGCCACGCCGAGCGTGGCCGCCGGCATGTGACAGGACTGTTCCAAAAATTGGAACAGTTCTTCCCACTGTTGCGTATTGTTCTACGAACTCGGCATGTCTATTCCTCCTCGTGTCAGGAGAACGCAGCCATGACCACCACGAATACGATGCAGACGCGGACGAGCGCCACCCGAGCAGCGCGGACCGAGCTCCGAAAGATCGAGGGGATCTACCGGGCTCCAGGCCTGCACTGGGTGGGCAACGGCTTCCGGGTCGCGGGGTTCTTTTCGGCGATTCCGGAGGCTGCGCGAAAGCTGAACCCGTTTCTGTTGCTGGATTATCACCCGACGTACGAGTACTCGCCGACGGCGAGGCCGCGGGGCGTCGGCGTGCATCCCCACCGAGGCTTCGAGACGGTCACGCTCGCCTGGCAAGGGAGCGTCGCGCACCACGACAGCGCGGGCGGCGGCGGCGTGATCGGTCCGGGCGACGTGCAATGGATGACGGCGGCGTCCGGAATCCTTCACAAGGAGGTTCACGAAGAGAGCTACGCGCGCCGCGGCGGCCCGTTCCAGATGGCGCAGCTATGGGTGAATCTGCCGAAGGCGCACAAGATGTCGCCGCCTCGGTATCAAAGCATCACCGGCGATCGGATGGGCATCGTGGCTCTCCCCGAGAATGCGGGCTCCGTGCGGGTCATCGCAGGAGAATACCAAGGCGAGAAGGGCCCCGCGCAGACGTTCACGAAGATCGATGTCTTCGACGTCCGCCTGAACGCGCGAGGCAGGGTCGAGTTCACCTTCCCGGCGCGCCATAACCTGGGCCTGCTCGTCATGAAAGGCGACATCGCGATCAACGGAACGCATGCCGCGGCGCACGACCTCGCGGTGCTCGAGAACGCCGGCGAGCGCTTGTTCATCGAAGCCGAATCGGAGGCCCACCTGCTCGTCCTGAGCGGCGAGCCGATCGACGAGCCCATCGTCCAGTACGGCCCGTTCGTCATGAACAGCGCGCAAGAAATCCAGCAGGCGTTCGCCGACTTCGCGAGCGGCAAGTTCGGCCATCTGGACGATTGAACGACTTGCATGCTCGGGCGTCGAGCCACACAGACGCATCACCCACGACGATAGAAGAGGAGACAGCCCATGACCAAGCCGTACGTTCGACTCGACAAGAACAACGCCGCCGTGTTGCTGGTCGATCATCAGGCGGGACTTTTGTCGCTCGTGCGCGACATCCAGCCGGACACGTTCAAGAACAACGTGCTCGCGCTCTCCGATCTCGCGAAGTACTTCAAGCTGCCGACGATCCTCACGACCAGCTTCGAGTCCGGCCCCAACGGCCCGCTCATGCCGGAGCTGAAAGAGCAGTTCCCGGACGCGCCGTACATCGCGCGCCCCGGCAACATCAACGCGTGGGACAACGAGGACTTCGTCAAAGCCGTCAAGGCCACGGGCAAACAGCAGCTCATCATCGCGGGCGTCGTGACCGAAGTCTGCGTGGCCTTTCCCGCGCTGTCGGCGATCGAGGAGGGTTTTCAGGTCTTCGTCGTCACGGACGCGTCCGGGACGTTCAACGAGATCACCCGGCACTCCGCCTGGGATCGCATGTCCCAAGCCGGCGCGCAGCTCATGACGTGGTTCGGCGTCGCCTGCGAGCTGCACCGCGATTGGCGCAACGACATCGAGGGATTGGCGACGCTGTTCTCGAACCACATCCCCGACTATCGCAACCTCATCACCAGCTACAACGCGCTGACGAAGAAGTGACGGCGGCGGTGGCTCGCCGCCGTCTCGCCCGCCGGGAATGAATCGAGGGATCAGCCGAGCCGCTTCGGCGCCTTCAGGCTGTCCAGCCCGAGGCGCGGGCACGAGCTTCGTGCCAGCGGAGCTCGGGCCCTGCGCGGTGATGCTGGAGGAGGGTTGAAGATTCGACCTCAGCGGAAGCCGATGCCGCGGAGGCTCACGCCCGGGCTCGCGCTGGGCAATCGATCGCGCCCCCGCGTCTTGCCGCTCGTGTCAACGACGCGGACCGCGCTCACCCCGTTGGGCGCCACCCGGACGAGGCTGAAGGTGCGCGTGACGCCGGGCGAGTCGCCGAGCGGGATCCACTTCTGGCGAAGGGCCTTGAGCACACCGGCCTTGACCGCCGAGAACAGATCGATCGGCGAGCGCGCCGCCGCGGGCAACACCTCGACGCGATAGGATTGCAGGACCTCCTCGGGCTGGACGAACACCGTCACCGCGCGGGCCGGGCCCGCCATCGCTGGCGCCGCGACCGCGAGTTCGCCGTACGCGCCGAGCGACACGAACACATCCCGCGGCTTCGGCGTGGGATCGCCGAGCACCGCGTCACCGTCGGTGTGTCGATTGGCGCCGGGGGCGGCCTCGGCGCCGAGGCGCAGCTTGCTCACCTGGTCGGCGAAGACAAGGTCGTTGAGGACAAGGAGCTGGAAGCCGTGGAGGAGCGAGACGCCGAGCACCTCGATGTCCACGTGCGGCGGGCTCTTGATCGGGTACTGGATCTGCACGACGTAGCTGCCGTCGATGTCGGGGTGCATCCGGAGCTGGCCCACCTTGCCGCCCCACGCCCTGACGACGATCCGGTCGTCGAACGAGGGATCGATCAGGATCACGTTGCCAAAGCGGTCCTGAGGCCAGAACCGGATATTCACGTTCATATCACCGTCGACGATCGAGTAATCGAAGTCGATCGGCGACGACGCGCGATCGGGGACGGGGGAGACGCCCACCTCCAGACGCCGCTCGCGGCGGTACGGGTTGCCCGCGGGGTCGTCGCCCCTGGCGATCGCGTACGCGGCATAGGTGCCTTGGATCTTGGTGTCCGGGATGGTCGCCCTGTACACCTGGTCGGTCGGGTCGTACACCATCGGCACCTTCTGCTTCACCGTGGCGTCGTTGAATACGAGCCCCATTTCCCGGAGCGCCCAGAGCTTCACGAACATCGCCGTGAAGTCCTTCTCCCGCCGCTCCCGGATCTCCGACGCCGCCTTCTTCATCAGGTCGGCCGGAACGTGGTTGCGAGCGATCCAGTTGAGGATCGAGTCGACGGGCGACTCGAGCACCACCACCACCGCCGCGTCGTCGATGGGGAGCCCGTCGATCGCGAGCCTCCCTCGGACGTCGATGGAATCCCCCGTGACATGCGCGCCGGGCGTCGTCGTGAGCGCGAAGCCGAGCCCCGAGTCGGTGAGGACTTGATACGCATACCGGAAGGGCACCTTGTCGTCGCTCATGCCGCGGCGGACCACGATCCGCCAGGTGCCATGACGAGGCTTGGCCGGATCTTTGGTGTTGAGGAGGCCGTCCTCGTCGAGGAAATACGAGATGTAGAGCTCGCTCCGGACCCTGCGCACGCCGTCCGGCTGCGCCTGGACCGTGATCACCTCGCCGAGCGGGGAGATGAGCTCGACCTCGACGCGTTTGTCCGGGCGGAGCCAGTGGACGGTGACGGACACCTTCCGGTCGTGCGCGGTCACCTCGAACGGGTGAACCGACTGCGGCTTGGCGTTCGTGAGCTCGCCCTCGGGGTCGATGATGGAGCCGAGCGCCAGGCCCTCTTTGATCGCGACGTTGAACTGGCCGATGAGCCCGGTGCCGAGGTCGTTCGGACCCGCGTCGAGGAAGACGGGAGCCGCCGCGGCGCCCTGGCCGGCCTGGGCGATGCGCTGGAGGCGGCCGTGATCGACCTCGCCCTCATCGCCGTACGCCACGGTGATCGCGCGGACCTTCTTCTCGTCCACGTAGTAACTCGCCTGCTCCGACGGGGCATTGCCCTGGTTGTGATACCCGTCGGACATGAGCACCAGCCAGCGGTGGTTGTGAGCGACATCGACCTCGGCGCCGCTGAACAGCCCATGGCTGTTGGGCACGCCGGGAGAGCCGGCGGCCTGGTCGACGCCTTCGCCCATCGGCGTGCCGCCCGAGGGCGTCACCCCGTTGATGGCCGCGATCGCCGAGCTGGGGTTGGCAGGGATCTTGGTCCTGGGGACGAGCACCCCCGGAGGACCGCCGGTGATCTTGGGGAAGAGCACGACCGCGAACTGGCCCTGGGTGCTCGCGAAGTGGGACAACGTATGAAGGAAGTTCCCGGACGCCTGCGCGAGCTGATACCAGCGAGACTGGTCGGGGTTCGTCGCCGTGGTGCCGTTCGGCCTCCAGCTCATGCTGCCCGAGGCGTCGAGCAGCAGGACCACCTCGATGGATCCGGTGCTCGCCGTGAAATCGACCACCGCGTCGTGGCCGGGCGTCGGGTCGTCGTGCGCGAGGGTGAAGGCGCCGGGGTGAGCGCCGGCCTCGGGCGGCGACTTGAACGTGAAGGTGAAGACGCCCGAGGCGCCGGGCGCGATGGGGCTCGTCTTGGTCTTGAGCGTGTAATCCCCCTGCGTCGTCATGACCAGCGTGCTGACCGTGAGCTCCTTCGTCCCCCAGTTGTCGACGGTGGCCGAGACGTCGTACGACTGCCCGGTGAGGAGGTCCTTCATGAGCGCCGTGCCCACGTCCACCGGAGCGTCCGGCGCATGGATCCACGGTTGCTGCGACTCGTTCACGTCATCGGCCACGACCCACGTGTACCTCTGACTGGGCGGCGCGGCGGCCACGGCCCGCGTGAAGGTGAGGTTCCAGGTCGTCCCAGGGAGATCGTTGGTCGCGCCCGAAGGGTAGAAGTCGATCCGAAAGACGTTGGCGACGCCCGTGGACAGGTACTCGACGCTCGCGATCTCGGCCCCTCCCGCGGTGACCACGCTCTGGAGACCACCATCGAGGACGAGCGTCGTGGTCGCTCCCGTCCCCGCGCCGGTGACGACGCTGAGCCCGACCGTGGCCGTCGCGCCCCCGCCGATGACGACGAAGTGAACGAACATGGCAGAGATGCCGCTGTTGGGCGCCACGCCGCCGGCCGCGACAGCGCTGAAGCTTTGCGTCACCGTGGCGCCGGCCGCCACGGAGAGCGGCGCCGCGTTCGGATACACTTGATGAGCCATGAGTCCTCCCTTGGATAATCGGCGAGATGAGTATCGTGATCGACGAAGCCCCGACGCCAGCGCGTCAAACGGCCGGCAGGACGGTGAGCACCTCGGTGGAGGTGGCCGACCAGCCGGCGACCGTGACCGTGACCGTGACGCCCGCGCCGGTCGGGAGCCCCACAGGCACCCTGACCGAGATGGTCTGCTGACCGGCCCCGTCGGGCGCGGTGACCGTGATGTCCCCGGGTGCTGCCGAGACCGGCGTGGGTGCGTTGAACGTGACCGTGGGTTTGGGCGAGCCCGACCCGAAGTTTTGACCTTTGAGCGTCACGTTGCTGTTGATCCTCTGGCTGGTCGGCGAGATCTGGCTGCCCGCGCCCGTGAAGCCGTTGAAGAACGGCGCGCTCGCAGGCTGCACCTGCACCGTGTCCACCGTGGTGGCGAGCGACACCGGCGATCCGTCGGCGAGGATGGCCCCCTCGATCGCGAGCGTGACGTTGATGGCCGTGAGGTTGGGCACGACCGTATCGGGGATCCTGACCTGGATCTGGCTGTTGTTCTGGCCGAGGACGTCGCTCGGCTGCGCGACCACCGGCGCCGCCGCGTTGAACGTGATCTTGTTGACGAGCGAGAGGTTGAGTCCGTTGATGGTGATGGCGTTCCCGACGCGCTGCTGCTTGGGCGTGATCTGGGTCCCGGCCGCCGCGAAGGAGGGTGCGCTCAACGCGAGCACCGTGATGCTCTGCAGCGCGGTGGCCTCGCCGACGTCGTTGCGCACCTTGAGGGGCCACGTGCCAGGGCGGGTGCCGAGCGGCGGCCTCACGACGAGGCTCGTGTCCGTCGAGGCCGCCAGATCGACGATGGCCGGGGTGTCTCCCAGCAGCACCTGGGGGGTGCCCACCTGGAAATTACGCCCGGTGATGGTGATCGGGCTCGTCTGCGCGGGCCTCACGGTCTGCGGAGTGAAGCTGGTGATGAAGGGCCCGAGGAGGCGCTCCAGCGTCTGGATGCGCTGCTCGAGCAGCGCGAACGACATGTTCTTTCGCCGGAGGTCCTTGAGCATGGCCGCCGTGATGGCGGCCCCGCCCGCGGGCCGCGTGAGGAGCGCGAGCGGCGTATACGTGTGCCCGAACGGCGCCGCGGGCAGCGCGCCCGGCGGGCTGGTGGTCACGTCCACCCCCTCGGCCACGCGCACGACCCAGTTGGGCTTGCGCCGGACCGAGGTCCGCATCCCCACGTCGTCCGGGTTGTCGAGCTTGATCACCGGATCGGCCCCCACCTCGTCGGTGAACGTGTCCAGATAAATGGTGTCCGTCCTGGGCCCCGAGGTGCTCAGCGCGGGCACGCCGCCGGGCTGGGCCTTGTAGCGGATCGAGGCGCTGATGGACATCTCCATGCCGCCCGCCAGGAACACGCCCGCTCCCCCTGCGCTGATCATGAAGTCGTCCGCCGCCGCGGGGCTCACCGGGGCGATGTTGAACGTCGTCGCCGCGTCCGGCACGCCGTCGCCGATGTACCGGCCGACGACGCTCCGGAGGCGCGCCATGATGAGGTCGCCGAGGAGGTTCAGGTCGCGATCGAGGACGGGCACGCCCTGCTCGACGTGGAGGCCGACATACCCGTTGTCGATGTTGTCCTTGAGCACGTCGAGCGGCGATTTGGAGAAGTTACCCATGGCTTGATTCCTCGTTTTCGACGACAGTCCTGCTCAACCGTCCGATTGCACGGCCTCGATCGATCCGTCGGTGCGCTCCAGGATCCACACGAGCCTCATCTGGAGCGGTCGGAACGGCGCGACGAACGCCCCTGCGCGCGTGACGGCCTGGCGCTGCTCGACGTCGGGCACGCCCGACGCGCGAAGGTAGATCCCGACCGCGTCGCGCGCATAAAAGCTCTCCTTGGCGCGCCGCGTGTCGTAGGTGTAGTGCATCCGATCGGCGTGGCGGTGCATGGTCTTGAGGGCGAGCTTTCCCGCGGGAGACGCCGTATCGACGGTGCGCGACTGGAAGCGCTCCCCGCCCTCCCGCGACGAGAAGAAGAGCGACAGCGCCGCGCCGTCCAGGACCGGCGCGGGGTCCCTGTCGTTCGAGGGGCGGCCGATCGCCAGGAACGGTGTCCCCCACACCGTGCCGCCCGCCTGCACCCTGGCCCAGATACGGAACCTGCCACCCTGGTTCGAGCACCAGAGGAGCCACACGCTTCCGTTCCACACCACGGCGGCGGGCGCCTCGTTGCGGACGCCGGGGGCGGCCGAGACGACCTCCTCGGGCGCGCTGAAGCCCGCGCCGGTCCGCTTCGTCTGCAGGATCACGCTGCGATCGCCCCTGTCCGCGCTCCAGAACAGGCGCAGGACCCCGGCCGGATCGATCACGGCCGCGGGCATCTGATCCCGCGCGTCACCGGACGTGACGCGGACCGGCTTGTCCCACGTCACCCCGTCCGCCGTGCTGATGGCCCAGATATCCGTGGGGCCGCGGCGGCGGGACTCCCAGAACACCCAGATACGACCGCTCGTGTCGCGCGCAGCGGCGGGCCGCGCGTCCGGCGCGGCGTGGCTCGTGAGGCGCACGGGCGCGCTCCGCGTCGCCAGATCGCCGGTGAACGTACGCGCCCACAGATCGGTTGTCTTGCCGCGGTTGGACGACCAGAAGAGCCACATCCTGGATCCGTCGAAGAGCGCGGCCGGGCCCTCGTCGACGAAGCCCGGGTCATCGGGCAGATCGCCGAGCACGTCGATCGGCGCGGGATCGAGGCCCTTGAGCCGCTGGGCCCAGACGCGGCGGCGCCCCGGCCGGCCTGCGAGGGCGCGGTGAGCGTGCCAGAAGAGCCACACCGAGCCTCCCGGGCCGATCGCGGCCGAGGGCTCGCCGTCGAACGCGTCCGGCCGGGCCTGGGTGATCGCGGGCTCGTTCGATGGTGGGTACAGGTTGGCCTGAGGGCCCGGCGCCCCGAAGCCCGCTCCCGTGTTGACGGCTTGATACACCTGCACATGGCGCGAGGCCTCGGGCGCGTTGGTCATGAACACGTTGTTCACGAACTCTTTGACATCGCACTCGTACCCCGTGACCCTGCTCACCAGCGACGTGAGGTTGGGGATCGTCCCGACCGTGCCGAAGATCTCGGGCGCGGCGAGGATGTCCGTGCGCTGCACCTCTTCGGCCAGCGTCCGATCGGGCTCCCAGCCGATCCACGCGGCCAGGCGAGGCAGGTGCGCCGCGTCCACCGTGATGACGTCGTGGAGCGAGAGGAGCCCCTCCGCCGTGCTCCGCGCGAGATCGACGCCGTCCCCGAAGATCCGGAGGAAGCGGCGGAGCTGCCCCGCGCCTGCCTGGGCGGCCTCGCGCTCGTCGAAGAAGCGGTGCGCCTCGGGGAGCAGGCGATACAGGAGATCACCGCCTCCGTAGCTCGCCGTGGCCGTCGCCGCGGCCGTCGCAAACGGCTTCGCGGCGAAGGCCCCGGACGTCGCGGCGAACGCGGCGTAATAATAGGTCGTCCCCGGCTCCAGCCCTCGCGCGGCGCTCGAGGGGAAGCGCGTCGGGCCAGGGTCGAGCGCGCCGCGCGGGGCCTTGGACGAGCGCTCCTCGTCGGCGATTCGAAGGGTTCGCGTCCACTCGCCGGTGTCGGGGTTGAACGAAGCTCGGTAGTCGGTGACGCGGACGTCCTCGCCGTCCGCGCGGGTGGAGAAGCGGACGCGCGCTCCCCCCTCCTCCAGGACGGTGGAGACGATCTCTTGATCTTCCCGGCGGTCATAGTCCACAGCGAGCGTCACGGCGCCCGCCGACCACACCACCTGGCCGCTCGAGACCGTGAAGGTGCCCGCCGAGGTCTCGGGCGCGGCGCCGATGCGCTGAAAGATCTCCGTGGCGCCGCCGGTCGTGACCACCCGGCTCACCTGGTCGATCCGGACGACACGAACTCCGTCGCTCGTGCGATCATAGGCGGTGATCACCACCTGCTCCACGGCGCCGCCCGCGCCCACGTAGGCGGCGAGCTCGGCCTGCACCATGCCGCCCTCCGCGAGCGTGTTGAGCACGAGGTAGCGCTGCCGCCGCACCTCCGGCCAAGGATCACCAGCCTGGGTGAACAGATCGGCGAGGTCGAGCACGACGAGCCCGTCGGTCGCCGACTTGGGGGTCGAGGAGCGGCGCCGCAGCACGCGCGCGTGCGGCACGGACTCGGCCGTTCCTACGAGCGTGAGATCGAGGTCGATGCGCTCGCCGCGCGCGTCGGCTCGGGCGTCGAGCTCAGGCATCGAGGCGCCCTCCGGTGACGCTGTTCAACGAGATCCCCTTGACGTCGGGGATCTCGTTGAACGAGAAGCGCAGCGTGCCGTCGGGGGGGATGGCCGGGCTGCCCGCGGGGGCGTCGGCGCGGGCGAAGCGGGTGATGTTGATGGCCCCGACGCCCTCGACGCCCTCGATGGCCTCGTAGATCTTGCTGATGTAGAGGTGGTCCTCGAAGTCGACGTTGGCGAACGACCAGAGCTCGCGCATCACGGCCTCGACGCGCGCCTTGACGAGCGGCTGCGAGAAGCGCGGCTCCACCACCAGATCCCCCTCGATGAGGACGAGCGGGGTCTTCGGATCGACGATCTCGATCTGCGTGGTGATCATCCGTTTGCCATCGAAGTACGCCTCGAGATCGCGCCGGAGCGTCTCGCTCGGGGCGCCGCCGCCCTCGGGCGCCACAACCAGGTTGACCTTGTTCCACGACGGCGCGAACGCGCGCACCTTGGCGACGCCGTAGCTCTTGGCGTGGAGCTCGTAGTCGGCCGCCGTGACGGCCCGCCCGGACGAGCGGAACTGCTGCGGCGCCCGCGCCGCGGCCGCTGCCGCCGCCTCGTGCTCTCCGCCCCCGCTCGCCGCCTTGACGTTCATCACCCGCTTGAGGCCCGGGACGTCGGGCGTGATCACGATCTTGGAGATCGCCCTCGGCGGCACGTTGCCCTTCTCGCCGCCGCCGACCAGGTAGCGCGCGGTGATGTTGTTCCGGCCCCGGCGAGGCGCCTTCCCGTAGGTGTTGTTGCCGAACTCGATCCACGCGTAGTCGTCCTCGTCGCGCCGGACGACATAATGCTTGTCTCTGCCGCTGCTGTGGAGCAGGCTCGGCACGCGCGTCCACGCCTCGCTCGCGCCCTCGTCGACCGTCACGACGAGCGTCTCGTCGATGAGCGGCTTGAGCGCGAGCCGGAACCGCTGTCCCGCGCTGCCGTCCGACGATCCGAGGATGTCCTTGGGAGGCGGCGGAGGATCATCGACCTGGACGACGGGCAAGGTCTCGTAGGCCCTGAACACGGTGTTGTCGATCGGCCGGGCGCCGCCCACCACGAAGGGGACGAGCTCCCCGCGCTCGTCCACGCGCATGAGCGGGAGGTCCTCGACCCTGGCGATCGTGACAGCGGGCTTGATGAGCTGGAACTTGACGGCGACGCCGGTGCTCTCCTTGGTCGTCGTGAACTGCGCCCCCGTCGGGATGGTGGCGGAGCCCGTCGCGTTGCTCGCGAAGAGCAGGGTGAGATCGGCCGACGCGGCGGTGGGGGGGCGGAGCTCGTAGCCGATGAGGCGGAGCAGGTTGACGACGCTCCTCCGCTCGCGCGCGGTCGCGAGGAAGCTCTCGGCCGCGATGCGATCCTGGTTGTAGAAGAGGGAGTCGCCCATGTGCGCGAAGAGCTCGAGCAGCACGACGCCCATGTCGTTCGGCGAGTGATCGGTCCACTCGGGCAGCCGCTCCGCCGCGAGCTCGAGGAGGGCCGCGCGGAGGGACTCGTAATCCTTGTTGGTGTAGTCGATTCGCCCTTGCTCGTCGCTCATGGGACGCTCCTCCCTCGCTCAGATCCCGCCGAGGCCGATGGGGACGCTGAGCGATTGTGTCTGCCGCGTGCGGCGGATGACGTATGAAATCGAGACCCAGAGCTGCTCGGCGCCGCCGTCGCGCCTCGCCTCGACCTCGATGCTCTGCACGAGGACGCGGGGCTCGAACCGGCTCACCGCCTTGGCGATCTGGTGCTGCACGATGGCCTTGAGCGCGACGTTGCTCGGGTCGTGGAGGAGCTTGCGGAGGCCGCCGCCGTAGTCGCGCCGCATCACGCGCTCCCCCGCGCCGGTGAGCAGGATCTGCACGATGTTCTCTTTGAGCTTGTCCGTCCCGCGCTGCTCGGCGACGCCGCCGCCCTCGGTGATGCGGAAGGGGAAGGAGAGCCCGCGGATGGCGTCGCTCACTGGAGGATCCCTCGGAGCTGCTCGGGCACGGGCTTGCCCGAGAGGTAGCTGTTGATCGCGTTCTTGAGGCTCACGCCGTCCGCCGTGGTGGGCGCCCAGCTCTGGAACACGCCGACGAAGCCCTTGAGCCAGTCCCAGAACACCGCGTCCTCGACCCTGGACGAGAACGCCTCTCCGAACACCGGGTCCGCGGGGGAAGGCGATGGATCCCTGCGCAGCGACGAGACCAGCCCCGAGGCGATGACGAAGCTGAGCTGCCGCCAGTTGGCCTGCGCCTTGATGACCGCCTTCTGGATCTCGTCCTCGGGGGATCCGGTGTCGCGGAGCGACTGCTCCATCGGCGGGCGGAGCTCGGCGTCCATGGCGTCGAAGATCACCTTGGTCATGCCCCTGGTCGCGTCCCTGTCACCGATATTGAGCGCCATCTCGCCTCCTCCTCGATCAACCGCCCGGCCTCGACGCCACGCCCGACCCCGCCGACATCTGCGCCGTGAGCTGCGCGAGCTGTCCCGGGTTGAGCGGCGTCGGAGCGCCCATGTTGCCGATGTGCGTATGAGCGAGCAGCCACGAGAGGATCTGCCCGAGCACCACCCCCTGCGCCGCGCCGGTCGCGTCCGTGACGGTCACCCCCGAGGGGCCCGCGGCCACCTTGCTCAGCGGTCCACCTTCGAGCGTGGCGCCGCTCGACGCATCGAGCTTGAGGGACACCGTGGCGCCGGCCTTGAGCTCGATGGCGCTCTGCGAGAGCGTCAGCTTGGCCTGCCCGAACTCGATGGTGACCCCGTTCGAGTCCATGGTGATCGTGCCTGTCCCGCTGCTCTGCTCGCACTCCACCTTGACGCCGCTCGCGTCCATCGTGACGGTGTTCTTGTTCTTCTCGTCCTTGATCACGAGCTTCTCGCTCCCGCTCGTGTCGTCGAGGTGGATCACCTGACCGGAGGGCGTGCGGATGATCTTCTTGTGCTCGTCCGGGGCGCTCCCGCCGCTGTCGTTGGGCGGAGCGTCGTTTGGATAAAAGACGCCGGTCCAGATTGGAAAGTTGATGTCTCCCGCGACGAACTCGACCCACACCGGCGCCTCGGCCTCGGGGATGAAGAAGAAGCCGGGGAGGAAGCTCGGCGCGGCGACCACCTCGATGGGGCGGTCGGCGCCGCCGCCGGGCTCCTCTTCGAGTATCCCCGGCACGCGCACCTTGATCTGGCCGCGGTGCGCGCCCCCGCCCTGAGCGGCGTTGTCCATCACGATCCCGGCGTATTTGCCGTAATAGCGCTGCTCGCGCCGCTCGGCCGTACCCGTGTCGCCCATGTCGCTCATCGTCGGCACTCGAACTCGGTTTTGTACCCCTCTCGATCGAGCTTGTGCCGCACCTGGGAGAGGTACCAGGTGCCCGAGAAGCGCCCGCCGACGTCCTGGATGGATACGCTCGATCGGGCGAACATCTCCTTGATCCCGGGCGAGGAGCCGCTCCCTCGCATGCCGCGCAGGCTGGTCGAGAACTGGTTCTGCGCCAGGGTGTTGAGCTCGGCCTCGGTGGTGAAGGTGGGGACGCCTTGCCGCGTGGAGGTGCCGAGCTCCTCCCGGAGCACGGCTTGCGTGGCCGAGGCTGCCCCGATGAGGACCTCGAGCTGCGCGGCCTTCACGGGGTGGTCGGTCCGGAAGGCGGTGAGGTTCTCGTCGAAGAACGGGTCCTCTTCCTCGCGCACCTCGAGCGCCTGCGCCGTGGTCACGCTCGTGGCCTGGCCCGTGTCGAAGTCGATGCCCGAGAGCACCCGAGGGAGCTCGACGTCGCTCACGTTCGCGCTCGATTGAAAGCTGTAGAGCGGGTGCGCGGCCCCGGCGCGCCCATAATGGAGGGTGACCGAGGGCTCGGTCATCATCACGGTGTATTGGGAGACGAAATGGAGGGTGTCGCCCGAGTCGCCGGGCCGGACATACATCACGCACCCGTAGGTCCGCGCGAGGTCGAGGAGGAAGTCGAGATCTGTCTTGTCCTGCTGCCGGATGCCGTTGCCCGTGAAGCGCGGGTCGCCGACCACGTCCACGTTGACGCTGGCAAAGCCGTGGAGACCGGCGACGTTCCTCACGATGTCGGAGAGCGCCATGTCGGTGAAGGGGCGATTGCGACGTTTGAGCCCCATCTTCATGCTCCGGTCGTACGCCTGGACCCGGAGCGTGGGGACGCCGTTCTCGGGGAAGCTGCCGTCGACCCGGTAGATGCGCCCCGCGAACACGAGCGCGTGATCGTCGCTCGTGCCGAGCTCGACCTCGACGTCCATGCCCTCCTGCACCGCGTGGCTCAGCACCTTGTAGGGATCGCTGAGCGTCACGACCATGGAGTCGGGCTGGGCGTCGCGCTGCTCGACGGTGAGCGACACGATGTCACCGGACAGGTCGTAGCCGGCGCCGCTCGCGTCCACGCTCACGCGGTAGAAGAGGTCCGCGCCCAAAGGTCACCTCGCCGCGGTCCTGGTGGCGACCTGGATGGGAGGGATGACGAGCTTGTCGCCCGGCCCCCACGCGTGCGCGAAGCGGCGCGGGTTGGCGTCGGCGATTCGCCACCAGAGGTCCTCCCTGCCGTAATAGAGCTTCGCGAGCTGGTCGAGCGTCTCTCCGCCCACGATCTCGTGGATGAGGCTGTCCGGGTAATCCCGCTCCGGAGCCGGCGGGCGCTGCGCGAGGCTGACCGATCCGCCGACATCGACGGTAGGGAGGCCATGGTAACGAGAGTGGATGGAGAGCGGCATCGTGGTCCCTCAAAACAAGCGAATGTTCTGCAGGCCGAGCGCGGCGAGCACGTTGCGGTGCTGCTTGTCGAACTCGTAGAGCGCGCTTTCGGTCTCTTCGATGACGACGAGCGTGACGCCCACGTCGGCCCGGACCGGCGCGAGCATGCTGTTGAACTGCGTCTCGCTGACGCGGAGATCGGTGAGGACGCACTCGAGGATGCGCGTCCCGAACCCGAAATAACACGTGGGCGGCGCCGAGATGCGCGTCCCCTCGCCGCCCCCTCCGAAGAGCCCGCTCAGGGTCGCCCACGCGTCCGCCTTGGGGTAGAGGAACGAGCGGAGCTTGGCGAGCTCGGTGGAGACGCCGTTGTCGAGCGGCGTCGGGTTGAGCTTGTTCGTGCCCTCCTCGAGGCCATGGAGCTTGAGATCGAAGCTGATGGTACGGTGTCCGCCGCCCGTGTAGACCTTCCCAGGCGCGTTGCAGCCGATCGTCTGGGCGCGGTCGGCGTAGCTCACCGCCTTGTTGTCGCTGATCGACGCAGGGTTGAACTGGAACGTGACGATCAGAGGCGGGAGGACGTCGACGTTCGCGAGGAACCCACGCAGGACTTGTCGCTCGCTCATCACATCGCTCCTTCCGTCATCAACGCAGTCGCCCGCTGCGGAACTGCTCGTCGCGGGCGATCGAGGCCATCCGGTTCATCAGCCCGCGGACGAAATCGTCGCTCTCCACGTCCACCCTGTGCGCGGGCGGGGGCGGCGGCGGCGGCGGCTTGTGCTCGGCGGCGCGCGCCACCTCCTCCGAGACCTCGCGCCTCACGAGATCCATCAAAGGACCCGCGAGCCCGTCGAGGCCGCGCGCCGGGAGCGAGGGTGACGGAGCGCGCCGGTGGACCAGCGCCGGGCCCTCGATCGGAGCCTCGGTCGGGGGCGCCGCGTCGCGAGCGGGCGATGGAACATCGATGTCGGGGAGATCGACGTCGACGGTGGAAGATCCTCGCGCTCCGTCCGTCGGCGAGTCCCCCCATTCAGGGATGGAGTCGAGGGGATCGAGGGCGCCTCGAGGGGGGCTCGGAGCGCCGTGATCGGCCAGAGGCGTAAAGGGTGCGGCGCGGCGTCGATCCGGGCCCGTGGAGAGGTTCGGTCCGGAGACGTTCGGGACCACCCACCGCGAGAGGCTGGAGGCCGCGGGGAGGAGAGGAGAGACGATCGGGCCCCACACGCCGGCGGCCGATCGCATCGACGCCATCGCCATTCGCCTCGAGTGGAGGAACGGCATGACGGCGCTCCCCTCCAGGGCGCCGCCGCGCTGCGGGAGGGGAGATCGCGCAGGAACGGCGTCGGGGCCCGCGAGCTCGAAGACCGCGGGGATCCGCGGAGACCTGAGAGGTTCCACCATCGTGACCGCCGGGAGCCCATCGAGCTCTCCCGCCGCGACCACGGGAGGCCTCTCGAGCCCTCCCGTCGCGACCGCGGGGGACCTCTCGAGCCCTCCCGTCGCGACCGCGGGGGACCTCTCGAGCCCTCCCGTCGTGACCGCAGGGGAACTCGCGGGCGCCGCCGCGGGTATGCCTCGAGGCTCGGGGCCATGGCCGCCGAAGACGAGCGCGGGCCTTGCCGCCGCGGAGATGCCTTGGGGCTCGGGGCCCCGGGCGACGGGCGGAGGCCCCACCGCGGAGACGCCTTGGGGCGCCGGGCGCTCCCCCTGGAGAGCCGGGAGCTTGAAGACCGCGGCGATTCCCTCGAATCCACCCATCCCGACGGCGGCGCCGCGGCGCGGGCGGACATCCAGCATCCACACGCCCAGCCGCGGCGCCGTCGCGACCGCGCGCGCGCGGGTCCGGCCAATCGCGAGCGCCGCGTCGATCGGAGCGACGCTCGGTGCAGGCGCCACATCGCGGATGAGGGGACCCTTGGGCATGGTTCACCTTCGTTGGAGACGCCGGTTCAGCTCGTCGATCATCTCGTTCTCGGACTCGATACGCTCGGCGAGCATCCTCACGAAGGCTCGCCGCTCGCTCACGTCCAGGTCCATGATCTCCGTCCTCGACCAGTGCAGATGATAGGCTAGATAGAAGACCTCGCGAGCAATGCGAGCTCCTCCACCTAGCCCAACACGAAAAAACCGGACGCCTCCAGCACGGCGCTGAATTGGCCGTTGCAATGCGCGCAGCGGATGGACCGCCGGAAGTTCACCCCCGGCGTCTGCGCCTCGATCGCCTGGTACAGGAGCCGCCGATCGCCCATCGTGAGATCGCGCAGGATCTTGATCCCGTACGACTCGAGCGCCTGGCGCCGGAGGGCGCCGAACGACTCGATGCAGCGGAGGATCAAGGCGTCCCGGGCGCGCAGCGGATCCTTCTCGGCCGTGCGCGAGACGAACTCCTCGTCCGCCCCGCGGGGGAGGCGGACCTGCACCTCGCGGTGCACCGCGCCGTCGCGATCTTCGTATCCGTCTTCGAGCGTGATCGCGATGGCCTGGGGGCTCGATCCGTTGGTGAGGCGGCGGACCTCCAGGCTCCCGAGGTCCTCGACCACCGTCGTCTCGCCCCCGCAGCTCGGGCACGTGTACGACGCCTGGAGCTGATCCCCGAGCGTGATCCGGCGCAGCTCGACGATGAGGTAGTTGCGGTCCGCCGAGTAGAGCTGCGACACGAGATCGCTCGTGATCGCGTCGATGTCGCCCAGGCGGATCAGGCAGCCCTTGACGAGCTCCGTGACGAGGCGCCCGGGGGTGAGGAGCGGATCGTAGAACAGCGCCTCCTCGTGCCCGCGCATCTTCCGGATCGAAGCGCGGCGGTGCACGCGACCCGAAGCGTCGGTGTGTCCGACGGGCAGGGTGACCTCGTACTCCACTTGGCGTGCGCTCATCGTGGGCCCGCGATCCGTCAGATGCGCGTCATCCGCTCGATGGCGAGCACGATGGTCTGCTTCATGAGCCCCGAAGCGGAGGCGTCGAGATCGGTGAACTTGGACGACTTGATCCACGCGCCCTCGAACGCGAAGCGCATCACCTCCGCGCCGAACTGCTTCTTCACGACCGAACCGTTGCGCCGCAGCTTGGACCCGAGGCCCGTGCCGTCGATCTTGAACATCTCCTGGAACCAGTCCTTGAACGCCTTGTCCGCGGCGGTCCCGTCCATGTTCCGCTCGATGGTGATATCCCCGTGCTTGATGATGCCCGAGCTGATCTTGTGGACGATGTTGGAGCCTCCGTCGGGCTGGTCGATCGCGTCGACCTCGCCGTCGCTCAGGCCCGTCACCTTCGTGACGCCTGGGCTCTCGATGCCCTCGATCTCGACCACGAACTCGTGCGTCCTGTACGCTTCGGTGAACCCAAGATCCGCCATGATGAGCCCTCCTCCCGATCAGCGATCGCTTGCCGACGCGCCGCCTTCTTGTTGCCCCACGGTGATGATGACCGTCTCGGCCGGACGCGAAGGATAGAAATAGACCTCGACGTTGAAGATGCCCTGTTGAATGTTCGCGGGAGGATTGTTCTCGCCGTCGACCTTGACGCTGAACACCTTGTCGGGCGCGCCGGGGCCGAACGCGCCTCGCCTCCAGAGCCCCATGAGGAACGGCGTGACGCTGTTGTATTTGACCTTGCTCCAGAGGGTCGGATCGTTCGGCTCCTGCACGACCCAGCGCAGGCCGTATTTGAGCGAGCTCTTCACGAAATTGAAGAGCAAGCGCACGTTGACGTAGAGCCAGAGCGGGTTGGTGCTGAGCGTCCTCGAGCTGTCGACCACGATGCCCTGGCCGGCGATGAACCGCACCGCGTTCACCGAGCCGTTCTTGACCAGATCGGTGTGCTTGACGTCGTTGATGGCGAACTTCACGTCGAGCGCGTTGTTGACGCTGGCCGCGTTGCCGGCCGGCGCCTTCCAGATGCCGCGCTCCCGCTCCGTCCGGGCATAGACGCCGAGGACGTGGCCCGTGGGCGGGATCCACCGGAAGCCGCCCAGCGGATCGCTCACGCGGATGAAGGGGAAATAGATCGCCCCGTAGCGCTTGTCTCCGCGGAGCGGCTGGCCATAGGCCTTGGCCGCGTCGGCGTCCGCGTTCTCCGCCGTGTGACCGACGAACATGCAGTCGCCGCGGTCCGCGCAGTAAGTGAGCGCCGCGTTCACCAGCGCGGCGTCGTGGGTCTCGGGGCAGCAGAGGAGCTGGACATCGACCCCGTCGAAGACCCGGTTGTCGACGGCCTTTTGCAGCTCGGCGACGCGATCGGACTCCCGCCCGGAGGCGTCGAGGTTGTCGTCCGCGCCGCCGGAGTTGAGCGGCGCGAACGCCGGGCTCGCCGTCGGCGCCGGGTTCGCCGTGGCGGCCGACGGGACGGCCACCACGATGTACTTGGAGCCCGCGACCTCGTCGTTGATCTTGAGCGGGTTCTCGGCTCCGACGCCCCCGAACTTGATCTTCTCCCAGAGCTCGACCTGGACCCCGTTGTACTGGACGGCGAGGTTGTAGGTGCCATCGCTGTTGGAGGTGATGCCGACGGAGATGCTCTTTCCCCACGCCCCCGGATCGGGGCTGCCGCGGTACCCCGCCGTCACGGTGATCGCCGTGGTCGCGCCCGCGCCCGCTGACGGGAAATCGCGCGTGGCCGGCGTGGCGGCGGTCACCGAGCCCGACGCCGCCGTGGCGACGGCGCGCGTCACGTACGCGAGCGAGCCACCGTTATCGAAGAAGCCGCGCACCGCGTAGGCGCCGAACGCGGCTTTGTCGTAATCGCCGAAATAGTCGCGAAAGTCCGCGAAGCTCGTCACCTGCCGGACCTTGCCCGGCACGCCCCGCTTGGAGCGGACGATGAAACCCGCCACCGAGGTGGGTGCCGCTTGGATGCTCGGCGTCGCCTTGCCATCGACCTCTAACAGATTGATGCCAACATTCATGCTCATCCTCGCGATCTAGAAGGATCGTGCCGGCTGTCCGGTCGCTCAGCCTTCGGGTGTCTTGTGATCGGTCTCCACGATCACGCTCTCGACGACATGGCCGAGCGCCGCGTCGGACGGGATGTCTTCGAGCAACATCGCGAGCGTGACCACGTAGTTGAGTGAGGGTTTCAGCTTCTGATCGAGCGCGTGCCAGAACTCGGGTTGGTTCTTCACCCCCTCTTTGGAGGCGATCACCGTCGGATAAGGAGGGATCTGCGTTGCGAGGCTGCCCTTCAGCACCGCCGCGGGGATCGTGGGGTGGCGGAGCAACAAGAGGAGCGCTTGGCTGAGCAGGCGGTGCTCCTCGAGCACCGCGTCGCTCGTGGAGGGGCTCCACGCCGTGATGCAGTACGCGCAGTCGATGCGAACCGGCGGAGCCAGGCGCGTGGCCCTCTTTTTATCGGCGCTGCGCGCGGTGATCGGCTCGTTGGTCCGTATCTCGCGGTTCTCTTGGATGTCGTACAGGTAGCAATTGAGCGTGAGGGTAGAGAGCCCCGCCCGCCACTGTGCGTCAGGTAGATCGAAGCTGATCTCCGCGTTCGCGAGCTGAGACCCGGTCGGCGCGCGCGCCGTGATCAGCTCACGGATCGTATCATCAAGATCGCGAATCATCGATGCTCATCACCCCCGCACATGTCGTGTGAGGCAAAGGTCGCTCGAAGAGGGCCGTACGGGGCCCTCACACACGCGATGAACCTATGCGCGGCTCGCCGAAGACTTGATTAAGCGACGCGCGAATTTTCAGCACCCCGGGGACGCGCAGCGCCCGGTGTCCCGACCCCTCATTTTTGTCCCCCCTGGAAGGGGGCATTGCAGTCCTACACGCGGCCCGCACCGGTTGCAAGAGAAAAAGAAAAAATGGAAATGCGAGCCAACGGGCTCCTTCCGCTTACTGGCGAGGCATCGTTTGTGGCCTCGGTGACCGCGGCTCTCGGCTCCTCGTAATTGAAGCGATTCTTCCGCATTGCGCTCAGAGTGTAGATGGCCTGGCAGATTTGCAGGATTCGGACCACCAAGATCCGCGGGAATGTGACCTCTCCCCGCAGAAAAATGACCGCGACGCCCGCGAAAACCTGACCCCGGGCGCCGCGAAGATCTGCGGCGGCGTCACCTCGGCTCGGAGCGCGTTCCTGCTCGACGCGGTCCGGACGCGCGTCTATCCATGCCGCCATGGAACGCTCGCCGCGCGTGCTCCGGTGCCAACTCGCCCTGACCGCCTCGCTCGCCCTCGCCTGCGCGTCGGGCTGTGGAAGGGATGTCGAGCGCAGCTCGCCGGAGCGCACGCCCGGCGCTGCTCAGGAAGGAAAAGCCATGTCGCTCTACGACTTCACCATGAAGACCATCGACGGACAGGACCGCTCCCTCGGCGACTACCGAGGCAAGGTGCTGCTCGTGGTGAACACCGCCTCCGAATGCGGCTATACGCCGCAGTACGCGGGGCTCGAGGAGCTCCATGAGCGGCTCAAGGATCGCGGCTTCGCCGTCCTCGGCTTCCCCTCGAACGATTTCGGCGCGCAAGAGCCGGGGACCGACGCCGAGATCGCCGCCTTCTGCTCCACGAAGTTCGGCGTCAGCTTTCCCATGTTCTCGAAGATCCCGGTCAAGGGGGGCAGCAAGCACCCCCTCTACGCCTTCCTCACGCAAGCCGCACCTGCGGGTGAGGTGAAGTGGAACTTCACCAAGTTCCTGATCGGCAAGGACGGGTCGGTGATCGCGCGGTTCGAATCGTCCGTGGCGCCGGACGACCCGAAGCTCACGCAGGCGATCGACAGGGCGCTCGGCGGCTGAGCAAGGCGGCGACCGAGCCGCCGGACTGACGAGGCGGCCGTCAATTGCAGTCGAGGCACCTCCACTCGACCTGTCCAGACGCCGGGACCCCGAACCGCTGAGCGGTGTACTTCTCGATATCGATCAGGTACCCGGACGGCTGCGCGTTCCGCGTGCAACACCCGCTGCAATCGGAGTCGGAGCACATGTCATAGACCTTGACGTCGATCTCTTTGCCATTCTTTCGAAGGCGCAGGGTCTTGAGCTTGTACCTCTCGAAATCCTTCGAGTGCACCGCGGCGATGTTGTTCTCTCTGACCCAGCTCTCCGGCTGCTTTCCGTCGAGGGCCGCGAACTGACCGGCCCACGTGCACCCGTTGTACTCGATGCACTCCTCGCTGCCGGGGTCGGGGTAAGACTCGAACTCCGTCAGGCTGGCCGTCTGCCACACCACGCCCGAGCCGCCGCCACCACCGCCGCCGCCCGTCGTGCTGCCGCCCGTGCCCGTCGTGCTGCCGCCCGTGCCTGTGGTGCTGCCGCCGCCCGTGCCCGTCGTGCTGCCGCCCGTGCCCGTCGTGCTGCCGCCCGTGCCCGTCGTGCTGCCGCCACCCGTCGTGCTGCTGCCGCCACCCGTCGTGCTGCCGCCGCTGGAGCAGCTGGTGTCGCGGAGCTCGATGCGAGACGGGCTGAACGAGGACGCCGAGTCGGTGGAAAAATTGAGTGTGAACGACGCGCCGCGGGCGATGGACACGTTCGATGTCCTCGAATAGGTGCATCGGGAGCCGGCTTGTGTGTGGGTCCAGCCCGGCTCGTGATGATCGCACGTGACACCGCTCGGCACGTCGAAGGCGACGATCGGCTTCTTCAGCGCGCTCGCGCCCGTGTTCTTGACCTTGATTGTTCCCCAGTACTCCGGGGCTCCTTCGTACGAGCTCGTCGTGACCGTATACGAACAGGCTGCAAGATTCTGGTCCAGCTCGCCCATGTCCTCGGCCCTGGAGCCCGTGTCGGCCGAGCACGCTGCGAAGCAGAAGGCTGCTCCCGCAGATGCGGACGCGAACGCCAGCTGAGCTGCCCGCAGACCTCGGATTCGATTGGTGCGCATACGGCGATCCTTTCCTGCGTCCATCGGCGACAGGCCATGATGTAATGACATGTCCTCCCCCTCAGCGCCGGACACGTGTGATGGGTAGCACTGCCGCGCTGGACTGTCGAGACGAGGAGGCCGCGATTCCCAGCAAGGTGCCGCGTGAGCGCCTGGATACCCGCGAATGGGACCTTTGCTCGTCACCCCGTCGCGTGGAGGGGATCACCCCACGTTATCTGCCATGCGGCCGGCGCCGGCTGCATGGGATCGTCCAATGGATCTGCCGGCGTTTATTTTATATGGCATCGCTGCATTCGCATCCTTCGCCCATCGCCTGTTCGCCCACGACCCCCCGTGACGCGCCCCGCGTTCAGGGCTGAAGGTCAAGCCTGCGGCGACGGGGAAGCGATTCGACGGATAGAAACCATCGCGGTGTTCGCGGATGATCTGCGCCACCAGCACCTACGTGACCGGCGCCGGCTGAGCGAACATGAAATCGTTCTTCTCTCCGTCCTCGTCTCCGCTGAACGAGCGACCGGGCCCTCCCCTGACGCGATGACCTGCAACCGCAGAGTCTTCACGGCTGTTAAAGGCCGGGCGCACACCGGCGCAAGTGATGTCGCGGTGGGCCGTGCAGCACGGCTTGATCGTCCTGCCGAAGTCGGTCACGCCCGCGCGCATCGCGGAGAACGGCGCGATCTTCGACTTCGCGCTCGACGCCGACACGATGCGCACGCTCGACGGGCTCGATGTCGGCTTCCGCGCGAGCTGGGACCCGACAGACGTCCCCTGATCCACGCCGTCAACGAAAGGCGCTCAGCGAAGGGTAATGCAATTCCGATTCCTACCGCCTACCCTCCTGGAAACGCGACATTAGCCGCTCACGGACACGCCTTCGGGCGGACCACGGCGTAGACGAAATCGCCGAATCCAGCTGCCACGAACCCACCGCCGGGGAGCGATGTGACTCCATTGATCCGGCTCGGCGTGCCAACATCACCTTCGTACTCCCAGCGCAGCTCCCCGTCCGTATCGACGGAGAGCAGCCAGGTCCGCTGCGCTCCTCCGTCCGCTCCCCGCGTCGCCCCGCCGAGGTGCAAGAGCCCTGTGCTCGGATCGTGCGCGATGGCGTTAAGCTCGGTGTCCAGCTCAGGGTGATAGTCCCTGGCCCAGATCACCGTTCCGTCGGCGTCCAGCAGGATGACATGACTCTGACCGACGCTTATCGCAGCGATCGCGATACGGCCATCGGGCAGGGCCGCGATGTCCTGGGGCCACGCCTCGCCGACCTCCTCCAGCACACGGTCGAACACCGGCGCCGTCTGCTCGGTGCTGCGGACGACGCGCAGGTAACCGGCGTGCGCGGTCAGCTGAACCACGTCGCCTCCGGGCAGAAGCGCGGCCCCGCCCCGACTCCAGGACTCCGGCATCGCGGAGCCGGGAGCGAGCGGCGTGAACCGTTCGTGGACGATCTCGCCCGCGTCGTCCAGCCGCAGCAGGCGCAGCCGAGGCGCGGCGCCCTCGGCCTCGCTGTCGTGGGTGGAGAGCACGTATCCCCCGGTCGGGTGCGGGAGCAGCTCGATGTCGACGTGTACGTTGTAGGTCGATGGTCCGAGCTGCCGGCTCTCCAGCAGCTGACCGGCTCCGTCGAGCCGACCGAGCCACAACCCCTTGCGGGAGGGAGACGTCGAATCATACACCTGGCCCGCGACCATGAGGCCCCCGTCCTGGGTCTTCGCGCCGGTCTTCAGAAATCCGCCGGGCAGGGGGGTCGAGCTCCACACCACGTTGCCGGCCTCGTCGAGCTCCGCGACCCCTCCGTTCGCTGGTGCTCCAACCGCGATGAACCGTTCCCCATCCACCGGAAGAAGCCAGTCGGCGTCCATCCCCGAGGGCGCATAGAACGATACCTGGGTGCTTTCAACGCAGCTCTGCGGCTCGCCATCCACAGGGCCCGGCGGCTCGCTATTCACTGAGCCCGAGGAGTCGACATCTTCAGGGCCCGGTGGCTCGGCATCCTCGGAGCCCGGTGGCTCGGCATCCTCGGAGCCCGGTGGCTCGGCATCCTCGGAGCCCGGTGGCTCGGCATCCTCGGAGCCCGGTGGCTCGGCATCCTCGGAGCCCGGTGGCTCGACATCCACAGAGCCCGGTAGTTCGACCGTGACTTTGCCACAGCCCGCAATCATCGCGAGCACGACGAGGGAACCCGCAGCGAAACCAGTGTGTCCCGAGTTGGTCTTCATGAAGCGCCTCCTGCAACCAGCGTGCCCTACATTCAAGGATGGCATGAACCTCGATGACATTGAGCTGTTCTCAGCCAACGCGCCCGGCGGGCGATCATGCCGGGCGCGCGAGCGGAGCAAGCCCCTGGAGAAGACGTTCTATGCGGCGTCGCGAGGGGGCGGCGCACGGCGGGCCCGCCTGCAGCGCGCGCCGAGGAGCATCGCGAGCCCAGCGGCGACAGGCTGCCAGTCGGAGCTCGAGCCCGCCGCGCTGCAGCCGCTGCTGGAAGGCGGGGTCGTGCTGGAATCGACGTCGCTCGCGCCGGCGCTTCCCGCGCTGGTGACAGCTCCGCTGTTGCCTGTTCCGGCGCCCCCCTCGCCAGCGTCAGCGCCTCCTGCGCCAGCGTTGGCGCCGCCATTGCCGGCGCCAGCGCCTCCAGCGCCAGCGACGGCGCCCCCCTCGCCACCGCCGGCGCCCCCTGCACCAGCGTTGGCGCCGCCATCGCCGGCGCCAGCGCCTCCAGCGTCAGCGCCGGCGCCGCCCTCGCCACCGCCCCCCTCTCCAGCGCCGCACTCCGCGCTGCTCGATGGATCTCCGGCGCACACCCCGGCGTCGCAGGAATCGTCGAGCGTGCACGCGTCGCCGTCGTCACACGGGACGCCGTGGGCACGCGTGCACACCCCGTCCGCCGTGCCCCCCGCCGCGATGGAGCAGGCGATGCACTCAGCACCGCTGCACGGCGACGCGCAGCACACGCCGTCCACGCAGATCCCGCTCGCGCATTGCGTGGCGGTCGAGCAGGGCGCGCCGTTCATCAAGGGGTCGCTGGCATACACGACGGCGCTGTCCGTGCTGAGGCCCTCGCGCGTCGACCAGAGCCACGTGTACCCGCCCGCCACGAGCACGTCGCCGTCATCGAGCGACGTGGCGGAGTGATAGCCTCGCGGAGCTGGGATACTGTCGCTTGGTGACCACACGTTGGTGACCGGATCGTAGAGCTGGACTCGATCGTAGGTGTCGTGGGCGTGCTCAAGATAGAGCGAACTGCAGCTGGTCCCTCCCCAGGGGTCCGCATAGTAGATCGCCTCGATGCCTCCGCTGATCATGACCTGGCCGCCGGGGAGCCGCGCCGCCGCCTCGCCGAGCACGCCGAGCCCGGTCACGTAGGTCCAGTCATCCCACGAGCCCGTCGCGGGCGTGTCGCCCCACTTGCCTGGCGCCGCGGTCCACGCGTCCACAGCAGGATCGTAGACCTCGGCGGCGCCTGCGAGGCCCGTGACGAGCACGCGTCCGTCGAGGAGCAGCGTCGCCGTCAACCAGCGAGCGCCGTCACCGAGCGGCGCCGCGGCCGACCAGGTCGCTGTCGCCGGGTCGAAGATCTCGACGACACCCGCGACCGCCCCGTAGGTGCCGCCCGTAACCAGCACGCGTCCATCGAGCAGCCGCGTGGCCTGGTGAGCGGCGCGGGCATTCAGCATGGGGGGTCCTGGGGCCCACGTGTCGGTCGCCGGGTCGTAGGTCTCGGTGCTCTCCGTCGCCGCAGACCCGGCCCTTCCTCCGGTGAGGAGGACCCGCCCGTCGTCGAGCAGCGTGGCCGTGGGTCTCGACCGCGACACCGATGGTGCCGATGCCGCTCGCCATGCATCGAGCGCGTCATCGTAGATCTCGGCGCTCGTGCCCCCGTCCTCTTCGCCGATGACCAGCACCCTCCCGTCCGCGAGGCGTGTCGCGGTGTGAACGCCGTGCACAGCAGCCATCGGCGCCGCCGCAAGGAACGCGCCCGTCGCGGGATCGTAGATCTCCGCGCTGCCGAGCGGCGTCGTCGAGAAACTCGGATTGCAAGTGAACCCCTCGTCCACGCCCAGGAACCCCCCCGCGATGAGGACCCTGCCGTCCTCCAGCAAGGTCGCCGTATGCTCGGCGCGCGACGTGATCATCCTCCCGGTCGCCACCCACAGCGGGTCCACCAGCACGGCCTCCTCCGGCGGGGCGTCGACCCAGAGCGAGAGCGTCGAGCCCTCGGCGTCGAGGCGCGTCGAGACCCTCCGGCCCCCGCGCGCGAAGGCCGACGGCGCCATCACGGCGAGGCGCGCGACGCCGGCCTCGTCGGCGAGCTCGATCGCCGCGCCGCGCCGCCGCAGCGTCGCGCCCTGAACGGACCACGCGGCAACGGGCGCGTCCGGCCGGAAGGTGCCCGGTCGGAGGAGGAGCCACTCTTCGTATCCCCCGTGCGCCGCCGTCCAGAAGGAATACCCACCTTCGTGCGCATAGGCGACGGCATCTCCGCCGGTGATCTCCCGAGTCCCCACGAGCCGTCCGGCGCCGAGCCCCCTGCGCTCGCGGACGCGCACGTGAAAGCCGTCCGGCAGCTCGATCCGGATCTCCTCGCTCCCGCGCTCGGGCAGGTGGACGACGAGCCCCCGCGCCGACGAGCCGCTGCCCGGCGCGGCCTCGCCGGGCGCCGTCGCCGCGGAATAGCCGAGCTCGCCGCGCGCCAGGGCGCCGTCGGCAGCGAGCACCAGCCCGGCCTGCTCCGGGAAGAGGGCGCGCAGCTCGGCCTCGGCGGGGTCGAGTTCGTCCTGCATGCCGCTCGCGCAACCGGAGGAAAACACGGCAGCGGACGCCATGAGGCAGAGCCGGAGCGCGGTCGAGAGCCCCGCGCCGCGGCGGCGAGCCGGCGCGGCGCAGGGCCGCCGCAGCGCGCGCGCCTCGGGCTCGCGGGAGCGGGGCGGGCGCCGCGCACCGCCAGGTGACGGGCCGCCGGTGGGAGATGGAGACGGTCGCACGGCGGGCGTGGGGCCATCGAAGCGATGCATATAGCCGCTTCGATGCGCCCGCTCGGCCGGCATTCACGCCGGGCACGGGCTCGACGTCACGGCACGCTCCACGCGCGCGCCGGCCACGCGCTCGATCGCGGCGCCGCCGCACGCGCGCTCAGCCGCTCCATGCATACGTGAGGCTGGCCCGCGGGTCGGCCTTGGTAACGATGGCGCTGAGGTCGAGTCCTGGCGCCACGCTACGCCTGGTCGCCGACGCAAGGTATCTGGAATTCGCGACCACCTATGTCCGCATGCACCCTCCGTGTCAACACCCGCTCGATTACAGTCGATTACAGCACCCCTCCCTCTCCTCTCCTCGCCGGCCGCGCCTCCCCCGGTGTCGCGCGCATGGCTGCTCGCAGCAGGATTCAGGCACCTCATCGCGCCAAACGTCCTTGACAGCCACTCTCGATACGCAACCATCCTCCGGTACTTCTCAACCAGGAGGGATTCATGCCCCCGAGACGCATCATCGCGAACACACTCGAATCCACGTCTTCCAAAGCCAGGTCGTCCAGCAGGACGCCGGCAGCAAAGAAGAAGCGCCCGGCCGCGACGACCCACGACCCCACCACCGACGAGGCGCTCCTCGCGCTCGACCCGGGCTACGCGTCCCCGCCCGATATCCCCCTGAGCGTCGCCGAGCGCGAGCTCACCTCCCTGACGCGCCTCGCAAGCGCTCAGCAGGCGCGCCTCTCGAAGATCGGTATCGCCGCAGACAAGGTGGATCTCCTCGCGCGCTTCGCGCGGCGGCTCGGCGCGATCGAGAAGGCGTGGCAGAAGGCGCGCGGCGCCGTGAAGCTCACGTCCGCGCAGCGGAGGCTCCGCGACGAGGCCGAGGCGCTCGACGCGAAGCTCGTGGCCGGCGGCCGCTGGGGCTGCCGGAACGACGACGCCGCCCAGGCCGAGCTCTCGCGCATCGCCGAGGGCTCCGGCCTGGCGGACACCATCCAGGACCTGCGCGATCTCGTCGACTTCTGGGCCGACCACGAGGGCTCGCTCGGCGTGACCGATATCACGAGCAAGGATCTCCAGAGGGCCAACGCGCTCGCCGACGCCCTCGAGGACGCCGCCGCCAACGAGGCCTCGGACGCGAGCGCCGCGCAGGCGCTCGAGCTCCGCAACCGCGCCTTCTGGGCCGCCGACGAGCTCGCCAGGGAGATCCGCGAAGGCGGCCGCTACGCTTTCCGCGATCAGCCCAAGCTCGCAGCGAAGTTCGTCTCCCGCTATCGGGCGAGCGTGAAGCGGCGCTCCCACCGGAAAGCCACGGCCACCGCGCCCGTCACCATCCCGGAGCCGGCCCTGGAAGTGTAACCGGCCACCGCGCAGCCCGATCCTCCCACGCCCGCGCTCGATCCTCCCACGCCCGCGCTCGATCCTCCCACGCCCGCGCTCGATCCTCCCACGCCCGCGCTCGATCCTCCCACGCTCGCGCTCGATCCTCCCACGCTCGCGCTCGATCCTCCCGCCCCGCGCCGGGTCCTCGAAGCGGGCGTGTTACAAGGCCGCGTGCACTTCACCATCTCGCACGAGCTCGACGCGCCCCTCGACGCCGTGGAGCTCGCCGTGCTCTCGCCGGACCTCGGGCCGCGGCTCGCCACGCGGGTCGCCTCCCTCGAGAGCGTCGTGACCGTCGAGCACGCGCTCCGCGACGGCGAGCTCCTCCGCGTCCTGCGCTTCCAGGCGAGCGCGCCGCTGCCGATCTTCCGGAGCTACCCCGTCGCGAAGGACGCCATGTCCTGGGAGGAGCGCTCGACCTACCGCCTCTCGGACCACGCCTCCACGTGGCAGGTCAGCCCGAAGGAGCAGTGGCGCAGCTACTTCCGCTCGGCGGGGACATACCGGCTCGAGCGCCTGCCCCAGGGCCGCACCCGCCGCCGCGTCGATGGCGACATCCAGATCCGGCTGCACCTGCTCGGCCCGCTCGTCGAGCGCCTCGCCCTCGCCGAGGTCCAGCGGACGTACGACGCGGAAGCGGATACGCTCCGGGAGCTCATCCGCGCATGAACAACCTACCCCGCCCCCGAAGCCTCGCCCGCTCCTCGCGCCCCGCCCGGCTGGGGCGGCTCGCAAGCATCACTCACCCCGCCAGCGTCACCGCCGCGCTGCTCGGCCTGTGCGCGGGCCTCTGCGCGCTCGCCGGCGCGACCGCCGCGCGCGCCGCGCCGGCCGATGGCCCCTCGCAGCCGCTCCCCGATCCCGGCAAGCCCGTCGCCAGCAGCGACGACACCTCGGCCATCGCGGTGAACCCCGCGAACCTCTCCTTCCTCCCGGGCACCGAGCTCCGGTGGACCTGGGTCCACACGGGCTCCGCCTCGCCGCTGCCCGCGCGTGGCCACTCGATCGCGCTCGGCGTGCCGCTCTGGTACGTGTCGACAGGCCTGCGGCTCGACTTCCTCGACCCGCCCGACGGCGCGCCGGCGCCGTTCGACAGCCCGTCGCGCTGGGTCCGCTGGGGGCTCGCCCTCGACACCGGCCCCACCTTCGCCTTCGGCACGACGCTCGGCTGGGGCAGCTCCGACGCGCCGGCGCTCGACGGGTACTTCTCGCTCACGAGCGGCGTCACGCTCCGGCCCTCCACCTGGCTCTCGCTCTCGGCCGTCGCGCGCGACTGGAACCGCCCCGAGAACCGCCTCCGCGAGGCCATCGAGCGCAGCTACGACTTCGGCGTCGCCGTGCGGCCCGTGGGCGGCAGGCGCGCGCTCGAGATCGGGCTCGAGACCTCCTACGTCGAGAACAGCGACCCCGACGAGAGCGGCGCCTGGACGCCCCGGGCGACCCTCGGCCTGCGCGTGCCCTACGTGGGCACGCTCCGGGGCGACGTGACGCTGCGCGACCTCACGGCCGACGGCGGCCCGAAGATCGCCGCCATGGCGGGCCTCGACGTCAACGTCGACGAGCTGCAGGTCTCCGCCGGCGGCGTCTTCGGCAACGCCATCACGAAGAGCGGCACCGGCTTCTACGCCGGCGTCGCGCTCCGCAGCTTCTCCGAGCGGGGCGTCCAGCTGCCGGCCCGCGTCGTCCGCGTCCGCCTCGACTCGACCCCGGGCGTCCGCAGGCATACGCGGCTCCTCCAGCAGCTCTGGCGCCTCGCCGAGGACCCGGAGGTCTCCGGCGTCGCCCTCGTGCTCCGCGCGGAGCCGGCCAGCTCGCTCGCCCACGCCGAGGAGGTCTCCGACGCGATCCGCAACCTGAGGAGCCACGGCAAGAAGGTCCTCTGCCACCTCGAGGACGCCGGCGGGCGCTCGCTCCACGTGTGCTCGAGCGCCGACGTCATCGCGATGAACCCCGCGGGCGGGCTGCGCTTCGCCGGCATGTCGTCGAGCTACTTCTACTTCGGCGGCCTCCTGAAGAAGCTCGGCGTGCAGGCCGACATCGTCCGCATCGGCGCGCACAAGCTCGCCGCCGAGCAGTTCGCGCGCGAGACGAGCACCCGGGTCGGCAACGACGACCACCAGGCGCTGCTCGATCAGCTCAACGACGCCTTCCTCGCCGAGGTGAGCGCCGGGCGCCGCATCCCCGCCCCGGAGCTCGAGCGGCGGATCGCGCGCGGGCCGTTCCTCGCCCAGGAGGCGCGGCAGAGCGGCCTCGTCGACATGCTCGCCTACGACGACGAGCTCGGCCGCGTCATCGACGAGGTGATGGGGCGCGCCTCCCGCGTCGTCGACGACGATCCGCCCGACGAGGCGCCCGAGCGCTGGGGCCGCTCGCCCAAGGTCGCGCTCGTCTACCTCGACGGCGACATGATCGACGGCGAGAGCCGGTCGATCCCGTTCGTCGGCGTCAAGCTCGCCGGCTCGTACACCGTCGCGGGCGCGCTGCGCCGCGCGCGCGAGGACCGCAGCGTCCGCGCCGTCGTGCTCCGGGTCGAGACCGGCGGGGGCTCGACGCTCGCCGCGGACGTCATCCTGCGCGAGGCGATCCTCACGGCGCGCGTGAAGCCGCTCATCGTCTCGATGGGCTCGTCGGCCGCGAGCGGCGGTTACTACGCGTCCGTCGCCGGCGCCCCGATCTTCGCGAGCCGCTCCTCGATCACCGGATCCATCGGCGTCTTCTACGGGAAGGTCGACGTCACGGGGCTCCTGGAGAAGCTCGGCGTCAGCATCGAGACGTTCCGCTCGTCGCCCCGCGCCGACGCCGAGTCGCTCTACAGGCCGTACACCGACGACGAGCGCGAGCAGCTCGGCGTCAAGGTGAAGCAGTTCTACGACCGGTTCGTCGCCCGCATCGTCGAGAACCGGCACATGAAGGCCGAGGAGGTCGACGCGCTCGGGCGCGGGCAGGTGTGGACCGGCGCCCAGGCCCTCGAGCGCCGGCTCATCGATCGCCTCGGCGGGCTCCGGCAGGCGATCGACGAGGCGCGCCGGCTGGGCCAGCTGCCCGACGACGCGCCCGTCCTGTCGCTCCCCGAGGAGGACACGTCGCTCCTCGGCTACGCCCTCAGCCTGGTCGGCTTCTCCGCGCAGGCCCAGGGCGAGCTGGCGAGGGCGAGCATCCCGCCCGTGATGCTCGACGCCGCGCGCGCCCTCACGCCGTTCTTCGTGTTCGGCGCGGACAGGCCGCTCGCGCGCAGCGAGTTCGCCGGGGAGATCTCGTTCGGCGCGCCCGGCACGGCCCGTGAGGACGAGCCCGGAGGATCCGCGCCGCCCGCGTCGCCCGCGTCGAAGGAACGCTGAGCCGATGGAGCAGCTCGAGCCCGCGTCGCCCAGGACCGCCGAGCCCGCGGAGCAGGCCGGGCCCGCCGCGCCGCCGCTGCTCCACGCCCGCGCGGCGCGCATCGCGGTGGACGACGTCGTCGCCATCGACGCGCTCACCGCGGCGACGCGCGGCGATCGCGTGCTCTGCGCCGGCGACGCCGGCGCGCTCTTCGCGGCGCTCACGGGCGTCCCGTTCTCGTCCCTCCGGAGGCCGGCGCAGGCCGGCGCGGCGGACGACGCGGGCGACGCGGCGCCCGGCGAGGCGCGCGTCGTCGCCGGGCGCCTCGAGGTCGCGGGGCGCGACGTGGCGCGCTCCGCGCACCGCGCGGCGAGCGGGGCGGCGCCGCTCGATCCGCCGCTGCCGCTCGCGTGGACCGCGGACGCCTACGTCGGCTGGGGCGCGCGCCTCGCGGGCGCCTCGCCGCGCGCGGCGGCCGACATGGTGGCCCCCGCCCTGGCCCGCGTCGGCCTCGCGGCTTCGCGGAAGCGCGCGCTGAGCGCGCTCGCGCTGCCCGAGCGCCGCGCGCTCGTCCTCGCCCAGGCGATCGTGACCGCGCCCGCCGTGGTGATCGCCGAGGATCCGCTCGTCGGCCTCGACGGCGCCGCGGCCGCCTTCGTCCTGGCCGCGCTCGCGGGCGCCACCGAGGGCCGCGGCGCGCTGCTCACGGCGGCGCGGCTCGACGTCGAGGGCCCGCGGGGCGCCCTGGTCCGCGGCGCCACCGACGTGCTCGTGCTCGCGGGCGGCGAGCTCGCCTTCTCGGGCACGTTCGCGGAGATCGCCGCCGGGAGCCGCCTCTACGCCGTCACCGTCCGCACGAACGCGGAGCTCCTCCGCGAGGAGCTCGCCGCCCGGGGGATCGCGCTGCGGGGCGGGCCGGTGCGCTTCGCCGCCGCGCTGCCCGAGGGCGCGACCACCCGCGACGTCGTCCTCGCCGCGACGCGCTGCCGCGCCGCGATCGTCGAGCTCACCCCCCTCTTCTGACCTGCCGGCCGCCGTAGTACCGTGCGCCCGATGTCATCCGAACCCGCCGCGAACAAGCCGACCGCCGCTCAGGTCACCCCGGGCGGCCCGCCTCCCGGAGGTCGACTCGCCGTGCTCACCGCCTTCGCGGTGGGCGCCTCGTGGATCCCGGTCCCGGTGCTCCCCGCGCGCATGCTGCTGCGCATCCGCGGGGCCATCGTGCAGGACACCGTCGCCCGCCACGGCCTCAGCCTCACCACCGACGCGCGCGCGCTCCTCGTCGAGCCCGGCTCGGAGCAGACCCCGCTCCGCAAGGCCGCGCAGCTCGTCACGAAGGAGGTCCTCCGGCGGCTCAACCCGGCCCTGGCCCTCGCGGCGGCCGCGCGCGGCCTGGAGGTCTACGCCCTCGGCCACCTCCTGGACCGCTACATCACGCGCTTCCGCCGGAGCACCGCCGTGCGCGTCCACGCCGAGGAGGCGCGCTGGGTCCGCGACGCCGTCGATCGCGCCGTGCGCCGCGCGCTGTCCCCGTCGCTCCAGGCGAGCTTCACCGTCCTGCCGAGCGGCACCGAGGACCTGCGCGACGAGTTCACGCGCTGGATCGACGCCTTCCTGCTCGCGGGCGCCTCCGTCCCGGAGTACATCGAGCGCCGCCTCGACGCGGCGTTCGACGAGATCGCCGCCGCCGGCCTCCCCAATGACTGACACCGAGGACCGCACCGCCACGAAGGGCGGCGCCGCGGGCCGCCCCGCGGCCGACGCCGCGCCGGAGCTGGATCCGCAGGCCGCGCGCGCCGCGCTCCGGCGCTGCCGCCGCATCATCGTCAAGATCGGCTCGAAGAGCCTCTCCGGCGACGCCTGGGACCGGCTCGCCGCCGAGGTGGCCGCGCTCCGCGGCCGCTCCGGCCGGAGCCTCGTCATCGTGTCGAGCGGCGCCATCGCCCTCGGCGTGGCGAAGCTCGGGCTGAAGTCGCGCCCGAAGGACATGGCCTGGCTCCAGGCCGCCGCCGCCGCGGGCCAGAGCGTGCTGATGCAGCGCTACGAGGAGGCCTTCGGCAAGGTCGGCCTGCTCGTCGCGCAGGTGCTCCTCACGCACGCCGACCTCGCGGACCGCACGCGCACGAACAACGCGAGGAACGCCCTGGCCGCGCTGCTCGAGGCGGGCGCCATCCCGATCATCAACGAGAACGACGCGGTCGCGGTCGAGGAGATCAAGTTCGGCGACAACGACCAGCTCGCGGCGATGGTGACCCCGCTCTGCGAGGCCGATCTCCTCATCCTCCTCTCGGACGTCGAGGGCCTGCTCGACGGCGACGGGCGCCGGGTGCCGTTCGTGCGCAGCGTCGCCCGCGAGGCGCGGCACCTCGCGGGCGCGTCGACCTCCGGCGTCGGCACCGGCGGCATGGCCAGCAAGGTCGAAGCCGCGCGGCGCGCGACGCTCGCGGGCTCGCACGTGGTCATCGGCGCCGCCCGCGAGGCGGGCATCATCACGCGCATCGTCTCGGGCGAGGACGTCGGCACCCTCTTCGCCGCCGTCCCGCAGCGGCTCAGCGCGCGCAAGCACTGGATCGCGTACACGCTGCGCCCGCGCGGCGCCATCCTCGTCGACCGGGGCGCCGCCGAGGCGATCGGCTCGAAGAACCGGAGCATCCTCGCCGTCGGCGTCCTCGGCGTGCGCGGCACCTTCCTCCCGGGCGACGCCGTGGCCGTCGTCGACCCGGACGGCACCGAGATCGCGCGCGGGCTCGCGCGGATGTCCGCGAGCGACGCCGCGCGCACCGCGAGGAAGAAGCGCGAGGAGGCCGGTGATGACGACGTCGTCGTCCACCGCGACGACCTGGTCGTGCTCCCGAGCGAGTAGCCCCGCGACCCCGGCCGCCCTGTAGGTGCGCCGGCCACCCGGCCAATGCCCGGGCCGACCATCGGGCCAACCTCTGATTGCGCGTGATTGCGCGCCGCTCGCGCTTCGCGGGAACCTTCGCGCCGCCCCGCTGTCGCTTGGGTTTACCGCATGTTACCGCACGCGACTGCCCGTCACCGCCGGCCGCCGCCGACGGCCGGGGGTCCCTGCCGGTTCCTGGAGGTCGGGTGATGCGCATCGGGTTGTTCGTCGCGAACGGCTTGGTTCTCGCGGGGGTCGCCTGGACGATCGGGCTCGGGCCGAGCGTCCGGGCGTCGGAGCTCCTGCCGTCGCGCGCCGCGGCGGGGGCCGACGAGCTCGCGGCGCTCGAGGCCCGCTACGCCGAGGGCAGGACGCCGGCCAGCGTCACCGCGCTCGCCGCCGCCTACCTGGAGCGCGATCAGCCCGGACTCGCCTCCTCGGCCCTCGACGCGGCGCCCGGCGATGTGCGCGCGCTCCCGGAGGCGGCGCACCTCTCGGCGCGGGCGCTCGTCCACCGAGGCCGCGTCCGGGACGCCCTCGCCGCGGCCGAGCAGGCGTCGGCGGCCTGCGCGGCCGGCGCCTGCCCCGCGTGGCTCGCGGCGAAGTCCGAGCACCAGCGCGCCTTTCTCGAGCAGCTCGTCGCCGCGGGCGTCGAGGATCCGCAGGTCGACGCGGCCGCCGCCCGCGCCGCGCTCGACGCCTACTCGCGCAGCGCGAGCCAGGTGCGCCTCGTCGCGGTGCGCTAGCGCGGCGCGGGGAACATCGGCGCACGCGCGAACGTAAGCGCAGGCGTAAATGTACAAGGCAACTACAACAAGGCGGCTACAAGGCGGCCAGACGACGGGACGCCCGATGCGATCGGCGATCGTCGAGGCCGTATCCAAGCTTGGAAACCCTGTCGTTGTCGAATGACGGTCACCGCCTTATGTCGTAGTCTTTGGCATTGCTCGGCGCGTTCGTACCGGGGGCGCTGTCCGAGAGAACAACCGGTTGCGCTTGGGAGGGTCTCCCTCAGGTGGAACAGCCGCAAGCTCGCACGCTGGGCGCCCTTGCGACCGCAAGGTCAGGGTTGTACCGACGCGGCGCCGCCGTGGTGATCGCGCTCGCCCTCACCGTGGCCGCGGGCTGTGCGCGGCCGATCACCAACGCGGGGCTGCCGATCCCCGCGGCGAAGCCGGGCATGGAGCAGCGCCCGCTCGAGCTCCGGCCTCCGTTCGAGCTGGCGACGAACGAGGACGCGATCGTCCGGATCGTCACCGACGTGACGTGCACGGGGACGCTCATCACCGAGGACCTGGTGCTCACCGCGCACCACTGCGTCGCGGCGCGGGACGACAACGGCAGGACGCTGCGCCGCGATCAGGATCCCGAGGCGATCTCGATCGAGCTCGGGGGCGACCACCTGCCGTGGGGCGACGTGACGGTCCGCGCGGTGGTGTCGCCGGACTGCGGGTACACGTCGGGCGAGGGCGACATCGCCATCCTCGTGCTGTCGCGGCGCCTCGTCGGGATCCCGACCCTGCCGCCGCGCATCGAGGGGGAGCCGGTGTCCAGGGAGCAGGTGACGCCCTACGGCTTCGGCCGCTGCGCGCTCTCGCGCGACCCGATCCACCTCGCGCCGCGGCTGGGCGGCACGATCGACGCCGTGAACCCGGGGCAGTTCGTCGCGATCGCCTCGATCTGCCCCGGCGACTCCGGGGGGCCGGCGCGCAGCGATCGAGGCGGCGACGTCGTCGGCGTCATCTCGTCGAGCGTGATGGACGGTGACGAGCACACCACCGGGACCTCGTATTTCAGCCGCCTCGACGTGTGGCCCGAGCTGTTCTCCGCCGCCCGCGAGATCGCGGCGGGCGCGAGCCCGAGCGAGCTTCCGCCGTACCGGGGGTGCCTGCGTTGACGGCGCCGCGGCGCCTTCAAGCTGCGCTTGCCCGACGCCCGCGGCCGGAGCTGCGCTAGGCTGCGCCGCTGCATGCGGAAGCTGTTCAACGGGCTGCTCTGGATCCTGGGAACCCTGCTGTTGCTCGGCGTCGTGCTCCGCGCGCTCGTGCTCGACGTCTGGAAGGTGCCGAACGACCCGATGCTCGGCGCCTCGCTCGCGCCGAGCATCGCCCCGGGCGACGTGGTCGTCGTGCTGACGCGGGGCACGCCCGGCTTCGGCGAGCTGGTGCGGTGCCCGGATCCCGAGGCCCCTGGCAGCCACATCGTCGGCAGGATCGCGGGCTTGCCGGGCGACAAGGTCGAGGTCGACCACACCGTCCTCCTCGTGAACGGGCAGAGCTACGACCCCGAGACGGCGTGCGCCGAGCCCAAGGTGAGCATCACCGACCCGGCCACGGGCAACCCGGTGCAGCTCTCGTGCGACATGGTGATGATGGGCCCCGGCCTCCACGCCCGGGCGACCGGGCGCAGGCCCCCGCTCGAGCGCCGCCACCGCGTCGAGGTGCGGCCCGACACGGTCTTCCTGCTGAGCGACAACCGGAGCTACCACGACGACTCGCGCGACTACGGCCTGCAGCCGCGCGCCGCGTGCAACCAGCGGATCGTCTTCCGGCTCTGGGGCGGCGCCGGCTGGAGCGACGACCGGCGCCGCTTCACCTTCGTGCGCTGAGCAGGGCCGGTCGTCGACCTGGCCGGCGCACCTCGAGCTTGACCCCTCCGCTGATCGACGTCTAGAACCGTGTCTCTCTCCACCCGGGTCGGGGATCGAGCGCCAGCAGCGGCCCGGGTTCCCGTCCTGGCTCGCTTCATCGGTCGGAGGTCCGCCACGGCGGCCTTCCACTGGCGCGGGTCGGAGAACCGCGATCCGCGGTCCTCCAATGCACCGAGGAGACGTTTGCACACCGAGCAGAACGAGATTGGCATCGTCTGTGGCCAGTGCGACCTGTGGAGCCCGATGGGCACCGCGCGTTGCCCTGAGTGCGCGAACGACTTGGCCCTGTTCACGCCGCGCCGGGCGAGCTCGACGACCACGCCGGCCCGGCGCTCCCCGACGCCCGCGGCCGGCAGCGCGGGCGCCCGGCTCGACCCGACGAGCGCGCGCGGTCAGGGCCGGGGCCCCAAGACCACCTCGTCCAAGAGCGAATTCGCCGAACTCTCCCAGGAGGAGCTGATGGAGCAAGCCCGTAACTACGTCTGCCGTTCCTGCTCGAGCGGTGTCCCCTCGGGCCACAAGTTCTGTGGGAGGTGCGGAACGGCGGTCCCGCCCGAGATCCTCAACGCGCAGACGCTGTTCTTCGGGGACATGCAGAACCCGGCGAAGGCGAAGCTGATCCTCATCCGCGGCGAGGGCATGGACGGCCTCTCGTTCCACCTCAAGGCGGAGCAGCACATCGTCGGCCGCAACGGGCAGCTCGTCTTCCCGGACGACCCGTTCGTCTCGCCGAAGCACGCGAACTTCTTCTACCGCGACGGCAAGCTGGTGGTGCGCGACGAGGGCTCGCTGAACGGCGTGTACATCCGCGTGCGCGGCACGATCGACATCACCCCGGGCGACACGTTCCTCGCGGGCGAGCAGCTCTTCCGGCTCGATCCGACGCCGCGCGCCTCCGACGGCCAGGATCCGGACGGGACCTTCTTCTACTCCTCGCCGAAGCACCCGAGCCCGTTCCGCCTCACGCAGGTGCTCCAGGGCGGCGCGGTCGGCATGACCGTCTGCGCGCGCGGCACCTCGCTGCAGATCGGGCGCGAGGGCGGCGACCTGAACTTCCCCGTCGACCTGTACATGTCGGGCTCGCACTGCCGGCTCGAGGAGCACAACGGCAAGTTCACGCTGACCGATCTCAACAGCCGCAACGGCACCTACGTGCGCATCAAGAGCGAGCGCGAGCTCGCCCACGGCGACTACCTCTTCATCGGCCGCAAGCTCCTGCGCGTCGAGCTCAACACGAACTGACGCTGGCCCGCGGGCGCGGCGCCCTCGCCCATGACCACCGCGCGTCCTGCCCTCGACGTCCTCCGCGCCGGCCCGGTCGCGGCGGGCGCGACGCTGTGGCGCAGCCGCGGCCAGCTCCATGTGACCCTCGTCGCCAAGGCCACGTTCGCGATGGTCCCCGGCGGCGAGGCGCGGCGTATCGAGCCGCTGGAGATCGTCCGGAGCGAGGTCTACACGCGGGGCAACCCGATGAAGCCGCTGCTCGCGGCGAGCGAGCTCGCGCCGTGGCTCGGGCGCGCCGAGGTGGTGCTCACCGGGCACGCGTGGGCGCCGGGCGGGGCGCCGGTCCGGCGGATGGCGGTGCGGCTCGCGCTCCTGCGCGCGGGGGCGGCGCTCGTGGACAAGAGCCTCGAGGTCGTGGGCGATCGGGCGGGCGGGGCGGCGGCGGGCGCGCTGCCCGAGCCGTTCGTGAAGATGCCGATCGAGTACCAGCGCGCGTATGGCGGCCCCGGGGAGCCGGAGAACCCGCTCGGCGTCGGCGCCGGCGCCGACGAGCGCGCAGGCGGCAGCGCGCTGCCCAACCTGCTGCCGCTGGGCGGGGGGCGCGCGCCGGTGGGCCTCGGGCCGATCCCGCCGATCGTGCCGAGCCGGACGCGGCTGCTCCGCGGGCTCGCGCGCGCCGAGCTGGAGGGGATCGCGTCGATCCCGGACGATTTCGACTGGTCGTACTTCCAGTCCGCGCCTGCGGATCAGCGGTTCGATCGGGTGCTCGGCGGCGAGGAGATCGTGCTGGAGGGCCTGAGCCAGCACCATCCGACGCTGGCGACGCGCCTGCCGGCGCTGCGGGCGCTCGCGACGATCCTCCTGCCGAACGGCGCGGCGCGGTGGCTGCCGCTCGTGGGCGACACGCTGATCGTGCAGCCCGACGCCGAGCGCTGCGCGGTGGTCTTCCGCGGGAGCTTCCAGGTGGCCTCGGAGGAGGTGCTCCCGGCGCTGCGCGCCGCGGTGGGCGTGGAGGTGGGGGACGAGCCGGTGCCGTGGCCGGACCTCAGCGAGGCGCCTGCGGGCGCGCCGAGCGCGGCGGGCGCGGCCGCGGGGGAGAGCGCGAAGCGGACGGACTGGAGCTCCACGGTGCGGCTCGGCGAGGACGACGTCGTGGATGCGCCGGTGAGCGTCGCGGGCGGCGCGGCCAGGCGAGAGCCGGTGCGTGACGGGGCGCACCCGCTCGAGGGCACGTTCCCGCTCGATGACACGTTGCCGCCGGCGGGGAGCGAGCGGAGGCCGCGCGAGGCGCGCACCGTGCCCCTGCCGCCCGTGAGGGTCCGAGGCCCGGGCCAGGACGACGCGGTGAGCGCGCCGTTTCCGATCGCGCCTGCCGGGGCGCGTGGCGAGCGGGAGGGCGGCGAGCGCCCGAGCGCGCCGTGGGCGGCGGGCGGCGCGGCGGCGGTCCCGGCGATCGCGTCGCCGCTGGAGGGCACGATCGAGCTGAGCGAGCCGGAGGCCGCGCCTGCGCCTGCGCAGACGGCACCATCGCTAGCGCAAGACATCGCGCCTGCGCCTACGCCCATGGAGATCGCAACGCCTGCACCTGCGCCCACGCAGGCCGCCGCGCCTGCACCTGCGCCCACGCAAGCCGCCGCGCCTGCACCTGCGCCCACGCAAGCCGCCGCGCCTGCACCTGCGCCCACGCAAGCCGCCGCGCCAGCGCCGGTTGCCGCGCCCGCGCGCGCCGCCGAGCCGCTGCCCGCGCCGGCGCGCGATCCCGAGGTCGAGCGTTCGCCCGAGCCGCGCGCGCCGGCCCCGGCGCCGTCCGAGCCGAAGCGAGAGCGGCCCAATCTCCTCGGCAGCCTGTACAAGCGCTTCCGCAAGGACTGAGCCGGAGCGAGGATGGAGGGACCACCATGTCGGAGGGAGCCGTGGTTCGAGAGCGCGCCACGTCCACGCGCGCCGAGGAGTACCTGGGGCCGGCGCACGTGCTGGAAGCCCGCGGCCAGGCGGTGGTGGTCGAGCTGCCGGACGGTGAGAGCGCAGAGGCGACGATGGCGCTGGCGCTCCCTTACGCGCCGGCGGTGGGTGACGTGCTCCTCGTGATCGGCCGGGGCGCGCGCTTCTATGTCATCGGCGTCCTGCACGGGACCGGCAAGGTGACGCTGGAGCTCCAAGGCGACGTCGACGTCCGGGCCGCGGGCGGGGCGCTCAGGCTGTCCGGGGACCGGGGCGTCGAGCTCCGGGGGCCGGAGGTGGACGTGTACGGCGACAAGGTGCGGGTGTTCGCGGGATCGCTGGTGCAGAAGGCGGCGTCGCTCGTCCAGCGCGTGACCGACCTGTTCAGCCTGCACGCGCGCGAGAGCCACACGGTGGTGGACGGCTCGGCGACGACGAAGGCGAAGAGCGCGACGGTGCTGACCGAGGAGACGATGACGATCAACGGGAAGGAAATCCACCTCGGCTGATGCGCGGGCTCGGCCACGGTCCGTTACGACATGAGCCTTCGTATCTTACCATCTGGATCGAACAGTTCGACGATATCCTTGTGCCCGACCTCGAGCGCGCGCTCTACGATGTCGAAACGCATCCCCGACTCGATCTCGGATGCGGGGTCGGATTGTGCGAACAGCGCGAGCAGCTCCTTCCTCGCCGCCTCCACGTCGGCATCGCTCTTCACAGTATAGCGCTTGATCATATAGTCCTTGAGCTCGCGATCCGGCAGGACGATCATCGGGGGATTGCCACCGCCTACGGTGATATGGCTGTTTCGGCCCACGTCGTAGAAACGCGTACTGATCTGACAGAGCACCTGGCTCAGGACCTCCGGCTCGTCAGCGAACGCTTGTCGGAGCGCCGTCTCGACGATGGCCAGCGAGCTCTCCCGCTCATCCGTGCAGAACAGCACGATCTCGGATCCACTGTCGGCGAACGAAGGATTGTCGAGCTGGAATCGGATCATGTTGGCATAATCCCAGATGTCCTGCGCGAAGAGCGCCGGGTTGCTCGTCGCGTCTGCATGGAGGAGCAAGGCTTCCCCGGTCGTCGGAGAGTACATCGCGAGCGCCGTGCATGTAGAGAGGTTCATGGTGTACATGAGATCTCTGCCGAGATGAGCCGGCTTATTCTGGTCCACATATCGGCCCAGCCGGCGCAGCGTGCCGATGTTCATGGATCTCGCAACCCGGTCCGACCTATCGAAGTTCCGCGCAGGTATCGGCGGCAGCTCATCCCGATAGTATCGCCGCGTCGCAGCATCGTCGAGCGCCGCCCGCTCCATGAGCGTCCCGGCGGGGCGCTGGAACCGCTCCACCACCGGGGGAGTCTGCATCACAGGAGGGCCCCGGCGCTCGCCGGTGGAGCTCGTCACGGAATGCGACGGCGAGGAGATGCTGCTGTTCGTGGTAGTCGCCGCTCTACCGCCCCTTCCCACCGACCTGTGGAGGGGTCGTGACGTATCGCTGGGGCTTTCCTGGGCATTGCCTCTGTTTTTTTTCTTGGGCTTCGGCTGGAGTTGATTCTTCTTCACCGTGGGCTCCGCGCGTGACGCTGCGTCCTGCTATCCGAGATCTCATTCTACGGATGGCTGGACCCCCACCCTCTGCACCTCCGCCCCGCCCGGCAGCGTGACCCGCACCGCCGCCGCCATCCGCACGCCCTCCTCACTCGCGCATAGCGAAAGCCCCACCGCCTTGCCGTACGTCCTCTCCCCCGCGATCCCCGCCCGCCCGTGCGCCTTCAGGCACCCCGCGAACAGCTCCGCGGCCGAGGCCGTCCCGCGGTTCACCAGGATCGTCACCGGGACCGTATACGGCTCCTCCTGCCGCGAGCGATGGACCACCTCGTCCCCATCGCCGTCCGTCACCGTCGCCACCACGCTCCCCGCCGGCAGGAAATCCCCCGCCAGCTCCACGAACGCCCGCAGCTCGCCTCCCGGGTTGTCCCGCAGATCGATGACCAGCTCCCGCATCCCTTCGGCCTCGAGCGCGCGCATCGCCCGGTACACCAAGGCCGGCAGGTCTAGCGAGAACACCCGGATCCGGATCACCCCGATCCCATCGCCCAGCAGCGCGTGCGCCACGTTCTCCGCGCCCGGGAGCACCTCCTCCGGCGCCGCCGCGCACGTGTAGAACACGTTCACCGCGCTCGGCACCAGCACCGCGCCCACCGCGTTGTTCCCGGCGTTCCCGGTCGTGGGACAGGTGAGGTTGATCGCCGGCAACCCCTCGATGATCACCTTGGAATTGCCCGCCACATACGCCCCGACATCCATGTAGAGCGGGTGCGCCACCCCGGGCTCCATCCCGAAGGTCATCGGGATGGTCGTGCCGAGGTTCAGCGCGTTCATCATCGACACCTTCACCTTCACCGAGAAATTCACCGCCATCGCGTTGAGCGCGAAGTTCGGGTACGGGATCGGCACCACCACCGGCCCCACCGGCGTCAGGCACACGTCCGGAAACCCGATGTTCATCCCGGCGCCGTTGTTGCTCGCAGGCAGCACGCGTCCGCTCCTTTCGCTCTTATCGGGGCGGCCGCGGGGGCGTGTACGCCTCCGCCTCCAGCCGATCGACGTCCGTCCGGCGCGCGCCGAGCAGCCTCGCGCCGGAGAAGCGCGCGCCCTTGTCGTGGAGGGCGTGCAGGTTGGCGCCGCCGAGATCGGCCTCGCTGAAGTCGGCCTCCTCGACGCGCGCGTGCGACAGGTCGGCGCGCTCGAGGCGCGCCGAGAGGAAGAGCGCGCCGCGGGCCTCGGCATGATCGAGCATGGACTCGCGCAGATCCGCGGCGGCGAGGTTCGCGCCGTCGAGGTCCGCCCGGGTGAACGTGGCGTACCGGAGCATCGCCCGCGAGAGCTTCGCCCCGCGCAGCGAGGCGCCCCCGAAATAGGCGGCCTTCGCCACGACACTCGGCAGGCTCGCGCCGTCCAGCGCGGCCTCGCGGAGCCTGGCTTGCGTCAGGATGGATCCCTCGAAATCGGCGCCGCGCAGGTTCGCCTTCGAGAAATCGCTGCCCATGAAATCGCAGTCGCGGAGGCTCATCCGCTCGAGGTTCGCCTCCATGAAGGCGCAGCGGTGCACCGTGAGGCCGGCGAAGGAGACGGCGCGCAGATCCACGCCGGTGAAATCGACGCGATCGAAGATCGTCTTGCCGAGCACGGCGCCCTCCAGCGCGGCTCCGCGGAGGAGCGCCTGCTGGAGCACCGCGCGCGTCAGGTTCGCGCGCGCGAGCCGCGCCCGGTCGAGGATGCAGCGGATGAGGCGCGCGGCCGTGAGATCGGCCCCCTCGAGATCGGCCTCGATGAGGATCACCGACTCCAGATCGCGGCCCGAGAGGTCCACGCCGCGGAGGATCGAGCGCGAGAGGTCGCAGCCGAGGAGGCTCGCGCCCCGGAGGTCCGCGCCGGTGAGATCGCAGTCCGAGAGGATCGAGCGCTCGAGGCGAGCGCCGCGGAGGCTCGCGCCGCGCAGGTCGGCGCCGCGCAGCGAGCAGAGGGAGAGATCCGCGCCCGTGAGGTCGAGGCCGGAGAGATCCGCGCCCGTGAGGTCCGTCCCGGCGAGGTCCTTGCCCGCGAGCTCGGGTCGGCCGAGCTTTGCCTCGTCGAGGACCACGCCGTGCATGCGCTTCGGGAAGCGGACGCCGCGCAGGTCCGCCTTGACGAAGACCGCGCGGTCGAGCTCCGCGCCGTCGAGGTCCGCGCCGGTGAGATCGGCCCCCACGAAGGCGCCGGCCTCGACGCGGGCGCGGGAGAGGCGCGCGCGGCGGAGGTTCGCGCGAGTGAAGGAGGCGCGCGCGATGCGGGCCTCCGTGAGATCCGCGCCCTCGAGGTTCGCGAGGTCGAGGCGCGAGCCCTCGATTGTCGCGCCGGCGAGCCGGGCGCCGGACCAGTCCGAGCTCACCGCCTCGACCTCGACGATCGTCGCGCCGGAGAGATCGGCGCGGGCGAGGCGCTGGTACGAGAGCTTCGCGCGGACGAGCGTCGCGCCGGCGAGGCGCGCGCCCTCGAGGTTCGAGCCGAGCACGAGCGCGCCGTCCAGCGCGCAGCCCGCGAGGTCCGCGTCGCGGAGGTCGCACTCGACGAAGTGCGCCCCCGAGAGGGTGCTGCCCGCGAGCCGCGCGCCGCGCAGGCTGGCGCGAAGGAACCGGGCGCGAGCGAGATCGAGGTTCGTGAGATCCAGGCCTCGGAGGTCGAGGCCATCGAGGCGGGCGCCCTGGAGCGGCGCGCCGGCGCGGATGCGGTCGAGGAGCTCCTCGACGCTCTTCACGCGCCCTCCAGGCTGGAGCGCCGCAGGTTCGCCCCCTTGAAATCGCAGCCGGCGGCGCTCGCGCCCTCGAGGCGGGCGCCGTACAGGCTGGCCCCGGCGAAGGAGGCGCCGTCGAGGCGCGCCTTGCAGAGGTCGGCGCCGAAGAGATCGGCCTGCGCGAGGTCGGCGCGCTCCAGGGAGGCGCGGTAGAAGCGGCTCCCGCGCAGGACCGCGCACGCGAAGCGAGCGCCCCGGGCCGAGGCCCACGAGAGGTGCGCCCGCGGGAGGGACGCATACTGGAGGTCTGCGCCGTCGAGCTTCGCCCGGAGCAGCGCCGCGCCCTCGCCGCGCGCTTCCACGAGCGTCGCGCGCTCGAGATCGGCGTCGGCGAAGCTCGTGCGCGGCAGGGACGCGCCCGTGAGATCCGCGTCCGTCGCGGAGGACCCGGCGCACATGCACCCGACGAGCGACGCGCCTCGCAAGGAGGCCCGATCGAGCTTCGCCCCCTGGAGCACGGCGCCGTCGAGGTGGAGCTCCTCCCCGTCGATCTCGCGGAGGTCGGCCGCGTCGAGCAGCGCGCCGCGCCCCCGCGCCCTCGCCAGGCGGGCGCGGGCGAGATCGGCGCGGGTGAAGATGGCCTGGTCGAGCGTCGCGCCGCGCAGATCGGCGCCCGCGGCGCGCGCGCCGGTGAGGTTCGCCTGGGAGAGGTCGGCGCCCGAGAGCGCGGCGCCCTCGAGGTTCGCCTCGAACAGCACGGCCCGCGAGAGATCCGCGTTCGAGAGGTTCGTCCCCGAGAGGTTCGCCCCCGAGAGGAGCGCGCCGGAGAGCTTCGCCCCGGAGAGATCGCGGCCCGAGAGGTCCTGCCCGGAGAGATCGCGCCCCGAGAGGTCGGCGCCGGGGCCTGGCTCGGGCGGCGGCGCCGCGGCCTCGCCGGGGAGCCGGTAGCCGGGGACGATCTCGCGGAGGCGGGCATCGCGGAGCAGCGCGTCGAGGCGTTCGACGCCCTCGAGCTCCGTCCCGCGCGCGGCCGCGTCCCGGCGGAGCTTCTCGACGCGCGCGACGAGCGCGTCGAGCGCGCCGCCCATGGGGACGCGCGGCGTGCCGGCGGGCGTGGCCGGGAGGTACGCGGCCTGCCGCTGCGCCGGGAGCCGCGCGAGCGCCTGCGCGATGGTGCGCTCGAGGTCGACGCCCTCGGGGGTGCGCAGGGCCCGGAGCTTCGCGACGAGCTGCCGCACGCGGTCCTGCTCCGGCGCGTGCAGGCCGCCGAGCCGCTCGGCGAGGAGCTTCGATACCGGATCCGCCTCGTCCGCGGCGGCGCGCGGCGGCCGCGGCGCGCCGTCGCGGACGAGGTCGTAGGCGTCGCGCACCTCCGGCGGGAGATCCTCGAGGCCGCGCGGATCGCGGGCGAGCTGGGCGAGCTGCTCCCGGTACTGGTCGAGCGGCAGCGGCGCATCCGAGAGCGGCTCGGCGGCGATGACGACGGCGCGCACGTCGGCGAGATCGTCCTCGGCCACCTCGGCGTGGCCGCGCCAGGTCAGGGTCACGAGGCCCGCGTCCGGCTCGACGAAGAGCGTATCGAGGCTCATGCGGGCGTCCTGCACGCGGCCCTGGGCGTCCTCGACGACCGCGCGGATCCGGAGGCCTGGCAGGCGGAAGGAGGCGGTCTGCGCGGCGGGGTGGAGGTTCAAGAGCGTGACCTCCTCGTCGCCGCGCAGGGGGCCGGCGAGGCGCTGATCCGGCGGGGCGGCCTGGAAATAGGCCCAGTCGAAGTCCTCGGCGTACCACGGGGCGCGGGTCTTCCGGTACGAGGGGCCGTACTCCTTGCCGAGCATCCGGCGGTGCTCGGGCGAATCCGGGTGGATCGGCCCGAAGGGCGCGGGCACCAGGCGGCCCTCGCGCGGCGCCGGGACGAGCAGCGATTTCGACCAGCTCCCGACCGCGAAGCCCACGGGGTGCTCGCGCTGCGGCTCGCCGGGAGGCGGGTGGCAGGCGCCGCGGAGCAGGAGATCCGCGGCCGGCTTCCAGTCGGCGAAATCGCCGGGGTACGTGCGCTCGCCGTCGCGCTCGCCGTCGCCTCCCTCGAAGGTCTCGGCGGTCAGCGCCCCCTGCGCGAGCTGCCCTTCCAGCGGCGCGAGCGGCTCGCCGAGGCGGAGCGAGAACCGTCCGCGGACGACGAGGACCACCTCGGGCTGCGGCGGCCTCCGCGAGCAGACCTTGGCGCCGAAGGGGAAGGGCGTGAGGTTTTTGGTCTGCATCAGAACAGGTTGATGACGCCGGACATCAGGTTGTACGCCCCTGTGCTCACCGACTCGGCCGACGAGACGCTCGCGCAGATGTTCTTCACGTTGGTGCGGAAGTCGGAGAGCTCCTGCCGGTTGGTCAGGTTGAGCTCGGCCTTGGGGCCCATGTTGATCGAGACCCCCGCCGTGAGCGAGACCTCGAGCATGGCCGCGATCGTCAGCTCGACAAGGCCGCCGATCGTGACCTCCTCGGTGGCGCCGACGGTGATCGACGCCGCATTGCCGATGGTGACGTCGCTCGTATTGCCGATGGTGACCGACTGGACCTCGCCGATGGTCGTATCCGACACGAGCGAGGCGGTCGTCGTGCTGGACACGGTGCTCGCGGCGGTCTCGTCGCTGATCGACGTGGCGCTCGTCGTGCTGGAGATCGTCTGCGCGGTTGTCTCGTCGCTGATCGCGGTCGCCGTCGTCTTGCTGGCGATCTGGTCGGCCCAGGTCTCGTCGGAGATCAGCGGCACAGGGCAGGCCGCCGAGCCGGTGTACGACTCGATCCGCTGCGCCCAGGTGGAGCTCAGGCAGGTGGGGTTCGGTCGCTCGGCCGTGGGGGCCTCGGAGCCCGTGATGCTGGTTTGCTTGTTGCCATAGAAGCGATCGAACGTGTCGCCGTGGTAGGTGGTGTCGACGTCGCCCTTCTCGGTCTTCTCGGTGACCTTCCAGGTGCCGCTATAGTTCTGGACCCATTCGATGGTGGTGGCGGCGGTCCAGAGATCGGTGGCGTCCTGGATATGGCCGCCGGAGACGTCCCAGCCGGCGGTGTCCTCCTGCCGGCCGAGGACGAGCATGCGGTAATTGCCCTTGATGACCTCGACCTTGTCGCCGCGCGTGGTGGTGATGCGGTTGCCGTCGGAGTGGTCGCGCCAGCCGCCCTTGGTGTGGAGCTTTGCTGTCTCGGCCTGCCGCTCGGCCTCGGGGATGAAATCGGGGCAGCCGTCGCGCTTGCGGGTGTCGTCGATGAACGAGGTCACCCGGGCAGCGAGGTCCTCGCCGGTCGCCCTCGGCGCGCCCGGGTTGGCGGCGAGGCTCGGGTCCTTGACCGCGCCGAGGCGGAGATACGAGCCCATCGCCTCGGCGTCGGACGCCGCGTCGTTGAAATTCGGGACCTCGATGAGGAGGTATTTCCCGTTGATACCCTCACCCTCGCGCGTACCCATGCGTGCCTCCGCGTCGGGTACAGTACCAGGCGAGCCGCGGAGGAGGCGCGACGATGAACCGAGAGCCGACGGAACCCCTGAGGTGCAGCGAGCCGTCCCCACCCGCCGCCGCGCCGCCGTGCGGTGAGCCCACGGCCGCGACGGCGCACCGCGCGCCCACCGGCGTGACGATGGCCGCGGGGTCCCCCGCCGCGCGCATCCGCGAGGCCCCCGACGCAGGGCCCCCGTGCAGCGAGCCCATCACCCGCGCGGCGTGCGTCGAGAGCCCGGAGGAGGCAGCCGGGCCGGATGATGCCCCGCCAGCGCCGTCTCCGGACGATCGAGAGCTCCTCGAAGCGCCGGTGCAGGCGAGCGCCGGAGGGCCTCGCGAGGGGCCGTCATCGCCGCTGCGGGCGACCGCAGGAGGGCCGCGGGAAGCGCCGCCGTTGCGCCCGGGGGCGACCGCCGGAGGGCCGCGGGAGCTCCCGCCGTCCCAGGGCGGCCCAGGGGCGCCCGATCACCTGCCGTTCCGCGATCTCGGCGCGGCGGGATCGGCGCTGAGCCCGCCGCGCACGGCGCCGATGGAAGCGCTTCAAGAGGCGAAGGCCGCGCTCCGGGACCGGGCACGGCAGGCGCCGATCCTGCGGCTCGACTCCGACGATTTCTCCTGCGACCTCGTCCGGGTGCGCGGGGTGCACGGCAAAGAGGCCATCGGCCAGCTCTTCTCGTACGACATCGACGTCGTGTGCAGCGACGGCGCCGAGCTCTCGATCGACCAGGTGCTGGGGGCCACGGCGGCGCTCGTGTTCGAGGTCCAGGGCGCGGACGAGCGGACCGTGCACGGCATGATCGCCGAGGTCGAGGACCGGCACGAGACGGAGACCGCTTTCCGCTCCTACCGGCTCCGGCTCGCGCCGCGGGCGTTCCGCGCGACGCTCGTGGAGCTCCAGCAGGTCTTCCTCGACATCAGCGTGCCAAAGCTCATCCAGCACAAGCTCGCGATGGTGGGGCTCGGGCCCGAGGACGTGGTGATGCGCCTCTACCGCGATCACCCCGAGCGGGAGATGATCGTCCAGTACAAGGAGACGGATCTGGCCTTCATCTCGCGGCTCGCCGAGCACCTCGGGATCTCGTTCTTCTTCGAGCACGAGTCGGGCCGCGACGTGATGGTGTTCACCGACGAGCCGACGGGCTTCCAGCCGCTGCCAGGGGGCGACGCGGTGATGTTCCGGCCGCGGGGCGAGCGGCGCGACATGTTCGAGCTCAGGGAGCAGGCCAGGGCCTTCCCCGCGACGTACGTCATGCAGGAGTACAATTACCGGACGCCAAGGCTCGACATGACGGCAGCGCACGAGTCGCCGGCGGGCCTCGGGGGCGGCGTCGTCGAGTACGGCGCCCACCACAAGACGCCGGAGGAGGGCCAGCAGCTGGCGCAGATCCGCGCGGAGGAGCGGGCCTCGTCGAGCCGCTATTTCGAGTGCCAGAGCGACGAGCTCCGGCTGATCCCCGGGGCCGTCTTCGCGCTCGAGGGCCACCCGCGGCTCGACGGCGAGCGGTTCCTGGCCGTCGAGGTCGAGCACCGCGCGGTGCAGCCGGTGGCCATCGAGGGCGGGGTCGGCGGCGAGCAGGAGTACGTGAACCGCGCGCGCCTCGTGCGCGCCGGGCAGGCCTACCGCCCGCCGCGGACGGCGCCGCGGCCGAAGATCCACGGGGTCGTGACGGCGCTGGTGGAGCCGCTCCCGGACGGCGAGATCGGGGAGGTCTCGCCGATCGACGAGCAGGGGCGCTACCGGGTGCGCTTCCACTTCGACGCCGGGGATCCCGCGTCGCGCGCGTTCCCCTCGCGGCTCGTGCGGATGATCCAGCCGCACGCCGGGCCCAACTACGGGATCCATTTCCCGCTCAAGCCCGGCATCGAGGTGCTGATGGTCTTCGTCGACGGCGACCCCGACCGGCCGATGATCGTGGGCGCCGCGCCCAACCCGATCACGCCGTCGCCGGTCACCCGGGAGGTGAACCTGATGCACCGGATCGAGACGTCGACCGGCATCCTGATCGAGATGCGGGACTGCCCGCCGCGCGGGTGACGCGGCCCGCCGCTACCGCTTGCGACCGGCTCGGCCGCTCAGGCGGCTGATCGCGTCGCCCGCCGCCCAGGCGACGCGGGCCGCCGCGTTCAGGGAGCGGACCATCGCCTCGGGCACCTGCGCGATCAGCCGCTCGAGATCGACAGGGCCGTCGATCGACGGCAGGAGCTGCTCCATCAGGTCGGCGAACAGGTCGTACTTGCGCGACAGGTCGTCGAGCCGCGAGCGCATCGCGTCGGCCTCCGGGCCCTGCGCGTCGCCGAGCAGCGAGAGCGCGCGCCGCGCGAGGGCGCGCTTGTCCTGCACCACGCGGCGCAGGCGGCCCAGGTAGGCGCCGACGATCACGTCCGGGTACTTGCCGCGCAGCGCGAACGAGTCGTGCCGCGCGCCCGACTCCCGCCGGCGCTCGATGATCCCGGCCGCCTCGAGGCCGCGCAGGTTCGCGAAGATGTTGCTCTTGGAGCGGCCGAGCTCCTGGCTGAGCTCATCCATCGAGCGCGGCTCGTCCGCCAGGTAGAGCGCCGCCACGACCTGCCCACCCAGCCGGGTGATTCCGGGGAACGACGCGGCGATCTCGGCGCCGACCCCCTCGAGCAGCGCCTGCCGCGCCGCCGCGACCCGCTCGTCCGAGGCGCTCCCGTCGCCCCCCTCACCCGTTGCGGGCGGCTGCGGCGGGTGCGCTGTCGGCGACGTCGGCCTCCGGGCGGTCATGATGGGTGACTCACATAACGATCTTTCGCGGGTGCGCCAAGCGGCCAGCGCGCGATCATCTCGCCCACCTCGAGCGCCAGGCTGCTCGACCCGTCCCGCGCGCCGTCGAAGCGGGCCCGGAGGATCCCGGCCGGATCGAGGATCCACGTCTCATGGGAGAGCTGCGTGCCGTACGCGTCCAGCACGATCTCGGCGTCGGGGTCGAACAGGACCAGGAACGGCGGATCGCCGTTCGGGGTGGGCGACGATCGGGTACTGCCGTCGGGCGTGGGGGCGGCACTCGGGGCAGAGCCCACCCGGGCGCGGCCGCTGCCCTGCGGAGCACCGCGCCGGCGAGGCGGGGTGAGGATCCCGCGTCGAATCGCCCCAAGAAGCGACGGAAGAAAAACAACGAACCTTGTCAGACAACCGAGGACAGCGGCGAACGAACCATCGAGGACAGCGCGCGAGGTGTTCGTCGCGCGAGGCGCCTCGATCCATTCCAGGAGGGCATCATGCGACGTTTCATTGCTGGACTCTGCGTCATTTTGTCGGCGTATTTCATGGGGTGTATGGCGTATCCGGCCGACGTGGTGACGGACGAGAGCCCATCGAGCGAGGCCGTCACCGAAGAGGTGGAGGAGGCGTCCGAGGCGCTGACGGCCTGCGGCTCCGGGCTCTGCTGCTCTCTCTCGGACTGGTCCGGCTCCAGCGAGTGTCAAAGCGGGAACCAGGCCGTGCACTGCTGTCCCTCGGGCTATGGCTCCGTGGGCGGCTCCTGCATACCCTATTGCCCGGGCGGCCGCTCCTGCGGATGGGACCGCGTAGCGGGCGCAGGCGCCTGCACGCAGGGCTGCAAAGGATCCATGATCTACTGCTGTCCGGCCGGGAAGACATATACGGCAGCGGGCTGCCGATAACCTCGCGCCTGCCGGTCCGCGCCTCCCGCGGCCGCTTCGAGGGCGCGAGCGCGCGCCGGAGTTGCGAGCACGCTGGCGGCTTCGAGCTTCATTGCATGGGCGGACCCCAGGCGCTCTCGCCCTCGGGGCAATGAGCCCTTCAGGAGTCGTCGGTGCAGACGTCGACGGACCCGGCGCGCGGCTTGCTCTTGTAGATATCGGCCGGGCAGCTGCCCCAGCGCGAGACCATCTCGCCCACCTCGATGGCCAGGCTGCTCGACCAGTCCCGCGCGCCGTCGAAGCGGGCCCGGATGATCCCGTTCGGATCGATGATCCACGTCTCCGGGTAGAGCTGCGTGCCGTACTGGTCCATCACGACCTTGGACTCGGGGTCGAAGAGGACCGGGAACGGCGGGTCTCCGTTCAGAGCCACCTTGAGCGCGTCGCGCACATCGTCCGGCCCCTCGTCGGTCGAGACCGTGAGGACGACGATGTCCTTCCGCGACTGGGCGATCCGGCCGAGCTCCGCGAGCGCCGGCATCTCCTGCAGGCACGGGGCGCAGGTCTTGGTCCAGAAGTTCAGGAAGACCGTCTTGCCCCGGAACGACGACAGCCGGACGGGCTTGCCGTTCATGTCCGGCAGCTCGAAGTCCGGCGCGAGCCGGTTCCGGCCGGCGTACGCAGGGCGCAGGGCGCAGATGGCCTCGCAGCCTGTCGTGCGCTGGTCATTCTGCGCCGCGTGCACGAAGCCGTAGACCGTGACGGCAGCGACGAGGATGAAGGCGAGCTGCGCGATGGTCGTCCACTTCACGGGGGTTCGCATAGCGTAGCGCGGCGCAGGGCGAAAGCGGGCCGAAACGCCCCGCCGCCGCGCGTCGACGCGCGGGCTTCACTCCGGGCCGGAGAGCAGCCGCTCGAGCCGCCGCTCGTCGACGCGGTACTTCATGATCTTCCGCCCATCGAGCTCGACAACGGGGACCTCCCAGTCGTACAGCGCTCGCTTCTCCGGGCCGGCCTCCCGGTCGAGGTCGACGACGGCGAGCTCGAACGGCAGCCGGGCGCGCACGCGCTCGAGCGCGGCGTGGGCCTCCTCGCAGAGGTGGCATCGCTCGCGCGTGAAGAGGGTCAGCGTCTTCATCGTCACGTAGCACCCTCCGGGCCGGGCTGCCGCCCCGCTCACCCCGCCGCGAGCAGCGGCAGGCTCTGCCGGCGCGGCGGCTCCGGCCGCTTGATCTTCTCGAACGCGCGCTCGTAGTCCCGGAACGAGCCGCCCGCGTGCACGGCCTGCTGCACGGCGCGCCCCTCGGCCTCGCCGCCGGCGGCGAGCACCGCCTCGACCCACGCCCAGCGCGCGCTCGTGGCCCGCACGTCCGCGCGGCCCCGCAGCCCGCGGCGGAGCCGGTCGAGCCGCTTGTTCACGATGTCGATCCCGGCGAAGCGCGCGCCGTGGAGCGGCGTGTTGCGCTTCGGGCAGAACGGCGCGATCCCGAGCGCGACCGGCACGATCCGGGACAGCTCCGTGACGAACGCGACGCACTCGTCGATGTCGGCGTCGGTCTCGCCGGGGACGCCCACCATCAGGTACAGCTTGAGCCGATTCATCCCGTGCTGCCGCGCGAGCTCCGCGGCCCGCTGGAGGTGCCTGGGCCGGGCGCGCCGCTCGAGCGTCTCGCGGACCCGCTCGCTCGTGCCGTCCATCGCCGTCGTCAGCGTCTTGTAGCCCGCGAGCCGCAGCGCGCCGACGAACTCGTCGGTCAGCCGGTCCGGCCGGAGGCTGCTCAGCCCGACCTCGCAGCCCCGCTCGGCGAGCGTCCGGACCACCTCGACGATCTTCGGGTGATCGCTGACCGCGGCGCCGACGAGGCCGACGCGCCTCGCGTCCTCGGGGATGAGCTCGAGGAGGCGCTCCTTCGGGACGATGCGCATGCCGCCGTTGGTCGAGCGGCGCATCACGCAGTAGGTGCACCCGCGCGAGCAGCCCCGCTCCGCCTCGATGAGGAACATGTTCGAGAGCTCGGTCTCCTCGGCGCGGATCGGCGACCAGGCGGGCAGGAGCGCGTTGTCGCACTGCGCGACCGGGGGCATCTCCGCGCCGTGGCGCGCGGGGACGAAGACGTGGGGGAGGGCCGCCAGCGCGTCGAGCGCCGCCTCGCGCGACGAGGCGTCCCGCAGCAGGCGGAGCACGTCCACGGCCAGGGTGTCGGCCTCGCCCATGATGATCGCGTCGGCGAACACCGCGAGCGGCAGCGGGTTCGAGAACGTGAGCGGACCGCCCGCGAGGACGAACGGATCGCGAAAGGAGCGCTCCTCCCGGAGCGCCGGTATCCCCGCCAGCTCGAGCAGGCGGACGACCCCGGCGAGCTCGAGCTCGTAGGCCACCGAGAGCGCGATGACCGGGAAATCGGAGATGGGGCGGAGCCCCTCGTACGTGATCGGGGGGCCGTCCGTGCCCTGCCCCTCGTCGTCCGGGAGGAAGGCCCGCTCGCACGCCATCCCGGGCTCGGCCTGGATGGTCTTGTAGATCTGGAGGAAGCCGAGCGAGCTCATTCCGGCCCGGTACGGCGAGGGGTAAGACAGCGCGACGCGGAAGGGCGCCTGCTTGTCGATACGACCGATCTCGCCCGCCAGGCGGCGGCGGATCGTGGTCGTCATCGCGCTACGAGACATCGGCCCAGCGTCCCTCAGGGGACGTCCAGGCGCAAGGATGGGAAGGCCGGCTGACAGCCGTCCGGAGCGGCGATTTTTTCCAGCTCACGGCCCACCGTTCTCCGGAGCGTGTCCGGCGGCGGCCCCCCGGCCGCGAAGACCGGGCGCCGGGCGCGGCGGCTCGCCCGGGCGGGACCAGAGGACGCGCTCGCCGTCGGTCTCCCAGGTCAGGGCGCCGCCGCGGTCCGTGCGCGCGATCGCGACGCCGCCGGCCGAGAGGCGGGAGAGCACCTCCGGGCTCGGGTGCCCGAAGCGGTTGCGGACGCCCGAGGACACGGCGGCGATCGAGGGGTCGACGGCCGCGAGGAGCGCCGCGCCTGTCGACGTCCGGCTGCCGTGGTGCCCCACCTTGAGCAGATCGGCGCGGAGCGCGGCGCCGTAGCGCGCCACGAGCGCGTCCTCGGCCTCGTGCTCCGCGTCGCCGACGAGCAGCGCGGAACGAGCCCCGTAACGGATGCGCAGGACGAACGAGTTGTCGTTGGCGCCCCGGTCGGGGTGGAGCTCCGGGCAAGGCGCGAGCACCTCGATCGTCGCCCCCGAGAGGACCCGCGGCCTGCCGCAGAGCGAGGCGGGCCGCACGATGGGCACGCCGCGCCGGCGCAGGTCCGACAGGAGCTTCCGGTAGACCGGGCCCGCGCCCTCGGCCTCGCCCTGGCCGGTGTCCCAGAATTCGCCGACCTCGACGCCCTCCACCGTGGCCGGCAAGCCGCCGAAGTGATCGGGGTGCGGGTGCGAGAGGACGACCACATCGAGGCGCGCACGGCGGCGCGATCGCAGGAGCGGCCGGAGCACGCGCGCGCCCGTGTCGACGGGGCTGCCGACGAAGCCGCCCGCGTCGACGAGCATCGCGCCGCCCTCGGGGAGGTCGATCAGGATGGCGTCGCCCTGCCCCACGTCGAGCACGTTGACGCGCAGCACGCCGCGCGGCGCGCCCGCGCGCGTGGCGACGCCCTCGAGCAGCAGCCACGCGGCGGCGCCGGCGGCGAGCGCGGCGAGCCGGCGGCCGCGGCGCTCCGCGGCCCACGCGATCGCGATCGCGGCGGCGAGCGCGGCCAGCTGGGCGGGCGACGGCTCGGGCAGGCGCAGCACCACGCCGGTGTCCGCCGAGGCGCGGGCCACGGCGCGGACCGCGAGCAGCGCGCCCGAGCCGACGAGCGCGCACCCGCGCTCGACCGGCGGCGCCCACGAGAGCACGGCGTGCGCGAGGCAGAACGGGAGCGCCGCCAGCTCGCCGATCGGCGCGGCGACGACGTTCGCCGCCACGCCGAGCAGCGGGAACGTCTCCCCGTTCATGAGCAGCAGCGGCGTGCACCCGAACATGGCGGCGAGCGTCGTCGCGAGGGGCGCGAGGACCTTGCGCGCGAGCTCCCGCGGCGACGACCCGCCCTCGGCGCCGCCGTCGCCGCGCTCCCCCTCGCCGGGGACGAGCAGCGCGGCGAGCGGCCGCTGCAACCAGAGCAGCCCGGCGGTCGCGGCCGCGGACAGGCCGAACGAGAGATCCCACGCGACGAGCGGATCCACGGCCGCGGCGCCCGCGAGCGACAGGGCGAAGCAGCGGACGCCCACCGGACGGAGGCCCAGGAGGCGGGCGCCCATCGCGCAGCTGAGCATCGCCGCGGCGCGCATCGCCGAGCCGCCGCCGCCGGCGAAGTCGGCGTAGAGCCACGCGGCCGGCACGCACAGCGCCGCGGTAATGCGACCCGCGTCCCACCGGGCGGCGATCGGCCCGACGCGGACGAGGATCGCGCGGAGCGCCGCGGCGAAGCCCGCCACCGCGAGGACGAGGTGGGTCCCCGAGACCGCGAGCAGGTGCGCGAGGCCGCTCTCGCGGAAGGCGTCCTGGTCCTCGGGCGCGAGGTCGGTCTCGCCGAGCACGAGCGCGCGCCCGAGCGCCACCGCGTCGGGGTGGAACGTCGCCTCGATGCGCCCGCGCACGAAGGCCCGCGCGCGATCGACGGCGGCGCCGATGGAGCGCCCCTCCGACGTCCGCCGCGCCTCCACGATCGTCCCGCTCGCGACGATCCCGCTCCGCGCGATCGCGGCGCTCCCGTCCCGGAGCCCCTCGTTCCGGAACAGGTGGATCGGCGCAAGGTCCACGGTGACCTCGAGCCGGTCGCCCCGCGCGAGGTCCACCGGCGCGCCGTAGAGGCGCGCCCGGAGCGGCCCCGGCAGCGCTCGCCCGCCGCACGTCCCGCCGGAGAGCTCCACGTCGATGCGCGAGGCAGGCGGCTCGTCGTCCACCTCGCGCGCCGCTGCGGAGCGCTGCTGCGCCGCCCCGATCACGACCGGCGAGCCGACGACGGCGCACGCCACCTCGCAGCGCGCCGGCGGGTGCAGCAGCGCTAGGGCGCCATCGTAGGCCGTGCCCGCGCCATCGAGCAGCGCGCGGGCGCGGAGGCCGCTCACGACGAGCGCTACCCCGGCGGCGGCGAGCGCGGCGCGACCGGCCCGGCGGCGGAGCGCCGCGGCGGCGAGCGCGGCGCCGAGCGCCGTGGCCAGCGGAGAGAGGGCGAGCGGCGCGCCCGCGGCGAGCGCGAGGCCGAAGAGCAGCACGGGATCGATCACGGCCACGCCGCCCCGCAACACCCGGGCCGCGCGCTTTCCCGCGGTATTTCACGGGGGAGCGGCCGCCGTGCCCCTGGCGCCGCCATGGCGGCGTGCGGCGTGCGGCGTGCGGCGTCGACGCGACGGACGATCCTGCAAGAGCTCTCTGTTATGTGGGGGAAGCAACGAGACGAGTCGGTCATCGCCCCCGGCGCGCGTGCACGACCGCAACTTCGCCTCTAGAATCTTCTGCTCCTTGCGGCGCCCGCAGCGCGCGCAGACATTGCAGTATTTGGAGGCATTCGATGTCGTTTTGCTTGCCCAGAGTCGCCTTGATTCTCGCCCTGGGACTCGCTGCGACAGCGTGCAGCTCCGCCCTGGAGGAGCCTCCTGACGAGATCGGTGAGGCGCCGGATGCCATTCAGGACGGATATCTCGACGACGGCGACAGGGCTGTCGTGGGCATCTACAACGACGAGATCGGCGCGATCTGCACCGGCAGCTTGATCGCCCCGAACGTGGTGCTGACGGCCCGTCATTGCGTGTCGGACATGGCCAATGAGCTCGACGGCCAGATCACCTGTCGATCGACGAGGTTCACGGACACGCACCTCGCGCGGCGGATCTTCGTGACGACCGACGCGGAGATCGGCAGGTACGCGCGTTTTTACGGTGGCAGCGAGGTCGTGCTGCTCCCCGGCGAGGGGACGGACGCGTTCTGCGGCAACGATCAGGCGATCCTGATCCTGGAGGAGGCGATCCCGGAGAGCGAGGCCGTGCCGCTCGTGCCGCGCGTCGACGTGCCCCTCGCCGAGGGCGAGGAGTACTACGCGGTCGGCTTCGGGGCGACGAACGACGCGAGCACGGGCGCGGGCCTGCGGCGGCGCCGCGACAGGCTGTTCATCGACTGCGTGGCTGACGGCTGCCCGTCATCCCTGGTGAAGGCGACGGAGTGGGTCGGGGACACCGGCATCTGCGAGGGAGACTCGGGCGGACCCAGCCTCGATATGATGCACCGCGTGATCGGCGTGACCTCGCGCGGGGCCGCGGGCTGCGAGTATCCGATCTACGGCTATGTGTACCGCTGGGCGGAATGGATTAAAGAGACGACCGTGCGCGCCGCCCGTGCCGGAGGATACAAGGAGCCCCCCTGGGCGACCGGCTACCCCACCGATCCCGCCTATTCGGCGGAGGTCGGCGCCGCGTGCGGACAGCCGGAGCAGTGCCCTGCGAACGCGTGCCTCGACGGCTACTGCACGCGGCCCTGCAACGGGGCAGCGGCATGCCCCGACGGCTACAGCTGCAACGGCGAGCCCGGCTTCTGCGCCGAGGTCTCGGAGCCGTCCGCAGACGACGAGGGGAGCGGGTCCTGCAGCGCCAACCCGCGGCCTGATCCGACGCAGCCGGTCCCCTGGGTGCTCGCGGCGGCGAGCCTGGGCGCCCTCGCGAGCCTCCGGCGGCTGCGCGGCCGGGAGCGGCTTGGCTGACGAGCGGCGCTCCTCCACGCGGAGCGCCGCCGGCCCCGCGCTCCTGCCGGGCGCTGCGGGGCCTGCGCTCCTGCCGGGCGCTGCGCCGGCCTCGCTCCTGCCGGGCGCTGCGGGGCCTGCGCTCCCGCCAGGCGCCGCGCGGGCCTCGCTCCTGCCGGGCGCGCCGGGCCCCGCGCTCTCGCGGCGGGCCGCGCTCGCCGGGCTCGCGGCGCTCGGGCTCGCGGCGTGCGGGCGCACCGCCCCGTCGCGCGCGGCGGGAGCGCGCGTCGTCTCGCTGTCGCCCAGCACCACGGAGGCGGTCTGCGCGATCGGCGCCGGCGCGGCGCTCGTCGGCCGCTCCCGCTACTGCGACCACCCGCCCGAGGTGCTCCGCCTGCCGAGCGTCGGCGGCTACGCCGATCCGAGCATCGAGGCGATCATCGCGCTCTCGCCGACCCTCGTCGTCGGCGCCCGCGGCCCCGCGGGGCCCGCGCTCGACGAGTCGCTGCGCGCGCACGGGATCGCGACGTGTTTCCCCGACACCGAGTCGCTCGCGCAGATCGAGGACATGCTCACGGAGCTCGGGCGGCGGCTCGACGCGACGCCCGGCGCGGAGCAGGCGATCGGCCGGATCCGCGCCCGGCGCCGCGCGGTCGAGCAGGCCGTCGCCGCGAAAGCCGCCCCGCGCGTCCGGGCCGCCCTGCTTTACGATACCTCGCCCCTCTTCGTCGCGGGCCCCGGCAGCTTCCCCGATGAGCTCATCCGTCTGGCCGGCGGCGAGAACGTGATCACCCGCGGCGGCCCCTACCCGTCGATCAGCGTCGAGCAGCTGCTCGTGCTGGATCCCGATGTCCTGCTCGACGGCACGTCCAGCGAAGGCGATATGCGGGGCCCCTCCAGGCTGGCGGCGCTCAGGGACGCGCCCGGCTGGAGATCCCTGCGCGCCGTGCGCGAGGGGCGCCTGCGCCCGCTGAACGCCGAGGTGGTGCTGCGCCCGGGCCCCCGCATCGGCGACGGCCTCGCCGCCGTGGCGCGGGCGCTCCACGGCGACGCGCTGGCGCTCTCCGACGACGCGGCCGTCCCCCCCTCCCCCGGCGCCGCGGGCCTCGCGGCGCCCCTGCCCAGGACGGAGGCGCCATGACCCGCGTGCGCGCCGACGCCCTGCTCGTCGCCCGGAAGCTCGTCGGCTCGCGGACCGAGGCGCAGGCGCTGATCATGGCCGGCAAGGTCACCTCGGGGCCGCGCCGCATCGACAAGCCGGGCACGCTCCTCCCGGAGGACGCCGAGGTCCACGTCGCCTCCGGCCCCCGGTTCGTCTCGCGCGGCGGCGACAAGCTCGAGCACGCGCTCGCGGCCTTCGCCGCGCACGGCCTCGACGTCGCCGGGAAGACGTGCGTCGACGTGGGCGCCTCGACCGGCGGCTTCACCGACTGCCTGCTCCAGCGCGGCGCGGCGCGGGTCTTCGCCGTCGACGTCGGCTACGGCCAGCTCGCCGCCAAGCTCCGCGCCGACGCGCGCGTCGAGGTGCGCGATCGGGTCAACGCCCGCGAGCTCCAGCGAGAGGACTTCGACGTCCCCATCGATCTCGTCGTCGTCGACGCGTCGTTCATCAGCATCTCCCGCCTCATCGACGCGATCGCCCGCCTGCTCCGCCCCTCGGGGGATCTCGTGGCGCTGATCAAGCCGCAGTTCGAGGCGGGCCGCGAGGCCGCCGCCCGCGGCCGCGGCGTCATCCGCGACGAGGCGACCCGCCTCGCGGCGATCGCCGAGGGGCGCCAGGCCATCGAGGCCGCGGGCTTCTCGGTCGTCGGCCAGGTCGACAGCGCGGTGCGCGGGCCGAAGGGGAACGTCGAGCACTTCGTCCATGCGCGCCGCGTCGATCAGCCGCCGCGTTGATCGGCCGCCGCGTCAGCCAGCCGCCATGTGCACCCGGTTGACCAGCCGCGGCGTCGGCTAGCCGCCATGCGCACCGCGTTGGCTGGCCGCGGCTTGCGACGCCGCGCGCCACGACGCCGGGCTCGGTCGCCGGAATCCGTGGAAAATCGAACACTTAAGATGCTCCACGCCGACCGCGCCGCGGCCCGACGGTGCTGACGTGCCGCGTAGACAATGGTAGACGCGGTGAGTACACGCGCTCTGAGCCGCTGCGTGGGCGGCCATGGCCAGCGCGGGCGACCCACGCGAGGCAGCCCGGCGACAGGGAGGACGACGACATGCTCGGACGACGGGGTTTGGTGAAGATGATCGCCGGGGCGCTCGCGCTCAGCGCGATGACGCTCGGTTGCGACAAGAAGAGCGAAGGGCCGGCCGGCAACGCGGCTGAGCACGCGAAGGACGACGCCGAGTGGAAGGTCGGCGCTTACTTCAGCCTCTCGGGCGAGGAGACGGCGTTCGGCGTCGACTCGAAAGAGGCTATCGATCTCGCGATCGACGAGATCAACAAGGCCGGTGGGGTCAAGGGCAAGCCGATCCACGTCCTCTACGAGGACAACAAGTCGAAGCCCGAGGAGGCGACCAACAAGGTCCTGCAGCTGATCGATCGGGATCACGTGCTGGCCCTCCTCGGCGAGGTCGCCTCGTCGCGGTCGCGCGCCGGCGGCATCGTCGCCAACAAGAAGAAGGTGCCGATGATCACGCCGTCCTCCACGAACCCGGACGTGACGAAGGTGGGCCCGTTCGTGTTCCGCGCCTGCTTCACGGACGACGTGCAGGGCCAGATGGGCGCGCAGTTCATCGTGAACACGCTCGGCAAGAAGAAGGTGGGGCTCTTCTTCGCCTCCGACGACCTCTACTCGTCGGGCCTCGCCAAGGAGTTCCGCGACGAGGTGAAGCGCCTGGGCGGCGAGATCGTCATGGAGAAGAGCTTCCTCAAGAAGGAGACCAACTTCACGACGTACATCAACGAGCTCAAGTCGGCGAACCCCGAGATGATCTACGCGCCGATCTATTACACGAGCATGGCCCCGGTCGCGCGGCAGGCCAAGGCCGCGGGCGTACCAGGGAGCATGTTCGTCGGCAGCGACGGGTGGGACGCGAACGAGCTCCTGCGCGACGCCGCCGAGGAGCTCGACGGCGCGTACTTCACGAACCACTACGCGCCGGACGTCCCCTGGCCCAACTCGCAGGCCTTCGTGAAGAAGTACAAGGAGCGGTACAACCGCACGCCGTCGAGCATCGCGGCCCAGGCCTACGACGCGGCCAGGCTGCTCGCCGACGCGATGGGGCGCGCGAAGGAGATGACGCCGGACGACATCCGGGCGGCCATCCAGGACACCAAGGGGTTCCAGGGCGCGACGGGCGTCATCAGCATCGATGCGGAGCGCAACGCGAACAAGCCGGTCGTCATCGTCCGGATCAAGGACAAGCAGTTTACCTACTACGCAACGGTCAACGAGAAGGCTGAGAAGCAGTAGCGCGGTCGTTTCCGCGCTGGCCCGCGCGCTGGCTCGAACGTGAGGAGCGCGCGGGACGCGCGGAACGTGCGTCAAAGAGGTCTCCATGGAGAAGATCGTGAATGCCCTGATCACAGGGCTCGCCCAGGGATCGATGATCGCGCTGGTCGCCCTCGGCTACACGATGGTTTACGGCATCCTCAAGCTCATCAACTTCGCTCATAGCGAGATCTTCATGATGGGCGCCTTCGCCGGGCTCTTCGGGATCGCGGCGTTCGGCGGCAACAGCGCGCCGCTGTTCGCGGGCGTGGCCGGCACCCTCTGCGCGATGGCCTTCGCGGGCGTCCTCGGGGTCATCGTCGAGAAGGTGGCTTACGCGCCGCTCCGCTCCCGGGGGCGGGGCCTCGCGAACACCCGGATCACGCCGCTGGTCACGGCGCTCGGGATGAGCGTGCTCCTCCAGAACCTGGCGCAGCTCCTCTTCACCGCCCGCTACCGCGGCTATCCGCAGCTCCTGCCGATCGAGCACACGCGGCAGGTGATCTTCGTCACCTCGATCCTCGTGATGATCGGCCTGGAGCTGCTCGTGCGGCGCACCTGGACGGGCAAGGCGATGCGCGCGCTCAGCGTGAACGTCGAGGCCGCCCGGCTGATGGGCGTCCGCACGAGCCGCATCATCGCGCTCACCTTCCTCACGGGCTCGATGCTCGCGGCGGTGGGCGCGGTGCTGTACTGCCTCGATCAGTCGCAGGTGTACCCCACGATGGGCGTCGTGATCGGCAACCGCGCGTTCGTGGCGGCGGTCATCGGCGGCATCGGCAACATCACGGGCGCCATGCTCGGGGGCATGCTGATCGGGGTCATCGGAGAGATGACGAAGCTCACGCCCTACTCCGGCTTGCAGGACGTCCTTGTGTTCGCGGTGCTGATCGGGGTGCTCCTCGTGAAGCCGACGGGGCTGCTCGGCACGACCGGGACCGAGAAGGTGTAAGGCCGCCCTGGCCAGCCGGCCCACGCGCCGCGCTTCCATCCTCCAGAACGAGCAGGGCCGCCCTGGCCCGACGGCCCACGCGCCGCGCCTCCTTGCGGTATGCTCGGCGGATGCGACGCCTCGCTCTCGTCGTACCGCTCTCGCTGCTCGCGGCGTGCGCCCCGGTGCCCCCCGCCAACTGGGTGCGCGGCGGCGCGCTGCTCGACATCCCCCGCGCGCGCTGGGCGCTCGCCGACCTCACGGTCGACATCATGCCGGACGGCAAGATCCTCGTGAACGGCGAGCACCAGCTCAGCGTCGATCGCGGCGGGCGCGTGTTCGGCCTGGAGGCCGAGCCGGTGGCGCTGCTCGAGCCGGACGGCCGGGTCACGGGCCCGAACGACGATCCGCTGGGCCAGGTCGGCGTGCTGCACGCCTCGCTGCCGCGCCAGGCGAACGCCTGGATCACGGTCGCCGAGGGCGGCGCGGTGATCCGCTACGCCGAGGACGGCGAGCGGGAGCCGCTCGGCGCCTGGATGGGGTGCGAGGCGACGGCGCGGGCGCACCAGGCCTGCACGCTGATCACGCACGTCCTCGGGATGCGCATGGACAAGCTGGCGCGGCCGCGCACGCCGGACGCGCTGCAGATGGGGCTCGGGAACGGGCTCGGGCTCGCGACGGGGTCGCTGTTTCCGTAGGTCGGGCGCCCCTACTTCAGCAGCCAGCCGAACAGCATGCGCTTCGTCGTGTCGCGGGAGACGGCCGCGAGCGAGTCGACGAGCGGGATCTCCTTCGGGCACACCTCGACGCAGTTCTGCGACTTGCCGCAATCGGTGATCCCACCCTCGCTCATCACCGACTCGAGGCGCTCGCCCTCGTGCATCGCCCCCGAAGGGTGCATGTTGTAGAGCCGCACCAGGTTGATGGCGAAGGCGCCGACGAACTTCGTCCCGTCGCTGTACTGCGGGCACGCCTCGACGCAGCAGCCGCACGTCATGCAGCGGGAGAGCGGATACCGCTCCTGCTGCCGCTCCGGCGACTCGCGCGGGCCCGGGCCGAGCTCGTGCGTGCCGTCGATGTCAATCCACGCCCGCACGCGCTTCATGTCCTCGAACATCCGGCTCCGGTCGACGAGCAGGTCGCGCACGAGCGGGAACTTGGACATCGGCTCCAGCGTGATCACCTCGCCCTTCGGCGCGATCTGGTCGATGAGCGCCGAGCAGGCCTGTCGGACTCGACCGTTGATCACCATCGTGCACGAGCCGCAGACCTCCTCCAGACACACCGCCTCCCAGACGACAGGAGCCACCTCCTTGCCGTCCACGGTCCGCGGATCCTTCTGGATCTGCTGCAGCGCGCTGATCACGTTCATCTGCGGCAGGTAGGGGACCTTGAACTCCTCCCAGCGCCGCGACTCCGTCCGGTCCGCGGTGTCTTGCCGCCGCACGCGCAGGTGCACAAGCCGGCCCTCGCCCTTCGGCTGCGCCGGCGCCGCCGCCCCGTTCGCCTCGTCTCCGCTCGCCTTGGCCATCCTACACGCTCTTCTGCGACAGCTTCCCTGTCGTCGTCTGGATGTTCGCGGAGTTCGCGGCGCTCGCTGCGCTCGCCGCGCCCGCCTGCTCGTACTTGCGCTCCCGCGGCGTCACGAGCGACGTGTCCACCGCGTCCGTCACGTGGATCGACTGGCCGGCGCACGCGTAGTCGAACTCGCGGACGAACCTCACCGCGCCCTTCTCCTCGTGGCGCGCCAGCGTCGTGCGCATCCACGCGGCGTCGTTCCGGGCCGGGAACTCCGGCTTGTAGTGCGCCCCGCGCGACTCGTCGCGGTTCCTCGCGCCCTGCGCGATGACCCGCGCGAGCACCAGCATGTTCTCGAGGTGGCGCACGAACTGCGCCCCCTGGTTCACCCGCGGGGCCGTGTCCGTGCACTTGATCCGCCCCGCCCGCTCCTCGAGCTCGCCGAGCTTCTCGAGCACCCGGTCGAGCGTGGCGTTGTCGCGCTCGATCGTGCAGTCGCGCAGCATCGTCTCGCCGAGCTCCTGGTGCAGCCGGTACGCGTTCTCCGGCTGCTTCGCGTCCTGGTTCTGCGTCAGGATGCGCTGGTAGCTCGCCTCGGCGCGCTTCTCGGCCTTGTCGAAGATCGAGCGCGGCAGATCGAGCGCGCTCCGCCTGATGCTCCGCTGATAGGTCGCCACCGCCGGCCCGCACACCATGCCGCCGTAGATGCACGAGAGCAGCGAGTTGGCGCCGAGCCGGTTGGCCCCGTGGTACTGGTAGTCCACCTCGCCCACCGCGTAGAGGCCCGGGATGCTCGTCGCGTGGTTGCGCGGCGACCCGGCCTTGAGCGAGCCCCGCGCGTCCGCCTCGTAGTCGACCCACAGGCCGCCCATCGAATAATGGACCGCCGGGAAGACCTTCATCGGGTTCTTGTACGGGTCGGTGCCCGCGAACTTCTCGTAGATCTCGAGGATGCCCGCGAGCTTCGACCGGAGGAACTTCTCGTCCTTGTGGGTCAGGTCGAGGTAGACCTCGTTCTCGTTCCGGCCCGTCGCGGGGTTCCAGATGCCGCGCCCCTCGTGGAAGCACGTCTTGAAGATCGCGCGCGCGGCGATGTCGCGGGGGACGAGGTTGCCGTAGCCGGGGTACATCCGCTCGAGGAGGTAGTCGCGCTCCTTCTCGGGGATGTCCCGCGGGCTCCGCGCGTCGCTCTTGTCCTTCGGCACCCAGACGCGGCCGCCCTCGCCGCGCGCGCTCTCCGAGATGAGCCGCAGCTTGTCGGCGCCGGGGATCGCCGTCGGGTGCACCTGGATGAACTCGCCGTTCGCGTACACAGCGCCCTGCTGGTAGACCGCCGACGCCGCCGTCCCCGTGCAGATCACGCTCAGCGTGGAGCGGCCGAAGACGATGCCGCAGCCGCCCGTCGCGAGCACGACCGCGTCGCCCGTGAAGGCGCGGATCTGCATCGATTTCAGGTCCTGCGCGACGCAGCCCACGCACGTGCCGGAGTCGTCGAGGATCGCCTCGAGGAAGTCCCAGAACTCGAACTTCCGGACCATCTTCTCGCCCGGGATCGCCACGCCGTGCTCGTCGGTCACGTCGGCGAGCTCGAACCGCCGCACCTGCTCGTCGAGCGCGTAGAGCAGCTGCTGCCCCGTCGTCGCGCCGGCGAACGCCGTGCGGTGGTACAGCGTGCCGCCGAAGCGGCGGAAGTCGAGCAGGCCCTCGGGCGTCCGGTTGAACGGCACGCCCATACGATCGAGCATGTTCACGATGCCCGGCGCGGCCTCGGCCATGCCCTTGACGGGCGGCTGGTTCGCGAGAAAATCGCCGCCGTACGCCGTCTCCTCGAGGTGCACCTGGGGGCTGTCGCCCTCGCCCTTCGTGTTCACCGAGGCGTTGATGCCGCCCTGCGCGCACACCGAGTGCGAGCGCTTCACCGGCACGAGGGAGATCAGGTCGACAGGGACCTTCGCCTCGCACAGCTTGATCACCGTCATCAGGCCGGCGAGCCCGCCCCCGACGACGATCACGCGCCGAACCTTCCCCCCCTCGCTCCTCGTCGTGCTCTTCGCGGCCATGTTCGATCCCGATGCTCCCGCGCCGCTCCCCGGAAGGGCGCGGCCGATACGATGGTCAGTGCGAGGCCGGCGCGCCCACGCCGGCGCCGGCGCTGACAGACGCGCGCGCGGGCGCGCCGGTGGAACCGGTCGACGACGACGCGATGTCCGCGCAGGTGCGGCCCCCCTCCGCGGACGGGCCCGGCGTCCCGGGGAACGGCGCGCCGGTGGCGAAATAGATCACCGTGTTGGCGCCGAACAGGAAGACCACGAGGCCCACCGCGCCGAAGACCACCGCGGCCATCCGCTGCGCCCGGCGCGACACGGTGATCCCCCACGAGAAGCAGAAGCCCCAGAGGCCGTTGGCGAAGTGGAACACGCTCGCCGCGATGCCGAAGAGGTAGACGAGCGCGATCACCGGGACGCCGCCCACCGTCGACGCCATGTCGGCGCACAGCCGCGGGTAGAACTCCTCGGGCGCCATCCGGCCCAGCCACTTCTGCGCCCAGTACGACCAGAGGTGGAAGCCGATGAACGCGAAGGCGAGCACCCCCGTGACCCGCTGCAGCGTGTACATCCAGTTGCGCGAGAACGTGTAGCTGCCGACGTTCGGCTTGCCCTCGAGCACCAGCTTGACCCCGTAGAGGGCGTGGAACGCGAGCGGCAGCACGACGAGCCCGATCTCGAGCACGGGCAGGTACGGCATGTGCGAGATATCGGCGACGGCCGCGTCGAACCGCTCCTGCCCCTGGAGCGCCTTCGCGTTCGTCCAGAAATGGAAGAGCAGGAAACCGCCCACTGGGAGGGCGCCGGTGAGAGAATGCAGCTTGCGCAGGAGAAAGGACCGGCGGCTCTCGTGAAAGAGCGATCTCGCGGGGGTTGCCTCGGACACGCTGACCTCGATGGAAGGCGGGCGCGGCGGGTGTATGGGATGCCCCGGGTGACGTCAAGGTGAACGCAGTCGACAGTTCCGGCCGGTTTTCCGCTGCCTTTGGCGCGTCGAGCGGCGGCGCAGCGGCCAACCCGCGCCGCCGCGCCGCCCGGCGACGTCGGCCACTTCACTCCCGCGTGGCCGCGATCGCGGCCGCGGCCCTGCTCGCGCTCGCCGCCGCGACCGCCGGCGCCGGCTGCGGCGCGCAGGACGGCGGAGCGCCGGTGAGCCCGGCGCTGGCCGGGTCGCCCGCGGCCCAGGCCGAGCTGCGCCCCCTCCTCTCGCGCTTCGCGAACGGCGCGCGCGCGGAGCGCATCGCGCTCGAGCCGGAGCTCCTCGCCTTCCGGGGGCGCCACGCCTCCGACGACCTCGCGCGCGTCGCGACCGTCCACCTCGCGTGGATCGCCCTGGAGCGCGGGGACCTCCGCCGCGCCGAGGCGCTCGCGGCCGAGGTCGAGGCGGCGGGGCGGAGCGCCGTCGGCGATCTCGCGCGCGTGATCCGCGGGGCGGCGCTCCGGCGGGCCGGCAAGCCGAGGCCCGCCTTCGGGGTGCTGCGCCCGCTGGTGAGCAAGATGATCGACCCGTACGTGCGCGAGCTCCTCAACGAGGAGGTCACCACGGCCGCGATGGAGGCGAACGCGTGGACGCAGGCGATCGAGCTGATGAGCGTCTGGCTGCGCGAGGCCGACGACGACCGGCGCGCCGCCGTCCGGGCGCAGATCGGGGCGCAGCTGCGCGAGGTGCCGATCGAGCACCTCGTCCGGGCGCTCCGCGCCGGGCAGGCGACCGGAGAGGTCGTGAGCCCGGAGGTCGACCTGCGCTCGCTGGTCGCCGAGCGCCTCGCGATCGTCGCCCGCGAGCGCCGCGACGTGGCGCTCGCGAAGGAGCTGATCGATCGGGCCGACGCGGCGCTCGGCACCCAGCGAGACGCGATCTTCGAGCTCGCGGCCGGCGCGGATGCCGCGCGCGTCGAGCCGCCCACGGTCGGCCTGCTGCTGTCGACGCGCACGCCTGCGTCGCGCCGCCGCGGAGTCGAGATCGCCGCCGGCGTGGCGCACGGGCTCGGGCTGCTCCGGCCGGGCTCGGACGCGCGGCTCGTGAGCCGCGACGACGGCGGCGAGGGCAGCGTGGACGAGGCGCTGAACAGCCTCACCGCCGAGGGCGCCGCGGTGCTCATCGCCGGCTCGGATCGGGAGCAGGCGACCGAGGCGGCGAAGTTCGCGCGGACGCACGCGATCCCGGTGCTGCTCGTCCACCCGCCGGAGCCGGCGGCGCTGGACGGCGCGTTCGTCTTCGTCGTGGGCGAGGAGCCCGCGAGGAGCATCGAGGTGCTCGCCGCCGCGCTCGCGGAGCGGGGCGCGAAGCCGGTGGCGCTCGTGGGCGGCGATGCCGATGTCCGGAAGGACGCGGCCCCCGCGCCGGCGGGCGCCGCCGGGGCCGCGCCGCCGGGCGCTGCCGGGGCCGCGCCGCTGGCCGAGCACGGCATCGCGCTCGCGCTCCCCTGCGACGGGACCTTCGACGCGCGCGGCCTCCGGCCGCCGGCCATCCGCGGGATGGTCCTCGCCGGCGACGCGCGCTGCGCGGAACAGGCGCTCCGCGCGGCTCCCCGCTCGGTGACGATCGCGGTCGCCTTCGAGACGGCCATCGCGCCGCCGCCGGGATCGCTCGTCGCGACGGCGGGGCTCTTCCCGCTCCTCGCGGCGCCCTCCGGCGCGCAGCCTCCGCCGGGCGCGGGCGATCCGAGGGCGACGCCTTCCTCGGGCGCGGCGGCCGCGCTCGCGGCCTGGCTCGCCACCCATCCGTCGCCGCCGAGCTTCTGGGCGGCGCTCGGGCGCGACGCCGGCGTGCTCGCCTGGGCCGGCGTGCAGCGGCTGCCGAAGACGGGCACCGAGGACCCGGCGGAGGTGAAGGCGCGGCGCCTCGCCGCGGCGAGCGCCATGAGCACAGCGACGGCGGAGCTCTGGACGACGTCGGCGGACGGCTTCGGCGGACGGCGCGTGCTGCCGCGGGTGATCGGCCACCGCGAGAGCGGGAAAGCGCGATGAGCGGGGCGAAAGCGCGGTGAACGAGGCGACTCACCCGGCCCGCGCCCGGTCATCGCAGGGGACGACGCGCGAGGCACAGCGTGGAGACCGTGCCGGCGCGTCGCCCCGGGGCTGCTCCGGCCTGCCGGCGGGCGTAGCATGGCGCCGCATGATCCGCCGAGCCCTCTCCTGTGCCACCGCCGCCGCGCTCCTGGCGATCGCCCCCGCCGCGCTCGCCGATCGGGTGGCGTTGCTCCCCACGCGCGGGGGCACCGACGAGGCCGCCCGGAGCGCCGCCCAGGCCGAGGTCGCGCGCGGGCTCGCCGCCCTCGGCCACACCACGGCGCCGGACGGCGCGGTCGCGGCCGCGCTCAAGGACGTCGCCGATGGCGTCGCCGACAGCGCGGACGAGTACCGCGCCGTGAGCGCGCGGACGGGCGCGGACTGGGTCCTGACCGGCACCGTCGATCCAGCGGTCACGACCACCCGGATCGAGCTCACCGCGTACCTCGCCTCGACGGGCCGGGTCGAGTCGGTCGCCAGGGAGGTCGACCGGGGTAAAGAGGCTCCGCAGACGCAGGAGCTGCTGGCGGTCCTGCTCCGCCCGGAGGGCATCGGCGTCGGCGAGCTCCCCTGGGAGCGCGCCGCGCGCTCCGCTCCGGCGAGCGCGCCCCCGCCTCCGGCCGCGGGAGGGGCGATCGTGCTGCCCCCGGTGCCCGCGCCGCCGCCCGCGCCGCCCGCGAAGGAGGTGCTGATGGCGTATCCGCTCGGGCCGGAGCGCGTGTGGCCCGCGTACACGGGCGGGCGCCGGGTCGCCGTGTCCGCGTCGCTCGGGCTGGCCGTCGCGGCGGCGCGCCTCCCGGGCGCGAGCGGCAGCGCGGCCTCGCTGGTCGGGGAGGCGCGCGTGGCCTATGCGCCCGGCGACCGCGGGCTCGAGCTGTTCGCCGGCGGCGGCGGCAACCTGGCCGGCCCGTTCGCCGCCTGGATCGAGGGCGGCGCGCGCCTGCTGCTGACGCCCAGCCTGACGCCGCACGAGGGCGCGTGGCGCGCGTTCCCGCTCCACCTCGGCCCGTCGCTCCGCGCGGGCGCGTTCTTCAGGTCCGGCGCCGGCGCCGTGGGCCCCGATCTCACGACGTACCACGGCGACCTCGAGGTCCACCCGGTGCTCGGGGCGTCGCTCGACGTCGCGCTCGCGCTGAGCCCCTCGGTGCAGCTCGAGGCCCAGCTCGGCAACCTCCGGTGGGTTCCCACGGGGGGCGGCTCCCTGTTGCTCGTCGGCGCGACGCTCGGCGCCGGTGCCCGGTTCTGACGCATGCGCATCGAGCTGCCGAGCCGCCGCAGCACCATCCGCCTGGCGCGAGCGCTCGCCGGGCGCCTCGCGGGCGGCGATCTGGTCGTCCTCGCCGGCGATCTCGGCGCCGGGAAGACGTTCTTCGCCCGCGCCCTCTGCCGGGCGCTCGGCGTCCCGCCGGAGCTCCCGATCACCAGCCCGACGTTCACGCTGGTCCACGAGCACGAGGGCCGGGTCCCCATCGCGCACGCCGACGCCTACCGCCTCGGGGGCGCGTCCTCCGCGGAGGACGCGCGCGACGACGCCGCCGCGGAGCTCGCCCAGCTCGGGCTGCGCGAGCGCCGCGCCGAGGGCGCGCTCGTCCTGGTGGAGTGGGGCGAGCCGTTCGTGGAGGCGCTCGGGGGCGACGCGCTCCTGATCCACCTCGCCGCGCCGGAGGACCCGGCCGCTCCGGGCCGCGCCGCTGAGATCAGGGCGACCGGCGCGCGGAGCGGCGAGGTGCTCGCGGCGCTCGATGACGAGCTGCGGCGCGGCCCCGTCGGATCGCGGGGAGCCGGGCCAGGCGCTGCGTGAAGCGCATCGAACGGCCGGAGCCTGGCGAGGACGAGCGGGGGACCGCTGCGCCTTCGGGCAGGCTCGACCGGCGGCTCGATCCACACGCCGGCGCGAAGCGCACGTCGCAGCGCGGGCGAGCGGGCGCGCAGGGCCATCGTGAGCCCGGCCCCGTGCGCGGCGGCGTTGCGTGGTACAAGAGCGCACCGTGAAGGAAGGCGCTGAGACCAGCCGCGGCCAGCTGCTCAACAGGGCGCTGGAGCCGGTCCTCGCGTTCCTCGACAACATCGGCAACATCGTCACGCTCACCTTCCAGACGATCGTCTGGCTCGTGCGCCCGCCGTTCCGCCCCGCCCAGTTCCTCGCGGCGATGGACTTCATGGGCGCGCAGTCGGTCTTCATCGTCGGCCTGACCGGCGTCTTCAGCGGCATGGTCGTGACGCTGCAGACGTCCTACGCGCTGCGCGCGTTCAGCGCGGAGGGCCGCGTCGGCGGCCTCGTCGCGGTCTCGCTGGCCCGCGAGCTCGCGCCGGTCTTCTCCGCGATCATGGTCACCGCCCGCGCCGGCAGCGCCATGGCCGCGGAGCTCGGCAACATGCGCGTCACCGAGCAGATCGACGCGATCGCGACGATGGGCGTGAGCCCCGTGCAGTACCTGCTCTCGCCCCGGCTCTTCGCCGCGACGGTGATGCTGCCGCTGCTCTGCATCCTGTACACGAGCGTCGGCATGTGCGGCTCGTACCTCGTCGCCGTGCTCTGGCTCGGCGGCGACGCGGGCGCGTTCTTCCAGAGCATCCGCGACTTCGCCCTCCCCAAGGACATCTCCATGGGGCTCATCAAGGCGTGCGTCTTCGGCTTCATCGTCTCGTCGATCTCGTGCCGCCACGGCTTCTACGCCTCCGGCGGCGCGCGCGGCGTCGGCGTCGCGACCACGCGCGCGGTCGTCGAGAGCTGCGTCACCGTGCTCGTCACGAACTACATCCTGACGCAGCTCTTGCTCGACATGTGAGCCGCAGCGGCGGACCTTCTCTACATCACGTCGACTGAATCGCTGGGTTGCGAATTCAGCCCTCCACTGGCACCCACACGTCCTCGGCCGGCACCTCGATCGGGCGCGTCGGCCACGGCCCTTCACTCGGCGCGTCGAGCGGGTGAATCGACCACACCTGCATCTCGAACGCAGGCATTCGCGCGCGCCGCGCCGGCCCGTGCAGGGGGAGCGTCACCTCCTCTGCGCCCGCCGCAATCGCCGCGGCCGCGTCGAGCCCGGCGCGGGCGATCTCGTCCTCCACCATCTCTCCGCAGTCCCACCCCGCCGCGCGTCGCCGCCCGAAGAGCAGCCCTGGCTCGCTCACCGCCCCTCCGGTCAGCGCGCGGAGCGCCCGATCGGCCCAGAGCGTCCGGCAGAGATCGAAGAAGCGGGCGCGACCCATCCAGCCGGGCGGCTCCCCCGCGGCCTCCGCGGCGCGACACTCCGTATCATGGCGGGATACCCATGCGTCGAACGGCTCGGCCCCGCCGATCCGGTGCGCCCAGAGCGTGTCCGAGTGGCGCGTATACCCCGCGACCCAGAACGGCGCCCCGCGCGCCTCGAGCACGCGACGCTGGGCGGCGTCGAGCGCTTGCAGCCTGGCGCACCTCGACAGGGAGAGGGCGTCGATCTCTCGGGGATCGCTCAGCGGCGGGACGTCGAGCGCCGCCATCTCGCGATCGAGCACCTCGATCTCCGCGAGGCGCTCCTCCGGCAGCTGGATCCCGGCCTCCGCCCGCAGCTGGGGCGCGAGGGCGCGCGCGTCGACGAGCGAGAGGTCGGACTTCCAGTCGTCGAGCTGCTGGAACTCCGGAAAGCCCGCGTCGGGCCCGAGCGCCACGTGGAGCGCGCCTCCGAACGAGAGGCTCGCCCGAGCGCGGACGCCGATCACCCCGGGGACGGCGAGGCGATCGACGTCGAGCCGGATGGGGCGATCGTGCGCGCGGGGATCCATCGGAGAGGTCTCGATACGCTATGCGGGCCCAGCGCGGGCTCCAAGCGCCCGACTTCAGGAGCAGGACGCGCCGGGCACGTACCCGAGCCCGCCTTCCGCGGGGTCGGGTTGCACCTTCCGGTGGAGCCTCCGGGCGTCTAGCTTCGTGTGATGAGCACCTCGTCCCTCTCCAACCGCCACTACACCCTGAAGGCGCGCCCCGAGGGCCCGCCGGACCGCAGCCATTTCGAGCTCCGCGAGGCTCCGGTCCGTGAGCCTGGCGATGGCGAAGTCCTCGTCCGCACACGCTACCTGTCCGTCGACCCGACGAACCGGCTCTGGATGAGCGACATGAAGCAGTACATGCCGCCCGTGAACCAGGACGAGGTGATGCGCGCGGTCGGCGTCGGCGTCGTCGAGCGCTCCCGTCACCCCGACTATAACGCGGGAGACTTCGTGTCCGGCCTCCTCGGCTGGCAGGACTACAACGTCGCGGCTCCAGGCGAACTCGCCCTCACGCGCTTGCCCGCGCTGGACGTCCCGCTCGGCGCCTTCCTCTGCCCCCTTCACATCACCGGCGGCTTCACCGCTTACGTCGGCCTCTTCGATATCGCGCAGCCGAGGCCCGGCGAGACCATCGTCGTGTCCGCCGCCGCCGGCTCCGTGGGCTCCCTGGTCGGCCAGATGGGCAAGATCGCCGGCTGTCGCGTGGTGGGCATCGCCGGCAGCGACGCCGGGTGCCGCTATGTGACCGAGGAGCTCGGCTTCGACGCCTGCATCAATTACCGCACCGAGGATGTCGCGGCGGCGCTCGCTCGCGCGTGTCCGAATGGTGTCGACATCGATTTCGAGAACGTGGGCGGCGACATCCTCGACACCGTGCTCGACAAGATGAACCTCTTCGGCAGGGTCACGCTCTGTGGCCTCATCTCGACCTACAACGACAAGCAGCCCCGCCCGGGCCCTGTGCGCTTCCCGCTCATCCTGATGCAGCGGCTCCGGGTGCAAGGCTTCGTCATCCTCGATCATCAAGCGCGCTTCCCCGAGGCCTTCGAGAAGATCTACGGCTGGATCAAGGAGGGCAAGATCACCTGGCGCGAGCGCGTGGTGGAAGGCCTCGAGAACGCCCCGGATGCGCTCGCGATGCTCTTCCAGCCGAACAAGATCGGAAAGCTGCTGATCAAGGTCTCCGAGTAGTCGGCCAGGCCGGCGAACGCCCATGTCGACGAGGCGCGGCAGGGCGGTGAAGCACCAGCGTCGAGTTGCTGATGGGGATAGGCGACGTCGCTGCGATTCGCGCGCTGATGGCCGCGACACCCATCTACACCTCCGGCGACGAGCTCCGTCCCTGCGGGCCGGTCAGCTCAGCGAGACCTCGAGCTCGCCAGGAAACTACCGCAGCACCCCCGGCGGATCCGGCTCCCGCAGCGCGATCAGCGCCGGCGAGAACTGCACCGGGTACCTCGCCGGCGCGCGCAGGAGCGCGACCGCGTCCGGCAGCAGCTGGCGCGCCGCCAGGGAGCGCTCGCGCCCGGCGCTCGCCGGCTCGGGCGACTCCAGCGCGCGCCCGCCGCGCATCGCCGCGCGCGCGAGCGGGGCGAGCCTCGCGGCCCCGAGCGCGCGCGGCGCCAGCATCCGCTCGTGCGCGAGGTGGATCACGTCGAAGGCCGCGCGCCCCGCCTCGTCGTAGTAGCGCGCCACCATCTTCCGCCCCGCGATCACGTCGCCGCGATCGCTCGTGCCCTGCCGGAGCGCCCACGCGCCCGACTCCTCGAGCGCCACGAGCTCGCAGCGCGCCGCCGGCAGCCCCTCGGCGGACTCCGCGAGCCCCGACGCGACCCAGCCGCCCGCGCTCGCGCCCACGCGCCTCGCCTCGAGGAGCAGCGCCTCCTCGTCTTGGCCCCCGAGGTCGACCATCCGATCGGCGTACCAGGGCCAGCTGCCCTCGAGCGGGGACGGCGGCGGCGCGAGCTCGCCGAGGTCGATCCCCGCCTGGCAGCGGAACGGGATGCCGAGCGCCGTGGCCGCGAGCGCGCTCGTCGTCGCCGCGGCGCCGCCCACGTGCGCCGCGCGGGCGAGCGCGAGCGCCTCGTCGGCGAACGGCGCGCTCGCCGACGACCCGTCGACGATGTCGCCGCCGCCCGCCGCGATGTGGAGCCGCGCGGCCCGCGTCGCCGCGGCCGTGCCGCGGCGGAGCGCCGGGACGAGCAGCGCGCCGACGAGCAGCGCCTCGACGAACGGCCCCTCCACCGAGGCGACGGGCGTCCCAGGGAAGGCGATCGTCCCGTCGGGCATCGCGTCGATGTCGACAGAGATCGGCGCGCCGGCGAGCCGCTCCTCGAGCGCGTCGCTCAGGCCGCACGCCGCGCGCGCCGCGGAGACCGCCGCCGCGTCGAAGCGCGCTCCGTCCACGGCGAGCGCCTCGAGCGCCGCCTCTACGCCAGCGACCACGAGGAAGCCCGCGTGGGGCGGCATCGCCGTGAAGGCGAGCTCGAAGCTCGCGCGCCGATCGGCGACCCCCGCGTGGACGAGGCGATCGGCGTCGAGCAGCGCGCGTCCATCGCGGAGCAGCGGGCTCGCTCGCAGCAGGGCCGCCGGCATCGGCCTCCGTCAGAGCCGCTCGGCCAGCATCCGCGTGCCGGCGACCGTGGAGGCCTCGTCGAAGAGGAACGGCAGCATCACGGTGGGCAGGTCGAGATCGCGGCGCAGGCGGGCCAGGCTCTCGCGCTGCACCGACTCGCGGATCGCCCGCCGCGCGCCCGCCACGAAGGCGCTCTCGACGGTGTCCGCGGCGCGCGCCGGCGCCTGGATGTCGAGGCGCGCCGGGTCGACGAGGAGCGCCCGCTGCTCCTCGGGCGAGAACAGCGCCGGCAGCACGCCGTTGATGATCACCCGGTGAACGGGCAGGCCAAGGTCGCCCTGGACCTCCGCCACGAGCTCGACGGTCTCCGTGGCCGGCATCTCCTCCGGCAGCGTCACCACGACGACCCCGCTCCGCGCGGGATCCCTGAACATCGCCCACGCCGCCTCGGCGTCCCGGCGCAGGATGCCCGGCGGCGCCACGTCGAGGATCACCTTCGGCACCCGCAGCATGTCCACCCCGTGCCCCGTCGCGGGCGCGTCGAGCAGGACCACGTCGAAGCGGTTGGAGCCGTCCGGGAGCAGCTCCGTCGTGTGGAACCACGCCTTGCCGAGCATCGCCCACTCGAACAGCCCGGGCACCGCGCGGAAGAAGGTGCGCGTGTACTTGTTGTCGAAGACGAGATCGGCCGCCGCGCGCATCTTCAGGACCATCTCGCCGTACTCCCGGAGGGCCCTGTCCGGCGAGATGTTCACCGCCCACACGCGCTGGCCGACCTGCATCACCTCGGGGCCGATCGGCTTCGAGCCGAGGATGGCGGAGAGCCGCTCCTTCGTGTGGCACATCGCGACGAGCACGCGCTTTCCGCGGGCCGCGAAGGCGAGGGCGAGGGCCCCCGAGATCGTCGTCTTCCCGACGCCTCCCTTGCCGGTCACGAACAGGAAGCGCCGGCGCTCGAGCTCCGGCAGGTCATGGCCGAGCACGCCCGCTTCTGAGGCTTGATGGACGCTGATCATTCCTCGCCAGCGGAGTTACGCGCAAGCTCAGGCGAAGGCAACCCGGATCAAGGAAACGGGCTCTGCTATGCATCGCTCATGCGCATCACCGAGCGACACCTCGAACCGCTGAACCGACGCTTCCAGGGCGCGTCACCCGTGGAGCTCCTCCGTTTCGTCCGCGAGTCCTTCGGCCCGCGCGCGGCCATCATGAGCAGCATGCAGCGCGCCGGGACCGCGCTGTGCCACATGGCCGATCGCGCCGGGCTCTCCTTCGACGTGGTCTTCGTCGACACCGGCGTGCTCCACGCCGAGACGCTCGCCACGCGCGACGCGCTCGCGCGGACCCACCCGAACCTGCGCGTCGTCACGCTCTCGCCCGAGCGCACCTTCGCGCAGCAGACGCGCGACGAAGGGCTGCTCTACCTCTCGAAGGAGGGCCAGGAGCGCTGCTGCGACCTCCGCAAATCGGCCCCGCTGAGCGCCATCCGGGGCCGCTACGACGCGCTCGTCGCGGCGCTGCGGCGGGGCGAGGGCGGCGCCCGCGCCAACGTCGCGCCGTTCGGCCTCGACCCCGCGAACAACACGCTCCGCGTCCACCCCTTCGCGTCGCTGGCCGGCGAGGAGCTCGACGCGTACTTCGCCGCGCACGAGGACGCGATCGAGAACCCGCTGCACGGGATGGGCTTCCGCACCATCGGCTGCTTCCCCTGCACGACGCCGGTGCTGCCGGACGAGCCCGAGCGCGCCGGGCGCTGGCGCCACCTGGCGAGCGTCGAGTACTGCGGGATCAACCCGGTGGACCGGGGAGACACCGACGGCGGCGTCGACCTCGACGACCGGTACGAGCGCCTGTTCGCGGCGTGATGGTCGACGGCCCGCGCGAGCACGTCGACGCGGCGTGGCACCTCGACGCGGCGTGACGATCGCCTGCGAACTCCGGTTCGCGGCAGCTCGATCTTGACTCAAACGGCATGCAGGGAGATTTGCCCCGCATGCCGGCGAGCTACTTCGACGTAGACGGCACCCTGGTCACGACGAACCTCGTGCACCCGACGGTGTTCTACATGATGAACCAGCCGACGCCGATGCACAGCCTCGCGAAGCTCGGCCGCGCCCTCGTGAAGGCGCCGTGGATGGCGATGGCGGAGCTGCAGGATCGGCGCCTCTTCAACGAGCTGCTCTTCAGCTCGTTCGAGGGCGTCTCCGAGGATCGCCTCGTGGCGCTCGCGGAGGAGGCGTTCGCGAAGGTGCTCAAGCCGGCCATCTACGCGAAGGCGCGGGACCTCGTGAAGTGCAGCCTCGACAAGGGCCACGACGTCGTCCTCGTCTCCGGCGCGCTGGATTTCCTGATGCAGCTGCTCGCCGATCACCTCGGCGCGACGGGCATCATCGCGAACCGCCTCGAGGTGAAGGATCGGTTCGCGACGGGCAAGCTCCTGCGCCCGGTGGTGGCCGGGCCCGAGAAGGCGCGGCTCATCCGCGAGCACGCCCACGCGCACGGGCACGACCTCGACGAGTGCTTCGCCTACTCGGACAGCTACTCGGACGTCCCGATGCTCTCGGTCGTCGGCTACCCGGCGGCGGTGAACCCGGACCGCAAGCTCAAGATGCTCGCGCAGGCGTACCACTGGCCGATCCTCCACCTCGCCGCATGACCCCTGCCTCCCCCGGACGGCGGGAGGCCACCCCCAGCCCAACACGTCGCACCCCCCTGCTCTGAAGGTCCCATGAGCCATCCTTGCGTCGTCACGCTAGACAGCCGCAGCGCCCCCCGGGTGCTCTTCTCAGGCGACCAGCTGGTCGAGGTCGACCTGCCCACCGGCACCCGGGTGCTCTACGCGAAGCCGCCCCTGGAGCCGCTGAAGGACGTCGACGCCGCGATCCGCTACGCGATCAACCACCCGTACAACTCGGAGCCGCTCTACGCGAAGCTCCGCCCGGGGATGAAGGTCACGATCGCGGTGGACGACATCTCGCTGCCGCTGCCCCAGATGAAGCGCCCCGACATCCGCGAGCGGGTGCTCACGATCGTGCTCGACCTGCTCGCCGACTACGGCGTCGACGACGTGGAGATCATCATCGCCACGAGCGTCCACCGGCGCATGAAGGACTGGGAGGTCCGCCACATCGTCGGCGACCGGATCTTCAACGCCTACTGGCCGAAGAGGCTCTACAACCACGACGCCGAGAACGTCGCCAACATGAAGTACGTCGGCACGACCGACGTCGGCGAGGAGGTCGAGCTCAACAAGCGCGCGGTCGACAGCGACCTCGTGATCTACGTGAACCTCAACCTCGTGCCGATGGACGGCGGGCACAAGTCGGTCGCCGTCGGCCTGTGCGGGTACCGGAGCCTGCGCGCGCACCACAACCCGCGGGTGATGCGCGACTGCTACTCGTACATGGATCCGAAGAGCTCCGCGCTGCACACGAGCGTCGAGCGCATGGGCCGGCTGGCCAACAAGAAGCTCAACGTCTTCACGATCGAGACGACGATCAACAACCGCATGTTCGATCGCCCGCTCGAGTTCCTCGCGAAGAACGAGGACGACCTCAGCGCGGGCGAGAAGAGCGCGCTGCGCGCCCTCCGCTTCACGCTCTCCAAGGTGCCGCAGCCCGCGCGCCAGGCGATCTTCCAGCGCGTCCCGTCGCCGTTCGGGGTGACCGGGGTGTTCGCCGGCGAGACGGAGGCCGTCCACGAGCACACGCTGAAGCGCAGCTTCGACCAGTACCTCGTCCCGGTCACGGGCCAGGCCGACATCCTGATCACGGGCATCCCGTACATCAGCCCGTACAACGTGAACTCGTTCCTGAACCCGCTGCTCGTGCAGGTGATGGCGAACGGGTACCTGTTCAACCTCTACCGCGGCGCGCCGATGCTCAAGAAGGGGGGGACGATGATCATCCTCCACCCCTGCACCGACCTGTTCGACAACGAGCACCACGCCCCGTACATCGAGTTCGTGCACCGGCTCCTGCCGGAGACGCGGGACGCGATGGAGCTGCACAAGCGGTACGAGAAGAAGTTCTCGGAGAACCCGGCCTACATCGAGATGTACCGCTTCGGGCACGCGTACCACCCGACCCACCCGTTCTTCATGTGGTACTGGGGCGAGGCGGGGCGGCAGCACATCGGCCGGATGATCGTGGTCGGCGCCGACAACGAGTACATCCCGCAGCTGCTCGGCTGGGAGACGGCGCGCACGATGGACGAGGCGCTCCGGATGGCGAAGCAGTCGGCCCCGCCCGCGCCGGAGATCCTGGCCCTGCACACCCCGCCGATCTTCATGGCCGACGTGACGCTCTAGCGCGCCCGCGGGAGGAGCCACCGTGCGGCTGCACCTCATCGACGGCACCTACGAGCTCTTCCGCGCCCACTACTCCAAGCGGCCCGGGCACCGCGCGCCCGGCGGCTGGGACGCGAAGGCGACGGTGGGCGTCGTCGCCTCGCTCCTCGCGCTCCTGCACCACGTGGACGAGGAGGTCACGCACCTCGCGGTCGCGTTCGACAACCCGATCCGCTCGTTCAGGAACGACCTGTTCGCCGGGTACAAGAGCGACGAGGGGATGGATCCCGAGCTGCGCCGGCAGTTCGATCCGGTCGAGGAGGCGGTGCGCGCGCTCGGCGTCCTCGTCTGGTCGATGGACGCGTTCGAGGCGGACGACGCGCTCGCGACGGCGGCGGCGCGGTTCCGTGGCGCGGTGGAGCAGGTGCGCATCCTCAGCCCGGACAAGGACTTCGGGCAGTGCCTCGCCGGCGATCGGGTCGTGCAGGTCGACCGCCGGAAGGAGAAGGTCATCGACGAGGCGGCGATGCGCGCCGCGCGGGGCGTGGCGCCGGAGAGCATCCCGGACTTCCTCGCGCTCACGGGGGACGACGCCGACGGCATCCCTGGCCTTCCGGGCATCGGCGAGCGGACGGCGGCCGCGCTGCTCGGCGCGTACGGGCACCTCGAGCAGATCCCGGACGACCCGGCCGCGTGGTCGGTGGCGGTGCGCGGCGCGGACCGGATCGCGCGCGCGCTGGTCGAGCAGCGTGAGGACGCGCTGCTCTACCGGACGCTGGCGACGCTCCGGACCGACGTGCCGCTCGCGGAGGGCCTCGACGACCTGCGCTTCCGCGGCGTGCCGCGCGACCGCTTCGAGGCGTGGTGCGACGCGATGGACGTGCGCACGCTGAAGGCGCGGCCGACGCGCTGGGCGCCCTAGAACGAGGCCTTCGTCAAGGCTGTTTCCTCGCCGGCGCCCCGAGCTCGGCGAGCACGCGCTCGCGGACGAGCGGCAGCGGCGGCGAGCCGTGCGAGAGGAGCGCGTCGTGGAAGCGGCGCAGCGAGAACGCCGGGCCCAGGGCCGCCTTCGCCTCCTCGCGGAGCTTCAGGATCTCGAGCTTGCCGAGCGTGTAGGCAAAGTAGCCGGGGTCGAACGTCGCGCGCACCGCCTGCTCCCGCGCCGTCGCGCGGTCCTGGAAGCAGTCGTCGACGAAGCGGCGCTCGGCCTCGTCGAGGCTCATGCCCTCGGCGTGCACCCCGAGCGACACGACCACCCGGCAGTTGCGCAGCAGCGCGTCCGCGAGCTGGCCGAGGCGGCTCTGCGGGTCCTCCTTGCCGAACCCTTGCTCGATCATCATCTGCTCGACGTAGTGGGCCCAGCCCTCCACGAACGAGTAGCTCCCGAACATCTTCTGCGCGTCCGTCGGCGCCCGGCTCTCCCACAGGCCCTGGACGAAGTGCCCCGGGTAGACCTCGTGCACGGTCGTCGAGAGCAGCGTGCCCCGCAGCATCACGTACTCCTCCTGCTCCTTGCGGGGCCAGGAGGGGTCCGGCTTCGTGATGTAGTAGAACGCCTCGAGCCCCTTCCGATCGAACGGCCCCGGCGCGTCGAGGAAGGCGGCGTTCCAGCGCATGTAGGGCGGCGTTTCCTTCACGATCGCCCGCTCGTCGGACGGGAGGCTCACGATCTCCTTGTCGACGATGAACTTGCGCGCCGACTCCATCATCCGCGTCGCCTCGGCGAGGAGCTGCTCCGCCTTCGGCCGGGAGGCCTTCACCTTCCTGGCGAGCTCCTGGTACGCCGCCTTGTTCGCCGCGAGGTCGTCCTCGCCCATCTTCTTGAACTCGGCGAGCGGCATCGAGAGCCCCTCCTGCGCGAGAAGGAGCTTCCTGTAACGCGCCTCCCCGAGCACGTGGCTCGCGTCGCCCTTCGGCAGCTCGACCTTCGCGAGGTGCTCGGCGAGCTTCTCCGCCGCGGCGGCGAGCGCGGCGTTCGTCTCCTCGAAATCGGCCTGGAACGCGGGGTCGCCCACGCCCTTGAGCAGCTTGACGACGTCGCCGCGCAGGTACTCGGCGTAGCCCCGGAAGATCTTCACGGCGACCTCGATCACCGGCTTCGGCATCGGGCTCGCGAGGTTCTCGAGGATGCGCGGCGCCTGGGCCAGCGCCGCCTTCTCGTGCTCGAGGAGGCGCCGCGCGCGCTCGGGCAGCGGCGCGTACGCGCGATCGAGGTACTGGTTCACGCCGAACAGATCGCCGTAGAACTGCGGCCGCCGGCGCCACTCCTCGAGGTCCCTCCCGTTGAAGAGCTTGAGGTCGATCTGCTGGAGGAGCAGCGCGCGGTCGAGCGCGTCGTCCGGAGAGAGCGCCGCGGCGTCGACGGCGGCGAGCGCCGCGCGGTCGCGCTCGAGGCGCGCGAGCCGCCGCTCTATGGCCTCGGCGGCGTAGTCGGTGACCTTGCCGTCTTGCTCGTGCAGCCCGCGCGAGCGCGCGAAGGCGGGCTCGTCCGCGACCCACTCGCGCAGGATCCGATCGCGCAGCGCGGTGAACGGCTCGCGCGGCGCCTCTGCCGGCCGCGCGGGCTCGGCGCTCGCCGCAGCCTGAGGGGGCGCCGCGGCCGGAGGGGGCGCCGCGCCGAGAGACGAAGGCGGCGCCGAGGCGCTCCCGCTGCAGGCGGCGAGCGCCGCGAGCGGCGCGAGCAGCGCGAGCCGGCGCCAGCGGACAGGTGTGAGTGCGGGTGCGGCCATGACGGGCCGAGCCTGTCAAACCGGCCCGCGCAGGTCAACGCCGCAGGTCAGTCGCGGAGCGCGCGATCGATGATCGTGTCCACGTGCGAGAGCGCGTGGTCGAGGTCGAAGCAGCGCGCGATTTCGTCCGGGGCGAGCAGCGCCGCGACGTCGGCGTCGGCGGCGAGGTTGTCGCGGAAGCGACCCTCGCCCGCGATCGCGCGCATCGCGCAGCGCTGCACCAGCTCGTAGGCCGCCTGCCGCGGCCTGCCCTTCTGGACGAGCGCCAGGAGCACCGCCTCGCTGAAGAAGAGCTCGCCCGTGCGATCGAGGTTCTCGCGCAGCTTCTCGGGGTAGACGACGAGCCCCTCGACGAGCCCGGCGGCGCGGTCGAGCATGAACCCGAGCGTCGAGGTCGCGTCGGGCGCGATCATCCGCTCGACCGACGAGTGCGAGATGTCGCGCTCGTGCCACAGCGGCACGTTCTCGAGCGCCGGGATCACGGCCGCGCGCACGATGCGCGCGAGGCCGCACAGGTTCTCGCTGAGGATGGGGTTGCGCTTGTGGGGCATCGCGCTCGATCCCTTCTGGCCCACGGTGAAGCGCTCCTCCGCCTCGCGGACCTCGGTGCGCTGCCAGTGCCGCACGTTGGTCGCGAGCCGCTCGATGCCCGCCGCGATGAGCGAGAGCGCGGTGAAGAGCTCGGCGTGGCGGTCGCGCGCGACGACCTGGGTCGAGACCGTCTCGGGGCGCAGGCCCAGGGCGGCGAGCGCGCGCTCCTCGATGCGCGGCGACAGGTGCGCGTACGTCCCGACGGCGCCGGCGATCTTCCCCACCGCGATCGCCTGGCGCGCCGCGAGCAGGCGCGCCCTGCCGCGCTTCATCTCCGCGAGGTGGCCGGCGAGCGCCAGGCCGAACGTGATCGGCTCGGCGGCGATGCCGTGGCTCCTGCCGATCATCGGGGTGCGCCGGTGCTCGTCCGCGCGCCGCGCGAGCGCGCTGCAGAGCTTGTCGAGCCGCGCCGAGAGCAGGTCCGTCGCGCGGACGAGCAGCACCGCGAGGCTCGTGTCGAGCACGTCGCTCGAGGTCATCCCCCGGTGCAGCCACCGCGCGCCCTCGCCCGCGAGCTCCTCGACGTGCGTCAGGAAGGCGATGACGTCGTGCTTGACCGTGCGCTCGATCGCATCGATCCGGACCGGATCGAGCGTCAGCTGCTTCGCGCGGATCCCCTCCGCGATGCCGGCGGGCACGAGCCCTTCGGCCTCCATCGCCTCGCACGCGGCGAGCTCCACCTCTAGCCAGGTCGAGAATCGGGTGGCGGGCGACCAGAGCTCTTCGAATTCAACAGGAGTGTAGCGGGGGATCATGGGCGGGACGCTGCGAAGGTCTGGAGGGTGCGTCAAGGATGGAGTGGTCCCGGGAGGTCCGGGCGCGCGCTGGCCGGCTCGCGCTGCTCGCCTGCGCGCGCCACGCCGCGCAGGGGCCGGCTCGCGCTGCTCGCCTGCGCGCGCCACGCCGCGCAGGGGCCGGCTCGCGCTGCTCGCCTGCGCGCGCCACGCCGCGCGCGGGCCGCGCCGTCGGGCGGGGCGCTTGCGGACGTGCGGCGCGCGGCGAACGTTGGCGCGATGCCAACCGAAGCACCGGCGCCTGCGCGCGCCGATCAGGGCAGGTCGTTCGCCCGCACGCCGCACGCGGCGGGCGACGCGCCGCCAGAGACGCTGCCCGCAGGGGCGAGCGAGCCGAGCGCCATCGGCCAGGCGCCGGCCGCCCCGCGGGCCGAGCCTGGGCGCCGCGAGCCGGCGGGGCGCGCCGGCGGCGCGGCCGCCGCTGCGGGCGCGCCGGCTGTCGTGAGTGAGCCGGCGCCCGCGAGCGAGCCGGCCCGCGCGAGCGTGCGCGCGGGTCGCCGGCTGAAGTCGTACATCGTGGTGGTCGCGATGGACCTGTCCGAGCCGGGCGGGCGGGCGTGGCGCTTCGCCTTCGATCTGGCGGCGCTCCGCGGCGAGACGGAGATCCACGCCGTGGTCGTCGGCCCGCGGCAGGTCGCCCCTGCAGTGCGCGACGTGACGACGCCGGGCGCATCGTCTCCGCCGTCGCTCCGCGTGCTCCAGCACCGGTTCGCGGACGGCCAGGCCCGGCTGATGGCGATGCACTTCCGAACGGGCCGGCCGGACAGGGCGATCGTCTCGCTCGCCCGGGAGCTCAGCGCCGATCTCATCGTCGTGGCCACGCACCCTCAGTCGCGCCTGCAGCGGCTCTTCGGCGGCTCGACGGCCGATCGGATCGCGCGGAACGCGCCGTGCCCGGTCGTCGTCGTGCGCCCCAAGGAGGACGACGACGCCGACGCGGCCAACTACGACCCCAGGCTGCGCTGACGCGGAGGCGCGCGGCGGACGACCGCGCGCTCGACGCCTGTGCGCGGACCTACCGGCCGCTCGATGCCCCGCGCGGACCTACCGGCCGCTCGATGCCCCGCGCGGACCTACCGGCCGCTCGATGCCCCGCGCGGACCTACCGGCCGCTCGATGCCCCGCGCGGACCTACCGGCCGCTCGATGCCCCGCGCGGGCTACCGCGCGCTCGACGATGACTGCGCGTCGGCCTGCGCCGCCGGGTCGAGCTTGTCGGGCGCGCTGACGCCCTCGGCCTTGCCCCCTTCGCGCGTGTCCGCGTAGCCCCACGCGACGCCGGCCGCATCGACGAGGAGGTTGTTCGCGTCGCCGATCGGCATCGGGTCCATCACGAGGGCGTGCCCTCGCCGCGCGAGGTCGTCGAGGGCGGCCTGCGGCGGCGGCGTCAGCCGCTCGACGCGCACGCGATCCGGCATCCACTGGTGGTGGATGCGCGCGTGGCGGACCGCCTCGTCGATGGTCATCCCGTGATCGACCAGGTTGCGGAGGACCTGCGCGACGGTGTTCGGGATCGTGTCACCGCCGGGAGATCCGAGGACGAGCGCGACCTTGTCGCCGCGGCTCACGATGGTGGGCGTCATCGAGCTCGCCATGCGCTTGCCCGGCGCCACCGCGTTGATCCCCGTCTCGGAGAACGCGCCCATCGCGTTGGCGAGCAGGATGCCCGTGCCGGGGATCACGATCCTCGCGCCGAAGCTCGCCGACAGGGTGGTCGTGCACGAGACCGCGTTGCCCTGCGCGTCGATCACCGAGAAGTGCGTCGTCTGCGGGGACTCCTGCGCGACGGGGCCCAGAGGCGCCGCGATGTCGCCCGCCGGCGTGGCCCGCTCCGGGTCCACGGGCGGCCTGCGGCGCATCAGGTAGGCCCCGTCGAGGAGCTGCGAGAGCAGCTGCGCCGTCTCGGGCGCGACGAAATCGGGGTCGGCGCTCACCTTGCGGCGATCGGCGTACGCCCGCTTCGCCGCCTCGACGAACAGGTGCAGCGACAGCCCCGAGTCGACGGGCGCCTCGTGCGCCTTCAGCCGCTCGAGCGTGAGCATCATCTCCGCGAGCGCGACGCCGCCCATCGAGGGGGGCGGCATCGTGTCGACGGTGAAGCCGCGGTACGAGAACCGGAGGGGCGCGCGCCACTTCGCCTGGTAGGCGCGCAGGTCGTTCTCGCTGATGTGGCCGCCGTGCTCGCGCATCGCGCCGGCGATCTTCCCGGCGATGGAGCCCTCGTAGAACGCGCGCGGCCCCTCCGCGGCGAGCGTCTCCAGGGTGCGGGCGAGATCGAGCTGCCGCACCAGCTCGCCCTGGGCGACCGGCGCCTTGCCCCGCCCCCAGATGGCGCTCGCGGCCCGATCGGCCTTCAGCCGCGGCCACGCCCAGCGCAGCGTCAGCGCCTGACGCGCGCCGAGGCGGTGCCCCTTGCGCGCGAGGGAGATCGCCGGGGCCAGGAGCTCGGCGAACGGGCGGGTGCCGAACCGCTCGTGGGCCAGGGCGAGGCCGGCGACGGAGCCCGGGACGCCAGCGGACGCATAGCCGTGCGCGCCGGCCCGCACCATCGCCATGTTCGACTCGGTGGTCACCGACGCGGGCGCGGCCTCGCGGAAGTCGATCGCCTGCGTCTCGCCGTTCGCGAGGCGGACCAGCATGAAGCCGCCGCCGCCGATGTTGCCCGCGCTCGGGTGGGTCACCGCCAGCGCGAACGCCACGGCGACCGCGGCGTCGACCGCGTTGCCGCCCCGCCGCAGCACGTCCGCGCCCGCGCGCGTCGCGTTCTCCTCGACCGAGGTCACGAGCCCGGCGTCGCCGCGCACGGCCCGCGGCCCGCCCGAGGCGAGCGCGATCGGCGGCTCCGGCGGGGTCGGCTCCGGCGCCGCGGCGTCGGCCGTGGACGCCGCCGCGGCGCTCGCGGCCTGCGGCGCGGCGCTCGCGCTGGCGACGGCCGGCGCGCCCGAGGCCGCGGGCGCCGCCGGGTGCGGCGCGGGCGGCGTGCGCGCCTCGCAGCCTGCGAGCAGCGCGAGGGCGAGCGCCCAGCGCGGCTTCGAACGACGGAGCAGGGTCATCAGGGTGGGCGCGAATCTACTACGCTGCCGGAGAGCGCCGGGCCAGGCCGCGCGAGGCGACCCGGCATGGGGGATTCGTTCAGGACGCGAGGATGCGCAGACGGCGCGCGCCGGATCCACCTCCGGCACGCGCCGTCTGGAATGCCGGGTCTCGCTCAGGACCGCTTGCGGCGGCGCGCGGCGGCCACGCCCACGCCGGCGACGAGCGCCGCGAGCCCGGTGCCCGCGAACGGCGCGGAGGAGGACCCCGGCGCGGCGGCGCAGGAGACGCTGGCCTCGGCCTCTGCGTGGGCGTTCACCTCGATCTCGAGCGTGCTCAGGTAATCCAGGCAGTCCTGGAGGCTCCCGACGACGTCGACATACTGACCGTTGCAGAACAGGGCGCCTTCCGGCTCCGAGCACTTCGCCTCACACCCGCCCTGGAGATCGACCGTGCAGTCCGCATTGCAGTCGATGTCGCAGTCGAAGTTCGCCTCGGCCTTGCACTCGCCCTCGCAGCTCGCGTCGCATTTTGCCTGGCAATCCGCGCTCGGCGGCGTCACCTCGCAGCTCGCGCCGCACTCGCCGTCGCAGCTCGCCTTGCAGGCCCCCTCGCACTCCGCCTGCGAGCCGCTGGAGTTGGCGCTCGCCGAACACTTGCCGCTGCAATCCGCCGAGCAGCTCGCCGAGCAGCTCGCCCTGCAGTCGAATTTCCCGGGATCGACTTCGCACTTGGCAGAGCAATCCGCGGAGCAGTCGACGTTGCAGTCGGCGGTCGCGCTGGCGTTGCACTGGCCCTCGCACTTCCCGGCGCACGCCGCCGTGAGGTTGACCGGCTTGCAGCTCACCTCGCAGCCGCCCGAGGTGCGGAACTCGCAGTTTGCGCTCGCCGCGAGCTGGATATTTCCACAGGCCTCCGGGCCGGGCGCCGCCGACGCCGACGAGGCGATGGCCAGAGGGATCGCAAAAGTAAAGGCACTCACAAAAAGCTGAGCAATGGTCCGTCGCATGCCAATTCTCCTGGGTTCAGAGCGCGGGTTCCGCGTGTGGTCTCCGCAGGTGTTGCAATCGGACGACCAGCGCCACCCTTTGAAGCATTTCCCAAGAAAAAAGTCTCGCTGCTCGTGACCGCTCGGCCACAGCGTATCTCCGCGTTCACGGTCCCATGATGCGCCCTGCCACACGAAGGGCATGTCCGGGCAGGTGAGGACACCTGCGACGTGGTGATCAGCGGCTCACAGTGTCGGCGATTTGCCCTGTTCCGTAGCGCGCCACCACGCCCTTGCGGGCTCTGCCGGGTGTCGGCTGGCTAAGGAAGTCCCCGCCGACCGCCCAGAAGGCCCCTTCCCCGTCGGCCCAGACGGCGTGGAGATCCGCGTAGGGTTCCTTGGTGAACTCATCGATCCAGGCCCCGTCGACGAGGCGCTGCTTGAGTCCCCCATAACCGACGATCGCGACCTCCCCGGGGCGGCCGCAGGCGACGCCGTTCACGTCGTTCGTGAGCTCTATCTCGAGCCGGCGCCACGACGCGCCGTCCGAGCGGAGCACGTCTCTCCCGCCGACCGCGTATACCTCTTCACGGCTGCAGCCGGCGGCCGTGAACAGGGTGCCTTGCGCGATCGGCGGATCGGATTGCAATTCCCAGGTCGAGCCCGAGCGGTGCCAGATCACGCCGAACTCGCCGACGGCGTAGAGATCCTCGGAAGATTCACCCCATACCTTGTAGAGCGCCCGGCCGGTCGCCACCGGCAGCGGCTCTCGCGACCATGCGCTGCCGTCCCAGCGCAGGACGATGTCCTTCTCTACGTCCGCGCCGCTGCCGGGCATGCCGACGACGGCCCAGGCATCGTCGGGTGAAAACGCGATCACGCCCCACAGCGTCGCCTCTGTCCCCGTCTCGTGCTCGGTGAACGTCGCTCCGTCCCACCGCGTGGCGCGGCCGCGCTCGCCGACCATCCAGACGTCCTGCGGACCGGAGCCGGCCACCCACCAGAAGGTCGCATCCCCGCCCGCCGGGAGCTCGCGCCACGTCTCCCCGTCGTAGTGCAGCGCGAGCGCCCTGAGGCCCGTGTTGCCGAGCGGCCCCCCGACGGCGAACACGTCGTCGGGCGCCGTCCCCCAGATCGAAAGGACCGCTCGGTCGAGATCGTCTTCGTCGAGCAGCACGCGCCACGCCGGCGGCTCCTGCTCAGGAGGCCTCGCGGGGTCGTCGGGGCAGCCGGCGAGGGCGACCGCGCCGAGCGCCGCCAGTGCCATGGAGTGAAAGCAGGTGCGCATGGGATAGAAGACCAGCCTGGAGAGGTCCTGCCGGCGCGCCGCCGATGTCGGCCACCCGCGTCCGCCTGGCGCGCCGCCACGAGAGGCTCAGTTGCAGAACACGTCGTCCTGCTTCGGATAGTAATAGACGAAGATGTTGCAGTGCTCGTTCTTCTCGACGATCGGCCCGAACGTGTAGCAGCAATCGAGCGACTCTTCGGCGGTCCCGTTCTTGGCCACGTCGTAGTCGTCGAGGCCCTTGCACCCCACGGACGGGTCCGGCTGCTGCCACTCGAAGGTGCATCCGTACCAGACGCCGCCGTTCGTCGGGAGCTCCCTGTCGAGCTCCGGCGCGATGAGCATCGGCGGGTCGTCCCACGCGTTTGATGTGTAGAAGCGATCCGAGGCCGGAGGCGTACCGATGGTCTTGCCGTCCCATGCATACATGTCGAACCGCGTACCTCGGCTGTGGAAATGGCCGTTGGCGCCGATGATCCTCACGGGAGAGGGGCTGTTGATCTGACACGAGCCCTCGAACGTCGGCGTCGGGTTCGACTGACAGACACGGATGGATTGCTTGGTCGCGAAGACGGTGCCCATCTCGGCCTTGACCTCGGCGTCGGGCAGCGCCCAGAAGTTCACCCGGACGCGGCCGACCGCCTCGGGGGTCTTCTGCGACGTCGCATTCACGTAATGCGTCTGCAGCATCAGCCACTCGTCGGGGGCGAGGACGTTCGCGACGCCCTCGGGGAACTCCCAGTCGACCTGGCCGTTCTGCTGGGAGTTCGCGATGAGCGGCCAGTCGGCCCAGTTGGGGCTCTTGAAGCACTCCCCCACCCCGTTCTGGTTCTTCTGGATGCGCCCGCCCTCCGGCCCCAGCCCCTTCACGGTCTTCACGCGGAAGATGTTCATGTGGTGCGAGCCGTCGCGCTGCGCGATCTGCACGCGGTGGAGGTTCACGGGCTTGTTCGGGTCCAGCCCGTTCGACGCGGCGAGCTCGCTGACCTTGAAGAAGTAGCAGTCCTGCTGCTCGACCCCCGCCGGCACCTCGGTCTCCTCGGTCTGCATCTGGAAGCCCTGGCCGACCGGCGGCACATCCAGCAGCGACTCGTCGACCGGCACGGGCGTCACGTCCCCGCCCCCGTCAACGCAGGCCACGGCCCCCAGGACGACGGGAAGCAAACCAAGCGTCAGGCATCGAACAGCCATGAGTCCCTCCAGGCAATCGCGCAGCGATGAGGAGAAGAGATATACACGGCTGCGCAATTTCAGGGCGATCGCGTCACGGGGCGGGCAGGGTTCCGTCGGGCGCCGGGGTGTCGTGGCCGAGCGCTGGCCGGTGCTGCTAGGATGTGGGAGAGGTTCAACCATGGCGGCGCCCAACAAATGCGGTCCACACACCGAGCTCGCCTCGAACGAGGCGACGCGCATCACCAGGTGCGGGTGTGGCACCGTGCACGTGACACTCATCGGCCCTGGCGTGACGTTTCGCATGCCAGCGGACGCGTTCCGGGGCGTCGCCTCCGGGCTCAAGGCAGCGGCCGAGCGGCTTGACGACGACCCGCGTTTCGGCACGACCTCCATCAATTAGCTTGCGCGCCCGCTGCGGAGCGGCCTACCAGTGGCTTCGCCGCTGAGATCTCTCTCCTCGGATGGCCGCTGGTCGAAAGAGGGCGCCTCTCGTGTACGACGACGACGCGGAGCACTGGGTCGGCAAGACGTTCGCCGGGACGTGGTGGATCGAGCGGGTGCTCGGCACCGGCGGCATGGGGAGCGTGCTGCTCGGGCGTGCGGCGGACGGCTCTCAGGTCGCGCTCAAGGTGCTGCACCCGGAGCTCAACGCGATCACCGAGGTGCGGAAGCGCTTCCTCCGTGAGGGGTTCATCGGCAACACGCTCGGCGGGGCGGACGCGGTGCCCGGCGTGGTGCGCATGCTCGGCTCCGGCGAGACGCAGGAGGGCCTCGCCTACCTCACGATGGAGGCGCTCCAGGGGGAGACGCTCTTCGATCGGATGGCCCGCACAGGGACGATGCCGGTCGGCGAGGTGCTCGCGCTCGCCGACCAGGTGCTCGAGACGCTGGCGATCGCGCACGCGCGCGGCGTCGTGCACCGCGATCTCAAGCCCGAGAACATCCACCTCGGCAACGACGGGCGCGTGCGCATGCTCGACTTCGGCATCGCGCGCGTCGTCGACGGGCTCACCGGCCTGCCCGAGAAGACCGCGACCAAGACGGGCATGATCATGGGCACGGCGACGTACATGGCGCCGGAGCAAGCGACTGGGCTCATCCACGATATCGACGGGCGCACCGACCTCTTCGGGCTCGGGGCGACGATGTTCCGGCTGCTCTCGGGCCGACAGGTGCACGGCGAGGTGACGGAGGCCATGGAGGTCATCGCCGCCGCGACCGAGGCCGCGCCGCCGCTCGCCTCGGTCGCGCCCGGGATCTCGCCCGCCGTCGCTGCCGTGGTCGATCGCTCGCTGGCGTTCATCAAGTTCCATCGCTACCCGAACGCCGAGACCATGCGCGCAGACGTCCGCGCTGTACGCGCAGGCGCGCTGCCTCCGTACGCGCAGGCCGTCATCGAGGGGCGGATCCGCGCCGGCCAGCCCATATCTCAGCCGGCGCCTCCGCTGCATGCCGGCGGTTCACCGAGCGCGCGCCCGCAGCCGACCGTGGTGGAGCCGGCCGCGGCCCCTCGCCATTCGCATTCGATGAGCCGACCGGAGCGAACGCTCGACGACAACCCGTCGGCGCCCTCCCGCGCTGGCGCGTCGCTCTCGCAGCTGTCGACGGGCAAGCTGCTCCTGCTCGTCGGCGGCGCCTCGCTCGTCACGGGCGTCATCGTGGCGGTGATCGTCGTCCTGCTGCTGATGAGATGAGCCGCTGACGGGCCGCGAGCGCGCCGCCAGGGGCGCGCTCATCGCGGTGAGGGGGATCGTCGGTGGAAGGTGCGGGCGGGGCCGCTGGGCCCCGCCGCGGTCACTCGCGCTCGTCGAGCGGCGTGTAGTCGACGGCGTTCTCGCCGGTGTAGATCTGCCGCGGACGGCCGATCTTGCCGGTCGGGTCGTCGTTCATCTCCTTCCAGTGGGCGATCCAGCCGGGGAGGCGCCCGAGCGCGAACATGACGGTGAACATGTTCGTGGGGAAGCCGAGCGCGCGGTAGATGATGCCGCTGTAGAAGTCGACGTTCGGGTAGAGCTTCCGCTCGACGAAGTACGGATCCTTCAGCGCGGTCTCCTCGAGGCGCTGCGCGATGTCGAGCAGCGGATCCTTGATGCCGAGCTTCGCCAGGATCTTGTCGGCGGCCGCCTTGATGAGGACGGCGCGCGGATCGTAGTTCTTGTACACGCGGTGGCCGAAGCCCATCAGGCGGAAGTTCGAGGTCTTGTCCTTCGCGAGCTTGACGAACTTCGAGACGTCGCCGCCGTCCGAGCGGATCGCCTCGAGCATCGTCACGACCTCCTGGTTCGCGCCGCCGTGGAGCGGGCCCCAGAGCGCACAGATGCCAGCGGCGACCGAGGCGAAGAGGTTCGCCTTCGAGCTCCCGACGAGGCGCACCGTCGACGTCGAGCAGTTCTGCTCGTGATCGGCGTGCAGGATCAGGAGCAGGTTCAGCACCTTCACGATGTCCTCGTCGATCTCGTACGGCTCCGCCGGGACCGAGAACATCATGTTGAGGAAGTTCGCGCAGTACGAGAGCGAGTTGTGCGGGTAGACGAACGGCTGGCCGATCGACTTCTTGTACGAGAACGCGGCGATCGTGCGCACCTTGGAGAGCAGCCTCGCGATGGTGATGTCGAGGTGCTCGGTGTTCTTCACGTCGATCGCTTCCGGGTAGTAGCTCGACAGGGAGAGCACCATCGCGGAGAGGATCGCCATCGGGTGCGCCGTCGACGGGTAGCCGTCGAAGAAGCGCTTCATGTCCTCGTGGATCAGCGAGTGCCGGGTGAGCAGCGTGGAGAACCGGGACAGCTCGCTCTTGCTCGGCAGCTTGCCGTAGATCAGGAGGTACGAGGTCTCCACGAAGGTCGACTTCTCGCCGAGCTGCTCGATCGGGATGCCGCGGTAGCGGAGGATGCCCTTCTCCCCATCGAGGAACGTGATGGAGCTCGTGGTCGAGGCCGTGTTGACGAAGGCCGGGTCGATGCAAACGTACCCGGTCTTCGAACGAAGGGACGCGACGTCGATCGCCTTCTCCCCCTCGGTGCCCGTGATCACAGGCAACTCGATCGTCTGCTCCCCACCGTTCTTCTTCAGCGTTAACTTCGCGGTCTCCTGCACGCCTCCTCCTTCCGCCGCAGCGCGGCGTAAGCTATCACGGGCCGAGGGAAGAATGCTTCCCCGAGAAAATGAGGTGATGCATTTGAGCGAGCCGGTCGTGCGGGGGGAGCTGGCCCACCACCCAGAGGCGCCTCGGTTTGCGGCCGAGGTGCGCCGAGTCCACGGGCGTTACGCCGACGAGGTCGTCGCTCACTACCGGCTCTGCCCGTTCATGCGCGACGCCGCAACCGGATTCGGTCGCTTTTACGTCCTGCTCGATCGCGAGCCCGTCCTGGAGACGGCGCTGGCGGCCATGGAGGAGGCCGACTCCGCGGTGGTGCACCTGGTTCTCCCGTGCATCCATACTCCGTCGCCCCAGTTCGAGCGCTTCGCATCGCGCCTGGGTGAACAGCTGCGGCGGCGCTTCAGCCCCGCGCCGGTACTGGCCGCGTTCCACCCCGAGATGGCGGGGGACGAGACGAACTCGCACCGGCTCGTCGGTCTCCTCCGACACGCGCCAGACCCGTTTGTACAAACGATTCCAGAGGGGCTGAACCATACTGGGACCGTCCTCGCGGGGGCAGGCGTCGAGCCTGCGGTCGACCCCGCCGAGGACAATTACCGACGCCTTGAAGGGGCAGGGATCGCCGCAGTCAAGATCAGGCTCGCGGAGATCATGGCAGATCGGGACTCGAGTTATGCGCCCTTCCTGGCGCGGCTCGGGCTGAGCCGCCCCGGCCCGCGCTTCAGCCCCCTCCCAACACGGTAGCGCGCGGGCGAAAGGCGCAGACGAAACAGCTGCGAAACGCGCACGAAACGCGTGGTGCGCGTGGTGCGCGTGGTGCGCGTGTCGATGGGCCTTGGGTCAATCCGCAGGCGAGCGGCGCGGCGCCGGGCCCGATCCGTCGGACCCGGCCTTGGCCTCGCGCTCCGCCATCAGCGGCATCAGGTACGGAAAGCCGGCCGCCATCGTATCGAGGTGGGGATCGATCTGGGCGGCCAGCCAGAAGAGCAGCACGCAGGCGCGCTCGACATAGAACCAGTCCTCCGGGTACTCGAACGACCGCATCAGCTCCTGGAGCTCACCGCGCTCCAGCTCGGGGTCCGCGAGCCGCTCCAGCTGCTCGGGGCGGGCGCGCATCAGCGCCGCCGGCGTGCGATCCTGGATCTTGAGCAGCTTCGCGAAGTAGGTCTTCACGGTCCTCTCGAGGAGCGCGTCGTTTCCCCCGGGCGCGACGAAGCCCATCCTCCGGAAGCCGCGCACGACCGCCGCGTCGTCCTGCGCGAAGATGCCCTTCAGGATGTCGAGGAGCCCGTCGATGAGCTCGTCCCGGGCCTCGCAGCTCGCGCCGAAGTCGAGGACGACGAGGCGAAAGCCGCCGCCCTCCTCCGCGCTCCGCGCGGCGACAAGGAAGTTCCCCGGGTGCGGATCGGCGTGGAAGAAGCGATCCGCGAAGAGCATCTTGTAGAAGGCCTGCACGAGCCTGAGCGCCACGTCCGAGGGCTCGACGCCCGCGCTCCGGAGCGCGTCGAGGCGGGTGATCTTGATGCCTTCCATGAAGGTCATCGTGAGCACGTCGCGCGTCGTGAGCTCGTGGACGACCTCCGGGAACGCGATGCCCGCGTCCCCCTCGAAGTTCTGCGCCATCCGCTCCATGCACGCGGCCTCGTGCAGGTAGTCGGTCTCCCGGCGGAGCAGATCGACCAGCGACTCGTGCACCCGCTCGATGTGCCCCACCGGGACGAACCGCTTGTAGACGAGGATCGCGAGGCGCAGGACGCGCAGGTCGACGGCGATGATCCCGCGGATGCCGGGGTAGAGGAACTTGACCGCGACCTTGCGGCCGTCGCGGAGGCGCGCGACGTGGACCTGCCCCAGCGACGCGGCCGCGAGCGGCGCGCGCTCGATCGACGCGAACAGCTCGCCCGCCGAGCGGCCGAAGCTCGCGCGCAGCGCGGCCTCGAGGTCGCTGAACGGGTGCGGCGGCACCTGGTCCTGGAGCTGCTCGAGCTCCTTGCCGTAAGCGCGAGGCAAGAAGCCGCCCATGATGGACAGCACCTGGCCGAGCTTGATGAAGACGCCCCGCAGCTGGAGCATGACGCGCAGCAGGCGCCGGGCGTTGTTCTGATCGACGCGGGCGCGGCGCGCGACGAGCCAGCCAGGCGGCTCACCCGCAGGCGAGCCGCGCCCGAGGCGCCTCGCGAACACCCGCGCGAGCCCCAGCTGGATGAGGTAGCTCGTCAGGATGACCGAGAACGCGAGCAGCGCGCGGAAGAGTCGGACGGCGAGCGTCATGTGCGGCAAAGCAGCCGCACCATGCTACCGCAGGGGCAGCGCGGGGCCAGCCGCCCTCGCCCTCAGCGATGGGTGGACCCCGGCGAGGGGGCCGCCGCGGGCCTCCGCCGCGCAGCGGAGCCCTCCCGCGAGCCGGAGAGGCTCAGGAGAGCGAGTCCTTGATCGCCTTGATGGGGCGGGCGCGGACCGACTTGCTGGCCGGCTTGGCCGCGAACGTCATCGGCTGCTTCGTGAAGGGGTTGATCCCCTCGCGCGCCTTCGTCGCGGGCTTCTTGACGACGCGGAACTTCGCGAAGCCGGGCATCGTGAAGATGCCGTTCTTCTTGAGCTCCTTGTACGCGATGTCGGTCAGCGACTCGAGGATCGCCTTGACCTGCTTGCGCGAGATCTCGTTCTCGTTGGCCTCGACCACCGCGTTGATCAGCGCGCTCTTGCTGAGCGACGTGCTCTTCTTCCCATCCGCCTTCTTGGCCGCCATGTTCATTCCTCCTGAGGTTTGTGCCCTCTTGCGGGCCAAAGGAACCACAACGGCCGCCGCAGATCCAGTGTCGAATCGTCGATCGGAGCTACAAAAGAAGGGGTTTCATGCCCCGGGGGGCGCGTCGCTCCGCCGGAGGGAGGGCCGGGGGGCCCTGGCACGGGCCGTCAAATCCGCGGGAAAACAGCCCAAATCGCCGCTTCTTCAGGCCTCGCGCGCCCGCCGCGAGGGAGGTCGGATGCCGGGCGCTCGACGTAGGAGATCACCCGAACCCCTTCCGTTGAAGGCGATCCTGGTCGCCCGGCGCCCTCTCCGGGTCGAGCCTCCTCGGCCGACGGCCCTGCTCGGCGCGCCCACGCCCGAGATCGCGCGCGTTCGGGCGGGTGGGCGAGCCGAGGCCCCGCTCGATCGAGGCCCGCGACCCCGCGGCGCGCCTCGCGCCGGCGCGCGCACGCGGGGGACGGCCGCGCGATCACCGAGCGCTAGCGGCGGCTCGCCGCCGAGCCCGCGCCCCACTTCCTCTTGGCGGAGAGGCCCAGGATCGTCAGCGACTGGGGCGCCTGCGTGAACTCGATGACGTCGCCGAAGCCGACGCTCACCGAGTGGATAGGCCCGTCGAAGAAGAGCTTCGCGTCGTGCGTCTTGCTGCGCACGACGAGCGAGGCGCCCGGCTGGATCAGGGCGTGACGGAGGCGGTACTCCTCGCCGTGAGGGGTGTAGGGCTCGCGGACGACGAGCTGGAGCCGCTTCGACGTGAGCGGCAGGACGCGCCCGCCCGCGGAGCGCTGCGCGGCCGTGGATCCGGCCGCGGGGCCGATCCAGAAGCCGCTCGACTTCTGCTCCTCCTCGACCCGGCCGAGCCGGAGCACGTAACGCGACGTGGCCGCGGGGGAGACGTGGCAGAAGAGCGCGTCGTTCAGGACGCGGCCCGTGGCGAGCTTGTCGTTCACCGTGACCTGCATGCGGGTGAGCACGGTGCTGCGGAGCGAGCCGCTCAGCGCCCCCGCGATCGCGTCCGCCGCGTCGCGGCTCGTCGCGCCGCAGAAGAAGCCGACGGAGTGGCCCGGCGCGCTGTTGATGCCGAGGATCGGCACGTCGCCGACGTTGTGGGACGCGCTGAGGAGCGTCCCGTCGCCGCCGACCGTGATCACGAGGTCGAGCTCGCCGGCGTCGAAGGACTGCGCCGCGCTGGCGACGACGTCGATCTGGGCACCGATGTCGTCGAGCGCCGCCTTGACCTCGCGCACGGTCTGCTCGTGCGCGTCGTGCGACGCCTTGAGGCGCGCGACCGCGGAGTCGCCGGCCTCGATGAGCCGCGTGATGCGCGGGTCCTTCCGCTCCTCGCGGTAGATCTTCCAGGCGGAGCGCTTCACGACGAGCGCGACGCGGGGCGGACGCCGCGGCGCGGGCGTGGGGGATCGTTCCGCCATCAGAGCTCCGCGAGGCGCCGGAGCGCCACCTCCGTCTTCGCGTCCTCGATCACGCCGCGGCGGGTGAGCTCGATCGCCTCGTCGAGCGGGACCGCCGCGATGGCCGCGAACCGCTCGAGGGGGGAGCCGTCCTCGAGCGGCGTCCCCTCGCGAGCCGGGTCGACCTCGACATGAAAGAAGAAGTGCCGCTCGCCCACCATGCCCGGCGCCGGGAATGTCGACGGGCCGAGCGGCTGGAGCGCCGACGGGGGCACGTCGAAGCCGACCTCCTCGAGCAGCTCGCGCGCGGCCGAGCGCTGCAGGCCCTCCGGGCTCCGCTCGTCGAGCTCGACGAGCCCGGCGGGCAGCTCCCAGATCGCGCCGAGCGTCGGCGCCTCCGGGATGGGCCACGCCTCGGGCGGGCGGGTCGCGGCCGGGGGCCGGAACGCCGAGCGGAGGAAGACGTAACGGCGCCCGTCCGCGCCGCGGTAGTGCGGGGCGATCACCACCGCGTCGAGGCGGGTGCGATCGACGCTGTCGTAGGTGAACGGGTCGCTCAGAGAGCCGTCCGGGAACTCGACGCGGAACACCTGGCGTCGCACGTTGAGGAAACCAGGACCGTCCAGCGAGGGGATCGTCCGGACCAGCTTGAGCGCGAGCTTCGGGAAGGGAGGTAGCGGCATGCGTCGAGGCGCGAAGCATAGCGCCAAACGACCGCCGATCGCGATGCGGCTCGTCCCCGCGCCCGCCGCGCGCTCGCCCACGCCCTCGCCGCGCGCTCGGGGCGGCCCCGGGCTCAGCGGAGCACGAGGACCCAGACGTCGTAGAGCGCGTGGGTCCAGACGGCCGGCGCGAAGCCGCGGAAGACGTAGATCGCCGTGAGAACGAGCCCGCACACCATGCGGAACACGAAGGAGGGGAGGTTCCAGGGATCGCCAAGCGACCCGACATAGTGCCAGCCGGAGAAGACGGCGGCGGCCACGACCGCCCAGCCGACCATCAGCACCACCCCCTGGACCCCCTTGCCGAAGAAGAACTTGATCCCGAGCGCGCCCAGCCCGTAGAGGCCGACACGGAAGGCGATCTCCTCGTAGAAGCCCGCGCCGAGCGACATCACGACCCCGGTGAAGATGTCGTTCGACGCGGCGGGCGGGCCGAGCCGGAGGGAGCCGACCACATAGGAGCCGGCGAAGCGCATCAGGATGGCGTAGAGCGCGCCTTCGGCGGCGAGCAGCGCGAAGCGCCTCGTCTGGAGGGCGTGGCCGCGGCCGAGGATGGAAAGGACGAGGACGAACGCGGCGCCGACGGCAACGGTGAGGCCCGCGTAGAGCGGGAGGCTGTGCTTGGCCAGCGCGCGGAGCTCGGCGGTGACCGGATCCGCCGCGTTGCGGATGGGGAGGAAGGCGACGCCGAGGTGATACAGGACGAAGATCGGCATCGTCAGCGCGAGATCGGTCAGCGCATCGCTCTTCGCGGTGGGCTTGTCGCCGGCAGGGGCCGCCCCCGGCCGGGCGAGCTCCGGTCCGGCGCCGAGCATCAGGACGGCCTCAGGCGGTACACGATCACCAGCACCTCGGCCGACCACATGACGACGTTCAGCACGAAGGGCGTGTCCCGGAGGATCTCCTGGGTGGGGCTCTCCGACTTCGCGCTGCCGGCCACGAGCTGGAGGAACCGGATCCCGCCGAAGAGCGGGTGGATCGCCGTGAGCCAGAGGTACGGGTTCTGGAAGAACCGCTGCGTGTCGTGGTCGAGCGTGTACGCCAGGTAGGTGGCGAAGGTGGCGAGGCCCGTCACGGCGAGCGCCGCCGTCAGGGCGGAAGGCGAGTAGCCGTCGAGCGCCGCGCGCTGCTTCGAGGCGTTGACCGAGGCGAGCTCGTGGCGGCGCTTGCCGAAGCCGAGGAAGAGCGCGAGCAGCGCGGTGCAGGCGATCATGAAGCCGGAGAGCGGCGTCCTCGTCGCGAAGCCGCCGGCGAGCACCCGCAGCACGAAGAAGACCGCGATGCAGCCGACGTCGAGGTAGGCGATCTTCTTGAGCCGGAACGAGTAGGCGACGTTGAGGACGTAGTAGCTGGCGGCGACGACCGCGAAGAGCGGCGGGCCGAGCAGGCTCGCGCCGAGCGCGATGACCGCGAGGCCGACCGCCATCGCCTTGGCGACCGGGATGGGCACGCGGCCCGAGGCGATCGGCCGGAAGCGCTTGACCGGGTGGACCCGATCGGCCTCGACGTCGACGATGTCGTTCAGGATGTAGACGGCGCCGGCGAGCAGGCAGAAGATCGCGAAGGCCCCGATCGCGCTCATGATGATCGAGGGGTGGGTCAGGTGCTTGGCGAACACCACGGGGGCGAGGACGAAGAGGTTCTTCACCCACTGGTGGGGCCGCATCGCGCGGATCATCCCGCGCACACGCCAGAGCAGCGTCCCCTTCGGGGAGTCGGGCAACAGGGGCGGCTGCGCGATCAAGCCGCCCGAGGGGGGCCCGCTCTCCGGCGGACCGGAGCTCGGCGCGCCGGCGCTCCGCGGAGGCGAGGACGGAGGCTTGCCGGCGGGGACGGAGCTCACCGACGCGGGCGAGCCGCCCTGCTCGGCAGGCGCCGGCGCGTCCGGCGTGCCCGCATCCGGGTGAGCATCGGCGCCGGGCGCCTCCTGAGCAGGGAGGGATGCGGCGCTGCTGCGAAAAAGGGGCCCCGAGGCGGTCACGGCGCGCGGAGCATACTCGGGCGCACAGGTCCCGGCCATTCCGCGGCAAGTTAAAAGCACAGGGGGCGCCGGCGCCCGAAACCGACGAAATCGACGAAACCGAGCGCCAGCGGCAGCTCCGGAGCCCCTCCAGGCCACGAACCAGGAAGAACGTGGCGCAGCGCACCCGGGCCGGCGGCCACGCAGCGAGGTCGCGAATCTGGGTTCGCACCCGCCAGCCCGGCTCGTGGAACGCAAAATGCGCATCCCCGCAGGCGGGCCGTGACCTCGTGCTACCATCGCCCCCGATGACATCAGCGCTCTCGGTCGCGCGTGAAGCTTCGCCTCTTCTCCTGAAGCTTCGCTCTGCCGTGGAGCAGGCCCTCGAAGGGAAGCCAGAGGCGGTCGAGCTGGCGCTCATCGCGCTGCTCGCCCGGGGCCATGTCCTCATCGAGGACGTACCCGGCGTCGGCAAGACGACGCTGGCCCGAGCGCTGGCCAAGGCCGTGGGGGGCGAGCTCCGTCGCGTTCAGTTCACCAGCGATCTCCTGCCGAGCGACGTCCTCGGGGTCAGCGTCTTCGACCAGCGGCTAGGGCAGTTCGTCTTCCGGCAGGGGCCGATCTTCGCGAACGTGCTGCTCGCCGACGAGATCAACCGGGCGAGCCCCCGGACGCAGTCGGCGCTGCTCGAGGCGATGAACGAGGGGCAGGTGTCCATCGAGGGGACGGCGACGCCGCTGCCGTACCCCTTCTTCGTGCTCGCGACCCAGAACCCGCAGGATTTCGCGGGTACGTTTCCGCTGCCGGAGTCGCAGCTCGACCGGTTCATGGTGCGGATCCGGATCGGGTACCCGCCTCCCCAGGTGGAGATGCGGCTGCTCCTCCAGGGCGGCGAGCCCGACCGGGCGCGGAACGTGCCGCAGATCATCGATCCGGCCCAGCTCGTCGCGCTGCAGCGCGAGGTCGATCGCGTCGAGCTCGACTCGTCGCTCGCGACCTACCTGCAGGCGGTGCTCACGGCCACGCGATCGAGCCCGACCCTCTCGCTGGGCGCATCGCCGCGCGCCGGCATGAACCTGGCGCGCGCGGCCCGGGGGCGCGCGGTCCTCTACGGACGCTCGTACTGTATCGCGGACGACATCCACAACCTTGCGGTGGCCGTGCTGGCGCACCGGGTCCGGCTCTCGGCCCACGCGGAGGGCTACATGCCGACCCGCGACGAGTGCGAGGCGGCAGTGCGCGACCTCGTGGCGCGGGTGCCGGTCCCCCTCTGAGGGGTGGGCGATGGGCGCAGAGGACAGGGAGCGGGGATCACTCAGCGGCAGCTCCCGCGGCGCCGAGCGCGCCGGCGCAGCGGCGCGGAGCGCCGTCCGGCCGAGCAAGCCGAGGCGCGACAGGCCGCTTGTCGAGCAGCGGCCGCTGCTGCCCCCGCGCGGGGACAAGGCGTCGTTGTGGACGAGGCTCCTGCTGTTCCTCAGGCCGCCCCGGAAGCTCAAGTTCACCCGGGAAGGAAAGTACTACCTCGGGATCACGCTGGGCGTCGGCTTCGCGGCGATCAACACGGGCAACAACCTCCTCTACCTGCTGCTGGGGATGCTGCTGTCGCTGATCGTCGTCTCCGGCGTGATGAGCGACCTGTCGCTGCAGCACCTCACGGTGACCCGGCGGCTCCCGGCCCGCGCCCAGGTGGGCCGGGCTCACCTCGTCGAGATCGAGGTCTACAACCACAAGAAGCGCGTGCCGTCGTACGCGATCGAGGTCGAGGATCTGCGCGCCGGCCAGCCGGCCGACAAGCGCTGCTTCTTCCTGAAGATCAGCCCCTCCAGCGCGCAGGTGGCCGCGTACCGGCGGACGCCGGCGAGGCGCGGCCGCGACCGGCACACCGGGTTCCGCATCGCGACCCGCTTTCCCTTCGGGCTGTTCGAGAAATCGCGGGAGGTCGAGGCCGAGGGCGATCTCATCATCTACCCCGCGGTCGATCCGGTCCGGCTCCCGGTCGAGGACGCGGGCCGGCGCGAGGGCGGCGCGAGCCTCAGCGGGCGCGGGGGCGGCGACGAGACCTTCGGCCTGCGGCCGATGCGCGACGGGGACGATCCGCGCGACATCTACTGGAAGAAGAGCACGATGCGCGACCAGCTGGTGCTGCGCGAGCGCACCCGCGAGACGCGGCCGGACGTGCAGATCGTCGTCGACACGGTGCGCCCCGCCGGGGAGGGCGACGCGTTCGCGCCGACCTTGGAGCGGAGGATCCGCGAGGCGGCGTCGCGCGCCGTCGCCCACATCAAGCGCGGCGACGCCGTGGTCGTCGCGACGACGCTGGGCGAGCGGGTGCGCGGCGATCGCAACATCGGCTCCGACGCGATCCTCCGCTTCCTGGCGCTGCTCGAAGCGGTCGACGACGGCCGGGCGCCCGAGCGCGGCGCCCGCGCGCCGCTGCGCCAGGGATCGAGCCCGAGCCCGAGCAGCGGTGAGCGCCGCGCCGGCGCGCCGAGGAGCGCGTCGTGAGGTTCGGGATGGTGCACCGGGTCATGACCGACGCGCTCGCGGCGCTCGGCGTCATCGCCCTCGTCGCCAGCGGGCAGTTCAACCGCTACGTGAGCTGGGCGATCCTCATCAGCCTCGGGCTCGCGCTCGTCGTGCGCGAGTCGTGGCAGCGGCACCCGGCGCTCCGCCACCTCGACACGGGCATCCTGCTGGCGGTCATCGCCGTCCAGGTGGTCCGCATCGTCGCCACCGACGCGAGCGTGCTCGACGTGCTCGTGGAGTTCGCCGCCGCGCTGCAGATCATCCGGCTCGCGACGCGCAAAGGGGCGGCGCACGACCAGCAGGTCATCGTGCTCGCGCTGCTGCACCTCATCGCCGGCACCGTCCTCGGCGGCGGCATGGGCTACGGGCTGTGCTTCCTGGGGGTGCTCGTCGTCGCCCCAGGCGCGCTCGTGCTCAGCCACCTGCGGCGCGAGGTCGAGGGCAACTACCGGCAGGGGGCGCGCGACCGGACGGGGCTGCCCGTGGACGTGCCGCGCATCCTGCGCTCGAGGCGGGTCGTCGGGCGCTCGTTCCTGGCCGTCACCTGCCTGCTCTCCGTCCCGATCTTCGTCTTCACCGCGCTCCTGTTCGTCATCTTCCCGCGCGTCGGCCTCTCGCTGCTCCTGCTCAACCGCGGCCACACCGGGCGGATGATCGGCTTCTCGGGCAAGGTCGACCTCGGCGCGGTCGGCGTGCTGCGCAGCGATCCCAAGCTGGCGATGCGGGTCGAGATCCCCGAGCTCCCCGAGCCGCCGCCCCCGCGCCTCACCATGCACCTGCGCGGCACCGCGCTCGACGCGTACGACGGCCGCACCTGGACGCAGAGCGAGACCTTCAAGCGCCCCACGGAGAGCGACGGAGGGCTCGTGCCGATCGAGCGGTACCCGGATCCGGCGGTCGACCCGGTGATGCGCATCGATCTGGAGCCCATCGATCCGCCCGTGATCTTCCTGCCGCCGAACGCGACGGGGCTCCGGCTCAAGCACCGCGGGCAGCTCGGGGTCGACGCGAACGCGATGGCCCAGCGCGGGCCGGAGGGGGAGCTCAGGTACCAGCCCACGGACGATCGCGGGCTTGTCTACGACGTCTTCCTGTCGCGGAAGCGGGCGCCGACCTTCCAGCGCCTGCCGGCGGCCGAGCGGCGGCGCTACCTGGATCTCCCGAGGGATCTGCCGTCGCGCGTCGTCGAGCTCGCGCAGCAGTGGACGCAAGGCGTGGATCGTCCGGCCGACCGGGCGCGGGCGATCCAGGAGCACCTGCGCACGGAGTACCGGTACGACCTCGCGTCGCCGTCGGGCGCGGACCCGCAGCCGCTCGATCACTTCCTGTTCGAGTCGAAGCGCGGGCACTGCGAGTTCTACTCGACCGCGATGGCCATCCTGCTGCGCGCGGTGGACGTCCCGACGCGCAACGTGACGGGCTTCGTCGGCGGCACCTACAACCGCTTCGGCCGGTTCTATGCGGTGCGCCAGGGCGACGCCCACTCGTGGGTCGAGGTGTACCTCGACGGCGAGGGGTGGATGACGTTCGACCCGACGCCGCCGGCCGACGCGGCGCCGAAGAGCGAGCTGGTCGGGGCCTGGGCGTACCTCCGCGATTTCATCGAGGCGACGAGCCAGCGCTGGGACAGGCACGTCGTCGGCTACGACCTGAACCAGCAGGTGGGCCTGCTCCAGACGCTGACGTCGCGCTACCGGAGGTCCGGATCGAGCAGCGATCTCTCGCTGTCGCGCCCGCGGATCCTCGCCGTCGCCGCCGTCGCGCTCGCGCTGGGCGGCGGCCTGCTCTACTGGCGCTTCCGCCGCACGCGCCGCGGGCGCGAGGAGCGCCGCGCGGACGCCGGCCGCACGCCGAGCGCGATCCTGGCGACCGCGCTCTACGAGGGCCTGGAGGCCGCCATGCTCGTCCAGGGCGTGCCGCGCCCCCCCAGCCTGCCGCCGCTGCGCCACGCCGAGGCGCTGGAGCTCGCGGATCACCCGCTGGCGCGCGAGATCCTGACGCTCACGCAGGTCTACCTGCGCGCCCGCTTCGGCGGGGCGACGCTCACGGAGGACGACAGCCGCGACTTCGAGCGGCGGGTCAAGGCGCTGCGCGGGGCGGAGCGGCGGGCGCGCGCTGCGAGCGACAGCGGGCTCGCCGCGTCGCCCTGATCGCGGCCGGGGACCGGCAAGACGAGGGGAAGACGAGCGGCGCGCCCGGGGCCGCGGCGCGGGCCACGCGGGCTGCGCCGCGCGCGCCGCTCCAGCCGCGCGGGCCGCGTCAACGGCGGCGCAGAGGCCGCCTCGCGATGAACGCCTGCCGGATGCCGGCGACGGCGCGGCGGCTCGGGCCGCCGGAGATGAACGGATCCTGGGGCGCGAGCTCGCCCAGCCGGTCGAGGAACGACTGCGCCACGACGCGCTCGCCCAGAAGGCTCACGACGTCCGACTGGCTTCGCATCGTGGACGCGAGGACGGCCGCCGTCGACGTGTCCGGCACCGCGGCGATCGAGAGCGACTCCAGCACGCGCCGGAGCGGCGCGATCGACTGCGCGGTCGCGAGCTTGCGATCCGAGGCGCCGAGCGGCTGCGGGGCGTACTCGAGCCAGATGCCGGCGACGTTCAGGTGGCCGAGCAGCCTCTTCGACCAGCGCGGATCGAGCTCCACGTGGAGCGGCCGGACGTCGGCCAGCGTGGAGAGGGCGAACTCGCCGGGCTCGCCCGCGAGCGCGAAGTCGCGCAGCAGCGGCGCGAGCTTGCGCTCGTCGGCGAGCAGGCTCGCGGCGACGTGGCCGCGATCGAGCAGCGGGATCGGGACCACGAGGACATCCGGCCGCTCGCCGCGCGTGATCCGCGCCGCCCACACCCGCCACGTGATCGCCGGCGATCGCACGAGGATCGCGGAGCCGGGATCGAGGCTCCCGTACGCCTCGTCCGTCCAGACCTCGGCCGCCGTCTGCTCGCTCCGATCGGCGGCGAAGCCCGCCTCCTCGCTCGTCAGCGCGACCAGCGTCAGCTGGAAGACGACGAGCAGCGCCGCGCCGCTCCGCGAGAACGGCACGCGCGTGTGGAGCAGCGCCCGCACCGCGGCGTGCGCGCCGAGCGCCGATCCGACGGCGATCGCGGCGACCGCGAGCGAGCGCAGGGGGGTGAGCGGATCCGCGGAGAGCACGCCGGCAGCCCGCGCGGGCAGGAGGGTGTCGAGCGCGAGCAGGACGAGGAAGGGCGCGACGAGCCACCGCGCGCGCGGGCGCAGGAGCGAGAACGAGAGCCCGGCCGCGGCGATGAGCAGGGAGACGACGCCGATCTCGCGGCTCCACGCGGCGAGCGCCGTGGTGCGGGCGCTCGCGACGTCGAGGGCGGCGAGGCTGCCGGCCGTGAGCGCGCGGCCGATGTCGGCCCAGGCGCGCGGCGCGAGGGGCCTGAGCGCGAGCGGCGCGAGCAGGAGCGCGGCCGTGAGCGCCCCCGCGCCGGCGGCGGCGCCCAGCAGGCGCCGGGGCGGGCCGCCGGCCGAGGCCTCGGCGGGGCGCCCGCCCGCGTGCTGTGCGCCGCCGCGCGCGAGGAACATCGCGTACGAGGCCGCGAGCGCGGCGAGACCGGCGGGGGGGCTCTCGGCGAACGTGGCGCCGAGGAGCGCGCCGAGCGCGATCCACGCGCGCCCGGCGTGCCGCGCCTGCTCGGCGCAGGTCGACGCGAGCGCGAGCGTCACGAGCGCGCAGCAGGTGGCGACCATGGCGCCGCCGCCGACCGTCGCCTCGCGCTGCCACGTCGGCGACAGGGCCGCCGTCAGCACGGCGATCGCGGAGAGCACGGAGGCGAGCCGCGGGCTCACGGCGCCGCCGAGCAGGTCCGGCTCGGCGGGCGCGCCCGACGCGGATCGCGCGCCGGCGGGGGTCTCCTCGGCTGCGCCGCCGCGGAGCCTGCGCCAGAGCGCGAGCCCGGGGAGGGGCGCCGGCCGCGCGGACTCCAGCAGGAGGCGGCGGACCATCCCGTAGAGCAGGCGCGACGCGAGCGCGAGCGCGAGCGCCGATCCGAGGGCGGTGCGGAAGGTGCGGGAGCCCAGCGGGAGCAGGCTGAGCGCCTGCGAGAGCGCCGTCGACAGGCCGCCGCCCACGCCGACCGCGACGAGGCCGAGATCCCGGACGGCCGTGAGATCTTCCCGCCATTGCCCCGAGGAGGCGGCGCGGGCCAGCGACAGCCCGAAGGGCAGCGCGGCCGAAAGCAAGGCGAGCGACCGATCGAGCCAGCAGCGTTTCTCTCCGGAGCCCACCGAGCGGCCATGCCAGATCGGCCGCGGCCGGGCCAAGTTCCGGCGCACCCCGGCGCGCGCCTCGGCGGCGGCGCGTGGCCCGCGCCGCGCGCCGCCGCCGAAGCGCCGCCGCCAAAACGCGCGCGAGGCCGATCCGCGCGCGCAGGGCGCGGAGGATACGGAGAGGCGGTGAGCGGCGACCTGGGCTAGAGTCGCCCCTTCCACGGAAAATCGGAGGTCGTCTCGTGTCCCGTTTCATCGATGAGCTCAAGAGGACGCACCGCTGCGGCGATCTGCGCGAGGCGGACATCGGCAAGGAGGTCGTGCTGTTCGGCTGGGTCGCGCGGCGCCGCGATCACGGCGGCTGCATCTTCATCGACCTCCGCGACCGCACGGGCGTGACGCAGATCGTGTTCGATCGCAGCTACCTCGAGGCGATCAGGAAGCATGGCCTGAAGGCGGAGGAGAAGGACCTCCTCGACGCGCACGCCGCCGCCGAGAAGGCCCGGTCCGAGTGGGTCGTCGGCGTCCGGGGCGTCGTGGTCAGCCGAGAAGGCAACGTGAACGACAAGATCGACACGGGGGCCATCGAGGTCTGGGTCGCCGAGGCGACGATCTTCAACAGGGCGGAGACGCCGCCGTTCGAGATCGCGGACGAGATCGAGACGCGCGAGGAGATCCGCCTCCAGCACCGGTACCTCGACCTGCGCCGGGCCCCGCTCCAGCGGGCGCTGCGGATGCGCCACGAGATCAACCGGGCGACGCGGAATTACCTGTCGGACAAGGGCTGCCTCGAGCTCGAGACGCCCTTCCTCGTGAAGTACACGCCGGGCGGGGCCCGCAACTTCCTCGTCCCCTCGCGGACCTCGGCCGGCAAGTTCTACGCGCTCGCCGAGAGCCCGCAGCTCTACAAGCAGCTCTTCATGGTCGCGGGCTTCGACCGCTACTTCCAGATCGTGAAGTGCTTCCGGGACGAGGACCTGCGCATCGACCGGCAGCCGGAGTTCACCCAGATCGACGTCGAGCTGTCGTTCGTGAACCAGGACGACGTCTTCGGGCTGATGGAGGGGCTCGTCTTCGCGGTGTTCAAGGCCGCCCTCGGCAAGGACCTCACCGAGCTCTACCCGACGGGACGCTTCCCGCGCATGCCGTACGCCGAGTCGATGCGCCGCTTCGGCAACGACAAGCCCGACCTCCGCTTCGGGATCGAGCACACCGACCTCACGGACCTCATCATCGAGCACAACGGCGGCGGGGTGCCGTTCTGGGTCGAGCTCGCCGAGAAATTCAAGTCGGGCAAGCTGCGGCGCGACCTGCCGGCCGAGATCGTGAAGGGGCTCGTGATCCCGGCGAGCGCCAACCTGTCCCGCCAGCAGACCGAGGACCTCGAGCGCGGGCTCCGCGACGTGAAGGGCTTCCGCGGCCTCGCGCGCGCCAAGCTCGCCGAGGACGGCTCCTGGACGCAGTCGCCCCTCACGAAGTCGATCACGCCGGAGCTCCGGCAGAAGCTGAACGAGGCGCTCGGCGCCAAGCCGGGCGACGTCCTCTGCTTCCAGTTCGGCAAGGAAGCCGTCGTGCACACCGTCATGGCGAAGCTCCGCATCGACGTCGCGAAGAAGATGGGGCTCATCCCGGAGTACGGGCATGGCGACCAGTGGAGGTTCCTCTGGGTGACGAACCCACCTCTGTTCGAGTTCGACGAGGACACGGGGCGCTGGGCCGCCGCGCACCACGCGTTCACGCGGCCGATCGACGAGCACGTCCCGCTCCTCGAGACCGATCCGGCGCGCGTCGAGTGTTACCGTTACGATCTCGTGCTGAACGGGTTCGAGGTCGGCGGCGGCTCGATCCGGCTGCACGATCCCGAGGTGCAGGCGCGCGTCTTCAAGACGCTGGGCATCGACGAGAACGACGCGCGCGACAAGTTCGGGTTCCTCCTGGACGCGCTCCGCAGCGGCGCGCCCCCGCACGGCGGCATCGCGCTCGGCATGGACCGGGTCGCGATGCTGCTCAGCGGCGCGCCGACGCTCAGGGACGTCATCCCGTTCCCGAAGACCAACCAGGGCACTGATCAGATGACGGGCGCGCCCGTGATCGTCGACGCCGCGCAGCTCGCCGAGGTTCACGTGAAGACGGCGGTCGCGGCAGCGGACCCCCGGCAGGGCGCGACGGGCACCGGCAGCGCCGGCGCCTGATGCCGGCCGGGGGGGCACGCGCGCGATCGGACGCACCTCCGGTGGCGCGGCGGCGCGGCGGGCCCCTCGCCGCGCCGCCGCACCACCGCCGCCGCCGCGACCGCGCGCGCTGTGCTCTGCCTCGCCGCGCGCGGCCGGTCGCGTTGGCCTTTATGTTTGCAGGCCGCGCACTTCTGGTAGGGTAGGGCCTGTATCCTTCGCCATGGCCTCCCCGGCGCGAGTCCTCGTTGTCGATGACAGCCCGACCATCCTGAAGGTCGTCAGCGCCATCCTCGCTCGCAATGGGTTCGACCCGACCGTGGCGCGCGACGGGCTCGCGGGGATCGAGCTGGTCAAGAAGGGGCCGAAGTACGATCTCGTCCTCCTCGATTTCGTGATGCCGAGGATGAACGGCTACGCCTTCTGCCGGGAGCTCCGCTCGAACCCGTCGCACCGCAACGTGCCCGTGGTCCTGATGAGCGCCAAGGGCGACAAGCTCAGGGGGCAGTTCGTCCAGCAGACCGGCGCCGTCGACGCGATCACCAAGCCGTTCGACGCGCGCGCGCTCGTCGCGGTGATCGAGGGCGCGCTCTCGAAGGCGGCGGAGGGGCGCGCGCGGCCCGTGCCCGAGGGCGCGAAGATGCCCGACGAGGACACGATCGCCGAGAGCGTGCGGCCGAGCCTCCTCGCCAGGAGCATGCGCCAGCGCGCCGGCGCGGAGTTCGCGCAGCAGCTGTCGACGGTGATGACGCCGGCGATCATGAGCCTCTCGCTCGAGGCGCGGACCAACGAGGCCGCGGTGATGCAGGCGGTCGCCCGCGTGATGACGAGCGAGGTGGTCTCCAAGCTGACCCTGACGCTCCGCGATCTCGACGACACGCCCGCGGACGCGAAGGAGGTGATGAGCGGCGACGTCTCCGCGATCCCGCTCGCCGAGATCCTCCAGCTGCTCCAGATGCAGCGGCAGACGGGCGTGCTTCGCGTGACCACGAACCGCGCGTCGGTCACGATCTCGCTCCGCCAGGGGCTCATCGATCTGGTGCAGGCGCGCAACTCGTCGGACGAGTTCAAGCTGGGGCGCTACTTCATCGAGCGCGGGCTCCTGACGCGGGAGCGGCTCGAGGCGCTGCTCCGCGCGAAGCGGCCGCACGCGCTGCTCGGCCAGGTGCTCGTGGAGGCCGGCGTCGCGACGAACGACGACCTCATCGCCGTGCTGGAGCGGCAGTCGAGCGAGCTCATCTACGAGGTGCTGCGCTGGCCGTACGGGCGCTTCTCGTTCACGCGCGAGCCGTTCCGCCCCGAGGTCGAGCAGGCGCACCTCGGCCTCCCGGTGTCCGCGCTGGTGCTCGAGGGGTTCCGGCGCGTCGACGAGTGGCGGCTCATGGAGGGGACGATCAACTTCGACCAGGTGGTGGTCGTGGACCAGGTCGCGCTCGACGGCGTGGGCTCCGGCAAGCTGACGCGCATCGAGCAGCTCGTGCTCGGCGCTGTCAACGGCTCGCGCACGGTGAACGAGGTGATCAAGGAGAGCGCGGTCGGCTCGTTCGACGCGATCAAGACGATCTACCAGTTCCTTCAGTCGCGGGTGCTGAGGACCAGGGCGGCCTGAGCGCCGCGGCCGCGAGGGCCATGCGGTCCCGTGTGAGGCCGCGCGAGGCCGCGACGGCGCGATGACCGCCGACGCGTCGCGCACCGCAGCGGCACGAGCGAGCGCGGCCCGCATCGCCGCGGGTCGTCCGTTTGTGTTCGCGTGTTTCGCGTGTTCGCGGTGCTCAGGCCGCCGCACGATGGGCGTAGCGCTGAGCGTTCTCGCGGCGGAGAGGGCGGGATTCGAACCCGCGGATCAGTTTCCCGATCGCACGCTTAGCAAGCGTGTGCCTTCAGCCACTCGGCCACCTCTCCTGGTACCCAGGATGGTCCGCCCGCCCCGTGCTCAGCGCAGGAGCAGCGCGGACCTCGATACATGACGATAGAAAGAACGCTGGCTCGTCGACGCTCGGCGCGGCGGCGAGGGAGCGGCAACATACCAAAGAGGTTGTCGCCGTGCACAAAAGATCGTGCAGGGGGATGCCGGTGGCGACGGATCTCGCGGGGGCGGGACGGACGGCGCGGGAAGCGGGCCGTCAGGCTCGGCCCTTGGCGCTCGGATCGGCCGGGAACCGTCGACGAACGAGGGGCGCCGAAGGCGCCGGGCCAGCGCCGGTCGCCAGGAGGTCGCCAGGAGGTCGCCAGGATCGCGCGTCCGTCATTGCGGCACCACGTAGGCCAGGGCCAGCAATACGGCGCCGAGCGCCGCGCAGACCCCCCACGCGCGGGCCGCGCTGCGGGCCAGGAAGGCGAAGCACATCGCCGCGAGCCAGAGCGGTACCACGAGCGAAAAACCGAGGGCGGCCCGCGTGCTCTCGGCGAACGGCGCGAATCGCGCGAGACACACGCTCGCCAGGACGGCGAGCGGGAGCGTCCCGACCAGCGCCGCGAGCACGCGCAGCGCGGCGTCGAGCCGGGCGAGGCGGGCGAGGTGGCGACTAACCATGGCGCGCTCCGAGGAGCGAGAGCGCGGCGATGGCCGGCGGACACAGGAGGGCGAGGCCCCAGACGGCGCGCGGCCAGACCGGCGCGAGCAGGACGAACGCGCTCGCGGAGCAGAGGAGCGCCGCGAAAGGCACGAGGAGCGCCGCCGCGCCGGCCTCGGCTCGGCTCCACAGCCACACCGACAGCGAGAAGAAGGCGACGGCCAGGGCCCGGGCCGAGGCGCGCCATTCGCGCCTCGCGCGCAGCCGCGCCGCGACGCCGAACGGCAGGCGCTCGGGCCGCGCCCCGTGGAGCAGCGCGAAGGCGAGGTACGCCGAGAGGACCGACGCTGTCTCAACCATGGGTCGCCGTCTGCCGCCTGGCCACGAGCCCTGCCCCGCCGTGAGCCAGCGAGGGCGGCGGCGCGCCCCGCGTCGGCAGGAGCCGCGCCTCGGGTCGCGAGCTCGCCCGGCGAAGCGCCCACGCCGAGGCGCAGAGCGCCGCGGCCGCCAGCAGGAGCGCGACGTCGACGGCGACGACGGCGCCGAGCTTCGGCCCCGCGCCGAAGAGCCCCGCCCCCGACCAGCGCGCCGCGAGCGCGGGGACCGGCAGCAGCAAGAGCCCCGCGAGCCCGAGCTGGCGTGACCAGAGGCGCCCGCCGTCCCGCGCGGCGAGCGCCCAGGCGACGCAGAGCCCGAGCGCAACGAGGAACGTGAGCTCCTCGGCTACGACACGGCCGCTCCAGTCGAGCGGGAATGCCCGGCTCACGAGGAACAGCGCCGCGATCGCGACGACGGTCCCCGCGCCGAAGCCCACGGTGAGCCGCGCGAGGAGGCGGTTGCCGACGCGCTCTTGCCGCGCCTCCCGTCGAGCGAGCCAGATCCAGTTGCCGGTGAGGATCGTGGCGCACGTCGCCAGGGCGAGCGCGAAAAACAGGACGCGAAGCGTGACGCCGCCGAAATTCGCGAAATGGAGCCCATAGATCCAGCGAATCACGCCGCTGCGCCCGCCCTCGGCGCCCGGCGCGTCGAGCGAGAGGACCGCGCCGTCGACGGCCCGCAGGCGCACGATGCTGCGCGAGAACGGGACGCCCTCGATCGATCCGCGGATATCGACGGTCCCGCTGTCGAGGCCGTGGTGCCGGACAGAGAACACCTCCGGCACGAGCCCGGGCGCGGCGGCGCGCGCGCGGGTCAGGTGCTCGTCCAGCGTCAGGCCGCGGGCGGGCGCCCCGCGCGCGGGCTCGTCCGCAAAGGACGCTCCCCAGGCCACCTGGTCCGCTCGAGCAGCGTCTCCGCCGAGCACGGGATTCGTGAACACCGGCACGAGCAACCCCAGGAACACGAAGAACGCGCCGGTGTAAGCGAAGAGGACCTGAAACGGCAGGCCCATCACGCCGAGCACCTTGTGCATGTCCGACCACAGGACACGGCGCGTCTTGTCCGGCCGGAACTGATGAAACTGCCGGACGATATCCTTCAGGTGGATGAGCACGCCGGTCGCGAGCGCGAGCAGGAGCGCGACACACAGGAGGCCGGCCACATAGAAGAGCCACACGCCGGTGACCCTGTGCCAGAGGTAGTGCAGCTCGAAGAGGAAGTCGGACAGCCGCTCGCGCTCGGGCACGAGCGGCTCCTCTACCCACCGCGAGACCCGCTCACCCTGCGAGAAGTAGAGGAGCCGCGCGACGCCCAGCCCGCCCTCCGGCGGATAGAGCCAGAGCTGCTCGGGCGTCGTCCCCGCGGCGGCGAGCCCCTGATCGAGCGTGGCCTGGAGCCCCACCTGCTCGATCGAGGAGCGCTGCTGGGTCAACGGCTCCTCCCACACCTCGAGCTGCCTCCGGAAGAGCGCGATCCCCCCCGACAGGAACATCACATAGAGCAAGAGCCCACCGATCACGCCGACCCACGCGTGTACGTCCCAGAAGGTCGTGAAGGCATGGCGGGAGAGCTTCTTGGCCATCGCGAGTCACCTTGTCCCCTCACGCGGAGCGCCGCGCGCCGCTCGTCCTCATCGCACCTTCGCCAGACCGTGCAGGTACCCCGGCGCCGTCAGGCCGAGCTTCGGGCCGCCCTCGGCCGTGAGCTCGATCAGCGTGCTCTCCGTGGAGCCGTTCTTCTCGTCGATCGTGAAGACGCGGCCATCGACCTCGAAGAAGGAGACGTTCGCGGGCGAGGGAGCCAGATCCTGGATCTCCTTGGCCTCGTTCGTCGCTGTATCCCACCGCCACCAGCGCCACGCCGGCTGGCTCGTGATCTGAAAGGTCTTGGTCTCCTCGTCGATCGTGGCGAGGCTCTCCTCGAACACCCGGAGGAAGAGGCTGTCCCCGCCCGCGGGGATGGGATCACCCACGATCGCACCGCCGGCCAGCTCGCCCAGGCTCAGGGCGAAGTCCGGGTCGAAGGCGTCTGCGTCCTTCAGGACGCGCAGCGCGCAGGGCTCGGTCTCCAGCCGCTCGATGTGATAGGACGCTCCCGCGAGCGCCGAGCTCACGAAGTAAGCGTCGCCGGAGGCCGTCTCGACGGACTGCGTGATCCCGGCGCACCGGTCGTCGACGTCGAAGCGCACGACGGTGTCGGTCTCGGTGTCGATCACGACGAGCCCTGTCTCCGGGACGATGGTGTCGGTCGTCTGCCAGTCGAACCACCCCACCGAGAAGAGCAGCGTCTTGCCGCGCAGGACCGAGCCATATCCGTACACCGCCAGGTGGCCCTCGCGGTGGGTGTCCGGCAGCGGGATCGTCCCCTCTACCTCCATCGTCGTGGGGTTCCACACGACGATCTGCTCGCCAGCGCGATCCGGGTGGTACGCCTTCGTCGGAGAGATGATGTAATTCGTTTGCCAGAGGTCCTGCACGCCGAAGGGCTGGAGGCTGATCGCGTCTCCCTTGACGAGCGCGTCGCCGTTGCCGAGCGTGTAATGGGAGATCGTCGGCGACTGGCCGTCACCGATGCCGAACCAGCCCTGCCCCTCGAACGCAAACAGCCTGGCCGATCCGGGGATCTCGAGCGCCTGGGTCGGGTCGACCGGCGTGCCTGCCTCGAGCGACGACACCACGTGGAAGTAAGAGTTGGTCGCGGTGTCGTCCCAGACGCGTGTGGCGACGACGAACGCGTCGCCGCCGTTGCTGCCACCACCGGTACCGCCCTGTTCGACGGGGCTCGACGTCTCGTCGTCCGCGCAGCCGCCGCCGAGCGCGCCGGTCAGGAGCACGAGCGCGAAGGCCGTCGCGCTCGTCCGGTTCGATGGCCGCTGCTTCCGCTGAATCCCACGCATCTGAGTCTCCTTCTGTCGCGCGAGCGAGAGAGCTCGCCTCGACATCGTCGTCATCACATCTCCAGCGTCGCCTTGGAGAACAGCGTCCGCCCGGGTCGCTGGGTACCGTAGAAATCGAAGGCCGGTTCGTTGGTGAGGTTGTGCGCCTCGATGGTGAAGCTCACCGTGCGCGGCGCGTCACGCGCGACGTAGGTCAGCGCGAGCGAGTGAAGGAGCTGCGAGGGCACCTTGGCCTTGGAGTCGGGCCGCCCCCAGTTCTCGAAGCCGAGGTAGAACCGATGCACGTAGCGCGTATCCCAGGTGAGCGAGATCGCGTCGCGCGGCGCGACGATCTCCTGGAGCTGCAAGCGCGCCGAGCCGTTGGCGAAGAGCCACGGCCGGTTCGGCATCCGTTCGCCCTCGGAGCGAGCAAAGTTCCCCTCGTCCGACGTCTTGCGGAAATCGTCGTAGGTGATGTTGCCGTCGAGGGCGACGTGCTCTCCCGGCGATGTCCAGCCGGCGGCGGCCTCGACGCCCAGCGACCGGGCCCCCGAGACGTGGATGTACTGGATCGAGTCCGTGCGGTTGTTCAGCACGATGAGCCGCTCGACCGCGCGGAGAAAGCCGTTCGCGTCGAGCCGCCACGCGCCCCACGCGGTGTCGCACGCGTCGATCGTGAATCCGAGGTTTCCATTGTGGCTCGTCTCGGGCTTGAGCTCGAGGTTGGGGACGATCATCGCCCCGTCGCCGAACACCTCGACGGGCCGCGGGAGCCGCGTCGCCCACTCGTACGACGCCTTGGCGTAGAGCCACTCGGAGAAGCGATAGCGAAGGCCATCCCCGACGCCGATGCGATGGGTGTCGCGCTCTTGCCGGCCGAAGCGCCCGTCGAGCCCCGGGAGGCGCCCCTTCATGCGGAGCAGCTGCACGTAGTCCTTCACGAAGGCGCTGTTCTCCAGGCGATCGTCGAACAGGTTGAGCTGATGCTCGACGCCGTGCACCCAGGTGAACAGGCTGTGTCCGCCCCGGAGCTGCTCGCGGTCGTCGTTGTCCAACCTGCGCTCTTCCGCCGTGCGCGCGATGAACGTCGGAGACACGGAGAGCTGCAGCGCGTGCTCCGGGTGGGGCCGGTAGCGGAGGTTCAGGCGGCCGAGGCCGCTGTGCTCCCGGAACACCCGGTCCCGGGGGCGCGGCCCGTCCTCGCCTGGGATGGTGCGCTTGCTGATGCAGCGGCCTGACCAGGCGTAGACGCACTCGCTGACATCGAGGAAGGTGGCGCGCCCGTACGTGTACCCGAGGAGCGCTTCGAGGGCGACGCCTCGGCCGATCCCGTGCTCGTACTGGAGCGTCGCGCCCGGCACGGTCTCGCCGTTCGTGACCTCGCCATAAGGCGTCTTCATGACGCCGAACTTGTGCTGATGCTCCTTGTCGTAGTCGGTGACGAAGGCGCGCAGGAGCAGCCGCCGCGCCCAGGGCCGATTCACGAAGCCGAGCTCGGCGCTCCCGCCCGCCGCCCGGTAGGCGTCGTGGAAGCGGCGAACACGGGTGGGCTCGGAGTCCTCGCGTCCGGTCGTTGTGTTCGCCAGCACGACGTCGACCGGATAGTCGTTCTTCGCGTAATCGAAGAAGCCGTTCACGCGGGTGAAGAAGCCGCTCGGCTCGTGCAGGTGCCTCGCCGTGAGGGAGAGCCGGTGGGTGTCGTAAGAGCCGACCTCGTAGGACGCCGCGCCGTGGGTGCCGCGGACGTCCCGATCGGTCACCAGGTTGACGGCTCCGCCCAGCGCGTCGGCGCCGAAGCGCACAGGCACCACGCCGCGGTAGATCTCGACGCGCTCGACGAGGTTCACAGGCACGTTCGAGACGCCGAACGGGTAGCCCGCGAGATCGAGCGGCACGCCGTCGATGAAGAAGCGGATCTGTTCGTCCGTGAGGCCGTTCAGCGAGAACCGCGCCCACGAGCCGAGCCCCGCGCTCCGCCGCACGCCGACGCCCTGGGTGCGGGCGAGCACCTCGCCCAGATCGGCGGTTCTGCGCTGCGCCTGCTCGGTCTCGATGACGGTGATCGCCTGCGCGGATTGCCGGAGGCGCTCGGCCATCGCGGCGCCGCGCACGGTCACCTCGGCGGGCGCTGCGTCGCTGGCCTGGTCGGGCCCTGTGGCCGGCGGAGGAGCTGCGTTGTTGTTGGCCGGGTCGGGCCCTGTGGCCGGCGGAGGAGCTGCGTTGTTGTTGGCCTGGTCGGGCCCTGTGGCCGGCGGGAGCGTGGTCGCCGCCGTGCCCGTTGTCGCGACCGGGCTTCCACCTGTCGCCGGGGAGGCGGGCTCGGCCGGGGGCTCCTCGGGGAGCCGGAACTCGTAGCTGTAGAGGATCCGTACAGCGATCGGCGTGCCGCCCCGGCGCGCCGGCGTGAAGCGGGATCGGAGCGCCGCGGCGCGGGCGGCGTCGTCGAAGCCGTCGCCGATTGGACCCGTGACCTCGGCCTCGGTCACGCGCCCCGTCGCATCGATCAGGAGCTTCAGCACGACCTTGCCCTCCCGTCGTGCCGCTCGGGCCTCCTGGGGGTACTCGGCCTCGGCGAGCTCGAGCAGCCGCGGCGGCTCGATCCGGGGGCCTTCAGCGCCGGGCGGTGAGCGCTCCAGGTCGGGCGAGCCGGTGGCAGGCGCGTCCACGCGCGGCTCTCTGTCCCCCCCCGCGCGCTCGGGCGCGCCTCCATCCTGAGCGTGCGCCGGTGCCTGCAGGCCGAGCAGCAGGAAGGTCAACACGCCTGCAAGTGGGCCTCGAAGCGCGAGAGCACCTCGCGCCACCGCGTCCACCTTGAACCTGGCCCGCGGCTCGGGACGCGGCGGTTGGGGAACCGAACTGACCAACATGTCCGAACTTTTCGGTACCCAAGATGAAAACAGAATTCAATTTCATTCGTTGACCGGGACGCATCGTCCAGAACTCAAGATTCCATCTATGGTGGATTCTCCGTGCGCCTCCGGGCCGTGACTTGATCCCTCCGAGGTGGACCTGGAGCGCCCCGCTGACCGGGCCGCTCCTCGTCCGGCCACGCCCCGACAGAGCTTCCTCCGGCACCCGGAGCCGGCCCCCGTCCGCCGCTCCGCTCGCCCTCGTCGCGCATCGTCGCCGGCCGGTGTCGGTTTTTGCCTTGACACCAGTCGGATCGGTATTCCATACAACCGCCTCTGAGAACTTGATCATCATTTTCATTTTCATCAGCACGTCGACAGGCGCGTGTCGCGGTCGCTGAGGGAGCCGTCAGGCATTTCGAGCTCGCGACGCTCTGCGTCAGCAGGCTCGAAGCCCGGGGCCTGGTGAACGCGACTGCTTTTCACCGGGCTTTCTTTTTCGGTCTGGAGCTGAGGTGGCGATGGAGTCGAACCGATCCCCTGGGCGTGCGATCAACGAGCGCGGCGGCGGCGCGAACGAGCCTGCGACGCTTGTCGCGCTCCTCCAGCGCCGCGCGGAGCAGCGCCCGTCGGGGCACGCAACCACCTTCCTTGTCGACGGGGAGGCGGACACCCGCGCGATGACGTACGGCGAGCTCGATCGGCGGGCGCGCGCGGTCGCCGCGGAGCTCCAGGGCGGCGCGCGGGCGGGTGACCGCGCGCTCCTGCTGGTGCCGCCGGGGCTCGACTTCATCGCCGCCTTCTTCGGCTGCCTCTACGCGGGGCTCGTCGCGGTGCCGGTCCCGCTGCCGCAGCGCAAGAGCGGGCTGATGCGCGTGCTGGCCATCGTGCGCGACTGCCGGCCGAGCGTCGTGCTCACCACCGAGGCGTTCCTTGGCGCGGTGACGATGCTCCGCGACGACCCGAGCTTCGCCGAGCTGAGCCACCTGCGCTGCATGGCCGTCGACACGATCCGGGGCGGCCAGGAAGACGCGTGGCGAGCGCCGCGCGTGACCGCCGAGACCGTGGCGTTCCTCCAGTACACGTCGGGCTCGACCGGGACGCCCAAGGGCGTGGTGCTCACGCACGGCAACCTGCTGCGCAACGAGCTGATGATCCAGCGCGCGTTCGCGCACACCGAGGAGAGCGTGATCGTCGGGTGGCTGCCGCCGCACCACGACATGGGGCTCATCGGCAACATCCTCCAGCCGCTCTACGTGGGCGTGCCGTGCATCCAGCTCGCGCCCGAGCACTTCCTGATGAGGCCGCGGCGCTGGCTGGAGGCGATCTCCCGCTACCGGGCCACGACGAGCGGCGGGCCGAACTTCGCCTACGAGCTGTGCATCCGGAAGATCCCCCCGGAGCAGCGGGAAGGTCTCGATCTCGGCTCATGGAAGGTGGCCTTCAACGGGGCCGAGCCGATCCGGGCGGCGACGCTCGACCGCTTCGCCGAGGCGTTCGCGCCTGCAGGGTTCCGGCGCGGCGCGTTCTATCCCTGCTACGGGCTGGCCGAGGCGACGCTGCTCGTGACCGGCGGAGCGGCCGATGCGCCGCCCGTCGTGCGCGCCGTCGACCGCGCGGGTCTGGCGCAGGGATACGCGGCGTTCGAGCCGCGCAGGCCGGAGGACGGTGTGTCCCTCGTGGGCTGCGGGGGATCACCCGCGGGCGACGAGGTGCGGATCGTCGATCCGGAGACGCTCAGGCCCTGCAAGGACGAGCGCGTCGGGGAGATCTGGGTCGCCGGAGCGAGCGTGGCCCAGGGCTACTGGGAGCGGCCGGAGGAGACGGCGCTGACGTTCGAGGCCCGGCTCTCGACGGGAGGAGGGCCGTTCCTGCGGACGGGCGATCTCGGGTTCTTCTCACGCGGCGAGCTGTACGTGACGGGCCGGCTCAAGGACCTGATCATCGTCCGCGGGCGCAACCTCTACCCGCAGGACATCGAGCTCACCGCGGAGGAGAGCCACCCGGGCCTCCGCGCCGGCGGGGGCGCGGCGTTCTCGGTGGACGTCGACGGCGAGGAGCGCATCGTCATCGTCCAGGAGCTCGGGCGGCGCGCGCCCGCGTCGGGGCCGGCGGAGCCGGCGGAGCTCGGGGCGGCGATCGAGCGCGCCGTGGCCGATCGGCACGAGGTCGCGGTCCACGCGGTGGTGCTCATCAAGCCGGGGAGCCTGCCGCGGACCACGAGCGGCAAGGTGCAGCGGAGGGCGTGCCGCGGCCGGTTCCTGGAGGGATCGCTGGATGTGGTGTGGCAGTCGGCGCTCGACGCGCGCGTCGAGGCCGAGAGCGCGGAGCCGCCGCAAACGGCGCTGGAGACGACGCTGGCAGGCATCTGGGCCGAGGTGCTGGGGCGCGCGCAGGTCGGCCGGAGCGAGGAGTTCCTGAGCCTGGGCGGCGATTCGCTGCGGGCCATGCAGGTGAGCGGCCGGGTGAGCGAGGCGCTCGGCATCGACGTGGGACCGGCGCAGCTCTTCGAGTCGGCGACCGTCGCGGCGCTCGCGGCCTGGATCGAGGCGAGGCAGGCCGGCGCGCCCGCGGGCGGGAGCGCGCCGGTAGCGCCAGTAGAGCGGCCGGAGCGGCTTCCGCTGTCCCTCGTGCAGGAGCGCCTCTGGTTCCTGGAGCAGCTGGTCGCGGGGGCGCCGGTCTATCACATCGCGGCGGCCGTGCGGCTCGCCGGGGGCCTCGACGCGGGGGCGCTCGAGAAGGCGGTGACGGAGCTCGCGGCGCGCCACGAGGCCCTTCGCACGAGCTTTCCCTCTGTCGAAGGGAGGCCCGTCCAGAGGATCGCGCCGCCCGCGCCGGTCGCGCTGCCGCTGGAGGACATGAGCGCTCTTGCAGACGAAGCGCGGGAGTCCGCGCTGCAAGCGCGCCTGCGCGAGGAGGCCCGGCGCGCGTTCGACCTCGCCGAGGCGCCGCCCGTGCGCTGGGCGCTCCTCCGCACGGGCGAGCGAGAGCACGTGCTCTCCGTGACTTGCCATCACCTCATCGCGGACGGCTGGTCGATGAACGTGCTCCTGCGGGAGCTCTCGCTGCTCTATGGCGCCTTCGCCGCGGGGCGGTCCCCGGCGCTCGCGCCGCTCGCGCTGCAGCAGGCGGATCACGCGCTGTGGCAGCGCCGGAACGAAGGGGCGGCGGCGCGCGAACAGGAGCTCTCGTACTGGCGCGACCGGCTGAAGGGGCCTGTGCCTCCCCTCGAGCTCCCCACCGATCGACCGAGGCCTCCAGTCCAGACCTACGCTGGGGCGCGCGAGGAGCTCGCGCTCTCACCGGAGCTCGTGGCGCGGCTGAGCGCGCTCGGGCGGCGCACGGGCGCGACGCTGTTCACGATCGTGGCGGCGGGGCTCTTCTCGCTGCTGCACAGGTACACGGGCCAGAGCGACGTGTGCATCGGGACGCCGGTCACCGCGCGGCCGCGGGCGGCGCTGGAGGGCGTCGTCGGGTGCCTGCTCAACACGCTGGCGCTGCGGGTCGACCTCTCGGGCAATCCGAGCGTGACCGAGCTCCTCGCGCGCGTCCGCGCGGCGGTCCTGGAGGGGCAGGCGCACCAGGAGGCGCCGTTCGAGCGCGTCCTCGAGGCGCTCTCGCTCGAGCGGAACCTCAGCCACACGCCGCTGTTCAACGTGATGATCGCCATGGATCCCGCGCCGGAGCAGGCGCCGGAGATCCCTGGCCTCACGATCGGCGTGCAGCGGGTGGACACCGGCACGGCCCAGTTCGATCTGACGCTCGGCCTCACCCTGGACGCGCAGGGGGGTGCGCGGGGAGCGTGGGAGTACAATACCGATCTCTTCGATCGCGCCACGGCCGCACGGATGGGGCGGCACCTGCTCGCGATCCTCGACGGGCTCGCCGGCGGGCCGGAGGTGCGCCTGGCCGATCTCCAGGTGATGGACGCGGCCGAGCGGGAGCAGCTCGTGATCGGGTGGAACGCCACGGACGCCGAGGCGCCGCTGGATCGCTGCGCCCATGAGCTGATCGAGGCGCAGGTGGAGAGGACGCCGGAGGCGGTGGCGGTGGTGTCCGGCGCGGAGGCGCTGACCTACCGCGAGCTGAACCGGCGAGCGAACCAGCTCGCGCATCACCTCCGGTCGCTCGGCGTGGGGCCCGAGGTGCCGGTGGGGCTCTGCGTGGAGCGGTCGATCGACATGGTGGTGGGCATGCTGGGCGTGCTCAAGGCGGGAGGCGCGTACGTGCCGCTCGACCCGAGTTACCCCGACGATCGACTCCAGTTCATTGTGGAGGACACCGGCGCGCCGGTGCTGCTCACGCAACAGCACCTCGCGGCGAGGCTGGAAGGGCGAGGAGCCAGGACGCTGTGCCTGGACACGCAGCGAGAGAGGATCGAGCGAGCGCCGGGCGGCAATCCAGAGCGCCGGGGGACGCCGGAGTGCCTGGCGTACGTGATCTACACCTCGGGTTCGACGGGAAAACCGAAGGGGGTGATGATCCCGCACCGGGGCCTTGTCAATTACCTGAGCTGGTGCGTGGAGGCGTACCGGGTGTCGGAGGGGCAAGGCGCGCTCGTGCACTCGTCGATCGGGTTCGATCTGACGATCACGGGGCTCTACGCGCCGCTGCTCGCGGGCGGCCGGGTGATCCTGGCAGGCGAGGTGGAGGGCGAGGGGCTGGCCCGGGCGCTCTGCGAGCAACAGGGCCTGAGCCTGGTGAAGCTGACGCCCGCGCACCTGGCGGTGCTCAACCACCTCGTCAGGCCGGAAGAGGCGGCGCAGCGCACACGGGCGTTCGTGATCGGAGGAGAGGCGCTGAGCGGGTCGACGCTGCAGTTCTGGCAGCAGAACGCGCCCGAGACGCGGCTGATCAACGAGTACGGGCCGACCGAGACGGTGGTCGGCTGCTGCATCCATGAGGCGGGTCGCGGCGAGGGAGACGCGGCCTCGGTGCCGATCGGCCGGCCCATCGCCAACACGCAGCTTTACGTGCTCGACCGGAAGCTCGAGCCCGTGCCCGTGGGCGTCTCCGGCGAGCTGTACATCGGAGGAGCAGGGGTGGCGCGCGGCTACCTGAACCGCCCTGCGCTGACGGCGGAGCGGTTCGTGCCAGACCCGTTCCGCGCGGAGGCGGGAGCGCGGCTGTACCGGACAGGCGACGCGTGCCGGTGGCGAGGGGACGGGACCCTGGAGTACCTGGGCCGGCTCGATCACCAGGTGAAGATCCGCGGATACCGGATCGAGCTCGGCGAGATCGAGAGCGTGCTGATGCAGCACGAGGGCGTGCGCGAGGCCGTGGTGGTGGCGCGGGAGGACTCGCCGGGCAACAGGCGACTCGTCGGCTACGTGACGGGGCGAGACGGGACGGCGCCGGAGCAGGAGGCGCTGCGGGCGTGGGCCGCAAAGGCGCTCCCGGGCTACATGGTGCCGACACCGATCCTCGTGCTGGAGCGATTGCCGCTCTCGCAGAACGGCAAGGTGGACCGGCGCGCGCTGCCGCCGCCGGAGGCGCTCGCCGCGACCGCCAGGGACACGACGCCGCCGCGCACCGAGCTGGAGCGCACGCTCGCGGCGATCTGGCGAGAGGTGCTGTCGGTCCCGCAGGTCGGCATTCACGACAACTTCTTCGATCTTGGCGGACACTCGCTCTTGCTGGCCAAGGTCCACAGCCGGCTGCGCGACACGGTGGACCGGGATCTGCGGCTGCTGGTGCTGTTCCAGCACCCGACGATCGCCTCGCTCGCGGCGGCGTTGAGCCGGGATCCCGGCGCCGAGGCGGCGCCGCAGGGCGGTGCGCCGGACGGCGAGCGGGCGAGGGCCGCGCAGCAGCGGCGCGGGGAGATCTTCGCGCGGCGGCGCGGCGGACTGGAGACAAAGAAATGACGACACCGATCGGCGGCGAGCCCCGCCCGGGTCTGGACATCGCGATCATCGGCATGGCCGGGCGCTTCCCGGGCGCGCCGGACGTGGCGGCGTTCTGGCGAAACCTCTGCGCGGGCGTCGAGTCGGTCTCGATCCTCACCGACGAGGAGCTCCTCGGCGCGGGCGTGGACCCCGCGCTGATCGCGCGGCCCGAGTACGTGCGGGCGCGCGCGGTGCTCGACGACATCGAGCTGTTCGACGCGGAGCTCTTCGGGTTCACGCCGCGCGAGGCCGCGGCGCTGGATCCGCAGCACCGGCTGTTTCTGGAGTGCGCGTGGGAGGCGTTCGAGAGCGCCGGGATCGACCCGGAGCGCGCGGGCGGCCCGGTCGGCGTCTACGCCGGATCGAGCCTGAGCGGGTACCTGCCCCACCTCTTCCCCGACGGGCCGCGCCTGCAATCGGCGGCCGACATCGCGGCGCTGCTCGCGCTCGACAAGGACTTCCTCACGACCCGCGTGTCGTACAAGCTGAACCTGGAAGGGCCGAGCATCGCCGTGCAGACGGCCTGCTCCACGTCGCTCGTCGCCGTGCATCTGGCCTGCCAGGGGCTGCTCACCGGCGACTGCGATCTGGCGCTGGCGGGCGGCGCCTCCGTCAGCGTCCCGCAGAAGAGCGGGTACCTCTACCAGGAAGGCGCGATCGCGTCGCCCGACGGGCACTGCCGCGCGTTCGACGCCGCCGCCCGCGGCACCGTCGGCGGCAGCGGCGTCGGCGTGGTCCTCCTGAAGCGGCTCGACGACGCCATCGCGGATCGGGACGCGATCATCGCGGTGATCAAGGGATCGGCCGTCAACAACGATGGCCGGGCCAAGGTCGGGTACACCGCGCCGCGCATCGACGGGCAGGCGCGCGCGATCCGCGCGGCGCACGCGGCCGCGGGCGTGGACGCGGGCTCCATCACGTACGTGGAGGCGCACGGCACCGGGACGCCGCTCGGCGATCCGATCGAGATCGCCGCGCTGACCCAGGTCTTCCGCGCGACGACCGACCGGAAGGGCTTCTGCGCGATCGGCTCGGTGAAGACCAACGTCGGGCACCTGGACGCGGCCGCAGGGGTCACCGGGCTGATCAAGGCGGCGCTCGCCGTGGCCCGCGGGCGCATCCCGCCGAGCCTGCACTTCCGCGCGCCGAACCCCGCGCTCGACCTGGAGAACAGCCCCTTCCGCGTGGCCGCCGAGCTCACGGCGTGGTCGACGCCCGGCGCCCCGCGCCGCGCCGGCGTGAGCTCCTTCGGCATCGGCGGCACGAACGCGCACGTCGTCCTCGAGGAGGCGCCGCCCCCGCCGGAGGCGGACCCGCCCCGGCCGTGCGAGCTGCTCGTGCTGTCGGCCCGGTCGAGCGCGTCGCTCGAGCGCCTGACCGACGCGCTCGCGGAGCACCTCGAGACCCACGCCGATCTCGAGCTCGGCGACGTGGCGTTCACGCAGCAGCTCGGGCGCCGGGCGTTCGGGTACCGCCGCGCGGTGGTGTGCCGCTCGCGCGAGGAGGCCGCGCGCGCGCTGCGCGATCGCAGCGACGCGGTGCGCACGGGCGGGCCGGTGGCCGGACCGCGGGCGATCGCGTTCCTGTTCCCCGGGCAGGGCACCCAGCGCCCCGACATGGGCCGCGATCTCTACGAGACGGAGCCCGTGTTCCGGGCCGAGGTCGACGCCTGCGCTTCGCTGCTGCAGCGCCACCTGGGCACGGACCTCCGGACGCTGCTGTTCCCGGCGCCCGCGGACGTCGAGGAGGCCGCGCGGCGCCTCGATCGGACGTCGATGACGCAGCCGGCGCTGTTCGTCGTGGAGTACGCGCTCGCCCGGCTGTGGATGGCGTGGGGCGTGACGCCCGACGCGATGCTCGGGCACAGCGTGGGCGAGTACGTGGCCGCCTGCCTCGCGGGGTGCCTGTCGCTCGAGGACGCCGTGGCGCTGGTGGCGGCGCGGGGGCGGCTGATGGAGGCGACGCCGGACGGCGCGATGCTCGCGGTGTCCGCGGTTGAGGCGGAGATCGCGGGCTGGATCGGCGACGAGGTGGCGCTGGCCGCCGTCAACGGGCCGCGGCAGTGCGTGCTGTCCGGAAGGGCGGCGGCGATCCAGCGGGTCGAGCAGGAGCTCGCGGGCCGGGGGATCGAGGCGCGCCGGCTGCGCACGGCGCGGGCCTTCCACTCGCACCTGATGGACGGCGCCCTCGCGGCGTTCCGCGAGGCGGTGGGCAGGGTCACGCTGCGGACGCCGCGCATCCCGTGGGTCTCGAACGTCACCGGGACATGGATCACGGCGGCCGAGGCGCAGGACCGGGAGTACTGGGTCCGGCACCTCCGCAGCACGGTCCGCTTCGCCGATGGCGTGCGGACGCTGCGGGAGAAGGCGGAGCGGATCTTCCTGGAGGTCGGGCCGGGGCAGACGCTCACGGCGCTGAGCCGGCAGCTCGCGGGGGAGGCGCTGGCGCTCGCGTCGATGCCCATGGGGCGGGAGCCTGCACACCAGGGCGCGGCGGGGGCGGCGCTGCTCGACGCGGCCGGGCAGGTCTGGGCGGCCGGCGGTGCGGTGGACTGGGCAGGCCTGCAGGCGGGGCGGCACCGGCGGCGCGTCGCGCTGCCGGCGACCCCGTTCGAGCGAAAGCGGTACTGGCTGGAGCGCCCCGGAGCGAGGGGGGCGATCTCAACCTCGGTCGGCTCGACCTCAACCTCGGTCGGTTCGACCTCAACCTCGGTCGGTTCGACCTCAACCCCGGTCGGGACCTCAACCTCGGTCGGCTCGACCTCAACCTCGGTCGGTTCGACCTCAACCTCGGTCGGTTCGACCTCAACCTCGGTCGGGACCTCCGCGGCCGAGGAGGTGGCCGCCGGCGCTGCCGAGGGCCTGTCGCCCGACGCGGTGACGGCGCAGGTGACGGCCATCTGGGCGCGGGCGTTCGGCATCGAGCACGTCGAGCCCGGAAAGGGCTTCTACGACCTCGGCGGCGAGTCGCTCCTCGCCCTGCAGATCCTCAACCGCGTCCGCGAGACGTTCCAGGTGGAGCTGTCGCTCCGCGAGTTCCTCGAGCGGCCCACCGTTGCCGCGCTCGTGGAGCGCGTCCAGCAGGCCCGAGGGCAAGCGCCCGCGAGCCCCGAGCCGGCCCTGGTCGCGCTGCCCCGGACCGCGCGCCGGCTCCCCAGCGCCGGAGGCCCCAAGGCGCCGGCGCTCCCGGACGGCGAGCCGGGCGGCTCGAAGGCGAAGGGACGAAAGTGAGCGTGCTCGGCTTCCTCGTGCGCCGGTCCCGCCGGTCCCTCCTGCTCGCCATCGCCGCCGGCGTGATCAGCGGCCTCGCGGCCGCCGGCGTCATCGCGCTCGTCCACGAGGCGCTCTCCGCGGACGACCGCCCCGCTGCGCAGCTCGCCTGGGCCTTCGCAGGGCTCGCCGTCGCCGGCGTGCTGAGCAGGGCCGTCTCCCAGGTGCTCCTGACCCGGCTGGGACAGGCCTTGATCGCCGAGCTCCGCGTGCAGCTCAGCCAGCGCATCCTCGAAGCGCCGCTGCGCCACATCGAGCAGGTCGGCCCCCACAGGCTGCTCGCGACGCTCAACGACGATCCGGCCGTGATCTCGCAGGCGTACATCCACCTGCCCCTCCTGTGCGTCAACCTGGCCACCGTCCTCGGTTGCCTGGCCTATATCGGGCGGATCGCGTGGTCGGCGCTGGCGATCGTGCTGGGCGCGATGGCGCTCGGCGCCCTGCTCTTCCGGACGCACCAGCGGCGCGCGATGCGCGCGTTCACGCTCGCCCGCGAGACGAGCGACGCCCTGTTCCAGCACTTCCGCGGGCTGACGGGCGGGATCAAGGAGCTCAAGATGCACCGCGGGCGCGGGAGGGCGTTCCTGTCCGATGTCCTCGGCGGCAGCGTCACGACGTACGAGCGGGCGTTCGTGGCGGGCACGACCGAATACGCCGTCGCGATGGGCTGGGGCACGCTGCTCTTCTACGCCGTCCTCGGGATCGCCCTGTTCGCCCTCCCCGTCTGGGCAGGCCTGACGACGCCGGCGCGCTCCGGCGTGGTGCTGGCGATGCTCTTCCTGATGACGCCGTTCGCGCAGATCGTCGAGCTCCTGCCGTCCGTCGGGCGCGCCAGCATCGCGCTCGACAAGGCGAGCCAGCTCGGACTCGCGCTGACGCCCGAGGCCGCGGCGCCGCCGCGCGGAGGCGGCGCGGAGGGCGCGCGCGCGACGTGGGAGTCAATCGAGCTGGCCAGCGTCACGCACCGTTATTACCGGGAGAAGGAAGAAGGCAGCTTCCAGCTCGGGCCCATCGATCTGGCGTTCCGGCCCGGCGAGATCGTGTACCTCGTCGGCGGCAACGGCAGCGGCAAGACGACGCTGTCCCTCCTGCTGCTCGGGCTCTACGCGCCGGAGTCCGGCGAGATCCGGCTCGACGGCGCGGCCGTGGACGATGCGAGCCGCGATCGGTATCGACAGCTCTTCTCGGTCGTCTTCGCGGACTTCCACCTCTTCGAGCAGCTGCTCGGCCTGAACGGCCCCGACCTCGACGAGCGCGCCCGGCGCTACCTCGAGCGGCTGCAGCTCGATCACAGGGTGCGCGTCGAGCAGGGCGCCCTCCGCGTGACCGGGCTGTCGCAGGGGCAGCGCAAGCGCCTCGCCCTCATCACCGCCTACCTCGAGGACCGGCCGTTCTACGTGTTCGACGAGTGGGCGTCCGACCAGGATCCCCAGTTCCGGAGGTTCTTCTACACGGAGCTGCTCCCCGAGCTCCGGGCGAGGGGCAAGACGGCCCTCGTCATCACGCACGACGACCAGTACTTCGCGCTCGCGGATCGCTGCCTGCGGCTCGACTTCGGCCGCCTGTCGGAGCTGCCCGCGACCGCCGCCGAGCCGCGATCGGCGCCGAGAGAGCACGCCGCGAGCCCCCGTGTCGACGAAAGCGGTCGGGCCCGCTCGGCGCAGTTCCATCGCCTCCCCGTCGAGCGGCAGGCCGCGCTGGAGCCCAGCGCCAGCGGCCATGAGGCCATCAGAGCAACGGAGCATGAAGCATGAAGCGTGACATTCGATCACTCCTCGCCTCGGCGCTCGTCTCGCTGGCGGCCGCCGGCTGCGCGGAGAGAGCCCCGGGCGTGACCCGAGCCCCGGCGCAGCGCGCCGGCAACGCGACGACGCTGTCCGGCCTGGAGGACACCGTCACCGTCACGTCCGATCGGCTGGGGATCCCCACGATCCGCGCCGCCTCCCGGCAGGACGCGCTCCGCGCCCTCGGCCTGATCACGGCGCGCGACAGGATGTTCCAGATGGACCTGCTCCGCCGGAGCAGCGGAGGGCGGCTCGCGGAGATCCTCGGGCGCGGCCTGCTGGAGGCCGATACCCGGCAGCGCCAGTTCGGCGTCCCGCAAGCCGCGGCGGCGATCCTCGCGCGCCTGCCGGAGAGCCAGCGCGCCGCGCTCGACGCGTACGCCGAGGGCGTCAACGCGTACCTCCGGAGCCCGGAGGCGCTGCCCGTCGAGTTCCAGAAGCTGGGCTATCGGCCCGAGCCGTGGCGCCCCGAGGACAGCGTCCTCGTCGTGCTGGGGATGTTCAACGCCCTCAGCGAGAGCGAGGACATCGAGCGGACGCAAACGGTCCTGACACAGAGCCTCCCGAAGGGCGTGATGCCCTTCCTGCTCGAGAGCGTCGACCCGTACACGAGGTCGCTGCTCGGCGCGCAGGCCGCCGCGCCTCCGCCGCTGCCGGCCGAGGCGCTGCGAGCGCTGGTGGCGCAGGGCCGGAAGGAGCGGAAGGAGCGCCCGCCGAGCCGACGCGTGCTCAGCGAGGACGCCGGCGAGGCGCCGATCGGCTCGAACAGCTGGGCGGTGGCCGGCAAGAGGACGCGGGACGGCCGCGCCATCCTGGCGAACGACATGCACCTCCAGCTCGGCGTGCCCAACATCTGGTACCGCGCCGAGCTCCGCTACGGCGAGCGCGAGGTCGCGGGCGTGGTGCTGCCCGGCGTGCCCGTGGTCATCGTGGGGACGAACCGCCATGTCGCCTGGGGGCTGACAAGCCTCCTCGGCGACGTGATGGACCTCGTGCGGCTCGAGACCCTCCCCGAGCGCCCGGGCGAGTACCGGACGCCCTCCGGGTGGAGGCGGTTCGACGTCGCGCAGGAGACGATCAAGGTCCGCGGCGAGCCCGACGCGAGCGTCACCGTCCGCAGCACGATCTGGGGGCCCGTCGCGGCGCGGCCGCTCCTCGGAGCGCCTGTCGCGATCCGCTGGACGGCGCTCGATCCCGAGGGGGTCGACATCGGGCTCCTCGAGATGGATCGCGTCCGGAGCGTCGACGATGCCGTCGCCGTGATGAGCGCCGCCGGCGGGCCCGGGTGCAACGTCCTCTTGGCCGATCGAGCCGGCCGCGTGGCGTGGACGGTGACAGGGCGCATGCCCCGGCGCCGCGGGTTCGACGGCTCGGTCAGCGTCTCCTGGGCCGACGGGCGCGCCGGCTGGGACGGCTACCTGGCCCCCGCAACGTTGCCGCGCATCGTCGATCCGCCGTCGGGGTTCATCGTCAACGCCAACCACCGCATGCCGCTCGGCGAGGGCGCGCCGGTGCTCGGCCACGACTACGTGAACGGCTACCGCGCCTACCGCATCACCGAGCGCCTGCGCGAGGCGCGCCAGGTCGCCGAGGCGGACCTGTTCCAGCTGCAGCTCGATACGCGGGCCGAGTTCTTCGGCTTCTACCGCGACCTCGCGCTGCGCGCGCTCACCGGAGAGGCCGTGTCGAAGCGGCCGGCGCTCGCCGAGGCGCGGCGCGCGGTGGCCGCGTGGGACGGCCGGGCGGACGTGTCCAGCGTCGGGCTGCCGCTCCTTGTGCGGTTCCGGCGCGTCCTGGCCGACGACGTGTTCGCCGCGTGGCTCGGTGCGAGCCGCGCCGCGGAGCCGGACCTCGAGCTCGCGCTGCCCGACATCGACACGCCCCTCCAGCGCGTCCTCGACACGCACGCGCGCTCCGCCGATCTGGCGCCGGCGCCGGCAGGCGGATGGGACGCGTTCGTCCTCGCGGCGCTGGAGAAGGCCATGACCGCCGTGAAGCAGGAGAACGGCGGGCGGCCCCTCGACCAGCTCGAGTGGGGCGCGGTGAGCCGGGTGCGGATCGCGCACCCGCTCGGCGCGAGCCCGGAGCTCGCCGCGCTCCTCAACATGCCCGACGAGCCGCTCGCGGGGTGCGGCTTCTGCGTGCGCCTGGCGGTCCACGCGGTCGCCGCGAGCGAGCGGCTCGTCGTCTCGCCGGGCCACGAGCAGGACGGCATCCTGCACATGCCGGCCGGCCAGTCGGGCGACCCGCGGTCGCCCCACTACCGCGATCAGCAGCGCGCCTGGGTCGACGGGCGCCCGCTGCCGCTCCTGGCGGGGCCGGCCGAACACACGATCACGCTCGTTCCCGAGCGCCGCTGACGTCATCACCGCATCTCGAAACGGAGGAGTCCATGGCCAACGATGAACGCGAAGACAACACCATTTACAAAGTCGTCGTGAACCACGAGGAGCAGTACTCGATATGGCCCGAGTACCGCGAAAACCCCCTCGGGTGGCGCGACGCGGGCAAGACGGGCACGAAGGCCGAGTGCCTTGATTATATCAAGGAGGTCTGGACCGACATGCGGCCGCTCAGCCTGCGCAAGCAGATGGAGGAGGGCCGGCCGTCGTGACCGCCTCGAGCGCTCTGTCACAGGGCGAGGCGCCCGACGGCGCGGCGCGGAGCGAGGCGGCAGGCCTGTCGCGATCGTTCTTCCCGGACTTCCCGGACCACGCCCTGCCGCTCGTCGTGAGCCCGCTCGGCCGCGGCGACGCGGCGAGCGTGCCCGCGCTCGCCGCGTCCATCCGGGCGTGCGCGGAAGAGGAGCTGATCCGGCACGGAGCGGTGCTGTTCCGCGGCTTCCCGGTCCAGTCGCTCGCCGACTTCCACGCCTTCGTCCGGCTCGTGACGCCGGAGCTCCTCGATTACACGTTCGGGTCGACGCCGCGCTCCCACGTGCAGGACCGGATCTACACGTCGACGGAGTACCCCGCTCACCAGCACATCCCCCTTCACAACGAGCAGTCGTACACGCTCGACTGGCCGCTCAAGATCTGGTTTCACTGCGCGCAGGCCGCGCCCGAGGGGGGGAGCACGCCTATCGCGGACAGCCGCGAGGTCTTCCGCCGCATCCCGGCCCGGATACGGGAGCGGTTCGCGGCGAAGAAGGTGATGTACGTCCGCAACTACGGCAACGGCCTGGACCTGCCGTGGCAGAAGGTCTTTGGCACGGACGACCGGGCCGAGGTCGAGCGCTTCTGCCAGGCGGCAGGCATCGAGTGCGTGTGGAAGGCCGACGGCGAGCTGCGCACACGCCAGGTGTGCCAGGCCGTGGCGACCCACCCGCGCACCGGAGAGCAGGTGTGGTTCAACCAGGCTCACCTGTTCCACGTCTCCAACCTGGACCCGGCCGCGCGGGAGGCGCTCCTCTCGATCTTCGCCGAGGAAGACCTGCCCCGCAACGCCATGTATGGAGACGGATCGCCCATCGAGGCCGACGCGCTCGACGAGATCCGCGAGGTGTACAGGCAGCTCGCCGTGGAGTTCGCCTGGCGAGAGGGGGACGTGCTCCTCGCGGACAACATGCTGGTCGCCCACGGGCGCGCGCCCTACCGCGGCCCGCGCAAGGTCCTTGTAGCCATGGCCGAGCCGTACCGGGCCAAAGCCTCCTGAGGTTCTTTCATGCGTGAGGATGTCTTCGTTTTTCCGATGAGCTTCGTCCAGGAGCGGTTGTGGTTCCTCGCCCAGCTCGAGCCGGAGAGCGCCTCTTACAACCTGGCAACCGCCGTGCGGCTCGCCGGGGCGCTCGACGTCTCCCTGGTGGAGCGGTGCGTCTCCGAGATCGTGCGCCGGCACGAGGTCCTGCGCACGACGTTCGACGTCGTCGACGGCCTGCCCTCGCAGATCGTCCACGCCGACGGGGCGCCGCGGATCGAGCGGATCGATCTCGGCGCGCTGCCATCGGCGCAGCGGGACGCCGAGGTCCGGCGCCTGATCGAGCGCGAGGCGCGGCGGCCGTTCGACACGGCGAGCGGCCCGCTCCTCCGGCTCACGCTCCTGCGGCTCGGATCGGAAGAACACATCCTCCTCTGGGTCGTGCACCACCTCGTCTTCGACGGGTGGTCCACGAGCCTCGTCCTCACGGAGTTCGCGGCGCTCTACACGGCGTTCTCCGCGGGCCGGCCCGCCGCGCTCGCCGACCTGCCGCTGCAGTACGCGGACTTCGCGCACTGGCAGCGCGAGCGCGTGGAAGGCGGGCTGCTCGAGGCCCAGGTGGCCTACTGGAGAAAGCAGCTCGAAGGGCAGCCCGGGCTGCTGGAGCTGCCCGCGGATCGCCCGCGGCCCGCGATCCAGCGCTTCCGGGGAGCGCGGCACTTCTTCCGCGTGCCGGGCGCGCTCGCCGCAGCGCTCGGCGCCCTCGCGCGGCGCGAGGAGACGACCGTGTTCGCGGTGCTGATGGCGGGGTTCCAGGCCCTGCTCGCCCGCCGCGCGGGGACGTTCGATATCAGCGTGGGCACGCCGGTGACGAACCGGAGCCGGGCCGAGCTGGAAGGGCTTGTCGGCTGCTTCGCCAACACCGCCGTTGTCCGCGCCGACCTCTCCGGGGATCCGCCGTTCGCGGCGCTGCTCGCCCGGGTCACGGGGGCCGTGCGCGAGGCGCAGGCGCACCAGGAGGTGCCGTTCGATCAGGTGGTGGAGGCCGTGAGCCCGGTCCGGGACCTGAGCCACGCGCCGCTCTGCCAGGTGATGTTCGCGCTCCAGCCGGCCCTGCGGCAGCCCTTCGCGATACCGGGCCTCGAGGTGCGCCTGCTCGATCTGGACGTGGGCGGCGCCCAGTTCGATCTCTCGCTCAACCTCGCGCCCGACGAGGACGGGCTGGCAGGCGCCCTCGAATACGACACGGACCTGTTCGACGCGGGCACGGTCGCGCGGATGGCCGATGAGCTGCTGCGCCTGCTCGCAGGCGCGGCGGCGAGCTCCGCGACGCGCCTGTCGGAGCTGCCGCTGCTCGCGGCCGAAGAGCGGCGGCAGGTGCTCGAGTGGGGCACGGCGGGGGCGATCGGAGAGACGCCGCGCGCCGCGCATCGGAGGTTCGAGGAGCAGGCCGCGCGGGCGCCCGAGGCGACGGCCGTCGTCCACGAGGCGCAGCAGATCACGTACGGCGAGCTGGATCGGAGGGCCAACCAGCTGGCGCAGCTCCTCCGGCGGCGCGGGGTGGGGCCGGAGGTCCGCGTGGGCATCTGCCTGCCGCGCTCGATCGGGAGGATCGCCGCCGTGCTCGGCGCGCTGAAGGCGGGCGGCGCGTTCGTCCCGCTCGACCCCGACCTCCCCCGGGAGCGGATCGCCGAGGCGATCGGCGGCGCCGCGATCCGCGTTGTGATCGCGCAGGGCGACGCGGCGGCCGAGCCGCCCCCCGGCGTCGACGTTGTCCACCTGGACGCGGCCTGGACGTGCGTGCTCCACGAGCCGTCCACACCGCCGGGCGGCGAGCCGGCGCCGGAGCAGGCGGCGTGCGTGTCCACGACCTCCGGCGCGGCGGGGACGCCCGAGAGCGTCGTTGTGCCGCACCGGGCGATCGCGGGCTTCGCCGATGCCGCGGCGGAGGCCTACGAGATCTCGCAGGACGACCGGGTGCTGGAGCTCGCGTCGCCGAGCCTCGACGCGGGCGCGGTGGAGATGTTCGCGTGCCTCGCGCGGGGCGCAACGCTCGTGCTGCCCACGGCAGCGGCGCTCGAGTCTGCGGCCGGGCTCATTTCGGCGTGCGGCGCGTCGGGCGTGACCGTGGTGGTGCTGCCGACCCTGGTCTGGCACCGCGTCGTCGCGGGGCTCGACGAGGGCCTGGCGCTGCCGTCGTGCCTCCGGCAGGTCGTCCTCACCGGCGAGGCAGCCTTGCCGGCGCGCGTGCGCGCCTTCCGGGCGTCGCCGGGGGCCGCGCGGGTCCGGTTGCTGAACGCCTACGGCGCGGCCGAGACCACGGCGACGGCGGCGGCGTGCGAGCTGACGGCCGCGGATCCGCGCGACGGGTGGGCGGTCGCCGTCGGCCGGCCGCTCGAGGGCGTGCGCGCCTACGTGCTCGACCCCGCCGGTCAGCCGGTGCCGGCCGGCGTCATCGGAGAGCTGTACCTCGGAGGCCAGGGGCTCGCGCGCGGGTACCTGGGGCGCCCGGATCTGACCGCGGAGCGCTTCGTCCCCGATCCGTTCGCCGATCAGCCGGGAGAGCGGCTGTACCGGACCGGGGACCGGGCGCGGTGGCGGGCCGACGGACGGCTCGAGCTCGCCGGCCGCGTCGATCAGCAGGTGAACCTGCGCGGCTTCCGGATCGACCCCGCGGAGGTCGAGGCGCGCCTCGGCGAGCTGCCCGGGGTGCGCGAGGCGGTCGTGATCGCGCGGCAGGACCGGCCGGAGGAGCGACGGCTCGTGGCGTACGTCGCGACCGGCGCGGACGCGGCGCCGGAGGAGCTGCGGCGCGCGCTGAAGGAGCGGCTGCCGGACTACATGGCGCCCTCGGCGCTCGTGGCGCTGAAGGAGCTGCCCCGCACGCCGCGCGGCAAGATCGACAGGCGCGCGCTGCCGGCGCCGATCGAGGAGAGCGCCCAGGCCACGACGCCGCGCACGGAGGCCGAAGCGACGCTCGCGGGGATCTGGGCGGAGCTCCTGGGAAGGCGGGCCGTCGGGGTCCAGGAGAACTTCTTCGAGCTGGGCGGCGACTCGATCCTCGCGCTCCAGGTCGTCTCGCGCGCGCGGGCCGCGGGCCTCTCGCTCACGCCCCGGCAGGTCTTCCAGCACCAGACGATCGCCGGTCTGGCCTCGGTCGCCGCGTCGGGCTCGGCGCCGGCCGCGGACGCGCAGCTCGCGATGCCGCTCCCCGGCGACGCGCCGCTCACGCCCGTCCAGCGCTGGTTCTTCGAGCTCGGCGGGCCGAACCCGCACCACTGGAACCAGACGGTGCTGCTCGAGCTGCGGCAGCGGGTCTCGGTCGAGGCGCTCACGGCCGCGATCGAGGCGGCGGTCGAGCACCACGGCGCGCTCCGGCTGCGGTTCACGCGCGAGGAGAGCGGGTGGAGCCAGTACTTCGCGGACTCGCCCCCCGCGGCGGTCGCGCGGGTCGATCTCTCGGACCTGCCCGCCGAGGCGCAACCCGCGGCGCTGGCCAGCGCCGCAGCGGAGCACCAGGCGCGCCTCCATCTGGCCGAGGGGCCGGTCCTCTGCGCGGTGCTGTTCGTTTTGGGCCCGGAGCGCCCCGGCCGGCTCCTGCTGGTCGCCCATCACCTCGTGATCGACGCGGTCTCCTGGCGGATCCTGATCGAGGATCTCCAGACCGCCTGCCAGCAGCACGAGCGCGGCGAAGCGATCCAGCTCCCCGAGGAGCTCGTCTCCTTCGGTGAATGGGCCTGGCGCCTGTTCACGCAGGCCCAGTCCGAGGAGGTGACCCGACAGGCGGAGGCGTGGCTCGCCGCGAGCCGCCCCGCGAGGGCGCTGCCCGCCGACGATCCGGCCGGCGCGAGCCTCGAAGCGGACACCGTGTCGCTGACGCGGTTCCTCGACGCCGAGGAGACGCGCGCGCTGCTGCAAGCCGCGCCTGCGTACCGGCTCCGCGTGGACGAGGTGCTGCTCGTGGCGTTCGCCGGAGCGCTCGCGCAGTGGACGGGCGATCCCGCGGTGCTCGTCGATCTGGAGGGACACGGGCGCGACGCGCTCGACGACCTGGATCTCTCCCGCACGGTGGGGTGGTTCACGAGCATCTTCCCCGTCCGGCTGGAGATCCCGGCCGGCGCGGCGCCAGAGCGCGCGCTCAAGGCGCTGAAGGAGCAGCTCCGCGCGGCCCCTCAGGGCGGCGCGACGTACGGGATGCTCCGGTACCTGAGCGAGGACGCGCAGGCGGCGCGGCTCCGGGAGCGCGCCGCGGCGCAGGTGCGCTTCAACTACCTCGGGCGGTGGGACGATCTCTTCGCGTCGAGCCCGCTGTTCGCGCACGCGGAGGGCGACGTCGGGCGCAACCAGGATCCGCGCGCGCCGCGTGGCTACGAGCTGGAGGTCGACGCGGCGATCGTCGACGGGCGCCTGCGGGTGATGTGGAGCTTCAGCGGCGCCCGCCATCGGCCCGAGACGGTGGCGCGCGTCTTCGAGGACTTCGCGGCGCGGCTGCGCGCCCTCGTCGAGCGCGGCGTCGCCCCCGACGCGGGCGGCTACACGCCCTCGGACTTCCCTCTCGCGCGGCTCGATCAGGCGAGGCTGGACCGCCTGCTGGGGCCTGGCCACGACGTCGAGGACGTCTATCCCCTGAGCCCGCTCCAGCAAGGGCTGCTGTTCCATAGCCTGTGGGAGCCCGGCTCCGGCGTTTACGTCGAGCAGGTGACGTGCAGGCTGGAGGGGGCGCTCGACGTCGACGCGTTCCGCGAGGCCTGGCAGGCCGTGGCCCTGCACCACGGCGTCCTGCGCACGACCTTCGCCTGGGAAGGCGCCGACGAGCCGCTCCAGATCGTGCGGCGCGGGGCCGCTGTGGCGGTCGAGATCGAGGACTGGCGCGACGCCGGGGCCGAAGAGCAGCGGGCGCGCCTGGAGGCCCGGATCGAAGCGGATCGCGCGAGGGGCTTCGATCTCGCCCGGGGCCCGCTGATGCGCGTCGCCCTCCTGCGCGTGGCCGACGAGGCCTACCAGTTCCTCTGGAGCCACCATCACCTCCTCCTCGACGGGTGGGCGGCGTCCCTCGTCCTGCAGGACGCCTTCGCCGCGTACGACGCCCTGCGCGCCGGCCGGCCGGCCGTGCTGTCACCTCGCCCGCGTTACCGCGAGTACATCGGCTGGCTGCGAGAGCGGGACGCGAGCGCCGACGAGGGGTTCTGGCGGGGCGCGCTCGCAGGCTTCAGCGCGGCGACGCCGCTCCCCCTGGAGCGCGTGCCGCCGGCCGAGGAGGCGAGCGGGCACGGGGCGACGATCGTGTCGCTGCCGGAGCCGGTCACGGCGCGCCTCCAGCGCTTCGCGCAGCAGCACCGCGTGACGTTGAGCACGCTGGTCCAGGCCGCGTGGGCGCTCCTGCTCAGCCGAGCTGCCCGCACCGACGACGTTGTCTTCGGCGTCACGGTGGCCGGGCGGTCGGCCCCGCTCGCGGGGATCGACGCCATGGTGGGGATCTTCATCAACACGCTGCCGCTGCGCGTGGCCGTGCCGCAGGCGGCGACCGTCGCCGACTGGCTGCGCGATCTCCTGAGGACGACCACCGATCTCGGCCCGCACGAGCACACGCCGCTGGCGCAGGCGCGGGGCTTCAGCGCGGTTCCGGCGGGACAACCGCTCTTCGAGAGCCTCGTCGTCTTCGAGAACTATCCCGTCGATCCTCGGACCCAGCAGGGGTTGCCCGGGCTCGCGGTCCGCGACGTCGCGTTCGCGGACCAGACCAACTACCCGCTCACCCTGGCCGCCCTGCCGGGGGCTCAGCTCCAGCTGCGCCTGTCCTACGATCGGCGGCGGTTCGACGAGGAGGTCGCCTCACGCCTTCTCGGCTTCGTCGAGGTGGCGCTCCGGCAGATCGTCAGCCGCCCCGAGGCGCGGGTCGGAGAGCTGTCGCTCGTCGGCGAGCTGGAGTCGAGGCGTGTCGTGACGGAGTGGAACGCGACCGAGCGCGCGTATCCGGGCGAGCTGCACGTCCACGAGCTCTTCGAGGCGCAGGCGGCGCGGACGCCCGACGCGGTGGCCGTGATCTTCGGTGAGCGGCGGCTCAGCTATCGAGAGCTCAACGCGCGCGCCAACCGGGTGGCGCACGCGCTCAGGAAGCGCGGCGTGGGGCCGGACGTGCTCGTCGCCATCGCCGCGGAGCGCTCCGTCGAGCTGGTCGTCGGGCTGCTCGGCATCCTGAAGGCCGGCGGGGCGTATGTGCCCATCGATCCCGATTATCCCGCCGATCGGATCGCCTACATGCTCGAGGACGCGGCCGCGCCGGTCCTGCTGAGTCAGTGGCCCGTGGCCTCGCGCCTGCCGCCCCACCGCGCCCAGGTGCTGTGCCTGGACGTGGATCGCGCCAAGATCGACAAGGAGCCTGCCCAGAACCCCGCCGTGGTCGTCTCGCCGGACAACCTCGCTTACACCATCTACACCTCGGGCTCGACAGGCAGGCCCAAGGGCGCCGGCAACAGCCACCGTGGCCTGCTCAACCGGCTCCAGTGGATGCAGGAGCGCTACGGCCTCACCCCGCGAGATCGGGTGTTGCAGAAGACGCCCTTCAGCTTCGATGTCTCGGTCTGGGAGTTCTTCTGGCCCTTGATGATCGGCGCCGGCCTCGTCGTCGCGAGGCCGGGCGATCACCGCGACGGCGATCGGCTCGTCGAGCTGATCAAGCGGAACGGCGTCACCACGCTGCACTTCGTCCCGCCCATGCTCCAGGCCTTCCTGGAGACGCCCGACGTGGCCTCGTGCACGTCGCTGCTGCGGGTCATCTGCAGCGGCGAGGCGCTGCCGGCGGAGCTCGCGCGGCGGTGCTTCGAGCGGCTTCCGGACGCCGAGATCCACAACCTCTACGGGCCCACCGAGGCGTCGATCGACGTCACCTTCTGGGCCTGCCAGCGAGACGACACCTCCGCCTCGGTGCCTATCGGAACTCCGATCGCCAACACGCAGATTTACCTGCTCGACCGCCAGGGCCAGCCCGTGCCCGCCGGCGTCGCCGGCGAGCTCCACATCGGCGGCGTCGGCCTCGCCCGCGGCTATCACCGTCGTCCTGACCTGACCGCGGAGCGCTTCGTGCCCGATCCGTTCGGCTCCGTCCCCGGAGGGCGGCTGTACAGGACAGGCGATCTCGCGCGCCACAGGCCCGACGGAGCCATCGAGTTCCTCGGCCGCCTCGATCACCAGGTGAAGATCCGCGGCCTGCGCATCGAGCTCGGCGAGATCGAGGCGCGCCTGCTCCAGTACCCGGGCGTCGGCGAGGCCGTCGTCCTCGCCCGGAGCGAGGCCCACGGCGGAAAGCGCCTCGTCGCCTACGTCGCGGGCCGCGAGGGCGCGGCGCTCGATCCGCAGTCGCTCCGGGCCTGGCTCGCCGAGACGCTCCCGGCCTACATGGTGCCCGCGCCCATCCTCGTGCTCGATCGGCTGCCGCTGTCGCCCAACGGCAAGGTCGACCGGCGCGCCCTCCCCTCCCCCGAGCAGCTCGAGGCGCCGGCCCATCGCCCCCACGTCGCGCCCCGGACCGAGCCGGAGCGCTTCCTCGCGGAGGTCTGGGCCGAGGTGCTGCGCCGCGAGCAGGTCGGCGTCGAGGACGACTTCTTCGAGCTCGGCGGGGACTCCATCGTCACGCTGCAGATCATCGCGCGCGCCGCGCAGCGCGGGCTGCGGCTGACGCCCAAGCAGATCTTCACGCGCCGCACGATCGCCGCGCTCGCCGGCGATCTCCCGGCGGCGCCGGCCGCGCCCCTGCCGCCCGCCCAGCCCGTCGAGATCGCGCCGTTCAGCCTCGCCCGGCTGGAGCGGGCGCAGCTCGAGGCCTTGCTGCAGGCCGACGACGGCATCGAGGACGTCGTCCCCGCGTCCCCGGTGCAGCAGGGCATGCTCTTCCACTCGCTCCTCACGCCGGAGGACAGCCCGTACTTCAACCAGATCGTCTGCCGATTCACGCAGGGCCTGGATGTCGAGGCCTTCTCGCGGGCCTTCGAGGTCCTCAGCGCGCGCCACGCCATCCTGCGGACGGGCTTCCTCACCGGCGTCGAGGAGCCGCACCAGGTCGTGCGGCGCGCCGCGCGCCTGCCCATCGCGGTCCTCGACTGGCGCGAGGTCCCGGAGGCCGAGCAGGCGGCGGCGCTCGAGCGCTTCCTCCGGGACGATCGCCGGCGGGGCCTCCGCTTCGAGGAGCCGCCGCTCCTGCGGGTCTCGGTGCTGCGCCTCCCGGAGCGCGTCGACCAGATCGTCTGGAGCGTCCACCACGCGCTGCTCGACGGCTGGTGTCAGGGGCTGATCCTGAAGGAGTGGCTGACCTATTACGACGAGGCGGGCCGCGGCGCGCTGCGCGCGCGGGAAGAAGCGCCGCCCTACGCGAGCTACGTCGCGTGGCTCGAGCGGCAGGACATGGCGGCCGCCGAGGCCTTCTTCCGGGCTCACCTGAAGGGGCTGACGGCGCCGACCCCGCTGCCGGAGCGCGAGGAGGCCGAGGCGGCGCCGGGCTTCCGTGAGCGCCACGCGCGGCTCTCGCCGGACGCGACGAGGGCGCTCCAGGGCTTCGCGCAGGCGCAGGGCGTGACGCTCAACACCGCCGTGCAGGCCGCGTGGGCGCTGCTCCTGGCCCGCCATGGCGGCGAGCCGGATGTGCTCTTCGGCGTCACCGTGGCCGGTCGCCCCGCCGACCTGCCCGAGGCCGGCTCCATCATGGGCGCGTTCATCAACTCGCTCCCGCTGCGCCTCCGCGTCGCCCCGGAGATGCGGCTCGGGGCGTGGCTCCGCCAGATCCAGGAGCTCAACCTCGAGCTGCGCCAATACGAGTACAGCCCGCTGGCGCAGGTGCAGCAGTGGAGCGACGTGGAGCGAGGGGCGCCGCTCTTCGAGTCGCTGCTCGTCTTCCAGAACTTCCCCATCGACGACGCCGTCGACGAGCACCGGAAGGCCCTCGGGATCGAGGTGAGCACGGCGGAGGCCTGGACGAACTACCCGCTCACCGTCTACGTGACCCCGGGGCGCGAGCTCTCGCTCTTGCTCTCGTTCGACGGGCGGCGCCTCGACGACGGCGCGGTCGCCCGCATGGCCGCGGCCCTGTGCGCGCTGCTCGAGCGCATGGCGGGCCAGCCCGAGGCGCGGCTCGCCGAGCTCGCGCTCCCCGACGACCCGGAGCTCCTGCGGCTCACCGCGGAGCGGAACGCGACGGGGCGGGACCATCGGTCCAGGCCGTGCCTGCCGGAGCTGCTCGCGGAGCAGGCCGCGCGGACGCCGGACGCCATCGCGGTGACGTGCGGGCAAGACCAGCTGACCTACGGCGAGCTGAACGCCCGCGCCAACCGGCTGGCCCACCACCTGCGCCAGCAGGGGGTCGGCCCGGGGACGCTGGTGGGCCTGTGCGTCGAGCGCTCGCTGGAGATGCTCGTGGGGGCGCTGGGCATCCTGAAGTCGGGCGGGGCGTACGTCCCGCTCGACCCGGCCTATCCGCGCGAGCGGCTCCGCGCCATGCTGGAGGACTCGCGGCTGCCGCTCCTGCTCACGCAGGAACGCCTGCTGCCGGCGCTGCCTGGCGCCGGCGCCGGCGCGCGCGCGATCTGCCTGGATCGGGACTGGCCCGCCATCGCGGGCGCGCCGGCTCACGATCCGGCGCCGCGCGCGGGCGAGGAAGACCTCGCCTACGTCATCTACACGTCGGGCTCCACGGGTCGGCCCAAGGGGGTCATGGTCCGCCACGGGGGCGTCGCCAACTTCCTCCTGTCGATGCAGGAGCTGCTGGCGCCGCCGGCGGGCTTCGTGCTGCTCGCCACCACGTCGATCTCGTTCGATATCGCGGTGCTCGAGCTGTTCCTCCCGCTCCTGGCAGGCGGGCGCGTTGTGCTCGCCCACCGCGAGGACGTGGCCGACGGCGAGCGCCTCGCCGCGCTGCTCGGCGCGTCTGGCGCCACGTGGATGCAGGCCACGCCGACGGGCTGGAAGATGCTGCTCGACAGCGGCAGCCCGCGGCTCGCCGGCGTCACGGTCCTCTGCGGCGGCGAGGCCTTCCCGCGGGAGCTCGCGCGCAGGTTCCTCGACGCGGGCGTGTCGCCCTGGAACCTCTACGGACCGACGGAGACGACCGTCTGGTCGAGCCTCCACCGCGTGACCGAAGGCGGGCCGATCCCGCTCGGGAGCCCGATCGCCAACACCGAGATCCACGTGCTCGATCGGCAGCTCTCGCCCGCGCCTTTCGGCGTGGCGGGCGAGGTCTACATCGGGGGCGCCGGCCTCGCGCGCGGGTACCTCGATCGGCCCGATCTGACGGCCGAGCGCTTCGTCCCGGACCCCTTCAGCCGGGAGCCCGGCCGCCGGCTCTACAGGACCGGTGACCTGGCGCGGCTCGGGCGCGACGGCGCGATCGAGTTCCTCGGGCGGGCCGATCATCAGCTCAAGATCCGCGGCCACCGGATCGAGCCGGGCGAGATCGAGGCGCAGCTGCGGGCGCACCCGGGCGTGCGCGACGCAGTGGTCGTGGCCCTCGAGGACGCAGGGCTCCTCCGCCTCGTCGCGTACGTCGTGCCGGCGCGCGGCGCGGCGCTCACCGCGGACGGGCTGCGCGCATCGCTCCGGGAGCGGCTGCCCGAGCCCATGGTGCCCTCGGCGTACGTGTGGCTCGACGAGCTGCCGCTCACCCCGAACGGCAAGCTGAACCGGAAGGCCCTGCCCGCCCCGGGGCTCGCGTCCCGCGAGCAGGCCGCGAAGCCCCGCACCGCGACGGAGGAGGCCGTGGCCGCGATCTGGGCCGAGGTGCTCGGCCTCGAGGCGGTGGGCGTGGACGAGACCTTCTTCGAGATCGGCGGCAACTCGCTCCTGGCGACGCGCGTGATCGCCCGCGTCCGCGCCGCGTTCCAGGTGGAGCTGCCGCTCAGGTCGGTCTTCGATCACCCGACCGCGGCGCGGCTCGCCAGCGCCGTGGACGACGCGGTCAGGCAGCGGCAGGGCGTGACGCTGCCGCCGATCACCCCGCAGCCCGAGGACGGCGCGCCGCCGCTCTCGTTCTCCCAGCAGCGCCTGTGGTTCCTGGCCCAGCTCGAGCCCACGGCGGCCTCGTACAACATCCCCGCGGCCGTGCGCCTCGTCGGCCCGCTCGACGTGGACCGGCTGCAGCGCGCGTTCGAGGCGGTGGTCCGCCGTCACGCGTCGATGCGCACGACGTTCGCGGAGATCGACGGCCAGCCGGCGATGATCGTCCGCGCGGAGCAGCCGGTCGCGATCGCGATCGCGATCGCGGATCTCCGCGCCGCGCCCGGAGCGGATCGCGAGGCGCAGGCGCAGCGCGCGCTCGAGGCGGAGGCGAGCCGCGCCTTCGATCTGGTCGAGGGGCCGCTGTTCCGGATCACGCTGCTCCGCCTCGGCGAGCGCGAGCACGCGCTGCTCGTGGTCCTCCACCACATCGTGTCGGACGGGTGGTCCTTGAACCTCCTCGTCGACGAGGTGATGGAGCTCTACGCCGCCGACGCGGAGGGCCGGACCGCGGCGCTCCCGTCGCTGCCGGTCCAGTACGCCGACTACGCCCGGTGGCAGCGCGCGTGGCTCGCCGGATCGGCGCTCGACCAGCAGCTCGCGTACTGGCGGCGGCGGCTCGGCGCGGAGCCGCCGGTGCTGCGGCTTCCCACGGATCTGCCGCGGCCCCCGGCGCGCTCGTACAGGGGCGCTCGCCACGCCTTCGCGCTCCCGGGCGAGCTCTCGGCGGCGCTCGGCGCGCTCGCGCGTGGCCAGGGAGTCACCTCGTTCATGCTGCTCCTGGCCGCGTTCGAGGTGCTGATCGCGCGCTACAGCGGGCAGACGGACCTCTGCATCGGGACGCCGATCGCGGGCCGCACCCGTGTCGAGATCGAGGGGCTCATCGGGCTCTTCGTCAACACGCTCGTCCTGCGGGCGGACGTCGGCGGAGATCCGAGCTTCCCCGAGCTGCTCGCGCGCGTCCGCGAGGAGGTGCTGGCGGCGCAGGCGCACCAGGACCTGCCGTTCGAGCAGCTCGTCCAGGCGCTCCGGCCCGCGCGGGACCTCGGCCATACGCCGCTGTTCCAGGTGATGTTCTCGCTCCAGGACGACCCGCGGGGCGCGCCGCCGCTCGGCGACCTCGAGATCCTGCGGCTCGACGTCGATCCCGGCAGCGCCCAGTTCGACCTCTCGCTCCACATGGCGGCGACGCCGGAGGGGCTGCGCGGCTCGTTCGAGTACAGCACCGATCTCTTCGAGGAGCGCTCGATCCGCCGCATGGCGGACGACCTCCTCACGCTGCTGGCGGGGATCGCCGCCCGGCCGACCTCCCGGCTCTGCGAGCTGCCGCTGCCGGAGCCGCGCCTCCCGGCGCCCCCGGAGCCGCTCGAGGCCGCGCGCCAGGACAACGCCGCCGGCGCGGACGGCGCGGGCGGCGCAGCGGCGGACGCGGCGCCCGTCACCGCCGTCGAGTCGCGGCTCGCGGAGATCTGGGCCGCGGTGCTGGGCCGCGAGCGCGTCGGCCGCCACGACAACTTCTTCGAGCTGGGAGGCGACTCGATCCTGAGCCTCCAGGTCGTCTCCCGCGCGAAGCAGGCGGGCCTGCGCCTGACGGCGCGCCAGATGTTCCAGCACCAGACCCTCGCCGCGCTGGCGGCCGCCGCGGGCCTCGCCACGGACGCCGCTCGGGCGCCGGAACCGGACGAGGAGGGCGCGGCGGCGGGCGACGTCCCGCTGACGCCGATCCAGCGGCGGTTCTTCGCGCGCGACCTGCCGAACCCGCACCACTGGAACCAGGCGCTCCTGCTCGCCGTCGCCGAGCCGCTCGAGTGGCCGGCGCTGGAGGCGGCCGTGCAGGCGATCCTCCGCCACCACGGCGCGCTGCGGCTGCGCTACGTGCCCGAGGAGCGCGGCTTCCGCCAGACGCTCGCGCCCTCCCACGAGCCCGCCGCGATCGTCCATCGAGCGGACCTCGCCGGCGTGCCCGAGGCCGAGCAGCCGGCGGCGATCGAGGAGCACGCGTCCCGGTGGCAGGCCAGCCTGGACCTGACCGCGGGGCCGCTCCTGCGCGTCGTCGGCTTCGAGCTCGGCGCCGGCAGGCCGGGGCGGCTTCTGCTCGTCGCGCACCACCTGGTCGTCGACGGCGTGTCGTGGCGCGTCCTGCTCGAGGATCTGGAGGCCGCCTACGATCAGGCCCGCCGCGGGGCGCCGCCGCAGCTGCCCGACAGGACCACCTCCTTCGCGCGGTGGGCGGCGCGCCTCGACGCGGCGGCCCGGGACGCCGCGCTCCAGGAAGAGGCGGCCTTCTGGCTCGGTCTCCCCTGGGATCGCCTCGCGCCGCTGCCTGTCGACGAGCCGGCGGGGGATCGCGCGGAGACGGCCATGGCCACGCTCACGATGGGCCTGAGCGGGCCGGAGACACGGTCGCTCCTGGAGGCGGTGTCGGAGGCGTACCGGACGCGGATCGACGAGTTCTTGCTGGCCGGGCTGGCCCTCGCCCTCCAGCGGTGGACCGGCCAGCCGCTCTCGGCGATCGACGTCGAGGGCCACGGGCGCGAGGCGCTCGACGGGGAGGACCTCGACCTGTCGCGCACCGTCGGCTGGTTCACGAGCGTCTACCCGGTGCTGCTCGAGATCGCGCCGGGCGCTGCGCCGGGCGCGGTGCTCAAGGCGGTGAAGGAGCAGCTCCGCCGCGTCCCGCGCCGCGGCCTCCCCTACGGCGCGGTGCGGGAGCTCGGCACCGGGGCGATCGCGGACCGGCTGCGCCGCCTGCCCGCGCCCGGGGTCGGGTTCAACTACCTGGGGCAGTGGGACCAGGTGGTCGGCGCCGGCGCGCGGTTCTCGCTCGCCGCGGAGTCGCCCGGCGCCCAGCACGACCCGCGCAGCCCGCTCGCGTACGAGATCGAGATCGACGCGGCGGTGTACGACGGCCGGCTCGAGGCGACCTTCCGCTACAGCGCCGCGCGGCACCGGGAGGAGACGATCGCGGCGGTCAGCGCGCTGTGGCGCGACGCGCTGAGAGAGCTGATCGCGCACTGCCTGTCCCCCGACGCCGGCGGCTACACGCCGTCGGACTTCACCGACGTCGCGCTCGCGGCGGATGAGCTGGACTCCATCCTGGAAGCCTTGGACTGACGCCATGACGAACAAGAAGAAAGACGTTGAGTCGATTCACTACCTCTCCCCGCTCCAGCAGGGATTGCTCTTTCACGCGGTCTCGGACCGCGCCGCGGACCCGTACTTCGTCCAGACGGCGTTCCTCCTGGAGGGGCGGCTCGACGTGGACGCGTTCGAGCGCGCCTGGCAGGCGCTCGCGGAGCGGCACCCGATCCTGCGCACGGCGTTCGTCTGGGAGGGCGTCGCGCGGCCCGTGCAGGTCGTCCGCCCGCGGGCGGCGATCCCGCTCTCGCGCCACGACCTCCGCGGGCTCGCCGCGCGGGAGCGGGAGCAGGCCTTCGTCGAGCTCATGGCCGCGGACCGGCGCGCCGGCTTCGACCTGCTGAAGGCGCCCCTCATGCGGCTCACGGTGGTCCAGGTCGAGGAGGAGGCGTTCTATTTCGTCAACAGCCATCACCACCTCTTGCTGGACGGGTGGAGCCTCGCCCTCCTGCTGAGAGAGGCGCTGTTCGTTTACAAGGCATTCGCGCAGGGCGCGGCGCCCGAGCTGCCGCGGGCGCGCCCGTACCGGGAGTACCTCGCGTGGGTGCAGGCCCAGGACGAAGGCGCCGCGGAGCGGTTCTTCCGCGGCGCGCTGGCCGGGTTCCGGGCGCCCACGCCGATCCCCCTGGAGGCCGCGCCGGCGGCGGCCGCGGCGGGCGAAGGCGCGTTCCCCTTCGCCGAGCAGGTCCTGCGCTTCTCGCGGGCGGAGACGGAGGCGCTCGCGGCCTGCGCGCGCCGCCTGCGCGTCACGCTGAACACCCTCGTGCAGGGCGCGTGGGCCCTCCTGCTCTCCCGGCACGGCGGCGAGCCCGACGTCGTCTTCGGCGCCACGGTGTCGGGCCGGCCGCCGGAGCTCCCCGGCGCCGAGGCCATCGTCGGCGTGCTGATCAACACCCTGCCGGTGCGGGTCCGCGTGGACGAGCACGAGCCGCTCGCCCTCTGGCTCTCGCGGCTGCAGGACAGGAACAGCGAGCTGCGCCAGCACGAGTGGGCCCCGCTGTCCGACGTCCAGCGCTGGAGCGAGGTGCCGGGCGGGCGCTCCCTCTTCGACACGATCGTCGTCTTCGACAGCTACCCCGAGGAGGACGTGAGCGGCGTGCCCCTGGACGTCCGCGCCAGCGTCCTGCCCCGCCCCGGCGGCGGGCGTGTCGGCGACGCCCTGCTCACCGCCGGGCGCAACAACTACCCGGTGTCGCTGATCGTCGACCCGTCGCGCGAGCTCGGGCTCATCCTGTGTTACGAGCGCCGCCTCCTCACGCACGAGGCCGCGGCCAGCCTGCTCGGCCAGTGCCGCGCGCTGCTCGAGGCGATGGGGGCGCGGCCGCAGGCCCGCCTGGCCGAGCTGCCCCTCGTGGGCGCCGCCGAGCGGCGCCGCCTGCTGACCGAGTGGAACGCGACGGCCACGGCCTCCCCGCCGGCGGCCTGCGTCCACGAGCTCTTCGAGGCGCACGCCGCCGCGCGCCCCGACGCGCTCGCTGTCGCCTGCGAGGAAACGGCGCTGACCTACGGGGAGCTCGACCGGAAGACGAACCAGCTGGCGTGGAGGCTGCGGGCGCTCGGCGTGGGGCCCGAGGACCGGGTCGTCCTGTGCATCGAGCGCTCGGCGGAGATGATCCTCGCGCTGCTCGGCGCGCTCAAGGCCGGCGCCGCGTACGTGCCCGTCGACCCGAAGTTCCCGCGCGAGCGGCTCCGCGCCGTCGTGGAGGACAGCGGCGCGCGCGTCGTGATCACGCAGGAGCGGTGGGCCGGCGCGTTCGACGAGCCGGGGCCCGCGCTGCTCTTCCTGGACCGCGACGCGGGCGCCCTCGCGGCCGAGCCCGGCGCGCCGATCGGCCGGACGGCCCGGCCCGAGAACCTCGCCTACCTCATCTACACCTCGGGCTCGACGGGGCGCCCGAAGGGCGTGGCCGTCGAGCACCGCCACCTCGTGAACTACGTGCGCGGCGTGCTCGCGCGGCTCCCCCTCGCCGAGGGCGGCGGCATGGCGCTCGTCTCGACCGTGGCCGCGGACCTCGGGCACACGTCGCTCTTCGGCGCGCTCTGCTCGGGCCGCGCGCTGCACGTCCTGTCCGAGGCGCGGATCTTCGATCCCGACGCGACAGCCGAGTACATGAGCCGCCACGGGGTCGAGGCGCTCAAGATCGTCCCGAGCCACCTCGCCGCGCTCCTCGAAGCCGCGCGGCCCGAGCGCGTGCTGCCGGCGCGCTGCCTCGTCGTCGGCGGAGAGGCCTCGAGCTGGGAGCTCATCGAGCGGATCCGGGCGCTCGCGCCGGGCTGCACCGTCGTGAACCACTACGGCCCCACCGAGACGACCGTTGGCTCGCTTACATGGCAGATCGACCCCGCGGGCGGCCGCTCCGGGGCGACCGTGCCCATCGGCCGTCCGCTCCCCAACACCCAGGCGTATGTCCTTGGTGTAAATTTTGAGCCGATGCCGGTGGGCGTGCCCGGGGAGCTCTACCTGGGCGGGGCCGGCGTGACGCGCGGCTACCACGCTCGCCCCGAGCTGACGGCGGAGCGCTTCGTCCCGGATCCGTTCGGCGGCGTCCCTGGGGGCCGGCTGTACCGCACCGGGGATCGGGCGCGCCTCCTCGCGAACGGCGCGATCGAGTTCCTCGGGCGCACCGATCACCAGATCAAGCTGCGCGGCCACCGCGTGGAGCTGGGCGAGATCGAGGCGCGGCTGCGGGAGCAGCCCGAGGTGCGCGAGGCGGTCGTGGCGGCGCGGGACGGCGGCGGGGCCGTGCGCCTCGTGGCCTACGTGGTCGGCAGGGAGGCGGCGGCGCTCGACGCGGCGGCGCTCCGCGGCCGGCTCGCGCAGCAGCTGCCCGAAATCATGGTGCCCGCCGTGATCGTGCCGCTGCCGGCGCTGCCGCTCACCGCGAACGGCAAGATCGACCGCGCGGCGCTGCCCGAGCCGGAGCGGGCCGGCGCGCAGGAGGCGAGCGGCTTCGTCGCGCCGCGGAACGAGGTCGAAGCCACGCTCGCGCAGATCTGGGCCGACATCCTGCGCGTGGAGCGGGTCGGCATCCACGACAACTTCTTCGCCCTCGGCGGCGACTCCATCCGGAGCCTCCAGGTCATCGCGCGCGCCAACCAGCGCGGCATCAAGCTGAGCCCGAAGGCCCTGTTCGATCATCCCACCGTGGCCGGCGCCGCGGCCGTCGCGGTCTCCACCGCGGCCCCGGAAAAGGCGCCCGCACGCCCGGGGAACGCGGGAGGGCTGCAGGGAGAGCAGCGCGGGGCGACGCCATCCATGTCGCCGTCAACGTCGCAGTCGCAGACAACCTCTCTGCCAACATCGCAGTTCCCGCTGAGCGGCCTCACCGACGACGAGATTGCGCGCTGCCTGCCGGACGCGTCGGGCCTCGATGACGTCTACCCGCTCTCGCCGATGCAGGAGGGCATGCTCTTCCACACCCTCCTGAACCCGGGCTCCGGCATCTACCTGATGCAGCAGCACTACGTGTGGCACGGCCCGCTCGACGCCGGCCTCATCGTCGAGGCCTGGCAGCGGGTGGTGGCGCGGCACCCCATCCTGAGGACCTCCTTCGCCTGGAAGGACCTCGAGCGGCCTGTCCAGGTCGTCCACCGCCATATCGACCTCTCCGAGGTCATCCACGTCCTCGACTGGCGCGATCAGACCGAGGCCGAGCAGGAGAAGCGCCTCGCCAAGGCGCTCGAGGCCGAGCTCGCCGCGGGGCTCGACATGACCCGCGCGCCGCTGATGCGGATCCGGCTGATCCGCATGAAGGACGACGCGTATCGCATCGTCCGGAGCTTCCACCACATCCTCACGGACGACTGGTGCTTCTCCGTGATGATGATGGAGTGCCTGTCGTATTACGAGGCCTTGAGCGAGGGCCGCTCGCTGGAGCTGCCCCAGCCGCGCCCCTACCGCGACTACATCGCCTGGCTCGCCCAACAGGACCTCTCGGCGGCCGAGCGGTTCTGGCGCGAGGAGCTCCGCGGCTTCGCGGAGCCGACGCCCCTCGGCGTGGAGCGCGCCGCCGACGGCGCGGCGCCGCTCGCGGGGGCCGGCATCAGCGACGAGCACGTCGAGCTGCCCCCGGCCCTGAGCGAGGCGCTCCTCCGCCTCTCGCACCAGCACGGGCTGACGCCCAACACCCTCGTGCAAGGGGCCTGGGCGCTCCTCCTGAGCCGCTACAGCGGCCAGCGCGACGTCGTGTTCGGCGTGACCGTAGCGGGCCGACCGACCGATCTGCCGGGCGTGGAGACGATCGTGGGCCTGTTCATCAACAGCCTGCCGCTCCGCGTGCGCGTGTCGCCCGAGCAGCCGCTCGTCCCGTGGCTCAAGGGCCTCCTGGCCCACAACTACCGTATCCGCGAGTTCGAGTATCCGCCGCTCGTGCACATCCAGCGGTGGAGCGAGCTCCCCAAGGGACAGGCGCTGTTCAACAGCCTCCTCGTCTTCGAGAACGCGCCGAAGGATCCCCGCCTCGGGGAGCAGGTCGGCGCCGTCCGCCTCTCGTACGAGCAGGACCGGGTCCACACGAACTACCCGATGACGGTCGTGGCGTACCCGGGCGAGACGCTGGGGATCCGGCTCTCGTACGACCGGCGCTGGTTCGAGCCCGAGGCCGTCGAGCGGATGCTTGGCCACCTGGTCCAGCTGCTGTCGGAGATGGCCGCCCGCCCGGAGGCCCGGCTTGGCGACCTCGCGCTCCTCGGCGAGCGCGAGCGCCGGCAGCTCCTGCGGGAGTGGAACGACACGACGAGCGCAGGGCCCGCCGCGCCGGGCTACGTGGCGCTCTTCGAGGCCCAGGCACGGAGGACGCCGGACGCGGACGCGGTGACGTGCCGCGGGCGCCGGCTCACCTACGCGGCCCTGAACCGCGCCGCGAACCACGTGGCCCACGCGCTGCGGGCCCAGGGCGTCGGTCCGGACACGATCGTCGCCGTGCTGGAGTCGCGCGACATCGAGCTGGTCGTCGCGCTGCTCGGCGTGCTCAAGGCCGGCGGCGCGTACCTCCCGCTCGATCCCCACCAGCCGGAGCAGCGCATCGCCGGCGTCGTCGAGGCCAGCCGCGCGCCCGTGGTCGTGACCTTGGACGCGTGGGTCCCGCGGCTCGGGAAGGCGCTCGCGCACCTGCCGGAGGCGGCGCGGCCGCGGTTCGTGACGCGCGAGCGGCTCGCCGCGCAGCGCGGGCCTGCGCGCGTGCCCGTCGACGACCTCCCGCAGCTCACCGGCCCCGGTCACCTCGCGTACGTGATCTACACGAGCGGATCGACCGGCGTGCCGAAGGGCGCGATGGTCGAGCACGCGGGGATGCTCAACAACGTGTGGGGCAAGATCCCCGCGCTGGAGCTCGGCCCCTCGGACGTGATCGGCCAGACAGCGTCCCAGTGCTTCGACATCTCGGTGTGGCAGCTCCTGACGGCGCTGCTCTGCGGCGGCCGCGTCCACATCGTCCCCGACGAGATCGTGGGCGATCCTCGGCGCCTGCTGGAGGAGGCCGAGGCGCAGGGGATCACGGTCCTCGAGCTGGTCCCGTCGCTGCTCGCGGAGCTCGTCTCGGCGGACGCCGACGCGCCGCGCCTCCCGCGCCTCCGGTGGATGCTGCCCACCGGCGAGGCGCTCACGCCCGACCTCTCCCGCCGGTGGTTCGCGAGGTACCCCCGCGTCCCCCTGATGAACGCCTACGGCCCGGCCGAGTGCGCCGACGACGTGGCGCTCCACGCGATCACGGCGGCCCCCGGGCCCGAGGTCGTCCACATGCCCATCGGCCGGCCCGTGCCCAACGTGAGGCTCCACGTCGTGACGGGCGACGATCTCGCGCCCGTCGGCGTGACCGGCGAGATCTGCGTCGCGGGCATCGGCGTGGGGCGCGGCTACCTGAACGACCCCGCCCGGACCGCCGAGGTCTTCGTGCCCGATCCCTTCGGCGGCGCGCCGGGCGCGCGCATGTACCGCACAGGCGATCTCGGCCGGCGCCTCGCGGACGGCGCCCTCGAGTTCTCGGGGCGGCGGGATCACCAGGTGAAGATCCGCGGCTTCCGCATCGAGCTCGGGGAGATCGAGGCGCGCCTCGCGCGGCACCCGGAGGTCCGCGAGGCCGTCGTCGCGGTCCGGGAGGAGCGCGCCTCGGGCAAGCGGCTCGTCGCCTACGTCGTCGGCGAGGGCGGCGCGACCCCCGCGCCCGAGCGCCTGCGCGAGTTCCTGAAGGAGACGCTGCCCGACTACATGGTGCCGCCCGTCTTCGTCGCCCTGCCCGCGCTGCCGCTCACCCCGAACGGCAAGGTGGACCGCAAGGCGCTGCCGGCGCCCGAGGCGCCCGCGGTCGACGCCGGCAGCGCGGCGGCTGGCGCCCCGGCGACGCCGACCGAGGAGGCCCTCGCGGGCATCTGGGCGGAGGTGCTGGGACTCGAGCGGATCCCTGTCCATGCGGGCTTCTTCGAGCTGGGCGGGCACTCGCTGCTGGCCACGCAGGTCGTGTCGCGCGTGCGCAAGGCGCTCGGCGTCGAGCTGCCGCTCCGCAGCCTGTTCGACCACCCCACGGTGGCCGAGCTCGCCCGCGACGTCGATCGACGGCGCGATCCTGCCGGCGGGGCGCCCGCGGCCGGGGCGCCGCCGATCGTCGCGGCGCCGCGGCAGGGGCCGCTGCCGCTCTCGTTCGCGCAGCAGCGCCTGTGGTTCCTGGAGCAGCTGCAAGGCCAGCGGGGCCTGCTCACGATCCCGTTCGCGCTCCGGCTCACGGGCGCGCTCGACGCCGAGGCCCTGAAGAGGAGCTTCGCGTCGGTGATCGCCCGGCACGAGGTGCTGCGCACCGCCATCGTCGTCGATCGCGGGGAGCCCTGGCAGGCCATCCTGCCCCCGCAGCCGTTCGAGCTCCCGCTGGACGATCTCTCCGCGCTGCCTGCCGAGGTCGCGGACGCGCAGCTCTCCCGGCGCATCGACGCGGTCCTCACGGCGCCCTTCGATCTCCAGCGCCCGCCGCTGCTGCGCGCCCAGCTGTTCCGCCTCGGCCAGCGAGAGCACGTCCTCGCGGTGGCGCTGCACCACATCGCCGCCGACGGATGGTCGATCGCGCTCCTCGTGGACGACCTGATGGCGGCGTACCGCGCCCTGAGCGACGGCGGCGCGGCCCCGGAGCAGCCCCCGCAGGCGCTCCAGTACGCCGACTATGCGGCCTGGCAGCGAGCCCACCTCCCGGGCGCCGTGTGGGACCAGCAGATGGCCTACTGGCGGCAGCAGCTCGCCGGCAGCGCCACGACGCTGACCCTGCCCCAGGCGCGGACCGCTCCGGCCCAGGAGCGGCGCGCCGCGCGCCTCGTGCGCGCGCTGCCGCGCTCCGCGGCGGACGCGCTGCTGCGCGGCGCCGAGCAGCACGGCGCCTCGCTGTTCATGGTGCTGTACGCCGCGCTCAACGTGGTGCTCCACCAGCAGACGGGGCGCGGCGATCTCCTGGTCGGGACGGACGTCGCCAACCGCCATGTCCGCGAGACGGAGGGCATGGTCGGCTTCTTCGTGAACCAGCTGGTGCTCCGCTGCCGCATCGACGGCGCCCTGCGCCTCACGGAGCTGCTCGCCGAGTGCAAGCGCACAGCGCTGGAGGCCTACCAGCACCAGGATCTCCCGTTCGACGCGCTGGTCTCGGACCTCCTGCCCCGGCGCGACGCGGACGGCGCGCCGTTCTTCCAGATCAAGCTCATCCTGCAGAACACCCCGCAGCGCGATCTCGAGCTCACGGATCTCTCCATCTCGGAGCTCGAGCTCTCGCCGCGGGACGTCGAGGTCGACCTGCTCATCGCCGTCAACGCGCACGATGACGGGCTGCGCGTGGCCTACGACTACCGTGCAGACGTCTACCCCGCTGCGTTCATCGAGCAGCTCGCCGCCCTGTACGAGGCGGCCCTGCGGATGGTGAGCGAGCCGGAGACGCGCACCGTCGCGGAGCTCGTGGAGGCGCTGAGCCAGCACCAGAAGGCGCGGCAGCAGCAGGCGATGGAGGCAGGCCGGGCCGCGCGCGAGCAGCAGCGCGCAACGCTGGGGACCGTCCAGCGCAAACCCTTGGCTGTCCAGAAACCACAGTGAAAGGCCGACCGCTCACGGAGCGAGTCGCAGCGACGGAAAGGGAATCTCAGATGTCCAGCTCAAACACGGCACGGAGCGACGCCCTCATCGAGGGATTCGAGCTCTCCCCGGAGCAGGCGCGCTCGTGGCGGTGGCAAGAGGCCCATCTGGCGAGCGCTGTCCGAGCTGCCGAGTTGTGTCTCCGCGTCCCCGCCGGCACCGACGAGGGGCGGCTCGAGCGCAGCCTGGCGGAGCTCGTCGATCGTCACGAGATCTTGCGCACGTACTACGCGCAGCTGCCCGGCATGGCGCTGCCCGTCCAGGTGATCCAGTCCTCCCCGGCGATCCGCTGGAACGCGGCGGGTCAAGGCAGCCCGAGCGGCGTCGCGGTGGCCCTCTCCGGATCGCCGGGCGAAGGCGCGAGCGTCCGGCTGCGCCTGCCGGCGGCGCACACCGACACAGCGGGCCTGCTGCGCCTCGCCGCCGCGTGGGAGCGCGCCTATCGCGGCGAGGACCCGGGGGATGCCCCGCTGCAATACGCGGACTACGCCGCCTGGCGCAACGAGCTCGAGGGGAGTGATCCGCAGGCCGACGCGTTCTGGGAGGAGCGCCTCGCGACCCGGGCGCCCGCGCCGGCGCTGCCGCTGCGCGGCCACGCGCGCGGCGGCGTCGCGCGCGTGGAGCTCGCCCGCGTGCGCTTGCAGGTCTCACCCGAGCTCCAGGAGCGCTGGGCGCGCCAGGCCAGCGCGCTGAGCGTCCCCCCCGCGCTGCTCGCCCTGACCGCGTGGGTGACGCTGTTTCATCAGCACGGCGACGCCGATCGCCTCACGGTGGGTCTCGACTGGCAGCAGCCCAGCCGCGATCTCGGCGACGCGATCGGCCTGTTCAGCGAGCCGGTGCCGCTCACCGTGGACGCGCTCGGCGGCGCGACCGTGGAGACCCTCTGCGGTGCGCTCCGCGCGCGCTGCGCGGAGCTCAGGGAGTGGCGCGATTACTTCCCGAGCACGGCGGACGAGGAGCCCTATCCGCTCGGCTTCCGCTACGTGCCGGCCGCCGGCGACAGCGCGCTCGCGGCCGCCGGCTGGCGCGTCGAGTCCGCCGACAGCCCGACCGCGCCGCACCATCTGTTGCTGGAGCACCGGGAGGGAGGCCACGAGCCGATCCTCACCCTGCATTACAACCAGGCGCTCTACGACGGCGCCACGGCCGCGCTGCTCGGCGATCAGCTGGTCGCGCTGCTGGAGGAGGTCTGCCGCCACCCTGCCCGGCAGCTCCGGGAGCTATCTGCCCTGAGCGAGGCGGAGCGGCGCCTTGTGACCGAGGTCTATAGCCGCTCCGAGCCGCTCTCCGCGGAGCGAGAGCGGGAGTTCGCGCGCATCGCCTCATTGCCTCACCTGGCCGCCTGCTTCGCCGAGCAGATCCTGCAGCGATCCGACCAGCCGGCGGTCAGCAGCGCTACGCAGAGCCTGAGTTACGCCGAGCTGGACACACACGCCACGCGGCTTGCGCAGAGCCTCCTCGGCCGCGGCGCGGCGGCGGGCACCCGGATCGCGCATTTCCTCCAGCGGGACGTCGACGCCATCGTCGCGATGCTCGCCATCCTGAAGGCCGGCGCGGTCTATGTCCCGATCGATCCGGACTACCCCGCGGCCCGCATCGCCTACGTGCTCGACGACTGCGGGGCTGACCTCGTCCTCACCCGCCGCGATCTCGTGGAGAGGCTGCCGGAGCCCTGGCAGGACGGGGCGAGGCTCCTGTTCACCGACGCTGCGCCGGAGGACGGGGCGGCGCTCCCGTGGCCCGAGATCCTGCCGGAGCACGTCGCGTACGTCATCTACACCTCCGGCAGCACGGGCCAGCCAAGGGGCGTGCCCATCACCCATGCGGGCGCGCTCTACTCCCTGGCTGCCCGCGTCGCTTATTACCAGGACCCCATCCGCCGCTTCCTGCTCCTGTCCTCCTTCGCGTTCGACAGCTCGATCGCCGGGCTCTTCGGGACGCTCGCGCAGGGGGGTTGCCTGCGTCTGTGCAGCGAGATCGAGCAGAAGGACGCGGAGCGGCTCGCCGGGATCATCCGCGAGGAGTCCATCACTCACCTGCTGGCCCTGCCCTCCCTCCATCACCTGCTGCTGCACAGGCTCGCCGGCCAGCCCATCGCCCTGAGCACCGCGATCGTGGCCGGCGAGGCGTGCCCGCGCGCGCTTGTCGACGCACACCACCGCGCCCTCCCCGGCACGCGCCTCTACAACGAGTACGGCGCCACGGAGGCCTCGGTGTGGAGCACGGTCGGCGAGTGCGCAGCATCGCAGTCCGATCGTCCCGTGACCATCGGTCGTCCCATTCCTCATAGCCATGTCTATGTGCTCGACGAGCGCGGCCAGCCGAGCGCGCGCGGGCTCAAGGGCGAGATCTGGGTGGGTGGACCGGGGCTGAGCCCCGGGTACCTGAATCGGCCCGAGCTCACGAAGGAGAAGTTCGTCGAGGTCTCGGGGGAGCGGCTCTATCGAACAGGCGACTACGCATCCTGGGATGAGCGCGGAGAGCTCGTGTTCCTCGGGCGCGGCGACGGCCAGGTGAAGATCCGTGGTTACCGGATCGAGCTGGGCGAGGTCGACGCCGCGCTGCGCCGCGTGACGGGCGCCGAGCAGGTCGTGGTGCTCGCCGATCGGGGCGAAGACGGCGAGGTCTTCCTGCGCGGCTTCGTCGAGGCGGCACAGCCGCTGGAGGTCGCGGCGGTGCGCCACGACCTCGCCAGGCTGCTGCCGGATCCGATGATCCCGGCCGACATCCAGGCGCTGCCCACGCTTCCTCGCACGGCCAACGGCAAATTCGATCGACAGGCGCTGCTCGCGCTCAGGCGCCACCGGCAGCGGGCACCGTACGCCGCGCCTCACACCGAGGTCGAGCGGGCGCTCGCCGCGCTGTGGGAAGAGCTGCTCACGGTCGAGCTCATCGGCCGCGACGACGACTTCTTCGCCCTGGGTGGGCACTCGCTGCTGGCGGTCCGTCTGGTTCATCGGATCGACACCGAACTGCACGCCACGATCCCTGTCCGCACCGTGTTCCAGCGCCCCCGGCTCGAGGCCCTTGCGGCGTTGATCGAGGCGGAGGAGCAGTCTCGGCCGACGATTCCGATGGCGGCCGGATGCGTGGCGCGGGCGCCGCGCTCGAGCCTTGTGCCGCTCCGCGCCGCCGGGTCTCTCCCCCCGCTCTTCTGCGTGGATCCCTCGGGCCTGCGCGTCGGGGCATACCAGCCGCTCGCCGACGCGCTCGGCGGGGATCGGCCCGTGTTCGGGCTCGATCTGGGCCCGGCGCTCGCGGGCGAAGGCCCCTCGTGCCGGCGCATCGTCGATCAGCTGGCCCGCGAGATCCGGCAGCATCAGCCGCGCGGCCCGTATCACCTCCTCGGCTGGTCGCTGGGCGGCGCGCTCGCCCTCGGCATCGCCCGGGCGCTGGAGCAGCAGGAGGAGGCGGTCGCCTTCCTCGGCATCCTGGACACCCAGCCGCCCACGAACCTTTACGCGGCGGGACCGCCGGACGTCGTGGCGGAGCTGGCGGAGTATGTCGACACCGACCGCAGGGCGGCGCTTCTCGCGCTCCCGGAGGCGGAGCTGCGGGCGCTGCGGGAGCAGCTGCAGGGCCGAGGCGACGAGGAGCGGGTGATGGCGGCGGCGGCATGGGCCCAGACTCGCGGCTTCCTGCCCGAAGGGGCGCAGACCGCCGCGCTCGCGCACCGCTACGCGCTCCTGCGAGACGCGGCGCTGTTCATGAACGAGCTGCCGCCGCGGTGCCTCCACGCCGCCATTCACGCGTGGTGGAGCGCCGAGACGCTCGAGCGCCACGGCGGCCCGCCCGTGGACTGGCAGCGGTACACGCGCGCGGCCGTGCACACAGCGACGGCCCCCGGCGATCACCTCGCGGCCCTGGAGGGGAGCGCCGTGCACACGCGCCTGCGCGCCCTCCTGTCCGGCGCCTCGAGCGCGCCTTCGTCCGAACGCATCGATCTCACCACGGAGCGAGCATGAACTCTGGCAAGACTGCACCGATCCCGGCGCCGGGCGCCCCGCGCCGCAAGGCCATCACGGTCTCCGACAGCACGCTTGTCCGCGAGCGGATGTGGCACCCGGAGCGCCCGTTGCCGCTCGTGATCGAGCCGGCCGTCGCGGGCGTCGATCTCGTCGAGTGGGCCGCGAGGCACCGCGACGCCCTGGAGCAGAAGGTCCTCCAGCACGGCGCCATCCTGTTCCGCGGCTTCACCTGCAAGACCGTCGAGCGGTTCGAGCAGACCATCGCGTCCCTCTCGCCCGGAGCCCTTGAGTACATGTTCCGCGCGTCGCCGCGCACGCGGGTGGGGGGCAACATCTACACGTCGACCGACTACCCGGCCGACCAGAAGATCTTCCCGCACAACGAGCACTCCTACTCTCCGCGCTTCCCTCTGCGGTTGTTCTTCTACTGCCATCAGCCCTCGGAGACGGGCGGCGAGACCCCCATCGGCTCCACCCGGGAGGTCCTCCGGCACATCCGCCCCGAGATCCGGGAGAAGTTCCGCCAGAAGAGGGTCCTGTACGTCCGCAACTACGGGGACGGCTTCGGCCTGCCCTGGCAGACCGTCTTCCAGACCGAGGATCGCGGCGAGGTGGCGTCCTACTGCGCCTCGGTGGGTATCCAGATCGAGTGGAAGCCCGGCAATCGCCTTCGCACGACCCAGGTAGGGCCGGCCATCGTGCGCCACCCGCGCACCGGGGAGGAAGTCTGGTTCAACCACGCCACGTTCTTCCACGTGAGCACGTTGCCCCCGGACGTCCGCGGCTCGCTCACCGCGAGCTTCGTCGACGACGAGCTGCCCACGAACACCTTTTATGGCGACGGCAGCCCGATCGAGCCCGAGGTGCTGGAGGAGCTCCGGGGAGCGTACCTCTCTTCGCTCGTGAAGTTCCTCTGGCAGCAGGGAGACATCCTGTTCATCGACAACATGCTGTGTGTCCACGGCCGTGAATCCTACGGTGGCAAGCGCGCCATCCTCACGGGGATGGCAGAGGCGTACTACGCGAAGGATCTCGAGCAGAGCTAGCTCACGGCATCGGTCCGCGCGGGAGCGCGGCCCGCGTTCCGTGGTCGAGGAGCGCGTGAATCAAGGGACGTTTCGCAACAGGGAGTACCCGATGAGTCTGTCTACAGCCTCCAGTTTCTCCGCGGTGGACCCGTTGGCGCCGGCCTCCAGGGCGCCCCTCCACGCGGGCCTCGCCGCGGAGCTCGGCGAGCGCCACCGGCGGCGCGCGCTGTACGAGCTCGGGGATCACCCCTTGCTCGAGCGGCAGCGGCAGCGCGAGTCGAACGCCCGCTCGTACCCGCGGCGGCTGCCGCTGGCGCTCTCGCGCGCGCAGGGCGTGTATGTGGAGGACGTCGAGGGGCGCGTGTTCCTCGATTGTCTGGCCGGTGCCGGCACCCTGGCGCTCGGGCACAACCACCCGGCGGTCACCGACGTCCTTGTGCGGACGCTGCACTCCGGCCTGCCGCTCCACACGCTCGACATCACAACGCCGGTCAAGGATCGCTTCACGCAGGACGTGCTCGGCGTGCTGCCGGCGCCCTTTGCCCACCACGCGCGCATCCAGTTCTGCGGCCCCACGGGCGCGGACGCCGTGGAAGCTGCGCTGAAGCTGGTCAAGCTCGCGACCGGGCGCGGCACGGTGCTGGCCTTTCAGGGCGCGTACCACGGCATGACGCAGGGCGCGCTCACCCTGATGGGCAACCTCGGGCCCAAGGCGGCGCTCGGCTCCAGCCTGAACGGCGTGCAGTTCCTGCCGTATCCGTACGAGTACCGCTGCCCGTTCGGGCTCGGCGGCGGCGCCGGCATCGCGGCCTCGCTCGCGTACATCGACAACCTGCTGTCCGATCCGGAGGGCGGCGTGCCCAAGCCTGCTGCCATCATCGTCGAGGCGGTGCAGGGCGAGGGGGGCATGATCCCGGCGCCGGTCGCCTGGCTGAAGGGGCTGCGGGCGCTGGCGACGCGCCATGATATCCCGCTGATCCTCGACGAGGTGCAGACGGGCTTCGGCCGCACCGGGCGCATGTTCGCGTTCGAGCACGCCGGCATCGAGCCGGACGTGCTGGTCCTGTCGAAGGCGCTCGGCGGCGGACTGCCGCTCTCGGTCGTTGCGTATCACGAGCGCTTCGACACCTGGCGTCCGGGCGCCCACGCCGGCACGTTCCGCGGCAACCAGCTCGCGATGGCGGCGGGCTCGGTCACGCTGTCGGTGCTGCGCGCGGAGCGCCTGGACGCGGCGGCCGCGGAGCTCGGCGCGCGGCTCATGGCGCAGCTCACCGCGCTCGCCAAGGAGCACGCGTGCATCGGCGACGTGCGCGGGCGCGGCCTGATGATCGGCGTGGAGCTCGTGGACGCGGCGGCCGCGCCCGACGCGCTCGGGGCGCGCCCTGCCCACCGCGAGCTGGCCGGGCGCGTGCAGCGCGAGTGCCTGCGGCGGGGGATGATCGTGGAGCTCGGCGGCCGCCACGGCAGCGTGGTGCGCTTCCTGCCGCCGCTCGTCATCACGGCGGCGCAGATCGACGAGGCGGCGAGGATCTTCGGTCAGGCGCTGGCGGCGGCCCTTCCGTAGCCGAGCAGGCCCAGGCCTGTCTCGCGCGTCGATCTTCGCCCGACGCATTCCCTCGAATTTTTCGAGAAAATTCACAGGGAGACGGGGAGACGGGGAGTAAAATCCCATTCATCTCCCCGCCTCCCCGCCTCCCTGTTCAATTTCCCGATAAAAGCGATGCGGATACCCACCGCTTCGCAGGAGGGGAGACCGCGATATCTCCCCCAGGGCTCCTCCTACAATGCCGCGTTATGGACGCCCGCCACCGCGCGCCCCGACGGGTCCGCCGCGGCGGCGAAGCTCGCGTCCCAGGCGATCGCGGCGGGCGACGAGCACGCGATGGACTTGCCGCCAGGCACCGTCTCCGCGCAGGCCTGTCCCGGATAGAACTGCTCGAACAGGCTGCGGTAATGGTACGCTTCCTTGGTCCGCGGCGGATTGATGGCGAAGCGCCTCTCGGCCGCGGCCAGCTCGCGATCGCTGACCCGCGCCTCGGCGTACGCCTTCAGGCCATCGATCCAGCCGTAGCCCACGCCGTCGCTGAACTGCTCCTTCTGCCGCCACAGGATCTCCTCCGGCAGATAACCTTCGAACGCCTCGCGCAGCACCGCCTTCTCGATGCGGCCTTTGCCGGCCATCTTGTGCCTGGCGTCCATCCGCATCGCCACGTCCAGGAACTCCACGTCCAGGAAGGGCACCCGCGCCTCCACGCCCCAGGCCATCATCGACTTGTTGGCGCGCAGGCAGTCGTAGCTGTACAGCGCGTCCAGCTTTCGTATCAGCTCCTCGTGGAACTCGCGCGCGTTCGGCGCCTTGTGGAAGTATAGGTAGCCGCCGAAGATCTCGTCCGAGCCTTCTCCCGACAGCACCATCTTCACGCCCATGGCCTTGATGCGCCTGGCCAGCAGGTACATCGGCGTGGACGCCCGGATGGTGGTGACGTCGTAGGTCTCGATGTGGCGTATCACCTCGGGCAAGGCGTCCAGGCCTTCCTCGAAGGTGTACTCGAACCCGTGGTGCACCGTGCCCAGCGCCTCGGCCGCGACGGCCGCGGCGGCCAGGTCGGGCGAGCCTCTCAGGCCGATGGCGAACGAGTGCAGGCGCGGCCACCACGCCTCCGACGCGCCGTCGTCCTCCACCCGCTTGCGGGCGAAGCGCGCCGCCACCGCGGCCACCAGGGAGGAGTCGAGGCCGCCCGACAGCAGCACGCCATACGGCACGTCGGTCATCAGCTGGCGGCGCACGGCGCGCTCGAAGGCCTCGCGCAGCTCTCGCTTGTCCACGCCGACGCCTTCCACCGCCGCGTAGTCGCGCCACGGCCTGCGGTAGTACTGCGTGAGCTCGCGCGTGACGCTGTCGTAGCAGTGGCCCGGCGGGAACTGCGCGACATCGGCGCAGAGGCCCGAGAGCGCCTTCATCTCCGACGCGACGCACAGCCTCCCCTCGCGGTCGTGCCCCCAGTACAGCGGGCACACGCCGATGGGGTCGCGCGCGATGAGGGCGCGCTGCCGGCGCTTGTCCCACAGGGCGAAGGCGAAGATGCCGTTGATCCGGTTGAGGAACGCTCCCGGAGCGTCTTCGCGGTACAGCGCGTTGATCACCTCGCAATCGGAGCCGGTCTGGAAGGAATAGGGTTGCTTCAGCTCCTTTTTCAGCTCGCGGTGGTTGTAGATCTCCCCGTTGACGGCCAGCGCCAGCTCGCCGTCCGCGGAGCGCAGCGGCTGCGAGCCGCCGGCGGGATCGACGATGGCCAGGCGCTCGTGCACCAGGATGGCGCCCTCGTCGACGTACACGCCGCTCCAGTCGGGCCCGCGGTGGCGCTGCCGCTGGGAGAGCTCCAGCGCCTGTCGTCGCAGGGCCTGCCGGTCGTCGCCGGGATGCAGGCCGAAGATACCGAGAATGGAACACATGGGTTGGCTCCTGAAGGGTTGTGAATCGGCCGCGGCGTCGCGCGTTTCCTGAGTGTCGAAGACCAGAGAGCCCCTCGTGGGTGGGCGCGGCTTTGCAGCGCGAAGGGCTCGATAGGCCGCCGATCTGGCTGATAGGCCGCCCTCCGCAAGAGCCGAGCTCACGAGGGGAGGCATCGCCGGGATCCAGCTCGATCGACCGCGCCAGCAGGAAGGTCGACGTGCGTGCAAGCGGGCGCTCGAGGCGCGAGAGGACCCCGTGGCGCCGCGTCCACCCGTGGCCGAGCCTGGAGGTCGGAGCGTTGGGGTCGGGGAACCGAGCTGACGGCCATGCCCGACAGCTTCGGTAGCTCAGATGAAAATAGAAATCAATTTCATTTATGTATGGAATCCAGTTATGCCCGAATATTCCAGCCACAATTGGGGATTGAAGGGCCAACGGGCTGCCGATCTCCGAGATCGCGTCTCACGAGCACTTCGACACCTGGGCGCGAGTGCCTGCGGGGGGGTGATTGTGGAGTTCGGCGGCAGCCACGGCAGCGTGGTGCGCTTCCTGCTGCCGCTCGTCATCACGGCGGCTCAGATCGACGAGGTGGCGAGGAGCGTCGGTCAGGCGCTGGCGGCCACGCCTCTGTCGTTGTCGCTCGGGGGGAGCGATCTCGGGGGCACGGAGGTGCCGTGTTCAGGAGCCGGTCGTGGCGAGCAGCTCGCGGGCATCGCTGATCACGGCGGCGCGGCGGATCCAGCGGTCCAGCTCGTCGAGGTCGGTGCTCGCGAGGACGCGCTCCCGCACCTCGACGGGGACCTCGAGCCCGCGGGCCTCGAGGAAGACGAGCACCGCCTGCGCCTTGGTCTTCAGGGTGCCCTCGCGCATCCCTTCTTCTCGCCCCTTCGCCACGTAGCTGCGCGCGAATTCGCTCTGAAACTGGTAACCGCTCTTCATCATCGCCTCCAACTTCCGCCTCGCCGCTGCGTTCAGCGAGGATAGCACCAGGTCCCCGTAGACGGCCCGGCGCTCCTCATCGAGCTCGTCCGCCGCCTCGAAAAACGCCACGCCGATGGCTTCGGCGGCCTCGCTCTGTCCGTGCGCCATCGCGGAGAGCACGGCCACCTCGGGCGCCGCCTTCGCCTGCTCGGCGTCGGTGACGACCGGGACGCCCTGGGGCCCGAGCACCAGGGGCGTCAGCGTCCAACCGGGATGACCCGTATCGATCGGCCGCGCGCTCCACCGCGCCATCGCCGCGTTGATGGTCACGACCAGCAGTCCGGTTGGGCAGCGGTGCCGGGCGCGCGTCTGGCTGACGTACACCGGCCAGACGTAGGGCTTGTCCGCGTCCACCCCGAGCTGGACCTCGACCACGATCGCCATCGCGCGCCGCTGCTGCTCGCCGGCCAGCAGCACGACGACGACATCGGCGCGGCGGTCGGAGGGCACAATCTCGGTGAGGTCGGAGGACTCGACGCGCGCCTCCGTGAACGTCGGGACCGGATGGCCGAGCGCGTCGTGCAGCATCTCGGCGGCGAGCGTGGGCCGGTTCTTGAACAGCTCCACCAGGGCTTCATGGGTCACCGAGGGCATCGGGTAATCTCACAAGTGGTTGCAATCATGCTGGATTTGCGTGGCGCGCCAGGCTCATGCGGTGGATCCCGCACGGGCCGAGCGGCCACCTCCCACTCATGAATTCCGGGCAGCTCCTCCGCTTCGTCACGCCGAGCGCCCTGCGTGTGCTCCGACGGTCAGAGCACGTGGGCTCCACGGGAGGGCTCGCGCGTACACGAGCAGAATCGGGCCCTCGACGGCTTCGAGGCGCTACCGACGATGGGTGGTGTTCACGCAGCGGCTACCGAATTGAATCGCCGCAGCTGCGCAAAAGCGCGCCGCGCGCCGCGCGCAGCCCCTCGGGCAAGCTCGCGTAGCGCGGGATCGCGTACCGCTCGCACACGACATCCACGTTGCCCTTGCGCCAGAACCCCTCTGGACAGACGACATGCATCTTCCCGGAGCGCCCGAACAGGCCGAGCTCCAGCAAGCTGATCGGCGCCTTCGAGCCCGGCGCGAAGTACATCAAGATGACGTCCGCCTCCTCGAGCCCGCGGAGCTCCCATTGCACCTGCTCCACGAAGCTCGGGTTCTCGAGGCTCTGCGCCCAGCCCGGCTCCCACCGCTCCCGCCGCGGATTGAGGATCACCACGTCGAGATCCGCGAGCTCCTGCGCGACGCGCGCCTGCCACAGCTCGGCCTGGCCGTTGTCGATGGATCCGGCGAGGAACAGCTTCGGACCCGTCAATCCGTCGAACGGCCGCGGCGCCAGCACCTCGATCATGGGGAACACCTCGCGGATGAGAACACGTGAACGACGATCGCCATGAGGGCCGCTCCCCACCCCCGCCCCGTAACCCGCAAACGGTCAGCCCGCTCCGCCGTGCCCGCAGCCTCGCTTCGGCTCGGGCTCGCTCTTCGCCAGCTGCAGCGGCACCGGGGCGCACGTGCAGTCGAAACACCCGTGCTCCGCGCAGCTCCCGCACGACGCGATCACCTGCTTGCGGAGGGCCTCGCGGGCGCGGAAGAGGCGCACCGCCGCGTTGTTCGCGGTGATCGACGCCTCCTCGGCGAACGCCTGCACCGAGAGCCCGTCGACCTCAACGCGCTGGATCGCGGCGGCGTACTCGGGCTTCAGCGTGCCGGCCAGCGCCCGGACGCACTGGCAGACGGCGCGGTGCTCCACCTCGGGCTGGGCCGCTTCGTCGAGCTCGGCGGCCAGCGCGGCCATCGCCCGCTCCGACGCGCCCTTCCGCCGGAAATGGTCGACCACGGCGTTTCGGAGGGTTCGATAGAACCACGCCGTGGCCGACTCCTCGTCGCGCAGGCTGTCGATGCGCCCTATGCCCCGCACGAAGGCGTCCTGCAGGATGTCCTCGGCGATGGCGCGATTGCCCACCTTCCGTTCCAGGAAGCGCAGGAACTCCCGGTGGCTCTCGACGAGGGTCGCGACCGCCGAAGGCCGCGCGTCCTCGGCGCCTTCCCTCGACGGCTCGGCGCCCTCCGGGCCTCTCGCTGGCTCGCTCTCGCTCATGACGCACCAGGCTATCCACGAGGGCCGCCCTGCGCCACCGCGCCACAGCACAAAGCGATGGCCCGCGTGACCTGTCGGGTCAGAATGTCCTCCTCTTCACCGGGAGGCTTGAATGACGCTTCAGAGGGTGGTCTTCCTGTCCAGCGTGGCGCTCCTGCCGGCCTGCTCGGGGGCGGGCGACGAGGCCCCGGCCGCCCCGCGCTGCAGCGCATCGCCGGAGTGCGCCGCCACGCCCGAGACGCCGCTGTGCGACCAGGCACGCGGCGAGTGCGTCGAGCTGCCGCCGGGATCTCCGATCGGCGTGAAGGATGGCAGTCCTTCCTCGGTCGCGCTCGTGTCCGTCTTCGAGCCGGACCGGCAGCGCGAGCCGACCGACCTCGCCTTCAACCCGGAGCGGCCCGAGGAGCTCTGGGTCGTCAACCGCAAGGACGACAGCGTGATCATCATCACGAAGCCCGGCGCGCCGGACGGCTCGTGGGTCCGCCTCCGCGACCCCGCCGCGGCGCACTTCATGGACAAGCCGCCCGCGATCGCCTTCGGCCACCCAGGCACGTTCGGGGTCTGCGGCGACAACGACAACGGCGGCAACTACTTCATGGGCCCATCGCTCTTCTCGTCGGATCTCTCGATCTTCGCCACGGAGACGCCGGACGGCCTCGGGTCGCACCTCGACATGCTCCACTCGAGCCCCTTCTGCAAGGGGATCGCGCACGAGCAGGCCAACGTCTACTGGGTCTTCAACGACTACGACAAGGCGCTCGACCGGTACGACTTCGCCCACGATCACGGCCCCGGCCACGACGACCACTCCGACGGCGAGATCTACCGCTATGCCGCCGGAGAGGTGCTCGGGGTCGACGCCACGTCGAGCCATATCTTCTACAGCGCCAAGGAAGAGCGCCTCTACGTCGCCGACACCGGCCACAAGCGGCTGCTCAAGCTGGATCCGACGAGCGGCGTGCCCGGCGCGAGCTTCGACGGGCAAGAGCCGGTCAAGGTGCGCAGGCACATGGACGGCGCCACGCTCATCGAGTTCGTCCCCCCGGGGACGCTCGAGGCCCCGAGCGGCCTCGAGGTCCACGAGGGCCTCGTCTACGTCACGGATCACGCGACCAGCCGGATCTACGCCTTCGACACGGCGGGGCAGGTGGTCCGCACCCTGGACACGGGCCTGCCCGCGGGCTCGCTCGCGGGGATCGCCTTCGGGCCGGACGGCAAGCTCTACCTCGTCGACACGCTGGCGAGCCGGGTCTACCGCATCGATCCCATCCTCTGAGGCGGCGCATCGCGCGCCGCGCGCGCCGTGAGGGCCTCGGCCGCGCGGCTCCCCTACTCCCCTACTCCATCACTCTCCGCCCGCCGGCGCGCTCGCTTCCGGCCCGCCGAGCAGCGCGTCCAGCTCGGCCTCGCCCTTGTCCTCCGCCGCCCTGCGCCGGCGGCGGCGGATCCACTCGGCCGCGTCGTCGAAGAGCGAGTAGGCCACCGGCACGGCGAGCAGCGTGAGGACCAGGGAGAGCGACTGGCCGCCGAGCACGATGGCCCCCGTCGTGCGGTTCTGGCCCGAGCCGACCCCGTGCGAGAGCACGAGCGGGATCATGCCGGCCACGAAGGCGATCGTCGTCATGAGGATCGGGCGGAGCCGGTCCTTGTTCGCCTGCAGGATCGCCTGGAGCCGCGGCATCCCCTCCGCGCGCAGGTGGTTCGTGTGATCGATCTGGAGGATCGCGTTCTTCTTCACCACGCCGAAGAGGACGAGCAGCCCGAGCCCCGAGAAGAGGTTCAGCGACTGGCCGAAGAGCTTGAGCGACAGCAGCGCGAACGGCACCGTGAGCGGCAGCGAGAGCAGGATCGTGATCGGGTGGAGCCACGACTCGAACTGCGCCGCGAGGATCAGGTACATGAACACGAACGCGAGCCCGATGACGACGACGAAGCTCGCCGCCGTGCGGGCCGTGTTCTTGGAGCTGCCCACGGGCTGCGCGGAGTAGCCCGCCGGCATCCGCTGCTCGGCGATGATCCTGTCGAGCGCCGCCTGCACCGCCGTGTCGCCGACGCCGGGGGCGGCGTTCGCGCTGATCGTGATCTGCCGGCGCCGGCCGAGGCGGCCGATCGACGAGGGGCCGCTGTCGGGCTCCATCGTGACGACGCTCTGGAGCGGGACGGCGCCGTGCTTGGACGAGGGCACCGTGAGGAACGCGAGGCTCTCGGCGTCGGCGCGGTGCTTCGCGTCGGCGCGCACGCGGACGTCGTACTGCTCGCCCGCCTCCGAGTACGTCGACACCTTGAGCCCGCCGACGAAGAGCTGGAGCGCGCCGGCCACGTCGGCCACCTGCACGCCGAGATCCGCGGCGCGGTCGCGGTCGATGGTCGCGCGGAGCTCGGGTTTGCCCACGACCAGGCTGTTGTCGACGTCCACGGCGCCGGGGACCTTCCGCAGCTCCTCGGTGATGCGCGCCGCGTACTCGCCCAGCCGGTCGAGATCCGGCCCCTGGATCGCGACCTGGATCCTCGCCGAGGACTGGCCGCCGGACGAGATCGCCTGCACCTCGCCGGCCGTGACGCGCAGCTCCTTCGGCAGCTTCGCGAGGATCTCCTCGCGCACCCGCTGCATGATGGCGAGCTGGCCGAGCGCGCGCTGCTCCGGGTCGACGAGCATCACGTAGACCTTGGCGACGTTCGCGGCCTGCTGATCGCCCTCCCCCACGGTCAGGAGCGTCCGGGTGACGCCCGGGAGCCGGCGCACGTCGCCGGCGATCCGCTCGGCGATGAGGCGGGTCGAGGTGAGGCTCGTCCCCTCGGGCGCGCGCATGTTGATCTCGAACTGCGCCTGGTCGTCCTCGGGGAGGAAGCCGGCGGGCAGCGTCTTGGCGATGGGCGCGCACGAGCCGAGCGCGACCGCCGAGGCGACGACGATCACCCAGCGGCGCTTCATCACCCACGAGAGCGCGGCCATGTAGGCGCGCTCGATCGGCCGGTAGAAGACGTCGACGGCGCGCTCGAGGACCGACGGCTTCGCGGGCGCGCCGTCACCTCCGTCACGCCCGGCGCGCGCGTGCCCCGAGAGCCACCGCGCGGCGAGCGAGGGCGTGAGCGAGAAGCTGACGATCAGCGAGACCCCGATCGCGAACGCCATCGTGAGGCCGAAGCTCTTGAGGAAGCGCCCCACGATCCCGGGCATGAACGCGACCGGGATGAAGACCGCCATGAGCGACAGCGTGGTCGCGAGCACCGCGAGGCCGATCTCCTTCGTCGCGAGCACGGCGGCCGGGAACGGCTTCATGCCCTTCTCGTCGATGTACCGGACGATGTTCTCGAGCACGACGATGGCGTCGTCGATGACGATGCCCACGGCGAGCGCGAGCGCGAGCAGCGTGAGGAAATTCAGCGTGAAGCCGGCGATCCACATCACCGCGAACGTGCCGACGACCGAGATCGGGATCGCGAGCGCCGCGATGAGCGTGCTGCGGGCGTTGCCGAGGAAGAGGAGCACCACCACCGCGGCGAGGAGGGCGCCGAGGACGAGGTGCTCCTTCACGGCGGCGATGCCGGTGCGGATCACGCGCGAGCCGTCGCGCACGACCTCGATCTTCGTCCCCTCGGGCAGCGAGCGCTGCACCTCGTCGAGGCGCGCCTTCACGGCGTCGACGACGGCGACGGTGTTCTGGCCCGACTGCTTGACCACCGACAGGAGGACGGTGCGCCGCTCGTCGAGCTGGGCCCACGTCTTCTCCTCGGCGCGGCCGTCCTCGACGCGGGCGACGTCCGAGAGGCGCACGGCGTGGCCGTCCTGCTCCCGGAGGACGATGCGGCCGAGGGCCTCGGGCGACTCGACCCGCCCCATCACGCGGAGCGTGAGGTCCTCGGGGCCGGTCTCGACGCTGCCGCCCGGCGTCATCAGGTTCTGCGCCGCGATCGCCCGCTGCACCTCGGCCGCGGTGATCCCCTGCGCCCGCAGGGCGATCGCGTCGAGCCAGACGTTGATCTGCCGGCTCTGCGCGCCGATCAGGCTGACCTGGCCGACGCCGGAGATGCTCTCGATCTGCCGGCGCACCCGCTTGTCGACGATCTCGCTGAGCTCGCGGATCGGCTGATCCGACGACACGGAGACGAGCATCACCGGGGCCGCGCCGAGGTCGATCCTGCTCACGATCGGCGGATCGATGCCCTTGGGCAGGCTGGGCAGGACGACGCTTATCTTGTCGCGCACCTCCTGGGCCGCGACGTCGGCGTTCTTCTCCAGATCGAAGCCGACGACGACCTGGCTCACGCCCTGGGTCGACGTCGAGCGGAGGTCCTCGATGCCGCTGATGGTGTTCACAGCGCCCTCGATCCGGTCGGAGATCTCGGCCTCGACCTCCTCGGGCGCCGCGCCGTCGAGGCGCGTCGTGACGACGACGTACGGGACGTCGATGTTGGGGAACTGGTCGAGGCCGAGCCGGGTGTAGCCGGCGACGCCGAGTACCACGATGACGAGCATGAGGACCGACGCGAAGACGGGCCTCTTGACGCAGACGCGGGCGAGCCACTGCATGTCGACCTCACTCCACGGCTTGGCCGTTCTGGAGCGCCTCGGACGGGTTGATGACGATCGCTTCCCCTGCGCGGACGCCGCGGAGGACGGCCACGGCGTCGCCCTTCTCCACGCCGGTCTGCACGACGCGCTCCTCGATCCGGTGGTCGACGACGGCGAACAGGTGCGCGCGCCCGTCCCGCGGGACGATGGCGGACCTCGGCACCACCGGGGTAGGCGCCTCGGCCGTCGCGAGCGCGACGGACGCGAACATGCCCGCCCGCAGCGCGCCGTCGGGGTCCTGCACCTCGGCCTCGGCGACGAGATCGCGCGTGGCCTCGCGGACCGCGGCGCCGATCCAGCGCACCGTGCCCGCGAACGAGCGCCCCGGGTACGCCGGCACGGTGAAGGTCAGCGCGCCGCCGGTCTTGACGGCCGCGAGGCTCGCCTCCGGCACGGTGAACCGGAGGCGCGGCGCGCCCTTCGAGACGAGCGCGACGACCCGGGAGTCCTGGCGGACGTACTCGCCGACGTCGACGAAGCGCTCGGCGACCACCCCGTCGAACGGCGCGCGGATCTGCCCGTCGCCGACGCTCTGCGCGGCGGCGCGGGCGCGGGCGGAGGCGGCCGCGACCGAGAGCGGGGCGCTCCGGCACTGGTCGGCGATCCGGTCGTGCTCGACCCGCGAGATCGCGCCGCTCTCGAGCAGCGCCCCGTAGCGCTCGCACTCGCGCTTCGCCGTCTCTTCCTGGGCGCGGGTCAGCGCGGCGTTCGCCTGCGCCTCCGCGGCGGAGAGCGCGGCGGCGCGGACGTCGAGGCGCGCGAGCAGGTCGCCCTTCTTCACCTCGGCGCCGCGCTCGACGAACGTCTCCACCACGCGGCCGACCGCGTTGGCGGCGAGATCGGTCTCCCGATCCCCGCGCAGCGTGCCTGTGAGCGCGATGCTGCGCGGCATGGGCTGCTCCCGCACTTCCGCGGTCTCGACGCGGACCTTCGGCCCGTTCGTCTCGGCGGCGGTGGAGGCGCTGGCCCTGGTCTCGCAGCCCGCCGCTGCGGCGGCGAGCGCGAGGAGAAGGAGGAGGCTCTGGGCGCGGCCTGTCGTCGTGGTGTGGCTCAAGGGTCCCTCGGGGCAGCGTCGGTCGCGGAGCGGCCTGATCCGGGCGGAGCACGGCCCTCGGCTGAGCACGGCGCCACGCGCGGCGGCGCACGCGCCGGTGCGCTGCGCCGTCCGCTCGTTCCCCCGTCGCCCAGCCTCGGGCCCCACCGCTCGGGCGCGCCGGCGCCCAGGCGATCGCAACCGACAGTTGCGATGGGTATAACACCGCCGAAGCCGACTGCAACCACTGGTTGCGATGATCGCAACGAAAGGGTGCGATAGCCGGCCACGCCGTGAACACGCCGTGAAATTGGGCTGGCGTGTGCCGCGCGGCGGAACTTCAATGGCGGCCGATGCAGGCGACGACGGCGAAGCGCACGGCGAAGCGAGGCTCCGCGAAGACGCGCGCGCTCGTGCGAGGCGAGCCTGTCGTGCGGGGCATCCTCGCCGCCACGCTGGAGGAGCTCGCCAGCGCGGGGTATCGCGCGCTCCGGATCGAGGACGTGGCGACGCGCGCGGGGGTCAACAAGACCACCGTCTACCGGCGCTGGCCGACGAAGGAGGACCTCGTGCGGGCGGCGCTCCTGTCGGTCACGGACGAGAAGATCATCCCGCCGAACACGGGCTCGCTCCGCGGGGACCTCGTCGCGCTCGGGCGCGCGATCATCGAGATCCAGACGTCGCCGGTGGGGCAGAGCCTCTTCCACGTGTTCCTGTCGGAGGGGCCCGACTCGGAGCTCATGACCATCGCCCGCTCGCTGCGCGCGGTCCAGGAGGCAGGGATCCGGGCCATCATCGAGGCCGCGGTCGCGCGCGGCGAGCTCGCGCCGAGCGCGGATCCGCTGCTGCCGTGCGAGCTGCTCGCGGCCTATCTCCGGCACCGGATGCTCGCGGATCGCACGATCGTCAACGAGGCCCAGCTCGCTCACGTCGTCGATGTGATCCTCCAGGGCGTGCTGCGCCCCGACAGGCGGAAGCAGATCTGAGCCGCAGGGGCGCGGGGCGGCGCGGCGACCTGCGCTCGGCGCGGCGATCGGGTCGGTCTCGGCGCACGGGTTCGCGGCGCACGGGTCCGCGGCGCGCCGGCCCGTGCGCGAGGTGTCCGGCGTACGTCTCGGCAACAGAAGCTATTTCATTGCAAATGCAACTTTGATGCATTAATTCGAGCCCACGCCAGAGTCGGGCCCGGCCGATCGCGCCGCGGCCGCGGATGCGCCTCGTTCACCCCACGCCGCACGCGCGGCGGGCGTACCCGCACGCGCTGGAGCGCGCCGGCGCTGGCGAGAGAGGATCTCGACGTGACGCAAAAGCTCCCTGTAACCGTGCTGTCCGGCTTCCTGGGCGCCGGCAAGACCACGCTGCTCAACCACGTCCTCGCGAACCGCGATTCGCTGCGCGTCGCCGTGATCGTCAACGACATGAGCGAGGTCAACGTCGACGCCGCGCTCGTGCGGGGCGGGGGCGCGGCGCTGCGCCGCGTGGAGGAGCGGCTCGTCGAGATGTCGAACGGCTGCATCTGCTGCACGCTCCGGGAGGATCTCCTCGTCGAGGTGGCCCGCCTGGCGGCCGAGGGGCGCTTCGACTACCTGCTGATCGAGTCGACGGGCATCTCGGAGCCGCTCCCGGTCGCCGAGACGTTCACCTTCGACGACCCGGCGACGGGCAAGCGCCTCTCGGAGGTCGCCCGGCTCGACACGCTGGTCACCGTCGTCGACGCGCAGCGGTTCCTCGCCGACTGGACGAGCGCCGACGACCTGCGCGCGCGCGAGGCCGCGCTGGACGGCGACGACGAGCGCACGGTCGCGGATCTGCTCGTCGAGCAGATCGAGTTCGCGAACGTGCTCGTGCTCAACAAGACGGATCTCGTGAGCGATGACGAGGTCGAGCGGCTCACGGCGATGCTGCTGCACCTGAACCCCGGCGCCCGGATCGTCAGGGCCTGCCGCGGCCGGGTCGATCCTCGAGAGATCCTCGGCACCGGGCGCTTCGACTTCGAGGAGGCGGCGCGCTCGCCCGGCTGGATGCGGGAGCTGCGCGGGGAGCACGTCCCCGAGACCGAGGAGTACGGGATCGAGAGCTTCGTCTACCGCGCGGAGCGCCCGATGCACCCGGAGCGGCTCTGGACCTTCCTCCACGGGGCGGCCGCCTGGGATGGAGTGCTCCGCTCCAAGGGGTTCTTCTGGCTGGCGACGCGCATGGACATCACAGGCGCCTGGTCGCAGGCGGGCGGCGCCGCGTCGTTCGAGGCGGCCGGGCTCTGGTACGCCGCCTTGCCGGAACCGGAAGAGGAGCGGCCGGAGGACGACGGGCCGGTCGCCGCGTGGCATCCGATCTGGGGCGACCGTCGGCAGGAGATCGTCTTCATCGGCGTCGACATGGCCCGAGAGGAGCTCACGCGCGGGCTCGACGCCTGCTTGCTCACGCCGGACGAGATGGCCGCGGGGCCCTCGGCCTGGAGCCGGTTCGAGGATCCCTTCCCGGGGTGGGAGGACGCGAGTGAACCGAGTGAACAGGAGAGCGAGGCCGGGCCGGCGCAGCTCAACTCCTGAGGCGCTCCATGCAGGCCGGCTGACGCAGCCTCGGCGGCGCGCTCGCTGCAGCGCAGCGCGCCCGCGCTGGCTGCAGCGAGCGCTGGAGTCGCGATTACCTGCCTGCTCCCTTCGAGATCTTCCCTTCCGTGAAGACCACGTGTTTGCGGGCGATCGGATCGTACTTCTTCATCTGCATCTTCTCCGTCATCGTCCGCTTGTTCTTCGTCGTGTAGTAGCAGTGACCCGTCCCTGCGGACGAGACGAGCTTGATGACATCGCGCATGAGGTGCCCTCCTTGTCGCCGCTCGGCGTCAGGTCGCGCTCCGCGGCAGCGGCCGCGGAGCGGCTGGCCTGCTGGATGCGACACGTTTACTTCCGCCCTGCCGTTTATGCAATACAATTGCATTAACAACGGGCCTCAGGGCATCTCGATCCATGCGTCTTCGTCGGGGCAGCGCTACGCGTGCACCGGGCTCCCGGCGCGAACAGCAGCCAGGCCCACCACGCCAGCGTGCCGTCGACCCGCTTTCCTAGCAGGGCGGGCCGGCGCGCAAGGTAGGCAGCGCCGACGAGGGCGAAGCTCAGCGCCGGCCAGAGGAGGGCGAACCCGGCGCCGCCGACCACGACCGCAAGCCACAGGAGCGACGCGCTCAGCGCGATGAACAAGGAGCCGTAGCGCATCGAGCCGTCCGATCGTAAGGCCCGGGACGAGAGAAGTGTTGACGCGATTCCAGGATTGCATCGAGAGTGCGTGGGTGGACGCGCAGGGCGGCGCGCTCCTGGCATCGCGATCGACAGGGCGACTCTGTAGGGAGGTGCGGACATGAAGCTGTTTCGGTTTGCGGGCGGTGGCGGTGCTCGGCTCGGGCTCGAGGACGAGCGGGGAGCGCGCCACGACCTCACGGCGGCATCCCCGGAGGCGTTCGCGTCCGTCGCCTCGTGGCTCGCCTTGCCGGATCCCCTCGGCGCGGTGCGCGACGCGCGCGCGCGCGCCACCGCCCACCCCCTCCCGCCCGACGTCCCGCTGCTCGCCCCGATCGACGGGCAGGAAGTCTGGGCGGCAGGCGTCACCTACGAGCGCTCGCGCGCCGCGCGCAAAGAGGAGAGCGCCGGCGGCGGCGACTTCTACGACCGCGTGTACGAGGCCGAGCGCCCCGAGCTGTTCTTCAAGGCGACGCCCCGCCTGGTCGTCGGCCCGGGCGCGCCGGTGCGCATCCGGCGCGACTCGAGCTGGAACGTGCCCGAGCCGGAGCTCTCGCTCGTCGTCTCCACGGCGGGCCGCATCGTCGGCTACACGGCCGGCAACGACGTCTCGTCGCGGTCCATCGAGGGCGACAACCCCCTCTACCTGCCGCAGGCGAAGGTCTACGACGGCTGCTGCGCGCTCGGCCCCGCCATCGTGCTCGCGGACGAGCCCGGGCTCGACCTGCGCGCGCTCTCCATCGAGCTCGCGATCCGGCGCCGTGGCGAGGCGGTGTTCGCGGGGAAGACCTCGACCGCGAGCATGCGTCGCTCGCCCGAGGAGCTCGTCGCCTACCTCACGCGCGAGCTGAGCTTCCCGGCGGGCGTCGTCCTCATGACCGGGACCGGCATCGTCCCGCCGGACTCGTTCACCCTGGAGCCCGGCGATCTCGTGGAGATCACGATCCACGGCGTCGGCACGCTGGCGAACCCGGTATCTCGAGGTTGACGAGGCACCCCATGGAATTCCTTGCCCACGACGCCGCCACCGGGGAAGCGCTCGGCGCCTACCGTGACGCCACCGCCGCCGAGATCGACGCCGCCGCCCGCGCCGCCGCCGCTGCGGCGCCCGCCTTCGCCGGCCTCGCGCCGGAGATGCGCGCCCGGTTCCTGGAGACGGCCGCCGACGAGATCATGGCGCTCGGCGACCCCCTGATCCAGACAGCGCACCGGGAAACCGGGCTGCCCATCGCCCGCCTCGAAGGCGAACGCGCCCGCACCACCGGCCAGCTGCGCCTCTTCGCCGCCGTCGTGCGCGAGGGCTCGTGGGTCGATGCCCGGATCGATCCCGCGCTGCCCGACCGCAAGCCGCTCCCGCGCCCCGACGTGCGGCGCGTGCTGCGGCCGATCGGTCCGGTCGCAGTCTTCGGCGCGAGCAATTTCCCCCTCGCGTTCTCCGTTGCCGGCGGCGACACCGCCTCTGCCCTCGCCGCGGGCAACCCGGTCGTGGTCAAGGCGCACCCGGCGCACCCGGGTACCTCCGAGCTCGCGGCCTCGGCCCTGCGCTCCGCCGTCCAGAAGGCGGGCCTGCCCGCGGGCGTGTTCGGCATGGTGCACGGCGCCTCGCCCGAGGTCTCGCTCGCGCTGGTGCGCCACGAGGCCATCCAGGCGGTGGGCTTCACCGGGTCCAGCCGCGCGGGCCGCGCCCTCTGCGACGCCGCCGCCGCCCGCCCGCGGCCCATCCCCGTCTTCGCCGAGATGAGCAGCATCAACCCGCTGGTCGTGCTGCCCGGCGCGCTGCGCGAGCGCCGCGACGCGATCGCCGAGGGGCTGATCAACTCGTGCACGCTCGGCGTCGGCCAGTTCTGCACCAAGCCCGGCCTCGTCCTGGGGCTGGCCTCCCCTGAATGGGACGCGTTCGCGCGGTCGGTCGCCGACCGAGCCCGCGCCATCAAGCCTGGTGTGATGCTGCACGCCGGTATCCAGGAGTCGTTCGACCGCTCCGTGCGGGAGCTGAGAGGCGTGGAGTGGCTGACCGACGCCGGCGCGCGCGTCGCTCGCGTCTCCGCCGCCGACTTCGCGCGGGAGCCGCACCTCGCGCACGAGATCTTCGGACCGTACACGCTGCTCGTCACCGCGTCGGACCGCGGAGAGTTGGTTCGGCTCCTCGGCGCGCTCGACGGCCAGCTCACCGCCACGCTGCACGGGACCGCCGACGATCTCGCCGCCGCCCAGGACCTCGTCGATGTCCTCGGCCGCGTCGCGGGCCGCCTCCTCTTCAACGGCTACCCGACGGGCGTGGAGGTGTCGCCCGCCATGCACCACGGCGGGCCGTATCCAGCGAGCAGCGACGTGCGCTTCACGTCGGTTGGGACCGCGGCCATCCTCCGCTTCGCGCGCCCCGTTTGCTACCAGTCGTGTCCGCCAGCGCTGCTCCCGCTGGAGCTGCGCGACGAGAACCCGCTCGGGATCTCACGCCTCGTCGACGGCCGAGCCACCCGCGACCCCATCGCACCCCGCGCATGAGCCACGACCCGGTGTTCGAGTCCGGCAGCGAGGCGATCTACACCCTGCGCACCACCGCGCCCGGACCGTCGGGGCGCCTCCCGCTCGGGGCCGAGCAGCTGCGCGCCATGTCCAGCGGCGAGCTGTTCGGCTGGACTCAGAACGCCGGGATGGGGTGGGATCCTGCGCGCCTGCGAGGGAAGCAGTTCCTCGTGCTCAGCACGCAGGGGGGGATCCGCGCGCCCGACGGCACGCCGATCGCGCTCGGGTACCACACCGGGCACTGGGAGGTGGGGCTGCTCATGGAAGAGGCAGCCCGCACGTTCACGGCCGGCGGGGCCATCCCGTTCGCCGGCTATGTCAGCGATCCGTGCGACGGGCGGACCAATGGCACCGTCGGCATGCTCGACAGCCTCGCTTACCGCAACGACGCCGCCATCGTCTTTCGACGGCTGATACGCTCGCTGCCCACCCGCCGCGGCGTGCTCGGCGTCGCCACCTGCGACAAGGGCCTGCCGGCCATGTTGATGGCGCTCGCCGGCACCCCCGACCTCCCCACGGTGCTCGTGCCGGGAGGCGTCACGCTCCTCGCGGAGGAGGCCGAGGACACAGCCAAGGTCCAGACCCTCGCGGCCCGTTATGCGCGCGGGGAGGTGAGCCTCGACTATGCCGCCGAGATGGGCTGCCGCGCGTGCGGTTCCCCCGGCGGCGGCTGCCAGTTCATGGGCACGGCCGCGACGAGCCAGGTGGTGGCGGAGGCGCTCGGCCTCGCCCTCCCGCACGGCGCGCTCAGCCCGTCGGGCGCCGAGATCTGGCGCGACCTGGCCCGCCGCTCCGCGCACGCGCTCATGGCCCTCGAGCTACGTGGGGTGACCACGCGGGACATCGTCACCGACGACTCGGTCCACAACGCCATGGTGCTGCATGCCGCAGTCGGCGGGTCGACCAACCTGGTGCTCCATGTGCCGGCGATCGCCCATGCGGCCGGGCTCCGGCGCCCCACGGTGGACGACTGGGCGCGCATCAACGCCCTCGTTCCGCGCCTCGTGGACGTGTTGCCCAACGGGCCGAAACACCACGCCACGGTCCAGGTCTTCCTCGCGGGAGGCGTCCCGGAGGTCATGCTCCATCTGCGCGAGCTCGGCCTGCTGCGGCTCGGCGCGCGCACCGTCAGCGGCCTTCCCCTCGGCGAGAACCTCGAGTGGTGGGAGCACAGCGAGCGGCGCCGGCGCCTGCGCGACAAGCTGCGGCAGCTGGACGGCATCGATCCGGACGACGTGATCATGTCCGCCGGGAAGGCACGCGAGCGCGGCCTCACCAGCACGGTGACCTTCCTGCGCGGCAACCTCGCGCCCGAGGGAGCGCTCGTGAAGAGCACCGCGATTGCCCCCCAGGTGATCGGACCAGACGGCGTTTATCTGCACGAAGGGCCTGCGCGCGTGTTCGGCAGCGAGGACGCGGCGATCGAGGCGATCAAGACGGGCGCAGTGCAACCGGGTGACGTCATGGTGCTGATCGGCATCGGCCCCGGTATCGGGATGCCGGAGACGTACCAGATCACCTCTGCCCTCAAGCACGTGAAGGATGGGCACCGTATCGCCCTGGTCACGGACGGTCGTTTCTCCGGCGTCTCCACCGGGGCGTGCATCGGCCACGTCAGCCCGGAGGCGTGGGCGGGTGGACCCATCGGCCGCGTGCGCGACGGCGAGCGCATCCGGCTGCGGATCGACACGCGCACGCTGGAGGGGACGGTGGACGTCGTGGGCGTGGATGCCGGCAGCCTTGCCGCCCGTGCGCCCAATCCAGCCCTTCAACCGGACGGCCGAGTGAACCCGGATACGCGGTTGTGGGCTGCGCTTCAGGATGCCAGCGGCGGCAGCTGGGGTGGTTGCGTCTATGATACGGAGCGCATCATCGGGCTCCTCGGTCGCGCCATCGCCGCCGAGCGGAGCTCCTCTGGCACATAAGCTTTTGATATAGCGCCATTTTTCCAGGAAGAGACGGATCCCGTGAGTTTCATCATTCAGCCAACGCGTGCAGCGTGGCTGTACGATGTGAACGATCACAACGAGAAGCTTGACTTCCGGATCGCGTTTGGATTTCCTAAGCCCCGAAACCAGAAGATCTCTCGTGGTAGGCCCCACGAGCGTCGCCGATCGCGTCATTGAATTGTGAGGGCACTCGCGAACTCCGCGTGGTGCCCCGGGAATGACGCGCGACACCGTCGCTCGCCAAACGCGGATCGTTTGTACCCCAGTGCTTTTGCCGTGAGCATGCGGCGGCACACAGACATTGCCCTCGTGGTTGGTGAGGGCGAGAACGTGACGACGTGTGATGGGCCGTAGAGATCTCCATCCGACCACGTCTCTTTGCTCGAAAGGTAGCGGCACGATGTCGATTGGCCAGTTGAAGTCACGTGGATCGGCGCGGCGCGCAATGGCGGTGTTGAGCTGTGCGCTCGGGCTCTGGGGTCTCTCTGCCTGCAAAGACAAGCCCGACAGCGCTCCGGCCGCGGGAGGCTCCGCCAGCGCCGTGGCCTCAGGAGGCTCCGCCAGCGCCGCGGCCGAGCAGGCGCCGAGCGGGCACGGGCCCAAGATCGTTCCAGGGCCCGGCTATAACCCGGAGTGCTTCGCGCCGTGGAAGCAGGACACCAAGTATCTGCAGTGGACGGCGCGAAAGCCGCCGTTCCGCCTCGCGCTCGTCAACGGCTACGTCGGTAACGCCTGGCGCATCCAGATGGTCAAGACGGCCAAGGCCTTCGCCAAGGACCCGGCCATCGCGCCGCTGATCAAGGAGTTCAAGGTGGTGTCGACCGGCACCGACGTCGCGGCCCAGCTCGGCGCGATCGAGGACTTCATCAACCAGGGCTTCGACGGCATCGTCACGCTCGCCGTCAGCCCCGACGGCTTCGATCGCGTGATCCGGCTCGCCGACAAGAAGGACGTCATCCTGGTTCCGTTCGACAACGTGCTCGACACGGACAAGGTGATGCAGGTCAACGAGGACCAGCTGGCGATGGGGCGCCAGTGGGGCGAGTTCCTCGACAAGCAGCTCGGCGGCAAGGGCAAGGTGCTCGAGGTCCGCGGCCTGCAGGGCAACTCCGTCGATCGCGACCGCCACGTCGGCTTCCGCCAGGTCATGGAAGCGCCGGGGAAGAGCTACACCATCGTGGAGGTGGTGGGCAGCTGGGACGACGGCAAGGCCCAGAAGGCGGTGGCCGACGCGCTGGCCGTGCACCGCCAGTTCGACGCGCTCTTCGCGCAGGGCGGCTCGACGGGCGCCGTCCGCGCGCTGCTCGACGCGGGACACAAGCCGATCCCGGTCGCCACGGAGGCCGAGAACGGCGTGCGCAAGCTGATCGCGAAGCACCACGAACAGGGCATGAAGGGCCTGTCGCTCGGCCAGTCGCCGGGGCTCGCGGCCATCGCGATGAAGGCGGCGCTCGAGGGCCTGCAGGGCAAGGTGATGCCGCAGATGATCTCCGTGCCGATCCCCGCCGCCGATCACACCACGCTGAAGGACGGCGAGAGCTTCTTCTCCCAGCTCTCCGACAACTTCTTCACGCCCAACGAGTTCCCGCCCTGCGGGGTCAACATCTCGGGCGTGAAGATCATGAACGAGTCGGAATCCGACGTGAAGTAGACGTCAAGTAGACGTCAAGTAAACGTCAAGTAGACATGAAGTAGCGCCCCGCGGGCCCCCCCAGCATCATGACCGAACCGGTGAGCCCTCCGCTTCTCGAGCTCCGGGCCGTCTCCAAGCACTATGGCGGAGTCACCGCCCTGAGCGGCGTCGACTTCGCCTGCGAGGCGGGGAAGGTGCACGCGATCCTCGGCGAGAACGGCGCGGGCAAGAGCACCCTGATCAAGATCATCGGCGGCGTGGTCAAGCCGAGCGCCGGAGAGCTGTTGCTCCACGGCAAGCCGGTCCGGTTCGACCACCCGATCGAGGCGAACGCCGCCGGCATCGTCTGCGTCTTTCAGGAGCTGTCCCTGATGCCGACGCTGACCGTGGCCGAGAACATCGGCATCTCCATGCCGACGAGCCGCCTGGGGCTCTTCGATCGCAAGGCGCAGGTCCGCAGGGCCGAGGAGCTCCTGGCGCGCGTCGGCTGCGAGGGCGTGAACCCGAACGCCTGGGTGAGCGACCTGCCGCTCTCGCGCCGCCAGATGGTCGAGATCGCGAAGGCGCTCGGCAAGAATCCCCGGCTGCTGATCCTGGACGAGGCCACCTCCGCCCTGACCAACAGCGACGTCAAGAAGGTCTACGACCTCCTGGCCGAGCTCAAGGCTCAGGGCGTCGGCATGCTCTACATCTCGCACCGCATGCACGAGATCAAGGAGCTCGCGGACGTGATGTCCGTCTTCCGCAACGGCCGGCACATCGAGACCTTCGCCAAGGGCCGGCGCAGCGACGACCAGATCGTGGAGCTCATGATCGGCCGTGACATGGGCCACGTCTTCCCGCCGAAGCCGGCGGCCCGCAGCTTCCCTGCGACGCTGCTCGAGGTGAGCGGCCTGAGCTGGGAGCGGCAGCTCGAGGACGTGTCGTTCAAGCTCGGCAAGGGCGAGATCCTCGGCATCGGAGGGCTCGACGGCCAGGGCCAGCGCGAGCTGTTGCTCAGCTTGTTCGGCGTGCTCAAGGATGTTCGCGGCGAGATCAAGATCGACGGCAAGCCGGTCAAGCTGACGAGCCCGCGCCAGGCCAAGGACCGCGCGCACGGCATCGCCCTCGTGCCCGAAGACAGGAAGACCGAAGGCCTGATGCTGCCGATGGCCATCGCCGCGAACCTGTCGCTGGCGTCGCTCGACAAGTTCACGAGCGGCCTGGTGCTCGACCGCCGGCGCGAGGCCGCGCGCGTCGACGAGATGGTGCGCCGCATCCAGATCAAGATCGGCTCGCTCGACCACCCCGTGTCGTCGCTGTCCGGGGGCAATCAGCAGAAGGTCGTGCTGGCCAAGTGGCTGATGACGGAGCCGCGGCTGCTGATGCTCAACGATCCCACCCGCGGCATCGACGTCGGCACGAAGCAGGAGATCTACCAGCTGCTCCGCGAGCTGGCGGACGCCGGCACGTCCATCCTCTTCTACACAACGGACTACGACGAGCTGATCGGCTGCTGTGACCGCGTGCTGGTCCTCTACCGGAACCGCGTTCAGGGCGAGCTCGTGGGACCCGACATCACCGAAAAGAACATCCTGGACCTGGCCCTCGGTCTGCGCGGCGGGCCTGAGCGCGCGAGGCGCGACGACGAACCCGCGCCATCGGAGGCACGATGAAGGACTGGAAGCTCCGCCTGCGCCAGAACCAGGGCCTCCTCGTGGCCGTCGGTCTGTGCATCTTGTTCTACGGGCTCTACTCGTTGTCCCATCCCAAGGGCTTCAGCGCGTCGCTGGTGGGGCAGAACGCCAACGAATCGTTCGTTCTGGTAGCGGCGGCCATGGCCCAGACGATCCCCGTGCTGACCGGCGGCCTGGATCTGTCCGTGGGCGCGGTGATCACGCTCGTCAACTGCGTGGCCTCGCACGTCCTTGCCGGCAGCGCGCTCACGATGTTCCTGGGCATCCTGCTGTGTCTGGCCGTGGGCATGGCGGCGGGCCTCCTCAACGGCTGCCTGGTCGTCTACGGCCGCCTGCAACCGATCATCGCCACGCTGGCCTCGGGCACGATCTTCCTCGGCGTCGCGCTGTTCCTGAGGCCGACGCCCGGCGGCCAGGTCGACGGCGATCTGGCGTTCGCGGCCACCTTCGATCTCAACGAGCTGCTGCAGGCCGCGGGCGCCGCCCCCCTCGACGGCGCGCTGGGCTTCGTCGGCACGATCCCATCGCCCGCGATCTGGATGGCGCTGCTCGCGCTGCTCTGGACCTATTACCGCCGCACCCGCTACGGCCTCGGCGCTTACGCCGTCGGCGCGTCGCAGGAGGCGGCGTACATGTCGGGCGTCCGCATCAAGCGCGTCAAGCTGGCCGCGTACACGCTGTCTGGGTTCTTCGCCAGCGTCGGCGGCCTCTACCTCGCGCTGCAGACGACGTCGGGCAACGCCGACATCCCACAGGCCGGCTCCTACACGCTGAACTCCATCGCCAGCGTCGTGATCGGGGGCACCTCGCTCTACGGAGGGATCGGCGGCGCCATCGGATCGCTCTTCGGCGCGCTCGTGCTGCGCTCCGTCGCCTTCAACTTCCGCGTCTTCGACGAGGGCTCCGCGCTGGGCCTCCTCGCCAATCCGCTCTACCAGCCGCTGTTCGAGGGCCTCATCCTGCTCGCGGCCGTCTGCCTCGGCGCGCTCTGGGTCATCCGCGTGAAGAACCGGCTGCAGGTCTTCAGGTGAGCTCGATGCAACAGCCTCTCTCCCTCAAGAGCCGACTCGGCGAGATCGACAAGCCGACCTGGTACACGCTGCTGTCGATCGGCGTCGTCCTCGCGGGCGGCTCGATCGGCACGCTGATCACCCAGGGCACGCTGAGCTTCCTGAGCCCGTACTACATCCTGCAACAGCTGCAGATCGCGGCCTTCCTGGGCGTGGCCGCCACGGGGATGATGATCGTGATCCTGCTCGGTCACATCGATCTCTCGCTGCCGTGGGTGCTCACCTCGAGCGCGATGCTGGCCGCGGGGCTCGGCGGCTGGGCCGCGTTGCCCTGCGGCCTGGCCGTCGGCGCCGCCGCGGGCCTGGTGAACGGGCTCGGCGTCGCCTACCTGCGCGTGCCCTCGATGATCTTCACGCTGGGCACGAACACCGTGCTTCAGGGGCTGATGGTGCTCTACACCGGCGGCTTCGCTCCGCGCAGCGAGGCGCCGGCGTGGATGGAGGTCCTGGCCGTGGGCAGGACGCTCTCCATCCCGAACTCGCTGTTCGTCTGGATCCTTGTCGGCGGCGTCGGCACCTTCGTGCTGAAGAAGACAGCGCTCGGTCGCTACATCTATGCCGTGGGCAACCAGGAGCAGGCCGTCTACCTCTCGGGCGTCAGAACGCACTTCGTGCTGATCGGCGCCTTCGTGATGTGCGGCGTGTGCTCCGCCATGACCGGCATGCTGCTGGCGGGTTTTTCGCACAAGGCCTATCAGGCCATGGGCAACGACTACCTCATGCCGGCCATCGCCGCGGTGGTGATCGGCGGAACCAACATCATGGGCGGGCGCGGGACGTACCTCGGTACCGTCCTCGGCACCATCCTGATCGTGCTGCTCCAGAGCATGCTCAGCGTGCTGCAGATGCCCGAGGCCGGCCGCCAGATCATCTACGGCGCCGTGATCATCGCCATGCTGCTCGTCTACGGCCGGCAACATCAAGAGGGACGATGACTAGCGCCCGGCGCCGCGGGTGTTCAGGTAGACCGAATACAGCGAGGTCGTGCCGCAGATGAACAGGCGGTTGCGCTTGGCGCCGCCGAAGCAGACGTTGGACACCGTCTCGGGGATCAGCACCTTTCCGAGGAGCGCGCCGTCGCTCGCGTGGCAGTGCACGCCGTCGCCGGCCGACAGCCACAGGTTGCCGTGCACGTCGACGCGGAAGCCGTCGTACAGGCCGACCGGGCAGGTCGCGAACACCTCGCCGCCGGTCAGCGTGCCCTTCGCGTCGACGCGGAACTTGCGCACGTGGTGCGGGCCGCCCTTCACGTGCGTCGCGCCTGTGTCGGCGATGTACAGCAGCGACTCGTCCGGCGAGAAGGCGAGGCCGTTGGGCTGCACGAAGTCGTCCGCGACGACCGTGAGCGCGCCGGAGCCCGGGTCGAGGCGATAGACGCGCTGCGCGCCCTGCTCGTTGGGCGACGCGTCGCCTTCGTAGTCGCCGTCGATGCCGTAGCTCGGGTCGCTGAACCAGACGCTGCCGTCGGACTTCACGATCACGTCGTTCGGCGAGTTCAGCCGCTTGCCCTCGAAGTGCGACGCGAGCACCGTGCGCGAGCCGTCGTGCTCGGTGCGCGAGACGCAGCGGCCGCGGTGCTCGCACGACACGAGGCGGCCCTGCAGATCGACCGTGTGGCCGTTGGTGTTCATCGCGGGCTGCCGGAACACCGAGACCGAGCCGTCGGTCTCGTCCCAGCGCATCATCCGGTCGTTCGGGATGTCCGACCAGACGAGGTAGCGCCCTGCTGGGAACCACGCCGGCCCCTCCGCCCAGCGGCAGCCCGTGTACAGCTTGTCGACGTGCACGTGCGGGAGCGCGAGCTTGCGGAAGCGCGCGTCGACCACCTCGAAGCTCGGGGTCAGCTCGATGACCATCGGGATCTCCTTTTACAATCCATCGACCGGCGGATGGTACGTCGAAGCGGACGCGAGGTGTCCGCTCGTCGCCACCCGGCGCAGCGTGGCGCCCGCGCTCGGCGCGTATCTCCTCGCGTCGAGGACAACATGGTCGTACAGCCGGGGGATCGGGGGATCAGCCGGTACGGACCTGCCGCATCACCGTCGCGAGGACGAGCTGCGTCACGCGGCGCATGAAGCCGTAGTCGAGCGTCTCGGGGGTGTCCGTCGGGCGGTGGTAGTTCGGGTTGCGGAACTCCGCCGTGTCGGTCCAGAGCATGGCGGGGATCTTCGCCTTCCAGAACGGCGAGTGATCGCTCCGGTGGAGCACGGGGAGCCATTCTTCGAGGCCGAGGTAGACCTTGAGGCCCACGACCGGCAGCTCGGGCACCATCGCCTCTGCCTGCTTCGCGGCGAGCTCCACGAGGTGGTTCGAGCGCTGGTTCGTGAGCAGCCCGATGAAGTCGCCGACGTCCGGCGCGCCGGGGACCGGGACCGGCATCCGCTGGGATCCCGGCTCGTGGCTCGCGAAGCCGACCATCTCGAGCACGTGCACGGCGGCGATCGGCCCCCCGCCCTGCGCTCGATGGCGCGCCACGAACTCGACGCTGCCGAGCAGCCCGTCCTCCTCGCCGTTCCAGGCCACGAAGCCCACCGGCGGGGCCGGCTCGAAGCGCGAGAGCGCCCTCGCGCAGGCGAGCATCGCGGCGATCCCGCTCGCGTTGTCGTCGGCGCCGGGCGTGTCGGGCACGCTGTCGTAGTGCGCCCCGACGAGGATCATCGGGCGATCGACCGGATCCCGAGGCGTCGCGACCACGTTCCCGAGCTCGCCCTCGATCTCTACCGCGTAGCCCCGTTCCTCGAGCGCAGCCGCGACGTGCTGCGCAGCGCGGCGGTTCTCCGCGCGCTGGCGGAACATGTGCCGCGGCCTCGAGAGCGCGACGACCGCGTCGAGCAGCTCCGCTTCGCTGACCGACGCGAGCGCGTCGATCAGGCTGCCGTGACCGCCCATGGCCTTCGTGCGTCTCAGCTCCATCGCGGGGACTCCTCCTGCTACCGGATGAGTGTAGCTGAGTTTCACTCCGCCCCTCGCCCCTCGCCCCTCCCCCTCCCCTCACCCCTCTCCGAGGTTCGGCCGCGGCAACACGACCGCACGGGTCACCCGAGCGGGTGCACTTCGTACCTCGGAACGCTGATGATCCCCTCGTCGCTCACGAGACCGCACAGCGCCGGGTCGAGCAGGACGTCGGCCACGCAGCGCTGCTCCGACCCGAGGGCCATCAGGCCGCCGATCAGCCGCACCCCGTGGCTGTAGTCGACGTAGGTGTCCTCGTGCGGCAGCCGCCGCCGGAGCGACGTGTCCAGCGGCTGCCACGGCTTGCCGTCCGCCTTGTAGAAGCCGTAGATCGCGAGCCGGCGCGCGTAGTGGTGCAACCGGTTCGTCACCACGACGTCCTTCTTGTGTCCCGCGAGCAGCTCGCCGAGCTCGCCGACCCGGTGCTGCTCGATGGCCAGCTGGTGGTCACGAAAGCGCTCCACCCGGGTGCCGTCCTGGGGATCGAACGGGATGGCCGTCTGCTTCCGCGAGGCGGCATAGATGTCCTTCACGAGCTTCTTCGTCGGCAGCACGCAGCCGCACGCATCCGCGACGCGCTGGGCGGTGACGCCGGTGAGCGGCATGCGCAGGAAATCGGTGTCCGAGCCGATCGCCAGGTAGTCGGCGCACACGTACGCGACGCCCCGCTTTCCGGCGGGCGCCTCCACCGTGACGCGATGGAAGCGGCGCAGGAAGCCGGGCACGTTCCCCCGCAGCACCTCCTGCAGAAAGAGCTCCTCCCGCGCCGCGAGCGACAGGCCCCGGACCTGCTCGTAGAACGTCGTGCCGGTCAGCGCGCCCGGATCGCGCGGCGGCAGCCAGTCGAGGCCCGTCCCGTCGAACACGGATGCCAGCTGCGCGGACGCGGGCTGCGCCTGGCTCGACGCGAAGAACGCCACGGCGCCCCCGGCGTCGTTCGCCCGGGCCGCCGCGACCGGCTCGGGGGTGGCCGTCACCGTGAACCGGAAGCCGCTCTGCGCGAACGTGTAGCTGCGGGTGCCGGCCGCGTCGTAGCCCGGAGTCGCCACCGCCGTGGGCCCGCCCGCCGCTCCCTGGAGCTCTGCCTGCGGCCCCGCCGCGCGCACCGCGCCTCTCGCGGCCACCCCCCGGCCGACGACGCCCAGGAGCGCTCGGCCCAGCGCGCGCGGCAGCTCGAGGGCGCAGGGCGGGCGCGGCAGCGCGCGCTGCATGGCGTCGCGCGTCTCGGGCCCGACCGCGCCGGTCACGGGCAACCCCATCTCCTGCTGGAAGATCCGCGTGGCCGCCTCGGTCTCCTCGCCGAAGTCGCCGTCCGCGCCGAACCGCGGCAGGATCCCGGCGCGCCACAGCAACAGGTGCTGTTGCCAGGCCTTCACCTCGGGCCCCTTTGCGCCGCGCGCGAGCCCGCCGCCGGGCGGCGCGGCGCCGTAGTCGAGGCCCGGTATCCGGCCCGCGTGCGTCCAGCCGCGGTCCAGGGCCGGGAACACCCCGACGCCATGCGCGGTGTCGCGCGCCTCGATGGTGCGCCCGTCGCCCAGGCTCATGGCCACGTGGGCGTGCTCGGGGCGCCCGCCCGCGAACGGGTCCGCCGAGAAGCGGAACAGGAGGGCGCCGCGGGTCGCGATCGCCGTGTCCACCGGCATGAGCAGCCGCGCCGCCTTCACGTGGCGCGCCTGCATCCAGGAGCCGTCGGGCATCGTGGGCTCGACGGCGAGCTGGGCGCAGCCCCACTCGATGAGCTCGGAGCAATCGAATGCAGAGGGATTGGGATCGGTCAGCCGCACCTCGTGGCCGAAGATGTATCTGTCGTCCGCCTGCGAGAGCAGCTTCTGGCAGAGCGCGTCGGCCGTGGGCAGCGGCTCGGACGTCACGGACCCGGCCTCGAGCCGGGCGAGGCGCCGCAGCTCGCTCACCGTTCCATTGAACAGGTTGGCGTCCACCGTGTTGGTCCGGATGCCCGGCATCACGGCCCTGGCGGTGATCTGCCAGAACGACCACGCGGACCAGGGGTCCCATGCGCTGAGCGGCTTCTTGTGCGCCCAGTCCGCCCAGTCCTTCGGGTTGGCCGGGGGCCTCGCCCGCAACGAGTCGAGTCCGTAGGTATAGTTCGCGATCCAGAGCGGGCAGTCGACGAACTCGGAGCTGCCGCCGAGGCAATCGTGCCAGAAGTCATGGCGGGTATAGAGGATGACCGAGCGGCCCGGGTAGCGCGACTTCACCTCCTGGACGAAGCGGCGGGTCCACGCCTGAAGAGCCAGGGTGTCCTGCGGCGTCCAGACATGGCCGTTGTTGCCGGCGTGCTGCGTCTCCTCGAGATCGAGCACGATGTCGAGCTCCCCGGGCTCGAGATCGCCGACAACGCTGCAGAGCTTCTGCGCCTGCTCGGCGGGGTCGAGGCGCGGCAATGCGTAGTGATAGTACCCCCGGAGGATCCCGCAGCGCGCGGCCTCGGCCCGGTTGGTTGCGAACCTCCTGTCGACCCCCTCCGTCCCGTACGTCGCCCGGATGAAGACGAAATCGAGCCGTGAGGCGAACGCGTCCCACTGGATATTCCCCTGGTGGACGGAAACATCAGCACCGCTCAACATAGGCTCTCACCTCCCCCGCACACGCTGAGCGCGGCCTCGTGTTCAAGAGCCGTGTCCTGCGTGCGCGCCCTTACGCTCATGTCGCGCCGCCCGGGTGACGTGATCCCCCGGGGTAGTTCAATTGCTATCGCGGGGCAGCGTGTCCGTCGAGCAAGGTCGCCTTTGCGGAGCGTACGTCCGTGCGGTCATGGCGGCTGTGCTGATGGCGGGGGCGGCACGATGGCCGAACCGGCTGGCCGCACGTCGTTATTATGCAGGAGCTACTGGCGCGGCGAAGGCGGGCAACGCGATAGCACGCCTCAAAGGAAGGAGTCCTGCAATAGCCGCTGCAGAAAGGTCAGGCATTGCGGACCGGGCATGGCGATCGGCACGGGTTGCGACGAGCTGCCAGGGAATGCGACGAGCCGCTGCGAGCCCGCCCTCCACGCCGCCATCACCCTTCGCCGGCCGTCGCAAGCACAAGCGCCCATCCCGTGTCGATCCACCGCGTCGATGCCCGCGGCGTCCCCTCGAGATAGCGCAGCCGATTGACCCGCTGTTCGTCCAGCAGTCCGCCGTTTTTCCTGACGTCGTCGCGCGCGACGATCACCCACGCGAGATCGGTCAGCGACACCGTCCGCTCCGCGAAGCCGCCCGGGCCACCGTCGATGCGCAGCCCACCTCCGTCGGCCCGGCCGACGATCCTGCACCGCCCGCCGTCCCGCTCCACGAAGGCGCCCGCGCCGGGCCGCCGGAGCAGCTCCTCCACGAGTGCCCGCGCGCGCTCGCGGGTCCCCGCCGGGAGCGATCGGGACACCGCGCGGCCTGATCCCAGGGCGCGGTACGTGGCATGGTCGATCCCCGGACAGGCCCAGAGTCCCTCCTCATCGAGGTAACGGGCCACGCCAAGGTATCGCCAGGCGGGCTCGCCGGGCGGCCGCGCGAGCACGAAGGCCGTCTCCCCAGGACGGCGCTCCTGGGTTGGCACCGGCGATCGAATGCGATCGGGCGTGACCAGCGCTCCGGGCGTGTCCAGACAGAAGAAGAGGTGACCGCCGACACGGCCGCTCCGCGGCGGCTCCTCCAGTCCGAACGCGCGGGCTGCGGCCTCGTCGTCCTCGAAGCGCTCGCCGGCGCTCGGGCCGATGTCCTCGGGGCGGACCACCTCGACCAGGAGCGCGATAGGCACTGTCTCGACCGTGGCCTCGTACGATGGCCCATCCGGATTGTCCGAGCGGAGCCACCATTGCGACCGATCGCGCACGATCCGCTTGATCTGGTAGGCAAACCCCAGATCGCGGTCGGGTACCTGAAGCAGCGCCACCTTGCCGTCCAGCGCACCGTACGAGGCGCCGCGCGCAAACCTCATGATCAGCCAGTCCCCGTCGCGGATCGGACGCTGCCCGCCGTCCATCGAGTCGCCCGAAGCGCGCACCGCAAAGAGCCCATCGCCACGCGCGGCCACGATCGGGAGCCGCACCGTCTCGGCCTCGGGAGAGAGCTCCGTCGGCGCGCCCGCGGCGCCGGCCGCCGCGCGTAGATCGGGGAAAGCGATGAGCGCGCCGCGCGGCGCCGTGGAGATCCCTTCGGGGCTCTCCGGCTCGACCCATAGCCCATCGGGCGAGCGGACGAAGCGCACGTGGAACGCCGTTCCGGGGCGGCCGGCGGCGAGGCCGAACCAGCCGCGCATCAGATCCGGGAGCTCGTTGCGCTGCGAGCCCACGCGGTGCGCGACGTTGCAGAACTCCTTCATGAAGCGGAAGCGCCACACCTCGCCGTCCGGAAGGCGGACGTCGACGTCCCCTGAAGGGCGGTCAGGGCGGGCTGCGCGCGAGGGCAGCTTGAGGATGGGGTCGCGCTTGTTCCACAGCACCTTGGCCGAGAACGACGCGCCGGAGCCGTCCTCGCGGTGGCGCGCGCGGTACATGGCGAGCCGGTAGTCGACGAGCTCCCGCGTCATCGCGGCGAAGGCCTCCTCGTCGCCTGGAGGACAGGAGAGCTTCGAGACGAAGCGGTCCCCGTCGAGCGCGAACCAGCGGCGACCTCGCGCGCCCGTCCACGCGGCGATGGGGTTTTCCTTCCAGTAGGTGACGAAGCGCGGCTCGTAGAACCTCGGGCCGCCGCCCAGCTCGGCCACGCCGTCGAGATCGCGGGAGAGCTCCGGAGAGCGGGCGAGAATGGATTGGCTCCTGCGCGCGAGCTCGACGATCGAGATCCCGTCGAAGAGGGTACCCGTCTCGAGAAGCGCTTCGAGCGTGACCATCTTGTAACACTTGCTCATCGCGGTGACCTCGAGCTCCCGGAGCCACGCGCCGGCGGCGCGAAGGACCTCGAGCTCCGGGGTGCTCAGATCGCCTTCGGAAGCCACGAAATCGAACCAGCCCTGGTGGGCTGGCCGCAGCGTGGCAGGCCGGTAGCCCATCCGGAACAGCTCGCCGGCCGTCGGGCGCTCGCCGCGCGCGTCGCGGAGATCGCGGTACGCGCGCTCCACCTCGCTCTTTCCGCGGGCAGGAAGCAGGCTGAGCAAGAGATCTTTGGCCTCGAGATCGAGGTCCACCGTGCAGCCCGGCGGCAGGCGCGCGGCGCCGATGCCGCCAAGGAAATCGCGCAGATCGGACGGCTCGGAGCCGAGCGAGACCAGCGTCCGCACGCGGTCGAGGAAGACGCGGTGATTGCCCACGAAGTCGAGCACGGTGAGGCGCGCCTTCCCGTCCGCGACGCGCAGGCCGCGGCCGAGCTGCTGCAAGAAGACGACCGGCGACTCCGTGGGACGGAGCATCACCACGCGATCGACGTTCGGCAGATCGATGCCCTCGTTGAAGAGATCGACAGCGCACAGCGCATCGAGCTCGCCAGTGATGAGATCCGCCAGGGCCTCCTCGCGCGGCGCCGATTCTGGACCGGAATGGACCGCGACGACGCGAACACCTCGGGCGGCAAGGAAGTCGCAGGCATGGTGCGCGTGCCGGATCGAGCAGCAGAACACGAGCGTGCGCTCTCCCGGGTGCTCCTGCCACGCGCGCCACATCTGCTCGAGGCGTCGATCCGTGTCGATGGCCTTCTCCAGCTCTCCTGGATCGAACCTCCGGTTCTGGAAGGTGACAGCGCGGTAATCGGTCTCGTCCCTGAGGCCGAAATACGCAAAGGGGACGAGCAGCTTCCGCTCGATGCCGGCGCCGATGTCCGCCCGGTAGGCGACGTGATCGTCGAACAGCCCGACGACATCCGCGCCGTCGGCGCGCTCGGGCGTGGCGGTCAGGCCGAGCAAGAAGGCCGGCTCGAGCCGGTCCAGGATGGCGCGGTAGCTCGGCGCGGTGCCGTGATGGACCTCGTCCACGATGGCGTAGTCGAAGCTCCCCGGGACGAGGCGCGCGAGATGCTCGGGACGAGACAGCTTCTGCACCGAGGCGAAGACCACATCGCCGGACAGCTCACCGGCGCTCCCGGCGAACCAGCCGAAGCGCGCGGTGCGGCCCCGCAGGAGGCGACGGAAGGTCCGGGCGGCCTGGACGAGGAGCTCCTCGCGGTGGGCGAGCACGAGGACGCGCGGACGGCGGCCGTGGTGCTCGGCCCAGGCCTCGACATCGAGCGCGGCGAGGTACGTCTTGCCCAGGCCGGTGGCGAGCACCACGAGCGCGCGGCGCCGCCCCTCCTCGGCGCGGCTGCGGTGCAGCGCAGCGAGCGCCTCGCGCTGGACGGCGTGCGGCGGAGGCGCGGGCACGATGGGCTCGGCGTCCTCCTCGCCGGGCGGCAGGCCCACAGTGGCCTGCCGCGCGCGTCCGGCGTAGCTATCGACCCAGTCGGCCGTGAGCGGCCGGGCGCGGGACCACCAGCGCTCGAAGGCGTCGGCGGCGGCCCGGTAGGCGTCCGGATCGCGCTGGCGGTCGACGCGGAGATTCCACTCGATGCCGGGACCGAGCGCGGCGCGGGAGATGTTGCTCGATCCGACGAACACGGCGCCGAAGCCCGGGCCCTCGAAGCGCCACGACTTGGGGTGGAACGAGCGGATCTTGCCGGGAAGCGTGTCGACCTCGACCACGCGCGCCTCGAAGCTGCCCCGGGTACTTTCCGCGCCCGAAAGGGCGGCGTTGCCGCCGGCCCAGTCGAGCAGCTCGGCGAGCGCCGTGGCCTGGGTGATGTGGAGGTAATCGCCGGTGACGAGCCGGACGCGAGCGCCGCGCGCGAGGGCCGCGAACACGTGGCTTTCCAGCACATCGAGGCCGCGCTCCTGGACGAAGGCCGAGACGATGGCGATGTCGGTCGCGCGCGCGAAGACCGGCGCGAGGTGACGCAAGAAGGGGTCCTCGGCGCCGCCGGTCGCGAGCGGCGGGGCTCGCCCGGCGAGGTAGTTCCCCCGGCCCGGGATGACGTGGCGCACGCCGCCGCGCGGGTCGTCCACGTCGCCGCGGAAGCGCGGGATCACGTGGACGTGCAGGTGCATCACGGTCTGCCCTGCGGCCTCGCCGGCGTTGATCCCGACGTTGTAGCCGTCCGGGTGGAGCTCGGCGTCGAGGTCCCGCTTGACCGTGTCGACCAGCTCGAAGATCGCGACGCGCTCCTCGGCGGTGGCGTCGAACCAGGTCGGGACGAGGCGGCGCGGGACGACGAGCGTATGGCCGAGGCTGACCGGGAAGCGGTCGCGCAGCGCGAAGGCGAGCGCGTTGCTCGCCACCCAGGCGGATTCGGGGGCCTCGAGGAACGGGGAAGTCACCGGCCGGGGGATGATACTTCGGAGCGGGCGAGAGGTGTCTTCTGGTCGCTGTCACGTGCTACTTCCCGAGGAGCTCGTTCATGGCGACCCCGGCCGCGGCCGCGGCGTGACTTCGCGGCGAAAGCACAACATAAGCAGGACGTGACTTTCCGAAAGGGAGCATGGCTGGGGATCGACGTCGGCTCATCACGAAGCAAGGTCGGGAGCCTGTGCCTCATCGCATCCGACGGCGCAGGAACCGTCACGGTAACGTTCGAGCGCGGCCAGGTTCGTGAGGCACCTGGGGATGCAAGATGGCCGGCGAACAACGCGGCGGGCTTCCTGGATCTCGCTCGCAGCACCCGGCCCACCCAAGCGGCAGTGTTCCCGCCTGGCTGTGCACACGCTCGAGCTTCAGATCTGTGGCAGGAAGAGAAACGGGAGCTCGGGCACTTCGATAACTCAGGGGCCCGCCCGACCATCGCCAGTATGCTCGGCCGCCTGCCACCTTCGGTGAATCAGCAAGCCCTGAAGGTTCCCCTCCCCTGCGACTCATGCAACTCCAGGCAAGCTCAATAGAGTACCTTCAGCAAGAGTGCCGGAGAGCTAAAGTTACTGTCGCTTGATGCCTGCTAGAGGTAAGAAGACCTCGCACATGTCCATCCGCACATGTACTGACTGGTCGCATCCCGCCTCATTGGACTGGCTGGATTTCTGCTTTTTGGACTGTAAGAAGTCTGATATGCGTCTCGATGCCCCATCGCCTCCGAGGCCACCAACGCCATCACTAGGCGGCCAACCTGGAGGCACCGAACTCAAGTTAGAGGTTACGCGCGAGCGGGGCGATAGCTGGGCAGGGCGGAATGGGCGTCTTTCGACGGGTACTGCGGATGGAACCCATCCGCGCCAACGTGTCCTATCCCGGGGTTGTCCTCTCTGCGGGTGTGCGAGGCGCGCGTGTTGCGTTCGGACCGCGCGGCACCTACGTAACGCTGTCCCCGGGCGGCTTTCAATACCGGCAGAAAGCCAGCGATAGTTCGAGCGCGCCGGCACAACTACCCCCCCAGACTCCGATCCCGAGTGGCTACTCGCCGTCCGGGTTTATCACGACAGCTTCCGTAGCCTCGCTCCAGCAGCTATCTCCGGACGAGATAGCTCGTGAGATTGAAGCCCGGCCGACTGCCTTCGACTGGTTCAAGGCGTACTGGATCAGCGGGCTCGTCCTCGTCCTCCTCGTGATGACCTCCGCAGGCGTCGGAGGAACCTTCGCGATCGCGCTCGTCCTCGTCGTTGCCGGCTTCCCCGTGCGTAGGTGGAGCGAGGAGCAGCGGATTGCGCGACTGATCTACGACGTCGACGACCCTGCCGCGATGGAGCGCTTTGCTCTCGCTTCGGCGGCCGGCGAGGCGCTCGCCCACAGTGCGGGAGTGTGGCACGTATACCACGCCGCACCGACCGGCGATGCGCGTCGGAACGCCGGTGCGACGACGCTGCTCCGCCGAACACCAACGAGCTGCGTGCGCGGGACCCACGCCGGGGTGGAGACGAACCTCGAGTCTTGGACCATTCCGGCGGGCCCACAACAACTCCTCTTCCTTCCAGACCGATTGCTTCTCTGGGAGAACGGGCGGGTAGCAGCATTGCCGTATGAGCAACTCACGGCGATGGCAGCAGAGACCCGATTCATCGAGGATGGACCTACGCCGCGCGATGGCGAGGTCGTCGCGATGACGTGGCGCTTCGTCTGCAAGGACGGATCACCGGATCTCCGCTTCAAGGACAACTATCAGCTCCCTGTTCTGCGTTACGGCGAGCTGACGATCTCGTCGCCGACTGGGCTCCGTCTTGTCTTCCAGCTCAGCCGGCCGGAGTCGGCATTCCGCGCCGCGCAGGCCCTGAACACGCTGTCCGGCACGGCGCAACGCTGGTTGAGCGTCGGAAGACCCGCACCTCAACCCGCGCCGGGCGACCTACCCGCCACTCGGGTGAGCACCGCCCCGACATACTCGCCTTCCCCGTTCTCCTCACCGTCACCGAGGCAATCCTGGCCAGGGCCCGTCACTCCACCACCGTCGGCTCCGCTTGCACCATCGCCGCCGCGGGTACCGTCGGCTCCGCTTGCACCATCGCCCCCGCCGGTGCTGTCAGCTCCGTTTGCACCATCGCCGCCGCCGGTACCGCCGGCTCCGCTTGCACCACCCGCTCCATCAGTTCCGAACGGCGGAACGGTGATCATGAGCGCCGTCCCAGAGCCATCCCAGCCAGCGCCATGGTCGCGTCCTGCCGTGAGCTTGGTGGCGCCCGTCGCTCTGGTAGCGGCACCGGCGCAGCCGCCGGAACGCCCCGCTCCGGTCGAGCCGCCACGGTCCGTAGCGATCGAGCGACCACCCGTCGGCCGAGGTCCATGGATTGCTCCGGGAGCGTCAACCGTGGTTGCGGGCTACGAGCTCAACGGTGGAATGATCTATGTGGGTGAGAGGCTACCCCCGGTCAGTGCGCTGCTGAACGTCGAGCCGGCGTTGATCGATCCGCGCCTGCTGGTCGACCGCGCGAACGCGAACCGATCCGGTGCCGGCATGCAGTACTGGCCCTCGTACAGCAATATCGGACCCGCAGAGCGGGCGGCTTACCTCGAATGGCTGGCTGGCGGCAGGCGCGATCCCGACGCCTACATCGGGTACGTATTCCTGTTCTTTTATGGCCTGGAGCGCCGCGCTCTCGCGGACGCACAGCGCGGCGCTCTCGCCGACGGCGAGCGAGAAGCGATCTACACCGAGGTCGAGCGACTCCTTACCATCTACTCGCGAAGCAACTCCTTCCGAGGCTATGCCACCGAGTTCCTCGCGGCGATGTGGGTGGACGCCAGAGCCCGCGTCTACGAACGCTGCGCTCCGCCGACCGCATCCGCGGGTGGAGACTTTCCGCTGCTCCTCAAGCTAGGGCTCGGACAGCTGGCTCGTGACGGACGCCCGATGCCGGCGGACTGGGCTCTGGCATGGGTGTTCTGTGACCCGGAGGCACGCCTCACCACACCCGTTCGGCGGTGCCCAGAAGAGCTCCGGGAGCTCTTCCGAATCCGCTATCACCAGGCGTTCGGGGAGGGCATGATCCAGAAGCCCGGAAACAAGGACCTCGTCGTCCACTACAGGCCTGCAAGCGCCTCCTTTGGTGGAGCGCTCCGTCTCACGGCGCCGGGCGTGTCCGATGTGACGGGTCGCAGGAAGGCCGCCGAGAAGCTACGACAGGTCGTTGAGCAGTGCGCGAGCGATCTCGACCCCTTCAGCCGCTGGATCGGGCGCAACCCTGACCAGCGGGGGAGCGCCACGGCTGCAGGGTTACTGCCCCCGGAGCTGCTCGCGACGCACCAAGGACAAGAGGTCATCGCGCTGGTCGGGATGATCGAGGGCCACCTCGAGGGAAAGCAAACAGCGCTCGTGCCGGCGGCCGAGCTACTGCGTGCGCGGCGCGTTAAGGCGGAGATCGTGGCGCTACTGCAGCTACTGCAGAAGAAAGGGTATGGCGTCGAGCCGGACGTTCGCTTTGGCGGTGAGATCCCGAGCGCGGAGGGAAGGATCGTGGTGTTCCGAATCGGTGATGACGCGCCGACCGCCGCATCCACGCACTACCGAGCGGTCACGCTGCTCATGCACCTGGCGGTGGCGCTGGCGGCGGCCGATGGGGAGATCAGCGAGGCCGAAGAGAAGCAGCTCGAGGCGCGGCTCGACGCCATGGCAGAGCTCTCGTCTCCGGAGCGCTTGCGCTTGTCGGCCCACGTGCGCTGGCTTGTGCACGAGCGGCCTGGGGTCGCCGGCGTGAAGAAGCGCATCGCCGCGCTCAGCGCCGAGCAGCGAGGCGCCGTCGCCGACTTCCTGGTGGCCATGGCCGGCGCCGACGGGCGCATCGATCCAGGCGAGGTCAAACTGCTGACCAAGCTCTTCCCCACCCTCGGCCTCGAGGCATCCGAGGTGTATCGCCGTATCCATGCCCTGGCCGGCGCCAAGGCTTCCCCGGCGATGGACGCAGTGACCGTGCAGGCCGGGGAAACCTCGAAGGGCTACCCCGTTCCGCCGCCTCCCAGGTCGTCCGGCGGTAGCATCGCGCTCGACATGGCAAGCGTCCAGGCCAAGCTCGCGGAGACGTCGGCGGTCGCCGCGCTGCTCGGTTCGATCTTCGTTGAAGAAGAGCAGGCCCAGCCGAGCACAACCGTGAGCACGAACGGCGATCATGCCGCCGGTGATGCGCAGGCGAAGACCTCGGCGCCTCCGGTGCGCAACCTGAACGCGGCGCACTCGGCCTTCGTTCGCAAGCTCGCAGAGCGCGCCGAGTGGACGCGTGCCGAGGTCGAGGCGCTCGCGGCAGGCTTCGGGTTGCTTACGGACGGCGCGCTCGAGGTAGTGAACGACGCGGCCTTCGAGCTCTGCGGCAGCGCGGCGTGGTCCGGAGACGATCTCATTGAAGTGGATGCCGACGTGATGAAGGAGCTCTGCGCATGAACAACGTGGTCCGGATCCGACCCAAGGAGCGCGATGCCATCCTCCAGTCGCTGCGCGCCGGGGTCGTGCCCCGCAGCGGCCAGCAGCACATCCAGGTGGGACGCGCCGCCGAGGTCAAAGCGCTCGTCTCCGACATCGAGCGCATCGGCGACAACGGCTCGTCGGTCCGATTCGTCATCGGTGAGTACGGCTCCGGAAAGACATTCTTCCTGCACCTGGTCCGATCCATCGCGCTGGAGAAGCGCCTCGTGACGATCCACGCGGACCTCGGTCCGGACCGGAGACTCCAGGGCACGGGGGGCCAGGCGCGCTCGCTCTATACGGAGCTGATGCGGAACGCGGCGACGCGTTCCAAGCCGGACGGAGGTGCGCTCGCCAGTGTCGTGGAACGCTTCATCACCTCGGCGCTGGAAAAGGCACGAGAGCGTGGAGTCAGCCCGGAGCTGGTCATCCGTGAGCGGCTCCAGACCCTGTCAGAGCTCGTGGGAGGCTACGATTTCGCCGAGGTGATATCGGCCTACTGGCGCGGCCATGACACGGGCAACGAGACGCTCAAGTCCGACGCCGTGCGATGGCTCCGAGGAGAGTTCTCCACGAAGACCGATGCCAAGGCGGCGCTCGGCGTCCGCACCATCGTGGACGACGCCAACTGGTACGACATGCTGAAGCTCCTCGCCCGCTTCGTACGCCAGGCGGGATACGCGGGCCTGTTCGTGTGCCTAGACGAGCTCGTGAACCTCTACAAGCTCGCCAACACGAAGTCGCGCAGCGCCAACTACGAGCAGATACTCCGCCTCCTGAACGATTGCCTGCAGGGAACGGCCGAGGGCCTCGGCTTCGTGCTGGGCGGGACGCCGGAGTTCCTGCTCGACACGCGACGGGGTCTGTACAGTTATCAGGCGCTCCAGTCGCGGCTGGCCGAGAACATGTTCACGAAGAGCGGACTGGTCGACTTCACCGGCCCCGTCCTGCGCCTCGCGAACCTCACGCCCGAAGACCTCTACATCCTGCTCGGCAAGCTGCGCCTCGTCTATGCGTCGGGGGATCCCGCCCAGTATGTGCTGCCGGACGATGGTCTCGCGGCCTTCATGAACCACTGCTCCAAACGGATCGGAGACGCGTACTTCCGCACGCCTCGAAACACGATCACCGCGTTCGTGAATTTACTCGCAGTCCTCGATCAAAATCGCGGGGTGTCCTGGACCGAGCTCGTGGGTGCGGTGGACATCACGTCGGACTCAAACCCCGATCTGGCGCCTCTACCCGGCGAAGAACGGACGAGCTCAACCAATGAGACGACGGGGGCGGGGAGCGAGGAGGATGACGATCTTGCCACCTTCAAACTCTGAGTATGAGCCAGGTGCGCCCGTCCCGGCATTTGGTCGATTGCACGAGAAGATCCAGCGCTGGATCTGGGATGAGCAGTGGAAGGAGCTCCGGGACCTTCAGGAGCTCGCGGTCGAGCCCATCTTTTCCGGCGAGCGCGACGTGATTCTCTCGGCAGCGACGGCAAGCGGCAAGACGGAAGCGGCCTTCTTTCCGATTTGCACCCGGATCCTCGAGGGGGAAGGCACAGGGGTGCGGGCGCTGTACGTGAGCCCGCTCAAAGCCCTCATCAATGATCAATTCCGGCGCCTCGAGCGGCTCTGCGAGCGCCTCGACATCCCGGTGCATCGCTGGCATGGCGACGTCTCCTCGGAGCGGAAGAGGCGATTTCTCCAGCATCCGGGCGGAATCCTCCTCATCACGCCCGAGTCGCTGGAAGCGCTCTTCGTCGTCCACGGGTCGCAGATCGCGCGCCTGTTCCAGCCGATCTCGTACGCGGTGATTGACGAGCTGCACTCCTTCGTAGGGTCGGAGCGGGGCCGACAGCTTCAATCCCTGCTCCACCGGATGGAGGTCGCCGTGAAGCGCCGCGTTCCTCGCGTGGCCCTCAGTGCTACCCTGGGGGATATGAAGATCGCCGCGGAGTTCCTCCGTCCATGGCATGCAGACGAGGTGCAGATGATCACCTCCGCTGCGGGCGGCGGCGAGTTGCGGCTGATCGTGCGCGGCTTCCTCACGCGGCGCCCGGAGGGCACGCCGGAGGACGAGGTGACGGAGGATGTCCACGCGATCGCTGACCAGCTCTTCCGGACGCTGCGCGGCTCGGACAATCTGATCTTCGCGAACCGGCGCGGAGAGGTAGAGCTATATGCCGATTTGCTCGCCCGCAAGTCCGAGCGTGAGCGCGTGCCGAACGAATTCTTCGCACATCACGGCAGTCTGGCGAAGGAGTTGCGCGAGGACGTCGAGGCCCGTCTCAAGAAGGAGATCCCGGGGCCGGTCAACGTGGTCTGTACCAGCACGCTGGAGATGGGCATCGACATCGGCAGTGTGAGGAGCGTGGCACAGCTCGGCGCGCCGTTCTCGGTGGCCAGCCTGCGGCAGCGGCTGGGTCGATCGGGGAGGAGGGAGGGCGAGCCGGCCATCCTGCGAGCCTACGTACGGGAGGAAGAGGTCACGGACACGACCTCGCCACCCCAGCAGATCCGGGCGCAGCTGGTCCAGACGATCGCGATCGTCTCCCTGCTCCTCGAGAAGTGGTGCGAGCCCCCCGTTCGGGGGAAGCTGCACCTGTCGACGCTGGTCCAACAGCTTCTCTCCACAATCGCCCAGCACGGCGGCGTCAAGCCGCTGGATGCGTACCGGGTGCTCTGCGAGACCGGACCGTTCGCCGACATTTCCAGGGCGATGTTTGCGAGCCTCCTGCGTTGCCTAGGATATGCCGAGGTGGTAACCCAGAGCAGCGACGGGACGCTGCTGCTCGACCGCACAGGTGAGCGGGTGGTGAACCACTACTCCTTCTTCACCGCGTTCCAGACGCCGGAAGAGTTCCGCTTGGTGAACGAAGGGCGCACGCTCGGCACCTTGCCGGTCAAGAACCCGCTCGTCGAGGGTGCGTACCTGATCTTCGGCGGGCGTCGCTGGCGTATCCTCAGCGTCGACCTCGAGCACAAGGTAGCCGACCTGGCGGCCGCGGGGGGCGGTCGCGTCCCGAGCTTCGGTGACGGGGCCGGGTTCGTCCACGATCGGGTGCGAGAACGCATGCGGGAACTGTACGAGTCCTTCGAGATCCCAAGCTTCGTGGACCCGAGGGCGAGTGAACTACTCGTGGAGGGACGGACCAACTTCGACCGGCTCGGCCTGCGCGAACGGCAAGTGATCGCCTGGGGTCGTGACGCCGTACTGTTTCCGTGGGCGGGAGACCGCGTCATGAACACTACGGCCGTCATGATGGCGAACCGTGGATTCGAGGTGGCCGGGCTCGGCGTAGCGCTGCTCATCTCCCGGGCGACGCCCGAGCGCATCTTGGCGACGCTGAGCGATATTGTTGATGAAGGACCGGGTGACTCAGTTGCGCTGGCAAGAACGGTGAGGAATAAAGCTGTAGAGAAGTACGACGAGTACCTTTCCGAAGAGCTTCTGAGCGCTACGTACGCGAGCGGCATGCTTGACGTCCAGGGGATGCATCGCTGCCTTGAGGCAAGCCGTCGAAGCATGATCTGAGCGACTCTAACATGTGGTCATTGAAGGGCGCGCGGTTTCAAATTCGCGGGCGCGGGGCCACGCGATCGCTGCGGAGTGGATCGGGCTGCGTCATGGCGCCGTGACGTTCACCGCCGCCTTCGCCACCAGATCATCGAGGTCATGCCGGCAGAGCGTGCTCGCCGGCAACGTCGCCTCGGCCAGCTCGACGAGCCGCGCGTGATGGGTAAAGAAGAGGATCTGCGTCCGCTGCGACAGCTCCCCGAGGACCTCGAGCGCGGCGCGTGCGCGCGCGTCGTCGAAATGGATGAGCACATCGTCGAGCACCAGCGGCAATGGCTCGCTCTTCGTGAAATACTGCTCCAGGCTCGCCACACGGAGCGCCAGGAAAAGCTGATCGCGCGTCCCATCGGACAGCGCCCTCACCTCCACCGGATCCCCGGCCCTCGGCACGCAGCGGAGCATGGGCCGATCCTGATCGTCGCGATCCCCCCGCAGCCCCGAGAAGGTACCCAGCGATAGCCTCGCAAACAGCTCGCTCGCCCGCCGTACCAGCGGGCCCTGGTTCTTCTCGCGGTATTGCTCCATCGCTCGCCGTAGCAGATCCGCCGCGAGCTTCGCCCGCGCATAGTCGTCGACCAGCGCGCTGATCGACGCCAGGTGCTGCTCCGCCCGCGTCAGCTCCTCCGCCGCCAGGTCGCTCCCATCCATCGAGAGCAGCCGCTGCCGGAGCTGCCCCACCTCCTCGTTCACCCGCGTCCGCTCCCGATCCACGTCCGCGATCTGCCGCTCCACCTCCGCCAGACGCTGCGCAAGCGTATCCGCGTTCGTCCCGCGGCACTCCTCCAGGAGCGCCTCTACGCTGAGCCCCCCGCCGATCGTTGAGAGCCGCATCTCGACGATCTCCCGATCCTGCCGGAGCTTCCGCGCTACGGCCGATCGATCCTCAGCGGCCACGAGCTCGGACACATCCTGGGCCCGGGCTTCCTCCATGAGCTGTTTGAGCGCACGCTCCGCCGCTCGCCGCTTCTCCCGCGTGGCGAGCAGGTCCTGCTGCTTCTCCTTGAGGTCCTTCTCGAGCGCCTGCTTGAGCTGCCGGTTCGTCTCCCCATCCTTGGACCGCTCCAGCAGCGCCGCCGCCGCCTGCTCCAGCGGAATGCCCGCAAGATCTGGCGCCGTGAGCCGCGCCAGCCCCTCGACCTGCACCTTGAAATCGGCCGCATCGCGCTCGATCCCCGCGATGCGCCGCCGCAGCTCCCGGGCTCCCTTCCCTTGTTGGGCGAGATCCGCGCGCAACGTCAGCACCTCCTCGGCTTCCTCGATCCCGGTCGCCGCCGACCCCCCGAGCGCCAGCATCACCGCCGACCACTGCTCGGCCCACGCCATTTGCTCCCGCTGCCGCCCCGCGAGTGCGCCGGAGAGCCCCTCGAGTTCGATCTCCCACCGGCGCACCTCTTTCGCGACCGCTTCCCGCTCCCGCTGCGCTTTCCCCTCCCGCTCCGCCACCTCACGCGCATGCGCAACCAGCGCGAGCAACCCGTGCCGCGGCCCAGCTGCCATGCCGAGCGCCTCTAGCGCCGCAGCGAGTGCCTCCCGATGCCCCTCGATGCGCTCCCTCTGGGCCTGCTCCCGCCGCCGCACCTCCTCGAGCCTCGCCTTCTCCTCCACGAGCTTCTGGTAGCGCCCCAGGAAGGCCAGCATCTCGCCCGGCGAGCGCGGCGCGATCCCCGCCGCTGTCCAGGCGGCTTGCCACCGCCCCTGCTCTGCTTCCTCCGCTGTCCGCGCCTGCTCCGCCGCGGTCACGGACTCCTCGATGCCACGCGCCGCCTGATCGCGATCGGCTGAGAGCGTCGCGAACTTCGCCACCCGATCTGCCTCTCTCCTGAGCCGGTCCGACAGCTCATCCGCCCGCCGCCCGCTCGTCTCGTGATGATCCGCAATCTCGCGCGCCGAGAGCCCCGCCCCTGCCGCCCCCTCCTCCGCCGGCTCCCCGAGCCACGCCTGCCGCACCCGCTTCCAGTGCCCGTCACGCTCGCGCCGCGCCGTCGCCAGGTCCCCCTCCGTGGGCACCTCCTCGCCGCGCCGCAACGCCTCGATCTCGCGCTCCAGTTCCCCGAAGCGCTTCTTGCGCTCCGCCAGCGAGTTAGCGAGCGACTTCCGCTCGGTGTCCCGAGCGGCGAAGTCGCGAGCAAACATCTCCACCGTCTCTGGCAGTGGCACCGGCAGCGCGCCCACCTTCTCGAGCGAGAGGTGCGTCACGCCGAGCGCCGAGAGCTCGGCCTCAAGCCGCGCCGCCATCGTCTTCGCCTCGCCGCGCAGCTCACCGAGGACCTTCTCCAGATCCCCGTCCCGCTGCACGATCTCGTGCGTGCGCACGAGCGCCGTCACATCCACCGGAGCGGGCTGGGCCGCGAGCTTGATTCGCTCGCCCCCGAGCTTGTTCTCAGCCTCGGTGAGCGCCTTCGTCGCCCCGGCGAGGTCGCGCTCGAGTCCGATGCGCTGCTTGAGGAGCGCGCGGACACGCGCCTCCACGCCCGGCGCGACGGCGAGGCTTCCCACCTCCTCCACGGGCACGCGCCGCCCGAGCCGCCCCAGGAGCGACTCGATCGTGTCTTCGATCTGGCGCAGCTCGCCGCGGAGCCGCGGCAAATCCACCCCCGCCGCCTTCTTGTGGTTGCCGAGCCCGTCCTGGATCGCCGTGATCGAGGCCCCCTGCGCGAGCAGCGCCTCCGGCACCGGCAACCGCTCCATCTGCGCGGTCAGATCCGCGATCTCGCGGCCGAGCCGCTCCTCGCGCGGCTCCGTCTCTGCGAGCGTGCTCTCGGCCTTCCGCCGCGCCTCGGGCGCCGTCTCGGGCAAGAACACCGCGCCCTCATGCTCCTTCAGCATCCCGAGGATCCTGTCCCGTTCGGCGATGGGCACCAGCGCCTGCTCCATGCGTGACAGACGCCGTTGCTTCGCCTGAAGCTCGGAGAGCTCCCTGGCCAGGGTCGCGGCGTGCGCCTGCCCATCAGCGAGGTCCTTCTGGAGCTGCTCCCACTCCTTCGCCGGCTGAGATCGATCTGCGGCTCCCTTCTTCGCGCTCTTGTAGCTCTCGAGCGCGGCGTTGAGCTTCTTCTTGTGCTTCCCGAGGGGCGTGAAGATCTCCTCCGCCTCCGCATCGAGCCTCTCCAGCACCGCATGCACGCGCGTGCCCCCGAGCCCGGCCGCGAACAAGCTCTCTCCGAGATCGCCGCCTCCCTTGAGCAGCGCCACACCGCCGTCCACGAGCGCCTCGTGGGAGAGGCCGAACATCACCTTGTACTGCTCCTCCGTCACCCCGCCGAGCAACGCCTGCAGCTGCCTCTCCTCCATCGGCTGCTCGGCGGTATCCAGCAATGTCTGCTTGAGCCCCTTGCGTCGGACGAGCTGTAAGGTCCGCCCGTCCTCGGCCTCGAGGAGCGCGCCGACCCGGAGCTTCTTGTAGTCCCGATCGTGCGCGTCCTGGGTGTCCTTGGGCATTTCGAAGAGAAATCCCAGCACCGCCCGCAGCGTCGTGCTCTTGCCGACCGCGTTCGAGCCGAAGATCACGTGCAACGCGCGCGGATTCGCCGAGAAATCCAGCGATAGCCCCGTGAAAGGCCCGTACCTAAGGAGATCGAGCGAGAGGATCTTCACGACGCGTCCTCGCCTGCAAAGAGCAGCGGCAGCAGGGTCTCGGGCAGCGCTCGGACGAGCTGCCGGAGCGCCGTCCGATCCAGCTTCCCTCCGCCTTCGAGGTGATCTAGCTCCACCGGAAGCTTTTTGCGCAAGGGCTCGAGCCCGCTCAGCAGCCTGTCGATCTCGGCGTCGTCCTCGCAGATGGTGCGGAGCTGCCGGTAAAGCCCGCCTACGGCCTCGTCCCCGAGGCTCGCTTCGGCATCGAGCGGGTTCCGAGTGCGAAAGCTGATCTTCTCGACCCAGATCTCGCCCGCGTCGCTCGCCACGCTGCGCACCTCGCTCCGGTACTTCTCGGGCTCACGCGCGAGCGCCCCATGCGCCCGTGTCGCCCCCGTCACCTCGATCCGCGCGGCCACGATCCTCTCCTCCGCCGCGTCTGCCTCGCGCGCCAAGGCCTCGCGGCACAGCTCGATCACATCATCGACCGACGAAGCCATGCGCGCATCCACCTCGCACCGCACCCAGCGCAGCGCGTCCAGGGTCCGGGGCTCGACCCCCACGATCCGCCCCTCGTCCACGGTCACCAGCGTCGCCCCCTTCTTCCCCGTCTCGCGCGCATGCCTGCCCTGCAGGTTCCCGGGGAACACGATCCACGGGGACTCGTGGAGCACCTCGCGCGCGTGCACATGCCCGAGAGCCCAATAATCGTATCTCCTCGCTACCAGGTCACTCACCGAACATGGGGCATACGATTGATGACCTTCACGACCGCTCGCACATGTATGCAACAAGCCCACATTAAAATACCCTTCCCGCGGCGCGGGATAGGCGACGGAGAGGTCCTCGGTGGTATCGGCTTTCTCATAGCTCCGGCCGTGCACGGCCACGCCGAGATCATCAAGCATGATCGTCTCCGGCTTCTTCGCCGACAGCTCACGCACGCCATCTGGCAATCGCAGGATCTTGCTCCGAGCATCGTGATTGCCACGTACGATGAACACTCGGATGCGCGCTTCGCGCAGGCGCGACATCTGCTTCGCGAAGAAGAGCCCTGTGTTGTAATCCGTCCAGTCGCCGTCGTAGAGATCGCCGGCGATGAGCAGAAACGCCACCTTCTCCTCGATGCACTGTGCCACAAGATTCTCGAGTGCACGTCGTGTCGCACCACGAAGTTTGTCCACCGGCGCCCCGTCGTACCGATCGAGGCCCCGCAGGGGGCTATCGAGGTGGATGTCCGCTGCGTGAAAGAACTTCATGTGGCCCCCGGTCCGCGCTGCTCTTTGCCGCGCGATGACGCGACGGTAGCAGTCTTCCCTATGAACGTGAAGCCCCGTCGTGGCGCCCTGAGGGGAGCCAGGACTTCGTCAGCATGTCGAGGCTCCGTGCTCAGTTCCGCTTCGGAGCGTTGGAACGCGATCGGCTCGGTTCGCATCAGCTTCTCGTCGATCTCGACCATCGCGGCCTGGAGGTCGGTGACATCGATGAGGCATGCAAGGATCTCCTCCCGACCGCGGGCACGGAACGCCTCGAGGCGGTGGAGACCGGAGATGAGCTCCATCGTGGCGCGCCGGACAATGCGGTGCCGAGAATGCCGACCTTCAGGGCGAATGCCGAGGTCAAATCGAGGGGAGGCGAGGCTTGCCGCGACCGCCGCGAGGTCACGCTCGCGCTGGGCTGCATGAGGCGGCGAGGCACACGTGCTCGGGTCCATGGTGGAGATAGATCTCGCGACGGGCGCTTGCGCACCCAGCTCCGTGCGTGTATCTCGAAGGCGATGGTTCACCAGAATGGCCCACGGTGACCAGGTGTGTAGCCAAGGTAGATGCGCGCGGGCCGCAGCGGACAGGAGGAGACGGGAATGCTCCCTGACGAGGTTCTTCCAGCCGCACCGCTTCGCGTTCGCGTTAACGACGAGCTGACGCTCGATGCTGGCCTGGTTGGTCCGGATAGGATCATCCGGTCACCGACCCAACCCATGTTCCGGCGGGTGCTCGACTACCTCATGACCAAGCCGGATCCGGTCAAGCTACCGTCCGGCACCGAGATCGGCAGGGAAGGCGTCGCGGCGGCGGCGGTCTGTGTTCGGTGGGGCTCGTACTTCTCCGTACTCGCCGACCGCAACAAGCCATTATGGAGCGAAGTCACTTCTCCTGAGATGAGCCGAATCTCGGATGACGAGATGGCGCGGATCAATATCGAGTCCTCCGCTGCTCTTGCTCATTGGGTGGATCTATTCAATGCCGATCGAGCGCTCTATGGTCAGCTTGTCAATCGCGCGGTCTGCCACCTGCCCATGCCGACGAAGACGTCCAAATCGGAGCGGAAACTGACCTTCGGGCCGCTTGCACTGCCGGAGATCGCGAAGCGAGTTGTCGAGGTTACGGACGCCGAGCGTCTCGCCCTGGCTCGCGCGGTCGTAAGCGAGCACCCGAGTCGCGTGTTCGCAAACGCTCTCGTGAACGTAGCCTGGCGCAACGGCCCAATCGAGGACATCCATGCGGGGCATCTGGCCACATACCCAATCGACCGCTGCCGGGTGACAGTTGCCGAAGAGCGTGAGCTGATGAATTTTACGGCCAATCGGATGGCCGTCGGCATGAATGTGTGTTTTTTGCTGCGCAGTGAACGCGAACGCCACGAACGCTCCTGGCCGGAGCAGGTGCTTCCTTACCAACTCGCCAGCTTTCTGCTCGTTACACCAGCGGATTGGACGCTCACCGAGACTTCGCGCGACGTTCGCCTGACGCGCTGAGGGCCCGCTCGGTTCAGCGATGCGCCCACCCGAGCGCATCGTCTTCCAGCTCCCAAGCTTGAAGGAGATCTGCTTCGCCTTGGCCCCGTTCAGGTGGAGGCACAGCCCGCGCCCGTGGCAGTTCTCGAGCGGGCTGCCGCACCTCCGCATGCCATCCAGCCCGCGATGGCTCCGCTCGATCAGCTTCCACCGACGTGCCGGCCGCCTCGGCGACTGCTCCCGTAAGCGCAGGGTCGAACCTTCGCCTGGGTGCATTCCTCGCCGGAGTGATGACGGTCGGGCTTTTCTGCATTGCTCACCAAGTTGGCGTCAAACGACGCGAGTGGAAGGAAAGCCTTTGCTAGCACCAAGGCTCGGATGGCCGGTTCGAGCAAGGGGAAAAACGACCTCGGCGAGAACGTCCACGCTACCTGATTTCCCGCGTGTAGAACCCGGTCGAAGCTGGTGGTGTAGAGCGTCAGTAAAAGTTCTGTCGCTTGACAGGTGGGAAGCTGAGCGCCGATCTCATCCCAAGAACGCTCGGGCGCGGGTTGCCGGAGCGTCATGCGAGGGAACCGACGGGCAGGAGCATTGCCTACGTTCCGCCGTCGAGCTCGCGGAGGTCCGGTCGGAGCACCTCGGGCACCGGTACCGTCCCTGAACCGGTGCGTGACGAGCCGCCGCGCCAAAAGGTTGCCAAATCTCGGGGTCCCTCGTGTCCTCGGCTGTCCGCTCTCGACCTCGCGAAGACCTCGCCAAGTACCAATAAGCCTTCAAGAATTCAGCGGAGGAGAAGGGATTCGAACCCCTGGTTGAGTTGCCCCAACGGCGGTTTTCAAAACCGCTGCCTTCGACCGCTCGGCCACTCCTCCAAACATCCAGAACGACTCGTTTTTCTGCCTCTTCTACCGCCCCCTGTCAACGCCGCCCTGAGACCCGCCCCCTACCCTGCCCTGCTCCGGGCAGCGCCTGAGCTCTCCAGCCCCGGCCCCGACCCTTCCGCCCACACCGGCATCTCCCACCGCCCCCACCGCCCTCCGCCCCTTACTTCTCCCTCCCCGCCGCTGTACCCGCCCTCGCCGTCCCCGCTGCCTGCCCCCCCACCCCGCCCTTCATCACCTCCGCCAGCCACTTCCCCGCCCCCGCGCACGTCCCCGCCGCGCTGACCTCCCCTCCCCCGCTTCCCCCGCGCCTCGCGTACGGCCCTGCCACGATCGCCACGTCGCTCCCTCGCGCCGTCCACGCGATCGGCCCGAGCTCCGGCCGCCTCCTGCACGCCTTCCCGAAGCGCCGCTCGATCACCTTCCCCGCCTCGGCCGCGTCGCCCGCGCTGTCGAACCGCAGCCGCCACGCGAGCGCGAACTCCTTCCGCGACGGGTCTTCCGGGTCGTCCCGCCGCACCACCGCGAACCGATCCCCGCCCCACCCCGCCGCCGCGCCGATCGCCGCGTCGCGGTGAGCATACGCCGCGAACGCGATGCGCAGCGCCTGCTCGCCCATCACGTCGTCGAAGACGACGCGGAACCCCGGGCCGAGCGCCGCGGCCGTCGGGACCGCCACCGCGACGGCGGGCTCCCGCGCGGCGAGCTTCTCGGGGTGGAGCAGCTGCTCGGTGGTCTCCGGCAGCGCGCGCCAGACCGCATCCACCGAAGCCCACCCGCCGTCCCGGCGCAGCGCCTGCACGAACGCGAAGCCGTCGGTGTACGGGGCGCCCAGCGACTCCTGCAGCACGAGCGGCGTGTCGCCCACGGACGACAGCGCCGTCGACATCGCCACGAGCTTCCGGAGCATCGACTCGTCGACCTGGAACGCCGAGCCGACCAGCACGTCGAACATCGCGCTCATCGCCTCGCCCTCGACGAGCGCGTGTGTGGCCGCCAGGCGATCGCTGTCGCCGAGCTTGAAGTCGAGCAGCCTCCCCAGCGAGAAGCTCTGGTCCTGGAGCGCATGGACGAGCTCGTGCGCCAGCGTCTCCTCGGCCTCGGCCTCCGTGAGATCGTCGACGAGGTACATCGTCGCGTCCTCCGGCTCGTAGAAGCCCGCGATGCGGCCCTCGAGCAGGCGGTACATCCCGGCGGTGAAGTCGTAATCGGCCGGGATGAGCTCGAGCGCCGCGAGCACCTCGCGCTGGTGATCGAGCACGCCCTCGGGGATCTCTCGCTCCACGTGCGCGCGGACCCGCTCCAGGATCTGCCCGCGGGCGAGCACGCGGCTCCGCACATCGCGGCGCACCGGCAGGCCGCGCGCCTTCGCCACGCGCGCGAGCACGCGCGCGATCTCGCCGTCGGTCAGGCGAGCCGCGTCCTCGTCGAGCCCGCCCTCGTCGACCGGACTTGCGCCCCCAACCGGCCCAGGCGCGGCTGACGCCGCAGGAAGCGCCGCAACCGAGGCCTGCGCTCGCGGCGCCGCCGCAGGCGCGGCGGCCGGCGCGCACCCGGCGAGCACAGCCACCCCGACCAACCCGACCAGCCCACCCGTCCCCACCGGCGCCGCCGCAAGCCCCGCCGCCGCCACGAGCGCCGCGCCGCACCAGCGGCCGCGCTTCGACGTCGCGCATGCCGCGCATGTCGCGCGCGCCGCCCCCATCGCGCAGCGCCCCTGGCCCGCCGCGGCAGCGTCCTCGACGCGCCGGGTCACGACGGCTCCCCGGCGGGCGCGCGGAGCGTGCGGATCGCCTCGGCATAACGCGCGACGCGCGCGTCGAACGGCAGATCCTCTCCCGGCGCCACAGCGCCGAACACCGCCGAGCCCGCGACGAGCGCCCGTGCCCCTGCGGCGATGACCTGCCCGGCGGTCGACGGGGCGACGCCGCCGTCGACCTCGAGCGCGATGTCCAGGCCTGCCTGGTCGATCGTCTGGCGCAGGCTCCGCAGCTTCGTGAGCGCCTCCGGGATGAACCGCTGGCCGCCGAACCCGGGGTTGACGCTCATCACCAGCACCAGACCGATATCCGCCATCACGTGCCGGATCGACTCCTCCGGCGTGTGGGGGTTCAACACGACGCCCGGGCTCGCGCCTGCGTCCCTGATCTGCTGGAGCGTCCGGTGCAGGTGAGGCGACGCCTCGACGTGGACCGAGATGCGATTGGCGCCGGCGGCCGCGAATTCCGCGACGTAGCGCTCGGGCTCGACGATCATCAGGTGGACATCGAGGGGAAGACGCGTCGCGGCGCGGACCGCGCGAACCACGAGCGGCCCGATCGTGATGTTTGGCACAAACCGGCCATCCATCACGTCGACGTGGATCCAGTCGGCGCCGGCGGCCTCAGCGGCCCGTACTTCCTCGGCGAGACGACCGAAGTCAGCCGACAGGATCGACGGAGCGACGATGATTTTCTCGTGACGCACAGGGTAGCGCTAGCAGGCGTGACGCGCGGCGGCTAGCCGAGCATCCCACGAGCGCGCTTACGGGGAGGCCGGCGCGGCTGCTAGGCTGCGCAGGGTCTTCGCGAGGCGTTCGTGTCGTGTGCGCGGACGCTGCGGATCGAGGGCAGGGGATCCGAACCGTTCGAGTGAGGTGATGCATGGAGACACGGCCGCTGACGAAGCCCGACTACGACCGGATCGTGGGCGAGATCGATCGGTGGTGGGCAGGCCCAACCAGCGCGCTCGCGCACCCGATCTTCTTCTACGAGCTCGGCAGGCTCGCGCGCGTGGTCGAGGATCGCGGGCTGCTCGTCGGCTTCCTGCTCGGGTTCAGGTGCCCGGACGCGGCGGTCGGGTACGTGCACCTCGTCGGCATTCACCCGGACTATCGCCGCCGCGGCGTCGGCAGGATGCTCTACGCGGCGTTCGAGGAGGACTGCCGCCGCGAGGGCTGCCGGCAGCTCAAGGCGATCACGACGCTGGGCAACGAGGGCTCCGTGCGCTTCCACGCCGCGGTCGGCTGGTCGGCGGCCGAGGTCGAGGACTACGCCGGGCCTGGGCGTCCGCGGATCGTGTTCACCAAGGACCTCTAGTGCGGCCTCTGGTGCAGATCGCGCGGAGCACGCTCGTGTTGCGGCGTACGCTCTCGACGGGGTACATCTCCTCGGAACCGCGAGGTGGAGCGATGCGAGAAGGCGGGCATGTTCGCGACGTGGTGGTAGGCGTTGTCGGGTCAGCCGGCAGGACGGTCGCCGCGGGCGCCCTCGGTGCATCCAGGTGAGCCATCCCCCTGCGCTGATCACGCAGCTGCGCGAGATCGGGCTGTTCGGAGGCCTGGGCGACCACGTCCTCCAGGGCCTCGCCGACACGCTGGAGCTGCTCGATCTGGAGCCGGGCGCCGTCGCCTTTCGCGAGGGCGACAGCGGCCGCGAGATGTTCGTGCTGCTCTCGGGGGAGATGGAAGTGCTCAAGCGGTCGAAGCGCGACGTCGAGGCGCGCGTCGCGATCCTCGGGCCGAACGACTGGTTCGGCGAGATGTCGATCCTCGACGTGATGCCCCGCTCGGCGACCGTCCGGGCGATCGCACCGTCGCGCTTGCTGCGTGTCACCGCGCACGATCTCGACACGCTCTACCGGCGCGATCTCAAATCGTACACGCTGCTGGTGCTGAACATCGCGCGCGAGATGTCGCGCCGCCTTCGCGTGGCGGACAGCCTGCTCGCCGAGCTGGTAGCGAACATGCTCGACGAGTACGCGCGGCCACGGCGGCCGGGGATCTGAGCCGGCGCCGCCGCGTCAGACGACGTCGAGCGCTCTGCCGGCGGGCGCCGGGCCCATCCTTCGCCTCATCCGCCGTCTGGACCGATCGCTCCACCGGCGCCGGCTTCGCCACCCGCGCCCCCCGCGCCGCCAGCACCACCGCTGCCGGCCTCGCCACCGGCGCCGGCTTCGCCGCCTGCGTCGCCCGCACCACCGTCGTTGGTTTTGCCACCCGCGCCGCCCGCACCGCCGCTGCCGGTTGGGCTGGTCGGTTCGCCCCCAGTGCTGGTTGAGCCGGTGCTAGCACCGGACCCGGTGCTCGCACTGGACCCGGTCGGACCGGCGCCGCTCGAACCGGCCGCGTCTGGCAGCAAGCCGCCGCCGCCCGCGCCTTCCTCTTGTCCTGGATCACCGGCGGCGACGCTCCCTCCTGCGCCGGTCGCGCCGAGGTCGTCGCAATCGCACCCGATGCCCCCCTCAGCGGGAGGCTCCGGTTGTGGATTGAAGACACAGCCCGCGAGGACGACCCCGAACACAAGGACGACAAGCTGGCGCATAAGCTCCCTCCTCATAGCACCCTGCGCATCTCCCTGCCCGCTTGCGCGGCGCTCTCGTCCGCGGGAACGCTGCTGCGTCGAGCGCGATCCGTCGGCTGCTTCTCGCTCGCTTTTACCGCCGGGTCGACGCCGCCGTCACACCCGGGCCGCGTGCTCGTTCAGCCGCATTCCACCGCTCCAGCGCCTCCAGCGCCCCCCACACCGCAGGGCTCGCCGCCCGCGCCGCCCTGACCGCCCGCGCCGCCCTGACCGCCCGCGCCGCCCTGACCGCCCGCGCCGCCCTGACCGCCCGCGCCGCCCTCGCCCGCTCCAGCACCGCCCTGAGCGCCCGCGCCGCCCGCTGCGCCCCCATCGCCACCGCCCGCGGCTTCCCCGCTGCCAGTGCTGGTCCCTGCCGCCGTGTTGCCGGCGCCCGTGCCACCCGAACCTGAGCTGCCGACCGCCGCGCCGGTCGTCGACGATGCCGTCGTAGAGGGATCCTGGAACGGCGGTTCAGGCTGCGGGTTGAACGAGCATCCAACCGCGAGGAGCAGGGTGAGGAACAGCAGGCTTCGCATGGCGGGTGCGCCGAGTATGGCAATCAGCATGCCACGTGAAAATAGCCGAAAAGCACCTCGATCGCTTCGCTGTCGACGCGGTGCTCAGGCACACTCTGGCACGCCGCTCGGGCGGAGGGATCCGACACTTCCCTCCGCGCCACGACCTGCGCGGACCCGTCCGCTGCAGGGCGTCCCCCCTGGTGTCCACGGCGGCAGCTCGCGGTATCGTGCGGCGTGATTTCGGAAGACCTGGGGAACGTCGCGTCGCGGCTCGAAGAGGTGCGGCGCCGGATCGCGAGCGCCGTCGCGCGGGCGGGGCGCGGGCCAGAGGAGGTCCGGCTCATCGCCGTGTCCAAGGGGAAGTCCGCCGAGGCCATCCGCGCCGCCTACGCCGCCGGGCAGCGCGATTTCGGCGAGAACTACGCGCAGGAGCTCGTCGAAAAGGCCGAGGCGCTCGCCGATCTCGACGGGCTCGTGTGGCACGCCATCGGCCAGCTCCAGAGGAACAAAGCGAAGCTCGTCGCGCGCGCGGCGCACGTCGTGCAGTCGGTCGACCGGGAGGAGCTCGCCGTGGAGCTCGATCGGCGCGCGGCCGCGCTCAATCGCACCCTCGACGTCCTGCTCGAGGTGAACGTCGGCGGCGAAGCCTCGAAGGGCGGCTGCGCCCCCGGCGATTTCGCGCCGCTCCTCGGCGCGATCGCCAGGTGCGCCCACCTCCGGCCGATCGGCCTCATGACCATCGCGCCGTTCCTCGAGGACCCGAACGACGTCCGGCCGTTCTTCGCGCAGCTGCGCGCCCTGCGCGACGCGCACGGCGGCCGCGCCGTGCTGCCCGAGCTCTCGATGGGCATGTCGCACGATTTCGAGGCAGCCATCGCGGAAGGCGCGACGTGGGTCCGCGTCGGCACCGCCATCTTCGGGGCCCGCGGATGACGGCGAGGTCCGCCGCGTCGCGCCTCGGCTCGGCCATCCCCGCCGGCGGCGCCACGCTGGCCACGTGCGCGCTGCTCGCGCTCGGGTGCGGGCCGGGCGCGATGCCCGCGTCGGTGCGCCACCCGCTCGTCGGCAGCGCCGCGCCGGAGTTCCACGCAGAGTCCACGGCGGCGCTCACCGTCGGCGTGCCCGGCACGCGGAGGACGCGGGTCACCGTGATCGACTTCTGGGCGTCCTGGTGCGCGTCGTGCAGCCGGACCATGCCGGCGCTCGACCGGCTCTGGCGCGAGCGCAAGGCGGACGGGGTGGCCGTGATCGGCGTGAACGTCGACGACTCGGAGGCCGCCGCGGAGGCCGCCGCCTACGAGCTCGGCGCGACGTTTCCCATCGTCGCAGACCTCGATCAGCGGCTCACCGGGACCTACGGCGTCGCGCAGGTCCCCCTCACGTTCGTGGTCGACGCCGCGGGCACCGTGCGCTGGGTCGGCCACGATCCGGCGAGCGCGCGCCGCGCCGTCGAGGTCCTCCTCTCGGAGCGCCCCGCGGGGGCGCGGTCGGTCTTCGAATGAGCGCGACCCGGGGCGGCGGCGGCGCGCGACGGCGGCCCGCGGGCGACGAGCCGACGCTCTTCGACGCCGCCCGGCAGCGGGAGCCCGAGCTCAGGGGCACGGTGCCCCTCGCCGAGCGCATGCGCCCGCGCTCGCTCGAGGACATGATCGGCCAGGGCCACCTCCTCGGCGAGGGCAAGCTGCTCGCGCGCGCGATCGCGGCCGACCGGATCCCCTCCATGATCCTGTGGGGCCCTCCGGGCGCCGGAAAGACCACGCTGGCGCGCGTCGTCGCGCACACGACGAACGCCCGCTTCGTCCCCTTCAACGCCGTGCTGGGCGGCGTGCCGGAGCTCCGCGAGATCCTCGCCCAGGCGCGCACCGCGCGGTCTTACGAGGGCAAGCGGACGATCCTGTTCGTCGACGAGATCCACCGCTTCAACAAGGCCCAGCAGGACGCCTTCCTCCCGCACGTCGAGGACGGGACGATCACGCTCATCGGGGCGACCACCGAGAACCCCTCGTTCGCGGTCAACGCGCCGCTGCTCTCCCGTTGCAAGGTCTTCCGGCTCCAGGGCCTCGGCGCGTCAGAGCTCGTCGAGCTCCTGCGCCGCGCCCTCGAGTCGCCCGCCGGGCTCGCCGGCGCGATCGCCGCCGACGACGACGCGCTCTCGGCGATCGCGGCGCTCGCGCAGGGCGACGCGCGCAGGGCGCTCACCACGCTGGAGATCGCCGCGGACGAGGCGGCGCGCGCGGGCGCCACCACGATCACGCGCGAGCTCATCGCCGGCACGAGCGAGCACAAGACGCTGCTCTACGACAAGGCCGGCGAGGAGCACTACAACGTCATCAGCGCCTTCATCAAGTCGATGCGCGGCTCCGATCCCGACGCCGCCATCTACTGGCTGATGCGCATGATCGAGGCCGGCGACGACCCGCTCTTCCTGCTGCGCCGGATGATGATCTTCGCCTCCGAGGACATCGGCAACGCCGACCCGCGCGCGCTGGAGATCGCCGTCGCCGCCGACGCCGCGTTCCGTCGCATGGGGATGCCGGAGGGGCTCTACCCGCTCACGCAGGCGGCGCTCTACCTCGCCACGGCCCCGAAATCGAACGCCTGCAAGACCGCCTGGCAGTCGGCGCAGGCCGCCGTGCGCGAGCACGGCGCGCTCCCGGTCCCGCTCACGCTGCGCAACGCGGTCACGCGGCTGATGCGCGACGAGGGCTACGGCGAGGGATACCGCTACGCGCACGACGAGCCGGGCGGCGTCGCGCTGGGCGAGGCCTACCTCCCCGAGCCGCTCGCGGGCAGCCGGTTCTACGAGCCGACCGACCGCGGCTACGAGCGGACCATCGGCGAGCGCCTCCGCCGGATCCGGGGCGAGGGGGAGGGCGAGGGCGGCTGAGGCGCGGCGCCGGCCCAGCCGTCAGGGCGTCACGCGTCGTCGTCGTCGCCGCCGCCCGCGCCGGCGAGCGCCTGCTGGAGCTCGCTCAGCGCGTGCTGATCTCCCTTGCTGCGCGCGACCCCGATGCCGTCGGCCAGCCACGCGCGCCCCTCGTCGAGGCGGCCCGCCTTCACCAGCGTCGTCCCGCACATGAGGTACATCGGCACGTACGCCGGATCCAGCGCCCGGAGCGCGACGAACGTGGCGAGCGCGTCGTCGTGGCGGCCCTGCCCCGCGTACTCCAGCGCGAGCGCGTACCAGTGGAATGGATCCTTCGACCCGTCGCGGGTCATCTTCTCGAGCATCAGCAGCCGCTTGCTCACGTCGCCTCCACAACCCCGATGAACGGCAGGTTCCGATAGCGCTCGGCCCAGTCGAGCCCGTAGCCGACCACGAATTTGTCCTCGATCGTGAAGCCCAGGTAGTCGATCGGCACCTCGACCCGCGCGCGCGCCGGCTTGTGCAGGAGCGCGCAGACCTTGACGCTGTTCGGCATCCTCGTGCGGAAGAGCTGGAGCAAGTGCGAGATCGTGAGGCCCGTATCCACGATGTCCTCGATCAGGAGGATGTCTTCACCCTCGATCGGGCGGGTGAGGTCCTGCGTGATCTGCACGACGCCGGTCGAGGCCGTGCCCTCGCCGTAGCTGCGCACGCCGAGGAACTCGATGCGCACCGGGAGGTCGATGTGGCGCGCGATGTCGGCGGTGAACACGTAGCTCCCCTTGAGCACGGAGACGAGCACGAGCCGGCGCTCCGCGTAGTCCCGGGTGATCTGCGCTCCGAGGTCGCGCACGCGAGCGCCGATCTGTTCGGCGGACAGGAGCGTCCGGACATTCGCCATGCTGCCCGCTAACATCGCGGCGCCCGCGCCACCAGCGCCGAGGCGGGCTCTCTGTCGCCGCGCGCTCGCCGCGCGCCGCGATCCCATGTCCTGCGGAGGATGTCGCGCGGTCGCTCTGCTGCTGCCCGGGTCGAAACTGGGTTAGTCTCTGCGCCGCCCGCGATGCCGCTCCCTTCTCTGCCCGACGCGCCCCCGCACCTCACCTCGCGCACGCCCCTGGCCGTCCGCTTCTGCGAGACGGATCTCATGGGCATCGTCCACCACGCGAACTACGTCATCTACCTGGAGGCCGGCCGCATCGACTGGCTGAAGCGCCGCGGCCTCTCCTATGAGGAGATGGTGCGGCGCGACCTTCACCTCGCCGTCGCGGAGCTGCGGATCAAGTACCGCCAGGCCGCGCGGTTCGGCGACGAGCTCGTGGTCGAGACGACCTGCCGCGAGGTCCAGCGGGTCACCGCGCGCTTCAGCTACCGGATCCTCCGGGGCGAGGACGTGATCTGCGACGGCGACATCCTCCTCGCGTGCCTGGGCTCGAACCTGACGCTGACGCGGATCCCGGACGACATCGTCCAGCTCCTGGCGAGCCCCGAGACGGCGGCCGATCGCTAGGGCAGGGGACGCCGCCCCGCTTCAGCCGCCGTCCGCCGCCTCGGCCCCGCTGCGCACGATGCGCGCCGGCATCTCGACCGTCTGCGGCGGCTCGATGCGCTCGCCGAGGAACGTGCGCCACTGGACGACGTAGCGCCCGCGCAGGGGCCCGATCACGTAGCGCTCGCTCGTCGGGGGCACGGCGACCGCGGGGATGCCGTCGACGAGCAGGTAGAGCAGCGCGTCGGTCTGGTTGACCGCGACGAACCCTTCGCCGGGCGCGCCCGGGTCGACGCTCGCGGGCAGCTGGAGCGGCTCTTCTCGGATGGCCGCGAGCTCGTCGCGCGTCAGGAAGACGCCGCCCTGCGCCGACGGGAGCCCGGCGGCGGCGTACGCGGCGCTCGGGGGCGGCATGAGCATGTCGGTCGAGATCAGGTCCGTTCGCCGGGCGATCGACGTGACCTCGAACGCGACGCCGCCGCCGCCTTGCCAGGCATAACTCGCGTAGAGCGGCACCTCGCCGGCCACGCACTCGGGCGACTTCGGATCCACGCCGAGGATCTCCAGCAGCGCTCGGCAGAGCAGCGGCCCCCCGTCGCCGGCCTCGGGGACCCTGCCGAGCTCGACGTACAGCGCGCCGAGGCTCCCGTGCACCTCGACCTTGCGGACGTCGAGATCGAGCCGCTTGCCGTCGCCGACGGGGCGCGCCGAGCCCGTCGACAGCGGCGTCACGTCGACGCGCCGCTCGCCGAGGAGCGTGCGGAGCGCCCCCGGCGGCACGACCCGGTACTGGGTCAGGGACGGCCAGAGCAGCACCTCGCCGTACACGTCATGGCGCGCGCGGAGCTCGGAGCCCGCGGGCAGCGGGAGCGCCCGCGACGTGAACTGGACCCGCATCCGGCCCGTCTCCGCGAGCTCGACCTTCCACGTCAGCTCGGTGAGCTTCTGCGCCGCGTGGATCCCGGAGGACGCCACCTCGGGCGCCTTGGGAGGCTGAGGCACGTCGCGGAAGCGAAAGGCCGCCTCGAGCGTGACGCCGGGGAGCTCGCGGGGCGAGAGCGCGTCGTCCGGCAGGGGGGTTGCGGGCGAGAGCGGCAGCGGCGACTGAGGGCTCGCCTCGGACATGATGAGCTTGCCGTAGTCGTCGGCGATGATCTTCGCTGTCGCCTCGGCGGCGGAGGCGTCGAGCAGGTCCGGCGTCTCGTTCGCGAGCGGCGCGGGGAGGATCCTCGCGTTCGGGCTCGCGCCGGCCTCCACGGGATCGACGGGCGGGTGGCGCGACGGCTCGCACCCGGCGGCGGCGAGCAGCAGGAAGGCCGCGGCGGCGCGCCCGGCGATCACGGCTCCAGCTCGAACGTGTGGATGACGCGCACGCGCGCGTCGAGCGGCGGCGGGTCGGGCGCGCACTGCGTGTCCAGGAAGACCGCGGTGCAGCGGGGATGGGAGCCCAGGAGCAGGTTGCAGTTGGCCGCCTCGTTGTCGAACACCGCGATGACCTGCCCGAGCCGCGAGAGCTGCGGCGCGACGCTCCGCTTGAACTCGGTGTCGGGCATCTCGAACCTCGGCTTCACGACGAGCTCCGTGCCGATGACCCCGATGGGGAAGCCGAGATCGCGCAGGCTCGCGAACGAGCCGAGCGCCATGTTCGGCAGGTCGCGGCCGGTGAGGTACACGAGGGTCGCCCCCGCCGCGTGGCAGTCGCGCGCGTACTGGCTCGCGCCCGGCACCTCGACGTCGTGCCGGATGTGCGGATCGTTGAAGAAGCGGGCCCGCCAGAAATCGAACGCGTGCAGGTGGAGCGCCTCGTCGTCGATGCCGAGCCGCCGCAGGTTGTCCTGGAACCCGTACACGATGCCGTCGGGCGACGCCCGCTCGAGGAGGCCGGCGGCGTGCGGGTGCTTGCGGCGCCACTCCTCCGCCAGCTCGTGGAGGATCGCGACCACCCGCGGCCGGTTGTCCATGAGGGTGCCGTCCAGATCGAAGACGATCACGGGAGGCCCCTCCGACCGATCGGCCGCGCGCTCGACGATGGATCTCAGGAGCCGCGTCCGGTCGAGAGGGACGAGGCGCTTCTCGTGAAACAGCGTGCTCAAGGTCGTCGCGCCGCGGAAACGCGCGTCTTCCGCGCGGCTCCTCAGGGCGGAACCCTAGCGCGAACTCGCCCTCCCCAGAAGCGGCGGCGCCCACCCCCTCGCCAAGCCCTGCGACCCTGCGTAAGTGTGCAGAAATATCCTACATTGTTGGCCTATCCATTCCGCTCTTCGTAGGATTTTCCAAATCAGGACCCCTCGAGGCTCCGAAGGAAGGCCCATGCAGAACCGCATCAAGACCGCTCTGGCCCTGGCGATGGCGACGACCGCCGTGGTGGGCTGCTCGAAGACCCCTCGCGATCGTCTGCAGGGGCGCTGGTATGGCGATGCCATCGAGAACGCCCCTGTGGATCAGCTCACCAAGGCGACCGGATGGGTGAAGGGAACGGCGCTCGAGTTCAACGGCAGCAAGGTGACGGTGACCGTGCCCGCGGAGACCCCGCGCAGCGGCACCTTCAAGGTGACGAAGGCGGACGGCGATCAGGTGACCGTCGCGTTCCTCCGCCCCGAGGGCGGGCTCGACGAGGCGGCGTTCCGCTTCACCGCGGATCAGACGCTGCGCTGGGAGATCGGCGACGGCCGCACCATCGTGCTGACGAAGGCGAAGAACTGAGCTCGGCCGGCGCCGCGGGCGCCCGGCCGGCTATCGCCGCACCCGCTCCCTCCGCACCCGCGTGAGCCACCGCGCCTCGCCGCGATCGCCGTCCCGCGCGAGCAGCACCACGACATCCTCCGATAGCGGCCCGGTGAGGCGCCGCCGCGCTTCCTCGATGGAGCGCACGTCGACGCCGTTCACGGACAGGAGCCGATCGCCGGGCTCGATGCCGGCTTCCTCGGCCTCGCTCCCCGGGGGCACCGAGACCACGGTCACGGTCCTCCGCTCCTCGCCGAGCGTCACCGCCAGGCTCCCTGCGCCCTTCGGGTCTTGCCGCGCGCCGTCTCCCGGCAGCGCGATCCTCACGCGCTCGGTCGTCCTGCCGGCGCGGACCTGCACCGGCTGCGACTCGGCGCGCCCGAGATCCGCGCTGTACGCCTCGATGACCGCCGTGCCCTCGGGCAGCCCGCCGAGCTGGAACCGCCCGTCGCGGTCGGTGGTCACGACGCCCGGCGGCAGCGGGCCGAGCGGCAGGTACGTCGGCACGCGGTCGCGCGCCACGCGGGCCCCCGCCACCGCGTCGCCGCGCTGATCGACGACCTGGCCGGCGACCTCTCCCGCCTCGGACAGGTCGATGCGCCCGAGGTCCGTCGGGCGATCGGGATCGCCGGCGATCGTGACCCGCAGCGTCGCCGGCGCGTACCCGTCGCGGCTCACCGTCACGCGGAACTGGCCCGGCGCGAGGTCGGCGAGCGTGAAGGCGCCCTCCGCGTCGCTCGTGGCGCGGCGCGGCCCGGTCGTCGAGAACAGCGTGACCCGCGCGCCCTCGAGCCGCTCCCGCCCGCCGCGCCCGGTCACCGTGCCGGTCGCCTTGAGGGCGGCGCCCATCTCGAGCCGCAGCTCCTTCGGCGCGGCGTCGACCTGCTCGACGCGCGGGGACTTGCCGGAGCGCACAAGGCTGATTCGGAGCGGCAAGCCGGCGGCGTCGGGCAGCAGCGCGTCGCCGTCGTCGTCCGTGAACAGCGTCTTGCGGAGCGGAACGGCCACGTCGAGCGAGAGCACGCGCACCTCCGCGCGATCGAGCGGGTAGCCGCGATCGTCGGTGACGTGGATGGCCACCGCCTCGCGCACCTTCGGGAGGACGACCTCGATCTCCTTGCGGTCGCGCTCCGGGACCTCGACGACGAGCCGCGCCACGACGTCGCCCGGCGACTCGGCCCGGGAGACGGAGACGAGCACCTCGTCGGGGACCGCGGCGAAGGCGAACGTGCCGTCGTCCGCGGAGTACGTCACCCGCTCGAGCGAGCCGGCGGTCGCGGCCAGCTCCACGCGCGCGCCGGCGACCGGCTTGCGGTCCTCCTCGAGGACGCGGCCCTCGAGCAGGCCGCCCTGGCGCATCACCACGCGCACGTGGGCCTCGCCGCCCGGCTGCAGCGTCACGATCTCGCTGGGCGTCTCGACGTACTCCGGGTGTCGGACGATGGCGTGGACGCGCCCGGGGGTGACGGGCTCGGCCCGGAACGTGCCGTCGGCGCGCGTGACCCACGGCTCGCCCGACCGCACCGAGGCGGCCGGCAGGACCGCATCGCCATGCGGCAGGTCCGGGATGGGGCCCGGCATGACCCCGAGCTCGCCCGCGGGGATCAGCGGCGCCGGGCCGGGCAGGGCGCGCTCGAACTGCTCTTCCCTGAACTCGGACATCGCGGTGGTCTCGTCGATGGGCATCCCCTCGGCGTCGGCGCCCACGACCTCGATCGTCGCGCCCGGGACCGGGTAGCCGCGGTCGTCGACGACCTCGCCCACGAGCGCGCCGCCGCGGAGCAGGGGGATGCGGACCTCGGTGGCGCCTGCGTCGACCTGCACGGCGTTCCTCGGCACGAAGCCGGCCGCCAGGGCCGAGGCGCTCGCGTATCCGGGCGCGATGGGCCCGAGCGTCACGGACCCGTCGTCGCCCGTGCGGCCGTGCAGCGGGAACGCCGACAGGCCCTGCTCGACGAGCACGACGTTGGCGCCCTTCACGGCCGGCGCGCCCTCGCCGTCGCCGTCGGTCACGAGGAGCCGCACGTGGCGGCCGGGCCCGAGCACGAGCTTCACCTCCTTGCCCTCGCCGCGCCTCACGGGCACGGCCAGCGCTGTCGCGCTGACGGCAGCGCCGCGCCGGGCCTTGAGGTCGTACACCCCGTCGCGGAGCCCGGCGATCCTCGCGGCGCCCGTCGCGTCGGTCGTCGTGCTGCGCGCTGGCCACAGCCCGGTGCCGGCGGCGAGCACGGTCGCGCCCTCGGCCGGCTGCCCCTCTGCATCCACCACGCGGACCGTGAGGGCGCCGAGCCGCTCCATGCGGAGCCTGAGCGGCGCCGGCCCGGGCACGATGCCCGTCCGCACGGTGTCCTCGAAGCCGAGCGCCGACGCGCGGACGACGTAGGGCGCCGCCCCGAGCCGATCGAACCGCGCGCGGCCGCCCTCGGCGGTGGTCGCCACGAAGGGGAGGGGATCGGCGGTCGCGACCGTCACCTCGGCGCCGTCGATCGGGCGCTCGGCCTCGTCGACGACCAGCACGTCCAGCACCTTCGCGGGCCGCAGCACGAGGTCGACGGCGCGGGGGCCTGGCTCGAGCGCGACGCGGGTCGAGGCCCGGGCCCGCTCCGCGCCGTACGCCATGATCCAGGCCTCCCCGGACGGCAGCCCGGCGAAGCGAGCCTCGCCCGAGGGATCGGTCTTCTGCTCGCCGGCGAAATAGGCGCGGTCATCGCGCATCGCGAAGACGCGCACGGTGGCGTCCTTCAGCGGGCGCCCCTGCTCGTCGCGCACGGCGGCGGTGAGCTCTGCCGCGCGCCCTTCCACCCACGCGGGCACCGGCGGCGCCGGGATCGGCGCCCCCGGCAGGAACCGCGGCCCCAGATCGCGCAGCGTGGTCGCGGCGAAGAAGCAGACCAGCGCGGCGAGCGCGGCCAGGACGGTATCGAGTCGCGACCGGCGATCGGCCCGGTCGGCTTCCGCTGCGGGTTGCTTGTCCTGCTCGGCCACGGCCTGGATTTCTACTCCGGATCCGTGAAAACGCCGAACGTCCAGGCGCCGTTCCCGCCGCCGTCGCCTGATCGCGCGACGCCGCGCCGACGTCCCGGGATCAGGCCTGGCGGCCGCGGTGCAGCTCGATCACGGCCTGGATCTCCTCCTCGGACAGGATGTGATCCGTGGCCTTGGCCTTCGCCAGGATGGCGTCGACGAGCTCCTTCGAGGGCTCGATCTTCCGCTGCCGGAGCCAGTAGTTCACGTTGGAGGCCCCGGACATGTAGCCCACGCAGATCTCCTGCTTTCGCCCGAACATGCCGGCGGGGACGCCGGAGTAGATCCGGTCGGCCATCCAGGCGTCGCCCTTCGACTCCGCCTTGATGATGGCCGCCGCGTGCACGCCGGTCGCCGTGCGGAAGGCGTCCCGTCCGACCAGGGGATAATTGATGGGCACCTCCCAGCCGACCGCCTGCGCGGCCGTCGTGCAGTACTCGAGGAGGTGGGTGAGGTCCTGGTGCTCGAGGAGGCCGAGGAGCTTCATGTTGAGCAGGATGAGCTCCATCGCGGCGTTGCCGACCCGTTCGCCGATCCCGAGGGCGGTGCCGTGCACCCGGTCCGCGCCGAACTGGAGCGCCCAGATCGCGTTCTCGAGCGCGAGGCCGCGATCGTTGTGGCCGTGCCAGTCGATGCCGACCGACGCCCCGGCCCCCGCGACGATGGCCCGCGTGAAGTTGATGAGGTTGCGAACCCCGTCCGGCGTCGCGTGCCCGACGGTATCGCACAGGCATAGCCGGGTCGCGCCGTGATCGATGGCGACCTTGAAGAGCGTCGCCAGCACCTCGGGGCGCGAGCGCGTCGTGTCTTCCGTGACGTAGGCGACGGGGAGCCCAGCCTTCACGCCCGCGTCGATCGCCGCGGCGCTCCGCTGCGCGATGAGGTCGACGTCCCACGCCTCCGCGAGCTGGCGGATCGGGCTCGATCCGATGAAGGCGTAGATCTCCACAGGGATCCCTGCGCGCTGGGAGATCTCGATCATGGGCGTGATGTCCGAGACGACCGTGCGGCCTGCGCAGGCGACGCGGAGCGGCAGGTTGTTGTCGGCGACCTCCCTGCACATCCGGAGCACGTCCTCGAACGCCCGCTGCGAGCTGCCGGGCAGGCCGACATCGGCGATCTGGATGCCGATCTTGGCCATCAGGTGGAGCAGCTTGAGCTTGCGCTCGATGTTCGGGTCGGCGACCGATGGATTCTGCAGGCCGTCGCGCAGGGTCTCGTCGAAGAAGCCGATGTTCTCCGGAATGACCCGCCCGACGCGCCCCACCTCGTTCCAGTCGTAGATCAGCTCGGTCGGGCGGGTACCGGAGGCAGCGATCGCCATGCACTATTATAGTGCGCCGCGCTCGACGCCGGGCCTGAAACGAAGCTCTTCCGGGGCTCTCGACATGACGCACGGCGCAGGTGAAGACGCAAACGTCTTCGACCGCGCACCACGCACCACGCACCACCCACCACGCATCGCTGCGGTGCGCTGGCCCTGCGCGCCTGGCAAGCCTAAGCTTGCGGCCACGACGATGTGGCAATCCCTACCTGAGTTCGGGACCGGCGTCCTTTACGCCATTCTGGTGACCGCGGCGTACACCTTCGCCGTCGGGCTCGCGTCGGCGCGCGGGCGGCCGCGGCTGCTCCAGGCGGCGCGGCTCGGCGCGTACGGCACGATCGCGCTGGTCGGCCTCGCTGTGCTCGTGCTGGCGTACGCCTTCGTCAGCCACGATTTCCGCATCGCCTACGTCGCGCAGTACAGCGACAGGTCCATGAGCACGCCGTACCTCATCGCGGCGCTCTGGGGCGGGCAGGACGGCTCGCTGCTCTGGTGGATGTTCCTGACCGCGCTCTTCTCGGGGACCTGCGTCATCTGGCTACAGCGCCGGTATCTGGAGCTCCAGCCCTACGTCATCGCGACGCTGATGAGCGTCCTCATCTTCTTCTCCGCGCTGATGATCTTCGCGGTGAACCCGTTCCGGACGAGCGTGGCGGGCGCCCCGCTCGACGGCAACGGGCTGAACTACCAGCTGCGCAACTTCTACATGATCATCCACCCGCCGAGCCTCTACATCGGCTTCACGAGCGCGGCGGTCCCGTTCGCGTTCGCCATCGCCGCGCTCGCCACGGGCCGGCTCGACAGCGAGTGGATCGTGGCGACGCGCAAGTGGATGCTCTTCTCCTGGCTGTTCCTCTCCATCGGCAACGTGCTCGGGATGCTGTGGGCCTACGAGGAGCTCGGCTGGGGCGGCCCGTGGGCCTGGGATCCGGTCGAGAACGCCGCGTTCCTCCCGTGGCTCACCGCGAGCGCTTACGTCCACTCGACGATGATCCAGGAGCGCCGCGGCATGCTGAAGGTGTGGAACGTCTCGCTCATCTGCGGGACGTTCTTCCTCACCATCTTCGGCACCTGGCTCACGCGGTCCGGCCTCATCGCGAGCGTCCACTCCTTCGCCCAGTCCGGCATCGGCATCTGGTTCGTCGGCTTCATGGCCGTGATCGTGGCCACGTGCACCGCGCTGATCGTCTACCGCCTGCCGCGGCTGCGCAGCGACGGGCAGTTCGAGTCGATGCTGTCGCGCGAGGCCGCGTTCCTCTTCAACAACTGGGGCCTCTTCAGCATCATGATCTTCATCGCGGTCGCGACGGTGTGGCCGCGCATCAGCGAGTGGCTGCTCGACCAGAAGTCGACGCTCGGCCCGACGTTCTACAACATGTGGCTGCCCCCGGTGGCGCTGGTGGTCTTCCTGCTCATGGGCGTCGCGCCGCTGCTCGGGTGGCGGAAGACGTCGCCGGAGCTCTTCCGGAAGAGCTTCCGCTGGCCGGTGCTGGTCACGGTCGTCACGGCGGCGCTCCACCTGGCGCTCGGGAAGCGGGTGGGCTTCGCCCCGTTCGTCGCCGTGGACCCGATCTACCCCGGCGAGCTCGGCGACGCGCTCGCGAAGCTCGCGTCGACCTACCCGTTCTTCACGGTGGCCATCGCCTCGTTCAACGTCGCCGTGGTCGTGCAGGAGTTCGCCCGCGGCATCGCGGCGCGGCAGAAGCGCGGGGGCGAGTCGCTCGTCGCCTCCTTCTACAACCTGATCGCGAGGTCGCGGCGCCGCTACGGCGGCTACATCGTGCACGTCGGCATCGCGGTGATGTTCCTCGGGTTCGCCGGCCGCGCGTGGGGCGTCGACAAGGAGATCAGCCTCCACCCGGGCGAGTCCGTGCAGATCGAGGAGTACCGCCTCACGTACGCCGGCCCGCGCATGGAGGTCGACAGCGAGAAGCGGATGGTCTTCGCCGACCTCGACGTCGAGCGCCACGGCGCGCCGGTCGGCCGGATCAGCCCGGCGAAGTTCATCTACAAGGCGTCCCCGGAGGCGCCGTCGACCGAGGTCGCGCGGCACATCACCGTCAAGAACGACCTCTACGTGATCATCGGGATGGCGAACCCCCAGACGAAGGTCGCTTCGTTCCAGATCCACGTGAACAACCTGATCTCGTTCATGTGGTTCGGCGCGGGCATCCTCATCCTGGGGGCGCTCGTCGCGATGTGGCCCGACATCGCGCTCGAGGAGGCCGGCGCGTTCGGCTATGTGCGGGCGGCGGGCTCCGTCACCGCGTCCGTCGTGTTCGCCTTCCTGCTCGCCGGCGGCCCGTCGCAGGCCTACGGGCACACCATCCAAGAGGGGCTCGGGCGGCCCGTCTTGCTCGCGCCGGGCGCGGCGGACGGCGACGTCCGCGCCCCAGGCTCCGGCGCGTCGGTTGATCCCGGGCGGGCGCCCGCGATCGGTGCCATGCTCCCGACCGCTGCCGAATCGAGGCAGCCGGCGTTCGAATGAGCCGCACACGAAGACTCATCCAAGGCATCACCCTCCTCGTCGCGGGCGCCCTCGCCCTCGTCGTCCTGCTTCGCTCGCCGGAGTTCGCCCACGGGCAGCAGCTCGGGGAGGGGATGGAGCGCACGGGCGTCGTCGGCATCGCGAACGACATCGAGCGCAAGCTCTTCTGGAGCCTGATCTGCACGTGCGGCTGCCCGCGCGAGACCCTCGGGACGTGCACGTGCGGCACCGCGCACGAGCGCCGCGACCAGCTCCGCGCGGCGCTCGCGTCGGGGCTGTCGATCGAGGCCATCCAGACCGCCTACGCCGAGCGCTACGGGGCGGAGGCGCTGGCCGTGCCGCCCAACAAGGGGAGCCAGCGGCTGCTCTACCTCCTCCCGCTCGGCGCCATCGTGGTCGGCGCGGGCATCGTCGTCGCGACGCTGCGCCGATGGAAGCGGCGGAGCGACGAGGCGGGCGCCGCCGGCCAGCAGCCATCCCCGAAGGGCGTTGTCCCCGGCGCCCGTGACGATTACGACGACAAGCTCGACGAGGAGCTCAAGAGCCTGGACCGCGAAGACCGCGAATGAGCGCCGAACAGCCCGCCAAAAGCGCCACCTCGGCCACGGCCGACGAGACCGTGACCAGGGGTACCGACTCGCCGCTGGAGCGGCAGATCATTCACTACGCCCGCTTCGGGGCGCCGCTCGTGGCGCTCGTCGGCGCCGGCATCGCGGGGCTCGTCGGCGGGCCGCCCGCGGCGATCCTCGTGCTCGCGGGCGGCGCGCTCGTCGCCGTCATCGCCATCTTCTGGGCGAGCCTCCGCGTGCTGATCGGGGAGACGCCGCTGAGCGGCGCCGACGCGTACGCGATCGGCGCGCCGCGCGCGGAGGAGGAGCAGAAGCAGGCCGTCCTGCGCGCGCTCAAGGACCTCGAGTTCGAGCGGAGCGTCGGGAAGATCAGCGATGAGGATTACGCCGAGCTCGTCGCGAAGTACCGCGCCGAGGCGAAGCGGCTCCTCCGCCTGCTGGACGCCGACGCGCAGCCGCGGCGCGAGCAGGTCGCGGCGCTCGTGGCGAGGCACCTCCGGCGCGCCGGGTTCCAGGACGACGGCGCGCCCGGGGAGCCGGACGAGGACGCCGGCGCGAGCGATCCGGAAGGCGCCGCCGCGGAGGCCAGGCCGGCGAAGCGGAGGCGCGCCAAGGCCAGGCCGCTGGAGAAGCCGGAGGGCGATCGGGAGCCGGCGGCGGACGGCGAGCGTGACGAGGCCGCGGCGACGGCGGAGCGCGCGGCGACGCAGGTGGCGTGCGGGGCGTGCGGCACGCTGAACGACGAAGACGCTGTGTTTTGCAAGAAGTGCGGGACGAAGCGCGCGCTCGGCGCGCCTCAGGACGACCCGGCCGCGACGGACGACGCCGCGGCCAGCGCCGATGAGAACGACCGCAGGAGGGCTTCGTGATGCGCTGGACCGGGTGTACGGCGCTCGCCGCGATCGCCTCGCTGAGCCTGACCGCCGCGCAGGCGGTGCAGGCGCAGCCGGCCGCGTCGGCGCAGCCCGCGGCGGACGCGGGCGCGCCCGACGCTGCGGGCGCCCTTCCGCCGGGGCATCCCGAGGTGGGGCAGGGGCTGCCTTCGGGCCATCCGCCGGTGGGGAAGCCTCCCGCGGCAGACGCGGCCTCCCGGCGCGCCTCGGAGCAGCTGACGGGCCTGTTCGATGCGCCCGACGACACCGTCCAGGAAGACACAGGCCTTCCGCCCGGCGTCCTCGTGCTCACCGTGCAGGACGCGGACGGGAACCCCGTCCCTCGCATCTCCGTCGATATCGACATCCTGCAGAGCTCGGTGGCGAGGGGCGACTCGCGCGAGCGCATGAGCCGAGAGACGGACGACGCGGGCACAGTCCGGCTCGAGAACCTCGCGATCGCCGGCGGCACGAGCTACGGCATCTCGATCACGCGCGACGGCGCGACGTTCTCGATCCCGCATTTCGGGCTCAGCGCCGAGGCCGGAAAGCGGGCCGTGCTCCACATCTACGACGCCACGCCGAACGTGAGCGGCCTGATGGTCGGGACGCAGGGCATCGTCTACCTCCAGCTCCGGCAAGACTCGATCGCGGTGGAGCAGCTGTTCCAGGTCTACAACCTCGGCCGCGTCGCCTGGCTGCCTGACGAGACGTTCGCGCTCCCGCGCGACTACAAGGCCTTCAACAAGAGCGAAGGCATGGGCGAGGAGATGCGCTTCGACGAGGTCAAGGGCACCGGCGTGGCGCTGCGCGGCACCGTGAGCCCTGGCCGGCACGAAGGGCAGTTCCGCTGGCAGGTCCCGCTCCATGACGAGGAGCGCCAGACGATCCGCATCGAGCTGCCGCCGCGCATCGCCCAGATGCGGGTGATGGCCGAGGCGTCCAAGTCGATGACGCTGAACGTCGCCGGTTTCCCCGCGGCCCAGCGTACCCAGAACCGGGACGGGAAGAAGATCCTGATCACCGAGATGCAGGGCACCCGCACGGACGGCGGGATGAAGGTCATCGAGATCACGCTCGGCGGTCTGCCGACGCCGGGCGTGGGCCGGTGGATCGCGCTGCTGCTGGCCGGCGCGACCGTGATCGGCGGGACCGCGTTCAACCTGGTCCGGCGGCGCGACCAGGACCGCGGGCCCGACGACGAGGAGCGGCGGGAGCTGCTCGAGGCGCGGAACGCGCTGCTCGACGAGTTCGTCGAGCTCGAGCGCGCGCGGAAGCGGGGCGACGTCGGTCCGAAGACGTACGATCGCGTCCGTGCGGCGCTCCTCGACGCGCTCGCGCGCATCGTGGCCATGATCGAGGCCAGGCCGGCGCGCGGGAAGGCCGCTGGCGCGCGCGAGCCGGCCGGCGCGCTCAAGGCCGACGCCGCCGGATCGCCGCGCTCCTGAGGGGTGCGGGCAGCACCGGACGCCGGGCGGATGCCGGGGTGGAAGGCCGGTCTCGCCGCGGTCGCGGCCCTCCTGATTGGCGCCGCCGTCGTCGCGCTCGCCTTCCGTCGCGCGGAGCCGCCGGCGCGCTGCGCGCCGGGGATGGTCGCGCTCGGCCCGAGGTGCTGCGGCGAAGGCCAGCGCCTCGATGATGCCGGCCGCTGCGCAGGCGCGCCGAGGCGCTGCAGCGCCGGCCTCACGGTGACCGCCGCCGGCTGCGTCGCGCCGAATGCAGCCGTCCGCATCGCCGCGGGGACGCTGCGCCTCGGGCCGAGCGACTGGGAGGCGCAGGGCATCGTCGACCCGCGCGCGGTGTTCGTCCCGGCGTTCTCGCTCGACGCGTTCGAGATCACCGAGCAGCGCTACGCGGCTTGCGTCGAGGCCGGCGCGTGCGCCCCGCTCCCGCTGCGCGGCGAGCCCGGGGTCCCCGTCACGGGCGTCACCCTGGCCGAGTCGGCTCGGTACTGCGCCTTCGCGGGCGGGGCGCTCCCCTCGCGTGATCAGCTCGCCTTTGCCGCGGCGGGCGACTCGGGCCGGCGGTACCCGTGGGGAGACACCGGCGCGGTCTGCCGGCGCGCCGCCTTTGGCTTGCGAGCGGGCCCCTGCGGCTGGGGCGCGACGGGCCCCGAGCTCGCCGGCTCGCGCCCCGACGGCGCCGCCGTGCTTCCGGGGGGGCGGGTGTTCGATCTGGCCGGCAATGTTGCCGAGTGGGCGGCCCCCGATGCGCTCGACGGCGAGTTCTCGGAAACTCACGGCGGATCATGGACGGATGGGGCCGCGGCCGCGCTTCGCACCTGGAATCGTCGGCTTGTCCCGGTATCCACCCGAGCCCCGGATCTCGGCTTCCGGTGTGTCTATCCACCGTAGCGCTCGCAAGGGCGTCCGGCTCGGCGGCGGGCGGGGTGGGGAGGGGGTACAAACCCGCGTGGGGGGACAAAACCACCTCGCTTTCCGACCGCAAAACAATCCGGAAACGCGCTCCGGCGGCGCCGGATTGAGTTAGAGTCCCGAGTCCCAATGGCTGTCGCGCTTCTCTCGATCGGGACCGAGCTCACCCGGGGCGAGATCATCAACACCAACGAGGCCTGGCTCGCTGCCGAGCTCACCGCAGCGGGCTTCACGGTCAGCGAGTCCAGCACGGTCGACGATGACGTCGATCGCATCGTCGCCGCGGTCCGCCAGCTCGCGAGCGCGCACCGGCTGGTGATCGCCACCGGCGGCCTCGGCCCCACGACGGACGACCTCACCGCGCAGGCCGCGGCGCGCGCGACGGGCGCCGACCTCGTGCGCGACGAGAGCACGCTGCTCGCCATTCGCCGCCGCGTCGAGGCCCGTGGCAAGGTGATGAACGCGGGCCACGAGAAGCAGGCCGAGGTCCCCGCCGGGTCGGAGATCCTTCCGAACTCATCCGGCACCGCGCCCGGTTTCGGCATCCACCTCGGCGAGTCGACCGTGTTCTTCCTCCCGGGTGTGCCGCGGGAGATGAAGAGCATGTTCACCGAGCAGGTGCTGCCGCGCGTGCGGCCGGCTGCTCCGAACAACACCTTCCAGGTCCGCCTTCGCACCTACGGCCTGCCCGAGGCGACGCTCGGCGAGCTCCTGAAGGGCGTGGAGGAGGCCCACCCCGGCATCACGCTCGGCTACCGGGTGCACTACCCGGAGGTCGACGTGAAGGTCCACGCCCGCGCCGCCACGCAGTCGATGGCGCACGAGCTGGCCTTGAAGGCGACGGCCGATGTCCGAGAGCGGCTCGGCACCGCCGTGTACGGGGAGGGGGGCGACGCCTTCGCGGAGATGGTCGGGCGTTCCGTGCGCGCCCGTGGCTGGCGGCTCGCCGTGTCGGAGTCGTGCACGGGCGGTCTGATCTCTCACCTGCTCACCAGTTACCCGGCGAGCGACTACCTGGTCGGCGCCGCGGTCACCTACGCGAACAGCGCCAAGACGCGGCTGCTCGGCGTCGCGGAGGACACCCTGCGCGGCCACGGCGCGGTGTCGGCCGAGGTCGCCGCCGAGATGGCGCAGGGCGTCCGCCGCCTCTGCGAGGTCGACGTCGCCATCTCCGTGACCGGCATCGCCGGCCCGACGGGCGGCACCGCGACCAAGCCGGTTGGCCTCTGCTACTGGGCTGTATCGCACCCTGGCGGCCTCGTCGTGCGCGACCGCGTGTTCTCGGGGGATCGCGAGGAGGTCCAGCTCGGCGCAGCCTATGCCGTCCTGGACCTCCTCCGCCGCATCGCCGGCAATCTCCCTGAGCGCTGACGCAGGCCGAGCGCTGACGCAGGCCGAGCGCTGACGCAGGCGCGGGCCGGCGAGCGTCAGTTCGGCGCTGCGCGCGTGAAGGTGAGCCCTCCGGCCCCTCGGTCGATCCGCACCGTGTCTCCCTGCTTGAACTCGCCGCCGAGGATCCGCTTCGCGAGCTCGTCCTCGATGCTCCGCTGGATGGCGCGCTTCAGCGGCCTTGCGCCGTACTGCGGATCCCACCCCTGCTCGATGAGGTAGCCCTTCGCCTCGGACGAGATGGTGAACAGCAGCCCGCGTCGATCCAGGCGCTTTCGCAGCAGATCGAGCTGGATATCGACGATCTGCTCCATCTGCTCGCGCGCCAGCCGCCGGAACACGATGAGATCGTCGAGGCGATTCAAGAACTCCGGGCGGAAATGCTTCCGCACCTCCTCGATGACGGCCCTCCTCACGAGCTCGGCCTTCTCGTCCGCCGGCAGGTTCGCTCGCTCCTCGATCGCCGCGGCCGCCGGCGTCCCGAGGTTCGATGTCAGGATGATGATCGTGTTCTTGAAATCGACCGTGTGCCCCTGGCCGTCGGTCAGGCGACCGTCGTCGAGCACCTGGAGGAGCGTGTTCCAGATGTCCGGGTGGGCCTTCTCGATCTCGTCGAACAGCACCACGCTGTACGGCCGCCGGCGCACCGGCTCCGTGAGCTGGCCGCCCTCCTCGTAGCCGACATACCCGGGCGGCGCGCCGATCAGGCGGGCCACCGCGTGGCGCTCGCCGTACTCGCTCATATCGAGCCGCACCATGGCCTTCTCGTCGTCGAACAGGATCTCGGCGAGCGCGCGCGCGAGCTCGGTCTTGCCGACGCCGGTCGGCCCGAGGAACAGGAACGATCCGATCGGCCGGCGCTCGTCGCCGAGCCCGGCCCTCGAGCGCCGGATGGCGTTCGACACCGCGCGGAGCGCGTCCTCCTGCCCGACGACCCGCCGGCGCAGCTCTTCCTCGAGGCGCAGCAGCTTCTGCATCTCGCTCTCGAGCATCTTGGAGACGGGGATCCCGGTCCATTTCGAGACGACCGCGGCGATGTCCTCGTCGGTGACCTCCTCCTTCAGGTAGCTCTGCTTCGACTGCACCTGGGAGAGGGTCGCGCGGATCGACTCGAGCTGCTTCTCGATCTCCGGGATCTTGCCGTAATGGATCTCCGCGGCGCGCCCGAGGTCCCCGGCGCGCTTCAGCCGCTCCTCCTCGAGCCGGAGCTCCTCGATCTGCGGCTTGAGCCGGCGCAGCTCGGAGATGAGCTCCTTCTCGCGCATCCACTGCGCCCGCATCGCGTCGCGCTGCCCCTGGAGCTCGGCGATCTCGCGCCGCACCTCCTCGAGGCGGACCTTGCTCGCCTTGTCGCTCTCGCGCTTGAGCGCCTGTTCCTCCATCTGCAGCTTGAGCAGATCGCGCTCGACCTGATCGATCGGCGTGGGCAGGCTATCGATCTCCATGCGGATCTTCGACGCCGCCTCGTCGACCAGGTCGATCGCCTTGTCGGGCAAGAAGCGCTCGGTGATGTACCGGTTCGACAGGACGGCGGCCCCGACGAGCGCCGCGTCCTGGATGCGGATCCCGTGGTGGACCTCGTACTTCTCCTTGAGGCCTCGCAGGATGGCGATCGTGTCCTCGACGCTGGGCTGCGTGACGAGCACCTGCTGGAACCGCCGCTCCAGCGCCGCGTCCTTCTCGATCCGCTTGCGGTACTCGTCGAGGGTGGTCGCGCCGATGCACCGGAGCTCGCCGCGCGCGAGCGCCGGCTTCAGCATGTTGGCCGCGTCCATGGCGCCCTCGGCCGCGCCGGCGCCCACCAGCGTGTGGAGCTCGTCGATGAACAGGATGATGCGGCCGTTCGAGCCCTCGATCTCCTTGAGCACGGCCTTGAGCCGATCCTCGAACTCCCCGCGGAACTTCGAGCCTGCGACCATGGCGGCGAGATCGAGCGCGGCGATGGTCTTGTCCTTGAGCGACTCCGGCACATCGCCCGCGACGATGCGCTGCGCGATGCCCTCGACGATCGCCGTCTTGCCGACGCCGGGCTCGCCGATGAGCACCGGATTGTTCTTGGTGCGCCGCGAGAGCACCTGGATGACGCGCCGGATCTCCTCGTCTCTCCCGATCACCGGATCGATCTTGCCCTGTCGAGCGAGCTTCGTGAGATCCCGTGTGTACTTCTCGAGCGCCTGGAACTTCCCCTCGGGGTCCCGGTCCGTCACGCGCTGATTGCCGCGCACGGCCGCGAGCGACGAGAGGAGCTTGTCGTACGAGAGCCCCGCTCGTTCGAAGATCGATTGGATCTCCTTGTCGGCCTTGATGCCGGCGAGCAGGACGTGCTCTGTCGAGATGTACTCGTCCTTGAGCGCCTTCGCCTCGTCTTCGGCCTTTTGCAGGACCGTGAGCGCGCGCCTCGACAGGTTCGGCTCGGCGCCGCCGCTGACGCGAGGATAGGTATCGATCTTCGCCTCGAGGAGGCGCAGCACGTTTGCCGGATCGGCGCCTGCCTTCTGCACCAGGGGTGCGCCGACGCCGCCGTCCTGGCTGACGATCGCCCGCACAAGGTGCTCGGGATAGAGCTCGGGGTTTCCCCGACGGCTGCCGAAGTCGACAGCCTCTCGTATGGCCTCTTGGGCCTTCGTCGTCATTCGCTCGATTTTCATGGCCCCTCGAAGCTAAGGCGGGTGCCCCGCCTAGCAAGGGGACGGCCAGGCAAGCGGCTTGCCAAAAACGCTGAAGGGCGCTGATGGGACGCCGAAGAGGCGCTGAAGGGATGACGAGCGAACAGGGCAGGTGAGCGATGCAGCGGCAGCGCCGTGTCAACCCCCCGGCCATGCGCCTCGAGCGGGGGGCTTGACGCATGCACGCCCGGGCGCAGGGGCCGAGGCGCCGCGCCCCTGGGCGCAGGAGCCGCGCCGGGCGCGCAGGAGCCGCGCGCCCTGGGCGTGGGGCTCAGATATCGAGGTTCTTCACGTTGAGCGCGTTCTGCTCGATGAAGTTGCGCCGCGGCTCGACCTGGTCCCCCATGAGGATCGTGAAGAGCTCGTCCGTCTTCACCGCATCGTCGATGCGGACCTGGAGGAGAGTCCGAGCGTCCGGGTTCATCGTCGTTTCCCACAGCTCGTCGGCGTTCATCTCGCCGAGGCCCTTGTAACGGCTGATCGAGATGCCCTTCTTGCCGCGCTCCTCGATGTACTCGACGAGCGACTCGCCGTTCTCGAGGGTCTCCTCGCCGCTCGAGGTGCGCGCCCGGTACGGGGGCGCGCCGATGGACCGGAGGTCCTGCTCGATCGACCAGGCTTCCTGGTACTCCGGCGAGTTCACCAGATCCCAGTCGATGACGCTCTTTCGCGCGCTCGCGCCCGGGCGCGGCACGACCTCGATCCGGCTCGTCCCGTGCTCCGTGTCCCGGGGCGTCGACAGCGTGAGCGGGAACAGGTCCGGATAGCGCTGCTTCAGGTAGGCGCGGAGCTCGTCGGCGGCCGCGGCGACCTTCTTGGTCTCGCGCAGATCGTCGCGCCCGAGCCCGCTCGACCGCAGCAGCGCCGCCACGATCCGCGCGTCACAGCGCTTGTCGATGTTGGAGAGCACGGCGCGGAACCGCTTCAGCCGCTGCGCCAGCCGGTAGAGCGGCTGGCCCGCGATGCCCGTCTGGGCGCCGCTGGCGACGATCTCGAGCCCGTCCACGGCGTTGCCCACGAGGAACTCGTCCAGGGCGCCCTGGTCCTTCAGGTACAGGTCCCGCTTGCCCTTGCGCACGCGGTAGAGCGGCGGCTGCGCGATGAACAGGTACCCCTTCTCCATGATCTCCGGCATCTGCCGGAAGAAGAAGGTCAGCAGCAGCGTGCGGATGTGGGAGCCGTCGACGTCGGCGTCCGTCATCAGGATGATCTTCTGGTAGCGGAGCTTGTCGATCTCGAAGCCGCCGGCGTCGTTGATCCCACAGCCGAGCGCGGTGATCAGCGTGCCGACCTCGGCGGAGCTCAGCATCCGGTCGAGCCGCGCGCGCTCGACGTTCAAGATCTTCCCCTTCAGCGGGAGGATCGCCTGGAAGTGCCGGTCGCGCCCCATCTTGGCGCTGCCGCCGGCGCTCTCGCCCTCGACGATGTAGATCTCGCTCTTCTCCGGGTCCTTGGACTGGCAGTCGGCGAGCTTGCCCGAGAGCGAGGTCACGTCGAGCGAGCCCTTGCGGATCACCTCGCGGGCCTTGCGGGCCGCCTCGCGCGCCTTCGCGGCCACGACCGCCTTCTCGATGATCTTCTTCGCGCTCTGGGGGTTCTCTTCGAAGTACTGCCCGAGCTTGTCGCTGACGGCGGCCTCGACGATGCCCTTGACCTCGCTCGACACGAGCTTGGATTTCGTCTGCGAGTCGAACGACGGATCAGGGTGCTTGATGCTGAGCACGCACGTCAGGCCCTCGCGGGCGTCCTCGCCCTGCAGGCCTTGCTTCAGCTCCTTGAAGAGGTTGTGCGCGCTCCCGTAGTTGTTGATCGTCTTCGTGAGCGCGGCGCGGAGCCCGGTGAGGTGGGTGCCGCCGTCCTTGTTGTGGACGTTGTTCGTGTAACAGAAGATGGCTTCCGTATAGGAGCCATTCCACTGCAGCGCGACCTCCACGCCGACCGGCGGAGCCGCGGAGCTGCCGCGGCCGTTCGCGCCGTCGCCCGTGGCGCCGACCTCATGCTGCGACACGAAGCTGATCACGTCGTCGTGAATCGGCTCCTTGGTCTTGTTGAGGAGCGACACGAACTCGGAGATGCCCCCCTTGTACTCGTAGACTTCCGCTCTCCCGTCGGGGCGCTGGTCGTGGAGGTGGATGATGAGCCCGGCGTTCAGGAACGCGAGCTCACGCAGGCGGCTCGCCAGGATGTCGAAGCTGAACTCGACCGTGCTGAAGACGATCGGATCGGGCTTGAAGGTGAGCTTCGTCCCCGTCTTGTCCGTCACGCCGATCGCCTTGAGCGGCGCCTTCGGCACGCCCCGGGCGTACTCCTGAAACCAGAGCTTTCCTTCGCGCTTGATCTCGAGCTTGAGCCACTCGGAGACGGCGTTCACGGCGCTCACGCCGACGCCGTGCAAGCCCGCAGAGACCTTGTAGCTGGAGTTGTCGAACTTGCCGCCGGCGTGGAGGACGGTCATGACGACCTCTGCCGCGCTCATGCCCTTGGCGTGCATCCCGACCGGGATCCCGCGGCCGTTGTCCTCGATCGACACCGAGCCGTCGAAGTGGACGGTGACCCTGATCTCCGTGCAGGCGCCGGCGAGGTGCTCGTCGACCGCGTTGTCGACGGCCTCCCAGACCAAGTGGTGGAGCCCCGATCCGTCGTGCACATCGCCGATGTACATGCCGGGTCGCTTTCGCACCGCTTCAAGGCCTTCGAGCGCCGTGATGCTGTGGGCGTCATACGACGCCTTGGTGAGGTCGGTCGGCTGGCTCAGGGTGGGTTCCGTCATCTCGGTCCTGGTGGCGCGCCCGCCGCCTCTCACCGGGGGCGCAGAGCGGCGGAGGCCGCTCGGATTGCCGGAGTTCTTGCAGTGGAGGGGCCGGCTCGATGGCAGCTCGTCTGGTGAGACCCGGGCGCCGCGGCCGCGGCGCCGGATCGATTCCGGGGCCATGAGCGTTCACGCGCGGACCGCTCGTCGATGCCCCGTAAAGACTGCGGAAATGTAGCCGAAATCAGGGGCTCGGGCAAGCGTTTCGCCGGGTCCGGAAGCCTCGTAACACCGTATTTTCGGTGCCCATCGCGGGCGCGTCCGGAGCATCCCAACTCGCGCGCTCCGGGGCCGGGATCAACGCGTTTGACGGCGGTCGCGGCGCGGTGGGCTGACGTTCGTCGCGCGGGCCGCGCGCCGCGCGCCGCGCGCGTCCGGCAGCCCGGCGGGGCAGCCCGGCGCGCCCGCGACGAACGTCAGCCCACCGCGCCGCCTTCGACGTGAAAATCGCGCCGCTCCGAGGACGGTACGCCCGGCGTGACGATGAGATCGCGCCGCGTGGTCGTCAGGAATACCTGTCCGCGCGCCATTCCGAGGAACATGAACAGCGCCGCGGTCCGGTCGGGATCGAGCTCGCTCGACACGTCGTCGAGCAGGAGGATCGGTTCTACGCCCCGGACGGAAGCAATGGCAGCGGTCTCGGCTGCTTTGAGCGCGAGCGTGAGGGCCCTGTGCTGGCCCTGCGAGGCGACCACGCGGGCGGGGTGGCCGTCGAGCTCGAGCACCAGGTCGTCGCGGTGGGGACCGAAGCCCGCGCTCGGCCGGTGCGCGTCGCGGCGGCGCTGCTCGCGCAGCGCCTCGCGCGCCTGCTCGGCGGCGCCGCTGCCGCCCGGCGCGTACCGCGCGGACAGCGCCAGGTTGGGCGCGGCGATGCGGGCGAAGGCGTTCGTGAGCTCAGGCGCCAGCGCCTGGACGGCCGCCTCGCGGGCGCGGGTCAGCGCCGCGCCGTGGAGAGCGCAGAGCGCCTCGAACGCGTCGAGGTCTGGGCTCGCCTGGGCCTGCGCGCCCCCGCCGCGGTGGAGCAGCTCGTGGCGCGCGCGGAGCGCCTGCGCGTAGCGGGCCCGATGGTCGGCGCTCTGCGGGTCCATGAAGAGCGCCAGGCGATCGAGCAGCGTGCGCCGCGCGCTCGCGGGCCCGGTGGACAGCGCGAGCTCCTCCGCGTGGAAGGCGACGACCGGCGATCGCGTCGCGAAGCTCGCCAGGCTCGGGGGCCGGTTGCCGTCGATCCGCACGACGCACCTCTTGTGCTCCACGGCGGCGGTCTGCTCGCGCGCGAGCGGCTGCAGCGCGTCCCGTCGCTCGACGAAGCGCGCGCGCGCGCTCGCGATGGGGGCGCCGTGGCGGACCAGCTCGGCCAGCCGGTGGGTGCGGAAGCTCCTCGAGGTCGCGGCGAAGTAGATCGCCTCGAGCAGGCTCGTCTTTCCCTGCCCGTTGTTGCCCGCGATCACGTTGATGCGCGGCGCGGGCTCGACATCGACGCGACCGAGGTTCCGGAACTCGCGGATGTGGAGCCGCTCGAGGAGGAGGCTCGGGGAGCGCCCCTGGGGCTCGTCGGAGGGCGCGCTCAAATCCGCATCGGCATGATGACGGCGACGTAGCTCTGCTGGTTCGACTCGCTGCCGGGCCGGATCACGGCGGGGTCGAGCTCGCCGGAGATGCCGAGGATGACCTCCTCGTCGTCGATCGAGGCGAGCACGTCGAGGAAGTACTTCGCGTTGAAGCCGATGGTGACCTCGGGTCCGCTGTAGTCGACGGCCACCTCGTCGAAGCCGGCGCCGGTGTCGGGGCTCTCGCTGGTGATCCGCAGCGTCCCCGGCGCGATCGACAGCTTGACGCCGCCGGTGCGGTCGTTGGCGGCGAGCGCGATGGCGCGGAGGGCCTCGGCGAACGCGACGCGGGGGGCGCGGACCGAGCGCTCGGTGACGGACGGGATGACCTGCTGGTAGGGCGGGAACTGCGCGTCGACGAGCTTCACCGAGAACTGCATCCCGGCGATGTTGAAGAAGGCGTTCGGCCCGCTCTGGGTGATGGCGACCATCGGGGTCTCCTTCTCGGCGCGCGCCTCTTCGGCGAGGCGGCGGAGCTCCGTGATCGCCTTGAGCGGGATGAGCATGGTGGCCGTCGCGGAGCTGCCCGACACGGTCGCCTCCATCTTGGAGAGGCGATGGCCGTCGGTGGTCACCATCCTGACGCGATCGCCGGCCCACTCGAACAGGGCGCTGTTCACGTGGGCGCGGGTCTCGTCGGTCGAGATCGAGAAGTGGGTCCGGGTGATCAGGAGCGCGAGCTGCTCGACGGGGAGCTCCAGCGAGGGCGCGTCCTGCGCCGGGGCGGGCAGCTGCGGGAACTCCGAGCCGGGGAGCCCGGGGAGCGTATAGCGCCGGGGCGATCCCACGGCCTTGAGCGACGTGTGCGCGCCCTCGGTGGTGGTGATCTGGATCGGGCCATCGGGCATGGCCTTCACGCGCTCCAGCAGGTCCCTGGCCGGGACCGCGACGGTGCCGCCGGTCTTGATGTCCGCGTGGGTCTGGCCGGTGACGCCGAGGTACAGGTCGGTCGCGGCGACGCGGACCGCGTTGCCCTCGGCGGCCAGCAGGACGTTGGCGAGCGCGGGCATGGCGCTCTTCTTGTCCGCCACGCCTTGGCAGCGCGCGACGAGGCGAAGCAGATCTTTCTTGGGGATCACAAGGTCCATAGCCGACTCCGGAGCCGCTCCCTTTAGCAGGGTTATCGCCCGGGGGTGCGCCGGAAATGAGCGCTCGCGTGACCTTGCGCAACGCCTCTTCTTTCCATGAAATAGATAGATAAAGACATCGTCTTCGTCGTAGGCGCTGTGGAGGGCGGGGATAACTCGGAATGCGCAACGAATCCAATGAGTTAGAAGCGGACGCCCTGGGGTAAATGGACCGTCCTCAGGGGTAGGTGGACAGGGGAGAGCTGGCGGATGACCGATCTCCCCCGTTTTGCCCCCAGGGTTGCCGGCGGGGTTATCCCCAAGGATCCCCCAGGGGACGTGCGGGGTGATGTGGAACCGAGCGCTGCCCGCGTGCTCTGACCGATCGCTGTGCAGTTCCGAGCGGCACCTGGATGGAGTATTTGAAATTGTACGGACTTGAGTTCGGTGCGGTGTATCCACTGCGGTAGCCACCACGATCTCGCGGTGGTCGTGTGTCCGGCGACCGGGCTGGTCGTCGCTCCGAGCGATGCGCCGCCCTCGCGCCCGGGCGCTCGCGCTGGCGTGGCTCCGTTGCAGCCGATCCCTCGGCCAGCAGCGCGTCCTCCGTCGAGGGTGGCGCCGCCGTTGCTGAGGTGGCCGGCGGGCGTTGCACCGAGCTCATCGGTGCGTGGCGCGCTGGCGCCGGGTCCAGAGCAGCGGGCGTTCGCGTCGCGCGCTCCGTCGTCTCCCGAGGCGGGCTCGCGGACGCCGGCGTGGCCGAGGAACCGCGGCGTGAGCCCGACCTCTTCCGGGCGCTCGCTGCTCGGCCACGTGATCGGCGACAAGTACGCGGTCACCGCCATCATCGGGGAGGGCGGGATGGGCGCGGTGTACGAGGCGGAGCACCTCCAGATCGGGCGGCTGGTCGCCGTCAAGGTGATGCATCCGCGGGAGACCCAGAAGCGCGAGGCCATCTCGAGGCTGGAGCACGAAGCTCGTGTCGCCGGACGGATCGGTCATCCCAACATCTGTGAAGTGTACGATATGGGGTGGCTCCCTGACGGCAGCCCCTACCTCGTCATGGAGCGCCTCCATGGGGAGACGCTGGCGCAGCGGATCGCGCGCTGCGGTGTCGTTCCGCCGAACGAGCTCGTCGACATCATGCTTCAGGTGCTCTCGGCGCTGGTCACGGCGCATGATCGGGGGGTCGTCCACCGTGATCTGAAGCCAGAGAACATCTTCCTCTCGGAGCGCGCCGGCATGTTGCCGGTGGCCAAGCTGCTCGATTTCGGCATCTCCCAGGCCCCGGGCGTGGATGGGGTGGTGATGGATCTGACCCGCACCGGCATGGTGATGGGCACGCCGTATTACATGGCGCCCGAACAGGCACGGGGCGACGCGGAGCTTGACCGCCGGCTCGATCTGTGGGCTGCGGGCGTGATCCTGTACGAGGCGCTGACGGGCCAGCGCCCGTTCGTGGCCCGCAACTACAACGCGCTGCTCGTCCAGATCCTCACGCTGTGGCACCGGCCGATGACGGAGCTCGATCCGACGATTCCGCCCGGCCTCTCCCGCCTTGTGGATCGCGCCCTGGCGAAGGCGCGGGATGAACGATTCCAGAGTGCGCGGGAGTTCCTGGAAGCGCTGCGGCGGTTCAAGAACCAGGTGCCGGTGTCCCAGAAGCGCCAGGTGGTGGAGCGCGTCGCCGTTCAGAATGTCGTCGACGAACAGTCCGACGACGGCACGATGATGTTCGCTCGGCTTGGAGAGGGCGAGGAGAGGCGTGACCCTGGCAGGGTCGTCGTGGCGGGCGCTCGTGGCACGGCGGCAGCGGCGAGCAGGGAACCGCAGGCGGCGGATTGCAGCAATGAGCTGCAGGTCCTCCACGGAGCGCGGTCGCTGCGGTCGTCCGACGGCGGCGCCGTGCGCAGACCGAGCGAGCCGGTCGCGGAGACGGGTGACGGGCAGTCTCGAGACGATGAGTCGGAAGATCGACCGACGATTCCGTCGTTGAGCCCGCTCGAAGCGGAAGCGGAGCTCTCCGACGATTCCGAGGCGACTGTCGTTGATCCGCCAGCGTTCCCGGAGGACATCACCACGGTCGTTCAGGGCGAAGGTCGCGCTCGAGGCGGCGACAAGAGCTGACGGGAACGCGAGCGCAGGAGCGAGGTGAGCGCTGTGAGTACGATCGAGCGCGTGGTGGCCCGTGGCGTCGTGAAGACCTACGGAGCGACGGCGGCGTTGCGCGGAGTGAACGCGACGATCGAGGCAGGGCGATTGACGCTCATCGAGGGGGCGAACGGGTCGGGCAAGTCGACGCTGCTCGGGATCCTCGGGACCGTGATCCGTCCCACGTCGGGCGCTGTGAGCTACGAGCCGCTCGGCGACGATGTCGGGATGGCGCGCGGCACCATCGGCTGGCTGTCTCACGAGTCGCTGGCGTACCCGGACCTCTCCGGTCGGCAGAATGTCGAGCTGGCGGCCGGCTTCCATGGGCTCGACGCGCACGAGGCGTGGCGTCATGCCGAGGAGCGCTTCGAGCTCGGGAGCTTTGCGCTAAGGCCGCTCCGCACGTGTTCGCGCGGCCAGCGGCAGAGGATCGCGCTCGCGCGAGCGCTGGTGCACCACCCGTCGCTGGTGCTGCTGGATGAGCCGACCACGGGCCTTGACCGCGGCGGCGTCGCGCGACTCCTCACGGTCGTGGAGGCGGAGGTCGAGCGAGGCGCCGCGGTGGTCGTGGTGTCCCACGAGCCGGAGGTCTTCCGGGAGCGGGCGGCTGCCCGTCTGGTGCTGGAGCGGGGTCGCGTCGTCACCGACGCTTCCTGACGACGCGCACCGATCTTTCGGAAGTCCCGCGAACCCGCCGAGCGGGTTCGCGTCGGACCGGCGGAGTCAGGACCATGTACTCGGGTCCGGTACCTCGGCTTGATTTCTCACGACCTCGGGGCTGGCCACCCCTCGAACGTGACGACGTATCGTCAGGACAGTGCGAGGCGCGCCAGGGCGACCTGCGCCGCGGCGAGTGAGGCCGGTGCGGTTGGAGCCGAGCGCGGCATCACAACCACGTCGGAAGCAACGCCGAGCGCGGCGAGCTCCCCGGCGTTTGTGCCAGTCGATGCGTCGGGCGCTGCCGGCGGGTTCAGCACGATCACGGCTGGTGGAAGACCAGGTGCGAGCGCACGGAGGGCGAGCGTGCAGCAAGCGACCTCGTGAAGGATGCCCAGCCGGTCGAGGCCGACCAGCACGACGGCATCGGGAGAGAGTGCGCGCACGAGGTCTGCGTTCGTCAGTCCTGGCCCGAGCGGGGAGAGGAGCGCGCCGGCGCTCTCCACGATGGCAAGGGGAGCTGGCTGCCTGTCGACCCACGCGCCGGCGACCTCCAGCGAGATGGCGCGTCCGCAACGGCGCGCTGCCAGGTGAGGGGAGATCGGCTCAGCGAAGCGGTAGGGTGCTGGCTCGGGTTGGACCGAGCTGACGAGCGCCAGCTGCTCGGCGTCGGTCGTCGAGGTGCCGTCGATGCCCGACTCGATGGGCTTCAAGCCGCAGACCTTGTCACCGCGAGCTGCCAGCGCTGCGACCAGCGCGACCGACACGTGCGTCTTGCCCACCCCAGTTCCGGTTCCGACCACCGCGACCCGGATCCGTCCTGTTTCACGTGAAACAGGATGCCCCCTCATCGCATCGCCTCCCGGAACCCTGCGAGGGCACGCTCGACGTCGGACTCGGAGAGCGACGCGTTCGCCACGATACGGAGCCGCGACGTGCCCGCCGGCACCGTCGGTGGCCGGATCGCCTGGACGAGGACGCCCTCGCTCGCGAGGCGCCGAGACATCTCCACCGCGGCCCCCGTCGACTTCAGAATCCAGGGGAGGATCGGGCCCGCGGAGCCAGGAAGCAGCTCAGCTCCCAGCGCCTGCAGACCGGAGCGAAGCCGGCGGGTGAGCACCGCCAGGCGCGCCCGAGCCGGGTCGTCCGCGGCGGCGCGGCGGACCCGATCCACCGCAGCGAGCGCCACCACGGGGCTGATGCCTGTCGAGTAAACGAAGCTCCTGGCGCGGTTCCACAGGTAAGTTCGCAACGTCGAGGAGCCCGCGACAAAAGCGCCGTGGAGCCCGAGCGACTTGCCGAGCGTGCCGATGAGCACGTCGGGGCGAACCCCGACCTCGGCACAGAGGCCAGCGCCGCGCGGTCCGAAGACACCCAGGGCGTGCGCCTCGTCCACGATCAACGCGGCATCGTGGCGATCGCAGAGCTCACGGAGGCGGCGGAGGTCGGGGGTGTCGCCATCCATGCTGAAGAGCGATTCGGTCACCACCCACCGGCGGCGGGCGCCCCTGGCCCGCACGAGAGCGCCCTCGACCGCCTCCACGTCGACATGGCCCACGACCTCGATCGTCGCTCCCGAGAGACGGCATCCGTCGATGAGCGACGCGTGGTTCAGCGCGTCCGACACGACGACATCTCCCGGCCGGGCCAGCGCGGCGACGGTGCCGACGTTGGCCGCGTACCCGGAGGAGAACAGCAGCGCCGCCTCCACGCTCAACCAGGCGGCGATCTCCCTCTCGGCCATCAGATGGGCCTCGTGGGTCCCGCTCACCAGGCGGGACGCCCCCGCACCGCTCGCGGTTCCGACCTCGGAAGGCAAGGCGAGCCCGGCGTAGCCGAGGTAGTCGTTGGAGCACAGGACCAGCATCCGCGCCGGAGCCGGGGCCGCTGGAGGCGTGCGCAGCAGGCCGGCACGCTCCATCTCGGAGAGCTCGTCCTGGAGATGGCGAAGGGCGTTCACGCCCCCAGGCATCGGGTTGAGGGCCTGGAAAGCTTCATCGATGAGTGCGGGCATGCCATCTCCAGTCAGCGGCAGGGGCCGAGCGGCAGGACCACCCCTCGCCAGGTACGGGCACTCCAGCTCAGCGCGTGCTGTCGTTCGCTCCGCTGGACGAGGGCGACTCCGGACCGGCGCCGAGGACCGCGTCGACCCGCTGCAGGATACGGCCAAATGCGTCCCGCGCGCGCCCTGCGATCGCCGACGCCCGGGTCCGCTCCTGTTCGAGATCGTGCGCGAGCGCGATGGCGGCGAGCAACATGGCCTGGGGGGTCACGGCGCGGCCGGCGGGCACAACGGTAGCGAGCTTCTGATCGACGACCGCGGCGAGCCGCTGGAGCTCCTCGTCGCTCGCGGACGTCACCACGCGGTAGGTCTGACCTCCTACCCGTAGCTGCACTGTGCGTCGCGCCATTGCCCCCGGACGCTACCATGAACGCCAGCGGGCGCGCAGGGCGGGCTGCGCGGTGCGAACGGAGGGACTCACCCGCAACGGACGCGGCGAACGCGACGCACGCGACGCACCGAAAACGAACTCAGGACATCCTCACGCAGGGCGCAGGCTCCGTGCCGCAGAATTCAGGCGCGCTCCCCGCCAGCGCCCTGTAGCATGGCTCCATCATGGCCACCGCGGGCCGCCCAGCTGCCTTGGTTGCCGCGCTCCTCGGAGCCGTTCTCCTCCACGGCACGGCCCGCGCCGAGCCCCAGGCGAGCGCCGGCGTCACCGTCGGCCTTGCCGGCGTTGGCCTCGACCGGCAGCTGTGGGACTCCACGGTCTTCCACGTCGGACTGCGCGGAGATGTCCTGTTCGGCCGCGCTGCCAACGCCGACTTCGGCGTCGGTCCCTACGCCGAGGTGCTCACCCACGCGTTCGATGAGATCCAGACCGGCGTGGGGGTCTCGGTGCTCGCGCCCATCCACGACACGTTCCCCCTGGTCCTCTCCACCGGCGCCTACGGCCGGTGGAGCGGCGACGCCCGCGGCGTGGAGCCAGGGATCGCCGCCGCCATCTTCTGGGGCGGACGCAGCTACAACTTCCACTCGCGTTACGGGATGAGCACAGGGCTGCTCGCCCAGGGGCGGTTCGGGCTCGGCGGCTCGAAGGAGACCGCCGTCGTCCTCGCGGCGCAGCTCGATCTCGCGCTGCTCGCCCTCCCGTTCGTCTACCTCTTCGAGGCTGCGAAAGGGCCGTCACCCGAGGCAGCCCCGGTGCGCCGCGCCAAACCGGCGCCCTGAAGGCGCCTCGATCTGGCGGCTGCTGGGGAGCGCTCTACAGGCCGAAGCTTGCGATGTGATCGGCGCAGGGCTGACCGAGGTCGCGACAGTCCTGAGGGCCCCGGGCGCCAGGGCAGGCGCCCTCGAGCTCCTTGGCGTCCTCGCACTCCTCGTTCGCGGAGCTGTAGCAGCAGTCCGGCGGTGACGTGTCGACGCACCGGCTGCAGGCGAAGCAGACCCTGACGGGGTAGGTCCACTCCTTGGTCTCGACCTCCTGGCCGCCCAGCGTCCTGCCGCGCAACACCACCGTCGCCCACACCTGGATGTCGCGCCGGAGCTGCGCGGCCTGCACGCGCAAGGTGTCCATCGTAGCGCCGTCGATCAGGAGGACCTCGGTGCAATTGTAGCCGGGGTCGCCGGACGTGCTCGGGTCGACCGCGCCGGTGATCGGAACGACGTAGCCCGGCGTCACGTCGTTGCCCTCGATGTCGGCGACGCGGACCTCGGCCTCGTAGAGCTGGACGCGGGACGTCTCCGTGCGGAGGACGTCCGGGTCGCCGCGCTCTACGATCTGGTTGCCCACCAAGAGCATCGCGCTGTGGCTGCCCGCATAGGCCGAGTCCACCGCGTCCTCGGTCCAGAACGGTTCGCTGGGACCGCAGCTCACGGTGCAGTCCCCCGTCTCTGCCATCCGCATGCGGATGAACAGGCTGCTCTCGTTGTCGGCGCATGCAGACCCGAGCAGGCCACCCGACGTCGCGAGCAGCGCGAGCGCGCACAACCTCCTCGCGAGGCCTGGCGTTGCGTTCACGGACCCTTCTCCTTCATCAGTCATGTCCAACGCCTCCACCGCGGAAATGAACATCGGCAGCGAACAACGAGAGCCGCCGATGCAAGTCGACCTGCCGGATCGTACTGCGCGAGCCGACCCACGGCCGGGGCGAAAAGAGTAGCGGGTCAGGCCGCCGACCGGCAAATTCGCGATGGTCGTCGCCGTCCGAAGAGCGACATCACCACGCCTCGCGGGAACCACGCGTGAGCTCCAGATACGCTACGATGCCGCCGGCCAGATGAGCAAACCCGAGGAGAGCGGCGCCGTCGGCGAGTGGAGTCGCCTCGCGATCACCGAGCGCGCCGAAGGCGTCCGCATCTCGGTCCAGGTGCGCCCGAAGTCGTCGCGCTCGGCCATCGTCGGGGTGCGCGAGGGCGCGCTCGACGTGTCGTTGACCGCGCCGCCCGTGGATGGCGCGGCCAACGCGGAGCTCGTCAAGCTGCTCTCGCGCGCGCTCGACGTGCGCCAGAGCGATGTCCAGATCGCCCTCGGCGCGAGCGGCAGGAGCAAGGTCGTCGCCGTGCGTGGGCTCAAGGAAGCCGAGGCGCGAAAGCGGCTCGCCGGGGCGAAGCGATGAAGGAAAACGTCGTCCGGTTCGAGAAGTGGGAAGGTCTTGGCAACGACTTCATCCTGGTCGAGGCGGTCCCGATGACCGCCGAGGCGGCGCGGCGCCTCTGCGACAGGCGGTTCGGCATCGGCGCCGACGGCGTGCTCGTGATCGAGCGCGAGCAGCCGCGCATGCAGGTCTGGAACGCCGACGGGAGCCGCCCCGAGATGTGCGGCAACGGGATCCGCTGCGTCGCGGCATACCTCGTCTCCCGCGGGACCCCTCAGAAGGCGCTCACCATCGCGACCGACGCCGGCGACAAGCGGTGCGAGGTCACACGGGCGGGCGATCGCTTCGACGTGCTCGTCGGCATGGGCCGGGCCCGCATGGGCGAGACGCTCGTCGTGACAGCGCTCGGCGCGGAGCACCGGTTCGCCACCGTCGACGTCGGCAACCCGCACGCGGTGACGTTCGATCCCTACACGGAGGACGCGATCGATGAGCTCGGGCCGATCGTCGCGACAACGCCCGCCGAAGGCATCAACGTCGAGTTTTGCCGCGTTCGACCTGCCGAGCACGGCGAGGCGGCGCGCATCGACGTGACCGTCTGGGAGCGCGGGGTGGGCCGCACGCTCGCGTGCGGCACGGGCGCCTGCGCCGCAGCGGCCGCGGCGTGCGCGCAGGGCCGCGCGCCGTACGGAGCACCTCTCCGCCTGGCGCTGCCGGGCGGCTCGCTGCGCATCACCGTCGCGCCCGGATCCCTGGAGCTGCTCATGCAAGGCCCGGCGCGCCGGGCGTTCTCGGGCGAGGTGGTGATCGCGTGACCGCCTCGCTCGAGGGGGTCTGGGGTCCTGGCCGGGCGCCGGCCCACGAGTTCTCGCTCAAGGTGCTCGCCGTCATCGCCGACGAGGCGACGCGCACGCTGTTCTCGCGCGTCATCACGTCCGATGAGCTGCTGCTCGCCGGCGATCTCGCCGAGGGGATCGTCCTTGCCGAGACCGCCGCGCCCGACATCGCCTTCATCGACGTCGGGCTCGGGGACGGGGCCGGCCTCGCCATGGTCCACCACCTGAAGGCCCTCGCGTCCGAGGCCACCGTCTTCGCGCTGGCGACGAGGGCGGAGCTCGAGGCGGGCGCCCATGCGGTCGCGCTCGGCGGCGCCGGGCTCTTCCTGCTGCCCCTCGGCGGGGACGAGGTGCTGAACGCGGTCGGCTCGGTGCGCCTGCGCTTCGCCGAGCGGGCTCTCCGGATGCAGCTGGAGCAGGAGTCCGCGCGCAGCGCCCGCGCGGCCGGGTGGATCGCCCGCTTGGCCGAGCTCGCCGACGCGCGCGACCGCACGGCGGCGGCCCAGCAGCTCGCCGAGGTGTTCGTCGAGGCGACGGGCGCGGCGGCAGCCGCCGTGTACCTGGCCGCCGGAGAGCGCTCCAGCGAGCTGGTCCGCTCCGCGGCGATGGGGCCGCTCGAGCGCGCGCCCGCCTACGGGACCGAGACCGACATCCTCGATTTCGCCCGGCGCGAGCAGCTCGTCGTCGTCCCGCTGGCGCTCCGCAAGCTCGCCGCAGGGCACCTCCTTCTCCAGAAGGAGCCTGGTCGCAGCTCCGCGTTCCCTTCGGTCAGGCGCCCGGACAGCGCGGCCTCGACCCCGCGGCGCGCCCCGCTCCTCGACGGCCTGGTCAAGCTGCTCGCCACGCAGGCGACGACGGCGCTCGCCCTGCTCGGCGAACGCGAGCGCTCGACGGGCGGCGCAGCGATGAAGGATCCGGCGTCGAGCGCTTACTCGTTCGCCTACTACGTCGACGTCGCCGGCCGGGAGATCGACAAGGCCAGGCGGTACGGCCGCCGGTTCACGATCGCGACCATCGTGATCGAGCCTGACGCGGCAGCCGCACCGGAGCGCCCAGGCGACCTCGCCTTCTGGAGGATCACGCCGGCGCCCCCTGCCAACACGCACAACCCGGGTCAGGTCGTCGAGCACCTGCTCCGCGCCGTGCGCGACACCGACATCCTGGCCCGCGTCGACGAGAACGAGTTCCACCTGCTGATGCCCGAGACGGCCGCCCTGGAGGCTCACGCCTGCCATCGACGGATGCTCTCCAACGTCGCCGAGAGCGAGAAGCGGGCCGGGTACCTGCCGAAGGGGCTGCTCGTCGGGGTCGCCACGTTCCCCCATGACGGCCAGAGCCTCGCTCAGCTGCTCCGCATCGCCCGGCGGCGGGCCGACGCCACCAAGTCCTCGATCGTCCATCGCATCCCTCAGGATCGGCGGAGCATGGGCGAGATCGTCAACCTCCTCTTCAGGGAGTCCCCCGCGCCCGGTGGAGCTTCCGCGATCTCGGCGCCCCGCGCGCTCGATCTGTCGGTGTCCGATACGATCCTGCTCGCGACGTCGGTCGTCAGGAACGCGCTCCGCGGGGGCGCGGTGTTCGTGCTCGTCGCTCACCACGACGGGCTGAGCCTGGGAGCGCAGGTCAAGGCGCTGCTGGCCTCGCCGCGCGACGACGTGGTGGTGCACACCGTCGATCTCCGCTCCTCGCCTGGGTGCGACGACATCGAGGCGCTCTGTGTCCTCGCGGAGCACGGCGCGTATGCCCTGATCGGGCGTAACCAGGGGGGCTTCGTGAAGGGTATCCACGCCGCCGATCCGCTGCTCGCGGACTTCCTCGCGGAGCGGCTCGGCCGCGCGGCCGGGCTGCGGGTCTTCGGCTGACTCGGAGGGCGCCGATCCAGTGTCTCGCAGGGTGCTGTTGGTTGATTCGGACGTGGACGCGCTCGGCGCGCTCGCGTCGGCGCTCAGGGCGCGTGGTCTCACCGTGACCAACGCGAACGGCGCGTTCGAAGCCGTGGAGCAGGCGTTCAAGCGCCGGCCCGACGTCGTGCTCGCCGCCAGGGCGCTCGACGAGGACAACGCGCTCGCGGACGCGTTCGCCGCCGTCCCCGACCTCGCCGATACCCCGATCCTCTTCCTCGTCGACGGCGCCGAGGGCGATCTGGGCTTCGACGAGGTCCTGCGCGGCGACGTCGATCACATCGTCTCGCGGATCACCGAGGCGTCGCCGCGCGGCTCCAAGCCGACGGTGCCGCAGGAGATCCGTGGCGATCTCGAGCAGGCCCCGCTCGTCGACCTGCTCCAGCTGCTCGCGATGAACCGCCGGAGCGGCACCCTCGGCATCACCACGCCGACCGGGGCAGGGGAGCTCCGGCTCTCGGCAGGGGAGGTGATCGATGCCGTCTACCGCCGCCTCGAGGGCGAGAAGGCGCTCTATCGGCTGCTCGGAGAGCGGGACGGACACTTCGCCTTCTCGCCCGGCGAACCGGCGAGCGTGCGCCGCATCATGGCGCCGACCTCGCGTCTCCTGATGGAAGCGCTCCGCCAGGTCGACGAGGTCCAGCGCCGGCGAGCGGAGCTCGCGCCGGCCGGTGAGGCCTTCCTGGTGACCGAGCCCGCGAGCGACGATCTCGACCTGTCCCCGCTCCCGGACCACGAGGCGTTCAGCGTCGACGCGACCTTCGGCGACAGCGCCGCGGCGGACCGAGCGAGCGCCGCACCCCTGGCGAACGCCATGAGCTCGGTGCCCGACTTCACCTCCGCGCCGATGCCGGCGAGCGACGTGAAGGGCAACCGCGTCGGTTCGATGCCGCCGCCGCCCACGCTCCGCGCGGCCGAGCCGGCCGCGTTCCGGCTCGACGCCCTCCGCTCCCCGACGACGTCGCCGCCGGCGCCCCTCGGGGAGCCCGCGGAGCGCACCGCCGTGGCCGAGAAGCTGACGGCGCTGCTCCAGATGCCGCACAACCTCGACGAGCTGCTCGACGAGATCAGCGGGCCGGATCTCCTGATCCTCGAGGTCCTGATGGAGCTGACGGCCTCCGGGAAGATCCGCCGCATCTCGCTCGCCGACCTCACGACGCCGTTCGCGCCGTCGGAGCACCTTCCGGTCCTCCGGTCCCTCGTGACCCGCCTGGCCCGGCCGGGCTTCGCGCCGCCGCCTCACCTCGTCATCGCCGCGAGCACGCGCCGTATGGCGACGCTCTCTCATGCGGTCCGCCGCATCGGAGACGCCGTCGTCCCCGCCGAGCCTCCGCCGCAGGCGGCGATCCCGAGGCCGCTCGGCGTGATCCGGCTCGGCGACGCCGTCGAGCTCGCCCTGGTCGGCCTCCCCATCGAGGAGAGCTTCTCGCCAGCCTGGCCGCTCGCCCTGCACGGCGCGGCCGCGGTCGTCCGGCTCGGCGATGGCGGGGAGGACGCGCTGGCGGCGCACTGCGAGGCCCTGGAGCTCTTGCTGCTCGACGCAGAGGCCATGATGGGGCCGCTCGATCTCGCCTCACCGGGACAGATCACGCTGCTCGTCCGCGCCGCGCTCGAAGCCGCCGCGGGCGTGTGACCGGCCGACGAAAACGTCGCTTTAGAACGGATCTTCCGGGTTTCTCACCTCGGAAACCGGCGTTCGACTCGGCGGCACACGGCGTTGCGAGAACAGGTTTCTGCTATCGTCGCACACGCCTCGCTTCAGCAGTCCGGCGAGGAGAGGAGCGCGATCGTGCTTATCGGAGTCCCCAAGGAGATCAAGACACGTGAGTACCGCGTCGGCATGACGCCCGCGGGAGTCCGGGCCCTGGTCGGGCACGGGCACAAGGTCCTCGTGGAGACCGGCGCCGGCGAAGGCAGCGGGCTCTCCGACGAAGCCTATGCACGCGCGGGCGCGCTCATCGCGAGGTCGGCAGCGGAAGCGTGGAGCGCCGACATGGTCGTGAAGGTGAAGGAGCCGCTCCCTGCCGAGTACGGCCACTTTCGCCCGGGTCTCCTCCTCTATACCTACTTGCACCTGGCCGCCGAGCCGGATCTCACCCGGGAGCTCGCCAAGCGAGGCGTGACCGGCGTCGCGTACGAGACCATCCAGCTCGAGGACGGCTCGCTGCCGCTCCTGCGGCCCATGAGCGAGGTGGCCGGCAGGATGGCGGTTCAGGTCGGCGCCTCGTGCCTGGAGAAGGAGCGGGGCGGCAAGGGCGTGCTCCTCGGCGGCGTGCCGGGGACGCGGCGCGGCCGCGTGGCGATCCTGGGCGGCGGCGTGGTCGGCCGGAACGCAGCGACCATCGCGGTCGGGATGGGGGCGCAGGTCACCGTGCTCGATGTCCGCGCCGAGACGATGAGCTACCTCGAAGACGTGTTCGGCGGCGCGATCGAGACGCTCTACTCCAACGCGGAGAACATCGAGACGATGTGCGAGCGCGCCGATCTCGTGGTCGGCGCGGTGCTCGTGCCCGGCGCCAAGGCGCCCCTGCTCGTGACCGAAGAGCTCATCCGACGCATGGAGAAGGGGACGGTCGTCGTCGACGTCGCCGTGGATCAGGGGGGGTGCATCGCGACATGCCGCCCGACGACGCACGACAACCCGACCTACGAGGTGCACGGCGTCGTTCACTACTGCGTCGCCAACATGCCAGGCGCGGTCTCGCACACGAGCACCTGGGCGCTCACGAACACGACGATCGGCTACGCGGTGGCGATCGCCAACCAGGGCATCGTCGCCGCGGCCAAGGCCGACAGGGCCGTGGCCCTCGGGATCAATACCCACGGCGGCCACGTGACCTACGGCCCCGTCGCGGCGGCCCACCGGCTGGAGTACGTGTCGGTCGAACGCGCGCTCGGCTGACCGGGAGCGCGACCTCGTGGCATCCAGAAAAAACAAGAAAATAGCGATCATCGGTGGTGACGGCATCGGTCCGTCCGTCATCGACGAGGCGAAGCTGCTGCTCGAGCTCTATCAGGCGCGAGCAGGGCTGCCGATCGACCTCTGGGAGCTCGATCTCGGCGCCGATCGGTACCTGCGCGACGGGACGACCTTTCCGAACCAGATCCAGATCGCCATCCAGCGCGAGTGCTCGGCGGTGCTCCTCGGCGCCCTGGGTGATCCCCGCGTGCCCAACCTGGAGCACGCGCGCGACATCCTCTTTGGCATGCGCTTCGGCTACGACCTCTACGCCAACGTGAGGCCCGTCCGCGCGCTGTCGGACCGGCTGGTGCCGCTCAAAGGCCGCACGGCGAAGGACATCGACTTCGTCGTGTTCCGCGAGAACACCGAGGGGATCTACGTCGGGATGGGCGGGCAGTTCAAACGCGGCACCCCCGACGAGGTCGCGATCAACGAGGACGTAAATACGAGGAAGGGCGTCGAGCGGATCATCCGCGCGGCCTTCGACTACGCGCGGGCGAACGGCCGGACGCGGGTCACGATGGCGGACAAGTCGAACGCGATGCGGCACGCGCACGAGCTCTGGCTGCGCGTCTTCCACGAGGTGCGCGCCCAGTATCCGGAGATCCAGTCGAACCACGTCTACGTGGACGCCCTCTGCCTGTACGTCATCCAGGATCCCGCGCAGTTCCAGGTGATCGTGACGAACAACCTGTTCGGCGACATCGTGACCGACCTCGGCGCGGCGCTGCAGGGGGGGCTCGGCATGGCGGCGAGCGCGAACGTGCACGCGTCCGATCCGGGGCGGGTCGCGCTGTTCGAGCCGGTGCACGGGTCGGCGCCGCCGCTCGCCGGCAAGGACATCGCGAACCCGTTCGCGGCGATGCTCACCGCGGGGCTGCTGCTCGCGCACCTCGGGTGGCCCGAGGAAGAGCGCCGCATCGAGCGCTGGGTCTCCCAGGCGCTCGACAAGGGGATGTGCACGGTCGATGTGGGCGGCACGCTCGGCACGCGCGCCGCCGGCGCATGGGTCCGGGAGCAGATCGCCGCCGAGCTGGGACCGCCGTGAGGTGACCCGGGGCGCCGGCGCGCGGCCGGCGCGGGGGCTCGATCGCCGAGAAGTTCGGGTGTCCGATCCTCCTGTGATACGGGACCGCCAATGGGCGTAGGATCGAGGGCAGTGGAGCACGCGGGGCCGCGCAGCAATGCAGCGAGCGAGTCTCGGCACGAGCGGCTGGGCGGAGCGCGCGCCGAGTTCGTGGCGAACCTGGGTCGCCGCGTGGCGGAGCTCCGCGAGATGGTCCGGCGGATCGAGGCAGACGGGGATGCGCCGCGGCTCGTCGAGGAGCTGAAGCGGCGCCTGCACTCGCTCGGCGCGGGGGCGCGCCTCCTGCGCTTCGTGCGCGTCGCCGAGCGGCTCGCCGAAGGGGAGTCGCAGCTCGCCGCCGCGAACGGCGCGCGGCTCAGCGGCGAGGCCGCGGCGGCCCTGCGGAAGCTGCTCGAGGAGCTGCCCGCCCTGGCCTGGGGGCAGTCGGCCATGGGCGAGCCGGCGCCGCGCGCCGCCGAGCCGCTCGAGAAGGCGTCGGCGCCGCCCCGCGCGCGTGCTGCCGCGGATCCGCCGAACGCACGCGGCGCCAGCGCGCGGCCGGAAGCCACGGGCGCGGCCGCGGCCAAGGGCCAGGCCACGACGTGGATCGCGGGCGTGAGCAACGGCCGCGCGCTCGCCCCCGAGCCGCTCTCGCTCGACGATGAAGAGGAAGCCCGCGCGTCCTCGACGCGCGGCGTGGAGCAGGCGCCCCCCGCCGAGGCGCCGGAGGCCGCGTCGGCCGTTTCGCTCGACGCGCCGATCACGGTCCTCGTCGTGGGCGCCGCGCCGCTCGCCGAGGCGCTCGACGCGGCGAGCGCCGACGTCGGGCCGTCGTTCGAGGTGGAGCGGACCGACGACGTGGAGACGGCGATCGATCTCGCGCGGGCCTTCGCTCCGGATCTGGTGCTGCTCGACGCGGACATGCCGGGCGCGCGCGGGCTCGCGGAGGCGCTGGCCGCCGATCCGCTGACCGACCTGGTCCCCGTCGTCGCCGTCGGCCGCTTCGCGCGGCCGGAGGACGCGGCCCCGTACCTGGCGCTCGGCGCCGCGCGCGCGCTGCCGAAGCCCGTGTCGCCGGACGCGGTCCGGCGCGCCGCCGCGGAAGCAGCGGCGGCCTGCGTGCGCGCCGAAGCCTCGCGCGCCGTGCGCGGGCCGTTCGGGGCCGTCAGCCTCGACGAGCTCGGGGCGCGCCTCGCCGCGGAGCTGCGCCGCGGCCTCTGCGACGCCGCCGAGCCGAGGAGCCGCGGGGCGCACGTGGATCTCGGCGACGGCGCCGAGGTCCTCGCGGCGCTCTGGGGCGCGGTGGCGCGCATCCGCGATCTCGTGACGATCCGCTCGCAGGGCGGCGTGCGGTTCTCGCCGAACGGGCCGGAGGGCGCGCTGCCGCTCGCCCCGTGGATGATCGCGCCGAGCACGCCCGAGGGCGAGCGCTCGCGATTGCACAGCGAGATCCGCGCGAAGTCGCCGGCGCGCACGATCAGCGCGTCGCTCGCGTCGCTCGCGTCGAGCGCTGCGCCGGGCGACGCGGCGCTCGACGCCCTCGACATCGTTGTGGCGGACGACGATCCGGCGGTGACGTGGTTCCTCGCCGGCGTGCTCCGGGCCGCGGGCGCGAACGTGCACGAGGCGCACGACGGCGCGCGGGCGCTCGACCTCGCGTACCAGACGACGCCGGACCTGGTCGTGAGCGACGTGCTGATGCCGCGGCTCGACGGCTTCGCCCTCTGCCGTGCGCTCAAGCGCGACGTCGCGCTGCGCGACGTGCCGGTCATCCTGCTCTCCTGGAAGGAGGACCTGCTCCAGCGGCTCCGCGAGCTCGGCGCCCAGGCCGACGGCTACCTCCGCAAGGAGGAGAGCGCGGCGGCGTTCGTGCAGCGGGTGCACGAGGTCCTGCGGGGCAGGCGGCGCGTCGCGGAGCGCATCGCGACGGGCGGAGAGGTCCGCGGGCGGCTCGACGGCATGACGACGCGGACGCTGCTGTCGCTCTCGTGCGCGCACCGGCCCGACGCGCTCGTGTCGGTCCGGGACGCCGCGTTCCTGTACGAGGTGCTGCTCAAGGACGGCCGCCCCGCCGGCGCGACGCGGACGGCGCAGGACGGGACGTTCCACCGCGGCCCCTCGGTGCTCGCGGCGCTCCTCGGCGTCGGCTCCGGCCGCTTCGTCGTGGCGCCCGCGCCGGAGAGCGAGCTCGCCGCGCCGCCGCGCCCCGGGTTCGAGGGGACGCTGGCGGAGCAGCTCCTGCCCGCGATCGCGGCGGCCCGGGCCGCCCAGCGGCTGTTCCACGGGCCGCCGTTGATGCAGGTCGAGCGCGTCGTCCTCGACCTAGAGGGGATGGGCGCGACCGCCGACGCGACGCCCGAGCCGGCGCGCTCGCTCCTGAGGGCGCTCGCCCGGGGGACATCGCCGCGATCGGTCATCACCTCGGGGGAGTTCGCCGCGAGCCTCGTCGAGGACGTGCTGAACGACGTCGCGGCGCGCGGCGGCGTGCGTCGGGTGATCGGCCGCGAGGGAGACGACCTGCTCGCCCCCGCCGTGGCCTACGAGGAGGAGACGCTCCGCGGCGTGCGGCGCCTCCCGGAGCGAGCCGCCCCGGTCGTGGCGCTGCCGGCGGAGCTCGCCGGCGACGTCGCCGCAGCGTCGTCGCGCGCGTCGGTCGAGCTCACCGACGACCAGCTCACGGTGGTGCCCGGCTCGGTGGCGCCGAGATCGGCCATGCCGGCGCGCGGCTCGGCGGCGCCGAGCTCGGCGGTGTCGGGGCCGGGCTCGGCCATGTCTATCCCCGTGCTGTCCGTGGACGGCGAGGACGAGGACACGGCGTTCGCGAGCGCGGGCGAGGAGGAGGCGAGCGCGCTCGCAAGCGCGCTGGTCAGCGCGCGGGTTCCGAGCGATCTCGCCGAGGTTCGAGGCGATGTGGTCAGCGTGCGCGCGGCGCGGAGCCCCCAGATGGAGGCCGCTGCGCTGGCGAGCGTGACGCCGGCCGTGCCCGGCGTGGCGCCCGCGCCCCGCAGGCCGGAGGCCACGCTGCCCGCGCTGGAGTACCCGAAGCCCGAGCGGCTGCTGACGCTGGGCTCGCTCCCGCCGCCGCCCGTCGTCGAGGAGCCGGCGCCCGCGGCGCTCAAGGTCCCCGCGGCGCCGCCCGCCGCGCGGCTCGCGGCCCCCGCCCCGGCGCCTGCCGTCGACGAGTCGCCCACGCCGCGCCGCGTGCGCCGGCCGTCGGCCTACGTGCCGACGCCGCAGCCGCCCGCCCGCGACAACCGCACGACGATGTGGGTCCTCTTCGCGGTGGCGGCGTTCGTCTTCGCGGTGGCCGCGCGGTTGTCGCGCGATCACGAGCTGCAGGGCGCTCCGCCACCCCCAGAGCAGCCGGGCCCGGCAGCCGCAGAGCCCGCGACCGCTGCCCCGGCCGGCGCTGCCGTGCCTGCCGCCGCCGGCTCGTCGAGCGTGGTCGCGGCGGCGGTCGCCGCCACGCCGGCCGCGGCTGCCGCCGGGCCGATCGGCGAGACGACGGCCAACCCGGTGCTCCCCGAGACGCTGCCGCTGGCCGCCGAGCACAAGGTGCCCGAGGGGCAGGGCATGCTGGAGGTGATCGCCGGCGCGGGCGACACGCTCTTCGTCGATGGCCGGAAGGTCGGCACCGGCAGCGTCAAGCTGCCGCTCGCGCCCAAGGACGGCGCCTACGAGATCCGGGCGAAGCTCCGGGACGAGGAGCGGGTGCGGTTCGCGGTCGTCAAGGCCGGCCGCCTCACCCGGCTCCGCGTCGCGCCGCCGTGGCGCCGCTGAGCGCGCCGCGAGCGCTCCTCCAGGCAATCGAGGAGCCCGCGCTCGCCCCGGGGTGCCCAGCCACAGGCAGGGGACCCCGCTCGTGGTAGAGGACGCCCCGTGCGCGCCCGCGTGATCCGAACCCGCCGTTCCGCTTCTGCTTCCGCTTCCGCGCTCACGCTCGCCTCCGCCGCGGCCGCGCTCCTCTCCGGTTGCACCGGGTGCGAGTCGTCGACCCGGGATCTGCCTTCCGGCGCCCCGGCCACGGCGTCCGCGAGCCCGCAGGCGGCGCCTCCGCCGCCGGCGCGCGACGTCGTACACCTCATCGACGAGCTGCCCAGCTGCGATCTCGAGCACCGCGGGCTCCTGTTCGATACCGGCGCGAACGCGCTCATCGGCCGCTTCGCGTGGCAAGGGACCGTGCCCACCGGCATCCAGGCGGTCGAGCACGATGGATCCACCTGGGCGCGGATCTCGGAGCGGCAGATCAAGCTCACGTTCGTCCTGCCGTCCGCGAGCCCCATCTTCGTGTCCGCCCGGGCCGTCGGGCTCACCTCCAAGTACGCCACCGTCTCCCTGGACGATCAGCTCCTCGGAACGCTCCGCCTCCAGCGCGACCAGATCCGCATCGCCTCGACCCCGACCACCACGCTCCCCGCCGATCCCGGCCTGCACACCCTCACGCTCCAGTTCTCCGGCCGGCTCCGCCAGGGGGAGTCGTTCGCCGACGTCGACTGGGTGCGCGTGGGCATCCCCGACGAGGACCCGGCCACGTACGGCCCCCCGACCCTGCGGGACGTCGTGGCGCCCGCCGCCGCCCTGTCGGGCGTCCCCCACCGGTCCATCGCGCTGCGCGCGCCGGGCGCGGTCCGCTGCGCCTTTCGCCCTTCCAGGGTGACCCGCCTCCGCACCGCCATCGGCGCGCTGGGCTCAGGAGAAGGCGACGCCGAGATCCGCGTCCTCCGCGACGGCCAGGAGCCGCTCGTGATCCATCGCGTCCACGTCGAGGGCGGCGACAAGGCGGCCTGGACCGACGTCGAGCTGCCGCTCGCGCCCTTTGCCGGGTCCCTCATCTCCCTCGAGCTCCGCGCCGCCGCCGCGGCCCGCGGCGGGCGCATCCTCTTCGGCGACCCCGTCCTCGCCGGATCGCAGGAGCCTCCTCCGTCCGTGCCCGCCGCGCGCGCCGTCGTGATCGTCGCCATGAACGGGGTCGAGCGGCCCGATCTGCCCCCCTGGAGCGGTCGTCCGGAGCCGCACCTCGCCACGCTCTCGGAGCTCGCGACGTCGGCGACGACGTTCGATCACCACCGGGGGCCGAGCACGGTCGTGTCCGCCGTGGCCGCGTCGCTGCTCACCGGTCTTCCGCCGCCGGCCCATACCGTCGCCGACACCGGGGCCCGCCTCCCCGCCCATGTCACCACCATCGGCGCCATCGCGAGCGACAGCAGCATCCGCACCGGGTTCTTCACCGGCGTCCCCACCACCTTCCGGGCGTTCGGCTTCGGGCCCGGCTGGTCCCGGGTCCTCGAGCATCCCCCGACGAGCGGCGAGCCAGCCACCACCCCGATCGACGCCGCCGCCGCCTGGATCAGCGAGACCGTCCGTCAGGACGCTTCCAACCGCCTCCTCGCGTTCGTCCACGCGCGCGGCGGCCATCCGCCCTGGGAGGTCAGCCCGAAGGAGCTGAACGCCCTCAAGCCCGCCGATTACGCCGGCCCCGTCGAGCCGCGCCGCGCCGCCCAGGTGCTGGCCAGGCTGAGGAGCCGGCGGCGCGATGTGCTCAGCCCCGAGGATCGCGACCGGATCCGCGACCTCTTCTCCATCGCCCTCGCCGGCCAGGACCGCGCCCTCGGCAACCTCATCGGGACCCTCAAGGCCGCTGGCCTGTGGGACGACACCCTCTTCATCGTGACAGGCGATCTGGCCAGCGGGCGCTCCGACGCCGCGCTCTACGGCGAGGGCATGGACCTCCAGGAGCCCGTCCTGACGCTCCCGCTTTATGTCCACTTTCCCGGTGATCTGTACGCCGGCCAGCGCGTCGCTGCCCCGACCGAGATCATCGACGTCGCGCGCACGGCGATCGCCGCCCTCGGCCTGTCGTTCGCCCGCAAGCCGCTCGGGAAGGATCTGGCGGCGGTCGCCTCCGGCCTCGAGGGCGTCGAGCGCGGCCCCCAGATCGCCGCCCTCGGGGATCGTTACTCCACCCGCTGGGGCAACCTCGTGCTTTCGGGTCGACTCGGCGTTCCCCCCTTTCTCTGTGACCTCGACGTGGACCCGACCTGCGCCTTCAACCGTCGCGAGGTGATGCCCCTCGCCACCGTGTCGCTCTTCCGGCGCACCGTGACGTTCGACCTGTCCGTGCGCGCGCCCGCGGCGCAACGGGAGCCGGCCACGATCGACGCGGAAACGGCGGCCGTGCTCAACGTATGGGGCGCGAACTGAGGCGCGCGCGATCGACGTAGGCCCGCGCCTGCGAGCCGGGGAGAGCCCGCTGACGGCGCCCGGCGGCGCGCCGGCGCCCTGCGCGGGCGAAGGCGTCCGCGACATCGCGCAGGCCGCGCGCGATCACGCTCCAGCGGCGCCATGACGCCTCGCTGCGGGGCAGCACGCCCCGCGTCGCGCGCGCCGCGACGCCCCCGCGCGGGTTGGCCGATCGACGTACGCCCGCGCCCGCGCGTGCGCGTCGTGCGCTCGCTTCGCGCGCGGAAGGCGCCTGGCATGCTTCGCGCAAACCCCGCAGACCGCACAGGCCAAGCGCCTCGACGGCGCTTCATCATTCCGTGAGAGGAGTCCCCGCATGAAGGCGACCGACCTATTGAAGGAGCATCACCAGGAAGTCGAAGAGCTCTTCGAGCGCATGTCGCAGGCTGACAACGACGAGATCAGCGCGCTCCGCGACGAGCTCGTGGCGACCCTCGTGAGCCACACGGCCATCGAGGAGGAGCTCTTCTATCCCGAGAGCCGGGAGGCGCTCGGCGCCTCCCCCCTGATCACGACCTCGTACGAGGAGCACGCGCTCGTCGACGTCATGTTGCAGAAATTGCTCAGCACCGAGCCGGGTGACGAAACCTTTCACGCCAGGCTCGGCGTGCTGAAGGAGCTCGTGCAGCACCACGTCGAGGAAGAGGAGAAGCAGCTCTTCCCCCAGGTCGAGAGCGCCATGGGCGCCGAGCGCCTCGAGGAGCTCGGCAGCCGCCTGGCGATGCGCTTCGGCCAGGTGCGCGAGAGCGACGTCGAGGCGCTCCTCGCTCGGAACGTCGCGAAGAGCATGCCCGCCGCCGGCCGCCGCGCGCGCGCAGCGAAGCCGCAGGCGCGCAAGGCGGCGGCCAAGCGTCCACCCGCGAAGCGCGCGCCGAAGCGCGCGTCGACGCAGCGCGCCGAGCCGGCGCGGGGCGCGCAGAAGGGGCGCCGCACCGCCGCGACCGGACGGAAGAAGACAGAGGCCACGGCGCCCACGAAGACCGGGCGAGCCGCGCCCGCGCGCAAGGCGAGCCGGCCGGCGAAGACCAGCCGCACGGGCCGCAAGGGCGGTCGCGCGAGCAGCGCCTCCACGCGCTGACCGTCACGAGCGCACATCAACGCACGTTGCCGCAGATCAGCGGCGCGAGGTCCGGCCGGAGGGGACGGCGGGCCTCGCGCCGCCATCGAGATCGAACAGCGGAAGCGTGCCGCCGGCCTTCGGGGCAGCGGCCTTCGGAGAAGCGGCCTTCGGGTCGGTCTCCGCCGCGAGCTCCTGCAGCAGGGCGGGGTCGTCGTGGGCGACCGAGTTGACCCGCGGCGAGACGGCGCGCGCCGCGAGGGCGCCGCGAGGCGCCGGCCGGAGCAGCGCCTCGGCCCGATCCGCGTCTGCGCCGTCACCGAGGCCGAGCCAGAGGTCCACGTCCCCCGGGCCCAGCAGGACCGGCATCCGGTCGTGGATCGGCGCGACGTCGGCGTTCGCCTCGGTGGTCAGGAGCGTGAAACGGAGGTCGGGCTCTCCCGTGTCGGCGTCCTTCGCCGGCTGGTACAGCCCCGCCAGGCGGAGCAGCCCGCCCTCCGCGGGGTGGAACCAGGTGGGCCGCCGCGCGCCCTTGGGCCCGGTCCACTCGTAGAAGCCGTCCGCCGGCACCACACAGCGGCGCGCCGCGAACGCCTCGCGGAACGTCGGCTTCGCCCGCGCGCTCTCCGCCCGCGCGTTGGCCAGGAGCGAAGGCCCGGCGCCGCCCCTGGCGAAGCGCCCCGCGAAGCCCCAGGTCGCCGCCACCAGCGCGCGCTGGCCGTCGCGCGCGCGCAGCACCGGGTGGACGGTCGCAGGTGCGATGTTGAAACGGGGCCGAAACCTTGCCGCTATCTCCGGATCAGCGGCAATCGACCGAGCCGGACCGCCACCCGCTCGGCCTGCGCCAGAGGACGACTCGAGCAGCGCGATGAGGGTCGCAAAGTCCGGAACGGCGAGGGTGAAACGCGCGCACATAACACTAGATTAGCGGCTTCGGGGCGCCTACAAGGGCGCTCCGGACGTTGGAGGAGGCCGCATGGTCGACAGCTTTGGCACCAAGAGCACGCTGACGGTTCAAGCCGAAACATACACCTATTACAAGCTCACCTCGCTGGCGCAAGGCGGCGCGTCGATCGACAAGCTCCCCTTCTCGCTCCGCATCCTCCTGGAGAACCTCCTCCGCCACGAGGACGGGCGCGTCGTGCGCAAGGACCACGTGGAGGCCGTCCTCAACTGGGACCCGAAGGCCCGCCCCTCGCAGGAGATCGCCTTCCACCCCGCGCGCGTGCTGCTCCAGGACTTCACCGGCGTCCCCGCCGTTGTCGACCTCGCCGCCATGCGCGAGGCGCTCGCGAAGCTCGGCGGCGACTCGCTCAAGATCAACCCGCTCCAGCCCGTCGATCTCGTGATCGACCACTCGGTCCAGGTCGACCGGTTTGCGTCCTCGACGGCCGTGAAGGTGAACGCGGCGCTCGAGTTCGAGCGCAACGAGGAGCGCTACGCGTTCCTCCGCTGGGGGGCGCAGGCGTTCACGAACTTCCGCGTGGTGCCGCCCGACCAGGGCATCTGCCACCAGATCAACCTGGAGTACCTCGCGGGCGCCGTCATGCGGCAGGGCACGCTGGTCTACCCGGATACGCTCGTCGGCACCGACTCGCACACCACGATGATCAACGGGCTCGGCGTCGTCGGCTGGGGCGTCGGAGGCATCGAGGCCGAGGCGGCGATGCTCGGCCAGCCGCTCTCGATGCTCATCCCCGAGGTCGTGGGCTTCAAGCTCCACGGCAGCCTGCCCGAGGGCGCGACCGCGACCGATCTCGTCCTCACGGTGACGCAGATGCTGCGGCAGAAGAAGGTGGTCGGGAAATTCGTGGAGTTCTACGGCCCCGGCCTGAGCGCGCTCTCGCTCCCGGACCGCGCCACGATCGCCAACATGGCGCCCGAGTACGGCGCCACGATCGGCTTCTTCCCCGTCGACGACGAGACGATCGCGTACCTGCGCTTCACCGGCCGGCCCGCGCAGCTCGTCGCGCTCGTCGAGGCCTACTACAAGGAGCAGGGGCTGTTCCGCACGGACAGCACCCCGGACCCCGTCTTCAGCGACACCCTCTCGCTCGACCTCGGCGACGTGGTGCCGTCGATCGCCGGCCCGAAGCGGCCGCAGGACCGCGTCCCGCTGCGCGACGCGAAGCGCGCCTTCCGCGCCTCGCTCCAGGGCATGCTCGAGAAGGAGTTCGCCGCGGCCGACGCGCCCGCGGTCAAGGCGTTCCTCGAGGAGGGAGCCGGCCATGCTGCCGCGCGCGCGCCCGCGCTCGAGAAGATCATGCGCCCCGCGGAGATCACCGAGGGCGACACGCGCTACACGCTGCGCCACGGCTCGGTCGTGATCGCGGCGATCACGTCCTGCACCAACACGTCGAACCCGGCGGTCATGCTGGGCGCGGGCCTGCTCGCGAAGAAGGCCGTCGAGCGCGGGCTCTCGGTGAAGCCGTGGGTGAAGACGTCGCTCGCCCCCGGGTCGAAGGTCGTCACCGACTACCTGCGCCAGGCGGGGCTCCTGCCGTACCTCGAGGCGCTCGGCTTCCACCTGGTCGGCTACGGCTGCACGACCTGCATCGGCAACTCCGGGCCGCTGCCGGACGCGATCGGCGACACGATCCGCAACAACGACCTCGTCGTGGCGAGCGTCCTCTCGGGCAACCGCAACTTCGAGGGCCGCATCAACCAGCACGTGCGGATGAACTTTCTCGCCTCTCCGCCGCTCGTCGTCGCGTACGCGCTGCGCGGCGACGTCGACGCCGACCTCTTCAAGGAGCCGGTCGGCACGGATCGCAACGGCGAGCCGGTGTACCTCAAGGACATCTGGCCGAGCTCGGCCGAGGTCAACGAGGCGATCCGGACGGCCGTGCGGCCCGAGCAGTTCCAGGTGCAGTACGAGAACGTCTTCGCCGGCGACGAGGAGTGGCAGAAGCTCGCGGTCCCGGGCGGCCAGACGTTCGTGTGGGACGAGGGCTCGACCTACGTGCGCAGGCCGCCGTTCTTCGAGGGCCTCTCGAAGGATCCGGCGCCGCTCACCGACATCCGGGGCGCGCGCGTGCTCGCGCTGCTCGGCGACTCGGTGACGACCGATCACATCTCCCCGGCCGGCAACATCGCCAAGAACAGCCCCGCCGCGAAGTACCTGGTCGAGCACGGCGTCGCGCCCGCCGACTTCAACTCGTACGGCGCCCGCCGCGGCAACCACGAGGTGATGATGCGCGGCACGTTCGCGAACATCCGCCTCAAGAACGCCCTGCGCCCCGGCGAGGAAGGCGGGATCACGGTGCACCTGCCCGACGGCGAGAAGACCACGATCTACGACGCGGCCATGCAGTACAAGGACGAGGGCGTGCCGCTGCTCGTGATCGCCGGCGCCGAGTACGGCACCGGGTCGTCGCGCGACTGGGCGGCCAAGGGGACCAAGCTGCTCGGCGTGCGCGCGGTCATCGCGAAGAGCTTCGAGCGCATCCACCGGTCGAACCTGGTCGGCATGGGCGTGCTCCCGCTCGAGTTCGCGCCGGGCGAGGACGCGTCCGCCCTCGGGCTCACCGGGCGCGAGGTGTTCGAGATCGACGGCATCTCGGACAACCTCACGCCGGGCAAGAAGCTCAACGTCGTCGCGACCGGGGAAGGCGGGGCGAAGAAGACCTTCACCGTCACCGCGCGCATCGATACGCCGAACGAGGTCGACTACTACCAGCACGGCGGCATCCTCCAGTTCGTGCTGCGCAGCCTGGGCGCCAGCGCCTAGCGCCTCCTGCCACGCCGCTCCTCGCCGCCAGGCCGCCAGCCTGCGGCGACGAGCGGGCCCATCTTTGAATGCGGAGCGGCGCGTCGCGGCTGCTGACGCGCGTGCAGGCTTCGGCTAAACCCTGGGGTATGCTCGATCCTCGCTACGTCGCGGAGCACCTCGATGAGGTGCGCGCGGCGCTCGCTCTTCGCTCGCCCGCCGCCGCCGCCAGCCTCGGAGACGACTTCGCCTCCACGGTCAGCGCGAGGCGCTCCAACATCCAGGAGCTCGAGCGGTGGCAGGCGGAGCGCAACGCGGCGAACGACGCGATGGCGCGCCTCGACAAGAAATCGCCGGAGTTCGCGCAGAAGCGCGACGAGCTGAAGGCGCTGTCGACGCGGATCAAGGAGGCCGAGCAGGTCGTCTCCGAGCTCGAGAAGCGGATGACCGAGCTGCTCTCCATGGTGCCCAACCTGCCTGACCCGTCGGTGCCCGTGGGCGCGGGGGAGGAGGGCAACGTGGTCGTCCGGACGTGGGGCGAGAAGCCGACCTTCTCGTTCGCGCCGAAGTCGCACTGGGACATCGGCACGGCCCTCGGCCTCCTCGACTTCGAGCGCGCAGCGAAGCTCTCGGGGGCGCGCTTCACCGTCCTGATGGGCGCGGCCGCCCGCCTCGAGCGGGCGCTGATCTCGTTCATGCTCGACCTGCACACGCGCGAGCAGGGCTACCTCGAGGTGCTGCCGCCCTTCCTCGTCAAGGACACGGCGCTGTTCGGCACGGGCAACCTGCCCAAGTTCGCCGAGGACCTGTTCAAGACGCAGAAGAGCGACCCGGAGAGGGCGTACGACCTGTACCTCATCCCGACGGCCGAGGTCCCGGTCACGAACCTCCACGCTGACGAGATCCTGGACGGCGCGTCGCTCCCGATCGCGTACACCGCCTACACGCCGTGCTTCCGCAGCGAGGCGGGCAGCCACGGGCGCGACGTCCGCGGGCTCATCCGGCAGCACCAGTTCGACAAGGTCGAGCTCGTGCGGTTCTCGGCGCCGGAGGACTCCGCTCGCCAGCACGAGCTGCTCACCGCGCACGCCGAGGAGGTCCTGAAGCGGCTCGGCCTGCACTACCGGGTCTCGGCGCTCTGCACCGGCGATCTCGGCTTCGGCTCGCAGAAGACGTACGATCTCGAGGTGTGGCTGCCCGGCCAGGGGGTGTACCGCGAGATCTCGAGCTGCTCGAACTTCGGCGACTTCCAGGCGCGCCGCGCCCAGATCCGCTACCGGCCCGAGCCGAAGGCGAAGCCGCGCCTGGTCCACACGATGAACGGGTCGGCGCTCGCGGTGGGGCGGACGGTCATCGCGATCCTCGAGCAGTACCAGCAGGCGGACGGCACGGTGGTCGTGCCGGAGCCGCTCCGGGCGTTCATGGGCTGCGAGGTCCTCCGCGGCAGGTAACGGCGATGGCAGCGGACGAGGAAGCCAAGCGTGAGCTTCCGGAGGCGCGGAGCGCGCGCAACGGAGGGGACGGCGAGCGGCGCTCGCAGATCCCGGAGTCGTGGGGCGCGCGCGGCGGAGGGGACGGCGAGCGGCGCTCGCAGGTCCCAGACTCGCGGGGCGCGCGCGGCGGGGGGGACGGCGAGCGGCGCTCGCAGATCCACGGGCCGCCGACCAACGCGGAGACGTCGATGGCGCTCGCGCGCCGGCGGCTGCTGGACCTCTGCAAGCGGCACAAGGACGAGCTCATCGACGACTGGATCGAGAACGTGCTGGCGCTGCCGCCGGAGCGGGGCCGGTACACCGATCGGCCCGTGGGCGAGGTCACGGAGAACGTGCGCTCCTGGCTCGCCGCGTTCACCAGGATCCTCGAGGACGGCAGCGAGACGCTGCTCGACGAGTTCATCACGCACCTCGTCGAGCAGCGCTACGCGACCGGGTACTCGATCAGCGGTCCCCTGATCGCCGCGTCCGAGTTCCGCACCGCGGTCGCGGGCGTGCTCGACACGACGCACGACGACGCCGAGGGGGACGGCTCGTCCTCGATCGACGTGCTCCGCGCCGTCGACGCGCTGCTGCTCCAGTTCGAGCACCGCTTCGCCGAGGCGTACGCCCAGCGCTCGCTGTTCGCCTCCGAGGAGCGCTACCGCGAGATCGTCGAGCTCTCGTCCGACGTCCTCGCGACGATCGACCAGGAGGGCATGCTGACGCGGCTGAACGTGCGGTTCGAGGCGCTCTTCGGTCACTCGCGGCAGGCGTGGATCGGCCGGCCGATCACAGCGCTCGCGGTCGCGGCGGACGTGCCGGCCCTGCGCACGCTCGTGCTGTCGGCGTCGCGGGCCGAGGCGCCGCGGGAGGCCACCATCCGCTGCGGGACGCGCGCGGGCCTGACCAAGGTGATGACGGTCCGGATCACGCGGCTCTACGGCGAGGACGCCTCGCTCGCGCTCATGCGCGACGTCACCGAGGAGGTCGCGCGCCGCGCGCAGATCCTCCACAGCGAGAAGCTCTCCTCGATCGGCCAGGTCGCGGCGAGCGTCGCGCACGAGCTCAACAACCCCATGGCGTGGGTGATGGCGAACCTCGAGCAGATCCGGAGCGGGGCGCACAAGCTCGTCTCGGCGGCGCGCCCGGTCGCCTCGGGCTCGTACGAGGACCTGCTGCGCGCCATCGACCTCATCGATCGCTCGTGCCACGAGGCGCTCGCCGGCGTCGAGCGGATGCGGGACATCGTGACGGACCTCAACCTCTTCTCGAGCAGCAGCGAGCGCAAGCCCGAGCGGGTCGATCTCGTCGACGTGATCGAGCTCGCGCTGCGCATGACGGGCCCGCAGCTCAGCCAGCTCTGCCGCATCGAGCGCAGCTACGGCGAGATGCCGCCGTTCGTCGGCTATCCGGGCAAGCTCTCGCAGGTGTTCGTGAACCTGTTCATCAACGCGGCGCAGGCGATGCCGAAGCGCCCGCGCGACGAGAACATGGTGCGCGTGACGACGCGCTTCGACGCCGGCGTCCACCACGTCGAGGTGGAGGACAACGCGCGCGGGATGACCCCGGAGGTCGTCGAGCGGATCTTCGACCCGTTCTTCACGACGAAGGAAGAGAGCGCGCGCCCGGGCATCGGGCTCTGGGTGTCGCGCAACATCGTCGAGGAGCAGCACGGCACGATGACGGTGTCGAGCACGCCCGGCGTCGGCACCGTCTTCACGATCCGCCTGACCGGCCTCAACCCGACGGATCTGCCCGCGCCGCGGCCGCCGCCGGAGCCGCCGCGCGCGTCGTCGCGCGGGACGATCCTGTTCGTCGACGACGAGCCGATGCTGCTCAACGCCTTCGCGCGGGCGTTCGAGGAGCGGCACGAGGTGCTCGTGGCGAAGAGCGGCCACGAGGCGCTCGACCTCCTGCGGGACCGCGGCGGCCGGATCGACGCGATCGTCTGCGATCTCCTGATGCCGCAGATGAGCGGGATGGCCCTGTACGACGAGATCGGCGAGCGGTTCCCGCAGCTCTTGCCGAAGATGGCCTTCATGTCGGGCGGCGCCTTCACGCCGAGCGCCCGGGAGTTCGTGGAGCGGGTGGACAACCCGAAGATCGCGAAGCCGATCTCGCTCGACGATCTGGAGCGGGTGATCGGCGATCTTCTCAGCGGCGGGTCGAAGCGGGGGCACTAGGCTGGAGGAGCGGGGGCTCGATGGCGCGCGCGAAGGCGAGGACGATCCGGGAGCGGGCGAACCACGCGCGTTACCGGCCGGGGCAGCGGGGCGGCTTCTACGAGAGCTTCTTCCAGCGGGCGAACCACCCGACGCGCCCGCTCGCCTTCTGGATCCGGTACACGCTGTTCAGCCCGGCCGGGCGGCCCGAGGCCGCGGAGGGTGAGCTCTGGGCGGTCTACTTCGATGGCGAGTCGGGGCGCCACGTGGTCGCCAAGCGCGAGGTCCCGTTCGCCGGGCGTTGCTCCTTCGCCCGCGACAGCCTGTCGGTCGCCATCGACGGCGCCCGCCTGAGCCTCGGCAGGCTCACCGGCGCGGCGGGCGAGGGGGAGGACGCCATCACCTGGGACCTCGCGTACGAGGGCGGCGGGGAGCCTCTCCTGCTGCTCCCCGCGGCCCTCTACGGCGCCCCGCTGCCGAAGGCGAAGGCGCTGGTCGGCGCGCCGATGGCCGTCTACAGCGGCCTCCTCCGCGTCGCCGGGCGCGGGGTGGACGTCTCGGGCTGGGTGGGCAGCCAGAACCACAACTGGGGGACGAAGCACACGGACCTGTACGCCTGGGGGCAGGTCGCCGGGTTCGACAGCCACCCGGACAGCTTCCTCGAGGTCGCCACGGCCCGACTGAAGGTCGGACCGTTCTGGACGCCGAACATGACACCGCTGGTCCTCCGGCACCGCGGCGAGGAGATCGCGCTCACCTCGCTCGTCCAGTCGGTCCGCGCCGACGCCTCGTTCGACTACTTCACCTGGCGCTTCCGGACGGAGACCGATCGGCTGAGCGTCGAGGGGCAGATCTCCGCGTCCGCCGGCGATTTCGTGGGCCTGGCCTACAGGAACCCTCCCGGCGGCGTGAAGCATTGCCTGAACACGAAGATCGGGGCCTGCACCGTCACCCTGCGGCGGAAGAGCCTGGGCCGCGAGGTGGGGATCGAGACCCTGACGACGGCGCGGCGCGCGGCGTTCGAGATCCTCACGGACGACCGAGGCCATGGCGTGACGATCCGGGCCTGATCCACGCTGGACGCACGTCCTCCGTGCTCGGCGCAGGCGGCCGGGCCGGCGCGAAGGCGCGGTGCGCCGCCGCCGAGCGATGCGCTGCGCGTCCGGCGCCAGGTCGGCTAAAGAAGGTGCGGTACGTCACCGCACGAAAGGCGGACGCCATGAGTCTCAAGCACCCCCGGACCATCCTCGTTGCACTGGACAGCTCCCCCAAGGCGTCGCTCGTCCTCGCGGAGGGCGTCGACCTCGCGCAGAAGCTCGGCGGCAAGCTCGTGCTCGTGCGCGGGATCGGGCTGCACCACACCCTGCCCGCGGAAGCGCTGAACGAGTCGCCGACCCGCGTCCCCGAGATCCTGGAGCGGGGCGACCGCGAGGAGCTCTCGCAGCTCGCGCGCGACGTGCCGCCCGAGCTCCTCGCGAAGGTCGTGATCCACGTCGGCGTCGCCTGGGAGGTCATCTGCCGGACGGCCGACGAGGAGAACGCGGATCTCATCGTCATCGGGTCGCACGGCTACTCGGGCATCGACAAGGTGCTCGGCACGACGGCGGCGAAGGTCGTGAACCACACGAACCGGTCGGTGCTCGTGGTGCGCGACAGGCCGTCGGACTGACGGGGGCCTCGCCTGCCTCAGCGGAGCCTGGCGATGAGGGCGTCGCTCAGCGTGGGCTGATCGATCTTGCCCAGCCAGATCCGCCAGGTGGCCTTCATGAAATCGACGCCTGCCACGGTCGCCGTCCCGCCGCCGGCGACCGTGACGGTGGTCGTCTTCGCGCGCGGGTCGTACGCGATGGTGACCTCCGCTCCCGCCTTGAGGTCTCCCTTGAACGCCGCCACGAACCTCTCGATCTTCGGCGTGTCCGTGTATCGGTTCAACGCATAGGCGTCCCGCAGCGCCTTGACGATGCTCGCGCGGTCGACGTCGCGGAGCATCGTCCAGACGAACTTCTTCCCCGTGTCCATGTCGATGACAGCCTCCTTGGACTTGGTGGCAGGGAGCTGCTCCATGTAATGGCTGATCCGATAGACATCGATGTCGACCACGCCGATGGTCCTCACGCGGACGCCCGTGCCGGTGAGCGTGTAGCCCGGCAAAGCAAGGAGGCTCCCGACAGCGAGGAAGACCGCCGCGAACGCGGCGAGGAGAGCTGGAGTTTTGCTGCGCGCGAGTTGCATCGGATCGACCTCCTCCGGCATCGCCGCTCCGTGCGGCGCATCGTGTCTGGGCGCCGCGCTCCGGCGATCGCCTGTCGATGGTCGTGAATGAGCAAGACCTGAACCATCGACAGAGGGACGTTGGGAGTCGCGGATCTCGTGAGATCTCGAGATGTGCCCTGGAGTCAGGCAGGGACGACCCATGGATGTGTGCTCGGAGGGGGCTCCGGGCGCGGAGCGGCGGCGTTCCGCCGGTGCGAGGGCCGGCGGTGCTGCTGCCGGCGCGGGCTCTCCCGGAGATCTTTTTTCGGCCCGGTCCGTAGAAGCCGCGCGCTGCGGGGTCCGGGAGATCGCGGCGGAGGGACGCGGTCCCCCCGTGGGCCGCGCCATGGCTTGCGGCGGAAGGAGCTTCTCGATGCGGACGATGCTCGCTGGATTGCTGATGGGATGGGCGGCTCTGGGCTGCACGGCCAGCGCGGCGGCGCCTCCGGGCACGAGCGCCGCGGCGGTGGCGGCCGCGTCGGGCGCAGCGGCGCGGGAGGACGCGACGAAGGGGGAGGAGGCGAAGCGGGTCGCCGTGGCCGTGGCCCCGACGGAGCTGGCCGAGCCCTCCGCGGCGGCGGCCGAGGCGCCGTCGTCCCGCCCGGAGCCGCGGCCTTCGGGGAACCAGGGCGTGTGGATCGGCGCCGCGGGCGCGAGCGACTTCGTGCTGCCGGGGAGGCGCGAGACGCAGCTCGGCGTGTGGATCGACGTCCCGGCGGCGCGCGCGGCCCGCGGACAGCAGCGCGCGCCGGCGGCGGTCGGGCTGCTCGTGGACGCCTCCGGCTCGATGCAAGGCCCCAAGATGGAGAACGCGCGCGCGGCCGCGCAGGCGTTCGTCGACAGGCTCCCCGACGGCGACCTCGTCTCGGTCGCGTCGTTCGCCGACACCGCGCAGGCGCGCGTCTCGCCCACCGTGCTCGGCCCGTCGACGCGCCCCGCGGTGGCCCGCGCCATCGCCGCGCTCGGCCCTGACGGCAGCACCAACCTCTTCGCTGGGCTCCAGCTCGCGGAGCAGCACGCGCTCGCCGCGCCGTCGACGCACGCCGTCCGGCGCGTGGTGCTCATCTCGGACGGCCAGGCGAACATCGGGCCTTCCTCTCCCGACATCCTCGGAGCGCTCGCCCAGCGCGGCGCCGCGCACGGGGTGCAGGTCACGTCGATCGGGGTGGGGGCCGACTACGACGAGCGCACGCTCAACGCGCTCGCCATCGGCTCCAGCGGCCGGCTGTACCACCTCACCGAGGCGCGCGAGATGTCCTCCGTCCTCGAGCGCGAGCTCGCCCTGCTCCAGACGACGGCGGCGACGGGCGCGTTCGTCGAGATCGTCCCGGCGCCCGGCGTAGAGCTGCTCGACGTCCCCAACGAGCGCACCGAGCGCTCCGGGGACGCGCTCCGGGTGCTGCTCGGCACGATGTTCGGCGGGCAGCACCGCGAGATGCTCGTGCGGGCTCGGGTCACCGCGCCGGCGGCCGGCTCCCACCCGCTGGCGAGCGTGCGGCTCCACTTCCGCGACGCCGAGAGCGGCAACCTCCCGCGCGTGCAGGAGGTGGTCGCCAGCTACGATGTGACGAGCGATCCGGCCCTCGTCGCCGCGCACCAGAACGAGAAGACCCAGACGATCGCCGCGGTGATGGAGGCGGGCATGATGCAGCTCGACGCGGCCCAGGAGGTGAGCGCGGGCAACTTCGGTGCGGCCGAGGCGAAGCTCGCGGCAGCGGAGGATCGGCTCCGGCAGCAGGCGGCGCGCGCCCGGTCGGACAAGGAGAAGGAGCGCGCCGTCCAGGCGGCCTCGGCGGTCGCGAGCGCGCGGAAGACCGCGCGCGCGGCCGCAGCGGCCCCGCCCTCGCCCGCGGCGCGGCGCATGGAGGCGCTCGAGATGAACAGCGCCTCTCCGGTCTGGTCGGGCCGCTGATCCGGTACACCCGCCGAGGCGCGCGGCTGGCGCCTGCCCGTCGCCGCTGGCGGCTTCCCGCCGCTGCTCCCTGCCCGTCGCCGCTGGCGGCTTCCCGTCGCTGCTCCCTGCCCGTTCATGACAAGCCGTCATGAGCTGACAGGTGCGGTGTCCATCATGAGCTGGCAGGTGCGGTGTCCATCATGGGACCGAAGATGCGATGTCCGTCGTGGGACGGCCGGACGCGATGTCCATCATGGACGGGTTGACCGGCTCTGCATGGCCGCCCGCATCCGGTCATGGTTGATCCATGATTCAACATTGACGGTACAGTCCATCATGGATTGGAAGCTGCACCTCGCGTGCCCCTCGACAGGGGTCGGGGCCCGCGAGACATTGTTCCGGGCCCTCCGGCACGTCGCCGCATCGGGGCCCGCTCCTCGCCATGAACCCGAACGCCTTCCCGGAGTCGCGCGCCGCCGCCGTGCGCGAGCTCTGGTCGCTCGACCCGGCCGTCACCTTCCTGAACCACGGCTCGTACGGCGCCTGCCCGCGCGCGGTGCTCGAGGCGCAGCAGCGCTACCGAGATCGGCTCGAGCGTGAGCCGGTCCGGTTCTTCCTTCGCGAGCTGGAGCCCTTGCTCGACGCGGCCCGAGGCGCGCTCGCCTCCTTCGTCGGCGCCGACCTCGACGACCTCGTGTTCGTCCCCAACGCGACCGTCGGGGTCAACACGGTGTTGCGGTCGCTCTCGCTGCGGCCCGACGACGAGCTCTGCATCACCGATCACGGGTACAACGCCTGCAACAACGCGGCCGAGGCGGTCGCGGCCCGCGCCGGTGCGCGTGTCGTGGTCGCGCCGGTGCCGTTCCCCATCGAGGCGCCCGAGCAGGTGGTCGAGGCGGTGCTCGCGCGCGTGGGGCCGCGGACGCGGCTCGTCCTCGTCGACCACGTGACGAGCCCGACGGGGCTCGTGTTCCCGGTCGCCTCGCTGATCGCCGCGCTCGCGGAGCGCGGCGTCGACGTCCTGGTCGACGGCGCGCACGCGCCCGGCATGGTGCCGCTCGATCTACGCGCCCTCGGGGCGGCCTATTACACAGGCAACTGCCACAAATGGCTCTGTTCGCCGAAGGGCGCGGCGTTCCTCCACGTGCGGCGGGACAGGCAGGGCGCGGTCCGCCCTCTCTCCATCAGCCACGGCGCCAACTCGCCGCGCACCGACAGGTCGCGCTTCCTGCTCGAGTTCGACTGGACCGGCACGGCCGACCCCAGCGCGGCGCTCTGCGTCGCGGACGCGCTCCGCGCCATGGCCGCGCTCGTGCCCGGCGGCTGGCCCGCGCTCCAGGCGCACAACCGGGCGACGGCGCTCGCCGCGCGCGACCTCCTGTGCGAGGCGCTCGGCTGCATGCCGCCGAGCCCCGACGCGATGATCGGCGCGCTCGCGACGGTGCCGCTCCCTGACGCGCCGTCGTCCCGGCTGCGCCTCGATCCGCTCCAGGACGCGCTGCTCGAGCGGTGGGGGATCGAGGTGCCGGTGTTCGCCTGGCCCGCGTCGCCCCGGCGGCACCTCCGGATCTCGGCCCAGATCTACAACGACAGGCCGCACTATGAGCGGCTCGCGGCGGCCCTCGCCGCGCTGCTGTAGCGGCGCGCGGGAGGGCCCCGCCTCGCGCCGCTGCTCCGCAGCGGGGTGCCGCGCGGCGCTCGCCTCTGCCTCCGGGTCGCCCCATGCCCGTCCCGCTGCGGGATGGCACGGGCGCTGTGGGCACGGGCGGCTGCGGGACGGCGCTGGCTGCCGGAGATGCATCCAGCGCTCGCCCGAGCAGAGCGCGTCTGCCTGCCGAGACGATAGGATGCGCGCTCCAAGGAGACACGATGCCACGTCGAATCCTGGTCTTGTCCTCGCTTTCCTGGCTGGCGGCGACCCTCGTGGTCGCGTCGTCTGCTGCGCAGCCCGCGACGCCTCGCCCGGCACCTAGCGCTGCGCCCTCCGCGTCGGCGGGAACGCCTCTGGCGCCGGGCACACCGCAGCGACCAGCGACGCCGCTGCCGCCCGCGACGCCGGCGCCGGGCGCACCGCAGCCGTCCGCGACGCCGGCGCCGGGCACACCGCAGCCGCCTGCGACGCCGGCGCCGGGCACACCGCAGCCGCCTGCCTCAGGCGCACCGCAGCCGCGCGCGACGCCGTTGCCCGGTGGGCCACCGCAGCCCCCGGAACCCGGCGCGCCCGGAGCGGGCACACCTGAGCCAGACGCCTCGCCGCTCGCGCCGGCAGAGGCGCAAACCGCGCCGGGAGCTGCCGGGCCGCCCTCGGACTCGGCGCCGCCGGACCGGAAGCCGGGCGGGCCGGAGGCGGGCCGCAAGGGCAGCACGCCGGCGTCCTGGGCCGTGTCCCTCTCGGACGCCGAGCTGGGGCCGCCGCCCGCGCGCGCGTCCGGAGGCGGCAGAGCGAGAGCGATCGACGAGGGGATCGTCCCGCTGAGCCGGCGTGGCGCGATCGGCCTGGAGACCTCCTCGTTCACCGGCGGCGACGGCGAGGTCTCCGGGCTTTCGGTCGCCCTCTTCGCCCGCATGCCGTTCGCCCCGCACACGTTCCTCGATGTCCGACTCCCTTTCGGGCTCGCGATGGCCGAGCGCACCGACGCCGTGCTCGGCAACGTGACGCTCGGCGCCCATCACGTCGCCCGCGTCGGCCGGACGTTCTGGCTCACGGTAGGCGGCGACGTCGGGCTGGCGACGCTCTCGGGCAAGACCCACGACCACGCCAGCTACGAGCCCGTCAGCGCCAGCCGGGCGTACTGGGATCTCCACGAGTACTTCCCGAGCATCCTCCCCATCCACGCGCGCCTCGGCGCCGAGGCCCACGTCGGCTCGCTGATGATCGGGCGCTTCCAGCTCGAGCCGGTGCTCTACATCCCCCTCGGCCGCAACAAGGAGTACGAGGTCGCGATCCAGCACGCCGTCGAGCTCCAGATCGGCCACGGCATCGGCGGCGGCGTGCGCGTGCAAGGGATGGCGCTGCCCACGTTCGACAACGTGAGCATCCGGCACGCCGTCGCCCGCAATCTCTACGTCCTGGCCATCGAGCCTTTCCTCGCGATCGAGCGCAACCTCGCGTTCCTCCGGACGGGCCTGCTGCTGCCCTTCGACGAGGAGCTCGGCCCGCCGCTCGACCACACATGGGGCTTCCACTTCACCGCCGGTGTCCGCGTCGACTGAGGCACGCGGCCGAGGCGCCCGGCGGGCCGCCTGCCTGGCGACCGATCGCGCCTGCCCGGCGGCAGAGCCCACAGCGCACCCCGCTCTACAGCGGTTTCCGCCCACCGCTGCACCACGCAGAGCAGAGCGGCGGTCTCCCGCACAGGAGACGGGCCCAGATCGGCGTTTTCGGCGCGCAAGCGCACTCCGGTGCGCTGAGCACCGAAAACGTCGAGGTGGGCCCGTCTCCGAAGCGGGTGACCGTCGCTCTAGGCGCCGCGTGCGCGGCTCGCTTCGCCGATCGCGTGGGTGATGTGCCCCTCCAGCTCGCCCGCGGGCAGCTGCTCGGACTCCACGACGACGAGGCGCGCGCCCGCGTCCTCCGCGAGCAACTCGAAGGTCTTCGGCGCACGATCGTGCAAGTGGCTCGGCAAGACGATCGCCAGCGGGCGGAGGCGGACGGCCACCCCCCACGCCGAGGCCGCATCGCAGGAGCGGACCAGGAAGCGAGCCCGCGCTGCAACCCTCCGGCAACGAGCCAGAAAATGGGGGCTGCAGTCGAGCGCCAGCACCATGGGTATCCGGATCAACTGACTGCTACTAGGGGGCTCCGACATAGGACGATGCTACTCCAGCGAAGCGCGATTGCGCGTCCTCTTATCCCGCATAACCGATACAGAGCCTTCCCGAAATAAAAAACAACAACCTCGCCAGCTCATGTAAGCAGTCACGCGTGATTTTGGTGTATTGGGTAACGTTCTGTGAGCGCAGGATATTTGAAATGAACGCTGCGAGATGGGGAGGTGCCAGCGCACGACAGCCCCCGCGGGACCTCGCGCAAGATCGCTGAGAATTCGGGCCTCCTTGCGCTGCAACAGGAGCGCATGATGCCCTGAGCGATCGCGTGGTGATGAAATGATGCGCCATGGACGGAGAAGGTCCCGGCGCACACCAGTGAAAGCAACATGGCGATCGGATGTCAGGAATGCCCGGACGGGTGAAGTCGGCGCACACGTGGTAGACGCCGCTCGGGACGTAGGTTGTGAAGGCAGCGTCCACGAGACCGTCGCACAAGATGGCTCGTGTTCACCCCTGATGCTGCCCAGATCGCCGCAGCGGCTCGACGCCTCCAGCCCGTCGAGGTCGGCACGCCGCAAAGGAGTTGGCGAGCACACGTAATGGAGATCGTGTGTCGTCGCCACGCGGCGGGCGAGCCCCGACAACGCGGCCATCGGCCGGAGCCGCCCCCCGGTGCCAGCTGCCCTCTCCGGCCGCGCGCCAGGCGTCGCGACAGGGCGCGTCGCGCGCGCCCTGCGAGGGCTCGGTGAGCTCGACACGCCCTTTGTTGGCAACCACCCAGTGCTCGCCGAGCGCCGCAACGGCCATGAACCGGTTACGTTCCTCACAGAAGCTCGGGGGCGCGGCTTATCGAGCCCCCTTCGAAATGTTTCCGGCAGGTTACGGGGAACGCCGTCGGCGGAGGTGGCCGCCGGCGGCCTGATCGCCGCGTCGGCAGAGGACCGGGCCGTCTCCCACGCCGGCGGCTGCAGGGCAGGAGCACCGGGGAGAGGTCGAGAGAGGTGGCGGTGTCGAGCTGGCACCTGCAATAAGGTTCCAACTATATCATCTCGTGGCCGGGATAGAAGAGAACAGCGTCGGGTACGTGATCGCAAAGGCGTCGGCCGCTGCGGTGGGGCGACGACGTCGCATCCAAGGTCGGAGTCGATGCTGTAGCGGAGCTGTATTTTTACAGCAACACCCTGCGAAGGGGGGTTATCCTTCTCGGTGGTCGGATAGCCGAGCTGATCGGGCGATAGCGTGGATCACCCGTCAGGGAGGCGGCGCGCGCGCCAGCAAGCGGGTGGTGCCCTGATCCCGAGAGAGATCCGACGAGGTCGGGAGGTTAGGAAGAACACTTGCCTACCACCCGGAACATGAGGGTTTCGGGCGGACACGACCCGCCAGCTCCTGTGATGTTGAGGAGTGGACACCTCGACGCGGCGCCGCAGCGCGACGGCCATGGGGCCGCCGGCGCGTGACCCGTGGCTCGTCCTCGGGGCGCCGACCCGCGGCGCCCTCGGGCGGCGACTCGGGGCGCCGAGCGGCCGGGCGGGCGACGTGGCCAGGGCGATGCGCGCTCGCGCCGGGGCGGCGCCGCGAACCGACCGCTCGCCGGCAGGACGCTGGGTCGCACATGGTATATGCCGGCCCCATGGCGCAGGTGCACGGCGGCAGGCTCGTCTCCAAGGCCCTCGCGAGGCACGGGGTGACGCACCTCTTCACCCTGTGCGGCGGGCACATCCAGGCGATCTACGACGGGTGCCTGGATGACGGCATCCGGGTGGTCGACGTGCGACACGAGCAGACCGCCGGACACGCCGCCGACGGGTACGCGCGGGTGACCGGAAGGCCGGGGGTGTGCGCCGTCACCGCGGGGCCGGGCGTCACGGACGTGGTGACGGCCGTCGCCAACGCCCAGCGCGCAGGCGTCCCGATGGTCGTCATCGGGGGCGCCGGCCCGCGCGCCCTCGCCGACATGGGCTCGCTGCAGGACATGAACCACGTCGAGCTGATGCGCCCCATCTCGAAGTGGAGCGTCTCCGTCCCCTCGACCGATCGCATCCAGGAGTACGTGGACTCGGCCTTCCGCATCGCCCAGGCGAACGTGCCAGGCCCGGTCTTCCTCGAGATGCCGCTCGACCTCCTGATGAACTACGCCGGCGACGACGCGCCGGCCACCGCGCCCACGGCCCCGCCTCGCCCCGGGGGAGACCCGGCCGCCGTCGCGCGGGCCGCGGCCATGCTGAGGGACGCCGAGCGGCCCATGTTCATCGTCGGGAGCCAGCTCCGGTGGTCGCCGAGGCGCGACGCGCTGCGCCGCTTCGCCGACGCGGTGAAGGCGCCCTTCTACCTGAACGGCATGGCCCGCGGCGCCCTGCCCCACGCGCACCCGGGGCTGATGAGCCGCTCGCGCCGCTTCGCGCTCTCGCAGACCGACCTCTGCGTCGTGCTCGGGACCCCCTTCGACTTCCGCCTCGAGTACGGCCGCGCCGTCAGCCCGGCGGCCAAGGTCGTCCAGATCGATCTCGACGGGAGCGAGCTCGGCAGGAACCGCCGCGTCGACCTCGGGATCGACGGGGACAGCGGCGTCGTCCTGGAGCAGCTGCTCGCGGAGGTGCCCGACAAGACGGCGGCGGCGTGGCTCTCGGCCGTGCGCGAGGCCGAGGAGCGATCGCGCGCGAAGATGCTGGCGGAGATCGCGAGCGACGGCGATCCGCCGAACCCGCTGCGCGTCTGCGCAGAGATCGGCAGGCGCCTCGGCAAGGACGACATCGTCATCGGCGACGGAGGGGACTTCGTGGCCACGGCCGCGAACGTGCTGAAGCTCGAGTGGCCGCAGCTCTGGATGGACCCCGGCCCGCTCGGGACCCTCGGGGTGGGGCCGGGCTACGCGATGGCGGCCAAGCTCGCGCGGCCGGAGGCGAACGTGGTCCTCGTGTACGGCGACGGATCGTTCGGCTTCCACGCGCTCGAGTTCGAGGCGATGGTGCGCCAGGGCATCCCCGTCGTGAGCGTGATCGGGAACGACGCGGCCTGGACGCAGATCCGAAGGGGCCAGGTGGAGCTCTACGGCGAGGGCCGCGCGCCGGCGACGTCGCTCGATTTCACCCGGTACGACCGCGTGGTCGAGGCGCTCGGCGGCTTCGGGGCCTGCGTGGAGCGCGTCGAGGAGCTCGGGCCCGCGCTGGACGAGGCGTTCCGGTGCGGCAGGCCCGCTTGCGTCAACGTGAAGATCGCGAAGAGCGACTTCCGCAAGGGCGCGATCAGCGTCTGATCCACGTGGAGCTACGGTTCATCTCCCCCGACCTGCAGAGCCTCGACGAGCTCGACTCGGAGGTGCTCGCGTGCGCCCCGTTCAGCGACGCGCGGCCGGTCCACGGCGTGGCCGGCCTCTGCGACTGGCGGCTCGGCGGCCGGATCTCCGAGCTGAGGCGGCAGGGCCTGATCACCGGCGAGCTCGGCGAGGTCGTCATGATCCCGTGCAAGCCGCGCATGGCGTTCGACAAGCTCGTCCTGTTCGGCGCCGGCCGGCGCGACGCGTTCGACGAGGCGATCTTCCGCGAGATCGTGCGCGGGATGCTCGCCACGATGGGCGGGCTCTGCACGCGCGCCGCCGTGGTGGAGCTCCCGGGGCGACACGACGGGCTCATCCCGGCCGAGCAGGCGGCCGACGCGCTCCTCGACTGCGCGGGCAGGGAGCGCGGCGACAACGTGTGGACGCTGGTGGAGCGCGCCGAGGGCAGGCAGCAGATCACCCAGCACATGATCGAGCAGCGCCGCAGGGTCCGGCGGGCGCTGTAGCCGCGCGGCGCGCGGCGTGGAGGACGTCAGCCAGGCTCCTTCGGCAGGTCGACGGTGAAGGTCGCCCCCTCGCCCGGCCGGCTGTCGACCTGGATCGTCGCCCCGAGCGCGTCGGCGATCTGCCGCACGATCCACAGCCCCATGCCGAAGCCGCTGTAGTTCTCGCTGGAGACGGCGCGCTCGAAGCGCTCGAAGATGCGGGCCTGCTGCTCCGGGGCGATGCCGATGCCGCGATCCCGCACCGTCAGACGGGCGCGGTCCGCGAGGTCCTCCAGCGCGACGTCGATGGGCTTGCCGGCGCCGTACTTGACGGCGTTCGAGAGGAGGTTCGTGACGATCTGATCGAGCCGCAGGCGATCCCACCGGCCGACGATCGAGGCGGGGGCCGACAGGTTGACGGGGCAGCCGGCGGCGCAGAGCTCCTCGCGGAACCGCTCCAGCGCCTCGTTCACCGTGGCCGCGAGATCGACGTCCTCGAGCTCGATCTGCAGGCGGCCCGCGGAGATGCGCGAGATGTCGAGCAGGTTCGTGATGAGCCGGGCGAGCCGCTCGACCTGGCGCTTGATCATCTCGAGCCGCGGCGTGGCGCGCTCGGCGGTGAGCCCGCCGCGCTTGCCGGCGCGCAGGAGGCCGTCGACCTGCAGCTGCATGGGCGTGAGCGGCGTGCGGAGCTCGTGCGAGGCGATCGTGAGGAAATCGTCGCGCGCGCGCACCGCGAGCTGCGCCTCCCGGTAGAGCCGGGCGTTGTCGACGGCCAGCGCCGCGCGCCGCGCGAGATCCTGCGCGAGATCGAGATCGACGGCGTCGTAGCGCCGGTGCGTCGAGGCGAACGAGAGCGTGCCCAGCGTGCGGCCGCGCGCCGTCAGCGGGACCGTGAGGTGCGAGGCGAGCGAGAGCGAGCGCAGCGCCTCGTAGTGCGCCTGATCGAACGAGATCGCGCGGACGAACGAGTCGGTCACCTTGGGGATGAGCTCCGGCTGCGCCGTGCGCAGGACCCTGCCGATGCCCCGCCCGGCAGAGTCGGCCGTGATCCTGCCGAGGAGCTCGGTCGCCATCGCCATCGACGGATCCGCGTGGGCGGTCACCTGCCGATCGATCGCGCCGGACTCGTCCTGCAACAGGAGCACGCAGATCGACGCGAAGTCGGGGAGCGCGACGCGGACCACGCGCCGCAGCGTCTCCTCGAAATCGAGCGACTCGCCGAGGATCTGCCCGGCGGAGACGAGGATGCGCTGCGCCTCGTGGACGCGGCGGCGCTCCGTCACGTCGCGGGTGACCTTCGCGAAGCCGCGCAGCTGCCCGGCCTCGTCGAAGAGCACGCTGATCACCTCGTTCGCCCAGTAGCGGGTGCCGTCCCTGCGGACGCGGTAGCCCTCCTGGATCGAGCGGCCGGTCTCCACGGTGGACTCGAGCTCTGCGGCGGGCCTGCCGAGCTCGACGTCCTCCGGCGGGAAGAGGACCGAGCAGTGGCAGCCGATGATCTCGTCGGCCCGGTAGCCGTTGATGCGCTCTGCGCCCGGGTTCCAGCTGGCGATGCGGCCCGCGGGATCGAGCATGAAGATGGCGTAGTCCTGGACGCCCTCCACGATGAGGCGGAAACGCTCCTCGCTCTGCTTGAGGCGCCGGTCGGCGCGCGCCTCCGCCGCTTCCATCTCCCGGCGCAGGAGGAGCTCGCGCATCCTGCGGTTCTCGTCCTCGTAATGCTTCCTGCGCAGCTGGGCGCGCAGGCGCGCCTTCAGCACCGTGAGCTCGCCCGTCTTCGTCACGAAATCGTCGGCGCCCGCCGAGAGGGCGTCGAGGATCGCCTTGTGGTCGTCGCGGCCCGTGAGCATCAGCAGCGGGATCGGCCGCCACGAGGCGTTCGCTTTGATGCGGAGGCACGTGGCCGGGCCCGATAGACCCGGCATCACCATGTCGAGCAGAATGCCGTCGATGCGCGCCACGGTGAGCCGCGCGAGCGCCTCCTCCCCTGAGTGGGCGACCACCGGCAAGTAGCCTTCGTCGCGCATCGCCGCCGCGACCTGGTTCAGGTACGTGGGGCTGTCGTCCACGATCAGGATGCGGTGGGACGGCGTGTCCGACGGGCGGTTCACGAGAGCCTCCGGGGCGGGCTCCTGTGAGCGAGGGCAGTCGCCATGACGGGGCGCGTGGGGCTGGTTGAACCGGTGCAGCACCCGCCGATCACCCCCCGTGGCGCCTCCACCCTCATTGGCCACCCATACAGGTTGGCATGCGTTCTCCCCCGGTCGACGCGAAAAGGCTACCTGGCCCGATGCACTTTGCGTACAGCATCCTATTTCTACCAGCCGCCAGGCGCTCGCAACGTTGCGTCCCCCACCGCCATCCGGAATCCCTGGGGAAGCGCACACAATGCGCGCTGTGGGCTTCGAGCGCCCGGAGCCAGCAGAGGGGGGCTTCCCGCGTTACAAACCAGGGAAATGACGCTTGACAAGCGGCGTGACGATCCGAGTTGCGCCTGACTCGAGCGACTCGAGATCCGCGCTTGGCGAGTCGCGGCCTCGCGGCGGCGCGCCGGCGTCGAGGAGGGCGTGAGCGCGCGGCGAGGAGCGGAGCTCATCACCACCCGGGCGCCTTGGCGAGGCCAGGCACGGGCGGCGCGGAAGGTCGGTAACGCGCGGATCCGTCAGCCCTCGTCGATGAGCTCGATCATCGTGGCTCGAGCGGGCCCGCCCGCGGGAATCCAGCGGCAGAGCTCGTCGACGCCGACGTCATCGATCACCCGGCGGAGCTCCGCGCGCGCGGCGGCGGGCTCGCCGAGCGCGGTGAGCGCGTGCGCGCGGGTGATGCGGTAGCGCTGGCGCACCTCGGTGGGCTCTTCCCGCTCGCCATCGCGGAGGCCGACCAGGGAGAGCGCGCCCTCGACGTCGCCCGTGCGCACGAGCACCGCGGCGCGCGCTCCCCGCACGAGCGGCCGCGCCGACGCTGGCGCGCGCTGCTCGTCGAGGTCCGGGAGGAGCCGCCGGGCGGACTCGATGTCGCCAGCGCAGAGCTGCCATTGGGCGAGGTTGCTGATGACGAGCACCCGGACCTGCGGAGGTATCCAGTCGCGAGGCACGTCGCGCAGCGAGGCGGCCGCCGCCTTGTAGCTCCCCTCCCAGGCGAGCGACTGACCGACGGCCTGGGCCGCAAAGGCGTAGATGATCCGCGGATCGTCGAGCTCGGTCGGCGGCGTCGAGGCGCGGTCCGCGCGGCGCGCGGCCGGCTGCCCCGGACGCGGGAGCCGAGGCGCGGGCGCCTCGCGCGAGGATCGACCGGGCCTCGCGGCGATCAGCCGCCGGACGTCGCCGCCGAGGAGGACCAGCAGCGCGATCACGGCGGCGGCCGCGCAGGCGGCGCCGAGCGAGAGCGACCCGCCACGCCACCGGGCGAGCGCGCCCCACGCCAGCAGAGGCGCCGCGGCGCCGGCCGCCGCGAGCAAGATCGGCCGCCGCATCATCGGCGGGCTCCGGCGCGGAGCGGCGCGGGGTCGGCCGTGCGCTTCGGTGCCATCGGTCCTCTTCAGCGCTCCCTGAGCACGCGCCGAGGATCCACGCTCGTCCCGCTCCTCAGCATGTCGGCGATCGCCTGGTGGAAGCGCTCGAGCCGCTGCTCCGCCGCATGGAACACGGTCCCCTCCGGGTACCTCCCGTCCGCGTCGGCGACGCCCGCAGGTACGCCGGTGATGATCTCGATGCCCTCCTCGACGGAGCTCACCTCGAACACGTGGAAGCGGCCGGCCTCGATCGCCGTCACGACGTCGCCCCGCAGCATGAGCGCGTCGCGGTTCGCGCTCGGGATCAGCACGCCCTGCTCGCCCGTCAGGCCCTTGGCGGCGCACAGATCGAAGAAGGCCTCGATCTTCTCGTTGATGCCGCCCACGGGCTGGATGCTCCCCTGCTGATCGATGCTGCCCGTCGCGGCGAGCTCCTGCCGGATCGGGACGCCGGAGAGCGCTGACAGGAGCGCGTACAGCTCGCTCGACGAGGCGCTGTCGCCCTCGATGGGCTCGTACGTCTGCTCGAAGACGAGCGAGGCGCCGAACGAGAGCGGGCGGTGCTGGGCGAACCGGGCCGCGAGGAAGCCCGTGAGGACCAGCACGCCCTTGCTGTGGAGCGGGCCGGACATCTCGACCTCGCGCGCGATGTTCACCGGGCCCTCGAGGCCCGGGTAGACGACCGCCGTCACCCGGCACGGGCGGCCGAACGTCTGCGGGCCGTCGGACAGGACCGAGATCGCGTTGACCTGCCCGGCGCGCCGGCCGGTCACGTCGATGCGGATCGTCCCGTCCGAGAGCAGCTCGTGCACGTGGTCGCGGAAATGGCTCCCGCGGCGCCGCGCCGCCTCGAGCGCCTCGTTGACCTCGGGGCCGTCGACCACCTTGCGGCCGCGGCGCTGAGCCCGGTAGCCGGCCTCGGTCGCGACCTCGGCGATGAGCCCGACCTGGGCGCTCACCTTGGTCTGGCTCTCCGCGAGGCGGCCGCCGTGGAAGAGGAGCGCGGTCACGCCGTCGGCCGTGATCGGCGGGAGGCCGCGATCGTGCGCGAAGCCGGCGAGGAACGCGGGGTACGTGAGGAGCGCCTGATCGAGCGAGATCGTCGTCTCGAAGCGCGCCTGCACCTTGAAGAGCTGCGAGAACTCCGGATCGGCGTCGTGCAGGTCCTGGTAGAGCTGCGGGTTCGTGACGAGGACGACCTTCACGTCGATCGAGATCGGCGGGAAGAGCAGCTCCTCCGCGGTGCCGCGGAAGTACGACGGGTTGTGCTCGGGCACGATGAACTTGCCCGCGAGGAGGCAGGCCTTGAGCTGCTCGTAGAGCGCCTCGTTCTTGAGGAGCGCGCCCGCGGGCAGGATCAGGAAGCCGCCGGCCGCCTCGTGGAGGGCGCCCGCGACCGCGAAGCCGGGCTCCGGCGGGAAGCCGGAGTCGGGCGGCGCGTGGGTGCGGCCGAACAGGGCGGTCAGCGTGGGGTAGGGGACCTCGACGACCGGGGCGCCGGAGTCGGGCGTGTGCTCCGTGAGGAGCGTCGGGACGACCACGCCGCGCGGGAGCGTCGCGCCGCCCTCCTCGCCGCGCGCCTCGTCGACGAGCAGGCGGAACTCCTTCGACACGACCGTCTCGACGTCCGCGAGGAAGGCGCTGATGTCGTCGCGCCCCTCGAAGCGCGCGCGCACCGGCTGGAAGCACCCCTTCACCCCGTCGCTGAGCAGCTGCTTCACGACGCCGCGCAGCTCGACGTCGGCCTCGTCCTGCACGGTGGCGAGCCGCATCTCGAACTCCTCGATGGATCCGGCGATGGCGAGCAGGGCCTCGCCGTCCGGCGCGTTGGCGGCGTCCTCGATCGAGGTGATCTGCACCTCGTCCTCGCCGCGCACGAGGTCGAGGCCGAGCTCGCGCGCCGCGGACTTGAGCTGCTCCTCGAGCCGCCGCTCCTCCGCGTTCACGCGGCGCTGGATCTTGCCGCGCGCCTGCTTGAAGCGCTCGCCCTCGGTCGCGCCGCGCAGGGCGTCGACGAGCTTCTCGTGGAGCTCCTCCATCGCCTCGACGAAGGGGCGCCCCTCGCCGGGCGGCAGCGACAGGACCGTCGGCTCGCTCGGGCGGTGCGGGTTCGGCAGGAGGAGGATATCGTCGGGCGTGGGGCGGCTCGCCGCGATGCGCTTCGCGACGGCGCGAGCGCAGAACGTCCGGCCCGTGCCGGGCGCGCCGACGACGACGACGTGGAAGCGGGGCTGGCGGATGTCGAGGCCGAAGGCGAGCGCGGCGAGGGCGCGCTCCTGCGAGCCGATTCCCGCCGACAGCGGCGCGACCTCGTCCGTCGTGGAGAAGCGGAAGCTCTGAGGCTCTACGATCTTGCGGCACTCGCTGGGGGGCAGCTTCCGGGAGACCATGGCGGCGCACCATAGCGCCTTTCGCCGGTCGTTGGCGTGGAGCCCGCTCGCCGACACGCTCGCCTGCGCGCGGATTTGCGCCGATTCACGCCGATTCGCGCGGATTTGCGCCGGTGAGCGCGCTCTATCGGCGTAGGACCATCACCGGGCACGGGGCGCCGCTCAGCACGTCGCGGAAGACGCTGCCGTGGTGATCCTCGAGGTGCCCGTGCCAGACCAGCACCACGAGATCGCTCGCCAGCTGCTCGGCGAACCGCAGGATCTCCGCCGCCGGCTCGCCCTTGCCGAGGAAGAACCGCGTGGCGACGTCGTGGGGGCAATGGCCGATCGCGCTCAGGAACCGGGCCAGGAACTCCTCGGTGAACGCCGGCCACTCGTGCTGAGGCTGGTCGACGTACAGGGGCGCTACCATCGCGCCCGGCTCGGAGGACGCCGGCGTCGAGACGGGCGGCCCGTCGTCCGCGGCCTTCTTCCGCGGCGAGGCGCAGCCGACCATCACGATGTCGAGCTCCGCGCCGAGCCTGCGGGCGAGCTCTCCGGCGGGGGTGATCGCGGCGGCCGTGCTCGGCGTCCCGTCGAGCGGGAGCAGGATGCGCCGTAGCCGCGTCGGCGGTCGGTTCGCCGGGACGATGACGACGGCGACGCCGCTCGTGCCAGCCTCCAGCGCGCCCGCGGCGAGCCGGCCGACGCCCAGGCGCTCGTCCATGAGCTCGTCCGGCTCGGACGCCACGACGAGGACTGCAGCGCCGCGGCTCTTCGTCGCCGACGCGATCGCGCCCGGGGGATCCTCGCTCGCCTCGACGTGCAGCACCACGCCCCGCAGCGCCTCCGGGGCGACCCCGAGGAGGGCGGGCACCTCGCTCGCTTCGATCGGGCCTGCTCCGACGAAGAGCCCGTGCAGCGGCGCGCGGAACGCGCCCGCGATGAGCCGCCCGAGCTCGAGGGCGCCGAGGTGGGCGCGGCGGCCGTGGAGCGCGACGAGCACGCTCCTGCTCCGCGCACCGCTCTCCGGCGCGGGCTCGTCGCACGCATCGCGCGCCCTCCCGTGTGCTCCGAAGGACGGCTCGGCCGGGGAGACCAGCTCGGACTGCGCTCCACGTCCGCCGAGGATTCCATCGCGCGCAGCGCTCAGCATGTCGTGACCTCCTCCCATGGCATGACGCGGCCGCCCAGCCGCCGCGTCGCGTAGCGGCGTCCCGGCTCCGCCAGCACGGCGCAGGCGGGCTCGCCCGCGTCGAGCAGGCAGATCGGCAGCGGCGCGCTCCCCTCGAGCGCGACCTCGACCGCCCCGTCCTCCACGTGGATCTCGAGCGCGCGGCCTCGCCAGGCGATCGGGATCTTGAGGTGGCGCCAGCCCGGCAGGAAATGCGGCTCGATCCCGATCGCCTCGTCCTCGTCGGGGCACGGCGGCGCGTGGGGGAGCGCCTCCGAGAGCGCGCTCCGCGGCACGCGCGTGACGCCGGCCACGCCGAACGCGACGGCTTGCCAGAGGCCGCCCATGGCGGCGATGTGCACGCCCCCCGCGGAGTTGCCCATCGTGTTGCCGAGGTCGATGTCGGCGGTCTGCTCGAAGTAGCGCTCGGCGTGGGCGTGGAGATCGAGCCGGGCGGCGACGAGCGCGTGGGCGCTGGGGCTCAGCGAGCTGCCGTGGGCGGTGCGCGGCTCGTAGTAGAGGAAGTTGTCACGCCGGGCGCTCGCGGGCACCGCGCTCCAGAGCAGCGCGATGAGCTGCACGACGTCCGCTTGCTTCACGACCTGGCAGGCCTGCGTCCGCTCGCGCCCGAGCAGGACGTCGACCGGCGCGCTGCGCACGGCGTAGTCGGCGATGGAGAACGGCGCGAGGCCGAAGTAGCCCGCGAACTGCTCGATCAGGCCGGTCTGCGGGTCGATCCCGAGGAGCAGGCGGCCGGCGACGTCGCGCCAGTGGTCGGGCTCGTCGGGCCGGAGGTCGAGCCGCGCGAGCACGTCCGCTCGCGCGAGGTTGCGCCGGACGAGCGCGGCGGCGACGCGGAGGTTGTGCCGCGCCATCCAGTTCGTGAACGCGTTGTCGTCCACGGTCTCGTGGTACTCGTCCGGCCCGATCACCCGCCGGATGTGGGCGTGGCCATCCGGCCCGAGCTCGGCGCGGCTCGCCCAGAAGCGCGCCGTCTCGATCAGGATCTCGGCCCCCTCGCCGCGCTGGAAGTCGAGATCGCCGGTCGCGCGGACGTACGCGTGCACCGCGTACGCGATGTCGGCGCTGATGTGGTGCTCCTGCTCGCCGGAGAGCACCCGGACCACCTCGCCGAACGGCGTGACGACGAGCGCCGGCGTCGTCTCGTCGCCCGTGTCCGCCGACTCCCACGCGTAGAGCGCGCCCTCGTAGCCGAGCGCCTTCGCCTTGCGGCGCGCGCCGGCGAGGGTGCGGTGCCTGTAGAGGAGCAGCGCGCGGGCGGCCTCGGGGTAGCAGTGCGTGTAGAACGGGACGAGGAAGGTCTCGGTGTCCCAGAAGACGTGGCCGCGGTACGCCTCCCCGCTGAGCCCGCGCGCGCCGATGGAGCAGCGCGGGTCGTTCGGGTTCGCCGCGCCGATGAGGTGGTACAGCGCGAACCGGAGGGCCCGCTCGATCCTGGGGGCGCCGTCGATCTCGACGTCGGCCTGGCGCCAGCGCTCCGCCCACGCCCGCGTGTGCTCGCCGAGCACGTCGGCCATGGCGCGGCTCGACAGCTCGTCCTGGAGCGCCTCGCCCGCCTCGCGCGGCGTGGGCGTGTCGCGCGACGTGTGCAGCGTCGTCGTCCGGAAGAGGCGGCGCCGCTCGGCGACGCGGACGCCGACGTCGCAGCGCTCGGCGATGGATCGCGCGCCTGTGGTGCGCTCGCAGCGCGCACCCTCGAGGCCCTCGGGCAGGGGCGGGCCCTCCGCGGCCTGCTCCGGGAACTCCCGCAGGTGCGAGGTCATCGCGGTCAGGAGCCCGCCGTGCGTGTGCCCGACGAGGAGCAGGCTCTTCGTGCTCGCGTCCGCCGCGAAGCCGGCCCAGTGCGCCGCGCCGCTCGCGCTTCTCACGTCGCCGCTCAGGATCGCGTCGACCCGGATCGTCCCGGTGAAGTTCAGGGGGGCGATGCTGAGCGCCTCCATGAGGACGTGGCGGTTCGCGAGCGACGCCGCGTGGAGCGTGTGCAGGTGCGTGAGGTGGCCTCCCTCGTCGCGCCGCAGGCACTCGCGCAGCAGCACGCCGCGCCGCATGTCGAGGGTGCGGTGGTGGTGCAGCACGCCGCTCTTCTCCGCGGAGAACGACTCGCCCTCGATGGCGACGCTCAGCCGGCCCCAGTCGGGGGCGATCACGAGCTCCGGCACGCGGCTCACGTCGGCCGAGGGCTCGAACGCGCCCGCGATGAACGTCGCCGGCCGCGACACGCTCGACCCCTCCGGCAGCGACGCGCGCGAGCCGAGATAGCCGTTGGCGATCGCGAGCAGCGACTCGATCTCGTGCTCGCGCGCGATGTCGAACCCTGGCTCCTCGATGATCCACGCGGCGTCCCGGGGCGCCGCGAGCGAGCCGAGCTCGCCATCGAGCTCCCGCTGGAGCGCGAGGATCTCGTGGAGCCGCTGCGCGCTGGCTGTTGCGTGAACGGCGCCCGCGAGCTCCGGCGCGCCGCGGAGGCCGCGCGCCCCTCCGGCCGGCGCGCCGTCGCGTGATTCGCGTGATTCGCGTGGTTCCGGCGAGATCGCGAGCCGATCGTGCGGCTCGACGCGGAGCGGCGCGATCACCTGAGCGAGCAGCGCGGCGACGGCGGAGCGCCCGTCCGGCTCCGCGCGGGCGACGAGCGCGACCGCAGCGCCGCGGCGATCGAAGCCGTGGAGCTCCGCGCCCTCGAGCGCGCCGAGGAAGAGCCGCCTGCGGTTCTCGGCGCGCACGCCGCGAGCGAGCCGCCGCGCGAGGTGGGGCATGGCCTCGTCGGTGAAGAGCGCCACGCGCACCCCCATCGCGAGCAGCGCGTCGAGCAGGGCCGCGGCGCCGTCGACCGCCTCCCCGAGGAGGCCCGCGTCGATCGCGATGAAGCGGAAGCGGTGGTGCAGCTCGGCCGGCAGCTTGATCGCGGCTGCCGGCGCGTTCGCGATGGCGGGGTTGCCCGATCCGCCTCGCGCGAGGACGGCTGGCCCGGTGGCGCTGTCTTCTACGAGCAGCGACGACATCCTCGGCTTCTCCTGGGGGCCAGGGGACGCGAGGAGCGTGCCGCCGCGCCTGTGCGAGCCGGGATCGGAGGGCCGTGGCGTCGGTGCGCTAGCGTTGCACGGCGCCGGTCAGGCGATCGAGCACGAGCAGGAGCCGGTCGACGTCGAAGGGCTTCGCCAGCACACAGGCCACGGCGCCGCGGATGCTGGGCTCGTTCACGCCGGAGAGCAGGAGGACGGGCACCTCGACGCCCGCGGCGGCGAGCGCGGCGAGGAACTCGTCGCCGGTCATCTCGGGCATGATGTAGTCGAGCAGGACCGCCCGCGGCCGCGCGCCGCGGGCGAGGCGATCGAGCGCCTCCAGCGGTCGCGTGAAGCCCTGAACGCGGTAGCCCTCGTCGGAGAGCAGGTCGAGCAGCGACTCGACGAGCGCGGGGTCGTCATCGACGACGAAGATCTCCGCGGCCGCGCGCGGCGAGGAGGTGGCGGCCGGGCCGGGAGCGGGGACCGGCGAGCTCATCGTATTCCCCTGGATCGCTGGCCATTCCGGCGCATGAGGCGCGCGAAGGATACCAGAGGGTCGCCGCGACCGCATGCGCAGGCCGCTCTGGGCGCATCGTTGCACCTCCCGTCACGTCCTCCGTTGCGCATTCCACGTCGCGCGGATCTCCGTCGAGCTCCGAAACTCGCTCAGGACGGAGTTTTCCTCACCAATTGGGCTTGCCGCCGCGCCGCTCCTTGCAGATCGTTGAGCACCTGATACCCCTGTAAGGTTCCTCCCAGGACGACCCGAGCAGCTTGACTTGAACTGCTCACGGGTATCGAATTGTGGTCTGAAGGACACTCCAATCCCCCTGTGGTCATCATGGCGGAAACCCCTGCTAGCAAGCTGCACATCTATCTGATCGACGATCACCCCGTCGTTCGCGAAGGCTTCGCTCGAGCGCTCTCGGACGAGCCCGACATGGTCGTCGTGGGCCAGGCTGGGACGGCGGCCGATGCCCTGCGCGAGACGGCGAGCTGCAAGCCGGACGTCGTGCTCGTCGATCTCAACATCCCCGACCGGGACGGCATCGAGCTCCTCGGGGCGCTGAGAGCGCAGCTGCCTCAGGCGAAGCTCCTCGTGTTGAGCGGGTATGACGACGAGTTCCGCGTCGCCGAGGCGCTCCGCGCGGGGGCGCAGGGGTATCTCGTGAAGACCTCGAAGCTCGAGGAGGTCATCGAGGGCATCCGCCGGATCGCGACCGGTGGAGCGCCGCTGTCCTCGAGCATCGCGGGGGCCGTGGTGCGCGCGATGCGCAAGCCGGCGAGCGAGGGCTCCGGCGGCCTCGACGCGCTGACGCCGCGCGAGCGCCAGGTCCTGCGGCTGCTCGCTGCCGGCGTGTCGACGCGCGAGACGGCCGCGCGGCTGACGATCAGCCCGAAGACGGTGGAGACCCACCGCGTGCGTATCTACGCGAAGCTCGGGTGCAAGAGCGCGGTCGAGCTGACCCGTATCGCGGTCCGCACCGGGCTCATCGAGGCGTAACCGCCCGCGGCCGCGCGGGGCGCTGCCCGCTCGCTCCGCGGGTGGGATGCTACGGTTTTCGCTCCTTTTTCGGCTTCTTCGGCGGCGCTTCCTTCTCGGTGGCCTTCGGGGCCTGGCTCGCGCGTGATCGATCCTTCGCCTCCTCGAGCAGGCGATCGATCCGCACGCCGTCGATGGTGAGCCCCTCGATCGCGCAGCCGACGATCTCGACGTCGCGGAGGTCCGACCCCTCGAAGCGAGCGCGGCGCAGGCTCGCGTCGGACCAGCGGGTCTCGGCGGCGTCGGCGTTGTCGATGCGCGCGCCGGCGAGCGAGATGTCGTCGAGCGAGGCGCCGGCGAGGGTCGCGTTGTGCAGGCGCGCGTCGCGAAGGTCGACGTCGTCGAGCTCGGCGTCCGCGAGGGAGACGTTGTGCAGGCGCGCGCGGGCGAGAGAGACGTCGTCGAGCTCGGCCTCCGCGAGCGAGACGTCGTGCAGGCGCGCGCTGCGAAGGTCGACGTCGTCGAAGCTGGCCCCGGCGAGCGCCGAGCCGTGAAACTGCTCGGGCTTCTTCGCCGGCTGGATGCCCTCGTCTTCGGTGGCGCCCGCGCTCGGCGGCGCGATGGGGGGCTTCTTGGCCATGGGTCCATGCTAGCGCTAGGCGCAGGCCGCGCGCTCGCGCGGTCCGGAGAGCCATGAACGCACACGCCGGCTTCGTGCCCCACCACGCCCTCGTCTCCGCCCCCTCCGCGACGCCTGCCCGCTGGATGCTCGTGCTGCACGGCATCTTCGGCTCGGGCGCCAACTGGCGCACCTTCATCCGACGCCTCGCCGAGGCGCAAGCCGTCGAGGGCGCGCCTCCTGCCGCCGCCCGGCCGTGGGGCTTCATCCTTGTCGACCTGCGGGCCCACGGCATGTCGCAGAGCCCGTCTGCGCCGCACACCATCGCGGCGGCCGCGGAGGATCTGCTCCGGCTGGGCGACCGCCTCGGCCTCGATATCCGCGGCGTGATGGGCCATTCGTTCGGCGGCAAGGTGGCGCTCGCCTATCTCGAGCGCCGGCCGACGGGGATCGAGCGCGGCTTCATCCTCGACGCCGATCCGAGCGCGAGGCCCGCCGGCGAGAGCGGATCGGAGAGCCCCGGCGTGCTCGCGATGCTCCGCGCGATCCCGCAGCCGATCCCGTCGCGCGAGGCGTTCCTCGAGGCGGTGCACGCCGCCGGGTTCAGCCGCGGCATCGCGGACTGGCTGGCGATGAACGTCCGCCGCGAGGGCGACGGCTTCCGCATCCGGCTCGACCTCGACATCTTGAACGAGCTGCTCACCGACTATTTCGCCCGCGATCTGTGGCACGTCCTCGAGGACCCGCCGGCGCCGGGCGGCCCGGGCGTGGAGGAGCGGCGCATCCACGTCGTCCTCGGCGGCAGATCCGCGTCGATCTCGCCGGCCTCGCGCGACCGCTTCGAGGCGCTCGCGGCGCGCGCGCCCTGGCTCTCGGTCCACGTCCTCCCGCGCGCCGGCCACTGGCTCCACGTCGACGATCCGGAGGGACTCTTCGACGTGATGCGGGCGGCCTTGTGACCGGGAGCCGTGAACCGCGCGCGCGCCCCTGGAGCAGGCTTTCCGCCCGGCTCTTCATCCGCTATCGCCCGGAGGACCTATGCGCATCGCGTCCTGGAACGTGAACTCCATCCGCACGCGGCTCGAGCAGCTCACGAGCTGGCTGGTCCGCGCCGCGCCCGACGTCGTTTGCATGCAGGAGACGAAGGTCGAGGACGGCAGCTTCCCCGAGGCCGCGCTCTCCGAGGTGGGCTATCGCTCGGTCATCTTCGGCCAGAAGTCCTACAACGGGGTCGCGATCGCCACGCGCTTCGGCCTCTCGGTCGACGACGTGAAGAAGGGCCTCGACGGCGACGAGCAGGACGTCGCCCGGCGGATGCTGGCGGCGACGATCGAGGGGATCCGGGTCATCAACGTCTACGTGCCCAACGGCCAGGCGGTGGGCACGCCGGCCTTCGCCTACAAGCTCGCGTGGCTGGAGCGGCTGCGGAGCGAGCTCGACGCGCGCTACGGTCCGGATCAGGAGATCGTGATCTGCGGCGATTTCAACGTCGCGCCCGAGGCGATCGACGTCGCCGAGCCGAAGAAGTGGGAGGGGCAGGTGCTCTTCCATCCGGACGAGCGGGCCGCGCTGGGGCGCCTGATGGAGTGGGGGCTCGTGGACGCGTTCCGCGCCTGCCACCCCGCCAAGGAGGCGTACAGCTGGTGGGATTACCGGATGGGCGCGTTCAGGCGCAACAAGGGCCTCCGCATCGATCTGGCGCTGGTGACGCGCCCGCTCGCCGCGCGCTGCACCGATGTGTCGATCGACACGCGCCCGCGGGAGCTCCAGCGCCCGTCCGATCACGCGCCGGTCGTGGTGGAGCTCGCGGACGGCGCCGCGCCGCAAGGGGCCGCGCCGGCGGCCTGAGCGAGGGCGGACGTCAGCGGGGCGCGGCGGTCGGGCGAGCGCCTGAGGCCGCGGCGGGCGGCGTGATCGCGGCCGCCGGTGCGGCCGTGGCGCGCGCTCCGTCGGCCACCGTCGGCGCCGCGGTGGAAGGCACGCCGTAGATGTCCGTATCCGTCGCATCCGTCGCCGCGGGCGCCCCGGAGTCGAGCGCCTGCTTCGCTTCATCGGTGGCGCACGCGGGGCGGGCCAGCGACTCCTCGATGCAGGCGCCGCGCATCGACGGGGGGCACATCACGCGGATGTGGAAGTGGTCGTTGTGCAGGTCGGCGTCCCTGGGGCTCATCATCGCGGCCGCGGCCCGGGCCCGGAGGTCTGCCGGGACGCGCTTCTTCGCAGCGTGCGCGAGCAGCCGCGCCCGCAGCGCGTCGGTCACGAACAGGTACTTGACGCCTGCCTGCCGGTCCTCGAGCAGCGCCTGGACGAGCGCCCAGTTGCGCGCGTCGTCGAACCGCGCGCCGGGGAGGCCGATGGCGTTGCCCTCGTCGTCGAACGCGACGAACCGATCCATGCGGAGGGTCTTGCCCTTCGAGTTGACGACGTAGAACCCGACGTCGGCGTCGCGCCCCGTCTGGTGGGAGTTGTGCCCGTCGAGCGCGCCGCCCGTCCTGGCGGAGAGATCGCCGACGAGCAGCGCCGAGTCGCCGTGCTTCTTGGCCACCTGGAAGGCGGCGCGCCGCAGGGTCTTCACGAGCACGGGCAGCCCCCACGTCCTGGCGCCCTCGCGTGCCTTGAGGTGCCTCGACGATCGGAGCCGCACGGCGCCGGTCAGCCGCCCGCGGTTCGGAGCGCCCTTCGACAGCGGCTTCCGCTCGTCGGCGTCGGCGGCGGTGCCGTCGCGTTCCGCGCGGGAGGTGTCGTCCCGCTTCGCCGCGCGCTTCTTGCTAGCCCGTTCCTGGGCCTTCTCCTTGGATCGGGTGCTGCGCGCCGCCCGCGCCTCACCTTCGCCGTCGGCCGAGCTCCGCCGCGCGGCGCGGCGCTTGTTCTGCGGGCTCTTGCCCGGCTGCTGCTCGGCCGCGGCCGGCTGCGCGCCCGTGGGGGTCGAGGGAGCGCCCTGGGCCGGCGCAGCGAGCGAGAGGGCGAGCAGGAGGGCGGCTACGGGGCCTGGGGAGGCGAGGAAGCGCCGAGAAAGCGGGCGGAGCAGCGGCATGACGGGCAGGACCCTACCCTGCGGCGCCGCGGACGGAGAACTTCTTTCGCAGCCGCGCCGGGCCAGGCGCAGCCGCGCCGGGCCAGGTGCGGCCGTGCCGGGCCGAACGCCGCCGTGCCGGGCCAGGCGCCCACCGAGGGCGCTGTGCTGGCCGCGATCGGTGCCGGCGGACGGGGTGCTGCCGACGGAGGGAGCGACGGGATGCGCCCGTCGAGCGCGTCCGTCCGGGCTCGGCGGTGGTGGCGGCCTAAGAATTGCGCACCATGTTGCTACAACGTCTTGACATATCGCCGCCGGTGCGGTTAGAAGCGTTCCGCGAGCCCCGCCGAGGGGTGAGCAGGAGCGCCCGTAGCTCAGCTGGATAGAGCGTCGGACTTCGAATCCGAAAGTCGCCTGTTCGAATCAGGCCGGGCGTGCCGGGCTCAACGGGCGACTCAAGCGTTCCGGCGAGATCCCGGGAGCCGTTTCAGGTTCAGTCGGTTTGACAATTCACTCGGGCCATTAGCTCAATTGGTAGAGCAGTGGACTCTTAATCCATTGGCTGAAGGTTCAAGTCCTTCATGGCCCACCCGAGATGATTGCGGAATCCAGTCAGCCCGAGAGGCTGGCTGGGACAGCCGGGACAACGGCTGGGACAGGTGGTTGAGAGCCCGGGACCCGTGGGTCGCCGGGCTTTCGGCGTTCTGGGGTGCTCCTTCGGCCTGCCCGCCCGCTCCGGCACACGAGCGGCGCAGTGGTGGGGGCGCTGCGCGCTGAGCTGCGAAGGCAGCTCACGAGCCGCCGACAGTCACGAGAGCGTGCTGGAGGGCTCGATCGCTGCGAGAGAGCGGTCGACGGTGATCGGCATCGGCTGAACATCCGGCGCGGAAGCTGGACGCCGCCGGGGTTCGTACCCCGAGCGTAGACCGCCGTCGGTCTCCCCCGCTGAGCCGTGCCGGATGCGGGGCTATACCCTGTAGTTGGGGCGAGCGGCGTCGTCGAGCGGTGCAGCGATGCAAACATCGCGAGTGCAACGGCATTGATAACCTCGCGCAGGGCGGGCAGCGGAGCGGTTTGGCGAGCGGGTGAGCCCGGAGTTGTGACGAACAATTCGTCTATCGACCGGCCGGTCGATATGGCGGTATTTGAAGACGCTGCATCTATCCAGTTATTGCTAGGGCACACGAACATCGCTGCCGTCGTCCGCGGCGCGGCGCAACCACAATGGACGCTCGACGGGTTATCTGCGGTGCTGACCGCGATACCTCTCGAGAACCGCGTATCAAGTTCGAGGCACTCGCTGGATCGAACGCTGGCATGGCGGACGCGCTGTATCGCGAACGATGCTCTTCGCGCGACGCGCGACCTCCTGCTTTCCCGCTTATCGTCCGTGAGATCGACGCGGGGCGCCGCCATGCTCCCGGCGCGCGATCGGCTGCTACCATCGGCGCCACGTTCGAACTGCGCGCCCGCCGCAGCGGTGTGGTAGAATAACTCTATGGCGCCAAAGGGAGACATCTACGACGGCGGTGCCCCGGAGGAGCTTCCGGCGTACCCGGTCCCGCGCGCCGCGCGGATCGTCCGCCTGTCGCCGTCCACCCTGCGCCTCTGGGCTTCGGGCGACGGTCCGCGCAAGGCGCTCTTCAAGCCGGCCGAGCGCGCGCCCCTCTCCCTCTCGTTCTCGAACCTCATCGAAGCCTTCGTGCTCGCCTCGATGCGGCGGGTGCACGGCATCTCCATGCAGCGCGTCCGCAAGGCGCTGCGGTTCGTCGGCGACGAGCTCGGCTATGCCCGACCACTCGTCCACGCGAGCTTCCGGACGGACGGGGCCAACCTTTTCGTCCAGCACGCCGACCGGCTGCTGAACGTCTCCGCCGAGGGCCAAGCCGTGCTCCGGGAGGTCCTCGACGCGAGCCTCGCGCGCATCGACTGGGAAGGGGGCCTCGCAGCACGGCTCTACCCCTGGGTCCGGAGCACGGCGATCGGCAGCCAGCCTAAGACGATCGTGGTCGACCCGCGGTGCGGCTTCGGCCAGCCCGTGATCGCCGGCACCGGGATCGAGGCCCGCATCGTCACCGAGCGCTACCGGGCCGGCGAGTCCGTGCGGCTTCTCGCGAAGGACTACGGCGTCGAGATCGAGAAGATCGAGGACGCGATCCGGTGCGAGACGCGTGAAGCTGCGTGAGCCGTTCACCTACTTCATCGACCGGTCGCTCGGCCGCGGGCTCGTCGTCGAAGCGCTGCGAGCGGCGAAGCTCGACGTCCACGCCCACGACGATCACTTCGCGCAGAACACGCCCGACGCTGAGTGGCTCGTCGAGATCGGCCGCCGCGGCTGGGTCGTCCTGACCAAGGACAAGAATATTCGTGTAAACGCGCTCGAACGCCTCGCGTTGGTCCGCGCAAACGTCGCGTGCATCATGCTTGGCCGCGGCGACCTGACGGCGCCGGCGATGGCGCAGGTCTTCGTCGACGCGTTGCCGCTCATCCGGCGCGTCCTGCGCCGCTTCGGCCTCCCCCTCGCGGCGAGCTTGAGCAGCGGCAAGAGCCTGCGCGTCCTTCTGGCCGACGGCGAGTGGCTGAAGCCGCCGAAGGAGCTCAAGTAGTTCAAAAATCGTGACACAATCGCCTCGGTGAACGCAACGCCGGAGAGCGACACCTGAAGTTCGGCACGAAGGAGCGTGAGATCGTGAAGAGGCTCGCGCCTCAGCTCCCGACGAAGGTCGCGCCGAAGCTCGTGATCGACTGGCGCAAGAGCCAGCGGGCGCATCTGCAGCTCAGATCCGTTGCTCCGGCGTGGGATGTGGCTCCTGTGAATGCCCAGCACGCCCGCCCGATCGTCGTAGGACATCACGACGCCCGCCGACGCCTCGGCAGGCCGGAGTGAGCGCTGCGCGGTCGTGGATGTCCTCGTTTCGCCGCCTCCCGCCGACGCACATCCCACCTCGGCATGATGCTTGCTCAAATTGCGACGATGCAGCCGAGAGGCTGTGGTACCGGCCAGCCCGGACGCGACGCCCGAGGGGGGACAGTGGATCTGCCGTGAAGCAGAGAGGCGATCGAGGTGGCGATATGAAACACACGGACATGGGACGACGAACCGGCCGCCGGATAGGGCTCACGCTCGGTCTTCTCGCGAGCATGGCGCTCGCGGGCTGTGGCGGTCCGAGCGAGCAAACCATTCATGGCACGCGGCTCGCGCCCGGCGCCGATGCGCACATCACCGCCGACATCGACTCCGACGCCGCGACCACACGGCTGCTGGTAGACGTCGTTCACCTCTCGCCGCCCGAGCGGATCGAGGCCGGCAGTACGCACTTCGTCGTCTGGCAGCGCCCGAGCTCCGAGTCGCCGTGGAAACGGGTCGGAGTGCTCGACTACAATGCTGACAGCCGAAGAGGCAAGCTGGCCCAGATGAGCGTGCCGCATGCCAACTTCGATCTGCTCATCACCGTCGAGAAGCAGAGCAGCCCTCGATCCCCATCGTCTGCTGTCGTCATCGGGCCGACATCGGTCGGGTAGCCAGGAGCCCCCAGCGTCCTGCCTCGAAGGCCTTTCCCATCAACCCTGCGCGCTCTCATCCGGCGACGGTCGCGTCCGTGCGGCCGCCGTGCGGGCAGGGCTCTCCCTTCACGACTTCACGACTTCACGACTTCACGACAGGGGAGCGCCTGGCGCGGCCTGCACATCGCTGGGAGGATCGGCGGCGCATGAGGGAAGGGTCGAGGATCGCCATCTATGGCGCCGTCGGCGCCAACGTGGCGATCGCGGCGGTCAAGTTCATCGCCGCCGCCGTGACCGGCAGCTCGGCGATGCTCTCCGAGGGGGTGCACTCTCTCGTCGATACCGCCGACGGGCTCCTCCTCCTGCTCGGCAAGCACCGGAGCGCCCGCCCGGCCGATGCCGATCATCCGTTCGGCCACGGCAAGGAGCTTTACTTCTGGACGCTGATCGTCGCCCTCATGATCTTCGCCGCGGGCGGCGGCGTCTCGATCTACGAAGGGATCTTGCACCTCCTGAGCCCGCGCCCGATCGAGGATCCGACGTGGAACTACGTCGTCCTCGGCGCAGCGGCCATCTTCGAGGGAACGTCGCTCGCCATCTCGGTCCACGAGTTCAAGAAGAAGGACGGACAGGGCTACCTCGCGGCGATGCGATCCAGCAAGGACCCGACGACGTTCACCATCGTCCTGGAGGACTCCGCGGCGCTCGCCGGGCTCGCCATCGCCTTCCTCGGCGTCTGGCTCGGGCACCGCCTGGGAAACCCCTACCTCGACGGTGCGGCGTCGATCGGCATCGGCCTCGTGCTCGCGGCGGTCGCGATCTTCCTCGCGCAGCAAAGCCGCGGGCTCCTCGTGGGGGAGAGCGCGGACAGGGATCTCCTTGCCGCGATCCGCGCGCTCGCCAAGGCGGATCCTGGCGTGTCGGAGGTGGGGCGACCGATGACGATGCACTTCGGTCCGCACGACGTCCTGGTCGTGCTGTGCATCGAGTTCGACCCCGCGCTCACGGCCTCCGAGGTGGCGGAGGCGATCGAGCGGATCGAGGCGCGGATACGGAGCCAGCGACCCGATGTGAAGCACATCTATGTCGAGGCCAGGTCATTCCCAAGGCGCGCAAGGCCATGACGCGCTCGTGGAGAGGCCGCTCGCAGCCTCCTCTGCGAGGCACGGCGTCACCACCACGCGCGCCGCCGTTTGCGGCGTGAGCTCACCGCCACCGCCGCGACACCACCCAGGGCGAGCACGGCCGCCGCAACGACGGCGACGCGCCAGGCCGTGTGCTCTGCCTCGCTCCTGGCGCCGCGGAACCTCGCCCTCGCCGCGACGAGGTCGCCCGCGAGCCGCTGCTTGCTGTGCTCGATCTGCTCGGCCGGGCCCGCGGCCGCCGCGGAGCCTGCACCGGCGTCGACGTGACCTCGCTCGCTGAGGGGACGGGAGACCCTCTCCTCATCGAATCGGATTGCAGTGGACGGTTCCATGTCTCCCGCGCTGCAACCGCCGTTCCTCGCCAGCGCAACGCACAGCAGCGCTAGGCCGCCCCTGCCTGCTGCGCCTGCTTCCGATGCCGGAGTGCGATCCAGAGCCCGGCGGCGTTGTTGACAACCAGCGCGGCGTTCAGGGCGGTGAACACCGAGTTTCTCACGAGCAGGCTGTAGATGAGGTTCCCGGCCGTCCCGGCGATCGCGGCGATGAAGAACACAAGGGTGTACTTCTCCGATTTGTCCTTCTCGCCCTTCCACTCCCTGTAGGTCTGTGACCCGAAGGTCACGAGGAGCAGCAGGGAGCTGATCCAGCCCACGACATGCTTCATCGGCGGTTCCCGTGATCGGTTGCCAGGTGAGCCGTGATCGGCGACGCCCGCGAGCTCGGAGCGTGAGCTCGACCTGGGCGGCGTGCGACATCCGTGCCGCCCCGCCGCGCTGCGTGCCTCCGGTGCGCGTTCGGGCGGGCGCGGCGCGCGCGGGCGCAGTCGATGCATCCCGGGGCGCGCCCGGCGCGTGCTCACGCCGGCAGGGAGAGCCCGCATGCAACAACAGCCGTCCATCGGTCCATCACAAACCGATCGCAGCGCGCAGGACCTCGCCGCCGATGCGGTCCACGAGGCGAAGAAGCTCCTCGGCGCGGAGCTCGCGCTCGCCAGGCGCGATCTCCGCCGGTCGGCCGCTGCCCTCTCGCGCTCGGCGATCGCGTTCGGCGTCGCGGGGGTCGCGGGGCTCGCCGGCATCGACGCGCTGATGGTGTCGCTGGCCGTGGGGCAGCGCCGCAATCATCCGGCGCGCTCGACCGCCGTGGGGCTCGGGCTGCTCGCGCTCGCGGCCGCCGCGGCGCTCGTGGGGCGGTCGGCGCTGCCCCGCAGCCCGCTGCCGATCGCCGCGCGCATCGCATCGGACATCGAGGACGTCGCCCAGCGCGTGGTGGGGTGAGCCGTCTCGTGAGGGGAGCGTCGCCCCGGCTCAGCGCCGAAGCGCCGCGGCCGCGCGCCCTGAGACGGCCGATCCGCTCGTGACGATCGCCGACCCCAGCGCGAGCAGGGCGACGAGCGTGAGCACCATGGGATAGATGCCGACCAGCGCGAGGATGCCGAGCACGACCGTTCCGGCGCCGACGAGCGACTGCAAGCCGGCGGCGGCCATCGCCGCCTGACGAGCCATGTGGGCGAGGTGCAGGTGCGCGCCGCGCGCGTCGAGCGCGCCGAGGTCCGCCGTCGCACCGCCGCTGAGCAGCAGCGTGCCGCCAAAGACGATCACCGCGACCGACGTCAGCGTCGCGGGGGCGAGCCCGAGCAGCGCGAGGATGCCGAGCACGATGCCCGCCGCGCCGCCGACGAGCTCCGCGCCCATGCCGCCGCCGAGCTCGGCGCGCGTGTCCCACTCGACGGGCGCCGTGCTCCGCGTCAAGGCGCCGAAGCGCGAGGCGATCGCGCCGCCGTGCGCGATCAGCGCGGCGCCGAAGACGATCGTGGCGATCGAGGTGAGCTCTCCCGGCATGACCCCCGTCAGGCCAAGGATGGCGAGGACGATCGCCCCCGCGCCGCACACCACCTCGGCGAGCGAGCCGCCGAGCACGATCCGCGGCGCCTCCCTCTCCTCCTCCGGCCTGCGCCGCGCGCCAGATATCGGCGCGATCGGGCTCTCCTGCTGTGTAAACCGTTCACGCTCCTCGGGTCCTAGCGTCTGCATGATTCCCCCATCCTGTGGTGTGGCCTCGCCGCGGCTACGCGCCTCCGGCTTGCATGTTCTGCGCCCCGCTGCAGGTCGTCGATGCGATTCGGGTCCACGGGCTCATCGGTCTGCTGCCGCGTGTCGAGCGGGCCGAAGCGCTGCTCGCTCGCCGCGGCCGCTGACGGCGAGGGCTCGCGTCACCATGTTCTCCCCCGGAACTCGGGCAGCGCAAACCTCGTGCACTGTCGAAAGGAGCAGCGGTGAACGCCAGGCGAGTGAGCAGGCGAGGGTCGCTGGCCGACGGCCTGAACCAGCCGCGCGGGAGCGTCCGTGAACGCTCGCCCGAGGGACATGCCATCGTGAGTCAGGAGGAGATATGAGCAAGCTTCATCTCGAGCTCAGCGAGCGCGAAGCGGATGACACGAGGACAGCCCTTTCGACCCGGCTCGTGGGGATGCGAGACGAGCTGGTCCACACCGACGATCGAGCCTACCGGGCGGATCTGAAGGCGACGATCGAGCGGCTCGAAGTGGTGCTCGGCCGCCTCGAAGCGATCGTGGCGGCACCGACAGCGGCGCCGTAGCCGGTCACGCCGGCGGTCGTCGGTCGAGCTGACGAGTCCCGGCGGCACGGTTCGTGGTTCACGGGGGGTATGGCAGAGCCCGCGGCGCAGCAGGGGGATGGACGCGGCGAGGAGCCCCTCTCGACGGTACGGATCGCCCTGATCGCGTCCGTCGCAGCGCTGGGTGGCTTCCTGTTCGGGTTCGACACCGCCGTGATCAACGGCGCTGTCGGCGCGCTGGAGAGGGTATTCACAGCGCACCCGGGAACCGTGGGCCTGTCCGTGTCCTCCGCGCTGCTCGGCGCGGCTGCCGGCGCGGTGCTCGCGGGCAGGCTGGCGGACCGTTACGGCCGGACGCGGACGATGATCGCGACCTCCCTGCTGTTCGTCGTCAGCGCGGCGGGCTCGGGGGCGGCGATCTCGCCCTGGGACTTCAGCGCGTGGAGGGTGCTCGGCGGCATGGCCATCGGCGGGGCCAGCGTCGTCGCTCCGGCCTACATCGCGGAGATCGCGCCGGCCCACCTGCGCGGCCGCCTCGGATCGCTCCAGCAGCTCGCGATCGTGCTCGGCATCTTCGTCGCCCTGCTCGGCGATTACGCCATCGCGACGGCCGCTGGCTCGGCGGCGAGCCCGTTCTGGCTCGGGGCACAGGCCTGGCGATGGATGTTCTGGAGCGCCATCCCACCGGCGCTCCTCTACGGGCTCGGCGCGCTGCTCATCCCCGAGTCCCCGCGCCACCTCGTGGCGAGGGGGCGCGTGGACGAGGCGCTTGCCGTCCTTCGTGACCTCCTCGGCGCGTCCGCCCAGGCGAAGCTCGTCGAGATCCAGAGGACGCTCTCGTCCGAGCGCCGGCCCAGGCTCGCGGATCTGCGGGGGCGCGCCGGACTGCTCCGCATCGTCTGGATCGGCATCGGCCTCTCGGCGTTTCAGCAGCTCGTGGGCATCAACGTCATCTTCTATTACTCGAGCGTCCTCTGGCAGGCGGTCGGGTTCTCCGAGCGAAGCTCGCTTGCCATCACGGTCATCACCGGCGTCACGAACATCGTGACCACCCTCGTCGCCATCGCGACCGTCGACCGCCTCGGGCGCAGGCCGCTGCTCCTCGCGGGCTCCATCGGCATGACGCTGACGCTCGGCGCCATGGCGGCCGTGTTCGGCGCCGCGGGCGAGGACGCCGCGGGCAACCCCGTCCTGACGGGCGCTGCCGGCCACGCCGCGCTGCTCGCCGCCAACCTGTATGTCTTCTGCTTCGGGGCGTCCTGGGGCCCGGTGACCTGGGTGCTGCTCGGCGAGATGTTCGAGAACCGCATCCGCGCCCTCGCCCTCTCGATCGCGGCCGCCGCGCAATGGCTGGCGAACTTCCTCGTGAGCGCGACCTTCCCGCCGCTCAAGGCGGCCGGCCTGGGCATCGCCTACGGGCTCTACACCGCCGCCGCGGCGGCCTCGCTCGTGTTCGTCGTCGCCTTCATCCCCGAGACGAAGGGCAAGGAGCTCGAGGAGATGTGACGTGCGCTGGCCCGGCGAGAGGCGATATGTGTCGGCGCGGCCATCTCGAGAACATCAGCGGGCGGCGAACTCCCGCTCGTGGATGGATCGCACCTTCTCCAGCACCCTCGGGCCGTGCTCCCGGAACGGGAGATCCATCGCGCGGTCCTTCTTCAAATAGACGCCCGAGAGCTCCCGGTTCGCGCCGAACGCCGCCTCGTAGAGCCGCGAAGCCCCCTGGCTCGGGGGCGGGAACAGGAACCTCATCAGCGGCTCCACGTAAAACGGCAGCCCCGACCGCTTTCCCTTCCTCAGCGTGTTGTTGGGCCCGGGATCCACGCTCCGGATCTTGATCCCGTCCCCCGCGAGCAGCGGCGCCACCTCACGCGTCCAGAGGGAGAGCGCGAGCTTGGAGGTCGCGTAGGGGCCGAAGAGCTGCTTGAACGACGCCGGGCGCTCCAGGGCTTCGGGGTCGAAGCGCCTCGTCATCTCGAATGCATTGGAGGAGGTGTTCACGACGGTCTTCAAGTCCCCCTTCCGCAGCAGCCCTCTGAGCTCCATCGCGATGACATACGGCACCACCGTCTGGAGCTCGAAGTGCAGCTCGCGGCCTTGCCTGGAGAAGGTCAGCTCCGGGGCGCTGCCGCCGGCGTTGTTGAACAGCACGTCGATCTTCTCTTCGCTCGCCTCGATGGCGCCGAGCGCCCGCCTGAGGCCCTCGAAATCGGACAGATCCGCGTTGTGGACACGGAGCCTCCGGCGCTCGAGGCCCTCCCGGATCAACGGATCCTCCTCGGGGAAGCCCGAGCGGTTCAGCGCGATGACCTGAAAGCCCTCCGACAGCAGACGACGCGTGAGCTCGAGCCCAATACCGTGGTTTGCGCCCGTGATGAGCGCGACCTTGTCGTGTTCCATGGTGTTCCTCGGGAAGCCGCGATAGCGGAAAGAATGTGCCCCTTAGTGGCATTTGTCAAGGAGGGGCACATGGATCCTGCGGAGGCCATCTGCGAGCCGCGGACCGGGCGGATGCGCCTGGATCCGCAGCGCGACCTCGCGCCCCGGGTGCTGGCCAGCTGCGCGCTCGCCATCGTGGAGCGTGCGATCGAGGCGTGGATCGCCCGCGGCGCGACGGAGGATCTGCTCGAGCTCGTGGACGAGGCCTCCGGGCGCTCGCGCGTGAGGTGAGCACGATTAGGACAGCGGCAGCGTGAACTGGAAGGTCGTCTTCCCGGGCGCGCTCTCCGCCCAGATCCGCCCCCCGTGGGCCTCGACGAGCCCTCTCACGATGTAGAGCCCGAGGCCCAGCCCCGCGGCGCCTCCCGCCTTCGCCTCGCGCGTCCGGTAATAGCGGGTGAAGAGCCTCGGCAGCTCGTCCGGCGCGATGCCCTTCCCCTCGTTCTCGATCGCCACCGACACCTCGCCGCTCCGCCGTTCCACCGCGATCCTGATCGGCGTCTCGGGCGCGCCGTACTTGGCCGCGTTGGACAGCAGGTTGGTGAGCACCTGCTCCAGGCGCCCGGGATCGGCCAGGAGCGGAGGGACCCGGTCCAGCACCTCGACGTCGACCCGATGCCCCCTCGTCGCGTCGGCCGTCCGCTCCACCGTCGCGCGGATGAGCGCGGGCAGATCGACCTCGATCGGCCTGAGATCCAGGCGATGCGACTCGAGGCGGGAGACGTCGAGCAGATCGTCGATCATCCGGTTGAGCTGCATCGCGCTGGCCAGGATGTGCTGCGCCTTGTCGCTGCACTGCGGTTGCCTTGCGAGCAGGGCGGCCTTGAGGACGATCGTGGTGATCGGCTGGCGCAGGTCATGGGCGATGACGCTTGTCCACTCCTCACGCATCCGCGCGAGCTCCTTCAACGGGCTGATGTCCTCGCCGGCGACGATGGCGCCCGTGATCTTCCCCGCGCTGTCGCGGAGCGGCGCGGCGGCGACGAGGAAGGTCCGGCACGAGCCGTCCGCCTTGGCCACGATGAGCTCCTCGCCGGGGATCGTCTCGCCGCGCATCGCCCGGCTCGACGGCAGCTCGTCCAGCGGGAGGACGGTGCCGTCCGGGCGGCGCAGGCGACCGACGTAGTGACACCGCTCCTCGGCGCCGCCGGTGAGATCTCGCGCGTGCGGGTTGCCAAGGATGCGCTCTGGGTCGTTTCGATCGATGAGCAGGAGCGGGATGGGCGCGCTGTCGAAGACCGTTCGCAGCGTCCTCCGCTCGGCGTCGAGCTGCGCGAGCAGGCGCTCCCGCTCCTCCTCGGCCTGCTTGCGCGCCGTCACGTCCTCCACCTGGGCGATGTAGTGAATGGGCTCGCCGTCCGCGCGGCGCACGACGGACCCGTGCAGGATGACGGGGATGACCCTTCCGTCCTTGTGGATATAACGCTTGGCGAGCTGGTAGCGCGAGATCTCGCCGCTCCTCAGCTGCTCGGCCAGGCCAACGTCGGTGTCCACGTCGTCGGGATGGGTGATGTCCTGGAAGCGGAGCTTCGAGAGCTCTTCCGCCGAGTAGCCGAGGATCTCGCAGTAGGCGCGGTTGACGAGGAGGAACCGCCCGTCGAGCCCGATGATGCCCTTGCCGATGGGCGCGTTCTCGAAGCTGAGCCGGAAGCGCTCCTCGCTGTCGCGGAGCGCCTGCTCCGTCTGCTTGCGCAGGGCCGCCGCGCTTTCCTCCTCCTCGGTGAACGCGGCGGCGCCCTGGCGCGCGAGGGCCCTGTCCAGGCCGATCGCGAAGAGCGCGGCGAGCGCGCCGAGATCGACACGGGCGCGGGGCTGAGGGCGGGGCAGGCAGAAGGAGAGGACGCCAAGGCAGCGATCGCGGACGCAGAGGGGCATCGAGACCGCGCTCTGCGCGTGGGTTCGCGCGCAAAGGTCACGCGTCATGGATGGCCCCGGATCGAGCGAGCGCACATCGCTCATCACCTCGATCCGCCCCGAGCTCGCCGCCCATGCATCGAGCAGCGGCGCGCCGCGCGCCACCCGCGCGAGGCAGAGACGGATGTCGGCGGGGAGGTGGCGGTCCGAATGGATCCTGAGCTCGCCGGTGTCCTCGGAGGTCAGGAGCAGGTAGGCAGCGCGCGCGCCGAGCTCCATCGCCTGATCGAGCATGAGCCCGGCGAGCTCGTCGAGCTCCGCCGCGCGCGCCAAACGGAGCGCCGCGCGCGCCGTGAGCTCGCCCGGCGCCGGACAGGGCTCGCGGCGCCCGCACTGGCAGGGGGAGGCCATGCAGGCGACCTCCTCGTCGCGGCTGATCGGCGCTTCGATCTCTTCTATCGACACCATGGCCCCCACCCTGATCGGCCGATTGTCGCACAAGCGCTACATCGCCCGAAGGCTCAACGCCATCAGGCCCATGGGGATGAACTCCCCGGATGCCGACCTGCTTATGCTCCCAGCGGCAGGAGCACGGCGCAGCGCTGCGAGCCGTTCGTCCCCGCCGCTCTCGTCAGCGCATGCTCAGCCCGCACCCAGGCGCCTGTCCGAACACCGGGCGGCAGACCCGAAGCTTGTTGCTCTCGCCGGCGACGCGGCCCCGTCGATCGCGACGCCGCGCCGACGCCGGGGCGCGGCGCCGCTTCACGGCATCCCGAGCAGCCCGCTCCCCTGGTAGACGACGAGCGCCGCGACGTACGCCGCCGCGTAGGTGTAGGCGAGGACGAACGCCGGCCAGCGCCACGACTTCGTCTCGCGCCGGATCGCCGCCACGGTGCTCATGCACTGGCAGGCCAGGACGAAGAACGCGAGCAACGCGAGCCCGGTGCGCGACGAGTACGCGAGCGCCCCGTCCGGGCGCTTCGCCTCGCGGATCTGCTCGGCGAGCGGCGCGGGCTCGTCGTCGGCGTCCTCGACGCTGAAGATGACGCCCATCGTCCCGACCATGACCTCGCGCGCGCCGAACGAGCCGATGAGGCCGACGTTGATGCGCCAGTCGAACCCGAGCGGCGCGGTCACCGGCTCGAGCGCGCGCCCCACGCTGCCGGCGATGCTCGACTCGAGCGACGTCGCCGCGCTCTCGGCCGCGGCGGTCGGAGGCTCGTGCGGCGCGGCGCCCGGCATGGGGACCTTCAAGAGCACCCACAGCACGGCCGAGACGGCCAGGATCACGGTCCCGACGTCGCGCGTGAACCGCCACGCCGCCTGGCCCGCCTTGCGGACCACGAGCCGCGGCTCGGGGCTGCGGTACGCCGGCATCTCGAGCACCATCGGGAGCGAGCGCCCGCGGGTCGCCGTGCGCCGGAGCAAGAGCGAGGCGACGAGCCCGGAGAAGATGCCGGCGACGTAGAGCGCGACGAAGAGCAGCGCCTGCACCCAGGGGCCGTGGGCCGCGAAGAACGTCGTCAGGAGGAGCGCGTAGGTCGGGATCCGCGCCGAGCAGGCCATGAGCGGCAGGACGAGGATCGCCGTGAGCCGCTCGCGCGGGTCGCGCAGGATGCGCGTGGCGTGCACGGCGGGCACCGCGCACGCGTGCCCCATCAGCAGCGGGAGGAACGCCCGGCCGCTCAGCCCCATCAGCTGGAGCAGGCGGTCGACGAGGAAGGCGCCGCGCGCGAGGTACCCGCTCGCCTCGAGCAGCTCCATGGCGATCGTGAGGATCACGATCTGCGGCATGAAGGCGAGCACCGTCCCCGCGCCGCCGAGCAGGCCGTCGACGACGAACGAGGCGGCGAGCCCCCCGCCGAGGGCGCGGGACACGAGGTTGCCGAGCTGACCGATCGCCGCGTCGAGCGCCTCGGTGACCGGGGTGGCCACGAGGAACACGGCGGCGAAGAGGAGCGCCATGAGCCCGAGGAACAGCACCGGGCCGGCCGCCGGGTGGAGCAGCACCGCGTCCGCGCGCGCGGTGAACGTCCTCCGTCGCTCCGCGCCGGCGTCGCGGCGCGGCGGCTCGACGTACGCGGCGCGCGCGACCTCATCCGGATCCCACGCCGCGGCGCCGGGGGGCTTCACGGCGCCCGACGCGATCGCGTCGAGCCGCGCGGCCGCCGCGTCGAGCACCACGCCGCGCGCGGCCGGGTCCCTCGCGCTCACGAGCAGCACCGGCAGGCCGATGGCGCGCTCGAGGGCGCTGGTGTCGAGCCCGCGCCCCTCGCCCTCGAGCACGTCGCGCTGCGTGGCGACGACGAGCGGGGCGAGCCCGCGCCGCACGAGCTCACGCGTGAGCCGCAACCCGAGCGCGAGCTGCGTGGCGTCCACCACCTGGACGACGAGGCGCGGCCGCTCTTCCGCGCCGGTGCGATCGAGGAAGCGGCGCGCGACGCCCTCGTCCGTCGCCGGATCGACGACGGCCTCGATCGAGTAGAGCCCGGGGAGATCCGCGATCGTCGCGACGGCCCCGCCCGCGAGGCGGACGTCGGCCGTGAGGATGTCGACCGTGATCCCTGGGAAGTTGCCGACGTGCGCGCTGCCCCCGGTCAGCCGGTTGAACAGCGACGATTTGCCCGAGTTCGGCCGCCCGAGCAGCGCGATGAGCGGCCGCTCGGCCGACGCCGGGAGGCGCTCGGTGCGCGCGCCTGAAAAGTCGAGCGAGGCGGTCATCCGACCCGCCGCTGCGAGGGCAGGGGCGCCACGAGGATCGAGCGCGCGAGCGTCGCGTTGATCGCGAGCTCCCCGCCCGACCCGGTGCGCACGTGGAGCGGGCCGCCGAACGCCGCGCGCCGGATCGACGTGAGCGTCTGGCCGGGACCGAGCCCCATCGCGCCGAGCCACGCGGCGAGCTCGGCGTCGAGGCCGACCTCGACCACGATCACGCGCTCACCGGCGCGCACCTCCGAGAGCGGACCCGCAGGAGCCGCGGCGCTGGCGTCGCGCGCCCGCGCCTCCGTGCCGGCCACGCTGCCGGCCGAGTCCACATCGGCGAAGCTCACGTCAAACTGGGGAGGAACGCTGGAAACCATGGGCCCCGTCAGATTTTGAAAATCAATTTCAAATCTAATGGCATTGTGAACGGTCTCGGCCAGGATGTCGAGCGCCTCTCGACCAGCTGCCGTGGCGGCTGACCGCTCCGGGTGGCTGCGACGCCTTTTCTTCCTGTTCCTGCCCAGGCGGCCAACCATTCCTGGTCCTGGAGATAGCCGCGTCGCTCCGTGCTCTGGGGCCCGGCGCACCCCCGATCGGCTCTCCGGCGAGCGGCTGCCGCGCGTCTGCCGAGACCGCGGAGCGGAGCGCGCGAAGCATTCGGGTCGGGCGAGCCATCCGATTCACCGGGCCGCGGCGGAGCCTCGGCCAGAGCGACGGCGGTCCGCGGATTGTCCTCCAGGGGGCCCATTCTACCATGGCGCGCGACGCGAGCGCCTCACGGCGTCCACCGCAGACCCGCCGCTCCTTGGCCGGCCCCGCGCGCCCCGCGCGCCACGCGCGCCACGCGCGCCACGCGCGAAGGGACGCTGCGGCTCCTGCGCGGTGTAATGAGCCCCGATGGCTGCGTCTCCCGGGATGAGCGGCCCGTGGGTCGCCGAAAGGAAGAGCCATGAAAGAGACCATGCTCCAGGTGGACGGGATGAGCTGCCCGTCCTGCGTCCGCCACATCGACAGCGCGCTTCGCGAGCTCGGCGGCGGCGTGACCAGGGTCGACGTGCGCCTGCGCGAGGGCATCGTCGTGGTGCAGCACGATCCGGCGAGCGCGCCCGTGGACGCCCTCGTCGAGGCCGTGCGCGGGGCCGGCTACGGCGTGCGCCCCCGCGCCGCCTGAATGCACGCAGCGCCCGCGGCGCGTGGCCTCGTATCAGCGCACCGCGCCGCGAGATCTCCCACGCCGCGCGCGACGCTGCAGTGAGGACTTTACCGGTTAATAAAAGCGGGGACCAGGTCACAGATGGGACCGTCTCCACGAGCTCCGGGGCGCGCCCGTCCCGGTAGGCGCCGGGGCCCCGCGCCGCCCTTCGTGGCGCTGGACAATGAACCGATTAAGTGGTTTCCTGTCCGCGCTTCCCGCGTGCCTCGGGCCATGTCGTAGGAGTCGTTGGTGAGCCCCGGTCCGCGGTCTCTTGGTTTCTTGATTCTCGTGGGCCCGCGGACGGAATAGGTCCTCTCCTCGCCGTGGGTTCTTCCCAGGCCTCGCCATGCAGGGCGTCATTTGCGCCATCTGCGCGCCGCCCGCGGTGATGCGCGGCGTGCAGGGCCTGTTCGACCTGCAGAACGAGAAGGATTCACCGTGCGGTCACGCAGGTCGAAGCCGGACGTCGCCAGGTGCAATCAGGGGAGAGGCAGAAGGAGATCACGATGCGCGTTCTTCATGGGTCGGTGGCTGGTTGGACCGGAGCAGCCCTCATGGCGCTGGGCCTCTCCGCGGGATGCGGAGACGACTCGGACGACCAGCAGGGCTCGGGGCAGGAGGCGACCGGAGCGGGCGGCGGCGCATCGGGCGCGGGCGGGGGGGCCACGGGAGCCACGTCCGGCGCCGATGGCACGACGTCGAGCAGCGGCGTCACGTCGGGCGCCGGCGGCGCCACCTCGAGCAGCGGCGCCACGTCGGGCGCCGGCGGCGCCACCTCGGGCAGCGGGGCCACGTCGGGCGCCGGCGGCGCCACCTCGAGCGCGGGCGCCGGGGGCGGGGGTGACCAGGAGACGCCGGGGTTCTCGGTGCGCGGCCGCTTCCTCTACGACCGCTGCGGCGAGAAGGTGCTGCTCCGGGGCATCAACGAGATGGTCGTGTGGCTGTCGTCGGGGCCCGACGGCCTGCCGGAGTTCGCGGAGATCGCGAAGACCGGCGCCAACGCCGTGCGGATCGTCTGGCTCGCCACGGAGTCCTCGGCGGGCCTCGATCAGGCCATCACGAACGCGCTCGCGCAGAAGCTCATTCCGATCGTCGAGCTCCACGACGCCACGGGGAAATGGGATCTCCTGCCGAGCCTCGTCGACTACTGGACGAGGGCGGATGTCGTCGCCGTGATCAAGAAGCATGAGCAGAGCTTGCTCGTCAACATCGGCAACGAGGTCGGGGACCAGGTGGACAACGCGGCGTGGGAGGCGGGCTACAAGCAGGCCATCACCCGGATGCGCGGCGCCGGCATCACGGTCCCGCTCGTGATCGACGCCTCGAAGTGGGGGCAGAACATCGACCAGCTCCAGGCCGTCGGCCCCGCGCTCGTCAAGCACGACGCGAACATCCTGCTCAGCGTCCACATGTGGTGGACGGACGGGAGCGGGGCCACGATCACGAAGGAGCTGCAGGAGTCCGTGGCGCTGAACCTGCCTTTGATGGTCGGCGAGTTCGCGCAGCACGCCGTGTACGAGTGCGGCAAGCACCCGTTCGACTACAAGACGCTCCTGGCCAAGAGCGTCGAGCTCGAGGTGGGGTGGCTCGCCTGGTCGTGGGGCGCCGTCAAGAACAGCGACTGTCAGAGCGACGGGCCGTTCGACATGACGACCAACGGGACCTTCGCGGGGCTCACCGGCTGGGGTCGCGAGGTCGCGGTGACCGACCCGAACAGCATCCAGAACACGTCGGTGCGCCCGCGCTCGATCGAGACCGGATCGTGCAGGTAGCGGCGTGACGGCGCCCCCTGGCGCCCCTGGCTCCGCTCGGTGTCAGGCACGGCTTCGTCAGCGGACGGGGTGCAGGAACGACCGCACCACCTCGCGCGCTTCGCTGATGGCGTCGGTGCGCGAGAAGGTGACCCACGGCGCCGTTGCGACGTACTTCTTCCACTTGTGACGGCTGCTGCGGCCAGACCCCCAATCCTCGGCCGTGAAGAAAGCGTCGAGCGCGCTGAGGCTCATCTCGCGGCTGGCGAAGGCGCTCTCGACGCAGCGCTTGGTGGCCACGGGATCGAGCGTGCAGTGCCGAGCCAGGAGCACCAGATCGATGAGCGTCTTCGGGTGCCAGCGACCACGCGGACCGAGCTCCACCAGCGAGTGAACCTTCCAGGCGAACATCACCTCGGGTGCGACGGCCGGCAGCGTGAAACCTTCCAGCTCGAAAGGGCGCGGAGCGACGCCGAGCACCTCGCCCCAACCGAAGTCGACCTGTAGCTTTCGTTCGGCGCGTGAAAGCTCGAGCCGCAGGCCAGGCCAGGGCGTTTCGAGCCAGATGCCCCACGCCTTGACGCAGAGGTCGGCGACGACGCCTTCAGCCGCCAGCTCGCTCGACCCCAAGAGCTGATTCACGACGCGCGTGGCGCGGTCGAGGCTCCAGTCGCCCATGAGAACGAAGTCGAGATCCGCCGCGACGCGCCCGGGGACCCAGCTCGCCGTGAGCTGGCTGCCTCCACGGCGTCGGCACCGAATTCGGTGCGCGGCGCGCCGCGCGACAGGTAGGCCCCCAGCTCGGCAAATGCGCGCGAAACCTCGGCCTCGCTATCAGGCGACGGCAGCACGACCTTGGCGTGGTGCTCGAAATAATTGGTACGCGGCGCCCGCGCGGCCACCTCGTCCCACCTGCGAAGAGCTTCACGCTGCGGTATTTCGCCATGCCGACGACGCGCCCGGCGCGCTCGACCCGCCAAACAGCGCCTTCCGGCGGCTCGACGGCGCCGTGGCCGCCTCTGCCCAACCGTTCGAGCATGGCCGAGATGCCGAGCGCGCCACCTCGATGCAGGAGCGCTGGACGAGGAAATGCGCCTTGCAGCCGAGCGTCGAGCTCGTCGAACGTCCATTGTCGGCCCTCATGAAAGGCGTCGAAGACCACGAACGGCTCGTGGCGGAGCTCGTAACGGGTCGAATGCGCGAGCGCGAGCCATTCGCCGACGAGCCACCCACCGGGGTGGAGCAGCTGGCGGAACGAGGTCGCACGCTGCTCGACCCAGGCCGCGAACATCTGGCGCCCGGGGTTCTCGGAGCGCGCGGCGAGCGTGCCTTCACGGCCCAGCGCCAGCACGGCGTCGCCGAGGCGCGCGACCGCGACGCAGGAGCCGTCGAGCTTCTCTTGCACGAGGACCTCTTCTCCGGGGCGCGACGCGACCAGACAGCGCTCGGCGTGCTCGCGCGGAGCGGTGCGGTCGGACGAGCCAGTGCGAGAGCCGGGCAGGTGCGGGATCTTGAAGTAAGCCTTCCGACCGAGGGGGCGTTCAAGCTCGACCACGGCTCACTCCACGCGTCGTCCCTCCCGCGATGATGTGCGCGAGGCGCAGCGGCTCCGGGATGGCGCCGTGCAACGTGGTCCGTTCGATGAGCTCGCGCCCCTCCTCGAGCGACAAGCCGGCGCGGTGCACCCACAGGCCCGCGCAAGGCTCGATCGGTCCGGCTCGCTCGAGCACGCCCCGCTTCTCACGCGCGCTCTTCACCTGCTCGAGCGCTTCGAGGAATTTCTGCATCTTTGGCCGCCTGCGCATCACGACCATCACCGGCACCCCGAGCTCCTCCGCCAGGGCGTTGATGTCGACGACGTTGAACCCCGCCACCGTGATGCCCTGCATCAGCACGCCGCGCACGTGAACCAACTCGTTCTCTTTCACGAGCTCTGCCATCACCCCGGTGGCGTCGCTGCCATCTTGCTCGACGTGCCCACGCACCACGATGTCGAGCCGCGTCCCCGAGCAAACCGTCCCCACGAGCGCTACCTTCCCGCCCTCCCCCCGCTCGAACGGCGCATCGTCGAACCCAATCACATTTGAAATTCGTCGGATGCGCATGACTCGGCGTGGAGCGCTTACTTTAACCAAAGGGCGTCACGGTCAACAGCCTGCGGAGGATGGCCCGCGCAAAACCGTTCCGAGATATCAATGATGTTCCACCAACGACCGACAGCTGACACAACGTGCAAAAGGTACGATCCGCTGATCGGCCTACAAAAAATCAACACACGTCGGTCACGGGGCCCGCCCACGGCTGGCGCCCACGCAGCTCGCGCACGTCGAGCTCGCCGGCGTCGAGCAGGCCGGAGGCAGCGTCGTGGATCTGATACGCCATCTTCGCGCCGCCGAGCGGCTGGCTTTCGACGAATATGCAGCGCAGCTCGCCTGGGGCGAAGCCGCACTGGTCCTGGATCGCGCGCAGCAAGCCATCGCGGTGCAGGTGGCCGTCGCCGAAGTTCCAGCCGAGCGCGAGGCCGCCGACGAGCTCGCCGTCGAGGTACTCGTACTCGTGGAGCGGGCCCTCGATCGCCTTCGGCAGCAGGACCGGCAGCGCGCGGCCCTGGAGGTGCATGAGGCGGAACGCGAGCACCTTGCCGACGAGGCCGACCGACGTGGCGTGGTCGTAGAACCGGTGGAGCTGGTCGTAGATCCACGGCGCGGCCTTCACGAGCCGGTCGAGCTTTCGATAGCTGTCGCCGCGGAACAGCCACACGCTATAGGGCCAGTTTCCGGCGTAGTACCGCATCGCGAGCAGGAACGAGACCCGCCCTGGCGCGATGTTGCCGAGGAGCGGAACAGCGACAAGCATGATCGCGAGGAGCGCGCCGAGCCGCGGCGGGCCGACGTCGAACGGGTACGCGCCGGGGTGGGCCCAGAACAGCGCGAACACGCCGTAGACCACCATCAGGTTCCACTCGATCGGCGCGCCCATCGGCACATTGCTCGTGATGAAGGCGTGGAGCGCGAGCGCCATCGCGATGCCGACGGCGATCGCCGTCTCGCCGGTCGCGCACGCGAGCACGATGGGCACGCCGAGCTCGAGCGCGGTGCCGGCGTGGCTCATCGCGATCGCGAGCCGCGACGGGCGCAGGTCGTCCGGATAGCGGACGTACATGCGCCGCCGCAGCCATGCGAAGCGGGCGAGCGGGCTATTGCTCGTCATCACGCACACGACGGTCGGGAAGTGGTGGTTGAGCTTCGAGACGCCGGCCCAGAGCCAGAGCGCGAGCTGGACCGCCTTTGCGCCGCCGATCCAGTCGGCGGTGGCCGCGAACACGACGACGGTGGTCCAGTAGTGTTCGGCGCGCAGCGCGAGGAAGATGGTGCGATCGGCGACGGCGAGGACCGGCACGAGCGCGGCGATCGGAACGAGGTGCGAGGCGCCGAGCGCGGGGGCGAGCAGCGCGCGCACGAGCAGGGCGAGCAGCGCGAAGTAGAGCGCGACGTCGAGCGGGGTGCGCCGCGTGCCGCCGAGGAGCGGCGCGCGCGCGAACAGCGCGAGCTTCGTGGTGCCGGGGCGGAGGAAGTAGAGGGCGCCGCCGACGGGCGGGGCGTAGCGTCCGCTGAGCGGACCGAACCCGCAGCCGAAGCCTAGGCCCTCGAACAGCATGCTCCACAGGATCGCCTTCTGGAACGCGAGCGGGTGCAGCCACCAGTCGCCGATCGTCGAGAGGCCGCCGAGGCTCGGCGAGGTGCTGCAGAACAGGACCCAGGCGCCGGCATAGAGGGCGAGCTTGACCGCGTGGAGCACGTAGACGGCGAGCGGCGCGCCGGAGCCCTGCAGCGCCCACGCCTCGCAGACCATGCGTGCGCGCTCGGGGAACGGCCGCTTCGCCCAGTCGAGCGGATCGTACGGCGGGGCGAGCGGACGCAGCAGGGGCACGGCCGCGATGCTACCCGAACGCGTCCCCCGGCTCATAAAATCGACGCGCGGCGGGCCTGCCATTCGTCGCGGGAGAGCTTGCGTTCCGGCGAGCCCCTTTTGTGGCTCGTCTGCACTCCATCCGGCGAGCCCCTTTTGTGGCTCGCTTGCACTCCAGCCCCTCCGGTGAGCACCCCAAGCTCCCTCACCACCCGCAGGCGCGGCCCAGCGTGCGTCTGCTGATTACCTCAGCTCGTAGACGTCCACCGTGTCCACCAAGACGTGGGGCACGAAGACGCGTCCACGCTTCGTATCGTGGCCGATATCCGTGGGCGTCTTCTGCTCTGGAATCGCGATCTCGAAGGCTCCGCCGAGCTTCTCCAGCACGCTCTCCCAGCGCCGACGCGGCGGCCACCGTACTGGAAAAGCACCGTTGTGCGCCGCAAGGCGCTCGGTGACGCCGTATGCGGCTGAGGCGACGGGTGAGAGGAGCAGGCCGTTTTCCTAGAGGTCGATGACGACCTTGCCCTTCACGTGCCGGCCGGCCTGGAGCTCGACCGCGGCGCGGATTTGCTCGACCGGGAAGCTTGCGGCGATGGGTACCCGGAGTCGGCCGGTCGCAATCAGGCGAGCGAGCTTTCCCAGGGCGCCGGGGGCGGCGTTGGCGCCGTTGGTTGGTGTGATCCCGTCGACCTGGGCGGCGATGGTCGTGATGCGCGTGTCAGGGACGCCGAGTGCCCTTGCGGCGTGCGCTGTCTCCGTTCCATGAAGGTCGATCGCAGCGGTGATACCGCGGGGAGCGAGGGCACGGACCCGGTCCGCCAGGCCGTCGCCGTAGGCGACCGGCTCGGCTCCGAGAGCGCGCAGGAAATCGGCCGATGTCGCCGATCCCGTCCCGATCACGCGCGCCCCTGCGATCCGGGCCATCTGGACGACGAATACCCCGACTCCGCCCGCCGCGCCGCCGATCAGCACGGTGTCGTCCGGCCCAAGTTCGACCACGGCCAGGGCGGCGGATGCCGTGCGTCCGGCGATCGTGGACCTGTTCGGCGACTGGATCGCGACCAAGAACGGCATGCTCGACACACTGCTGGCGATGATCGAGACAGGCGAGATCGCCCACGACCAGACCCGAATCGAGCTGCTCGCGGCCATCACCACGATCCTCGACGCCGGCCGCGCGGTGGATGACCTCCGCCGAGACGTCACCGCCGAAGACATCGCCGCGAGTCTCATCGGCGTCTTCACGGTGGCCCCCAAGCCCCAGCGAGGAGCTCTTGCCAGTCGCCTGTTGGACCTCCTCATGGATGGACTGCGGCCTCCAGTCCGCCGGTAACGGCAACGCCGCTGCCTGCTGGGAGAACAAGAGGTCCAATGGGGTTCCGCGCGAACTCGCATCGAGCGCAGCGTGGGCGCACGAGACAGCCCTCGTTGCGATGCTCATGTCCTCCGCGGCGGAGCGGGCCCGTGGCGGCGGCCTGCCCGCGAGTGAGTACCAGGCGCTGTACGCCGCTCGTGACGTTGGACCGCCGGCGCGGCCAGCAGCGCTGCGTCGGCGACGCGCCCAACATCAAATCCGAGCGCATGTCGATGGCCATCTCGGACGGGCGGCGCACCGGTCTTTCTGGCGGGACTCTTCCGCGGCGCCGAACCGTCGCGATCCGTCGCATCTCCAGGGATTTTGGAAGGACGTGACGACGGATCGCACCCCCTCAGGAGGCATGGCCCCAACCCGACCCAACCGCCGAGCCCTGGGCCCGGAGAGCTCGCGACGGTCGATCCCTCGCCTCGATCCGCCGTGGTTGCGTCGCTCGCCGGCATCCTGAGCCGAGCCGTCGCCCTCGGGGACGCCGAGGCTGCCCGGGTCGTGCACGAGGCGATCGGTCAGCTGCTCGGGCTGCCGGTGGCACCGGAGGGGTGAGCAAGCTTGGGCCGAACGTCGAGCCCGCCGCTCGCGTCGACTCGCTGCCGGAGCCTTGCCGCTCGCCAGTGCCCCCCGGATGGGCTTATTGCCATGGTGCACCTCCGCGCGGACGATGGGCTGCGGCCCGGCGAGCGGCATCTCCGCGTCCGGGGCGAAGGCGAAGGTCGCCTTGACGATTGCGGTGAGGTGGAGCTGTCCCTGGGCCGTGCGCCACGCAACGGCGGTCGCTGTCGTTCCGGGGAGCGCTATCACGGCGTCGCTGGGGAGGGCGGACTCGAGCATGCCAGTGCGCTTGTTATCATGAGGACGCCGCCGGGGTTCGTGACGCCTCCGCGAGGAGGTTCGAGCCAGCCTGTCGCTCGCGGTCATCGAATGGCAGGATCCGGGCCCGTCGACGTACTTCCAGTCGAGCTGGCGGCCGATCGGCGGGACAACACGCGATCGAGCCCCGCGCTGCCACGGCGCCCCCCGGCGCGGCGATCTCTCAGGGCGTGATCCGCGTGATGGTCCGGCTGGTCCTTTGCCAGACATCGCCGGCGAGGGTTGCATTGATGGTTGCCGTCGCGGTCCCCTGCCAGGCCAGCGGGGCGTCGAACGTCATGGTCCCAGCGTCCCAGGTCGAGATCGACACTGGGCCGGAGCATCCGGGGCACGCATTGACGCCGGTCACTCCGGCGAGCGGAAAATCGAAGTGAGAGCCGCTGCCGTTGCTGGTGCCGAAGACCCAGGTCGGCGCGCTCCCGGCGTAGGCCTGGAGGTAGCCGACGTGGGTGCTCCCTTGCGAGAGCAGGCCGAGCCCCCAGCCGGACTCGGTGGCATCGTACCAGAGCCCGCCGAGATCTGGTGAGCCGCCAGCACCCCAGAACCACGCCACGCTGTCGCGCCCCGAGCTGCCGTCGAGCTGCCAGACCAGCTCACCGCGATCCGAGGACGTGAGCTCCAGGCTCGCAGCGCCGACCACGGTCGCGGTGATCCCGGTGCCGGTCCAGCGCGTGCGATACAGCTCGCCGGTCCAGGCGCTCGGGCCGCGAGACAGGATGGCCTGGTACCAGATCGGCGCGCCGCCCGGATCGAAAGTGTACCACGTCATGACCACGCCATCGCTGTTGCCCAGGAAGCGAACATCGAGACCGTTGTTCGGACGGCTGAGGTCGTCCCAGAGCCCTCCCTGGGGCGTCGGCGCGAGCGGCGGGTTCTCGCCGATCACCGTGACCTCGCTGAGGGTCGGGCTCGTGGCGGTGGCGCCATACACGACGGTATAGAGATACCGATGGCCAGGCGAGATGGTCTCGACACGCTGACCGGCGACGCGCGTGTCGATGATCTGCGGCGCGCCGCCGTCGATCCGGCGCACCAGACGGGCAGAGCTGACGTTCGACGTCGACCAGACCAGGTTGGTCGTGCTGGCGGGCGCGACCACGCGGTCGGGTGTCGCCGTGATCGTCGCGGTGGGGCCCCGGCCGACGACACCGTAGTTGTAGAGGAGCATCCCGTCGCCCCAGAGCTGGATTCCATGGGACTCGCCCCCGGCGATGGGGCCATAGCTGAGCGAGCCGTCGTGGTCTGTGGAGAGCTCGATCTCCGGTCGATTGGGCGGTCGCGCGACCACGCGGATGTTCGTGGCCCCGCCGCCGTGCCAGGTCAAGGTCGTGTAGAACGTCTCCCGCGGCCCCAGCCGCGCTTCCCAGGGCGAAGCGCCGAAGCTGGCGCCGATATGGCACTGGTACTGCAAGGGCATGACGCCGCTCCAGAGGGTGCCTGGAGCGAGCGGGTGACAAGGCATCAGGGGACCGGCCTGTGGGGTCACGCTGACCGCTGTGTACGGAGGCGGGCAGGGCTCGCACGAGCTGAAGCTCAGCCCCGTCGTGTCGTGGCACGTCACCGCGTTGTCCCATCCGAGCCCGTAGTTGGGCGCGCTGGCGTTGAAGTAATACTCGATCGGGTGCCGCCCCGGGGGGCACGCGAGCCATGGTTGCGGCGCGGCGCCCTTGCGGGACCCCGAAATCGAGGCGTCCCCGAGCACGATCACCTCTTCATAGGGCGTCATGGCGGGCCTATCGACATCCGAAGAGCTCCTCCCCTCCGTGCCGACATCGAGCGCGTGCGCCGTGTCGGCAGGGTCGAAATCAGCATAGGGCCCGCTCGTGCACGCCACGACCGGCGCCGAGCCGGCGACGACGACGAGGAGAGCGATCAAGGGGAGACGATACGCGCTCGTCGGCGCTCGGGGATCCCGGCGTGGGGAGGTCGGAGCCGAGGGGGCAGAATTCGAACAAGAAGAAGATACCATCGAGTCCTCCTCATTGGGACGGTGGCTCATCACGGCTCTCCGGCTGCCGGCCGAGGAGCATGGGGGTAGATCCAGTGGGTCGGAGCGGCCGCCGGCGGGGCGCGCCCGGAGGGGGCGATCCGGGCTCGCCTGCTGCTCCGTCACGACCCCTGGAACCCTAGGACGGGGCTGGGAGGCCGGCTCGGACGACAGCGCACAACGATTCGACTCGGAGTGCAGCCGTGGGGCTGTCCGCGTGGTAACGTCGAGGCGCATGTTCGCTTCTTTCACTACAGACGCCGTTCCGGAGAAGGAGCGCGCGGAGTATTGGCAGGAGATGGCGGGCCGGGTGTTCCTGGGGCTGCGCACCGAGCGGCGCGGACGTGGTCCGTTCTTCGGCATGCTCGAGGGGCGCGGGGCCGGGTCGCTGTGGGTCACCCGGCTTCATTCGTCGGCGCAGGGGGTCTTCCGCGGGGAGCCCGAGATCGCGCGCGCGTCGCGCGAGTGCTTCTTCGTCGCGATGCAGCTCGCCGGGTTATGCACGCTGCGCCAGGGGCGCGAGGTCCGCCAGGCCGAGCCGGGCGACATCGAGCTGCTCGATGGCACTCGTCCTGGCGAGCTGTCGTTTGAGACCGACTACGAGCGGATCGTCGTGTCCGTCCCCTACGACCTCTTGCGACCGAGGCTGACGGGCATCGACCGGGCGGTCGGCAATGTTGTCAGGGGCCGACAAGGGGTCGGAGCGCTTGTGTCGAGCTACATGCGCGCCTTCGCGCAGAACGTCCTGCCCGAGCCTGTCACGGGGTCGGCCTCCGACATCCTCATCGAGCTGCTTGCGCTCGCGTGCAACGCGCCGGAGGCCGGCGCGAGCTCCGATGGCGCGTCCGTGCGTGAAGCCCGGCGCCACGCGCTGAAGCGGTACGTGGAGCGCAACCTCGCCGACCCGTCGCTGAGCCCGGCGACCGTGGCCGCGCGCTGCGGCATGTCGACGCGCTACCTTCACGGGTTGTTCGCCGAGAGCGGCGAAACGTTCATGCGCTGGGTCCTGTCGCGGCGGCTCTCGCGATGCCGCGACGCCCTCGTCGATTCGGCGCTGCGAGCGCGCGGCATCGCCGATATCGCCTTCGCCTGGGGCTTCCACGACGTGTCGCATTTCGGGCGCGCCTTCAAGGCGGCGTTCGGGATGACGCCGCGCGACTGGCGGCGTGTCGGGCGAGCGTCCGGCTGATTCGGCGCCCGCCTCGTGCGCTGCATGGCGGAGGATCAGCTGTCAGGCGAGCCCTGCTCCGCGAAGCCGACAGGGGCCCGCGGCTCTTTGTTGCCGGTGGTGCGCGCGATGTCCACGCGCGCGGCCTCGTCTTTCCCCGTGTCGCGGCACGCCAGCACCACCGTCGCGCCGCGCTGCGCCAGCCCGCGCGCCGTCTCCTTGCCGATTCTCGTGTTGCCGCCGGTGACGACGCAGACCTTCCCGTTCATGTCGTTCTCGCTGTCACGATCCACACGGCGCCGCCCATGCGCACGGCTACCACCCGTCATCGACCGGTCTTTCTGGCGGGATTTCTGACTCGCGGAGCTACTCCTCCGGTACCGGCGCGAAGTAGACCTGCTTGGGACCGATGGCGTGCCCGGCGGGGATGGGGGTCCCGAGCTCATCGAGGCGGAAGACGTCCGGCGGGAGTCGGAGCGACTCCCGCAGCCGATCCATCGTGGCCGGGACGAACGGGTAGAGCATGATCATCAGGTTCTTGAGCACGTAGAACGAGGAGAAGAGCGCGTCGCGCCGGCCCTGCTCCGGGTGCCGGTCGTCGTGCGGCTTGAACTGCGCGAAGAGGCTGTTGATGACGCGCGCGTAGTTCTCGATCTCGAAGAGCAGCGTCGGGTAGTCGGCGCGATCCATCGCGCGCACGTAGCGCTGGACGATGCGGACGGTATCCGAGGCGACCTTGTCGAGCAGCGCCCCCTCGGGCACGCGCCCATCGAATTTCGAGTGCGCCGCCGAGATCGGCCGCTCGAACGCCGCGTTGAGCGGCCCGGCGAGGAACCGGTTGCGCTCGTCGAGCTTGGCGAAATCGAAGTTCGACGGCTTCTCCGCGAGGCCGAGCAGCGCCAGGTAATAACGGATCTGGTCCGCTGAATACCCCTTCTCGTCGAGGAGCTGATCGGCGGTGAAGAAGTTCCCGCGCGACTTGCTCATCTTGTCGCCCCCGACGAGCAGGTGGAAGCAGCCGAGGACGTCGGTGAGCTGCAGCTCGCCGGGCGCCGGCAGCCGGCGCGGATCGGCCTGCGCGCCGAGCCACATCGCGCCCTGCATGAGCACGTAGAAGAAGACGTTATCCTGGCCGAGGAACTGGTAGATCCTGGCCTCCGGATCGCACCAGAAGTCCACGTACCGGGCCGGATCGACGCCCCTCCGGGCGAGCGCGACCTGCGAGAACGCGATGGGCGCGATCAGCGAGTCGGGCCATACATAGAGCGTCTTGCCGGCGAGCTCGGGATCGAGATCCACCGGCAAGGAGAGCCCCCAGGCGACGTCGCGGGTGATGGCGCGGTGAGCCCAGTCCTCGACGGGCTCGCTGGGGACGCCGTGGCGCGCCAGGGCGGCGCGCGCCTCCTCCATCTCCGGCTTGCTGCCGAGCTGCAGCAGGACCTTGCGATCCTGCGTGAACTTCGCCTTGTGCTTCGGCAGCGACGCCTTGATCTCCTTGTACGTCGGGGCCAGGTCGGCCTCGAAGCGGAGCGAAGGCATCACGGTGTTCAGCACGTCCGCGAGCACCGCCGGGCGCCACGCGCCCTGCTTGCCCTGGATCCAGCCCCGGAGCGTCTCGGACACGGCCCACATGTCGAGCCACCAGTGCGCGGTGTCGCGCATCACCGGCGTGGCGTTGCTGAGCGCGCTCCGCGGACTGCCGAGCTGCGAGGGCGAGTGCTGGTGACCGCAGCGATCGCACTCGTCGCTGTACGCGTCTCCATTGTCGCACTTCGGGTTGGGGCAGCGCCCGCGCACGAAGCGGTCGGGGAGGAAGCACTGGAGCTCCGGATCGAACCACTGGCTGCTCGTGCGCTTCTCCAGCAGGCCGTTCCCGTGCAGGCGCCTCAGGAAGCGGTGCGCGAGCTCCTGCTGAATCGGGAAGCACTCCGGCCGCGAGGTCCCCGAGTAGACGTCGAGATCGATGTCATACCGCCGGAGGCTCGCGCGCTGCTTCTCATGGATGCCGTCGATGAACTCGCGTATCGGCACCCCGGCCTGCCGCGCCGCGATCTGGCTGGCGGAGCCGTGATCATCGGTGCCGCAGACGAAGAGGACGTTCTCGCGGCCGATGACCAGGCCCAGCCACCGCGCGTGGATGTCCGCAGGGACGTGCGCCCCCGCGAGGTGCCCAAGGTGCAACATCCCGTTGGCGTAGGGCATGCCTGCGGTGACGACCGCCCGCCTGGGCCTGCGAACCTGGCGAAGGACCGAGGCGACGTCGGTCGGGGCGCCGTGATAAGATGCCATCGAAGCTCGCTATACCCCAGCGAGCCCATCAGCACAACGCTCGCGCCTCAAGCTTCCTTCGTCGTATCATGAGCCGCGAAGCCGCGCCCGCAGCGGGCTCGGGCCCTGCCTGAGCTCCGAGGTGGCCTGCTCCTGAAGCATCCCCGCGAATGGTCCGGGAGAATTCACAGGGAGGCGGAGAGGCGGAGAGAAGGGAAATAAACTCCCATGAATCTCCCCGTCTCCCCGCCTCCCTGTTCAATATTTCTCTAAAAATGCCGATGAAATGAGGGATCTGTCAGGCCCTGCTCGATACCCGTCCTCCGTGTCGCGATTCCACTCCTCGCCGGCGCGAACGGACGTCGTGGGGTCAGGTGTCCACCGGTGTCGGCGATCCAGGGTGCCCCCAGGAGGACAGGAGGGAGGCCATTGAAGACTTCCGCTTTCACGGCGATCAGGCACGCTCGGATCACGCGCACATCGCGGCCCGTGTCGCGGGGCCACGGGGCTCCGGCGGTCGCTCGCCGGTCTGGGACCACCCGCCCATCGGCGCAGCCAGCGAAGGCGACAGCTCCCCACGGGTGGGCATCGACGCGACGAGGCCGGGCCAGGAGGGCCGTCTCTCCATGCCCGCGTGACACCGGAACGCGCCGCGGACGCCGCCAGGGCGCCGCGCGGCCGCCGGCGGGGCTCTCCGGCGTCGCCCTGCGTCAGTCGAGGCGGGGCCGATCCGTCGCGCCCGGAACCCGCTTCTCGTCTAGACTCGCCGTCGATGGCCGACCTAGCCAGGCAAGCCGCCCCGGACCAGGCACGGCAGCAGGTACCCCCGGAGAGGCCCACCCGACGCTGTCCCGTGTGCGGCGTCCGGTACCCGCTCGACTTCCTCGTCTGCCCCATCGACGCGACGGCCCTGGAGCTCCAGGGCGTGACCGCGAGCGACCCGATGGTCGGCGAGCTGCTCGCGGGGAGCTTCTGCATCACCGGCGTGATCGGCGCGGGCGGCATGGGCCGCGTCTACGTCGCCGAGCACATCCGCCTGCCGAAGCGCTTCGCCGTCAAGGTGCCGCACGAGCACTTCGCCAGCCACCGGGAGGCGATGGCGCGCTTCGAGCGCGAGGCGCAGACGATCGCGCGCGTCGGCAACGAGCACGTGATCGACGTCGTCGATATCGTCCGCCTCAAGGACGGGCGCCCGTGCATGGTGACCGAGCTGCTCAAGGGCGAGGACCTCGGCGGCCTCCTCGACCAGGTCGGCAAGCTGCCGCTCCCCACCGCCATCACGATCTCGCGCCAGGTCTGCCGCGGCCTGGCCGCGGCCCACGCGACCGGCGTCGTCCACCGCGACCTCAAGCCGTCGAACCTGTTCCTCGTCCGGCGCGAAGGGGGCAGCGTCCACGTGAAGATCCTCGATTTCGGGGTCGCCAAGGTGCTCGACGGCGCCGACCTCACGCGCACCGGCTCGGTGGTCGGCACGCCCCAGTACATGGCGCCGGAGCAGGCGCGCGGCTCGGCCGACGTCGACTCGCGCGCGGACATCTACGCGGTCGGCGCCGTGCTGTACCGCATGCTGACCGGCGAGCGGCCCTTCCCCGAGGAGGAGCCGACGCGGACCATGCTCCGCCTGCTCACCGAGGATCCTCGGCGCCCGCGCGACATCGACAAGACGATCCCCGAGGGGCTCGAGGCGCTGATCCAGCGCGCCATGGCCCGGGCGCGCGAGGACCGGCCGCCGTCCGCCCAGGAGCTCGATCGCCTGCTCGCGGACTTCGATCTGCAGGATCCGCTCGCGCCCTCGCGCGCGCTCGGCGTGGGCGTCGCGGTGACCGAGGGCGCCCCGAACGACGAGCGGGCCACGGTCGTCATCCCGAACGCCCAGGGCCAGAGCGCGGACGACGTGACGCGCAAGGCGCGGCGCGCTCGCCCCCTCGCGTCGCTGCTGTCCATCGCCGTGAGCCTCGCCGCGGGCGCGGCCGTCTTCACCAGCGCGGCGATGGTCCTCCGCAGGGTCTACGGCATCACCGAGCGGCGGGCGCTCAGCCAGAGCGAGGTCCTCCTCGCCGCGGGCGCCGCGGGAGCGCTGGCCTTCATCGCCTTCGTCGCCACGCTCCGCGTCCTCGTCGGCCGCTGGCGGAGCGCGCCGGCCATGGAGCGCCTCGGCAACGGCCTCCTCGGCGCGCTCGTGTGGCTGTTCGTCTCGTGCGGCGCCCTCGCGCTCGGCGCCGCCGCCTACAACGCGTTCGCGCTGCCGATCCCCGCCCTGGGCCTCGATCCGGCCGACTGGCTCGGCTGGATCGACGTCGGCGTGATCGCCCTGCCGACGCTGATCGCGCTCGTCGTGCTCACCGTGGCGCTGCGGCGCGTGACCCGCGTGTCGTAGAGCGGCGGTCACCCGCTTCGGATACGGGCCCACCTCGACGTTTTCGGTGCTCAGCGCACAGGAGTGCGCTTCCGCGCCGAAAACGCCGATCTGGGCCCGTCTCCTGTGCGGGAGACCGCCGCTCTGCGTCGCGTGTGTCAGAGCGGTAAATTCTGCTCATCCCGCGAGCCCGTCAGCATTTTCGCATGCATTCGATAGCTTGTAAATAGTGGCTATGTGCGCCAGATCCGCGTCTCGCGAAGCACCCCACGAGGAGGCGAGATCATGTCCGCACGATTCAGGCCCGAGGTGTATGCCGTCGATTTCGGTACCTCCAACTCGCTGCTCTCGGCGGCCAGCGCGGAGGCGACCTGCCCGCCCATCCCGCTCGACGCCGCGGCGGCCGATCCCACCGTCCTCCGGAGCCTCTTGTTCTTCGGGCAGGAGCGGTTCTCCTGCGGCGCGGCGGCGATCAGCGACTTCGTCGCGAACGGCATGCAGGGCCGCTTCATCCGCTCGATCAAGAAATACCTCCCCGATCGCAGCTTCTCCGGCACGCAGATCGGGCACCGGGTCGTGACCATCGAGGACCTGATCGGCCGCTTCCTCCGGCAGATGCGCGAGCAGGCGAACCGCCACTTCGACGCCGACGTCGCGCGGGTCGTGCTGGGCAGGCCGGCGAAGTTCTCGGCCGATCCGGCGGACGATCGCCTCGCCGAGGAGCGCCTCGAGCGGGCGGCGCGCATCGCCGGCTTCCGCGAGGTCTCCTTCTGCCCCGAGCCGGTCGCCGCCGCGCACGACTTCCACCTGGAGCTCGATCGCGGGGCCGTCGTCCTCGTCGCCGATTTCGGCGGCGGGACGTCCGATTACACGATCGTCCGGATGCGGCCGGAGGGGTTCTCGCCGTCCGACGTGCTGTCGCTCGGCGGCGTCTCGGTCGCGGGGGACGCGCTCGACGGCAGCCTCATGCGCCACAAGATCGCCCGCCACTTCGGCGCGGAGGTCACCTACCGCGTCCCGCTCGGCTCGAACCAGCTGACCATGCCGCGATCGATCGCCGAGAAGCTCTGCTCACCGGCCGACATGACGGTGCTCCAGCACCGCGACGTCCTCGCCTTCCTCCGCGACGTGAAGGCGTGGTCCCTCGGGCCCGAGGATCGGCAGCGCATGGACAACCTGCTCTGCCTCGTGGAGGACTCGCTGGCATTCCGGCTCTTCGAGGAGATCGAGCGCAGCAAGTGCGCGCTGTCCGGAGAGGCGGCCACGGAGTTCCGCTTCGATTACCCGTCGATGCACATCCGCGAGCGCGTCGCCCGGGAGGAGTTCGAGGCCGGGAGCGAGCGGCAGATCGACGCGATCCTCGGCGCGCTCGACCGGACGGTGGCGGACGCGGGCCTGTCGTTCGACGACATCGACGTCGTGTGCTGCACGGGCGGGACCGCCAGGGTGCCGGCGCTCCGGCGCGGCATCGAGCGGCGCTTCGGCGAGGGAAAGGTGAGGCAGCTGCGGAGCTTCCACTCCGTCGTCCAGGGGCTGGCCGAGCGCGCGCGCAGCATCGCCGCCGCGTCCTGCTGAGCGGGCGCCGGCCTTGCCGGTCGGCGCGGCCTTGCCCGTGGTTGGCGCGGCCTTGCCGGTCGGCGCGGCCTTGCCCGTGGTTGGCGCGGCCTTGCCGGTCGGCGCGGCCCCGTCCGTGGTCGGCGCGGCCTTGCCGGTCGACGCGGCCCCGTCCGCAGGCGACGCGGCCCCGCCGTCGAGCCAGCGGGGATCGCCCTCGACGACCCACGGGTACGCCTCGTGGAGCGCGCGTTCCATCAGGCCGCCGTAGCTGTGGCCGGCCCCCACGGCGTGGACGACGCGCGCCGTGACGCCGCCGCGCTCGAGCACTTCCCGCGTCCTGCGCGCCTGCGCCGCGCAGTCGGCCCGGCCGCACGCGAGGAGCACGCGCGCCCCGCCGCCGCCGTGAAAGCGCCGGGCGGCGCCGGGCGTCCACTCGTCGAAGCTGCCGTAGCCACCCTCGATCAGCGCCGCTCGCGCGAAGCGGGCGGGATGCCCGGGCAAGAGCAGCGCGCCCATGATCGCCCCCTGCGAGTACCCCGCATAGATCGGGTCGCGGAGATCCACCCGATCCCCGAAGCGCGCCGACAGCGCCGAGACCGCCGCCGCGACCTCGCGGCTCAGCGCGTGATGGTCCGGGTAATAGAAGATCCGCCCGGCGTCCGGCGCCCGGACGTCGATCGGCTTGCCGCGCGGGCAGAGCACGAACCCGGCCCCTCTCACGATCCCGCGCCAGATGTCGCAGTGCCATTCGGGCCGATCGCCCGCGCCGTGCGCGACCACGAGCAGGGGCCGCGGCCCCACGCCTCGCGGCGTCACGACCACCGCGGGGCCGAAGTCCGGGACCTCGAGCTCGATGAGCTCGGGCTCGTCCGCGGGCGGCGGAGGCGCCGGCGCGGGCTGAGGCGCGCTCTCCGGCCGACGCCCGCGCTCCTGCGGGGCGGCGGGCGGATCGCTGCGGCCGACACGGCCGAGAGGAGCGGCGAGCGGCGCTGGCGCGCACCCCTCGGCGCCGATCGCGAGCGCGATCCCGAGGAGGAGCGCCCGCCGGGGGCCCGAGGCCGTCGGCGCGCGCTGACGTGCCGCGCGCATCGCGCGTGGTGCACGCCTCTCAGGCATCGCGCGTGTCGTACGGGTCGCACGTGTTGCGCTCATCGCACATCGGAGGGTGAACACCCTCAGCACGGGAATCAAGGATCCGAGAACATGCCTGTCCCGGAGACGCTCGAGTGCCCGGGAGCTCGCGGGGGCCTTCTGCAGCTCGGCACCGAGCTCGGCCGTCTGCTCGCCGGCGCCATGCGAGCTCGACGGGGACGGCGTCGGGCGTGACGTCAGGCGGCGACGAGGACGATACGGCTCACCTCGGGCGGCGCTCCGACGCGGGCGGGCGGTCCGGCGGTGCCAAAGCCGCGGTTGACGTAGAGATGCGAACTGCCACGCTGGTAGAGCCCGGCGACGTAGCCGTGGGGGAGCAGCAGCTCGGCGGGCCGCACGAGGAGGTTGATCTGGCCTCCGTGGGTGTGGCCGCTGAGCTGCAGGGCCACCTCGCCGGCCGCCTCCGGGAAGAACACGGGGTTGTGGCAGAGCAGCACGCGCGGCAGATCGCGGGGCACGTCCGCGAGCGCACGGCCGAGGTCCGGACCGCCGCCGGGGACCCGCCCCCGCGCCCACACGTCGTCGACGCCGAGCAGCGCGAAGGCGCCGCCGGGCCCACCCACGACGCACCCGCGGTTGCTGAGCACGCGCGCGCCGCCGCGCTCCAGCGCGCCCAGCGCCGCGTCGATGCCGGCGAAGTGGTCGTGGTTGCCCGGGATCGCCGCGACGCCATGCCGGGCGAGCGGGCCGAGCCTCCGCGTGAGGCGCCCCAGGTGCTCGGCGTACCTCGGATCGAAATCGACGAGATCACCCGTCATCACGACGAGATCGCCGCGGGCCTCGCGCACGAGATCCTCGGCGGCGCGCATCTCCGGCTCGCCGACGAACAGCCCGAGGTGGATGTCGGACAGCTGCACGATGGTGAACCCGTCCAGGCTCCGCGGCAGGCCCGGTATCGGGATAGCGACCTCTTCGATTGTGTAGTCGTGTCGCCCGAGCAGCGCGCCATACACCGCGCTGCCGCCGCCGATGAGGAAGGCGGAGCCAGCGGCCCCGGTCGCGAGGAAGTCGCGGCGGGCGAGCGCCGGCAGCTCTACCGGCGGCGGGAGCGGCAGGGCCGCGGGGCCGCCTTCCTCTCGCGCTGCTCCCTCCTCGAGGCGAGGCGTCGCGCCGGCAGGGCGGCTGGTCCCGCCTTCCGCGGGTCCGGCCGCCGTCGCGCGCCGGAGCGCGGCGCCCCCGAGCCGGGCGATCAGCCGGCCGAGGTCCACGACGGCGAGCAGGACCGCGGAGATCAGGACGCCGAGCGAGAGCGTGCTGCCGGCGAGCCCCATCCCGCGGAGCACCCCGTCGGGCAGCGCGCCGCGCCCGAGCCGCGCGAAGATCATGGCGATGATGCCGGCGGCCAGCAGGCACGCGAGCGCGCGCCGGGCGCGCACACCCAGGCCGAGCAGCCCGGATGCGCGCCGATGCACATACAGGCCCAGGACGCTGAGGACGAGGGCGAGGATCAGCGAGACGACAGCGATGCGCATGGGAGGCTCTGCACGAAAGGGGGGACGGAAGCCTAACCGATCGGCGACGACCGGCCAGAAAGCGCTCCGTGACGGCCGGGTGACGCCGACGCGCTGCGACGGATCGAGCGACACGAGCGAGGCGCGGACGTGGCGTGCGATCCTGCTCGCTGTCACGTCATGAGCGCCCGGCTTCGAAGCGGTCCACGCGCAGGCCGCGGGCGAGCGGCGCACTCCGCCCCTCGACCCCCGGACGCGCGATGGCGCCATGCGTCGCCATCGCGCATGACGCCTGGCGCAGAGCGCCGAGCAGCCTTGGTGTGCGTTATCGCTCGGAGAGGCGGAGTTCGTCGTCGTCGGCAACCTTGGAAATAGAACTGAAACCCTTCTATCGGTCTGCCGTGTCACACTGCCGTGTCACATCCGGGCGCAGCCGTGCTCGCAACTGTGGAGTCGCGGTGATTGCGCGTTGCGTTGAGTGGATGAGCGGAGGGCGCTCGCCCCCGCCGCCGGTGCGTTCTCCCCTTGCAGAACCGCTGCAGCTGCTCGCGGCTGGCCGCGCGGAGGAGCCACGTGGGACGCGCGTCGAGGGGGGTCGGCCGTTTCAGCGTCCGTGGAAAAATACCTACATGGCGCACTATTAACGCAGCCGCGCTGGCGTGGGATAGCCGTCGTTTGTCCTTGCCCGAGAGATGCCTTTGGTCTAAATTCGGCCCGCTATTTGACGCGTTGAATTGGCCTGGTTTCTTCGTTGAAGTAATGAAAGGCTTAATATGCTGAGAAGGAATGCGCATCAGCTGGGGTTGGCAACGTCGGTTGCGGTGATCCTTGCGCTCACGGCGTGCGGCGGGGACGGCGGGAGCGGTGACACGAACGGGACGGGCGGGGGCGGCAACACCAGCGGCGTGGGCGCGGGCACCCCGACGAGCAGCGGCGTGGGCGCGGGCACCCCGACGAGCACCGGCAACGTCGACCCGACGACGACGAGCACCGGCAACGTCGATCCGACGACGACGAGCACCGGCAACGTCGATCCGACGACGACGAGCACCGGCAACGTCGATCCGACGACCAGCGCGGCTTCGGGCGGCGGCAACTGCTCTCCTGCGGTCGACATCGCGGCGCCGAATGGCAACCCGTTCGCGGGCGCGCACCTGTTCGTGGACCCCGGTTACGTGGCCAAGGTCGACTCGTCGATCGCGAAGGTCACGGACGCGGCCCTGAAGGCGAAGATGGAGAAGGTCAAGGAGATCCAGACCGCGTTCTGGCTCGACAGGATCGAGGCGATCAAGGAGCTCCCGGCCTACCTCGACGCGGCGCTCAAGCTCCAGAACGAGCTCTGTGAGCCGGTCACTGCGCTCATCGTCGTGTACGACCTTCCGAACCGCGATTGCTTCGCCGAGGCGTCGAACGGCGAGCTCCAGCTCGCTCAGAACGGCACCCAGCGGTACAAAGAAGAGTACATCGCCCCGATCAAGCAGATCCTCGCCGCTCACTCGGGGCAGCGCATCGCCGCGGTCATCGAGCCCGACTCGCTCCCCAACATCGCGACGAACCTGGGCGGGAAGCGATGCGACGAGACGACGGCGCAGTCCTACCGGGACAACGTCGCGCACGCGCTCAAGGAGCTCAATATGCCGCACGTGTACCAGTACATCGATGCGGCGCACTCGGGCTGGCTCGGCTGGCCTGACAACCAGAAGAAGGGCGCCCAGATCTTCGCCGAGGTCATCAAGGCCGCCGGCAGCCCGGCCAGCGTCCGCGGCTTCGCGACCAACGTCGCGAACTACACCCAGCTCAGCTACAGCTCGGAGAGCTACGATCAGCAGAGCAATCCCTGCTACGGCGAGTTCGACTACGTCGATGCCATGGCCTCGGCGCTCGCGGCCGAGGGCCTCGGCGACAAGCACTTCATCATCGACACGAGCCGCAACGGCGTCGGCAACATCCGGGCGGACTGGGGCTACTGGTGCAACAACAAGGGCGCCGGCATGGGCGAGCGGCCCAAGGCCAACCCGGGTGGCGCGACGAACCTCGACGCCTTCGTGTGGGTCAAGCCGCCGGGTGACTCCGACGGCGTGGGCCAGGAGGGTCAGCCGCGCTACGACCTGTTCTGCGGCAAGGAGAACGCGGACACGCGCGCGCCGCAGGCGGGGCAGTGGTTCCACGAGTATTTCGTGGAGTGCGTGAAGAACGCCAAGCCGGCGCTTTGACAGGCGGGTAGGCCTGCTCCAGGCTGTGACGAGCGCGCTCGGCTGAGCGCGCGGCCGGCGGCCGGGGCAGGCGAGGAGCGTGAGAAAAAGGGGTCTACCTTCCCGCGGACGATGCGGGCCCGCTGGAGGGTAGACCCCTTGGGAAAACGCTCCTCGCCTGTCCTGGCCGCCGCGCCGCTTTCAGGGACATCACCAGCGCAGAGGGGCCGCGGCCTCCGGCGGGCGCACGCACGCGCCCACCCACTTACCCTGCGACCGCACCGCGCCGCGGCGGGCCGTGGCATGGTGATGCGCGGTGCACGACTCCATCACGCTCGAACAGCTGCGCACGTTCATCGCGGTCGCCGATGAGGGCAGCTTCTCGGCCGCGGCCAGGAAGCTCCGGCGTGTCCAGTCGGCCGTGAGCCACGCGATGGCCAACCTGGAGAGCCAGCTCGGGGTCGCCCTCTGGGACCGGTCGACGAGGATCCCGGCGCTCACGGAGCACGGCCGCGTCCTGCTCGGCGCCGCGCGGCGGGTGTGCGCCGACGCCGACGCGCTCAGCAGCACCGCGCAGCGGCTCGCCGGCGGCCTCGACCCGCTCGTCTCGCTGTGCGTCGATGCCGTCTTTCCGCTGTCCGCGCTCGTCGATCTCTGCGTCGAGTTCGCGCGCGTCTACCCCACCGTGGAGCTCGTCGTCCACACCGAGACCATGGCCGCCGTCGCCGATCGCGTCCTCGACGGCACATGCCAGCTCGGGGTCGTGGGGCCGACGGCGACGGCCCAGGGGCTCGAGCGCCAGCACCTCACCTCGGTGCGCATGGTGCCTGTCGTCGGCAAGACACACCCGCTCGCCGCAGCAGGGCCGCGCGGCGCGCGCGTCGCGACCGAGCAGCTGCGCGAGCACGTGCAGATCGTGCTGAGCGAGCGCGGCGGAGCGCGCTCGCCGGAGCAGGCCGTCCTGTCCCCCCGCACCTGGCGCGTCGTGGATCTCCAGACCAAGCGAGAGCTCCTGTGCGCGGGGCTCGGCTGGGGGAACCTGCCAGAGCACATGATCCGCGACGACCTCAACGCCGGGCGCCTGGTCCGCCTCTGGCCGGCGGCGTGGGGGGACGACGAGCACGTCCTGCCGCTCGCCGTGGTCCACAGGCCGGGCCTCGTGCAGGGGCCCGCGGGGCAATGGGTGCTGAAGCGCCTCGTCGAGCTCTGCCGCCAGCACGTGGGGGGCCCGGAGGCGCCGCGGTGACCTGAAATCGAGCGGGATCGAGCAGGGAGAGCGGCCAGGGCGTCCATCGACGCTCGCGCTCGCACGGGGCTCCCGGAGCCGGCGCGGGCTTCAGAGCGACAGCCGCGACAGCAGCTCGTTCACGCGGAGCGCGGCCGCCACGCTCCCGATGTCGTGCGCGTAGTCCATGGCCGCGAACAGGTGGGTCTGCTCGAGATCGAGGCGCTCCGGAGAGCGCTCGAGGAGCGCCACGTAGTGATCGAAGAAGCGGCGCTGATCCATCTGCGTGCGCTTCAACACGGCGTGGCGCACCGTCGCGTGCAGCGCGAAGCGGCCCGCGAACGGCTCCTGCACCAGCCGGAAGCGGCGCAGCGAGGCCAGCGCGTCGCCGGCGCGCCGTCCGGCCCGCGCGAGCTCGGCGAGGGAGCCCTCGTCGATGTGGTCGCCGTTCGAGTGCGCGAGCACCGCGAGCATCCGCCGCGCCGCCGGCGAGAGCCCGCGGAAAGCCCACGCGACGAGCAGGCCGACCTCGGGGAGGTCGTCCTCGTGATCGATGACCTGCACGCGGTCGACGCCGCCCGCCACGAGCCACCGGTGGAGCTCGGCGACGTCGGCCGCGCCGCTCTCGACGATCGCGTCGGCGAGCTCCAGGGAGACCGGGTTCCAGCGGAGCAGGCGGGTCAGCGAGGCGACCGCAGGGAAGGGGCTCCGCCCGGAGGTCACGAGCGGCGCGATGACCGGAAAGATGGAGACGCCGGCCACGAGGCAGCGCCGCGCCGTGATGACCCAGGTCACCGCCTCGTCGCGGAGGCCGTCGAGCAGCTCGGCGACGGCGCGGTCGTGCTCGTGGTTGTCGAGCACGATGAGCATCTCCCCGAGCGCCCGCAGGCGGCTCCGCAGCGCAGGCAGCGATGGCGACGGCCCTGCCCCGAAGCGGAGCGACAGCATGCCGCGCAGCGTGCGCGCGTCCCATGCGCCGACCCGGAACCAGTGGATCCCGCCGGGGAGCTCGCGCGCGAGCTTGTGCCCGAGCGCGCACGCGAGCGTCGACTTGCCGCTGCCGCCGGTGCCGACGAGCGCGACGCGGGTCGGGCGCGACGCGCGGACCGTCGCCACGAGCGTCGCGAGCTCGCGGCGACGGCCGCGCAGCGAGGGGGGGCGGGGAGGGAACACGAGCGGCGATGCGGTCATCCCCGCGCGAGCGTACCAAAAAGCGCGCGATGCGCCGGTGCCCGTCGCGGCGGCCGCGGCGGTTCACCCGCGTCATCGCGGCGGTCGCGGCGGTTCACCCGGGCGGCTGCGGCTCGAGCATGATCTCCTCGATCGCGCGGGAGATCGGCTCCGGCGACATCGAAGTGAGGCGGAGCCGGCGGGGCTCCTGCCCCTTCCGGATCAGGAACAGCGCCGGCACGCCCCGGACCTGGAGCGCCACCGCCTCGGCCCGCGCGGCCTCGAGCTGCTTCACGACCTCCGGGCTGTCGCGCTGCGCCATCGCTCGATCGGCGTCCACGCCGGGCACCTCGGAGGCGACGCGCAACAGGAGCTCGTCCGTGATCGCCGGGCGCTCGCGCTCCTGGAGCCGGAAGAAGCGGTCGACGAAATCGAAGAGCCGATCCTGCATCCCGACCGCGGCAGCCATGCGCGCAGCCTGCACGGAGCTCGGACCGAGGAACGCGAGATTCCGGAATACGAGCTTCACCTGCTTCGTCCTCACATGGCGTTCGAGGATCACCGGCAAGATTTCGAGCCCGTAATCCCGGCAATGCGAGCAGCGCAGATCCGAGAACTCCACCAGCGTGATCGGCGCGTCCGGGTCCCCGAGGACGATGCCGTCCTGGGGAATGCCGGAATAGAGGTCAATCCCGCCGGCGACCGCGCCGGTGGGCTCCTGCGCAGGGTCCTCGCTCGCGCCGTGGCACGCCGAGATCCCGAGCAGGAGCGCGGCGAGCAGGGCGCCGCGCCGCGCCACGGAGCCAGCGCGTGAATTGCGTGAATGAGCGAGTGCGTATCGTTCGAACAGCTCAGGATTCATTCTTGAGCATGCGGCACGAACCATACCTCCATGGGGCCGCGTGCCAGAGATGCTTTCACGAGGATCTCGGTAAACCGTGCTGGGTGAGGACCTCCGGGCGAGGAAGGACTCCTCTCCAGCGCGCCGCGCGGCTCGAGGAGCGGCACGGGCAAGCGCCGAGAGCGCCGGAAGGGGTCGGGACATGGAGGTCTCCTCTCGGCGTTCGTCCCGCCGTGGCGGTCCGCGCGGCGCCAAGGCCGGCCGCGGGCCGCGCGGACCGCCACGACGGGGCGCGACGCCGCGCCGGGGCGCTTGCCTGCACCCGGTCTCATCCGCAATGCTGTTGCGGAACCTGCGTGTCCTCGGAATGCCCTCAGCTCAGCGCCGCCCTGGGCCGCGACCGTGAACGGGGCGGCGCCCTCGCCCCGCGCGGCGCCGCGAGGGGAACGGGCGCGTCCCTCGACGGATCCGGGCCGTCCGCCGACGGCGTGGCGCGGCAGCTCCGGGACCGGGCGCAGGGCGCGCTCGGCGAGGTCCTCCGCGGCTTTCAGGCGGCGGATACGCAGGGCGGCGACGTCGCGTGCGCCGGCTCCGCCGAAGGGCGGCGGCGCCTCCGCGCCGGCCTCGTGTCCGCGTTGATGCGGCTCATCTTCCTCCTCTACGCCGAGGCGCGCGGCCTGCTCGCCGGCGTGGAAGGCGGCGGCGCGCCGCTCGCTCGGCTCTTCGAGGATCTCCAGGAAGAACGGCGACGGCAGGGAGACGACCTCGAGCGCCGCCACGGCGCGTGGGCGAGGATCGCGGCGCTCTTCCGCGCGCTCCGCGATCGCGGTCCCGGGGGCGCGCGCGGCGGCCTCTGCGATCCGGACGCCCATCCCTTCCTGGAGGGGAGACCGTGGCTCAGCGACGGCGCGCTCCACCGGGTGCTCTCGGCGCTCCTCGCGCACGACGGCGTGCCGCTGCGCTACGGCGAGCTCGAGGTCGAGCACCTCGGCACGCTTTACGAGGGCCTGATCGCCTTGGACCTCGAGATCGCCGAGGGCGAGTCGATGGCGCTCTTGCCGTCGCACATCGTCGTCGATCTGGAGGCGCTCCTCGCCCTCCCCGGCCGTGACCGGCTCGCGCGGCTCGAGGAGGCGGCGGACCTGAAGCTCGGCGCGCGGCCGGCAGCGCGCGTCGCCGCGGCCGGAAGCGTGGCCGAGCTGTCGCAGGCGCTCGCGCGACGCGCGTCCCCGCGGCACCCGGACCGGATCGCGCGGGGCGCGCTCTACCTGCAGCCGGGGCAGCTCCGGCGGCGCGCGGGCTCGTACTACACGCCGCGGGAGATCACGTCGCACGTCGTCGAGCGCACGCTGTCGCCGCTGCTCGACAGGAACGGCCGGCCGGCGGCGCCCGCGGATGTCCTCGCGCTCGCCGTGTGCGATCCAGCGATGGGGTCCGGCGCGTTCCTGGTGGAGGCATGCCGCCAGCTCGCCGCGCGCCTCGTCGAGGCGTGGCAGAGCGCCGGCGCGGCGCCGCCGCTCGCGCGCGACGAGCCGCCGCAGCCGCCGCTCGCTCGCGCGATGGCGCTCGTGGCGGAGCGCTGTCTGCACGGCGTCGACCTCGACCCGCTCGCGGTCGACCTCGCCAGGCTATCGCTGTGGCTCGTCGTGCAGGAGGCGCGCCTCCCGCTGAGCTTCCTCGACGGCAAGCTCCGCTGCGGCGATAGCCTCATCGGCGCCGAGCGCGCGGAGGTCGGCGGCTTCCCGGCCGCCGCGAAGCTGCCCGGCGGCAGCGGGGAGCGGCAAACACGGCGGGCCCTTCTGCGGCAGGCTCCTCTTCCCCCGCGGCCGGAGGGCGCGACGCCGGAGGGCGCCGAGGGAGCGCCCCGCGGTGGGCCGGAGGGCGCCGAGGGAGCGCCCCGCGGTGGGCCGGAGGGCGCCGAGGGAGCGCCCCGCGGTGGGCCAGAGGGCGCCGAGCGAGCGCTCGGCGATGGGCCCGAGGGGGCGGACCAGGCGGCGCTCGACGCCTGGATGGCCCTGTGGTTCTGGCCGCCGGCGGGCGAGCTCGCGGCCCTGGCGCCGGAGCCTGCCACGTTCGCGCGCTACATGGCCGCCGCGCGCGAGCCGGCCGATCCGCGGGCGGCGCTGTCGCGGCGCATCGCCGAGGAGCGCCGGTTCCTGCACTGGGAGCTCGCGTTCCCCTGCGTCTTCGATCGCCCCGAGCCGGGCTTCGACGCCGTGATCGGCAATCCGCCGTGGGTCGCGTACGTCGGCCGCGCGGCGCAGCCGATCGCGCCCGAGGTCTTCCACCTCCATCTCCGGAGGAACCCGGCGTTCCACGGTTACCGCTCGCTGCACGGCCTGTTCGTGCACCGGGCCGCATCGCTGCTGCGGCCGGGCGGGCGGCTCGGCCTCGTCATCCCCACGTCGGTGTCGGATCTCGATGGATACGGCCCGACGCGGCGCGCGCACGACGCGCTCTGCGCCGTGGACTCCGACCTTCCGAGCTTCGGCAGCGGCGCCTTCGACGGCGTGTTCCAGCCGTGCATGGGCCTCCTCTCGACCCGCCTCGCCCCCGCCGCCCCGCGGGCGGCTGCGATCGCCTCGTGGCCGCTCGCGCGTTCGGATCTCGACGTCGTGTCCCGCCGGCTCCTCGAGCGGCTCGGCGCGCTGCCCCCGCTGCCGGCGGCCCTGTTCGGCGAGCGCGGGTTCCAGACGACGGCCGAGGACGCCGAGCGCATCCGGCGCGCGGACGCCCCGGAGCCGCCGTATACCTGCCCCATCCGGGAGGGCGCCGACGTGGGCGAGCTCGTCGCGCGCGCTCCGCGCCACCACGTCGATCGCGCCGGCGTGAAGGGCCGCTTCCGGAAGGACGAGGACTGGAAGGCGGTGCGGCTGCTCATCCGCCAGACCGCCCGCTATCCGATCGCCGCGCTGAGCGACGGCCTCCCGTTCCGCAACTCGATCCTGGCCGGCTTCTCCGACGCCACCTGGAGCGAGTTCGCGCTGCTCTGTTATCTCAACTCCTCTCCTGTCCGCTGGTGGCATTACACCCGTCACCGGGACGCGCGCGAGGGCATGCCGCAGGTGAAGATCGCGCACCTGCGCGCGATCCCTGCGCCCCCGCCGGCGGGAGCCGCCCTGATCGCGGCGCTCGACGCGCTCGGACGGGAGCTCGGCCCAGCGAACGCGGGCCTGCCAGCCGACGCCCGGCGCCACCTGGACGGCACGGTGGCGAGCATGCTCGAGATGACCGAGGAGGAGCGGGGCTGTGTCGCGCGCTGGGCGGCGGCGACCCCGCTCCCGCGGCCGGACGGCTGAGCGGCGGCCCCGGCGCGCGCAGGCGCGACCCCTCGTCCAGTCCTCGTCAGTCCTCGTCAGTCCACGTCAGTCCTCGTCAGTAACCGCCGTCGAAGCCGGGCGCGTCCTTCAGGTTGAACAGGACGCTGCGGAGGTCGTCCAGATCGAACGGCTTCTCGAAGACGGCCGAGGCGCCCAGGCTGCGTGCGGCTGCGTGGAGGTGCGGGTGGCCGAACGCGGTGATCAGGATGACCGGCGGCCGCCGCCTCACCTCGGCGAGGCCCTCCAGGATCTCCATCCCTGAGAAGCAGGGCATCTGGATATCGCTGACGATCGCGTCGATCGGCTTCGGGGGCTCGTTCCCACCGAGGCAGGGCGCCACCTTGTCGAGCAGCTCGAGGCCGTTTCGCGCCTCGGACACCTCGAACCCGTCGCTGCGGAGCGCCATGGCGATCGTGGACCGGAAGTCATCGTCGTCTTCGGCCAGGACGATATGCTGACCTTTGCCGAACAAGCCGCAAGGCGGGACCAGGGGCTTATCGCCAATCCAGCTTTCCGTCAGGTTCATGGCAACTTCTCCTTCTTCTGGCCCGCCAACGCTGTGTCGTTGGACCGTTTACCGCGGTCCTCGGAGCTCAGCCCCGCAGGATTTGCAGCGCCCGTGCCATGCTGTCCTGCCTTGCGGTGGAGCGGCCTCGACGGGTTCGACCCCGCTCCTTGGCGGGGCGCTGTTCGAGGCGTAGGCGGCGCCGGCGGGGGCTCCCTTCGGGGCGGCAGGGGCAATTTGCCGCAGAAGGGGCAGATCACGCCCATACGGGGGCATAGGGTGTCCACGCGCGTCGAGGAACGTTCCGTCCTGAGTACGAGGTGGCCATCCCCGCCAGGCGCGGCGAGGAGGAGGCGGCGTTGGGCGGAGGGGAGGCTGGAAGGGGGAGGGGAGGCGGGGGAGGGGGGAGGAGGCTGGGCCAGCGTCGGCGGCTCTCCAGGCTGGTCGCTTGGAGCGGGCGCTGGCCCCGGGGGCGCTCGCGACTATGTCTCAGCGGCCGCAGCCGCGGTCATGGTCGCGATCGTTGCGGTTGTCCTCGCAGTCAAGGTCGTCGCGGTGGGGGGCGCAGAGATAGCCGTTGTTGTACTTGTCGAGTCTCTCGGCCAGGGGCTCGCCGGTCGCCCAGGGCGCGTTCCTGCTGCAGTTGTCCTTCACGTTGCTGCCGAGCGGGTACTTCTTGAGCCAGGCGTCGGCCTTGGCGATGGTGTCCTCGATGCAGCTCGACTGGTTGCCGATACCGACGTTGAGCTTGGCGACGATGAGGTGCTTCGCGATGATGTAGGTGACGTCGCCCCGCGTCGGACGGCTGATGATATCGAGCAGCTGGGACTTCGTGTACGTCTTGCCGCCGATGGTCAGCTTCGTGATCTTCCAGGCGTTCGGGTGGTTCTTCCAGTAACCGGGGGAGCCGGTGCCGGGGGAAGAGCACTTGCAGACGCCGCAGTCGGCGGCGCAGCTCGAGCAGTTCTCGACGCCCGCCTTGCACACCCCATCGCCGCAGACCGGCGGGCAGGCGCCGCAGTCGCCGGCGCAGTTCGAGCAGGTCTCACCGACCGCGCAGACCTTGTCGCCGCAGACCGGCGGGCAGATGCCGCAGTCGCTCGGGCACTCGAGGCAGTTCTCGCCGGCCTCGCACCTGTCGTTGCCGCAGACCGCGGGGCAAGCGCCGCAATCGCCGGTGCAGTTCGAGCAGTCCTCGCCGTTCTCGCAGACGTTGTTGCCGCAGACCGCGGGGCAGGCGCCGCAGTCGTCCGAGCAGGAGCCGCAGTCCTCGCCGGCCTCGCAGGTGCCGTTGCCGCAGACCGGCGGGCAGGTGCCGCAGTCGGCCGCGCAGGTGCTGCAGCTCTCGCTGCCGTTGCAGGTGCCGTCGCCGCAGGCGGGCGGGCAGACGTCGCAGTCGGCGCTGCAGCTGCCGCAGTCCTCGCCGATCTCGCAGGTGCCGTTGCCGCACTGGGGCGGGCAGACGCCGCAGTCGACAGCGCAGCTGGAACAGCTCTCGTCGCCGCCGCAGACGCCGTTGCCGCAGGAGAGCCGGTAGCCGAAGTCCGCGTCGAGGAGGTCTTGTGCCCAGCCGAGCGAGACCACGCCCACGTTGTCGAGCCCGCCGTCGGGGTCGGCCGTCGGCTCCTGCCCGGCGAGCGGACCGCTCGTCATGAAGTTGTCGGGCGTGATGACCACCGAGTAGGTGCCCGCCGGGAGCGTGTCGAAGAGGTAGAAGCCGGGCTGGCCGGTGTAGGGGCTCGTGCCGGTGATGGTGAAGTCGATCAGCTGGGCCCCCTGGAACAGCTCGACACGGACGCCGTTGACGCCGAGCTCGCCGGTCTCCGGCTCGTAGAGCCCGTCGGCGTCGCTGTCGAGCCAGACCGTGTCGCCGATCGACGAGTAGGTCACGTAGCCGAAGTCGGCGTTGGCCACGTTCTCACCCGGATCGAGGGACACGCCGAACGGCTCGTCATCGCTGGTCAGGAGGTGGCCGAGCGGGAGCGTCGCGTCGTCGACATCGACGACGTAACAGCCCGCCTCGAGCTCGGTGAATCGGTAGACGCCGTTCGCGCCGGTCACGGTACTCTGGAGCGCGGCGCCGTCGGCGACGCCGTCACAGTTCGCGTCGCCGAAGAGGTCGACGACGACGTCAGAGATGCCGAGCTCGGAGGCGTCCTCGATGCCGTCCGCGTTCGCGTCGAACCACACCTTGTCGCCGATCGAGCCCTTCGGCGCGGTGTAACAGACCTCGAGGATGGGGCGGTAACCCATGTCGGTGTGGGCGCTGCCCTTGTACGACGTCTTCCCGCTGGTGCCCTCCTCGAGGAGGATCCCGTAGCTCGGCGCCGTCCCATTCACCCAGTTCTGCACGATCCCGGTGAGGTCGACCGAGCTCCACCCGGTGACGTTGGGCACGAACGAGGTGAACGCGGCGGGGTCCATGCCGCCGAAGTTGTTCCACGTGACGAGCTCCTCGCTCCAGGGGGCGAGCACCTGGTGGACGTACACGGTCTTCGCGGTGCTCGTGTACGTCAGGGCGTAGAACTTGGCCGACGTGACGAGAGAGCCGGCGGGGATGGGGCTCAGATCGAAGCGGAACAGGGCGCGCTTCTCTCCGACCGAGCTGGAGTACCCGGTGTTGACCTCGAAGGGGGACGGGACGTGGTAGCTCGGGGCGAGGCTCCATATCTCGGCGTTGTAGATGTCGCCCAGGGTTCCCCGCTTGATCACGGTGCACGTGGGAGACGGAGCGGCGGTGTTGGCGAGGCTGGTGGCGGTGATGAACAGCGTGGCGAGGGCGGCAGAAGATGCGATTGCGAACTGCTTCATTGGTAGCTCCTTGAGGTCCTCACGGGTGAACCATTGATGGAGCGCCATCCGAATAGCAGGCACCATGACACACGGGTCAGGCGAGGTCGGTTTCGCGGGCTCCGGTCGGAATGAGCCCCGCGGGCTGATCAGGATCGGATCAAGTACGCGGGTGCTTTTGCTTCGATCGGAGAGCGGATGCGCAAGGGGACAGTGTTCAAGTTAGCAACTCAGAGATGAAAGTGTCCAGATCTTTTTGGCGATAGACGCGAGAAAGTTATCGAGTTGTGCGGTGACAATTTTGGGTCGTGCGGTGACGCTTTTGGTCTTCTCGCGGCTGCTCGCCGTTTGCTCGCCGTTTGCGGCGACGAGCGCCGTCTGGCGCATCGAGTTCGATGGCCAGAACACTCGCCAGCTCGACGGTCGGTGCGCAAGCTCGCGGTTCGCGGGGGCTCTGGGCGTGCGGCGGCGTTCGGCGGCGCTGAGCAGCCCTCTCTGACCCTTCGCAGGGGTCGAGGGACGAACAGGATCGGATCAGGTACGCGGGAGTGCCTGACGAGATTTGATGCAGAACGCACACAGGACCATTTTTAAAGATAACGAGTCTTTGCTTTGCCTGTCTAGATCCTTTTTCGGGGCGTGAGCATTTTGTGTGGCGTGGCTCTTGGTTTCGGGTACGGGTGGGCCCGGGCGTTGCTTGTCACGCGGCGCTCGTTAGGCGGAGCGAGCAGGCTGCGTCGCGGTTCGCTGCGATCATCTGGCGTCAGTTACATCCCGCACATCCCGCACATCCCGCACATCCCGCGCCGCGCGGGCGGCGCTCCAGGCCCGCCGGCTGCCGCCCGCGCGCGGGCGCTGCTACGGTTCGGCTGTGCGACGCCCGCTGCTCGCCTCGTCCGCCCTGTTCCACGCGCTTCGCCTCGCGTCGCTCGCGTCCATCGTCCTCGCCGTCCCCCGCGCGAGCGCCGCGCAGGACCTGCCGACGCTGAGCGGGTCCTGGACGGCGAGCGCTCTCACGGAACAGTGGTCGGTCGCCGCCTGGGGGCAGGCGTGCGGGCCCAGGCCACGCCCGCAAGGCGCCCCGGGCGGCGCCGTGCAGATCCAGCAGCACGGCTCGGAGCTCTCGATCTCGGGCGCCGGACGGTCGTGGAGCACCGCCGAGTGCTGGGAGCAGATGCCCGGGCTCGCGCGGAGCAAGCACTCGGCCTCCGGCAACGCGCGCTCCTGGCAGACCCGCTGCACGACGCCGGCCAGCGACCCCCGCCGGGCCGTGGTCACCACCACGACGCAGGCGACCGACGCCAGCATCAACATGGTGGAGACCGGGCAGTACCAGTTCATCATCCAGGACACGACCTGCAGCGCGTCCGTGACGAGGACGCGGACCTACACGCTCGTCCGGCGCGAGGGCGAGGCGCCCCCCGCGGCGAGCGCTCCGCCGGTGGCGAGCGCTCCGCCGCCGGTGGCGTCCGCGGCGCCCGCTGCAGCCGAGAAGAAGCCCGCGGCCTCGCGCACCTGCGACGCCCCCGGTGAGCCGGCGCGCCTCGAGGTCACGCCGTCGCGCAAGCTCATGCGGCCGGGCGAACGCTTTCAGTTCCGCGCGCTGGTCATGGATGCGGAGGGGTGCGCGCTCCCGACGAGGCCCACGTGGTCGATCGCGCCGGGGCCGCTCGCGTCCGCCGCGACCGTCGACGCGACAGGCGCCCTCTCGCTCGGCGCCGGCGCGGGCGAGGGGGCGCTCGGCCTCGTCGCGTCCGTCGCCGGAAAGGGGGTGACCGTCGCGATCGAGGTGACGAGCCCCGATCGTTACGACGCGCTCCTCGCGACGAGCGGCCTCAACGAGGCGGGTGAGAGCGAGCAGGCCGCCGTCGTGGTGATCGCGGCCGGCACCATCGGCGGGCGCACGACCTCGGGCGAGGACCTGGGACGCCAGCGCAAGAACCTGTTCGTGGCCATCGTGGGTGGGGTCGCGGCCTGCCTCGGATTTGCCGGGTTGATCCTGCTCCGCCGAGGCCGGCGGCGGACAGGAGGCGAGGTGGAAGACCCGGCCTCCATGGCCGGTGCCGCCGGCGAGCACGACAGCGCAGGCGCCGAGGGAACCCCGGCGCCCGCGGAGGCCTCGCTCGCGGGCGTCGCAGGGCCAGCCGCGGCGCCGGTCAGGCCGACGCTGCGGGCTCGTGGAAAGATCTGCCCAACCTGCGGCGACCGCTATCCGAGCGAGGCGATGTTCTGCGGGAAAGACGGCACGCAGCTGCTCCTGCTCAATTGATCGCGCCACACTGCGCGCTGCGGCCGCGCGGGGACGTGGACGCGCGCTGCGTCATCGGGCGGCGCTGCGCCGGCGCGATCATAAAAGAAGTCGCCGCCTTGATCGGCCTCGCGCCGTCCCGCTATTCTGCGTCGACCGACCGGGCCGCGTGAACGTGCGCGTGTGTGGTCGTTGAACCCATGCCCGCATGCCGGAACGGGAAGGGCGACAGTCGCATGAAGATTACGTGTGAGTCGTGCCAGGCCAAGTACACGATTGCCGACGAGAAAGTCGCCGGCAAGACGGTCAAGATCAAATGCAAAAAGTGCAACCACTCCATGGTGGTCCACGGCGCGAATGAGGCTACCCCGGCCGCGCCGCAGGACGCGACCGCGGAGCAGCAGGGCGACCTGTCGGATGACGCCGAGGCGAAGCTCGTGGCCGACGCGGGCGGCGCGTCCCCGGCGGCGGCGCCCGACACGTGGACCGTCAACGTCGCCGAGGGCGACGAGCGGACCATGACGACCGCCGAGCTCGTGGCCGAGTACGCGCGCGGAGGCCTGAGCAACGACACGTACGTGTGGAAGGACGGGATGGGCGACTGGCTGCCGATCGCCAGCGTCCCGGAGCTCAAGGAGCGCTTCTCCTCGCGGGAAGACGCGGCTCCCGCGGCCGCAGCAGCCGTCGCCGCGGCGGCGCCAGCTGCCGCGGCGCCCGCGATCGCGACGCCTGTGTCAGCTGCAGCTGCGCCTGCCGCGGCGGCCGTCCCTGCTGCAGCTGCGCCGGCGGCCGCAGCGGCGCCTCCGCCCGCAGCGGTCTCTGCGCCTGCCGCCGCTCCAGCGCCTGCGGCTGCGCCGGTCCCCACGGCTCCGGCGCCTGCTGGGCTCAGGTTCGGGCCCGAGGGGACCGTGGTCATGAAGGACTCGCGGCGCGCCCTGAACCAAGCGGGGGCCGCGACCCCGGCGCCTGCAGCCGTCGCATCGGCGAAGGCCCCTGAAGCTGCGGCGCCGGCGAATCCAGCGGCCGCGGCGTCGGCGAATCCAGCGGCCGCGGCGCCGGCCCCAGACGGCGCAGCGGCGCCAGCGGCTGCGCGTCGCGCAGCCCGGGGGGCCGCGGTCGACGTCTTCAGCGCCGCGGAGCGCGCCGAGGACCCCGGCGCGTCCGCCCCGCCGCCGGGCCTCGATCGCCAGGTGGGCGAGCGCAACGAGAACTCGGTCCTCTTCTCGCTCTCGGCGCTCACCGCGACCGAGAACGCCGCGGCCAAGCAGAAGGAAGAAGACGAGCTCCCGTCGGGCCGGCGTCCCTCGAACCGCCCCTCGAAGAACAACGGTCGAGCCGGCTATGACGACCTGCTGAACCTCGGCGGCGGCCCCATCGCCTCCGCGCCGATGCTCGCGCCGCCGCCGTTGCTCGCGCCGGTGACGGACTCGCGGCCGCCTCCCTCGATGCCGTTTCCGTCCAAGGCGTCGGTGCCGCCCGCGTCGCTTTCGTCGCTCTCTCCGCTCGCGGCGCCGGAGGCCTCGCCCAAGAAGGGCCGCACCGGTCTCATCGCGGCCGCGGTCGCCGCGGTCGTGCTGATCGGCGGCGTCGCCTTCTTCTTCATGCAGTCGCCGAAGCCGGAGACGTCGACGGCCACGCCGGAGCAGGCGAACACCGCCCCCGCCGAGGTGCCGAGCCCTGCGCAGACGCCGGCGCCGGCGCCGACGCCCGCCGAGACCGCTGCGGCCGCAACGCCGTCCACGGCGGAGACGGCGGCGCCGTCCGCGGAGCCCACCGCCAGCGCCGAGGCGCCGAGCGCCGCGACGCCTGCTGCCGCTGCGGCGGAGAAGCCGGCGTCGGCGCCCGCCGCCGCGGCGGAGAAGCCGGCGTCGGCGCCCGCTGCCGCGGCAGAGAAGCCGGCGGCATCGAAGCCGGAGCCGGCGGCGTCCGGCGGCGCCGAGTTCAACCGTGGCGCCGCGAGCTCGGCGCTCGGCGCCGCCGCTGGCTCTGCCAAGAGCTGCAAGAAGGCCGGCGGACCGACCGGGACCGGGAGGGTCAAGGTCACCTTCGCGCCGAGCGGCAGCGTCACGTCGGCTGAAGTCCAGGGGGCGCCGTTCGCCGGGACCAGCGTCGGCGGATGCGTCGCCAGGCTGTTCCGCGGCGCGCGGGTGCCTGCCTTCGGCGGGGGCCCGGTCTCGGTCAGCAAGTCCTTCACCATCAACTGATCGCGGTTCCAGCGCGGGCGCTCCCGCGCTTCGATTGGGTTGCCGCCTCCTCGATGGGTCCGCCGGAGTATCGAGCGAGGTTGGCTGCCATGAAGGAGGGGTCGATAGGACCCTGAGCACTCGCGCGGCTCCGGGCTGCTCGGGCAATTGCCACCTCGATGCAGCTGAACCGCAAGGGTTCGCGCGCGGCGCTTCCGCGAGCTCCTGCGGGCGACAAGGTCGTTGCGGAGGCAGCACCCTTTACTCGGCCGGGCTCCCGCTTGCGGTCCATTCCGCGTAGCATCGTGCCCCATGACGCTCGTCCTTCGGAGCAGCGCGCCGGACCTCCGCGATCTCGCCCAGGGCCGGCCCGTGCTCGCCGACGCTCGCACCGGCGCGCCCTCTGGGCTGCGCCTGTTACGGTGGATCGGCGCGGGCGGCATGTCGGCGGTGTTCCTTGCCGAGCGGGATCCGACGGTTGCATCGCGTCTCCTCTCCGACATCGCGCCGACGCTCCTTGCCGTGAAGATCGTCAAACCCGAGACGGAGCACGGGCTCGCTCAGCTCGGGATGAGCAGCATGGACGTCGCCCTCCGCGAGATCGAGGCCCTCGTGCGGGTGAGGAACCTGCGTCCACCGAGCGAGTTCGTCATCGGCCTTTACGGCAGCGGCAGCGCGCTCGTTCAGCTCGAGAACGATTCGGCGCTCTCCTTGCCCTGGATCGCACTCGAGCACGTCGAGGGATCGAACGCTGGGACGACGCTGGCCGAGCGGATCGAGCTCGCCGGGGAGGGTGGCGTCGACCCGGTGCGGGTTCACCGGCTGGCGCGCGGGATGATCGAGGGTGTACGCGTGCTGCACCGACTCGGCGTCATCCACCGCGACCTGAAGCCCAACAACGTCTTCGTAGCTGGCCCCGTGGACGTCGAGACCCCGAAGATCGCCGACTGCGGCATCGCGCGGGTCGAGGGGCTGCGGCTCGCCACGGTGCAGGCGATGACGCCAGGTTACGGCGCGCCCGAGCAGAGCCTCTCGGCGCTGCGGCCGAGCCACCAGAACCCGTTGGTCGGACCGTGGAGCGACGTTCACGCGCTCGCCGCGACGATCTTCTTCGTGATCGCCGGCGAGGAGTGGTGCCGCTCGGAGCCGGCCTGGAACGCCGGCGAGCGCCGCAGCTTGCGCACGTCGCGGCGGCTGCACCGGGGCTTCCTCGCGGATGGTGACCTGCTCGAGGCGCTCGACCGGGCGCTCCGCACGGGCGCGTCGCCGAAGCTGCCGCCGGGGACCTGGGATCGGGAGGGCGCGAGCTTCTACGAGCGGCGCGCGCGCCAGCTCTTCGGTGCGTCGGTGTTCGGCGATGCGCCGGCGCGGTATGCGAGCGTGGACGAGCTCGCCGCGGCGGTCTTGTCGCCGCTCGAGGCCGTGGCGGCGCGGTGGATCGAGCGCGAGAGCAAGGGGCAGCGGCCGGTGACGCAATTCCGGCGGACCCGGATGGTCGCGTCGGACGAGGGCGCGCACGCCGCCGTGGAGGTGGTTCCGCCGTCGTCGATCCCCGGCGGTCGCGCGCTGCTCCTCGCGCCGGGCGAGGTCGTCTTCCAGCCGGGGACCTTCGCCTTCGCGTGCAGCGGCGGCGGCCTCTACTGCTTTTCTCAGCGGGAGCCGCAGCTGTTCGAGGTGGAGGTGCCGGAGGAGGTGCTCCCATCCCTGGCCGCGACGAGGTGGCTCGCGCGCGGGCCGGGTGGCGGCGTCGCGCTGGTCGGCCCGGCGCACGTGCTCCTGTTCCGCGGCACCCTGTTTCGCGACGCCGATTTCGCGCTCATGCCCCTGCCGCGTCGCGCGGGTGGGGGCGCGGTCGGGCCCATCGTCGCCGTGCTGGGCGACGGCCGCACGTTCGGCGTCGTGACGGCGGAGACCGACGACGGCGAAGGCGGCCCGGAGCTGTGGTTGTCGCAGGACGGCGAGCGCTGGAGCGACCCGTTGCTGTTGCTGCTCAGGGGCGAGGTCCACGCCGTCGCATCGGGGCCGCTCGGCTTCTTCGTGGCTGGCGGTTACCGGGGCAAGCGCGGCCGGGCGATGTGGCTCGGCTACGATGGCAAGGCGCAGGTGTTCGCGACGGGCATGACCGACGCGCCGCCGCTGGAGGTGGCCGTCGCCGGCGCCGACGGCGCGGCGTGGGCCGCGGGCGCCGGGGTGGTCATGCGCTTCGATCAGAGCGGCGCCGCGATGGAGGCGTCGGAGGGCGGCGGCCGCCCGGTGGCGATGGGCCTCGACGAGGACGGGGTGCCGTGGCTCGTGACCGAGCGCGAGGTGCTGCGCCGGCACGGCGCGGGGGTGCCGGTCTGGAAGCGGTACCACGCGCAGCCCGAGGGCGCGCCCGGGCTTGTGGCGATCGGCTTCCATCCGACCGGGGTGCGCGTGGTCGACGCGCTCGGCGGCGGCGTGGTGCTGCGGCCGGCGGATTTCGCGACGACGCTGCCCTTGGGCGGGTGAGGGCTTATTCCGCCCGCTGGCGCCGCCGGTCCTGCAGCTCCTCTTCGAGCTCGTCTCGCAGCTTCGCCCTGAGCTCCAGGCCGACCCCGGTCAGGTCCGGGAAGAGCACGCTCGCCGTCATTCCCTGGCTCGCGAGCTGCCTGCGGATGCCGTCTGCCGCCGCCCGGGGGATGATCACCTTGGTGAGCAGCTCTCGCCCGGACGACGCCTCGGCGCCGAGGATGGGCGCCAGGTGATCGAGCGCGAAATCGTGGTCGTTCCTCGATAGATAGACAGAGAAGATCCCCTGTTGCCGCTCGATGCGGGCCACGTCGAGCGGGGCCCGGAACACGACGAGCGCGGAGTCGACGGCGGGCGGCGCGGCCGTGGCGTCCTCGCGGGGCAGGATGCTCGACACGGGCGTGAAGAAGGGCGGTGTCCTGCCGCCGAGGAAGGAGCGGAGGTTCTCGATCCGGAAGGCGCCTTCCGGGAGGCGCCGGCCGAGCGCCGCGGGAAAGGGGTAGTCCGAGAGGTTGAGTCGATAGATGGCCGCGTCGTCGGGCGAGCGCTCCGAGAGCGCGAAGAACGCCGCGACGAGGGGGTTATAGGTCCAGTCGAGAAGGCGGGTCGGTACGCCGTGGTGCTGGGCGAGGCACAGGGCGCGCCACTCGTCGGCGAGGACGTCCGGCTCGCCGCGCGCCGCCAGCCGAAAGCGGCGCGCGATGTCGCGCTCGCGCGGGCCGAGCCACTCGCCGTCGACGGGCTCCAGCGGGGGCGAGGTGCGCTCCACGTCGCGGTAGAGCGTCGGCACCAGGCTCCACGCGGCGCTCGCGTGGCCCCGGTAGCAGAACCGCGAGCCGGGCGCGGCTTCGAGGAGGGCCATGAGCTCGGAGAGGCGGGAGATGTGGAGGGTCTGCACCTGGGAGGAGGATACGGCAGGTGAGGCGGGCGTGACCAGGGCTGAGCGGAGCGGGCGATCTGGGCCCGAGGCGAACCGCTCCGAGGCGACCCGAACCAGGTTGGGTTGGCAGCACTGGCGTGCGCGAAAGACGATTGAGAGATGAGATGGTTTGCCTCGCCGTAATTGCGCGACACCGTTCGATGTCATCTCATGAATCGCATCCAAAAATAGATTTCTTTTTCATGGTCAATCCATCTGTGACTTGCTAGCGAATCGGCCTCGGAGACGGCGCGCCGCCGAGCCCGTGTTCGGCGGCGCAAGGCCGACGTTTGTCCTTCCGCGCCGCGGAGGCGCTTGCCCCATCACGACGGCCGGCTGCACACGTCGGCCAGGCGCGGAGCTCCGGGCTTACGCGATGGCCATCGGCCGTGACGAGGCGGCGATGCGCGAGATCGGCGAGCTCGCCGGCACGGAGAGCGCGGGCGGGGAGTGAGTCTCGATGACGCCGACCCCTCACGACGCCCTGTTCAAGTCCACGTTCAGCCAGCCGGAGCACGCGGCCGGGGCGCTGCGCGAGGCGCTGCCGGCGGCGCTTGCGGCCCAGATCGACTTCGGGTCGCTGACGCTGCAACCTGGCAGCTTCATCGACGAAGCGCTCGTGGCGAGCCACAGCGACCTGCTCTTCACCGCGAGGCTGGAGCAAGGGTCGCGGTTCATCTACGTGCTCTTCGAGCACCAGAGCACGATGCACCCGCTGATGGCGTCCCGGCTGCTCGCGTACATGGTGCGGATCTGGCAGGGCTACCTGGAGCGTCACCCCAAGGCGACGCTCCTCCCGGGGATCCTGCCGGTGGTGCTGTATCACGGCGCGATTGCCTGGAACGCGCCGGTTTCGTTCCAGGATCTGCTGGATGTGCCGCCGGAAACGCTGGCGCAGATGGCCGAGCATGTGCCGCAGTTCTGTTTCGTGCTGGACGACATCAGCCACGAGACGGACGAGGCGCTGCGAGCGCGGGCGATGACGGCGCTGGGGCGGGTGGTGCTGTGGTGCTTCCGGCATTCGAGCGACTTCGACGAGCTGGTGAAGCTCCTGCCGGCGTGGCGCGACGTACTCGAGGAGGTGCGTCGGGCGCCCAGCGGAGGGGCTGCGCTCGCGCGCTTGTGGCATTATATGTTCAGCATCGCCGACCTGCGCGACCCCGAGAAAGTGCTGAAGGCGCTGCTCGCGGCGGCGGGACCGGAGGCCAAGGAGGAGATCGTGACCATCGCAGATTACCTTCGCGAAGAGGGGCGCCGGGAGGGCCGGCTAGCGGGCGAGCGAGAGGGCCGGCTGGCGGGCGAGCGAGAGGGCCGGCTGGCGGGCGAGCGAGAGGGCCGGCTCGAAGGGCAGCGGAGCACGTTGCTGAAGCAGCTCCGGCTGCGCTTCGGCGAGCTGCCGGAGCCGATCGAGGCGCGCATCGGCGCCGCGGATGCCGCGCAGATCGAAGGCTGGACCGAGCGCGTGATCACCGCGCCTACGCTCGACGACGCGCTGACCGAGCGCTGATGCGGTGCCCCCGCTCGACGACACGTTGGCCGAGCGCTGACGCGGCTCCCTCGTGCATGTTGTCTCCAGCGTCGCGTGTCGCCGGGACACCGCGGGGACGTTGGCGCTCGAATCGATGCGCGCGCCGTTGGTGGGCCGATGCTGATTGCACCAAGAGACGGCGTCTCCTGCATTTCCGGACGATCGATCAGAGCTACCGACGCTGGGCGGAGACTCGGGCGCCGCAGGTCCTCACGGCGCCCGAGGTGAGTCAGCTGCCGGGAGCTCTCCGGGACCGGCGCTGGTCGGTCGGACGTCGGGCGGGCTCGGGGTCGTCCCTCAGGGATCCGTGAACCCCGAGCTCAGGGCGATTCCCCGTCATCGCCCGCCTCGTCGTCACCCGACTCGCCCTCCTCCGACTCGCCGTCTTCCGGCTCGGCCTCCTCCGACTCGCCGCCATCCTCCCCCTCCTCTTCTCCTCCGCCGTAGGCGCCGCGGGAGGCTGGGAACGGCGCATAGTCCTTCATCTTGTCGGTGCCCGCGTACCAGTACTCCGCGGCGGCGCGCAGCCTCCGCTCGGCGTTCACGACGAGGGTGTACACGGCGTCGCGGAGCTTGCGCGAGCGCACCGTCTCGAGAGAGAGCGTCTTGTCGGCGAGCATGCGCGCGAGCGCCGGCGAGAGCTCGCGGAGGCGGTCCGCCGCGGCGGCCTCTCCGCGAGGCGCCTTTTGAACGGCCTCCGCGTGCTCGGAGCAGAGCAAGAGGAGATCGGAGGCGTCCTGGACCAGGTCCGCGTCGCCGCTGCCCGCCCGGATCGCCATGAGCCGCTTTTGACCTTCGGGGCTCTTCTTGAAGCGGAGATCGAAGAAGCGGAGGAGCGATTGCTTGATCTGGGCGGCCTCGGCGGCCGGCTTCTCGAAGGCCGCGGGACGCGATGATCACCGACAGCGCGCTCGGCACGAGCATTGTCAGCCGGGGGGTGAACCATTTTTCGCGAGTAGAGGCGGGTCAATTCCCGCGAGTGCTGAAGCACCAGCGCCGCGCCGCCGCCCTGGAAGAGCGAGGCGAACACGCGCGCGGTGGCGCAGTACTCTCGGACGGGAGGTTAGGGCGCGGCTACCTTCGGCGAGGCGGCTCGCGGCGCGCGCCCACGCCGCTGCGGTCCGAGTTCACCCATGTGCTCCTCGTCGCCAGTGTCGAGCCGGAAGGTCGGGCCAAGGGGAAGCCAGCGCGGCTCACGCCTCGACCGCGACGCACGGGCCGCGAAGGACGTCGAGGTGCGCGTCAGCGAGCTCGGCCACGGCTCCACTGCACCGCACTCACGGCGCCGACGACCCAGCTTTCGGCTTCGTTAGTTTGAACTCTGGGAACCCGAGCCACTCGTCGCCCAGCCACGATATCCGGCCCACGTCCTCGTATTTGACGAGCATTGAAGGAATCAAGAAGAGCGCGCTGTAGAGCGCCTGGAATCCGTCGATGCCGACTCCATGGGATTTGTCGGTGTCCCCCGCACCGTCGACCTCCACGTCAGCTTCCCAGTACATCACGGATGGCCTATGTTCTGGCGCCCAAACTCGCACGTGGATGCGTTCTTGGGTACCGTTCGGAAGTGTCAGCACGAGGGTGCGCTCCGCGATCAGGTCCGGCATGACGGCCACCTAGCGCCCGCGTCGTTGATGTCAAGCGCACGTGCTCAGCAGTAGCTCAGGCATCGCTGCATCCCAATCTTGCGCGCTTTTTCGCAGATGCTCAACGGGAGCCTGATCTGGTGCTCTTCACAGTACAGCTGCCATCGCGATACGAGCGCCATGCATGCCGTAGGGCAACTGGAGCGGCACTTTGCCTTGCCTGCGCCTCGACCTTCGCTGCTCTCTCCCAAACAATGGGCCGTTTCTGGAGGCGTAAAGAGCGTGTCTTGCATCGCCGCTCCACACATGAGCCTCCAGAAATTCCGCCCCCTCGTCGACTGCATCTTCACACCTGCCACGTGTCGCGAGAACCTCGCCGTCCTCTAGGGTCTCCTCCTCCAACACTGGTTCCGATTCGGGCAACGGATCAACTGTACACGCCGTAGCAAAACAAAAAATGAGAGCTGTGGTGATGATGTTGAGAGCTCGCATGCCATGCCCTATTGCGACGCGTGTGCCTGGCTCAAGTGTGCTGCTGAGGCGCGCCCATGAACACAAACCGTCTCGGCTTCTCAAGCTTCAGAATGAAGGTGGTTGAACAGTCGTAACTCCGCCGAACGGCTTAAGGGTGCAAGGCGGCAGGTCTTGGACCTGGCGTCCGTTGGTAGCGGAACGCCCCTGGGTGGAGGTGTTCGTCAACCGATCGGCCGTCGGCGAGCTCCGCGCCGGGGCGGAGCTCGCCGACGGCCGCCCCGCACTACCTTGGTGGACATCGAACGGCGACGCCCTCGACAGCTCCCGCTGCACGAGCTCGCCGACCCACGACCGCGCCGAGCTCGGCGAGGCGGGCCGCGGCGCCGTCCAGCGGCGGCATGGGCGCGCCGAGGGGCGCCGGAGTTCGGGCGCCTCGCCTCCCGGCGAGGGTCATTTCCTCCAGGTAGAAGCGCAGCGCGAGCTCGGGGCCCTCGCCGGGCGGCGCAGCACGAACTCGGGGCCGTCGCCGGCGAGCTCCTCCAGCGCGCGTTCGGCGCCACGACCTGGAGTCGTGCTCCTGGAGCTCTGCGCGGCTGTCCAACCTGCCGCCATCACGCCCGCGGCGTCGTCGTGGAGCTCCACGTGTCGGTGATCATTACGTCCCGCGCGGTGAAGACCGCGGCCCCGTGCTCTCCGGGACCGGCGCTCGTCGGTTGGGGTCGTCCCGTCAGGGATCCGTGAGGCGCGAGCTCAGGGCGATTCCCCGTCATCGCCCGCCTCGTCGTCTCCCGACTCGCCCTCCTTCGCCACGCCCTCTTCCGGCTCGGCCTCCTCCGGCTCGCCGCCCTCCTCCCCCTCCTCTTCTCCTCCGCCGTAGGCGCCGCGGGAGGCGGGGAACGGCGCATAGTCCTTCATCCTGTCGGTGCCCGCGTACCAGTACTCCGCGGCGGCGCGCAGCCTCCGCTCGGCGTGTACGACGAGGGTGTACGCGGCGTCGCGGAGCTTGCGCGAGCGCACCGTCTCGAGAGAGAGCGTCTTGTCGGCGAGCATGCGCGCGAGCACTGGCGAGAGCTCGCGGAGGCGGTCCGCCGCGGCGGCCTCTCCGCGAGGCGCCATTTGAACGGCCTCGGCGTGCTCGGAGCAGAGCAAGAGGAGATCGGAGGCGTCCTGGACCAGATCCGCGTCTCCGCTGCCCGCCCGGATCGCCATGAGCCGCTTTTGCCCTTCGGGGCTCTGCTTGAAGCGGAGATCGAAGAAGCGGAGGAGCGATTGCTTGATCTGGACGGCCTCGGCGGCCGGCGTCTCGAAGGCCGCGGCGGCCCGCTCCTGGCGCTGCTGCGCCGCTTGCCAGCGCGATTGCACGACGCGCAGGAGCTCGATCTTCTCACGAAGCCCGCGGATCTCCTCGCGCGTGAGCGGAGCCTCGTCCTCGGCGAACGGCGTGCGCACGAGATCCGCCGCGTCGCGCTCGGCGGCGAGCTGAATGCGGCTCGACCAGATGACGCGTCGAGCGAGCTTGCCTGGGAAGGGCGAGGCGTTATCGCCGAGCGACTCGGCCTCCCGGAGCAGCTCGGCCTCGCGCTCGGCGCTCAGCGTGAACTCGGGCGCGCCGCCCGACGAGCGGTGCGCGCCTCCGGCGTCGCTCGAAGCGCGCGTGTTCTTGGTGTTCTTGGTGTTCTTGGTCCTGGAGGAAGCGGCGGTGGGTGCCTTCGTTGCCATGGCGATGAGTGTCTCCTTGTCGAGGTCAGCGCCCCTCCGAGCAGAGGCACGGTCGCTCAATGAGGGAATCGGTCGGCGCCAAGGCATCGGGTCACGGGAGAGCACGATACCGACGCTTTTGTCGCAAGGTCGCAAGGAGACAGAGGCGCCGCGCCAGCGGAGGCCGCGGCTGCGCAGCAGGGGCGACAGCCGAAGGCGTCGAGGCATGGCAACGCAGCTCACAAATTTGGCGCGCAGGAAGGTTGCCGGGGCGGCGCAGGAGCCATGTGATCGTAGGATAGGACACGGAAATGGGTGCGGAGGAGGGTTGCCGGGGCGGCGCAGGAGCTACGCGATCGTGCGATAGGACACAAAAATGGATGCGCAGGAGGCTCGCGGGGGCTGCGCAGGAGGGCGCCGCGGCGGCGCAGGAGGGGCGCCGGGACCGCGCAGCGGGACCGCCGGGGTTGCGCAGGAGGGCGCCGAGGCCGCGCAGGAAGGTCGCCGGGCGTGCGCAGGAGGGTCGCGGGGGGTGCGCAGGAGGGTCGCGGGGGCTGCGCAGGAGGGCGCCGAGGGGGCGCAGGAGGGTCGCCGGCACCGCGCAGCAGGACCGCCGGGGTTGCGCAGGAGGGCGCCGAGGCCGCGCCGGAGGGTCGCCGGGCGTGCGCAGGAGGGTTGAACGACCGGGAGCCCTGGTAACACTTCTGACCGGGAGCCGCGGTGACGCTTCCGTGCGCTACGGGCCCCTGCTCCGGGAGGACTGGAAACAGGGACCGGACCCTCGTCGACGCGACTCGCTCGCCGCGCTCTCTCGGACCGCCAGGATCCGACCACGAGCCGCTCTCCGCGGTCTCGGTGCACGCGAGCTTGTCCGCACGGTCCGGCGTGCGAGCGCGAAGGTCACCGTGCCTTGGCGCGCTGCGGCTCCTTGTTCTTCAGGGGGACCTGCGGGAGCAGAACCGGGCCGTAGTACAGCTCCCAGATGTCGTCTGCGATCGGAAGCAGCCCCATCGGCTCACCGGCGATCAGCTTGAAAACGAAGCTCTGCCCGCCCCCGAACTGCAGCTGTCCCGTGCTGCCGATGCGTCGAACGGTTGTCGTGTTCGGACACCCCGGCGACGAAGGCTTGCGTGGCATCGTCCGCCGCGACGGCGTGTAGCGCGAAGCTGGCGTCCTCTGCCCGAGTGTCTCGTGGGGGCGCTGGTCGTTGTACTCGTGCCGGAAGCGGTCGAAGACGCGCTGCCGCGCTGCGAGCCTGGCTTCGGGCGGCGATGTCGCCTCCGCACCAAGGGGCGACCCGACCGAGGTGGGTCAACATCGCCGCCCCGGCCCAGGAGTGCACACATGCTGACGCCGCGGTGATAGCCTGGCGCAATGCGGCGTGCGTTGCGTCCGAGCTCCTGGTTGCTGTTCGGCCTGCTGGTGCTGCTTTTCGCCTGCTCCGGCTCTGCTCCACCGCTGTCGGAGAAGCTTCCTGTGGCCGGGACGGCGCAGCGCTCACCGCCGCCCCCGGATCCATGCCAGACCGCCGGGGAGCTGCGCAAGCTGGTGCCCGCGCTGCTGGGCAAGGGCCGGCTGGATCGGACGGTGCGTGTCATCGCGAAGGCCAACCGGCTGTGCCCTGCGATGGCGGCGGCGACGTGGGCCGCGGAGGTGGAGACGCTGGCGGAGCTGGGGCGTTACGCCGAGGCGCGGCGGGTGGCGCAGGAGATCGAGGCGGCGGGGTCGGCGCCGGAGGACGCCCGGCAGGCGGCGACGGCGGCGATAGAGAAGAGCGCGCGGCTCGACAGGAGCTTTGCCGAGACGGACGAAGCCAAAGCGGAGATGCGCCGGCTGTATTGGGAGGCCGAAAGGCTGTCCGCGAAGGGCGATGAGGCCTCGCTGAGGGGCGCGATGGAGAAGTTCGTGGCCGCGTGGGAGGCGTGGCGGCCGAACGGACAGGCGCTGGTCGCCGCGGGGGAGTGTGCGAGGAGGGTCGGAGAGGGGGCCTTGGCGCAGCGGCTGTTCGACCGGGCGATGGTGGACCTGGAGAAGGCGACAGGGAAGGGACTTTCGCTGGAGATGCCCAATGGAGGCTCCGCTCTCTCCGTTGCCTGGTCGCCGAACGGGAAGCGTCTGGCCATAACCGACCGGGCGGAGATTTCGATCGTCGATACCACGACATGGAGGGAGCGAACTCGCCTGCGGGGGCACACCCATTGGGTGACAGAGGTGACGTTTTCGCCGGACGGCAAGCGGCTCGCGTCCGGGTCCGAGGACAGGAGAGTGCGGTTGTGGGATGCGAGCACGGGGGAGCTGCTCAAGACCCTGGAGGGGCACACCGAGGTCGTGGAAGCGGTGTCGTTTTCGCCGGACGGCAAGTGGCTCGCGTCGGGGTCCCGGGACATGAGCGTGCGGTTGTGGGATGCGAGCACGGGCGCGCAGCTCAAGACCCTGGAGGGGCACGCCGGTGACGTGACAGCGGTGTCGTTTTCGCCGGACGGCAAGCGGCTGGCCTCGGGGTCCGAGGACAAGAGCGTGCGGTTGTGGGATGCGAGCACGGGGGCGCTGCTCAAGACCCTGGAGGGGCACACCCATTGGGTGAGGTCGGTGTCGTTTTCGCCGGACGGCAAGCGGCTCGCGTCCGGGTCCTCGGACCAGAGCGTGCGTTTGTGGGATGCGAGCACGGGCGCGCAGCTCAAGACGCTGAAGGGGCACACCGAGGTCGTGGAAGGGGTGTCGTTTTCGCCGGACGGCAAGCGGCTGGCCACGGGGTCCTGGGACAATAGCGTGCGTTTGTGGGATGCGAGCACGGGGGCGCTGTTCAAGACCCTGGAGGGGCACACCAATTGGGTGACGTCGGTGTCGTTTTCGCCGGACGGCAAGCGGCTGGCCTCGGAGTCCTCGGACAGCGTGCGGGTGTGGGATGCGAGCACGGGGAAGCTGCTCAAGACCCTGGAGGGGCACGCCGGTGACGTGACAGCGCTGTCGTTTTCGCCGGACGGCAAGCGGCTGGCCTCGGGGTCCGAGGACAAGAGCGTGCGTTTGTGGGATGCGAGCACGGGGGCGCTGCTCAAGACCCTGGAGGGGCACACCGATTGGGTGACGTCGGTGTCGTTTTCGCCGGACGGCAAGCGGCTGGCCTCGGGGTCCTTGGACAGGAGCGTGCGGTTGTGGGATGCGAGCACGGGCGCGCAGCTCAAGACGCTGGAGGGGCACACCCACGTCGTGGACGCGGTGTCGTTTTCGCCGGACGGCAAGCGGCTGGCCACGGGGTCCTGGGACAATAGCGTGCGTTTGTGGGATGCGAGCACGGGGGAGCTGCTCAAGACCCTGGAGGGGCACACCGGTTGGGTGGAAGCGGTGTCGTTTTCGCCGGACGGCAAGCGGCTCGCGTCCGGGTCCTCGGACCAGAGCGTGCGTTTGTGGGATGCGAGCACGGGCGCGCAGCTCAAGACCCTGAAGGGGCACACCCATCAGGTGCACGCGGTGGCGTTTTCGCCGGACGGCAAGCGGCTGGCCTCGGGGTCCGGCGATGAGACGGTGCGTGTGTGGGATGCGAGCACGGGCGCGCAGCTCAAGACCCTGGAGGGGCATGCCCATGACGTGCACGCGGTGGCGTTTTCGCCGGACGGCGAGCGGCTCGCGTCGGGGGCCGGGGACGCGAGCGTGCGGTTGTGGGATGCGAGCACTGGCGCGCTGGTCAAGACCCTGGAGTGGCATGCCCATCTGGTGCGCGCGGTGGCGTTTTCGCCGGACGGCAACGTGCTGGTGTCCGCTCTCCTAGACGGCTCGACGATGCTCTTTCGCGTCTCCGATGGCAGCCAACTTGCCGCGCTTCGCGCCATCAAGGAACAGGACGCCGGTTATATCTTTACCAGCGAGCACATCGACTTCACGGGGTCCAATCGATGTGCTGCCCGCGACTATCCCATCTGCCGCTTCGGTCCCCTCAGCTTCCCCATCGACGTGTGCGAGGAGCGCGTCTACGTCAAAGACCTGTTCGCCAAGGTCCGGGCCGGCGACACCTCCTTTGCCGAACCGGAGTACGTGATCGAGCCGATCCCGTGCGCGGCCGATTCTGTCGCATCGGAGCAGTGACGCCGGCGGAACCCGTGCGCCACGCGATGGCCTGGGTCAATGCGGCACCCGTACAGCAGGCGCCAGCCGTGGGAGCCCGGCCAGAGCACGCAGGTAGAGCAGGCTCACGGCGGATCCCCAGCAACCGTACCCACCGCCGGTGTCGCCGTCAAAGATCGGTTCGGCCGGGAACTCGGGTCCCCGCGCTCGTTCCGCTTGTTGCGGATGCTCTCCTGGATGGCCTCGAACTCCGCCTTGGTCTTCGCGCCTTTCAGTTTCACCTCGAGCTCATTGAGGTCCTTCTTGAACTGATCCCGCGCCTTCGCTGCGTCACGCTCCGCCTCCAGCGCCTTGGCCTCGCTGTCCTTGGCCCTGGCCTCGCTGTCCTTGGCCCTGGCCTCGGTGTCCTTGGCCCTGCTCTCGTTCTTCCTGGCCAGCGTGGCCTGCGCGTTCGCCTCCGCCTCCTTGGCCTTGATGTCCTGCGCGTACTTCCACCCCCCCGCCAGCGCGAGCGCCACGACGACAAGCCCCGCCGCCCCCGTCACCATCTTGCCCCGCAGCTCGACGACGCGCCCCCGGTGCACGAACGCCTGCGCCCGCTCCGACAGCGTGACCCGCCCCGAGCGCGCGAGGTCTTCCGCCGCGATGAGCCGCCGCTTCTTCCAGAGCAGCGAGTCGTCCCGCTCCGCCTCATGCCGCTCCGCCGCCTGCTCCAGCTCCTCGGCCAGCGAGCGATCCCCCCGCGCCTCGTCCAGCCATCGCCGCAACGTGCCCCATTGCGACAGGAGCGTCTCGTGGGCGAGCGTCAGCCCCGACTCCTCGCGCACCAGGATCCTCGCCTCCTCCAGCGCGCCGACGACGTCCCGTGCCTCCGGCCCCACCTCGCGCAGCAGCGCCTCCAGCCTCCGCTCCGCGCGCGTTCCCTGGACCGTGGTCATCGCGAGCAGCACGGCGCGCACACGCTCTGCAGGCACCCTCCCCGAGAGCGCACGCACGGTCGCGTCCGCATGCCGCTCCAGCGCGCCCCCGACCCCGCCGATCTCCAGCAAACCTGCGCGCGTGATCTTCTTCCTCTCCCGGTCGCGCTTCTTCCACAGCTCCGTCAGCGCGAACTGCACGAGCGGCATCGCCGCGCGTGCCTCCCGGAGCTGCCGCGATACCTCCTCGCGCAGCGCCTCATCCTCGAATCCAACCCCGTACGCATCGAGCGCCTGCTCGATGATCTCCCCCCACGCCTTGTCGCCGACCGGCGCGATCTGGAGCAGCCCTCGCGGCAACACCCGCCCGAGCTCCGGAAGCGCGAGCAGCGGATCGAGCAGATCCCGCCGCGCGGCCACCAGCGCGCGCACCCCCGGCACGGGCGGCTCCGCGATCGCCGCGAGCAGGCGCGAGGCCCACGCGGCCGAGTCCCCGGCGCTCACCGTGACGAGCTCCTCGAGCTGATCCACGACGAGCAGCGTCCCGCGCGACTCCGTCTCGGCGCGCGCAGCGAGGGCCGCCGCCGTCTGCTCAGGCGAGCGCTCCGCCGCGTCGGGGACAACGTCGCTCAGCGCCGCCGCGATCGCGGCGCGCGGATCCACGCCGGGCGACGCGATCCGCACATCCCACGCTTTCATCCACCCGCCGAGCCCGCCGTCCGCCGCGACAGGCCCCACGCCCGCGCGCGCGAGGCTGCTCTTGCCGCTGCCCGAAGGCCCCACGACGGCCACGAGCCCCCGGCTTCGCAGCATCTCCACGGTCGCGGCGATCTCCGCGGACCGGCCGAAGAACACGTCGCGATCCTCCCGCTCGAAGCGCCCGAGACCGCGGAAAGGTCCCCACTCCTCCGCAGGTAGGCTGCGCACCCGGCCCCCGATCTCGCCGCGCAGCCGCTCGAGCGCGATCGCGACGACCTCCGCAGATCGCGGGCGCTTGTCGCGGGTAGGCGACAGCAGCGCATCCACAAGCTTCGCGACCCCCGGCGGCACCTCCGGCGCGACGTCGCCGAGGCGCGGCGCCGCTTCGCTGCCGTCCAGCACCTCCCCGCGCAGGCCGCCCCGTTCTCCCGTCGCAATGACCGCCGGCAGCTTGCCGGTGATGCACTCGAAGAGCGTCGCCCCGAGCGCATACAGATCGCTGGCCGGCGTCGCGGGCAATCCCTCGCCCACACACGCCGGATCGATGTACCCGACGGTCCCGCTCGGGAAGAGCCCGCCGCTGCTCCCTCTGACCTCCTCGCCGCCCTCGATCGTGGCCATCGTCAGCGTCGACATGTCGGTGCCGAGCGCGTCGGGCGGCAGGTGGCCGAGCCTCACGCGCACGCCGCTCCGCTCCTTGCCGCTCCTCCTGCGCGCGCTCCCGAAGGCGATGCCGAAATCGATGAGCTTCACATGGCCGTGCGCCTCGAGGATGTTGTCGGGCTTGACGTCCCGGTGCACGAGGCCGGCCCGGTGCACGGCCGACAGCGCCGACGCCACGGCGGCGCCGATCGACAGCACCTTGGCGAGAGGGATCGCTTCGCGCTTCCGGATGCGCTTCGCGAGCGAGTCCTCCTCGACGAGCTCCATCACGAGGCCCATCACCGTCGGGTGCTCCGGATCCTCGACAAGGCGATGGAACCGCACGATGTTGGGGTGCTCCACCTGGCACAGGAGCCGCGCCTCCTCGATCACCTGCGCCCGCGGCTGGCGCGCCTCATCGGGCACGAACAGCTTGATCGCCACCCGGCGGATCTCGACCTCGATATCGCGGTCGCGGTAGAGCTCCCGCGCGAGCGCCACGGGCGCGAACCCGCCCTTGCCCAGCTCCCTCACGAGCTGGAACGGGCCGATGCGGCCTGGATTCGCCCGATCGAGCAGCTTCTCGAGCGGCTTGCGCCGGTCGCGATCAGCGGGGCTCATGGACTGCTGGAACCCCGGAAGGCCTTTGCACGCGTCGAGCATCGAGCACCCCCCGAGCACCGCCGGTACGACGGTGAGCCTCCGACAACCCGCCGCTTCTCGGCGTCTACCCCCGGCTCCGGCATGCTGCATGTAGGATACCGGCCACGGCGCCAGAGGGGAAGGAGGCCCGCGGGAGAGGGGCGGGGTATGCCGCGCTCCGCGGGACGTGGCCCGGCGCGGCAGGGAGAACCGCCGGCTGGCCGCCGCCGTGCAATTCGCCGGAGCGAAGCGGCGCAGTGAGGCTGACACCGCAGTGGTAGCCTCGCGCGATGCGGCGTCCGCTGGGTGCGACCTTCTGGTTCTTTTTCTTTTGCAGCCTGCTGGTGCTGCTCCTCGCCTGCTCCGGATCTGCACCGCCGCAGCCGGTAGAGCCGTCCGCGGCCGGGACGGCGCAGCGTCCGCCACCACCGATGCCGCCAGATCCATGCCAGTCAGCCGGGGAGCTGCGCAAGCTCGTGCCCACGCTGCTCGGCAAGGGCCGGCTGGATCGGACGGTACGTGTCATCGGAAAGGCGAACCGGCTGTGCCCTGCGACGGCCGCGGCGACGTGGGCAGCGGAGGTCGAGACGCTGGCGGAGCTGGGACGTTACGCCGAGGCGCGGCGGGTGGCGCAGGAGATCGAGGCGGCGAGGTCGGCGCCGGAGGACGCCAGGAAGGCGGCGACGGCGGCGATGGAGAAGAGCGCGCGGCTGGACAGGAGCTTTGCGGATACGGACGAGGCCAACGCGGCGATGCGCCGGCTGTACGGGGAGGCCGACCGGCTGTACGCGAAGGGCGATGAGGCGTCGCTGCGAGGCGCGATGGAGAAGTTCGTCGCCGCGTGGGAGGCGTGGCGACCCAACGGGCAGGCGCTGGTTGCCGCGGGGGAGTGCGCGAAGAGGGTAGGGGATCGGCCCATGGCGCAGCGGCTGTTCGATCGGGCGATGGTGGACCTGGAGAAGGCGACGGGGGAGGCGCTTTCGCTGGAAGTGCCCGATGGATTCTCAGGTCCTGTCGCCTCGGTTGCCTGGTCGCCCGATGGGACGCGTCTGGCCGTTGCTCACGGAGGTGAGATTTCGATCGTCGATACCACGACTCGGAGGGAGCGAGCTCGCCTGCGGGCGCACTCCATGCTGGTGAATGCGGTGGCGTTTTCTCCGGACGGCAAGCAGCTCGCCTCGGGGGCCAGGAGCGGGGTCGTGCAGCTGTGGGAAGGGAGCACGGGAGCGCTGCTCAAGACCCTGGAGGGGCACACCGGCGGGGTGACAGCGGTGGCGTTCTCGCCGGACGGCAAGCGGCTCGCCTCGGCGTCTGACGATGGGACGGTGCGGCTGTGGGAAGGGCGCACGGGAGCGCTGCTCAAGACCCTGCAGGGGCGTGGGGTGACAGCGGTGGCGTTCTCGCCGGACGGCAAGCGGCTCGCGTCGGGGTCCAGCAGCGGGGTCGTGCAGCTGTGGGAAGGGAGCAGAGGAGCGCTGCTCAAGACGCTGGAGGGGCACACCGGTGGGGTGATAGCGGTGGCGTTCTCGCCGGACGGCAAGCGGCTCGCCTCCGGGGCTACGGACAATACCGTGCGGCTGCGGGAAGCGAGCACGGGCGCGCTGCTCGCCACGTTGAGCGGGCACCCCCGCCGGCTGCTCACGGTGGCGTTTTCGCCGGACGGCAAGCGGCTCGCCTCGGGGGCCACGGACAAGACCGTGCGGCTGTGGGAAGCGAGCACGGGCGCGCTGCTCAAGACGCTGGAGGGGCACACCGATGGGGTGACAGCGGTGGCGTTCTCGCCGGACGGCAAGCGGCTCGCCTCGGGGTCCGGGGACAAGAGCGTGCGGCTGTGGGAAGGGAGCACGGGAGTTCTGCTCACCACCCTGAGGGGACACACAAGCCCTGTGACGGCGATGATGCTTTCGCCGGATGGCAAGCGGCTCGTCTCGGGATCTCATGATGGGACGGTGCGGCTGTGGGAAGGGAGCACGGGCGCGCTGCTCAAGATGCTGAAGGGGCACACAGATGGAGTGACGGCGGTGACGTTGTCGCCGGATGGCAAGCGGCTCACATCGGGAGCCTTGGACAATACCGTGCGGCTGTGGGACGTGAGCACGGGCGCTCTTCTCAAGGACCTGAAGGGGCACACCAGCCTGGTGAGCACGGTGGCGCTGTCGCCGGATGGCGCGCGGCTCGCCGCGGGGTCCTGGGATGCGACCGTGCAGCTGCGGGAAGCGAGCACGGGCGCGCTGCTCAAGACGCTGGAGGGGCACGCCGGCGGGGTGACAGCGGTGGCGTTCTCGCCGGACGGCAAGCGGCTCGCCGCGGGGTCCTGGGACAAGATCGTGCGGCTGTGGGAAGCGAGCACGGGCGCGCTGCTCAAGACGCTGGAGGGGCACGCCGACGGGGTGACAGCGGTGGCGTTTTCGCCGGACGGCAAGCGGCTCGCCTCGGGAGATCTGGACGCTACCGTGCGGCTGTGGGAAGCGAGCACGGGCGCGCTGCTCAAGACGCTGGAGGGGCACGGCCGCGGGGTGACAGCGGTGGCGTTCTCTCCCGACGGCAAGCGGCTCGCCTCGGGAGATCTGGACGCTACCGTGCGGCTGTGGGAAGCGAGCACGGGCGCGCTGCTCGAGATTCTGGAGGGGCACACAAGCCGGGTGACGGCACTGGCGTTCTCGCCGGATGGCAACGTGCTCGTGTCCGCTGCAGAAGACGGATCGGCGATGCTCCATCGCGTCGCCGGCGGGAGTCGACTCGCCACGCTCCGCGCCATCGAGGACAAGGACGCCGGCTACGTCTTCACCCGCGAGCACATCGACTTCACGGGGGCCGATCTGTGCGCCGCCCGCGTCTACCCGATCTGCCGCTTCGGTCCGCTGGCCTTCCCCATCGACGTGTGCGAGGAGCGCGTCTACGTCAAGGACCTGCTCGCGAAGGTCCAGGCCGGAGACACCTCCTCTGCCGAGCCGGAGTACGTCGCCGACCCGAGCCCGTGCGCGGCCGCTTCCGTCGCGTCGGAGTGACACACACGGCCGTGCGCCACGCGACGACCCCCTCGCCGCGCGCTACGCCCGCGACGACCCCCTCGCCGCGCGGCTATGCCCTCCGCCGCCGGCAGAGCAGACCCGCCAGCGCGAGCCCGGCGAGCCAGCCGGCGCTCCCATCCCGGCCTCGCGGGCTCGCCGCGCAGGGGCCGAGCATGCCGCTGCCGGCCGCATAGAAAGCCTCCGGCACCACGGCCACCTCGGTCGGCGGCGCGCCCGGGGCGTCGCCGTTGCCGTCCGTCGGATCGTCGCTGACCGGCGCGCCGAACGCGCCCGCCGCGGCGATCTTCGCCTGGTTCTTGATGAGGTCCGGCGCGTCCGCGTCGACCGTCACCTCGAAGCGCACCGTGACGCTGCCGTCGACAGGGATGCTCCCGCCTCGCGCGCTGTCCGCCCCATCCCCGAGCCAGAACGTGACGGTCCGCGTCGCGGGATCGTACTGCCCGAGGTCGTCGCCAGGCGCGTCCGTCTGGGGACCGGCGTTCGGCCCGTCGACGATCGACAGCGAGCCAGGGACGAACGTCACCCCGGCAGGCAGCGCGTCCGTCAGCACCGCGCCCACGGCCTCGTCATTGCCCGTGTTCGTCGCCGTGATGCGGTATTCGATGGCGTCTCCGCGGTAGGTCGGCAGCCCGCCGAGATCCGTGGCCACCTTGCTCGATTTGCTGAAATCAGGCCCGTAGTTGGAGATCGACGTCACCCACCCCGCGAGGAAATAGAGCTCGTCCTTGCTCGTGGCGACGAGCGTGGCCCGATCGTCCCCCGGCTTGAGCTTCGCGCTGACATCGACGATGTCGATGTCGACCCCCGACATGCTCTGAGGCGTGCCCGGGATCCTCGGGAGATCGCCCTCCACCGACACCGCCTTTCCGAGCGCCGAACGGGTGCTGTTGAAGAAGTTGTCCGCGGGGTTCAGCTCGTCGCTCAGCGCCTCGGCCAGGTCGGGCTTCCCCGGGTTCTTCGGGTTGAAGAACACGCTGTCGCCGGTGTTCGAGTTGTCGCCCTCGAACGCGACGATGCCCAGCTTCGCGACGAAGCCGGCGTCGGGCACCTTGAAGCCCGAGAGCTCGACCTGCTGCCATCCCACGTCGGAGACCCGGTCGAGCCCGTCGAACAGCGCGAGGTTGCGCATCGGCGATCTCGGCGCCTCGTAAAACACCACCATCCACCACGCGACGAAGACCACGTCGTCGTCGCTGTCCCTCACGTCGACGACGTCCACGCCGCCTACCCGGTAGGCCCCGGCGCCGCTCTCCTTCACGATCGAGGTGATGTCGGCGACGGACTGGTAGTTGTGCGACTCGTTGGGTTTCCCCTGGTTGATCACCGTCTCGACCGAGTCGATGGCGGTCACCGTGCCGTCGTAGCCGCCCTCGTGGTGGAGCTCCGCGTCCGGATCGGCGCCGGCGGTGTTGCGCGCGGCCCAGTACAGGAACGCGTGCGTCACCGTCGCCCCCTCGGGCAGCGTCAGCACAGCGGTCGTGCGCGCCATCTCCGGGGTGATATCGAGGCTCGCCTCCGCCCTGCCGTCCGCAGGCGAGTCGGACCGCCAGAAGAGATCGGGCCCCGACTCGACGGTCGACTGGCCGCATGCGCCCACCGTGCCCTCCGTGGGCCTCGGCGTCGCGGAGCGGCACTCCTGCCCGAGCGAGCTCCCGATGAGGGCGAAGTCGCCCTGCTGATCGACCTGTACGCGCAGCTTGGGCTCGGCCGTCGCGCTGGCGGTCGTGAGCCCGATCAGCGTGAGGGACGCGAGCCCCGTGATGCTCAACTGCCTTCTCATCGATCCTCTCCGGTCTCGGCCTGCGGCTTGTACGCGGCCTGCTTGATGATGTTGAACTGGACTCGTCGGTTCCGCTGCCTCCCGGCCTCCGTTGCGTTGTCGTCGATGGGCTGGTCCCGGCCGTAGCCCTGGGCCGTCAGCCGCGTCGAGTCGATGCCCCGGCGGACCAGCGCCGCCATGACGGAGTTGGCGCGGTTCTGCGACAGGACCCTGTTGTGCTCCACGGTGCCCCGGTTGTCGGTGTGACCCTGGATCTCGATGAGCTCGATCTCCGGGTGCTCCTTCAGCACCTCGGCGACCTCGTCGAGCAGCGGATCGCTCACCGGCTTGATGGAGGCCTTGTCCGTGTCGAACTGCACCTGCTGGAGGATCACGACGTGCTTCTCGGTCACCCGCACCGCCTTCGGGCAGCCGTTCTTCTCGGGGTCAGGATCCGCGAAGCCCTTCTCCCTCGGGCAGGCGTCCTTGTCGTCGCGGAACGAGTCGCCGTCCGTGTCGCGCGGGCAGCCGTTCTTCTCCGGGTTCTTCGAGCGGAACCCCTTGATGTCGGGGCACGCGTCCTCGGCGTCGGCCACGCCGTCGTCGTCCTGGTCCGGCGGGCAGCCGTTCTTCTTCGGGTCGTCGCTGCGCACGCCGGCGACGGCGGGGCAGGCGTCCTCGGCGTCGACGATGCCGTCGGCGTCGCGGTCCGGCGGCGGCGGGCAGCCGTTCTTCTTCGGGTCGTCGCTGCGCACGCCGGCGATGGCGGGGCAGGCGTCCTCGGCGTCGACGATGCCGTCGGCGTCGCGGTCCGGCGGCGGCGGGCAGCCGTTCTTCTTCGGGTCGCCGCTGCGCACGCCCGGCACGCTCGGGCACGCGTCTTCGGGGTCGCCGATGCCGTCCCTGTCCTGGTCCATCGGCTGCTCCGGCGTGAAGGCGGCCATCGCGACGGCGCGCACGTCCGGCGTCCCGATCCCCGAGGTGATCCCCGGACCGACGCCGATGCCCGCCTCCATGAAGGGCAGGAATCGATACCTCGCGTCGAGGAGGAGCTCCGCGTTGGTCGAGCGGCTGCTGAGGTCCTCCAGCACCATCGCGGCGCTGAGCTCCGGCCCCACCTGGAGCCGGCCGTCCGCGGCGAGGAACCCGACGCCGCCGCCCAGCGTGAGCATCGTCCCCTGCGCCACGCCGCCGAACGACTGGGAGCGCCGGACCTCCGTGCCCAGCGCGGTCGACCAGACGAGCCGCTCCATGCGGCCGCCCACCGCGACATACGGCATCGCCCGGACGCTCCCGTCGCTCACGAACGAGTCGTCCGCGCCGGTCGGCAACCAGAGGTACGCGCCGACGGCGAGCTGGAACGGGTCATGGTACGTACCATGGAGCTGCACGCGCGCGCCGAGCCGCACGTCGCCGAGCGCCGCGCCGCTCGGCGACGGGAACTGCTGGCCGCCGCCGCTCGGGCTCTCGCCCGACTGCACCGCGGTGAGCGGCGCATCGAGGTCGAAGCTCACCTTGTTCCAGAGCGGGAGCGACGCGCCCAGGCGGAACGTGAGCTGATCGCTGACGACCGCGCCGATCTCCGCGCCGTCGCGCTCGCGCCGCAGGACCAGCGGGTTGCTCGCGTAATCGGCGAGCAGCATTACATGCGGCGTGAGGTGCCCTGCCGCGAACGGCGACGGCACGCTGAACATGCGGTCCCCGGCCGGCGCCGGCACGAAGCGGCTCAGGGCCATGCCCCCGGGGTTGACCGGCGCGTCCTGCGCGCGCGCAGGCGCGGGGAGGAGGAGGAGGGCGACGACGAGAGCGGCCAGCGCGGCGGCAAGCGAACGGAGAGCCCAAAGTCTCATGAGGTGGCACCCTGCATCGGCGGGTTTCGCATGACGATATAAGACGCTGTCGCGGACGAGTATACAGGTCGGCAAGTGCGGAGTCTTGAGCAACGAGCGACGTCGACGGCATGTTCGTAGGACTTGCGCGCACCTCCCCGGACCATTCCCCGACCATTCCGCGCCACCCCCAGCGCAATCCCCGATCCGCTGAACGAACGAGAGGCTATCGCGCGCGGGCGGCGCGCGCTCCATCGCAGCGACGCCGCGGCGAGCGGGCCGTGCCGCTGCAGCGCGGCCGCGCTCGCCGCGGGCCTCTGCCCGCGTGGCACAACAAGACAGGAAATCAGGCCAGTCGACCTCGGCGAAGAGCGCTTATCCCGCGCTGCCCGCCGGACGACTGGAGGAAGAGAGGGACCGTCGAGTCGACGAGAGGGCCGGGAGAGCCCCTCTCGTCGCGGCGGCCCCGGCGCGAGGCGGGCGCCTGGGCCGACAGCCCGGGGTCGCCCGCGGCGCGGCGGCGCGTCGCACACCTCGCCCGGCGCATCCCTCGTGGCGCCTGCCCGGCGCACGCCGAGCGCGCTCGGCGCACGCCGCACACCGAGCTCCTGGTGCGCTGGGCGCGCGAACCGCCGCGGCCCTCGAGGGCGCGCTTCGAACGGCGCAGGGTCGGATCGGGACGGAGGACCTGCCGGACGGGACAGGGGGCGCTCGGGCGCCTGCGCTCCGGACGCCGAGCGGCTATGGTTGGCGGGACATCGCGATGGGCACCCTCCTCAAGCGTGCGCTCGACCAGGCGGCGGTCTGGCATCGAGCCCAGAAGCGCAAGTATCCGAACGCCGACGTCCCCTACATCAGCCACCTCGCCGGCGTGGCGGTCCTGCTCGCGCGCCACGGCTTCGACGACGAGGTCGTCGCGGCCGGCGCGCTGCACGACGCCATGGAGGACCAGGGCGTCACGTTCGACGAGCTGAGCCAGCGCTTCGGCGATCGCGTCGCCACGCTCGTCCGCCACGTGACCGAGCAGGACAGGGCGCTGCCCTGGGAAGACCGCAAGCGCCTCTATCTCGAGGCGTTCCCGAAGAAGCCCTGGGAGGCGCAGGCGATCACGCTGGCCGACAAGATAGACAACTTCCAGTCGATCATCGTCTGCGCGCGCGAGCACGGCGATCCGTGGTCGATGTTCAAGCGCGGTCGGGACATGCAGATCGCGAGGTTCGAAGAGCTGCGCGCGATGTGCCGCGGCCTGCCGCCGCACCCGCTGCTCGACGAGTACGGGGCCGTGCTCGACGAGCTCCTGTCGACGGACTGAGCGCCGGATCTGCGGGGGCTCGACGACGCGCTCCGGAGCGTCGGCGGCGAGCGGAGCTCCGCCCGCGGGAGATCCAGAAGACCGAGGCCTCGGAGACACGTTGTGTCTCGAACGTGAACGAGGCGAGGGCGGCGCGCGCTGGATTCCGGAGTGGCCCTCTCGGGGATGCGCGATCGGCGAGAGCCAGCGTGAAGGGACCAGAGCTCCCGTGAGCCACACTGCCCCGCTCCGTGCCGGATCGGGCTCACTCGGGCCCTCCGCTCCCTTCCTGTGAGCACGACGAGCACCCCTCCTGCCCGTCCCGGGCGCGCGACAACCACGCTGATCCCGGGCGGCGCTGCGTTCCGGAGCGGCCGGGGCGCGCGCATCGACAGGCGCTCACCGGCACATGCGATGCACCGGCGCGAGGGGAGCTCCTCCAAGGAGGCACCGATGAAGCTCCTTTCTCCTCGCCACCATGGATACATCGATTACGCGGTCGTCGTCGTGCTCGCGCTCGCGCCGCTCGCGCTCCGCCTCGATCCGGTGCCCACGGCGGTCTGCTACGTCGCCGCCGTGGCGCACCTCGTCGCGACGCTGCTGTCCGATCAGCCGCTCGGCGCCGCCAGGAAGATCCCGTTTTCGGTGCACGGCGCGCTGGAGACATCCCTCGCCGCCGCGCTCCTCGCGTCGCCCTGGCTGTTCGGGTTCTCCGCCGAGCTCCCGGCGCGGACCTTCTTCGTGGTCACCGGGCTCGCGCTGGTGCTCGTCGCCCTCGGCACGAGGTACGCGACCGGCGCCGCCTCCCGGCAGGAGCGCTACGACCGCTACGATCGCTGAGCCGCGCGGGCGGCGCTCAGCAGGCGGAGACGGCCGCCTGAGCCTCGCGCATCACCTCGGGCCAGGTCGGATCCGCGCGCGACACCTCCAGGGCGATCGCCAGCGGATCCTCGCCGGCCGCGATGGCGAGGCGCGCGGCAGCGGAGCCGGTGAGCAGATCGAAGGCCGGGATCGTGTCGACGTACTCGTACCGCTCGGTGCGGAAGCGGAACTGCTCGGGCTGCTGCCTGAAGGCGAACGCGATGAGCGCGACGTACGTCGCGACCGGGCGGAAGGCGCGCGGATCGGTGACGTGGATCTGGACGCCGCCGCAGATCTTGCCGGCGTGCTTCTGGAAGGTGGGCCGGAAGGTGAGCGGCCGCGCGACGAAGCCCGGCAGCGCGGTGGACGCGAGGCGCGCGGCGAGGTCGCGGCCGTCGAGCCAGGGGGCGCCCACGATCTCGAACGGGCGCGTCGTGCCGCGGCCCTCCGACAGGTTCGTCCCCTCCAGCAGGCAGCCGCCCGGGTAGACGAGCGCGGTGTCCGCCGTCGGCATGTTGGGCGACGGGAGGACGAACGGGCGATCCCACCCGGACGCGAGCGCCTCCCGGCGATGACCCTCGACCGCCACGACCTGCAGCCCGCAGGCGACGTCGCCGAGCGGGATGCCCTCGCGCCGCGCGAAGAGCGCGACCAGCTCGCCCACCGTGAGCGAGTGGCGGACGGGCACCGGCTCCAGGCCCACGAACGACAGGAACCCCGGCGCCTGCGTCGCGCCCTCGACGCTCTCCGCCGCGCCCCCGAGGGGGTTCGGGCGATCGAGCAGCACGACGTGCACGCCCGCCGCGTGAGCCGCCCGCAGCGCGAGGAGCGCCGTCCAGACGAACGTGTAGTACCGCGCGCCGACGTCGGCGAGATCGATGAGCAGCACGTCGATCTTCGCGAGATCCGCCGCGGAAGGCGAGAGATCCTCGAAGCTTTCGCCGTACAGGCTGACGATGCCCGCGCCGGAGCGCGCGTCGACGCTGCTCATCACCGTCGCCATGTCCTGCGCCTCGCCGCCGTAGCCGTGCTCGGGGCCGAAGAAGAGGCGCGGGCGCAGGCCGAGGCGCTCGAGGACGAAGGCGATATGGGTCAGCTCGCGATCGACGCTCGCCGGGTGCGCAAGGACCCCCAGGCGAGTCGAACGGAGGCGCTGGAGCTGCGGAAGATCCGGGAGGCGGTCCAGTCCGACGTGCACGTCGCTGTGCTACCAAGGCGAGCGCGGGCCGTCCATGCGTCCGCGTTGGATTCTGTGTGACGCGCGTGCGGCGACGGGCGGCGTCACTCCTCGGGGGCGCCCTCCGCGGGCGCGCCGAGGTCCGTCGGCGCGGCGTCATCCGTCGAGCATCCGTCCGAAGGCCCCGTCGGCCAGGCATCCTGCCCATCGTCACGCAGGTGGATGCGCTCGAGGTAGAGCCCGTCCGGCGGCGCCGTGATCCCTGCGTCGCGCCGATCCAGCGACGAGAGCGCGCGCGCGATCGCGCCGGGCGCGAGGTGGCCGCGCGCCACGTCCATCAAGGTGCCGACCAGGATGCGCACCATGTTGTGCAGGAACGCGTTGCCCTCGACGTCGATCCGTACGACGCGCGGGTCCGCGGGATCGAGCGACAGCTCGACGCCGTAGAGCGTCCGCACCGTGGTCGTCCGCTCGTCCGCGCTCGTCCGGAACGCGGCGAAGTCGTGGGTGCCCTTCGCGGCGAGCGCCTCGGCGCGCGCCCGCTCGATCGCCTCGTCCGTGATGCCCTCGACCCGCCAGGCGCGACGGCTGAGGAACGGGTCGCGGACCAGATCCCGGAGGACCAGGTAGCGGTAGCGCTTGCGGAGGCTCTCGAAGCGCGGCGAGAACCCGAGGCGCACCACGGCCGCGCGCCGGATCACGATCTCTTCCGGGAGGTGGCGCGCGGTCGCGAGGACCCAGCCGCGCGGCGGCAGCGGCGCGGTCGTGTCGAAGGCGACGCGCTGGTCGCGCGCGTGGACGCCCGCGTCGGTGCGGCTCGCGCCGCGGATCTCGCGGATGCCGGGATCGATGACGCGCAGCGCGCCGAGCAGCTCTCCCGAGACCGTGCGCTGGTCGCGCTGGCGGGCGAAGCCCGCGAACGGGCGCCCGTCGTAGGCGACCGAGAGCAGGATCCCCCGGCTCGAAGCGGTGCTCCTCGCCACGGCGCGATCGAGGCGCGCGGCCTAGCCGCCGCTCCCCCCGCCGCCCGAGCCGCCCGCGCCGCCGGCACCGCCCGAGCCGCCGGCACCGCCCGAGCCGCCGCTTCCCCCGTCTCCGCCCGAGCCGCCGTCGCCGCCCGAGCTGGCCGACGAGGTCCGCGACGCATATCCCTTGACGCACTCCGGGTTGACGAGGCCCTCCGCGTTCTTGCAGCACTCCTCAGGGGCCGACAGCTGGCCATTCACCACGCAGGACGGGAGCTGATAGCAACCGGCCGGGTCGTTCTCGATTCCCTGGTCGCCGTCGAGGTTGTTGTTGCAGAGCGCCGTGGTCCCTTCATCGACGTGGCACGCGGCGCTCTGCAGGACGAGCGGCGCGAGCGCGAGGAGGAGCAAGCTGGCCATCCGGGGGGGGAGCGTTCGCATCGGCTGCTTCCTATTGCTTGATGGTGAAGTTGATCGGAACGTTCACCACGACGCATCCGCTCTGCGGCGGAGGCAGTGATTTGCCGCGGAAACGTCCCAAGACGCAAGACGCAATCTCGCCCGAGCCCACCGTGTCGTTGAGGATCGAGGCGCTGCACACCGCGCCGTTGGAGGCGACCTGCACGCTCACCGTCAGCTTGCCGGAGACCTCCGAGGTGCGCAGCGCGCGGTTATAACAACCCTGCGCCGAGCGAGCGAGCCCCAGGACGGCGGAGTCGAGCGCGGGCGAGGTCGCGCCGTCGCCGCACTTGCCGGAGCAAGGCGACTTGCCGGTGGTGGCCGGGCCCTGCCCCGACGCGACCTTGCCGGCGTCCACGCCGGCGTCCTCGACCTCGTCGACCGGCGGCGGCGGCGGGGGCGCGAAGAGCGGCGGAGGCTCCGCGGGCTTCGTCTCGGCGGGGACAGCGGCGGTCGGCGCCACGGGCGGCGCGGCCGGCTCCGGGCGCAGCTTCCAGTAGAGCAGGCCCGCCATGAGCGCAGCAAGGACGACCATTCCTGCGATGTAAGGCCCAGGGCCGCCGGATTTTCCCGGGATCTGCTGGGACGACGGAGGCATCGATGCGGACACGTTGAGAAGTCCTCCCGGAGAGACGCGCGAGGTCCGGCCGCTTCGGTGGGACCATCGTGCGCCGGAGCCGAGACGCGGGCGCGTCCGGCGGGGGCGAGTCTACAAGGGCGGGCAGGGAAGCGCGCCAGGAAACTGGATGCGCCCCGGATGAACACGACAGCGTTGCGCGGAGGGCTGCTCGGCGCAGCGGCGGGCGGCCGTGCGTCGCGTGGACGCGGGCGGCTGTCTGGCGCGTGCAGGCGGGGCCCAGCGCGCGCGGCTGGCGCGTGCAGGCGGGGCCCAGCGCGCGCGGCTGGCGCGTGCAGGCGGGGCCCAGCGCGCGCGGCTGGCGCGTGCAGGCGGGGCCCAGCGCGCGCGGCTGGCGCGTGCTGGCGGCTCAGCGCGTGTAGAACGACACCGCGGTGTCACCGTAGGCGCGGCTCGCAGCGCAGGTGAGCCCGGCGATCTCCGGGGAGGGATCGCGTCGCGCGTGCTCGAGGACGAGGCGCCCTTCCGGGGCGAGCAAGCCGAGCGGCCCGACGAGGCGCGCGGCCGCGGCGGCGGCCTTGGCCAGGACGGCGTAGGGCGGATCGAGCAGGGCGAGGTCGAAGGGGCCCTCGTCGCGGAGCAGATCGAGCGCGCGCTCGACGGGGAGCGGGACGACCCGCGCCGCCTCGTCGAGGCCGAGCGCGGCGAGGTTCTCGCGGAGCACGGCGAGCGCGGGGCGGCCGCTCTCGACGAAGACGGCGCGCCGCGCGCCGCGCGAGAGCGCCTCGATGCCGAGCGCGCCGGTGCCGGCGTACAGGTCGCAGACGAGCGCGCCGGTGACGTCGCCGAGCGACGAGAAGAGCGCCTCGCGCACGCGGTCCGCGGTCGGCCGCGTGCCCTCCCCGCGCGGCGCGGCGAGCCTTCGCCCGCCGAGCCGGCCGGCGATCACCCGCACGGTCGTCCCCCCGTCGTCGCGGGCAGAGAGGCAGAGCTCACCAGCGGTACGTCACGTCGACGCCGCCTGCGCCGAGGCCGACGCTGGGCTGCACGCTCCAGCCGGTGCGCTCCGCGGTCTGGCTGTTGTTCGTCACGAGCAGGTACGCGCCGACGCCCGCGGACACCACCGCCAGCGGGTAGAAGACGTACTGGAGCGCCATGAACGTGTCGGCCTTCTCGCAGAGCTCAATGCCCTTACGGGCCGTCTTCGCGTCGGCAGTGAAGTCGTCCTGGATGGCCTTGCGGTTCTCCAGCGCGCAGACGTCATCGACGTTCTCCGTGAACAGCCCTCGGTAGGCCGTGTACCGCGCGTCGCTCTGGATGCTCGCGACCTGGACGGAGCTGATGACGGCGACGGACCCGAAGACCGCCCCCGCGCCGAGGCCGATGAACCCGCCCATGCGCTTCCAGTTGGTCTGCGTCGATTCGGCCGGCATCTGGCTGAGCGCGACGTCGGTCGTGGCGACGGGCAGGGCCACGACCGACGCCTGGGAGTCGAGGAAGCCGGCCGACTTGACGCGCACGTTGTGCGGCCCGGCCGTGACCGTGAAGGTCGCCTCGCCGTTGTGCACGTTGCCGACGGGCTTTCCGTCGATGAAGACGCTCGCCTGCGCGGCGCCAGTCCTCACGCGGAGAGCCCCGCTCGGCGGCCCGCCGGTCAGCCTCGCGATCGCCTCCGCGGCGATCTTGCGGAGCGGCTCGTCGTTGGCCTCGGTGAGGTTCGCGCTGTACTTCACCGGCACGCTCGATTCCGGCTTCCCGCGGGTCCAGAGGTGCAGCTCCCCCTCGACCTCGGTGTCGCTCTTGCGGAGCATGCCCCAGATGTAGCGGTCGCTCTTGATCTGGTCGGCGATGCGGGCCTGGCAGGCCGCGTCGGGCCGATCGTCGCACTGGAGGGAGAGCGTCAGGACCTCGAGTGAGAAATCCTCCTCGCTGACCGACCACCCCGGCGCCTCCTTGATGGCGGAGCGGAGCGCCTGGGTCAGCGCGCCGGCCTGGTCGTAGGCGTCGTCCGTCCGGAGGACGACGACGGTGATCGGCAGGGCGGTGGGCGACGGCTCCGCCGCCTGGGCGGCGTTGCTGCAGGCGAGGAGGGCCACCACGGCAGCGAGACCGGTCCTCTGTGCGCACGTCATCATGTGGTCCTGGGCTCCACGCGCCCAAGTTACCCGTCCGGCGGCCAGGAACGCAATCCGTGAGCCGGTGAGGCGGCGCGGCGGCGCGATCGCGATGTCGACGCGGTGAGGCGGCGCGGCGGCGCGATCGCGATGACGACGCCGGCGAGCCCACGCTGCGCGCGCGGCGTTTTTCGTTCCGTCCACGATTGCGCCGTGTCAGAGCGTCCTAGGCCCCGGCCCGCCCCGCTCCGCAGCGCGGGCGACGCGCGCTACTCTCCTGGTCCATGAAGGTCCCCCGACACATCTTCCGCGAGTACGACATCCGCGGCGCCGCCGAGCGCGACCTGACGAGCGAGCTCGCTCGCGAGCTCGGCGCCGCGTTCGCCCTGCTCCTCGGCCGCGAGCTCGCCGCGGGGGCGCCTCCTCGCCGAGCTCGGCCGAAGGTGGCGGTCTGCCGGGACGGCCGCCTCTCGAGCGACCGGCTGTTCTCGGCCCTCACGGACGGCCTGCTCGCGGGCGGCGCCGACGTGATCTCCGCGGGGGTCGGGCCGACGCCGCTGCTCTACTTCGCGGCGCACCACCTCGACTCCGACGGCGCGATCATGATCACGGCGAGCCACAACCCGGCGCCGGACAACGGGTTCAAGCTCATGCGCGGCAAGGCCTCGTTCTTCGGCAAGGACATCCAGGCGCTCGCCGACCTCATCGAGGAGGGCGGCAGCGGCGGCCGTAGCGCCGCGGGGGCGCGGGGCGATCTCACCGAGGTCGACCTCTCGGGCGACTACATCGCGGCGGTGCGCGCCGCGTCCCGCCTGTCCGGCGCCGACGTCCGCTTCGTGATCGACGCCGGCAACGGCGCGGCCGGTCCGCTCGGCGTCCGCACGCTCGCGGCGCTCGGCTTCACGCCGGACGCGCTCTTCTGCGACATCGACGGCCTCTTCCCGAACCACCACCCGGACCCGACCGTCCCCGAGAACCTCGAGGCGCTCCGCGCCCGCGTGCTCGCGACCGGCGCCGCGCTCGGCGTCGCGTGGGACGGCGACGGCGATCGGATCGGCGTTGTCGACGAGCGCGGCGAGGTGCTCTGGGGGGACAAGCTGCTGCTCCTGTTCGCGCGGTCGCTCCTCGCGGAGCGCCCAGGCTCGGCCGTGATCGGGGAGGTGAAGTGCTCCGAGACGCTCTACGCCGACATTGCCGCGCGCGGCGGGCGCCCCATCCTCTGGAAGACGGGCCACTCGCTCATCAAGACCAAGATGAAAGAGGAGGGCGCGCTGCTCGCCGGCGAGATGAGCGGACACATGTTCTTCGCCGATCGGTGGTTCGGGTTCGACGACGCGATCTACGCGACGGTCCGCCTGCTCGAGATCGTCGCCCGGGCGCGGCGGCCCCTCGGCGAGCTGCTCGCCGACGTGCCGGAGACCTTCGCCACCCCCGAGATCCGCGTCGACTGCCCGGACGCCGTGAAGTTCGAGGTCGTCCGCCGCGTGACCGAGCACTTCCGCCGCGTCCGTCCGGTCGTGGACATCGACGGCGCGCGCATCGACTTCGGCGGCGGGGCGTGGGGCCTCTGCCGCGCCTCCAACACCGGCCCGATCCTGGTGCTGCGGTTCGAGGGGCGGTCCGTCACGGACCGCGACGCGGCCCGCGCCCAGGTCGAGGCCGTCGTCTCCGCCGCCGTCCGCGACGCCGTCGCCGCCGCCCCGCTCCCGTGACCATGTCCGAAGGCGAGCAGCAGAGCGAGGCCTGGACGATCCGGCGCGTGATCACCTGGGCCACGGGCGACCTGAAGAAGCGCGGCGCGTCCTCGGCGCGCCTCGACGCCGAGCTCCTGCTCGGCAAGGTGCTGCGCCTCGATCGCGTCGGGCTGCTCATCGACGCCGAGCGGCCGCTCGATCGGGCCGAGCTCGCCGCCTACCGCGAGCTGCACCAGCGCCGCCGCGCCGGCGAGCCGGTCGCCTATCTCCTCGGTGTGCGGGAGTTCTACGGCCGCCCGTTCCGCGTCGATCCGCGCGTGCTCATCCCCCGCCCCGACACCGAGATCCTCGTCGAGGTCGGCCTCGCCCGGACGAGGCACCTCGCGCTCTCCGCGCGCGTGCTCGACCTGTGCACCGGGTCCGGCTGCGTCGCCGTCAGCCTCGCGTGCGAGCGGCCGACCAGCCGCGTCCTCGGCGTCGACATCTCGGACGGCGCGCTCGCCGTCGCCCGCGAGAACGCGCTCCGCCTCGGCGCGGTCAACGCGGGGTTCGTGCGCTCGGACCTCTTCGCCGGCGTGCCGTCCGGCCTTCGCTTCGACCTGATCACCGCGAACCCACCGTACATTCCGGACGAGGACGTCGCCGCGCTGCAGATCGACATCCGCGGCTACGAGCCCCACCTCGCGCTCGCGGGGGGCCCGGACGGCCTCGTCTTCACGCGCCGGATCGTCGCGGGCGCGCCGGCCTTGCTCTCCGCCGGCGGCGTGCTGGCGGTGGAGGTCGAGGCCGGCAAGGCGGGCGCGGTGGCCGAGCTCTTCGCCGCGGCGGGGTTCGGCGGCGTCTCGAGGCACCTCGACTACGGCGGGCACGAGCGCGTCGTCTCCGGCGCCCTGCCCTGATCGCCCGCCGCCCGGGAGGGCGGGGCCGCCGCGGCCGCGCAGCGCGCGCGCCTCCGCGACCGCGAGGATGGGGCTGGCGCGCTGTATGCACAGCGACGCACGGCGAGGGGGGCGTGGCGCAGTCGGTGGCGGGGGCTCGGGGCGACCCGCGCGCCGCCGGCTGCCTGCGCCGCCCCCGAGCGTGTTCACGCCGCGAGGCGGAGAGGTGTCCCATGAGGCAGCTGGATCCCAGGCCGGAGAGCTCGACAGCAGATCTCGTGAAGGAGGCGATCGCCGAGGCCAGGGAGCTGATGCAGGTCGAGGTCGCGCTGGCGCGCGACGAGATGAACCAGGAGATCTCGCGGGCGAAGGCGTCGTGCGTCGCGCTCGGCGCGGCGGCGGCCGCGGCGCTGCTCGGGGTCGCGCTGGTGCTCGTCGCGATCGCGCTGGCCATCGCGCCGGAGCCGCTGCCGGCGCTGCTGATAGGGCTCGCGTTCATCGCGCTGGCGATCGTGGTGGGCGTGGTCGGCTACAAGAGCGCGCCGAGAAGGCCGCTCGAGAGGACCCGGGGCCGCCTCGGGGCGGACGTCCGGCTGGTCCGGGAGCTCGTATGAAGGGGCTGAACGGTCAACGCGCGGACTTCGAGCGGAGGGCGGACGAGCTGCGCGACCGGCTGATGCACACGATCGAGGCGCTCGATCGGCGGCGCCACGTGCTCGTCGATGTGCGGTCGCGGGTGCGCCGGCACGGCCCCGAGGTGCTCGCCGGAGGGCTGCTGCTCGCGATCGCGGGCGGCGCGGCGGCGATCGCGCTGATCAAGGAAGTGCGCGCGCGCAACGAGCGGCCGGGCGGCGAGCGCCTCCGCGCGCTCGTGCGCTTCTGGCGGCACCCGGAGCGGGTGGCGCCGCGCGGCAAGCCGAGCGTGTCCCGCGAGATCGGCCGGAGGATCCTGGTGGGCATGGCGTCGTTCGTGGCGATGCAGCTCATCCGGCGCGGCGTCCGGCTCACGCTGGCGCTGCCGGATCGGGACGCGCAGGCGCGGCGGGGCCCGCTCGAGCTCAGCGCCGCGGCGCCGGGGACCAGGAGGCCGTCCGGTCAGGGCCCGGTGTAGAGGGCGGTGCGCCACCCCAGGTAGAACCCTGGCTGGCGGACGGACGTGCTCCAGGTGTAGTCGGCGTAGAGCCACGGGCCCATCGCCACCTTCCAGAGCCGGATCCCCTCGTAGAACACGCCGCCTCCGATGCGGGCCGGCAGGGCGCCGTCGATGACCTCCGCGCCGTCGGCGTCGGAGGTCGTGTACGCGACGCCCGTGCCGGCGTCGAAGGCGACGCCGACGTCCCTCCACCGATCCGCGAGCGAGAAGAGCGGGAAGACCTCGGTGTGGAGCATGAACCCCCCGGCGAGGGAGGCGTGGTCCGCGGCGCTCAGGCCGTGTCCGCCGAAGCCAGCGCCGAACGTGAGCCAGTCCGCGAGCGCGCCGCCGATCCAGACGTAGCCTCCGGCGCCGATCCCCACGCCGGTCTCCGTGTAATGGCGCTCGAATCCGATCTTCTGGACGTCGTTCGGGAAGCCGGCGGCGCTCCCGAGCGCCAGGCCTCCGGCGATGCCCGCGGCGAGCCCGCTGCGCCGCGCGGCCGATCTGGGCGCGAACAGCGGATCGGCGGCCGGCGTCTCTCCGGCCGCCGTCGGCTGCGCCGCGGCGGCCGCGGGGAGCAGGCTGAGGCCAAGGAGCGCCGGCAGCGCGGCCGCGCGCGCGCGTCGGAGGTGGGGACACGTCGCCATGGGCTCCCTTTCCTATACGATGACGCGGGGCTCGGCATCGCAATCCTGCCGCTCGGCGTGGACCGGCGCGGGCGTGACGGCGCGCCGTCGCACGGGAGGGATCGTCCGTGTTCGTGCCGTGTCCCCGCCGCGTCCATCGGCCTTCCTGTCCTCCGCGGCTCTGCCGCGGTGGGCTCGGCCCCCTCGGCGTTCGCGCTATGCTCCCGCCGTGACGCACGAAGCTTCCCTGGAGCGGGCGCCGGCGGGCAGGATCGTCCTCCGGTGGCTCGTCGGACTGCGCTGGGCGGTGTTCGCGCTGCTCGCGGCGACCCTGGCCGTCGACGAGGCGCTGTTCGGCTATCACGTCCGGTACGCCGTCGCCGTGCCCATCCTGGTGCTGGCCGCCGGGCTCAACCTCGCCCTCGACCGGCGGGTGCGGTCGGATCGGGGCGCGGAGAGCGCCGTCGTCGCCGGCGTCGTGGCGCTCGATCTCGTCGCGATCGCTGGGGTCCTCGCCGCGTCGGGCGGCGCAGGCAACCCGTTCAGCGCCCTCTTCTTCGTGCACGTCGCCCTCGCCGCGGCGCTCCTGCCGCCGCGCACGACCTTCGCGCTCGCCGCGCTCGCGGCCTGCCTCTTCGCGGCGCTCTTCGCGCTCCCCGCCGGCGCGTGCTGCCCGAGCCACCCGGAGCACGGCGCGTTCTCCACCCACCTCTACGGGATGCTCCTCGCCTTCGTGCTGAGCGCGGCGCTCGTCGCCCACGTCCTCCTGAAGATCCGCCGCGCGCTCGACGAGAGCGCGGCCGAGAACGCGGCGCTGCGCCGGCGCGCGGAGGAGGCGTCCCGCTTCCAGGCGCTCGGCGCGCTCGCGGCCGGCACCGCCCACGAGCTCGGCACCCCGCTCGGCACGATCGCGGTGCTCGCCGGGGAGAGCCTTAGCGACCCCGGATCGAGCGACGCCGCGCAGCGCCGCGCCCGGACGATCGCGGAGCAGGTCGAGCGCTGCCGCGTGGTGATCGCGCGCATGCGGGCGGACGTCCGGGCGAGCGACCTGCGCGCCGGGGTCGAGGTCGGCGAGGCGGCCCGGCGCGGCGTGCAGGCCTGGCAGGCGGCGCACCCCGGCGTCGCGGTCGAGGTGCGCGGCGATCTCGCGCCGCGCCGCACGGTGCCGCTCGACGCGGCCGACGTCGAGGCGGCGCTGTTCGCGCTGCTCGACAACGCGCTCGAGGCGCTCGGGCCGAGCCCCGCGGTCGCGGAGCCGATCGTGGTCACCGTCGGGGACGAGGGCGGCGCGCCCGTGATCAGCGTCGAGGACGGCGGCGCGGGCGTCGCGCCGGGCCTGGAAGGGCGGCTCGGCGAGCCGTTCGTGACCACCAAGGCGCCCGGCGAGGGCATGGGCCTCGGGCTCTACCTCGTGCGGACGCTCATCGAGCAGGTCGGCGGCTGCCTCACGGTGTCGCCGAGGCAGGGGTCTGGCGAGCGCGGCACGCGCGTCGCCCTGCGCCTCGCGCCGGTGGACTCATGAGCTCCGAGGCCGCCGGCGAGCCGACGCTGCTCATCGTCGATGACGACGCGACCTTCCGGACCGCGCTCGGGCAGGCGCTCGGCAAGAGCGGGTTCGCGGTGTCCCTCGCCGCCAGCGCCGAGGAGGCCGCGGCGATGGCGCGAGGGCACGTGTTCGAGTACGCGCTCGTCGACGTCCGGATGCCGGGGCAGAGCGGGATCGACCTCGTGGGGACGCTGCGGAGCATGGATGACGGCATCCGTATCGTGGTGTTCACCGGATACGGCACGATCGCGAACGCGGTGGCGGCGATCCGGGCCGGGGCGGTCGATTACCTGACCAAGCCGGTGGACGCGGCCCGGTGCGCGCGGTCGCTGCTCGGCGTCGCCCCGGCCGCGCGCGGCGCCGACGACGAGGACCTGCCGTCGCTCGAGCGGGTGGAGTGGGAGTACCTCCAGCGCGTGCTCGCGGACTGCGAGGGGAACATCTCGGAGGCGGCGCGCAAGCTCAGGATGCACCGCCGCTCGCTCCAGCGGAAGCTCTCGCGCCTGCCGCCGAGATCGTGAGGGGCGTGAGGGGGTAGAGGGGAGCGTCCACGAGAGGCGGGTTCCGCTCGGTCGAGCGAGCCCTATGGAGAGGCCATGCCCTACAAACCCATCGAGTCCTACGGCGTCATCGGCGACATGCACTCCGTGGCGCTGGTCGGGATGGATGGATCCATCGACTGGTGCTGCCTCCCCCATTTCGACTCGCCGAGCGTGTTCGCGGCCATCCTGGACGACGAGCGCGGCGGCCGCTTCGCGCTCTCCGCGGCGAACGGCACGTCGAGCAACAAGCAGATGTACATGCCCGACACCAACGTCCTGCTCACGCGGTTCCTCGACGTGCAAGGCGTCGGCGAGGTCTGCGATTTCATGCCGATCCACCGGGACACGTACGGCGCTTACCGCCGCGGGATGCACCAGATCGTCCGCGTCGCGCGGGCCGTCCGCGGCGCGGTGCGCTTCCGGCTCGCCTGCCGCCCCGCGATCGACTTCGCCCGCCGCCCCCACCGCCTGATCCTCGACGACCCGCGCGGCGCCGTCTTCGACTCCGATGGCCTCGACCTGGCGCTCATCAGCCCGGTCCCCCTGTCGAGCGACGGCGCCGGCGGCGTCACCGCCGACTTCGTGCTCCAGCCGGGCGAGTCGGCCACGTTCTCGCTGCGCCAGGTCGAGGACTGGACGGCCAGCGCCGATCTGCTCGCCACGCCGATCAACGGCGAGGACGCGCTCCGGCGCACGGTCGCCTTCTGGCGGTCGTGGCTCGCCCGCTCGCGCTACAAGGGGCGCTGGCGCGAGATGGTCGACCGCTCGGCGCTCGTCCTCAAGCTGCTCACGTTCGAGCCGACCGGCGCGATCGTCGCCGCGGCGACGACCAGCCTGCCCGAGGAGATCGGCGGGGTCCGCAACTGGGACTATCGCTACGTCTGGGTGCGCGACGCCGCGTTCACGCTCTACGGCTTCCTCCGGCTCGGCTACACGGAGGAGGCCGCGCGCTTCATGGAATGGCTGAGCGCCCGCGTCTCCGAGGAGGACGGCCCCACCGGGCCGCTGCAGCTCATGTACGGTATCGACGGACGCCACGAGCTCCCCGAGGTCGCGCTCACCCACCTCGACGGCTACCGCGGGTCCCGGCCGGTCCGCGTCGGCAACGGGGCGACGACGCAGCTCCAGCTCGACATCTACGGCGAGCTCATCGACTCGGTATATCTCTTCGACAAATACGGATCTCCCATCTCTTATGATTTCTGGCGCGAGCTCCGGCGCATGGCCTACTGGGTGTGTCAGAGCTGGGAGCAGGAAGACGAGAGCATCTGGGAGGTGCGCGGCGGCAAGCAGCAGTTCGTCTACTCGAAGCTCCAGTGCTGGGTCGCGCTCGACCGGACGCTGCGGCTCAGCAGCAAGCGCTCTCTGCCGCTCGACCGGCAGCGCGTCGCGTGCGCGCGCGACGACATCTACGAGGCGATCATGGCGCGCGGCTGGGACGCGCAGCGGAGGACGTTCGTGCAGGCCTTCGGCGGGGCCGCGCTCGACGCGAGCAACCTGCTCATGTCGCTCATGCGCTTCATCTCCCCCACCGATCCGCGTATCCTCGGCACGCTCGACCGCACGCTCGAGGAGCTCGCGAGCGACACGCTCGTCCACCGCTACGAGCTCGGCAAGGGCGCGGGCGACGGCCTGACCGGCAGGGAGGGCACGTTCAGCATCTGCACCTTCTGGCTCGTCGAGGCCCTCGCGCGCGCTGGCCGCCTCGACGACGCGCGCTTCATCTTCGAGAAGATGCTGACGTACGCCAACCACCTCGGGCTCTACTCCGAGCAGATCGGGCCGAGCGGAGAGCTGCTCGGCAACTTCCCCCAGGCGTTCACCCACCTCGGCCTGGTCAGCGCGGCGTTCTACCTGGATCGCGCGCTCGGTCAGGGCGGCTGAAGTCGGATCCGGGTCCTCGCGCGCTCCCCGCCGGCGAGCGGCGGGGTGTGGCTCGTGCGCGATCGGTGGAAGGGAGAGGCGGCTACCGGCAGCCCGGGATATCCAACCCCAGGCGGCCGGCGCTCACGAGCTCTGTAGGTGTGTCGTGCAGGTGTGTAGAAGGAGGGGGCTGGCGCGGCGCCGAGGGATCCTGCGACGCGGAGTCCCTGGCGCCGGCCAGCACGATGGGGTCAGATCACCACCCGAAGCCGCCGAAGCCGCCGCAGCCGCCGAAGCCGCCGATCCCGATCGGGACGAAGGCCGTCGTGCAGCTCGTGAACGACGAGACGAGGGCGCCGCCGCCGAAGCCGCAGCCGAGGCCGCCGAAGCCGCCCCAGCCGAAGCCGCCCCAGCCGAAGCCGCCGAAGCCGCCGAAGCAGCGCTCGCCCTCACGCTGCCCGGTCTCCTGCCCGACCACGCCCGTCTGCCCGAGGCCGGCCTGTCCGATCTGCGCCGGGCCCGCCTGTCCGATCTGCGCCTGGCCGAGCTGAGCCTGCGAGAGCTCGCCCGCCTGGCCGAGCTGCGCCTGGCCGAGCTGCGCCTGGCCGATCTGCGCCGGGCCTTGCTGCGCGTATCCGCCCTTGGTCGGGTAGCCGCCCTTGCTCGGGAGGCCCTTGGTCGGAAACTCACCCTTGCTGGGAAGGAGCCCGCCCTTGCTGGGCAGCATCGGAATGCCCTTCGAGGGCAGACCCTTGCTGGGGGGCAGACCGAGCTTGCTGGGCCCCATCTGGCCAACCTGAGCCTGAGCCTGCGACTGGGTCGCGTACCCGCCGCGCTCGTCCGCCTCCAGCGCGCTGTTCGCGGAGTCGACGCTCTCGTCATCCGTGTTGAAGTCGTCGTCCGCGCCGACCGCGCACCCGGCACCGAGCGCCAGCATCATCGCAAAGCCCATCGTCTTGTGAATCGAGATCATTGGTCCTCCCCGGTGTCCCTGATGAGCCTTGCGGCCCCCGAACACCTTGGTGCACCCCAGAGCAGGCTGTGTGCCTCGCTCTTCTGTGCAGAGGCTGCCGCTTCGAGCAGCATGGATTCGCGGGATGGCGGCCTCGAATCAGGCGCTCCTCGCATCTGCGCTCCCCTGGGATTTCTCCGCGATTCAATCGTGGTGGATCCGGGCGAGCGCGGCGCGCGCTGGAGCGGCGTCGCGATTACGATGGATAGGATAGAAGGTGTCCCGCCGCGCGCCGCGGGGCCGCGCGGGAACAAGGAAGACGCGAAGGCGGTTCCCCGCGGCGTGGATCGCGCGGTGGTCGTGGCGAGCGGAGGTGTCCTCGAACAGGTAAAACCTCCCTCCGGATCCAGAAAAGAGCGGCCTCACGAAGCGTCGACACCACAAGACGCAAACGGACGTGATCGAACCCAAACGGACGTGATCGGACGTGATCGGACGCAGATGGATGTGATTGGACACAAAGGGGCGTGATCCGGTGACTTCGATGGCGCCGTCCAGGCGAGACACGCGCCCTGCGCCCTGCCTGCTCAGCGCCTCGCGTTCCGACACGTTTGTGCATCCCTTCGCCTGTGAGAGCGGAATTGTCGCTCCTGGTCGGAATTGGTCGCCGGCGCGCGACGCGATGCGGCGCGCGCCGGCGACGATGCCGCCCGCGTCGCAACAGGCCCCTCCCGCTGCGCCGCTTTCCTGCTCCGGCGGCGGACGGGGCCGAATCGGCTGTTATTCCCACTTGCGCAGGACGTTCTGTAAATGGTCCAGTGGAGGATGTCGGTGACGGGGAGGGAGCATCCGATTGTGTAGTTTGCCCCACGGCTCTCAAGGACCCGGTGGCGGGTTGTCTCATGTCGTCCGGGACGCTGGCTGTCCAGCGCGCTCGGCGCTGGCCGAACGGCGGTGGTGGAGCGCCGGATCGAGCTGCCCTGGCCAAGGTTTGCAGGAGCGGCGCGCGTCGGTCGCGGCGTCGTAACAGAGCAGAAACATGTTCCAGCGTCGCATCGCGGCTGTCGCCGCCTATCTGCCGGAGCGCGTCGTCACGAACCAGGAGCTCATCACCAGCTACGGTCTCCCTCACTCTGCGGACTGGCTGCACGAGACGACGGGCGTCGCGGAGCGGCGCTTCGCCGGCGCCGCGGAGACCACGCTTTCCATGGCCGCGGCGGTGCTGCGGGAGCTCATCGAGGTGGGGCGGCTCCGCGATCCCTTCGTCGATGTCCTCATCATGACGACCGACGACGGCGGGGGAGGGGACGCCGGCGAGGCGGCCTTCGCCGCGTGCATGGCCGGCCTCGTTCCCGCGCTGACGATCGATCTCACGCCCGCTCAGGGCGGTTTTTCCGCGGCCGTCGAGCTGGCGAATCGGCACCTCGACAGGGGGTGTCGGCGCGTGCTCATCGTGGCGAGCGACGTGCGGTCGCGGCGCCTGCGCGCAGGGCAGCCGTGGGGCAACCACCAGATCTCGGAGATCCTGGGAGACGGCGCCACGGGCGTGCTGCTCGAGCGGGTCGACGGCCTCGGGGCCGAGGTCCCCCCGCGCTGCGCCGAGGCGCCCCCGCCTCGCAGCTCGCGGCCTTCCCGCGTCGCGGCTCACGCGAACCGCGGATAGACCTCTTCCTCGAACAGCGCCTTCACCTGGTCCCCGGGGGCCTCTGCCACGAACTCCTCATAATCCTCCCGCACCGGCACCCTGTATCCGCCCCTCCACGGCGCGACCGCGTTGAGCCACGCCGTGTGGAGGGTCAGCCCTGGCCGGAACGCCGGGTGCCCCAGCTTGCAGAGCGGACCTCGCGCCAGGTTCGTCGCGTCGAAGATCCAGACCTCCGCGCGGCGCGGCGTCGCGACGATGGCGACGACGTACCCGTCCGTGTCGGCCCCGCTGCCGCCGCGCCGCGGGACGAACTGCAGCGAGCTGAGCCAGCACCCCACGTCGCGCCGCGGGAACTCGTAGCGATCCTCGATCCGCATCGCGCGGTGGTTGAACCGGAACAGGCTGTCGGGGTGGCCGCCCTCCGCGCGCATCCGGCGGAGCGCCGGGAGGGGGAGCGACCTGTGCGGGTGCGCGGCGTAGAGCCTGTCGATGAACTCGGTCGACAGCTCATCCCATATCCCGCCGCCGCGCCAGTAGACGTTCTCGAGGCGATCGGGCGGCATCCACGACGCGCCCGTCTCCCGGTACGCATAGAGGCCGACGCCGAGCGCCCGCGCGGCATCGGCGAACACCGCCTGATCCACGACGCGCTCGGCCGCCGCGTCGAGGGTATACCGGCCGATCCGGTTCACGTCCGCCTGCCCGAGCGGGAACAGGCCACGCAGGCGCGGCGGCGCCGGCGTCTTGTCGGCGGCGTGCCGATCGCAGGGCCGGAGCCACTCCCCGTGATCGGTCGCGCAGTTGTGCGCCGCGTGCACGGTGACGCGGTCCCCCGCATCCTCGTAGTCGACGAGGAAATGGAGAGTCTCCAGCGGGACGACGACCCGCTTCACCACGACCGGCCCGCCGCCCGGCCGCAGCGCGTCCCGCCGGACCAGGTAGAACGTCGTGCTCGGCTCGTGGGGCATCGTCAGGAGCGACCGCACGAGGCGCTCGAGCCCGGGGCTCTCCTTGGAGCCCCGGAACGCCACGCTCTCCAGGCCGATCCTGAAGGCCGTGTCCGCGAGCACGACCCAGCGCCGCGAGAGCCCGATCTGGTGCACGCTCTGCTCGATGCGCACCGGCGCGCCGCTCGGCAGGACCAGCGCGTGCCGCTCAGGCTCGTTGTGGCCGTCCCATCGCAGGAGGTGCACGAAGTCGCCCGCCGGCTCGTCGAGCGCGACGCCGCCGAAGCGCGCCGCTTGCCGCGCGAGCAGGTCGCCCGGCCCCGGCGGCGCGCTCGAGCGGAGGCGCGCGGGCAAGAGCTCGAGCGCCCGCTTGGCGAACGCCTCGATCCGATCCGCCCTCGGGCGGACGAGCTGCTGCTCGATCATCGACGCGGCCGCCGCGGCGAGCCGATCCCAGGAGCGCGGGAGCTCGTCGAGCCGCGGCAGCGACGCGACGAACAGGGGGAGGAGCGAGCGACCGTAGTTGACGGTGAGGAGCTCGCCCCGCTCCGCGTCGAAGCATGGATGCGCGCTCGAGAGCGTCATCGGAAAGGGGTGATCGACGGGCGCGGCCGGGTACCACGTGCTGTTGCGCCCGACCGGCGTGACGAGCTCCAGCGTGGCCGGGTCGATCTCGTAGGGCCTGCCCGTGTCGCTCGTGACGAGCAGGCGCGCCGGGGCGCGCGGCGCGTGCAGGGTCACGAACGCGGTGTTGAGGTGGTTCCGCAGGCCGAGGTGCGGCGAGAAGCGGAGCAGCCCTGCGTCACGGAAGCCCAGCGCCTCGAAGCGCGTGCCGGGGCGCGAGGCGGCGTCCGCGTGATAGCAGGGTGTGCGCGCGATCTTCGAGGTCAGCCGGACCGCCCCGCCGCGGCCGAAGTCGAGCCGGTAGATCATGCCATTGCCATTGAGGATCGGCGCGCCGTCCGATCTGGGCAGGTCGCCGTCCACCGAGCCGACGGGCCCGATCGCGAACACGTGGCCCGTGAGGTCCCTGGGCACGCCGCCCGAGTGCGATGAATCCAGGACCGCGAGCTCGACCTTCGTCAGCTCTTCCGTGCTCGCTGCCATCAATGCATCGGGGACGCGCTGGCGCATGACGACCTCGGTCACACCAAGCTACGCCAATCCGCGCGCGGCGTGGGCGCCGCGCTGCGCCGCGCGTCACCGAACGCGCTCCTCGCCGTGATTCCCGCCTGGGACGGACGTGCGCTGGCGCCCTCGCAGCGCCGCGCGCCTCTCTGCAATGTGTGGCGGCGCTGCGCGGCGCCCTGGTCTTCCGCGCATTGGCGCCGTCTCGGCGGCTTGCGAAGGTGCTTGTCGGCCCCATCTGTACCTGTGGATCAGGAGGCACATGTTCGACCAGGGGCTGACAGTCCTGCGGATCCGTGGAATCCCGATACGGCTGCACATCACATTGCTGATTTTCCTGCCGTACGTGGCGTATGTGGCGTCGTCGCAGTTCTCGTTGATCGCGTCGTCGCTCGGGATTCCGCGCGAGGAGATGCGCCTGCCGCCGCTCGCCTGGGGGGCGATCCTGGCTGTCGGGCTGTTCGTGGCGGTGCTCGTGCACGAGCTGGCCCACTCGCTCGTCGCGCTCAAGAACGGGATCCGGGTGCGCGCGATCACGCTGATGATGCTGGGCGGCGTCTCGCAGATGGAGCGCGACGATCCCGAGCACGAGGCGTGGATGGCGTTCGCCGGGCCGCTCGTGAGCTTCGGTATCGCGCTCGTCAGCTACGCCGCGTATCGGCTGCTCCCGGCGCCGGCGGAGATCGGCGCCGCGCTCGTGGCCTTCGCGATCACGAACGCGCTCCTCGGCGCGTTCAACCTGCTGCCGGCGTTCCCGATGGACGGCGGCCGGGTGCTGCGCGGGCTGCTCCTGCGCCGCCTCGGGCGGGCCCGCGCGACGCGCATCGCGACGGCGACCGGCAAGGTGATGGCGGTGGCCTTCGGGCTCTTCGGCTTGCTCTCGTGGAACCTGATCCTGGTGCTCATCGCGATGTTCGTTTACATGGGGGCGTCGGCCGAGCAGGCGCGCTCCAGCACGAACGAGCTCCTCCGCGGCATCCCGGTCGCGCGGCTCATGACCGATCGGCTCGGCGAGGCGTATGCGGACGAGAGCCCTCGCGCGGTGGCCGAGCGGCTCCTGCGCCACAACCTGGTCGGCGCGCGCGTGATCGACGATCCCCGGGACGGCGAGGGGCGCCGCGAGATCGGCGTCATCACGGTCTGGGATCTCGCGCGCCAGCTGCAGGGCGGCGTCGCGCCGGCGACGGTCGGCGCGGCGATGCCCGTGGATGTGCCGAGGGCGCACGCGGACGACGATGCGTCCCGCTCGTTCGACGTGCTGGCGAGCGGCGAGGCGAGCGTTGTCGCGGTGCTCGACGAGGGCGAGCGCGTGATCGGCCTGGTGACGTCGGCGGAGATCCAGCGCGCGCTCGCGCTCGCCGGCGCGCTCCGCGCGGCCCGCTGAGCGCCGCGCCGGCGGAGATCCGGAGATCTCGAGTCGCGCCGCGCTGGCACTCGCGTTGCTGAGTCGCGCTCCGAGGAGCAATGACGTGAACCAGAGCAACAACGTGACTCCGCCCGTGCGAGGGCGGTCCAGATCTCTCTGTGTGACGAGGGCCTCGCTCGCCGCGGCTGCGCTCGCGGTCGGCGCCTCGCTGCTCATGGGGTGTATGGGCACGGTCGGGACCGAGGGTGGGTTCGTCGTGTCCGGCGTTCCGGCGGTGCGCGCCGAGATCGTCCCGGTGGAGATCGCCGCCTATCCGCGCGTCTACTTCCGCGGGACGTATGCGTACCTGGTCGACGGCCGCTGGTATTACCCGACGAACCGGGGCTGGGTCATCTTCGAGGAGGAGCCCACGGAGCTCCAGCACTACAGGCAGACGTACCGGACGTCGCCGCGGTACGTGCCGGAGCGTGAGCTGAGCTATCCGCGCGAGCGGGGGCGCCGTTACTACACACCGCGCTGACGGCGAGGTAGCAGCGAAAGGACGGGTACGAGGATGAATCAGGAGAAGAGCGTCTTTCCCCTCTGCGGCCTCGCGCTATCGAGCTTCCTGGCCCTGGGGTGCATACTCGACGTGGAGCCGAGCGCCCAGCGCCGGCCGCGGCCCACGCAGGCCGTCGGGAGCCTGACGATGGAGTGGACCGTGGCCAACCGGATGGATGCGCGGGCGTGCTCCCAGCACAGCCGCGGAGGAGCGGATTTCGAGCTGATCATCTACCGGGGCAGCCGCGAGGTGGCGAGAGACTACGCGCGCTGCGACGACTTCAGCATCACCGTGGATCTCCCGCCCGATGACTACACGGCCACGGCGACGCTCGTGGAGCGTGGCAACGACCGCCCCGTCACCACGACGCTGCAGGTGGAGGACATCCATATCGTGCGCGGCGCCACGCTCAACCTCGACGTCGATTTCCCGCCGAGCTCGTTCCTGCGATAGCAGGCGAGATTTCAACGCAAAGACGCAAAGACGCAAAGGCGCAAAGGAAGAACAGATATCATGCCTTTTTGCGACTTTGCGCTCTTGGCGCCTTTGCGTTGAATCTCTCTCCGCTCGCGAGGCAGAGCCGTGGCAGCATCTCTGCCACGAGGCGCTACCCCGATCGCGGGATCGTGAGCCGCACCCGGGTATCCCCCCGCGGCCCGTCCTCGATGGCGATACCGTAGTTCGTATGGGCGGCGATCGCGTGCGCCGCGATGAGCGGCAGCGCCGGCGGGCGGCCCTGCGCGACCGCCTCGAAGTCGCGGCTCAGCACGACGCTCCGCGCCGCGGCCGGGAGCGGCGGCCCGGCGTCGTCGAAGGTGATCTCGACCCCGCTCGGGCCCTCGGTGAGCGAGACGAGCACCTCGCTGCCCGGCGGCGACGCGCTGATGGCGTGATCGAGCAGCGCGTGCAGCAGCACCGTCAGCGCGCCCTGCGGCACCACCTCCTGCGTGGTCTCCGGCGCCTCGACCACCACGCGCACGTCGTGGCGGGCCGCGCGCGCGAGATCGTCCTTCACGACGTCGCGGAGCACGTCGGCGACGTCGCAGTGGCGCGGGAACTCGTGGAGCGGACACGCGCCCAACCTCGCGAGATCACTGACGATTTCTGACGCCGCGGTCACGTGGCGCCCCACCGACGAGGCCGTCTCGCCCGCGTCGCCGCCGTGGGTCCGGAGCGGCGCGATGTCGCGGCCGATGGCCGACAGGATGCCGCGCAGCTGCGTCCCGAGCACGCGCACCGCGGCGACGAGCACCGCGAGGCTGTCGCCGCTCGGGGGCAGGTGCGACACCGGCTCGCTGCCGCCGAGCCGCGAGAGGACGCCGGACAGCGACCCGCGCTCGCGCTCGCCCTCGGCCCGCGAGAAGACCGCGGCGAGCTCGCGCGCGTAGGCCTCACCCTGCGCCTGCGCAGCGGCGAGCTCCTTCCTGAGGCTCTCGACCTCGAGGCGCTGGAGATCGACCTCGGCGGGCAGCGTCAGCGTCTGCATCTGGCCGTCGAGCTCGAGCCGGCCGCCGTAGCGCAGCGCCATGCGCGACAGCCACACCCGCTCGGTCTCGAAGTTCACGGGCGTCTCCGGGCCGAGGTTGACCCGGACGCTCACCTCGTCGCCGACGCGGTGGATGCTCACGTCGGGCGCCCCGGTCAGGCTCGTGGGGTCGCCGCCCTGCGCGATGAGCACCTGGAGCATCCGCCGGAGCTCGGTCTCGTCGCCGAACACGGTGGTCCCTTCGCCCATCTCGATCTGCACCCGCGCCTCGGGCGCGACCTCCCAGAGGAGCGCGGTCAGGTCGACGCGGCCGCGCCGCCCGCGCGGCATGGGGCGGCCGTGGAGCGAGGCGAGCATGCTCACCGCCTCGTCGAGCCGGTTGAGCGTGCTCTCGACGCCGCCCGAGCCGTCGTCCGGCGACGGCGTCGGCGGCGGCGCGCTCTCGGTCGCGATCATCCCCACGCCCTGGCGGAGCTTCTGGGCGGCGCTCCGCGCCTCCTGCGCCAGCAGCCACGTCAGCTCGGGTCGGGTCAATCTGTCGCTGGTCACCCTGTTTTTCCCTCTATCCGCGACGCTCGGCGGAATCGCGCGCCATGATGCCAGACGTGGCGGTGCCCTGCTACGCTCATTGCCGCTCACCTCGTTCGATGCGGACTCGCGCTTCCTCCTTCTTGACGCCTTCCTCCTTGACGCGTCTCGCTCTCCTCTGGGGAGCGATCGCTGCGGCGGCGCTCGCCGGCGCCGCCTGCGCCTCGAGCGCCCCGAGCCCCTTCCCGTCGGCCGCCGGTGGAGCGGGCGGCGAGGGAGGTGAAGGCGGCGCCGGCGGCGAGCAGGCTCCAGCGGACCCGACGCTGGGCGGCCCGTGCGTCGACGACGATCAGTGCGAGGACGGATTTCCCTGCACCTTCGATGCGTGCGACACCGCCCTCGGGCGGTGCCGTTTCACGCCGGACGACAGCGCCTGCCAGAACGACGTCTACTGCGACGGCGTCGAGCGCTGCAACCCGCGGCTCGGCTGCGTGCCCGGCGCGCCGATCGCGTGCGACGATCAGAGCACCTGCACGATCGACGCCTGCGACGAGGCGACCAAGGCGTGCAAGAGCGCGCCGCGCGACGCCGATCTCGACGGCGATCCCGACGAGCACTGCGGCGGGGGCGACTGCGACGACGCCGATCCCACGGTGTCGTCGGCGCAGCCCGAGGTCTGCGGCAACGATCGGGACGACGACTGCGACGGGCGCGCCGACGAGGCCGGCTGCGTGTCTCCGGAGCACGACACGTGCCTGGACGCGCTGGAGATCTCCGCGCCGGGCTCGTACGCGATGACGACGGCGGGCGCGGGCTTCCACTACGCGAGCTCGTGCGGCCTGCCCCGCCCTGCGAGCACGCACGACGTCGTGGCCGCGGTGATCTTGCCGCCGGGGCCGCCGGTCGACGTCGAGGTGACCGCGCGGACGGAGGCCCCCGACGAGGAGACGGAGGCCACGGACGTCGCCGTGACGCTCGCCGGCCAGTGCGGCGACGCCGCGACCGAGATCGCGTGCGGGGGGCCCCACGAGACGGCGGACGGCGGCAAGCTCGCGAAGCTCCGGGCCCGCGGCCTCGGCGATCCCGAGCGGGCCACGGCGCTGCCGCTCTACGTGACGACGAAGGTGGGCGCGCCGGTCGTCGTCGACGTGGCGTTCCTGCCGCCGACGCCGGCGCCGGAGAACGAGACGTGCGGCACGGCGGCGCCCCTCTCGCCGGGCGCGCCGGCGCTGGCGACGATCCTCGACGCCGCCCGGGATCTCGGGAGCGCGTGCGAGACCGGGCTCGGGGAGCTCGTGTACACGTTCGAGCTCGCCGAGCCCCAGGACGTCGACCTCTACGCGATCTCGACCGACGGCGACGGCGACCCCTCGCTCTCGCTGCGGAGCGCCGCGTGCGCGCTGCCGGAGGACGAGCTCGCCTGCCAGACGGCGGCGGCGCCGCACCTCTTCCGGCGCGCGCTGCCTGCGGGGGTGTACGCCGTCGCGGTCTCCGCGACGGCGCCGACCTCGGCGCTCGTCACGCTGGAGCTCTCGCCGCCGACCGAGCCGCCGCCGGACGAGCGGTGCGAAGGGGCGGCCGAGCTCGCGCCGAACCGGACGGTCTCCGTGTCGCTGCTCGGCCACCAGGACGACGTCGATCTCGGGTGCGGCCCTGCCGCCGTGGACGCGGTGTACGCGCTCGAGCTGCCGGTCGCGTCCGACGTGCTGCTCGTCGAGAAGCTGTCGGCCGGCGACTCCGGCGCGATCGCCCTGTCCGCGCCGGCGTGCGGCGGCGAGGGCGATCGGCTCGCGTGCGGCGTGGGCGAGGTCACGCCGCTCCGGAGCGCGCGGCGCAACGTCGCGCCGGGGTCGTACCGCGTCGTGGCCGAGGCGCAGCTCGGCCAGCCCGTGAGCGTGACGGCGTTCGTCCGGCCGGCGGTGCCGCCGACGCTGGTGCCGTTCTCCGACGCGTGCGAGGGGGCGCTGGAGATCCCGGAGAGCGGCGGCTTCTTCCAGGGCAACACGGCCAACGCCGCCGCGGACTTCAATGCCGGCTGCGACCGCGCCGGCACGGAGGAGGGCGGCGCCCGGGACCAGCTCCTCCGGCTCACGCTCACCGGGCGAAGGCGGGTCGTGCTCGACATGGCCGGATCGAGCTACGAGACGCTGCTCTCGGTCCGCCGCGGCCCGGGCTGTCCCGGGGTCGAAATGCCGCTTTCCTGCACGATCGGTACGGACCCCCAGCGGAGCTTCCTCGATCTCGTGCTCGATCCCGGCGTCTATTACCTCCAGATCGACGGCCACGCGCTCGCGCAAGGCCTGTGGTTCCTGGACGTGCGGGTCGTCGACCCCGGGGACGGCGCCGGCCCCTGACCCGCGGCTCCTGACCCGCGGCCCTTTCAAGCTCCCCCCGTCCCTTGCTAACGTCGCCCCGATGTTCGGCCGCATCTCTGCGATCGCCCTCAACACCTACCGGGAATCGCTTCGGGCGCGCATCCTCATCGGCCTCGCGGGCGTCGCCTTCGCGGTCGCGTTCTACTCGATCATCGTCGGCGCCTACACGCTCCGCAACGGGGCGCGGGTCGTCAGCGATCTCGGCGTCGCGTCGATCTCGCTCTTCAGCATCGCGGTCGCGGTCATCATCGGCGCGACGTCGCTGTACCGAGAGCTCGAGCAGAAGACGATCTTCCCGATCCTGGCCCGCCCGGTGCGGCGCGGCGAGCACCTCGTCGGCAAGTACCTCGGCACGTTGCTGACGCTCGCGGTGTTCATCCTGGCCGACGCCGGGCTCGTGCTGCAGATCAGCGCCGTGCTGGCCGGCCGCTCGCTGGCGCTCGTGGCGGGCGCCGGGGCCGCCTCGCTCGCGGCGCTCGGGGTCGTGGCGTGGCGCTCGCCGCTGGCGCGCACGTACGGGTTCATCCCCTGGGCGGCGGTCTTCCTCGTGCTCGGCGTGCTCTTCTCGGGCGGCGCGCCGACGGAGCGGCGCGTCGTGCTCGCGGGCAGCGCGCTCGCGTTCCTCGAGGTCGGCATCGTCGCCGCGGTGGCGACGCTGTTCTCGTCGTTCTCGACGCCGTTCCTGTCCTCGCTGCTCACGCTGGGCGTCTTCCTCATCGGGCGCAACGCCGACTCGCTCGCCCGGCTGCCGGTGAAGTACTTCGGCCCCCAGATCAGCGCCGCGGCGCACGCCTTCTCCAAGGTGGTCCCGAACCTTCAGATCTACGTGCCGCCGCGCCCGTTGCTCGCGGGTGAGGTCGCGGACGCGAACCTCCTCGTGTACCTGGGCTGGGCGGCGATCACGTGCGCCGGGTGGGCGCTCATTCTCCTTCTGGTGGCGGCGTTCGTCTTCAAGAGACGCGACTTTCTGTGAGGCTCTCTGTCGTGCTCGGCGCGCTGCGCGGCCTCGCGGTCGCCGGCTTCCTCGTCGGCGCGGCGTCGCTGCGGGTGGTGGCCGCGGGCGAGCGGGAGATCGCGGAGAGCACGGACGCCCTGCGCGCCGGCGACGCGCACGCGGCGGCGCTCCACGCGCGGCGCGCGGCGGGCTGGTACGCCCCCGGGGCGCCGCACGTCCGCGTCGCGTACGAGCGGCTGATCGCGCTCGCGACGGCCGCGGAGGGCCTCGGTCAGGCCGACACGGCGCTCTTCGCGTGGCGCGCGGTGCGCACGGCCGCCCTGGAGACGCGGTGGCTCACGACGCCGCACGCGGAGGACCTCGAGCTGGCCAACGCGGCCATCGCCCGCCTGTCGGCGGCCGCGCCGCGCCCGCCGGGCACCCGGACCGAGCCTGCCGCGGCGGTCGAGCGGCAGCACCTCGCTGCGCTCGCGCGCGACGAGGCGCCGCGGGTCGGCTGGGTCGTCGCGCTCGTCGGGGCGTTCGCGGCGTGGGTCGCGGGCGCCGTCTGGGTGGTGCGGCGCGCGGTCACGGTGACGGGGCAGTGGGTGTGGCCGCGGGCGGTGCCGGGGCTCGCTGTGTGCGCGGCGGGGGTCGCGGTGTGGCTCCTGGCGATCTGGCAGGCGTGAGGCGCGCCGGCGGCGGGCAGGGGTGAGCGCGCGGGGGCTCATGGCCCGCCCCTCGCCCAGCTCACGTCCTTCCTCCGTGCGTTGTTTGAGGTGGCTGCGGCGCAATCGCTCGGCTACGGAACAAGCACACTCAATCAAGCCGCTCAGACAGCTTGGGCAGCGGCAACACTTCTACGTCGCGTGTCGCGTGCTCGATGAGCAGCCCCTTCACGGCTTCCGACAAGCTCGCGAGATCCCCGCCTTCGAAATAGGCGAGCGTCTTCCGTGCGATCAGCGGGTTGAACGCGGGGCCGAAGAGCGAGCGCGCTGACCCCAGGACTCGCTCGATCGCGACACCCGCGCTGATGAGCGCCGCGACGTCGAGATAGTCCTTGGACTCGACGCGCTGGAGCAGTGCCTTCACCTTGGTTCCCGCCAGGTCCAGAAGGGACGCCACTCGGATGATACCGTCTTCCGTCAGCGTCGGCTCCCCCACGCGTCCGAACTTGATCTCGCCGAAGAGCGACACCTTCACGCTCCCGCCTGGACGCCGCACGAGCACCGTCCTCGCGTTGGCTTCCTCCTGCAATGCATCGCTGTCACGTAGCCACGGGATCTCGCGCTCGAGCATGCGATGGTCCAGCGGATCGTGCGAGAAGAAATCAAAGTCGATCGATTCACGATGCCCGAGGCGCAATGCCAGGGCCGTACCACCATAAAGAACGAAGCGCTTGGGGACGTGAGCGAGCTCTGGCCAGAGGGCTCGCTGGGCGGGAGGAAGGATGTCGAGTCGCGGCAGAAGGTGCGTCACGGCAGCGGTCGCTCGGGCAGGGGCGGCGGGCGCCGGCCAAAGAAGAGATGCCAGAAGTTCCAGGATTTCGGATCCATCACGCCCGGAGGTGCGTGCTCCAGCGCGTCCAGCAACGCTGGATCGCCCATCGTGCGCCGCACGGTCGTCACGTCTTCCTCCGTTCCGAGGGCCATCACCTGGCAGAGGAAGTGATGCCGGCGAGCGAGGGTGACCTCAGGGGGCTGCCACCACACGTACCTGGCTGCAATCTCGTGGAGCGCGGCCTCGGTGCTCACGAGGAAATGCTACACGTTTCCAGGCGCTTGGGCCACTGTTCGCGCAACTCGGGCCCGCAGGAGCACCTCGCGGCGCTCGCGCGTGACGACGCGCCGCGGCGGGGATCGCGGTGCAGCTGCTGGCGATCTGGCAGGCTGAGGCGAGCCGCGAGAGCATCCCGCCGCAGGGGCGAAATAGGTCGCTGGGGCGAAATGGGTCGGGTCCGCCAGGGCAGCGAATCCACAAGGGGGAATCCAGCAGACCCGCCACCTGCTGATCGGGGGGCGCGCGGTATTGCAATGCGACGCGCGCGACACATCGATCTCCGGGGAGCGGCTTTTGCAGCGCTCCGCTTCGAGGAGGATACGAAGTTCATGAAGAACCAGATCAAGACGATCCTGTTGCTCGGCGTCATGTCGGCAATCCTGGTGTCGATCGGCGGGGCGCTGGGGCCCGGGTACCTCGTCTTGTTCGGCGTGCTCGCGCTCGCGATGAACCTGGGTGCGTATTTCATGTCCGACCGCATCGTGCTCGCGGTGCACCGGGCCGCCGAGGTCTCGCCCATCGAGGCCCCGGGGCTGCACCGGATGGTGGAGGAGCTCTCGAGCCGGGCGGGGATCCCGAAGCCCCGCGTCTATGTCATCCCGGACGCGCAGCCGAACGCCTTCGCCACGGGGCGCAACCCGGAGCACGGCGTCGTGGCGGTGACCGAGGGCATCATGCAGCTCCTGAGCGAGCGTGAGCTGCGCGGCGTGATGGCGCACGAGATCGCGCACATCAAGAACCGCGACATCCTGGTGTCGACGATCGCGGCGGCGTTCGCCTCGGGCATCACGTGGGTGGCCCACGCCGTGAGCTTCGCCGGGATATTCGGCGGATCGTCGGATGACGAGGAGGGCGCGAGCCCGCTCGGCGGGCTGGCCCTCGCGATCGTGGCGCCGATCGCGGCGACCCTCGTGCAGCTCGGCATCTCACGGTCGCGCGAGTACATGGCGGACGAGCTCGGCGCGAAGCTGTCCGGCGACCCGGAGGCGCTCGCCAGCGCGCTGTCCAAGCTGGAGCACGGCGTGGCGCTCGTGCCCCCCGAGGCGGCGCGCCCGGCGACGGCCAGCCTCTTCATCGTCAACCCGCTCGCCGGGGCTGGCTCGGTGCTGAAGTGGTTCTCGACGCACCCGACGACCGAGGAGCGCGTGAGCCGGCTGCTCTCGATGGCGTCGAGCGGCCGGGCGGCGCGCGGCTTTTCGAGCGCGATGGCCTGACGGCGGGCGCTGCCCTCTCGGCGCCCATGCGCGGCAGCGCGACTACCTGATCGCTGCGATGCAGGTGTACGTCACGCCATCATCGGACGTGTCGCAGTAAGAGCCGGTCTGGCAACAATCGTTCACGGGATCGCAGAGATCATCAACGTCAAGGATCTCCGAGCATACGGGCTCAGTCGGGTTTCCCCCCGCGCCCCCCGCCCCCGCGCCCCCCGTCCCCGCACCGCCTGTGCCGCCGCTCCCGCCCGCGCCGCCGCTGTCCTCGTTGATGTCGAGGGTCCAGTAGGCGCGGTGGTTGTTCTCGTCGAGACCCTGGAACGGCACGCGGAACGCCGGGTAGCTCGGGTCCTGGCCCGCAGCAGCCTTCTGGACGTCGATGGCGGCCACCCAGATCTGCTGGGTCCCCTCGGGGCGCACGACGCCGTACTCCCGCTTCGTGTTGAACGCGATCCAGTTGAGATCGCCTGGCGGCGCCCAGGTAGGCTGGCTGTTCTGATACTGCCCGTCGGTCATCCGGTTCGATGTGACGCGGTTCGCGTTGAGGAGCTCCACCGGCTGGCCGCCGCTCGCGCTGAGGACCATGAGCTGGGCCGTGTCGTCGCCGTGGCCGCCCTTCCCCCGCGAGAACGCGATCCATGCCGCGTCCGGAGAGAAGCTCGGGAAGAGGTCGCTCTTCTTGGCGGGCGGCGCGAGCAGGACCGATGCCTGCCCCCAGACGCCGTTGCTGTACGGAATACGCGCGAGCGATGAGCCGCCGGGAGCATCGCCGTCGCCCGTGGCGAAGACGACCTCCGTCCCGAGGGGGGACCAGTCCGGATGCGTCCCCTTCAGCGCGCCGGTCGGGAGATCGTTGACATAGGCGCCGGTCTCCCGCTCGACCATCCACATGGCTCCCTTCGACGCGGCGACGACCCGCGCGTCGTCGGGCGAGATCGTCGCAAAGACGTGGCCGTCCGTGTCCTTCACGCTCTTGACGAGCGGGTCGGGCGGCGCGTCCGGCGTCACCGCGAGGATCCACAGGCTGTTCCCGGAGTTGGCGGACACCGGGGCTGCCATGTACTTGCCGTCGCGCGAGACCACGTGGCATGCGACGCACTTGACCTTGTCGCCGTCGGAGTACGTCGTCGGGGGCTTGCCCACGATGTAGTCCTCCGGAGTCTGGCGAGAGATCTTCCCCCGCCGCACTCCGGCAGAGGTCGTCGACCAATAGAAGATCGCGCCTTTCACGTCCTGCCTGGAGAAGCCTATCTCGATGGCGGCGGAGCGGCGCACGGTGGCTGGCGTCGTCGAGGTATCGAGCGCGTCGACCGTCCATGTCGCGGTCCCGCCGGCATTGGAGCCAGCGATGTAGTTCCATGTCGTCTCGTCCACCTCCCAGCACCCGGCGGCGGGGTTGGCCTGCTCGCAGAGGCCGTGCGCGCCGTCCGTGAAGACGGTGACCGTGGAGCTCGCGCCCGTGAATACGAGCCGGAACTCCGTGAACCCCTGGCTCCGCCACTGGAACAGCGTGCGGTAGACGTTCCGCGGAAAGCGCGTTTGATCGCTCGGGTAAACGATGCTTGGCGCAGGAGCGCCCGTGACCGGGGTCCCCGCCCAGGCGCCTTGATCGCTCGGCGTGCCGAGGACCGTGCTCAGGTGGAGCACGACGGTCGTCTCTCCCGTCACGCATCCATCGCTCGCAGTGACTCGCACCGTGCCGCCCGCTGAGGCGAAAGGCTCCAGAACACCGCCCGCGATCGTCCCCGGAGGCGTGTCGTCGCCGCGCGTCGCTGACCAGAGGAGCGCCCCCGGCTCGAGCGCCCTCGTGGTGCCGTCGGAGAGCGCCCCGGTGGCCGTGAACGTGATCGGTGCAGCGGAGTGGCCATCGATCTCCACCGTGGAGTCGTCAGGCGACAGAGCGATGGACTGCAGCCCTGGGACGCACGTTACGTGTCCGCCACCTGCGCTGCCTGTGCTACCTGCGCTACCTCCGCCATCTGCACCGCCTGTGCTGCCTGGAACGACACCTGTGCTGCCCGTGGGCATCCCCTCCGCCTCGGTGTCGCTCCCGCACGAGCAGCCCCCCATACAGAACGTGAGCAAGACCGGAAACAGCGAGAACCGCATCGGCGCCCTCCCACGGGGATCAGAGAGACCCCCATTCCGGCAGGCTACATCGGGCATTGCACGCGAGTAAAGCGAGCGCCGAGCGTCAACTCACCGGCTGTGAATCATATTACCGGTTTGCTCGTTAGCCCAACTTTGCCAATCACGGAGCCGTTGGAAGAGCGACGCTAGCTCGACCGCTCACCCACGCATCAAGGGGACCGCCTTCACTCGCCAGACGGCGGGTCTTCGTCGTCGCTGTCGCTGTCCTCGCCGTCCTCGTCGTCGCCAGCGCCGTCCTCGTCGTCCTCGTCCTGCTCGGGGGGCTTCGGCGCGAGCGCCACGCGCGGGTAGTGCTCGCCGGAGGTGTCACGGCGCCCGGCCTCCCAGGCGTCCTCGAGGTTGACGAGCTCATACCAGCCAAGGCGATTCACGGCCTCGAAGAAGAACTTGCCGTCAGCGCTCGGCTCGAAGCTGAGGGGCTCCGGCTCGAGCTCGGCGAGCGTGCGGACGCCGTCGTCGTAGACGCCCCAGACCCGGATGGGCTTGCCTTCGGAGACCTCCAGCACGGCCACACGGCCGCCCGCGGCGCTCTCCACGACGCGGAGATCCAGGTCGCCGCGCGCCTCCAGCCTGGACGCGCCGCCGCTGACCGAGAAGATCCAGGTCTCCGACGAGGTGCCCACGACCACCCGCCCGGAGGCGAGCGCCTCGAGCGTGTAGACCTCGTCCTCGCTGTCCTCCTTGCCGAAATCGTGCACGAGGACCGGCTTTCCGTGCGGGAGGTCGACCCACCAGAGCTTGGCGTCGCCGTCGGTCGCCACGAGCGCGGCGCTCCGATCCGCGTTCACAAGGCCCGTCGACGAGGGGGAGCTCGCCTTCACCGCGGTCTCGATGAGCTCCCCGTCCTTCAGCACGGCGAAGACGAAGGAGCGCCGGGCTTCCTTCTTCCACCCGATGTACACGTCGGCGGGGCGGTAGCGCTCGATCTCCCGCGCGCCCGCTCCGAAACGCGCGCGCGCGTCCTTCGGGATGTCCTCCTCGTCCTCCGGCAGCGGGCGCTGCTTGCCCAGGTAACGCAGGCCGACGCGGCCCGGGGCGGGCTCGATGGCGTACTCCTCGGGCGCCCTCTTCGGGCCCGACTCGGGCGCCTCGTCGTCGTCGTCGCTCTCCTCGGACGGCGTGTACACGGCGACCTCGGGGAACGCGTCGGGGTTCGTGGCGAGCCGCTCGAGCAGCGTGTCGAGGCCGAGCAGCTCGTAGGTGTCGCCGATGTGATCCATGAAGGCCCGGCCCTCGGCGATCCGGACCTCACCCACGGAGGCCTTCACGCGGCTCACGCGGCGCAGCTTGCTCCCGTCGAAGCCGACGATGGTCAACCCGTCCTCGGAGTCCTCGCCCTCGTAGCTCTTGACGAGGAGCAGCCGGCCGCCGAGGGCGGGGGTCAGGCCGTAACCGCCCACGCCCCAGCGCTGCTCGAGGACGGCGCCCTCTCCCTCGCGGCGGTAGACGTCGAGCGACTCGCCCGTGGAGAGGATGACGCGGTCCTCCGGGCCATAGGCGATGTCGGAGATCGACGCCTCGTGCTCGAAGAGGCGGCGCAGCTTGCCGTCCGCGAAGGAGAGCTCGGCGACCAGCTTGTAGTCGAACCCGTACAGCACGGCGCCGCCGTCCTCCCGCGCCGCGATGTAGCCGTGGGGGCTGGGCAGCGCCTCGCCCTCGGCGCGCTTCAGCTCACCGCCCTCGATCCAGGCGGCCGTCACCGGCTTGCGCCGGAGCTTCGCGATGCCGTAGACGCGGCCGCCGGGCGCCACCGCGATGCAGGAGGTCGACCCGAACAGCTCGCGCTGCGCGCGCTCGATCTCGGGCTCCGGGGGCACCTCGCGCGACCGCCGCGGCTCCACGCGGAGCGCGCCCTCCAGCACCTCTGGCCGGGCGCCCTCTTCTTCGTCGCCCTCGCCGGACGAGCTCTCGCCCTCGTCGTCGCCCTCGCCGGACGCGCTCTCGTCTTCGTCCTCGTTGCCGGGTTCGTGCCTCTTCAGCTCGGGGAAGGACTCCGGCTGCGCGTCGAAGCGCGCGGCGAGCTCCTCCAGGCCGAGCAGCACGTAGCCGTCGTCGCCGTCGATCACGACGACGCGGGCGCCCTCGATCACGATCTCGCCGACCGCGATGCGCACGCGCGCCAGCCGGCGCACCGTGGATCCGTCGTAGCCGAGGATGGTTACGCCGTCGGCGCTCTCGTCCTCGTCGTCGAAGCACTTCAAGAGGAGCAGGCGTCCGCCGAAGACCGAGCGCATCCCGTAGCTGTCGAGGTCCCAGCGCCCCTCGAGCGCGACGCCCGAGCCCTCCCGGCGGTAGACCTCGATCGTGTCGCTCGCGACCAGCACCCGGTCGTCCGGGCCGTAGGCGACGTCGGAGAAGGGCTCGCCGTGCTCCAGGAGGCGTCGCACGGAGCCCGCCGCAAACACGACCTCCCATACGGCCTCCGAGTCCTCCCCGATCAGCGCCGCGCCGCCGTCGTCGCGCGCGGCGAGGGATATGCCGTGCGTGGTGGCGAGCGGATCGCCCTGAGCGGTGCGGAGCTCGCCGCCCTCGATCCACGCGGCGACGGGCGGCTTTCGCTTCGGCTTGGAGACACCGAAGACGAGGCCGTTCGGCGCGATCAGCCACTCGCTGCTCCGCCCGAAGAGCTTCAGTTGCTCGTCGGAGGGCTCGGGCGCCGTGTAGCCCGGCACGCGCTCCAGCCGGAGCCCGCCGGAGATGACCCTGGGCTTGTCGTCGTCGTCGTCGTCGCCGTCGCTGGTCTCCGCCTCGTCTGTGTCGTCCGTGTCGTCGTCGTCGCCCGCCGCGCGCTCCTCCTCGGGAGGCGCGGCGCGCGCCGCCTCGCGCGCGGCTTCGACCGCCGGATCCACCGAGCACGCGGCCTCGAAGCGCTGGCCTCCGCCGAAGCGGGGCAGCTCGACAGGCCACCTCGGGCCCGTCGGGGGCTCGGGTCGTTGCTCGGCGGACCAGGCGTCCCAGTCGCTGTCGGCCTCGATCGCCTCGGCCAGGGAGGCCACCTCGATCGGGTGCGCGCCGTGCACCGCGGTGAGGGCCCGCTGGACCGCGCGCGCCATGTCGGCGACGCAGGCCTTGCTCCACCCGGCCGGCCGTACCCGCACGAGCGCCCAGCGATCGGCCCACTGGAAGGGCTCGCAATGCTCCACCGCGCGCGCGTCGAGCGCCCGCTCCCACGCCTCGCCGGCGGCGCGCCGCGCGGCCGCGTCCGGGGGCGCCACGAAGCAGAGCTCATAGGAGAACAGGTCCCCTTCGAGATCGAACCAGTCGCTCGGCGCTGCCCCGAAGAACGCGAACGGATAGGGCTGAGATCCCGGCATGGGGGCGAACGGTACCGCAGGGAAAAGGCGAGGCGAAACGATTTGGAAATGACAAGGGCGAATCGCCAGGCTCGCTTCCGATGACAGAAGATTGTGGATGTGATCCCCCTGGAAGAGCGACGCTGGTTCAACAACGTACCCACGCGCCCATCATGCAGCTCCTGAGCGAGCGTGAGCTGCGCGGCGTGCTGGCGCACGAGATCGCGCACATCAAGAACCGCGACATCCTGGTATCGACGATCGCAGCGGCGTTCGCCTCGGGCAGCACGTGGGTGGCCCACGCTGTGAGCTTCGCCGGGATGTTAGGCGGGCAGTCGGACGAGGAGGCAAGAGCGATCGCCTGACGGTGGGCGCTGCCCTCTCGACACGTGCTCCGGCGCTGCTCCTGCCCCGGCGAGTGCGGAGCCGCGCGCCGATCCCCAGGTGACGCGTGGGATGCGTGCGCAACGCACGGCGAAGAAGGAATAGCAGCAACGCGGCCGACGTCAGACCGGCCGAGCGCACGCCCCGGAGCACCGCGGCTCGCTTCGTAGCCCATTCACTGCTACCGCATTGCGTCAGCTCGAGAGGCAAGATCATGAACAAGCTCGCTCGCATCGCATCGATGTTCGCCGCGGTCGCCGCCCTCGCCGCGGTCGCCGCCCCGGCCGCCGCCGCTGCCGAGGGAACCCCGACAGAGGCGGCGCATCATCGCCGCGGCAAGGGCCGGCATCAGTTCCCGCAGGACGCCGCCAAGTTCAGCAAGCGGGTCGACGAGAAGATCGCGAACCAGCGCGCGAAGGTCGAGGCCAAGATGGAGAAGCGCGGCGTCCCGGCCGCGCGCCGCGTCGAGGTCCGGAAGGCGCTCGACGACGTGCAGGCCAAGGTGCGGGCGGCGGTCGCCAAGGCAGCCAAGGACGGCGTCATCACCCAGGAAGAGGCGAAGCAGGTCCGAAAGCTCGCGCGCGAGGCGCGCAAGGTGATCGCGGAGCAGCTCGGGCTGGGGAAGAAGCGCGAGAACCGCGAGAAGGGCACGAAGCACCCGGCCAGGGCGCAGGCCGCGTAGAGCGCACAGGGCGGGAGATGTGGCGCGCGCCGGCGGCATGCTGCTGCCGGCCTTGGCGCTTCAGGCCATCGAGTCCGCGCCGTGCGCGACGTAGCGCTCGCGATACGGCTCGCTTCCACGCGTCGCACGTTCAGCGTATCGTTCGGGTGTGTTGCTTGCGCGTCGGACGCTCCTCGACGACGAACCCTTCGTCGACATTGGCGAGGACGAGTGAACGCGTCCGAAGGCGGGTGATGGCAGGGGTGCTCGGCGAAATCGACGTTCTTCCGTGGACGCGGTTCTGGATCCCGCGCCATACGGCGCCTGTGCTCGATGGCCGCGGGTACCTGGCCGATCCCGAGGGGCTGTACGGGGGGGACATCAACCCGCAGGCACGGACGCTGGAGCAGCTCGAGAACCAGCCGTGCGTCGCGTTGCTCGGGGAACCGGGGAGCGGGAAATCGTACGCGGTTCGCGCATACGTGGCCGGCCTTCGTGGGAATAGCTCTGCGACGTTGCTCGATGCCGACTGTCGCTGGAACCCCGACCTGAACGAGCAGATCTTCGTTACAGACGCGTTCAAGCTGTGGCTGGCCGGTCGAGCGCCGCTCACGCTTGTCCTCGACAGCCTCGACGAGCACCCGCAGGGGACGTATGACGTCGCTTCGCAGCTCATCGACCGGATCCGGCGCGGGCCGGTCGACTCCTTGCGGTTGCGGATCGCGTGCCGCACGGCGGAATGGCCCGCCGTGCTCGACGAGCAGCTCCGGCTCCTGTGGAAGCCGAAGGGAGAGGAACCGCAGGCGACCTTCCGTGCCCTCGCGCCGCTGCGGCAGAGCGACATCGCGCTGGCTGCAGGGAAGGACGCGGCCGGGTTCCTCGACGAGGTCGCGCGGGTGGACGCCGGCTCGCTGGCGAGCAGGCCGGTAACGCTGGGGTTCCTGCTGAAGGAGTACCGGCGTTGCGGGAAGCTGCCGCGCACGCGTTTGGACCTGTATGAGGAGGGGTGCAGGATCCTCTGCGAAGAGTCGAGCCGATCGCGCCACGGAGCACGCCGTACCGGGAAGCTGCGCGGCCCGGAGCGCCTGGCGATCGCCTCCCGGATTGCGGCGGTGTGCGTCCTGGGACGTCGCAGCATCGTGTACACGGGCATGGATCTGGGAACGGTGCCGCTAGAGGCCGTCACGCTCGGAGATCTTGCTGGCGCCACCGAGCCGAGCGCGTTCGGACAGGTGACGGTTGACACCGATGCACTCGAAGAGGTGCTCAACGTCAGCGGCTTATTCACGCCGCGCGGCAGCAACCAGATCGGGTGGGCTCACCAGACATATGCCGAGTTCCTGGCAGCCCGGTTCTTGCTTGAGAGAGGGCTATCAACGGCCCACCTCGCGCGAGAGGTATTGAATTTGGGCATGGGCCGCGTGGTTCCAGCGCTGCGCGAGACGGTGGCGTGGCTGGCAAGCATGAATAGGGAGTTCTTCCAGCACATGCTCGTCGCGGACCCCGAACCGCTGCTCGGAAGCGATTCCGCGATGGAGGGGAACGCGGAGCGTGAGGCGTTGGTTGGAGCTCTGCTGGAGAAGATCGATCGGCGAGAGGTGTCGGTCATGACCATGCTCCACCGGAATGAGCTTCTGGCGCGTCTCAACCACCCCGGGCTCGCCGAACAGTTGCGTCCTTACATCATTGGGCGCGACCGCTACATCATGGCTCGGCGGGCGGCTCTGGACTTGTTGGATGCATGCAAGGTGGTGGTGCTCCAAGACTTGGTGGCGAATGTGGTACTCGATGCCAGTGAAGACAACGAGATCCGTTCGTCGGCCGCGAGCGCGCTTGTGCGCATCGGCTCTCGGGAAACCAAGCGAAGGCTCTTGCCACTTCTTCGCGGCGAGTGTGAAAGGGACCCGGAAGGCGAGCTGAAGGGATATGTGCTGCTGGCTCTTTGGCCTGATGACATCACCGCCGTCGAGCTGTTCGCTAGCCTGACACCATCGCGAACGCGGATTCACGGCGGATCTTACGGGCATTTCCTGGACAGACTGATCGAGACACTGCGTCCTGCGGCTCTGCCGGAAGCGCTCCGTTGGACCCTCCGGTTGCCCGCACGCCGTGATGTACCGTTGTGGTTCGCCGACTTGCTCGACAAGATTCTGCAGATGGCATGGGAGCGGCTTGAAAACGCCGAGGTGAGAGCCTTGCTCGCTCAGGCCGTGGTTCGCCGTCTAGCGGTCCATGACGGCATCTTCGAGAGTCGCGGCCACCGCGGCGAGGAGACTCCCGATCCAGCGCGGGACGATGGCCGGCGACGCCTGCTCGCAACCGCGATGGTTGCCTTGTTGCCCTGGGGGCCATACGATACATGTTCGCTCGTCCATCACCGATTTGTCCTCCCGCAGGACGTGCCCTGGGCCATCGAGCAGCTCCGCGCTGGGGCGACATCCGCAGAACGCGAGCATTGGGCTGCTGTCTTGAGCCAAATTGCATGCTTGAATTGGACTTTCGAGATCGCAGACCCTATCCTCGAAGCATTGGATGAGCTCAGCGAGCTTCGCCAGGCAATGCCATGGCTCATCAAGGAGGTTGAACTCGGGTCGGCCTTGTCCCGGTGGATGCGACGCCAATACCGTCAGGAGCGCAAGTCTCGTGGTCGTTTTCGGGTGAAGCCGCTTGTGCCCCGGAAATTTTCGCGTATAGGCAGGCGTGTCCAGTATTGTTTGCGACGGTTCGGAGAGGGGGATGCCGACGCTGGCTGGAAACTGCAGTTGTTGCTTGCGGTAGATCCTGAGGGTAAGTCGCATGGTGACTTGTATGAGGAGGACATTACGAAATTTCCCGGCTGGCAACGCGCTGACGAAGAGGTGCGGAATCGCATTCTCGGTGTTGGTCGCGAATACCTCTTGCGTGCCAACGAGCACTCCGGCAAGTGGCTTGGTAAAGAGGTTTTGTATCACCCTGCTGCCGCTGGTTACCGATACATCTGCCTGATCGACGCGTTCGATCCCGCATGGCTCGACGAGCAGGCAGTCGCCGTCTGGGCGAACTGGAGCGCGATCGCTGTGGCCTTTGCGCTTAACGCGGACGCACAGAGCCAACGGATCGTGTCACGCGCGTATCGGGCCGAGCCTGCGCGCGTGCGGGATACGCTTCGTGTTCTGCTCGATGAGGACCATCGCAAGCACCGTTATCCATTCCGGCTTTACCAGATGGCAGCGTGCTGGGACGCGGACCTCGGGCGCTTCTTGCTCGACTACGCACAGCGTCCGGATCTACATCCTCGATTCCTCGGTGAGCTGCTGGATGAGCTGATCCTGCATCGAATCGAGGGAGCAATGGACGCTGCGGTGTCGATCCTGATGGGTCCGGTTCCCGAGGGTGGTCCTGGACGGCTTCGCGCCCACGCGGCAGCCCATGCGCTCATGGCCTTTGACCCCAAGGTTGGCTGGCCCATCGTTCGTCCGCTTATCGAGATGGATCCCGCCTTCGGTAACGAGGTGTTTCTCACGTTCGTCCGCGAGGTCGAGGACCGGCACTCGAGCGCCTGGAGTAAATGCCTGTCGATCGCGGATGCCGTGGCGATCTATGTCTGGATCGAGCGGTATTTCCCGAGCGACAACGATCCGCAAGATCGACAGGGTGAGATTCATGAAATCACTCCGCGTCATATGGTGGCCGAGCTGCGAAATTCGCTTCTCAGCGAGCTGAGATCGCGAGGCACCATCGAGGCCGTCGCGGCGCTCGAGCAACTCCAGAAGACCTTCCCCGACCGCGACTTCACCTGGTCCATTCACGGTGCAAAGGAAGCCGCTGCTCAGGGAACCTGGACCTCCCGCGCTCCGCGCGAGATCATCGATCTCCGCCCCACCCCCTGCACGCCCATGCCCGACCATCCGCCCACTGCCGCCGCGCCCAGCTTCTCGTTCCCGCCCCTCCTCGTCGAAGCGTACCGGCAGAACAAGCTCGCCGTGCTCTTCGGCTCGGGCCTGTCCATGGCCCGCGACGTCATGGGTAAGTTCCCGCGGTGGAACGAGCTGCCCGAGCGGCTCTTCGAGCAGGCGCAGAATCATGGGGTGCTCGCGCCGCAGCAGCTTGACGGCTTGCGTACGGTCTTGAAGGGCGGCCATCTCTCGCTGGAGGGCATGCTCCGCCTGCTCGACCTCCCCAAGGACGCACTCCGTGGTGCGCGCCGGTATCAGGCAGCGCTCAATGCCATCTTCCGTCCGCCGAACGCGACGCCCGGCGATGTCCACCGCGCGCTCGTCGAGTTGGGTCTCGGCGTCCTCGTGACCACGAACTACGACCAGCTCGTCGAAAAGGCGGAGCCGGCGCGGCAGCCTTATACGTGGAAGAAGTCCGACGGTGTGCTCTCCGATATCAACGAGGGGCGCAAGGTTTTGTACAAGATCCACGGCACCGCCGACGACGAGGATACCGTCGTGATGACTCGGAGCGAGTACGACGCAGCGGCCCGGGACGAGCCCTACCAGCGCACGATGAGCTACTTGCTCCAGACCTACACGTTCCTGCTCGTTGGCTATGGCATCAACGATCCACTCGACCTGGATCTCATCTTCGAGCTCAACATCCGCGCTTTCGGATCGGCGACCAGCCTGCACTATGCGCTCATGAACGACCCGCACGATCGAGATCGCTGGCAGCGCGAGCTCAACGTGCAGGTCGTGCCTTACCACAACCACGACGACCTCCCTGCCATCCTCCGCGCGCTCCGAGCGACCAAGCCCTGACCTCCACCTGAACCGTCCTCGCCCGATGAACTCGGCGGCGCTGGCCACGGCCGAGCGTCGAGCAACCGGGCCCGAACGCGTCGCTGCCGCTGCCGCTATGGGAAGACCGCATGCAGGAGCAGCACGGCGGAGAGAGGGGGCTGCTGTAGGTGCAGTATGCCTTCCTCGATCTGCCAAATATGCGGCCGGCGATACATCCAGAGATGCGCATCGACAAGTGGGCTTATTCCTTCCGTGAGGCGAAGAACCTGAACGTGGTTTCACCGGCGCTCTCGGAGAAGCCGTTTCGTGATGCCCTTGAGGTGGCCGGGACGGCGACCTTCTCGCCCGAGGAGCGGGATGCCTATGAGCGGGCGAAGCTGGCCGAGCAGGACGCGCGCGGTGCGCTCATTGTGGCCGCCGCTGCCGCCTGGGCCATGCCGCGATGGCGTGATAGGCCCAGCTGCCTCGCCGCGACCGGATCCGGTCTCTCGGAAGCGGCGATCAGCCTCGCCGCAACCGGATCCGGTCTCTCGGAAGCGGCGAGCAGTCTCGCCGCAATCGGATCCGGTCTCTGGGAAGCGGCGAGCAGCCTCGCCGTAACCGGATCCGGTCTCTGGGAAGCGGCGAGCAGCCTCGCCGTAACCGGATCCGGTTTCCCGGAAGCAGCCCGCAGCCTCGCCGTAACCGGATCCGGTTTCCCGGAAGCAGCCCGCAGCCTCGCCGCAACCGGATCCGGTTTCCCGGAAGCAGCCCGCAGCCTCGCCGTAACCGGATCCGGTTTCCCGGAAGCAGCCCGCAGCCTCGCCGTAACCGGATCCGGTTTCCCGGAAGCCGCACAACGCCCTGCCTAGGCGCCGTCCGAAGCGTCGTGCCGGCGCTCCCGGGATCCGGCGCCGGGGACGGCAGCACCAGGGGGAGCCGTCTGCGGTCGAGCCAGCAGGGACGTCGATCCAAGACGTGCGCCCCGGCCCCAGGCTCGAGGCTGCGCCCGTGGCGAGCTCAGCGAAGCTCGCAATGGGCGCAACAGGAGTCGCGAAGGGAAAACAGGCTCCGCTACGACGCCGCGCGCGGCGCCTCGCCGAGGAGCTCCAGCCTGGCCAGGCTCCCGCAGGTCTCCGACAGGGCGCGCATCAGCCGCAGCCGGTTGTCCCGCACGGCCGCGTCGTCGGTCATCACGAACACGTCGATGAAGTACTGGTGCAAGAGCGGGGCGAAGTCCGCCACCGCCCTGAACGCGGCGTCGTACGAGCCGCTCCGGACGTCCGACGCGATCTGCTCGCGCAGCTTGAGGTACCCCGCGAAGAGCGCTGTCTCGCTCGGGTGCACGTCCTGTCCGAACGGCGCCACCGGCTCGCCGGCAGGCGCCTTGTCGGCGATGTTCGTGGCCCGCTTGAAGACCTCGCCCACCCGCGCGCGCACCTCCGGGCTCAGCGCGTCGATCGCGCGCACGCGGGCCCTGAGATCGAGCGGGCGATCGGCGGCGACGCGCAGGCACGCGAGGACCGCGTCCTGCGGGAGCCGGTCGGAGAGCAGGCCCCGCAGCCGCTCGGAGAAGAACTCGCCGAGGCGGGTCGCGAGCTCCTCGCGCGAGACGTTGAGCTCCACCCCGGCGTAGCCGTCGTAGGCGGCGCCGAACGCGGCGCCGAGGCGCAGGTCGAGATCGCGATCCAGGAGCGTGCGCAGCACGCCGAGGCACGCGCGGCGCAGCCCGTACGGGTCGGCGGTGCTCGTGGGGACGAGCCCGATCGCGAAGCAGCCGACCAGCGTGTCGAGCCGATCGGCCATCGCGACCAGCGCGCCGGCGTGCGTCGGCGCCGTCGCGTCCGCGGCGCCCTTGGGCAGGTAGTGATCGCGTACGACGTCGGCCACCTCCGGGCTGACCCCCTGGGCGAGCGCGTACGCCCGCCCCATCTCGCCCTGGAGCTCGGGGAACTCGCCCACCATCAGCGCGACGAGATCGCACTTCGCGAGGTGCGCCCCCGAGGCCGCCGCCACCAGCGTCTGCTCGGGCAGCATCAGGAGCAGGCCGAGCTCGCGGGCGAGCCGCTCGACGCGCTCGGCCTTCGCCAGCACGCTGCCGAGCCGCTTCTGGAACACGATCCCGCCGAGCTTCTCGCGGCGGTTCGCGAGCGGGATCTTGACGTCCTCCCGGTAGAAGAACTGCGCGTCCGACAGGCGCGAGCGCATCGTGTTGTCGTTGCCGCGCTTGATCTTCTCGGGCGCCTCCGCGGTGTTCACGACCGCCAGGTACCTCGGGAGCAGCGCCCCGGTCTTCGCGTCGCGGACGCCGAAGTAGCGCTGGTGACCGCGCGCGACCTCGAGGATCACCCGCTCCGGCAGCTCGAGGAACCGCTCCTCGAAGCTGCCGACGATGACGTGCGGCTCCTCCACGAGGGAGAGGTTCTCGCCGATCAGGAAGTCGTCCTCGATCAGCGCCCCGCCCGCGTCCCGCGCCGCGGCGAGCAGGCGCTCGCGCATGAGCTTCGCGCGCGCCTCGGGGTCGACGAGCACGTGCGCCGCGCGCATCGCCTCCACGTAGTCCTTCGCGGCGCCGATCGCGATCTCGCCCGGCGCGAGGAAGCGGTGGCCGCGGCTCGTGCGCCCGCTGCGGATGCCGGCGATCTCGACGGGGATGACCTCGCCGCCGGAGAGCGCGACCAGCCACTGGATGGGGCGGCCGAACGCGAAATCTCCCTGCCCCCAGCGCATCGACTTGCGGAAGGGGATGGCCGCGACGAGCGACGTCAGGACCTCGGGGAGGAGCTCGGCCGCGGGCTTGCCGGCCTCGCGGCGGGTCCCCGCGAGGTACTCGCCCTTCGGCCCCTCGACGCGGCGCAGATCCGCGACGGCACAGCCGAGCTTCTGCGCGAACGCCTCGGCCGCCTTCGTGGGCGCGCCGTCCTTGAAGGCCGCCTTGACCGGCGGGCCGGTGACCTCCTCCTCGAGGTCCGGCTGGCGCGCCGCGACCCCGGAGACGAGCAGCGCGAGCCGACGCGGGGTGCCGAGCGCGCGCACCGCGCCGTGGCGGAGCCTGAGCTCCGCGAGGCGCTTCGTTGCGAGATCCGGGAGCGCGCGGAGCGCGGCCTCGACAAACGACGAGGGGAGCTCCTCGACGCCGATTTCGAGCAGGAGATCGCTCGCTTCGTTGGACATGGGACCGCGGACGCTACCCCAGAACCGCTCGTTCGGCGAGGTGGTCGAGCGATCGAGCCGCGCTGTTCAGCCGGCCGCGCCGTCCGCCACGTCACGCCGTGGCGCGGCGCGCACGACCGGCGTGCGCCACGGGCGACGTGACGTTCGCGCGGCTCAGCGCGCCTGTGCCGCGCTCCGGAGCGCGCGCGAGAGCACCTTCTTGAAGGCGCTCGCCTCGCCTCCGTTCGGCTTGTCCTTGCGCCCGTAACGGGTCGCCGCGCCGACCCGGGCGACGCACTGGGCTGCGCGCATGTACCGCCGTGCCGCCTTCGCGACCGTCCGATCGCCCGGAGCAGACGCCGACGCGACGGCCGCGCCGAGCTCGTTCAGCGCCTCGTCGAGCGGGGCGCAGCCCTCGGGCGTGGGGGGCAGCTGGAGGGGGGGCGGGGCGTGGCAGCAGCGGGCGCGCAGGGTGGCCAGGGTCGCCATGTCGTGCCAGCCGAGAACGGCCCATTCCTTCGTGGCGTCCGAGACGCCCTTGGGCCCAGCTGCCTGGGCGAGGTGGCTCTTGAGCGCCGCGACGCCCTTCATCGGGTCGATCTCGGCGCACACGGACAACAGCTGGCCCGCGGTGGCGGCGTCGACGCTCTTGCCGGGAAAGAGGGGCATCGCGCACGCGGCGAAGTCCGCCGTGGCCGCAGGATCCGGCGCTGTGCTCGCGGTGCCTGCGTCCGCTGGCGCCGCCGCACCTGTTTCCTCGGTGCCCGCGTCACCGGGCGCCGGGGCGCTCGGCTCTGCGGGGGCGGCGCACGCGGCGGGCGCAGCGTCCGAGCCGGACGGCGGCGCCGGGAGGGACGGCGGCGCGGCGTCGCGGTGTCGAAGCCAGAACCAGGCTGCTCCCGCCGCGCCCGCGATGGCCACGACCCCCAGGGCCAGCGTCACCCACCGGCGCGCCGCGGACGGCGTCTCGCGGCTCGCCCCGGGCGCCGGCGCCGGCGCCGGCGCGCGAAGCGGCGGCATCGCCGCGCGCGGCGGCGCGCCGAGCCCGGACGCGCCGCCGCGCGCGGCGACGCCGCCGGGCGCCATCGGGAAGGGGTGCGACGGCTCGTGCGTGTCGTCTTCGCCGAGCCAGAGCAGATCGACGGCCGGGACGTGGGGCGTCGGTGCGCCGAGCTCGGGCGCGCCGACGCGCGTTGCGGCGCCGCCGGGCGCCATCGGGAAGGGGTGCGACGGCTCGTGCCTGTCGTCTTCGCCGAGCCAGGGGAGATCGTCGATCGCTCGCGGGCTCGCCGGGGCATCCGCGTCGAAGAGGGGCACCGCGGTGGGCGAGAAGGGCGGTTGCGCCGTCGCTACGGGCGCAAAGGGCAGCTGCGCCGTCACAGCGGGGGCGACGGGCGGTTGCGCCGTCACAGCGGGGGCGACGGGCGGTTGCGCTGTCGCCGCAGGCACGACAGGCGGTGGCTGCACCTGCGCGGTCGGCGCAGCCACTGCGCCCGCACGCGCGCCGTCCTCCGTCCTTGCGCCGGCGAGCCGCGGCGATGCGGCAGGCAGCGCGGTCTGCGCCTTCGAGGGACGGTCTGGCGCTTCCGGCGGCGGGGTGGTCGGCGCGCCGGTCGTCGACCGGAGGCCCAGGCTCGCGAGCCCGTGGAGGGGCAACGGCGTCCGGCGGGCCGAGGCGCTCGCGATGGGCGGCGGCTGCGAGCTCGAGTGGCCATGCGGCGGCGCGCTCTTGCGGGGCGGCTGCGAGCCTGTGCCCTCGCGCGGCGGCGCGCTCTTGCGGGGCGGCTGCGAGCCTGTGCCCTCGCGCGGCGGCGCGCTCTTGCGGGGCGGCTGCGAGCTCGACGTCCCCCGCACCCCGCTGCTCGACGGGCGCGGCGCTGGAATGGTCCTCGCCGGCGCCGCGAGCGCGTGCTCATCGAGCGGCGGCAGCTCCTCCAGGCCGTCGCCCGGCCGCGCCGCCTCCAGCGCGCGACGGAGCGCCGCGACCTCGGTGATCCGCTGCTCAGCGCTGCGCGCGAGCGCCTGGTCCAGCACGCGCCACAGCGCGTCGCCCGCCGCGCCGGGCGGCGTTATCCGCGGCGCGGCGCCGGCGCCTTGCTTGCGGCGGAGCTCCTGGTCGCTCTCGGCAGGGAACGGGAGCGCTCCCGAGAGCGCCGTGTACAGGGTGACCGCGAGCGCCCACGTGTCGTCCCGGCGTGACGGCCCCTCGCCCGCGGCCCGCTCCGGCGAGCGGTAACCCACGAAGGCGGGCGTGGCGAGCGGGTCCGAGAGCCACCCCGTCGACGTGCACGGCTCGCCCTCCATGACCACGCACGCGGCCGACAGGCGGCCGTGCACCGTCCCGCGCGCGTGCAGGCTCTCGACGCGCTTCGCCAGGCGGACGACCCAGCCGACCGCGTCCCTGTCCGGCAGCGGACCGGCGCGTGCGATCCTCGCAGCGAGCGTCTCCATACGAGCGCCGCAGCGTAGTGCGGCGAACCGCCGCTGACCACATTGTGGCTCTCCCGCGGCACGCCGGATCGCGGATCGCCCGCGTCTGGCCCTGGAGCGCCGCCGTCAGCCGCCGATCACGTCGGCCATCGTGTATCGGCCGGGCGGCTTCCCGTGCAGGTGCCACGCCGCGCGCAGCGCCCCGCGCGCGAAGAGATCACGGCTGGTCGCGCGGTGCGTGAGCTCGATGCGCTCGCCGGGGCCGAGCAGGTGGACCGTGTGGTCGCCGATGACGTCGCCGCCGCGCACGGCGAAGATCCCGAGCTCGTCCGCCTTTCGCGGGCCGACGTTGCCCTCGCGGCCGTGCACGTCGGTGAGCTTCGCGGTCGGCTCGCGGGCCGCGCGCACGGCGTCGGCGAGCCGCACGGCCGTGCCGCTCGGCGCGTCCACCTTGGCGCGGTGGTGCACCTCCACGATCTCGACGTCGTAGCCGGGCCCGAGCCGCCGCGCCGCGCTCGCCGCGATCTCCGCGAGCACGTGGATGCCGATGCTCGTGTTCGGCGACCAGAGGACCGGGACGTGCTGCGCCGTCTCGTCGAGCAACCGCTCGCACGTGCCGTCGAGGCGCGTCGTGCCGCTGACCACGGCGACCTTGGCCCGCATCGCGAGGTGCAGGAGACGGGGGAGCGCCTCGGGCCGCGAGAAGTCGATGACCACGTCCGCGCCGAGCAGCCCGGCGCTGGTGTCGTCGCTCATCGCGACGCCGATGTTGCCTGTCCCCGCGAGCTCGCCGACGTCGCGGCCGATGCGGGAGGAGCCGCGCGACACGATCGCGCCCACGACCTGGGCTCGCTCGTTCGCCGCGAGCCGGACGATGGCTTGCCCCATCTTGCCGCTCGCGCCGTGGATCGCGACCTTCAGCAGCCGGGCGTCGTCTCCCTGGGCGGCCCCCAGGAGCGCGCTCATCGGCACACCTCGATGATCTCCGTTCGATTTCACGACGCCTCGCGCCTCGCCTCGAGCCGCCTCATCGCCTCGGCGATCTGCTGCCGGGTCGCCTCTCCGGCCGGCACGAGGGGCAGCCGGACGGCGGCGCTCATGCGGCCCAGGGCGGCGAGCGCGGCCTTCGCGGGGGCCGGGTTCGGCTCGACGAAAAGGAGCCCATGCAGCTCGAGGAGCGCGAGGTGGGCTGCGCGCGCGCCCGCCAGGTCGCCGGCCAGGAACCGCCGGGTCACCGCGCTGGTCTCGCGCGGCAGCACGTTCGACGTGACGCTGATGACACCCTGCGCGCCGAGCGCCATCATCGCGAGCGTCAGCGCGTCGTCGCCGCTCAGGATCGTGAGCCGGTCGCCGAGGCGCCGCACGAGCTCCTGGCAGCGGAACACGTTGCCCGAGGCGTCCTTGATGGCGACGACGTTCGGCGCGGCGGCGCAGATGCGCTCGGTCGTCTCGGCGGAGAGGTCGACCACCGTCCGCCCCGGGATGTTGTAGAGCACGATCGGCGCAGGGACGGCCCTGGCCACGGCCAGCGTGTGCTCGCGGAGCCCGTCCTGCGAGGGCTTGCTGTAGTACGGCATCACGATCATCACGCCCGCCGCGCCGGCGGCGAGCGCGGCGCGCGAGGCATCGATCGTCTTCTTCGTCGAGAACGAGCCCGTCCCCGCGATCACCGGCACGCGGCCGCGCGCGGCCTCGACGACGCGCCGGATGACCGCGGTCGTCTCGGATTCGCTGAGGGTCGGCGACTCGCCCGTGGTCCCGCACGGCACGAGCCCGCTGACGCCGCCCGCGATCTGCGCCTCGACGAGCGCGTCCAGCGCGTCGAAGTCGACGGCTTCACCATCGGGCGTGAATGGCGTGACGAGGGCGGTGAATGTTCCCGACAAGGGGAGCTGCGACATCAGACGACCATGATCGCCACCCCGGGTGCGCGTCAACAGGAGAGGACAGGTTCGCCGCGGACTCCCCGCTCTCCGCTGGTTCCCGCGCGGGGCGACGCCGAACGGACGCGGCCTTGGGGGCGGGCTGCCGGGAGCCCGCTCGGCCTGTACGGCGCGGGCTGGCGGGAACCCCCGGGGCTTGCGGGGAGCGGGCCGGACGCTCCAGGGCAGGTCCGCGTCTGCTATCGTCCGCGGTGTAGCGCCTCGCTCCTTCGGGGGATTTGCCCGAGCGCGTCAGGTCCCTGAGAGGCACCGGCCATGGATCTCGCCCAGTACATCAAGAGCATCTCCAGCGCGGCCAATACCATCCTGGAGGGGATGGCGGTCACGTTCTCCCATCTGTTCCGGGAGCCCATCACCGTCCAGTACCCCGACAAGACGGACCGCCCCGTCAGCGAGATGCTCCCCCCGCGGTACCGCGGCTTCCTCGAGGTGCAGATGGACATCTGCACCGGCTGCAAGCGCTGCGAGCGCGCGTGCCCCATCGAGTGCATCGCCATCGATCTGGAGAAGGACCCGGCGACGAAGAAGCAGGCGATGAGCCGCTTCGACATCGACATGGGCAAGTGCATGTACTGCGGCCTCTGCGTCGAGGCGTGCAAGACGGAGTCGACCGGCGCGATCCGCCACACCCGCGAGTTCGAGGGGGCGGCGCCGACGCTCGACCACCTCACGTTCCGGTTCATCCCGGAGGGCCTCGTGCCGCTGTACAAGGCGCCGAAGGACCTCGGCGAGGTGCCCGTCGGCGAGTACGGGCCGCACGCCCGGGAGGCCCGCGAGCGCGCCATGCGCGACAACCCGGCCGCGCTGGAGGAGCTGCGCGCCATCTGGCGCAAAGAGCGCGGCAAGCAGCAGGGCGCCGAGGGCGCGGAGCCCGCGGGCGGGGGGGCCGAAGGGGGGGCTGGAGCGGGGGCTGGAGCGGGCGCCTGAGCCAGGGCGCGGCGCGCAGAAGGGCGCAGGAGCGCGCCGCGAGCGACGCCCAGGGGTCGCCCTTGATGGGCGGTGGGCAGCGGTCTAACGTCGCGACCCTCACCCCATGCCCCCCCTGAGCGCACTCGTCTTCCTAGGGCTTGCCGCGCTGACGCTCGGCTCGGCCGGGCTCGTGGCGTTCTCCAGGAACATCATCCACTCCGCGCTGGCCCTGCTCGGCACGTTCCTGGGCATCGCCGGGCTGTACGTCACGCTCTCGGCCGACTTCATCGCGGCGACGCAGGTGCTCGTCTACGTCGGCGGCACGCTCGTGCTCATCCTCTTCGCCGTGATGCTCACGAGCCGCATCGCGGAGATGAAGATCTCGAACCCGCGCGGCGGGCCGGCCGTGGCGTTCGGCCTGGTCACGGCCGTGCTTCTCCTGCTCGGCAGGGTGGCGGCCCAGACCCCTTGGCCCGCCGAGGCCAAGCCGCCGATGCCGTCCACCGCCAAGCTCGGGCACGCGTTCCTCGGTGAGTACCTGCTCCCGTTCGAGCTCGGCTCGGTCGTGCTGCTCGCCGCGATGATCGGCGCTGTCGTGCTCGCGCGTCGAGCCGTCAGGCGCGCCTGGGAGAGGGAGTAGGCGATGGAGGTCGGTCTCATCCATTACCTCAGCGTCGCCGCGGTGCTCTTCGGACTCGGGCTGTTCACCGTCATGACGCGGAAAAACGCGGTGGGAATCCTCCTCGGCGTCGAGCTCATCCTCAACGCCGCCGCGCTCAACTTCATCGCGTTCGACCACTTCGTCGCCGGCGGCGTGGCTGGCCAGGTGTTCACGGTCTTCATCATCGTCCTCGCGGCGAGCGAGGCGGCGATCGCGCTGGCCATCGTGCTTCAGGTCTACCGCAACCACCGAAGCATCATGGCCGACCAGCTGACATCCCTGAAGAACTGACGCGAGAGCGGTCATCCGTGCGGAAGCGCGCGGTCGGCGTGACGCGCGTGACCCGCGTGACGCGCGGGATGGGCGCGACGGGCGCGACGTTCGGACCGGCGGCCGCCGCGTCGCGCGCCCGCGCGCGCCACGCCCACGCCGCGCGCCGATGCCGATCGCCTACGCCGATCGCCGACCAGGAGATGCGCTCGACGCGCCCGCGCCCTGCTTCTTCACGTGGAGCTCAAGCAGGAAAAACCTGACCTTGCTAAGGCCCAGCGGGCGACCCACGTTCGAAGGCATGCAGAACCTATCCAAGTCGGAGCTGGTGGGGTTCGTGGAGCTCGAGGTCGGTTCGCTTGCTGTGCAGGTGCCGATCCGCGCCGCCGCAGCGGCGACAGAGCTACCGCTCGCATCGTTCGAGGCTGAAGGGGACAATTGCGCCATCCTCGTGCGAGGCGACACGTCCTCGAAGGCGGTCGAGGTCGCGCTGCGAAACGCGGCGCAGGAGGCGGTCAAGCACCTCTCGAAGAAGTTGCTCAACTAGAGCGGAGCGATGGTCCCGCTGGCCCGGCGCAGGGCTGCGGGCCATCGTCTCCGTGATGTTCCGTGATGTTCCGTGATGTTCCGCGATGCACGGTGCCCCAGGGTACCGGCGGAGCGGTGTGGACAGGTTTCTGCTGGCCGCCCGGCGCTCAGCGCGAGCGGGGCGGCGTTCCGGCCCGCGCGGAGCCCCGCGTCGCGGGGGAGCTCGCTGCGCTCCGACGTGAATTTCTCGACGCACGTCGTGCTACGCTGCGCCGCGAAATCGCCCGTGAAGCTCATCATCCAAATCCCTTGCTTGAACGAGCGCGACACGCTCGCGCAGACATTCGCGGACCTGCCGCGGTCGATCGACGGCGTGGACGAGATCGAGGTCCTCGTCATTGACGACGGCAGCACGGACGGGACGAGCTCGCTCGCCGAGCAGCTCGGGATCCACCACATCGTCCGCTTCGCGAGGAATCGAGGCCTCGCCGCCGGGTTCATGGCCGGCATCGACGCGTGCCTGCGGCTCGGCGCCGATATCATCGTGAACACCGACGCAGACAACCAGTATCGCGGCGCGGAGATCCCGAAGCTCATCGCTCCCATCCTCGACGGGCGGGCCGACCTGGTGATCGGCGACCGGCAGACAGACAGGATCGAGGAGTTCTCGCCGCTCAAGAAGGTCTTGCAGCGGTGGGGCTCGCGGCTCATCCGGCGCCTGTCCGCCACGGAGGTGGCCGACTCGCCGAGCGGCTTCCGCGCGGTGAGCCGGAAGGCCGCGCTGCAGCTCTTCGTGCACAACCGCTTTACCTACACGCTGGAGACCGTGATCCAGGCAGGCCGCCGCGGCCTCGCCGTGGAGAACGTGAAGATCACGACCAACCCGAAGACGCGCGAGTCGCGGCTCTTTCGTTCGATCCCCGACTACCTGCGCCGGGCCGGTCCTGTCATGTTCCGGGCTTATGCGATGTACCGCCCCGTGCAGCTCGTGGGCTGGGTCGCGACGGTCCTGCTCGTGTTCGGCGTCGCGCTCGGCGTCCGGTTCCTCTACTTCTACCTGCGGAATCCGGACCACAGCGGTTATATCCAGTCGCTCATCGTCGGCACGGGCGCCGTCGTGATGGCGTGCATCCTGGTGGCCGTGGCGTTGCTCGCGGAGCTCATCGCGACGAACCGCCGCCTCGTCGAGGAGGTGCTGATGCGCGTGCGCCGGATCGAGACCGAGCTCGCGGGGCGGGAGTCGGCCCTCGGGCTGGAGGGCATCCGGACCACGGGCGCGAAGCCTTGGCGCAACCAGCAGGTGCGGCAGGCGCGAGCGATCGCGAGGTGAGGGCCATGCCGGAGAACATCGGATCTCCTGCTCCGGCTCCGGGAAGCATCGACTGGCCAGCTGCCGTGGTCGCGATCTCGTGGCGCTCGTCGGGGGCGAGCTCGCTGTCCGCGAGGTGAAGAGCCCGATCCCCTGGACCGGGCTGCTGGCCGAGCGGCGCGGATAGCCTTCGGCCTGGCGCTCAGCCGTCCGGATCCTCCTGGTCGTCGTCCTCCTGCGAGGGATCCGCCGGGCCGGTCGTCGGCTCCGGCCCGGATGACGTGTCCGCCGCCGGGGGCTCGGGCGGCGGCTCCGGCCGGGCGGCGTCGCGCTGCTGCCGCAGGTAGACCGTGTAGTTCTTGAAGCGCTCCGCTGCGAAGAACGCGCCGTCCAGCTTGACGTTCCGGCCGCTCCGCGCGGCGTTCTTGCCGAGCACCACCGCCTGCGCGGCGTCGAGGAGCGCGGCCTGCGCGTTCGCGTCGCTGGGCCACGCCCGCGCGGGCTTCGGCTCCTGGCCCTTGGGCGGGCGGAGCTTGGGGATGATGTGGAGCGCCTCGACCGGGTAGAGCCCGTCCGTGTAGCCCGGCGCGCCGAGCGCGAGCACCTGATACGGCAGCTCGTCGGGCGGCGGCGGCGCCTTTGGCATGGTCACGAGCTGGAGATCGCCGAAGCGGCGCTTCTCCGTCGCGTACCGGTGCACGAGCTCGTTGAACAGCACCGCCGCCTGCAGCGTGTCCGGCGGGCGCTGGCCCGGCGGGTACAGGATGTGGGTGATGCCGACGCTCCGGTAGTGATCGTAGAGCTCGCGCGGTCCTCGCAAGGGCTCGTAGAAGATGAGCGATTGCCAGGCCTGGATATCGAAGATGATCTCGCGCTCGATGCCGAGCGTCGTGCGGTAGTTGCGCGCGAGGATGCGCGCGTCCGGCGGGGTCGCCCGGGTGATCGCGCGGTGATTTTCGCGGAACTTGAACCGCTGCGCGTCGCTCCACCGCTTGTCGAAGGTGGAGCGGATCATCGAGAGCGCGCTCTCCAGCCTGCGGGGGCCGGAGTAGAAGGGCACATCGCCGCTCCACACGATCTGGAATGCCACGAGCGGGACGAGGCCGAGCCGCGCGATGGACCCGAGCTGCCATGTGCGGACGAGCAGCGCCGCGGTGACGGCGATCGGCACCGCGAGCAGGCCCTGGAGGTACCGGTCCGCGGTGTACGTGTTGCTCCACATCCAGATGCCAGCGAACGTCGCCCAGGTCGCGAGCGCCGGCCTGCGCCGACCGCGGATGATCAGCAGCATCGGCAGGAGGAGCGTGAAGAGCGAGCCCATCGAGGGGACGTAGCGAGTGAACGAGTAGTGCGGAGCGAACGAGAATGTGAAGAAGTTCCCGACCGCGATGAGCTGCCGCTCCAGCCCCTTCCCCTTGGGCAGGTAAGGCTCGTTGGGATACGCCTTTTCCATGAACTCCGCGGAGCGCGCATGCTGCGGGTACGACCGCGTGAACACCCGCTGAGCCATCGGGAAAACGGGGTTGTTATGATAAATGACGTTCTTGATGAAGTGCGGCGCGGCCGTGCCGAGCGCCACGCCCGACACGATGAGCCCCGCCACGAGGACGCGGCGCGCCGAGAGCAGCGGCCGACGGCGCTTCTTCACGGCGCGGTAGGCCTCGCGCGCGAGCAGGAGCGCGGCGCGCGGCACGACGACCGCCGCCGCCATCGCCAGGTGATAGACCGCCTGGTACTTCACCAGCATCGCGCCCCCGAGCGACGCGCCGAGCAGGACGGCATACCGCCTGTCGAAGCGCTCGGCGAAGCGCATCGACGCGAGCAGGACCGGCGCCGCGAAGAAGCCCAGGAAATGGTCCGCCGAGCCGCCGGGGTTCTGGTCCTGGACGAACAGCGATGGGAACAGGAAGAAAGCCACCCAGAGGCCAGGGATGCGTTCGCCATGCAGCAGGTACCGCGCCAGAGCTGCGACGCCGACCACCTTCCCCAGGACGAAGACGAACTCCAGGTGGAGCGCCATCATCCACCGCTGCTCCACGAGCATCCCGGGGACGCTGAAACCCCACGCGTAGAGCATGCTCGCGAGGTGAGGGAACGAGTGGTTCACGTCGCCGTAGAACGGCACGATGCGGCCGGCGCGCGCATAGTCCTGCCCGATCGGCAGGTGATACCAGGTCGCGTCGAAGCTGATGGAATCCGGGGTCAGCGACAGCAGGTAGAGGAGCACGAGGCACACGGCGCCGACGCCCGTGGCCGTGAGCCACAGCCAGCGCATCGTCCCTTTCGGCGTCGTCGAGGCGTCGAGATCGTGCTTCAGACGCGATAGCCAGCGTGGCAGCTCCAGGAGGCCGCCCGCGAAGAGGGCCGCCGGCATCACGAGCCCGTACCAGGGGCGGATCCAGCCGACCACGCCCGCGAAGTACATGCCGAACACGAAGGCGATGGTGCCGAGCGTCATGCCGAACAGGCCCTCTTCGACCGGCGGCAAGTGCGCGACGCGGAGCCCCCGGCGCAACAGCACGAGGCCGACGCCGAGGCTGGAGAGCAGGAACAGCAGCGAATAGCCCCAGAGCGGCGCGAGCCGCCACAGGAGCCAGTGCTGGATTGGAATGTGCGCGTGGACCACGCGCGCGTAGCCGGCGAGGCCCGTGAGGCATGCGATGGCCGCGAAGACGTTGCGCAGCAGCCTTGGCCGGGGCGAACTCGAGGTCAGGGCGGCACAAAAGCGGGCCAGGGGGGAGTCGGAGTTCAGGGCAACACGCAGGTGAGCCAGCATGAGAGGGGGCGCATCCTAGCGAGGCGGGGGGCGTCGGCAAAGCAGGCGCGCGAGGAGCAAGCCGCCCACGTCCACGGCGAGCGAGGTGGCGCGCGAGATGATCGCAGCGCCCAGCGCTGCGGCGGGTCCAACGGCGGGGGCGAGGCCCACGGAGAGCAGCGCCTCGCGCACGCCGATGCCGCCCGGCGTGGCCATCGCCAGGAAACCGGCCACGGGCGCCAGCACGAAGAGGCCCGAGCCGCCGAGCGCCGCGCCCGGCGTCGCGCCGACAGCGAGCGCGGCGCACGCGCCATGCGCGGCCCAGGTCAGCCAGTACGCCGCGTGTACGAGCGGCAGTCGCACCGGCATGAGCGGCCCGCGCCCCTCGGCCGCGAGGAGCTTGCGCACGCGCTCGGGCGCGCGGGCACGATCCACGGTCATGAGCGCGACGAGCACCGCGCCCAGGGCGACGAGCAGAGGCAGCTTCCATCGACCGATGAGCGCGCTCGCGCCCGCAAACTGCTCGCCGCCCGCCGCGAGCAGGCCGAACCCCACCATGGCGCCGACCGCGACGAAGCTGGCAAACTCGACCGCGAAGGAGGACGCCACCACCGCGCTGGTCGTCCCGATCCGCGGGGCGCCGAGCATGCGGACCAGCGGCACGCCGAGCTTGCCTGGGATGTAGCGTGCCGCCTGCGACTCGATGTGCAGCGCGATCGCCGGCCAGCGAGGGATGGGCCGGCCGGTCAGCTCCTCCAGGACAAAGGCCCAGGCGAGCCCCAGCACGACGATGCCGAGAGCGAGGGGCAGCACCGCGAGCGCCACGAACGCGGGACGGACGTCGACGGGCTCGCCGCTCTCCCACTTGCGAGCGAGATCCCGCGCAGCGAGCCCGATGAACAAGGCTACGGCGACGACCATGACCGGGCGCAGCGCCTTGCGCACCCTCGCGAGCGGGCCTCCGATCCCCTGCGGCGGGCCGGGCGGGTCGCGCGCGGGCTCGGGTGGATCCGCCGCGATCATCGGGGGCGCTGGCGGGGCGCTCGCGGGCGGGGTGCTGGTGAGGTCGACGAGCGACGCAGATCGGTCCTTCACGCGGGCCAGCGCTTCGCCACGCAGAAGACCGACGGGCCGAAGCCTGGCCGGTACCCGCGCGCGATGAGGTCGACCTCGGCGCCGAGGCCGAACCCGCTCACCAGATGGGCCAGCAACCGGGCCCTCCCCTTCTTCAACCAGTCGCCGGATTCCTCGAAGTCGCGCTGAACTACCGTCGTTCCCATCCGCTCTTCACTCTGCATGCGGGGCTGGATCGCCCTGGGGGGGCGATCCGGCCGGGGGCGGCGACTCTGCTGGTTCCGCCTCGGCCGGCTCCGGGGGGGTCGGGATCTCGATCGTCAGATCGTCCACCTTGCCCGGCTCTTTCCGCGACTTCTTCGGCGGCGGCGGCGGCGGGCGCCGCTTCCGCGGCGGCGTCGTCGCGGCGGCCCTGGCCGACGGCTGCGCGGACGGGGCCGTTTCCACAGGCGGCGCCGTGACGGCCGGCTCGGGCGCTGGCTCTTGCGGCGGCGTCGGCTCTGCCGTGACGGCGGGCGGCGGGACCTCGCTCTCGGCCGCCGGCGTGCTCTGCGGCAGGCGCTGGGAGCGGACCACCTGCCACGCGACGACGCCGGCCAAGGCCACCAGCGCGAACGCGACCAGCCGAGCGCGCCGGCGCCGACGTGAGCCGGGGTCGAACTCCGGAGGCTCGCTCTCGCGCGCCTCGTGCGCCACCCCGCTCACGCTGGACCCCTTCATCCACTGGTCCGGCGACTGGCCGGAGGGCAACGCGCGAGCCCGAGGGACGAGCGGTGGATCGAGCGGTGGATCGAGCGGTGGATCGAGCGGGTGCGGCGCGCGCACCGACGCGGGGGGCGCGGCGGCTGCGGCCGTCCCGGCGACCGCTCGCCTGACGTTGTCGCGGAGCTGCTCCGACGGCGGGTCCTGGCTCGGCGGCGCCTCGCGCTCGGGGGCGATCGCGTGCGGATCGGCCGCTTGTGGCGAGAGCGCGCGCGGCGTCTGCGAGGAGAGCGGTGGTTCGGCCGTGGCGCCCGGCGCGACGGGTACGCCGCTCTGGGGCGCAGTCAGCGCGGGCTCGGGCGGCACGTCGGCCATGGGTTCGGCCGGCGCATTGGCCGCGGGTTCGGCCGATGCGTGGGCCGCGGGCTCGGCCGGCACGCCGGCCATGGGCTCGACCAGCGCATGGGCCGCGGGCTCGGTCGGCGCATGGGCCGCGGGCTCGGTTGGCGCATGGGCTGTCGCTGCGGGCTCGGCCGGCGTCGCGTCTGCGCGCGGAGCGAGCGCTGCAGATGCGGCCGGCGCCGCCCCGGGCTCGTCCACGTCGGTGTCGATCGCGTCCTCTTCGAACTCGTCGATGTCGACGTCGACGAGCGAGGACGCGCTGTCCGCCGCCTTCCGGAACGTGTCGCTGGGCGCCAGCGCCGGTGCAGGCGCGCCTGGCGGGGCGTCGACGCTGTCTGCCGTCGCGGGCGACACGCTGCTCGGCTGCGCGGAGACCGGCGTTCCAGTGGCGACCGGCGTTCCGGCATCGACCGGCGCTCCGGCAACGACCAACGTTTCGGCAGCGATCGGCGCTCCGGCAGCGACCGGCGCTCCGGCAGCGACCGGCGCTCCGGCAGCGACCGGCGTTTCGGCAGCGACCGGCGGCTTCTGCGACGCGCTGTCGCTGGGCTGCGGCGGCGGCGGAGGTCGATCGCCGGGCCGAGCCGAGGGCGGCGGCCGCTGGCTCAGCGGCGGCCGTTCGCCGACCTCGGACGAGCCCGGCGGTTGCTCGCTGATCGGAGCCAGCGACGGCGTCTGAGGCCGCGCCGTGGGCCGAGGCGGCGCCGGAGGTCGCTCGGTGGCCCGCGGCGGTGCGAGAGGCCGCTCGCCGAACCGGGACGACAGCGGCGGGCGCTCGCTGAGCGGAGGCCGCTCGGTGAGCCGCGGCGGCGTTTGCGGCCGCTCGCTCGGCACCGCGGGGATCCTCGCGCTCGGCCTGGCCGACGACGGCGCGGCCGCCATGTCCGCCGGCGGCTCGCCCGATCCTCGCTCGGGCGATCGCGTCGCGGCGGCGGCCGTGGGGTCGGCCACCCGCGGGAGCGGCGGCGCCTTGGGGATCACCGAGCCCGTCGCCGGTCGCGGCGGGGCCGCCGGCGGGCGCGTGGGCGCGGCCCGGGGCGGCAGCGGCGGCGGCTGCGGCGACGGCGGCGACCTCATGCTGCTCGGGGCATCGGCCGACAAGTCGGCGGTGCGGGCGAGCGACTCCGCGAGATCGCGCGCGCTGCTGAAGCGCCGCGACGGGTCGCGGTCGCAGGCGCGCGCGAACCACGCGTCGAAGCTCGGCGGCAGCTCCGGGTTCACCCTCGACGGGACCGGGATCTCGCCGAGCGAGATCTTGATCAGCAGGTCGCCGACCCCCTCGCTGTCGAACGGGAGCTCGCCCGTCACGCACTGGTAAGCGATCACGCCGAGCGCCCAGAGATCCGCGCGGTAGTCGACCTCCCGGAGCCCCTTCACCTGCTCCGGGCTCATGTAGTGCGGCGTGCCCATGAGCGTGCCGACGCTTGTGCGCTGGGCGACCCGCTTCCCCTGCCCCTTCACCTTCGCGATGCCGAAGTCGAGGATCTTGACGATCTCGTCGTCCTCGTTCGCGCAGAGGAAAAAATTCTCCGGCTTGAGGTCGCGGTGCACGATGCCGGCCCCGTGCGCGCGGGTGAGCGCGCGCGCGACCTGCGTCACGATCTTCGACGTCTCCTGGAGCGAGAGGCGGCGCCGGCGCGCGAGCCGATCGAAGAGGTCCTCGCCCTCGAGCAGCTCCATCACGATGAACGGCTGCTCCCCGTCGATGCCGTGATCGATGATCTGCACGACGTGCGCGCTGCGCAGCTGCGCGGCGGCCGTCGCCTCGCGGCGGAACCGCTCGCGCGCGTCGTCCTGCTTCGCGAGCTCCGGATCGATCAGCTTGACCGCGACATGCGTGCCGAGCGCCAGGTGCTCGGCGACCCACACCGCGGCTTGCGCGCCCTGCCCCACGGGTCGGATGAGGCGGTAGCGCTCGCTCAGCACCTGACCAGCTGCAATAGACACGGCGGCAAAAGCCTACGTCGAGGACAACATCCGTGTCGAGTTCATGCGTACCACCTCAGATGCCCTGCGGAACGGTTTCCTGCATCAGCTCGCGCCATTCGTCGTGGGTGAGCTCTGGATAAATGTAGTCGCCCTCGAAATTTGTATGGTGCAGGAGCAACCGGGCGACATCGACGATGGCCCGCGCGACGTCGCCGCCCTGCGCAACGCCCGCCAGGGCGTCGGTCGCTTCACGCACGGCGGCGTGCTGCTTCAGCGCCACCTGGACCTCCTCGGCGAGCCCGCGCGCCTGGAAATGCGGGAATATGGCGGTCTCTTCGTAGCGCATGTGTCGCTCCATCGGCCCACGCAGGAACGCGAGCAGGCTCGCGCGCTCGGCGCTCGCCTCGTCCGCGGAGCGCTGCGCCAGCTCGATCAGCTTCTTCGCCGTGTCGCGAGCGAGCTCCTCCTCCTGGAAGAGCTCGCTCACCATCCGGTCCAGTTCCATGAGGTGCGGGCCGTCGTAGTCCAGATCCCGTGGAGGGTCGAGCGGGGCGCGGCGCGATCCCGCGGCGGAGCGGGTCGGCTCCGTCGCGCGCGTCAGTCATGCGCGCGGGCGCGGACGATCGCGGCGAGCCGGCCGACGACGCCGCTCGCGACCATGGCGAGCACCTGCTTCTCCAGCGCCTGTCGCTCGCTCGGCCTGCCGCCGAACGAGATGCGCGAGCGGGCGGTAGCTCCGCCGACGACGCGGCCGACGACGGTGCAGCTCACGCGGTGGACGTCGCCCCGCGTGGCCGAGGTGAACTCGACGACACGCGCGCTCAGCACGACCGATTTCGCCTTGCCGAAGTCCGCCTTCTTCGCGGCGCTGGAGAGCAGCCCGCGCAGCGCCCGCGCCCGCTGGGCCTGGCCCTCGCCCGCGGGTACGTCGACGCTCTTCCATTCGACCTTGGTGTCGCGGGCGAAGGTCGATGCTGGCGAGGCCGTGAGCGTGGTCAGGGCCATCACCGTCGAGAGCAGCCATCGTGACGCGCGGCGCATGCGCGCAGGGTAGGGGGCCGCGGGCTCGCCGGCCAAGTTCGCGCACGGCGCGCGGGCGCGGCGCGCGCGATCGCCGCGCTCGCGCCGCGATCGGGCCCGCGCTATGCCGTGGCCTGGAAGCGAGGTTCGATGGAGCGCAGCTCGCCGGGGGGAGATCGACGGGATCGACGAGGACGAGATCGACGCGCGCGCGCCCGCGCGCTCCGCGGGGGCGGGTGGCTCGCCGCGCTGCTCGCGATCGCCGCCGCGCCTGCAGCGGGCAACGCCCAGTCGCCGCGTCCGGGGGGCGCGAAGGCGGGCGCGAGCGCGCCTGCAGCCGGCAGCGCGCCGGCGCCGCGAGCGGGGGGCACGAAGGCAGGCGCTGGCGCGCCTGCAGCCGGCAGCGCGCCGGCGCCGCGAGCAGGGGGCGCGAAGGCAGGCGCCGGCGCGCCCGCGGCGGGCGGCGCGCCGGTGTCCGAGAAGCGCGCGCCCATCGTGCTGGCGCTGCGGTGGACCGCCGCGACGCCCGACGAGATGCTCGGCGCGGCGCTGGCCCGCGCGCGGCGGGGCGGCGACGACGCGTTCGCCGGGCTCGTGATCGCGGCGGCGCTCGCGGACCGCGCCGCGCAGGGCCGCGCACGGGAAGGACTCGCGCAGATCGGGGCGTCCTCGTCGCCGCTCGCCGACGAGGCGCGCTGGCTCGCCGCCTCGCTCGCCCCGGAGCCGCCGGCGGCGACGTGGCCCGGCGCGCGCGCCGTCTCGTACGACGCGCCCCCGGACCCGTCCGGGCTCGTCAAGGCGTTCGCGGTCCTCGGCCCCTTCCAGGACAACTCGGGCGGCGGGCTCGCGCGCCGCGAGGGGCCCGAGGCGGCAGGCCAGCGCTTCTCGGACATGAGCGCCCGCTACGCCTGGGGGGTGTACGACGTCGCGTGGCGCAGGGTGCTGCCCGCCGCGTCGACCGCGCGCGGCGTGCCGCTCGATCTTTACATCCATCCGCGCACCGAGGCCTGCACGTACCTCGCCTCGCGCGTGACCGTCCCGGCCGCGCTCGATCGCAAGCCGATCCTCGCCCACGTCGCCGCGACCGGCGCCGTGCGGCTCGCGTGGGACGGCGCCGACGTCGCCGCGAGCGAGGCGGCGCACGAGCGCCTCGTGCTCGACCGCATCGCCGCGCGCATCGAGGCGCCCGCCGGCGATCACCTGCTCGCCCTCAAGGTGTGCACCGGGGCCATCGCCGACGAGGGGCGCGTCCGCGTGCGCTTCACCGACGAGGACCGCCGGCCTGTGGCGCTCGCGACCTCGTCGGACCTCACGCCGCTCGAGCTGCCGCCGGCCCCGCCCCCTGGCGCGCGCGCCGCGACCGCCGTCGCGACGGCGCTCGACAGGGCGCTCGACGCGGGCGCGTCGCAGTCGCTCGAGCAGACCCTCACGGCCGTCGTGGCGCGCACGCTCGGGGGCGCCGACGACCAGCGGTCGCCCCGCGCGCCCGGGCTGCTCGACCGTGTTACGCGGTCGCCCGGGATCTCCGCCGACGCGCTCGCCCTGGCGGGGTGGGTGTCCCCGTTCGGCGCGAACCGCAGCGGCTGGCTCGAGGCCGCGCGCGCCCGGGGCCTCCCGGAGAAGGACCGGACCACCGCGGCGTTCGCGCAGCGCCGGCTGGTCGCCGCCCACCTCGCCTCGGAGCGGGTCGACTGGGCGGCGGCCGCGCTGCGCGAGGAGCCGCTGCGCTCGGCGCGCGATCCCGAGGCGCGCGTCCTCAGGGCGCTCGTCAAGAAGAAGCTTGCGACGGCGGGGCTCACGCGGGCCGGGCTCGAGGAGCTGCTCGCGGTCGAGCGCGAGCAGAAGGACCGGACGCCGGTCGTCGTCTGGCAGGAGATCGCGGCCGCGGCCCGGCTCGACCCGGCGCTCGAGCTGCGGGCCGCGCGCAGGCTCGCCGAGATCGCGCCCGAGTCGCGGGGCGCGTCCTACGTGCTCGCGTTCGAGCCCGACGGCGGCGCCGCGCTGGAGGTGGCGGCCGCGGGGGCGCTCGCCCAGCAGACGTCGGCCGAGGACGTCATCCGCATCGGCCGCGCGCTCCACGACGCGGGCCGCGTCGCGTGGGCGCGCGAGGTGCTGTCGTACGCGACGCACGTCGCGCCGAACCAGCCCGCCGCGTTCCAGGCGCTCGCCGCGGTGCGAGAGGATGGCGCGGGCGGCGCGGGCGCGCGGCCGACGGCCGCCGCGTCGCGCGTGGCCACGGCGGCGCTCGCGCGGGCGCGCGACCTCACGCCTGGCGATCCGTTCCTCAAGGCCGAGCTCGCGCTCCGCCTCGGCGAGGGCTCGGCCGGCGCGCCGGGCCGGCAGCGCATGCGCGACGAGCAGCACATCGTCGCGCCCGACGTCTTCCTCGCGCGCGCGCGGCAGACCCCGGCGAAGAAGGGGGAGGTGGCCGACCGGCAGCTCCACTGGGTGCGCGTCGTGACGTACCACCCGGACAAGCGCGTCTCGCAGCTCATGCACTACGCGCGCGAGATCGTCATCGAGCCGCGCACCGATCAGGATCTCTACGAGCGCGACATCCCCGCCGAGGGGGAGGACACGGAGCTCCTGTTCGCGCGGGTCCACCGCAAGGACGGCACGGTGGCGCAGCCGGACGAGCAGGGCGCGGGAGGGCAGAAGCCGTTCGTGCGCTGGCCCGAGCTCAAGGCGGGGGACGTGGTGGAGGTCGCGGTGCGCTCGTGGACCCGGGGCCCCGTCGGCCGCCGGGGCGACGCGCCGTTCTACTTCATCGACTACGTCGGCTCGACCGACACGCGGCCGATCCTCTACAACGAGGTCGTCGTCGACTCGCCGGCGAGCGATCCCCTGGCGATCGACGTATTGAACGGCAAGGCCGAGCGGGTGCTCAGGTCCGAGAAGGACGGCCGCCAGGTGACGCGGTACATCTGGGACGACCCGCCCGAGGTGCCCGAGGAGCCGCTCGCCCCGCACCTCGCGGAGGTGCTGCCGGTCGTCGTGGGCTCGACGTTCCACGGATGGCACGACTTCCGGGAGTGGTACCGGGGCGCGGTCGCCGGCTTCATGGAGCCCGACGATCAGGTCCGCCGGCTCGCCGCGGAGCTCACCAAGGGCAAGGCCACGCGCGAGGACAAGCTGCGGGCGCTCTTCGACTTCGTGTCGGACGACATCCGGTACGTGAACTTCGTGTCGGGCGAGTGGTGGCTGCCGAACCGCCCGCAGGAGCTCCTGGCGCGGCGCCAGGGCGACTGCGACGACAAGGCGATGCTGCTCATCACGCTCCTCAAGTCGATCGGCATCGAGGCGACGGAGGTGCTGGTGCAGACGCGCTACACGGGCCAGCCCTCGCTGCTCCGGAGCGAAGTGGCGGCGATCCCGGTGTTCGATCACGGCATCGCGTACCTCCCGGGCGCGGGCGGCGCGCCGGGCCTGTGGCTCGACGCGACGAGCCCGCAGAGCCGCCTGGGTCCGCTGCCGGCGATGGACGCGCGCACGCTGGCGCTGTTCGTCGACGAGGGGCCGCCGAAGATCGTGGAGACGCCGGCGAGCTCGCCGGCCGATCACGGCGTCGACGCCGAGTGGACGATCGCGCTGCTCCCCTCCGGCGCGGGCGAGCTCGCGGCGAAGGAGCGGCACATCGGCGACGCGGCGTTCGAGCTCCGTTCGAACCTGGCGGAGGCCGACGCGCGCGCGCAGTGGGTCGAGCAGTACCTCGCGTACGGCTGGTTCCCGACGGTCGACGTGAAGCCCAAGGTGGCGTTCCAGGCCGATCTCCCGCACGGGGCGGCGACGCTCGAGTACGAGGCGCGCTCCGAGGGGCTCGCCCGCCGCGAGGGCGCGGAGCTCTCCGTGCCGCTCTCGGGCGCGTCCACGATGACGTCGCAGCTCGCGCCGCTCGTGAAGCGCACGCTGCCGGTGGTCCTGCCGCCGAGCTTCGCGCCGCGGCACCACAGCCGGACGATCACGATCACCGCCCCGCCAGGGTACGTGTTCGCCGAGCTCCCGCCGGGCGGCGACGAGAACGGCGGCGCGTTCGGGCGGGCGACGATCTCCTTCGCGAAGGCGCCCGGCAAGAACGCGGTGGTGGTGAAGGAGCGCGTGATCCTCGATCAGTCGACCATCCCGGTGGCGCAGTACGCCGCCTGGCGCGGCTGGCTGCAGCGGGTCGACGGGCTCCTGCACCGGATGGTGCGGCTCTCGCCTGTCGCGCCCGCGACCAAGCAGGCGCGCAGCGCGCTGGACCCCGAGGCGGGCGGCGGCGCCGGTGCGGCGCCGCCGGCGCGCGGCGCCATCCACTGACGAGCGGCTCCGCCCTCGCGCGGGCGGCGCGCCTGGCGCTTGCTCGTCCGCTCGCGGCGACGATCCCGGGCGCCGCGTCCACCCGCTGGCCACGCGCGCCATCGCGGTTGGTACCGTTCTGGCTAGCCGGGCCCTGGTGTACGCACGCACAACCCCGAACGCGCTGCCCAGGGGAGGGACTCGCCATGTCGCTCGAAGAGTACCGACGCCCGCGAATGATCGTTCTTAGCCCGCGCTCGACCGCTTATGACGCCGTGAGGGCGATGATGGACAACCACGTCGGCGCGGTCCTGGTCCACGACGGCCAGCGCCTCGCCGGCATCGTGACCGACCGCGATATCGCGCTGGAGGTCGTGGCAGGCGACCTCGACGCGCGCAGCACGATGCTGCGCGACATCATGTCGGACGAAATCGCGACGCTCGAGCTCGACGCGTCGATCGACGACGCCGTGCGCACCATGCGCGATCATGCGTGTCGGCGCGTGCCGGTGACCGAGCAAGGGCGGCCCGTCGGCCTGGTGACCCTCGACGATCTGCTCGCCGATGGGGTCATCGACGCGGAGGCCGCCGGCTCCGTCGTGAAGGCGCAGCTCGAGGTGGCCGCCCGGTTCAAGCCGGAAGGCGCGCTGCACCCCGAGGGGACCGCGCGCCCGGAGCGCTCGCACGGCCGCGTGCGCGCCCTCACCCGGCGCAAGGCGCGCGCCGACAGCGCGTATGGCCGGCTGATCCACGCCGTCGAGCGCCACAGCGGCCTCCAGCAGCGCGACCGCGCGGAGCTCGCGCTGCAGATCGTCCTCGGCTGCCTCTGCCGCAGGGTGACGCCCCAGGAGGCGCGGCACCTCGTCGCGCAGCTCCCCTCGAAGCTCCACCCGTCGCTCGATCCGTTCCTCGACGGGCCCGACAAGCGCATCACGACCGCGACCATCGAGGCCGACGTCGCGCGCGAGCTGCGCATGGACCGCGAGGCCGCCGGCTTCGTGCTGCAGGCGATCTGCGAGGCCGTCGCGGACAGCGTGTCCGCGGGGGAGATCGAGGGGTTCCGCGGTCAGCTCCCGCTCGACATGAAGGACCTGTTCCCGCCGACCCCGCTGCGCCGGGCCGTCTAGCTAAGCTTGCGGCCAGACCACGCCGCGGGCGCGCAGATCGGCGACGGTGTCCGCGAGGGTCTCGAGCGGGTCGCGCGGCGTCCAGCCGAGCTCTCGCCGGGCCTTCGTCGCGTCGAGGTACCAGAAGTGCTGGCCCATCTCGGCCGACACCGGATCGACCGGCAGATCGAACGGCAGCCGCTTCCGCGCCTGCTCGATGAGGTGCGCGCCCGCCTTCGCGAGCGCGATGCTCCGCGGCAGCCGCAGGGCGGGGGCCGGGACGCCCGAGATGCGCGCGAGGCGGCTGAAGAAGACCTCCAGGCTCATGTTGGCGGCGCCGAGCAGGTAGCGCTCGCCCGGGCGGCCCTTGTCCATCGCCAGCGCCATGCCCTGGGCCGCGTCGCGGGCGTCGACGAAGGAGAGGCCGCCCGCGGGGGTGAAGGGGAGCCGGCGCTCCAGGAAGCTCACGATGTCCCCGGTCGAGGCGCCGTGGACGTCGCCCGGGCCGAGCAGGATGCTCGGGTTGACCGCGAGGACCTCGAAGCCGGGCCCGCTGCGATCGAACGCCGCGCGCTCGGCGTACAGCTTCGAGCGGTAGTAGGGCCAGCCGGCGATGAGGTCGATCGGCGTCGCCGCCGTCTCGTCGCGGACGTCGCTCGGGTCCTTGCTGACCGCGACGACGCCGCTCGTGCTCGCGATCACCGCGCGCTTCACCCCCGCGTCGCGGCAGGCGTCGAGGGTGATCTTGGTCCCCTCGACGTGCGTCCGGTAGAGCGCCTCGGCGTCCTCGCGGCGCCGCGAGACGCGCCCGGCGCAGTGGAAGACCCCGTCGCAGCCCTCGGCGGCGCCGCGCACCGACCCTGCGTCGAGGATGTCTCCGCGGCGAAGCTCCACGCCTTGCTCGGCGAGCGCGGGCGCCTCCGCCCGGCAGAGCGCCACCACGTCATGGCCACCCCCACGGAGCGCCGTGACGAGGTGCGATCCCAGGAAACCGGTCGCCCCGGTGACGAGATAGCGGCTCATGCGAGATCGAAAACCTTCTGGAAGGTCTGGAGGAGGGAGATGTCGTTCGATTTCACGAGGCCCGTCATGAACTCCATCGGGCTCGGTGTGTAGGCCTCGCGGACGATCTTGGTGAATATCTCGGGCGTCGTCTTGAGGACACAGTCCGCTTGCTGGCTTGGCTTACCGATCCGCGCCTCGCAGCTGGCCGGGTCGATCCGCAGCGTCCACTTCGCCTCGTCCTCGTTGCCGAGCGTCACGTAGTAGGTGATCGGCTGGGTGACCCGCCCGGCGACGTATTTCGACTCGAGCTCGCGGAACAGGACCGTGAGCGGGTGCTCCTTGGTGGTGGTAGCGGCCTGATCGATGCTCTCGACCCGGCTCAGATCGAGGGCGCCGCCCTCCTTGAGCTTGATGACGGCGAGCTGCGTGAGCTCCGCGACCTTGCGGCAGGCCACCGCGTACTTCATCCCGGCGGTGAGCCGCCGGAGGTCGCCGATCGTGAGCGGCGGCCCGATGCGCGCGACGAGGTCGCGGCGGATCGGGACGCTGCGCCCCTTGGGGAGCGCCTCGAAGGTGCCGCCCAGGTAGAGGGGCAGGATGTCGACGTTGTGCGTGAGCGCGAGGTGCCCGATCGCCGGCTTGAACTCGAGGATGCCGCCGTCGGGGCTGCGCGTGCCCTCCGGGAAGAGGAGCACCGTCCGCCCGCGGTCCAGGATCTCGCCGGTCTGGCGCAGCGCCGTGCGGAGGCCGCCCTTGCGGTCGAAGGGCGCCAGGTTCGTGAGGTTCTCGAAGTAGGCGCGCCGCCAGCGGTTGCCCTCGAAGAAGTAGTCCTGGGCGGCCAGCGAGACGAGGCCGTCCCCGTAGCTGCCCAGCGCGAACTTCACGAGGCCCATGTCGAGGTGGCTCGCGTGGTTCGAGACGACGATCGTGTTGCGGTTGTGCGGGATGAACGCGCGCCCGTAGACCTTCGGGCGCATGACGTTCCCGTAGAAGCCGGACTGGACCTTGTTCATCCAGTGCTTGGCGAAGTCGGCCACCGGGCGAGGGATGTGGATCGGCTCCTCGCCCTGGCCCTGCGCCTTCGGCTCTGCGATCGCCGCGCCGGCGTCCTGCGCGACGGCCGCCGCGCCCGCGCCGGCCTCGGCGGCGAGGCGCGTGACGATCGCCTTCACCTCGGAGCGCTTCACCTGACCGGACGCGGTGCGGGGCAGGTCGGCGTCGTGGAGGTGGAGGGCCATGGGGTGGCACGGCTTGGGCAGCGCCTGGATCGCCGTCCGGAGCGCGTCGAGCGCGCGCTCGTGCTGCGTGGCCAGCGCGAGCGCCTCGTCGCCGTCGCCGTCCTTCGCGCCGGGCGCCGTGGGGACGGCGAGGCAGGCGACCTGCTCGCCGCCTCGGCCGTTGTCGATCCCGACGATGGCGAGCTCCTTGACGTGCTCGACCTTGCCGAGCATTCGCTCGATGTCGGCCGGGTACAGGTTCTCGCCCTTCGCCGCGCTGATCACCTCGCTCTGCCGGCCGACGAGGACGAGCCGCCCTTGCTTGTCGAGCTTGCCGAGATCGCCGGTGCGGAGCCACCCGTCCGCGTCGAGGGCCGCCTGGGTCGCGCCCGGGTCGTCGGCGTAGCCCTTCATGACGTTGGCGCCGCGCGCGAGCACCTCGCCGACGCCGTTCGCGTCCGGGTTCGCGATCTTGATCTGCACCCCGGGGATCGGCTTGCCGACGTTCCCCGGGTTCGCCGCCGGCGAGGGCCTGGCGACGGTCAGGAGCGGCGCCGCCTCGGTCAGGCCGTAGCCCTCGGCGAGCGGCAGGCCGAGCCCCTTGAACACGGCGGCCGTGTCCCTGGGCAGCGCCGCGCCGCCCGAGATGAGGAAGCGGACGTTGCCGCCGAGCGCGTCGTGGACGCTGCCGAAGAAGAGGCGCCCCGCGTTCAGCCCGAAGCGCTTGCCGAGCATGCGGTTCAGCTCCATGGCCCAGCTGAACGCGGTGGCCGCGGCGGGCCCCTGCTCCTTCACCCTGGCGACGATCTGGCGCTCCAGCATCTGCCAGAGCGCCGGCACGCCGACCATCGCCGTGACGCGCGCCCTCTTCAGCCCGTCGCTCACCCGATCGGCAGAGACGTCGTCGAGGTAGATGATCCGCGCGCCCTGCGACAGCGGCAGGAGCAGGCCGCAGGTCACCTCGAAGGTCTGGTGCAGCGGCAGCACGCTGAGCACGCGGTCGCTCGCCTTGAGCGGGAACAGCGGCGCCAGCGAGGCCAGCAGGGCCGTGAAGTTGCCGTGCGTGAGCAGCACGCCCTTCGGCTCCCCGGTCGTGCCGCTCGTGTAGACGACGCTCGCGACGTCCTGGCTGCCCACGCGCACGTCCGGGGGCGCGAGCCCGTCGCCGGACGCCGGGCCCAGGTCGGGCACCTGGCCCTCGGCGAACCCGCCCATGTCGAAGGCGACCAGGTTCGGCAGCGCCGCGCGCACGTCGGCGCCGAGCTTCTCCGCCACGCCGCTGTCCCAGAGGACGACCTTCGCCGTCGACGAGCGGAGGACGTCCGCGAACGCCTTCGCGTCGAGCGCGGGATCGATCGGGACGGCGACGGCGCCTGCGCGGAGGATGCCGAAGTAGGCGACGGGCCACGCCGGCTGGTTCGCGCCGGAGAGCGCCACGCGATCGCCGCGGCGGACGCCGAGCGCGGCGAGGCGCGCGGCCGTCATGCAGGCCGCGTCGCGGAGCTCGCGGTAGCTCGTGCGCGAGAGCCCGTCCTGCTCGAACCGCTGCACCGACAGCGCGTGATCGAAGCGCTCGGCGACCTCGTCGAGCAGGTCGACCAGGCTGTCGTAGGGCCGGAGCGGCTTGATCTCCCGGCGGAGCATCTCCTCCATGAGCGGGAAGGCCCACTTCTCCAGGCCGGGGAGGTGCACGTTCCAGATGTAGTCGCGCCAGTCGATCTTCTCGGGCGCCCAGACGAAGCGCGCCCGCTCCTCGGGGGGCATGCGGGCCATCGCCGCGCGCGTGTTGGCGCAGGAGTAGACCCAGTCGCCCTCCGCGACGAACGGCATGAAGACCTCGAGGAGCGTGGCCGTCTTCTGCTCGGTCCTTGCGGCGTTCTCGAGCGCGGCCGCCGCCGGCTTGAGGAGGGCCGCGGCGGGGCCGACGCTCGCCGTCTTGAGCAGGCCGCCCAGGCCGCGGAGCGCGCCCTCGATGGCCCGCGCGCCGTGCGCGCCGTACTGCTGCCGGGTCAGCCCGCGCGGCTCGAAGCGGGACGACACGACGTCGAAGAGCGAGGTCTTCTTCCCCTCGAACACCTGCCGCCGCTTGTAGAGCCCGGCGAGCTCCAGGTAGCGCGTCACGCGGCAGCCGTTCGTGTCGGTCGATCCGTACTGGTACACCGCGGGCGCGCGGCCCTCGATGAGCTCGCAGAGCGAGGCGATCATGCCGCTCGCGGTCATGTCGACCGGGATCAGGTCGAGCCGCACGTCGTGGTCGCCCGGGAACTGCACCTGCCCCTTCGAGGCGAGGTAGAGGTACGGCGCCGAGGTGTTGATCCCCTCGTTCCAGCCGCAGAACGGGAACTCGACCGCGGTCTCGACGACGGCGGGGCGGACGATGGTGAAGGGCAGCCCGGAGCTCGCGAGGACCTGCTCGCCGATGCTCTTCGTGTAGGTGTAGATGTTGGTCCACCCCCAGAAGAGCGCGCGCTCCTTGCCGGCCTCGATGAGCCGGTCCTTGATGAACTTGCGCTTCACCCTGGCGAGCTCGTTCTCGAGCGCGCTGCCCCGGCACGGCTCGCTGCGCGCGGCCAGGTTGGCCTTGGCCTCGTCGAGGAAGGCGCTCTGCCGGAAGGCGTCCTCGCACCGCTGGCGCGCCTGCTGCACGAGGTCGAGGCACTCGCTGATCTCGCGCTGCGGATCCCAGTGCGACCGATCGAGGGTCCGCTTCGGGCAGGCGGCGCCGAACCACGTCTCGCCCGCGGCGCGGGGGAAGGGGATCTCGGCCGGGTGGTTCTCCTCGATGAGCCCGGAGCGGTAGCCCGCGACGAAGCAGGTGCTCGTGTGCATCACCTTGGCCCCGAGGGTCCGCGCGAGCTCGACGAGGTTGCTGATGCCGAACGCGTTGACCTCGAGCGCCTCGTCGAGCGGCGGGTTGAAATCGACGACGCCGGCCACGTTCACGACCGCGGCGATCGTGCCCGTGAGCTCCCCAACGCGGTCGCCCAGCCCGAGCAGCGGCAGGCCGACGTTGCCGTTCATGGGGGTGATCTTCTGCCGCAGGTACTCCTCGAAGGCGGGCCCGGGGTACTGCTCGCGGATCGGGTCGAAGACCGGCGAGGTCACGATCTGCGACCAGAAGCGCTCCTCCGGCGACTGGCTCTCCTTGGCCCGGACGAGCAGGTAGATGTGGCCGATCTCCGGGAACCTCGCGAGCAGCATGGCCAGCCAGACCTTGCCGAGGAAGCCGGTCCCTCCGACCACCACGAGCCGCTTGCCCGAGAGCACGTGCGACGGCATCAGCGGCGGGGCCGCCGCGGTTTCCTCGCCCTTGGCCCCACCCGGCGACCCCGGCACTGCCTCTCCGGCGCCGGCCCCGTTCGTAACACCCATATGGCTCATCGAGACTCCAGGAAGGCCGCTCAATTCGCGCCTGGGCAGGAACGCGTCAAGGGTGAGGTGCCGCGAACCGGGGTTCGCGCCCTCCCGGCATGCGGTTTGCTCGATTTGCTCGCAGAATCGGGCTCATCGCCGGGGACGGACGAGGCGGTCCGGGCGTTGCCCTCCTGCGTGAGAGCGCGTGGGGACGCGCGGCTGCGCGCGGAGGGCGGGGGCCGTGGCAGATCCGGTCGGCTCGGGGCAATGCCTTGCCGGAGGCGGGGAAGCGCCCCAAGCAGTGCGGCCCATGATCTTCGGCGCGCACGAGTCCGTGGCTGGCGGCCTTCACCGCGCGATCGCGCTGGCGGGGGAGGACCGCTGCGAGGCGGTGCAGATCTTCACCAAGGTCTCGGGCCAGTGGCGGGAGCCGGCGCTGAGCGCGGAGCAGATCGCCGCGTTTCGCGCCGCGCGCGCGGCCTGGGCCGGCGCGGGCCGGACGCTCGCCCACGCGAGCTACCTCATCAACCTGTGCGCCGACGACGCCGCGATCCTCGAGCGCTCGCGGGAAGCGCTGTTCCAGGAGCTCGCGCGGTGCGACGCGCTCGGGATCGACTTCGTGGTGTTCCATCCGGGCGCGCCCCGCAGCCTCGGCGAGGAGGTCGGCCTCGACCGCATCGGCGAGAGCCTGTCGATCGTGCTCTCTCGCGCGAAGGGGCTCCGCGCGCAGCTGTGCATCGAGAACACGGCCGGGCAGGGGTCGACCCTCGGCGCTCGCGTCGATCAGATCGCCGCGATGATCGAGCGCGCCGGGCCCGAGGGGTCGCGGCTCGGGGTCTGCGTCGACACGCAGCACGCCTTCGCGGCGGGGCACGACCTCCGGAGCGAGGCCGGCTACGAGCGGTTCTGGAGCGACTTCGGCCGGCTGCTCGGGCTGGAGCGGCTGAGGTGCATGCACATGAACGACTCGAAGGCGGGGCTCGGCCAGCGGCTCGATCGGCACGAGCGCATCGGCGACGGGGAGATGGGGCTCGCGCCGTTCTGGCGCCTCGCGAACGACGCGCGGCTCGCGCGCGTGCCGGCGGTGATCGAGCTGCCGCCGCTCTCGAAGGAGCGGCGCGGCTACATGGAGGAGATCGCGCGGCTGCGCGCCCTCGAGGGCGCGGCGGAGCCGGTCACCCTGCCCGGTGCGGCACCCGGACCCCCTTCTCGTCCGCCACGCGGATCGCCGTCTCGTAGCCCGCGTCGGCGTGCCGGATGATCCCCATCCCCGGATCGATGGTGAGCACCCGCTCGAGCCTCTGCCGCGCGGCCTCGGTGCCGTCGGCGACGATCACCATGCCGGCGTGCAGCGAGTTGCCGATCCCGACGCCGCCGCCGTGGTGGAAGCTCACCCACGACGCGCCGCCCGCCGTGTTCGCGAGCGCGTTGAGGATCGCCCAGTCGGCGATCGCGTCCGAGCCGTCCTTCATCGCCTCCGTCTCCCGGAACGGCGACGCGACCGATCCGCAGTCGAGGTGGTCGCGCCCGATCACGATCGGCGCCTTCACCCGGCCGGCGCGGACGAGCTCGTTGAAGGCGAGCCCGACCTTCGCGCGATCGCCGTAGCCGAGCCAGCAGATCCGTGACGGGAGCCCCTGGAACGCGATCTTCTGCTGTGCGAGCTCGATCCAGCGGCGGAGATCGGCGTCGCCCGGGACCGCCTCGAGCACCGCGCGGTCGGTGGCGAGGATGTCCTCGGGATCGCCCGAGAGCGCGACCCACCGGAACGGGCCCTTGCCCTGGCAGAACAGCTCGCGCACGTACGCCGGCACGAAGCCGGGGATCGCGAACGCGTCCTCCTCGCCCGCCTCCATCGCGCAGGTGCGGATGTTGTTGCCGTAGTCGAAGACCTCGGCCCCGCGCCGCTGCATCGCGAGCATCGCCTCGACCTCCCTCCGCATCCCCGCCTTCGCGCGCGCGACGTACTCCCCGGGATCGCGGGCGCGGAGCTCCGCCGCCTGCTCGAGCGTGAGCCCCGGCGGGACGTAGCCGACGAGCGGATCGTGCGCCGCGGTCTGCTCGGTGACGAGGTCGGGCGTGACGCCGCGGCGCACGAGCTCCGGGTAGACGTCGGCGGCGTTGCCGCAGAGGGCGATCGAGCGCGGCGCCCCGCGCTGGACGCTCTCGAGGACGGCGTCGAGGGCGCGGTCGAGATCGTCGATGCGCTCGTCGACGTAGCGGGTGCGGAGCCGCTTCTCGATGCGCGCCGGGTCGATCTCGACGCCGAGGCAGGCCATGCCCGCCATGGTCGCGGCGAGCGGCTGCGCGCCGCCCATGCCGCCGAGCCCCGCGGTGAGCACCCAGCGCCCGCCGCCCGGGGCGCGCGCCGCGTGCGCCTTCCGCGCGGCGACGAACGTCTCGTAGGTGCCCTGCACGATGCCCTGCGAGCCGATGTAGATCCACGAGCCCGCGGTCATCTGCCCGTACATGGTCAGGCCGAGCGCCTCGAGCCGGCGGAACTCGTCCCACGTCGCCCACCGGCCGACGAGGTTCGAGTTCGCGAGGAGCACGCGGGGCGCGTCCGGGTGCGTGCGGAAGCGGCCCACCGCCTTGCCCGACTGCACGAGGAGCGTCTCGTCGTCCGCGAGCTCCCGGAGCTCGCGCACGATCACGTCGAACGCCTCCCACGATCGCGCCGCCTTCCCGGTGCCGCCGTAGACCACGAGATCGTCGGGGCGCTCTGCGACCTCCGGATCGAGGTTGTTGTGGAGCATCCGGAGCGCGGCCTCCTGGATCCACCCCTTGCAGCTCCGCTCGCTCCCGCGCGGCGCGCGCACCACCCGGGCCCCCTGCTCTCCGGTCGTCATGCTGTCGTGTACTCCACCCGGTCCGGATCGACCAGAAGGCGAGGCGTCCGCCGCGCCGCGCGGCGAGGCGAGGCGCACGCCGCCGCGCGACGCGAGCCTGCTCGGTCCTCTCCGGAGCAGCCGGCTTCGTCCGAACCGGAGTATGCTCGCTCGGGGCGCGCGCAGCGCCCGTGTGTCCGGGAGAATCCATGATCTCGACGATCCGTTCGTCCCTCGCGCGTTGTCCGGTCCGGGCCCTCCAGCTCGCAGCCCTGGCGCTCACCCTCGCGACGACGGGGTGCGACAAGGTCGGGTGCTTCGAGTGGACCGAGATCGAAGGGGAATGCCCCTCGCAGGACGAGGCGCTCGCCTATTTCGGAAGCGACTCGTGCAGCGGCGAGGTCGAGTCGGTCGACAGCGAGCCCGAGTACGACGGCGATTACTGCTGTTACGACATCACCAAGCGCGACGATTACGGGGGCTTCTGCACCTCGCCCGGCGGGCGCATCTCGCCGCCGCAGCCGGCGCCGCCGCCCGCCCCGTCTCCGCCGAACTGAGCCGGCGCGCCGGACACCGCGCGCGCTCGCGCATCGCGGGCCCCGCGTAGGGCGCCGCCTCCGCCCTGACTCATCGAGCTAGAGCTCGTCCAGCGCGTTCCTGTCGAGCTCCTGGAGCGCCGCGAGATCCCGCGCTGCGAGCTCCTCCACGTCGCCGGGAGCCTCGCGCGGGTAGGCCAGCGTGAGCTCGCCGTCGTGGACGTAAAGGTGCTGGCTGTCGATGCACCCGTGCGCGCCTCCGGCCGCGTGGAGCGCCGCGATACCCTCGCCGAGGCGCGCGCGCTGAGCCCTTGTCAGCGCGCGCGCCTCGTCGGCGAGCGCCCGGCCCTGGGGCAGCGCCACCCAGACCTCGCCGTTGGCGAGATCGACCCGGAGGACGGACGCCAAGGCCGCGTGGCCGGCGCGCGCGAAGGCCCGGGCCCGGGCGAGGGTCGCGTCGTCGAGCTGCAGCACGAGGACGTCGCGATCGAGCCAGGCGTCGTGCCAGCGCCCCTCCGTGTCGCGGCCGTCGCCGACCTCCAGGGTCGCCGCGAGCCGCGCCGCCGTGGCGGGCGGCGCGTCGCTCGATCGGGGCCGGCCGCTCGCGCGCGACCGCCGCGGCCGCGCGCGCTCTGGCCAGGCGATCGCGGTGATCGCGCGCCGCGCCTCGAACGCGTCGGCCGGCCGCGCGGCGGGGTCCTCCGCGAGCAGCGCCGCCACCGCCGCGTCGTGGGCCGCCGTGAGGTCCGGATGGACCTCGCTCGGCGCGGGATCGAGCTGCCCGCGCACGGCGGGGGCGGGCGGCTCTCCGGTGAGCAGCTCGGCGAGCACCGCGCCGACGCCGTACAGATCGCTCGCCAGCGTCGCCGGTCGGCCCATGCGCTGCTCCGGCGACATGTACGCGAACGTCCCGATCGCGCCCGCCGTGGCGGTGGACGAGAGATCCCCGAGGTGCGCCGCGCCGAAATCCGCGAGGTGAGCCGTCCCGATCTCGTCGAAGAGCACGTTGCTCGGCTTCACGTCGCGGTGGAGGATGCCGAGGCGGTGCGCTTCGCCGAGCGCGGACAGGAGCGCGCCCGCGATCTCGACGGCGCGCGCGGGGGTGACCGGCTCCCCCCGCAGCCGCTCGATCAGGGACCCGCCCGTCATCCAGGCGAGCACCATCGCCGGCCCTTCGGGGTGGTACGCGCGGAGCGCGACGACGTTCGGGTGCCGGAGCTGGGCGAGGGCGCGCGCCTCGCGCTCGAACCGGAGGAGCGCGTCGCGGCCCGCTCCGAACGCCGCGCCCGCGAAGATCTTCACGGCGACGCGCTCCGCCGTGATCCGGTCGCGCGCCTCCACCACGCGCGCGTGGGGCGTCGACGTGACCTCGCGCAGCGTCTCGTAGCGCCCGAAGAGGAGCGGCCCGACGGGCGCCGGTCCTGCCGGGGGAGGGCCTGCGGCGGGGCTGCCGGGAGCGGCGCCTCGCGAGGAGAGCGCCTCCTGGCCAAGCGGATCGAGCCGGGCGAGCTCGTCGCGGACGGTCCGCGCGGCGTCCTCGAGCCCGAGCTCGCTCAGGCAGCGGCCGAGCAGCGGCAGCGCGCGGGCCCGCTCGGCGGCGGCGGGCGGCAGCTGCTGGAGCGCCCGCACGGCGGCCTCGGTGCGGCCGTGGCGCGCGAGCAGCTCGCCCAGCGCGAGCCACGCCGCCGCGTCGCCCGGGCGGCGGCGGAGCGCGGCCTCGAGCACCCGCGCGCCGTCGGCCGGGCGGCCGGCGAGCTCGAAGCTCTCGGCGGCGCGGCACGCGTCGTGGGCCGCGGTGAACGCCTCCGCGGCCGCCGCGTGGGCGCCGAGCGCCGCGAACAGCGCGCCCGCGTGGCGCGAGAACCCGCGCGCCGCGAGGTCGGCGGCCGCGCGCAGCGCGGCGTCCCGGGGCGACGTGGCGGCGATCCGATCGAGCGCCTCGCGCGCGAGCGCCTCGTCGCCGCCGAGCGCGGCCATCAGCGCTGCGCGGGCCGGGTCCCCTGCTGCCAGCGCCTCCCGGGCCGCGCCGGCGAAATCGCAGACGCGCTCGAGCAGCTCCGATGCGCCCGCGTGATCTCCGGCAGCCACGAGGAGCGCGGTGCCGCGGTCGCGCTGCCCGATCGCGGCGAGCTCGGCCGCGCGACGTCGCAGATCCTCGTACGCCACGCCGATGTCGGTCGGAGCGCCGTCAGCGCGCGGCGATGCGCGCTCGGCCGTTCACGGAGAGGTCGAAGCGCACCTCGCCGAGGTCGATCCCCGATGCGTTGAACGGCACCTGCCGCGTCCGGTGCAGGGCGAGCGTCGCGTTCGCCGGCAGAGGCCCGAGCGTCGAGGGATCCAGCAAGGAACCGGGGATCACGCCCCTGCCGGTGTCCTTGAACGCGCACCGAACGGTCGCGCCGTGCGCCGAGGTCACATCGACGTAGATGACGTCCCGCGCCCGGCCGCCCTCGTCCGCGCGCCACTGCACGACCGCGCCGACCCCGGCGTCGAGATCGACGCCGTCGGCCAGCTCGGCGTCGCCGATGCGCACCTCCTCGGGACCCGCGGGGGCATCGGCCTCGAACGCGAACCGGTCGAGCTGCCCCGAGCCGGAGCTCTCGAACACGTACCGCGCCGGCGCAGGCAGATCGCTGGTGGCGTCGCGCGACGTGTAGAACACGCCGAAGACCAGGGCGCCCACGTCCGGGAACGCGCGGGCTGCGAGCGGCATCTCGGTGCTCTCGGTCTTCATCGTCACGTCGCCCGCGTCGAGGAGCTCGATGGGGCTGAGCGAGCTGATGCTGCTCGCCGCCTCGTCGTCGGCGGCGGGCGAGAGGACCATGCAGCTGCCGGCGGAGGGGAGGACGAACGGCTTCCCGACGGCGCCCTCGGCGAGCTCGGGATCCATCGCGGACGAGAGGCGCATGAACTTCGCCAGCACGTTCGTGACCGCCCCCGCGCCGTCGACGCCCGCGCTCGGCGGCGCGGCGTCGTCGAGCTCACCGGGGGTGGCGGTCGAGGCGGCATCCCGGCTCAGGTTGATCGCGCGCTCGACGCGCACGACCCCCTGGGTGACCACCCCGTTGACCTCCGTCGCGTCGCCCGCGACAGGCGCCGAACAGCCGACGAGAGCCGCACCGGCGAGCAGGCATGAGGTGGCGAGGGCGCCGTGGGGACGCATAGATCCGAGTCTAAGACGGGTCCTCCGGCCGGGCAAGCGCCTGCGCCTGCCACCGAAAATGGCAGGGAATCCGTTTCATTACGTTTTGTTACGCTTGCTGCGCTTCGATACGTCCGGTTACGTCCGGGAACGCTCCGGCGTCGTGCTTGCCGACGTTGCAACGTCGTTGCGTTTGTTGCGGTCGCGTCAGAAGGTGACCGTGAGGCCGCCGCCCGGGGCGACGGTGCCCTGATCGATCGCGACCGGACTGCCGGCGATCTCGCCCTCGGCGTGGTGGTAGGTCGCGGTGGCCTCGAGCGCGACGTGCACGTGGCGGAACCCCGCGCGGATGCCCAGCACGAACCCGAGCTGGAGATGCTGGCCCGACGCGTCGACGAGCGGTCCTCGGAGCGCCGCTCCGGCGGCGGGCAGCCGCACCTGGCCGCCGAGGAGCTCGAAGCCGAGCCGGGGACCGAACCAGACCGCGTAGAGATCCGCGTCCGACCGGAAGCCGAGCAGCAGAGGGACGTCGAGCCCCGCGCCGTGGACGTCGATCCCTTCTGCGCTGGGGCCCGGCCCGCCCGCGAGGAGCGCCGAGGCGCCGAGGCCGATCGACAGGGCCGCGTCGCCGAGCGGGAACGCGTGGCGCCCGTCGAGCCGGATGGCTCGCCCCGTGTACGTCAGCCCCGCTTCGTTCTCGCCCTCGATCCCGACGCGGGCGCTGGCCCACGGCGCGACACCCGGCGAGACGGTGATCTCGGAGAGCTTTCGTCGCGCGGCGCCCTCCGCCGTTGCGGGGTCGGCGGCGCTCGCGCCTGCGTCCGCCGCTCCGGCGACGACCATGTCACCCGACAGGCCGCCGCCGAGGCGCACGGCGCCGGGACGGAGGACGTGGGCCGGGTGGAGCAGCGGACCGCTGCCATGGCAGCCCGCGCAGGCGCCCGCGAGGACCACTGCGGCCCAGCGCCGGATCACGGTGTGACCCGGGCGCCGCATCGAACCGACGGAGCCGGCGGAGGCATGGGAAGCGCGGCCGCAGAGGCGACGCGATGGTGCGCGAAGAGGCGCGCTACTTGCGGAAGCGCGAGGGGTAATCGTTGGCAGCGGCCCGCTTCTTCAGCTCCGCATCGTCGGGGTGCAGCCTGACGGCGCGCGCGATGAGGACCTCCTCGGTCTCCACGATCTGCGGGTTGGGCAGGCAGCACTCGACCGGGCATACGGCCTGGCACGCTTCGTGATCATAGAAGCCGACGCACTCGGTGCAGAGCTCCGGATCGATCACATAGATCTCGTCGCCCTCGCTGATGGCTTCGTTCGGGCATTCGGGCTCGCAGGCGCCGCAGTTGATGCAGTCTTCGGTGATGTAAGTCGCCATGGCCTTCGCTTCGTTCTCCGGGGTCACCCCGGTCCGCTCGTTTGTAGAGGCCTGACCGCAGGGTGTCAATTCGGGCGGAAGCGAGCGCCGGTTCCGGCACGGTGTCATGGGCGTCGCGGGCCTGCGCTTGCGCGCGGGCGCCCCTGCCGGTACTAAGCGGCCTCCTCGATGCTCCGCCTCACCGAGCCCGCCCTCCTGCTCGTCGTCCTTGGCGCATCCTCGCTGCTCGCCGGATGCGGTCCCCAGATCGGCGATCCGTGCACCTCGTCGCTCGATTGCGTGCAGGCAGAGCAGCAGCTCCTCTGCGATGGGACGCAGCCTGGCGGCTACTGCACGGTCTTCAACTGCGAGCCGGACGGCTGCTCCGGGAGCAGCGTCTGTGTCGCGTTCAACCCGGTGATCGATCCGGCGTGCAGCGAGCTCGAGAACGTCCGCTGGCCGCGCTTCGAGCGCACGTTCTGCATGGCTACCTGCGATGAGGACGACGACTGCCGCCGCGGCTACTCGTGCGTCGCGCTGGGCAAGATCCAGGATGCCGCAGGGATCGCGCCGGGCGAGCGCAACGCCGCGATCGTCGACGCCAGGCCAGAAGGCTCGAAGGCCTGCCTGCCGAACCCGCCGTCCGCGTCGAGCGCCGCCAGCGAGCCGCCGGGCGGCGTCGAGAGCGAGCCTGGGGTGTGCAGGGCCGCTCCTGAACAAGACGAGTGGCCCCCCTACACGCCGGATGCCTCGGGCGCCGGCGGCGCCGGCGGCGCTGGAGGGTCGGGTGGCGCGGGAGGCGCCGGCGGCTCGGAGGGCGAAGGCGGCGGCTCGGGTGGCGAAGGGGGCGCTGGCGGTTCGGGCGGCGCTGACGGTTCGGGCGGCGCTGGCGGTTCGGGCGGCGGCTGAGCGCCGCTCGGAGCGGCCCGGCTTTGCGCGTCGACCGTGCTAGCGTTGGCCGCGTGTTCGGACCGGCCCCCGCGAAAAGGACGCTCGAGGCTGCGCTGCGCGACGTCGCTTCGCAGAAGCCGGCCGTGCGCGCGGAGGCCGTGAGCGACCTCGTCCCGTATGCCACGACGGCACGGGAGCAGGTCGTGCGCGCGATCGAGGGCGCGCTGCGCGTCGATGAGCACGCAGCGGTCCGCGCGGCAGCGGCCATCGCCCTCGCCGACACGAAGGCCGTCGAGGCGCTCCCCGCCCTGCTCCTCGCCGTCGAGGACGTGGATCCCTACGTCCGGCAGATGGCGATCACGGCGCTCGGCGAGATCGGGGACATGCGGGCCACGGGCCGGCTCCGGCGCGCCCTCTCGGACGAGCGGCCCGAGGTGCGGTTCCAGGCGGTGATCGCGTTCCCGCGCGTCTGCGCCCAGCAGGTCGACGCGATCGAGGCCGTCATGCAGGCCACCCACGACGACGACCCGCTCGTCTGCCACATCGCGCTGCGGATGTTCGAGGAGCTGGGGGAGTCCGGCGGTGAGCTGCCTCCGCTTGGCATGGCGCGGGCACGCGCGCTGCTCGGCCACGCGTCCCCGCTGGTCCGGGCAGCGGCGGCGGTCGTCACCGCGCGCTTCGGCGATCCGGTGGGCCACCCCGTGCTCGCCGAGATCGTGGGAGGAAAGCTCCAAGGGGTCGATCACGAGGACGAGGCCGCGGCCATCGAGCTCTGCGGCGAGCTCGGCCTCGCCGCTTCCCGGAGCGCCCTTGAGCGGCGCGCGTTCGGGCTCAAGCTCGGCTTCGGTCGCGATCCGCTGCGCTGGCACGCGCGCGTCGCGCTCGCGCGGATGGGCCACGAGCGGGCCATCCGCGAGATCCTCAGCGAGCTCGGCGCGTGGGACCGCCACCGGCGCACGCTCGCCGTCGCGGCCGCCGGTCGCGCCCGCCTCGCGGCTGCCCGCGCCGCGATCGCGGCGATGCGGGGAGACGAGCGGAAGGCCGATCAGGGGGCCGTCGAGGAGGCGCTCGCCGTCCTCGCTTCCGAGGTGGATGCATGAACGATGAAGCCCAGTTCAGCGAGGCGGACCTCGCCCCGAGCCCCGAAGAGCGCGCCGCGTCGCGCCGCTCCCTCATCGATCGCGTGGCCGCGAGCGTGGCCGCGCTCGCGGCGGGGGCCTGGGTCGGCGGCATCGTGGCGCTGGGCGCCTGCGCTGCCCCGTTCGTCTTCCGGCTCGCCCCGGCCCCCTTCTCCGGCGACGCGATGAGCGCGGCGTTCGCCCGCTTCGATCAATTCGCGCTCGGCGCCGCGGTGATCCTCCTCGGCGCCGAGGTGGCCCGCACCTGGGCCGCGTACCGCCAGGGCGCGGGCCGCGCGGCGCGCGTGCGCCGCGTCGTCGCCATGGTGCTGGCCGGGTGCGCCGCGTACGTCGGCCTGGCGCTCACCCCCCGCATCGCGGCGCTCCACCGCGAGGGCGTCCAGCGCGGCGAGGGGGAGCTCGGCATGGAGCTCGAGCGCGTCCATCGCCGCGCCGAGCTCGTGAGCAAGTCGGAGGTGTTCCTCGGCGCGAGCCTGGTCCTGCTGCACGTCTTCACGCTCGGCGCCCGCCGCCCCGAGCAGGACGACGACGAGGAAGCGGCCGCCCCGCTGCCGCCCGGCCCGCGGTGACGACGCCGGGGGCGTCCCACCTGCGCCGTCGCCTCGGGCGTGGGCGCGAGCGCGAGCGCGAGCGCGACGATCGAGGCTCCGCGGGGCGCGACGGTCGCGCGCGCGCCGCCGCGCATCGCGCCCACGATACGGAGGGATCGGATGCCGCGTGACAACAAGCTCTATAGCGGCTTCGTCAACCACGATTACATCATCACCTTCTCGATCGCCGACGAGGCGAACCGGGCGCGCCTCGTCGCGCTCTGCGCCGGACCGTGGCAGGGCGACGAGGTCACGCCCGACACCTGGGAAGTGTCGAACACGCTGAGCCCCGATCAGATGGAGCGCGCCATCCTCGATCTGATGGGCGACGCGGACCGCGCCGCTTACTACTACCTCTCGGACAGCAAGCGGATGTTCCGCGTCCTGCTCGGCTGAGCTCGTGCGCGAGGGATGTGAGCCGCTTCGCTCGGGCATGCTGCAGGGCGCCGGAGGGGCGTCGCCGCGGGCCGAAGGGGCCACGAGCGCCGTCATTTCGCGGTATGGTCCGGTCATGAGCGAGCTGGAAGCCACGCCGCCCGGCGCGTCCGCGAGGTCCGCCGCCGACGCCCCTCCACCTCACGCGCCCACGTCGCGACCAGGGGAGGGGGGCGACGAGGGCTTGCTCAGCGTCCTCCGGGACGACGGAACCCTGGATCCCGCGACCGACCCCTGCCTGAGCGACGCGCTGCTGCTGCGCGCGTACCGCGAGATCAAGCGCCTCAGGCTGCTCGACGCGCGCATGCTCCTGCTCCAGCGGCAGGGGCGGGTCGGCTTCTACGGCGCGTGCACCGGCCAGGAGGCGACGCCGATCGCCACCGCGCTCGCGGTCGAGCCGACGGACTGGATCTTCCCCGCGCTGCGCGAGAGCGTGATGATGCTGGTGCGCGGCTTCCCGCTCCGCACCTATGTGGCCCAGGTGTTCGGCAACGCGGGCGACCTCCTCCAGGGGCGCCAGATGCCGTCGCACATGAGCGGGCGGCAGGTGAACCAGGTGTCCTGGTCGAGCTGCATCGGCCCGCAGCTCCCGCAGGCGGTCGGCGCCGCGTGGGCCGCGAAGCTGCGGCGCGACAGCGCCGTGGTGGTGGGGTTCATGGGCGACGGCGCGACGAGCGAGCCCGATTTCCACAGCGCGATGAACTTCGCGGCGGTCTTCAAGGCGCCGTGCGTCATGATCTGCCAGAACAACCACTGGGCCATCAGCGTGCCGACGGACCGGCAGACGGCCTCGAGGACGATCGCCATCAAGGGGCGCGCCTACGGTGTCCCGTCGGTGCGGGTCGACGGCAACGACGTCATCGCCGTCTACCGCGCCGTCTCCGAGGCGGTCGCGCGGGCTCGTGGCGGCGGCGGCCCCAGCTTCATCGAGGCGCTCACCTACCGCGTCGGCGCGCACTCCTCGAGCGACGACCCGAGCCGCTACCGGTCGCAGGAGGAGGTCGATCGCTGGACGGAGCGCGACCCGCTGCTGCGCCTCGGGCGCCACCTCGCCGGCCGCGGGCTCCTCGACGACGCCGCGGAGTCCTCCCTCGAGGCGGAGCTCAACGCCGAGATCGCCGCCGCCGTCGCCGAGGTCGAGGCGATGGGACCGCCTGCCCGGGAGACGCTGTTCGACGACGTCTATGCGGAGCTGCCCTGGCACCTGCGCGACCAGCGCGCAGAGCTGCTGCGCTCCCCGAAAGCGCCGGCGCACGGCGGCGGGCGCTGACCTCGGGGAGGGATTTCCCCTCGCTGCGAGGTCGTGTAAGCCCCCGGGCACCCAGGGACGGCTCGCGGGTGCGGGCGCGGCCTCAGGGCTGTCGGCGAGGGGCTTGCCTGACGAACCCCGGCGCCCCTAGTTCCAGTCTTCGAAGCGCACAAAAGGACAAGGATGAAGACCTACGACGCAATCGTGATCGGAGCCGGCCCCGGCGGTTACCCCTGCGCCATCCGGCTCGCTCAGCTCAAGCAGAAGGTGCTCTGCATCGAGAAGGAGAACGTCGGCGGCGTCTGCCTCAACTGGGGGTGTATCCCCTCCAAGGCGCTGATCTCCGCCGCGCATCTCTACGAGAAGTCGCAGGCCGGCGCCGCGATGGGCATCAAGGTCAGCGGCGTCGAGCTCGACGCCAACAAGATGCAGGACTGGAAAGAAGGCATCGTCAAGAAGCTCACCGGCGGCGTCGGCTCGCTGCTCAAGGGCAACGGCGCCGACGTGGTGAACGGCACCGCCACGGTCGTGGGGCCGAAGCGCGTGGACGTGACCCGGGCGGACGGCTCGGTGGAGCAGTTCGAGGCGACCAAGGCGATCGTGATCGCGACCGGCTCGACGACCATCGAGATCCCGACGTTCAAGTTCGACGGCGACACGATCATCGGCGCGAAGGAGGCGGTCAGCCTGCGCCGCGTCCCGAAGCGGCTGATGGTGATCGGCGGCGGCGTCATCGGCCTCGAGCTCGGCATGGTCTACCAGGCGTTCGGCGCCGAGCTCATCGTCGTCGAGGCGCTGCCGGAGCTGCTCACGGGCGTCGACCCCGACTGCACCAAGATCGTCGAGCGCAAGATCCTGAAGCGCGGCGGCACGATCCACAAGAACGCCAAGGCGCTCGGGTACGAGAAGCAGAAGGACGGCTCGGTCGGGGTGAAGATCCAGGCCGAGGGCAAGGAGCAGACGATCGTCGTCGACACCGTGCTCGTCGCCGTCGGCATGCGGCCGAGCAGCAAGGGGCTCGGCCTCGAGAAGGTCGGCGTCACGGTCGATCAGCGCGGGTTCGTCCCGACGGACAAGTTCTGCCGCACCAACGTGCCGTCGATCTACGCCATCGGCGACGTCAGCGGGCCGCCCCTGCTCGCGCACAAGGCGACGAAGGAGGGCGAGATCGCCGCCGAGGTCATCGCGGGGCACAAGGCCGAGAAGGACTGGGTCGCGATCCCGGGCGCGATCTTCACCGATCCGGAGATCGCCACGGTGGGGCTCACCGAGGCCGAGGCGAAGGCGAAGGGCCTCGAGGTCAGCATCGGCAAGTTCCCGTTCTCGGTGCTCGGCAAGGCCATGGCCATGAACGAGACCGAGGGCTTCGTGAAGATCGTCGCCGACAAGAAGACGAAGCAGGTGCTCGGCGTCCACATCGTCGGGCCGGAGGCCAGCACCATGATCAGCGAGGCGTCCCTCTCGCTCGAGATGGCGGCCTTCCTCGAGGACATCTCGCTCACGATCCACCCCCACCCGACCCTCGGCGAGTCGCTGATGGAAGCCGCCGCCCACGCCATGGGCGCGGCGATCCACATCGCAAATCGCTGAGCTCGTCGCTCCAGAGCAGCGCTGGCCTGCGCCCCACGGGGGCGCGGCCGCCGGCTGTGCGCGCTGGCCTTCCGTGTGAGCCGCTAGCGGTGTGAGCCGCTGGTGCACGTAAGAAAAAACGCAAAGGCGCAAAGGCGCAAAGGCGCAAAAAGACGAAGGAGAGGGGTCGCTCGTCCTTCCCTCTCTCCTTGCGCCTTTGCGCCTTTGCGCCTTTGCGTTTTCAACCCACTTCCGGTCGACCCGTCGCAGCCGTCGGACGAGCGCTTGGATCGACGCTAGGCCACCGTCGCGTCAGTCGCGCATGAAATGACACGTATACCCGGCCGGGTACTTCTCCAGGTACTTCTGGTGGTACTCCTCGGCGCGCGTGAACGGGCCGGCTTCCACGATCTCGGTGACGAGCGGCGCGCGCCACTTGCCGCTCTTGTCGACGCGCGCCTTCACCTCCTCGGCGATGCGGCGCTGCTCGGGCGTCGTGACGAAGATCGCTGAGCGGTACTGCGTCCCGACGTCGTTGCCCTGGCGGTTCCTCGTCGTCGGATCGTGCATGCGGAAGAACCACTTCTCGAGCAGCTCGGCATAGGACAGCTTCGCGGGATCGAAGACGATGCGCACCGACTCGGCGTGGCCCGTCGATCCGGTCTTCACGTCCTCGTAGGTCGGCGCCTTCGTACGGCCGCCGGCATAACCGACCTCCGTCTCGAGGACACCGGGGATCTGCCGGAGGAGCTCTTCCATCCCCCAGAAGCAGCCGCCCGCCAGGACGGCCGTCTCCAGCGTCGTCTGGCACCCAGGCGCCTCGCCAGGCGCCGGGACGGCGCAGGCGTTCGCGCTCGCTTGCTCCCTAGGCGCGCCGCCGCGGCCCTCGAACAGCGCCCGATAGGCGCCGTAACCCTCCGCCTCGAGGCGAGCCAGCGGGATGAACCGGAGGGACGCGGAGTTGATGCAGTAGCGCAGCCCGTCGGGCCCGGGCCCGTCCTCGAAGACGTGCCCGAGGTGCGAGTTGCCGGCCTTGGAGCGCACCTCCGTTCGGACCATCCCGTGGCCCCTGTCCGAGCGCTCCACGACCCGCTCCGGCTCGACGGGGCGCGTGAAGCTCGGCCAGCCGGTGCCCGAGTCGAACTTGTCGAGCGACGTGAAGAGCGGCTCGCCGCTCGCGACATCCACGTAGAGGCCCGCCTCGTGGTTGTCCCAGAAGGCGTTGCGGAACGGCGGCTCGGTCGCGTCGCGCTGGGTGACCTCGTATGCGAGCGGCGTGAGCTGCTTGCGCAGCTCCTCATCCGACGGTTTGCGATAGCTTCTGTCCGACATCGTCACAGCCTCCTTGGACCCCGGAATCACCTTGCTCGCCCTCCCTGCATCGCCGGCGCGAAAGCACGCGAACACGGCGGCGCACGCAATGAGGACGAGCGCGAAGAGAAGACCAGCAGCGCGGAGCCATTTCATCATCCACCTGGCCTGTCGAGGGTAGCGCACCCAACCCTCCTACGCCCCGCGGCACCGCTGGTTTCGCCCGGCGAGCGCGCCCCGCGCGGCCTCGCGCGGCGCCGGCCTCGGCGCTACGGGCCGCCGCTCTCGAGTGAGGCGTCGCTTTCGCCGGCGCTCTCGCCGGCGCCCCGCTCGAAGCACTCGGCAGGGATCTCGCGCGCGCGGCGGACGAGGCGGGTCGCCCCGATGAACGCCGACGTGACCGGATCGTAGTAGCCGCTCGCCCCGTGCAGGCCCGGAACCGCGCGCTGGTAGTGGCGCGCGACCCGCTCCATGAGCGCCTCGCGGACGTACTTGCCCACCATCGACGCCATCGCGACGCAAAGATCCGAGGCGTCGCTATCGCGGACGAACGCGATCTCGCCGAGGCCGGGGAAGCGGTAGGCGCTGCGGGCGCGGCTCTCCTCGAGCACGACGTGCATCCTCCCCGCGAGCGGGCCGAACACGGAGCCGTACTTGCCGAAGCCGCCGACCTTGCCGCACACCGCGAACACCTCCGCGCCCGCGAGGCCGCGGAGCTCCAGGACGAGGCGCTCCATCGCGTGGAGATCGAGCACGAACCTGTTCTTCCCGGCGCGCGCCCCGTCGTTCATCCGCTTCGCGCAGAGCAGCACCGAGCGCACGGCGACGACCTCGACCCCCTTCCCCGACAGCTTGTCGAGGTCCTTGCCGACCGCGCCGAGCAGCTCGTCGGGCGCGGTGAACGCCTCGCCCTCCGCCGACCAGCACTGCTCCTCGACGTGGCCAGGGCAGAGCGCGCGGAGCGCGGGGCGATCATCGAGCGCGACGGCGTGGAGCAGCTCATCCACCGACGACGCGCCGCTGGCCGTCCCGTCGCGGCCGCGGCCGCAGCCGCGCGCGACCAGCGCGCGCGCCCAGGCCTCGCCGAGCGAGACATCCCCGTGCGCAACGAGCTGCTTCGAGTCGCCGAGCCGCTGGGCGAGGGCGCCGCGAGGGGCGCGGCCGGCGACCTGCCAGCCCGCCTCCGTGACGCGCGTGAGGACCGCCGTCACCACCATGGGACCGAGCCGCGGGCCCAGCCCGTTCTCATCGACGCCGATGCGGTAGCGGACGGAGGGCTCGGCGGACGTCATGCACGGCCCCTCTGCCACACCACGGCGCCCGCGTCACCGCGCGGATCTCCGCCAGGCCACCCGCCGCCCCGCTCGGGACCACTTGCCGGTTCGGTCCCAAAATTCTCAGACTTTCTCGAGCTCATGCGTGCTCCGCGGCGGCGCGCGCACCTTTTCCCCGGCTCCGGCCGGGGGCGCCGCTATAGTCGACGCCTCATGCGCATCCTCCCCGTGCCCTGTCTCAGCGACAACTACGCGTACCTCGTGGCCGCGGACGGGCGGCGCGAGGCGATCGTCATCGATCCCTCGGAGGCCCAGCCGATCATCGCGGCGCTCGAGCGCGAGAAGCTCAGTCTGGTCGCCATCGTCAACACGCACCACCACCACGATCACGTCGGCGGCAACGAGGCGCTCCGCGAGCGTTACGGCGACCTCCCGGTCTATGCGCACTCGAGCGACGTCGGGCGCGTTCCCGCGCAGACGGAGCGGGTCGAGGAGGGCACGCCGGTCCAGGTCGCCGGCCTCACGCTCCAGCCGTTGCACGTCCCCGGCCACACGCTCGGCGCCGTCTCGTATTGCGTCGAGGACGTTGTGTTCACCGGAGATACGCTCTTCATCGCCGGATGTGGCCGCATGTTCGAGGGGACGCCGGAGGTGATGCACGCCTCGCTCTCGAAGCTCGCCGCGCTCCCGGCGCACACGCGCGTCTTCTGCGGTCATGAATACACCGTGAACAACCTCCGTTTCGCCGAGGCGGTCGAGCCCGAGAACGAGGCTGTCCGCAAGAAGCTCGCGGCTGCCCGTGCGGCGCGGGAGCGCGGCGAGCCCACGGTCGGGAGCACGATGGCCGACGAGCTCGCGACGAACCCGTTCCTGCGCTGCAGCGAGCCGAGTTTGCAGGCGCGCTTCCCGGGGGCCACGCCGTCCGACGTGTTCGCCGCCGTGCGTCGCGCGAAGGACGATTACCGCTGACTTTCGACGTCGCGCGCGGCCGTATTCCGCTCGCGCCCGCCGTCCGATTTCTATACGACTAGGCCCATGGACTCCCGCGCTCCCATCTTCGGGTTCAACGACGCGCGCGACGAGATCGTGCGCACCGTGGTCGACCGGGTCGTCGGCGCCACGAGGGATCCGCTGCTCGCCATGAACGAGGCGGCGTATCAGGAGGCGAAGCGGCTCGAGGGGTCCCGGAAGCCGCAGGACGTCCGCGAGCTCGCCGAGTGGCAGCGGCTCGCCCGCTCGCTCGGCCGCATGCACGACGGCGAGCGCCGCCGCCGCCTGCGGGAGCTCTCGGAGGAGTACGCGTGGGACATCGCGGGGAACTTCGACCGGCGTGTCTACCAGCTGTCGTCGCGGCTCCTGCCGCCGGTCGTCAGCGCCCTGCTCGCGCCGCGCAAGCTCATGACGGTGGTCCGCGACCCGCTCAAGCTCGTCAGCCTCGAGCTCCTGGCGGACCGGGTGCTCGTCGAGGGCCCGCTCGCGAAGCTCCGCTCGCTCGTGCAGCGCGGCACGGCCGTCTACGTCCCGACCCACCTGTCGAACATGGACTCGATCGTGTTCGGCTATGCCCTCGAGCGCGCCGGCCTGCCGCCCGCCACGTACGGCGCCGGCAAGAACCTGTTCACGAACCCGGTCCTCTCGTTCTTCATGCACAACCTCGGCGCCTACCGCGTCGACCGGCGCATCCGGCACAACCTCTACAAGGACGTGCTGAAGACGTACTCGGGCGTGCTCCTGGAGCGCGGCTACCACTCGCTGTTCTTCCCGGGGGGCACGCGGTCTCGCTCGGGCGGCGTGGAGCGGAAGCTCAAGCTGGGCCTGGTCGGCAGCGCGTTCGAGGCCTACACGCGGACGCTGCAGAGCGGCCACGAGCGCCGCGTCTTCTTCGTCCCGGCCACGATCAACTACCTCATCACGCTCGAGGCCGAGACGCTGATCGCCGATTTCCTCTCCGAGGCCGGCAAGGGCCGCTTCATCATCGAGGACGACGAGTCGAGCCGCATCGGCCGGATCGCCTCGTTCCTGCGCAAGCTCCTCGCGATGAACGCCGCGGTGGTCATCCGCTTCTCCGAGCCGCTCGATCCGTTCGGCAACCGGGTCGACGAGCTCGGCCGCTCGTTCGACGCGCGCGGTCGCGAGGTCGATCCGGCGAGCTACGTGAGGGATCAGGCCGGCAAGGCGGTCATCGACGCGGCGCGCGACGCCCAGTACGCGCGCGAGCTCGGCGAGGAGATCTGCCGGGCGTACGCGCGCGACACGGTCGTGATGGCGACGCACGTCGTCGCGTCGGCGAGCTTCGCCCGGCTCCGCAGCCAGGCGCCCGCCGCGGATCTCTTCACGGTGCTCCGGCAGCGCGACGTGATCACGGTGCCGCGCGACGACCTCGCGGCCGACGTCGTGGCCCTCTGCGATCGGCTGCGCGCGCTCGAGCAGCGGGGGTGCATCGTGCTGGGGGAGGACGTCCGGCTCGGCTCGGGCGGGGACATCGTCGAGCGCGCGATGCGCGCCTTCGCGGGCTACCACTCGTCGCCGGTGCTCGACTCGCGGCCCGAAGGCATCGCGCTCTGCGACACCAACCTGCTCTTCTACTACCAGAACCGCCTCGCCGCCCACGGCGTGGCGTGGGACGTCATCGCCCCGCCCGGCGTCCCTTCCGGCCTGCAGGTCCAGCCGCCGCTCCCGCCGCTCGAGCCCGCCTCGTCGCCGCCGCCCCTGGAGGAGCCGCGGGGCTCGGCCTCGTCGGCCTCGTCTGCTTCGTCTCGCGCGGGCGAGGCGGACGCGCACGTGGGCTCGATGAACGGCGCCGGGGGTGGCCAGTGAGCGCCTCGGGGAGCGCGCTTCCGGCGCCGTCGGTGGGGGTCATCGGCGGCGGTTTCTGGGGCGTGGCGCTTGCGCTCGCGGCCAGCCGCACGGGCGCGGAGGTCCTCCTGTACTCCCGCCGCGAGCAGCCGCAGCTCAAAGGCGGCCCGCGGGTCGTGCGCGACCACGCGGAGGTCGCCCGGGCGCGGCTGCTCGTGATCGCGGTGCCGTCGAACGCGGCCCGGACGGCGCTGCGCGCGCTCGGCGATCACATGGACGGCTCGCACCTCGTGATCCACGGCGTGCGCGGCCTCGAGGGCGAGGCGCTGAAGACCGTCTCGGACCTGGTGCGCGAGGAGACTCCGGCGCGCCGGGTGGGCGCGCTGGGCGGCCCGGTGCAGGAGGACGAGCTCCGGGAGGGCCGCCCCTCGGCGATGGTGTGCGGCTCGCGCTTCCCGGAGGTCCACGCCGCGGTGACAGCGGCGTTCCAGTCGGAGGCGCTCCGCGTCTACACGACGCCGGATCTCCAGGGGCTGGAGTGGGCGTCGGCGCTCGTCGGCTGCCTCGCCATCGGCGTCGGCTTCGCCGAGCAGGCGGGCGCGGGGCCGGGGTTGCTCGCCGCGCTCATCTCGAGGGCTGTCGACAGCGCGGCCCGCATCGCCGCCGCGGCGGGCGCGGAGGAGCGGACGATGCTGGGGCTCGGCGGCTACGGCGACCTGCTCGCCTCGATCCGGCTCGAGGGCCGCCCCGAGGTGGTGCTCGGCAAGGCGCTCGCGCGCGGCAGGACGCTCGACGAGGCGGTCGCGGAGGCCAGGCTGCGGGTGGAGGCGATCCCGCTGATCCCGCGCGTCGTGGCGTTCGCGAAGGCGCGGAGGGTGGATGCGGGGGTGTTCGAGGCGCTCGAGACGATCCTGAAGGGCGGCGCGCCGAGGGCGGTGCTCGATCGGATGTTCGCGGCGTGAGGCTCGGCGACCGGCGCTCGCTCACTCGTTCGCGAGCGCGAGGACGGCCTGGGCCACGCCGGTGACGACCTTCGCAGCGCGCGCGTAGTCGAGCGTATCCGGCGTGTCCTTGTCGGTGTGGTAACGCCGGTTACGCAGGAACGCCGTGTCCGTGATCATGACCGCTGGATAACCCGCTTCCCAGTAGCTCCGGTGGTCGGACCAGTCCACGCCCTCAACGAGCCCCGGAGCGCTCAGGGAATAGGCGGGCAGATCGGTCGCGCCGCGCATCGCCCCCTTGATGGTGCGAACGAGCGAGAGCCCTTTCAGGTTGCCGACCACGGCCACGAAGTTCCCCTTCGTGGGATAGAGCATGGAGAGCGGCGCCAGCGGGAACGCCTGACTGCCCTCCTCGTCGGTGAAATACCCGATCATCTCCAGGCTGATCATCGCCCGGACCTTCACGCCTGCTGCTTGCATCGCATCCGCATGATGGGCGCTTCCCATGTGCTCGGACCGGAAATAGGGCGGCTCCTCCAGCGTGAACGCCACGAGCTCGACGTCGCCTCGGAGGGACGCCCGGCCGAGCATCCGCCCCAGCTCGAGCAGCCCTGCCACGCCGCTCGCGTTGTCGTCGGCGCCGGGCAAGTCGTTCGCCGCGTCGTAGTGGGCGCCGACCACGACGCGCGCCGACGAGTCCGGGCCGAACCGGGCGAGCACGTTGCGGTACGTGTGTCCCTCGACATCGTAGAGCTGCTCGGTCACGCGTCCTCCGGCGGCGCTGAGCTCGTCGCGGAGGTACGCCGCGGCGCGGTCCAGCTGCTCGATTTGCCGGTAGCCCCGGGGGCGGAACGTCTCCACGAGCATCCGGACGTCGCGCTCCATGCGAGCGGGGTCAGCGGAGAGCGCCGGGGCGGGCGGCGGGAGCGCCGCCACGAGGGGCTGGCTGACGATGGCTCCGATCGCCGCGAAGCTGGAGAGGAGCAGCACCGCGGCGGCCGCGGCCCACCGGCCGTAGCGGGGGCGAAGCGCTGTGATCGTACGAGCGTCATCCAGGGGCGTCGCTGCGCTCGTGGTCATCGAGACGGCAGGACATCTGGCGGAGGTGCTCTGTTCCTGGCGCGGGCAGGAATCGACGGGCGATCCTTCGAGACGGCTGCGCGCGATGAGAGGCGGCCGCTCGCGATGAGAGACGGCCGCCCGCGATGACCACGCCGGAGCCGTCCCTGGGCGCAGCGTCGCTGAGATCGCGCCGCGGGCGACGAGATCGCGCCGCGGGCGAGCTCGCCGGTGCCTGCAGGCTCCGATGCCTGCAGGCACCGGGGACCTCGGCGCCGAGCCGAGCGTCGCGGCCGGCCGCGCTGTCAGCCGCCGTCTCGCTGGCTCGCGTCGGTCGCTCCCGGGGCGGCCGGCGGGTCGACGCTGTCGCAGCAGCGGAATCCGGTGGAGTAGTCGTGATAGGTCGGCTCGTGGGCGATGGTGGTGAAGTAGCAGCCGGGGCCGAGCTCGCTCGTCGTGCTGAAGAAGCCGCCCATGAACACGCCGTTGCCCTCGTGCCAGGGCTGGTCGCGGCGCTCGACGCCTTCGGTGCTCATCCGGATCACGAGCTCGCCATCGACCATGTCGCCGACCCACTCGTGCAGGTTCCCGATCATGTCGTGGACGCCGAGCTCGCTGGCGCAGCCGGTGTGTTCGCCGCTCCTCGCCAGGAAGCCTGGCTTCTGGTCGAGGTCGGGGCTGTTGAAGTGCCGCTCGTAGCTCCACCCGCCCGGCGGGTGCTCGCCGAAGACCTCCCGCAGGAGGTGGGGTTTGCCTGTATTGCACCGCCCGCGCTCGCCGCGCGGGCCGTAGGGGTAGCGGTGGGCGCCGTTGCCGCGGCAGGCGCGCAGCCATTCCCGCCGCGTGCAGAGGCGCTTGCCGGCGGCGACGCAGGCGGCCTTGGCCTCGACGCGGCTGATGTACGCCTGCGGAAAGACGCCGGCCGCGCTGCGCGCGAGGTACCGGACGCCCGGCTCGGGGCGCTTGAAGTGCGGGTGGACGGCGAGCTCCCCGCCGGCATCGGTGACCAGGTGCGCCTCGTAGCGATCGATGCAGAAGCCGTTGACGAGGGCCATGTCGGCAGGGCAGGGGCCGGGGGCCGGCGCGGCATGGAAGGGCGGCTGTGGGGCGAGGGCGGGAGGACCGGCGCTGGCCGAGCCGAGCGGATGTGGCGCGGCGAGGGCGGCGCCCGCGTCGTCTGCAACGGGCACGGAAGCGGCGATGGACATGGGCGCGGCGCTGGCGATGTCCGGGAGGGCAGCGCCAGCGTCCGCGCTTCCGCCGGGCGCACGCGCAGCGGGAGCCCCTGCCTGGGCCGTGTCAGTTGCGCGGACTGCGCCGGTCTCGCCTGGGGCGTCCGACTTGCTCGCTGAGCCACCACCGCTTGGCGCAGAACACGCTGTGAACCACATTACAGCACCGAGCCAGCCTGGCGCCGTGTGGCGCGACACACAGCGTCGGGAGAGTGTGGGGGTGTTCGATAGGGGAGCCCGGAGGGGATCGCGGGGCGGTGCGGTCGGCACGAGGGGGAGTGTACACGCGGCCGGCGTGCTGGCTGGAGGCTATCCGCCGTCTGCCCTTCGATCTGAGGCGAGATCCAGGAGGTGAAGGAAAGCGCTCACGCGCGGGGAGCCGTCGTCCAGCCTCGACGCGGACTGCTCAGTTGCACGGAGCCGCGACCGTGTTGCAGCTCTCATCGCAGTTCGTGCACGCACAGCTATATACGGCGTCAAACTGACGCTCGGCGCCAGGGAACTTCGTGTCGCACGCGTCGAAGCAGCTGGGTTGCGGGTCGTTCTGAAAGCACCCCTGAGCGCACTCAAGCCAGCTCTGGCATGTGTCGCTGAGCGCGCAGAGGGTCAGACAGCTGTTCGCGATGGCGCAGGACCGGCAAGCTGCAGCGTCAGCGTTTCCGCCCCCAGCGCCGGCGTCGCAGTCGCTGAAGCAGACCAGCAGGTCGGTGTTCGTGATGTTCAGATCTTCGCATGCTGTGTCGAGGATGCACTGTGAAGCGCACTCGTAGCCCGGCTCAGAGCAGTTGATGGACAGGGATTCGCAGCTGAGATCGCTGCATTCCTCGACCTTCGCGCACGCCTCCTCGCACTCGGTCTGTCCCGCGCCTCCGCCCGAACCGCTCGATGCCGCCGTCGTCGACGCGGCTGTGGTCGAGCTCGTGGCCGAGCCTGTGGTCGTCGTCGTGGTGCTCGACGTCGTAGTGCTCGTCGTCCCCCCGCCGCCGCTCCCGCTGCCCCCGCCGGGGTTCTCCGTCGTTTCGCCGGAGCACGCCGCGAACGCCGCGATACTGAACACGATAACCAAAGAAGAAGTCTTGCTGCGCATCGCCACTCTCCTTGGGCACGCCGCGGCCATTCTCCACGTCATTGCCCCAACGCGGCGCGATCGTTCGCCTGTTTCTCACCCCCGGCAACATTTTTCGCTCGCAAGCGCCCCCGCTCGCGCGGGCGTCGCCACCATTGCAGCGTTCGTTGGCCTCTCTGCGCGCCCGGGCATACTCGTCGTGGCCGTGTCCGAGGGCGTCTGGCAGAGCCGCGGCTTCGCGGCGCTCGCCGACGCCGGCCTCCCACCAGCCTCGAAGCCGTGCACCGCCAGCTCGCCATTGCCCCGGCTGCCGCGGCCGGCGGTCCCGACACCTGCGCCGCCGCCTCCCCTCAGCCCGGCCCCGGCGACAGGGCCCCGAGCTCCGCGCCGCTGCGCTCCACGCCGAGCAGATCCCGCGCCGGCACCTCGCGCGCATCGCCCTGCCCGATCAGCATCTTCGACGACCGCTTCGGCCTGAAATCCGGGCGGTTCGGGTTGCGCTTCCACCAGCCCCCGTCGAGGATCACCCACGGCTCCTCGCTCGCGCGCACCACCTCCGTCGCGAACCGCGCGCGCGTGATGCCCGTGATTGCCCTCGTCTCCGGAAGCGCGGCCGCGAGGCGCTTCAGCCCCTCCGGCATGCCGCCGTAGCTCACCTGGGTCACCACGTTGTGGCCGGCGTCGAACCGGTAGATGCTCGTGCTCAGCACCTCGATCGACGGCGAGGCGTCGCTCACGAGGATGTTGTTCCGCAGGCGGCAACCCCAGCTCCCATTGCCGCACTGGAGCGCGGGCCGGCCCCTCGCGCTCATCACCACGGTGTTGTTGCGGATCAGGTTGTTGCGGCAGCCCCAGAGCGGCAGCGCGTCAGGCCCGGTCACCTGCTCCGGAGCGCGCGGGCCGGGCTCCACATAGGCGCGGTCGAACGGGTTCGCGTTGTCCCACTGCGCGATCCCGCTGGCGAGGTTGCCATAGATGAGGTTGTTCTGGATGACCGAGTCCGACACCCCCGCGAGGTTGATCGCCCCGCCGCCGCTGCGCCCGTTGCCGTTGATGACGTTCTGCTCGATGATGAAGTTCACGCCGCGGCCATCCGGGAACCCGTGCTCGCCGAACCGCTCCGTCGCGCGCTTCATCAGCTCCGCGGCCCAGGCGCGGGTCGGCTCCCTGGGCGCATGATCCCGGAACGACGGGTGCTCCAGCACCGCGTCGAGCGAGGCCTCCGGATCGAGGTTCGCCTGGAGCCCGCTCGCGCTGTTGCCGAAGAACACGTTGCGACGAACCACGTAGTTGTCCGATCCGTCGGATATGTAGGCGCCGTGCTCGCCCGCCGAGAACGCGAACAGGTTGTCCTGCAGGAGGACCGTGTGGCTGTCGGTGGAGTGAACCCCCCACATTCGATGGTGATGGGCGAAGTTGCCGACGATGGCGATGTGGTGCGCGAGCCTGCTGGTCTCGCCGAAGGCGCCGTCGATCATGATCCCCGCCTTCGGCTCAGCCGCGCTCTGCCTGCCAGGCGCGCTGCTGCCAGCGAGGCGGAAGCCCTCGATCACGACGTGGTGCGCTGCCTTCAGGTAAATCATCCAGTTCGGGTCGGCGGCGCACCCCCGGTCGATCACGACCTCGCCCGGGCTCCCCATCGCCTTGAAATGGATGTACCGCTCCTGACCGGCGCTCGGCTTGTCGCCAATCGAGAACCCCGCGTACGTCCCGGGCAACACGGCGATGAGATCGCCGCCGCGCGCCGCGTCCGCCGCCTCCTGGAGCGTGGCGAACGCGCGCGTGACAGGGAGCTCACCTGGCTCGGCCGCAGCGCCCCGCGCGTTCAGATCGAGCGCGGCCACGCGGATCGCGGCGGGGGCCGGCGCGCCGACGACGAGGACGCGCTCGTACCGCGCCTGCACTTTCATCGTCTGGCGCACCCACTCCTCGGAGTCCCGCGTGATCACGAACGGCTCGACCGCCGCGGGCGCGGGCGGCTCTGGCGCCTCGGGGGCCTTCGCCGGCGCGGGCGGCTTCTTCGCCTGCGCCGGCGGGGGCGCCGCCTCCTCGGACGGCGGCCCCGCGACCTGGATCGTCCCGCTGCACGCGAGCACGGCGACCGCGACGAGCCCGCCGCCGATGCGCGCGAAGCCACGGGCCAGCTGGATGACGCTTGTCGATCCTCTCATCTCGACGCTCCGGGGAAGGCCGCCCCTCCGAGGCGCGCCGCGCGTGCGGCGCTCGGCCCTGGCTACCCCGGCTTACCCCAAAGCGCGCGCTTCAGCCAGACGAGGGCGCGCCTCGGCCAGGGCCCGCGCGCGCTCGGCCCGCGCCGCGCGCACCGCGCCGAGCGAGGTGCGACATCACCTTCCAGCGGCGGCCGTCATGCGGCCGACACGTGCCCGTTTGCTTCCGTCGCTGCCCTTCCTTTGGTACGAAGAGCTCATGAAAGCGCTGCCCTCGCTCGTGAGCGTCGCTCTTGCCGGCGCCACCCTCCTCACGCTCGCGCCCGAAGCGCAGGCGAACATCAAGAATCCGAACGATCACCCCCGCTACTTCGCCGAGCTCGAGCCGCACGGAGACCTCGTCTTCTTGCACCGCGACTACGGCCTGCGGCGGTACGGGCCCGGGCGCTACAACGACTTCGGCGACCCCGAGTTCGGCCTCGGCTTTAGGGCGAGCATCGAGCTCGCCGATCCCGCGTTCATCCCGAAGCTCAACAACACTGTCGCCATCTCGTTCGGGCTGGATTTCACCGACTGCAGGTACTGCCGCCGCGACTTCACCATCTGGAGCCCGGTCACCATGCAGTGGAACTTCTTCTTCAACGATCAGTGGAGCGCGTTCGCCGATCTCGGCGCTACCCTCCGGACCGACGGATTTTACCGCGACGTGTGGTTCGACTTCGTCGGCATGGTCGGCGGCCGCTACCACTTCAACGACAGCATGTCGCTCACGATGCGGATCGGGTATCCCTTCTTCAGCGTCGGCGTCTCGTTCTTCGTCGGCTGAGCCGCACCCCGTTGGCTCTGGCCCTCTGGCGGGCTGAGCCGCCCCGGGCGCTGCCCTGCTGTCGCGCTCTCCCGGCACACCAGGGCCGGTGGGAGCGCGCGGCCTCCGCCGCGGGCGGCATCTCGCCGGGGCGGGCGTACGGCGCGGACATCGGGCGCGTGCGGAAGGGGCCCGCCCTGGTTAGACTAGCCGGAGATGGTCGGCTGGTATTTCGTAGGCATCCTCGGTCTCGCCCTGCTGATGGTGGTCCACGAGGGAGGGCACTTCCTCGCCGCGCGCGCTTACGGCATGCGCGTCTTGAAGTTCTCGATCGGCTTCGGCCCCACCTTCTTCAAGGTTGTCCCGAAGGACGGGTACTACTGGTTCACGACCGCCGCGGACAAGGTCCGCGTGCGGCTCTTCCGCCACGACCCGGTGAAGCACGGCCCCACCGTGTTCCAGGTCGCCATGATCCCCTTCCTGGCGTACGTCCAGATCGCGGGGATGAACCCCCTCGAGGAGGTCGATCCCGAGGACAAGGGCAGCTACGCGAACGCGAGCCTGATGGGCCGGATCGCCGCGATCTTCGCCGGTCCGCTCGCCAATTACCTGTTCGCGTCGGTGCTCTTCTTCGCGAGCCTGATGACGGGCGGCAAGCCCTACCGCTTGACCGACATCGGCGTGGTCGCCGGCATGCCGGCCGCGGCGGCCAACCTCAAGGACGGCGACCGCATCGTCGAGATCGATGGAACCCCGGTCCAGGACTGGGAAAAGATGGCCGAGATCATCTCCCGTAGCCCGGGCCGGCCGCTCGACGTCGTCGTGGAGCGCGCTGGCGAGCGCGTCCAGGCCAAGGTCACGCCGGCGAACGAGGGCGGCGCGGGCAAGATCGGCGTGATGGCCATCGGGCCGGTCCAGTCGGCGCCGGTGACCGCCAAGGAGGCGGCGGTCCTCGCCGTGACGAAGCCGCCGAAGGTCGTGCAGAGCCTGGTCGTCGGTCTGGGCCAGTACCTCACGGGCAAGGTCGACGGCGAGCTCGGCGGTCCGAAGCGGATGATCGAGGAGACCGCGCACGCGGCCAAGCGCGGGTGGGCCGAGGGGCTCGAGTTCCTCGGTCTGCTCTCGGCCTACCTCGGCGCCTTCAACCTGATCCCGTTCCCGGCGCTGGACGGCGGCCGGCTGATGTTCCTGTTCTACGAGGCCGCCACGCGGCGCCGGCCGAACGCCCGCATCGAGGCGCATATCCATCTGGTCGGCGTGTTCATGCTGATCGGGCTGATGCTCTACGTCACGGCGAACGACTTCGGCCTCGGGTCGAAGTAGCGTCGAGCCAGCGCACCACGTGGCATCGAGGCCGCTCGCGCGGGTCCCGGCGTCGCTCAGGCGCCTCGCCCGCGCGGCGGCGTGGCTCGGCCTGCTCTCCGTGGCGGGCGCAGCGGAGGCCGCGTCGCCCGGCCCGGGCGCGTGGTCCGACGAGGAAGACGAGGCCGTCTTCGACGTCCCCGCGCCTCCGACGCTCCCCGGGCTCACGCTGCGCGATCCGACCTTCACCTTCGAGTACACGGCGGCCGTGATCGAGCCGGACGCGGCGAGCCGGGCGGGCGGCAAGCTCGCCTTCGCCTGGTACTCGCACGGCGAGATGGAGGTGCCGCTCGTCCCGCGCAAGTGGTTCGTCGGCGCGGTGCATGACAGCGCCGCGGCGAGCGTCCCGGGGGTCGAGCGGTCGATCCTGCTCGGGAGCCCCGAGCTGTACGGGCGCGGCGTCTGGTCGAGCGTGCGCGGGCTCGCCTCCGGCGGAGGCTTCGGCCTCGTGCTCCCGGTCCCGCGCGACGTCTCGCGCGACCAGGCCGAGGTGCTCCGGACGGCGCGCGTGGTGCGGCCGTGGGACGAGACGCGCTTCCGGGAGCTCACGCTCACGTTCCGCCCCTGGTTCGACATGCGCCACATCACCGGGCCGTTCATCTTCCAGCTCAGGCAAGGCCTCGACTGGTCGCTGGTCGTGCGCGGCCTGCGGTCCGGGGAGCGCCGCACCGACATCTCGGCGCACACGGCGTTCTACTTCGGCTACCGGCTCGCGCGGCCTGTCGGGGTGGGGCTGGAGCTGTGGGAGGTCTACCAGCTGACGCAGGACCTGCCGGACGACCGGCGCGCGACGTTCGCGGTCTCGCCGAGCGTCCGCTTCATCCTGTCGAACGTGCAGCCGGCGCTGAGCGTGCTCTTGCCGGTCACGACCCCGCTGCGCGGCGACGTCGCCTCGTACTACGCCGCGCGCTTCAGCGTCGGGTTCACCTTCCCGACGGGCGCTCCACGGGCGCCCCCGTGAGCGCGGAGGGCGCGCTCGCCGGGCGCGCCTCTGGCCGACGGCGCCGAAGGCGCGGGCTCGGCTTCGAGTGTGCGTGCATCCAGCGCGGGCGCTCGGTACCCTGGCCGCGTGGTCAACGCAGCATGGCTCCGGCGCGGTCTGGTTCTCGCGGCGCTCCTCGGCTCGGCCGGCTGCTCGACCCAGCTCGTGAGCCTGAACGAGGGGCCCCGCGAGTACGTCGCGACGGACTACGAGAACGTGCTGCGCAGCTGGACGCGCACGGAGCACCTGTTCGCGCTCTCCGAGCTCGACAACTTCCTCACCGCCACCGCGACGTTCGAGTCGTGGGACTTCCGCTGGGCCTACGTGGTCCGCTACGCGCAGGACTACCGGCTCACGATCGAGCAGCGGCAGAAGCTGCTCGAGAAGACGCTCGAGGAGACGCGCCAGCGCCATCAGTTCTTCGTCGCGATCTTCGGGGGCGAGCGCAAATACAACGACCTCTCGACGCCGAACAGCGCGTGGATCGTGCGGCTGATCGACGACACCGGGAACGAGACGGCGCCCGAGGAGATCGTCGCGATCGCCAAGCCGAACGCGCTCGAGCGGACCTACTTCCCGTACAACACGGTGTGGCGCCAGGCGTTCCGCATCCGCTTCCCGCGCGCGACCGCGGACGGCAAGCCGACGATCTCGCCGAGCGCGAGGTGGTTCGGGCTCCGCTTCGCCGGAGCGCAGGGCAACAGCGAGCTCGTCTGGCAGATCAACGAGGAAGCGGAGCCCATCGATCCCGCCGAGCTGGAGCAGGGGGCGGCGCGGCCGCCGCGGCCGAAGGGCGGCCAGCTCTAGCGCCGCGCGCCATCCCGCCAGCGCTCGCCGACGCGCGGAGCCAGCCGAGCCCCGCGCGGCTTTCGCTCCGCGCGCCGCCTCAGCCGCGCTGAGCGTTCATCGAGACGGACTGCGCCAGGATGGAGAGCAGCTCGGGCGTGCTCTCGAACAGCTCGCGCAGCGTGGGGTGGTCGGCGATGAGCACGAGCGCGCCGCCCCCTGCAGCGCGAGCGATCGACGGCGCCGGCTGGCCTCCGAGCAGCTCCGAGGCGAACAGGAGCTCGCCGGGCCTCGCTGTGCCGGCGATCGCCTGCGATCGCTCCGCGACCAGCTCCAGCGCGCCGGCGCCGATGATCACGAGCCCGGGGATGGGGTTACCGGCATGGATGAAGGGCTCGCCGGGCGCCAGGCCGCGCAGCCGGAGCCGGCCGAGGACGCGGCGCAGCAGCGTGTCTTCGAGCTCGCCCAGCGGCCCCATCGTGGCGCCTGCGAGCGACTGGATCCGGTCTGCGACGGTGCGCAGCTCGTCGAGCACCCACGGGCAGCTGCGGAGCGCGTGATCGATGGTCGCCTGGTCCCAGATCGCCACCCGCGCGCCGTCCGCACCGGCGACGACGCGCAGCGGGACGCCTTCCTCGAGCGTCCCTCGGGACGGCACGAGCGTCCTCGTCGCGGCGCGCTCGGCGGGGATATCGACGATGTTCGCGCACACGGCGGCGTCCCCGCGCAGGACCAGCGCCGCCCCGTCGACGGCGAGCTCCTCGTCGGACGAGAGGTCTTCCACGCGCGCTGCGAGCGCGAGCTCGTCGTGCATCTCCTCGGGCAGGTCCGCGAACGCCTCGATCTGCTCCAGGTCGCGGCCGGTGAGGGCCCCGGCGGCGGCTGGCGCGGCGCTGGCCGCGCCGGGCCGCGGCAGATCCGACGCGAGCTCCGGGGCGAGGTCGAGGGCCGCGATCGCCTCCGTCTCCGGCGGCGCGCTGGGCGGCGCGTCGAGCGCCATCGCGGCGAGGTCGGCGCTCTCGCCTGCGGCCGACCGCCGCCGCTCGACCGCGGGCACATCGATGAGCGGCGCCTCGGCGAGATCGGGGAGGGCGTCGACCGAGGCCGGCGCGCGGGCGTCGGCGGCGGACGCAGGCCGCGGCGCGGCGGTGGGCGCCTGGGCCGGGGGCTCCTCGTCGAGCGCGAGGTCCGCGTCGTCGAGCAGCTCTTCCACGGGTTCCGGCGCGGGCTCGCCCGAGGCTTCATCGAGCGCGCGCGGGCGCGGCGCCTGGACCTCGGCGCTGCTGGACGCGGGCTCGGTGCGGGACGGGGTGGCGGTCGTCTGCAGGTCGTCCTCCGGCTCCGCTGCCTGTGGCGGAGGCGGAAGGCTGGCGAGCCGGGATGACATCGGCGCTTCGAGGTCGCTGTCGGAGAGCTCGATGACGACCGTCCCCTCGATCGTCGACTCCGCGGGCGACGCGTCTGTGCTCGCAGGGGGCTCGAGCTTTGCGCCGTCGCTCGCGGAATTTGCGGTGCCCTTTGCGGGAACGCTGTCGGCCGAGGCCCCGAGGTGTCCTGGGGGTTCGTTTCCGGTGGGCGCCGCCGGGCGGGTGCGCGCCGCCGCGGGCGTCGGGGGCGCCGGAGGTCGCGCGGAGATCGGCTTCCGCTTGAGCGTCAGATCGAGCGGCGCTGCCGAGGTGATGACCTCGTCTTCCTCTTCGTCGCCCGGCTGTGGCGTCGAGGGATGCCTGCGGGCGACGAGGTACGTGTCGCCGTTCGACGTGATGATCTCCTGGGGAGGCCGCGGCGGCGCGGCTGGCTCCGCGTCCTCGGACCAGGGGTCGAGGATCGGTTCGCGCGGCCTGCGTTTGGAGCTGATCGCTCCCTGTGCGGGCGCGGCCGTGCCTGTGCGGGCCGGGGTGGGCGTCGGGGCCTGAGCCTCCACGACGATCTCGCCGATGTCGTCGTCGCTGGGCGCGTGCTCGTCGGCGGGGGCCGGCGGGCTCGGGGCCTGGTGCGACGCCGATGTCGGGAGCGAAGCCGCTGCGGCCAGAGGTGCGGCGGATACCGGCGACGATGGCGCGGCGGGCGCTGCGGCCGGCGGGACGGACGCCGGCGACGGCGCGGCGAGCGGCGGCACAGCAGGTGATGGCGGTAGCGTGGCGACCCCCGAGGGCGCATCGGGAGGCGCAGCAGGCGGCGCGACCGCCATCGACGACGCCAGCGGCGGCGTCGCGGGGGGCGGAGGCGTGAGAGGCGGAGGCGCGAGGGGCGCCGGATGCGGCGTGGTGGTGGCCGAGAGCGACGGTGGACGCGTGGCTGGCGCCGGAGGTGCGGCGGGCGGCGGCAGCGCGCCGGGCGGCGGCAGCGCGCCGGGCGGCGGTATGGCGGAGGCCAGCGTGGGCGGCGGCGGCGTCGGGGGAGGCAGAGCCTGCGGGTGTGGCGGCGTGCTGATCGGCGGCTGCGGCGGCGCGAAAGACGGCGGCGACACCGGCGGGGGCAGCACCTGCGGGGGTGCAAGCACGCCAGCTGACGGTACAGCGGGCGCCGGCACGGCGGACGGAGGCGGAGGTTGCGGGCGCGGAGGTTGAAAAGACGGCGGATGCGGTGCTGCCGCAGGCTGCGGGCGCGGGGGCGCAAAAGGCGGCGGGTGCGACGCGGGCGGAGACCCGAACGACGGCGGGTGCGGCGCTGGCGGAGGCCCGAACGACGGCGGATGCGGCGCTGGTGGAGGCCCGAACGACGGCGGGTGCGACGCGGGTGGAGACCCGAACGACGGCGGGTGCGGCGGTGGCGGAAGTCCGAGGGACGCCGGATGCGGCGCTGGCGGAGGTCTGAACGACGGCGGGCGCGACGCGGGCGCGACGCCTCCCGGCGCTGGCGGCGGTCGCGGCTCCGCGATGAGGCTCGGCAGCGGTGGAGCAGGTGGAGGTACCGCCGGAAGCGCTGACGGAGGTCGCGGTGCCGGGGGCGGTGGCTCGCTCATGGAGCGTACCCCGGCGGGACGCGGGGGCTGCAGGGGGCTCATCGCGGGGTCGGAGCGGCCGCGCTCCGGCGACGGAGGCAGGGCAGACTGCGGCTCCTGCGGTGTGGGCACGGAGGCAGGCCGAGGGGGAATCGAAGACGGCCGCCGCGATGCTCCCCGCGGAATGGCCGGCGGTGGTATCGGGGCGGGCGGTTGCGCGCTCTGTGTCTTCGCCGGCGCCGTCACCAGAAGCGGGTCCGTGGTGAGCTGCTGCCGGAACGACGGAACCCCCGGCGCGGGAGGCAGCGGCGGAATGGCGCTCGCCATGGGGGCAGGCAGCGGAGCCGCCGGCGGCGGCTGACTCCGGTACATCGCCCCGGCCTGGACGTTGGGCGCGGCCGTCGGTGGTGCCGAGGGTGCCGTCGGCGGCGCCGGCGGCGCCGCGTGCGGTGGGTCGAGCCGCTGCGGGTACGCGGCGGGGGGCGGCTGCGAGCGCGAGACGGGCGGAGCCGCCGGCGCGAAGGGCGGCGGCTGCGAGCGCGAGACGGGCGGAGCCGCCGGCGCGAAGGGCGGCGGCTGCGAGCGCGAGACGGGCGGAGCCGCCGGCGCGAAGGGCGGCGGCTGCGAGCGCGAGACGGGCGGAGCCGCCGGGGCGAAGGGCGGCGGCTGCTGAGCGGGCGGCGCGGGGGAAAACGGCGCGATCGGTCGTGCTCCGGCGCCTGGTCCGCCCTCTGCATCCGGGCGGAGCGGCGGCGACGGCCGGGATGATGCCGTCAGTCGCTCTGCTTCGGCCGCCAGCTCCGGCTGCGAGAGCGGTTCGAACATGTCGATCTCGATCGAGGGCATCGAGGCGCGCAGCTCCTGCGTGAGCGACATGCGGCGGCGCCAGGTCTGCTCGTCCGACGGCGGCGCCTCGTCAGAGGACGGGGGCGGCTTGTCGCCTTCGCTGTCGATGGTCTCCAGGAGATCGGGATCGCTCGGCTGCCCGACCTCCGAGGCCATCACCTCCTCGAGCGCCGTCACGCACAGCCCGAGCTCCGAGGCGCGGAACGGCTGCCCGGCTGCCCCGGCGGCGTCGGCCGCGCGTCGCAGCCACACGATAGCGTCGCGCCGCTCGCCGCGCGCCCACAGCGCGCTGGCCGTGGAGATCCCCCACACGACATCTTCATCGTCATTCGGGTGCGGTTCGGGGAGGGCGACCACGCGGTTCGCCATGAGCAACACCACCTATCACAGGCCCCACTGCGGCCGTTTACCCCATGGTACCGAGCGAGCCGACGTCCCGGATCGGGCGTCGCGCGAGCCCCGCGGCGCGGAAAGCCGCGCCACCCAGGAGCTTAGCCGCGCTCGCTACGGCACGTACAAATTACGGTACGGATGTCGCTTTTAGCGCTCGCCTCGCCGTCGTTGCCCATCAGGTGCCCGTCAGAACCCGGTGCTGGCCCACATTCGCGAGGCGAACGCAGGTCCGGGGCGACGCTCCGACGTGAATTCGACGCAGCCCGACGTATAAGGAGCGAGCGCCGCGAGCGTCCGCAGAGCGCTCGGCCAGGGGGCCTGGCCGATCCTGGTTGAGCACGGGGCACGCGCTGGCGCGTCCGCGGCCTGTGCAATGACGCCGGGTCAGGTGGAGCGCCGTCCGCCGATGCGCCGCGGCCGGCAGCCCAGGACCGCCGCCCGACGGCACATCTCCTCGACACCATCCCGCGATGCGGCCTCTCCGGGCATGCGTCTCGCGAGCCAGCCGATGAGCGTCAGCCCCGCTGCGCGGGCGTCTGCGGGCATCGTCCCGTCGTTCAGGAGGCTCGCGATCTGGGCAATCAGACGCGTGCGCGTTTCCTCGGGCGCCATCCTGGGTGCTCCATGAAGCATTCGAACGGGAAAGTCAAAAGAACCGCCATGCCGGCGCGCAGCCCCGTCGGCGGGCACCTCGACGCTGTGTGCTCCTCGACATCTCGTCTGTCCCGCTTGCCCGGGTCGGCCGCGTGCCAATACCCGTTGTGCAGTGGCGTCAAGATAAATCACATGGGGTCAAATCGGCGCGATCAGCACCTCGCGATCCTTGGCGCCGTTCGCGGGCCCGACGAGCCCGCGCTTCTCCATTGCCTCGACCAGCTTGGCCGCGCGGTTGTAGCCGACGCCGAGCTTGCGCTGCAGCCATGAGGTCGAGCAGCGCCGGGTGTCGGCCACGATGCGAACCGCGGCGTCGTACATCGGATCGGTCTCCGCGTCGGACGTGTCGGGCTCCTCGCCCTCGTCGTCTCGGGGCCGGAGGATCGCCTCGTCGTAGACGGGCTCGCCCTGGAGCCGGAGGAAGTCGGTGATCTTCTGGACCTCCTCCTCCGAGCAGAACGGGCACTGGACGCGGCGCGTATCGTTCGAGCCGTTCATCTTGATCAGCATGTCGCCGCGGCCGAGCAGGTGCTCCGCGCCCTGCTCGTCGAGGATCGTCCGGCTATCCACCTTCTGCGCGACGCGGAAGGCGATGCGCGTGGGGAAGTTCGCCTTGATCATGCCGGTGATCACGTCGACGCTCGGCCGCTGCGTCGCGAGGATCACGTGCATGCCGGCGGCGCGCGCCTTCTGCGCGAGCCGGGCCACGCTCGCCTCCACGTCCTTGCCTTGCTGCATCATGAGGTCGGCGAACTCGTCGACCACGATCACGATGAAGGGGATCTTCTCCGGCAGCGCCGCGTCCGATCCGTCCTTCGCCGCGTCGATCTCCACCTCGAGCCCGTCGGCGCCCACGGCGCTCACCTTGGCCGGGGGCTTCGGCGGGCGCGCCTCGCCGCGCTGCACGCGCTCGACCCAGGCGTTGTAGGTCGTGATGTTCTTCGTCCCCGCGTTCGCGAAGAGCTGGTACCGGCGCTCCATCTCGTCGACGGCCCACTTGAGCGCGTTCGCCGCCTGCTTCATGTCCGTCACGACCGGCAGGAGCAGGTGCGGGATGCGATCGAAGGGCGCGAGCTCGACGACCTTGGGATCGATCATCAGGAGCCTGAGCTCCTCCGGCGTCTTGCGGAAGAGCAGGCTCACCAGCATCACGTTGAGGCCCACGCTCTTGCCCGCGCCGGTGGCGCCCGCGACGATGACGTGCGGCATCGACGCGAGGTCGGCGAAGTAAGGCGTCCCGATGATGTCGCGGCCGAGCACGCACGGCAGCGGCGCCTTCATCTCGACGAAGCGGCGATCCTCGACGAGCTCGCGCAGGTTGACGGGCAGGCGGTGCTCGTTCGGGATCTCGAAGCCGATGCGGTTCTTGCCGGGGATGGGGGCGACGATGCGGACCTTGCGCGAGAGGCCGAGCGCGAGGTCGTCCGCGAGCCCCGCGACCTTCGACACCTTGGTGCCGGCGGCGGGGGAGACCTCGAACGTCGTCACGGTCGGCCCCGGGTGGATCTCCTCGACCTTCCCGCTGACGCCGTAGTCGGCGAGCGTCTTCTCGAGGAGCTGCGCGGTCGCCTTCAGCTGATCCGCGTCGAGCTGGAGGCGCCCGCCCGCGGCTGCCTCGAGCATGTCCGTCATCGGCAGGCGGAAGCCTGCCCCGGTCGCCGGGACGACCTTCACCACGGCCGGCTTCTCGCTGACGAGCGCGCGGCTCGTATCGACGATGGTCGGGTCGCGCGGCGCGACCGCGCGAGCCCGCTCCGAGCCGATGGCGGGCGGCGGCTCGCGGTGGGCCACCGCGGCGTCCGGCTCGCGCGCGGGCAGCTCGCGATGAGTCACCGCGGCGTCCTGCTCGCGCGCGGGCAGCTCGCGGTGACCCACCGCGGCGTCCTGCTCGCGTGCGGGCAGCTCGCGCATCGGCGGCTCGCGACGAGCCACCGCGGCGTTCTGCTCGCGCGCGGGCAGCTCGCGGTGAGCCACCGCGGCGTTGTGCTCGCGCGCGGGCAGCTCGCGCCGGTGACGCACGGGCAGGATGGGCGACGGTGTCGGCACGTCGACGTCCTCCGGTTCCCCGAGAGCGGTCACCATCTCGTCGTCGCCCGGATCGAGCGCCGCGAGCGCCACGGGCTCGTCCTCGTCGAGGTCGCCCTGATTCTCGTCGACCTCGCCCTGATTCTCGTCGAGGTCGCCCTGATTCTCGTCGACCTCGCCCTGCTCCTCGTCGAGGTCGCCCTGCTCCTCGTCGATGTGCGCCTCGCCCCCGAACGACGGCTCATCGCCGTCCTCCTCGGCGGCGGCGCCGCGCGGCGCCGCGGGAGATGCGGCGCGACGCCGTGCTGCTCGGCGCTGCGTTCCCTCGCGCGGCTCGGCAACGCGCTGCGCCCGGCCTCGCGGCTCGGCGCCGCGCGACGCCGCCTCGCGCGGCTCGTCGTCCCGCGGCGCCGCCTCGCGGGGCTCGGCGCCGTGGGTCACCACCTCGTGCGCCTCACCGCCGTGGATCACCAGCTCGCGGGGCTCGGCGCCGTGGATCACCAGCTCGTGCGCCTCACCGCCGTGGATCGCCACCTCGCGCGGCTCGGCGTCGCGCGGCTCTGCCCCGCGCGGCTCGGCGCCCTGCTGCGCCGCTTCGCGCGGCTCCCTGGCCTGCGCCTTCCGCCCGCGCCGCGGCTTCGCCGGGGCGGCCGGCTCCTCGGGGGAGGCGTCGAACGGGGCGCTCTTCCAGAGATCGAGCGCCGGCGCCTCGACGGGCGCCGGCTCGACGGGCGTTGCCCTGGCGGAGGGATCGGACGGCCGCTCGTCGGCGTCGTCGGCCAGCGCGGCGATGATCGCGTCGGGGCTCGAGTTGCGCGCGATGATCGGGGGCGCGCTCTGCGTCTTGACCTCGGTCTGCCGCTCCAGGTCGCGCGCCGCGGCCCATGCCCCGAAGAGCGCGCGCGCCCAGCCGGCGACGCGCATCGCGACGGCGATCGCGAGCTGCTCGGCCCGGTGCGCGAGCTCGATGAACGAGAACGTCGCGCGGCCCATCAGGATGAGCGCGACGATGGTGAGCCCGATGATGTAGGACCCGATGTTCGAGAAGAGCGCGCGCAGCACCTCCCCGAACAGCTCGCCCACGGCCCCGCCGAGCGGCATCGCGCCGAACGCGACCGCGCGCGGGAACGCGACGTGCGCGAGCGCCGCGAGCACGATGACCACCACGATGTCGCCGCTCAGCCGGAACAGGCTGGCGATCGAGCGCTTCGCCCCCAGGAGCGGCATCGCGAGCAGCGCGAGCTCGAGCGGGACGAACCACGCGATGACGCCGATCGCCTCGATCGACGTCCCCGCGAGCGCGGCGCCGACGGGACCCACCCAGTCGTCGCCCGCGACCTCCGGCCGCATCGGATCCGCGCGGAAGGAGGCGAGCGCCAGCGCGCTGTACAGGGCCGACACAAGAAGAACCAGCGCCGCCGCATCCCGGGCGTAGCCATGGCCCGGCGGCGCAGCAGGACCCGCGATCCCTGCTGGGCTGGTCCGCGCGGCGCCGCGCGCCCCGGACCGCAAGGGCTCGCCAAGGCCGGCGGCGGGCTGGGCACGGCGAGGAGCGAACAAGGGGACGTGCATACCTACCTGTACCTACCTTGCTCACATATGCGTACTCCGCTCCGGGGGCAAGAAGTATGGGAGGGCTGCAAGAAGTGGAAGAGACCGGAACCGGAAGAGGAGGACGGACAATGAAGGGGCGAGGCGGTCTGGTCGCTGCCATGCGTCGCGTGGGCTTGAGCTCGCCGGGGAGGGCGAAGCAGGCGCTTCCAGGCAGCGTAGGCCAGGGGAGGGAGGCCGGGAGGGATCGCAGACCGTCGGCGCGCTGGAGTTCTGGCCAGATTTCGCGCAGACTTTGAAAAGGCTCCTCTCTATCCCGGCCTTGAAATTCTTTCAAACAGAGCGCTGCGGGCGGTACCATCCCGACCCTCCTGGGACGTGCATGGAAACTGTCGAACGAGCAGGGCGGCGCGTCGGCGCTGCGGGCCTTCTTTTGCTGTGCCTCGCGACCGCGGGCGCAGGGCTCGCGACGAGCGGGTGCCGCGTCAACGAGGACGACATCCACCGGTGGGAGACCACGGCGCACGGCCCGGACAAGCTCAGGGCGGTGCTGTTTCACGATAAGTACGACAGCTCGCTCCGCGTCGAGGCGGCCACGTCGCTCATCCGCATGAAGCCGCGGCAGGGCCGGCGCGTGGGCATCGGCATCATGGTCGAGACCCTCGCGACCATGGCGCCGGAGGCCCGGCAATCCATCGTGGCGGCGCTCGTGCCGTCGATCATCGCCGAGCTCAGGAAGCCGCCGCCCGTCGCGCAGCCAGGGCAGCCGCTCCAGCAGGACACGTCCTTCCCTTACAAGGACACGGCGTACGCGATGCTCACGTCGGATCGGACCGTGATCATCGCGGACGAGGGGCTGAAGGAGGGGCTCAAGGCCGCGCTCATCGACTGGGCGATGGCGGACTTCGAGCACCGGCTCGAGGACCGCTCGCAGGCCTACGGGATGGAGCAGCTCCTGCGCTTCATCGGCCCCGCCGCGGTGTCCGGCCTGCCGAAGCTGATGACCCGCGAGGCGAAGCGGCTCGACCAGCTCGCGTCGCTCGTGGCCGAGTACGGCGACCCGCCGACGAAGGAGGCCGCCTCCGCGAACCTGGTCGCCATCGCCAGGTTCGTCACCTCCAGCGAGTGGACCACCGTCAAGAAGCCCGAGCTCCAGGCGGCGAACGCCGCGTCGAAGCTCGACCCGACCGAGAAGCAGTTCGAGGCGCAGCTCGCGCAGTACCAGGAGGAGGAGCTGTTCCGGGTCTTCGGGTCGATGAAGAAGCTCGGCGGCAGGCCGTCGGTGGACTTCCTCCTCGGGTTCGCGGCGAACAAGGATCAGCCGGAGAAGCGCCGCCAGGCCGCGCTCGCCGCGCTCGAAGGCCGGCTCGATCGCAACAACCCGAGCGACATCCAGCGCATCCTCGAGATCGCGACCGCGGACGCGCCCGACGCGGTGCTCGACCAGGCCTTCCGTCGCGTCGGCGAGATGCCGCGTGAGCTCGTCGTCGAGAAGCTCTACGGCCTCTTCAAGACCGACAAGTGGAAGATCCGCCGCGCCGCCGCCGCGACCATCCTGAAGATGTCGACGGTGAAGCACATCGACGAGTTCATGAGCAGGCTCCCCGACAGCAAGGACAGCAAGGGGTTCGCCATGCCGGAGGCGCTCACGTACGGCGCGGCGCTCGGCGACCTGAAGGAGGGCTCGCCCGTCGAGGCGCTGAAGAAGCACTTCGCCGCGGGCCCCGCGGCGGCGCGGACGAGCGCGATCGCCTACTACTTCACCTTCGGCACGGCGGCCGATCTCCCGGCGGTCAAGCCGCTCGAGGGCGACACGACGCGCGTGCCGGTCTGCGAGGCCGACCCGGACTGCAAGTGGGCGTGCGAGGTGCAGAAAGAGGGATCGACCGAGCGCGAGCTCAGGGACGTGAAGACCGTCGGCGAGTTCGTTCAGTACTGCATCGAGCCGGCCATGCAGGACAGGAAGCCGGAGCTCGAGAAGGGCGAGAAGAAGTGACGCGCTTCTTCGTCCGCCGCGCGCGGCACGCGCGGCCCAGAGCCGTCAGTTGCTTGCAGGGAAGAGGCCGGGAGGAGGCTTCCCAGCGCAATTCATCCTCCATTATCGTTGGGTAGAGATGAGCGCGGATCCGAACAAGAAAAGCGCACGGACGTTCCAGTGTCGCGATGTCCTTTGGGAGACGTTCGAGCAGATGGCGCGCGAGCTCGAGTGCTCCATCGACTACCTCATCAATGAGTCGATGAAGCAGTACGCGCGGCAGCGAAGCTACAGCCCGCGCACGCCGTTCCCGCCGCCCGCCAGGGGCGACGCGGTGCCCCCCTCCGGGCACATGGCGGTCCCGCACGCTCATCAGGCCAGCGCGCCACCTCCCCTCGCGACGCCCCAGCCGCCCGGGCTGGCGACGTCCGGCTCGGCGCCGCCGCTGGGAGGCTTGCAGCAGCAGCCCGCAGCGGGGATGCCCTACGGCGCTTCGGCCGGGGCGCCTGCGTATGGCGCGCCGTCGCCGTACGGCGTGACGCCCGTCGGGCCAGGGCCGACGCCGGTCCCGGCGATCACGCCCCCTCCACCGCCTCCGGGGCAGGTCCGTGCGGGCGCGCCGCCGCCGCCCCCGCCGCCCCCCGGCAGCAGCAACGCGGGCGGCAAGCGGCCCAGCCTGCCCGTGCCGCCGCCCGTCCCGGGTCGCGTCGGCGGCCCGCCGCCTCCGCCGACCAGCGTGACGCGCCTCGGCGCGCCGCCGCCGCTCCCGTCGCAGGTCACGAACCCCGGCGGCCGCCAGAGCCTCCCGGGCGCCGCGGCGAGCCGCTCGGGGCCCCCGCCGCCTCCGCCGCTGAGCAACGCCGCCGGCTACGCCTCGCCGATGGGACCGCCGGTGGCGCCGCCGCTCGCGCCCCCCCTGTCGCCGCCGCCGTACATCGCTCCGCCGCAGGCATCCAGCAGCGTGCCGGGTCCGCCGCCGATGGCCATGGGGATGCCGAATCAGGTCCCCGTCGGCCCGACGCTCGCCGCGTTCTACGCGGGGCAGCGGTTCGTGGTGAACAAGGATCGGTTCATCATCGGGCGCGGCAAGCAGTCGAGCGATCTGACGATCAAGGACCCGAACGTGTCGCGCCAGCACGCCATGGTCGAGTTCCTGAACGGCCAGTACTACATGGTCGACATGGGCTCGACGAACGGCGTCGAGTACAACGGCCAGCGCATCGCCCGGAAGGCCATCGTCGAGGGCGATCTCTTCCGGATCTGCGATCACGAAGTGCGCTTCTCCTACCGCTGAGCCCGCCGACCGCAGGCGCGCAGGCGGGAGTTTGGCTGGAGCGCAGGCGAGGGCTTAGGATCCCGCTGCAGGATGACCAAGCGTGGAGGCGCCGAGCTCGGCCCGCAGGAACGGCGCCGGGGCGCGCTGCGACGAGCGCGCCGGGGCGCGCTGCGCGGCGGCGCCGCGGTGGTCGGCCTCGGCGTGGCGATCTGGGGCGGAGCGGTCCTCGCTTCGCAGCTGCCGCCGTGGGTCTCGGCGGGCGACGCCCCGCTGCCGGCGTCGGTCAGGAGCGCGCGGGTGCTCAAGCGCGACCAGCCGCTGTTCGACGCCCCCGGCGAGGGCGCGCGCCGGCGCGGCTCCGTCGATCGCAACGTGCAGCTGCCCATCTTTGCGGCCAGGCGCGCCGGCGGGTGCCTCGGGCGCTGGCTCGAGGTGGGCGCCGCGGCCTGGGTCTGTGACGACGCCGTCGAGCTCTCCGCCGCGGCTCCGATCAGCCCGCTGGTGCGGACGTGGCGCGAGATGCCGGATGGGCTCCCGTACCGCTACTACTTCGTCGGCCCCGACGGGACCTTCGGCTATCGGCGGGCCGAGGCGGCCGACATCGACGCGCCGGACGCGCAGCTCGAGCCCGGCTTCGCGGTGGCGATCGTCGAGGAGCGGATCGAGGGAGGCGCCCGGTACGGCCGCACGAACAGCGGCTTCTGGTTGCCGATGCGAGATCTCGGTCCGGTGCGCGCGTTCGCGTTCCACGGGGTGGACGTCGCGCCGGGCGCCGCCGAGATCGCGACCGCGTGGGTCGTGTCGGAGCGGGCTCCGCTCTACACGCGGACGGGGGCGGGCTTCACGCGGACCGAGGAGAGCAAGGCGCGGTTCGAGGTGGTCCCCTATCTGGAGGAGGCGCAGGGCGCCTCGGGGAAGCTCGCGCGGATCGCCGAGGGCGACGTCGCGGCGTGGATCTCGACCCGCGATCTCCGGCGCCCGTCGGCGGCGCCGCCGCCCGAGATCGACGTCGAGGCGGGTGAGCGCTGGATCGACGTCGAGCGCTCGACGCAGACGCTCGTCGCCTACGAGGGGCGTCGCCCCGTGTTCGCGACGCTGGTCTCGACCGGCAAGGGCGCGCCCGGGTCGCAGCGCGCGACGCCCGCCGGCACCTTCCGGATCTGGGCCAAGCTGCTCACCTCGGACATGGACAACCTCGAGGACGAGGCCGCCGAGCGGTACTACCGGATCGAGGACGTCCCCTACGTCCAGTACTTCTCGAAGGGGATCGGGCTCCACGGCGCGTTCTGGCATCGCTCGTTCGGCCAGGTGCGGAGCCACGGCTGCGTGAACCTGGCTCCGCTCGATGCGCAGCGGCTGTTCTGGTGGACGTCGCCCCGGCTCCCCGCCGGCTGGACGGCCGTCCTCCCCACGGCGCACGAGCCGGGCACCGTCGTGCGCGTGAGGTAGCGGCAGGCGCGAGGCCCGTCGGGGTAGCTGTGAGGGGGGCGGGAAGGAGCAGCGGAGCCGGGCCCGATGGGCGCGGCGAGCGCTGGCTCAGGGGGCGATCTTGCCCTGGAGGAAGAACGCGATGACCCAGGAGAGGAGCACGAGCGACTCGATGAGCGCCAGGCCGAGGATCATCGGGGTCTGGATCCGGGCAGCGGCGCCCGGGTTCCGGGAGATGCCCTCCAGGGCGGCGGCTGCGGCGCGCCCCTGGCCCATGGTGCCGCCGAGGGCAGCGATGCCGATCGCGAATCCGGCAGCGACGGCGAGCCACGAGTTCGCGTCGTACTTGTTCGACGCCGCGCCATCCTGCGCCAGCGCCATAGCGGGAACCAGTACCAGCGCAGTGCCGACAACGGCGGACAGCGACAGCTTGCTCTTCAGCGACATCCGAATCTGCTCCTTTCAAGCCACACAGCCCGCGGGGCTGCATGCGAAACATCTGCGTGGGTCGGGGGCCGCGGGGCGGTCCCCCATCGAGATCCGGGGATCGCTCCAGGGACCTCTGCTACTGCTCGGTAGGGGCCGCGCTTCCGCGAACCACCACCTCGTGGGGCAACCCATCGACAGCGGGGCCCCTCTAATCCGATTTTCGAGGGCTGGCTAGCCTTCTCTTCACCTCCAGCGCCATTCTCCGCGGCGCCGGTGGGCGGCTGACCAGGCGGTCAGGCGAAGCGGTCAGTGGTGGTCTGCCTTCTCGGTCGCGAGCCCGATGTAGATGCAGCTCAGCAGGCAGAACACCAGCGTCTGCACGACGATGACGATGATCGCCAGGAACATCAGGGGCACCGGGACGAACAGCGCGACGAGCCCGAGGAAGATGCTCGCCACGAGGTGATCGACGCCGATGTTGAGCATGAGCCGGATCGAGAGCGTGACCGGGCGGACGCAGGTGGAGATGACCTCGATGGGGAAGATGAGCGGCGCCAGGTACCACTTCGGCCCGGCGAGGTGAGCGAGGTAGCTCCAGCCGTTCTCCTTCAGCCCGTAGTAATTGAACAGGACGAACACCACGACCGCGCACCCGATCGTGATGTTCAGGTTCGAGGTCGGCGGGTTCACTCCCGGGATGAGCGCCGACGCGTTCGAGAAGAAGATGAACGCGGCCGAGCCCCCGATGAGCGGGAAGTACCGCTTCGCGTTCGCGGGCCCCATCACGTCCCGGGCCATCCCGTAGAAGTAGCCGAAGAACGCCTCGAAGAACGTGCGCAGCGTGAGCTTGTCCTCCGGGATCACCGACTCGTTCAGGCGCCGGTACTGGCCGCGGACCTCGCTGGCGAGGAGCACGAACAGCACCATGATCAGCAGGCTCATGAAGATCGGCTCGGTCCCGCGGTAGTCCACCGCGTGGTGACCGATGAACGTCTTGCCGATGTTGCGAGCGTTCTCCCGGAGTCCGGGGAGCTGCGCCAGGAGGTACGTGAGGAACCCTGTGTGCTCAGGCATGGCTTTCGTCGTCGATGCGCCGCGCCGGCAGCCGCGCGGCTGTGCCGGTACGGCCGCGAGCGCTGGCGAGCCTTGTGGGAATTCGCCCTCGGGCGAGGGGCCTCGCCTCTACCACAACTCGTTTACGGTGGGCACCCTGCAGCGCGCCAAGTCTCGTCACGCGGCGCGGGTCGCCCTCGGCGGCGCCGGTTCCGGCGGGAGCTCAGCCGTGAGCGCCCGGCGGGCTTCTGTCCTCCGGGGGCTTCGGTCCGAACAGCGTCCCCAGGCTGATGCCGACGACGAGCGAGGCGTAGCCGACCATCAAGGCGACGCCCGAGACCATCTCGCTCTTCAGGATGAGCCACACGCCGCCCATCAGGCCGGTGAGCTTGATCATCGCGATCAGCGTCCACGACACCGTGTGGCCCCGGCGCGAGAGGAACGCGTCGACGATGCGCGCGAAGACGTACAGGTTCGCCGTCGCGATGGCGCCTCCGATGCACACGCCGAGCGCCGCGCGCACGCCGTACGCGAGCAGCGCGGCCACGGACAGGACCGCGGCCGTGCCGGCGACCCAGCGGAGCACAGACCGCATCGTGGCGTCCCCGACGCCGGGCCGCTCCTCCGCGTCGGGCTCCTCGTGGGGCGGGTCGCCCCCGGGCGTACCGGGCCTTCGCTCAGCGCTCATCGTTCCCCTTCGCGTCCTGCAGCCCGTCGGGATCGCGGACGTCGTCGCTCGAGCCTGTCCGGCGGTCGTCGTCCGGAGCGCGCTCGTCCTGCCGTGTCTTCCGGTCGTCGAACCTCGGCGCAGGGTTCCCCTGCTCGCGCTCCTCGCGCTCGGCCACGGCCTGCATTTCCTTCCACGCCCGGAAGACCGCCTTGCCGGCGGCGCCGATCCCGAAGAAGAACCAGAGCACCGAGAGGTACGGATCGGTCCCGAGCTTCCCGTCGAGCCAGCGGCCGATGAACAGGCCGACCAGCATGCACAGCACCACCTCGAGACCGACGGTCCCGTAGCTTCCGACGGCCTTCCAGTCCTGCTTCATCAGGGGATCCGATCACCGGGCAGTACTTGGGTGCCTCCGGTCGCGATTACAAGCGGTCCCGGACGGGGTCAACCGCCGTCCGGCGTCGCCGCGCCTGTCGTCCTACCGTCGCTTACCGTCGCGCGACCAGCGCCTCGAGCGAGGAGCGCATCGCCCGTGCGGCCTTGCCGCGGTGGCTCACGAGGTTCTTCTCGGCCTCGTCGAGCTCGGCCATCGTCCGTCCGTAGTCCTCCACGACGAACAGCGGATCGTATCCGAAGCCGCCCGCGCCCCTGGGTTGCCTGCCGATCCGCCCCTCGCAGCGCCCTTCGGTCACGATGGGCTGCGCCTCGGACCGCGGATCGAGCAGCACCATCACGCAGCGGAAGCGCGCCTGGCGCCGGTCGTCCGCGACGTCCGCGAGCGCCGCGAGCAGCGCCTCGTTGTTCTCCGCGTCGGTCGCGCCTTCCCTCGCGAAGCGGGCGGACCGGACGCCAGGCCGGCCGCCGAGCGCGTCCACCTCGAGCCCCGAGTCCTCGGCGAGCGTCACCATCGCCGACCGGTGCGCCCCGGCGCGCACCTTGAGGAGCGCGTTGTCCAGGAACGTCGCGCCGTCCTCGACCACCGGCGGTGCGCCCGGGAGCACCTCGGCGAGCGAGAGCACCTCGATCGGGAGGTCGGAGAGCAGCGAGCGCAGCTCCACGAGCTTTCCTCGGTTCGACGTCGCGGCGAGCAGGCGCAGCGGCTCCCGGCTCACGCGACTCTCCAGCGATCCGTCTGGAACAGGGCGGAGAGCTCGACGCCGGCGCTCGACAGCGCCCGGTGCTGCGCGCTCGCGAGCGACGCCACGCCCGCGAGCGCGAGGTCGGTCATGCGATCGAGCTCCGCCCGGGGGATGGCCTCGTCCTCGGCCGTCGCCTGGACCTCGACGATCGAGCCGACCGCCGTCGCCACGACGTTCATGTCGACGCGCGCCGAGCTGTCCTCGGTGTAGACGAGGTCGAGCGCGAGCCCGCCCGGGAGGTGGCCCACGCTGATCGCCGCCACCTGATCGCGGAGCACCGGCGCCTCGAGCGACCCGGCCGCGCGCATCCGGTCGAGCGCCAGCGCGAGCGCCACGAACCCGGCGGTGATCGACGCGGTCCGCGTGCCCCCGTCCGCCTCGAGGACATCGCAGTCGATCGCGATCGTCTGCTCGCCGAGCTGCTTGAGATCGATCGCCGCCCGGAGCGCGCGGCCGATGAGCCGCTGGATCTCCTGCGTGCGCCCGCTCGGGGCCTTGCCCCGCCCGTCGCGCGGCTCCCTGCGGGCCGGGCTCGATCGCGGGTGCATCTGGTACTCGGCCGTGAGCCAGCCCGCGCCCTTGCCCATCATCCAGGCGGGCACCGTGGGCTCGACCGACGCCGTGCAGAGCACGACCGTCCTCCCGGCGCGGTAGAGGACGGATCCCTCTGCATTGCGGTGGAACCCGAGGATCATCTCCACGGGGCGGTGGACATCGAGGGCGCGGCCGTCAGGGCGATTCACGCGGCCGCCTTAGCACACTTCGCGCGTCGCGCGGGCTCGCCTCGCGGCGGCGGGCGAGGAGCCCTGCGGGCCCGCGCCGCTACATCCCGAACCAGGGACCCGGGTCGATCACCTCGGCGCCGCGCCTCAGCTCGAAGTAGAGCTTCGCGCCACCTGGTCCGCTCGCGACCGTGCCCACCCGCGCCCCGCCCGCGAGCTGATCGCCGGCGCGCACGTCCGCGGCGCCGAGGTTCGCGTACACCGAGTAGAGCCGCTCGCCGTGATCGACGATCACGGTGAGCCCGTAATCCGCGTACGTGTCGGCGAAGGCCACCCGCCCCGCCGCCACGCTGCGGACCGGCGCGCCGTCCAGCGCGGTGAGCTCGACGCCGGGGCCGCCGGCGCCGCGGCGCGACACCTTGCGCACCTCAGCGCGGCCGGCGATCGGGAAGGGGAGCCGCCCCATGAGCGAGCGGAAGCCCGCGCGGCGATCGAGCTCGGCGGGCCCGGTGTCCGCGCCGTAGATCGCGAGGTAGTCGGGGCGCACGCTCGTCTCGAACGCGCGCGAGAACGCGGCGCGGCGCTCCTCCTCCTGGGCCAGCGCGACCCGGGCGCGGTTCATCGCCTCGCGGTGCACCTCGAGGGGCGCGCGCTCCGCTCCGAGGTGCGTGAGCCGGTCCGCGAGCTCGGCGCTGCGCCGGGTCAGCTCCGCCTCGCGGGCGAGGTCGCGCTCGAGGGCGAGCCGGGTGCGCTCCACGCGGGCGGCGTGGTCCACCAGCGCGTCGAACCCGCCGCCCACCGGCAGGAAGCCGGCGCGGACGTGGCGGTAGTACGCGCGCCCGCGCGCGATCATCCGGCGGCGGGTGAGCTCCAGCGCGGGGCCGATCGCGTCGAGCTCCGCGCGCAGCGCCTTCTCCTCGGCGTCGAGCTTCGCGAGCAGGCGATCGAGATCGTTCTCGGCCAGCGCGGAGCCCGGGCGCGCCGCCGGAGCCGGGGCCCTGGCCGCCAAGGCGGACGTGGGCGCCGGGGCGTCGGCCGCCGGCACCGCGGCGCCGCTCGTCGCGGCGCCGGTGAGGAGCGCCAGCGCGAGCGGCGCGAGCCGGATGCGGCGCCTCACACGGCCACCATCTTGCGCAGCGTGAGCAGCGCGGTCGTGGCGCCGAGCGCGGCGCCGAGGGTGACCATCCCGAACGCGACCTCCCAGGGCAGGAACGACGGCGAGATGCCGAGCAGGTTGGCGAGCTCGTGATCGAAGCGGCCGCGCACCATCATGAACAGGCCGCCCAGCACGAGCAGCGCGCCGGCCGCGCCGGCCGCGCCCTGCGTGGCGCCCTCGACGATGAACGGCCGGCGCACGAAGCCGTCGGTCGCGCCGACCAGCTTCAGCACCTCGACCTCGATCTTCCGGCGATGCAAGAGCAGGCGCATCGTCGAGCCGATGACGCTCACGACGGCGCAGAGGACGATCGCGGCGAGGCACGCGCTCGCGGCGACGCCGCCGCTGAGGAGGGACGACAGCCGCTCCGTCCAGCGCTGGTACGTCTCCACCGTGTCCACGGCCGGCAGGGCGCGCAGCTTCACCGTCATCGAGGCGAGCGCCTCGTCGGAGACCTCCTCGGTGAAGCCGACCTCGAGGGACGCGGGGAACGCGCTCGGCGGAAGCGCGGCGAGGGCCTTGTCGCCGTCGTCGTGCACCACCTCGCGGCGCGCCTCGGCGCTCGTCACGAGCCGCACCTTCTTGACGCCCTCGGTGCCCTCGAGCGCGCGGGTCAGCTCCGCGGTCTGCGCCTCGGTCGCGCTGTCGCGCAGGTAGACCGTGGCGCGGCCGGCGCGCGACCAGCGATCGCGCACCGCCATGAGGTTCGTGACCACGAGGAGGGCCGACGCGAGGCATACGAACGCGACCGCGAGCGAGAAGATCGACAGCGCCTGCAGCCGCCAATCGCTCCTCCCTGCCCGCCAGGTGCGAAGCCATCTCCGCCGATCGTCACGCTCGCTGGTCTGCATCCGGTTTCCTCTATCCGTCTCGTGAGGCGGAGCCCTCGGCGCTACGCCGCGCCGCGCACGCCGCTGTCCATCTCGTCCTCGTCGCCGCCGTCCACGAACTCGCCGCCGGACCCGAGGCCGTGCGGCACGTCGGTCGCTTTCCCGTCGTCGAGCACGACCACGCGCCGGGGGCGCACGTCGAGCAGCGTCCGATCGTGCGTCGCGAACAGGACGGTCGTGCCCGTCTCGTGGATGTCCTCGAAGAGCCCGAGCAGATCGATCGCGAGCTGCGGGTCGAGGTTGCCCGTCGGCTCGTCCGCGAGGATCAGCGTCGGCTCCCCGACGATCGCCCGCGCGATCGAGACGCGCTGCTGCTCGCCGCCGCTCAGCACCTGCGCCCGGTCGCCGCCGCGCCCCGCCAGGCCGACGCGCTCGAGCGCCTCGCCGACCCGGGTCCGCAGCAGGCGCGACGGGAGGCCGAGCACCTCCAGCGTGATGGCCACGTTGTCGAACACGGTCCAGCTCGGGACCAGCTTGAAGTCCTGGAAAACGAAGCCGATGTTGCGCCGGAGCGCGGGGATCGACGCGTCGGTCAGGCGCGCGATGTCCCGGCCGAGGAACAGGATCCGGCCATCGTCGACGCGCTCGGTGCGGTGCACGAGGCGGAGGAGCGTGCTCTTGCCCGAGCCGCTCGGGCCCGTGATGAACACGAACTCGCCGCGCTCGATCGAGAGCGACATCCCGCGCAGCACCGGCTGATCGGCGCGGTACGATTTGTAGACGTCCTCGAAGACGAGGATCGGCCGGCGCGCGGCGGACGCGTCGTAGCGGTGGCCGGGCCGGAGCGCCGGACGAAATGAGCCTTGCAGAGGGGGCGCCGCCATCGGAGCCTTCACCTATCAGCCTGCTCGCACACGGAAAACTTTTCGGCCGACGCTCCGGCGAGCGCCCGCTGCGGGTCGCCTTTTTTGGCCTCCCGCTGGCGGCGTTGCTGCTCCACGGCGACGGTCACGAGATCGCGCTCGCCGCGATCAGCCGCGCCGACGCCGTGGGGCTCCGCCGGGCCCGCCGGATCTTCGGCTCGCGCCTCCTGCTGCGTCCCGACGTCGAGCGCCCGGAGCTCGCGTCGCGCGTCGAGGCGCTCGCGCCCGATCTCCTTGTGAGCTGGTTCTGGACCACGCGCCTGCCGATGTCGCTCGTGAAGGCGGCGCGGCTCGGGGGGATCGGCGTGCACCCCTCGCTGCTCCCCCGTCATCGCGGGCCGGATCCCACCTACTGGGCGATCGCCTCGGGGGACGCCGAGAGCGGCGTCACGGCGCACAGGATCGAGGCGGAGTACGACACCGGCGAGATCCTTGAACAGGAGAGGCTCGCCATCGATCCGGGGTGGACCGCGTGGCAGCTCGCCCGGGCGCTCGACCGGCCGAGCCTCCGGGTCCTGCGGCGCACGGTCGCCCGGTTCGCGCGCGGCGAGGAGGTGGCGGGGGTCGCCCAGGATCCGGCGCTCGCGACGCAGGCGCCTGCGCCTGACGACGAGGCGTGCGCCATCTGCTGGTCCTGGCCGACGGAGCGCGTCCTCCGGCACGTCCGCGCCCTCGCGCCGGCCCCGGGCGCGTGGACCGAGATCGAGGGCGCCTGCGTCATCGTCCTGCGGGCCGCGCCGGCGGCGAGCTTCCCCGAAGCGCTCGCGCCCGGCGAGGCGGTGGTCGAGGGCGGGGTGGTCCTGGTGCGGACCGGCGACACGGCCGTCGCGCTGCTGGAGGGGGAGATCGACGGAGAGCCGGCGTCGGTGGATGAGCTCGCGGCCCTCGTGGCGTCGGGGGCGTCGCGCGGGTGACCGCCGGCTGGGGCGTTTGGCGGCCGGCGGGGTCGCCTGGCCGGCTCGCGGCCATCGAATCCTGAGCCTACGCGCGCGCGACCGCGTAGGATGCGCCCCTCGGAGGATTCATGTCGGAACCCGCGCAGCTTGCGAAAAGCGCCCGCGAACTGCTCGCCGCGGCGCTCAATGCGCTCCAGTCGAACGGGGGGGTGTCGCCTGAGATCGAGGCGCTCGCCGAGCCGATAGCGCAGGCGATGGGCATCATGCACCGCATCGAGCGCTCCGGGGGCCAGGCCCTCGACGGCAGCGAGATCGCGCTCGGCCATGTGCGCGACGTCCTGAACCGTCTGCAGAGGATCACCGCTGCCGATCCGGTGGTGGACGTGCTGATGGAGCACGTCGCCTCCTCGCTGAGCAAGGTCAACGCGCTGAGCAGGGCGCAGGCCGCCGGCGCCTCCGCGCAGCCGCGTGCGCCCGTGGCGGCGGCCGCGCCAGCGCCGGTTGCGCCTGCACCTGTGGCGGTGGCCGCGTCAGCGCCGGTTGGCCCAGCGCCGATCGCGCCAGCGCCCGTCGTGGCGGTGGCCGCGCCAGCGCCGGTTGCGCCTGTGGCGGTGGCCGCGCCAGCGCCGGTCGCGCCAGCGCCGTTCGCACCTGCGCCCGTGCCAGCGCCGTTCGTGCCAGCGCCCGTGCCAGCGCCGTTCGTGCCTGCACCTGCAGCGGTGGCCTCGCCAGCGCCGTTCGCGGCTGCACCTGCAGCGGTGGCCTCGCCAGCGCCGGTCGCGCCTGTGCCCGCGGTCGCCGTGGCTGCGCCCGCCCAGCACACGCTGCCCTCGCCGCAGCAGCCGCGGCGCGCGCCGGCGCCCGCGTCACCCGCTTACCCGGCCGCATCGCACCCGGCAGCGGACCCGCGCGGCGCTCCGCCGCCCCAGGCCATGCCGCAGCCCGTCGACCACCGCACGCCTGCCGCGGTCGTCGATGTCGAGCTCGGCGCTCTGACACCGTCGAATTTTTACAAGGGACTGGCAGGCAACGACGTCATCGAGCACGGGGGCATCTTCGTCGCGACCTACAAGATCCCGCCGACGGGCTCCGTCGTGACCCTGCGTGTCCGCCTGCCGGGCAACTACGAGTTCACCGCGCAGGCCGCGGTCCGGTGGACGCGCGAGGCCGGCGGATCGAGGGACTCGGCCGAGCCAGGCTTCGGCGCCAGGATCACGCAGATCTCGGCGGAGGGCCGGCAGCTCGTGTCTCGGTTCACGCGCAACAGGGAGCCGCTCTTCTACGACGACCTCTGAGGTCGCCACGCCGCATCGATCTTGGTGAACTCCTCTCCCGCGCGCGCCGGCTCGCGAGCGAGCCGGCCGCTCCACCGCGCAGCGTCCGTCCTCTCTGCCGTCGCCCTCGCGGCGCTGCTGCTCCTCGCGCCGCGGCCGGCCCGGGCGACGGGCGACCCCGATCTCGCCTTCTGGACGTTCGAGACCGCCCACTTCCGCGTGCACCATCCGCAGGGCCTCGAGCCCATCGCGGCGCGCATCGCCTCGCTCGCCGAGACGATCTACGGGCGCGTCGAGGATGCGCTCGGCTACGCCCCGCAGGGCCGCACGGAGATCCTGATCACCGACGACTCCGAGATGGCGAACGGGTCGGCCGGCACGCTCCCCTACAACTCGATCCACCTCCTCGCGTCCGGTCCGGACGACCTGTCGACGCTCGGCGACTACGACGACTGGTACCTCGATCTCCTCACGCACGAGTTCACGCACATCGCGCACATCGACAACACGTCGGGGATCCCGGCGATCCTGAACGCGATCGTTGGCAAGACGTTCTCGCCGAACCAGGTGCAGCCGCGGTGGATCATCGAGGGGCTCGCCGTGGTGAGCGAGAGCCACCACTCGAGTGGTGGCCGGATGCGCTCGAGCATGTTCGACATGTACCTGCGCGCCGACGTGCTCGAGGACAACATCGCGGGGCTCGATCAGATCTCGAGCTCCGCGTTCCGCTGGCCGCAGGGCAACCTCTGGTATCTCTACGGATCGAGGTTCCTGGGCTGGATCATCGACGTCTACGGGCCCAACACGATGCGCGCCGTCTCCGCCGACTACGGGGCGTCGCTCATCCCGTGGGGGATCAACCGCGCCATCCGCCGCGTGACCGGCAGGACCTACGTCGAGCTGTACGAGGGCTGGAAGGACCACCTCCGCCAGCTCTACCGAGCGCAGATGGCGGCCGTCGAGGCGCGCGGGCTCCGCGAGGGCGCGCGGCTCACCTACCACGGGCGCACGGCCCTCTACCCGCGGTTCGTTCCGCCCGCCGCGCGCCGGACCGATGCCGACGAGATCGTCTACTTCCGCGACGACGGCAGGGAGCGCCCCGGTATCTACCGCGTCTCCCTCGCCGCGCCCGCGCCAGGGAGCGAGCGCCGCGAAGCGCTGGTCGCGCGCACCAACGCGCCCTCGCGACCGGCGTTCACGCCGGCGGGTGATCTGGTCTTCACGGCGCTCCTGCCGTGGCGCAACCACTACTACCGAAACGATCTGGTCCTGCTCCCGCGCGGCGAGGCGGCGCCGGACGGCGACGAGCCCTCGCGGCGCCGGTTGACGCAAGGGCTCCGATCCTCGGCCCCGGACGTGAGCCCGACCGGAGATCTCGTCGCCTTCTCCCTCAACAGCAAGGGCACCCGCTACCTGGAGATCGCGCGGCTCTCCAGGGATGGGGTCCTGTCCGAGCGGCGCGATCTCGTCCCGAGCGCCCGCTTCGAGCAGGCCTACTCCCCGTCGTTCTCGCCCGACGGCAAGCGCCTCGCGTACAGCGTCTGGACCGCCGGCGGCTATCGCGACATCCGCGTGGTGGACGTCGCCACCGGCGGCTTCCGACAGGTGACCCGCGATCGCGCGACCGACATGAACCCCGTCTGGTCGCCCGACGGCGAGACGCTCTATTTCACCTCCGATCGCACCGGCATCCACAACGTCTACGCCTACGACGTCTCGTCCGGCGCCCTGCGCCAGGTCACGAACGTGAGACTCGGGGCCTTGCACCCGGCGATCAGCCCCGATGGCAAGACCCTTGTCTATGTCGGATATACCTCTCGCGGCCACGACCTCTTCGCCATGCCGCTCGATCCGGCGCGCTTCCTCCCGGCGCCGCCGCCCCCGGGCGATCGCCCCGATCCCGCCGCCGAGCCTTCGGCGGCGCGGCTCCAGCGCGTTCCTTACAACCCGCTTCCCACGCTCGCGCCGCGCGCGATCACGCTCGACTACGCGCCCGGGAGCTATGGCTCGAACGCGCTCACGGTGAGCGTGACCGGCACCGACATCGTCGGTCGCCACACGATCTTCGGCGAGCTCACCGTGCAGCCGGACGCGCCGGCCCCGAACGTCCTGCTCGGGTACAACTACGGCCGGCTGCCTGTCGACCTCGGCGTCCGCGCGTACCACAACATCTCGCCGCGCGGCGGCTACCGCATCAACGGCCGAAACGTCGTCTACGACGAGCGGACGATCGGGATCTCCTCGGGCGTCAGCTATCCGATCCGCGGCGAGTTCTCGCGGCATACCCTGAGCGCGTCGTTCGGCAGCGCCGCGTTCAAGGGGCAGCTCCCCATCGGCGACAAGCTCGACCCGTATGCGCCCCGCACCATCCTCCCGCCGCGGGGCACGCTGAACCTCGCGCACCTCGGCTACGCATTCTCGAACGCCGAGGGCTCGATCGACGCCGCCGGCGCGCCGCGCGGGGTGTCGCTGAACGCTGGCCTCGATTACGCCGGCCCGGAGACGGGCAGCAGCTATACGTCCTACGCGTTCTCGACGGGCCTCACCGCCTACGTCGCCATGCCCTGGTCAGGCGATCACACCCTCGCGTTTCGCGTCGCCGGGGCGGTGTCGGGCGGTAACTTCCCGCGGGGCGCCAACTATGGCGTGGGCGGGTACGATCTCGAGAACCTCACGCTCGTCGACACATTGCTCACCGGGGTCACGAATAGCTCGTTCACGCTCCGTGGCTACGCGCCGGGCGCGATGTTCGGCCGCTCCTATTTCTCGCAGACGTTCGAGTACCGCGTGCCCGTCCTGCAGCCCGACCGCGGCCTCGTGACGCTGCCGATCTACCTGCGCCGCATCGACGCGAGCCTCTTCCTCGACCACGGCGGCGCATTCAACCGCTTCGAGATGGACGAGCTCGCCCTCTTCACGCAGAAGAGCCTGCTCTACTCGCCCCAGCTGCACGCCTCGGTCGGCGGCGAGCTGTGGCTGAGCTTGAACCTCGGGTACGTCCTCTCCTCGCAGATGCGCTTCGGGTACGCCTATGGCCTGAGCGATCTCGCGATCCCTGGCGGTCAGTTCTACTTCGTCGCGACGAACTCGTTCTGAGCGCCGCGCGCCTGCTGGAAATTTTGCCCGCGCCGACCCCTTCGCCCAGGGTGCTCGGCATGCGCCGCGTCCTCCTTGCCCTGAGCCTCTTGCCCCTCGCCAGCTGCGGCATCGCCCCGAGCAACTCCCAGCGCCTCACCGAAGCGGCGCTCGAGATGAACACGGCTGCCCGGTTCGGCCGCATGGATGTCGCGCTCGAGCGCGTCGGCTCGAGCGCGCGCCAGGATTTCATGAATCGTCACGCCGGGTGGGGCACCCGCCTCCGGGTCGTCGACGTGGAGTTCGGCGGCTTCGAGATGACCCAGCGCGATGAAGCCGAGGTCTACCTCGACGTCCTCTGGCTACGGGACGACGAGGCCACGGTCCGAAGCACCCGGGTGGCGCAGCGCTGGCGCGACGAACGGGGCCATTGGGAGCTTATCGGCGAGGAGCGAAGAGAGGGCGACACTGGGCTCCTCGGCGAGCCCCCGCCCGAGGCGTCCCGGCCCACGCAGAGCGGGGCTGGCGATTCGGCGAGCGCGACCGACATGGGCCGGCAGTCCGGCCGGAGCCTCCACACGCGTGTGATTCGCGACGAGTGAGCGCCGCCGCGGACGAGGTGTGCGGCCGCGCGCAGCGGGACGCGCGCGGTCGAGCTCGACGCCGGCGTGCGCGGCCTCGGTGAGCGCCGGGATCGCAACAGCGCGGGGATGCGACGGGCGGTGCGCGGTGCGCGGTGCGCGGTCGATTGACCGCGCCTCGCACTCCATCAAGCAGCCGGCGAAGGGCTCGCAGGAGCGGCGCTCTTGGGAGCGCGGGGCTTCTTGGCCTTGCCAGCGACCTCCGTCGGGGCTTTCGCCAGCTTGCTGCGCTTGGCGCGCTCCTTCTTGGCAGCCTGCGCCTTGCGGCGCCTCATCTTCATCGACTGGCGGCGATCGCGCTTGCCCATCTGCTTCAATCTCCTCACGGTCGGGGGCGCGGCATCATGACGACAGCTCGCCGGGCGAGCCCCATCCTGCACCGGTGGATGGCCTACCGCGGGGCCCCTCAAAGGGAGCGGGACTGTGCCCAAGAGCGAATGGAAGCGCAAGGGGCAATGCGCGCGGAGATGCAGTTCTCGTGCTAGACGAGTGTGCAGTGCATCGCGCCGCCGTCAGATGTCGACGTCCGCGACCTCCGCCTCCCCGCCTTCGGCCGCGTGGTCCGCGGCCACATCCGTCACATCCGTCACATCAGAGGCGCGCGCTCGTTCCGAAGGATCCGAAGGATCCGCGACGTTCGCGCAGGATCCGCGCTGCCTGAGCCGCACCGGCCAGGGCTCAGCCGCCGACCGCGCCGTCCAGCGCGACTTCGCGGCCGCGCACCTCGAGGCGGTACCGGGAGTTTACGGTCTCTATGTAGAAGACCTCGCGCCCGGCGAGGCGCAACACGCGCTTGACCGGCGTCGTGACGTATTCATGCATTCCGTCGGAGAACTCGATGACGATGACCGAGCCTTTCCGTGGTGCACGGACGAGCCGGCCAACGACTGCGCGTGATCCCCGGCCGAGCTTGCGGAGCACAACCTGCACAACAGAGATGCTAGCACGCAGATCTCGGCCGAGCACAAGCTGCACAAGCAGCGCCTCTCGTAACTAGGTCCCACCCTGGCCCAGGGTGTCCGGCTGCATCGGAGCGGCCCGGACCTTCGCACCGCGGACGGCCAGCCGGAGGGGCCGGGCCCCCGAGCGGAAAGCTTCCATGAATCGATCGCCGCCGCGGCGTGTACGATGATCCTGCAAACCTGTCGGCCGCCAGACAGGCACAGCGGTCCGTTGCGCACCGTCATCGCCGGATCCTGGTGAGGGCGGAAATCACGATGAACGATTTCCGCCTTGCGGAGGCCTCGTGCAGGCTGCGCGGTGGTCTGCCTGACGGGCCGACAATGCGCGCGGTCTCGTCGGCCGCCTGGACCTTGCCCGGGGGCACGGCGCGGCGTTCAGGTGCATCTGCGCAGCGCGGCGCACCGCGAGCGGCCTGGCGCGCTGCGGCTCGGCGGCTCGTCAGCTCCGCGTCAGCGGCGCTGGGCTGTCGCGCCGGTCCGGTTGTTCGGATCGCTCACGCCGGGCGCGCCCTTGTCGGCGAAGTAGGTGCGGAGCATATCGCATGCGACGTTCGTCGCCTTCACGCGCCATTTCGCGCTGTTGGCGACCATCACGGAGATGGCGACCTCCGGCTTGCGGCTCGGCGCGAACCCCACGAACCAGGTGTAGAAGGGCCCCTCGGGCGTCGGCTTCGTGAGCGTCCCCGTCTTTCCGGCGACGCGGATATCCGGGAGGTAGGGGCGGCCGTTGCGATCATGGAACGAACGGTAGCTCGTGCCGTTATCGACCGTCGCCTCCATCATCGCGGTCACCGCGTTGGCCGTGCTCTCGTCCATCACCCGCTTGAGCACCTGGCGCTCGCTCGGGCCCTGGTAGATGTCGCCGACCTCGTCCTTGACGCTCGACACGACGTGGAGCCGGATCATCTCGCCGCCGTTGGCGACCGTGGTCGCCAGGTTCGCCCCCTGGAACGGCGACAGCGTCGTGTTCCAGAAGCCCGCCGCGGTCCGCGCGAAGCCGAGCTCGTCTTCCGGGAGCGAGATCGTGCTCGTCGCGACCTTCACGTCGAACGGCGTGTCCTGCCCCCAGCCGAGCTTCTCGGCCACGGCGCCGAGCTTCTCGCGGTCGAGGTTCTTCCCGGCGAGCCGCGCGAACACCGTGTTGATGCTCCGGCCCATCGCCTGCGCGAGCGTCGCGCAGTACTTGTCGCGACGCTTGTTGTCGACCAGGTCCGCCGGCCGGATCGAGTGCTCGCCGCCCGAATAACACTGCTTGGTGTTCGGGCTCAGGCCGGCCTCGACGAGGGCGGTGCCGGTCACGACCTTGAAGACGCTCGCCGACGGCGCGGTGGCCTCCGCGGCGACGTCGTGCATCGCCCCCTCGTTCACGTAGCTCGCCCAGACCAGCACCTTCCCGGTACGGACATCGGTCATGACGACCGCGCCCTCCGGGACCTGGCCTGCCCGCAGGAAGCCGAGCGCCGCCCGCTGGTACATCGGGTCGATGGTCAGCTCCGCGACGCGGTCGCCGTGCGCCGGCGCCGTGGGCGGGGTCCTCCGGTCGTCGATGCGCGTCAGATCGAGGTCCGTGAGCGGCGGCGGCGTCACGGTCCGCGTGATCGTCGGGCCTCCGGCGGTCGTCTTCTTGGCGAGCAGCCCTCCGAGCTGGACGTCGTGCTCGCGCAGCATGGGGAGGGTCACGGCCACGAGCCCCACGGCTGCACCGACGGCGATCCACTGACGCATGTCGCGCATGGCCCGACGGGTACCCCGCCACGCTGTCCTGGGCCAAAATTGAGGCGCGCGAGCTCGCCGCGGGGCTCCCGCGCCGCCGGCGCGCCGCGCCCGCGGCGCGGATCGTTGGAGGGCAAAAGGATGAAGGGCGCGGCCGGGACGCCGGCCGCCGTGGGGCGGGGGCGCGTCAGAACGACATGCTGACCCTGGCGCCGAGCTCGTGCAGCGCGTGCGCGTCCGGATTGGCGGGCGTCACCGTATTGCCTGGCACCCGGAGGAGGTTCTCGCTGGAGCCGCTGCCGGGCGTCAGGTAGGCGCTGTAATTCACGCCGAGCCGCACGTTTTTCGTGTACCAGTAGTTCGCGGCGAGGCCGATCTGCATGACGTTGAGGTCGGTGCCCGGCCCCCCCTCGGCGCCCGGCGTCTTCTCGTCGTACGCACCCCCGCGGGACGCGCCGTCGTACGTCGCGTTGATCCCCGCGAGGAGCGCCGCCACCTCGAGCCCCGACTTCGGCTTCTCGAGCTCCTTCGTCAGATCGACCTTCGTGGGGCGCGGGCTGAACCCGGGATCGCCGCTGACGAACGCGTCGCCGACCGGCCACGCCGAGAGCTGCACGTACCAGCCGAGCCCCTTCACCTGCCCGATCCGTTCGGTGTTGGTGAGCTGAAAGCCCTCCACGCCCTCGCGCGTCTGGTTCGCGACGTAGTACGCCTCGGCCCGGAGCTCGACCATCTTGATGGGCAGCCGGAGCTCGCCGCCGATCGCGGCCTGCGTGGCCGACGGGATGACGTGGATCGGGCGCTTCAGCGAGTCCGTGTAGCCGGCGCCCCAGAGCGTGTAGCCCTGCCCCGTCCTGATGGGCGCATAGTCGTAGCCCACGTACTTCTGGTCGCGGTCGCCATAGCGCGCGCTGACGCCGATCTGCGCCTTCGCGAGCAACCCCTTCTTGTCGCTGGCGAACGGGCGCGCGGCCACGCGGCCGATGAAATCGAACTGGCTGTCGACGCCCGGCCGGTTCTGCCCGTCGCCGCCGACCACGCTGACGCCGTAGACGACCATCCTGTCAGCGACGTCGCCCCAGATCGTCAGGCCGATGTCCTTGCCCTCGGGGTAGGCGAAGCTCCGGGTCGCGATGTTGCGCTCCATGAACGTCGTGCTGTTGTCGCTCGTCTGGTTATCCATCGAGAAGAACGCCTGGTGCTGCCCGAACAGGAAGTTGAGCGCGGGCATGACCGAGTAGTTGATCCAGGCGTCGGCGAGCACGGCGTTCGCGGTGGTGCTCTCGACAGGCGCGAAGCGCGCGCTCTCGGCCGTCGGCGGTTGCCCGGCCGGGCCGGCGGCGTTCTCGGTCCGGCCGTTGGCGTTCCCGAGCCCCTGGCCGCCGAAGTCGACGTCGACATCGAAGGAAAACCTCTTCAGGAACTCGCCGGCCACCTCGAGCCGCGCGCGGCGAATGAAGAAGCGCGGCTTGAGCGCGCTCCCACCGCCCGTCGCCGAGACGTCCGACACGCCGGCGCCGAAGCTGCTGGCGAAGTCGAAGTTCAGCCTCCCCTTCGGGTAGAGTCGGAACGTGTCGTTCGCGTCCCGGAGGAAGAAGCCGCCGTGCCAGCCGGCGAGCGGCTGCTGCTCTTCTTTCACGACGGCGGCCTCGGCGGTCGGCGCGAACACCTGCGCAGGCGGCGGCGGCGGCGGCGCGGCGGTCGGCTCCGCTCCAGGGGGCGGCAGCGGCTCTGCGGGCGGCGCCGCGTCGGGCGGCGGCGCGGGGGCCGGAGCGGCAGCGGCAGCGGGCGGAACCGCGCCGGCAGGAGCCGCCGGGGCAGCGGCCGGAGGCGGCGCCGGGGCAGGTTGCGCTGGGCCCTGGGGTCCAGGCTGTGCTAGCGCCGAAAGGCCCGACAGCGTAACAGTCATGCCCAGCAGCGCCGATGTAGCTAACCTCATGCAGTTCTCCCTGTGTGCGGCTCGCCCGCTCGCCGGATCTCGCACGCACTACAACGCGAAAATATGACCAGGACGTTACGATTCTGTGTAGGCCATACGGCGAGCGAGCGCGACATTCGAGCGAGATGTGAGCCGCGTCAAGGTCCTGCTCATGGAATGGCAGCGCGTGCCGGCGGCGGAGCGTCGGGGCAGCGGCGGGGAAGGATCACGGGATGACGACCAGCGTGCGGATCACGGCAGATGTCGAGGTGCTCGACAACAGCACCTTGGTGGCCCTCGCAGGGCCGGGGAACGAGCATCTCAAGCTCATTGCGCGCACTCTTGGCATCGAGTCGGGCGTCCGAGGCAACACGATCCGGCTCGCCGGGGACGCCGACAAGGTCGCGCTCGCCGAGCGGTGCCTGGCAGAGGCCGCGCAGATGTTGAGGAGCGGCGTGGTCCTCGATCCCCAGGACTACGTGCGCGGCGTGCAGGCGCTCCGGGACGATCCCGGGATGACCTTGCGGGAGCTGTTCGAGGACGTCGTCCTCATCTCGGCGCGCCGCCGGCCTATCTCGGCGAAGGGGCTGGCGCAGAAGCGCTACATCCAGGCGATCCGATCGCACGACATGACCTTCGGGATCGGGCCGGCGGGGACGGGCAAGACCTACCTCGCGATGGCGATGGCGGTCCACGCGCTCCTCGAGCGCCGCGTGAAGCGGATCATCTTGACCCGCCCCGCCGTCGAGGCGGGAGAGCGGCTCGGCTTCCTCCCCGGCGATCTCGCCGAGAAGGTGAATCCTTACCTGCGCCCGCTCTACGACGCGCTCCATGACATGATGGATGCGGACAAGGCGCAAGGCCTCGTGACGCGCGGTCAGATCGAGGTCGCCCCGCTGGCCTTCATGCGCGGCCGCACGCTCAACGATTGCTTCGTCATCCTCGACGAGGCGCAGAACGCGACGAGCGACCAGATGCGCATGTTCCTCACCCGCCTCGGCTACGCCTCCCGTGCCGTGGTGACGGGCGACGTCACGCAGGTCGATCTCCCGCACGGCGCGCGCAGCGGCCTCGCGGAGGCGCGCGAGCTGCTCGCGGGGATCGAGGGGATTGCGATCTGCTCGTTCACCGAGGTCGACGTCGTGCGCCACCCGCTCGTGCAGCGGATCATCGTGGCGTACGAGCAACGGGACGCCGAGGTGGCTCGCCAGCGCGAGGAGCGGCGGGCGGAGGCGGGTCGCGGCGCGCGCGGCGGCGCGGCGGGAGAGGCCGGGGCTGCACCGCAGGAGCCGCAGGGGCGCGCGCCGGCAGGCGAGCCGGGAGGAGCCGGCGCAGCGAGCTGACGCGCGACGCGGCCGAGCGAGACGCCGGCGCCGACGTCTCGCTCGGCTGCGCTGATCATTTCTTCTTCAGATCGATGGGGGACTCGCGCACCAGGAGGGCATCGGGCCCGGTCACCCGGATCCTGCCGTGGATGGCGTTCTCCTTCAGCTCGCCGACCAGGACGCCGGTCATCGCGTTCGGCGCGCGCGGATCTGCGGGGAAGACCGATGCGCGGACCATGCCGTCCTCGACCTTTCCCACGAGCGTCGCGTCGCCGAGCGCTCCCTTCGCGGTGCCTTTCAGCTCACCGCTCGGCTCGATGGTCAGCGTCACCGTCCCAGGGCCGGTGGCCTGCTTCCCGTCGTCCTTCTGGCGCGCGGCGTCCTTGACCTTCGGGGGCATCACGACGCTGCCTTTCTTGGCGTCGTAGCGCCCTTCCCATGTCCCTTGCCATGCGGGCGTGCCCGTCGCGGCGCCCGCGTCTTCCGGCGCGCCCGCGCTCGGGGGCTCTGCTGTCGCCGAGCTGGCCGCGGGCGGCGCGAGCGCCGCGCTCGGCTGAGGCGGCGGGGGCGCGGGCCGCTCCGGTTCGCCCGGGCGAGGCGGGTTCTCCTCGCATGCCGCGAGGACGATGGCGAAGGACAGGAAGAGCGCGGGGGCAACGCCGCGCGCCCGGCGAGCTCGTGTTCCGGTGGCGTTCACGTGGACGCTTTTATTACGAGCCGGGCTGGCCGTCGCGTCGATTTGACGTGCCCGCGCCCCGGATCAGCGCGCGGCGCCTCCGGATCAGGACGCCCTGCGGAACGCGAGGGTCCAGTGCCGGTCGCTCGTCACCTGCGCGCATTCGGGGGGAATCCGGAGCGAGCGCAGCATCTCACGCACCTCGTCGAGCGAGAGCGCCGCGCGCAGCGACGCGTCGAAGAGGGCTCGCTGGTACGCCGTGTCGTTCGCTGCGTACGTGTCGACGAGGGCGGTGATCGACGCCTCGTCTTCCGGACGGAGCAGGTCTCGCACGAACAGGAGGCCGCCGGGCCGGAGGACGCGGAGCATCTCGCGCAGCACCTGCGCCGGCTCCGGGATGTGGTGGACGATGCTGTTCGAGAGCACGGCTGAAAACGTCCCATCCGGTTCGGGCAGCGCCTTGGCGTCCACGAGCGCGAGCGCGATGGCCTCGGCGAGCCCGGCTTACTCGACGTGGCGGCGCCCGAGATCGAGCATCGCCGCGGAGAGATCGATCGCCTTGATCCGCGCCGCGGGGACGCGCCTGCAAAGCTCGATGGGCAACAGGCACGTCCCTGTGCCGACGTCGAGGGCGTATGCGAGACCGGGGTTGTGGGAGAGGAGCGCGTCGCAGAACGCCGTGTTCACGACGGCGTGGTCCATGCTGTCGTAGGCCCGCGCGTCCTCGTCGGTATCCATGACCTCCGGCTCGAGCACGCGCACCAGTGACATGCGCGCATCCTTCTCCGCGGCCGACGCGCGTGTCAACCGATTGCCGGCGGCTGGTCAATCTCGTCCGCTGGTCGGACGGAGGTCGAGCGGGGGCGGGGTGGATCCTGGGCGCCGTAGATATGGACAGGAAGGCGTTTGAAGAAGTCGAGGCGGAGCGGGCCGGCTCCCCGCCGGCGTCCTCCTCTCATTGGAGCGGGCGCCAATGTCGTAGAGGACATGCCCCCAGGGTGGACGCGCGGACGCGCGGACTCGCGCTCGAGAGCGCGGGCCCAAGGCTGAGCTCTCTCGGGAGGGCCCGATCGGAGCGGCCGAAGACGACGGCGAGCGCGCCTCGGCGCTCTGCTATGTAACGCGGTGTCTCGCGGGATGAGCCTGAGCCGCGCGTACACACCGGTCCGCCGGACACGACGGCCTGGAGGCGCCCACCCAGCGGGAGCCGCGGGGAGCCGCCGCGCGTGACGTGGAGAGCGGCGCTGCGCGACCCGAGCGCGCCTCCGGCGGCGGGGCTGCAGCAGAGTCGTCATTTCGAAGAGCTCGGCGGGTTGGCGCTCGATCGGGAGGCCAGAGTGGGCTCGGGTCCGCGCAATCCCCGGCGTGATGAGCGGATGTCGTGCGGAGAGCTCGACCCGGACTCTCGTGCCCGCCGGCGCTCATAGCGAAGCGTCCGTGCTGCGCCCCACCCGCCGAGCGGCGCATCCTATCACGCCTCCGCATAGGCCAGTCGTGCGCCCGGGGCGTGCAATGTAGCCACGCACCGGCCGCCTGTGTGTGGTCGCCAGGCGGTCGCACCCTGCGTGAGGCGCTTCAATGATTGGGGGTGAGGAGGCTCGCGCCGGGTCGCTGCACCTCGCGGTTGTGCGCGCGCCCGCATTGCCGCCCGTGACGGGCGCGGCCCGAGGCGCGGGGTTGCTCGGTTCTCGGACGGTGCTTACCTGACCAGACCCGAGCACCCGAGACACGCAATGCCGCAGTGCATCGTCAAGGGGGTCGAGAGAGGATTGGAGCGGCCTCGGGGCCGTCCTGCGCGGGGGAGGGGTCTCGGCCATCAATCGACGCTGGCGAGGGTTTCATCGCTCGGCGCCTGTCGAGCAAAGCAGCCCAGCCGTTCGGGGCCGTCCCGTCCAATGAGCTCTCCGATTGAGCCCGCCCGCAGCGCCTATTGAAAGAAAAGACGGCCCTCTATCCTCAATTCGCTTGACCAGGCAAGTGGCAACGGCATAGTCGTATCCAACCGCCGAGCTGGATTCGGCGACGAGGGAGAGCACATGGCAACGGACGCCTTTTCACAGCAGATTGTAAACCTCGTGCGGAAGATGCCGGACGAGGCGATCCTCGCGCTCGTCAAGAATCAGCTGGGCGCCGTGACAGGGGAAGCGCCGTTGGTTCCTCCTGCGGCGCCGCGCCGCAGCCGCTCGCGCGCCCGCGCTGGAGCGGTCCAGTCCAAAACGTCTTCCGTCGCGGCCAAGCGCGGCGCCGCGCCGAAGCGTCGGCCTGGTCGCCCGCGCAAGTCGCCGGCCGCGTCGGCGGAGCGTCAGGAGACGCTGGATGCCGTCGAGCGCGTCGTCAAAGCGAGCTCTGGCGTCAGCGCGAGCGAGGTGGCGAAGCAGGCGGGTATCCCGCAGACCCGCGCCGCCGCAGCGCTGAAGGAGCTGAAGCTGGAGAAGCGGATTTTCCAAGGTGGCGACCGTCGCTTCGCCCGCTATGCAGGCGACGCGAAGACCGCCGAGCAGGCGAGCGCGAACGCGCGCAAGACCGCGGCGGGGCCTGCGCCCGTGAAGAAGCCGAGCGCCAAGGGACGCAAGCGCGTCGCTCCGGCTGCCGCTCCTCCGAAGTAGGTCTGGGGACCACCGCGCACGTCAGCATCAGATGGGATGCAAGCTGTGCTGACGCGTTGCGTTTGGAATGGTTGTCCCGTTCGAGACGGAGCTCAGGGCGGGCTCCAGGTGAGCCCGCCATCATCGGAGGCCGCGACATACCAGCCGCGGCGCGATGTTCCGGTCACGTCCGCTTGGAGGAGCATCAAGAGTCGATTTCCGAACGAGAGGAGGGTGCCGAGCTCGATACGGCCGCGCTCGCCTGTGCCTTCGCCGATTACCCTGGGGACGTCGTAGATCTTGCCCGCTTCTGGCGATAGCGCGATATAGAGCCCCCATCGCGCTGCCGCGCGGGAGGTCAGCACTGCGGTGACCCCTTCGCGTGTGGGCGCCAGGGCGACAGACCGTTCATGCGGCTCCAGCCAGGGGCGAAACGGCGGTTTCTCGGCGATGATGCAGGTGCCTTGGAGGGTGCACGTCGCGAGCGTGGGCTCTCCGGTTGTGGGCGTCATGACTTCGACCATGATCCGATCGGCTGCGCAGCCGACCGACGCTCCAGGCGCGGCTTTCGCCGGGAGCTTCAGCACGGCTGTCTGGGCAGCGGAGACGGCGACCACGGCGGTCTTGTCGGGCGGCTGAGGCACGAGCTGGAACGACCACCCGGCGAAGTCGCATGCTGGTGTCGTGGAGAGCGCGGCAATCGCCGCTGGGTTCATCGCGAGTCCCTCGACGCTCTTCGGTGCGTCGAGCGGCTTCCCCGGCGAGGGGACGGGCCGTACGAGGAGGTTGCGTCCGCGCACCGACAGGAGCACCGGTGGGCGGCCATAAGGCACCGGCAGCGCTTGTTCCTGCGTGGGGAGCGGGACGGGAGGCACCGGCTCGGCGCCCGCCGGCCCCGCATAGACGAGGGTCGCGTGCCGAGGCTTGGGCTCCACGAGCAGCGCGGCGCTCTCGGCGGAGAGCACCGCGGGCACCGCGTTCACCAGCGGCCGCGCTCCGCGGCTCAGCGCGGGAAGCGTGACCGGTGAAGGCGCCGAGAGGTCGGTCGCATCGAACGGAGCGAAGAAGACGCTCGGCGGGTCCAGCGCGGGCGGCGTCCCTCGATTTCCGCGCGTCTCCGCCGGGAGAGCCGGGCCGCGCGGACCGGCGGTGAGCACCGTGGCGCCGTCTCCGCCGACCGACCAGGTCGACCACCCCTCGCGGACGCGCCGCAGAGATCGCCAGGTCCGCCCTGCGTTCTCGGTCACGAGCGCGATCGCCTCGTTCTCGATCTCTCCTGTCACCACGGCACGCCTCTCATCGAGCACGAACGCTCGTCGCCATCGGGTCGACGACGGCGCGAGAGCCGAATCGATGCCACGCGCCTGGCCAATGGCGGTGGTGAGCTCATCCGACGATGCTGCGCCCGGGGGTGGCGGGACGGTGATGGGCGCTGCTTTTTCCTTCTTCCCGCAGCCGAGCGCCAGGAGGCTCATCAGGGCGGCAAGGGCGGTCGCAGCGGCACGGCGCCGCGTGGGCGCGCTCACTATGGAGTCGAACATCGGCAATCTCTTCGCTGGTGTCGCCCTGGCTTATCCACGACTCGCACGCTCGCTCGCGCCGCGCCCGAGCCGCCTTGTCGGAGCGCCCGTCGCGTCACGGAGGGATGCGCGCGCAGCGATCGCCCTGTCTCCCCGCTGAATCGCCCCGATCTTCGCGTTCGATCCGCGTCTGCCCTACCGCCGGCCGCACGCCGCGCGGCCTGCACTAGTCGGCCTGCTCCGGATCCATGCAGCACCGGAAGCCCGTCGAGTAGTCGTGGTAGCCGAAGGAGTGGGCGGTCGTGGCGTATTTGCAGCCCTCGCCGTTGCGCGTCGTGTCCATGAAATAGCCGCCACGGAAGGTGCCGCTCGGGTCATCGACCCACTCGTGGAGGTTGCCTACCATGTCGAACACGCCGTAGGCGTTGGTGCATCCCGCGCGCTCGCCCGTGGGGAGCAGCGCCTCGGACAGCTGGTTGATGAGCGGGTTGTTCATCGCCGTCGTCCAGCGCTCCTCGGGCTTGATGTCGAGCAACGCCGCGATCTGGGCGACGGGGTGAACGCGTCGCTCGTCATCGTTGCACACGCCCTGCTGGCGGAGCGCGCCGTAGGGGAAGGTCGTGTCGTCCGGCCCTCGGCAGGCGGTCACCCACTCCTCCGAAGTGCACAGGCGCTTGCCCGATGCCGCGCACGCCATCTTGGCCTGCCGCCCGCTGATGTAACCTTGGGGGATGACCCCCTGCCAGGAGACGGCGCGGACGCGGCGCTCGTTCCCGTCAATCGGATCGTAGGGCGACCAGGGGCGCTCACCGGTCGGCGTCACCTCGACCAGAGCGCCTTCCCAGCGGTCGACGCACACGCGATCGTCGACGAGGGCCATCTCCGCGGGACAGCGCGTGCTGCCCGCCGAGGACGACATCGGGGTGGCGCCGATCTCGGACTCCATCCCGGACGCGAGCGCCGCGCTGTCCTTGACGGCAGCGAGCGCGCTCTCCTTGGCCTTGATGCGCCGTTCCGTCGGGACGGCGGCGGTCCCCTCGAGCGACGCGCGCACCATCAGGCGCGGTGTGATCTGCTCCGCTGTCGTCGACCCCGGCGCACAGCCCGCCGACGCGACGAGCACGCCGAGCAGCGCTCCACCGCGGAATGGACGCGCCCCCGGCGATCGCGGAACGGAAGCTGCCAGGCGCGGGCGGGAGGAGTCCTTGGCCACGGAGGAGCCGAGGATCCCTTCCCGCGATCATTTTTGCAACCGAATACCGCGCTCGGGGGCTCCCCGAACCGGCCTACATGAGAGGGTGCGCGCGCAGGGGCGCTCAGGTGGGCGTGAGCTGATGAGAGGCCCAGAGGTCATCTGGTGTGCGTCGACTGCCAGGGGAAAAGAACCGCGAGAGCAGAGCGCGCACCGTGGGCGCGCAGGCCGCGCACCCGTGGCGGCGGCCGGGTCACTCGAAGGCCATGATCTCCTCGTAGCAGGTGTCGTAAGCCTCCTGGCAGGAGACATTGGGGTTGTCGTTCATGCACGCGACGAGATCGTCCGCTGCATCTCGGTTGAGGGGGTTCATCTGAGCCGCGCACTTGGAGGTGTCGAACGTGCCGGCGTCGCAGAAGTCGGAGATGGTGTCGCAGATCTCGTCGGCCTGGTGCGGGCACGCGTTGGCGTACGCGCGGTTCATGCACGCTTGAACGGGCTCCACATCGCACGCCCGCTCCACTCCGATGTCGCTGAGGCAGTCCACGAGGTCCGCGGCGTGACCCGGGGAGAAGATGGCGAAGCCGTGCTTGCAGAGCCCGTAGCCGATCGGGTCCTCGTCGCGGTTCGCGCCGCACTGGCTCGTCGCCCCCTGCTCAGGCGAGATGTTGAGCTCGTCACAGGCCGCGACCGTGAGGTTGCCGTCCGACGCCTCGATGCAGGCATCGCTGCCGCCGTCGCCGCCCTGGCCGCCGTCGCCGCCGCTGCCGCCCTGGCCGCCGTCGCCGCCCTGGCCGCCGTCGCCGCCCTGGCCGCCGTCGCCGCCGTCGCCTCCGCTGCTCGTGGACCCGTGGGTGACGCCGGGTCCGACCGTCTGGTCCACGTCGTTGTCGGTGTCCTCCGTGGTCACGACGCAGCCGGTGACGATGGCGGGCAAGATGAAGGTAAGCGCGAGGAAAGAATGGCGATGGCGAGCAAGCATGGTCACGGTGCCTCCTACAATGTCAGGGAAGAGTTCCACGGCCTGGTGCGTTCGACTGAACCTGGGGCTCCCCTATTCCCCTCGCAATCCTGCTCTTCGGCCTGGTCCAGCCGTCCGACGCCGACGCTCCGGGGGCGCACCTCCGACGTCGGCGGCTCAGGCCGCCGTCGACCGCTTGTTTCAGCTGCATTTCGTCAGTGTCAAGAACAAATTTCAGCATCGTGGTCGTCCGTCCGCCTGCCCGGGCACCAGGCCGGCGCGCCCGGCTCCTCCCGACGTCCGTTCAGGAAGACCTGAAAAGCTGCTCAGGCCGCGGGGACGCGCGAAACAAACTGAAAGGGCGCGGAAGGATCGCGCTTGCGTACCGCGCCTCCCGCTGGTAATCACCGCGCTCCGTTTTCCCGGGCGATCGGGTGTCCTCCCGGTCTCCCAGTAGAAGAGCCGTAACGGCGCTTCGATCCCAGCTCCGCCCCTTCGGCCGCCGCGGGAACCCCCCCGGTGACGCGAAGGGGGCCCACGTCGATGGACGTCGGGCTGGGACCGGAAGCGTACGACGGTGCAACCGGTTCGCAGCGAACCGAAACCCGGTACGGAGTCACTCCGCCCGCCGGTGTCGCGAGGTATCTCGAATGGTAAGCAAAGCCAGTGCGATGTTTTCGCGGATCGCCCCGCGCAAGGCTCGCATGATCGCCGATCTCGTCCGAGGTCGCGACGCGGACGAGGCGATCCAGTTGCTCTCGTTCACGCAGAAGAGCGGCGCCCCCGTCCTGCGGAAGATCATCGAGAGCGCGGTCGCGAACGCCCAGCAGGCGGGCGCCGACATCGACGCGCTCTTCATCAGCAAGGCCACCGTCGACAAGGGGCCGAACAAGTTCAACCGCCGCTGGCGGCCGCGCGCGATGGGCCGTGCGACCCGGATCACCAAGGGCGTGTCGCACATCGTCATCGAAGTCGACGAGAGAAAGTAAGTAGAGGACCTGCCGATATGGGACAAAAGACCCATCCGTATGGCTTCCGCGTCGGTGTCATCAAGACGTGGAGCAGCAAGTGGTACGAGGACGGCGCTGCGTATCAGAAGTGGCTCCACCAGGACATCCGCATCAAGCGCGCGATCAAGCAGTACCTCTACAACGCCAACATCGCCGGCGTGGAGATCGAGCGCGCCGCCAACCGCGCGAAGGTGATCGTCTTCACCGCCCGCCCGGGCATGGTGATCGGCAAGGGCGGCAAGGGCATCGAGACGCTGAAGAGCGGGAACGTCGGCACCGCGTCCAAGGGTGAGACGCTCTTCCCCGGCGTGTCGTCGTTCACCGACAACGAGGTGTTCATCGACGTGCAGGAGGTCCGGAAGGCCGAGACCAACGCGCAGCTCGTCGCCGAGAACATCGCGACGCAGCTCGAGCGCCGGATCGCGTTCCGCCGGGCGATGAAGAAGGCGGTGTCCACCGCGATGAAGTTCGGCGCGAAGGGCATCCGCGTGCGCTGCGCCGGCAGGCTCGGTGGCAGCGAGATGAGCCGCGTCGAGACCTACCGCGAGGGCCGGGTGCCGCTGCACACGCTCCGCGCCGACATCGAGTTCGGCCTGGCCGAGGCGAAGACGAAGGTCGGCATCATCGGCGTGAAGGTCTGGATGTTCAAGGGCGAGGTCCTGCAGCGTAAGGCGCGCCGGATCCAGTAGAGGGATTGCAGAATGCTGTCTCCGAAGCGAACCAAGTTCCGCAAGATGCAGAAGGGGAACAACCGCGGCCTCGCCATGACGGGCAGCGACGTCTCCTTCGGCGACTTTGCGCTCCAGTGCGTCGAGCCTGCCCGCGTCACCTCGCGGCAGATCGAGGCGGCTCGTATGGCGATCCAGCGGCACGTGAAGCGCGCGGGCAAGCTCTGGATCCGCATCTTCCCGGACCGTCCGGTGACGAAGAAGCCGCTCGAGGTCCGCATGGGTGGGGGCAAGGGCGCGCCCGAGGAGTGGTGCGCGCTCGTGCAGCCGGGCCGCGTGATGTACGAGATCAGCGGCGTGAGCGAGGAGACTGCGAAGGAGGCGTTCCGCCTCGCGTCGCACAAGCTCCCGATGCAGTGCAAGTTCCTCGCCCGCGGGCTGACGTGAGGTAGGCGATGAAGGCGAAGGATTTGCGTGAACGCACCACCGAGCACCTGCGCGAGCTCGAGAAGTCTCTGGCGGCGGGCCTGTTCGAGGCGCGGTTCAAGAATTTCACGAATCGGCTGAACGACACGGCGACGATCCGCAAGTCGAAGCGGGATCTCGCGCGGGTGAAGACGATCCTCACGCAGCGTGCGCGTGCCGAGGAGAAGGCGTAGCCATGGCGAAGAAGAAGGCAGAGACCCAGCAGCCGGTCGCTGCGGCGCCCGAGCTGGCAGCCGCGGCGCCTGCGCAGGGTGAGACCGAGGCGAAGGCGCACGGCTTCCGGCGCAAGCTGGTCGGCAAGGTGACCAGCGACAAGATGAACAAGACGGTCACCGTCGAGGTCATCCGGAACGCGCTCGACCCCGTGTACAAGAAGTACGTCCGTCAGCGGGAGCGCTACAAGGCGCACGACGAGACGAACCAGTACAAGGTGGGCGATCGCGTCGAGATCACGGAGCACAGGCCGATCTCCCGCGACAAGCGGTGGCTCGTGACCAAGCTCGTTGCCCGCCCGGTGGAGGAGTAGCGCCATGATCCAGGTGTCGACGCATCTCGAGGTCGCGGACAACTCCGGCGCCCGAATCGTGAAGTGCATCAAGGTGCTCGGCGGCTCGCGCCGCAAGTACGCCGCCCTCGGCGACGTCATCGTCGTCTCGATCAAGGAGGCGTTGCCGGGCACCAAGGTGAAGAAGGGCGAGACGGCGCGCGCCGTCGTCGTCCGCACCGCCCGGGAGTACCAGCGCTCGGACGGCAGCTACATCAAGTTCGATGGGAACAGCGCGGTCCTCATCAACAAGGAGAAGGAGCCGATCGGCACCCGCATCTTCGGGCCGGTCGCTCGCGAGCTCCGCGCGAAGAAGTTCATGAAGATCATCTCTCTCGCTCCGGAGGTCCTCTGATGAAGCGCCTCAGGGTCGGTGACCTCGTGCAGGTCATCAGCGGCAAGGAGGAGGGGAAGCAGGGCCGCATCACGAAGATCCTCGCTGACGAGGATCGCGTGGTCGTGGAAGGCCTGAACACGGTGACCCGCCACCAGCGGCCCACGCCGCGCAACCAGGAGGGCGGGAAGATCACCAAGGAGGCGCCGATTCACGCCTCGAATGTCATGCCGGTCGATCCGGCGACGGGCAAGCCGACGCGCGTGAAGGTGCGCGTCGGTGAGGACGGCAAGAAGACGCGCGTCGGCAAGAGCGGCAGCGCGATCGGTGTGGGCTAGCCATGGCGGACAAGAAGGACAAGGACAAGGCGGCCAAGGACGCCGGTAAGGGCAAGGACAAGCCCAAGCCGCAGCAGGCCAAGCCTCAGGCGCCCGCCAAGAGCAAGGAAGCCAAGGGCGCGAAGGCCAAGGGCGCCGAGGCCGAGGCCTCCGGGCCGGCCGAGGATCGCCCGCGCGACCCGAACTACGCTCCCCGGCTGCGCACGCACTACAGGAAGAGCGTGACGGCCGCGCTCGCGAAGAAGTTCGGCTACAAGAACCCGATGATGGTGCCCCGCCTGCAGAAGGTGGTCATCAACATGGGGCTCGGCGCCGCGGTGCAGAACCCGAAGATCATCGACTCCGCCGTCGAGGACATGCGGGCGATCTCCGGCCAGAAGCCGGTGGTGACCCGTGCTCGGAAGTCGATCGCGACCTTCAAGCTGCGCGAGAACCTGCCCATCGGGGTGATGGTGACCCTGCGTGCCGAGCGGATGTGGGAGTTCGTGGATCGCCTGATCGCGTTCTCTCTCCCGCGTGTTCGCGACTTCAAGGGCGTTAGCCCGAAGGGGTTCGACGGCAAGGGCAACTTCACGATGGGCCTGCGCGAGCAGATCATCTTCCCCGAGATCGACTACGACAAGATCGATGTCGTGAAGGGGCTCAACATCTCGTTCGTGACGACGGCGAAGACGGACGAAGAAGGACGCGCGCTCCTGACCGAGCTTGGCATCCCGTTCCGGCATTGAGGGATTTTCGATGGCCCGTGCAAAAGAGTTTGCGAAGCTGAACCGTCCGCCGAAGTTTTCTACGCGGCACAAGAACCGTTGCAAGGTGTGCGGGCGCGCGCGCGCTTACTACCGCGACTTCGAGCTCTGCCGCGTCTGCCTTCGGTTGTTCGCGCTCCGTGGTGAGCTCCCTGGTGTGATCAAGGCCAGCTGGTGATTCTATGATGACCGATCCCATCGCCGACATGCTGACCCGCATTCGCAACGCGGCGCTCGCGCGGCACGACAGGACCGAGATTCCCGCGAGCCGCATCAAGGCCGCGGTCGCGGAGATCCTCAAGTCCGAAGGCTTCATCGCCGACGTGCGCGAGACCGAGGGCGAGGGTCCCAAGAAGCTCACGATCGTGCTCAAGTACGGGCGCGATCGTCAGAGCGCGATCGACGGCGTGCGCCGCGTCTCCCGCCCCGGGCGCCGCGTGTACGTGCGTCACGACAGGATCCCGCGCGTGTTCAGCGGGCTCGGGATCTCGATCCTGAGCACGTCCCGCGGGCTCATGAGCGACAGGGATGCGCGTCGCCTCAAGATGGGCGGCGAGCTGATCTGCGAGGTGTGGTGATGGAAGCTCAGGCGAACGCAGCCCAGCCCGCGAACGGTGACAGCCGGCTCGCTCCGAAGACGTCGCGCGTCGGCAAGCGCCCGATCGACCTGCCGAAGGGGGTCACCGCGACCGTCAACGGCCGGAAGATCGACGTCAAGGGCCCGAAGGGGCAGCTCTCCCGCGCGATCACCGACAAGGTGGACATCAAGCTCGACGGCGGCAAGCTGCACGTGAGCTCGGTGGCGCCGGGGCGCGACGGGTCGCGCCTCCAGGGCCTCACGCGGGCGCTCGTGGCCGCGATGGTGAAGGGCGTCGCCGAGGGCTACGAGCGTACGCTCGAGCTCAAGGGGACCGGCTATCGCGTCGAGCTCAAGGGCACGACGCTGAACTTCGCCCTCGGCTTCTCCCACCCGGTGACGTTCCCGGTGCCCACGGGGCTCACGGCGACGATCCCGGCGGACTCGAAGGGCACGGTCCTCATCCTGACGGGCGCGGACAAGGAGCTCATCGGGCAGACGGCCGCGACGATCCGTGGCTTCAGGCCGCCGGAGCCGTACGGCGGCAAGGGCGTCCGTTACCGCGGCGAGCGCGTGCGGGAGAAGGCTGGCAAGGCCGGCAAGGGCGGCAAGAAGTAAAGGCGAGCGGCGGCGTTTACGCCGCTGCACCGAGGGACGAGACGGTCATGGGCATGAAAATCGTCGGTCGGGAGCGCCGGAAGCTCCGCATCCGCAAGAAGGTCGAGGGGACGCCGGAGCGCCCGCGCCTCAGCGTCTTCCGCAGCTCGAAGCACATTTACGCTCAGGTCATCGACGACGTGAGCGGCAAGACCCTCGCCCACGCTTCGACGCTGTCGAAGGACCTCAAGGGCTCCCTCGACGAGGACAACAAGGTCGAGGCGGCGAAGAAGGTCGGGGCGCTGATCGCGAGGATCTGCAAAGAGAGGCAGATCGACAAGGTCGTCTTCGACCGCAACGGCTATCTGTATCATGGGCGCGTCAGCGCCCTCGCCCAGGCGGCGCGCGAGGCAGGTCTCGATTTCTGACTCCCACAGCCGCTGCCCTGATGGTGAGGGCAGCGGGCGCGGTCAACTGCCGCGGCGGAGAACGTGATAGAGGACGGTTATGGCGTTCGATCATGTCGACGAAGAGAAGCTGAAAGAGCGAGTCATCCACATCAACCGCGTCGCCAAGGTCGTCAAGGGCGGCCGGCGCTTCAGCTTCTCGGCGCTGGTCGTGGTGGGCGACGAAGCGGGGCACGTGGGCATCGGCCTGGGCAAGGCGAACGAGGTGCCGGAGGCCATCCGCAAGGGGAACGATCAGGCTCGCAAGAACCTGTTCCGCATCCCGCTGGACGGCGTGACCATCCCGCACGACTCGTTCGGCCACGTCGGGGCGGGCAAGGTCCTGCTGAAGCCGGCCAGCCCTGGGACGGGCGTCATCGCCGGCGGCGCGGTGCGCGCCGTCGTCGAGTCGGCGGGGATCCACGACGTGCTGTCGAAGTCGCTCGGCACGAGCAACCCGCACAACGTCGTGCACGCGACCGTCGCGGCGCTCCGTGGGCTCAAGAGCCCGGAGAGCGTCGCCGGGAAGCGGTCGATGCAGCTCGACTCGCTCGACTACCAGCGCCGCGGTGGCACGAACACCGCGGGTCGACGGCGCGCGAGCGTCGCGCCGCCCCCCGGGAAGCCGGGCGGCGGCGGTGGTGCACCGAGCGGCGGCGGTGAAGGAGGCTCGCAGTGAAGCTCCGGGTACGTCAGAAGGCCAGCAACATCGGCCAGGTCGAGCACACCCGCAAGATCATCAAGGGGCTCGGCCTGCGTGGGCCGGGGTCCGAGGTGGTCGTCGCGAACACGCCCTCGTTCCGTGGCATGGTGAAGAAGGTCCTCCACCTCGTCGAGGTCGAGGAGGTCGCCGACGGTGCGACCTCCTCGAAGGCCTGAGAAGCGAGATCGTCATTCCAGCGGAGTCGCCGCGTACGGAAGTGTGAAACATGGACATTCTCTCTAAGCTCCAAGCCCCTGAAGGCGCCGTAACCAAGAGGCTCCGCGTTGGCCGTGGCGTGGGCTCGGGCGTCGGCAAGACGTCCGGCCGCGGACAAAAAGGGCAGAAGGCGCGGGCCGGCGGCAACATCAACAAGAAGCACTTCCAGGGCGGGCAGACGCCGATCCAGCGTCGCCTCCCGAAGCGTGGCTTCCGCAACCCGCTCGCTGACATCGTCGTCAACGTCAACGTCGGCGCGCTCGAGGCGTTCGACGATGGCGCGCAGGTCGATCTGATCGCGCTCCACGAGCGCCGCCTCGTTCAGGGGCGGTTCGACGTGCTGAAGATCCTCGGCGACGGTGAGCTCACGAAGAAGCTCACGGTGACGGCGCACCGCTTCTCCAAGGGAGCGGTCGAGAAGATCGAGAAGGCGGGGGGCAAGGCGGTCGTGCTCGCGGCGCCTGCACCCCAGGGCAACTCGACGGACTCCTCGTCCTCGTAGCCAGCGCGCACGCGCACCCACCAAGCCGGAGTCCAGGATCGCCTATGGCCAGCCTCGCGGGAATCACCAACTTCCACAAGATCCCCGAGCTCCGGCGACGCGTGATCTTCACCCTGGTGATGCTCGCGGTCTACCGGGTCGGCGTCTTCGTGACGACGCCCGGCGTCGACCGGAACGCGATGCGGCAGTACGTCGCGAAGCAGTCCGGCGGGCTCCTGAGCTTCTTCAACATGTTCTCGGGCGGCGCGCTGGAGAACCTGTCGATCTTCGCGCTCGGGATCATGCCGTACATCTCGGCCTCGATCATCATGCAGCTCATGGGCATGGTCTACAAGCCCATCGACGAGCTGCGGAAAGAGGGCGAGCAGGGCCGCCGGCGGATCGATCAGTACACGCGGTACGGCACGGTCGCGCTCTCGCTGTTCCAGGCCTTCTCGATCGCGAAGATGCTCGAGGGCCTGTCGAGCAGCGAGACCGGGGCCGGGATCGTGAACCACCCCGGCATCGGCTTTCAGCTGATGACGGTCATCACGCTGACGACCGGGACCGCGTTCCTGATGTGGATCGGCGAGCAGATCACGGAGCGCGGCGTCTCGAACGGCGTCTCGCTCCTGATCTTCGCGAGCATCGTCACGCGCATCCCGGCGGAGCTCGGCAACTACTTCGCCCAGAACGCGGGCGATCTCCAGCCCCTGACGATGGCCGCGGTCGTCGCGTTCATCGTGTTCGTCATCGCCATCATCGCCTTCTTCGAGAACGGCAGGCGTCAGATCCCGATCGTGTACTCGCGGCGCCAGGTCGGTCGCCGCGTCTACGGCGGGCAGACCGCGCACCTGCCGCTGAAGGTGAACACGTCCGGGACCATCCCCCCCATCTTCGCGTCGTCGCTGCTGATGTTCCCGCAGACGCTCGCGAACATGAACGTCCCCGGGGCCGACCACCTCCAGGCGATCATCAACCGGGGGGACTGGGTCTTCAACACCGGCTACGCGCTGCTCATCATCTTCTTCTGCTTCTTCTACACGAACGTCACGTTCCAGCCGGTGGACGTCGCGGAGAACCTGAAGAAGCAACAGGCAAATATCCCCGGGATCAGGCCAGGCAAGCAGACGGCGGACTACATCCACCGCGTGATCCAGCGGATCACCGTGGGCGGCGCGCTCTATGTCGCCGCGGTGTGCGTGGTGCCCTCGATCGTCGGCAACCTCCTGCGTGTCCCCTTCGGCTTCGGGGGCACGTCGCTGATGATCGTCGTCGGCGTCGCGCTCGACACCGTGAACCAGCTGGAGGCGCACCTGATCACGCGGAGCTACGAGGGGCTCACGGGCCCCGGTGCCACCCGCATCCGGGGCCGCAGGCTCCCGGAAGCGTGATGGAGGGCAAATGATCTTGGTTCTGGTGGGACCTCCTGGAGCTGGGAAGGGTACGCAGGCAAAGCTGCTGTGCGCCCGCTTCGGCATCCCGCAAATCTCGACAGGCGACATGCTGCGCGAGGCAAAGCGGTCGGGGACGCTGGAGAAGCGCTATCTGGACATCATGGACTCTGGCGGACTCCTGCCGGATGAGGCCGTCATCGGCCTCATCGCGCGCAGGACGGTCGAGCCCGACTGCAGCAATGGCTTCCTCCTGGACGGATTTCCCAGGACGGTGCCGCAGGCGGACGCGCTCGACGAGCTGCTCGCCAGCCAGGGCGGTACCTGGATCGACGCGGTGATCCAGCTGGACGTGGCGCGTCCCCTGCTCGAGGAACGGTTGATCCATCGCCGCACTGACAAACGCAGTGGACAGATATATCATCTCGTCTATAATCCGCCGCCCCCCGGTGCGGAGCTAGAGCATCGGGCCGATGATCGGCCCGAGGCTGTTGCAAAGCGTCTCGATGCCTACGAGGCGATGACGGCCGCGCTTCTGCCGTTCTACGAGCAGAAGAAGCTGCTGCATCGCGTCGATGGGGTCGGGAAGCCTGAAGACGTGACGCACAGGGTACTGTCGGCCATTGGCCGGCCGGGCTCGGGTGGAGAATGAGGCGTAAGAATCAGACCAGACCGCCGAAGGAACCGAAGGGCGACAAGCTCGAGTTCGACGGCGTGGTTCAAGAGGCCCTGCCGAACGCCATGTTTCGCGTGAAGGCGGACAACGGCCTCGGCGTCCTCGCGACCATCAGCGGCCGGATGCGGCAGTACTACATCAAGATCCTACCGGGCGACCGCGTGACCGTCGAGGTCTCGCCGTACGACCCGAGCCGTGGCCGGATCACGTACCGGCACAAGTAACGTAGTTTTTGAGGAATCTGGAGGCTCCCCGTGAAGGTGCGCCCGAGCGTCAAGAAGATTTGCGACAAGTGCAAGGTGGTCAGGCGGCGTGGTGTCGTTCGGATCATCTGCGAGAATCCCCGCCACAAGCAGCGCCAGGGGAATTAGCTCTTTCGGCGGAAGCCCGCCCTCGTTTCGGTTTGGAGTAACCATGGCTCGTATCGCTGGTGTCGATCTCCCGCGTCGGAAGCATGTCGCCTACGCCCTGCCGTACCTGTTCGGCATCGGGCGGACTCTCGCGTTGCAAATCTGCGAGAAGACCAACATCCCGCAGAACAAGCGGGTCGAGGAGCTCAGCGACGCTGAGGTGAAGGCGATCCGCGACCTCCTGGACGCCGAGTACAAGGTCGAGGGCGACCTGCGGCGCGAGGTGCAGCTCAACATCAAGCGGCTCATGGACCTCGGCTGCTACCGGGGCCTCCGCCACCGGCGCGGGCTCCCGGCGAACGGGCAGAGGACGCATACGAACGCGCGCACCCGAAAGGGACCGCGCAAGGGCATGTTGCAGCGGCGTCCTGCCGCGACCAAGTGACGAGCGGGGATTAGGACGCCATGGCGCAAGCGAAGACGGCTGCCGCTACAACGAAGGCCAAGCAGAAGAAGAAGGTCAAGAAGAATGTGTCCGCGGGTATCGCGCACATTCAGTCGACCTTCAACAACACGGTCGTGACGATCACGGACATCAACGGCAACGCGATCGCGTGGTCGTCCGCTGGCGCTCGCGGCTTCAAGGGATCGCGCAAGTCGACGCCGTTCGCCGCGCAGCTGGCGGCGGAAGAGGCGGCGCGCCGGGCGCAAGAGCACGGGATGCGCTCGGTCGCCGTGTTCGTGAAGGGGCCGGGGGCCGGGCGCGAGAGCGCGCTCCGCGCGCTCCAGACCGCTGGCTTCAAGGTGACGCTGATCCGCGACGTCACGCCGATCCCCCACAACGGTTGCCGGCCGCCCAAGCGGCGCAGGGTTTGAGGTAATTCACGATGGCTCGCTACATTGGTCCGGTCTGCAAGCTCTGCCGCCGCGAGGGGATGAAGCTCTACCTCAAGGGCGAGCGGTGCTACTCCGAGAAGTGCGCGTACACGCGGCGCCCGTATCCCCCGGGCCAGCACGGCCAGGGGCGCATCAAGCTGAGCGAGTACGCGGTGCGCCTGCGCGAGAAGCAAAAGGTGCGTCGCATCTACGGCGTGCTCGAGCGGCAGTTCAGCGGGTACTTCCAGGAGGCCAACCGGCGCAAGGGCCGGACGGGCGAGGAGATGCTCGGGCTGCTGGAGCGGCGGCTCGACAACGTGGTGCATCGGATGGGCTTCGGCTCGTCCCGCGCCGAGGCGCGCCAGCTCGTCCGGCACGGCCACGTGCACGTGAACGGCAAGCGGCTGGACATCCCGAGCTACGTCGTTCGGGCGGGTGACCGGGTCGAGCTCACCGAGGGGGCGCGCAAGTTCAAGAGCGTCCTCGCCTCCGTCGGCGGCGCGGACAAGCGGCCGGTCGCGAGCTGGATCGACGTGGATCGCGCGGCGTTCACCGGCGCGATCAAGGGCGCGCCGATCCGCGAGGATCTCAACGAGCCGGAGATCCGCGAGCAGCTCGTCGTCGAGTACTACTCGCGCTGATCGCGCGAGGGCGGCGCGAGGAGGGCGGCGTCGCGAGCGCACCTTGCAGGGTGCGCTCGCTCGCTGCGGGCTCCCCTCGACGTCGCCGTCCCGCGCTCTCGCGCGGGGGCATGGAGCCTAGGATGCGGGCAGGAGGCGGCGCCGATCGGTCGAGTGCGGCCGCGGCGTGAGACCTCCGCGCAAACCTCATGAAGGAAGGAGATCGCCATGACGATGAACAACCCGAACCTCACGATGATCGCCCGTAACTGGCGCGATCTGATCCGGCCCAAGGGCATCTCGATCGACGCGGAGAGCGGGACCCAGTTCTACGCCAAGTTCACGTGTGAGCCCCTGGAGCGCGGCTTCGGGATCACGATCGGCAACTCGCTGCGCCGCGTGCTGCTCTCCTCCCTCCAGGGGGCGGCCGCGACGGCCATCCGCATCGAGGGCGCGCTGCACGAGTTCACGACCGTGCCGGACGTGGTCGAGGACGTCAGCGACATCATCCTCAACGTGAAGGAGGTCGTCTTCAAGGCGGCCACCCCGAAGACGTACTCGGTGCGGATCGATCGCGAGGGGCCCGGGCCCGTGTACGCGCGCGATATCCAGCTGGTCGAGGGTCTGTCGGTGCTCAACCCCGACCACCTCATCGCCGTGCTCGACAAGAAGGGCCCGCTCTCGATGGAGCTCACGGTCAACGTGGGCCGCGGCTACGTGCCCGCCGAGCGCAACAAGACGCCGACCATGCCGATCGGGACGATCCCGATCGACGCGCTGTTCTCGCCGATCCGCAAGGTGAACTACACCGTGCAGAACGCCCGCGTCGGGCAGGTGACCGATTACGACAAGCTCACGCTCGAGGTCTGGACCAACGGGTCCGTCTCGCCCGCGGATGCGGTCGCCTTCGCCGCGAAGATCCTCAAGGAGCAGCTCTCCATCTGGGTCAACTTCGAGGAGAGCGAGGAGACGAGCTACCAGGCGGTGATGAGCGACGACGAGCCGCTCAACGAGAACCTGTTCCGCTCCGTCGAGGAGCTCGAGCTCAGCGTCCGCTCCGCGAACTGCTTGCAGAACGCGAACATCACGCTCATCGGCGAGCTCGTGCAGCGGACCGAGCAGGACATGCTCAAGACCAAGAACTTCGGTCGCAAGTCGCTGAAGGAAATCAAAGAGATCCTCGCGAACATGGGGCTCTCGCTCGGGATGAAGATCGACAACTGGCCGCAGCTCCTCGAGCGCTGGAAGGCGCAGCAGGCGCAGGCGTGAGTCGGTACTGAGGGAACGTCATGCGTCACAAGAAAGCGGGCAGGCAGTTTGGTCGGGATACCTCCAGCCGCAGGGCGATGCTTCGCAACCTGACGGCGAACCTGATCACCCACGAGCGGATCGAGACGACCGACGCCAAGGCGAAGGAGCTGCGGCGCGTGGCCGAGCGGCTCATCACCAAGGCGACGCGGCTCGGCAAGGTCGCGTACACCGCGCACGGGGAGCTCAGCCCCGGCGACAGAGCGCGCCGGCTCCACGCCGAGCGGCTCGTGGGCAGCTACATCCCTCGCTGGGGGGTCGCGACCGATGGCAAGAAGGTCGACATCATCGCGAAGGTGATGATCGACCTCTCGAAGCGCTTCGAGGGGCGGCCGGGTGGCTACACGCGGATCATCAAGCTCGGTCCGCGCCGCGGTGACTCCGCGCAGATGAGCCTCATCGAGTTCATCGACGCGCCGCCGGTCGCGGACGCGCCTTCGCAGGCCGCCGAGCCGGTCGCCGCGGCGGAGCCGGCCACCCCGGCGACGACCGCCGGCTGAGCCGGATGCAGCCGGCGCCCCATGGCGCCGGCGCAGTTGCAGACAGGACGCCGGGAGAGCGCTCAGCTCGCCCGGTGTTTCTGCTTTGTGAGCCCCGCCAGCAATCAGGGACAGAGCGCTGCGTGGCCGGCGCGCTCGACGGCTCAGCGGTCGCGCGCGCCGGCTTCAGGGGCGTCGTCGCTCCGCGGTTCCGCCTGCTCGATAGGCTGTGCCGGCAGGTCAGGGTCCGCGTTCGAAGTGGCGGGCGGGGCCGGCTCGGGAGACGTCGGAGGCTGCGGAGGAGCGGCGCTGTCCTGCCTTCGCGGCGGTGTCGAGGCAGGAGAGGCGGCCGGCAGCGGAGGGGACGGCGCCGAGGCAGGAGAGGCCGGCGGCGGCACCGAAGCAGGAGAGGCGGCCGGCGGCGGCACCGAAGCAGGAGAGGCGGGCGGCGGCGGAGGAACGGTGCCGCCTTGCCCTCTCGCGGGCGATGGAGCGCTCCGACGCCGGGCGATGAAGAACATCGAGAGCACCGCGGCGAGACCTACCGCTCCCGCGGCGATGTGGCGGTTCGTCTGGCTCTTCCGCTCGGCGACCTTGTCCCCGAGGGAGGCGAGCGCCGCCCTCGCGCCGGCGTTGGAAGGGTCGAGCTCGATCGCGCGCTCCAGCACGAACTTGTCCGGCGTGCCGCGCTCGATGAGGAGCGCGCCCTCTAGGTAGGCGATCTCCGCTTCGATCTTCTTCGCGCGCTCGCCTGGCGCGTCGAGGCGCAGCGCCTTGCGCAGCATGGCGAGCGCGTCGTCGCGCCGGTCGGCGGGCAGCGATCGCGCCCGCTCCACGTAGGCGTCCACCATCTCCTTGCGGCGCTCGAAGAGCGGCGCGCGGGCGAGGACCTTGTCGAACGCCTCGGTGGCCTCGGCGGGCTTGCCCGCGCTCGCCGCGGCGACGCCCTCGTCCATCAGCTTGTACACCTCCGCGAGGCGCGCGCGATCGTACGTCCCGAAGAGCTCGCGCGCGACACGGTCCCACGACCACTCGCGCGGCGGCTTCGCGCCGGTGAGGTCCAGGTAGGCGTCGCGGAGCTGCCAGATGCCGGGCTCGCCGATCGCGGAGATCGCCTCCCGCGCGGCGTCGCGCAGCCGCGCGCGGTCGCTGTTGCAGAAGCTGAGGACCACGCGCATGGCGTCCACGTCCCGGACGCGACCATAGGCGCGGAGGACGTCGGCGAGGATCTGCGTGTCGTTCGACGCGATCGCCTCGCCGGGGATCGCCCGGCCGAGCAGGTCGAGCTGCTTGTTGGCCCACCGCTGGACGATCTTGGCGTCGTGCTGGCGCGCCTCGATCAGCGCGGGGACCGCCTTGTCGCGGAGCTTGGCCACCTGCCGCTGGAGATCGATGCGGAGCAGCTCGCCGAAATAGGCGTGCAGCGCGATGAGCTCGCGGACCGCAGGCGTCGTCCCTGCAGCGACGAGCATCCGCTCCATCGCGAGCAGCTTGACGACATCGCGCCACGCGCTGTCCCGCGGCCGCGCCGCGGCCAGCATGAAGTCCAGCCAGTCCCCCTCGTCCTTCTCGTCGTCAGCGCCCTTCTTGGCGCTCTGGTCGGCCTTGGGGTCCTTCTTTGCGTCCTTCGCCTCGCCGGCGTCCTTCTTCGCGCCCTGGTCGGCCTTCGCGTCCTTCTTCGCGTCGCCAGCGCCCTTCTTGGCATCACCGGCGCCCTTCTTCGCGTCGCTGGCGCCCTTCTTCGCGTCGCCAGCGCCCTTCTTCGCGCCCTTGTCGGCCTTCGCGTCCGGGGCCTTCTTCTTGTTGCCGTCGCGCGCGTCCTCCCCCTTCTCGCCCTTCAACGCCTTGCGGCCTTCTCTGCGCGCTTCCGCGAGCACGCGAGGCGCCGCGCCCCGATCGAGCGAGCCGCGGATGTCCTGAACGCGAAGCCGCACCGCATCGACGATGCCAGGGATCGGCTCGTCGAGGGCCGCGCGGGCGTTCTCCCGCGAGCGCGCGTCCTCGGACGTGAGCTGGTCGAGCAACCGGTCGAGCTCGCGGACCGCGGTGATGTCGGGCTCAGGTCGAGCGATCGGGGCGAGGCGCGGGAGCTCCGGGAGCGCGGCGGAGGCCGGCGCGGACGTGCCCGCGTCGCGCTCGCCTGCGGCGCGCGCCGCAGGCGTCGCGAGCGGCACGGCTGCGAGCAGGCCAATCAGGGCGAGCCACGCGCACGCCGGCGTGCGCCGCCGCGCCGGTTGCGCCCCTGCGCCCCTCGGATCCGACGAGCTGCGTGCCAAGCGCATCAATCCGTGATGCGAAAGTCGAAGAAATCGCCGGAGAAGCCCCGCCACCGGACGTCGACGCGCTCGACGCGCGCGGCGCTCGGGCCGCGGTTCGCCCAGGCGATGAGCTCCTTCAGCTCGTCCTCCTCTCCCTCGGCGAGGACCTCGACGGCGCCGTCGGACCGGTTTTTCACCCAGCCGGTGAGGCCGAGCCGCTTGGCCTCGCGCTGCGTGGAGGCACGAAAGAAGACGCCCTGGACGCGACCGCGGACGAACAGCTGAACCTGTTTGAGCCCCATGGAACCAGCTTGACTTAGCCGTGCGTTCGGGGGGAGGCAACTTCAGGCAGCACCTGGTGGCCACGGGCAGTTCGCCCTCGCCGTCCTGCGCAAGGACGGCGCGGACGACCTGTGTCCGTGCCGCGCCCCACGACGCGCGAGCATCGTCCGTGCCTCCCGCCGCGCATTGACAGAGCAGACGCGCTTGATAGAGTCGCCGCCCGATCGGCAAGCACAGCCCGCCGATCGAGCGACATGAACGTGAGGGGCGCCGGTTGCGACGCGACCCCTCTTCCCTCTGGCGACCCGCCGACATCGACGACATGCTCGGCCCCGCCTCGGGTCCGACCCGCTGACCCTCCCCAACCAAAAAACCAACGACCGACGGCCTCCACGCCCTTGACAGGGCACGCGCCGTCGCATCCTGGAGCTTTCCGACTCATGCACCTCAGGGAACTGAAGCAGAAACCGATGGCCGAGCTCGTCCAGATGGCGAAGGGGCTCAACATCGAGGGCGCTGCCGGGCTGCGCAAGCAGGAGGTCATCTTCGCTCTCCTGCAGGCCCACGCGGCGCAGGACCAGCCGGTCTACGGCGAGGGCGTGCTCGAATGCCTGCCCGACGGCTTCGGCTTCCTCCGGGCGCCGGACTACAACTACCTGCCGGGTCCGGACGACATCTACGTCTCGCCGTCCCAGATCCGGCGCTTCAACCTCCGCACCGGCGACAGCGTGAGCGGCTCCATCCGGCCGCCCAAGGAGCGCGAGGCGTACTTCGCGCTGCTCAAGGTCGACAAGATCAACGGCGAGCCCCCCGAGGTCGCCCGCGACAAGATCCTGTTCGACAACCTCACGCCCCTCTACCCGCAGCAGAAGTTCAACATCGAGAACGGGACGAAGAGCTTCTCGACCCGCATCATCGACATGCTCTGCCCCATCGGGAAGGGGCAGCGCTGCCTCATCGTCTCGCCGCCCCGCGCGGGCAAGACGGTGCTGCTCCAGCAGATCGCCAACGCGATCTCCGCGAACCACCCGGACACGACGCTGATCGTGCTGCTCATCGACGAGCGCCCGGAGGAGGTGACCGACATGCAGCGCACCGTGAAGGGCGAGGTGATCAGCTCGACCTTCGACGAGCCCCCGACGCGGCACGTGCAGGTGGCCGAGATGGTGATCGAGAAGGCGAAGCGCCTCGTCGAGCACAAGCACGACGTCGTGATCTTGCTCGACTCGATCACCCGCCTGGCGCGCGCGTACAACACGGTCGTCCCGCCGAGCGGCAAGATCCTCTCCGGCGGCGTCGACTCGAACGCGCTGCACAAGCCGAAGCGGTTCTTCGGCGCCGCGCGCAACGTCGAGGAGGGCGGGTCGCTGACGATCGTCGCCACCGCGCTCGTCGACACGGGCTCGCGCATGGACGAGGTCATCTTCGAGGAGTTCAAGGGCACGGGTAACAGCGAGATCCACCTGGATCGCAAGCTGATGGAGAAGCGGATCTTCCCCTGCCTCGACATCAACAAGAGCGCGACCCGCAAGGAAGAGCTGCTGCTGCCCGAGTGGATCCTCCAGCGCGTCTGGCTGCTCCGCCAGCTGCTGCACCCCCTCAACGTCATCGACTCGATGGAATTCCTGCTGGACAAGGTGAGCCGCACCGAGACCAATCAGGAATTCCTCGAGAGCATGAACCAGTAGGCGCATGTCCTAGGGCGCTCCCGGCGGTCGTCGGGAGCGCTCTCGTTCGCGCGAACGGTTCGCGCGGGGGCCCGCGCGCGCGCTTCTCCGGGCGAAGTCGTGTTAGCGTCTTCTGGTGACCGCGAAGGCGGAACAACGCACGAAGGCGCTGCAGGCTCGCATACAGGAGCTCGAGGCGCGCCTCGCCCACGCCGACAAGACGGTGCAGGCGCTCCGGGATGTCGGGCTGGCCCTTGGCAGCACCCTGGATCTCGACCAGCTCCTCGCGCTGATCCTGAACAAGATCACCGAGCTGCTCGACGCGGACCGAGCCACCCTCTACCTGCTCGACGAGCAGCGGCAGCGGCTCTTGTCGCGCATCATCATCGGCGAGGAGGCGCGCGCGATCGAGCTGCCCGTCGGCGCAGGGATCGCGGGCCACGTCGCCAAGATGGGGCGGACGGTCCGCGTGAAGGACGCCTACCGGGATCGCCGGTTCCAGCGCGACTGGGACGAGGTCACGGGGTACCGCACCCGCTCGATCCTCGCCGCGCCGATGAAGAACCACGTCGGCCGGACCATCGGGGTCATCCAGGTCCTGAACAAGCACGGGGAGGGGGAGTTCTCGGTCCATGACGAGGAGCTCCTGAGCGCGCTGGCGACGCAGGCGGCCGTCTCGATCGACAACTCGAGGCTGTTCCTCTCGGTGATCCAGAAGAACACGCAGCTCGTGGAGACGAAGGAGCAGCTCGAGCACCGCGTGAGCGACCTCAAGCTGCTCTTCGACCTCGAGAGCGCGATGGGCCGCGCGACCACGATGGAGGACCTCGCGCGCGCGGTCATCACGGAGGCCGGCAGGGCGTGCGAGGCGCGGGCGGGGGGGATGCTCGTCGACGAGATCGAGGGCGGGCTGTTCCTCTACTTCTTCGATCTCACGGCGTTCGACGGGGGCAGCGCGCCGCCCCGCGCGCCCGCGCTCGGCGATGAGCCGGAGGGCGTCGTGGGCGGGGCCCCCCCGTGGCCGGCGGTGAAGCGCATCGCGATGCGCCGCGGCGAAGGGGTGGTCGGGCGCGCCATGGTGAACAACGAGGCCGTGTGCTTCTCGCGCGAGGGCGGGGGCGAGGAGCCGGACGACACGCTCGTTTCGCCGCGGCTCGCCCAGCTCGTCGGCGCGGAGCTCAGGACGGCGATCGCCGTGCCGCTCGAGGGCGAGGACGCGGTGCCGATCGGCTCCATGGCCCTCTACAACTCCAGGCACCCCCACGGCTTCTCGAAGGACGATCGCGCGCTGCTGCGGCTCGTGTCGGCGAACGCGTCGACCGCGCTGCGGCTGTTCCGGTCGCGCCTCGAGCGGGAGCAGAGCGAGCGGCTCACAACGATCGGGCGCCTGCTCTCGGGCGTGATGCACGACATGCGCACGCCGCTCACGGTGATCAGCGGCTACGTCCAGCTCATGGCCGGCGCTCCCGACGCGGCGACGAGGGAGGACCACGCGCGGCTGATCCTCAAGCAGTTCGACGTGATCAGCGCGATGCAGCGCGAGGTGCTGGAGTTCGCGCGCGGCGAGCGGAGCATCCTCGTGCGCAAGGTCTACTTGACCAAGTTCTTCGGCGACATCGAGAAGCAGCTGGAGCACGAGCTCGCCGGGACCGGCGTCTCGCTCTCCCTGGAGCTCGAGGACCGAGGGACCGCGCGGTTCGACGAGGCGAAGATGACGCGGCTCCTGCACAACCTCGTCCGCAACGCGGTCGAGGCGATGCGGCCAGGCGGGGGCACGTTGACGATCCGCACCTACCGCGACGAGGGCGACCTCGCGATCTGCGTCGCGGACACCGGGAAGGGGATCCCCAAGGAGATCCAGGGCCGCCTCTTCCAGTCGTTCGTCACCTCCGGCAAGCGCGGCGGCACCGGCCTCGGGCTCGCGATCGTGAAGAAGATCGTCGACGAGCACGCCGGGACGATCACGGTCGCGTCGTCCGACAAGGGCGCGAAGTTCACCATCCGCCTGCCTCAGGAGAGCGCGCCGTCGCGGTCTGCTGGGACCGCAGGGGGGCAGCCTCAGCTGGCGTCGACGGACGGCAGCTCGGCGAGCAAGGCGGGCGCGAGCGTCGCGCCGGTCGTCCACGAGGGCATCTCCCGCCGCAGGCCGGCGGGCTCAGCCCCCTCCGTCACTCCCGTGAACGAGCGGGGCCGACGCTCGTCCAGCAACGGCTCGGACGCCTGAAGCGCCCCCGCCGCTTGCGCGAGGCGCACCCGATGGAGAGACTCGAACGGTGTCCCAGCTCCGCCTGAAGCTCCTCGAGCCCCACCGGACGTCGCTCGAGAAGTGCGTCTACTGCCCCAAGCTCTCCCGCGCCGCCTGCCCCGTGTCGAACGTCGAGGCGAACGAGACGGTGACGCCGTGGGGGAAGATGTCGATGGCGTACTTCGCCGCGCGCGGCGACGTGCCGCTCGACCCAGGCCACGCGGACCCGGCCTGGGCGTGCTCGGCGTGCTTCGGGTGCCGCGAGCGCTGCGATCACAAGAACGAGGTGGCCACCGTGCTGACGGACGCGCGCGCTGAGCTCTTCGCGCGCGATCTCGCGCCGGAGGGGGCCAGGCGCGTGGCGGAGCGCTTCTCGGCCCGCGAGGACGGCCGCGCGGGTGAGCTCGACGCGCGCTCTCGGTCGGCCGCGGCCGCGCCCGGCGCGGTCCTCGTGCTGATCGGCTGCGGCTACGAGCGCCACGCGCCGGACGTCGCGCGCGACGCGCTCGACGCGACCGAAGCGCTGACGGGCGCCCCGACCCGCCCGGTGCGCGCCTGCTGCGGGCTGCCGCTCCTGTACGCCGGCGATCGTCCGGGCTTCGAGGCCGCCGCGCGGCGGCTCGCCGCGGAGGTCGCGCCCGGGGGGCGCTTCGTCGCCGTCGATCCCGGGTGCGCGCGCGCCGTGCGCGTCGAGTACCCGCGCGTGGGCGTGAGCGTGAAGGCCCCGGAGCTGTTCGTCGATCTCGCGCGCTCGTCGCTCGACCGGCTGCAGCGATCGGCGTCGGAGCGGCGGGTGCGCTACCACGATCCCTGCCAGCTCGGGCGCGGCCTCGATCGCTACGACGCGCCCCGGGAGATCCTCGCCCGCATCACGGGGCGCCCGCCGGAGGAGTTCATCCACCGCCGCGAGCACGCCGACTGCAGCGGCGGCGGCGGCCTCCTGCCCGCCACGCGCGCCGCGTCGTCCGCCGGCATCGCCGACGGCAGGATCGCGGAGCACCGCGCGCTCGGCGGCGGGCTGCTCGTGACGCACTGCGCGCAGAGCCTCCGGCGGTTCAGGACGCGGGGCGAGCCGGCGGAGGACCTCGCGAGCCTCGTCGCGCGGGCCGTCGCGCCGCGATGAGCGCGCCGCCGCCAGCCGCGGACGAGGCGCGCGGCGGCGCCGCGGGGCCGGAGGAGCGCGCGCCTCAGAAGCGGCGCACGGTCGCGGGGAGGCTGCTCGCGAGCTACCTCGTGGTGCTCGCCGCCTTCGCGCTGACCGTCGGCTGGAGCGTCCAGGCGCTGCGGGCAGCTTCGCGCGACGCCCAGCTGCTGCGCGCCGGGTACGTCCCGCTGCTGCTCCGCATCGGTGAGGTCCTGGCCGAGCAGAACGTCTTCAACGCCCAGCTCAACCACATCACCGCCGCGAAGAACCCGGGGGACGTGCGCGAGTGGATCGAGACCGCGCGGCGGACCCGCCCGCTCGCGTTCTCGATCGTCAAGGACGCCGCCCGGGCGCTCGCCGGCGATGAGAAGGCGACCGGCGGGGACGCCCGCCTCGGGCAGACGGCCGCGTCGTCCGGCGTCCGCCGGTTCAGCGACGAGGTCGCGGCCGAGGTGGCGGCGATCGAGCGGCTCGTCGGCGCCAGCCCGGAGCGGTTCGCTCAGCTCTTCCAGGCGCTCGCCGTCGGCGACCGCGAGCTCGCCGAGCGCACGCGCGACGAGCTGGTCAAGCGGGAGGTCGAGGGCGCGCAGCGGCTGCGGGCGATCAGGAGCCGCGTCGAGGGGCAGATGCAGAGCCTCACCGACGAGGCGGAGCTGCGCGAGGAGCGCTCGATGCACCTGCTCCTCGGGCTGGGCGTGCTGACGCTCCTCGTCGGCGTGATGATGTCGCTGTACGCGCGGCGCGTGCTCGCCCCGCTGACCGCGGTCACCGAGCGGGCCAACGCCGTCGCGCGCGGCGACCTCACCCCGAAGCAGGCGCTCGCCACGAACGACGAGATCGGCGAGCTCGCGACGACGTTCGAGGACATGGTCGCCGCGATCCGCCGCGCGCGCGCCGAGCTCGTGAACGCCGAGCGGCTGGCGGCGATCGGGAAGATGGCCGCGCACGTCACGCACGAGATCAGGAACCCGCTGTCGTCGATCGGGCTGAACCTCGAGCTGCTCGAGGAGGAGGTGGCGCGCGCCTCCGCGGCGGACATGCCTGACGCCGAGCTGAGGCCCGTGATGAAGGAGTCCGCGCAGCTCGTCACAGCCATCCGGGCCGAGGTGGACCGCCTGTCCCGCATCGCGGAGCAGTACCTCAGCGTCGCCCGCCGCCCCCGCCCGCGCCTGGAGCCAGAGCGGGTGGACGACCTGGTGCAGGAGCTGGTGGCGTTCGTGAGGCCCGAGCTCGACCGCGCCGGCGTCGCGGTTCGCGTCGAGGTGGAGGAGGCGGGGCCCGAGATCCTCCTCGACGAGTCGCAGATCCGCCAGGCGCTCCTGAATTTGCTCCGCAACGCGCGCGAGGCGATGCCGAAGGGCGGCGAGATCGTCGTGAGCGTCAGCTTCTCGAGCGGCGCCGCGACCATCGCGGTCGACGACACGGGCCCCGGCGTGCCGGAGGAGCTGCGGGCGTCCATCTTCGACCCCTTCTTCACGACGAAGCAGCGCGGTACGGGGCTCGGGCTCGCGGTCACGCGGGACATCATCGAGGCGCACGGCGGCACGATCTCGTGCGAGCCGCGCGAGGCGGGGGGCACGCGGTTCCGGATCGCGCTGCCCGCCGGGCGTTCACCGGCCCAGGGCCGCGCCGCCGACGCGGTGCTGTGAGCCGCTCCGGCCGCGCCTCGCTCGCGCGGCGGAGAGCGGCACGTCCGACGCGGGGCCGCAGCGCGCGGGCTATTTGGGCATGTCCAGGTACTGGAGGGCGAGCCCCATGAGGAAGAAGCCCACCACGGCGAACAGGATCGCCGCGAGCACGTAAACGATGGTTCGAAGCGTCCGCGCTGGCGGCGCCGGAGGCCGCTGCTCGAGCGGCCCTGGCTCGCCGGCCGTGGCAGGCCCCGGGCTTGCCGAGTCCATGCTTGGCCGCACGGGTTTGTAGACAAGCGTCGGACCCTGGCCGGTCGTCGACCCGCCCGAGCTGTCCTCGGAGAAATCCGGGAGCGTCCGCGGCGTCACCGGGTGGGACACGAGCGGGGGCACGAGCTCTCTGACCGCGTTGTTGAGCACCATGGTGCCGTTCGGGCCGGTCCACTGGGCGGGCGCCAGCGCCGTCGGTCCGCCCGGCGCGCGCCCGCCGGGCATGTAAGGCGGGAGCTGGCCCTCGTTCTGCGTGAGCTGCGGCTCGGCGAGGGGGTGGGCCGCCCGCTCAGGCTCACCGTGCGGGCGGCCCACGGTCTCGACCCGCGGTTGCGCCCCCGGGTCGGTCGCCGTGCGGATCAAGATGGGATCGATCGGTGGCACCGGGAGCTTGACCGCGCCGGAGGAAGGCGGCTTGTAGCTCTGGTGCGCTGGCGGGATGGGCGAGCTGCGCGCATGGCCGGAGGCGCTGCTTGCCGGCAGGGTGGAGCTGGGTGAGCCGCTGACCGGATGGCTGGAGGTCCTCGCCGGCCGCAGCTCCCGCCAGGCGGTGAGCCCCTCGAGCGCGCTCTGGAAGCGGTCCGCGGGCTCTCGCGCCAGCCCCTTCGCGAGGAACGCCTCGAGCCGCGGGTCGACGGGCCCGTCCATCGCCTCGGCCAGCGTCCGCGCGTCGGTCTTCTGCTTCATCTCGACCATGATGAGCAGGTTGCGCGCCTGGTAAGGCAGCTGGCCGCTCATCGACTGGTAGATCATCGTGGCGCAGGCGTAGATGTCCGCGCGGTGGTCGACCGTCTTCGCCTTGCCGATCTGCTCGGGCGGCATGAACGAGAACGTGCCCAGGCTCTGGCCCATCTCGGTCAGGGTCTCCGCTCCCATCTCCTTCGGCAGCTTGGAGATGCCGAAGTCGAGGATCTTGACCCGCTTCGACCCGTCGGGGCGCGCCTCGATGTACACGTTCGACGGCTTCAGATCGCGGTGGATGATCCCGGCGCGGTGCGCGTCGGCGAGCCCCATCCAGACCTGCTCGATGATCGGGTGCAGCTCCTCGAAATCGATCGGTCCCGTCCGCTTCAGCCGATCGATCAGCGACTCGCCCTCGAGCAGCTCGAAGACGAGGACGATGCCGTGCTCCGGGTCCTCCTCGACGTCGAGGATCTCGGTGACGTGATCGCTGTTGATGGATCCCGCGGCGCGCGCCTCGCGCCGGAACCGCTCGGCCGCGGACGACTTGGCCTTCGACTCGGCGCGCAGGAGCTTGATCGCCACCTGGCGGCCGGTGCGGATGTTCTCCGCGGCGAACACCTCGCCCATGCCGCCGCGGCCGAGCTGGCGGATGATGCGATACCGGTTCGCAACGACGGTTCCAGCTTCGAGCTCCAAGCGCGCCCTCGCCCCAGAGTATCCTCCGTGCCGATGCGGAGGATCAAATTCTCCGGCGCGAACGAGGTGATCCGACCGTAAGTCGCGGGCCGCCGGTCGTGGGCCGCCGTCGCTCTTCCCAGCGCCCAGCGCGGCGGAAGGGCCGCGGGATCGAGCTCTTCCGTGGGTTCTCCTCCCCTTCGCCGAGGGGCAGGCGCTGCCCGGTCGCGCGCGGCGTCCTCGCGTCGGTCGCAGGGGCACGGCCGCGCCCCTGCGCCGCCGCGGGGCTCACTCGTCTTCTTGCTGGCGGAGCTTCGCCATGACGCTCAGGTCCTCGAGCGTCGAGGTATCGCCGGTCAGCTCTCGACCAGCGGCGACGTCCTTCAGGAGCCGGCGCATGATCTTGCCGCTGCGGGTCTTCGGCAGGGCGTCCGCGAAGCGGATCGCGTCGGGGCGGGCGAACTTGCCGATCTCCTTGGCGACGTGCTCGGCGAGCTTCGCCTGGAGCTCCGGCCCGGCCGTCACCCCCGGCCGGAGCGAGACGAACACCACGAGCGCCTGTCCCTTGAGGTCGTCCGGACGACCGACGGCGGCCGCCTCTGCGACGGAGGGATGAGACACGAGCGCGCTCTCGATCTCGGCCGTCCCGATGCGGTGGCCGGCCACGTTCAGCACGTCGTCGATGCGACCGACGACCCAGAAGTAGCCGTCCTCGTCGCGGCGGGCGCCGTCGCCGGTGAAGTAGCAGCCCTCGACGTCGCTGAAGTACTGCTTCCGGAAGCGCTCGTCGTCGCCCCACACCGTGCGCAGCATCGACGGCCACGCCTGCTTCAGGACGAGCAGCCCGCCCTCGCCCGCGGCGACGGGCTTGCCGTCCTTCGTCACGACCTCGGGCACGACGCCGAACATCGGCAGCCCGGTCGACCCCGGCTTCGAGAACGACGCGCCGGGCAGCGTGGTCATCATGATCGAGCCCGTCTCCGTCTGCCACCAGGTGTCCACGACCGGGCAGCGGCCGCCGCCGATGGTCCGGTGGTACCAGATCCACGCCTCGGGGTTGATCGGCTCGCCGACCGAGCCGAGGAGCCTGAGGCTCGACAGATCGCTCTTCGCGGGCCACTCGTCGCCCTGCCGCATGAAGGCGCGGATGGCCGTGGGGGCGGTGTACAGGATGGTGACCCCGTGCTTCTCGATCAGCCGCCAGAAGCGGCCCCAGTCGGGGAAGTTCGGGGCGCCTTCGTACATGAGGCACGTCGCGCCGTTCGAGAGCGGGCCGTACACGATGTAGCTGTGGCCCGTCACCCAGCCGACGTCGGCGGTGCACCAGTAGACGTCGTCGTCGCGCAGATCGAAGACGTACTTCGTCGTGACGTGCGCGCCGACCAGGTAGCCGGCGGTCGTGTGGAGCACCCCCTTGGGTTTCCCGGTCGAGCCGCTCGTGTAGAGGATGAAGAGCGGGTGCTCGGCGTCGACGATCGTCGGCTCGCAGGCGGGGGCGGCCCCGGCGAGCAGGTCGTGCCAGAAGACGTCCCGGCCCTCCGTCATCTGCACATCGCAGCGCTCCTTGCCGAGGTGCTGGTACACGATGACGCGCGTCGCGCTCTTCGCCTCCGGCTGAGCGAGCGCCTTGTCGACGGTCGCCTTCAGCGGCACGACCTGCCCGCGCCGGTACGCGCCGTCCTGCGTGATGACGAGCTTGGCCTGGCTGTCGTGGATGCGGTCGCGGAGCGCGTCCGCGGCGAAGCCGCCGAACACCACCGTGTGCACCGCGCCGAGGCGCGCACAGGCGAGCATCGCCACGGCCACCTCGGGGACCATGCCCATGTAGATCGCGACCCGGTCACCCTTCTCGATGCCCAGCCGCTTGAGCGCGTTGGCGAGCAGCAGCGTCTCGCGGTGGAGCTGGGCGTAGGTCAACGTCCGCGTGGCGCCGTGCTCGCCTTCCCAGATGATGGCGGCCTTGTTCCTGGTGGCCGTGGTCAGGTGTCGATCGAGGCAGCTCTCCGTGACGTTGAGGGTGGCGCCGAGGAACCACTTGGCGTGCGGCAGGGACCAGTCGCTGGTCGTGGTCCACGGCGTGCGGAACACGAGGTCGCTCACCTCCCGGCGCCAGAACGCGTCCGGCTGCTCGATGCTCTCGCGGTAGAGCGCCTCGTAGGTCGCCTGCGCGCCGACGCGCGCACGACGCGAGAACTCGGCCGGCGGCTCGAACCGGCGCGTCTCCTTGAGCAACGACGTGATGGCATCCTGCGACATGGCACCCCTTGAGGGGACGGCGGCAGCCCGATCCCCGGCTGACGTTGAAGGGGATGGCGGCAGCCGATCCCCGGCTGACGTTGAAGGGGACGGCGGCAGCCGATCCCCGGCCAATGTTGAAGGGGACGGCGCAAGCCGATCCCCGGCCAATGTTGAAGAGGACGGCGGCAGCCGATCCCCGGCCCATGCTCCCCGCTGGAGAGCGCGGCGAACCCTCTACGACTCACCGCGAGGGCGTGCGAGGATACATCCGTCAAGCGGCAGAACAAGGATGGAACGAGCGCCCGAGATCGGCAGAGGCTGATCACCAGAACGCATAGCCGGCGTGCAAGCTGCCCCCCAGCTGAAGCAGCACGGCCGAGTAGAGCGTGGCGTCGTCCTGATCGCTGTTCTTGTAGCTGATGCCGCGCGACGACTGGAAGTAGCTGTCGAGCGAGAACCCGAGGAGCACGCCCCCGAGGTCCAGCTCGACGCCCACCTCGGAGAACACGAACGCGTTCACCCCGGCGGCCTTCTGGCACAGGCCATTGCAGATATCTCCCGCCGGCGTCTTGATGCTGTCGAACTTCACGGAATCGTAGGTGAGACCGCCCCCGATCGAGCCCACGAACCGCCAGGTCTGCCCAGGGGTCATCAGGCGGACGTTCAGCCCGAGGCGCGTCGAGCCGAGCGTGTAACTGGCGTTCGGGTAGGCGGGGTCGTCCGAACCGGTCGCGATGTTCGCGTACTGGAGCATCACGTCGAACGCCGCGGGGGTGTTCACGCGGTATCCCACCCGGATCGAGCCAGCTCCGCCGCTGTTCGCCTCCGGCGCCGGGAAGGCTCGCGGGTGGCTGAGCGGCCAGAGCAACGACGCGGCGCCGATCACATAGTAGCCCTGCGGCGGGAGCGAGAGGGGCACCGGCTTCGGCGGAGGGGGCAGGGGCGGCGTGAACGGCTGCGGCGCCGGGGTGGCGGGGGCTCTGTCCGGGACCAGCGCGAGCTTCACCTTCTTGTCGCGCTCGCCGCTCGCCACGGTGACGCTCTCCTCGGCGCTCGCGTGCCCCTCGGCTCGCGCGCCGATGCGGTGCACCCCCGGCCCGAGCTCCACGACCCGCGTCCCCGAGGACGAGGGAGGCTGCTCCTCGCCGTCGATGATCAGCGTGGCGGTCTGTGGGCTGAGCTCGATCGTGAGATGGGCGAGGAGCGCGCGCATCTCCTCGATGGCGCTGCGCGCCGTCTTCTCGTCGCCCTCATCCATCGTGTCGCGGTGCTCCGCGAGCGCGCGCTCGAGCGCCGCGATGGCCCTCGGGTAGTTGAAGAGGGCCTTCTCCGCGAGCGCGATGTTGAACAGCGGGCTGGCCTTCGGCTTTTCCTTGTAGGCCGCCTCGAACTCGACGACCGCGGCCCGGTAGTTCCTGTCCTGGAACAGCTTGATGCCGTTCTCCATGTGCTGCCGGTACGGTTCGACCTGCGCGAGCGCCGGCGAGAGCTGCATGGTCAGGCCGAGCGTCGCTGCGCAGAGCGCCAGCGTGAGTCGTCCGTGTGATCTGCCCAATCCCGCCTCAGTCGACCTTGAGCTGCAAACCAGCCGCGACCCCCGCCGGCTTCGGCGTCGCGACCGCCGGGGTGGCCTGCGCCGGACCGGCGGACTTCGCCCCGGCGCCCGCGCCCCTGGGGCGCGCCGCGAAGGGGAGCGTCGTCGCCTTCTTCGTGATCGGCTCGGCCTTGGGCGCTGGGGCGGGCGCGACGGGCGCCGCGGTCGTGGCCTCGGCCGGCGGCGGCGCCGGGGTCACGGCCGCCGGCAGCGGGTGGAGCAGGACATCGATCGGGGCGTTGCCGTCCTGGAGCGTCACCTCTTTGTCCACGGCCGTGTAGCCGGAGGCCTCGATGCGCACACGCTTCGTCTCGCCCGTGCGGCCGCGCAGCGTGCGGTCGGCCAGCGCCACGCCGTCGACGGTGAAGAGGGCGCCTTCGGCGTTCGTCCGGAGCTCGACGGAGACCTGGGTGGGCAGCGCGGGCGCGATGGCTGCCGTGCCCGCCTCCGGCGAGCGGCGCGCGTGAAGGACCGCGCCGGCGAGCCCGCCGATCAGCGCGACCAGCGCCACCGCGGCGAACGCGAGCCGCCGCGGGCCGCGCGCGCCCGTGTGCCCGCTGCTCGACCAGCCCACCTTCGAGCCGCTCCCGTGCACCTCGAGCGTCGGATCCAGCCCGATGCTGGGATCCCCCGGCGTCTGCTGCCTCGCCGGCGTCTGCCCGAGGGCGCCGGGAGCGCTCGTCGTGTGCGCCCCGAGCTCGTCGCTCGAGCTGCGCCGTGACGCGAGGAGCCCGCCGGCGCCGGCGGCCAAGGCATCGAGGAAATCTCGCGCGGAGGAGAACCTCGCGTCCCTGTCCCGCGTGAGCGCCTTGGCGATCACGCGCGCGATCGGCTCGGGGACGGCCGGGTTGCTCATCCGCACATCCAGCGCGTCCTTCATGCAGATGTTGACGATCACCTGCTCGTACGAGCCGCCGCTGTGCGGCGGGTGCCCCGTGAGACACTCGTAGAGGATCGCGCCGACGGCCCAGAGATCGGTCCTGCCGTCCACGTCGGGCAGCGCCTGCGCCTGCTCCGGCGACATGTAGAACGGCGTTCCGAGCACCGTGCCCTGCCGGGTCAACGTGTGGGCCGGAGCGCCGTCGGCGCGGCGCACCTTCGAGATGCCGAAGTCCAGGATCTTGGCGAAGTTCGGGTCGTCGTCGCGGTCGACAAGGAAGACGTTGTCCGGCTTGAGGTCGCGGTGGACGATGCCCGCCTCGTGGGCGCGGTGGAGGCCGCGGAGGAGCTGCGCGGTCACGTGGAGCGCCTCGCCGAGGTCGAGCCTGCCGCAGCGCCGGATGCGGTGGCCCAGGTCCTCGCCGCGGAGCAGCTCCATGACCAGGAAGGGGATGTCGTCGGCGAAGCCGGCGTCGAAGATCTCGACGATGTGCGCGCTCTCGACGGCGCTCGCCGCCTGCGCCTCGCGGTGGAACCGGGCGACCGCGTCCTTGTTCTGCGCGAGATCGGCGTCGACGAACTTCATCGCGACGCGCTTCCCGATGGCGGTGTTCACCGCCTCGTAGACCACGCCCATCCCGCCACGCCCGATCGTCCGTACGATTTCGTACTTCTGAACCCGCTTTCCGACGAGCGCCCCCTCGACCGGCTGGGTCGCTGCGGCGGTGGTGTCGGTGCTGCTAGGCATGGCGGTTCGACGTGGGGGAAGCGGACGAAGCCCGTGAAGCCCTTTGGACGAACCGCATCAAAGAAAGCTGCGCCCCGTCCCCGCGCGGCAGCTTATCACCTCCTCACGCCGGGGTGCACCTTCGCCGGCGGGGCCCCAGGGGTGCGTCCGACGAGGATTCTCCGCCGTACCTCAGGCACCTTCATCCGTCTCAGCGCGGCATGGGAGGTGCGTCCGCGCTCGGCGCCTCACCGAGGCGCGGATCGAGCCCCCCCTCCTTGTCGAGGGCCGAGAGGTCGCTGAATCCGCCGATGCTGGCTCCATTGATGAAGATCTGAGGGACCGTCCGCTGCCCGGAGGCCTTGACCAACCAAGCGCGGAGGTCATCGCGGTTCTCCACGTTGATCTCCGTGAAGCGCGCCTGCTTCTGCGTCAGCAGGCGCTTCGCCATGGCGCAGTAAGGGCAGTAGTCGGTGACGTAGATGGTGACTTCGGCTGCTTGCATGGGCATCTCGTCCTCTTTCCTTTCCCGGGCAGGCCAAAGATGCAAGCGCACAGGGCTCCACCTTGCGGTAGGCTGCGCGCATGGCCGAGAAAGAGGGCACGATTCACCTCGATCGCTATACCGGCGACGCGAAGCAGGTCGTCGCCGGCGCACAGCAGATCGCGGACGAGCGCCAGCACGCGGAGGTCACGCCGCTGCACCTGCTCATGAGGTTGCTGGAGCGCGACCGGGGCGTGTCCGAGGTCTTTCGGCGGGCCGGCGCCGACCCGAACGAGGTGCTCCAGCTCGCCGAGAACGCCCTGAAGAAGCTGTCCAGGGCGGGCAGCAGCGGCGTTGCGTACGTGAGCCCTCGCCTGCTCGATCTGCTCGGGCGCGCCGAGCGGGAGGCGACCCGGGACAAGTCGCAGAACGTGGGCATCGAGCACCTGTTGCACGCGCTCGCCCAGGAGATCCGCGGGCCTGCCGGGGAGATCCTCTCTTCGTTCGGCATCGGTCCTGGCGCGTTCCGGCCGCATCTCGGGGCGCTGGAAGCGGCCTCGCGGGAGCCCTCGCCCGCGCCGGCCAACGCGGCCGAGCCGGGTCAACCCGCGCCCTACACGCGGGACCTCGTCGCCGACGCGCGTGAAGGGCGGTTCGATCCGGTCATCGGCCGTGACGTCGAGGCGCGCCGCTTGCTGCAGATCCTCGAGCGGCGGTTCAAGAATCACCCCCTCATCGTCGGCGAGCCCGGCGTGGGCAAGACCGCGCTCATCCGGGGCCTGGCCGATCGCATCGCGCACGGCGACGTGCCCACGAACCTCGCCGGCGCCCACCTCTACGAGCTCGACACCGGCGCGCTCGTCGCCGGGGCGAAGCTCCGCGGGGAGATCGAGCAGCGCCTCAAGGTCCTCGTCGATCGGCTGCGGGGCGAGCAGGACGCGGAGAGCATCCTCGTCGTCGAGGATCTCGACGCGCTCTTCGGCCAGGGGGTGCAGGGCGCCGGCGTGGGCGAGCTCCTGAAGCCGCTCCTGTCGCGCGGGGAGATCCGGATCATCGCCACGACGACGCCCGAGGGCGTGCGCAAGATCAACGAGCGCGATCCCGGGATCATCCGGCGGTTCTCGACGATCACGCTGGAGGCGCCGAGCATCGATCAAGCGACGGAGATCCTGCGCGGGATCGCCACGAAGTACGAGGCCCACCACCGCGTCCGGGTGGGGGAGAGCGCCATCACCTCGGCGGTCGCGCTGGCCAAGCGGTACATCTCGGACCGCGCGCTCCCCGACACGGCGGTGGACCTGCTCGACGAGACGTCTGCCCGCAAGCGGGTGGAGGTCGACGGCGTGCCGGCCGAGCTCGACACGCTGACCCGGCGTGTCGACGCGCTCCGCGCCCAGATCGCCGCGCTCGCGGACGACGACGACAAGCTCAGCGTCCAGACCCGCACGCGGCTGGAAGCGGAGCTCGCGGAGATCGAGCCGAAGGCGTCGTCGATGCGCAGCCGCAACGCGTCGCGCCGCGGCGTCATCGCGGCGTGCCAGTCCATCCGTCGGGAGCTCGTCGCCGCGACGGAGGCCTTGAAGGCTGCCCAGCGCGACAAGGCGTTCGCCAAGATCGGCGAGCTCGAGCACGTCACGCTCCCGGAGATCAAGCGGCGGCTCCAGGCCGCGGAGGAGGCCGCGCAGCGGGAGGGGGTCGCGCCGACCTCGAACGTCGTCGCGGAGTCGGACGTGGCGGCGACGCTCAACGACTGGACCGGCATCCCGGTGGCCAAGATGCTCGAGGGCGAGGCCGAGAAGCTCCTCAAGATGGAGGCGCGGCTCGCGCAGCGGGTGGTCGGTCAGGACGAGGCGGTGCGCGCGATCGCGAAGGCGGTGCGCCGCGGGCGCGTCGGTCTGCGCGATCCGGGGAAGCCGATCGGCTCGTTCCTGTTCCTCGGGCCGAGCGGCGTCGGCAAGACGGAGCTCGCGAAGGCGCTCGCCGAGTTCCTGTTCGACGACGAGCAGGCGCTGACGCGCATGGACATGAGCGAGTTCATGGAGCGCCACATGGCCCAGCGCCTGATCGGCGCGCCCCCGGGCTACGCGGACAGCGAGCAGGGCGGCTTCCTCACCGAGGCGGCCCGGCGCCGGCCGTACAGCGTGCTCCTGTTCGACGAGGTCGAGAAGGCCCACGCGGACGTGTTCAACCTGCTGCTCCAGATCCTCGACGACGGCCGGCTCACCGACGGCCGCGGGCGGCTCGCCGACTTCTCGAACACGGTCGTCATCATGACCTCGAACATCGGGTCGAAGCGCGTGCTCGAGACCGACGCCAAGCTCTGGACCACGGAGGACGGGCGCGAGGCGATCCGCGACGTCCTGCTCGAGGAGCTGCGCGGGTTCTTCCGCCCCGAGTTCCTGAACCGGGTCGACGACATCGTCGTCTTCAAGGCGCTCAGCAAGGAGGACCTCCGGGGCATCGTCGACATCCAGCTCCGTCGGCTGGAGCAGCTGCTCACGGACAAGGACATCCGCCTCGCCCTCACGGACGCCGCGAAGGCACGGCTCGTCGAGCTCGGTTACGAGCCGAGCCTCGGCGCTCGCCCGCTGAAGCGGGCGATCCTGCGCGAGCTCCAGAACCCGCTCGCCGAGACCATCCTGGCCGGCGGGTATCAGCCCGGTCAGACGATGCAGGTCGACGTGGTCGACGAGAAGTTCGTCTTCACCAAGGCGTGAGGGCGAAAAAGGCGGTGGGCGGGCGCTGGGCGAGCGGCGAGCGCGACCCGCGCCGCGACCGGGCGCGCGGCCCGGGCTGCGCTCTGCCCGGGGCTTTCCAGGGCCCTGCCCACGCCCGGAGGCGCGGACGTCGCTCCCGGGCGTCGCTCCGGCGAAGAACCTGGGCGACGCCGCTGCGAACCACTTGCCAAGCCGGAGAAGGTCCGTATACTGCCGCTCCCTCGCCCACCGGGCCCTCCGATCGAGGGTTATCTGCGTGGCGTATGGCGAGGGATCGCGGTCCCCAGGTTGAGGAAGACGCACCATGTACGCGGTCATCAAGACGGGCGGCAAGCAGTATCGGGTCGCCGAAGGTCAGAAGCTCCGGGTTGAGAAGCTTGTCGGCAATGCGGGTGACAAGGTCACCTTCAGCGAGGTGCTCCTCGTCGGCGGTGACTCTCCCAAGATTGGCAAGCCCCTCGTGAGCGGCGCCTCTGTCGCTGCCGAGATCACCGGGCAGGACCGCGGCAAGAAGATCGTGGTCTTCAAGTTCAGGCGCCGGAAGAACTACCGCCGCAAGAACGGCCACCGCCAGCCGTACACCGAGCTCAAGATCACCGGCATCACCGCCTAGCAGGAGAAGTAGAGATGGCTCACAAAAAAGGTGGCGGCTCCTCCAGGAACGGCCGTGACTCGAACGCGCAGCGCCGTGGGGTGAAGGTGTACGCCGGGGCGCCCGTGCGCGCTGGCAACATCCTGGTCCGGCAGGTCGGCTCCTCGATCCACGCCGGCCACAACGTCGGCACCGGCCGCGACTTCACGCTCTTCGCCCTCGTCGACGGCGTCGTCACGTACGAGTGGAAGTCCAACACCAAGAAGCAGGTGTCGGTCTACCCGGCTTCCTGAGCTCTCCTCACCGGGAGGGCGTCCTGATCCGTCCCATCCAGTCCCGCCTGCTGCGCTCCACGCGCTCCCGAGCTACTCAAGCGCGGTGACGACCTACAAGCTCCTCGCCCTCGACGTCGACGGGACCCTCGTCCGTCGTGATGGGTCCATCCACGACGAGGACCTCCGCGCCATCCAGCGGCTCCAGGATGCCGGCGTCCCGGTCTCGATCGCGACAGGGCGTCTGTACTCGGGGACGCGCGAGGTCGCGCGGAGGATCGGCGTGGTCGGCCCCATCGCGTGCGTCGATGGCAGCCACATCGTGCACACCGAGGGCGACGCGCACCTGTACTCGCGCACGATCTCCGGCGCCGAGGCGTCCCTCCTGCGCTCGATCACCGAGCGGCACGCGACGGCGTCGTTCCTGTTCGCGCAGGACAGCATCGTCCACGACGCGACCGGCGCGCCGCACGTCCACTATGTCCGGGGCTGGTCGCCCGCCATCGCCGAGGTCGATCGCGTCTCGTCGCACCCGTACTGGGAGCACGAGCATGGCCTGCTCGCGCTCGTGGCGCTCGGGACCGAGCTCCAGGTCGCGGCGGCCGTCGAGGAGGTCCGGTCCGAGCTCGGTGAAGCGGCCTTCGTCGTCTCGTTCCCCCTCATGCGCGACGACCAGACGAGCCTCTTCGCGATGATGGTCCGGGCCGCTGGGCCGACGAAGGGGACCGCGATCGCGTGGCTCGCGGAGCACCACGGCTGCGAGCTGTCGGACGTGGTCGTCGTCGGCGACTGGCTCAACGACGTGCCGATGTTCGAGGTCGCGGGGCGGTCGTTCGCCATGGCGCAGGCGCCCGAGCCTGTGAAGCAGGCGGCGACGGACCGCCTGAAGGCCGACGGCCTGGTGGGCGGCGGCATCGCCGAAGCGATCCGCCGCGCCTTCGGTCGCTGAACGCGCTGAACGCCGGCCAACGGCGAGCGCCGGAGGAAGCGGAGGAGCGCCGCTCAGCGCTCCCCCGACTTCGTGCGTGTCAGGCCTTGCGCTGCGCCGGCTGGGCCGCCGCGGCGAGCTGCTGCTGCTGCTGCTGCAGGTACTGGGCAACGGCGCGCGACCGCTCGATGGCGAACTGCTTGACCTCCTTGCTTGGAGAGCCCGCGAGGGCATTCAGCAGCTTGGTCACCTTCTCGAGCTGGCGCGACTGGAACAGCGCCTCGAAGTAGTTGTTCGCCAGGCGCACGTCGCGGCTCATCTTCGCCTCGTGCGGCTGGAGCAGGCGGACCACCGCCTCGAGGTCGTTCTTCTGCCCGTAGAGCGCCGACAGGCAGAGCAGCGCCAGCGGGTTGTCCGGGTTCTGCGCGACCGCCTTCTTGGCGTACTCGACCGCCTTGTCGCGCGTCTCCTCGTTGGCCGCGTAGAAGCCCTGGATCGCGATGTACGGCGCGGCCGTCTTCTTGTCGGCCGAGAACTTCTCGATCGCCGCGACCGCGCTCGCCTCGTCGCCGCGCTGCTTCTCGTACTGGAAGAGGTAGGCCCACGCGTCGATACAGTCCACGTCGATCGCGATCGCCTTCTCGATGAACTCGCGCTCCTTCGCGTCGTCCTTGCGCGCCTGATAGAGCTTCGCGAGGTGCAGCGAGGGGTAGGGGTTGTCCTTGAGCAGGTTCTGCGCGCCCTTGAGCGTCCCCTCGGCCTTGTCGTGCTTGTCCTGCGAGAGCTGCGCGACGCCGAGCGCGAGCCAGTCGTCGCCCGTGCCGCCCTTCGCGACCACCTTCGAGAGCACCTGCTCGGCGCGCGCCAGCCGGTTGTGCTTGAGGAGCTCCTGCGCGAAGATGCGCCCGCGGTTCAGGTCATCAGGCTGCTCGGTCCAGTGCTTCTCGAGCCCCGAGAGCAGGTCCTCCAGGCCGATCGCGATCGGGCGCCCCTGATCGTCCTGCACCTGCACCGCCGGCCCGTTGAAGCCGAGGAGCTGCCACATCTGCTCGAGGGTCACCGCCGCGGGACCCTGCTCGAGCAGGCCCTTCAGCTCGTCGGTCGGCTTGTTCATCGGGATGACGATGAGCGCGTTCCCCGGCACGCCGTTCGGAAACGCGCTCACGGGCGCGACGATCGCCGCCCCTCCGGTGATGTTGAGCCCACCCGCCTGCTGCTGTCCGTTCGTCGTCATCGTCGATGCTCCGAGATCTCTCCCCCACGCGCGCCGAGGCGCAGGCATCGCCCAGCCTCGCCCCGGTACCCTGCGCGCCGAAATGATGGGGGCCGTAGTTCGTGTAGAAGGGGCGCGAACGCTAGCAGGGAGGACCCAGCCGGGCAACGGGGGAGCTCGGAGCGCGCGCGGCCTCATCGCGGCCATCGCGTTCGGGCCAGAAGCGCTTCCGCCGCTTCCACCGCTTTCACGGCTTCCACCCGTGATTCCACGCGTCGCAACCGTGAACCTCGGCGCGGTTCCCGCGCTTGAACCCGGCTGCGCCGCTGCGGTTCGCGTCGCCGTCGCCGCCTCGCGGTCGCTCGTGTGATCCGTGTCGTGCTCGCTGTCGCTATCGCCGTCTCGGACGCCCATCTCGCTCGCCCTCTCCCTCGCCGCGCGCCGTCCTAGTCGAGTCGTGGAACGGCGGCGAGGGGGCCCTCGAGCGTGCGCGCCGATCCGGAGCGCGCCGGCGCGCCGCCGCGCAGCCGCTCCGCGAGGTGCGTGCGGCGCTCCTCACGGCGGGTCTCCGCCAGCGCCAGCGACACGGCCCGCGGGTCCGCCACGAGCACCACGAGCCGCTTGCCGCGGGTCACCGCCGTGTAGATGAGATTGCGCGACAGCATCACGAAATGCTGGGTGAGGATCGGCACGATCACCGCCGGATACTCGCTCCCCTGGCTCTTGTGGATGCTCGTCGCGTAGGCGAGCGTCAGCTCGTCGAGCTCCGCTTCCTCGTAGCTGACCTCGCGATCATCGAAGCGCACCTGGAGCTTCCGCTCCTCGGTGTTCACGTCCGTGATGAAGCCGACGTCGCCGTTGTACACCTCACGGTCGTAGTCGTTGCGGAGCTGCATCACCTTGTCGCCGAGCCGTAACGTCCGCGCGCCGCGCGTGACGCTCGGGCCCTCGGGGTTCAGCGCCGCCTGCAGCCGCGCGTTCAGCGCGATCGCACCCGCCTCGCCCTTGTGCATCGGCGTCAGGACCTGCACGTCGCGCCGCGGATCCAGCCCGAACCCCTTGCCGACGCGCTCCGTCACGAGGTGGAGGATCAGATCCGCCGCCGCCTCGGCCTCGATCCGCTCGATCACGTAGAACTCGCCGCCGGGCCCGCGCGCGCCCTCGGGCGGCTCGCCGTCGTGGATCCGGTGCGCGTTCCGGACGATGAGGCTGCCCTCGGCCTGCCGGAAGATCTGCGTGAGCCGCACCGTGGGCACCTCGCCGGAGGCGATCACGTCCCGCAGCACCGCGCCCGGCCCCACCGAGGGGAGCTGATCGACGTCGCCCACCAGCACGAGCCGCGCCGCGTCGGATGTCGCCTGCAGGAGCGCGTCGGCGAGCGCGAGGTCGAGCATCGACGCCTCGTCGACCACGATCGCCCCCGCCTCGATCGGCCGGCCCCGCTGGCGGCCGAACTTGCGCTGCTTGGGATCGAACTCCAGCAGGCGGTGGAGCGTGACGGCCTCGCGCCCCGTCGCCTCGCTCATCCGCTTCGCGGCGCGGCCCGTGGGCGCGGCGAGCCGCACCGGGAGCCGGGCGCGGTCGAAGAGCGCCAGGATGGCCCGGACGATGGTCGTCTTGCCCACGCCTGGGCCGCCGGTGATGACCAGCACCTTGTTCCGCGCCGCCTGCGCCACGGCGTCCCGCTGGGCAGGCGCCAGCGAGACCTGCGTCTTCGCCTCGAACGCGGCGATCGCCGCGTCGACGCCCTCCACGAGGCGCGCCTCGGGCGCCGCGTCGCCCTCGTCGTCGCCCAGCAAGGAGCGCATCCGGCGCGCGAGCCGCACCTCGGCCTCGTGGAGGTCCTTCGGATAGACGGCCACCTCGCCGGTCTCGAGCGTCTCGACCCGCACATGGCCGCTCGCCACGAGCGCGTCGATCGCGCCGTCGACCTCGGCGGCGTCGCGCTCGAGCATCGCGGCGGCGAGCTCCGCGAGCTCCGGCCGCACCGCCAGCGTGTGGCCGCGCGTCGACAGATCCACCAGCGTCTGCAGCACGCCCGCCTGCGCCCGCTCCGGCGAGTCGGCCCGGACGCCGATCGAGCGCGCGATCCGGTCGGCGGTCTTGAAGCCGATGCCCCACACGTCGATCGCGAGCCGGTACGGGGAGCGGGAGACAATGTCGATCGCGTGGGGGCCGAACCGCTTGTAGATGCGGCTCGCCAGCGCCGGCGAGGCGCCGTGCGCCTGGAGGAAGATCATGATGGCCCCGATCGCCCGCTGCGCCGCCCACGCCTTCGCGACGGCCTGCGCCCGCCGCTGGCCGAGCCCGGGGACCTCGGCGAGCCGCTCCGGCGACCGGTCGAGGATCTCCAGCGTCTCCGTGCCGAACGCTTCCACGATCCGCTTCGCGTACGCCGGGCCGATGCCCTGCACCATGCCGGACCCGAGGTAGCGCTCGAGCCCATCGAGCGTGGCGGGGGCGATCGGCAGCAGGGTCTCGACCTTGAGCTGCTCGCCGTGCTTCGGATCGCGCTCGTAGCGCCCCGTCGCGCGCACGCGCGTGCCCGGCCCGACCTGCGGGAACACGCCGACCCAGACCTCCGGCGGGGCGCCGGGGGTGACCTCCACCCGCAGCACCCGGAAGCCGCTCGACTCGCTCTCGTACGTGACGCGGACGACCTCCCCCTCGACCGTCGCCGCCCCGTTGCCCGCCACTTCCCGGGCCGAGAAGAGCTTCTGCTGGCCACCGCCGCCCGGTTGCCGCTCCCCGGTCCCGCCCGTGCGTTCGCCGCGGTCGTCGTGGCGCGGCGCGTTGTCCGGCCCCGGCGTCGGCGCCGGCGCGGCGGCTCCCCGGGCCGCCCGATCGGGGCGGCCGCTCCGCTGGGACGGTTGCACGAGGGCAGCATGTAGCCGCCGGCGCGGCGGCGGCAACGTCCTCGTGCGCGGACGCGAGCGACGCTGCAAAAGATCGCGCAGCGCCGCATGACGCCCCGCAACGCAGGCCCACGCTGAACGCGCGTCGCGTGGAGCGCGCCGCACGCGACGCGCGGGGCCGCGGTTGGCGTCGCTCCCTCGTGTCAGTATAGTGGCCCGCGATGGGGCGCAGCAGCTTGGTTTCCGTCCTCTGCGCCCTCCTCCTCGCGGGCTGCGCCGGGAGGGCGCCGGAGGCGGCGCGGTCCAAGGACGGCCTGCTGCGCGTGGCCTCCGCGGTGTCCTCGGAGCAGCGCGGCGCCTCGCCTCCGCCCGCGCCCGGGACGGCGGAGGAGGCCGCGCTCGCGGACGCCCACGACGTCGACGACGACGACGGTGAGGTCGACGACGGCCTGGAGCTGCCGGCGGATCCGGGCACCGGCGCGCGGGCGCACTCGCCGCTCTCGGCGATGACCGAGGCCCAGATCGAGGAGCTGCTCTCGAAGGACCCCGCGGCGCTCGGGCCGATGTCGCTGGGCGCCACCAACGCGGGCGCGCTGTTCAACGGCGTCCGGATGCCCGAGGGCGATCGGTGGGAGCTCGTCGATCCGGCCCACGCCTGGGGGACGCGCGAGACGATCGACGCGCTCGACAGGGCGATCGCCGAGGTGCACCGGCAGTTCCCGGGGAGCCCGAAGCTCTACATCGGGCACATCAGCGCCCGGGAGGGCGGCCACCTCTCCCCGCACAAGAGCCACCAGGCCGGGCGCGACGTCGACATCAGCTATTTCCTCGACGCGCGGCACCGCTGGTACCAGCGGGCCACGGCGGCGAACCTCGATCGGGAGCGCACCTGGGCCTTCGTCCGGGCGCTCGTCACCGAGACCGACGTGGAGCTCATCCTCATCGACAGCAGCGTGCAGCGGCTGCTCAAGGAGCACGCGCTGAAGATCGGGGAGGACAAGGACTGGCTCGACGAGGTCTTCCAGCTCGGGTCGAGGAAGCCGCGCCCGCTCGTCCGCCACGCCCGGGGGCACGCGAACCACATCCACGTCCGGTTCTACAGCCCGATCGCGCAGGAGTCGGCCGCGCTCGCGTATCCGCTGCTCGTGAAGCGCGGGGCGATCAAGCCCACGTCGCAGTACGTGCGCCACACCGCGAAGAAGGGGCAGACCCTGGGCTCGCTGGCCCGGCAGTACGGCACCACCGTGGAGGCGATCAAGCGGGCCAACGGCCTTCGATCCGCGGCGATCCAGGCGAAGCGCGTCTACAACATCCCGCGGCCGTCGAGCGGCCCCGCCGCTCCGCCGAAGCAGGTCGTCGTGCCGCCGCGGAGGCTGCCCCCGCCCAAGGCGGCCGACGCGCCTCCGCCGCCGGCGCGCCACGGCGAGCCCGGGCCCGCGCTGGACGGCTGAGCGGCGGGCGGCGCTCGCCGCGCTCTGCGGCCCGCTCGCGGCGCGGCGAGCCGGAGGGGTGCCGTGGACGCGGCCTCAGTGCTTCACGTCGACGACGAGCCGCGCCGGCTTGGTCAGCTCGAGGACGCGGTACCGGTTCGGCGACGAGACCCCGAGCACCCAGGTCACCTCGGCCTCGAAGTCGCACGTCCGCTCGATCTCGCGCGCCACGCCGAGCGCGAGCTTCCGCTCGCGGAACGGGACCGTGGCGTTCCCCGCGTCGTTGTGCGCCGCCGCGGGGGTCATCCGCACCGCGAGCCATGCGTCGCCCGCGATCTCCGTCGCCTCGCCCGAGCCGCACTGGCGCACCGGCTTGTCGATGTAATCGATGTGGTAGCCCGGCACCGCGTCCCCCTCGAACTCGAACACGATGCGGTCGTAGTGCTCGTGCCGGGCTGCTCGCACGTCGCGCAGGACCGCGACCTTCGCGCCGGCGCGCGGCTTGTCGGTGGCGCCCGCGGTGCCCTCGAACGCGTCGGTGCTCGTGGGATCGGCCTCCTTCGGGGGCCGCGGCGTGGGCGGCTCGTCGTCCGCTGCCGGCTCGGCGGAGGCGCGCGTGTCGATCGGCGTGACGTTCGGCATGGGCTGGGCAGGCTCGCTGCCGGCGCCGTTGCGGCAGCCCGCGGCGAGCGACACGGCGGCGGCTGCGAGCAGCAGGGCGGCGGTCCTCATGAGATCCCATCCATGGTGCCGCGGCCTCCGCGCGTCCACCGAGACGCCGACGCGCACCGCGGCGCGGCGGCGCTCGCGCGGGCGGGGCGGCCGCCGCGCCTCGAGGATCACCGCGCCGAGGCCCGCGCTCGGCTCAGGATGGCCGCGAGCCGGGGCACGATCTCGTCCACCGCGCGCTCGCCCTTCACCGACCCCTCGATGCGGAGGGGCGTTCCCCGGCCGTCCTCGCCGGGCACGACGAAGAGCGGGATCATCTCCGACGCGTAGCCGGCCTCGGCGAGCCGATCCCGATCGCGGTCGAGGTCGAACTCCAGCAGGCGCAGCGCAGGCAGGACCGCGTCGAGCTGGCCGGCCTTCACCGCGTCGTGAAACCTCGTGCACGGCTCGCACCAGGGCGCGCCCACGTAGACGACGAGCTCGCGGCCCTCCCGCCGCGCGCGCTCCCGCGCCTGCTGCACGAGCGCGGCGATCTCGCCGCCCTCCGGCGCCGGCTCGAGCTCGGCCCGCAGCGCCGCCGGCCGCGTGGCCTCGCCTCGAGCGGCCGGCTGGGAGGTCTCTTCCCGCGAGCAGCCGAGCGGCGCCGCGAGACAGAGGACCAGCCCAGCGCAAACCGACCCCTTCCAGCCATGAGCGTTCACGTCGTCGTTTGCCTCTCGGCCAGGGTCTTTGCTCAGGGGCGGCCGCGCTGCCAGCGCATCAGGGCAGCACGAGCTTGATCGAGAACACGTAGTCGACGTTGACGGGCCTGCCCTGGTAGGTGACCGGCTGGTAGCGGCTCGCCGCCAGGGCGGCGAGGACCGCCTCGTTCATGTGGGGTACGCCCCTGACGATCCGGCAGCCGGTGAGGCTGCCGGCCGTGGTCACCACGCACTTCGCGAGGACCGTCCCCTCGACGCGCGCCTGCCGCGCCTCCCGCGTGTAGACCACGGCGGGCGCCGCGAGCGGCACGGGGCGGGTCATCCCTTCCTGGAAACGCAGGATCTCGGGGGCGGCCAGCGCAGGCGTGGCGGCCAGCGCAGGCGCTGGAGGCGGCGGAGCGGCCGCGCTCGGCTCGGCGCCGGGCTCGGCCGTACCGGTCGCGGCGCCGGCGGGCTCGGCTGCCGCGGCGGCAGCGTCAGGCTCGGCTGCGCTGGCCGTGGCAGCGCCGGGCTCGGCCACCGCGGCGGGGGTAGCGCCGGCCTCGACGGGCGCCGGATCCGTCGGCGGCGCTGGCTCCGGCAGCGCGCCCGCCGCCAGCCGCGACCCTGGCGGCGGGGCCGCGGCGAACGCCTCGAGCTCCGCTGAGGCGGTCTCGTCCTCCGGGCGCACGACCAGCACGGCCGGCCTGTAGCCGGGCTTGGTCAGCTGGAGCCGGTACTCGGCCCTGCTCCCGGCGCCCTGCAGCACGAGCCGGCACGGCGTCGCCAGGCAGACCTCCGTCCCGCGGTCGGAGACACGGGCGCCGGGCGGGGCGCTCTCGATCCTCACGATCCTGAACTCGGCCACCGCGCCCGGCTCCCTGCCCGCCGATGCCTCGACGGGCACGGCGATCGGCACAGGGGAGGCCTGGACGGCGGCAGGGGCGCGCGCGGCGTCCGGCCCGCGCCAGCCGAGCGCCAGCACCAGGCCCCCGCCGACGATCGCCGCCACGAGCGCGACCAGATACAGGGACACGGTCGCGTGGCGGGGCGGCGCGACGGAGCCGCTGAAGGTCGCGGGAGCCTGCGGCGGAGAGAGCGAGTCGGGCGGCGCAGCGCGAAGCGACACGAGCGGCTCGCTGGGAGAGAGCGAGAAGGCCGAGATGCGGAGCTCCGAGATCGACGACGCGGAGGGCAGCGCGCCCCGGGGTTGCGCCAGAGACAGGCGGTCCGGGGCCGAGGCTCGCGAGGCGTCGCTCGGCTCGCCCGCCGCGCTCTTCAGCGCGGTGAGACACTCCCTCATCGACTGGAAGCGCCTGTCAGGGCTCTTCTCGAGACACCGCATCACGATGGCCGTCATCGCCGGCGACACGAGCGCGCCCTGCGCGTGATCGGAGAGCGGCGGCGGCGGCTCGCCGACGTGCGCCATGAGCGTCGCCGAGGGCACCTTCCTGTCGAAAGGCACCCTGCCGCAGAGCATCTCGTAGAGCAGGACGCCGAGCGCATAGATGTCCGCGCGCGGCGAGAGCTCGTGGCCCATCGCCTGCTCCGGAGCGGTGTACTTGGGAGAGCCGATGAACAGGCCCCTCTGGGTCAGCTCGTCCAGCTGCCGCCCCGAGACGTCCTTGACCAGGCCGAAGTCGAGCACCTTGACGAAGTCCTTCTCGTCCTCCTGGTCGACGAGGAGCACATTGCCCGGCTTGAGATCCCGGTGCACGAGGCCGAGGCCGTGCGCCTCGGCGAGCGCGCGGCAGATCTGCCGCGCGATCCGGCCCGCGCGCGCCTCCGGGAGCGCGCCCTCGTCGTGGAGCACGCGGTGGAGCGTGCGCCCGGCGATATACTCCATGGCGATAAAGTAGATCCCGCGCGGATCGTCCCGGCCGTAATCGAAGACCGTGACGGAGTTCGGGTGGGTGAGCCTCGCCGCGGTCGCGGCCTCGCGCGAAAAGCGCCGAAAGAACTCCGGATCTTGCTCGAGGCGCTCATCGGGGAGGAGCAGCTTGAGGGCGCAGATCCGACCCAGCGCGAACTGCTCTGCCCTGTAGACCCTGCCCATCCCCCCTCGCGCGATGAGCGAGATGATCCGATATCGATCGGCGATCGTCGCGCCGATGAGGGGGTCTTGACCGTTGCTCCTGGCCGCACCCATGGTCTTTACTATATGCGCGATGATGGGCGCACCGCTACCCCAACTCGTGTGTCCTGGCCGACTGCGCGGTTCTGGAACAACGATGCGGCTTGGATCGTACGGCGGTGGAGCGCGAGCGATGCGGCGAGTTGCCGACGGGTTTTCCTGACGGCCTCGCCCCGCGGGTACGCCCCGGTTAACTAGCGAGCGCCGAACCATTGCGAGCCGGTTTCGCGCGGCACGCGTCCGCGCGCCGTCCAGCGCCGGGCGCCCCTCCTCCGGCGCGCCCGTCACAGCGCGGCGACATCGATGTCGACCTCGCGCGGCTCCTCGGTGACGCCGCTGCGCGTGACCTCGGCGCCCAGGACCGCGCCCACCGTGAGGGTCAGGGTCACCTCTCCGCTCGTGAGGGGCGTGGCGACGTACTTCCAGCGCAGCCGCACGCTGCCGCCTCTCTCCCCCTCTGCCGAGAGCGCCTCCACGGCGCGCCGCTCGATCTCCGGCGCCGTGAGCGCGGTGCGGAGCCGATGGCCCGTCGAGGCGATGGCGGGCCAGCGGATGAGGGCGCGGTTGAAGGTCCCATCGAGCGTGTGGGTCACGACCGCGCGGTGCCCCTGGACCCGGACGCCGTTCACGGCCCGGAACACGAACGTCTTGTAACGATGGACCTCCGGGGCGGAAGCCGCCGTTCCGTCCTGATCCTCGCGCAGCGTCCTCCGCTGCACCACGGCCCCGATCTCGTCGTTCGGTATGCCCCAGCTGTTCAGGCGCGCCAGCGCGTTCCGCCGGAGGAGCGCCTCGTCCGGCGAGGTCCGCGGGCCGCTCGGCGTCTTCCGCAGGACGAGCACCTGGCCGTTCGACGGGTCCTTCTCATAGGTCCAGTCCGCCGACTCGAGCTCCGTCCAGCGCCCCAGCTCGCCGATCGGCGTGAACGGCTGATCGGCCCCGATGAGCGAGCGCTGGATGAGCGCGTCATCGAACGAACGCAGCGTCAGCCGGGCCGTCGGGAGCCTCGCGGCGGGCGCCGTGGCGAGCTCCCGCGAGTCGAACGTGAACCCCTCGAGCGCCTGCGCGGCCGCGGCGATCTCGCCGTCGTCGCCGCCCCCTTCGGTCGTTACCTCCGGCGCCCCGCAGGCGATGAGGGTCATCGAGAGCGCGGCCCAGAAACCAATCGTTCGCGTCGTCATCGTCATGTCTCCTGTCGTTCGAATCCCTCGGGCAACACGCAGCGTTCGTCGTTCATCCGCCGGGGAGCACGCGCCCGTTCGAGGGGTCGCAGCCGGCGATGTAATAGATGGTCGAGCCGGTCTTCAGGCCGGTGTTCTTCCGGTCGCGCCACCCGCCGTACTCGTACATGAGCTCCCGCGACGCGAACGACGCGCCGAACACGATGGAGACGGGGCAGTCATCGTCGTTGCTGAACTGACTGTCGTCGTAGGCCTCGTCGATCCAGTTCTCTCCCACCCCGTTCGAGATCGAGCTGATCGAGTAGTCGCCCACGTAGTCCTTCACGTGATTGCCGCACGACGAGTCGCCGTGGAACGCGTTCCACATCGTCATGGTGCTGTCCGAGGTCGTGATCTGCTGCCGGTATCCGCCGTTCTTCCACACGTCGTAGTCGCCCGACTGGCACGCTTTGACGACCGCGATCTCCAGATCCCCGCCCGAGCTCGGGTTGCCGAAGAGCATGTTCTCGTTCGTCAGGACGCCGCAGTCGTAGCTGCCGTTGCCCATGACCAGGCCGCTGTAGGCGGGCGTCGACGAGCTCCCGGCGTCGTGCCAGCCGTGCGTGTGGATGAAGACGACATCGGCCTCGTCCGCGCCCGAGCCGGACGCCATGTCGTTCGCCGAGCAGGCGCAGGACGCCGCCTGGCTCGAGTCGGTCCAGTAGCTCCCCCGGGCGCTCGTGTTGTTGCGCGTCGAGACCTCATCCCAGAGCGAGACCATGCTGAGGAGGTTGAACGTGCTCGCGAAGGCGGCGGCGGTGCTCGTGTGCACCGAGTGCGACAGGCTGGTGTCGTCCTCACACTCCCCCGCGTGTCCGAAGTTCGCGATCCCGTAGACGTGCGCCTCGTGCTGCGCGCGCGCCGGCGACGGCATCGCAAGGAGGCACCCGAGCACCGGAACCCCTGCGAGGACATGGAACGATCGCCTGTTGCTCATACGCTCGACTCCTTCGTTGTCTCGATCGGTGGATGTCAGCCGCGGCCCGCCGCCCCGCAGCACGGGCACGTCGCCGCCGGACCACGGGCGTGGACCGGCGCCGGGCAGCGTCGACGGGCGCGGGCGTCAGCGCGCCGCGCTCCGTTCAGCGCGGTCGCGCGTCATTGACGTCGACAGCGGCGTCGACCTCGATGACGTCGCCAACGAATCAACGTTATTCGCAGCTTCCGTGCCATCACCTGGCGTCCGCCAGCGGGGGCGTCGCGTCACCCCGGGAACTCGGTGATCTCCCCGGGATGCGCCGGGATCGTGCCCGCGCGGGCGCCGTCGGCTGCCGTCGGGCGCCGTAGGGTTCCGCCAGAGGTGGCGGCGCGATCCCGCGGGGTGATGGCCCGGGCCACCACCACCTCGAGGCGCCGGGCAGCGGTCCAGAAACTTCAACCCCCCGGCGCGGGGATGCGCCGCCGAAAATCGCGGCGCGGCTCCGGAACCTGCGGCGGGCGGCGCTGTCGATCCCTGGCGTGGACGCGGTGAGCCGCGGCGCACGCAGAGAGCGGTGAAGCTCGCCGCGCGTGCGCCGGGGCGCGCCGAGAGAGGCGGGCCCTCGAGGGCTCGCTCCATTCAGACCGCTCGCCGCGCGGACATGCGCCCGAGCGCGAGCAGGGAAAGGGCTGTTCTCCGATGGACACGTTCAAGATGGCTCCGGGCATCGCACCCTCGAATCCGTTCCTCAGCAACCTGCCCTTCAGCCCGTATCCGGCCATCGCGGCCGACGTGCCCGCGGACGCGCCGGAGGGCTCTTATACGTACGCGCTCGTCAAGAGCGCGCCGGACGTCCCCGCCGACGAGTGCGAGACCGACGCGCTGTCGCTCGAGGTGATCATCCGGTGGGGGAACACCCCGCTTCACGTCGCGCACCTGACGCCGCCGCGCGCCTTTCATGTCGGCGAAACGGAGGGCGCCGGGGGCGTGTGCGACTTCTTCATACCCGCGGAGCGGCTGGGCGCGGCGCGGGCGCCGCTCGTGCTCGTCGGCGAGGGCGGTGAGGTGAGCGCCGTCATCCCGCCGGGCGCGTCGGGATCCATCGAGTTCGGCAGCTGCGGGATGACGATCGCGCAGGCGATCGCCGCCGGCCGCGCGGTGCCGTGCGCGGAGCTCGACGGGGCGCGGCGGATCGCGCTGCCGCCCGGCGCTCGCGCGAGGCTCGAGCTCGGCGATTTCGGGTTCGAGGTGGCGGTGGGCAAGGCGGGCCGCCGCGTCGCGGGCAAGGCCGGCATGGACCGCCGCGGCCTGCCGTTCACCGCGCTCTCGACGCTGCTCCACGTCGGTCTGCTCGGGGCCATGGCCGCGTTCATGCCCCCGCTCGCCATGGCCGACGACGGCGGCGTGAGCGCGGAGCAGGCCTACCTCATGGCGCAGGCGATCGAGGCGATCGCCGAGAAGGAGCTGCCCGAGGCGAAGGACGTCACCGACGCGAGCGGTCAGACCGAGCGCGAGGGCGGCTCCGGCGCGGCCGCGATGGGCGAGTCGGGCAAGACCGGGAGCGAGACGAGCCGGAAGACGGGCGGGCGCTTCGAGATCCAGGGGCCGAAGGACAACCGCGACGTGCGGATCTCGCGGGCCCAGGCGCTCGACGACGCGGCGCGCTTCGGCATGATCGGCGTGCTCCAGGCGGGGTCCGGCGGCGATCCCAACGCGCTCTCGGCGCCCTGGGGCGGCCCCGACACGCTCGGCAACGGCGAAAGGAGCGTGATCGGCAACATGTGGGGCGAGACGATCGACGAGTCGGGCGGCGTGGGCGGGCTCGGATTGACGGGCGTCGGCGAGGGCGGCGGCGGGCATCTCATGGGCATCGGGATCGGGGCCATCGGCACCATCAACCACGGGAACGGCGTGGGTGATGGGCAGGGCTTCGGGCCTGGCGGCGGGGCGTCGCGCTTCGCCAACGGCCCTGGCCACAGGGTGAGGGCGCCGCGCATGGGGGTCGGCTCGACCACGGTGTCGGGCCGGATCCCGCCGGAGGTCATCCAGCGCATCGTGCGCCAGAACTTCGGCCGCTTCCGGCTCTGCTACGAGAACGGGCTGCGCAACAGCCCGAACCTCACCGGGCGCGTGTCGGTCGGCTTCGTGATCGGCCGCGACGGGGCGGTGTCGAGCGTCCACAACGGCGGCTCCGATCTGCCGGACGCCGGCGTGGTCTCCTGCGTGGTGCGCTCGTTCTACGGGCTGTCGTTCCCGCCGCCGGACGCCGGCATCGTGACCGTGACGTATCCCCTCCTCTTTAGCCCCTCTGGCGGCTGATCCGGCTCTTCAGCCAGGTCCCTATCTGTGCAGCGCCAAGGCGGGCGACGACGTGAACCGCCATGACGCCAAGGGCGCCAAGAAACCGGGGGAGTAGGAGAGACAAATGCCCGGACGGCCCTTCTCCTCTCCTCTTGGCGGCCTTGGCGTCATGGCGGTTTTTCTGCTGAACCGGGGCAACTCCCCGCAGCAGGCAGTGCTACTGCCCGCCGCGCGCGGCGATCTGGCCGACGGCCCGCTCCGCCTCGGCGATCTCCTGCGCTCGCTGCTGGATCATCACCCCCTGGGGCGGGCCCTGGAAGCGGCGGCGCTCCAGCGCGAACCAGACGATGGCCGTCACGGCGAACACGATGAGCATGATGCCCAGGGCCTTGTCGTTCGGCGGCTGGACGCTCACCACGATCAGCATCAGGCACGCGAGGACGCTGACGATCGCGAGCGGCCGGTACAGCGGGCCGAGGTCCCACGGGCCCATCTTCACCCAGGTGCGGCCGTAGGCGCGCACGCCCATCATCGTGGGCATCACGTACGAGATGTAGAGGAAGATCACGCAGACGGCCGTGATCGTCGAGTAGACGGGCGTGTACACCGTGAAGCCGATCGTCAGCGCGCTGACGACCCAGATCGCCGTCGCCGGCGTCCGGAACTTCGGGCTCACCTTGCGCAGCTGCTCCGAGAGCGGCAGCCCCCCGTCGCGGGCGAACGCGAAGGTCATGCGGGAGGCGGACGTCACCGTCGCCAGCCCGCAGAGGTACTGGGCCACCGAGATGCCGGCGTAGAGCGCGATCCGGAGGTTCTCCGGGATGACGCGCTCCATCACCCAGAAGAAGACGCCCCCGCCCTTCGACGCCGCCTCGTCCATGTCCGGAATCGCGAGCACGATCGCGCTCAGCATCAGCGCCCCGAAGACGCCGGAGACGAGCACCGCCCGGACGATGCCCCGCGGGACCGTCTGCGCCGCGCCGATCGTCTCCTCGGACGTGTGCGCCGACGCGTCGTACCCGGTGATCGTGTACGCGGGCAGGAGGAAGCTCAGGAGGAACAGCGTTGTCATGCTGCCCGTCTCCGGCCACACGTCGCCCCCCTTCGGCCCGCTGTAGTTCGTGAACGTGACGAGCCGGCCGACGTCGATCGCGGGCGCGTAGAAGAGCATCGCGGCGGTGAGGATCACCGAGACGACGAGGATGAGATACCCGCTGAAGTCGGTGAGCAGCGTGGTGACGCGGATCCCGAGGTGGTTGAAGAGCGCCTGCGTCCCCGTGATGAGCGTGACCCCGACGGCCTGCGTCACCAGCGCGCGATCCGGGGGCATCGCGGCGAGATCCACGCCGAACAGCGGGCCGAGCGAGCTCATGATGAACAGGTAGGCGCCGACGTTGATGGCCGCGAGGACGGTGATCAGCCCGATCAGGTTGAACCACGCGGTGGCCCAGCCGAAGCCCCGGCCGCCGAGGATCGAGGCCCAGTGGTACAGGCCGCCCGCGGTCGGGAACGCCGACGCGACCTGGCCCATCGTGAGCGCGATGCAGAGCGTGAGCGCGCTGCACACCGGCCACCCGATGCCGATGCCGGCGCCGCCGACGCTGCAAAAGCCCATCTGGAACGACGTGATGCCGCCCGCGATGATGCAGATGATCGAGAACGAGATCGCGAAGTTGGAGAAGCCCCCCATCCTGCGCAGCAGCTCCTGCGCGTAGCCCATGCTGTGGAGCGTCTTCACGTCGTCGGCGATCACGCCCTCCACGCTGCCCGGCGCGGCGCCTGCGCGCGGCCCGACGTCCCCCTTCGTCTCATGGCTCATGAGCGGTCCCCTTTCGTCACGGTCTCCCGCCCGGGGCCGACGGAGCCCTTCGGGCCTCGTCAGGATCGGCGCGTCTCGCCGATGAGCGCTCCCCCTCGGGGCCCTCGCCCGGACCCATGCAGCCTACATGGGGGCACGCGGGCCTGCCCAGGGCTGCGCCCGCGCCCCGCTGCTACCCTCGCCGCCGATGGCCGCCACGACGATCCCCCCGCTCTCGCGCCGGCGCGCGCTGCTCGGCCTCGCCGCGCTCGCCGCGCCCTCGTGCAGGCGAGGCACCTCGCCGCCGGCGCCGGAGGCGGCGGCCCCCTCGGCCTGGAAGGATCTCCCGTTCGAGCCCGCCTCCGAGGGCGAAGACCCGCAGCGCGCGCTGCTCCTCGCGCCCGAGGACGCGCCGGCGCCGCCGCTGCTCGTCGCGCTGCACGGGCGCGGCGAGGCGGTGCGGGGCCTCGAGGTCGGCGCGCGCGGGTGGCGCGACGACTACGGCCTCGACGCGGCCCTGAAGCGCCTCCGCTCGCCGCCGCTCACGCCGGACGATCTCGGGCAGATGGTGACGCCCGAGCGGCTCGCGCAGCTCAACGCCTCGCTGAAGGAGCACCCCTACCGCGGGCTGTGCATCGCCACGCCGTTCACGCCCGACCTCCGCGACCGCTCCGTCGAGGGGGCCGCGGGCTTCGGCCGTTTCCTCGTGGAGCGGCTCCTGCCGCGGGCGCGCGCCGAGGGCGGCTGCCAGGCCGCACGCGAGGCCACCGGCATCGACGGCGTGAGCCTCGGCGGCCGCCTCGCGCTGCTCGTCGGCCTGTCGTTCCCCGACGTCTTCGGCGCGGTCGGCGCCCTGCAGCCCGCGGTGCGGGCGGGCGAGGCGGAGATGTTCTCCGCGCTCGCGCGCCGGGCCATGGAGCGCCGCGCGGTCGCGCTCCGGCTCGTGTCGAGCGAGGCCGACCCCTTCTTGCCCGCCATCCAGGCGCTCAGCGATCGGCTGCGGCAGGACGGCGTGACGCACACCCTGCTCGTCGTGCCCGGCCCGCACGACTACGCCTGGAATCGGGGGCCGGGCGGCGTTGAAATGGTGCTCTGGCACGAGCGGATCCAGCGCGGTTTGCCGCCGCCGTGATCGCGGCGGCCCGGCCGTCACAAGCCCCTGACCCAGGCCGCCGAACCGTGTTACTCCCTCGGCATCGACGTGGCCGATCCCACACGCACCGCCCGCGCCGACGGCGCGACCGACCCGCCCACCGTGCGCGAGTGGCTCAAGCCGCTCGAGAGCGCCGGCCTGCGCCGCCACACGAGCGCGAAGCGCGTCGGCGGCAAGGCGGCCTCGCTCGGGCGCCTGCTCCGCGACGGCTTCCCGGTGCCGCGCGGGTGGGTGCTCGACGCGCGGTGCTTCACGGAGCTCGTCGACCGGCAGCTGCCGCCGGGGCACGACCTCGCCACGCTGATCCGGCTCTCGGGCACGAGGGCGGGCGTCGACAGGGCGGCGCGCGCGCGCGACCGCATCCTGAATGAGCCGCTACCCGAGGCGCTCTCGGCCGCGCTGCAGGCGCTCTGGCAGGCCGTCGAGCAGGAGGCGCCGTGGGGCCTCGCGGTGCGGTCCAGCGCCACGTGCGAGGACAGCGAGGAGACGTCGATGGCGGGGCTCGCGACGACCGTGCTCGGCGTGCGCGGCGAGGCCGGGCTCGACGCCGCGATCCGGCAGGTCTGGGCGAGCGCCTTCCTGCCGCGCGCGCTCGCGTACCTCGCGCACGCCGGCGTCCGTGACGTCGCGATGGGCGTCGTGCTGCAGGTGATGGTGCGCGCCGAGGCCGCGGGCGTGCTGTTCACCGCGCCCCCGCCGGGGCTCGAGGGCGAGCACTGGCACGCCGGCGAGCGGCTCGTGAACGCAACGCTCGGGCTCGGCGCCCCGGTCGTCGACGGCGCCGCGGCGGCCGACACGATCCGGCTCGCGCGCGACGGCGGCAGGGTCGTCGCGTCGGCGGTGGCGCAGAAGCGGCGCGCGCTCGTCGTGGGCGCGGCCGGGCTCGAGGAGGTCCCGGTGCCCGAGGCGAGCGCCGAGCAGCCGGCGCTCGGCGAGGCCGCGCTGCGGCAGCTCGCCGAGCTCGCCGAGCGGCTCGAGCAGGGCGGCAAGGGCCCGTTCGACGTGGAGTTCGCGGTCGAGGCGGTCCCGCCGGGCGCGGCGCTCGTGGTCGACGGGGAAGCGCCTTCCGGCCAGCCGGAGGGCGCCGCCGCGGCGGACGCGCCCTCTCCGGCGGCGTCGGAGGCCGGCGAAGGCGCGCCCTCGGCGGTGGCGTCGGCGGGCGGCGAGGGCGTGCCCTCACCAGCGGCGGCGTCGGAGGCCGGCGAAGGCGCGCCCTCCTCGGTGGCGCGGCGCGTGTGGCTGCTCCAGGTGCGCCCGGTGAGCGGCGGCGGCTTCCCCGAGGGCGGCGACGCCGACACGATCTGGTCGCGCGCCAACGTGGGCGAGGCGCTCCCCGGGGCCGCGACGCCGCTCACCTGGTCGGTGGCGCGGGCGTTCTCCGACCGCGGCTTCCGCGAGGCGTTCGCCGCGCTCGGCTGCCGCGTGCCGCGGGGCGCGCGCCTCGTGGCCAACGTGCACGGGCGCTTCTACCTCAACCTCACGGCCTTCATGCGGATCGCGGCGCAGGTCCCGGGGCTCTCGCCGCGCGCGCTGCTCGGCATGAGCGGCGGGGCGAGCGAGGCGCTCATCGCGCGGCTCGCCGAGCAGAGCGAGGGCGTCTCGCGGCGCGGCTTCTATGCGCGGCTGCCGCTCACGGGGCCGCGGCTCCTCCTCCGGCAGGCGCGGCTCGAGCGCGAGGTGGCGGCCTACGAGGGCGAGGCGCTCTGGGCGCAGCGCGCCCTCTCCGAGCTCGACATGACGCTCCTGCCGGACGACGCCATCGGCACCACGCTCCGGAGCGTCTTCCTGCTGCTCGAGCGGACCGGCACGCGGATGCTTCACTGCGCGTCGGCGTCGCTCGCGAGCCACCTCGCGCTGTGCAAGGCGCTCGAGCGCATCGCGGGCCGCCGCGCCTCCGCGCGCTCCGCCTCCGGGGAGGCGCACCTCGACGCGCCGGCCGGGCGCGCGGAGACGAACGTCGAGCACCTGGCGCAGGTGCTCGCGGGCGGCGTGCGCGAGCTCGACAGCGCGGGGCCGGGCATCGAGCTCGCGCGGGTCGCCGAGCTCGTCCTGCAGGATCGGACGGCGCGCGAGCGGCTCCTCTCCGGCGGGGTCCTGTGGCCGCGCGACCTGCCCGAGGGGCCGGCGCGCGACGCGTACGCGCGGTTCCTCGACGCCTACGGCGATCGCGCGGTGCGCGAGGCGGAGCTCGCGACGCCGCGCTGGCGGGAGGACCCGTCGCCGGTCGTCGCGATGCTCACGGCGTCGCTGCGCGGGGCGCCGGGCGATCCGGAGCGCGCGCTCGCGCGCGCCCGGGCGCTCGCCGATCGGGAGATGGCGATGCTCGAGACGCGCGTGCCGCGGCTTGAGCTCGCGCTCCTGCGCGCGCTCGTCGGCCGCGCGCAGCGCTACGTGCGCCTGCGGGAGCGCATGCGCACGTGGGTGACGCGCGTGCTCGGCATGCTGCGCAGGGTCGCGCTCGACATCGACCGGCGCCTCCGGCGCCTCGATCCCTCGCTGGAGCCCGGCAGCGTCTTCTTCTGCACCTACGAGGAGCTCGTGACGGCGCTCTCCAGCGGCCGCGCCGACGTGGGCCACCTCGTCCGGCTGCGGCGCGCCGAGCACCTCCGCGACGCCGCGCGCCCCGATCCGCCGGCCACGTTCATCGGCCGGCCGCCGCCGGTCGTGCTGCCGCCCGCGTCCGGGGAGCGCCTGCTCGGGCTGCCGGCGAGCCCTGGGGTCGTCGAGGGGCGGGCCCGCGTGCTCGAGCCGGGCGCCTCGGCGCTCGACGCGGTGGCGCCGGGGGAGGTGCTGGTCGCGCGCACGACCGACGTCGGCCTCTCGCCGCTGTTCCTGGTGGCCGCCGCGGTCGTGACCGAGCTCGGCGGCCCCATGTCGCACGCCTCGATCGTCGCGCGGGAGTACGGCATCCCTGCGGTGGTGAACGTCCCCGGCGTGACGCTGGCGATCAAGACGGGCGATCGGCTCCGGATCGACGGCGATCGCGGCGTGGTCGAGCGCCTGGACGAGCGCGCCTCGCCGTCGTCGCCGGGCGTCGTCGCCGAGGGAGCTCCTGGCGGCGGCGCCGCGCCGCTCGCGGCGCCGCCCGGATGACGGCCGCGCGCTTCCGCGTCGGGCCCTCGGACGGCCCCACGGTGGCCGACGTCCTCGAGCGCGCGGGCGGCGCGTCGCGGGGCATCGCGGGCGCTGCGGCGGAGGGGCGCGCGTTCCTGAACGGCCGGCGCGCGCGGCCCGGCGACGCGGTCGCGCTCGGCGACGAGCTCGCCGTGTGGCCGGCGCGGCGCGACGCGCCGGGGGCGCCGCCGGTGGAGGTGCTGGCGCGCTGGGGGGAGCTCCTCGTCGCGTCGAAGCCTGCGGCGCTGCCGACCGAGCCGGAGCGCCGGGGCACGCGGTCGCTGGTCACGGAGATCGCCGAGCTGCTCGGGCTGCGCGACCTGCCGCACGCGGCCTCGCGGCTCGACGTCGGCGTGAGCGGCGCGGTGCTGTGCGCGACGGGCGCGCGGGGCCGGCGGCACCTGGCGGCGATGCGCGAGGCGGGGCGCATCGCGCGGGTCTACGTGGGCATCGCCGGGGGTCGCGTCGATGGGGCGGGCACGTGGGACGCCCCCATCGGCGCGGCGCGGGCGCGGGGCGGTCGCAGCCTGCCCGCGGTGGGCGGCGCCGACGCGAGGGACGCGGCGACGCGTTACCGCGCGGTCGCCTCGGCGGGCCGCGGCGCGGCGCCGGCCACGCTGCTGCGCCTGGATCCGGTGACGGGCCGCACGCACCAGCTCCGGGTGCACGCGGCGCACGCGGCGGCGCCGCTCCTTGGCGATCGCGACCATGGCGGGGCCAGGTCGGTGACCACGGCGAAGGGCAGGGTGATCCCGCTCTCGCGCGTCGCGCTGCACGCCTTGCGCGTCACGGTGCCGGACGAGCGCGGCGAGCTCTGCGCGGCGATCTCGCCGGTGCCGGACGAGCTCCGCGAGCTCTGGGGGGCGCTCGACGGCGACGGCTCGGCGTGGGATGAGGTGCTCTCCGCGCCGCTCGAGGCGGCCCTGCCGCTCGGTGCTCCTTCCGGTACCAGATGACCTCGCCTCGCCCTTTCACCCGCGCTGCCCTGGGGATCCTCGCTGGTCTTGCGCTCGCCGCCGCTGGCGTGGTCGCCGTGGCCGAGCCGGAGTCCCCGCCGACGCGCGCCGGGTATGCGCCGGACCCTGCCGCGCGGCCGAGCGCGAAGCAGTGGGTCTTCGACGTGCACTATGCGAAGGGGAGGGGCTCGATCGTGCGGGTGCGACCGGTGACGCTCGACCGGCCTCTGGCGACGGCGCGCGTGATGGGCCGGTTCGCGATCGAGCTGTACGTCGGCCAGGAGCTGCTCGATCGGGTCCGCTTCGACGTGCCGCTGACGGGGGACGCGCCGGACCGGCCGCCGGGCGCCCTGCTCCGCCGTCCGACGTTCGACAGCGGCGTGACGACGCGGCTGCGCGTGCAGATGGCGGACAACCCGCGCGCGAGCTGGGCCAAGCTGGTGGACCGGAAGACGGGCGCGGAGGAGCGCTTCCTCTGGCCGCCGGAGCCGGACGGCCGCCTCGTGTCGCTGAGCGCGCAGGGCGGGGTGACGGTCGACGGAGGCGCGCCGGGGGATGCGGGCAAGCTGCCGGCGGACGCCGGGGGATCGGCGGACGCGGGCTGGCCGGACGCTGGCCCCGATGGGGGCTTTCCGCCGGTGGACGCGGGGTGGCAAGACGCGGGCAGGCTGCCGGTGGACGCGGGGTGGCCGGACGCGGGATGGCCGCCCGTGGACGCGGGGTGGCCGGACGCGGGATGGCCGCCGGTGGACGCGGGGCGGCCTCCGGATGCCGGATCGCCGCCGGATCCGTTCAAGCCGCGGCGGAAGTAGCGCGCCCTGCCTGAGCTGCGGTACCTTGGCGGGCATGCAGGACCGCTCGCTCGCTGTCGTCGCATCGCTCGCTCTCGCTGTCGTCTTCTCCGCGGCGCCGGTCGCCGCTCAGCCGCCTGCGGGCAAGGAGAAGCCGCAGGCAGCCGCGCCCGAGCCGGCGGCGGCCGCGCCCGATGCTGCTTCTTCGCAGCGCAAAGATCCCAACGGGCACACCGGCATCAGCCCCTACACCGAGCAGATCCTGAAGGGCCAGGCGTCGTTCGTGGCGCGCGACATCCCGGGCGCGATCGCGGGGTTCCAGGAGGCGATCAAGCAGGACTCCTCGAAGATGCTCGGCTTCTATCTGCTCGGCGAGGCGATGCTCGAGTCCGGCAACACGGCGGAGGCCGAGACGGCCTGGACGACGGCGCTCGGCAAGAAGGGCCCGGACGAGCTCCACGCCAAGGTGCTCTTCTGCCTCGCCGATCTGCGCGAGCGGCTGAAGAACTGGCAGGCGGCGAAGGAGGCGTGGGGGGCCTACAGCACGTACCTGACGAGCAACCCCAAGGCGACCGGCTACCCGGCGACCGCGGCGGAGCGGCAGAAGCAGCTCGACCGGCGCATCAAGGACGAGAAGGACTACGCCGCGGTCAAGGAGCGCATCGTCCAGCGCGAGGCCGAGCGCCAGAAGGAAGCCGAAGAGAACGCCAAGAAGGACAAGATGAACCGGTAGCGCGCCCTCGGCCGCGCGCGGCCCCCGCCGCGCTCCTACCCGCGGCGCCAGCCGTCGCTGGGTTGGGCCCCCGCCTCCGTCCATCGATAGAACCCTTCCCCCGTCTTCTTCCCGAGCTTCCCCGCACGCACCATCTGCCGCAGGATCACCGGCGGCCGGAACTGCTCCCCCACCTCGCGGTGGAGGTGCTCCAGGATGGCGAGCCGCACGTCGAGCCCCACGAGATCCGTCAGCTTGAGCGGCCCCATCGGGTGCCGGTACCCGAGCTCCATCGCCCGATCGATGTCGACGGCCGACGCCACCCCGGCCTCCAGCATCCGCATCGCCTCTGCGCCGAGCGCCACGCCGAGCCGGCTCGTCGCGAAGCCGGGCGTGTCGTTCACCACGATCGGCGTCTTGCCCAGGCGCCTCGCCACCGAGAGCGCCGCCGTCACCGTCGCCTCGTCGGTCTCGAGCCCCCGCACCACCTCGAGCAGCTCCATCACCGGCGGCGGGTTGAAGAAGTGCAGGCCGATCGTGCGCCCGCCCGCGCCGAGCCGGCGCCCGAGCTCCGTGATGCTCAGGCTCGACGTGTTCGTGCCGAACAGCGCCCTCTCCGGCGCCGCCGCCTTCACCCGGCCGAGCACCTCGACCTTGAGGTCCATCCGCTCGGGCACCGCCTCGATCACGAGATCGGCGTCCGCCGCAGCGTGCTCGAGATCCGGAGACGCCACGAGCATCCCGATCATCTCGCTGCGCGCCTCGTTGAGCATCTTGCCCTTCTGGACGAGGCGATCGGTCGTGCGCTTGATGTCCTCGATCGCCGCGCCGATCCGCGCGGCGTCGACGTCGTAGAGGCGCGTCACGTAGCCGGCGACCGCCGTGACCTGCGCGATCCCCTGGCCCATCGTGCCCGCGCCGAGCACAAGCACCGTGCGCATCCGCGCTGCGGCGGGGTCCACCACGATCTCGCTCACTTCGGCGGAGCCGGGGCGCCGTCCTTCTGCCGCGCATCCATGCGCTTGCGCACCAGCTCCACCTCCTGGGGCGTCAGCTTGCGCAGGTTCGCCGGCCCCGGCGCGGCGGTGCCCGCCGCGCGCTCGGCCCCGGCGGCGCGCAGGGCCTCCGCGGCCGGCCCCGCCTCGGGCCCCGTCGGCGCCGCCGGGCGCGCGCCAGGCTGAGCCGCCGGGCGAGCCTCGGCGGTCGCGGGGCGGGCGCCAGCCGGAGCCGGGCGAGCCTCGGCGGCAGCCGGGCGCGCGCGCGCCGGCGCGGCCTGCCCCGCGGCGCCGTCGTCGCCGCTGCTCATCGCAAGAAAGGTGACGCCAGCCACCACGAAGACCGCGAGCCCCAGCGCAGGGACCCAGTTCGGGGTAGGCGGCTCGTCCGCCGGCAGCGCGCGGGCGGGCTCCCCGTCGAAGCCATGGTGATCGCTCACGTCGTGCGCCGGGGCCGCGTGAGCCTCGTGATGGGCCGTGCTCATGCGCGGACAGTTGCCGTACTTCGAAAGCGGCGTCGAGGGGGTTCCACGCCCTTCCACGCCCTTCCACGCCTCGCCCCACGCCCTTCCACGCCCCGCCGGCCAGAACGGCCGGGCGCGCTCAGCCCGCGAGGCTCCGGTGGCTGTCGAGCGCCGCGCGCTGATCCGCGAGATCGTCGCCGTAGACGGCCTCGATCGCCTCCGCCGCGAGGCGGTGCTGCCGCTCCGCCGTCTCCTTCGGCTGCATCCCGTACGCGGCGTCGCGGATCAGCACCGTGCAGAACTCGAAGCGGTGCTCCCCCATCCGCGACCAGATCCGCTGCGCCTCGCCGAAGCGCAGGTGATCCACGAGCGCCGAGGCGTCCGGGATCATCCGGGCGAGCACGCGCGTGTCGAACTCGCGCCCCAGCACCGCCGCGGAGATCACCGTCTGCCGCGTCCGCGGCTCGAGCCGCTCGAGCCGCGCGACGAGCAGGCTGTTCACGGTCCGCGGCGGCATGAACCGGCTCGAGCGCGCGGCGTCGTGGGCCGACCCGTACCGCCCGTCCTCCAGCCAGTACGCGAGGATCTCCTGCGCGAAGAACGGGTTCCCCCCCGCGGTCTGGCCGAGCAGCGACCCGAGCATCGTGGGGAGCGGGCCGCCGAAGAACGGCTCCGCGAGCGCGAGCAGCCGCTCCGCCGGGAGCGGCGCGATCTCGATCACCTGCGACGGGATGCCGGCGTCGAGCGGGATGCGCGCGTCCACCCCCTCCCCCGAGGACACCCCAGGCCGCGCCGAGCAGATCACCGCCAGCGGCAGGTCCCTGCAGGCGGCCGTGATCGCGCGCACCGCGTCGAGCGAGGTCCGATCGGCCCACTGCGCGTCGTCGAGGTGCACCACCACCGGCTGCAGCGAGCTCTCCGCGACGAGCAGCGCGGCGAGCGCCCCGAGGGCCTCGTCGCGCCACCCGGCCTCGGCCCCCGCCTCCTGGCCGCGCAGCCTGAGCAGCCGCGCGAGCGCCTCGCGCGACCTGTCGATCCCGGCCCGCACCTCGGTCCAGCTCTCGGGCAGCCGCTCCAGGAGCAGCTCCAGCGCGAGATCGAGCCCCGCCTCCTTGGCGCGCTGGCCGAGCTCCGACGAGATCCCGAGGTACTCCTTGAGCGCGAACTCGAACGCGTAGAGCGGGGTCCTCAGCGTCTGATCGCAGCGGGCCTCGATCCACAGCAGCGGGCGCATGTCCATGAGCTGCGCGCGCTGGTGGCGGTAGCTGTGCACGAGGTAGCTCTTGCCGATGCCCGCCTCGCCGAGGATGTACACGACGCCCGCGGAGCGCCCGGCGAACAGGGGCTCGAGCGCCTGCGTGAGCCGCCCGAGCTCGACCTCGCGGCCGATGGGGCCGAGATCGTAGAACTCCTCCTGCACCGCGATGCGCCGCCGCTCGAGCGAGTAGACGAGGATCGGCAGGTCGAACCCGTCGAACCGGAAGATGTTCTCCGTCGACCACTGGTGGCTCGCCTCGCCCGCGCGGAACGCCCGCTCGTCCGCCCAGATCGACGACGGCGCGGCCTTCCGCGCGATCTGCGCGGCGAGGTGGATGGCGCGGCCGACGCACGCGAACTCGCGGCGGCCCACGGCGCCGAAGAAGCCGACGAGGCAGCGCGCGCGGGTGACGCCCACCGCGAGCCGGGGCACGCCGAGGCCGTTGCTCTTCAGCTCGAGCGCGAAGTCGAGGGCGCGATCGTGGTCGCTCTCGTGCGCGACGGGCGCGCCGAAGTAGAACTGCGCGCCGAGGCCGCGCTCCGTCACGGTCATGCCGGCGAACGTCGCGCCGTACATCGCCGAGATCTCGTGCAGCTGCTGGAGGAGCTCGGTCGGGCTCTCCACCCGATCGAGCGAGACGGACACCGTCGTCACCTCGCGGATCTCGCCCTCCGGCGCGAGATCGCCCGCGCCCGGCGGCAGGAACGCCTCGACGTCCGCGTCCGTCGGCGCCGACGCGATCGTCAGCGAGGGGGGCCCGCTCAGGAGATCGGCCTCGTCGAGGTCCGCCACGCTCTCCCGCGCGCTGGCCGCGGGGAGCCGCTCGCGGAAGCTGCGATCGAGGTGGAGCTCGCTGTCGTCCACCCCGCGGTCGGTCGCCTGGCAGGCCTCCATCGCGGGGCCGTAGATCAGGAAGTACGCGCGATCCGGGGCGATGCGCACGATCGTCCAGTGGACAGTGCCCCAGGCGAGCCCGATCCTGAACGGCGTCTGCGCGCCCCCGGCGCCCAGCGCGCGCCGCGCCGCGAGCTCCAGCAGGCTGCGCCGCATCGCGAGCGCCGCGCTGCGCGCGTGCCGGGTGACGTTGCGCCCCGGCCGATCGGGGAAGAGCGCGGTGAACCCGCCGCCGGGCGACAGCGTCGCGACGAACCCGCCCGACTGGTGCACGGCCTCGAACAGCGGATCGAAGAACGAGCGCAGCGCCTCCGGATCGAGCGTCTGGCGCGCGATCATCTGCTCGGCGAGCTCCACGACCGCCGGCAGCGAGACGTGCAGGACAGCCGCGTCGACCGCGCCCGCGTATTGCCCTTCGGCGTCCTGTTCGAGGATGAAGTCCGGGACGAGCGGATTCATGTCGAAACTCTATCGGGTATCTCCGCCCGACACGAGCGCGGCGGGAGGGACGCTCGCGCCCCGGGCGAGCGCACCCGGGGGTGCGCGGAAGAGGCTGTTGTTACGGAAGCGCGCCGCGAGGGTCGTTCAGGACATGTGAAGGGAGGGGTGCGCAGGAGAGAGCCTCCGCGCGTGGGCGGAGGTCGGTCCCGTCGGTTTCGGCAGCTTCGTCGGTTTCGTCGGTTTCGTCGGTTTCGTCGGTTTCGTCGGTTTCGTCGGTTCCGTGAGTTCCGTCAGAACGGCGGAGCCGACAGGCCGTCGACCGGCACCAGGCGGGAGGTGAAGAAGACGCGCACCGTGCCGAGCTCGAGGCGCGCGCCCTCGAGCGTGAAGGGCACCTTGCGGGTCTCTCCCGCGAGGCGCAGGGTCAGCTCGCCGCGCACGGGGCCCGGCGCGCTGGCCCCGGGGGTGGAGGCGCTGGCGTCCTCCACGGCCGACGCGCGCGCGATCTCGACGATGTAGCTCCCCTTGGGGAGGCTCCGCAGCGCGAGGGACTCCGACCGCGTGCTCGTCGCGTCGCGCGAGCGCACACCCACCGACGGGAGGGTTGCGCCCATCCACGAGACGCGCCGCCCCTGCGCGTCGATGAGGGAGAGGTCGAGGTCGGCGCCGCCGGTCCACTCGGCGCTGAGCCGCACGTCGCCGGGCAGGTCGGCGGCCGGCGCCGCGTCCGGCTGCGCGAGCCGCCGGTCGATCTCCGCGCGGACGGCGGAGGTCGCGTCGAGGCGCAGCTGGCTCGCGAGCTCGCTCATGCCGCCCTCGCCGGCGCACCGGATCGCGGCGGCGACGAGCTTCGCGTCGGCGGGCGCGAGGTCCGCGAGCGCCACCCGGTGCTGGCACGCGAACGCGGGCCGCCCCGCGGCGTCCCAGAGCTCGGCGAGCCGCGTCTGGGTGGCTCGGTCGCCGGGGCGCACGTCGGCGAGGCCGCCGAGGATGCGCGCGGCGCGGTCGCGCTGGCCCTGCCGCGCCGCGAGGTCGGCGCGGGCGATGAGCGCGTCGGGATCGAGCGCGTCGCGCCCGCTCCAGCGCGCGGTCAGCTCCTGGGCCTCGCCGAGGCGGCCGGTCGTGGCGTAGAGCGCGTAGAGGCCCACCGTCCTGTCGCGGCTGTCCGGGGCCGCCGCCAGCGCCGCCTCGGCGGCCGTGGTCTTCGCGGCGCTCTCGGGCGCGAGCGTGTTCGTCGCGTCGAAGCTCACCTTGCGATCGAACACCCGGCGCATCGGGATCATCCGCCGCGGCCGCGGGCGCGACCACTCCTCGGCGGCGACGAGGCCGTCGTCGGACGATCTCCTGGCGCGATCGTCCAGCGGCGGCGCCGGCTTCGGCTCCGCGGGCGCGGCGGCCGTCGGCGCCGGCGGGGGCGCCGGCATGTCGGCGTCCAACGACTTGTCGAACCGGCGCTGCGGCTTGGCGGGCGACGCCGGGCGGGCGCCCGCCGACGTGCGCGACTCCGCCTTCGCGGCCGGCGCGGCGTCCGGCCAGCCGGAGCCGCCGCCGCCCCTGCCGCTGCCCGACAGGCCAAGGCCCGCCCCGAGCGCGTCGCCCTTCTCCTCGGCGCCCTCGTCCGCCGCGTCGGGCTCCTCCCCCTCGGCGCTCGCGCTCACGCGCTCGGCCTGCTCCTCGCCCGTGAACGCGGAGGTGATGCCGCCTCGATCGAGGCCGAACGCCTTGAACATCGCCTCGCTCTCCAGGACGAGCAGCGAGGTGAACCGGCTCGCCACGGAGAAGCGCCGCGACAGCTCGATGATGGCGGGCTTCTGCGCGTCGCCGCCGCTCTCCTCGAGCTCCGCGATCTTCGCCGCGGCGTAGAGGCGCGGGACGAAGGCGTTGCCCGCGCCGGTCGTGGCGACGATGTTGACGGGGTAGGTCTGCTCGAAGCGCTCGCCCGAGACGCGGCCGCGGACGCGGATCGCGCCGGTGACGTCGGCCCCGGAGCTCATCCGGGCCACGACGAGCGCCTCGCCGCCGGCGCGGATCGGGTCGAGCCGCGCCGGCGTGACCTGGGTCAGGCCGGGGGGCAGCTCGATCTCGGGATCGCGCAGCGCGAGGCCGTACGCCGCGCCGAGGACCGACTGCGCCGCGCTCGCGACCTTCTGGCCGGGCACGTAGGGGACCATCACCCCGCCGCCGCCCCGCGCGAGCGCCCTGAGCGACGTGGTGTCCGCGTCGCTCCCGAGCGCGACCGCGACCACGGCGGCGGCGCCGTCCGCGGGGATCGCGCCGCGCACCGCGGCCTCGATGTGGGCGGGGCGCGTCGGGCCGACCGAGGGCGTGCCGTCGCCGAGGTAGATGATCCGGAGCTCCTTGCCGTCGAGCGGGCCGGCGGCCGCGCGCGCCGCGATCATCGCCGCGGCGAGATCGCTGCCGCCGTCGGGCTCGATGCCGCCGAGGAAGCGCTCGACCTCGCCCGCCGAGGCGGCGCCGGGGGCCATGGGGCGCGCGGCGCCGCCCTGGCCGGCGTCGCCGAGCGAGCGGCAGAGGGTGTCGCAGGCGAGCACGACGACCTCGTCGCGCCGGTCCATCTCGCGGACGAGCGACGAGGCGAGCCGCGTCGCGCGGGCGAACCGCTCGCCGACCATGGATCGGCTCGAGTCGACGACGATCGCGTGGCGCCGCGAGGTCGACGCCTGCCACCGCGGGAGCCGGGGCCGGATCGCGATCGCGACGTACGGCGACGTGTCGCTCGCGATGGCCTGCGCCGCGGCGAGGGAGGCCTCGTGCTCCGCGCCGTCGCGCTTCGACGTGCCGGCCGCGCCGCGCCACGGCTGAGATGCCGCGGGTGGCGTGGCCGGCGGCGGGGCGGGGGGCATCCGGTAGGCCCAGGCGGTGACGGGCCGGTCGCGATCGGGGAGCGCGTACTCGACTGTGAGGTCGCCGGCCGGCGTGAAGCCGCGGGCCTCCAGCGTGCGGCGGTCGGCCGCGCCGTCCGCGGGGGCGGCGGCGAGCTCGTAGCCGCGCGTCGCGACGCCGAACTCCCGGTCGTGGCCGAGCACCTGCACGTCGAGCGAGAAGTCGCCGATGTTCGTCGTGCCGCTCTGGTCGTGCGCGAGCGGGTAGGTGAAGCGCCGGACGCCGCCGGCCTGCTCGACGAGCTGCGTGTAGGTGAGCACGACGCGCCGCGAGCCGCGCTTCGGGATGGGGAAGATGCGCAGCTCGAACCGGCCGCCCCGCTGCCACTCGAGCAGCGCGGGGTCGCGCCACGGGCCGGGGACCCAGATGATCTCCTCGCGCGGCTTGGGCGCCTTGGGGGCGGCGTTCTGGATGACGCCGCGCCAGATCGCGGCCCCGCGATCGCGATCGACGAACGCGCCCTCGACCAGCTTGCCGTCCACCTCGAGCGCGAGCCGCTCGATCTGCGCGCCCGGCGGGAGCGGGAACCGGAAGATGCCCTCGAGCTCCTCGTCGGTGTCGTTGGCGAAGGTCTCGTCGATCTCCGTCCTGGCGACGACGTCGACGATCCGCACCTTGACGGCGTGTCTGGCGAGCCGGACGGCCCGCTCTTTTTCCTGCGTCGCGCCCGGCTTGCGCGCCCTGAGCTCGCCGAGGCCGCGGAGCGCCGGGGCGTCGGCCTCTTCGGCGGAGCGGTCGCTCCACTCGAGCGTGTCGGCGAGCGACGTCGCGCTCGCGACCTCCGGCGCTGCGCCCTTCGCGAGCGTCGCCTCCTCGCCGGCGCGCACCTCGACGGGCTCGCCGCGCTCACCGGTGACGCGCACGGCGCCGCGGGCCACCTCGACCGAGGCGCGCGCGGCGCCGGCGGTGATCGCGAGCTTGGTCCCGAGCACCTCGATCTGGCCGTGCGGCACCTCGATGCGCGCGGGCGGCGCGCCGGGGGCCGGCGTGACGTCGAGGACGACGGCGCCCTCGTCGACGCGCGCGCGGCGGCCGTCGCCTGCGATCCACACGCGGGAGCCGCGGTCGATGGCGAGCGCCGAGCCGTCCGCGAGCGACAGGTGGGCGCGCGTCCGCGCGTCGGTGCGCAGGGTCGCGCCCTCCGGCAGCGCGGCGCCCGCGGCGAGCGGCGCGCAGGCGCCCGCGGCGTCGCACGCCGCGAGGCCGCCCGACTTGTCGGCCGACGCGCGCGACACCGAGGCGATCTTGCCGGACCATGGCGCTCCGGTCGCCGCGGCGACGGACGGCGCCGTTGTTTCGCCGCCGCGCCGCAGAGCGACCCCGACCGTTACCGCCGCCGCCGCGGCCAGGGCGGCGGCGGCGAAGGCCGAGCGCCGCCCGAAGGTCGTGCGGCGCGCCGCCGGCGCGGTTCGCTCCGGAATCGTGGAGCGCGGTCCGCCGGTGCGCGCCTCGGCCGCGCCGGATCGCGCTCCGGAAGTGTCGGATCGCGGCCTGGGCGTAAGGGAACGCCACGCGGGCGTGTCGGATCGCTGCTCGGCGATGTCGGATCGCCCTTCGGCGATGTCGGATCGCCCTTCGGCGATGTCGGAGCGCCGCTCGGCGATGTCGGAGCGCCCTTCGGCGATGTCGGATCGCCCTTCAGCGGTGTCGGCTCGCCCTTCGGCGATTTCGGCTCGTCCTTCGGCGATGTCGGATCGAGCGTCGGCCGTGTCGGATCGTTGCTCGGCGATGTCCGATCGCCCTTCGGCGATGTCCGATCGCACCTCGGTCGCGCTGGATCGCACGCCTGCGGCGCCGTGTTGCTCCTCGGCCGCCACCTTCAGGATCGCGCCGCTCGTCGCGCCCTCCGAGGGGCGCGCCGCCTCGAGCCGCCGGAGCAGCGCCTCGGTGAAGCCGTCCGCCGGCCGGAAGTCCGCGCCGGCCGCCGCGGCCATCTCCGCGGCGCGCGCTGCGTCGTGGCGGAGGTCGCGGCATGCGTCGCAGCCGGCGATGTGCTCGTACAGCGCCGGCCGCGCCGTCCCGTCGAGCACCTCCGCGAGCTGCTCCTCGACCTCGCCGCAAAGCCCAACCGAACCCGTTCCTGTCGCGCCCATCGCCCTCACTCCTCGCCCAGCTCGGCCCTGAGCCGCGAAAGCGCGCGGCTCACCCGCTTCCGCGCCGCCGCCTCGTCGATCCCGCACGCGATGGCCACCTCCTTGAAGGAGAGGCCCGCCTCGAAGCGCAGCACCACCGCCTCGCGCTCGCTCGGCTTCAGCCGCGAGAGCGCGGCGCGGGCGCGCTCGGCCCGCTCGCGCTCCGCCGCGAGCTCGCTCGCGTCGGGCCGCGGCCGGGTGTCGTGGACGAGGCGCAGCCGCGCCTCGCGCCGCGCCCTGAGCTCCGTGTGCCGCCCGCAGAGGCGCCGCGCGATCCCGAAGAGCCAGGCCCGCACGCTCCCCTCGGCGCGGTACTGCGGGAAGGCGTCGAACGCCGCGAGCAGCGTCTCCTGCACCAGCTCCTCGCTCTCGGCCTGCGAGCCCGTGAACGCCATGCACAGCCGGCCCAGCGGCATGGCGTAGGCCTTCGCACACCGCGACAGCGCTTCCCGGAAGTCGCCTGTCCCGATCAGCCCCTCGATCGCGCGCGCCTCGTCGGCCCGCGCGTCGCCCTCCGACCCAACGAGCGCTAACCCCGCTGCCATCGCTGCCTCATCGCCAGCCATGTGCCCCCGTCCCTCGAGTTCGTGACCGGTTTTTTTTCGCCCCCGCCCCCGGCGGACTCCGGTGCCCGATCCCACAGTACAGGGCGGTCCGGCCTTTGCCTTTTGCAATGCGATCCGCGCCGCCGCAGAATCGGCCGTCGCCTCAGGAGCCGCGCTTATGAACGAGACAAGCCCGCCTGGTGTCACAAAGGCCGCCGCGCCCCGAGGCGCGGCGCCGAGCGATCCCGTTGACAGGTCGCGTGTGAAGCGATGGAGACGGTCGCTGGCGCTCGCCGCCGCCGTGTCCGCCGCCGCAGCGCTCGCCGCTCCCGCGGCGCTCGCGCAGGGCGCGCCGGGCGAGGCGCAGGTTCAGGGGGAAGGTGAAGCCCCGCCGGCCGGCAAGCGGGCGGTGCTCCCGACCCGGGTCAGCGCGGGCGGGAAGGAGAAGAAGGCGGCCGCCGCCGAGCCGAAGGGGGGCCCGGCCGAGAAGGACAAGGCGGAGCCGTCGGTGGAGGAGCGCGCCGCGCGCGGCGTGGTCGTCATCGAGCGCGGCGGGCAGGTCCTCGGCCTCGGCGCGGCGCTCGCCGGCGATGGGCGCATCCTGACGGCGCTCTCGCCGCTCGGCGCGGGCAACGACCTCACGGCGCGCCTCGCCGACGGGACCACCGTGCGGGTGAAGCTCGGCCACCACGACCGCGTGTGGGATCTCGCGCTGCTCGTGCCGCAGACCGGCAAGTGGACCGAGGGGCTCACCGCCTCGTCGCGCGATCCGGTGCGGCCGGACGCGCAGATCCGCTCGTTCTCGGCGGCGCGCGGCAAGGTCGCGGCCACCTCGCTCGTGCTGCGATCGCACCGGACGCTGATCGGCGGCGACGACCGGCCGCTCGAGCGCGCGATCGAGCTCGGCTCGCGCGTCTCGCCGCTCGATCTGGGCGCGCCCATCATCGACGAGGACGGCCGCGTGGTCGCGATCCTGGGCCGCGGCTGCGCCCCGAACGAGGGCAAGCCGTGCACGCCCGTCGCGTTCGGCGTGCCGATCGGCGCGGTCAGGGCGTTCCTTCGCGCGGTGCCGAAGGCGGCCGTGCCGCCCGCGGCGTGGCTCGGGATCCAGGGCGTCAGCGAGGCGGCGCCGGTCGCCAAGGGGGTCCGGGTCACCGTGGTGCACCCCGAGAGCCCTGCGGACGAGGCCCGCTTGACGGGCGGCGATCGCGCGGAGAGCGACATGATCCTCGCCGTCGACGGCGTGCCCGTCACGAGCCCCGAGGCGCTCTCCGACGCGATCCGGACGCACGCGGTCGGCGAGAAGGTCCCGCTCACCTTGCTGAGCCGCGGGAAGTACCGGCAGGTCACGGTCGTGCTCCGCGCTGCCCCCGATCCGTCGGCCGCCGCGGCGAAGCGGCCGGAGGCCGAGCTCCCGCCGCCGAGCTCGGGCGGCAAGGCGACCGAGGAGTACCGCAAGTAGGCAAAAAATGATGCGGGGCCGCGCGCGGATTCTATAAGCTCGGCGCTCGGGCCCGATCCGGTTGACACCCCGTCAACCGAACCTCCAGGATCGGGCTCGAGCGGCTCGGACGGGCGCGCTCGCGGTTCTCATTCAACCCCGCGCCTCGCGCGGGGCCATCGATCGGGTGATCCGTGTCCCAAACGTTTCGAATCGAAGTGGCCGGCGAGACGAACGTCGGGCGCAAGCGCAACCACAACGAGGACAACTTCGGCATCATGGTCGAGTACGGCCTCTTCATGGTCGCCGATGGGATGGGGGGGCATGCGTCGGGCGAGGTTGCGTCGAAGATGGCCGTCGACGCGATGCAGGACTTCTTCGCCCAGACGCAGGACGACCCGGAGCGGACCTGGCCCTACAAGATGGACCGGTCCAAGGGCTACGAAGAGAACCGGCTGATCACGGGGATCAAGCTCGCCAACCTGCGGATCTACGAGACCGCGCAGCGCGAGGCGAAGAAGCGGGGCATGGGGACGACGTTCGTCGGCATCTTCACGGCGAACGACGGCGTGTACGTCGCCCACGTCGGCGACAGCCGGGTCTACCGCTTCCGCGAGGGCCGGCTCGAGATGCTCACCGAGGACCACTCGCTCCTCAACGACTACATCAAGATGAAGCGGCTCACGCCCGAGGAGATCGCGAACTTCCCGCACAAGAACGTGATCGTGCGCGCGCTCGGGATGAAGGACACGGTCAAGGTCGACACCCGCTTCGAGGTGCCGCAGCTGAACGACACGTACATCCTCTGCTCCGACGGGCTCTCCGGGCCGGTGAGCGATCTGGAGATGACCCAGATCCTGACGGAGCATCAGGACATCCAGGTCGCGACCGCCAAGATGATCGAGCGCGCCAACGAGAACGGCGGGCCCGACAACGTGACGTGCGTCCTGGTTCGCTGGACTCAGTGAGCAGCGCCGCGTTCTCCTACATCCCAACGTTTACCTGGTCGTGAACGTGAACGTAGTCGTGAACGTGGACGTTTACGTGGTCGTGGTCGTGGTCGTTCACGGCATATCGTTGACGACCACGACCACGACCACGTAAACGTCCACGACCACGTTCGCGTCCACGTAAACGTTCACGTTGGTGACCGGGGGTGGGGGGCGGGCGTCGTGCCCTGAGCGTGACCGAACGAGCTTGGTCAACGCCTGCGGGGGAACCTGGGAGCGACCGGCGATCAGGGCAGGGCGCCGCCGCTCCAGGGGATCAGGACCAGGAAGACGAAGGCGATGAGAGCGAGCATGAAGAGGCTCGTCATCAGGTAGGTCGAGCGCGGCGAACGCGCGGTGCTCCAGCCGTCGCCGTAGAACTTCCCGCGCGAGCGCACCCGGATCCGGCGCTGCACGCCGCGGAGAAGGCTCGGCGGCGCGGCGGGCGGCGGACGCATCGCGCCTCGGACCAGCTCGCGCAGATCGAGCTCGTCCACGAGCGGCAACGAGCCTTCCTCGGGGAGGTCGCCTTCCTCGGGGAAGTCATCGTCTTCGGGGAGATCGTCTCGGGGCGCGGCGGCGGCGGGCGGGCGCTCCACGGGGGGAGCCGTGGGACGGCTGCCGCTCTCCGCGCCCGAAGCGGCCGGCTCATCGGATTGCCCCGTGCGCTTCGGGTCGTCCGCTTCGCTCATTTCCCGCCTCTCACCTTCTCGCCCATCATCTTCTCGACAAGCGCGCGGAGCTGCCCGCGCGCGCGATGGATCCGGCTCTTCACGGTCCCATCCGGCAAACCCGTCACCGAGGCGATTTCTTCGTAGGACATGTCCTCCACGTCGCGAAGGATGAGCGCCTCCCGGAACTCGGGATCGAGCTGGCCGATGGCGCGCTTCACCACCGCCTCGAGCTGCATCCCCTCCACCAGCTCGTCCGGGCGGCTCACGTCGCCGACGCTCACGCCCTTGGCCGCGGACAGCGGCACCCGCTCGGCCATGGCGTCGACGTCGTCCTGGGCGCCAGCGTGCCGCCGCGAGAGGTACTTCGTCCGGTTCTTGCAGAGATTCACGGCGATTCGATAGATCCACGTCGAGAGCTTCGATTCGCCGCGGAACTGATCGATCGCCTTGAAGACCTGCACGAAGACTTCCTGGGACACGTCCTCGGCCTCGTCACGCCGGCCGAGCATGCGGTAGACGAGCGCGAACACGCGGCGCTCGTACATGATCACGAGCTCGTTGAACGCGCTCTCGTCACGCGCGACGAGCCGCGCGATGAACTGCGCCTCGCCCGCCTCGAGCGGCGCCGCCGACGCGCGCTCGAGCTCCGCGCCCGCATGGGTCGGGGCTCCGCGTCCGCGGTCCGCATCACCATGGGCCGGGGCTCCGCGTCCGCGGGCCGCATCACCATGGGTCGGGGCTCCGCGTCCGCGGGCCGTATCTACATTCGGGGCTCCGCGTCCGCGGGCCGTATCTACATTCGGGGCTCCGCGTCCGCGGGCCCCTTCATCGCTCGCCACGCCGTCCGGTCCTCCAGGAGCCAGGGGCTCGCGCACGCCGCGCGGCAGGCGCGGAGCCCTCGGTGAGACCACGGTAAACAACCCCGGCTCGACCGCGCCAGACAATAGCGAGCGGATGACGGCGCAGGACGCTCCCCTGGGGCGGTGCGACCTCGCCCGAGGCGCGCCCGCCCGCGCGATGACGATCGGCCGCCATGACCCTCCTCAGAGGGCGCGGGTGCTCGATGGTTCCGGCGCGTGGATTCGAACCACGATTAGGGGATTCAAAGTCCCCCGTCCTGCCCTTGAACGACGCCGGAGTGCTGCGGGACGGAGCCGACCGCCGCGCGGCGCGCACCTTAGCGCGAGTCGCGCAGGATGGCACCCGTCCCGATCCAGGAGTCGGCTCTGCGGGCCGGATAGCTGATGCCGCGCGTGGCGTCCGCCTCGGATCGACCTCGCCTCAGGCGGAACTGCCCGCGCTCACGGCGGCCCGCCGGCGCCGGCTTCGCGCCGGACGCCGAGGCCTTCTCCGCCCGGTGGAGCGGCAACGCGGGCGCGTCGGTGTCCTCGACCGAGGCCGCGGCCGCTTCCCGGCGTGCCTGGGGTGCCTCCGGAGAAGCGCTGTCGCGCGCCTGGGGCGCCTCCGTCGCAGCGCCGTCGCGCGGCGAGGGGGCCTCCGTCGCCGCGCCGTCGCGCGCCTGGGTCGCGACGGGCGCTGCCACGGCGAGCGCCGCAGCGCCGGCCGTCTCGAGCTTCGGGGCAGGCAGGGCGATCTGCGCGGCGGCGGCCGCGACGCCCTGGGCCACGCCGGGGTGCGCAGCCGGCGCGGCCGCAGGCCTCGCAGGCGCGGCCGCAGGGGCGACCATGCTCAGCACCGAGAGGCCCAGCACGAGCACGAGCGCCGCGCTGCCCGCGGCCGCTCCGGCGGCGCCGCGAGAGACGCGGGCGCGCCGCGCGAGCCGCGACCAGGCGCCCGACACGCGCCCGCGCGACGTCTGATCCGCGTCGCGCGCGCCGCGCGCCGGCCCGAGCCCGGGCTTCGCGGCGCCGGGCCTCAGCGCCCCGGCGCTCGGGAGCGTGTCGGGCGGGGACGAGGGTGCAGCCGGGAAACCGGACGGAATGTCAAGAGAAATTGGCTGCGAAGGGCTGTCCTGCCGCAGCACGGTCTCGGTCAGCGGGAACCGGCCGAGGGTGAAGGCCTCGGCGCGCTCGCCGCGCGCCTTCGCGGGGGCGCCTTGGTGGAAGCGGGGCGCGACGGAGCTGAGGTCGTCCGGCGTCAGCGCGAAGCTGAGCGGGCCGGTGGACTCAGGCGCCTCGCCCACGGCGGAGAGGGCGGACGCCTCGTCGCGCGGGGGCGGCTGGGAAATCGTCCAGCCGAGCGCCTTCACCTCGCCGGCCGGCGTCCAGCACTCGAGGCCTTCGCGCCAGACCCGCGTGCTGTGGGGGAGCTCCCCCAGCTCCAGCGCGCGCCAGAGCGCGACCGTGCTCATCGCCTCGAGAAAGCCGCCGTGGTCGATGCACCAGGGCTTCGACTCCGTCGGGACCTCCTCCGCGCCGCCGGCGTGCGACGTGAACGGCATCGTGGGGGCGCTGCAGAGGCTGCTCAGCTGCCCCTGCCCGCACCCCTCCGCGCCGCCCGACGCCGGCACGCCGTCGTCAAGCCCCTCCACCTTGTACGCTGCGCTCGGGCCCATCGCTGTCTCCCTAGCGAGCCGCGGCGGCCCACCCGATGCTGCTTCCGGGTGCACCTCCGCTGCTCTCGTGCGTCGGTAGCGGATGCTGGCGCGGTGGGCCAAGAAAGGTGCCGGGCGGGGCAGGCGCCCAGGCCGGGAGCGCTGCGTCCGGCGGCAGGGCCCGCGGGGGCGCGTCGCGGCCTGACGTCAGAGGTCGGTGTAGTTGTCGGCGAACATCGCGCGCTGGCCGAGGAAGGCGATCTCGAGCATGCCGCCGACGCTCGTGCCCCCGGTCGAGCTACGGACCACGTTGAGCGCTGGCATCAGCCGGATGAGCCCGCGGTACTCCGTCCCCACCGGCGCGCGCGCCAGCGTCACGTGGACCGGGGCGCGCAGGCTGAGGCGGACATCGGCGGGCGCCTCGTCGTTGAGCGCGACAGCGACCTTCGCGCCGAGCGCCGCGCGGAACGAGGCGTTCGCCACCTTGTCGACGAGCCCGGCGTGCGCCGCGATCGTGAGCTCCTGGCTCTGCACCGGCGCGCCGAGCACCTCCTTCCTGCAGCGCGTGGCAGGGACGAAGGTGGTGGACTGGGTGACCGGATCCACGCCGTGGACGACGTCGCCCGCGGGCTCGCACCACTCGAGCGTGTCCGTCGACGCGGTCCAGCGCGAGTCGAACTTGATCTGCCCTTCGAGGGTGGGCGCGAGCTTCTTCCCGCCCTCTCCGACGTAGACCGCCGCCGCGCCGACGCTCCAGGGCACGGCGGTGAGCTCGCGCGGCGCGTAGGTCGGCGGCAGGCTCTGGTCGCGCCGCTCGGGGCCCGGACCCAGGTAGCTGAACCGGGTGCGGCCGACCGCGCCGCCGACGTAGAGGATCAGCGGCGGATACGCCGAGCTGCCCTCCCCCTCGAAGTCGAGGCGCGCGAACGAGGCGGACAGGCGCAGGGTGCCTGTGGGCGTCTGGGCCGAATCGTCGGTGCCGGAAAGGCCGATCAGCGTGGCCAGCCCGTTCTCGGCCGCCACCTCGGCCTCGATCACGGCGCTCACATCCCACGCCGTCGGGTCCGTCACCTCGCCGAAGCCGGCCAGCACGCCGAATCCGACCCGCGCGAGCGCCGCGCCGTCGGAGCTGCCCGTGACCTTGGCCGGAACGAGGTAGACGAGCTCGCGGCCCGTGGCGGCCGGCGAGATGGCCGCGCCCTGGGCTGGCGCGAGCGGCGCGATGGGGGCGGCCGGGGCGACCGGCGCAATGGCGCGGCCCGGCTGCGCGGGCGCCACGGCCGCGCCAGCGCCCGGCGTCGGCGCGGCAGGCGCGGCGGGTGTGCTCGGCGCGGCAGACGGGATCGGCGCCGTGGGGGCGCTGGCCGCCGTGGGGGCGCCGGGCGCAGTGGCGGCCGGCGCGGTGGCGGCCGGCGCGGTGGCGGCCGGCCGCGCCGGGGGCGCTGCGCCCGGCGGCACGGGAGCCGACGGCTGCCCCGCGCCCTGGGCGAGCGCGGGCGCGGCCAGCGTGAGCGAGAGCAGCGCGGCGGCGCGGCGGAGCAGCGGGGCGCCCCTCACGGCGCCACCGTGAACCGGAACGTGAGGCCGTCGTCGCCGCTCGACGTGTCGTATTCGGCGCGGGTGCTCTGGTTCGTCTTGGGATCGAAGGCGAAGATCTGGAACTTGCCGCTTCCGTTCCGGACCCTGAAGCGGAACACGTAGTTACCGGGATCCAGATCGAACTCGGGGAACACCGTGTTGCGGATCGAGAAAGGCTTCACCCCCGCCGGATCCGCGGCGGGCGCCGGGTCCTCGAACAGATAGCCGACGGCGCTGAGGTGATACTCGTCGCTGTGGAGCTTGAGCTTGATCCTCTTCATGGTCGCGCCCGATCCTCTCACACGCGCGCGGCACGGTACAGCGGCTGGAGGGTGCGCGACACGGCAGCGATCGGGCTCGCCCGACCGTCCAGGCGGTCGGCGTCCGGGGCGCGGCGAGAGATGGGTGCGGGCACAGGGCATGGAAGAGGGCGCTCGCCGTTCCGGGGAGGTGAGCGCTTGCAGAATGGGCAAGAGGGCGGCTTTGAGGGCCGCTTCCGGTGTGGAGACGAGAGGCTGCGGCGTGGAGACCATGGGCGGCCGCCGCGTGGCCGAAATCCGGCATACCGCGATAATCGATGCACACATACGCCAGGTGGAACCATGTCCCGCGTGGTTGGCTCCCGGGGGCGGGAGCTCGTCAACCACGTTGGTCGATGAGCTCCCTGACGGAGGCGCGTTCAGCCCCCCGGCGGACGGGCCGACGCAATCATTCGCATCGTTGCCCTCGCGTGCTCCAGGTCTGCGCTCGCCGTCCACGCAACGATTGATGTCCACGCTCGTGCCATTTCCGACGAGCGCAGGTGATCATTTCTGATGAGCGCCGAAGAATGCCGGAGCGGTAATGTTTGCAACGGGGCGTATACGTGCAGAGCATAGGGGCGTTCGGGTATCCGTGATAGCTTGTCCTCATGGTGGCATCGGTCGTCGGGCGGGGCGGTAGCGACGGGCGGGGGCTTCGGCATCGGTGGGTGCCGTTCGCGAATTGGTCCCTCGCGGCGGCGCTCGTGACGGCTGCGTGCGATGGCAGGATCGTGCAAGGGATCGGCGAAGGGGAGAGCGGTTCGGCGCCGAGCGCCGGCGCGGACGCGGGCGGCGCGCAAGCGAGCGCCGGCGGCGGTCACGCCGCGGGGACGAGCGGCTCCAGCGAGGCGGTGGGCGGGGCCGGCGCGACGGGGGGCGCGGCCGGCGCCAGCAGTACCTCGGGGGGCCCGGGGGCGGGAGGTGAGGACCCCGGCGTCGGTTTTCCCTCGGAGGACGGCCCCGGTTACAGCGTCGTGTTCCCCGGAGAGGGCGTCAACGACAGCCTCTATGCGGCGGCGCTCGACGCACAGGGGCGGCTCGTGGTCGGCGGTGGGGCGGATGGCACCCTCTCGTTGAATGGCGAAGAGCACGCCGGCGCCGTGCTGCTGTGGCTCTCGCCGAGCGGCGAGCTCGTGCAGGCCAAGAGCTTCGGCAGCGCCGCTTACGACACGCAGGTGAACGGGATTGCTCCGCTCGCCGACGGGTCGATCATCGCGGTCGGCACGTACCGCACCAGGGTCGTCATCGGCGACGACATCTGGCTGCCCACGAACGAGAGCTGGGGCCCCGACCTGTTCGTGATGAAGGTCGCGGCGAACGGCGAGGTGATCTGGGCGCGACATTTCGGCGGTATGGGGTACGACGTGGCCGAGAGCGCGGCAGTCGCGCCGAACGGCAACGTGTACGTCTCGGGCTACGTCAGCGGTGAGATCGACTTCGGCGGCGGCGTCCACGAGGCCGGTGGGGAGACGGCCTTCTTGCTGACGCTCGACACCGATGGCGGTTATGTCACCAGCCAGGTGCTTCACCCGAGAGGTGACCTCGACACGTGGCCCATGACGAACGCGACCGGAATGGCGCTCGGCAGCGACGGGAACGTCTGGCTCACGGGATACGCCACGCACTCGTTCGGCTACGGCTCGTACTTGACGCAGGTCTCACCGACTGGACAGATCTTGACCCGAAAACCTTTCGGCGTTGATGGCTACACGCTGGCAAACGACATGAGCGGCGCGCGGGGCGGCGGCGCGCTGATCGTCGGTTACATGAACGGGACGGCTGATTTCGGCGGAGGCTCACGGAACACGGGCGGCTCCACGAAGCTCTTCGCGGCTCGCTTCGGCCCCGGCGGCGAGCCGCTGTGGAGCTCCCTCTTCGGCGACGAGGCCGACTACTTCACACGAGCCTCCGCCTTCGCGGCAGACGGCAGCGTGTTCATCACGGGTGGCGCTTACGGCGCTGAGGAGAGCCCGATGCTCGTCCGCCTCGCCGCCGACGGCACGCCGGGCGAACCGGAGGTCTTCGACGCTCCCGGACGCTTCTTCGCCGTCTGCACGGGAGGAGAACACTCCGTCTACCTCGCCGGCCAGCTCGACGGTCCGGGCGACTTCGGCTTCGGACCCGTCGGCGGGCAGCGCGAGCTCGTCGTTGTGCGGCTGGTCAGGTAGCCGGCGCCCGCGAATCGAGGGAGGAGCGTGGCGCCTCGAGGCGCTCAGCCGCCGCTGGCGCGCCGCACGGCGACGCCGACGCCGGCGGTGCTGTAGCAGCCGCTCACCGTCCAGGAGATGGTGGTGTTGGAGTTGGCCACGAGATAGCCGGCCAGCGCGACCATGGTCGTCGGATCGGTCAGGCGCCGGTTCATGGTGGAGGTCGCCGCGGTGGGGCTGATGGTGGCGCCGGTGTTGCCGTTGCGCGCCGCCATCACCGTGTACACGAACGAGCCGCTCGCGCTGAAGTTGGTGGTCACCCCTCGGGGCACGGCGCTGGCGCCGCAGTCCGCCGTGTTGGTGTGGATGCCGGTCGTGGTGGCGCTCGCGAACGGGTTCGACTGGTGCACGGCCTTCAGCTCCACCACGTTGGCGAAGTACACGCCCCAGGTGTTCGAGCTCGCCATCTGCACCACCACGGGCTTGTTGCCGGTGGCGGCCGGAAGCTGGCTGTCCAGGAGGTAGTAGATGTGCGCGGCGGAGTTGTTGTCGGCCTGCCGCGTGTTGAAGAGCGTCATCGGCGTGCCGTCGTAGGTGACGCTCACCGGCACGAGCGAGTTCTCGGAGGCGACGATCCCGACAAGGACCATGCGATCGTTGTCCCGCGGTGTCTGCAGGGCGTGGCTCACGTTGATGATGGGCGCCGAATTCCCGATGGTGCTCAGGGTGCCGGTCGTGCCCGAGTTGACGACGACGATGTCCGGCGAGACGACGCAGTTGCCGTTCGAGCAGATGGACCTCGTCCCCGAGCACACGTGGCCGCAGTCGCCGCAGTTGCTGGCGGTGCCGAGCTGGGTCGTGCAGCCCTCGCGGGGGTCGCCGCAAGCCTTCCAGCCCGGGTCGCAGGTGGGCACGCAGGTGCCGGCCGTGCAGGCGGTGGCGCTCGCGTGCGCCTGGAGGCACTGGGTGTTGCAGGCGCCGCAGGCGTTGACGTCGCCGGAGACGTCCTTCTCGCAGCCGTTCATGCCGTTGCCGTCGCAGCTGCGCCACAGGCCGCTGCACACCGGGGTGCAGCCCGACGAGCTGCATTGATTGCTGGTGACGTGGGCGCTGGCCCCGCTCTGGCACACGAGGTTGCAGCCGAGGCAGTTGCTCTCGTCGTTCCACAGGTCGATGTTGCAGCCGTTCCTCGGTACCCCGCAAGCGTCGTACTGCGCGCTCGTGCACACCGGGTTGCAGGTGCCGTCGAGGCACAGGTTGCTGGTGGTGTGGATTATGTTGCACTGGGTGCCGCAGGCGCCGCAGTTCCCCTCGTCGGTCCTGATGTTGGCCTCGCAGCCGTCGGTCAGCGAGCTGTTGCAGTTGCCGTAGTCCGCCTTGCAGCCAGCGAAGGAGCACGCGCCGCCCTGGCAGGTCGCGGTGGCGTTCGCGTAGATTGTGTTGCAGTTGACGCCGCCGGCGGCCGCGCAGGCGCCGCAGTGGGTCTGGTTCGAGTTGACGTTCGTCTCGCAGCCGTTGTCCGGATTGCCGTCGCAGTCGCCCATCCCGCTGTTGCACGTCCGCACCTTGCAGTCGCCGCCCTCGCACTTGGGGGTGCCGCCGGCGATGGTGCAGGTCTCGCCGCAGGCGCCGCAGTGGCTGAGGCTCGTGTCCGTGCTCGTCTCGCAGCCGTTGTCGTAGCTGCCGTCGCAGTCGGCGAAGCCCGGCTCGCAGCTGCCGATGGCGCAGCCGGTGGCCGTGCACTTGCCGGTGCCGTTGGCGACCGTGCACAGGCCGCCGCACGTGCCGCAGTTCTCCGGATCGGCGGCCAGATTCACCTCGCAGCTGTCCTCGGGGTCGCCGTTGCAGTCGCCCCTGCCGGCCGGGCAAATCGTCTCGCCGCAAACGCCGTTGCGGCACCAGGGCCTGCCGCCCGCCTCGGGCACGCACTCGATGTCGCACCCGCCGCAGTGCAACACGTCACGGGTAGTCGCCCTCTCACAACCGTCGACGACCTGGCCGTTGCAGTCGGTGAAGCCCGCGTCGCACTCGATCTTGCACTCCGACGCCTCGCAATACGCGTCGCCGTTCGCGGCCGGACAAAGCTCGTCGCACCCGCCGCAGTGGCTCGAGTCCGTCGAGGTGTTCACCTCACAGCCGTTCTCGGGATCGCCGTCGCAGTCGGCGTAGGGCGCTTCGCACGCCTTGACCTTGCAGGCGCCGCCCTGGCACTCGGCGGTCGCGTTCGGCAGCGCGCACTTCAGGCCGCAGCTGCCGCAGTTGTCCGTGTCGGTGCGGATGTTCACCTCGCATTCGCCCTCGGCCTGGCGATCGCAGTTGGCGTGCCCATCCGGGCAGGTGGGGCCGCACACCCCGTCGATGCAATCGTCGCTGAGGCAGTCGCCGCTCGAGCGGCAGATCTTGCCGTCCTGGCAGCCCCCGCAGTCGGCGCCGCAGTCCACGTCGCTCTCGGTGCCGTTGGGCACCCCGTCGGTGCACGTCGGCGCGACGCATTGGCCGTCCTGGCACACGCCGCTCTCGCAGTCGCCGGCCCGGTTGCACGTCTGGCCGGTCGCGCACTTCCTGTCGCAGCTGCCGCCGCAATCGATGTCCGACTCCGAGCCGTCGCGGGCGTCGTTCATGCAGCCCGCTTCCTGGCAGACGCCGTCGATGCACTCGCCCTCGGCGCAGTCGCGGCTCGCGACGCAGCCGGAGCCGAGCGGGCATGGATCGCACTCGCCGCCGCAGTTCAGGCCCGTCTCGCCGTCGGACTGCGTGTCGTCTGTACAGTGCGCCGGCGGGCCGGATACCGACGCGAACTCGAAGTCCGGCACGCTGCACGAAGCGGCGGCGGCGAAGATCCCCGCCGTCAGCGCGGCGGCCGAGAACGCGCGGAGCAGCGCGAAGCGACGCAGAAAGCTAAAGGTCGACATCGAACGACAAAAGTATCATTCGCTGGCGGATTTCGCGGCCACAAATCGAGGAGGCTGCGTCAGGATCCGCGCGCGGAGCTCCGCCAGCACGCGCACACCTCCAGCCACGACGCGGTGCGGCGTCGCGCGGCGAAGGCCGCGCCGCCACGTTGACGCGTGCGGTGAAGGCCGCGTCGCCACGTTGACGCGCGTGGCGAAGGCCGCGCCGCCACGTTGACAGGAGCGGAGGCGTCAAGTCACCATGGCGAGCGCCGCATGAGGAATTTCCCGCGAATTTTCCGCGTCGCAGCGGTGCTGCTGCTGCTCGAGGCGCCCGCGCTCGCCCAGGACACCGACGAGCTCAAGCAAGCCCGCGCGCAGTTTCAGCAGGCGACCGAGCTCGAGCAGGCGGGCAACTGGGCCGCGGCCCTGCAGCGGTTTCGAGAGGTCGGCCAGGTGCGGATGACGCCGCAGGTTCGCTTCCACATCGCCGTGTGCGAGGAGAACCTGGGGCGGCTCGTGGCCGCGCTCGGTGGCTACGAGCTGGCGCTCGCCGAGGCCGACGCCGTCGGGCCCGAGTTTCGGGCCGAGGTCGATCAGTCGATCGGCCGGCTGCGCGCCCGGATCCCGAAGCTCGTCATCGTGCGCGGCAAGGGGGCGGCCTCCGCGGCCATTGCGCTCGATGGCATCGCCCTCGGCGGGACGTCCATCGGCGTCGAGGTGCCGCTCGATCCCGGGCCTCACGCGCTCACCGCCAAGGCTCCCAATTACAAGCCGTTTCAACAAACGGTGGAGCTCAAAGAGGAGGGGGTGACGCGCGTCGAGGTGACGCTCGAAGCATTGCCGCAAGAGCTGCTGATCCGGGCGGGCGCCTTGCGGGAGAGGCCGCCGTCCAAGGTGGTGCCGTACGTCATCGGGGGCGTCGGCGCCGCGAGCCTGATCGGCTCCGGGGTGCTGTTCGGGCTCCGCCAGGGAGCGCTCAAGGATCTGGAAGACGCCTGCGGCGCGGAAGGCAAATCGTGCCCGCCCTCCATGCAGTCGCGCTACGACGACCTCAAATTTTATCATTACGGCGCGCAGGTGGCGCTCGGCGTCGGCGTCGTCGCGGTCGGCACGGCGACCGCGATCTTGCTCCTTCAGAACAGGAAGCCAAAAGAGCCCGAGAAGACCTCGCTCCAGCTCGTGCCCGTCGCGGGCGGATCCGAGATTGGCGCGAGTCTCTCAGGAACGTTCTGAGGGAGTCGAACTCGCCTAGAGCGGGGTGCAGATTCGTGCGCTACGGGCTCAGCCGCTAGGCAGGCGAGTGAGGCGTACGAAAGTACGCCGCAGCGAGCCGAACGACGCGGATGAGCCCGTAGCGCACGAAGATGCGCCCCGCTCTAGAACCCCGGATCGTGCTTCCACGACTTGGGCGGCGTGGGGGTTGGCGTCGGGCTCGGCGATCTGGTCTGCTCGGCGGGCTTGTTCTGACGGCGGGGCGCCGCGCGCGCGGGTGACGCCGGGAGCGGCGCCGGCGCCGGCGCTGCGCTGGCCGAGACGGGGGCAGAGGGCTCGCTCGGGGGCGCGTCGAGCTCGGTCGCTGGGGGCGCCTCCGCCTTGGGAGGCGCGGGCGCCGGGGCGGCGGACGCCGGGGCGGCAGGCGCGGCGCCGGAAGGAAGCGGGGCTGGTGCGTCGCCGCTCCGGAGCAGCACGGCGAGCACGCCGGCGGCGAGGAGACCAAGGATCACGACGGCGGGCAGCGCGCGGCTCCTGGAGCGCGCGAACGGCGGGATCTCGTCGTCGAGCGTGATCGTTCCGGCCGCGCCCGGGGCTGCGCCGCGGAGGTTGACGGTCCTGAAGGCGCTCACCGACGAGGGGCTCCGGCCGGTCACGTCGGAGACGCCGGGGTTGTTGCTCAGCTGATTGCGGTCGGCGCGCTCCAGCGCTTCGGTGAGGGCCGCGCGCGTCTGCTCCTGCTGGTCCTCGAACAGCTCGCGGACGAAATTGGCGACGTCCTCGTCGGTGGCTCGCTGGCTCGGCGGCAGCGCCTTGTCGAGCGCTCGCATCAGCTCGTTGGCCGTGGCGTAGCGCTCGTCGCGCTCCTTTTCGAGCGCGCGCATCAGCACGGCCTCGAGCGACGCCGGGTAGTCGGCCTGGAACTCGTGCGGCGCCTCCACCGGGTCCGTCGACGAGATGGCGAACAGCGTCGCGCCCTCGGATTCCCTGCGGAACGGGTGTTTGCCGGTGGTGAGCGTGTAGAGCACGATGCCCATCGCGAACACGTCGACGCGCCGGTCGATCGCGCCGCCGCGCACCTGCTCCGGCGCCATGTAGCTCACCTTGCCCTTGAGCTGCCCGGCCTGCGTCGTGCTGTCGTTGAGCGCCGTGGCCTTGGCCACGCCGAAGTCCACCACCTTGGCCAGGCCGTTGTACGTGACCAGGATGTTCTGCGGGGAGATGTCGCGGTGCACAAGGCCGACGAGCTTGCCGCTCTTGTCCTTGAGCTCGTGCGCGGCGTGCAGGCCGGCGCAGGCCTGCGCCACGATGCGCACCGCGATCGGGATCGGCATGCCGTTCTGCCGCTTCGCGACCTTCATCACCTGGTTGAGCGGAATGCCGTCGATCCACTCCATCGCCAGGAACAGCACGCCGTCCTGCTCGCCGAGATCGAGGATCTCGACGGCGTTCGGGTGGCGGATCTGCGACGCGAGCGACGCCTCCGAGAGGAACATGCGCTCGAACTGGTCGTCCTCGGACAGCGTCGGCAGCATCGTCTTTACTGCGACGATCTTCTGGAAGCCGCGCGTTCCCTTCAGCCGCGCCGCCCACACCATGGCCATGCCGCCTGCCGCGATCGGCAGCAGCAGCTCGTAACGACCCAACACGGACCCGGGCCCGAGCTCGGCCGGGGTGTTGGGCAGGAGGTTCGGCGCAGGATTCACGCTACTCAGAAGGTTTGTTAAGTGCCCTGACCGTACGAGTGTGCGGCGACACGAAGCGAGTGCCTAGCAATAAGAAACACCGCGGAGACAAATTGCGGCTAGCGCACCAGTAACCCCACCTCCTTACATCAGCCGACAACTGGCGGCGCTTCGCGGATGGGCAGCTGCCACCAAAACGCCGTTAGCAAGTCCAAGCGCTGTCCGGAAGTCAAGCTGCTCTTATCTGCCTACCATCGTACAAGGACGGCGGACGGGCGCGTCGTCACGCGCCATCACGCGTCGTCACCGCCGCACGACGAACATCGCGGCGAAATACCCGTCTGTGCCGTGCACGTGCGGCAGCAGCCGGAACGCGTCGCCGCCGCCCGCGAGCTCCCGCGCGAGCTCCGCGTCGAACGGCGCCGGCTCCAGCCGGACGCCGAGGCCGTCGTCCGACGGGGCCGCGAGCCGCGCCGCCACGGCCTCGCACTCCTCGCGCAGCACGCTGCACACAGCGAACACGAGCCGGCCGCCGTCCCGGGCGCGGGTCGCGGCGCGGCGCGCGATCGCGACCTGGAGATCGGCCAGGCGCGGGAGATCGTCCGCCTCGCGCCGGAGCGCGATCTCCGGGCGCCGCCGCAGCGTGCCCACCCCGGAGCATGGGGCGTCGACGAGCACCCGGTCGTAGCCCTCGGGGACGTCGCCCGCGCCCACCGTCCAGTCGACGGCGTAGGTCTCGCGCACGGAGGCCGCAGCCCGCCCGAGCGCGCCGCGCGCGCCGCCCTGCGCATCGCCGGCCTCCGCGCCTGCGCCCTCTGCGCTCACGGGAGGCGCGCCCAGCGCCGCGCGGAGCTGCGAGAGCTTCGCAGGGTACAGATCCGCCGCGTCCACCGCGCCGCCGGGCAGCACCGCGCGCGACAGGAGCCACGACTTGTTGCCCCGGCCGGAGCAGGCGTCGAGCACGGCCTCGCCGGGCCGCGCGCCGAGCGCGAAGGCGAGCGCCTGCGCCCCCTCTTCCTGGCCGATCCACGCGGCGCCGAAGCCCGGGAGCCGCCGGAGATCGCCCGCTCCCCGCGCGACGATCGCGGCCGGCGAGACGCGCCCCGCCTCGAACGTCGCTGCGGGCGCGGCGGCCCGCAGCGCCTCGATCCACGCGCCGCGGTCCTCGCCGGGGGCGAGGCAGAGGCCGGTCGGCGGCGGCACCGGGCCGGCCGACAGGAACGCCTCGGCCGCGGCCCGGCCGAGCGAGCGGCGCAGGGCGCCCCGCAGCCACCCCGGCGCGGAGGCGACCACCGCGCTCGCGAGCGGCGGGCGACCGCCGGACTCCACGGCCGCCGCGAGCCGGCGCAGCACGGCGTTGGCGAACGCGCCGACCCGCGGCCCGCCGGCCGCCTGGGCGCCGTCCACCGCCTCCGAGACCGCGGCGAACGAGGGGACGCGATCGAGGAAGCAGAGCGAGTACGCCCCCATCAGCACGTGGGCGCGCACCAGCGGGTCGGTCGTCCAGCGGCTCTTCGCGGCGAACTCGGCGATGCGCGCCTCGAGCGCCGCCTGGGTGCGCAGGACGCCGTAGACGAGCTCCGTCGCGAGGCCGACGTCCCGCGGGTCCAGCGCCGGCGCGCGGCGCAGCTCGGCGTCGAGGGCCGCCGAGGCGAAGGCCTCCGAGCCCCACACCCGCGCGAGCACGCGCGCCGCGACAGCGCGCGGCGCGCTCTCGGTCGGGTGCGGCGGGCGCGCCGCGCCGCGGCCCCCGTCGCGCCCGTCACCTTGGCCCCGGTCAGCCAACGAGCTCCTTGAATTGCCCCTGGATCACGTCCCAGCGGCGCTCGACGTCGTTCTTGAAGGCGATGCCCATCAGGCCGATGAGCACCACGAGCCCGACCAGGCTCGCGATCTCGCGGACGCGCAGCGGCAGCGGGCGCCGCAGCACGGCCTCGAACGTGAAGAACAGGAGGTGGCCGCCGTCGAGCACCGGGATGGGCAGCAGGTTGATGAGCCCGAGGTTGATCGAGATGACCGCCATCGCCCAGACGAAGTAGCTGACCCCCTTCGCGCCCTCCTCGCCGATCACGTCGTACACCGTGATCGGGCCGCCCAGCGTGGAGATGCTGACCTTGCCCTCCATGATGCGGACGATCCCGACCACGATGAACCGGATGACGTCGTACGTCTCGTCGACCGCGCTCTCCAGGGCGAACTGGAAGGCCGACGGGCTGTCGACGAACGGCTCGGCCACCATCGGCGACCAGTTCGACGCGCGCAGGTAGAAGCGCGGGCGGTGCTGGCCGTACTCGTCGATCCAGTCCTCGCGGCGGAGCTCGATGGTGCCGCTCTTGCGCTGGCCCGAGCGCTGCCACGTGATGACGTGCGATCTATCCGGGGCCGCGAAGAGCCGCTCGACGAACGTCGACCAGGCGGTGACCTCGACGCCGTCGACCTCCGTGATGCGATCGCCCGGCCGGAGCTCGGCGTCCCACTCGGCCGAGCCCTCGGGGACCTCGGCGACGTAGAGGTCGGCCGGCTCGATGCCGGTCCGCGCGAGCAGGTCGCCGTGGCCGCTCTCCGGCGTCAGCGCGGCCACGCCCGACTCGTAGACGGCGAGCTCGGCCAGGCCGCCGAGCGCGCGCGGCACCGTGACCGGCCGCAGGTACGTGACCGGCACCGTGGCGCCGCGGCTCTCCTCGAGCGCGAGCTCCAGATCGGCGAACGTCTTCACGGGCGTGCCGCGCACCTCCGTCACGACGTCGAACGTGCGCAGCCCGGCCCGGAACGCGGGCGAGTCGGGCCGCGAGACGCCCACCACGGCGGCGGGGCGGCTCGGCCGGACGCCGATCTCTCCCACCCGGTCGACGATCTCGAGCGGCTTCTGGACGACCTTCTCCTCCGGGACGACCGTGACCTCGACGTGCTCCTTGTTGCGGAACACCTTGAGCCGGAGCTCCTGGTTGGGGCTCTTCGTCACGATCCGGTGCAGCTCGGCGAAGGTGCTGACGCGCTCGCCGTCCACCTCGAGGATGCGATCGCCCGGGATCAGCCGGCCCTCGGCCGGGTGCCCCGGCAGGACCACGCCGACCGTCGGCGGGACGAAGCGGGTCTCCCCGATGAAGACGGCGAAGTAGAGCAGCACCGGGAAGAGCACGTTCATCGCCGGGCCGGCCATGACGATGATCACGCGCTTCCAGAGCGCCTGGGACTCGAAGGTGCGCTTGCGATCCTCGGGGAGCACGGCCTCCTGCCGGTTCTCCTCGAGCATCTTCACGAAGCCGCCGAGGGGCAGGAGCGCGACGCAGTACTCCGTCTCCCGGCCCCGGAGGCGCAGCACCCGGGGGCCGAAGCCGATCGAGAAGGTGAGGACCTTCACGCCGAAGATCTTCGCGCACACGAAGTGGCCGAGCTCGTGCACGAAGATGAGCACGGAGCAGAGCAGCGCGAAATACAGGAGGTCCACGGCGGCGGTTGTCTTTACGCGAGGCCGGGCTCGGTGACCACTGGCCACTGAGGGGGCGCGGGGCCGCGGCGCCCCCGCGCGAAGGGCGGCCTCCGGCGCAGGCCTCCGGCGCAGGTACGCCGTCCGGTCCGTGGAAAGGCGCCCTCCGGCGTGAGGTGCCTTCACGGCGATGGCCCGGGTCGGCCGCCCACGAACACCCGCGGTCCCGCCGCGTGGCGAAATGTCACAGAGCGCGGGCGTGCGATGCGCGGTGCTGACGAGCGCCGGAGGGCCGCGTGCCCCGCGCATCCGTGATATCTCACCGATGGAACTCGGCCGGGCGCTGCGCCCGCGAGCGACGCCTCACGGCGGACGGTCCCCTGGCCGATTCTCGCGATGTGCCCTGATACGAACTGCGAGGTCCCATCATGAAGCACACGATTGAGCACGACCTGAGCGACAGCGAGGCAAAGCTGGCCACCGAACGAGCGATCGCGCAGTACCGAGAGCGGTACGCCGAGTACGAGCCTTTCCTCGTGTGGCGCGATCCGCGGCGCGCCGAGCTCGGCTTCTCGGTGAAGGGCGTCAAGCTGAAAGGCAGCATGGAGCTCCGCCCCGGCGCCGTGGATGTGGATCTCGACGTGCCTCTCCTGATGCGCCCCTTCAAGGGGGTGGCGATCGCCGCCATCGACAAGGAGGTTCGTCACTTCATCGAAGAGGCGCACCGCGAACGGGCCCAGGGAGGCGGCAAAGCCCCCTGAGCGAGCGGGCTGTTCCGCTATGGACATGAGCGCCAGGCGGCGCTATGTTGCTCCGACAGTATCTACTTCGCCGGCCGAAGTACGCCCCGCGACACGACTCACTCCAGTGCTCGGCCGGCAGGGGGCTGTCTCCTCGCTGCTCACCCTGCCGGCCTCGTCGTTGCGCTTCCCCGTCGTCGCACTCACGGAGCGAGCGCCTTCACGGCCGTCAGCTTGTGCGAGGCCAGCACGGTGTGGATCGCCGTGATGAGGCCGCTCGCGTCGATCTCGCAGCGCATGACGAACCGCGGCGCCAGCTTCTCGACGGTGCTCCTGCGCTCGATGACGACCGCAGGGAGGCCGTTGATGAGGCGCAGCTCGTGGCGGAGCGCTCCGGGGCCGTCGATCCTCAGCAGGCCGACGTAGAACCGCGCGACCCGGTTCGGCCCGACGACGATCCGGCGCGCCGCCTTGAACTCGCCGTTCGCGTCGTTGATGACCCGGACGCCCTCGCTCAGGAGCGCCTCGATCGCGGCGACGTCCTGCGTCGCCAGGGTCTGCAGGAAGCGCACGAGCGCCGCGCCCGACCGCTCGACGAGCTCGGGCGAGGGGCGGCAACGATCGCGCTCGTACGGCTCGAGGGCGCGGCGGGCGCGGTGGTGCGTCGTCTTCACGCTGGCTTCCGACAGGTCGAGCGCGGCGGCGGTCTCCTGCACCGAGTAGTCGAAGACGTCGCGGAGCAGGAGCACCGCGCGCTGCTGCGGGGTCAGCGCCTCGAGCGCGATGAGGAAGGCGAAGGACGCGCTCTCGAGGAGGTCGTAGCGGCCCTCGGTGCCGTCCTTGCCGGGGATCTCGAACGACGGGGGCTCGGGCTCCGCCTCGATCGGGGAGGGGAGCCACGGTCCGTCGTAGGCGAGGCGCTTGCGGCGCCGGAGGGCGTCGCGGCCGAGGTTGAGCGCGACGCGCGTGAGCCAGGGGCGGACGGGCTCTCCGGTGCGCGCGGGCGGGCGCTCCAGCGCGCGGACGAACGTCTCCTGCACGATGTCGTCCGCGTCCGCGGCGCTGCCGGTGAGCCGGTAGGAGAGGGCCCAGAGGAAGCGCTCGTGCTCGCGGTAGCTCGCGGCGACGAAGCCGGGGGCGGCGAGCCCCGCGCTCGGGGCAGGAGAGGCCGTGGAGCTGCTCATGGCGCGTCGGGTAACCCCGTCACGCCGCGCGGTCGAGCGCGCGGCGCGAGAGGACGGCCCTCGCGGCGTCCCGCGCGCTGGCGAGGCTCGCGTCGGCGAGCATGCCCGCCGGCCCGACCCAGTCGCCCGCGAGGAAGAGCCCGTCGAGATCCGGGACGCGGACGCCGGGGCGCCCTGCGTGGCCGCCTCCCTCCGCCGTGACCACGGCGTTGGAGACGATGAGCGAGGGCAGGAAGCGGCGCTCGACGATCGCGTCGCGGTAGCCGGGCTGCGCGCGGTCGAGCAGATCCTCGAGCTCGCGCTCGGGGTCGCGGCCGGCGAGCTCGGGGCTGTACTGGGCGGTGTGGATCACGGCGCCGCCCGCGGGGGCGATGCGCGCGGCGTCGGAGTGGACCGACAGGTAGAGCGGGCGGTCGATGCCGAGCACGAAGCCCGGGCGCGTGCGAGGGAGCCTCGACAGGGCGACGTCGAGGCACGCGGCGCGGACCGGGACGGCGCGCTCGGCGTGCGCGGCGAGCGCCGTGCTCGTAGGCACGAGCGCGGCCACGGCGCGCGGGCTCGCGGCGATGAGCACGGCGCCGGCGCCGAGGCGGTCGCCGTTCGCGAGCTCCACGGCGGAGACGGCGCCGCCCTCGGCCGCGATCTGCGTCGCGCGCACGCCGCTGAAGATCTCCACGCCGGCCGCCACGGCAGCGTCGCGCAGGCCGTCGACGAGGGTCCTCCAGCCGCCGTCGAGGTAGAGAACGCCGTGGCTCAGGGCGAGCTGCACCTGCGCGAGCGCCGCGCCGGCGCTCTGGCGATCGTCGTCGGCGCAGTACGTCGACAGCCGGACGAGCGCGCTGACGAAGCGGCGCACCTCGGGCGTCCGGAAGGCGTCGCGGAGCCAGGCCGAGACCGGGACCGACGCGAGCGGCGCGGGGTTCGCCGCGGCGAGGCTGCCAAGGACGCGCCCCATCTCGACCTTCGCGGCGAGGGGGAAGAGGCCCGTCGTGAGGAGCGACAAGGCGCCGGACGGCAGGGTGTGGAGGGCGCCGCGGTCGAGCGCGAGCGCGCCCGACTGGGAGGGCGGCGCGCCGGTGAACCGGACGCCGAGCTCGCGGAGCACCTCGTGCGCCGCGCCCCCGCGGTAGAGCGCGTGGGCGCCGAGGTTCAGCGAGAAGCCGTGGCTCTCCTGCGTGGAGGCGCGGCCGCCCGGCGCGTGCGCCTTCTCGACGAGGGCGACCGACCGACCCGCCCGGCCCAGGTACGCCGCCGCGGCCAGGCCCGCGAGCCCGCCGCCGATCACCACCACGTCTTTTGTAGTACGCATCACATGACCCCTTTCCTGGCGGTACCACGATCGGGGGGCCGGAAAGGTTACGCGCGCCGGGTCGAATTTTGGGGGCGGTCTCTGGCAGGGCGAGGGGAAGGGCGACGGAGGAACGCCCCCGCGCGCCGCTGGCAGGCGCGGGGGCGCGGGTCGCTCAGGTGGCGCGGACGAGGGGCGTGTCGACGAGGTGCTCCGAGAGGAACCACACGTGCATCTCGTTCATGCGGAGGACTTCACCCATGAGCAGGTCGGCGGTGCCGGCGTCGTCACCCGTCGCCGTCACCTTCAACGCCTCGTGCGTGTCCGTAAGGACCACCTCGTGGGCGTCGAGCAGGCGCGAGATCTGCACCGGCACCTGCTCGCGGCCGCGGGCCGGCCGCTCGACTCTCGTCATCTCCACGACGTCGTGCGCCATCGCCACCGCGATGCCGCCCAGCGTCTGCACCCGCTCGCCGAGCAGATCGATGAGCGTGTTCTGCTCATTGAAGTGCTTATCGAACAGGAGGTGGAGCTGGTAGAAGGTCGGTCCGGACACCTGCCAGTGGTGCTTCTTGTACATGTCGCGCAGGACGAGCGTGTCCGCCAGGACCTGATTCAACGCGTTGACGCTCGCAATGCGAGTCTTCGCGCTCAGCGCCAGCTGATACTCCACGACCGTCCCGAAAGGCTGGATCTCGGCGCCCCGCTGCCGGAGTAGCGGCTGGGCCTCGAAAGCTCGCGTCTGTCCGTGCTTGCCACGTTGTTTCAGGATCTTCGATGCCATGATTCCCCCCGTGTGATCGATCCACCCAGTACATAGAGCGGCAGCTCGCTATGTCCAAGGTCGCAGACCCGGAATCGTCTCCGCGCCGGGCGGCGGGCTGCTGGCCGCGCAACGGTCCGCGCGCCGCGCCGCATCGGCCGCTCGCATCCGGCCGGGATTTCGTGCAAAGTCCAGCGCAGCATGAAACGGCTCCTGCTCACCAGCGCGCTGCCCTACGCCAACGGGCACATCCACATCGGCCACCTCGTCGAGTACACCCAGACCGACATCTTTGCCCGTTATTGGCGGATGACCGGGCGGAGGTGCATTTACCTGTGCGCCGACGACACCCACGGCACGGCCATCATGATCCGCGCTCGGCAAGAGGGGCGGAGCGAGGCCGACGTCATCGCGGACATGAGCGCGGCGCACCAGCGCGATTTCGCGGCGTTCCAGATCCGGTTCGACCACTACGGCAGCACGAACTCCCCCGCGAACCGCGCGCTGTGCGAGGAGATCTGGGCGTCGCTGCGCGAGCGCGGCATGGTGACCACGAAGGAGGTCACGCAGCTCTTCGATCCGCAGGAGGGCATGTTCCTGGCGGATCGCTTCGTCAAGGGCACCTGCCCGAAGTGCGCGGCCCCGGACCAGTACGGCGATAGCTGCGACCGGTGCGGCTCGACCTACGCCGCGACCGATCTGGTCGAGCCGAGGAGCGCGCTCACGGGCGCGCGGCCCGAGGTGCGGAGCGCGCAGCACCTCATGGTGGCCATCGAGCCGGAGCGGCCGTTCCTGTCGACCTGGACGCAGGGCGAGGGGCGGATGCCGAAGGAGATCGCGAACTACCTCGCGGGGCACTTCCTGTCGGAGCCGCTCCGCGACTGGGACGTATCGCGCCCCGCGCCGTACTTCGGGTTCGAGATCCCCGACGCGCCAGGGAACTACTGGTATGTCTGGTTCGACGCGCCGATAGGGTACATGGCCGCGAGCAAGGAGTGGTGCGACCGGGAAGGCGAGGCGTTCGACGACTGGTGGCGATCCGAGGAGACGGAGGTCGTCCACGTCATCGGGAAGGACATCGTGTATTTCCACACGCTCTTCTGGCCGGCGATGCTGAAGAGCGCGCGCTTCTCGCTGCCGTCGCGCGTGCAGGTGCACGGGTTCCTCACCGTGAACGGAGAGAAGATGTCGAAGAGCAAGGGCACCTTCGTGCTGGCCTCGACGTACCTGAAGCACCTCGACCCGGCGTACCTCCGTTATTACTACGCGAGCAAGCTGAGCTCGAAGGTCGACGACATCGATCTGAACCTGGAAGAGCTCGTGAACAAGGTGAACGCCGAGCTCGTGAACAAGGTCGTGAACCTGGCGAGCCGGTCGTCGCGCTTCGTGGCGCAGGCGGGGCTGTCGGCGGTCTACCCGGAGGACGGGGGCCTGTTCGCGGCGGCGGCGGCGGAGGGCGACGCGATCGGGGCGGCGTACGCGGCGTTCGACTATGCGCGTGCGACGAGGAGCATCGTGGCGCTGGCGGACCGGGCGAACGAGTATGTCGACCGGATGCAGCCGTGGGCGCTGGCGAAGCAGCCCGAGAAGAAGGCGGAGGTGCAGGCCGTTTGCACCGTGGCGCTCAACCTGTTCCGGCAGATCGTGCTCTACCTGGCGCCGGTGCTGCCGAAGCTGGCCGACGACGTCGGGCGGCTGCTCGGGTGCCCCATGGACCGGTGGGAGCTCGCGAAGACGCCGCTTGTGGGGACGCCTGTGGCCGCGTATGAGCACCTCATGAAGCGGGTCGAGCCGGGCGCAGTGGAGAAGATGATCGCGGAGGGCCGCCCTGCCGAGGAGGCGGCGGCGCCGGGCGGCGCGGCGGGGGCGAGCGCCGAGGCGGGCCAGGCGGCGGCCGGCGGCGCGGCCGCGGAGGACGACGGCGCGGCGCTCGCCAAGGAGCCGCTCGCGCCGGAGTGTACGATCGACGATTTCAGCAAGGTCGACCTGCGCGTCGCGCGAATCGTCGCGGCGGAGCACGTGCCCGAGGCGAAGAAGCTGCTCAAGCTGACCGTCTCGCTCGGCGGGGAGGCGCGGAGGACGGTGTTCGCCGGGATCAAGGCGTATTACAAGCCGGAAGATCTCATCGGGAGGCTCGTCATCGTGTGCGCCAACCTGGCGCCGCGGAAGATGAAGTTCGGCCTCAGCGAGGGGATGGTGCTCGCGGCGGGGGACGAGACGGTGCATCTCCTGTCGCCGGACTCGGGGGCGAAGCCGGGGATGCGGGTGCATTGAGACGGCTGGCGGCTACGCGGGCTCGGTGGGCCGCGCAGCCGCCGCACTGCGCGGTGCCGAATGGCAAGCCCTGCGCCCGGCGCTGGGCGCTCACCAACCTGGCGCACCGACTCGGCCCCGGCGCCACGAAGGAAGATGTTGCCAGGCTCTTCCAGGAAGAGGGCTACACGCCTCATACCTCCGTCCAGGGACACCCGCCAAAGAACCTGACTAAGACCGGGCCCTGGAACGGGGAGTCGACCTACAACCCGGGTACACGGAAGATTTTCATGAACGCAGGAAGACGTTGATGAACGGCCCTTCCGGGCAGCAGGCCGCGCTGTCATCCCTGCGCGGCCCGGAGGGCGGTCTTGCGCGGTCGCACGGCGGGCTCGCCGCCTTCTGGCGGTCCGTCGCCGAGGACGTCCTTCTCGACCCTGCTCCGCAGGAAACCCGTACGCTGCTCGGCGCCCTCGATGCCTGGTTCACGGGGGGGCCTGCCTGCGCGCTCGTCGCGGGCGCGGACCCGAGCTTCCGCTCTGCCCTGCTTTCGCGATGGGCCCTGTCGGTGGCCGAGCGCCGGGCCGCGGAGGTGATCTTCGTGCCTGTCAGCGCTCGCTTCGGGACCGCGGTCGAGCGCGACATGCTGAAGCTGCTCTTCGGCCTGTTCAAGGGATCGCCGACGGCCATGTTCAGCCGTCCGCGGAGCCCGGGGGAGCTGAGGGCGGCCATTCGGCTGGCTCTGGGTGGTGTCGGATGGGTATCCTCGGTGCCTGACGAGGAGAACCCCCAATTGCTCGTGGTCCTCGACGGCCTCGAACGCGCTGCCGACGCGTGGCCGGATCCACGAGAGCCTTTCCTGCGCGACCCCGGCGACGGTGCGCATATCGTCGTGTCCGTCGACTCCGAGGTGTACGCGCCGAGCGGTGTGTCGTGGCGCGAACGGCTCGCGTGGGCGGCGGAGGAGACGACCCTGATGTCATTCCCGGCGGATCGTACACCGCCCGACGAGGCTACCAGGGCACGGCACGCTCTGGCGTCCTCGGGTGAGGAGGGAGCGCTCGCCGCGCGTGCCTTCGACGCGCTTGCAGCGATCCTTGCTCCCGTGTCGCCTGGCGATCTCGTGCGAGCGGTGGGCGTTGACCTGGCTGAGCTCGAGGCGTTCGAGCGCGCTCCGGATCCGGCGCGCCGGCTCGTCGTCACGGATGACGGAGGAGCCTACCGGTTCCGAGATGACGCGGCGCGCGCCCACTGGGCGGCGCCTCATCGCCTCGCGGCCATCGAGGACGACATCGTCGATCGTGGTTTATCGACGCTGCGTGCGTGCAAGGCGGCTTCCGAGCCGCACGTCGCGTGGCCCCCGTACCTCGTGGAGTACCTCGGCACTCACATGACGCGGCGAGGTGCTGGGGTGACCGATTGCATGGCTCTTGTCTCACCGACGTGGCTCAGGGCCTGGATGGACAAGCCGGGAGGACTCGTGGGATTTTTGGCGGACGTCCAGCGGGCGCGTCGCGCTGCGACGGATGCGCTCCTCCAGGCCTGTCGCTTCGGGACCGAGAGCGATCCATGTGCCAGCGTCGAGAGGGCCGCTCGTGTGTGCGATGTCATCTGGTGCGCGCTCGTGGATGGGGCGCTCTGCGCGAAAGAGGGCAGCCGCGATGAAGAGCGCGACCCTGCCGAGCCCTACAGCCTGTTTCGCCGCCGAAGGCGGTTCCGGTGTGGCCCGACGGGGCGCCCTCCGCCGCCGCGTCGCCCGCGGTGAAGGGCTCGCGGCATCACCGGTTCCACCGTACGGCCACGCTGCATGCGCCGCGCTTTCGTGGACCAGTCACCACGTCATCGACGCCGAACGCGACGTGCTGCATCGCCTTCGCGCGCTCCAAAGCTCTGTACGAGGGGCAGGAAGAGCTCGTCGACGATGGACTGGATGCGTGAGGGCTTCAGCGGCTTGAGATCCATGAGCAGGTCGTGCCGCACGAGGTCGTACGGCAGGGCGAGCACGGCGGAGGGAATGCGCTCGAGGTCGATCTCACCGCGGTCGTGGGCGCGCTGGTAGGGGACGCGGACACGCGGCGTCCGGGTGCCCATGACCTTGTCGCGCACCTGCGAGGGGGTCAGGCCGGTGCCGGCCAGCAACCCCGAGAAGGCGGCGGCCGCGGCGATGGCGAAGAAGCCGGCGAGGGCGTCGCTCAGGGCCGTCAGGTGGGCGAGCAGGTCGCTGCGCAGGGCGCCGGTGTCGGGGACCGCGACCGGGTTGGCGTCGCGGCGGTGCTGGATGGCGGCGAACACCAGCTCGTCCTTGTTCGCCCAGCGACGGTACAGGACCGCGATCCCCGTGCGAGCGCGCGCGGCGACCGACTCCATGGTCAGGTTCGCGAAGCCGACCTCGACCAGCTCCTCCCAGGTCGCGTCGAGCAGATCGGCCTCGAGCTGCGCGCCGCGTCGCCTGCGGCGCGCTCGCGATCGTGTTCCTGTCGTCATGGCCCCGATTGTTTAGAGAGATTTTCATTTCTTATCAACGCCGCGGATGATAAGAGATGGATCGCTCTCTTCAACCGGAGGCTGACGATGGCGGATCCCGAGGCGTGCGCAGTGCTGATCGTCGGCGCCGGCCCGACCGGGCTGACGCTGGCCTGCGAGCTCGCCCGCAGCGGCGTGTCCTTCCGCCTGATCGAGGCCGCCCCAGGCCCGCGGCCCGGCTCGCGCGGCAAGGGCATCCAGCCGCGCACGCTCGAGGTCTTCGACGATCTCGGCATCGTCGATCGCGTGATCGCCCACGGCCGGATGGCGATGCCGCTCCGCTCCACGGCTCCCGACGGCCGGGTGACGCTGGGCGGCGCCGTCCCCGAGGCGTTGACGGGTCGCTCCGACATCCCCTATCCGGCGAGCCTGATCACGCCCCAGTGGCGCACCGAGGAAGCGCTGCGGCTGCGGCTCTTGGAGCTCGGCGGCGCGGTCGAGTTCGGCGCTGCGCTCGCGAGCTTCGAGCAGTCCGACGAAGGCGTGTCGGCGGTGGTCGTCAAGGGCGGTGAGGCGGAGACGGTCGCCGCGCGCTGGCTGATCGGCTGCGACGGCGGCCACAGCGTCGTCCGCAAGCAGGCCGGCATCGCGTTCGAGGGCGAGACCCGCGAGGAAGTGCGGATGATCGTCGCCGACGTCGGCGTCGACGGCCTCGACCGCGACGCCTGGCACATCTGGTGGCACGAGGAGGGCGTCGTCGGCCTGTGCCCGCTGCCCTCGACCGACGTCTTCCAGTATCACGCCGTCGTCGCGCCGCGACAGGACCCCGAGCTCAGCCTCGCGAACATGCTGGCGATCCTCGAGCGGCGGAGCGGCCGCACCGACCTCCGGCTCCACGAGCCGATATGGTCGTCGCTGTGGCGCGCGAATGTCCGCCTCGTCGACAGATATCGCGAGGGTCGCGTGTTCCTCGCGGGCGACGCGGCGCACATCCACTCGCCCGCCGGCGGCCAGGGGATGAACACGGGCATCCAGGACGCGCACAACCTCGGCTGGAAGCTGGCGGCTGTCGCGAAGGGCGCCTCGCCGGCATTGCTCGACAGCTACGAGGCCGAGCGGCGACCGATCGCAGCCGGCGTGCTCGCGCTCTCGAACTCACGCCTCCAGCAGGTGCTCGAGCGGAAGGACGTCGCCATCCGCCGCGATGCGAGCGTCACCCAGCTCGACATCCATTACCGCGGCTCTAGCCTGGCGCGCGACGACCGCGACGCGGCTGCCCTGCTCCGCGCCGGCGACCGCGCCCCCGACGCGACGAAGCTGACCACGGTGCAAGGTGAACGCCGGCTGTTCGAGCTGACGCGCGGCGGGCGCTTCACGTTGCTGAGCTTCGGGCCCGCGCCGGCGATCGGCGCCTCAGCCTCCGACCTGAGGACGCTCCATGTCGTCGGACAGCCGACGGGCCCCGACGACGTAGCCGACACCGCTGGCCATCTCGCCCGCGCCTACGGCGCGACGGAGCGCACCCTCGTGCTCATCCGCCCCGACGGCTACGTCGCGCTGATCTCCGACGCCGGCGACGCCTCGGCAGTCTCGGACCATCTCGCTGCGTTCAGCTGAGCGTTGCGATGGCGGGTCTGCGACGGGCGCGACAGAGAAGCGCAAACCCGATGTGAGCGAAGTGCGTTCTGGCAGCGGCGAGGGCCATGAGGGAGTTTGGTGCCAGCCGACCGTTGCTTCGACGATGCGAAGCGTGGTCACGGGACGACCAGCACTGGAGCGCCCTTGCGGACCACGTAAGATATGACGAACTTGAGCGGCTTCGTGGCGCTCGTGTTCTTGAACATCACGTGGGGCACGTTCGGCAAGTCCCGAAAGCTCTGCCCTTCGCGGACCTCGATGGTCTTGCCGCCCTCGAAGGTGGATTCGAAGCTGCCGCTCACCACGTACCCGACGCCAGGCGCCGGGTGGTGGTGCGGCGGCGCCGCGACGCCGGGCGCATACTCGATGAGGTACATCCGCGTCTCCCACCCGGGAAGCTCCTGCAAGTCCGACTGATCGAGCAGCGTGCGCGAGATCCCCTGGGCAGTTTTCGGTTCCTGGGCGCGCTCCGCGCTTCCTGCGGAGCCTGGCGCGGTCGTCGCCGGAGCTCGTGCATTCGGGGGCGCTTGCACCGCAGGCGAGGCAAGTTGGTTGGCGTTGGCCGCCGGCACTGGAGCCGCGCCGCCCTCGGTTTCCTGCGTTCGAACGATCGGCGTCGCCTCCGGCCCGTTCAGCGGGAGCTTCGAGTCAGCGGACACAGGCGCCGGCGACGGTTGCGTCGCACAAGCGCTCACCAGAAGGAGCAACAACGCCGCACCGCCGAACAACGTCGATGGAAACTTGCAATCGAGCACGCTCTTTCCCATGGCACTCCTCTTCCAAGTCGAACCGTCCGGGGCGAGCTCAGAGCTGCGTGGCGATTGCGGCAACTGCCGCCGCCGAGCGCCTCTTCACCGCACACTTCCTGACAGGGCCCTCACGCGTCTCCGCATCAGGAGAGGTTCTTGGAACGCCCCTCCCACACAACTACATTTGTAGTTCACGGCTTGCCGCTTGTCAACGGTCCAAAGCAGGGGGACACGCCCCGGTCAGGGGCAGCGTCTCGGAGAAGGCCAGCAGTCGGGCCGGTTGCAACCAATCACCGGCAGGCTCACGCCTTGGATGCGATCGCGTCGCATGCTGCGGCGTAGCCGCTGCGCGCGGGCGATCAACTACACAAAATCTGTTCTTTTTTTGCGACTTTGCGGCTTTGCGACTTTGCGTTGAAATCTCTCTCCGGATCCCTGGCCGGACCTCTGGCGGGCGAAACTAGCTCTCTTCACCGATAAGGCCCTGCCGCCGGCGCTCCCGGCAGCCGGCAGGAGCCGCTCGCGCAGGAGGGGTGACCGAACCAGCCCGCGAGCCACTTCCTGTTGCCCGACAGCGCGTGGAAGAAGCGCTCCGCCATCTTCGAGAGCGTGTCGCCGCTCAGCCGGTACGACCACTCGCGGTACCCCTCGAGCGCCCAGAGCGCCACGATGAAGGCCGCGGGGCCGGCCCAGACCTCGCCGCGATCGCTGATCACGACGAGCTCCTCGCCGAGCCAGGGCACGGCCCCGTACCGCTCCGCCGCCTCGGGCGAGCCGGCGGGCAGGAACTCCATCTCGACCAGCGCCGCCTGGTGCTCCATCCAGTGGCGGCACCGCGCGCACAGCGCGCATTCGGCGTCATAGAGCACGGTGATTCGCTCGATCATGGCCCGCTCTCCTCGCAGCGCGGAGGCCAGGGCGCCTGGCCGCGCCGCCAGCGCGAGGCGCCACGGCGCCCCGCGCCCGCGTCTGCGCTGGTCACGCCGAGACCTCCGCGACGGCCCGCCGGCGCTGTCGCTGCGCGGCCATCTCCTCTTCCGCGCGCTCCGTGCGCGGATCGATGCGCATCTGCGGCGCGACCGGAGGCGGCAGGACCGCGAGCTTCGCGCGGCGGCGGATGCGGTGGAACACGAGGAGGTTCGTGAAGTGCATCAGCGCGAGCGAGAGCAAGAGCAGGCCCAGCTTCGACGACAGCACCTCGACCGCCTCCGTCAGCGTCGCCGAGCCTTCCGCCTTCAGGATCAGCGACGCATACCCCAGGTTCACCAGGTAGAACCCCACCACGAGCAGGCGGTTCACCGCCTCGGCCATCCTCGGGTTGTCGGCGAACACCTCCTCCAGGAACACCGATCCATTCTTGAACAGCGTGCGGGCGATCCAGATCGTCAGTCCGACGCTGATGACCGCATAGGCCCCGTACACCGCGATGAGATAGCTTTCGACCGCGTCTGCCATGGTTCGTCTCCTCGATAGGCCTCTCAGCAGCGCCCGTGCCATCGGCGGGATCCGCGCCGATCGGGCGCATCGAGGCGCGGCGGCGGGCCGCGGTGCCCAGGCCATGGGCAGGCCGGTGTCCACGCCGTGGACACCTCGCGCCCCCGGGGCCTCTGGCGCTATCGTCGGGGCTTCCTACCCCGCCGAGGCCGTGTGAGACCCCTGGTCGCTCTCGCGTACTACCCGCTCTGGGCCGCTGCCGTGACCGTCGCGGTCACCGCGCTGCGGCTCGGGCGCAACGTGGGCCGCGGCCTCGTCGCCCTCTGCTTCTTCCTCGCCTTCTGGGTCACAGGGCTCATCCTGCTCGAGACCGACGGCACGCTCGCCCTCGCCGAGCACGTCATTCCGAGCGGGATCATCGTGTCCGCGGGCCTCGCCCACGCCTACGCCGACGTCGCCGGCGCCTCGCGCCGCCCCGTCGCCCTGGCCTACGCCGTGAGCGCCGCGGTCGCGCTGCTCGGGGCCGTGGACCCGCGCCTCCTCTACGGCCCTGCGGCCCGCTCGCCGGGACCGCTGTTCTTCCCGCTCTCGGTCGTCATGGCCGTCGCCTGGGTCGTGGTCGCCGTTCACATCGGGCGCGCGGCGCTCGCGGCCCGGGGGCTCCAGCGGCGGCGCATCGCCGCGCTCTTCTTCGGCAGCGTGCTCGCGACGCTCGGGGGCGGCTTCGTCGTGGTGCTGCGCGTGCTCCGGCTGGGCGACGTGCTCCTCGGCGCGCCGCTCCTGCTCCTCGCCATCCTGCTCGTGGCCTACGCCGTGCTCATCGGCGAGCTGGGCCGCTCCCGCCGCGTCTTCGCGCAGGGGCTCGCCTACGCCGGCCTGACGGCGCTCGTCTCGACGCTCGGGCTCGTTGTCTTCTTCAAGGTCCTGCCCGCGCTCGCGCCGGGCGGCGGCGCGTCGCTCGGCTGGCTCGCCTTCGTCGTCTTCCTCGCCGCGCTCCCGTCCGACCCGCTGCGCATGCTCGTCGTGGAGCACCTCGGGCGCCGGCTGTTCTCGAGGCCCATCGGCGTCCGCGACCTCGCCGACGAGATCGAGCGCGTCGAGGTGCGCGCCGACCACGCCGAGCGGCTCGCGGAGCTCGGCCGCCTCGCGAGCGCGGTCGCGCACGAGATCCGCAATCCGCTCGGGGTCATCGCCGCGCAGGCGAAGCTGCTCGAGCGGCAGGGCGCCAGGCCCGAGACCGTGGCGTCGCTGCGCGCCCAGGTCGACCGGGCGAGGCGCTTCCTCGACGATCTCCTCCGCTACAGCCGCCCGAGGCCGCTCGAGGTGAGCGAGGTCGACGTGCTCTCCACGCTGCGGCTCGCGGCGAGCCAGGTCCGGCAGATCGTCGGCGAGGGCGCGCCGCCCATCGAGGTGGCGTCCGAGTCAGGCGGGTCGATCTTCGTCGAGGCCGATCGCGGGGCGTTCCTCGACGTCGCGACGGCGCTGCTGCAGAACGCGGCCATCGCGCTCGACGGGAGCCCCGAGGGGCGGATCCGGGCGGTGGTCACGCGCGGCGAGGGCGGCTTCGTTGTCGTGCGCGTGGAGGACAACGGCCCGGGGGTGCCGGCCGAGATCGAGGCGATGCTGTTCCAGCCGTTCGTGACGGGGCGGGGGCGAGACGCGAAGCACCCGGGCACGGGCCTCGGCCTGGCCGTCGCGGCACGCTGGCTGGAGCGGCACGGGGGAGCGCTGCGCCACGAGCGCGCCCCGGGGGGCGGCGCGCGCTTCGAGGCGCGGTGGCCCGAGAGGGCGGCGGAGGCGGCGGGGTGAGGTGGTATCGGGGCAGTTGAACGGAAGGGAAACGACGTGAGAAGCAGGGATTTCATCAGCTCGTCCGCTGCGCTGGGGGCGGCGGCGTTGATCCTCGCCGGCTGCGGCGCGAACGAAGGCGACGGCCTTGGCAAAGCACGACTGGCTGTCGGACAGGATCTCGTTTCGGAGGCGGAGCCCAACGGGACGGCGTTGCAGGCGAACGCCATCTCCGGCGACACGGTCGTGCGCGCCAACCTCGTTCCGGACGGCGATGCGGATCTCTTCTCGTTCCAGGCGCCCGCCGGGAGCCGTGTCTACGCGGCCGTGATGTCCGCGTCTTCCACCGCGTCGCAGGACGCCGACCTCGACATCCTCGATCAGGACGGCACGACCGTGCTGGAGACCGACGTCTTCAACGGGTCGTTCGGGGGCTTGTCGCCTAGCATCGCGGGCACGCCCCTCGCGACCGCAGGAAGGTATTACGCGCGCGTGCGCGTGCCCTCCGCGACCGTCCAGGTGCGCCCCTACGACCTCCACCTCAAGGTGCAGAGCGGCGTGCCCATGGCGGAGGTCGAGCCGAACGACACGACACCGCAGGCGCTCCCCGCGACCGGCTGGATCGCTGGCACGCACAGCGGCGCGACCGATGTCGACAGCTATTCGCTCTCCCTCAACGCCGGCGACACCCTCTTCGCGAGCCTCGATCAGGACCCGACGCGCGACCTCACGCAGTTCGCCGCCGCGCTCGCGATCGGCCCCTTCGGGTCCGGGTTCGACATCCAGGTGGACAACCAGTCCGGGCCTGTCGAGACACCGTACTCGGACGCCATCTTCGCGACGGTGAAGGCAGCGGGCACCTACAGGGTGACGGTGACGGGCTCGGTGACGGCGGGTGATTACGGGCTCAGCGTGAGCGTGCATCCGGCGGCGCCGAGCGTGGGGTGCACCACGTACGACAGCGCGAACGTGCCCCGGGACATCGTCTTCGGAGCGCCCACGACGTCGTTCATCGACGTCCCGGGCGCGCCCCGTATTGGTGACCTGAACGTGAGCATCCGGCTCAGCCATCCCATGCCCCCCGACGTGGACGTGTACCTCGTCTCGCCGGCCGGCAACACCAACGGTCTCTTCACCGATATCGGCAGCAGGACCTACCCGAACCTCGAACTCACGATCGACGACGAGGCTGCGTTCCCGGCCGGACACTTCACCCTGCTGAACGGCATGATGGTGCAGCCGGAGCTCGACTACCGCTTGCACTGGTTCGATGGGGAGACCGCTGGAGGCCGGTGGACGCTCACGCTCCGGGACGATACGGACAACTCGAACAACCTCGGCGCGTTGTCCGCGTGGAGCCTCACGATCTGCGACGCGCCGATCCCCGCGCCCTCCTGCTCGAGCGGCGACGCCCCGGCCGCCCTGCTGTCGGCGGACTTCGAGGGCGGCGCGCAGGGCTTCACGCACGCCGGTACGGCCGACGCGTGGGCGGTCGGCACACCGAGCGCCGCGCCGATCGCGACGTGCAACGGCGGGACGCAATGCTGGAAGACGAACCTCTCGGGCGTGTACAACGCGAGCTCGAATCAGGATCTCGTCTCGCCGCCGATCGACCTGTCCGGGGTGGAGGCGCCCATCCAGCTCCGCTGGGCGATGAAGTACCAGCTCGACAATGCATCCTCGGACCACGGGTGGGTGGAGATCCGGGAGGTCGGGGGTGCGAGCGCCAGGCGTCTCTGGGAGTTCCTCGATGCATCGATGACCACGACCGTCGGTAGCTCCAACCTGGTGCTCCAGGAGAGCGCGGGATGGGGCACGCACTACGCCGACGTCAGCGGATACGCCGGAAAGCGAGTCGAGGTGGTGTTCCACCTCGACAGCGACGCGAGCGTCCAGCTCGCCGGTCTCGCGATCGACGACGTGTCGGTCCTGGGCTGCCCGCGCCGCAGCACGGGCGAAGGCGGCGGTACCGGCGGCGGAAGCACCACGGGTGAGAGCGGCGCGACGGGCAGCGGCGCTGGCGACGCGGGGACCGGCACCGCCACGGCGACCGGCGGCGCCGTCACGAGCGGCGCAAGCACCACGGGCGAAGGCGGCGCGACCGGCAGCGGCGCCGGCGGCGCAGGGGTCGGCGGCGCCGCGGCGGGCAGCGGCGGCAGCACCACGGGCGAAGGCGGCGCGACCGGCAGCGGCGCCGGCGGCGCGGCGACCGGCACCGCCACGGCGGCCAGCGGCGCCGGCACGAGCGGCGGCAGCACCACGGGCGAAGGCGGCGCGACCGGCAGCGGCGCCGGCGGCGCGGCGACCGGCACCCCCGCGTCGGGCACCGGCGCGGGCGCCGGCTCGAACGGCGACCCATCCGCCAGCAGCGACAAGACGAGCGGCTGCGGGTGCCGCTTCGTGGGAGGTGACGAGCCCCCGTGGCCATGGCCCGCGGCGCTCGCGCTCATCGCGCTGGCCCGGATACGTTGTAAGCGGTTGCGCTCGCAAAGCTCCTGAGGAGATCCTGCCCAGATGACCCCTGAAACCGTCGATATCCTCGATCCGGACCTCTACCTCGCTGGCGCGCCGCACGATCGCTTCGAGATCCTCCGCCGGGAGGCGCCCGTCTACTGGCACCCCGAGCCGGCGGGCAGGGGCTTCTGGGCGATCACGCGGCACGCCGACGTCGCCCGCATCTCGCGCGATCCGGCCGCGTTCTGCTCGGGGCGCGGCCTCTTCATCGAGGATCTCCCGCCGGGGGACATGCGCGACAACCCCGATGTCATGATCATGATGGATCCGCCCCGGCACGGCCGGTTCCGGGCGCTGGTCAGCAAGGGGTTCACGCCCCGTGTCATCCAGCGCCTCGAAAGCCACGTGCGGGAGCTCGTGACGAGGCTCATCGACGACGCCTGCGAGCGCGGCGGGTGCGACTTCGCCAGCGACATCGCGGGCAAGCTGCCTCTCTCCGTGATCCTCGAGGTGCTCGGCGTCCCCCGCGAGGATCAGGAGCAGATGCTCGACTGGACGACGCGGTTCTTCGGGGCCAGCGATCCGGCCTATGGCGTCACGCCCGAGGAGCTGAACGCCGTGCTCCACAACATGAACGCCTATGCGCACGGGCTCGCCGAGCAGCGGCGGAAGGAGCCCAAGGACGACATGCTGAGCTTGCTCATGGCCGCCGAGGTGGACGGCGAGAAGCTCTCCTACACGGAGTTCGGCGGCTTCTTCAACTTGCTGCTCACGGCCGGCCACGACACCACGAAGAACCTCATCTCAAACGGGATGCTCGCGCTCCTCGAGCACCCCGACCAGCGCCGGCGCCTGCTCGACGATCCCTCGCTCCTCCCGACCGCCATCGAGGAGATGCTGCGCTTCACGCCGCCGGTCTATTACTTCCGGCGCTCCGCGGTGCGAGACACCGAGATAGGCGGGCAGCGGATCGCCGCCGGGGACAAGGTGGTGCTGTGGTACGTCTCGGCCAACCGCGACGAGGCGGTCTTCAGCGATCCGCAGAAATTCGATGTCGGCCGGACGCCCAACGAGCACCTCTCCTTCGGCATCGGCCCGCACGTGTGCCTGGGCCTCGTGCTCGCGCGCCTGGAAGCGCGGGTCGCCTTCGAGGAGCTCCTGCGCAGGCTCCCCGATCTCGAGCTCGCCGGGCCGGCGGTGCGGCTCCGCTCGAACTGGGTGAGCGGCGTGAAAGCGATGCCGGTCCGGTGCGCGCGCCCCGCCAGGTAGCGCGCGGCGGCGAGAAATAGGCGTCCCGTGCTGGGAATGGGCGCGAGCGACGGCGAACGAGCACGTCTCCGCGATCGGTGCGTCGGGGAATGCCAGGGCCGGCGGTCGGCCGAATGCCGTAGCCGGCACCCGTTGCGCCGGACGCCGAATAAAGAGGCTTCCTTGCTTGTGCGACGCGGCCGCCGCATCGAAAAAGCCCCCGGGCCAGCGATGAGGAGAAGGCCATGGGAGACCAGGTGTACCCGCTGCAATCGAAGGAGACCTCGCAGAAACGGCACGATCTGGCGCCCGAGCCGGACGAGGCCTTCCGCGAGTTCAGCAAGCGCGTGTTCGCCGAGGGCGCCCTGCCGGCGAAAGTGAAGCAGCTCATCGCCGTCGCCGTGGCGCACGTCACGCAGTGCCCGTATTGCATCCGTGGCCACACCCAGGGCGCGCTTCGACACGGAGCGAGTGAGCAGGAGATCATGGAGGCCATCTGGGTCGCAGCCGAGATGCGCGCGGGCGGCGCGTTCGCGCACTCGGTCATCGCGATCGCCGCGATGGGGGAGCCGCCGACCCGATAGGCCGGCGTCCAGGCCCATGTTCGAAGGAGGAGGGCCATGAGCACCGGGAAGGCGGAGTCCACGAATCACCGGCAGATTGGCCGGGAGACCGTCGTGCAGCGCGAGGGCTTGGAGGATCTTGCGCTCGTCGTGGTCAAAGCGCGCCTCGCCTCGTAGGGTTTGCAACGAGAAGGGAAGAAGGGGGCGTGGCCAACGTGAGGCGACGAACGGCGACGGGGAGGGCGCGGACTGCGCGCGTCGGTGCCGAGACGGCGGACGCGGTGCTCCTCAAGAGGGCTTACGAGCAGCCCGAAGCGGCCGACGGGTACCGTGTGCTCGTGGACCGGCTGTGGCCGCGAGGCGTGCGCAAGGACACGCTCGCGATCGACGCCTGGATGAAGGAGGTCGGGCCGAGCGACGAGCTCCGCCGCTCGTTCGGTCACGACGCTGCCCGATGGGAGGAGTTCGCGGCGCGCTATCGCGAGGAGCTCCGCCGCCAGCCGGCCTCGGGGCTCGTGGACGAGCTCGTCGCGCAGGCGAAGCGCGGGACGCTCACGCTCGTGTACGGAGCAAAGGACGAGCTCCACAACCAGGCTGTCGTCCTCCGCGAAAGGATCGAGCAGCGGTTGCGCAGGGCTCGCATCCGTGCACCGGCCGCCCACGTCCCGGCAGAGGCCGCCCCCCGGGCCCGAGATCGAGCCCTCGCGGCGCAACACCCTACCTCGTCGAGGAGGCGGGCCCTGGGCGCGACGAAGGCGCGTACGTCGCCCGCGCGGCGCACCGGCCCACGCGTGCGCTCGCATTGAGCTCGGCACGATGTCGCACCGAACCGCGGCCCGAACGACGAGGATCACCGTTCAAGTGAGGACGCCTTTCCGCCTCGCGCTCACCGTTGCCGCGCTTCAGAGGCGCCCCGAGAACCCGGTCGACACGTGGTCCGCGGATCGCCGCTACCTGCGGGCGTTCGACACCGCGCGCGGCCCGGTGGCCTGGGCGGTGACCGAGGAGGCAGGCGGGACGCGGCTCCGCGTCGAGCTCTTCGGGGACGTCCACGATCCGAGGAGGTGGCGCGGCCTGGTTACCCGGCTGCTCGGGACCGACATCGATCTGGTGCCATTCTACGCGCGAGCGGAGCGGTTGCCCGCCGTCGCCGCGCTCGCGGCGCGGTTCCGCGGGGTCAAGCCTCCACGCTTTGCCTCGCTCTGGGAGGCGATCGTGAACTCGGTGGTCTTCCAGCAGCTCAGCCTGGCAGCGGCGATGGCGGCGGTGCGACGCCTCGTGCTTCGGTTCGCGAGCCCCGTCGACCTCGCGGGGCAGCGGCTGTTCCCGTTCCCTCCGCCCGAGGTCGTGGCGAGCTCGACCCCGCACGATCTGCGCACCCTCGGGCTGAGCGGAGCGAAGGCGGACGCGCTGCGGACATGCGCGCGGATGATCGCGGCGGGCGAGCTGCGGGAGGAGGAGCTCGAAGCACTGGCCAATGGTGAAATCGAGCGGCGCCTGCGCGAGCTTCCGGGCATCGGGCCCTGGACCGCGTCGGTCATCCTGCTCCGTGGCTTTCGCCGGCTCGATGTCTTTCCGGGCGGAGACGTGGCGGCCGCTCGCGGCCTCGGCGCCATCGCCGGCGAGCACGGGGGCGAGCTCGTCGAGGCACTCGGTCCCTATCGCGGGATGTTGTACTTCCATCTGTTGCTGAGCTCGCTGGCCGCGCGCCCGGGTGACGCGATACCGTGACCCGTGACCGAGACCGTCCTGCTCATCGACGACGATCCGGGGTTCCGCGACGCCTACCGCGAGCTCCTCGCGCTGGAGGGCTACGCCGTCGCCGAGGCCGGGGCCGCCCCGAAGGCGCTCTCGGAGCTCCGCCGCACGAGCGCGCGCCTCGTCGTGCTCGACCTGATGCTCCCGCCGTCGGGCCGCCCCGAGGAGGGCGCGGCGCTCGCGGACAGGCTCCTCGCCGAGCGGCCCGCGGCCAAGGTGATCGTCGTCTCGGGCGCGGGCGAGACCCCGCTCGCGCTGCGCCTCGTCGAGCGCGGCGCATACGACTTCCTGGCCAAGCCCGTCGACCCGGACGTGCTGCTCTCCGTGGTCGCTCGCGCGGCCGCGCGCCTCGCGCTCGAAGATCGGGTGATGGAGCTCGAGCGCTCGCTCGCCGCCCGCGAGGGCGACGCCTCCGCGATGCTCGGCCAGTCGCCGGCCTTCCTCGAGGCGAGGACGCTGTGCGAGCGCGCGGCGCCGACCGACGTTCCAGTGCTCATCACCGGCGCGTCGGGCACGGGCAAGGAGGTGTTCGCCCGCTACCTGCACGCAAGGAGCCGCCGGAAGGACAAGGCCTTCATCGCCGTCAACTGCGGCGCGCTCGCGCCGACCCTCCTGGAATCGACGCTGTTCGGCCACAGGAAAGGCGCCTTCACGAGCGCGATCAAGGACGCTCCCGGCCTGTTCGTCGAGGCGGACGGAGGGACCCTGTTCCTCGACGAGATCGGCGACATGGAGCCGGCGCTGCAAGTGAAGCTCCTGCGCGTGCTCGAGACGGGCGAGATCCTGCCGGTGGGCGCGGCGCGCCCGCTGACCGTGGACGTCCGTGTCGTGTCCGCCACCCACAGGGCGCTCGAGTCGATGGTGGCGGACAGGACCTTTCGCGACGACCTCTACTGGCGCGTGCGCGGGATCGAGATCGCCTTGCCGCGGCTCGCGGATCGCGTGGGCGATCTGCCGCTCCTCGCGCAGCACTTCCTGAACCTGTCGCGGGCCCTCGTGCCGCGCTCGCCGGCGACCGCGATCTCGCCCGGCGCGATGCGCCGGCTCGAGGCCTGCGACTGGCCCGGCAACCTGCGAGAGCTCCGGCACGAGATGCAGCGCGCGCTCGTGATGGCCGGGGGCAGGGGGGAGATCCTCGAGGAGGACCTCTCGCCGGCCCGGCGAGGCAGCGGTCCCGTGGCTCTGGCAGGCGACGACGAGCCGGCCGAGGGGGCGACGCTGGAAGAGAAGATCACGGCGCTGGAGCGGCGCGAGATCGCCGCCGCGCTCCGGGCGACCCAGGGCAACAGGAGCCAGGCAGCGGCGCGGCTCGGGCTGTCGCGGCAGGGGCTGCTCAACAAGATGGATCGTCATGGGCTGAAGTGACCTCGGTCACTCGTTCGCTGGTGAAGGAAGAATTTGATCGAACGAGAATGACACGGGATCTCACGAGCTGAAGTGGTCTCGACCACTCATGTGTTGATGAAGGAAAAATTCAATCGCTCAAGAACGACACGTGACCGGAACGCACCCCCAAAAACATGAGCCGCGCCGAGCGCAGGCCGGCACTGAAGGAACCGAGAGCGCGGCTCCTCATGAGCTGCAGCTGGGGCGGGTGGATCGAGAACCTGGTCCCGTCGGAGCGGGGTCGCCTGTGCACCCCGATCCGGCGCGATGCCCGCCGCCTGGCTCGCGCGATGTCGCTCGCTCCTCGCGAGGAGCGCCCATCGCACGACGCGCAACTTCAGGAGGGATCATGATGCTTGGCAGGTTGATGCTCGTGGGGTGTCTGTCGCTGGTGGGCTCCGCTCTCGTCGCCTGTGGGAACGGCGACGCGGATCGCTTCGGCGAGGGGACGGGCAACGTGGTCGGAACGCCGCCCGGGTCCGACGGCGACGGCTGTACGCTCACCCAGGGCTACTGGAAGAACCACGAGGAGAGCTGGCCGACATCGACGCTCACCATCGGAGGAGAGGTGTACTCCCAGGCGGAGCTGATGGATCTCTTTCAGACGCCGCCGCGGGGCGACACCAGCCTCATCCTGGGCCACCAGCTGATCGCCGCGCTGCTGAACGTGGGCAGCGGCGCGAGCGACGCGGCCCTGGGCGGGGCGCTCGCGGACGCCGAGGCGTGGATGAAGGACAACAAGGACGCCGATGGCCGGCTCCCTTACGGCATCAAGAAAGGCGGCGCGGCCGAGGATGCCGTCGCGCTGTCCGATGCGCTTGCGGACTTCAACGAGGGCGGCATCGGCCCCGGCCATTGCGACGGCGGCCCCGGCAGCGGCTCCGACGACCCGGGGGACAGCAGCTCAGGCGATCCGGGCGGCAGCGACGACGGCGGGCACGATTGCCCCGATGACGGGAGCACGGGCGAGAGCGATGGCGGCGGCGGCTCCGACCCCGGCGGCTCCGATCCCGGCGGCGGCTCCGATAGCGGCGGTTCCGACCCCGGCGGCGGCGAAGGCGGTTCGGCTCCGACGTGCTCGGATCCCTGCAGCGATGGGTGCGCCGACGGCTACATCTGTCTCGCCGGGTGCTGCGCGTTCATCGCCAACTGACCCGACGAAGGGCCCCTGCGCGTCGAACTCCCACGGATCGTTGCCGTGGGAGTCGACGGACGCGCGGTTGCCGTCGCCGCGCACCGGCCGGCATCAAGGACGGCGTCGCGCCGGTCCATTTTGATTGACGCCGACCATGTGAACGCTCACAGTCGATTCGTCGATCCTTCTTCCGCTTTGCCACGGAGAGGCGCGCCATGCGCACCGGACCTTTCGTCCTTCTGCGCAGCCGCCCTGACGGACTGGCTGGTGCCTCCAGGTGAGGCGTATCATCGCCCGAGATCATCGCGGGATCGGCACGGGGCGAGCGCGGAAAGACGAATCGGGCGTTCATAGAGAGGGTCTAGACGATGCCGAGACCAGGTGCTTATTCCGCTTTCCCCGCAGTCGCTTTGCTGTTCCTCGCTTGCTCGTCCGAGACAGGCTCACCCGGTACGGGAGGTGGCGGAACCGGTCAGGCCACGGGCGGCGAAGGCGGAGCCCACACGTCTGCGAGCGCAGGGGAGACCACCTCGACAGGGGGAACGAGCGATGACGCCAGCGCCTCCAGCGGTGGCACGACCAGCGGCGGCACGACAGGTGGGTCGACCGGGGGCGGACCGCAGGCCGGGGCCGGCGGCACGGGGACCGGCGGCACGGAACCGCCGGCGGGCAACCCGAGCCCAGGCTGCGGCAAGTCGGGGCGGCCCGCGAGCGGAACGGTGAAGGTCGACAACGATCACATCTACACGTTCCCGGACAGCTACGATGGCAACACCCCTCTCCCGCTCCTGATGGGGTTCCACGCCTGCGGCAACCCGATCGACCAGTTCATCAACCTCACGCGGGGGTCGGCTTTCGAGACGGAGTACGTGCGCGCCGTGGGACGGTCGTCGGACGGAGGTGGATGCTGGAACTACAACAGCGATATCTCCAAGGTCCTGCGGATCTACGACGACCTCATGGACAACTACTGCATCGACATGGACCGCGTGTTCGCCACCGGCCACAGCTCCGGCGCGCAGATGATCGTGCAGATCTTGGCGCACAAGTCCGATGCCGAGCACTTGAACTTCAGGGCGGTCGCGCCCGTCGCGGCCTCCGATTACGGCGCGCTGCAGGTGTCCGTGCCCGTGATGTACATCCAGGGCAAGAACGACACCGTCCGCGGGGGAGACGGGGCGAGCACGGTCGCGAGGTTCCGCACCGCCAACATGTGCGAGATGAGCTCGACGCCGTATTCCCAGGTGATGGGCTGCCAGAGCAGCGGCAAGACGGTGAACCCCGGCTGCGTGTCCTACAGCGGCTGTTCGGAGCCGACGATCTGGTGCTCACACGACGACCCCTCGTACAGCAACACGAGCCACGGCGTGCCGTGTTTTGCCATCAAGGCGATGTACGACTTCTTCACGGGCATGCCGTAAGCTCGCCCCGAGCTGCGATCGCGGGCGCCGCCTGCGGGCCGTCGCCCTGGGCTCACGGGGTCGGGGCAAACGCGACGCGGACCGTCACCGTGGCGGTGACACGGAGCTTGCCGGGCTCGACGGCGAAGGCGCCCGCGCTTCCCATTTCAGCCTTCATCTGCTGCGCGTAGGCGAAACGCTCCGGTTGACCGACCGAGATCGACCGCAGCTCGACGATCCTGATGTTCGCCGCCTTGGCCACCGCCTTGGCGCTCGCCTGCGCGTCCTGCACGGCAGCCGCGAGGGCCGCCCGGCGCGCCTCGGTGGGGTTGCTCAGGAAGAACTCGAGCCCGCCGACGTCGTTGGCGCCCGAGGTCAGCGCGGCCTGGAGGATCTTCGAGCCTGCGGCCTGCAGCTCGGCCGGCGACGCGCCCCGCAGCGCGACGGAGAGCTGGTTGGAAGCCGAATAACCGATGATCCTGGGCTCGGTTAATTCCACGGGCGCCAGGCTCGACTCGTGGATCGGCGAGAGCGAGATATCGACCGTGCGGATCTCCAGCCCTGGGATGACGAGGCCGCGCAGGGCGGCGAGCACGGCCTGCGACCTGGACGCGGCCTTGTCGCGCGCGGCCTCGAGCGTCTTTTCGCGCGCCTCGACGCCGATGCTCGTGCGCATCGAATCCGCAGGCCTCGTGACCTCGCCGACGCCGTCGATCGTGATGGTCCGCTTCTCGGCGTTCTCCGTCGCGGCCTCGGGTTCCTCGGCTGCGAGGCTATCCGCTGCGACGCGCTTGGCGACGGGGCGCCCGGCGAGCGCGGTCGACGAAATGCATGTCATGAGCCCGAGCGCGAGCCCTGCGATGAGGCTTTGCGTGAGGGTCGGCATAATAGGACGCATCGCGATTCTCCTCCTTCGAGCGGATCGGCTGCGCCCGGCAGCCGAGTTTGCTGTCAGCGCGCCGAATCTAGGGCCGAGGAGGCTCGACCGCGAGGGGCGGGCTCATGGGCCCTTCGCGTCTGTAAACTACGGCGTCTGCCCGCGAGGCGCCCGCCTGACCAGCTGCGGGACCTGCCCCGGCTTGACAGAACGTCCTTCGCTGCTCGGCTCGTGCCTCATGCGCCCAGCTCGAAGAGCTGCATCGCCACCAGCGCGACGCAATCGGGCTCGTGCGAGTTCGACACGATCTGCCGAAGCTCGTGAGAATACCGCACGTGCAAGGCCTGTAGCCGCGCGAGGTCCCGAGGCGAGCTGCGCGACGCCTCCGCGCGCCGGAGGCACGGAGGCCGCCCCCGCGGCTACTTGAAGCGGCAGGTCCTGTGCCCGCTCTTCTCCTCGCAGATGAAGTCCGTCGGGCAGTCGCGATCGTCCTCGCAAGCGGAGAAGCAGCGGGTTCCGCTGTGATCGATGCAGTAGAAGCCCTCGGGGCAGTCTTGATCACTCTCGCATTTGGGGCTGCACCAGCCTTCGGCCGAGCACTTGCCACCCAGGCAGCAGGAGTCCTGCTGGCCCCCGCAGCTCGCGTCCCCGTCGCATGTCGCGCCGTAGGGAACACCGTTGAACGTCGTGACGGGCCGCGCGATACCGCCGCTGCCGTCACTGCTCTCGCCGCATCCGATCACGATCGTTGCCGCGAACACCACCACCCATCCCCTTGCTGTCATGCGTATGCACTTTACACCACGAGCGACCGCCCTGTCATCAGCTTACGCCCCGTGGAACCGCCTCGCGGGGCTGTATCGTGCGACCTGTCATGACATGAACCGGCATATCACATCGACTTGCTCCTCGAAGAATCGCTGTTTAGGGTGCGCGCTGTGGACCACCTTACGAGTTGCCTGTCGCCTCGGGGTTTGGGGCAGAGGGGGCCGAAGGCGATCCAGAGCCCCCTGAAGTAGTTACCCCGAGGATCCACAGGCTGTTCCCGGAGTCAGCGGACACAGGGGCTGCCATGTACTTGCCATCGCGCGAGACCACGCGGCATGCGACACACTTGACCTTGTCGCCGTCGGAGTACGTCGTCGGGGGCTTGCCCACGATGTGGTTCTCCGGAGTGCGGCGAGGGATCTTCCCCCGCCGCACTCCGGCAGAGGTCGTCGACCAATAGAAGATCGCGCCTTTCACGTCCTGCCTGGAGAAGCCAATCTCGATGGCGGCCGAGCGGAGCACGGTGGCGGGCGTCGTCGAGGTATCGAGCGCGTCGACCGTCCAAGGATATCGAGGGCGAGTCGCCACGTTCGCTGCCGGTGACGGAAGATGGTCGATGCGCTCGCCCTCCTGGAAGAGCGACGCCAGCTCAACAACTTCCCCACGTGTCGAATCGTGCGAAGCGCGGGCCAGGGACAGTGCTGGAACGACCCGTCGAGCTGCGAGGGGCTCTCGCGTCAGTGCTACGCGGAAGAGCAGGAGTACCTGCGGCAGTATCCGCCGGTCGCGTCCACGATTGGCGGCGCGAGCCCCATGCCGCCGCGCTTCGTGTCGAGCTCGCCCGAGACCCTGTCCGAACGGTGCGCTGGCGGGTCGGTCGCGGGCCGAGGCGGCGCGCCGGTCAGGGCAAGGCGGTGGTGATCACCTCCTTCGTGGTCGCGGTGCTCTGGCCGGGGCGGTCGATACAGGATGGGTAGTACTGGCCGGCCCCGTTGAGGCTCTGGCAGACCCGGCTGCATGGTCCGGCGATGCGGATCACCCCGCACTCGACGATCTGGCTCCCGGAGATCAGGTGGCCCGCCGCGCAGTCGCGCTGGTGGGCGCGCGAGTTGTCGACCGTCGCGCTGTTGTAGCAGGCGTTGATGTAGGGCTGCGCCGCGAACAGGTTGCCCCAGAAGGCCCCCTCGACGTCCGGATAATCGATGAGCTCCTGGCTCGAGGAGAGCGTCTTCAGGGGATCCCGCAGCGAGCGGGCGGAGAGGACGACCGGTACTTGATAGTAGTTCACGCGCGCCGCCACGCAGCTGGAGACCATCCGCTGCCCGAGCTCGTCGAGCGGCCCGCTCGTCCAGGTGGGCGCGACGCCGAGCAGCCCGGGGTAGCGCTCGTTGTGGATGGCGCCGCTGGAGTCCGTCCATGAGAAGGCGAAGGACGCCGCGCTGCTCAGGGCGCAGCTCGTCGCATAACGCACGAACTCGCGCGCCAGCGCGCCGCTCGGGCCCGGATCCCGGAGCGCGGCGAGGCTTTTTGCGCTGAGACCGTTGAGGTTCAAGGCGTTGAGGTTCAAGGCGTTGAGGTTCAAGGCATTGAGGTTCAGCGCGTTCGCGCTGAGCGCGTTGCCGCTGAGAAGGGCCCCCTGGGATTCCCCCACTGGCTCATCCCACGCACCGATGTCCACCACCTCGGCGGCGCAGCCCGACAGCACCCCAGCCCAGCCAAGCACGATGAATGTCTGCTTGAGAGACATGGGTTCCCCCCATTTCTGGCGTATGACCCGGCGGCTCCCTGCGCGCGGCGCGCGAGCGCGGGCTCACCAACCATCCCCCATAGGTACGCTATGGGTTCAATGTTCTACCTTTTTCCGCATTGCCACGCCCGTGAAAGGTGATTCAGCGGCGGCGAGGGTGGGTGTCCGAGGCGTCCAGTTCTGTCAGCTTCGTCAGCTCCGTGTGCCAGCGACGGAGGCGACTGCCCATGACGGTCGGAATGGTGGAGGCGGCAGCGAGGGCGCGCTCGAGCCGAGACCGAGCATCGACGTGCCGGCCGCGACGGAAGGCGGCGAGGGCCCGCGCCTCGAGCACCTCGATCCGCTCCTGCCCCACCGAGCAGCGCGCGGAGCGCTCCTCGAGCGCGGCCCACGCGGCGTGGTCGTCGTCGCGGGTCGCCAGCTCGATCATCGAGCAGAGCACGTCTTCCGAAGGCTTCAGCGCCTCGCCGCCGGCTTCCTCCTGCGCCGCTCGGAGCCGCAGGGCGATCCCGCGAGCGCCCGCCTCGTCGCCCTGGTAGAGCCGCAGGCGCGCGGTCAGCAGCGCCACGGCGACCGGCGCGTGGCGCTCGCCGCAGCGCGGCGCTATCGCCTGGACGGCATGCGCATGCGGCGCCGCAGCCTCGAGATCATCCATCAGATACAGGTACTCGGCGAGGTTGAAGTGGCCGATGAGCTCGAGCGCTGGCTGGCCGAGGTCGTGCCCGAGCGCGATGGTGCGCTCGCAATCGGCGATCATCCCGGCGCGGTCGCCCTGGAGGGCTCGCACGAGCCCGCGGTTGTTCAGCGCTGCGCCGAGGTGCATGAGATCGCTGCGCTCCTCGCAGCTGAGGATCACCGCGTCGAGGCCCCGCGCCGCCTCGTCGACCCGGCCGAGGCTGGCCAGGATGAAGCCGAGCATCAGCCGGGCGATGATGTGCGTCTCGTGGCCCTCGTCCCCGAGCCGCGCGGCTTGCGCCGCGGCGCGCGACAGCACCGCGGCGGCGTCGTCCTCGCGGTCGGCGCGGTGGAGCGAGCGGCCCACGCCGAGGAGCAGGCGCGCGCCGAGCAGGGGTGAGGCCACCCAGTCGGCGAGGCGCTCGGCGGCCTCGACCCGCCAGCTTGCCTCCCGGTACTCGCCCATCCAGTCGAGGATCATGGCCTCATCGAGGAGGAGCTCGATCTCCGCCCCCGGCTCCGACACCGCGGCCGCGTCGTCGCGCGCCGCGGCGAGATCGGCGAGGGCCTCCGTGTGGCGCCCGAGCCGGAAGCGAGCGAGGCCCCGCGCGTGGCGCGCCGCGGGGAGCAGCGCGCCGAGCAGCGCCTCGGCGCGCCCGTAGCAGCCCTCGGCGTCGAGGTACGCCCGGCGCGCGGCCGCGAGCTCGGCGCCTCGGACGAGCAGCGACGCCGCCCGGGCGGTCAGGCCGCCGCGCTCGCAGTGCGCCGCGAGCACCAGCGGATCGGCCTCGCCCGCGGCCTCGAGCCACTCGGCGGCGAGGCGGTGGCCGAGCGCTCGATCCTCCTCGGTGAGCTGCGCATAGGCGCCCTCGCGCAGGAGCGCCTGGCGGAAGGCGTACTCCTCCTCGCCCGGGAAGCGGCCCTCGCGGCGACGGACGCAGAGCTCCCCGGTGACGAGCGCCGCGAGGTGATCCGCGAGCGAAGCGGCGTCGCCGCCGAGCAGGTGCGCGACGGCGCCTCGCCAGAACACCTCGCCGAGCACGCTGGCGGCGCGCAGGATCCGGCGCGCGGGGGGCGGGAGCGCCTCCAGCCGGACCTGCACCATCGCCACCACGGTGTCGGGCAGCGCGTCGCCCCGGCCCTCCGCCGTCGCGCGGATCAGCTCCTCGAGGAAGAAGGGCTGCCCCTCGGACTGCGTGACCAGGCGATCGACGAGCGCCCCGTCGGCCGCGTCGCCCAGCGCCTCCCGCGTGAGCTGCGCGCACGCCCTCGGCGAGAGCTGCCTGAGGCAGAGCTCCTGCCGCCCGCGCTCGCCCCAGAGATCGGGGTAGGCCTGCTTGATCTCGGGGCGCGCCGTGGCGAGCACGACGAGCGGCTGATCCGAGAGCTCACGCAGCGCCGTGTCGATGGCCGCGACCGAGGCGCGATCGGCCCAGTGCACGTCCTCCAGCACGAGCACCACCGGCTGGGCCGCGCACTCGGCGCGCAGAAAATCGCGCAGCGCGCGCTGCATCTGCTCGCCGAGCAGCTCGGGATCCTGCCGGGCGGCGCGGAGCGGGAGGCTGTCCTCGTCGGGGAAGCGGACCCCGGCGAGCTCGCCGAGGAACTCCTCGATCCGGCGCCGCTCCGCCTCGGGCACGCGGCGGGCGACGCGGGCCCGGAGGAGCGCGCGCCGCTCCTCGATGGGCTCGCCGCCCTTGATGCCCGCCGCGCCCCGGATCACCTCCGCGAGCAGGCCGCCGATGGAGCCCGCGCGCAGCGGATCCCCGAGCCCCGCCCAGATCTCCGCGGGCGCGCCGGCGCGCCGGAGGGCCGCGAGGTGCTCCTGGAGCAGGCGGGACTTGCCCATGCCCGCGGCGCCGATGACGAGCACCGCCCGGGCGGCGGGCTCGCCGGCGCAGGCGGCGAACGTCTGCTCCAGCAGGCGGAGCTCGTGATCGCGGCCGACGCAGGGCGTGGGCCTGCCGAGGAGCGGGCGCAACGGCTCGGCGGCGTTGCGCTCGCCGCGGAGCTCGACGGCGCCGGACGCGGTGATCGCGGCCTCGAAGCGGGTCTCGAGCAGCCCGGCGGTGGTCTTGTCGAGGAGGATCTGCGGCGCGCCCGCGCCGCCCGCGCTCCGGAGCAGCCCCGCCGCGCGCTGGATGGCGTCGCCGACCGGCAGGCCGCGCCCGAGCTCGCCCCAGCCGACCGTGATCGCGATCGGGCGCTCGGGGACGCGCTCCCGCAGCGCCAGCGCGCAGCGCGCGAGCTGCGCGGCGACGTCGGTGGGCACGTGCGGGCGGCCGACGATGAGCACCGCCGTACCGTCGGCGAGCAGCTCCAGGCGCCCCTCGAAGCGGGCGGCGACCTCCCGGAGCGCGCCGGCGTCCGCGTCCACGTCGCAGACCGAGAGGGTGGCGTCCAGCGCGGACGCCGGCGCGCGGCCGATCACCGCGACGCCGTGGAAGCGGCGCTCGCTGCTCGTGAGGGCAGAGCTCGCCGGTGCCGGGAGCGACCCGGCCTGGACCTCCTGCGCCGCGAGCGCGGCGTGGGCCGCGGCCCCGTCGCGCGGGCGCCGCGCCGGATCCTTCTCGAGCATCTGCGAGAGCAGCGCGTCGAGCCACGGGGGCGCGCCGGGGCAGCGGTCCGACAAGCGCGACGGTTCGTCGAAGATGATCCTGGCGAGGAGGGCGACAAGGTGATCTGCCTGGAACGGCGGCGCGCCGGTGACGCACTGGAAGAGCACGCAGCCGAGCGAGAAGATGTCCGCTGGGGCGCCGACCTCATCGCCGCTGCGCGCTTGCTCCGGGGCCATGTAGTCGGGCGTGCCGACCAGCACCCCGGCGCCGGTGATCGGCGCCATGTCCGGGAAACGGGCGACCCCGAAATCGAGGAGCTTGGGCTCCTCGATCCGGCCGCCGACGAGGAAGATGTTGGCCGGCTTGAGATCGCGGTGGACGATCCCGAGCGCGTGGGCGGCGCCGAGGGCCGCGGAGACGCGCGCCCCGAGCTCCACGGCCTCGGCGACCGTGAGCCGCCGACGCGAGAGGAGCCGGGAGAGGTCCTCTCCCTCCAGCCACTCCATGACCAGAAAGGGCGTGCTCTCGCGCGCGGCGCTGTAGGCGACGTACCGGACGATCCCGGGGTGTGTGAGACGGGCAAGGAGCTCCGCCTCCCGCGCGAAGCGCGCGAGGTGCTGCGGCGACGGATCGTGCAGCACCTTGGCGGCGACCCGCCTTCCGGTGGTGACGTCAAAGGCGCGGTAGACCGCGCCCATCCCCCCGGTCTCCGCGAGCGCTTCGACCCGGAAGCGCCCCCCCAAGAGCTCCCCCGTGCGCACCGCTCAAGGATAGACGGAGAATGCCGTTCGTCCAGCGATCCTCTGGATTCTGGCCGCGGAGACTGCGCGCGCGGCGCCCCGGACGCATCGATGGTTTGCCCCGATTCCGACCCTGGCCGATGTCGGCCCGGGCCCGCCGGGGAGGCGCCGATCGGGAGATCGGCGCTTCTGCCTGGACGTCCCTTACCGAGAGCTCGAGGAGGGGCGCGGCGTCACTTCTCGAGCGTGATCAGACCCAGCTTGTACGGCAATCTTTCGTAAGCCCCTCCGGCGTTCGGATCCCTGCCCTGGTAGAGGAACTGCATGTTGCACGCGTTGATGGTCATTCGCTCGTCGCTCCCGGAGCGGATCATCTCACCGTGGCTGATGTCGTCGCTCCAGTCCCCGCCTTCGAACGTCACGTTGGCAGGGCCGGCGAAGGGCTTCTGCTTGGTGTCCGCCAGGGGAGCCCAGGGGCCGTCGAGGCTCTCGGAGGTCCACGACCTGAAGAAGCGAGGGCTGTTGTCGAACGCCTCCACCAGGAGCAGGTACTTGTTCGTGCCATCCACCTTGTAGACGTTGCTGGCCTCGAACAGGAGCCCCGAGCTGGGAGCCGACATGACGGTCTCGTACCCATCGAAAGCCGGGAACTTATCGATGCTGACCTTGGAGCGGTAGAGCTTCCCGTCGTCCCGCGAGAAGAACAGATGGCAGTTCTTGTCGTCGCAGATGTTCCAGAAGTCCAGCGCGCCAAGGGTGTTCCCCATCTGGCCTGGCTCGCCCTTGAGCAGCGGCTGCGGCCGGCTCCAGCCGTTGGGGTTGTTGATGTCGTCGTTGGTCGAGTACCGGCCGTTCCACTGGAAGATGAGGTACCATTTGTTGTGCGGCCGGAAAAAGAAGACCTGGGGCGCGACCGTGCCGCCGGTGGGCCAGTTCGCCATGTGCTGCTGCTGCGCGGAGTTCGCCTGAGCGAAGTCGGTGAAGTTCGAATACATGGAGCTCCACCCCCCGTTGCCCGTGGTGTCGTACACGGTGGCAAATACGTGGTACTTGCCGTCGTGGAACACGATCGTCGGGTCCTTGACGGATGCCCAGGTGCGGCCGGCAGGCGGCTTGGGGCTGATCACCGGAGGCCCCGACTTCCACTTGAACGTGGTGGGCAGGTCGCAGGTCACGGGCGGCGAGCCGCCCGCGCCCGCGCCGCCGCCGCCGTCCCCCGGAGCGCCGCCGCTCCCCCCGGTCCCACCCGTCGGGTCGCCGCCCGTGCCCGGGTCGCTTCCGCTGCTCGTGCTCGTGCTCGTGCTCGTGCCGGGGCCTGATCCACCCGTGCCGCTTGTGCTGGTGCTCGCGCCCGCGCCTGTCGTGCTGCTGGCGCTCGTCGTCGGGTTCTCCGAGCCACCCGTACCACCACCGGTGGGCTGCTCGTCCCCCGTGTCGCTGGCGCAACCGGCGAGCGCGGCGAGCACACAGCCGAGGGCAGACAAACGAAGGAGGGAACGGGACGGAGTCAAAGATTGGCGAGGCAAATCGAAGGGAGTGATCATGCTGGTCTCCAGAGGGATGCCCGAGCGGGCAGCGAGCTCCTCAGAGCCCGACTGTCAAGGTTGACGCGCACGAGGACGAAGGGCCCGGTGCCGCATGGCGGCCTACCGAGGGCAAAGCGGAGGAATCTCCGAGCCAAATTGTGAGCGCTCACATCTACGGCGTCAATTGAAAACCGGCGCGCGGGACTCGCCGGCCACGATGCCGATCGCCGGAAATTCCTCAGAACGCGCTCCCGGCGTCGCTCTACCAGGCATCGACGATCAGGGCGATTGGCTCGCCCGGTCCGTGCACGCCCTGAATCAGGAGGCCCTCCACGTCGGCCGTCTTGGATGGCCCCGTACACCAGACCCCGTAGGGGTCGCCGCCGAGCGCGGAGCGAGCCAGCGGCGGGAGGCTCCCCCGCGCCGCGCGGGCCATGCGTGACCTTGGCGCCAGGCGCGAGCCGCCGCGGGCGAGGAGCGGGCCGCGAGCTGCCCGGCGTCGAGCGCGGCGGGGCCGCCGTGATTCACGCTTCCCCTTCGGAGACGACGTAATTTTCGAGCACGCCGATCTTCTCGATCTCGATCTCGACCCGATCTCCCGGGCGCAGCCAGCGCGGCGGTGTTCGGGCCATGCCGACGCCATGCGGCGTCCCCGTGAGGATCACGGTGCCCGGCAGCAGCGTCGTGCTGCCGCTCAAGAACTCGATGAGCTCGGGCACGCCGAAGATCATGTCGCCGGTCGTCCAGTCTTGCACGCGCTCGCCGTTCAGGAGGGTGGCGATGCGGAGCGCTCCTGGATCTCCGACCTCGTCCGCGGTGACGAGGCGGGGGCCGAGCGGGGCGAACGTGTCGAACGTCTTGCCGCGACACCACTGCCCGCCGCCGCGCCGGAGCTGCCAGTCGCGAGCCGACACGTCGTTCGCGCACGTGTAACCGAGCACGTGCTCGAGCGCGCGCGCGCGGCTCACGTTCTTGCACGCTTTGCCGATGACCACGGCGAGCTCGCACTCGTAATCGACCTCCTCGCTCGCCAGCTGACGCGGAATCACGATCGGCGCGCCAGGATCCTGGACGGCGTTCAGTCCCTTCATGAAGACGATCGGGTGCTCGGGGAGCTTGGCCTTGATCTCTTCGGCGTGCCGGCGGTAGTTCAGGCCGATGCCGAGGATCTGCGTGGGAGCGATCGGGGCGAGCCTGCGCGCGACCTCCGCACGTTCTTGTGTGACCGTGTAGCGATCGAAGAGGTCGCCTTCGATGCGCAGGGCCGTGCCATCGCCCTGCTCGCTCGCGTAGCGGGCGCGTCCGTTCGTGTCCAGGTAGCGGATGATTTTCATGAGCGCTCCGAGAGGTCCTGCCAGACCTGCCCGCCGGGGAACGTGTGCGCCGCGAGCGAGTCGGCCTTCATGGTGATCGATGTGCCTGGCGCCGTGGGGGCGAGGTAGCGCCCGCCGCGCACCACACAGGGGTCGACGAAGTGCTCGTGCAGGTGACAGTGTTCGCCGCTCGCGACGCCGATGCCGAGCGGCTCGAGCGCTCGAGCGATCGCGGCATGCCCGAGCGGATCTTCTCGTCCGGATAGCCGAGCCAGCCCACGGGTCCGCCTGGCGGCCCGAGCGGCCGCCAGGCTTACCGGGGTGGTAAAACCACAACTGGAGGGGAGCGGAGCTACTTCTGGAGCGTCAACATCCCGAGCCTGTAGGGCAATTTGCCGTAATCACCCCCGACTTTCGGATCTCTGCCCTGGTAGAGGAACCGCAGGTCGCACGGGTCGATGGTCATCTTCTCGTCGTGCCCGGAGCGGATCAGCTCGCCGTGGCTGATGTCGTCGCTCCAGTCCTGGCCTTCGTAGGTCACGTTGGCAGGGCCGGCGAACGGGTTCTGCTTGGTGTCCGCCAGGGGAGCCCAGGGGCCGTCGAGGCTCTCGGACGTCCACGACCTGAAGAAGCGAGGGCTGTTGTCGTACGCCTCCACCATGAGCAGGTACTTGTTCGACCCATCCACCTTGTAGACGTTGCTGGCTTCGAACAGGAGACTCGCGCTGGGGGCCGACATGACGGTTTCGTAACCGTCGTAATTCGGGAACTTGTCGATGCTGACCTTGGAGCGGTAGAGCTTTCCGTCGTCCCGCGAGAAGAAGAGGTAGCAGTTTTTGTCGTCGCAGATGTTCCAGAAGTCCAGCGCGCCGTTCGGCTCGCCTCGGAGCAGCCCTTGGGGCCGACTCCAGCCGTTCATGTTGTTGATGTCATCGTTGGTCGAGTACCGGCCGTTCCACTGGTAGATGAGGTACCACTTGTTGTGCGGCTTGAAAAAGAAGACCTGGGGCGCGACCGTGCTGCCGGTGGGCCAGCTCGCCATGTAGTGCTGCTCAGCGGCGTTCGCCTGAGGGATGTCCGTGAAGTTCGAGTACATGGACTGCCATCCGCCGTTGCCCGACGTGGTGTCGAACACGGTGGCAAACACGTGGTACTTGTTTTCGAAGAACACGATCGTCGGGTCCTTGACGGATGCCCAGCTGCGGCCGGCAGGCGGCTTGGGGCTGATCACCGGAGGCCCCGACTTCCACTTGAACGTGGTGGGCAAGTCGCAGGTCGGCGGGGAGCCGCCTGCGCCTCCACCACCGTCCCCTGGATCGCCGCCGCTGCCGCCGGTCCCCGAGGCCGACGTGCTCCCGCCGGTACCCGTCGTACCGCTTCCCCCGCTCCCGACGGAGCTCGACGTACCAGTGCTCCCGCCGGTGCCCGTCGTACTGCTGGCGCTGCTGGCGCCCGTCACCGGATTCTCCGAGCCACCCGTCCCATCAGGGGAGGGCTGGTCGTCGGTCGTGCCGCCGCTGCAGCCGGCGAGCGCCGCGAGCACACAGCCGAGAGCAGAGAGACGAAGGAGGGAACGGTACGAAGCCAGAGCGTGGCAGGGCAAATCGAGGTGAGTGATCATGCTAGTCTCCAGAGGGATGCCCAATCGGGCCATCGAGCTCCTCAGAGCCCGACCGCCAGGGTGAACGCGCATGAGGACGAGAAGCCGGGGCGCATGACGGCCTACCCAGGGCAAAGCAGAAGGATACCCGGAGACCAAATTGTGAACGTTCACATTGTCGTCGTCAATCAAAAACCGGCGCGCGGTCCATCCTCGATCCCGATGGGCGCGCAGCGGCGGCCGGCGGCGGTGTCACAGGGACGCAGACTGGATTCTTCCCGTCACGCCGCCGCGCCGGCCATGCCGGGGAGCAGCGACGGCCAGCTCCGTGGCGGCTTGAACCGGTAAGTCGGCGCGGGCCCGTCGACGACGTGCTCGACCTCGTCGAGGCGACTGCCAGGGAGCAGCACCCCGCCCAGCGACTCCCGCACGAGCGGTATCCGCGCCGGATCGAAGCCCATCACCTGCGAGGAGACCGCGTCGACGAGGCCCGGGTCGAACCCGCCGATCAGGAGCCCTGCGCGCACGGGCGTCGCCCCGAGCGGCCCTTCGCCCTCGCCGGCGACGATGCCGTCCACGATCGTCAGGTACCGCCGCTGCGGCTCCCCGCGCAGCGCGCCGCCGCGGTCCGCGAAGAACAGGATGCGGTTGAGATCCAGGATGGTCCGCCAGAGCGTGTCGTTCCCCTCCCAGCTGCCGTCGATGACCTTCGGCGGCGCCCCGAGCCGCGGCGCGCGCGCGACGAGCGAGTGATCGCCGGGGAGCGGGAGCCGGCTGAGCTTGTTCTCCACCGCTTCTCCGAGACCCTGAGGCCGATCGAACTCGTCGCCGCCGACCGACGGATCGCCCTCGGTGAAGTGCGGGAGCCAGTACTTCTCGTTCGTCAGGCCGATCACGCTCTTCAACGACAGCGTGATACCCGTCTTCTTGTGCGTCTTCAGCTTGGGGAGGTTGATGACGACATCCGCGTCGAGGAGCGTCTGGGGAATGCTGTACTCGTGCCGCTGCCCCGTGTGGTGCGGCACCGGCGTCGCGTAATGGCTGCGGTGGAAGCGGAGCGCAGCGCCGCGCGGGGCGCCCGCGCCGGCGAAGAAGCTGCTCGAGCCCAGATCGACGACCCGGTAGCCCCGCGGATCGCCGGGCAGGCGGCGGCGGAGGAGCAGGCCGAGGTTCCACGAGCGGCCGAAGCGGCGCACGTCGTCGAGCGCGAACACCGGCGCGATCCGGAAATACCGCAGGTCGATGAAATCGACGTCATGCCCCTGGGCCTTCAGGTGATCGATGACGTCGAAGATGCCGAGCGGGCCGGCGACCTTCTCGATCTCGCAGCCCTCGACGGGGGAGTCGACGACGCGCACCCTCCCGCGCGGGCCGGCGGCGCGAAGGGCGTAGTCGAGCACGGGCCGGAGCAGCGAGCCGTGGGTGCTCGAGGCGGCGAGCCGCTCGCCCGTGATCTTCTGGTGGAGGTTCTTCGAGGAGACGAGGTTCGGCTTGACGACGACGCGGTCCCCCGGCGCGATCAGGTCGCCGAGCGGGTTCCACGCGGGCGTGCCGGCGCGGGCCGCGTCGAGGCCGAGCCGGCGGAAGAGCGCCTCGACGGCCTCGTAGACGGCGCCCGGCGGGCCGTAGGGCGCGCTGCCCCCGTAGCTCACGCCCGGCCGAGAGACCGTCACCACGCGGCGGCTCGTCGCTGTCATCGGGGGCCCCCGGTCAAGCGCCCGCGCCGTTCGGGCCGGGCGAGAGGATCTCGGCCGGCGCGGCGCGCTGGAAATCGACGTTGAGGCGCGAGACGCTCGCGAGGTGCTTGCCCGTGCGGACGAGCGCGATGTCGTCGGCGAACTCGACGTCGATGCGCATCCGCTCGCCGAGGTGATGGCGGAACGTCGCGAGCACCTCGTCCAGGACGTGCTGCGAGAACCGCCCGCCCTTGACCACGCGGAACGTGATGGCGTCGCGCTCCTCCTGCACCACCTGGAAGCGCTTGATCGCGTAATCGAACTCCTTGAGGTAGTGCGCGAAGAACGTGCCGGGCAGATAGCGCCCGTCCGTCCCCCGGATGATGGACTGGACGCGCCCCTCGATGCGGCCGACGCGCGGCGCCCCCCGGCCGCAGGGGCACGGCGCGGACGGGGACATCGCCTCGGCGAGATCGCCGATGCGGTAGCGGACGAACGGCATGCAGAAGTTGTTGAGATCGGTGATCACCACCTCTCCGATCTCCCCCGGCTCGGCGGGGCGCCCGTCGCGCAGGACCTCGACGATGTACCCCTCGGCCACCACGTGGTGGCCCTCGTGCGCGTCGCACTCGTACGCGATGCCCGAGAACTCGCGGCTGCCGTACTTGTCGAAGACCTTGCAGCCGAACGCCTCCTCGATGAGCCGGCGGCTCGGCAGCGGCAGCGTCTGCGCGCTCGACATGATCGCGCGCGGCCGGGCCGCGACCTTTCCGGTGCTCTTGACGTAATGGGCCAGGAAATCGAGCGCCTCGGCGTACCCATCCATGAGCACCGGCCGCGCGCCGGCGATCCTCGCGATCATCTCTCCCAGGTTGTCGTCGGAGAGCTCGAAGATGGGGATGAACGTCCGGTTCGACAGGACGGCGTCCGCGCGCTCGCGGGCAGCCTGCCACTTCGTCATGCCGATCGTCTGGTGCCAGAGCCGCACCGTGGGGTCGCCGAAGCGGTAGCCCGTCCACTCCTGGGCCCGGAGCGTCGCCGCCCAGCGGAACTCGAGCTGAGACCGGTCCGCGTAGCAGACGAAGGGCTCGCCGGTGGAGCCGCTCGTCGTGATCTTGAGGACCTGCGACTTGTCGTGGTTCTCCGACATGATGTCGAAGTAGAGGTGGCGCCGGATATCCGCCTTGGTGAGGAACGGCAGCTTGTGGAGGTCCTCCTGGCCGCGGATGTCCTCGGGCCGGAGCTTGAGCTCCTGCATGCGAGCGCGGTAGTAGGGCACGTTGCGGTAGCAGTGGCGGAGCAGCCGCCTGAGCTTCTCGTCCTGGAGCTCGCGGGTCTGCGAGGGCGTGAGCCACTGCGTCCTGCGCAGCGTCTCGTAGTAGTGCTCGACGTCGCGCGTGATCATCCAGTGGGTGTGGTTGAACGCGGCCAGGTACGCGCGCCACCTCGCCGTGGAGAGCGGATCGCGCTCCGGCGAGCGGTCGACCACCGGATTGCGGCGGAGATACTGCGTGGCCACATCCGGCGGGATCCGGTCCACGCGGTACTCCCACGCGGCCTTGCCGAGGTCGTAGAACGACTTGACCACGGCGCGCGCCGCCGCCTGATCGAGGAAGGAGACGCCCTGCCGCCGCTGCTCGAAGAGCGTCTCGATCTCCTTGTAGGAGTAGCCCTTGGCGTGGGCGGCGACCAGGATGAAGGACTGCCAGTAAAAATAGCTGCCCTTGTACGTCAAGAGATCCTGGAACACCTCCCGGGCGCACATCACGAAGCCGCTCTTGTTGTCGTGGAGCGACATGCCGAAGGTGGTGTTCAAGAGGTGGTTGAGCCCGCGGCTCAGGTGGTACCGGCGGTCCCTGCGGCGCCCGACGGCGCTCCTCCAGCCCTGGACGACATCGACGCTGTGCTCGTAGAGCTCGCGCCGGAGGCGCAGGAGGTCCTCGGGCTGGTACTGGAGATCGGCGTCGATGGTGGCGACGAGCTTGCCGCGCGCGGCGGCGGCGCCGGTGCGCCAGGCCGCCGTGATGCCGCGGTTCTGCGGGTGGAAGCACCCCACGACGAGCCCGGGGTGCGCGGCCATGAGCGCGCGGATCGTCGTGGCGGTGCCGTCGGTGGAGCCGTCGTCGACGAGGATGAGCTCGCCCGTGAGCGCGCCCTCGCGGAAGACGCCGAGGATGCGGTCGGTGAGCTCGGGGATGTTCAGCTCCTCGTTGAGGCAGGGCACGAGGACGGAGAGCTCGATCGGCGCGTCCGGAGCGAGCTCGGTTCGGGGTTCGGACATGGTGTGTTCGCCTATCTTGCCTTGAAGGAGACACCGCAGCAGGGCGAGGGGCGGCCCGGGCGCGCGGGAGCGGTCACCGGGGGACGCAGCGGAAGCACGCGCGGATCGGCAGCGCGCCGTGCGGCGCCGCGCGGCGCTCGGTCACGCGGAAATGGCGGTCGAGGAGGCGGACGAACTCGTCGGGAGTCCACTGGTGCAGGTGGTACGCGTCCCCGCCCCACTGGATGCGATCCCGCAGGAGGTAGCCGACGGGCGTGCGGCGGACGATGCCCTTCAGCCGCGCGATGAGCGGGTCGTTCGGCACCGTGATCGCGGCCACGCCGCCGGGGCGCAAGAGGCGCGCGATGGCCGCGAGGACGGCGGCGGGCTCCACGGTGTGCTCCAGGACCTCGGTGCAGACGATGCGATCGAAGCTCGCGGCGGGGAGGTCGAGCTTGTCGACCTCGCCCTTGAGGAAGCGGGCGTCGTAGCCCGCGAGGTTCTTGCGCGCGGTGTCGAGGAAGACATCGGAGACGTCGATCGCCGTGATGCGGGCCCGCGGGAACATCCGGAGCACGTGCCCGCCGCCCGAGCCGACCTCCGCGAGGTCGAGCCCGGCGGAGTCGCCGAGCATGCCGCGGATGATGGCGAGCCGCTCGCGCTCGATGAGCCGGATCGGCAGCGGGGCGCGGTCGTAGTAGTCGTCGATCGGGTGCTCTCGGGCGAGGCGGTCGTTCAGCGCCTCCACGTCGATGTCGCCGGCGGCGTTCGCCATGGCCGGGCCCATAGCACGGGGGCGGCGGAGCCTCACCCCGGCGGCCGCTCGGCGCCCGCCGATGTGACCGCGCGGTCATCCTCCGACGTGAACGTCGAGGCGGCGATCCGCCTGGTCGCCGCCGTGGCGGCTCCCTGGGCGTGTGAGAGGCCGCTGACGGTGCGGTGCAGCGCGCATCGAGCAGGTCCGCCGGGAGACGCTGTTGAGCACCCCCGGACGCATCGCGCGGTCGCGTGCTCGCGCGACCACGCGCTGGTTGCCGCTGCGGGCGGAAAGCGAAAAGATTGCTGAGACACTCCTTGCTGTTGGTGCCCCAAGGGAGTAGCTTGGGCCCCTCACGACGTCACTGGCTCTCGACACGATGCGTTCTCTCTCCCTCCACGCGAGGGAGATCGTTGCTCGCGCGGATGACTGGACGACGCACCGTGTGCCTGCGCGGGTTCGCTGCGCGGCACGCCTCCGTTCGAACCGCGACGGCTTCATCGAATGGCAGGCGAAGAGCGCTCACGAGCGCAGCTGCAAGCCGTGAAAGTAACGTGTCATGGGTAATCGTCTCTATGTCGGCAATCTCTCGTACAGCACCACCCGCGAGTCCCTCGAGGCCGCGTTCGCTGGCAGCGGCGAGGTCCGCGAGGTCTCGATGCCGACCGATCGGGAGACCGGCCAGCCGCGCGGGTTTGCGTTCGTCACGATGGGCTCGGCCCAGGCGGCGAACAGCGCCATCTCGCAGCTCAACGGCATGATGCTCGATGGGCGCTCGCTCAAGGTGAACGAGGCGCAGGAGCGTCCGGCAGGCGGCGGCGGCGGCGGCGGTCGCGGTCGTTACTGATCGCTCCTTCGTCGAGTCGGAGCATCGCGGCGGGCCATGAAGGCTCGCCGCGTTTATTTTGTCTTCAAGACGCCCGAGCTGCACGCTGGTGCGCGCGAGCGCCGCGCCAGAAGAGGGGGCCGCTGCACCATGGGGCCGCTGCGCGGCGCCATCGTGAGCAGGTGCGGCCACCGCTGCGGCGACCGTGGCTTCAACGACGACGACGGCTCGCGCGACACGCTGGCCCTCGATATCGTGGCGCTCGGCGAGCTCTCCCAGAAGGGCCGCCACGAGTCCTCAATGAGCCCGAGCTTGCCGGTGCGTCGCGGTGCGCTGGTTCGAGGTCGACCCGGCTATCAGGTCGCCCGCCTGGAGCCCGCGGCCGCGCGCGTCGAGGGGTTCACGGTCGTCTCTGGCCGCTGATACCTGAAGCGCAGGATCGTGAAAAAGCCCCGCATCGACGAGATCGGTCTCTATATTATCGTGGTGCTGCGGCTCGTTTTCTGGTACATGATGACGGTCGCGCGGCGAAGTGGACGAGTTGGATAGAGATGCCGCCTGGACCCGTTGGGCTCGAGCGACAGGCAAGTCCGTAAAGCGCCGCTCGAGGCAGCTCGTGCATGCACACCCGGAAGCACGCGCCCGGCGTGCCTTCCGCGTTCGTGCGGCTGAGCGCAAGGAAAGTGGTCGCCATGAAAGCGTGTTTATCGCGGGTCGTGGATGGCGTGGAACAGAGGCTCTGCTGGCGCTTCCAGGTGCACGGGCGGAGCGAGGCCATGTACGAGCCGGCGGACGGCTCGCACGGTCCGTTCGATCGCGACCGCCAGCGGAACCTCAAGCTGGGCGAGACGTTCCAGCGGCTGGACCGCTCGGGATCTCCCCGGAAGTACGATGGGCTCTTCTGGCAGCCAAAGAGCTCGCCAAGGAGCTCGCCAAAGAGCTCGCCAAAGAGCTCGAACGACGGGTTCGGTCCGTGAGAGTGAGAGGCTGGACCGTGGCGGCCGGAAGCGAGGACAGCATCCATCTCCGGCATGACGCGGAACCGTGAACTTTTCGCTGAGCTAGCAACCGAGTCGTGCAACACAGCCATGTCTACCTCCCAGAAGCCCGTCACCTCCGCCGCCTTGCTCGCCACCGCTGCCCACCTCAACTTCCGCGCGACGTCCCGAGACCGGAGCGGCTCGACGCTCGGCGTGCTCGTCGACGCGTCCGGCGCTCAGCAGTACCTCGTGATCGCCTCTGGCGGCGCGGAGGGCACCTGGACGCTCGCTCGCGATCTGCCCGTCGGCCTCGCGCCCTTTCTTCTGTACGAGAGCGCCGCCAACGTGCTGCGCGGCGGGAGCTTGAGCGAGGACGGGAGCATCTCCTTCCATGGAGCGCTGTATACGATCGAGTCATCGTTCGACGGCAGCACCCGCGCAGCGAAGGTGAGCGGTAGTGTTTGAGCGCCGTCGCGCTCGGATGCCAATCCGAGGATCCGGCTCAGCGCGGCTGCAGGGCTGAGGCCCGAGCTCGCCTCCCGTCAAGGCTCGACGCGGCACCTCGCGCTGCACCCGTCGCCACCCGCCGTGTTGCCGTCATCGCACGTCTCGAGCCCCGCGACGTCGCCGTCGCCGCAGACGATCGCGGGATCGACCAGCGCGCGGCGCAGCTTCAGATCGCTGCGCAGGGCGCCCACGTGCGTCTTGAACGCGCTCAGGTCGCCTCGGGTCGCGGCGCCGGCGCCGGCGACGGCCTTGTCGAGCACCTGCTCCGCCCGATCGATGGCCGCGAGCACGGCGCCCTCGTCCCACGCCGCGCTCACGACGCGGGCGAGCTCGGCGCGATACCGCTCGTCGAGCGCCGGGATCTCGCGGATCCGGCGCGGGAGCACGGCGACGGGCTCCGTCTCGGTGTCGAAATGCGGGTCGTCCAGGATGCGGTCCATCCCGTGGGCGATGAACACGAAACGCCCGTCGGCCGGGTTCTCGTAGAGATAATAGTTGTTCGCCCGGTAGGCGTAGCCGTCCCAGTGGCCGAGCAGCGCCTCGAGGGCGTAGCTCGTGAGGAACCGATCCAGGTCGAGGCGCTCGCTCACCTCCGCGGCGAGCTGCTCGTCCGGCGCGTCCTGGATGGCGGCGGCGAGAGACCGGAGCTCCGCCCCGCCGCCGTCATCGCCGCTGTCGAGCTCCACGGCGCCGACGTCCTCGGCGAAGTCGCCGCAGCACGGGCCCTCGTAGAGCACGCCCTCGTCGTTCACCTCGCCGAAGTGGCGCCGCAGGAACCGCTTGTCGATGGCCTCGGTGACGACGTAGATCCCCTGGTCCACGCCGTTGAGGCTCACCACCGCGTGCGCGGTGCGCGCCGCGGGCACGCCGGCGCGGTCGTGCAGCTCCTCGCCGATCTGCTCGCGCAGGAACGTCGGGTCCTGCTTGGAGTTGTTCAGCAGGAGCTTCTTGAGCCCGTGCAGGTTCGCTTCTTCGTCGAACTCGTCGAGCTTGACGCTGAAGCTCGGCTTCTCGGACAGATCGACGGCCGAGTTGCCCTTCTGCCGGATGCCAGCGCCCCTGACGACCTCGCCGTCGTAGACGATGGTGCACGGGGCGCGGTCGTCGAGGTTCGTGCGGAGCTGCCCCAGGTGGGCCTCATCGACGGTGATCGCGATCTCGTGCAGCGCCGCCCGATCGAAGACGACGTCGCTGCCCGGGTCGAGCGGCACACAGCCGCCCTGGCTCGCCGCGACGAGCGCGAGGACCGCGGATGCATGAAGGGATCTCATCGATCGCGGCCTACTGCTCCGCATCGCTCCTGGACTCTGCAGTCCGGCCAGGGTGGCCCGCCTCGGCGGGGAGCCGGCCGCCCACGGCGTGGCGGAGCTCGCCGACCGCGGTCCAGTAGCGGCGCACGAAGCGCATCAGCCGGAGCTCCAGGCGCACGCGGCGCTCGTCGACCTCGAGCGCCCGCCCCACGTCGACGTTGCGGCCCTCGATCGCCCGCTGCGCCTCGGAGCCCGCGCGCTCGGCGGCGGGGGTCATCCGGCGCCGGAGCTCGGTCACGAGGGCCCGGGTGGCCTGGGCCTCGCTCAGGCTCGTCCGCACCTCGCGCGTCACGAGCTCGACCGCGGCGCCGAGCGCGCGCTGCTCCGCCTTGCGGGCCGTGTCCGCCGCGACGGCGGCCGCGCGGTGCGTGTCGAACACCGGCAGCTCGACGCCGAGCCCGAACGTCCACGCGCGGCCGAGCACGCTCTCGGGCCGGAACTCGTAGCCGACCTCGACGAAGGAGAGCCACGGCCACCGCGCGGCGCGCTCGGCGTGGAGCGCCGCGTCCGCCGCGTCGCCCTGCGCCGCCGCGAGCTCGATCTCGGGCCGGCGCTTGAGCGCGAGCTCGACGGCCTCCGCCTCCGTGGGGAGCTCCGGGGGAGGCCACGCGCCCTTCGGCGCGCCGATGAGGCGCACGGGCACCGCGGGATCGAGCCCCATGCGCGAGAGGAGCGCCGCGAGCGCCGCGCTCCGCTGCGCGCGCAGATCCACGCCGTCCTGCTCCGCGTCGACGGCGGTGAGCTCCGTCATCGCCTCGTCGACCGCCGTCGTCCGCGCGGCGGCGAGCTGCCCCTTCATCCAGGTGGCGAGCGACCGGCGCGCCTCGGCCACCGCGTCGGCGGCCTCGATCTCGGCGTCGAAGAGGAGCACCTCGTCGAACAGCGACCGGACGTCGGCCTCGAGGGCGATCTCGACCTCGCGCGCCTCGGCGAGCGCCTTGGCCTCGTCCACGCGCGCGGCCGCGACGTTCGCGTCGACCTCGCCCGGGCGGGTCACCGGGAAGCGGAGCGCGGTGCTCACCCTCGGCCGGCGCTCGAGAATGCGCTCGAGATCGACGTTCGTGATGCGGAGCTCCGGGTTATCGAAATGGTCCTCCGCGTCGACCTGCGCCGCGGCCGCCTCGGCGCGGGCGCTCTGCGCGGCGAGCTCGGCGCTGTGGTCCCTCGCCCAGGCGACGGCGTCCTCCACGGTCATCGCGAGCGGCGCCGCGCTGGACGCGCCCGGGCGCGCGCCCGGGCCCGCGCGGCCGGGCGCCGGCGGGCCGGCGGACGCGCGGCCCTCGCGGTAGAGGGCGATCGCGCGGTCGGACGCCGCCGGCCTCGGCGGGGCAGAGCAGCCCGAGAGGGCCGCGCAAATCAACATGACGGGGATCGCCGCGCGGCGGCGGCGCTGGCTCACTGGCCCCACGAGAGCTCCTGGAACGAGGGCGTGGCGGCGTCGAACACGATCGTCAGCGCGCCCGGCGTGAGCGACGGCGTGATCCCCTCGGGCTTGAGCCCCGGGAACCGCTGGACGAGGCGCGGCGAGAGGACGCCGCCCTCGGGGCGATCCACGCGCCACAGCGCGCCGGCGTCGCCGTCCGCCGTCGAGGGCGTGGACGTCATGGCGAGCGCGCCGTCCGGCATGAAGACGAGCTCCGAGATGCCGCCCGGCGTGGGCTTCCCGGCGACCTCCACGTCGACGCGCGCGCGCGCCCACAGCGCGACGCGGGCCGCGTCGAAGCGCGCCGCCTCGGCCGCGGTCCGCTCCTTCTTCTTCGCGCTCGCGGCCTCGACCTCCCCGCCGAACAGCGCGCCCGGGGAGCCGACCCGCCAGATCATCGCGTTGCCCTGCGCGTCGAGCGGCGCCTTCAGCCCGAGGTACAGGGCGCCCTGCCGGAAGGCGAGGCCCTCGATGTCGAGCTCCCGCGTCCCCTCGGGGAGGCCGAGCGCCGCGGCGCGCGCGGGATCCGCGTCGAGGACCTCGGCCAGGTGGATCTCGCCGTCGACGCGGAAGCCCTGGCCGTCCTGGCGGACGCGGAGGAGCGCGGTCCGCTCCGGCTTGCGCTTCCCCTTCTTGCTGTAGCTCTGCGACGACAGGAGGTAGATCTCGCCCGCGTCCCCGGCCGCGATCCCCTCGAGGTCGTTCACCTCGTCGACGCCGCTCACCGGCACCGGCTCCGCGGCGACGGCGCCGCTCGCGGACATCGCGAAGAGCCACGGCACGCCCTCGTTCTGCTCGTGGCCCGTGTCGTCGCTGACGATGAGGTACCGCGACTCGCCGGGGCGCGCGAGGACGCCGGACGGCTCGAAGCGCGTCCGGCTCGCCAGGGTCGGGGGCAGCTTCATGGGGGACTGCGACGCGACCGGGCCGGCCTTCGGCGCTGCCCCGGCCTTCGGCGCGGTGGTGGTGGGCTTCGGCGGCGGCTGGGCGGGGGCCGCGCCGCGGCGCGCGTCGAACGTGATGTCGAAGGCCTGACCGGGGACGAGCGCCATCGGCGCGTCCAGCGCGATGGTGACGACGCGGCCCCACGCCGGCAGCTCCGGCGTCGGCCAGCAGCGCGGGGGGAGCTGCGCGACGAGCGGCCCCACGGCGACGACCGTGCCCGGGATCGCGTCGCCGAGCTGGCCCCGGATGTAGAGCTCGGCCGCGTCCCCGTCGTTGACGCCGAGGGCGAAGCGCTCGGGGACGCAGGCCAGCGCGCGCGCGCCCGTGCGCGCGCTCAGGAGCTGCACCAGGGGCATCCCGGCCGGGACCACGTCGCCGGGCTGCCTGTCGATGGAGATGACGCGCCCCGCGTTCGCGGCGCGCAGCACGTAGCTCGCGCGCCGCTGCTCGAGCATCGCGATGTTCTCGGTCGCGACGCGCACGTCCGCGTCGAGCTTCGCCGCCAGCCCCGACGTCCGATCCCGGAGGCCGTTCCGCCGCCGCTCGGTCGCCTTGAGCTGCTCCGTGAGCATGCTCAGCGTCCGCGGCTTCTCGCTGGCGATCGCCGTGACCGTCGCCTGCTGCAGATCGAGCTTCGTCAGATCGTCGAGCACCGCCTGCCGGTTCTCGACGAGCGCCTTCACCCTCGATATCTCGCTGTCCAGCACCTTCGCCTCGGCGACCGCCCGGCGCTGCTCCTCGCGGTGGATGGCGAGGTGGCGCTCGACCGTCTCGCGGTTCGTGTCGAGCTCCTGCTCGAGGACGGCGAACTCCATCTGCAGATCGGCCTCGACCTGGGCCTTCTCCGCCCTGGCGACGGCGATCTCGGCGTCGATCACCGAGGTGTCCAGCGTCGCGATGATCTGCCCGGCCTCGACCTCCTCGCCGACGCTCACCTCGACGGAGGCCACCCGGGCGGTCTCGACCGGCGAGAGCACCTCGGGCAGCGCCTCCGCGAAGCCGAAGACCCGCCCGCGCGGGCCGCTGCCCAGGTGGAGCCACAGGGCGGCTCCGAGCGTGAGCACGAAGGTGATCGCGGGGGTGGCGTCCTGGAGCGCCGAGCGGAGTCGCTGGTAGCTGTACATCGATGATCCTTGCGCGGTGATGACGACGGCGGCTGTATCAACGAAGCGAGAGGGCCCGCGAGGGCGTGACCGACAGGCATCCTCCGCGATGGACCTCGGCCGCTAGAGATCCAGCGTCGGCTCCTGAAGCATGAGAGAGACGTCCTGCACGCCCGGGATGGCCTGGAGCTTCGCGACGAGCGCCGAGCGCAGATCGGGCGCGAGGACGGTGATCTGGTAAGCATGCTCCATCGCGGTCCCCTGCGCAGCCTCCCGGAGGGTCACCAGCGAGAAGGTCCGGCAGTGCGCGCGGAGCACCTTCGCGAGCGCGTCGTCCACCTCGGGCAGGGCGGGCGCGGTGAAGCGGACCAGGCCATCCGGCTGTCGTCGCGAGCCCCAGCCGGAGAAATGGAGGAGCAAGCTTCCGGCGGCGAAGATCGCGGTCCCGCCGAGGGCCGCGCCGACCGCCTGGAGCCCGCAGGCGATGCCGACGCCGAGCGCCGCGAAGACGAACATGATGTCGCGGGGATCGCGCATGGTCGTGCGGAACCGGACCGCGCTCAGGCCCACGGCGACGCCGATGCCGGCGGCGATGCTGCTGCCGACGGCGAGCATCAGCATGCAGGTGATGACGCTGCCCATCGCCATGCTGTGCACGGATGAGCGGGAGTAGGAGAGCCCGCGAAATGTGGCCATGTAGACGAGCGCGACCCCCTGGCCGAGCCCGAACGCGAGCAGGAGCGCCACGACCGCCTTGCGGAAGTCCATGGCGCTCCCCTGGGTGACCCATCCGAGCCAGTCTATCACGGCGAGCCGCTCTTTCCCGGGGCGATCGCCGGGCGCAGCGCGCGCCGAGCCCCATCCACGCGATCCACGCGCGTCCGCGTCATGGCGCCTCGGAGGCGGCCCCGCGGCCAGGGTAGGGGCGCGCTTGCTTGATGTAGAGCGTCGGCGGCTCGTCGGGGTTCGCGTCGTCGTCGAACTTGAACTCCACGTCCATCGCATACCAGCCGTCGTTGCCGCTCGCGGGCCCATAAGCGGGGGAGAACCGCTCGTGGATGGCGTCGAGCGCCACGCCGAGCTGATGGACCTGCGCCGTCGAGAGGACCGTCTGGCCCTCCGGCATGAGGCTCGAGTGGGTCAGGTAGGTGACCGGCTGGTTCGGCTGGTTGAAGAAGTAGAGGAACGCGTCGTTCGTCACGCCCGCGGGCGGGGCGACCACCTCCACGTCACCGCCGCTCTGCACGTTGACGTAGAACGCGGGCTGGACCCCTGCCGTGTCGAACGGGTTGTTGGTCACGGCCACGCCGTTCGCCTCCTCGGACGGGAAATTGTGGTGCACGAGCAAGGCCATCCCGATGGTCCGGTGATCGATGCCGTAATAGGTGCGCTCATCGAAGGTGCGCAGCTTCCAGGCGCTCGCGTAGGTCTTGCGGATGGCGTCGAGGACATCCTCCCAGTCCGTCGGATCGCCGGTGTTCGAGTCGTAGCAGCCGGCGCACGGGAACCCGTCGAGATCCTCGCTGTTCGTGCTGGTGCGGAAGCGCATCTTGTGCCCGGGGTAGTCCGCCTCGATCTTCGCCCTGAGGAGCTCCTGGAACTCGGCGTCGATGGGCGCGCTCTTCATGGCGTCGCGGAGCGCCTTCAGCTGCTCGTCGCGGGCCGCGGCGTCGGTGTTGAACTTCGGGTCGGCGAGCAGCGCGTCGATCTGTTCGTAGAACCCGTTCTGCTTCATGAACTGGTCATAGTAGTACACCGGGATCGCGAAGGCCTTCAGGATGGGGACCTCGGGGAGCCTGGCCAGGATGGAGTAGTGGGCCGCCTTGCCGCCGAAGGCGAGCACGGCCTGCTTGATCGCGTCCCGGAGCGGCTCGCCCTCCGGCGGATCGGGGGTCACCTCCTCGATGTCGCGCAGATCGGTGACCGTCAGATCCAGCTCGGGGAGCGTGACGGGCGTGGGTTTGTGCGCCTCCCAGAACGTCTCGGCCTCCGCCTCGGTGACCTCGCGGACGCTCCAGGACAGCGGCCCCGCGGTGAGCTCGACGAGCTTGTCCTTCAGCGCGAGCAGCTCGGGGCGGCTCATGGCGTTGCGCAGCCCCATGTTGGGGGTGCGCCGGTTCTGGGAGAGCACGTTGACGTGCGAGAGCGGCGTCTGGAACTCCTCGGTGATGATCCCCTGGACGACCGAGATGTCGTTGGGCGCCTCGTCGAGGACGACGATGTCCTGGTGGGACAGGTACTCCGAGTCGAGATCCGCCGCCTTCGCGAAGTGGAGCCGACCCACCGCCGTGCCCAGCGAGAGCGGCTGGTAGTCGATCCCGGCGTAGAGATCGCCGGTGCTGACCACGGGGATGTCGGAGGGGAGCTTCTTCGCCTCGGCCGCGACGGCCTCCGACGTCGGGTGGAAGGCGAGCTTCGACCCGAAGAAGGAGGCCGCCTTGGCCGCCCTGAACAGGGTGGTGATCATGTCCGCGGACGCGGTGTCGTAGGGGGAGAGCTCGAGGGCCCACACGTCTGGACCCTCGTAGTGCGTCACCGCGCCGAGGACGAAGCGGCGATCCGGCGTGAAGTACTCGGTCGCGTTGAACTCGGCGAGGGGCGGGACGAGGGGCAGCGCGTCGCCGGAGAGGTGCGATGACACGAAGTCGTAGTGGATCAGGTAGAGAACGCTGTTCTGGAAGTACAGCGCGTTCTTGTCGGCTTGATCCAGCACGACCTTGACCGACCGCGCGCCGGGCAAGGTGGCGTCGATGGGCTGCGACGCGAGGGCCTCGAAGTCCGCGGCGCACCCGATGCGCTTCAGGAACTCCGTCGATTCATCGGCGTTCTTGCGTTCGCAGACCTCTCCGGTCACGCCGGGGTCGTCCGTGCCGCTGCCGCCACACGCGCCCGGGAGCGCCGCGGCGAGCAAGGCGAGCGTGACGATCGACGTGATGCGAGTGCCTTTGTACATGATTCCTCCTGAGACAAGTAAGCTGACCGCGCAGCGGCGCGCGCCGGTCATCCCGCGTCAATCCCGCGTCAAGGTGTCAAGGTGTCAGGGCGTCAGCGCGAAGCAGTAGAACCCGCCGTAACCGCCGCCGGACCCGACGGTGACCGCGCCGGGTAGCGGTCCCCCCTGCTCCAGGAGGTTGATGCCCGGCGCGCACCCCGACTCGTCGAGCGACGACATCCAGTTGGCCATGTTGATGTTGCCGCCGGGGCCGGCGCCGGTGCTGCCGCCGCCGGTCGGGAAGCCGGCGCCGGTGCTGCCGCCGCCGGTCGGGAAGCCGCCACCTCCGAAATTCCTGGGCCACGAGTGACCGACGCGCGGCCGCCCCTCGCTCGAGTCGCCCGACTTGGCCGTCCAGTCCTTGCAGGTCGCTGTCGCGCTGTAGAGCTGTCCCATGTCGTTCGTCCCCGTCAGCATGTCGTGGTTGTCCACCTCGGACTGGCTCGGATCGGGCTGGTGGTTGGGGACGCCGTCCTCGTTCGGAAAGTCGTCGACGATCGCAGGGTCGGCCGCGGAGGGGCGGTCGTTGAGCAGCTCCTCCTTGTTGTTGGCGAGCAGCCGGCCGAGCCGGTCGTACCAGGGACCGTTGCCGATCCGATCGATCGCGTTGACCTGCTTGCCGTCCTCCCCTGCGACGGCGCTCAGGAAGGCGCGCCACTGCTTGCCCCCCGCGCCGGGCATGCTCTTCTCGGCGATGGTCGCGCAGATCTTGTCCGCGCCGCGGAGCCCGGCGCCGGGGCCCGTCTCTCCGAAGCGGAGATCGCCGCCGAAGCCGTCCTGGGAGCCCGACAGCTCCTGCAAGGCGACGAGGCTGGTCACGAAGAAGCTGAATTTCTCGGTCGTCCCGCCGCCGGAGCTGGAAGAGGAGGTGTTACCGCCGGAGGTGGACGAGGTGGTGTTACCGCCGGAGGTCGACGAGGTGGTGTTGCCACCGGAGCTGGACGAGGAGGTGTTGCCGCCGGAGGTCGACGAGGAGGTGTTGCCGCCGGAGCTGGACGAGGAAGTGTTGCCGCCGGAGCTGGACGAGGTGCTTGTCGAGCTGTCGCCCGAGGAGCCCACATCCGAGTCCGAACCGGAGCAGCCGACCACGGGGGCGAGCAGAGCGAGGGTAAGGGGCAGCAGCAAGGGACGATAAGTGCGTGTCATGGTCTCTGTGTCCTTTTCCTTGTTAAGCTAGACGGTCGGCCGCGCCGCGGATCGGCGAGGCTCACTTGCAGGTGAGATCGCTCTGGCACGTCTGGCCCTCGGGGCACTGCGAGTCGTCGTTGCACGAGGTGAGCCCCGCGATCACCACCGCCTGCTCGATCTGGGACGAGACGACCAGATCGACCCGGCCGGGCGGGATCGTCGTGGAGCCCACGGACTTGCGCGTGACGATGATCGTCGGGAAGCCTGCGACGCCGAGGTCGAGGAGCTGCTTGACGAGCGACGCCGGGAGCTCGAGCGAGCCGGTGTCCTCGACGTTGCACTCGATCATCCCCTTCGTGCCCCCGTGATGGCTGATGTCGAGCTTCACGTGGACCTTGGAGATGCCGTCCTGCCCCGGCGGGGTCCACTCGAGCGGCACGGGCTGACCGGGATCGAGCGCTATCGACTCGTTCAGGAGATCGAGGGGGCTCACGCCCTTGGCCTCCACCGTGAAGGCGCTGAAGAAATCGCCGCTCGCCTCGAAGCGGACCACCTGGCCCTCGTCGGCAGGCGGGTAGCCGAGCTTCGTGCCGGCGGGAGGCTGGTAGTTGTTCGCCGTGGGGCTCATGACGAGCGACGCGGCGCCCGACTCGAGGTTCAGGCCGGTCACCGTCACGTCTCCGGCGCCGTGCGCGGCCGGGTAGGGCTGGCACGTGTCGTCCTCCACGCAGACGGCGCTGCCCCCGCAGGGCTCGTTGCAGAACGGGACGCGCGGCGTGAGGAGCTGACAGCCCCCCTCCTCCGCCTTCAACTCCCAGACGAGCTGCGAGGGCGTGGGGCCGTCGTAGATCTTCCCGATCACCGACGTGCTGCCCGCCGCGCCCGGCTCGGCAGCAGGCAGCGAGCGCACCTGGAAGGCGCCGACGAGCTTCGTGGGGTCGCCGGTCGGTTCGCCCGACCCTGTGGAGCCGCCGGAGCCGCCGGAGCTCGACCCGGTGCTGGCGCCACTCCCTGACGGGTCGTTGGTTCCATCCGCGGAGCTCGAGCAGGCGAGCGAGACGAGGGCCACGACCCCGCCAAGGACGCCGGCGCGCCATCCGCCGCGTGACAAGAATTTTTCAATTCGGCAAAGGTTTTGCGACATCTCGATGGCCAGGTGGCGACGCCGCGGGATCAGGGGTCAATCTTTTTTGTGAAAGCTCACAACGCGGACGCTGGCCATCCGGCGTCAGGCTGATGCGCTCAGCCGCCGTCGAGCTCGGAACGCGGACGCTGGCCATCCGGCGTCAGGCTGATGCGCTCAGCCGCCGCCGAGCTCGGAACGCGGACGCTGGCCATCCGGCGTCAGGCTGATGCGCTCAGCCGCCGCCGAGCTCGGACAGGCGCGCGCGCAGCCGCGGCGCGTGGACGCTCTCGCCGTGACGCGCCAGGAAATCGGCGATGGCCGCGCGCTCGTCGGCCGCCCGCCCGAGCCGTCGCAGGCACTGCACCCGGCCGACCCGGGCCTCCGCGGCGAGGGGGCCGCCCGCGCCGGCGAGGTAGCGATCGAAATAGCCGAGCGCCTCCGCCGCCTTGCCCTGGTGGAGCGCGATCTGCCCGAGCGACACCAGGGCCGTGCGCGCCTCGGGGCTCCCCGGGTACTGCGCGAGCAGGGCGCGGTAGGCGGCGTTCGCCTCGGCGCTCTTCCCCTGCCCGAGCTGGGCCTGCGCGCGCAGGAGCAGCGCCTGCGGACCCGCCGCGGGCTCCTCCGCGCGCGGCCTGGGCGGCTGCGCGCGATCGCGGGCCCCGACGGCGCTGGCGGCCGCGGGCTCGCCGGTGGGCGCGCCGGCGCCGGGCGAGGGCTCGGCGGCGGGCGCGTCGGCGCCGGGCGGGGGCTCGGCGGCGGGCGGCGGCTCGGCGGTGGGCGCGCCGGCGCCTGGTGAGAGCGCGCCGGCGCCTGGTGAGGGCTCGGCGGTGGGCGCGCCGGCGCCTGGCGGAGGCGCTTCCGGCACCGAAAGCGTGGGGAGGCTCAGGACCGTGCGCCGCGCGCCGCTCGGATCGAGCGCCTCGTTCCCGCTCGGCGCCGGCGGAGGCGCGTGCGCAGGCTCATCGAACAGCTCCGCGGCGAGCGCTGCCAGGAGCGTCGCCGCGACGGCGACGCCCGCGAGCGACCCGGCGATCCCTCGCCGCAGCATTGGCCGAGGCGCTGTGCGCGGCCTCGCGGTGCTCTCGGGCGCGGCCTCGACGCGGGCGCCTCGGGCGTCGACGGGAGCGCCTCGGGGCTCGAGGCGGGCGCCCCCGGGCTCGAGGCGGGCGCGCGCGAGCACCTGCTGCAGCATGGCGGCGTCGCTGAGCTCGCGGCCGTCGCCGCGCGCGTCGCCGAGCCTGCCGATGGCGGCCCAGAGCGGCGCCTCGCTGCGGAGCTCGGGGTCGTCCTGCTCGGCGCGGCGGAGGAGCTCCGCGTCCTCGGGGCGGATCGGCTCGCCGCGCGCCTCCGCGGCGAGGATCGCGGGCACGAGGTCCAGATCGATCTCGGACTTCTGCGTCCCTGTCATGATGCTCTCTTCCGGCCGACGGCGAGGTCCTGTCGCACCTGCTTGCGGAGCGCGCCGATCCCGAGGCGCAGCCTGCTCTTGACCGTATCGGGGCTGACCTCGGTCATTCCGGCGATCTCCTCGATGGAGTGATCGAGCGCGTGGTGCAGGAGGATCGCAGTGCGCTGCGCCTCCGGCAGCTCGTCGAGGTACGCGCGCGCCTCGCGCGGGAGGGCCTCGAACGGGGGTTGGTGTGGCGCCAGGGCGATCTCGTCGTCGATCGCGCTCTCCGGGGCCACGGGCGCGCCTTCCCGGCGCTGCTGCCTGGCGTACCGGAGGATGGTCCGGACGGCGACGCGTCTGGCCCAGGCCTCGACGGTGGCCTCGCCGCGGTAGCTCGACGCGCTCTCGAGGATCGCGAGCAGGCCGAGCTGCGCGGCGTCGTCGGCGTCGGCCGCGCTGCGGAGGAACGTCCGCGCGATCCGGCGGACCCGCGAGATCACGTGGGTCATGAGCCAGGCCTGGGCCTCCGGGTCACCCGCGCCGGCGCGGCGCATCCGTTCGAGATCAGACGGCACGGGCACAGACGGTGACGAGGCAGGCGGCGGGGCGGGGACGGGGCGCGTCATGGCGCTGGCCAGGAGCGGCTCGGGCAGTGGGCCGAGGCGCCTGGAGAGAGCTCGCGCGTGCTCAGCGTCCATCGCTTCGACCTGGTGCGATGCACGGCCCGAAGCGGGTCAATTTTCCTTTCGTGTCGGGTCATGCGGCGCGGATGGTCATTTCCTGACCATGCCCGCGGGGGCCGGCGAGGCCGGCAGGGCGAGGCCGAGCTCCAGCCCGACGCCGGCCAGGATCCGCACCGGATCGGCCGAAAGCGCGAGGGCCGGGTGTACGGCGGCGTCTGGCTTCGTCAGGAGCACGTCCACACCCACCGTCGTCTTGAGGCGGAGCCACCCGGTGAGCGGGACTCCGAGCTCCGCGACCGGCGCGACGCTCACGAGCACGTCGGTCCTGGCCTCCGGCGGCGGCAGCTGCTGCGGAAACATCCGTGGCCACCGCCACGGGGGCGGCGGTGGCGGGCCATGACCGGGAGGCGGAGGGAACGGTGGTGGTTCCGTGAGCGCCTGCTGGGTCGTGCCTTCCTCGGGGACGCGCTCGACGATATCGACGGTGGCGCGCGCGCCGAGCTGCAGGTCGAGGCCGAGGGGGAGCCTGAGCCGGACCTGGCCGGTCGTGATCACCGGGTGGCGCGAGAGCTCGAACGTGGACTGCTCGCCGTCGACGGAGGTGGAGGGCATGAGCTCGTACCCCAGGCCGAGGACGGCGTAGTCCACCGGCGCCCAGGAGGCGCGGACCGCGGCGGCGCTCTGCCAGGGCGCGTCGCTGCTGAAGTTCGCGCCGGTGTAGCCGGCGAGGACGGCGAACGTGGGCAGGGGGCTCGCGTCGCGGCGGGCGCGCGTGGATGGCGACGGCGGGCCCGCGGGCGCCTGCAGGTCCGGCGCGGCGTCCGTGGGCGCGGCGTTCGCGGGCGCTGCAGGGGACGCGGCGGGCTCGGGGGCAGCGGCGGGCTCGGGTGGAGCCGCCGGGGCCGGTGGGCCCGGGGCGACCTTCACCTCGGCCAGGCCGGCGACGTGGCCCTCGCGGAGCTCCTCGGCGACCGCGCCGGCGATGTTGGCGAGCGACTCGAGGGCGGTCGCGCTCTGTCCGGGCAAGATCGGGATGCGGCGGCCGTAGATCTGCTCGCCGTCGCGCTCGACCACGTACAGGGCGAGCTCGTCGCTCGACCCGGCGTCGATCCAGAGCACGCCCCGCGCGTCCCATGTGTCGGCGAGCGCGTTGGCCTCGGGGAGGAGCGTTTGCAGCACGGGCCTCGGCGTGCCGGGGCGGACGATCTGAAGGCGGACGCCGACGGGGCGGATATGGGCGACGACGAGGTCGAGGGCGCGCTTGTCGATGCCGCCGGCGCCCGGGAAGGCGGCGAGGACGAGCACCGGCTCGCCTGCGGCGCGAGGCTCAGCCGCTGCGGCGGGCAGGGCGACGGCGGCCAGCAGCGCGCCGGCGACCGCGCTCGCGGCCGTTCGGGCAGCGCGGAGGGCGAGCGCGAGCGACGTGGCCGGCACGGGCACGGAAAATTATCACCCTTCCTCGCGGGGCACCATCCCCCGTCGGGGTATCGGCGTGAACCAAGCTCGTTGGTCACGCTCGGGGCCCGAAGCCCGCCCCCTCCACCCCCAGCAACGTCAACGTAAACGTGAACGTTTACGTGGTCGTGGTCGTCTGAGGATTGATCACATTTCCCCCTTAGTTTTCGCTGTGTTGGCGACGGCGGCGTTCCAGCCCATCTCCAGCATGAGCAAGGTCTGCATTCCGCGCGCGAGCGTCAGCCAACCGGGGGGACCGTTGCGCTTGAGGTGTCCACCGAGACCGGCAACGGCGTAGAGCGCATCGACTACCGTCGCCCCCTGCGCCGGCAGCTTCTTGGGCTGGTGCTGGTGCAGCAGCTTCAGCTGCGTGGGGTTCAGGGCTCGTTCCGCGGGCGCGTTGGGCTCAAGGCGCGACAGAGAGCGCAGCAGCAGCATCTGCCACGCGATCGGGGCGAACAGCGCCAGCGCGTTCGTCAGGCTCCGGAAGCTCTCGAGCTGGCGCGTCTCGAGGGCGCAGCCGGTCTTGAGCGCCTTGAAGAACTCCTCGATGAGCCACCGTGCCCGGTAATGGTCGACGATCGCAGCGATCTGGTCGGGCGTGTCGACGGGCTCGTTGGTCGCCAGCACCCACGCGACCGGCTCTTCGCCCGCTGGCGTGTCGATCTCCTGCACACACACGATGTTGACTGCGAGCTCTTCGGCCAGCTCGGGCAGGTAGTACGGACGGCGCAGCGCCACGCGCCGGGCGCCGACGCCCAGCGTGGCCCTCCGCTCCGAGCGCTCGGGGTGCGCACGCTTGCTCGCAGGTACAGGGCCGGTGCGGCGTTGGGTGAGCACGACCTCGCGGCTAAGCCGGATCGGCAGCTCGACCAGCGCCTCGCTCAGCCGAAGCGGTGCGCTGTCGTCGAGCGATTCCTCCTCGTCCTCGGCCAACTCCAACACGTTCCGATCCCGCGCCATGCGCACGACGAAGCGGTGGCCCTGCTCGACCATGGCGCACAGAAGCGGGTAGGCGTCGGCCTCGCGATCCATGATGTGCAGCAGCGACGTGCGGTCGCCCACGGCCTGCTCGGCCGCCTCCACCTGCCGCAGCCAGCGCGTCGATTCCTTGTCGGTCACGCGCGCATAGTCGCTGCCCGTCCTGTTCTTCTTGCGTGGGCTCTTGGACAGGGCGGAGGCTTTGCGGGCCCAGCAGGCCAGCCCCAGCAGTCCGAGCGGCTGGTTGATCGCGTCGGTGGCCACGGCGAGCGTCGCGTGCGCCAAAAAGCCCTGGGTGTGCTTGCCGTTGAGCGGGCCGAGCCCTTTGCGTGCGCCGTCGCCGTCGAAAGCGACCGCGGTGGTGTCATGCACCGCGCGAACCGTGTCGTGACCGGCCATCCGCTCGAGGGTCTGCTCGCTGTGGGCTTGCACCAGCGCACCATACGACACGCGCTTGTTGCCAAGGAGCCGGTAGAAGCCCTCCAGCTCTGCTTCTGTCTTCAGCGAGTCCGGGAAGCTCTCGCCCGGCGCGACGCTCAGCCGTGCCACCACCGCCCGGACCCGCTGATGCAGGCGCGCGTCGCCCAGCTGCACCGTCTCGAACTCGCGCACGAGCGACGGCGTCGCTTCCGGCACATCGGGATTTCCCATGACATTTCAGACGCTTGGCGGGTCCGAAACGGATCAAAAAAAGATGTGCGGGATCTTCAGTCGTGGTCGTGGTCGTGGTCGTTCACGGCTTGCCGTTGACGACCACGACCACGACCACGACCACGACTACGACTACGACTACGACTACGACCACGTAAACGTTCGGAGGTGGGAGAACGCGGCGCGAAGCTTCGTTAACGCCTAGGCCCGGGGCCCGGCGGGATGGCCGCGCCCGCGCCTCAGCGCGCGCCGGTCGACCGCGGGTAGCTCCCGAGCACCTTCACCATCTCGCAGCGCGCGCGGAGCCGCTCGATCGCGTCGGCGACGCGCGGATCGCTCCGGTGGCCCTCCAGATCGACCAGGAAGACGTAGTCCCAGTGCTTCTGCCGGCTGGGCCTCGACTCGATCCGGGTCAGGTTGATGCCCGCGTCGTCGAAGATGGCGAGGACCCGGCGGAGCGCGCCGGGCTCCTCCTGCACGGAGAAGACGATCGAGGTCTTGTCCGCGCCCGTGGCGGGCGCGTCGCCCGCGGCGATGACGATGAAGCGGGTCGCGTTCTCGGCGCGGTCGTGGATGCGCTCCCGCAGGAGCGGCAGTCCGTAGAGCTCGCCCGCCCCGCGGCTGCCGATCGCCGCCGCGGCGGGGTCGCCGAGGGCCTCGTGCGCCGCCGCGGCCGCGGAGACGGTCTGGACGATCTGCGCGCCGGGGAGGTGCTTGGCGAGCCAGAGGCGGCATTGCGAGAGCGCGTGCGGGTGCCCGTGGACCCGCGCGACGCCGCTCAGCCCCTCCGCCTTGCTGAACAGGCAATAGGCGACGTCGAGCACGAGCTCCTGCCGGATCTGGAGGTCGCTCTCGATCAGGGCGTCCGCCGTCAGGGTCACCGAGCCGTCGGTCGAGCTCTCGACGGGGACGACGCCGCAGGCCGCCTCGCCCGCGCGCACGGCGTCGAAGACGCCCTCGATGGTGCCCGTCTCCCGGTAGAGCGCGGCCAGCCCGAACAGGTGCCGCGCCGCGACCTCCGCGAAGGCGCCCTCCGTCCCCGGAAAGGCCACCTTCATGGGCTCCTCCAGCGACAGGCAGGCGCTCATCACCTCCCGGAAGAGCACCCGGATGGCGTCGCGCGGGAAGCGGCCCGCGCCCTTCGCCTGCAGGCGGGCGAGCACGCGCCGCTCCCGCTCCGGGTCGTGAAACTGCGTGGCGTTCGCGGCGCGCTTCGTGTGAGCGACCTCGAAGGCCACCTCGGCCCGCTCCGCGAGGAGCTCGAGGATCCGGTCGTCGATGCTGTCGATGCGCTCACGAAGCTCGCCAAGGGTCGCCATGAACTGTTTCACCTCGGAAGGGGCAGGGCGGCCATCAAAGCGCAGGGGGCGCCGCAGCGCAAGGCTCGCCGCGGAGCCGGGAATGCGCGCGGAACGCGCGCGACGGCGACGCACGTCGGGGGCGAAGCGGCACCCGTGCGGGCTCGACGCGTGGAGCGGATGGGCGAGAGAGAGCCCGTGAGGGAGCAGAGGAGAGGAAGAGAGAGCTCTTGGCGCGGGAGCTGGAGCGAGAGGATCGGCTGCCGGAGTGGGAGGATCGGGCGCCGGAGCGGGAGGATCGGGCGCCGGAGCGGGAGGATCGGCCGCCGGAGTGGGAGGATCGGGCGCCGGAGCGGGAGGATCGGCTGCCGGAGCGAGAGAACGGCGCCCGTAGGAGAACTTATGCTTTCGGGCTCGGCTGCCGAGCTTGTCGAGACAGCTGCCTGCACCGGCCCGCAACAGCATGGACGCGCTCTGGTCCGAGGCGATCGATGCCGATCCCCCGCAGGATCCCATGATGACGTTGCCTGGGAAGCGGTATACTGCGCGGCGACAGTGCAGCACTATCGAAAGGATCAGGCGGGAAAAGACGATCTCGTCAGCTTTGCCGGCTTCACGCCCCCGAGAGGATGACCCACCGTGGAAACATCGTTTGCTCCCTCCAAGATTCAAACGAAACAAATCAAACACCCCCGGGCCTGGGATGGAAAGGACCTGACCAAGGACGAAGTCGCCTTCGATCTCGGGTCCAGACACCTGGAGGCCTTCGACCGCGTGATCCAGGAAGCCCGGAGACGCAGCATCACGCTCGAGAACGCTTCCAACGAGGATTTTCAGCTCGAGGACATCCAGGACGATGTGCAGCTCATCGCCGACAGGATCCTGAATGGCCGCGGCGTGGTCATCGTTCGCGGATGGCCGATGGATCGTTATACGGAAGCGGAGATCGCTCTCCTTTACTGGGCATTGGGCAAGCAATGGGGAGAGCCCATCGTTCAGAGCTGGAAAGGGGATCGTCTCGGCTATCTGACCGATGTTCCCCATCTGGTACCGGGGACGCGGGGCAAAGGTTTCACCTCCGAGAACGCGCTGACGCTCCATACAGATTACGGTGGCATCATGGGGCTGATGGCCATCCGGCGGGCCAAATCGGGGGGACTGAGCGGCCTGGTCAGCGGAATAGAGATTCATAACCGCATCGCCGCCACGCATCCCGAATATCTGGCGCCCCTGTACGAGGGCTATTCTATTTACTGGACGGGCAACGAGAAGAAGGGCGAGCGTCCAATCAACCTCGACTACCGCGTGCCCCTTTTCAGCGAGCTCGACGGGCAGGTCAGCGTTTCTTTCATGAACAAAAGGGTCGTCGAGCAGGCGGCCGCGGAGCGGAACGAGCCGCTCACGGAGCTGCAGCGCGAGGCGCTCGAATACTTTCATGCCGTCGGGGATGAACTGAAATTCACCTTCATGCTGGAAGCGGGCGAGGCGTTGTTCGTCAACAACTACGTCATTCTGCACGACCGCGCTCCCTTCGAGGACTGGCCGGAACCGGAACGCCGCCGTTTTCTCCTGCGGATGTGGCTGAGGACTTCCCAGGAAAAGCAGCCGGTCCATTCCAGCGTCCGTCGGTTTTACGACACAATGGCTGGAAATTTCTCCCCGCCGCCGGCGAAAGTGATTTAATGGCAATTGGCCTCCTTGCCTGCAACCCTTCACGCGGGAAATCGACATGTCCAACAGCCTTGCAAGGTACACTGGCCATCCCGGGGCCTGGAGAGCCTCGGACCTGACGAAAGAAAAAATCTCCTTCGATCTCGGGCCCCGGCACCTGAGAGCGTTCGAAAAGATCATGGATGAGGCGCGGAAACGCAACCTCACGCTCCGGACCGCTTCCGAGAGCGATTTTCCCCTCGCCGAGATTCACGACGATATCCGCCGGATCGCCGACGAAGTTCTCCACAAGCGCGGCGTCATCGTCATCCGCGGCTGGCCGGTCGAGACCTATACGCCGGAGGAAATCGGGTTGTTGTTCTGGGTCGTGGGCAAGCAGCTCGGAGTGCCAATTGAGCAGAGCCATCACGGCGACCGGCTGAACCAGGTCATCGATCGCGGGGGCGGGCGGGCCTACAACTCCAATATTCCTCTGGACATGCACAGCGACTTCGGCGCGCTGGTCGGCCTTCTGGCGATCCGCAAGGCCAGGCTGGGCGGCCACAGCGGAATAGCGAGCGCCCTCGCCATTCATGACAAGATCGTCGAGACCCATCCCGAATATCTCGCCCCGCTCTATGCCGGTTACTACGTCCACTGGCAGGGAGAGGAGGCGAAGGGCGAGCGGTCGCTGATAACCGATTACCGTGTTCCGGTCTTCAGCGAAGTCGAGGGCCAGCTCAGCGTCTTCATGGTCAAGCCGTTCGTCGAGCAGGCCGCGAGGAACAAGGAAATGACCCAGCTTCAGCGGGACGCGCTCGACTATTTCCAGCAAGTCGCCGACAGCGACGAGTTCGCCTACAAGTTCGTGCTGGAACCAGGAGAAGCCTCGTTGATGAGCAACTACACGGTCCTTCATTCGCGCTCCACCTTCGAGGATTGGCCCGAAGTCGAGCGGCGCCGGCTCCTCCTGCGGCTCTGGCTCAAGCTGCATCCCGGGGACCGCCGTCCGCTCCATCCCGATTTGCAACGCTTGCAGACCCATGACGGGTTCTACGTGTCGGCCAAGAACGGCGAAGCGCCGCAGGTATCGGCCGCGTGACGGAACCTCTACCTGGAAGGCGTCGATGATCGACCTGGCAATCGTCGGACTTGGGCGGTGGGGCACCTTCCTCGTGGATGCCGTGCAGGGCGTCAGCCGCAAAGTCCGTTTTGCCGCCGCGGTCAGCCGTACTCCCGGACGCATCGAACAGGCGGCCGCCTCGCGGGGAATCAAGGTCCTCGCCTCGCTGGAAGAAGCGCTGACCCAACCGACGATCGCGGGCATCGTCCTCGCCACGCCCCATTCCCTCCATGCCGCGCAGATCGAGGCCTGCGTCCGCGCGGGGCGCCCCGTCTTCGTCGAAAAGCCGTTCACGCTCACCTCCTCCAGCGCGGTGCAGGTCTCCGCTGCCGCATCGGCGGCGGGAGTCGTGGTGGCCGCGGGGTTCAACCGTCGGTTTCTTCCCGCGATGCGCAAACTGAAGAGCGTCGTCGGAGAGGGCGGCCTGGGCACCCTTCGTCACATCGAATGCAACTTCACCGCGAACCTCATCGGGCGATTTCTCCCAGGGCAATGGCGCTTGACAGCGGAGGAGAATCCGGCGGGCGGCTTCGCCGGGGGTGGCATTCATATGATCGACGCGATTATCCATCTCGGCGGTCCCGTCACCGGCGTGTTCGCGGTGGGCTCCCCGCGCATCCCGGCCCTGGGGCCTCTTGAGGACACCGTCTCCGCCCTCCTCACCCTGGCCTCCGGCGCCACGGCCTCGGTGACGACGATGATGGCCACGGCGCCGAGCTTTCGCCTTCAGGTATTCGGGACCCAGGGTTCCGCGGAGATCCGTGGCCCTGACACGCTCGAGATCGTCGACCTCGCAGGCAAAGGCGGTCCCCTCTCCTTTGAGGCTGTCTCCACGGAGCGCGCCGAGATCGAGGCTTTTGCCGACGCCATCTCCGGAGAGGCCCCGTATCCCATTCCCATGGACGAGGTGCTCAACGGCGTGGCGGCTTTCGAGGCCATTGGCCGATCCCTCTCCACGGGCGGCCCTGTTTCCATTGCTGAGGGTGGGCGCCTTGAAATTCAAGTGAATCGTCGACACGACCACTACCTGCTCACACCGGGGCCCCTCACGGTCCCGACGGAGATCCGTGAGACGATGCTGCTCGACCGGAACCCCTACGCGGGGGACTTCGTCGGCATGACCGCCGCGATCCGCCGCTATCTGCTCGAGATCGCCAACGGCACGGAGACGCATGCCTGCGTTCCCCTGCAAGGCAGCGCCAGCTACGCCATCGAAGCGGCCATGCAGACCCTGGTGCCGCGTACCGGCACGATCCTGATCGTGCAGAATGGCTTCTACGGAAGCCGGCTCAGGGAAATCGCCGAGGGCATTCGCCTCAAGGTCACGACCCTCGACCTTCCGATGCTGCCGCTACCAACGCGCGACGATCTCGAGAGAGCCCTCGACGCCGACCCCTCCATCACGCACATCGCCATGTGCCACGCGGAGACCGGCACCGGCGTGCTCAATCCGGTCGAGATGGTAGCGGAAGTGGCCCGGTGCAGGGGCAAGCGCCTCATCATCGATGCCGTCGCTTCCTTCGGCGGCTTTCCCATCGACGTGGCCACGCTCGATCTCGAGGCGCTCATCATCTCTCCCAACAAGTGCCTGGAGAGCGTCCCGGGCATCGGCCTCGTCCTCGTCGACAAAGGCGCCCTGGCCGCCTCGGCGGGCAGGTCCATGTCGCCTTCGCTCGATCTCCATGCCCAGTGGAGCACGATGGAAAAGAGCGGCACCTGGCGCTGGACGCCCCCAACCCACGTCGTCGCGGCCCTGGCCAGGGCCTGCGAACGACACCGGCGGGAAGGCGGCGTGGCCGCCCGCGGGGCACGTTACCGGCGCAATTGGCGCATCCTGATCGACGGCTTCCGCCAGTGGGGATTCCGGACCTTGATCCCCGACGAGGTGGCCATCCCCATCATCGCGACCTTCCATGTTCCCGAGCCGTTCGCGCATGACTTCCGGCCCTTCTACGAAGCGCTGGAGCGGCGCGGGATCACCATCTTCCCGGGACGGCTGACCGCCGCCGGGACGTTCCGCATCGGTGTCATGGGCGATCTGGTCGAATCGGACATCCGCATGATCATGAACGTCATCCGCGAAGTCCTCGGCGAGATCGATTCGCGCTACAAGGACCTGCCGCGGCTCAGCTAGGACGTATTGCCGCCACGATGGCGTCCGCGAGCGCATTTGCCGACGCGGGGGCCATGTGGAGATACAGCGCGGGATCGATGACCTCAATCTCCATCAGGACAAACTGGCCACCGCGCAGGATGCCGTCGATCCGCGCGTAAACGGGACGACCAGGGACATGCCGCAAGACCTCCTCCGCGGCCGCCACATGCTCCTTCTCGGGGACGACGGACACCGGAGCGAGCGGGCGGTAACGCCCGTTCACCCGAAAATCGTCGGGGTTGGGACGCTTCCTCACGCCATGGGCGAAATATCCGTCGATGAACACGAGTGACAATTCGCCTTCGCGGATTTCCGGCATGAATTCCTGGAGCAAGAGATCGTTCCGACCCGTTTCGGCGCGCAGGGCCTCGGCCTGCGCAGCCACCTGGTGGCGCTCGACGAGGGTCACGCCCACGCCGCTCTCCCCGATGCAGGGCTTCAAGACGAGCCGATCTCCAGGAATTTCGGACGCCGTGGTTTCTATATCTGGATCTTGATCGAAGATGCGCGTGACCGGGCAGGGTACTCCGTGGGCGATGAGGTCCAGCAAGTACCGCTTGTTCGAGTTCCACAGCAGCAGGTCGATTTCATTGATCACGGGAATCGCCTCGTCCCGCAAGCCGTGGAGCCATCGGAAGAATTTCTCACTCTGTTCCGTGTAGTCCCATACGGAGCGGACCACCACGCCCGCCGCGTGGCCTCTTGCTTCCTCCTGCGGTTCGATCTGGTCCCAGGGACGCAAGACGGTTTCCACGCCCCGATGTTCCAGGGCCTGCTTGAGCGCCAGATCGCATCCGATTGCCTCGGGAGGGATCTTTGCGCAGGTCGCCAGTAGGAGCTTCACGGCACACCCTGCTTCTGGTCGACGGCGGCAACCACGCCCGCCTCGCTTCCAGCGTGTCGCTCAAGAAGCACGGCGTCATAGACGGCACCGGCATGGATGAGCGGGGTGACGTGCCAGGACCCGGAAAGCTCCTTCTCGAACGGATAGTTGCAGAGCGATTTGATGCCGTTGCCGTAGCGAAGGATGATCTTCGCCTGCCCGTGCATCTGGCCGCCTAGTTGCCGAAGAACGGTGGCCTTCTCCTTGACCAGCGCGGCGATGATGAAATGGCTCGCCTGTCTGACCCAAGGGATCGTTTCGAGCGGACGGCAGCTACACCGGATCCGCTCCGCCAGACCCTGATGCATGACAAGCTTCTTCGCGAGGCGGGTCGCTTCAGGATCGATATCGTGACACAGCAACTCCGCCTCACTTTCCCGGGCGAAGAGCAGGGCCGTGACGGGCAGCGCCCCGGCCCCTATGAAGACAATCCTCGATTTTGGGCCTATCCCGGAGGCCGCCAACTCCGCCCGGAACGACTTTCGAAACTCCGTGTAAGTCGCATCCAGATAGGCTTCCAAAGGCAAGGTTCCCTCTGTCGGTCTCTGGCAAAGGTGGCGGGAATGGCCCTTTTCCAGGTCGCAGAGAGCGCGATCCAGGACATCGCGAAGCATCGTGGCCTCGTGGAGAAGCTTGAGATCGCCTTCCCAGCGCCGCCAGCACGAGGCGTTCTCCGCATCCATGACGAACTGGCGAACGGAGCCCAGCTTCTTTTCCAAGGGATCGAAATTGCCGCAACGGCCGGCTTCCTGGCGAAGCTCTTCAAGCTCGGAGCTCAGGGCGCGTAATTCAGTCAAGAATAAATGCTTGTTTGATTGCATGAACCTTCTCGCCTGAAACCGTGCTGGGGAGATGTGTCGGAGGTTGGGCATCAACGATGTGGTCTACGACTGGGGCCGCCTCGGCGCCCATGGGCGTTGACCGTGGGGGTCCGGATTAGCTTTGGGGGCGGCTCTTCTGGAGCGAGGGCGTTTTGCTCATTTCGCTCGGCGCAGCTTGGGTCGAGGCGGCGGCAGCGGTGAGGGGACATCGCCCCCTGCATAACGTGCACGGTGCGTTCGGTCATGCTCCTGCTGCAGGTGGAACGCCCGGTAGGCTTCGAAGTCGCCGCTCGATCGCAGCGAGCGGAGGCGCAGCGCCGGCGCGGCGCGCGCCCTCCGGTCCCGGGGAGGTGATCGCGCTTACGGATGGCTCGGCCGGGGAGCCCGGGGTCGCGCCCCCGCCGCTGGACCCCTGTCTCTGTCGAGGAGACACCTGGTCCTCCCGGGGCGACAGTTCGCTCGAGACGACGGGCTCGCGAACGGGTCGGAAGAAGCGTGTCTCCCGCCCATGCGCGTCGACGATCCGCGGGGGCGAGCGCCGCACCGACCCGGCACGTGCGTTGCTGAAGGCTGAAGGCTGAAGGCTGAAGGCTGAAGGCTGAAGGCTGAAGAGCTGCAGAGCTGAAGAGCTGAAGAGCGAAGCGTCGCTGACGAGGCCCGCTGAACGCCCTCCGACGACCGAGGGCGCGAGCGCGCGCCAGAGCAAGCGATGCATGTCCCCTTCGCGCGCCACTGCGGCGGGCGAAGCGAAAAGGAGGGTAGCGGAATGAGGATTGAACCGATGACCCAAAAGCATGTTCGTCGACGGCGCTGGCTGTGTCCCTTGCTGGCGCTGCCGCTGGCCGCCTGCGCGGCCGACCCCGGCGAGACGGGCGACTTCGATGAGACGGCCCAGGTCGCATTGCCGATCGTCGATCCGACGCCGGCGGGGCCCGGCGATCTGCTCGCGATGGTGAAGGTGTCGACCTCGCAGGGGAGCTGCTCGGGCATGGTCATCGCTGCGGACACGGTCCTCACCGCCGCGCATTGCTTCTGCGAGGAGGGCTACGTCGGCGACAACGCCTGCTCCACGGACGCGACGGTGACCTTTCGCCCCGACCCGGCCACGCCGGGCGCGCGCCCGCGCGTGCTGAGCGGCGTGGCCGAGATCCAGCCGGACTACAATCCCTCCTGGACCGAGAGGCAGATCGAGCATGACGTCGCGGTCATCAAGCTGAATGGCGTCGCGCCGGCGCACGTGAAGCCCTTCGTCGTGGCCAACGATTACCCCGCCGAGGGATCGCGCGTCACGATCGCCGGCTTCGGGCGCACGGGCGCCGACTGCAGCACCCCCTTCGGCACGCTGAACTTCGACGCCGCCGTGGTCGGCGGGTACGAGGACGGCCACGACATCCTGCGCTTCAACGACCAGGCCTTTTGCAGCGGCGACTCGGGCGGGGCCGTCTTGAACGTCGAGGCGAGCCGGCTCTACGCCGTCCACTCGATGCACACGTGGACGGTGAGCCATGGCTGGGTCAGCAAGGGGGTCACGACGGGCTCCGAGTTCGACTGGATCAAGTCGCACATGTGCCCGTCGTCATCCTCGAACCAGTGCAGCGGCCGCGGCGACACGTGCGACTGCTCGGCCAGCACCAACCTGCTGTGGCGGCACACCAATGGCCAGGTCGCCATCTGGTTCATGGACGGCGGCGACATCGTCGGCGAGGCCTACCCCGGCGGGCAGGATCCGAGCCTCTCCTGGAAGATCCAGGGCTCCGGAGACTTCGACGGCGACGGCCAGAGCGACGTGCTCTGGCGACACGCCAATGGTCAGATCGCCATCTGGTTCATGGATGGCGGAGCCGTCGTCGGTCAGGCCTACCCCGGCGACCAGGACCCGAGCCTCTTCTGGAAGGTGGCTGGCGTCGGGGATTTCGACGGCGATGGGCGCTCGGACGTCCTGTGGCGCGACGCCAACGGCCAGCTCGCCATCTGGTTCAAGGGCGACGCCGCCCAGGCCGCCTATCCCGGCTACAACAACCAACCCGCGCCGGTCGACAACTCGTGGAAGGTGCAGGGCATCGGCGACTTCGACGGCGATGCGCGCTCGGATATCCTGTGGCGAAACACGAACGGTCAGGTCGCCATCTGGTTCATGTCGGGCGGGACGCGGGTGGGCGAGGCCTACCCCGGCGGCCAGGACCCGAGCCTCTTCTGGAAGGTGCAGGCCATCGGCGACTTCGACGGCAACCTGCGCTCGGACATCCTGTGGCGGGACGCCAATGGCCAGCTCGCCATCTGGTTCGGCGGCGAGCAGGGCTTCGACTCGCCCTCGTACAACAACGCGCACGGGCCCGGCGACCTCGCATGGCAGGTGCAGGGCGTCGGCGACTTCGATCACGATCGCCGCGACGACATCGTCTGGCGGCACACGAACGGCCAGGTCTCCATCTGGCTGATGCACGGCGCGCACTTCGTCGGCGACCTGTACCCGCGCCAGGTCGACAGCGGCTGGGCGATCAAGGGAATGCTCCACGACGCCGGGCGGTGAGCTGTCGAGCAGGGGGCCTCGGCCGCCCGGGGCCCCTCTTACAGGTGGGCGGCGCTGACGAGATCGGCGATCTCGCCGGGCGCAAACCCCACCAGATCCGGCTCGGCCGAGAGCGCCACGCCGAACCGATCGAGCACGCCTCGCCGCACGCGCCGCGCGAGGCCGAGCAGCTCCTCCGCCGTGGCGCCGCCGCGGTTCACAAGCGCGAGCGTGTGGCGCGTCGAGATGCCCGCGGCGCCGTGGCGCGTCCCCTTCGTGAAGCCGGCGCGCTCGATCAGCCAGGCCGCGGACAGCTTCACCCGGCCGCCGTCCGCCGGATACCGCGGGATCGCCTCGCCGGGCGCGAGCACGCCCGCCGCCTCGATGCGCGTGATGACGGCCGCCGCGGCGTCGGGTGCGAGCGTCGGGTTCATGAAGAACGACCCCGCGCTCCGGCCGTTCTCGTCCGCCGGATCGAGCACCATCGACTTGCCGCGGCGGAGCGCGATCACCGTGCGGCGCACCTCGCCGAGCGGCGGCGCGGCGCCCCCCGCGGGTACGGCGAGCGCCCGCTGGAGCTCGGGGTAGCGCACCGTCGCGGCGCCCCCCGGGCGCAGCGCGAACGTGACGGCCGTGATGACGTACCGCCCGCGCCACGCGCGCTTGAACCGGCTGTCGCGGTAGCCGAAGCCGCAGTCCGCACCGGAGAGGACCACGGCCGCCCCCGTCGCGCGGTCGATCGCCCGGACCTCGACGATCGTCTCCGCGACCTCCTGGCCGTACGCGCCCACGTTCTGGATCGGCGTCGCGCCGACGTCGCCCGGGATGCCCGACAGGCACTCGATACCCGCCCAGCCTTCGGCGACCGAGCGCGCGACGAGATCGTCCCACGCCTCGCCCGCCCCCGCGCGCACGAGGGCGCGCCCGGCCTCCGCGCCGCCGTCGGTCTCCGCGCCGCCGCCGGCCTCCGCGCGCCCGCGCAGCAGCTCGATCCCGCGGACGCGCACGCGCAGCACCAGCGCGTCGACGCCCCGGTCCGCGACCAGCAGGTTCGAGCCGCCGCCCAGCACGAAGAGCGGCACGCCGCGGGCCTCGGCGAAGCGGAACGCGTCGACCACCGCGGCCTCATCGGCGGCCTCGGCGAAATAGCGCGCAGGCCCGCCCACGCCGAGCGTCGTGAGCGGGGCCAGCGGGACCGACTCGCGGACGTCGAGGCTCACGGCTTCTTCTCCGGCGCCTGCGGCCTCGCCCCGCCGCGGACAGCGCCCGGCCCCTGCGCGCCGGCGGCCTGCCGCGCGGGCGCCGCCGGCCGCGCCACCCGGATGCCCGCCATGAAGCCGCTGTCGACCGCCTGCACCCGCTCGACGAACGCCTTGTACTCGTCGATCGACACGGTCCCCGTCGGCAAGCTCAGCGCGAAGTCCTCCTCGATCGCCGCGCCGTAGCTGCCCTTGCGCGACGCCGCGAGGCCCGCGTGCTCGACGCGCACGCCCTCGGGCGCGCGCGCGACAGCGTAGCCCTCGGGCAGCTCGATCCTGCGGCGCACGTGGTACTGGAGCGCGGTCTCGATCGCGAGCGCGCTCTTGCGGGCCCCCCGCGAGGCGTACGAGGCGCCGAGCGTGCTCGTGTACGCGCGCGGGAACACGAGGTGCACCGGCTCGAGCCCCGGCAGCGTCCACGCCGCGGCGTCCTTGCCCGCCGGCTGCGCGAAGCCGTGGATCGTCACGGCGGCGCGGAGCGCGACCTCCCACGAGCCCTCCGTCGAGGAGACGACAACGTCCTCGACGTCGGCCCACGGGAGCCAGCCGAGCACGACGCCCCGGAGCATCTCGCGCCGCGCGGTGCCGACCACGGTCTCGAACGCCTCCGAGAGCGCCTGCGCCGCGCGGCCGTGCAGGAGGATCGTGAACGTTCCCGTGGCGTTCCCCTGCGCGTCGACCGTCAGGCGCAGGTCGACCTCGTCGCCGGTCTCGCCGCTCGTCCCGGCCACGGTGACGAGCTCGCCGCTCGGCAGCATGGCGGCGCGGCCGCGCAGCTCGGGGCTGATGCGGCCGGGGGGCAGCGGCGGGCCCTCGACGTCGGCGTCGATCCACACGTCGCCGCCCGGAAGGCGGGCGATCACGAGCGGGTGGCGGAAGCGGCCCGCGTGCGGCGGGAAGTCCGCCGACGAGCTGAACGGCTCGGTCTCGGCGATCGCGAGATCGGCGCGCACGCCGAGCTCGCGCAGCGCGCGGTAGACGACCCACGACCGGCTGCCCTGGCCGAGCTCGATCATCGCGCGCGCCGTCGTGCGCTGCGGGCCGCCGCCGAGGAGCGCCGCCATGTCCGAGAGCTCGGCGCCGCCGGCGACCTTCACCGCCTTGCCCGCGGCCGCGACGACGCGCTCGAGCAGCGCGGGCGACGGCGTCCTGTCGGCGCCCGCGGCCTCCCGCGCCCAGCGGGTCATGGTGGGATCGCGGTCCTCGAGCGCGCGGATGTTCTCGTCGAGCGCCGCGGCCACGTGGTCCCAGGTCTGCGTCCCCAGGCTGACGCCGACGCCCATCTCCACGCGAGGCACGCCGTCCTCCATGCGCCGCGGCGGCTGATCCTTGATGCGCCAGACGCTGACCGTGGAGGCGCCCTCGGCGCGCTGCTCCGCGGCGCCGAGCAGCGGGTGCGACCAGAGCGCGAGCGGGAGCGACGTCGGGCGGCTGACCTCGATCGTCGCCTCGCGGACGCTCGTGCGCTCGGGGAGCAGGTCCCACGTGTCGATCACGAGCTGGCCGCCGTCGCCCGGCAGCGCGTAACCCTCGGTGACCTGCTCGACGTAGTCGCCCTGCTCGAGCTGAGAGAGGTCGCTCTGGTCCTGCGCGGCGTTCGAGGCCGCGTCGGGCGCGAGGATGCGGCCGTCGCGCTTGTGGATGCGGCGGCGCAGGAGGCGCGGCATGGCGCGGCCCTCGATGAGCGGGCCGTACGTGGCCGTGCCTTGGGCGACGTCCGTGGTGCCGGAGACGCGGCGGAGGTCGTACGTGACGTAGTGGACGAGCCCGTCGGGCGAGATCGTGAACCGCTCGACGTGGCGGAGCACCGCGGTCGCGGCGCCGGGGAGGAACGCCTTCTGCTGGTCCTCCAGCACGAGCTTGCGGCCCTCGGCCTCGAGCGCCGGCGCCGGATCCGGCGCGAGGCCGAGGGCGCGGGTGATGGGGCCGATCCCGGCGGGGGTGTCGCGCGCCGTCGTGCGGTCGCGGGCGAGGCGGCCCCGGACGGCGCGGGCGTCGCCGCGGCCGGCGGCGAGGCCGAGCGCCTCGAGCATCGCCCGTTGCCCCGGCGGCATCGCGTCGTAGACCGCGAGCGCGCCGCGCAGGTCGCCGCGGGCGACGCGCTCGCGGAGCTCGACGTCGCGCAGGGCGTCGGGCGCGCGGCGGAGCCGGCGCAGCCGCTTGATCTCGGCGAGGACCGCGTCGCGATCGCTCGCGCCGAGGAGCGCGCCGAGGCACGCGGCGCTCGAGCGATCGAGCCCGCCCTCGCAGGCGGCCTTCACCGCGTCGACGCCGGCGCGGCCGTGGATGCGGTCGTCGACGACGGCGAGCAGCGTCGAGCCGGGCGCCGCGGCGGCGAGCTTCGCGTAGGCGGCCTCGGTGACGTCGGTGACGTTCGCGCGGTGGGCGACCGCCGCGAGCTCCGCGAGGACCATGCGATCGGCGTCGGCGACGGCGGGCGCGCTCGGGCCGGTCGGTCCGGGGGGCGCGACCCGGACGCCGAGCTCGCGGAGGGCGTCCATGGTGCCCTCGCCCCGGCCGCCGCGGCGCTCGGCGAGCTCCGCCTTGTAGAGGCGCGCCTCCCACGACGCGGGCCACGCGGCGAGCACGCGATCGACGGCGGCGCGGGTGCGCTCGACGACCTCGGCCTCGGGCAGATCGCCCACGCGGCGGATGGCCCTCGCGTAGAGCAGGTCGAGGCGCGGCGAGCGCGCGTCGCTCTGGTGGAGGCGGCCGTCGCCGTCCGGATCGAGGAGGTGCTCGGCCGCGCGCGCGTCGCCGAGGGCCAGCAGGGCCGCGGCAGCGACCTCGATGCTCGCCGCGCCGGGGCGCTGGCCGGCGGCGCCGCTCGACGCCGCGGCCGGCGCAAGGCTCACGGCGGCGGGCCGCGACGCGGACGCGGTCGCGGCGGCGCCGGGGCGCGGCGCGCGGGCGCGGAGCGGCAGGCCGTTCTCGCCCCACGCGGTGAGCTCGATGGCGTCGCCGTCGCCCTTCTGCGCCACGCGCACGACGACGCGCAGCGTCCCCGGCTGGGCCTCGACCGTCGCGAAGCGCGTGACCTGCGCGCCGCCCGCCGCGTAGTCGCGGTGGAGGGCGGGAACGCCGCCCACCTCGAGCACGGCGGCGGACGACGAGGCGAGCGCGAGGCTCACCCGCTGCGCGATCGGGTTGTGGAGGTCGACGACCACGGCGCGCGTCCCCTGGAGGGCGCTCACCGCGTCGATGTCGATGGCGCACGCGTCGGCGCGGACGACGATGGGCGAGGCGCTCTGCGCGAACGGCGCGAGCCCCGGGTAGGCCCTCGCGAGCGGCGCGCCCGGCGCGGAGCTCACGGGGGACGGCCGGGCGAGGCCGTGGAGGGGCGCCGCGTCGAGCGGGCCGACGATGGCGGCCTCGCCCGCGCAGCCGCGGCGCGCGCCCCAGGTCGCCGCCGCGGCCTCGTCGCCGACGAAGAGGGCGATGCGGTGGAGGGCGCTCGCGAGGGCGCCGCGCACGAACGGCATCTCCGGCGCGCCGCGGCCGGAGACGTCCGCGAACGCCCAGGCGCGCTGGAGCCGGCGGGCGACCTCGGGGAGCGCCTCGCGCGAGCGGAAGGCGATGGCCGCGGCGTCGGGGTCGGGGCCGCCCGCGGTGCCGGCGCCGAAGACGAGCGCGTCGAGGGACGCGATCACGGTGGCGAGGGCGCCGCCTTCGCTCGGCGCGTCGACGGCGCGGTCGAGGGCGTCGAGGTACGGCGCGGCGGCGGCGGAGCTCGTGATCTCGGCCTCCAGCGCGGCGGAGAACGCGGACGGGAGCGGCGCGTCGGCGGGGAGCGGCGATGCGGCGCCCCGAGGGGCACACGCGGCGGGCGCGGCGGCGGCGAGCGCGAGGGTGAGCGCCAGGGCGGCGCGGCGAGCGACGAGGAGGGGGCGGCGGGCGACGAGGGGGCGCTCGGCGGGGCGAGGGCTCCCGGGGCGCTGGCCGGCGCTCGTGGGGCTGCGGGGGTGGGTGGTCACGATCGGCGTCTCCACGGCGCCGCGCGCGCGGTGCCTGTCCGCCGTTCCTTACGGGCCTGGGATTGCCGACGCAAAGGTGAACTTCGGCGGGCCACCGCGATCTCCCCGACCTCCGAGGCCAGCCTCGTGTGCTGGACCTCAGCGCCCGTCGCTTCCCGGGAGCCTCGGCGCTGCGCCCCCGGGGGCGCGCGGCGGCGCTCCGGGCGGCGCCGCGCCGTCCGCTGCCACGCGCCGCATGCAGAGCTTCAGGCCCGCGCGGAGATTTCCGACGGTCGCGATGCCCGACAGATCGAGCCCGAGGGAGACCATCGTCTGCGCCACGTTGGGCCGGATGCCCGTGATGACCCCCTCGGCGCCCAGGAGCCGGATGGCGCGGATGAGCTCGATGAGATAACTCGCTGTCTTCGTGTCGACGATCTCGACGCCGGTGAGGTCCAGGATCGCGAAGCGGGCCCGCTTGTCCACGATGGCGGCCAGGAGGTCGTCCATCACGTCGGCGGCTCTCCTGCTGTCGACGACGCCCACCATCGGGAGGGTCAGCACGCTGTCCCAGACCTCGATGATGGGCGTCGACAGATCGCGGATCACCTGTTGCTGGCGCTCGATGAGGTCGAGCCGCGCCTTCAGCTCGTCTTCCCTGACCTTCGCCTCGGTGGCGTCGAGCGTGAAGCTGACCGCGCCGTTGCGCTCCCCGCGCTCGTCGGTCAGCGGGACGAGCCACGTCTCCCAGGCCATCCCGAACGCCTCGACGCGGGTGCGGACGAACTCGCCCCGTACAGCCCTTCGCATCGGCTCCATGTCCATCGGCGCGGGGGGGGCGTCGAACACGTTCAATCCGACGAACTGGCCCGATCGGAGGCCGAGGGACTGGAGCGTCTTGCCCTCGTGAAAGGTGCAGAATCCATCCCGATCCATCCGGGTCACGGCCGCATCCACGGTGCCGAGGATGGCCCGGAGGATCATGTCGCCCTCTTTGAACTTCTCGACGGCCTCGACCTGCTCCGTGACATCCTGCCCGAAGCAGAGCACCCGAATCGGATCGCCGCCGTCGTCGAGCACGGGCGCGTACCGCCACTCGCACACGACGGCGCGCCCGTCCTTGCGGGCGTGGGTGTAGCGGCGCGGGGCGCTCTCCTGCCCGAGCGAACGCCCGAAGGTCTCGGCGTCCAGCTCGCTCACGATCGTGTCCGCGAGTCGGCGGCCCACCGCTTCGTCAGCGGTATATCCAAAGATGCGTTCTGCCTCGGCGTTCCACTCGGCGACCACGAGCTCGTCGAGGTTCCCCGCGCACTCGATCACCGCGAAAGGCGCGCTGCGGACAGCCCTCATATAACTCGCGGCGAGGCCCGGGGCTCCGGGAGCAGTCCCTGTGCTCATCATCTTTCGTCCAAGGTAAACGGGGCCGGCCGTCGGTGTCGAGGACGACCGACAGGAGTCCGGCAGGGAGGACGATTGGTGAGCTGAGCTTGTGAGATGAACTTCGTTGGGACGCAAATGCGGACTTCCGCAGGCGGGCGTGGTCCGACCGGCGGCGCCGGGCGGGTTGCTGCGAGCGGCGCGCGGGCGCGCGCAGGGACAGGGAGCGGATGTGCTTCGCCGGCGGGTGTGCAGGCGGCCCCCGCCCAACCTGGGGCCGCCCCGCGGGCTCCGGCGGGGTCGTCCCCATGTGCCGCCGCCAACCTGGGCCGCTCCGTGGGGTCGAGCCCTTCGAGGCACGCATGGGGCGGGCGGCCGCCGTCAGGTTGCGGTAGGGTGTTGGGCAGCACCACCGCACCACGCGAAGCGACGAACAGTAGAGGAATCCATGCTCACCGGGCACTGTCTTTGCGGCGCAGTCCAGTACAACTCACAGGGGCCTACCCTGTTCTCCGTCATCTGCCACTGCCGCGACTGTCAGCGCGCATCGGGCAGTGGCGGTGTCCCTGTCTTGGGCGTCCCCAAGACATCGTTCAGCTATTCTGGACCCGTGAAGCAGTCGAGCGTACGGGGCGGCAGCGGCCTGCCGGCTGTCCGCAACTTCTGTTCCGAGTGCGGCAGCCTGCTGTTTGGTACTCCTGAGTCGGCACCCGATATGGTCACCATCTACGTGGGCAGCTTGGACGATTCCGCGTCCTTTTCCCCGACGGACGCCCTGTTCACCGGCCAGCGTCCGCCATGGGCCAAGCTGGCAGCGCAGCTCGTCGAGCACGCAGCATTTCCTGAACGATGAGCTGCGGTCTTCCAGCGTCGCCCGACCCTTCGTTGCGCCCGATTCGCGGAAGCCGCCTCTGATCCAGCCAGCGCGACGACACGCGCGCGGCTCGCGTCGCCCTCCGACAGCGAGGCCCAGCCGAGCAGATCGCCGTCTGGCCAGGCACCTGCTGGGCCCGGCGGTGGTACGCTTCGGCTCGATGAGCGCTCCTGCGAACCCCGCACGCCTCCGCCTCCATCACGCTGCCTCGTCGTACTACTCCATGATTGCGCGCCTCGCGCTGGTCGAGCGCGGCGTCCCCTTCGAATCGGTGAGCGTCGACATCCACCGCAGGGCGCAGCAGCTCGCGCCGGACTACGCGCGCCTCAACCCGAACCTGACCGTGCCGACGCTGCAGGTCGACGGCCGCGTGCTCTCGCAGAGCCGCGACATCCTCCTGTTCGCGTTCGGCACGACCGAGGCCGCGCTCGACGACGCGACGCGGGGCTGGCTCGACCGCCACTACGCCTTCCCCATCGAGGAGCTCACGTTCGGGTGGCTGCTCTCGTGGAACCCGCTCGCGCGACCGGCCGTGCGAAGGACGCTCGTGGCAACGGAGAAGCGCCTGCGCCAGCTCGCGACCGAGCACGCGGACCTCGCGGACGTCTACGCGCGGCGCGCCGATGTGTTCGCCGGGCGCATCAAGACGTTCGACCCAGGGAGCGTGGTGGCGATGTTCGGCGAGCGCAAGCGCGCGGCGTTCGAGCTCCTGGACGCGCTCGATGATGCGCTCGCGGATGGACGCGAGTCGCTCCTCCCCGGTGGTCATGGGCCCGCGGACGTGGTGTGGACCGTGTTCCTCGCGCGGATGGGCTTCGTGCGCCTCGACGTCGAGATCGCCAGGCGAGCACGCCTCGCCCGGTATGCGAAGGCCGTCAAGGCGCGGCCGAGCTTTCGCGAGGCGGACGTCTGGGACCGGTTGAGCCCGCTGAAGCTGATCAAACAGGTGCTCTGACGCCGCTCGCGCGCCGGTATCCGACGTTGCTGCCGGCGATGTGCATGGCACAATGCGTTTTGGCGCCGAGCAGGCCGCTGCCGACCGGCCGTGCGGGCAGTCGGGGCCCAGCACTGCTCGCAGTGCCTCCGCGCGTCGGGTGATCGCATGAAGACCTACAAGAAGGCAGATTTTCCGGTCGCGGACGTCCGGCGCTTCCTGGAGCCGGGTCCGGTGGTGCTGGTGAGCTCTGCGCACAAGGGCCAGCGAAACATCATGACGATGGGCTGGCACATGGTGATGATGCAGGAGCCGTCCCTCGTGGGGTGCTTCATCTGGGACCAGAACGATAGCCATGAGATGGTGCGGCGCAGCAAAGAGTGCGTGATCAACGTGCCCACGGTCGATCTCGTGCGCGCCGTCATCGGGATAGGGAACAGCCACGGATCCGAGGTCGACAAGTTCGAGCAGTTCGGGCTCACCGCCGTCGAGGCGACGAAGGTCGGCGCGCCCCTCATCGCCGAGTGTCATGCGAGCTTCGAGTGCAAGCTGATCGACACGAGCGCCGTCAAGCGCTTCAGCCTGTTCGTCTTCGAGGTGGTGAAGGCGCACGTCGCGACATCGCCGCGCTATCCGACGACCGTCCACTACCGCGGCGACGGGGTATTCATGGTATCCGGTCGCAATGTCAGCTACCGGAGGCTCTTCAAGCCGGAGAACCTGTAGCTCGCCAGGCGCTGGATATGAGGCCGGCGGGCACGAGCGTGCGCTCGCTCTCTCGATCGTGGCGGAATCTCGGCCGCGCGCGGTAGAGGTTGCGACGCCAGGAGGGCGAACGCCGCGTGAGCCTTGCGCCGCTCGGGGGCGTTCCGAGGCCGACCGTCCAAAGCGTCATCGCCGCCGCCTTCGATTCAATCGCCCCCGCGATCCGGCAATGGCTCCGGCCCGCTCGCCCGCCAGCGCCGCGCGCCTCCGCGCCGACGAAGCGGCGGGCGCACCGGAGGCGCCGCTCGCGCTTCGCCGGCGCGGGAGCGGCGCCTCTTCCCTGAGCATCCTCATCATGACGGCTATGCGACGCGCGGGTGAGGACGTTCCCGCCGGATAGAGAGCTGAACAACCTCCTGCGATGTGCCGGCCAACCCGCCGACACGACCGAGAAATCAACGTCCTCGTCGGGAATTCCCCTCAGGACGGCTCGGTAGAAGCCCTGTCGGCGCTTGCAAGAAAGTGGACCGCCCGGCGAAGGTTCTGCTAGGGGGGTCTATCATGATCATCGCGCTCACCGGACAGAAAGGTGGGATCGGCAAGAGCACCACGGCCGTGAGCCTCGCCGTGGCCGCGCTGGCGAACGGCCGGCGTGTGCTGCTCGTCGACGCCGATCCCCAGGGGACCGTCCGCACGTGGGGCGACGTGGCCGCCGAGGCGGGGCACGATACGCCGACCGTCATGGCCATGGGCGCCTCGATGCACAAGCCGGGACAGCTGCCGGAAGTCGCCGCCGCGTACGACCTCACCGTCATCGATTGCCCGCCGCGCCACGGCGAGATCGCGCGATCGGCGCTGATGGTCGCCGACATCGCCATCTACCCCTGCGGCCCCACGGCCGCGGACGCCTGGGCCCTCACCGCAGCGCTCGAGGTGTTCCGCGAGGCCGCCGCGCTGCGGAGCGCGCTCAAGGGCTGCATCCTCATCACACGCAAGCAAGGCCGCACGGCGCTCGGCAAATCGGCGCGCGCGGTGCTCGAGACGTCGGGCTTGCCGGTGCTCTCCACGGAGCTCGGCTATCGCATCGCCTACCAGGAGTCCCTCGCCTGCGGGCAAGGGGTGACGGGCTACGCACCGCGGGACGCCGCGGCCAGAGAGATCACCCACCTTCTCGAAGAACTGGAGAAGCTTCACCATGGCCAAAAAGCAAGTCGCGGTCTCGCTACGAAAGCCGCCGTCGCCTGAAAAGGCCGACGCGTTCGTCGCGGGCGGCGAGGGCGGCAAAGCGGCAGACGACGTCGTGAAGTCGAGGCCCGCCGCAGAACAGCGCGCGCAAGACGGCGAGAAGCCCGTCGAGGCGCGCCGCGAGCGAGCGCCGGAGGCGCCGCAGGAGCGCGCGCAGGAGGCGCGTCCAGACGCCGAGCCGCCCGCGGCGGCGGCGCCGCAGGCGGCGAGCGCCGCCGCCGGGCCCCAGGCGCTCGCCACCACCTCCGAGCCGCACGCCGGCCCGCCGGTGCTCCTCGGGAACGACGGCCGCTCCCGGCGCGCGGTCACCGTCTACCTGCCCGATCCGCTCGCGGATCGGCTGCTGCTCCATTGCATCGAGAACGATCGCGACATGAGCAACCTGGTCGGCGAGGCGGTCGAGGTCCACCTCGACAAGCGCCTCGGACCGGCGTCCGTCTCCGCGGTCCCGGCCGAGGCCGCCGCCGCCCCCCGCGAGGCGCCGCCCCCGAGCGCGAGCTACCGCACCGAACCGTTCCGTCCGGCGGACACCGGCCCGAAAGGGCGTGTCGGTCGCGTGGTCCAGGTCGGCCGGGTGCTGATGACGCTCTGGCGGCAGCGGCCCCGGGCGAGCTGACCGACCCGCGCGCATCGACTCCGCCCCTCTCGTACCTGACTGGCGCGGCCGCCTCGACAGGAGTTGACGTTCGCGTCCGTCTCGCCAATGAGAAGCTAGGAGACAATGGACGTCGAAGAAAAACTCTTGAACATCCTCCTCGTCGAAGACGACGACGTCGACGTGATGAACGTCCGCCGGGCGTTCAAGCGGAACAACATCTCGAATCCCCTCTGGGTCGCCGGGAACGGCGTCGAGGCCCTCGAGATGCTGCGCAGCGGCGTCGTCCCGGTGGAGCGGCGCCTCATCCTGCTCGACCTGAACATGCCCAAGATGAACGGGATCGAGTTCCTGCGCGAGCTGCGGGCCGATCCAGAGCTCGGGGCCACGTCGGTTGTCGTGTTGACCACATCGAACGACGATCGCGACAAGGTGGGAGCCTACAACCTCAACGTCGCTGGCTATCTCGTCAAGCCGGTCACGTTCCTCAGCTTCGTCGAGCTCATGGCGGCGCTCAACAAGTACTGGAGACTTGTGGAGCTACCGTAGCGAAACACATCGTCTTTCTGGTTCTTGTCGTGACGAGGAGCGCCCCGCGCGGCGCGCGCACACACGCGGTCGGAGCGTCGGCCGAGAAGGTGTCCGCCGAGATCCCCGTGCGCGTCGCGCGTTGAGCGGAGGCGGCCCGGGGAAGTCCGGCTACTTGCTGCGCTTGACGACGCCGAGCGCCTTCTGCGCCGCCTTGACGGCCGCCTGCGCTTCCTTGCCCGGGGCGCTCGAGAGCGCCGCGATGAGCGCCGTCGCGACCTCGCGCCGGCTGTGCGCGTGCACGTCCGCGAGCTTCAGGTAGAGCGGCGCCTTGTCGGCGAGATCGGCGTCGCCGCGCCGGGCCTCGATCCGCTCGACGAGGCAGGCGGCCACCGCGGCGTCGTCCATCTTCTTCAGCGCGTCGAGCGCCGCCGCGCGCTTCGCGAGCTCCGGCCGGGCCTCGATGAGGTCCACGAGCGGCGTGAGCGCCACGGGGCCGAACGCGCGGATCGCGTCCGCCACGATGCCGGGCTTGTAGCCGTCGGCGTAGGCCGAGAGGAGCTCGCTCAGCCCGCGGACGTCGCCGAGGAAGCCGAGCGCGTACGCGGCGATCTTCGCCTCCTGCTCGTTCTCGCTCCGGCTCGCCAGCATCCGGACGAAGGTCTCGACCATCTCGACGTCGCCGAGCTGCGCCAGCGCGTAGGCGGCCTCCTCGCGGACGCCGCGGGCGACGTCCCCGTAGAATGCGCGGCGGAGCGCCGGCAGCGCGGCGAGGTCGCCCAGCTCGGAGAGCGCCTTCAGCGCCTCGAGCCGCTCCTCCTTGGTCGGCGCGGCGCCCAGCGTCTTCGCGAGCTCGTGCACGCGCCCGAGCCGCGCGGCGCGCCGCGCGCGCACCGCGTCGTTCCCCGGCCCGGCCGGCTGCGTGGCGTGCGCGACGTCGATCACGTCGAGCGCGTCGCGGGCGAGCGCCCGCAGGCCGGCGTCCTTCGCGTGCTCCTCGACCTTGCGGAGCATCGCCGTGGCCTCGGCGCGGGCCGGGCCGCCGTGCAGCACGACCGCCTGCAGCACCCGCACCGCCGTCAGCTTCGCCACGCGGCCCGCCTTCACCGTGAGCGCCTTCTCCGCGGCGGCGATCGCCTCGGCCCCGAGCGGCCCGAACGTCCTCGCGATGGTCGGCGTCGCGGTGCCGTCCGCCCAGATCGGGAAGATGCTCGCCACGAGCTCGCTCGCCGGCAGCGCCGCGTAGTAGCGCGCGTGGTGGACCGCGGCGACGTAGCGGTTCATCGCGCCCGCCGCGCGACGACGCGCCACCTCGTCCGGGGAGAGCGTCTCGTCGGGCCGCGCCACCGCGACGCTCTCGTAGGTCGGCACGCGCTCGGTCGAGGCGCGGTCGATCTGCGTCGCGCCGGCCAGGCGGACGAGCGCCATCTCGAGCACCTGGTAGAGCTTGATGAAGTCGTCGAGCCGATCGGCCGGCTCGGGCCGCTGCGGCAGCGCCTGGAGCAGCGCGGCCTGCTTCTCGAGGCGGAGGTCGCGCAGCCGCGCGGCCAGCGGGTCCGTCGCGCGCGCGCTGAGCCCGGTCAGGCCCGTGACGAGCGCCTCGGCGAGCTCCTCGCGGACCTCGCCGAGCGCGATGGCCGCGGGCGAGGCGCCCGCCTCGCGGGCGGCGGCGTTCCACGCGGAGCCCTCGAGCGGCCCGCCCCGCGCGGCGAGGCCCTGATCGAAGACAGCGCGCAGCTCCAGGCCGAGCGGCCCCTCGACGACGGCGGCGAGCGGCCACAGCGTGGGCAGCGCGGCGTCGATGCCGACGTCCCCGAGCAGCGCGCGGAGCCGCGCGTCGCGGAGCGAGCCGGCGAGCCGCTCCTCGAGCGCCGGGTCGTCGGGCAGGTGGAGCGCCTCCCCCTTGTCGTCGACCGCCGAGAGCCGCGCGCCGCGCGCGAAGAGCGTGTCGGTGAGCACCGCAACGGGCACGAGGTCGGGCGCGAAGACGTCCTTGCGGTGCTCCTGGAGCGCCGCGAGCGCCGCGCCGACGTCGGGCAGCGCCCGCGCGAGCACGGCCTCGAGGGCGCCGGCGTCGAGCGGGCGCTTGTCGCCGAGATCGCTGAAGTCGACGCGCAGCGGCGGGTAGCCCGGGTAGGTGGTCGCCCGCGCCCCGGCGAGCACCTCGCCGGCGAAGCTCCGCTTCGGCTCGGTCCGCTTCGCCAGGAACACCGGGAGGATCTGCTTCTCGCTGAAGTGGCGGCCGGACTCGAGGTCGATGAAGCGGCTCTCCCGGATGACGAAATCGTCGCTCGTCGTCCGCGTCGAGAAGGCGTACTCGACGAGCGTGAGGTCCCCGGCGGGCTTCCTGTCGGACGCCTTCCACGTCTTGCCGACGAGCTCCTCGACGTGGCGGTCGTCGAGCGGCTCGCCCGCGAGGTGCTTCTCCAGCTTGCGGGCGGTGAGCAGGAGATCGGCCATCACGTTCGCGTAGGCGACCGCCGGCAGCGCGCCCCGGGGAGCGCCTTTGGCCTGCCGGCCCCCCGCGGCCTGCCTGCGGAGCAGCGCGGCGAGGTCGAGCGTCCGCGCCGAGAGGCGCCGGAGGCGGTTCTCCCGGAGCGCCTCGGCGAGCTTCTCCATCTGCTCGATGCGGTCGCCCCCGATCGTCGCGACGCCGGAAACGCCGAGCTCGCGCACGAGCGTGCCGACCTGCTCGACGCCGGACTTCATCATGGCCTGCGCGTTCGCGCTGCCCTTCTTCACGCTCTTGCGCGCGGCGTCCCCGCCCGGCGCGCCGGGCGGCGCCGCCTCGCTCACGGCGAACGACTCGGGCGCGCGCGCCCACGCGACGAGCAGCGCCGCCGCGTGCTTGCAGAACGCGGTGTTGAAGGTCCGCGCCGGGCAGGAGCAGCGCCCCTTGAACGCCGGCGCCGGCGCGTCGCTGTAGACGAGCGAGACCTTGTAAGGCGAGGCCCCGGAGCCCTTGGCGTCGCAGAACAGCTTGTTCTCGTAGCGCGCGAGGTTCAGGAGCTGCCCGCCGTCGTAGAGCAGCGTGCCCTTCTTGAGCTCTCCCGCGTCCTGGATGAACGCCCGGAGCTCGCCGGCCCCGATGCGCTTCACGTCGCCCGGGGCCGCGCTCACGGCGCCTCCGCGGGCGAGCGCGCCGGGCGCGGCGACGTGGGGATCTCGTCGTTCGGGAGCAGCGGATGGGCGGCCGGCATCGGCCTGGAAGCCTATCACGGGCGGCAGCGCGGGAGCTGCTCGCTGCCTCCGCCCGCCTCCCCCGGATCGGGCCATCGGCTCATGAGATCAGGCCCTCGGGCCGTCAGGCCGTCAGGCCGGCTGTGCGGCGGCGCCGGCGCGCTCCGCCGCGGCCTCGCCGAGGCGCGGGTAGTCGATGTAGCCGCGCGGGCCCTCGGAGTAGAAGGTCGCGACGTCGGGCGTGTTGAGCGGCGCGCGGCGCGACAGGCGCTCCGGAAGATCGGGGTTGGCCAGGAACGGCGCGCCGAAGGAGACGAGATCCGCCGCGCCGGTCCGCAGCGCTTCCTCCGCGGTCTCCAGCGTGTAGCCGCCGTTCACGACGAGGGCGCCGCGGAACCGCTCGCGGAGCAGGGGCGTCACCCGCTCCGCGGCGCCGAGCGCCTGCCCCGAGAGCGGCTCCACGACGTGCAGATAGACGACCTTGCGCGCCGAGAGCTCGGCGGCGACGTGGCCGAAGAGCGCCCTCGGATCGGAGTCGCTCATGTCGTTGAAGTCGGCCAGCGGCGAGACCCGCACGCCGACCCGGTCGGCGCCGAACACCCCGGTCACGGCCTCGGTGATCTCGAGCAGGAACCGCGCCCGGTTCTCGACCGAGCCGCCGTACCGATCCGTCCTCTGGTTCACGCCGTTCCGGAGGAACTGGTCGATGAGGTAGCCGTTCGCCGCGTGGATCTCGACTCCATCGAAGCCGGCGGCCTTGGCCCGGCGCGCGCCGTCCTCGAACCGCGCGACCACGCCGGCGATCTCGTCCGTCTCCAGGGCGCGCGGGGTGGTGTACGGCTGCGGGCCCTCGGGCGTGTACGCGTGGCCCTTGCGGATCGCGACGGCCGAGGACGAGACGGGCGCCTGCCGGTTCGGCTGGAACGAGGGGTGCGACGCCCGCCCGACGTGCCAGAGCTGGAGGAAGGCGCGCCCGCCCGCCCGGTGGATCGCGTCCGTCACGAGCCGCCACCCGGCGACCTGCGCGTCCGTGTGGATGCCAGGCGTGCGGAGATATCCCACGCCCTCCGGGGTGACCTGCGTCGCCTCGGTGATGATGAAGCCCGCAGAGGAGCGCTGCTCGTAGTACCGCGCGTTGAGCTCGGTCGGCACGTTGCCCTCGCCGGCGCGGCAGCGCGTCAGCGGCGCCATCACGAGGCGGTTTGGCAGCGAGACGGGGCCGAGCGCGAAGGGGCTGAAGAGCAGGTCTTTGGCGGTGGTCACGATCGATGCTCCTTGCAAAGAAGATGTGGCTTCCGAAAGGGAAGTGGCATCCGTTCGGCGAGCATGATGAATCTGCACTGCACGATGTCAAGTCACTTCCCTTTTGGAAGTGAACAGGTCATGCTGGTGTCTGGGACGACACATGAAGCACGCGTGCCAGCACCTCTGCGAGAAGTTTCAGGTCGCGATGGACGTGCTCGCGAAGCCCTGGAACGGGCTCATCATTGCGACGCTCGAGGAGGGGGCGCTGCGCTTCGGCGAGATCGGCGAGCGGCTCGACGCGATCAGCGATCGGATGCTCTCCAGCCGGCTGAAGGAGCTCGAGGCGCTGGGCCTCGTGGTGCGGCGCGTCCTGCCGGGGCCCCCCGTGCGCGTGGAGTACGAGCTGACCGACGCCGGGCGGGGATTCGGCGAGGTGGCGCAGGCGATCTCGCGGTGGGGAGAGCGGCTCGCGGTGAGCGCGGCGCGCGGCGGAGGGGCGAAGCGCGGCGCGCGCGCGGCGCGGGCGGCACGGTAACGACCGGCGGCGAAGCGCGCGCGGGCGTCATCCGCGTGGCCTCCACGCAGATCGCGTGACGGATGTCACGAAGGAGTCCGCTCGCTCCTGAGCAGCGCTCAGGCAATACCTGACGCCGAGCGCTCGTGCGGCGAGGTAGCGGCGAGGTAGCGGCGAGGTAGCGAGATGAGCGGTCGTATCGATCTCGAGGTTGCGCTTGCCGCTCCGGTGGAATGGTGATGTAATTCGAGGGCTTCGCATCTCGGTGGCTGATAAAATGGGGTGCCGATTCGTGGGATACGAGCTCAGCCGTTAGGCCGGCGAGTGAGGCGTACGAAAGTACGCGGCACGCGCCGAACGACGCGGATGAGCTCGCCAAGTACGAAGACGCGTTCTGTTATAACGCGAAGCGTTGATGCAAGGGCGTCCCCTGAGGGTCGCGGTGGATCGCCGTATGGTATTGCAGCACCAGCGCCGACCGGGGGGGATGAGGCTCGCGCACCAGTTCTGGTTGTCTCTCGTCCTCCCCATCGCGATGGCCATCCTGCTGTATGGCATCTTCGCGTCGGCGCACCGCAAGCAGGTCCTGCGGGAGGAGGCCACGGCGGAGCTCCGCAACTACGCCACCCTGCTTCAAGCGTTCGTCGAGAGCGCGCTGCAGCGCAGGGACGTCGCGCTCGTCCGGCGGAGGGCAGAGGACTTCGCGAGCGCCGAGCGCATCCTCGGCATCGCCGCGTTCACCAGGGAAGGTGAGGCGATCTTCATCACGAAGGGAGTCGAGCGCGAAGCGGAGCGCCTCGAGCAGATCGCGCGCCAGGCGTTCCTCGAAGGCGGCGACATCGAGGAGGCCGGCAGCCTGGCCGAGCAATCCGTGCTGCTCCGCACGGTTTACATCCGGCCGAGCAGCGCCAATCAGCCCCTGGTCGCCGTCCTGGTGCGCGATCGTCATTACGTCGAGGTGCTGGAGAGGACGTTGAACCACGGCCTCGCGGTGACCGGCGTCGTGCTGCTGCTGATCAGCGCGGTCGTCGCGGGGCTCGTCGGGCGCTTCACGGTCGCGCTCCCCGCGCGGGCCATCCTCGCCGGGGCCGAGCGCGTCGCGAGCGGCGATCTGGACGCGGCCGTGCCCGAGCGGGGCGCGGAGGAGCTCTCTCGTCTGGCGAGCGCCTTCAACACGATGACCTGTTCTCTCCGCGAGGCGCGGGAGCGCGCGGTGCGGGAGGAGGCGGCGCGTGTGAACGGGGAGCGCAAGCTGCAGCAGGCGCAGGCGCTCGCCGCCGCGGGGCAGGTGGCGACCTCGCTCGGCCACGAGATCGGATCGCCGCTGAACGTGATCCATGGCCGCGCGCGCCGCGCGGCCGACCTGCCCGGCTGCCCAGCGCACCTGCGCGCCGAGCTGGAGACCATCGCGCGGCAATCCGAGCGGATCACGCGCGTCGTCTCTCGCCTCGTCTCCCTCGCTCGGCCGCCGAGACCGCAGCAGGCGGACAGCGATCTCCGGCGCGTCATCGACGATGTGGTCGCTTTCCTGGGCCCGGAGTGCAGGAGGCGCGGCATCGAGCCGAGCGTCCTGTGCCCGCTCGGCGGCGCCGCGAGGGCGCGCGTCGCCCTCGACTCCGATCGTCTGTTTCAGGTCGTGTTCAATCTGTGCCTGAACGCCGTCGAGGCCCAATCCCGCGGCGGCGAGCTCGTGGTGAGCGTCCTGCCCGAGTGCGATGGTCCAGCGGGCTCTAGCGTCGTGTGCTTCGAGGTCGCCGACGCGGGGCCGGGGATCCCCGCCGGGGATCTGCACCGGATCTTCGACCCGTTCTTCACGACGAAGGCGGCCGGGAGCGGGCTCGGGCTCGCGATCGTCCGTGGGATCGTCGAGGAAGCTGGCGGCTCGGTGGAGGCCGCCGCCTCGGCGACAGGCGGGGCGCGCTTCCGGATCACCTTGCCCGCGACCGTGTCCGATTCACCGGCGAGCGCGGAAGCGAGCTCGGAGTCAAGTAGAGGGGGTAGAGAGGAAGGGCAGAAAGCATGAGTCTGGGCTCACCGAGCGTGTTGGTTGTCGAAGACGACGATGATCTCGGCCGGTTCGTCGTTGACATCGCCAAGGACCACGGCTACCAAGCGACGCACGTGGCCGATGCGATGTCGGGCCTCGGTCTGCTCCCGTCGGGGAACTTCGACCTGCTGATCACCGACATCCGCATGCCGGGGATGGATGGCATCGAGCTGATCGCGCGGGCGAAGGAGCACGATCCGTCGCTGGCGATCATCGCGATCACCGCCTTCGGCTCCGTCGAGACCGGGATGCGCGCCCTCCGCGTCGGCGCCTCGGATTACCTCTCCAAACCTTTCCGCTCCGATGAGCTAAGCTCTCGCATGCGACGCGCGCTCGAGCGTCGCGCTCGCGAGATCGAGCATGCTCGTCTCCAGCGGCAAGTCGCAGAAGTATTGCGCCGCGGCAAGTCGTGAAACGGCGGTACTCCAGGGTCTCATGACGCCGAGCTCCCCCGGCGTCGACGAGGCCTGAACACCTGAAACGAGAACAAGCACTCCAGGCGCGCTAACGTCGTCGGGAAGGTGGTCATGCAATCGAACAACATCGCGGCGACCTCGAAGGACAAGCACGGGAGCGGAGCGAGCAAGAAGTCGCCGCCCCGCAAGCGCGGCGCCAACGGCAGCCACCTGGATGTGCGGGAGATGCAGCTCCAGGCGGTGCTGGAGGTGCTCAAGGCGGTGAAGGCCGGCAACTTCTCCGCGCGCGTCGGCATCGGCGAGGTGCCGGGGACGATCGGTCAGATCGCCGATGAGGTGAACGACGTCGTCCAGCAGCTGCAGACCGTCGGCTCGGAGATCACGCGCGTGGCGCGCGAGGTAGGCACCGAGGGCAAGCTGGGCGCGCAGGCGGAGGTGCAGGGCGTCAGCGGGACGTGGAAGGACCTCACGGACAACGTGAATGTCCTCGCGGGCAACCTGACCAACCAGGTGCGCAACATCGCGGTCGTGACGACGGCGGTGGCGAACGGCGACCTGTCGAAGCAGATCACGGTCGAGGCGAAGGGGGAGATCCTCGAGCTGAAGAACACCATCAACAAGATGGTGGAGCAGCTGCGCGCGTTCGCGTCGGAGGTGACGCGCGTCGCGCGCGAGGTAGGCACGGAGGGCAAGCTGGGCGCGCAGGCCGAGGTGCGCGGCGTCAGCGGGACGTGGAAGGACCTCACGGACAACGTGAATGTCCTCGCGGGCAACCTGACCAACCAGGTGCGCAACATCGCGGTCGTGACGACGGCGGTGGCGAACGGCGACCTGTCGAAGCAGATCACGGTCGAGGCGAAGGGGGAGATCCTCGAGCTGAAGAACACCATCAACAAGATGGTGGAGCAGCTGCGCGCGTTCGCGTCGGAGGTGACGCGCGTCGCGCGCGAGGTAGGCACGGAGGGCAAGCTGGGCGCGCAGGCCGAGGTGCGCGGCGTCAGCGGGACGTGGAAGGACCTCACGGACAACGTGAATGTCCTCGCGGGCAACCTGACCAACCAGGTGCGCAACATCGCGGTCGTGACGACGGCGGTGGCGAACGGCGACCTGTCGAAGCAGATCACGGTCGAGGCGAAGGGGGAGATCCTCGAGCTGAAGAACACCATCAACAAGATGGTGGAGCAGCTCCGGACGTTCGCCGCAGAGGTGACGCGCGTCGCGCGCGAGGTAGGCACGGACGGCAAGCTCGGCGGCCAGGCGCAGGTGCCGGGCGTCGCGGGCACGTGGAAGGACCTCACCGACAACGTGAACCAGCTCGCGGGCAACCTGACGAACCAGGTGCGCAACATCGCCCTCGTCACGACGGCCGTCGCCAAGGGCGATCTCTCTCAGAAGATCACCGCCGAGGCGAAGGGGGAGATCCTCGAGCTGAAGGACACCATCAACAAGATGGTGGAGCAGCTGCGCGCGTTCGCGTCGGAGGTGACGCGCGTCGCGCGCGAGGTAGGCACGGAGGGCAAGCTGGGCGCGCAGGCCGAGGTGCGCGGCGTCAGCGGGACGTGGAAGGACCTCACGGACAACGTGAATGTCCTCGCGGGCAACCTGACGAACCAGGTGCGCAACATCGCCCTCGTCACGAAGGCGGTCGCGAGCGGCGACCTGTCCCAGAAGATCGCGGTCGAGGCGAAGGGGGAGATCCTCGAGCTGAAGGACACCATCAACAAGATGGTCGATCAGCTGCGCGCGTTCGCCGCGGAGGTGACGCGCGTCGCGCGCGAGGTAGGCACGGACGGCAAGCTCGGCGGCCAGGCGCAGGTGCCGGGCGTCGCGGGCACGTGGAAGGACCTCACCGACAACGTGAACCAGCTCGCGGGCAACCTGACGAACCAGGTGCGCAACATCGCCCTCGTCACGAAGGCGGTCGCGAGCGGCGACCTGTCCCAGAAGATCACGGTCGAGGCGAAGGGGGAGATCCTCGAGCTGAAGGACACCATCAACAAGATGGTCGATCAGCTGCGCGCGTTCGCCGCGGAGGTGACGCGCGTCGCGCGCGAGGTAGGCACTGAGGGCAAGCTCGGCGGCCAGGCGCAGGTGCCCGGGGTCTCCGGCACGTGGAAGGACCTGACGGAGAACGTCAACGTCATGGCCTCGAACCTCACCTCGCAGGTGCGCGGCATCGCCAAGGTCGTGACCGCGGTCGCGAACGGCGACCTCCGCCAGAAGCTCGCCCTGGAGGCCAAGGGCGAGATCGCGTCGCTGGCAGACACCATCAACGACATGACCTACACGCTCCGCGTGTTCGCCGAGCAGGTGACCACGGTCGCGCGCGAGGTCGGCATCGAGGGCAAGCTCGGCGGCCAGGCCAAGGTGCCCGGCGCGGCCGGCACGTGGAGGGACCTCACCGACAACGTGAACCAGCTCGCGGGCAACCTCACCACGCAGGTGCGCGCCATCGCCGAGGTCGCGACCGCCGTGACGAAGGGCGACCTCACGCGGGCCATCTCGGTCGAGGCGCAGGGCGAGGTCCTCCAGCTGAAGGACAACATCAACCAGATGATCTCGAACCTGCGGGACACGACGCGCGCCAACCAGGAGCAGGACTGGCTGAAGACGAACCTGGCGCGCTTCTCCGGGATGATGGCCGGACAGCGGACGATCGAGGCGCTCTCTCGCCTCATCATGTCCGAGGTGACGCCGCTCGTGTCGGCGCAGCACGGGGCCTTCTATGTGCTCGAGTCGGAGGAGAAGTACCCGGCGCTCAAGCTCACGTCGAGCTACGCGTTCCAGAAGCGCAAGGGCATCTCCAACCGGTTCGCGCTGGGCGAGGGGCTCGTCGGGCAGTGCGGCCTGGAGAAGAAGAGCATCGTCGTCACGGATCTCCCGGACGACTACATCCGGGTGAGCTCGGGCCTCGGCGACGCGCCGCCGCGCAACATCTGCGTCCTGCCGGTGCTCTTCGAGGGCGGCCTCAAGGCGGTCATCGAGCTGGCGAGCTTCCAGAACTTCACGCCCATCCACCTCACGTTCCTCGAGCAGCTCACGCAGTCGATCGGCGTCGTGTTCAACATGATCGGCGCCAGCATGAGGACGGAGGAGCTGCTCCAGGAGCTCCAGAGGTCCAACACCGAGCTCGGCTCGCGGTCGCAGGAGCTGGAGGAGAAGGCGTCGGAGCTCGAGATCAAGAACCGCGAGATCGCGCGCGCCAGCGCCTCTCTGGAGGAGAAGGCGAGGGAGCTGTCGCGCACGTCGAAGTACAAGTCCGAGTTCCTCGCGAACATGTCGCACGAGCTGCGCACCCCGCTGAACAGCCTGCTCATCCTCGCCAGGATCCTCGCGGACAACGAGGAGCACACGCTCACGTCGAAGCAGGTCGAGTACGCGAAGACGATCGCCGCGGCGGGGCAGGACCTCCTGCAGCTCATCAACGAGATCCTCGACCTCTCGAAGATCGAGGCCGGCAAGATCGACGTGAAGACCCAGCGGGTGCTGCTCTCCGAGCTGGCCGAGTACGTCGAGCGGAGCTTCCGGCAGATCGCCGAGCAGAAGGAGCTCGAGTTCTGGGTCCGGGTCGCGACCGGCGTCCCCGCGGGGATCATGACGGATCTGCAGCGGCTCCAGCAGATCCTGAAGAACCTGCTGTCCAACGCGTTCAAGTTCACGTCGTCCGGGCGGATCTCGCTCGAGATCGAGGTGGCCAGCAAGGCGCTCACGTTCAAGCGGGAGACGCTCGTCAAGGCGAAGACCGTCCTGGCGTTCGCCGTCACCGACACGGGGATCGGCATCCCGGCGGAGAAGCAGACGCTCATCTTCGACGCGTTCCAGCAGGCCGACGCGTCGACCAGCCGCACCTACGGCGGCACAGGGCTCGGCCTGACGATCAGCCGGGAGCTGGCCAGCCTGCTCGGCGGCGAGATCTGGCTGAACAGCACGCCCGGGCTCGGCAGCAAGTTCACCCTGTACCTGCCGGCGGAGCGGACGGAGCAGAAGGCGACGAGGCCGGCGCGCGCCGAGCTGACCGAGCCGGTCGCGCCGCTCCTCACGAACGGCACCTCCGCGGTCGCGCTCGCCGGGCGCAGCGTGCTTGTCATCGACGATGACGCGCGCAACGTCTTCGCCATCACGAGCCTGCTCGAGCGGCGCGGGGCGCACGTGGTCCTGGCCGAGAACGCGAGGCACGGTATCGAGATCTTGCGCGACGCCGATTCGTCCATCGATGTTGTCCTCATGGACATCATGATGCCCGAGCTCGACGGCTACGAGGCGACGCGGGAGATCCGGAGCGATCCCCGCTTCAACGAGCTGCCGATCATCGCGGTGACGGCCAAGGCGATGCCGGAAGATCGACAGAAGTGCCTGGACGCCGGCCTGAACGATTTCGTGGCCAAGCCGGTGGACGAGGGGCGGCTGATGTCGACGATCCTGCACTGGGTGCGGCCGGATTGAGCCACGGAGCCCTACCGTGTCCACCGCGCCCGCGACGACCAGCATCCTCCTTGTCGACGATCAGCCGGAGAACCTGACGGCGCTCAGGGCGATCCTGGCCGACGAGAGCTACCGCCTCGTGACCGCCGCGAGCGGGAAGGACGCGCTCCTCAGGATCCTGTCCGAGGATTTCGCGGTCATCCTGCTCGACGTGCGGCTGCCCGACATCGACGGCTTCGAGGTCGCCTCGCTCGTGAAGCAACGGGAGCGGTCGCGCCACACGCCGATCATCTTCCTGACGGGGGCGACGGACGATCTCGCGGCCATTTACAGGGCGTACGCCGTGGGCGGCGTCGACTACCTCCTGAAGCCGCTCGAGCCGGAGGTCGTCCAGGCGAAGGTCGCCGTGTTCGTCGAGCTCCACCGGCGCGGCGAGCAGATCAAGGAGCAGGCGGAGCTCCTGCGTCAGGCCGAGCAGCAGCGGCGCGACGCCGAGGTCGAGGACCTCCGGCGCGCCGCGCAGGCGAGGTACCAGAACCTGGCCGACGCCATCCCGCAGTGCGTCTTCACGGCGAAGCTCGACGGCGGCATCGATTACGTGAGCTCGCGCTGGCTGGAGTACACGGGGCTCGCGTTCGAGGCGCTCCGCGGCTGGGGCTGGCAGGCCGCGGTGCACCCGAACGATCTGAACCAGTTCGTCAGCAAGTGGCGGCGCTGCCTGGAGTCGGGCGAGCCCTTTCAGGGCGAGTGTCGCCTCAGGTCGATCCACGGCGCTTACCGGTGGCACCTGTGCCGGGCGGTGCCGGAGCGGGACGTCTGGAAGCGGGTGGTCGCCTGGCTCGGCAGCTTCACGGACATCGACGACGGCAAGCGCCACGAGCAGGAGCGCCTGCACCTCCTGACGCGCGAGCGGGCGGCCCGCGCGGAGGCGGAGGCCGCGGTGCGCCGCTCGGAGATCCTCGCGGAGGCGTCGAGCTCGTTCTCCGCGTCGCTCGACGAGCACAGCGTCGCGACGGCCCTCGTGCGCATCGCCGCGGAGCGCATCTGCACCTGGTGCGTGCTCGACCTGCGCGAGGACGGCGGCGCGCGCAGGCTCGCGGCCGCGCATCGGGCCCGCGACGGGGCGCGGTTCGTGGAACGATTCGTGGAACGATTCGGCCCGCGGGAGCTCGCCTTGACCGCGGAGGGCGTCGGCGCGGTGCTCACGACCGGCCGCCCCGACCTGCGCGTCGAGTGCGCTCCGCGCGACGTCGCCGTGGCGCTCGACATCGACGATCCCGCCGTGATCCAGGAGATCGGCGCCAGCAGCTACCTGTGCGTGCCGCTCGTCACGCGCGGCGAGGTGCTCGGGGCGCTCAGCATGGTGTGGGTCGAGCCGGGCGAGCGCTTCGAGCCGCCCGACTTCGCGGTCGCCCTCGACGTCGCGCAGCGCGCGGCGCTCTGCCTCGAGAACGCCCGGCTGCTGCGGATGACGCGCGAAGCCGTGCAGATCCGCGAGGATTTCGTGGCGGTCGCCTCGCACGAGCTGAGGACGCCGCTCAGCGCGCTGGTGCTCCAGGTCCAGGGCCTCACGCGCGCCCTCCACCGGGCGGACGGCGGGCTGCCGGCGGATCAGGTGCTGGCGAAGCTCTCCCAGGCCGGCGGGCAGATCGAGCGGCTCACGCGGCTCATCGACACGCTGCTCGACGTGGCGCGCATCAACAGCGGCCACCTCGAGCTGAGCCTCGATGACGTGGATCTGTGCGACGTGGCGCGCGAGGTGGCGGGCCGCCTCGAAGCCGAGCTGGAGCGGGCCGGCTGCACGCTCGATCTGGACATGCCGTTGACCGCGGTCGGCCGGTGGGACCGCCTGCGGATCGATCAGGTGATCACCAACCTGCTCATGAACGCCATCAAATACGGGCGGGGCAAGCCGATCCAGGTGCGCATCTCGGTGGATGGGCGGTCCGCGGTGCTCCAGGTGGCAGATCAGGGCATCGGGATCGCTCAGGAGTACATCGCCCGCATCTTCGGGCGCTTCGAGCGCGCGGCGCCGACCAGCTCGTATGGCGGGCTGGGTGTCGGCCTGTACATCGTGGACCAGATCCTGAGGGCTCACGGCGGCAGCATCCAGGTGGAGAGCGCCCCGGGCATGGGGGCCAGATTCCAGGTGGCGTTGCCGCTCCCGCCCCGAGCGGCTGGTCCGTCCGGGCCCCTGGGCGAGCGCCCTGGATCGTCGTTGACCGGTCCTGCCGGCTGAGAGGCGCTCTCCTGAGCTCACCTGCCGTCCGTGGGGCAGGGATGCGGTCGCGCTGCGCCACCGTTGCAACCGGTGGTTTCAACCGTGAAAGGCGGCTCACGGTCCCCCCGTGAAAAGCGGCGACGCCGGCATCCGGCCATCGTTGGCCTGCATCGTGCAACAAGCTCGTGACAGAGCGCCCGGTGCGACACCCGGGGGCAGTCCCTCGCCGATCACCACGGAGACACGGAGGCACGGAGCGAACCCAGACCCGTGCCTTCGTGCCTCCGTGGTGCATGCGTGCATCCGCCGTGAGAGGCGGAAGGCGAGTGGATCTCCCGGGTGGACAAGTTCACGTCCGGACGGGCGCTCAGGGCTCGTGATCTCCGCACTGCGACGCTGCGTAAAAGATCAAAACGGTTTATAGGTGATGAGCCCTCGCTGAGCGACGTGATCAGTCCGCAACATATATCGGTAGTTCAAGTGAAACTTTCTATCAGCCTAGTTGGCCCCTCGATCAGCGCCGAGAGCAGCGCGGGTCCCCTTCTGGTCAAGACACCCTCTCTGGAAGAGGTGGTTCGCGCGGCCGGGGCCCGTCGGCGGGTCTCTGCGAGCGCTGCCCGGGGCGCCACGTCCCGGAAGCGCGCCGCCGCCCGGCGGACGGACGAGCGCTCGGCGAAGGCGACCCGCCGCGCGCGGTGACAGGAGCGGCGGTCACCCGCTTCGGATACGGGCCCATCTCGACGTTTTCGGTGCTCGGCGTACGTGAGTACGCCTGCGCGCCGAAAACGTCGATCTGGACCCGTCTCCTGTGCGGGTGACCGCCGCTCTGCGGCGCGTGTACCAGAGGCGGGGGGAGCGAGGGGCCACGGAGGCACAGACGACGCAGAGGAAGGAAAAGAACCTCTGTGTCCTCTGTGCCTCCGTGGTTTTGTGCTCTCGCCAGGCGCTCAGCGCGCCTCGGCGTCGAGCAGCGGGCCGAGGTCCTGACCTCGCATGAGCCGCTCTACCACCTTGACGAGGAGCTTCGGGGTGCAGCCGAAGCAGGGGGTCCCGAGGGCAGCGAGCTTCTGCGCCATGTCGTGGTCGTACGAGGGTTTGCCGCTGTCGGAGAGCGCGAGGAGGCAGATCGACTTCACCTTGCTGTCGGCGAGCTGGCGCATGCGGGCGACGAGCTCCTCGGCGTTGCCGCCCTCGAACAGGTCGGTGATCAGGATGAACAGCGTCTTCTCGGGGCGCTCGATGAAGTTCGCCTGGGCGTAGGCCACCGCGCGGTTGATGTCGGTGCCGCCGCCGAGCTGCGCCGTGAACAGCACGTCGACCGGATCGACGAGCATCGGAGTCACGTCGACGACCTCGGTATCGAAGAAGAGCAGCCGAGTGCGGAGGACGTCGAGGGACGCGAAGATCGCGGCCATGATGGAGCTGTAGACGACGCTCTCGCCCATGGAGCCCGACTGGTCGACGAGGATCGCGACGTCCCACTCGTGTCTCCGCGTCTGGTTCGCCCAGAAATAGAGCTTGTCGGGGACGAGGCGGCGCTGCTCCGCGTCCCATCCTCTGAGGTTCTTGCGGATGGTGCGCTTCCAGTCGAGGTTCCTGAGGACGCGGAGCGGGCTCGTCGTGTTCCGCCGCAGGGCGCCGAGGACGGCGGTGCGGATCTCGGACTCCAGCGCGCGCCGCACCTCCTCGACGACCTCGCGCACGATCTGCCGGGCGGTCTCCCGGGCGGCGTCGGGGATGAGGCCCTTCGCGCTCATGAGCGTGGCGACGAGCTCGACGTTCTTCTCGAGGAAGGGCAGCGTCTCGGGCTCGAAGAGGAGCTGCGTCAGCCCTCGTTTCTCGATGGCGTCCTTCTGGACGAGCGCGACGATGTCGTGGCTGAAGAACTCGCGCACCGCGGAGAGCCACTCGGGGACGTACGGCCGCGAGCCGCCCAGGTTGCCGGCGCGCTCGTCGTAGATGAACGAGAGGGCCTTGTCGAGGTCGCCGAGCCGCCGCGGATCGACGTGGAGCGCGGACGCCGCGCCGCCGAGGCCGCCCAGGGAGAGCCGAGGATCGACGCGCTCGGCCTCGGGCCCGAGCGCCAGCCGCCAGCGCAGGAGGGCGTCGCGATCGCCGTCGGTGAGGTCGTCCGTCGCGCCGGCGGGGGAGGGGGGCGGAGGGGCTTTCTTGGGGGTGCGGGCGCTCATCGCTGTGGGGTGTCGGAGGGGTCGCGAGCTCTCCAGAGGGCCTGTTTGGCGGAAGCCCGATGAGCCGCCCTGCGGCGCGAGCAGCGAGCGGCCGTGAGCGCGGTGCGTGCGTGCCGCACAGCGGCAGGATAGGGGGCGTGGCCGCGGGGCACAAGGAGGACGGCGCGGCGGAGCGCCGCGGCGCCGCAGCGCTCCGCCGCCGCCGGCGCTACGCCTTCGGAGCCCCGACGGTGAACTCCCAGACGAACTTCCCCTTTCCTTGCTTCTCGTCCGGCGGGGTGAGGACGAGCCCGTCGATCGACTTCACGACGCAGCTCGCCACGTCGTCCGACGCGGTGGTGCCGGCGGGATCGACGGCGACGTTCGTGATGCGACCGCTGTCCTCGAGCACCGTGAAAGCGACGGTGACCTTGCCCTGCGCGCGGGGGTTCCGCGCGAGCTCTGCGTCATAACAAGCGCTGATCTCGTCGCGCCTCGTCTCGAGCAGCGCTGCCGTATCGTCGCGGTACATCTCGGCGTTCCGCACGGCGAAGGAGCAGCCCGCGGACGCGCTCGCCAGAACCATCATGGTGAGACCCGTAAACAACTTCTTCATGCTCGCCTCCTTGCGGGGAGCGCCCTTGCGGCTCGGTTTCGGACCAGCGTTCATTTGCCGGCGTCCGCGGTCTTCTGCGCGGTGTCCTGCTCGACGATGTTGAACTCGACGCGACGGTTCTTCTCGCGCCCCTCCGGCGTGTCGTTGTCCGCGATGGGCTTCGACTTGCCGAAGCCCTTGGCGGTGAGCATGCCGGCGGCGATCCCGTGGTCGACGAGGTACTTCATCACGGCTTTCGCGCGGCGGTCCGAGAGCTTCAGGTTATGGTCGTCCGATCCCTCGGCGCTCGCGTGACCCTCGATGGCGATCTTCTTGATGTGCGTGTGCTTCTTGATCGTGCTGACGACCTCGTCCAGCAGGCTGTGTGACTCCGACCGGATCGTCGCCTGGTCGTATTCGAACTGGATCTTCTCGTTGATGATGATCTTGTCGTCCGTCACGACCACGCGCTCCGGCGGGGGCGCGGGCGGCGGGGGCGGCGCGGGCGGCCGGCCCACGACGGCGAGCGCCTTCCCTCCTTCGAACGTGGTGACGCCGCCGCAGGCGATGGGGCCCAGGCCCATCGCCGTGAGCGCGGCGGCGGCGACCCAGGGCCCGAGGCCCGTGGCCCGCCGCGCGCTGCGCCGCGCGACGAGCCAGCGGGGGCTCGGGCGGCTCGTCACATCTCGTTTATCGTCGATATCGTTCATGATCGCGTCTCCATGGCCCGCTGTCACGGGCCCAGGCCACCGGGGCGCTCTCCGTCGCCCCTCGATGAAACCGCGGGAATCGGCGCGCCGGTGCGCGTCGCGCGCAGGAACTCGGCGAGCGACGTGAGCGCGTGGAGATCGCCGGGCGCGAGGGCGCTCGCCGCCGCGTGGAGCCGCCGGCGAGCCGAGTCGGCGGCGTGAGATCTCCTCGGCTCAGCGCTTTCGCTGGGCCACGCATGCTCGAACGAAGCCGGTATCAGACCGCGGGTGTGAAACCACGCGAGGATGCTGGCACGGATTTGCGCGAGCCGGAAGACGCGCCAGCGTCGTAGCTGCTCTGGCCTGCCAGAGAGCACGGCCTTGAACCGCCGAAACGATCCCCGGCCCTGGAGGGAATGCAGGAGCGTCACCTGCAGCTCGAGGTCGTCGACCGTCGGGATGAACGCCTCCAGCCATCCGTATTGCTCCCGCGCGCCGATGGCCTCGACGCGCACGCAGCACGGATCCGCCTCGATGCGCGCGCACGTGTCCGGGTCGGCGAGCCCGTCGACCAGCCGGATCACGGCGCCTGTCTCGAGGTGAAGGAAATAGCGGATGTGCTGAGCGGTGTTGTCGAAGGCGTTCGCGAGAGCGTTCCAGTCGACAGGGATTCTCCGGTTCGCAGCAGTGGACTCCGGCGCGGTGGTGCACATTGCGAGCCCGGCCTGTAGGCAGCTCCCATGCCAGGCGTGCAGGACGCACGCGCCTGCGCGGGGCGCCCGAGAGCATGTTTTCCGCAAGGAGCTGCGGGTGTCGCGTTGTGCAACAGGCCGATGAGGAGGGGAGTCGCGCGCCTCGCGGCGGCGGGGCCGCCGGGCGGATCACGGCTTCGGGTCGCTCGAGCGTCCTCCGCGCATGCCGTACCGCTCGAGCTTCCGATAGAGGGTCGCCCGGTCGAAGCCCAGGATCTGCGCCGCCTGGCTCTTGTTGCCGCCGACCACCTCCAGGACGCGCAGGATGTAGCGCCGCTCGACCTCTTCCATGGGGACGAGCTCGGTCGGGTCGTCGCTCGAGACAAGGACGTGGGAGCGCCGGTAGGTCCGGATCTTCTCGGGCAGGTCATCGACGGTGATGTGATCGTACCGAGCGAGCGCGACCGCCCTCTCGATGCAGTTCTGGAGCTCGCGCACGTTGCCGGGCCACGCATAGGCCATGAGCTTCTCCGCGGCGGGCGCCGAGAGTCCCTGGATGGGCCTCGCCTTGACGGTCGCGAAGTGCTCAAGGAAATGCTGCGCGAGCAGCAGCACGTCGGCGCCGCGGGAGCGGAGCGGCGGCAGGTCGACGTGAACCACGTTGATCCGGTAGTAGAGATCCTCGCGGAAACGGCGCTCTTCGATCGCGGTCTCGAGGTCGCGGTTCGTCGCGGCGATGAGCCGGACGTCCACCGGGAGCTCCTCGTCGGCGCCGACGGGCCGGACGACGCGCTCCTGGAGGGCGCGCAGGAGCTTCGGCTGCAGCCCGATCGGCAGCTCGCCGATCTCGTCGAGGAACAGGGTCCCGCCATGGGCCCGCGCGAACAGACCGCTCCTGGCCCCCTTGGCGTCGGTGAACGCGCCTCGCGCGTGGCCGAAGAGCTCGCTCTCGAGGAGGGCGTCCGGGACCGCAGCGCAATTGACCGCCACGAACGCGCCCTCGCTCCGCCGGCTGCGCTGGTGCACGGCGCGGGCGACGAGCTCCTTGCCGGTCCCGCTCTCTCCCGTGATGAGGATCGACGTGTCCGAGTCGGCGATGCGATCGAGCAGATCGAATACGCTCCTCATCACCGGGCTGCCGCTGAGGATCTGCTCGTACCCGTGGGCGTCGGCCACGGCGCGCCGCAGGCGGCGCACCTCCTCGCGGAGGGCGCGGTGGCGCAGGGCGCGCTCCACGGTGAGCCGGAGCGCCTCGAGCTCGAACGGCTTGGTCACGAAGTCGTACGCGCCGGCGCGGATGGCGGACGTGGCGGTGTCGAGGCTCCCGAACGCGGTGATGACGATGACCGGGAGATCGGGCCTGTTCTCGACGATCCGCTCGCAGAGATCGAGGCCGCTCATGCCGCGCATGGTCATGTCGGTGATCACGACGTCGAAATCCTCCACGCCGAGGAGCTCGAACGCCTCTGCGGCCGACGTCCGCCATGCCGTCCGGAACCCGCGCTTCTTGAGCCCGGCGTCGAGGAGCTCGCAGACGCCGCGCTCGTCGTCGACGATCAGGACGCGCCCTGTCATGAGTTCCCCCGCGGCAGCATCATGGTGAAGCGGCTCCCCGAGCCCGCCCGGCTGTCGACGTGGATCCAGCCGCCGTGCTCCTTGATGATGCCGTAGGCGACCGACAGGCCGAGCCCGGTCCCTTCGCCCACGGGCTTGGTCGTGAAGAACGGCTCGAAGATGTGCTCCAGGACGTCGGCCGGTATGCCCTGCCCCTCGTCACGAACGGATAGCGCGACATAATCCCCCTCGGCCCCTCCCTGGTCGGCCGGCGGACTGGCGCGCTCCGCCCGGAGGCCCACGGCCAACGTGCCGCCGGACGGCATGGCCTGGATCGCGTTGACCACCACGTTGGTGAGCGCCTGCTGGAGCTGCTCGGCGTCTGCGTGGACGACCAGCTCCGGCGTGTCTCCTTCCTGGACCATCGTGACGCCCTGCTTCTCGGCCAGCGGCCTCAGCATGACGAACGTGCTGTGAATGACGCTCCTCAGCGGGGTCTCCTGCTTCTCTGCGCTGCGGCGCCGGGCGAAATCGAGCAGCTGGCGGATGATCTGGGTCATCCGCTGTGACTGCTCGAGGATGATCTGCCCATTGGCCGGCACCTCCTCTCCCGTGACGTCCCCGTCCACCAGCATGCGCGCGCGCCCCACGATGACCTGGAGGGGCGCTCCCAGCTCGTGTGCGATCCCGGACGCGAGCTTGCCGACGGTGGCGAGCCGCTCGGCGTGACGGAGCTGCTGGAGCGCGGCGAGCCGCGCGACGGCCTCGGACTCGAGCTTTCGGTTCGCCGCGGCGAGGCGGTCACACATCGCATCCATCTCCCGTCCGAGCTCGCCGATCTCGTCCTCCTGGCGCAGCGACAGGCGCCGGGAGAGATCGCCGGCGCCGATCCGCCGCGCCTGATCGATCAACGTTCGCATGGGACGTCCCACCAGCCCGACTCCGAGGGACGTCGCGAGCAACCCGCATACCAGCGTCAGAGCGGCGGTCGTGACCGCCGTGTTCAGGATCATGCCGTGGGTGGTGCGGCGGGCTCCAGCCAGCGACTCGGAGAGCTCCAGCGCGCCGACGCGGTCGCCGGTCACCGGCACCGGCACCGGCACGCACGTGACGAGCACGTCCGCGTCTTCACGAGGGAGCCTGTGCACGACCGCCTCCCCTCGCGTGACGGGGACGAGCAGCTCCGGCGCGAGCTGGGGCCGATGGGCGTCATCCGCCTGCTCATCGAGCCAGACCCACCGGAGGTCCACCTGCCTCTCGCGCTCGTTGGCGTCCTCGACAAGGCGCAGCGCCCGCGCGGGCCCTTCCGTGCGCCACACCCCCGTGATGGCGGCGGCCAGCGCGCGGCCCATCGCGTGATGGTCCCGCTGGACATCGTTCTCGAAGGTCTTGGCCTCTCTGCGGATCTGCACGTAGGCGCTCAGCGCGAGCACAAGGAAAACGCCGAACACCAGGGCGAGCGTCAGCTTGCGCGCCAGCTTCATGCCCGACGTCGTAGCGCAGGTGGAGCGCGGCGAGCCATCGCCGCTCGACGCCGCCGCAAAGTACGACATGCCGCATTTTGCGGCACCGGCGATGGCCCGCGCGCGGGCCCGCGGGCCGCCGGAGCGCGCTCCCCTGTGGAGCCTGGCGGGCCGCTTGTTACCGCGGGCCGGCGGGCGCCTTCGCTGGGCAGCAGAACAGGTGATCTGGCACCAGCATGGCGCAGCCGTCTTTCCAGGGGTCGTCAGGCGCGTAGTCCGTCCGGTTCTCCGCAGGATAGAAGTACGCCCTGGGCTTCGCTGGATCGGCGCAGGCGCTGTCGCGCTCCGGCGCTGCCTCGCGGCCCTTCGGCGCGCCGGTGACCCTGGAGCAGGCGGCGAGCGCGGCGCCCGCCACGAGGAGCATGAGGAGCGCCGCGAGGGGCCTATGCACCCACGGCGACGAGCGACCGGGCTGTCGCCGCGGATATGGCTGTTGTCGAGAGCTGCCCATCGTCGGGCCCTCCGGGTGCATGACCATCAGGGGGTGCATCGGGCCTGCAGGGGGATCGATTTCAAGCGCTCGCAGGCCGTCGGAGAGCAGCCGAGGCCCGCACAGGCCGCTTCGAAGCTAGGGTAGCAGCAGCCGGCGGCGAAGACCTCGCTGTCGGCGCAGTCGACGAAGTCCTGAGCAGGTCGGGCTGGAGCAGCGCATCGTGCCGGCTTGGTGGGCGGCGGGAGGTCCGCTCTGGGCGCGTGACCGGAAGCAGGGGTCTGGTCGGGATCGGACGTCGGCGCGCCGCCGATCGCGGGCTCGGACCCTGGCGCCGGCCCCTGCTCGGGGGCCGCCTCCGGGTCGGGCCCTCGCTCCGCGATCAAGCCAGACCCTCGGCCGGGCGGAGCGGCCGAGGTCGTCGGGCTCGGCGTGCTCGCGCAGTGAACGAGGAGCAGAAGAAGCGAGAGCGACCGTCCGAGAGCGAGCGCCTGGATCGATGCGATCTTCCGCGTCATCAAGGGAGCATCGCACGATGGCCTACGCGAAACCAGGGGAGCCCGCGTCGTACGCGCGCGCGTTCAGCCGCCAGGGCGGCCCCCCGCGCCGGCGACGTCGGTCAACGCGTAGTGCCTCATCTCCTGGATGTTTTCGAAGAAGGGCTTCACCTTGGCGAAGAATGACGGGAACGAAGCCTCCTTGCGAAACCCCTGGAGGTGGCCTTCCAGCGAGTCCCAGCGGATGCGGACGACGAAGCTGGTCGGCTCCTCGGTGCATCGGGAGATCTCGTAGTTGAGGCAATGCACGGAGCCGCGCAGCTCCGTGGCTGCAGCGCGGTAAGCCGACAGGAACGCCTGCGCTTGCTCTGCGGGGATCGCGTAGCGAATGTACTCGATGATCATTGCAGCTTCCTGGGTAGGGGGTGTGCGGCAGCACGAGCCGTCCGGGGAGCAGAGATACGCGCCGGCGGATCGATCGTCGAATCGACAGTCGGTGAGCCGATTCATAGACGATGTCTATGGGGCGGCGTACTATCCATCGACCATGCGCTTGCAGTCGGTGGACACCCATCTTGTCGTGGCCTTGCACGCTTTGCTCCAGGAGAGGAGCGTCACGCGCGCTGCGCGCCGGGTAGGCGTGACGCAGCCCTCGATGAGCCACGCGCTTTCACGGCTGCGCGCCCATTTCGGGGATCCGTTGCTCGTCCAGGTGGGCAGAAAGATGACGTTGAGCGAGCGAGCGCGAGATCTGTTGCCGAGAGCAGCCGAGGCCGTCGAGCGGCTCGAGCACGTCTTCGGCCAGGCCGAGCGGTTCGATCCGAGGCGCTCGACCCGCACGTTCCGGCTCGTCGCGACCGACAACCTGGAGCTGCTCGTGCTCCCGCCGTTGACCAGGATCCTCGCCGCCGAGGCGCCGCACGTCAACCTGCGGTGCCGCAACATCCCGCCGGATTTCGCCGAGCTCCTGCGCCGCGGCGAGCTCGACGCCAAGCTGGGGCGCGGCGGGCCGGTGCCCGACGGATGCCGGTCCACGCAGCTCGCGGCCGAGCAGCTCGTCTGCCTGATGCGGCGGGGCCACCCGGCCTCCCGGAAGGCGCTCACGGCGGCGCGCTACGCTGCCTGCGAGCACCTGATGATCTCGCCGCACGGAGAGGACCACAACGTCATCGATCAGGAGCTCGCAGCGCGGGGGCTGCGTCGTCGGGTGACCCTGACCGTGTCGCATTTCCTTGTCGCTCCGTTCATCCTCTCCGGCTCTGACCTGCTGCTCACCGTGTCTGCGCGGGTCGCCGAGGCGCTGGCCCGGAAGCTCGATCTCGTGGTGCGGCCGTGTCCGCTCGAGGCCAGGGGCTACACCTTGACGCTCGTCTGGCCGGAACGCTCCGAGGGCGACGAGGGCCACAGCTGGCTTCGCGCCGCCATCGAGCGCGCCGTCGCGTGTGAGCCGGTCGCGGGGCTGGGCGAGGCCGGTGGGCCCCCTGCGCGAGGGCGGTGAGCAGCTTATCATGCGCCGGGAGCGCGGCGCGCCGGCCCCGTGCCTGTCGGATATCCAAAACGTACGACGCGCACTGCGCTTCCGGTCGCGGCCGCTTGGCGACCCGGGTGTAGCTCAGGACGAGCGACCAGCCGGATCGGCGGCTATCGCGTCATGCACCTCGTCGCGCGTCCCGGTTCCGGCGAGCAGGTGCCACTTCCGGAGCGTCGACAGGTCGCGCATGGCTTCCACGGCGGATCGCATCGCTGGCGGCATGGGGCCGAACCGCGCTTCGTACAGCTCGATCGTCCCCTGCGCCAACCCCTGCTTGCGCCCCTGCTCGATGAACTGCTCGACGAGCTCCTGGGTGGTCATGACAAACTCCTCTTCCTCGGGCGTCGCCGGTCCGGGCTCGACGAGCGCCGCTCGGAAGCGTAGCAGAGGGCCGAGCGCGATGGCGCGCTCCGGCGCGTCTTCCGGTAACTGGCGGAGCACCGCAAAGAGCGCGCTAATGCTTACGTGCTCTCGCGGTCCGACGTGCTTGTCATCTGCACACGCACGATAGCTCTCGCTTTGGGGCTCGGATCGTCCTCGCCCCCGCGCCCGGTCAGCCATTGACCCGGGCGAGAGCGCCTTCGTGGTGACGTGCCCGATCCATCCTGCCCTCCGAAGGGCCGTGATGGTTCCCGGCTGCCACGCGGTGTGGGCCTGCGGAGACACCCGCCCCCTGCGCGGCGCGGCCTTTCCTGAGAGCGCTGCGCGGCATGTGCCGTGCTCCTCCGGCCGGCATGCCGCGCTCCCGACTCGCCACGTCGATCGCTTTGCTTGCGCTCATCTCCGGCTGCGCCGCCCGCCCGCAGTCGGCCCTTCCCGTTGCCCTCGACGTCCCGCACCCGCCTGCCCCGCGTTCGTCCGAGTCCAAGGGCGCTGAGGACGCCGCGCCCGGCGGGGCGCTCCTGGTCTGGGGCCGCACGGGCGATGGGCCGCCTCGGACATGGCACCTCACCGAGGAAGGCGCGGTGATCCGCGAGGAGCCCGGGATCGTCGTGGCGACCGGTCGAGGGGAGTGGCGCTGGGAGGTGAGCGAGGTGAAGGTGGAGACCTCGGCCTGCGATTTCGGGCCCGGGGAGACGCGCGAGCCGGGCGAGGGGACCGCGCACCGCGCGGAGCTCGTGCTGCGCGGGACGGGCGCGCGCCAGCAGGTGATCGCGCCGTCGGGCGCGGACGGGAGCAACGTGATTCAGCACGAGGCGGAGGCGATCGGGAGCGTCGGGCCGTACCTGTTCATCGAGGAGCGGACGTACAGCGACGCGTGCGGCGCGCACGGCTTCGTGGGCGTGGGGTTCATGGTGTGGGACGCCGAAAAGGGCGCGATCGTCGATCTGCTGGCCGAGGTGTCCAGCGTGCCGGCGCTGCAGGGCGAGGCCGAGGCGCTCCTCGACGAGGCCGAGGACGACCCGGAGGCCGCCCGGCAAGAGCAGGATGCGCCGGAGCTCGTGCAGATCGCGCCGGCCTACAACGCGCGGGGGGCGCTCCGGCTGACCGCGAAGCTCGCGCGCGCCGCGTGTTATGCCTGCGGCGACGGCGCGTGGAGCTCCTACACGCGCTCGGCGGTGGTGCCCGCCAAGAAGGCGCCGGAGCGCCTCGCGGCGTGGGCGTCCCCGCCGCCCGGCGTGCAGAGCTTCCTGGCGCAGCACCCGGACCTCGACGTCGGCGGCTGGTCGCGGGCCGGCAGGGCCGAGTGAGCTGATCGAGCCCCGCTGGCTCGGCCGGCCGAGCGACGAAGGCGGCGCGCGAAGCGCCGCGGCCCCGCGTCAGAGCAGGTCGTCCAGGTCGTCCATGGCCTGCGACAGGTCCTCGCTCATCTCCTTCAGCTTCTCGCGGTCCTTCTCCAGGAGCACCGCCTGCGCCGCGCGGGCCTTGTCCCCGAGCTTCCGCGCGGCGAGCACGTTCTCGAGCAGGTACCGCCGCTCGGTCGCGCCGAGCGCCGCGAACGCGCGCCGCAGGACCGGGAGCGTGTCCTTGAAGCGCTCGGGAAGGATGCCCCCGAGGAACGCGTCGAGCGCCTCGACCACGGGGCGGCTCTTCACGAGCACCAGCGCGTTCACCTCGAGGAAGCCGGCCAGGAACGACGCCGCCGCCTCGGGCGGGGCCGCGCTCCCGAGCCGCAGGCCGACGATCCTCGCCACCTCGGCGTCGTCGATCACCTGCGCCAGGTAGAGCAGCCCGCACGCGAGGCCCGACGCCGTGGGGTTCACCGCGTCGCTGTCCACGAGCGCCCGCGCCGCCTCGAACCACGCGGCGCGGTCGACGATCGGCTGCGACAGCGCCACGTCGTGCAGCGTGCGCAGCGCCTCCTTGGCCGGGGCGACCGCCTCGTCGCTGCCCGTGCAGCCGCCGTGGACGCGCAGGACCGCGCGCGCGAACGTCTTCTCCAGCATCGTCGCGATCACGCCGTCGCCGAGCGACGACAGCGAGCGCGACGACCCGAACGACGCGAGCCCCGCGAAGGCGCGGCACGCCCGGGCGAGCGACGGCAGATCGCTGTCGCCCGCGGCGAACCGGTCGCACGCGTCGAGCGCCGAGGCCGCCGCGCGGGCGCTCGACGCGAGCACGGCGTTCAGCAGCACGTCGGCGGCCTCGCCGGTCGTGTGGCACGCCGCCAGGTCCTCCTCGAGCAGCCGCGTCGCCACCTGCTCCAGCGTGTCGCCGAGGACGATCTTCTCGACGAGCGCCACGTCGGTCGCCGGCGTCCACTGCGCCTCCCACGTCTCGCTCAGCTGCCGGAGCAGCTCGTCCGGCGGCACCTCGCTCGCCGCCTGCCCGCGCCGCTGCCCGCGAGCACCCGCGCCGCCACGCCCGGCCGCCCGGGTGCCGGCGTACGCCGCGTAGGGGATCTTCGCGATGCGGAGCCGGTGCAGGAGCACGCTCGTTCCGACCTCGACCTCGTTCGTGAGCGACAGCCGGAACGACTCGGGCGCGTCGGTGGCGGGGAGCCTGCGCTCGCGCACCTCGCGCCAGAACTCCTCCTGGAGCGAGTTCTTCCCGATGCCGCCCCCGACGCGGCCCACGTTGCGCCCGATGACGGCAGGCCAGAGGAAGCCGTCGACGTGCGTGGCGTCGCCGCGGCACATCGTGGCGATCGTCGCCTCGCGCACCTCGTCGAGGCCGGGCTCCGCCTTGCCGCGGAGCTCGGCGAGCGAGACCGCGAGGCGGAAGGCCTCGATGGTGTCGGCGAGCGAGGCCATGAAGCCGCGGAGGCGGAGGTGCTCGGTGAAGTCGATCAGCACCTCGAGGGTGGCGCGCCGGAAGTCGCCGCCCGCGTCGTGCGCGCGCTGGTAGTACTGCGGCGCCCGGTTGCCCGCGCCATAGCCGAGCTGCTCGGAGAGCCGCGGAAAGCTGAACGGGATGAGCGTCACGGCGCACGGGATCGGCGCCGGTAGCCGCGCCTCCAGCGCCGGATCGACGTCGCGCGCCGCGAACGCCGCCGCGTGCGCCGCGCCGAGCACGGCCGCGACCTCGTGCGGGGCGAGGTCCGGCCCCATGCGCTCGAGGATGCTCCGCGCCATGTAGGCGTCGCGCGCCCGGTGGATCAGCCGGTCCCCGTCGCTGCGCACGAGGTCCGCGTACGCGAGCAGGGCCTCGCGGAACGGCCCGGGATCGTAGCGGGGCGCCTCGAACGAGGCCTCCCAGAACTCCTCGAACGAGCGAAATCCCCGGGCGCGCGCGCAGGCCGCATAGATGCTCTCCTGCTCCCCCTCCGCGCTGGCCGGCCCGCCGTCGCCGCCGTCGCCGCCGCCATCCGCGTGCTCGCCGTGCTCGTCGCCGTGTTCACCGTGCTCGCCGCGGTCCTCGTCGATCTCGCGCTCGTGGCCGCCCGGGTCGTCGGCGTCGTCGTGGCCGACCGGGGCGCCGTCGAAGGGCGCGAGCGTCGTGCCGACGGGGATGTCGATGAGCTCGACGCGCGCGCCGTGCTCGAAGGCCCATTTCACCGCGACGTACTCGGGCGAGTAGGCGGCGAACGGCCACAGCGACGACGCCGGCTCCCCATCGGTGCGGTAGCCGAGGATCGCCACGGGCGGGACGGTCTTCGGGTCGACGAGCGCCTCGAGGAGCGGGGTGGCGTCGCTCGGGCCCTCGACGAAGATCGCCTTCGGGCGCACCTCGTCGAGGTAGGCGCGCAGCGTCGCGCTGGAGCGCGGCGAGTGGTGGCGCACCGGGAAGAGGTGCACGGCGGCGAGCCGGTCGAGGTCCATCGGGTCCCTTCAGATCGCGAGGCGCTTCTTGGCGGCGGCGTAGAACTCTTTCCAGAGCCCTGCGCGGCCCTTGGCCACGGTCTCGCAGTACTCGCGGACGGCCTTGAGGTCGTCGCCGCCCTCCTTGCTCACGGCGCCGAGCAGCGACCGGGAGAGGTCGTCGGCGGTGACCTTCCCGGTGCCGAAGTGCTGCGCGAGGATGCCGCTGTTGAAGAGCACGCTGATGGCCTCCGCGGTCGACAGGACGGAGCCCGGGGTCTTCACCTTGGTCTTGCCGTCCTTGGTGACGCCGGCGCGGAGCTCCTGGAAGAGCGTGACGAGCAGCTTGGCGAGCTCGGCGGGCGGCTCGACGCCGACCTGGTAGTCGCCGCGGAGCTCGGCCTCGCGCTTCTGCACGATGCGGATCTCCTGCTCGAGGTCGTCGACGACGGGGACGGTGATGAAGTTGAAGCGGCGCTTGAGCGCGGCGCTCATCTCGTTGACGCCGCGGTCGCGCGTGTTGGCGGTGGCGATGAGGTTGAAGCCGCGCTGCGCGGGGACGACCTGGTCGAGCTCGGGGACGGCGATCTGCTTCTCGGACAGGATGGAGATGAGCGCGTCCTGGATCTCCGACGAGGTGCGGGTGATCTCCTCGAAGCGCGCGAAGCGCCCGTCGCGCATGGCGCGGAGGATGGGCGAGGGCACGAGCGCCTTCTGCGAGGGCCCTTCTGCGAGCAGCAGGGCGTAGTTCCAGCCGTATTTGACGTGCTCCTCGCTGGTGCCAGCGGTCCCCTGGACGACGAGGGCGCTCGTGCCGCTGATGGCGGCGGAGAGGTGCTCGGAGAGCCAGCTCTTGGCGGTGCCCGGCTCGCCGACGAGCATGAGGGCGCGGTCGGAGGCGAGGGTCGCGAGGGCGACCTGCACGAGGGCGCGATCGCCGATGTACTTGGGGGAGATCGCGACGCCGCCGACGGGTTTGTCGCTGCCGAGGATGTAGGTCTCGACGGCCCTCGGCGAGAGGCGCCACCCGGGCGGCCTCGGCGCCGTGTCGTTGGCGGCGAGGGCCGCGAGCTCGTGTTCGTACTTGGTCTCGGCGGGCTGGCGGAGGTCGCTCATGGGTGGCGCAGGAGGTTACCGCAGAACGCGGCGAGGCGTCCCTCCGGGGAGATCAGCGGCCGGCGGGCTGCGCGGCCGCGGGCGGCATGGCGGCGGGCGGCGGCGCGGCGGGCGTCGTGTCGCTCGACGGCGGGGTGACGGGGTTCGTGATGGCCGGGGGCGGTGAGGCGGGCGTCGTGGCGGCCGGGGGCGAGGCGGCGGGCGCGGCTTCGCCGCTCGTGGCGCTCCTCGGGGGGGCGGCTGTTGCGCGCGACATCAGCGCCGGGATGTGCGTGTCGACCTTCCTGCGGCCCCAGATCTCGACGCCTGCCTTGTAGATCTCGTCGTAGCGGCGCTGGACCTCGGTCCAGAGCTGGTCGCGCAGCACGGCGTCGCGGTTGCGCGCCGACTTTCCTGCGGGCGCGCCGGCTGGAATGAGCTGCGTGAGGAGCCAGTTGCCGTCGTCGGAGAGCTGCCTGAGCTCCTCCTGGGTGAAGGGGTGTCGATTGGCGACGGCGTCCGCGAAATCGCGGAACAGGGCCGGGATGGCCACGGCGTCGCGGGCCTCGTCGATCGGCCCGCTGTTGGCGCGGATGGCCTTGACCCGGTCGGCCAGCACGAGGCCGCGCTCGGCGAGGACCTCGAGGACGCGCAATGCCTGGCTGCGGAGCGGGCGCACGCGCAGCTGGCGCGCCTGGATCTCCTTGCGGCTGGCCGGGACGAAGACCCGATCGGCGGCGAAGGCGAGCGCGAGGCAGAGGGCGGGGAGCTCCAGGATGTCGTCGAACCGGAGCAGCGGCAGCGCCTCGCGGAGGCGGGCCTCATGGGGCCTCAGCGCATCGACGGCGCGGGTCGCGTTGAGACGGACGATGAGCGCGTCGCCGGTCCAGGGGTCGAGATCGTCCTCCGGAGTCTGCTCCACGATGGATCGGAAGTGGTGGAGCGCGACCTCGGCGTCCTCGGTGAGGAAGGGTTGCTTGCCGCTGGTGCTGAGCTTCTTCGCCTGAGTTCTCGGCTTGTTATTGGGTTGTCTTCGAGTCGAGGGCATTCGGGCACCCTCGCACGGGAAGCCGCGAGTCGCCAGCGCGCGCAGCGTTGATTTCTTGCCTGCGGCGCCGGGTGGAGAGGCGGTGATGACGAGGCATGTGGCTTGCGCTGTCGGGTGGCGAGGCGGTGATGACGAGGCATGTGGCTTGCGCTGTCGGGTGGAGAGGCGGTGATGACGAGGCATGTGGCTTGCGCTGTCGGGTGGAAAGGCGACGGCCGGGAGGCTCGGCGCACTCCGGGATTGGGTGAGGGGGGCGACGGCCGGGAGGCGGGTGCCCTCGAGGGCCGGGTGGAGAGGCGACCGCTATTGGAACGCTGGCTTGCGGGCGTCGGCGGCGTGGCGGTTCAAGGGGCGTACGAGCCAGCGAGCGGGGGAGAGCGGCGAGCCGATGGCGGTGGGGAGGAGGTTCCTTGGAGGGGCTGACCGCGCCGCGATCTGTAATCGGTTGTAATCGAGGTGGTGTTGACACGGCGGGTCATGCGGGACATAGGTGGCCGCGAATTCAACAGACCTTGCGTCGGGAGTGTCTCGAATGCGACACGCGGGCTGGTTGTACCGTCTTGCTTTGTTCTGTGCGGTGGTGCTGCTGCTCGGGCGGGGGCATGAAGGCCTCGCGCTGGCAGGGCCGCCGGAGCCGCGGCTCATGCCGATGTCGCCGCCGGGCGGCGGAGCAGCGCTCTCCTCGATTCCCTTCCGGCTGCCGAGCGACGGTGTCGGGGGGCTGCCCCTGGGGCCGCGCGTCGATGCGCCGCTGGTCGAGGACGCGGGGGCGCCGTTCGGCGAGATGGTGGTGCCCGACAAGGCGCGGGTGGTGGAGTTCGAGGGGGCCGTGCTGGAGATCCCTCAAGGCGCGGTGGACGAGCCGGTGCGGATCACGATTCGCCCGCTCGACCAGGGCGCGGTGCGTCCGATGGGGCGCGCGATGGTCAACGTCACGCCCGGGGGGAGGGCATACCGCTTCGGGCCGCACGGGCTCAGGTTCAAGAAGCCGGTGCGGCTGACGTTGCCTTATGACGAGCATGCGATTCCCCCGGGGATGACCGCGCAGCACGTGACGGGCTTCTACTTCGACGAGGCGCTGGGCCAGTGGGAGCGTGTCGCGCGGGACGGCGAGGCCGCAAAGGGCAAGCTGGCGAGCCTGACCGACCACTTCACCGACTTCGTGAATGCCACGCTCGCGATGCCGGATGCGCCGGGCACGCGCAGCTTCGATCCGAACAGCATCAAGGGGCTCGCGCTGGGGAGCCCGTTCGCCGCGGTGACGGTGGTCGCGCCGCCTGAGGCGAGCTCGAGCGGCGCGGCGCGGCTGAGCCATGCGATCGAGGTTCCGCCGGGGCGCAACGGGATCCAGCCGGCGCTCGCGATCGCGTACGACAGCGAGCACCCCAACGGATGGCTCGGCGTGGGTTGGGATCTGCGGCTGTCGAGCATCGAGATCGACACGCGCTTCGGGGTGCCGACGTACGCGGCGGGGGAGGCGCCGCGCTACCTGCTCGACGGGAGCGAGCTCGTGCAGGCCGAAGGCGGCGCGTGCGGCGACCCGTGCCTGTTCCGGCGGCGGGTGGAAGGGCGGTTCGACCGCATCGTGCGCCGCGGTATCGCCGCGGATAACTATTTCTGGGAGGTGACGGACAAGGACGGGACAACGGTTGTCTACGGCCGCGACGCGAACGCGCGGCTCGACGATCCCGAGCCGGGGCCGGGGCAACCGCGCAACGTGTTCCGCTGGTACCTCGACGAGGTGCGCGACACGTTCGGCAACCAGATGCGGGTCCGCTATGATCGGGAGGTCGAGGCCGGTCCGCCGCCGCGCATCGAGGTGCACCCCGAGCGCATCGAGTACACGGCGAACGCGTCACGAGGGGTCGAAGCGGCCTATGCCGTGGATTTCGTGTCCGAGAGCGGGCGGCCCGACGTGATGCTCAGCGGCAGGCCCGGCTTTCTCGAGCAGACCGAAAAGCAGCTCTCGCGTGTGGACGTGCGGTTCGGCGACGTCGTGGTCCGCAGCTACGCGCTCCATTACATCGACGGTGATTTCGGCAAGCGCCTCCTGCAGGCCATCGCGTTCCATGGGCGAGGCGCGCGGCAGGCGGGCGGGCAGGTGACGCTCGGCGAGGAGCTGTACCGGCATACGTTCGAGTACTTCACGGCGCCGCGCACCGCGTCCGGCGAGGTGGCGGCGTTCGCGCAGGCCGCCGAGGCATGGGGACAGGCCAAGACGAAGGACGGCCTGTCGCGCACGGAGGAATCGACCGCGGGCGGCAGCGCGTCGGTGGGGCTTGGCATCGGCATGTTCTCGATCTCGGTCGGCGGGGGCGGCTTCTTCGGCGACGAGACGGTGCGAAAGAGCGTGTTCGATCTCAACGGCGACGGGATGCCCGACTTCCTGGAGGACAGCGGCGATGTCGGGCTCAACCTTCTTCGCGCCGCGTCCGGGAGCCATTTGGCGGCGGCGAGCGCGCTCGGCTTGTTCGACAGGGATCTCGGCCTGACGGACCGCTCGGGATGGAGCGTGTATGCGGGCCTGAACGTCGCGGCGCTGAGCGGCTCGGTGGGGTACACGCGGAGCAGCACGGAGGACGAGCAGATCGTCACGGACATCAACGGCGACGGCTACCCCGATCTGGTGTCGGGCGGCCCGCTCGGGGGCGTCTACGCCGCGCTCAACGACCGGCGAGGCCGCTTCGGGAGCAAGCAGCCGTGGGGCGCGCTCGACACGAGCGGCGCGCCGTCCGGCCGCCCCGACCTGGCCCAGGCGGCGCGCAAGGACCTGCATCCGGCCGATCCGCTGCTGCGCTGGGTAGCGCCGTTCGAGGGAGACATCCGCATCGGCGGGGCGCTGCAGAAGCAGGAGGCAGGCGGCGATGGGGTGCGGGTGCAGATCGTGCGGAGCGGCGAGGAGGAGCCGCTGTTCGACGATGTGCTCGACGGGGACGAGCTGACTCCCTGCCTCCTTGGCGCGCGTCGGTGCGGCGGTGATGTCCTCACGACGCACGTGGCCGCGGGCGACCGGATCTACTTCCGGGTGAGCGCGGCGCCGACGATCGATCCCGAGCGGCGCGTGGACACGGCGGCTGATCTGGTCTCGTGGAGCCCGTCGATCTCCTACGAGGTGAGCGAAACGCAGCTCGCGCAGGCGGGGCCGGACGGGGCGCCGATCCACCGCTTCGAGTACAGCCACGACCACCGGCTCGCGGGGCGCCCCGACGTGCCGTGGGTGGCGCCGGCCGACGGCAGCGTCCGGATCACGGGCGACCTCACGAAGTGGTCGACGAGCGATGAGCTGTGGGTGGAGATCGTGCGGGAGCGCGGCAGCGCCGCGGCGGAGTCGATCCTGGCGCCGCAGCACGTTGACGCGGGCGCCGGCGGGCTCGGGATGGGCGCGCTGCTGCCCGAGGCGATCCCGGTGCTCGCGGGCGATCGCCTCCGGTTCCGGGTGAAGGCGGAGCTGCCCGATGACCCGGCGCGCATCGCGTGGAGCCCGGTGGTCCGTTACGAGGAGTATACGCGCGTGGACCGGGCGACGGGCGCGCCGCGGCGCGGGCAAGTGCAGTGCGGCGAGCAGCCGAATGGCCGCACCGGCTGCACGCTGCACAACGACGGGCCCGGGGACGCGCCGCTGCCGCTCGCGCTCGTCGAGCAGCGGGCGCATGTATCGATGCCTGTCGCGAGGTGGTCGCATGCGACGCGCCCGCGGCCGTGGATCGCGCCGAGCACGGGGACAGCGCGGCTCGAGGGAATGCTGTTGGTGCCGGGGACCAACACGTTCTCTCAGCCGTTGACCCTGGTCGTTCAGGGCGTGCATCGGCTGCTCTTCAAGCAGGCGTATTCCGCGCCGAGCGCTGCTGGCACCGCATTCCCCGTGGACCTCGACCTGGAGGTCCAGGCCGGCGAGCCGATCTTCGTCACGGCCTTCGCGCAGGAGCCGCCCACGGGCGCCACCCTGCAGGCGACGATCGACGGGGAGCCGGTGTCGCTCGGCTTGTTCGCGCCCGAGGCGGCGATGAGCGGCGGGGCAGAGGACCCGATGGCCGGCGGGTTCCATGGCTGGTCGGTCGGCTTCCTCGATGGAGATCGCGGGTTCTCGGAGGCGGACATCGCCTTTCCGACGCTCCACCCGGAGCGCGGCTTCACGCTCGCTGTGCCGCTGCCGCAGGGGAGCGCGCCGGTGTGGGGCGCGGCCGCGTCGGAGGCGTTCGTCGGTGGCAGCGCGGTCAAGCCGTCGATCGTGGGCAAGGTGAGGCGAGGAGACGGTCAGCTCGGCCGGCTGCGCAGCGCGGAGACGTGGAATGCGGAGATCAGCGCCAACCTCGGGCCGCTGGGGGCGGGCTACAGCTTTGGCAGCACCACGTCGGACCTGGACCTCATCGACGTCAATGGCGATCGATTGCCCGACAGCGTGACGCGCGACGGCGCGGTGCTCAACACCGGGCGAGGGTTCGGCCCGCGGGACAGCTGGTCGCTGCCGGAGGCGCTGCGGCGGATCGAGCACCGTGCGATCCGGCTGGAAGGGAGCGCCTCGGTCACCGTGGACAGCGAGATCCAGACGATCTCCAAGACCACGAGCGAGGGGCGCTTCGAGGGGTACCTGCACACGCAATTCCACCTGGGGACGAGCTATGGCCTGTCCGCCACGCACGTGGATCTGGTGGACGTCAACGGCGATGGTCTGGTGGACCAGGTGGCGCAGGATCCCCAGCGCGGCGTGATGACGGTGGCGTTCAACCTGGGGCATCGGTTCGCGGGGCCGGTGCCGCTGGAGCGGGCGCGCTTCGAGAAGAGCGACTTCGATGCGGGAGCGCTGCGCGAGACGCTCGGCGACATCTTGAGCGAGTTCACGGACGCGGCCGGGGTGGACGCGGTGCGGCTGGAGGACACGGGCGCGAACAGCGTCGGCGTCGGCGTGGACGCGACCGTGGCCGCAGCCGGCGCGGGGTACACGTACACGACGGCGCGGACCGTGGTGGACTTCGCGGACGTGAACGGCGACGGGCTGCCGGACAAGGTGATGAAGGCGCCGGAAGAGCCGTGGTTCCGGGTACAGCTCAACCTCGGGAGCCGGTTTGCGCCGGAGGAGTCCTGGCCCGCGGGGGCGTGGGGCGTGTCGATCGATCCGCCGGAGTACGCATTCATGGGCGGGGGCGACGCGGTGAGCTTCCGCAGGTCGGAGAGCTACGAGGGCAGCTTCAAGGTCGATGTCTGCTACTTCGTGTGCGTCGGCGGGTCGGTGTTCTACTCGGAAGGCGCCGGCTCATCGCACCTCGCGTTCGAGGACATCGACGGCGATGGGCTTCAGGACCACGTGCTCAAGCGGGACGGTGACGCGACGGTGTACGCGCGGGTCAACGGGCTCGGCAAGACGAACCTCTTGCGGCGGGTGAGCCGGCCGCTCGGCGGGAGCATCGAGCTGGACTACCAGCGCGAGGGCAACCTGGTCGTGCCGAGCGAAGGGGCGCTCGGGGAGGTGGACAGGGCGCCTCAGGTCGATATGCCGTCGAGCCAGTGGGTGCTGAGCGAGGTGACGGTGCACGACGGCGTGGAGGGAGCGCCGGGGGTGTACGGGGTGCATGCGTACCGGACGCGCATCGCGACGCACGCGGACGGGGTCTACGACCGGGAGGAGCGGGTCGAGCTCGGGTACGGGCTGGTGACGACGACGGCGCTCGGCGAGGATGGCGTCACGGCGATGTCGAGCGAGGACGTCGAGCACCTGAACCACGACGTCTACCGCCGCGGGTTGGTCGCGCGCTCGACGCTGCGCGACGGCGATGGGCTGCTCTACACGGTGAACGAGGTCGACTATGCGGCGCCGCCCCAGGGGCTGGAGCCCAGGGTGGGCTCGTTCTTTCCCAAGGAGACGGAGAGGAGGAGCGCGTTCTACGAGGGGACGACCGACGACCCGAGCGCGCCGCACAAGAGCACGCGCGAGACGCGGGTCTTCGACGAGCTCGGCAACCTGATCGAGCTGCACGTGGGCGGCGAGGCCAATACGCCGGACGACAATGTGCACCAGAGGGTGGACTACACGGAGCCTGGCTCGGCCTACATCGTGAAGCCGGAGCTCGTCGAGACGACGGACGAGCAGGGGCGCGTGCTGCGCCGGCGCACGGCGACGTACTGGCCGGGGACGGGCGCGCTGCGGACGGTCACGAACGTCATCTCCGGCGGCAAGCGGGCGGATGGGACGACCTATGCGAACGCGGAGGCCACGTGGAGCTATGGGTTCGATGACTTCGGCAACCTCGAGACGTCGACCGACCCGAACAGCTACAAGCTGACCTACAGCTACGATGAGGTGACGCACAGCTACCGCACGTGCGCGAGCGATAGCTTCGGGTACCATTCGAACAGCGTGCCGAATCTGCTGTATGGCACGGTGGCGCAGGAGACCGACGTCAACGGGCACACGATGGTGCACCGGGTGGACGACTTCGGGCGGCTCACCGAGATCTGGGGGCCGAGCGATCTCGCGGAGAACGGCGACGACGCCGTGCCGGTCGGGTGCGAGCCGACGATGGTGTACGATCCGGAAGCGCTCGTGGGAGAGGGCGAGCCGACGATCGGGTTCGAGTATGCGCTCCAGCCGGGTCAGACGGCGGCGCTGCCGGCGTGGGCGAAGACGAGCCACAAGGATGTGGAGCACCCGGGCGACCCGATCGTGACGGTGACGTTCGCGGATGGGCTGGGGCGCGTGCTGCAGACCAAGAAGGACCACGAGCGCGACACGGGCACGGGCACCGAGCTCGGGATGACGGTCAGCGGGGCGGTGGCGTTCGACGCGCTCGGCCGCGTGGTGGAGCAGGGGCAGCCGGGCTTCAGCGCGGAGCCGGACACGGCTTTCGTGAACCTGGGGCTGCTGCGGCCGACGCTCACGCACTACGACGCGGTCTCGCGTGTGCGGGAGGTCGCCATGCCGGACACGAGCGCGCCGGGCGGCTACGCGCGGACGGCGATCGAGCACGACCTGGTGGCGCTGGAAGGACAGCTGCTCTTTCAGGAGATGGTGATCGACGCCAACGGGAAGGTGCGGAACACGTACCGGGACGTGGGTGGGCGGATCGCGACGGTGGAGGAGTTCAACCGGATCAAGGGGGCGGAGACGCGGATCGTGACGCGTTACCAGCACAACCCGCTCGGGGAGCTCGTGCGGGTGACGGACGCGCGCAACAACACGACGACGGCGACGTACGACACGGTCGGCCGGATGGTGATGCTGGTCAGCCCCGACGCGGGCCGCACGGAGTGGCGGTACGATCTGGTCGGGAACCTTCGAGCGAAGCAGACGGCGGAGCTCGCGGCGCGGGGGCAGCTGATCCGGTACGAGTACGACTTCAACCGGCTGCGGAAGATCGACTATCCGGTGACGCAGGATGTGGTCTACACGTACGGCCAGCCGGACGATGCCGGGGACGAGGAAGGTAACCGAGCGGCGCGGCTGGTGGAGGAGACGAGCGCGGCGGGCAAGCGGAGCTTCCGTTACGATCGGTTCGGCAACACGGCGGAGCTGACCTCGGAGTTCCCGCGGCTGCGGGAGCCGCACCGTGGGCCGTACCAGGCGACGATGAAGTACGTGTTCGACGCGCTGGGACGGATGCAGGAGCTCCACTTCCCGGGTTCGGGCGAGGAGATCGTGCGCTACGGGTACGACCGAGGCGGCGCGGTGGTGTCGGTGGTCGGGGAGAACCAGCGCGTCAATCCGCAGCACCCGAGCGAGCCGAGGACGACGGAGTACCTGAGGCACATCGGGTACGACGAGTTCGGGCAGCGGGTGCGTGTGGTGGCGGGCAACGGGATCGAGACGAAGTACCGGTACGACGAGTCGACGCGGCGGATGACGGAGGTCAACGCGGACCACCAGAGCGCGCAGATGCGGTCGATGGGTCGGGCGCCGAGGCCGTTCCAGCGGCTGCGGTACCGGTACGACCTCGTCGGCAACATCCGTGAGCTGAACAACGAGGTGCCGTTCGACGAGTCGCTGGGCGGAGCGGTCATGGTGGCGCGGACGCAGCAGCGGTTCGCGTACGACGACCTGAACCAGCTGACCGAGGCTTCGGGGATCTACCAGGAGCGGGGAAACGAGCAGGAGCGATACACGCTCGGCATCGACTACGATGTCCTCGGGAACGCGACGGCGAAGCGGCAGGAGGTCGCCCGGTACGCGCGGAGCGGGGTGAACAACTGGCAGCTGCAGTACCCGATCCGGGAGAGGACGTACCGGAACGACTACCGCTACACCGGGCCGAGGCCGCACGCGGCGAACCAGGTGGACGAGTACGTGCCGGCGGAGTCGCAGCCGCGGCTGAGGGAGCTGTCGTATGACGCGAACGGCAACCACAAGCAGTGGAAGTACCGGGGCAGCGTGCAGCGCACGCTGAGCTGGGACGAGGACAACCGGCTGGTGTCGGTGAGCGAGAACGGGCAGGAGATGTCGCGTGCGCTGTACGACGGCGCGGGGGAGCGTCGGGTGCACCTGCACCGGGTGGCCGGGGAGGAGGAGACGGCGTACGTCGACCAGCACCTCGTGGTGCGCAACGGGGTGATCGCGACGAAGCACCTGTTCGCGGGAGAGACGCGGATAGCGAGCAAGATCGACGCGGACTACTACCAGAAGCCGCCGGTGCTGTACTACCACCCGGACCACCTCGGGAGCACGCAGTACGTCACCGACCAGGACCAGGCGCTGAGCCAGCACGTGGAGTATCTGCCGAGCGGGGAGCTGTGGGCGGACCAGACGGACTCGCGCTTTCAGAACCGGCAGCCGTACCTGTTCAACGGGAAAGAGCTCGATCTGTCGACGGGGCTCTATTACTACGGGGCGCGCAGTTATGAGCCGCGGCTGGGGGTGTGGGTGAGCCCGGATCCGGTGCTGACAGAGTACATGGTCGGCAGGATCAACGGCGGGGTGTATCGGCCCATCAACCTGGGGATGTACACGTATGCGTGGAACAACCCGGTTGTACTCATGGATCCCACGGGAAGATGGCCAACAGTCGAGGAAATCGAGGCAGGCCTCGCGCGTGCAGAAGATACCGTCCTCGGATTCTCGTACGGGTTTGTGCTCGGCGCGACGCCTGTTGTTGGCAACGTGCTCGGCTTCTTGCCGCCTCCAAAGGATACCGAGTCGTTTCAAGTTGGCATGGGAGCCGGGCAGATGACCGGCGGCGCGGTGCAGATGGCTGTCGGCGGCGCGATCGCAGGTGGTTCAGCTGCAGGCGGCGTGGCGGCCACCGCCGGTTCGGGCGGCGCGGCGGCTCCCGCAGCAGTTCCGGTTGCTGTCGCGGGCGTCGAGGTGGGGGTGGTGCTCGTCGCGAGCGGCCGTGCCGCTGTGATGCAGGGCGCCATGACCATGCAGATGGCAGCGAACGGTGGCGACAGCGATGGCACTTCATCCACTGAAACCGCACCTCATGGTAAGGCTCCGGATCAGGTCGAGCCGGGAGTAAGAAGCATAAAAGGTGAGTACGATTCTCCAAACCGCACACAGCCAGAGCCGTATTCGGCGCACTATGATGAATACGGCCGGCAGATTGGGCGAACCGATTATACAAATCAGCCCGATCCTGCGACTCACACCAGTCCGCATCATCACATACGCGAATACGGTCCTCAGTACGGGCCTAAGGGTAAAGAGTCGGGTCCGTTTCCCGGGCCGCATCCGCTCGATAGGAAATGACTGATGAAAACTGCAGAAATTGACCGAGAGCTGCGTGGATATACAATAGTTATGTCGCTCGAGTTTGTTGCGGACGTTGCGTCTGGGGTGTGTAGGCTCAATATTCGGCTGGCAAAGGACGATGCTGTTGGCTCGGAAGCGGTTGAGTTGGAGTTTGATGACGTTGGGCAGCTATCGATTCGGGAGTTTGGAGGAGGGGTGACTCAGGTCCTTTGTGTTCGAGTTGTCGACGTAAGCGATCTAGGGCTCGAACGCGTGAAGCTACGCGTAGAGGAGATGGAACGCGATGCCGTTCGGTTCGAGTGCCGTAGCGCGCGACTGGTAAGGCGTTTTACCGTCGAGTAGTTTCGGGTTCGGATGAAGTGCCACGAGGACGGTTTCAGCTGGCTGAACCCGCCGGACGACCCCTGTAGTGACGGCCGCGCTCGCGGACGGGCTGGAGCGAGTGATCCAGACGAAGAAGGACTTGGAGCGCGACACGGTCACGGGCACCGCGGTCTCAGGATTGATCATAATTTCCCCACCTCCTTCGCGGCGCTCCAGCCTTGGACGAGGGTGAGGAACTGCTCGTAGCCACGGCCCAAGGTCTGCCAGCCGGGCTCGCCGTTTCGCCGGAGGTGTCCGCCGAGCCCGGCGATGGCCAGGAAGGCATCGCGGGCCGTGGCGTTCTCGGGCAGGGGCTTGCGCGCGAAGACCCGCAGCACCGCGAGCTGGGTGGGCGTGAGCACGGCGGTCGCGGGCTGCTCCGGAGCGCGCCGAGCCTCGCTGCGCAGCAGCAATAGCTGCCAGGCGATGGGCGCGAAGAGCGCCAGCACGTTGCGCAAGCCGTGCAGGTCCTCGATCTGGCGCTTCTCGTAGGCGCATCCGGTCTTCAGGGCCTTGAAGAACTCCTCCACCATCCACCGCGCGCGGTACCAGTCAACCAGCTGCGTCAACTGCTCGACGGACTCGACCGGCTCGCTCGTGAGCAGCACCCACTCGACCGGCGCTTCGCCCGGCGGCGGCTCGAGCTCCCAGACACGCACGACCTGAAGCGAGAGCGTCGCCGGCAGCTCGCGCGGCTGGGATCTCGGTCGCCGCAGGGTCACGCGCGTGCTTCCAAGGGCGAGCTTGGCCAAGCGTCCTGCGCGCGAAGGATGCAGCCGTTTCTGTTGAGGGCTGCGATTGCCCGCCGGCCGCGGCGAAAGCTCTACCTCGCGTACGGCCACCGCTTGAACAGGCGCGAGCGCCTGCTCGAGCTTGGCCTCCTCTCCGAGGGCGTCGGCCTCGACGAGGCGATTGTGCGCGAGCCGAATCACGAACCGATGCCCTGCGCTCAACAGCTGCGCGAACAGGCCGTAGTCGTCGCCTTCGCGGTCCATGACATGCACCACGTCGTGCGGAGCTGCGCCCAAGGCCGCGACTCGCTCCACCTGCTCTCCCCAGCGGTCGTGCTCGTTGTCCGTCGTGCCGTCGTCGCGCACGTGCGTGCTCAGATCGAGCACGCCGAGCGGGCGGCGCGTTCCATCGCCGCTGACCGCCAGCGTGAAGTGGGCGAAGAACGTCTGCCCCGAGGAGCGCAGCCGTCCGAGCCCCTGCCGCTGGCCGTCCGAGCGGAAGGAGAGGGTCGTGGTGTCATGGATGGCGAGCACGACCGGCTCGGCCTCCATGCGCGCGAGGGTGGCGTGCACATGCGGAGCCAGGATCGCCGCGGGCGTGACGGCGTCGTTGCCGAAGAAACGGTACGCCGCCTCCAGCTCGCTGTCAGACAGCAGCGAGGGGAAGCTCTTGTCCGGCGCCTGCGCCAGCTTCTGCACCAGCTTGGTCTGGCGCTTCGAAAGCCGCGCATCGCCGAAGTGCGCGTCGCTCATCTCCTCGGCGAGTGCCGCTGCGTGCTCTGCTGCAGGTGAACCCATCCGCAGCTTTGATCACGTCGCCCAACACACATCAAGCGAGATCTGTAGGATCCTGAGACCGCGGTGCGGATGGCGAGCCGGGCGCGGCGGTTCGCCGCGCTAGGCCGCGTGGTGGAGCCGAGGCAGCCGCTGTTCAGCGTGGAGCCGCACAACGACGTTCGTGGCGGTGGATCTGCGGAGGGCCACGCGCTTCCAGCACGACGTGCTGTCGCGGACGCGGCTGGTCGAGGTGCCCGACCCCAAGGCGACCAGGACGGATGGGTACGCGCAGACGCGGGTCGAGCACGACGTGGTGCAGTTCGACGGGCAGCTTTTGTTCCAGGAGACGGTGATCGACGCGAACGGCAAGTTGCGTAGCAGCTACCGGGATGTCGGTGGCCGGATCGGGGCGGTCGAGGAGCGGAACACGAGCGACGAAGGTCAGCAGCTGATCGTGACGCGTTATGAGCACAACCCCCTCGGGGAGCTCGTGCGGGTGACGGACGCGCGCGACGACGGCGACGTACGACACGGTGGGCCGGATGGTGACGCTGGTGAGCCCCGACGCGGGCCGCACGGAGTGGCGGTACGATCTGGTCGGGAACCTTCGAGCGAAGCAGACGGCGGAGCTCGCGGCGCGGGGGCAGCTGATCCGGTACGAGTACGACTTCAACCGGTTGCGGAAGATCGACTATCCGGTGACGCAGGATGTGGTCTACACGTACGGCCAGCCGGACGATGCCGGGGACGAGGAAGGCAACCGAGCGGCGCGGCTGGTGGAGGAGACGAGCGCGGCGGGCAAGCGGAGCTTCCGTTACGATCGGTTCGGCAACACGGCGGAGCTGACCTCGGAGTTCCCGCGGCTGCGGGAGCCGCACCGGGGGCCGTACCAGGCGACGATGAAGTACGTGTTCGACGCGCTGGGACGGATGCAGGAGCTCCACTTCCCGGGTTCGGGCGAGGAGGTCGTGCGCTACGGGTACGACCGAGGCGGCGCGGTCGTGTCGGTGGTCGGGGAGAACCAGCGCGTCAATCCGCAGCACCCGAGCGAGCCGAGGACGACGGAGTACCTGAGGCACATCGGGTACGACGAGTTCGGGCAGCGGGTGCGTGTGGTGGCGGGCAACGGGATCGAGACGAAGTACCGATACGACGAGTCGACGCGGCGAATGACGGAGGTCAACGCGGACCACCAGAGCGCGCAGATGCGGTCGATGGGGCGGCCGCCGAGGCCGTTCCAGCGGCTGAGGTACCGGTACGACCTCGTCGGCAACATCCGTGAGCTGAACAACGAGGTGCCGTTCGACGAGTCGCTGGGCGGAGCGGTCATGGTGGCGCGGACGCAGCAGCGGTTCGCGTACGACGACCTGAACCAGCTGACCGAGGCTTCGGGGATCTACCAGGAGCGGGGAAACGAGCAGGAGCGATACACGCTCGGCATCGACTACGATGTCCTCGGGAACGCGACGGCGAAGCGGCAGGAGGTCGCCCGGTACGCGCGGAGCGGGGGGAACAACTGGCAGCTGCAGTACCCGATCCGGGAGAGGACGTACCGGAACGACTACCGCTACACCGGGCCGAGGCCGCACGCGGCGAACCAGGTGGACGAGTACGTGCCGGCGGAGTCGCAGCCGCGGCTGCGAGAGCTGTCGTACGACGCGAACGGCAACCACAAGCAGTGGAAGTACCGGGGCAGCGTGCAGCGCACGCTGAGCTGGGACGAGGACAACCGGCTGGTGTCGGTGAGCGAGAACGGGCAGGAGATGTCGCGTGCGCTGTACGACGGCGCGGGGGAGCGGCGGGTGCACCTGCACCGGGTGGCCGGGGAGGAGGAGACGGCGTACGTCGACCAGCACCTCGTGGTGCGCAACGGGGTGATCGCGACGAAGCACCTGTTCGCGGGAGAGACGCGGATAGCGAGCAAGATCGACGCGGACTACTACCAGAAGCCGCCGGTGCTGTACTACCACCCGGACCACCTCGGAAGCACGCAGTACGTCACCGACCAGGACCAGGCGCTGAGCCAGCACGTGGAGTATCTGCCGAGCGGGGAGCTGTGGGCGGATCAGACGGACTCGCGGTTCCAGAACCGGCAGCCGTACCTGTTCAATGGGAAGGAGCTCGACCTGTCGACGGGGCTCTATTACTACGGGGCGCGGAGCTATGAGCCGCGGCTGGGGGTGTGGGTGAGCCCGGATCCGGTGCTGACAGAGTACATGGTCGGCAGGATCAACGGCGGGGTGTATCGGCCCATCAACCTGGGGATGTACACGTATGCGTGGAACAACCCGGTTGTACTCATGGATCCCACGGGAAGATGGCCAACAGTCGAGGAAATCGAGGCAGGCCTCGCGCGTGCAGAGGATACCGTCCTCGGATTCTCGTACGGGTTTGTGCTCGGCGCGACGCCTGTTGTTGGCAACGTGCTCGGCTTCTTGCCGCCTCCAAAGGATACCGAGTCGTTTCAAGTTGGCATGGGAGCCGGGCAGATGACCGGCGGCGCGGTGCAGATGGCTGTCGGCGGCGCGATCGCAGGTGGTTCAGCTGCAGGCGGCGTGGCGGCCACCGCCGGTTCGGGCGGCGCGGCGGCTCCCGCAGCAGTTCCGGTTGCTGTCGCGGGCGTCGAGGTGGGGGTGGTGCTCGTCGCGAGCGGTCGTGCCGCTGTGATGCAGGGCGCCATGACCATGCAGATGGCAGCGACCGGTGGGGATAGCAGCGGTGGAACGGCAGCACCGGGGGCCCCGACCGCGGTGCCAGATTCCCAGATCAGCGAGCATCTCGCCGTGAAAGCGCCCAAACAGGTAACGCCGGGGACGCGGATGCTGGAGGGACAATATGTGAACGACCAAGGCCGAGTGGAGCCCTGGAAAGCTTACTATGACGAATATGGGCGACTAGTCGGAAGCACCGATTATAACGCAGGTAACAAGGCGCAAGGGATCCCGGATACGCATCATCATGTATACGACTGGTCGAAGCCTGGCGCTGCTGGTCAAGAAGTCAAAAGCCACGTTCCCGGAGAGTTCAAGCCACAATGACAAGCGAATTGTTGACGCGCACGATTGCGCGAATGGGGCATGTAGTTCACCTGAGTCTCGAACGAGGCCTCGTGGAGGGAGAAGGTTCAGGTTTGGTCTTGACGGTTCGGCTCCGTGATCCAGATAACGCTGAGGATACAGTTGTTGTGTTTAGTGGTGTCGCGCAGCTCAAGTTCAGAGGTGATTCGGTTTCGCTGACTGAATTGGTGTTGTTTGTTGTTGAGGATATAAGTGACCGTGGCTGGGAGCATCTATTTACAGGGTGACCGATGCGGAGGAGGATTTTGTGTGCTTTCTGTGTCGTAGTATCGAGGTCAAGAGTCAGGTTTCCTGAACGAGGAGGAGGTGGGTCTTTACGTGCGGCGGCGCCGACCGAACCGGCGACGCGCAGGGCACCCGGGGCTCGGGAGCACGCAGTACGTCAGCGATCAGGACCAGGCGCTGAGCCAGCACGTGGAGTACCTGCCGAGCGGGGAGCTGTGGGCAGACCAGACGGACTCGCGGGTCCAGAACCGGCAGCCGTACCTGTTCAACGGGAAAGAGCTCGACCTGTCGACGGGGCTCTATCACTACGGGGCGCGGAGCTATGAGCCGCGGCTCGGGGTGTGGGTGAGCCCGGATCCGGTGCTGACAGAGTACATGGCCGGCAAGCTCAACGAGGGGGTGTACCGGCCGATCAACCTGAGTCTCTACACGTACGCGTGGAACAACCCCGTCGTCCTCATCGACCCGGACGGGCGCCTGACGACGCAAGCGATAGCCGAGGCGTTTGTGAAGGGCTCGGTGGTCGTCGGGACCGCGCTCTCAGTGCCCGCCACCGCTGCCGTGGTCGAGCCGACCCCTATCGGAGAGCTGGTCGTGGGCGGCCTGTTCGCCGTGGGAACGGTGGGTTATGCGATCTACACCATCGCCACTGCTGATTCCGACGAGTCCGCGATCGGGCCTAGCTGCGACGTACCGGCAGACTTCCCGACGTCCGCGACGCCTGGAGCACCGCCGCCGTTGGAAGCGGGAGGTGGTGGGGCGAAGGAGCCTCCCAAGCCGCCTGCCGCCACGGCAGCGGAGCCGCCGGAGCAGCCGGCAGGCGGGGGATTGTTCAAAGGCAAAGTCGACCCGTACTCGTTGACACCCACGCATGGGATAACGCTCGGCAGGAACAGGTGCAATGCGCTCAAGCAGGACATCGCGGAGCACGGCATGAAAGACACCATAAAGTTTGTCGAGCACAATGGGCAGCGGTATGTTGTGAACGGCCACCATAGGCTTCGGATAGCGAAGGAGCTAAAGATGCCCGAGGTTCCCGTCGAGCAGGTGAAATTGCCATATCAATGATACAAAGCGGTTTCTGATCTTGCGGGACAGTGAACATGGCTACCTGGCAGTGCTCGTTCTTGCTCGTGCCATCTACAGAGCACGATCGAGATCCGCGGAGTTTGTTGGAAATGATAGAGAGCGGAAGTTTCTGGGCGGATTCGCAGCCGGGCGAGGATATCGAACGGACGGCGCTCGAGATCCTGGGAAAGGGAGCGAGCTGGTCGTCAGACGTAGACGTCTGGGGAGATGAGGATTCGACCTGTCTGTCAATGGTTCGAGACAGGAACCGTGTTGTCGAGATCCTCTTGCGTGTTGATCTGAGGAATATACAGAAGCCAGACCTGGCACGGTTGCTTGATGGATTTAAGCGAGCCCGCGTGCTTTTGGTCGATGAGGCGGCGCAGCTATGCGAGCCGACACTGTCTGCAGTCCTTCAAGCACTGCAGGCGTCTACAGCCTGGAAGTATGTAACGGATCCAGCAGCGTTCATCGCGTCCTTGTCAGAGGAAGATCTCCGACATTGATGATTGTTTGTCCGGCTGACGGCCTGCGGTGTCGGTCGGACACATCGAGCGGATGTCTGCATCTGCGGACGTCCGCTTCCATGGCTCGACGGGCTCTATGTCGATTGATACACGGTGCTCAGTCGAAGCGTTCAAGCTGGCGCAGTGCACGGCAAGGCGAGGGAGTTCTCCGATGCCCTCCAGGGGGAGATCCTCCGCGGGCTGCAAGCTGTCATCGAGCCAGCGTTTCTCGAGTCGTGGAGAAGTTGGGGAGACTCGGGCACGATATGAGGCCGTACACGCCGACCGTGACCGTAGACCTGAATCATCGCGACGATGGGCAACGTCGGAGGCGGACTCAAAGCACTGTGGATGGCCGAAGGCAAGGCGTTTGTCAGATTGACTGTGCGGAGGGACGCCGCAGAGACGCAGCCGCGCCTGAGGGAGCTGTCGTACGACGCGAACGGCAACCACAAGCAGTGGAAGTACCGGGGCAGTGTGCAGCGCACGCTGAGCTGGGACGAGGACCACCGGCTGGTGTCGGTGAACGAGAACGGGCAGGAGAGGTCGCGGGCGCTGTACGACGGCGCCGGGGAGCGGCGGGTGCACCTGCATCGGGTCGCCGGGGAGGAGGAGACAGCGTACGTCGACCAGCACCTCGTGGTGCGCAACGGGGTGATCGCGACGAAGCACCTGTGAGTGTGCTGTCGTCTAGCAGGCGCTGCTCACATGCTCCAGGCCGAGCACCTCGCCGACGATTCGATCGAGCTCATCGTGTGGAAGGCCGGGATCAGGTGCCCGCCGCCCGAGCTGTTCGATCTGCTCGATCGTCGGATACCGGAGATTCCTCAAGTCGGTCGCGTTCACCTGGGTGTGCCCGTTGAACTGTCGAACGTGCGTATCGACGAGCGTCGAGTTCAAGAAGGCCGTCAGGCCGCGCGCCATCACGGCCGGCAGCCCCCCGCCGTTTCGGTGGAGCACGTTGAGGTGGTTCTCGAACCCGATCCTGTCTCCCGGCGCGCTCTCGGGCGTGAAGAGGGCGGCGACGACCCGCCGCCGCTCCTCCTTCGACGAGAAGCGCTTGACGAGCACGTAGTTCCCGCTGGGCATCCAGAGGTCGGCGGTCCCCGGGGCGTCCACGAGGGCGTTCGGCTTCTTGCCTCGTTTGGGCCAGCGAACGACGCCCGACGCGAGGTGCGTCGGGTAGATCAGCGGACCGGTGCCCCTCTCGGGCTCCTGCCGCAAGAACTCGCGCGCTCGGAAGTCGACGACCTTTCCCGTCGAGACGCTCACGTCCAAGTCCGTCAAGCGGGATGGCATGCGCGCGAACGTCGCGGCGACCTTCTCCCCGGCGTCATCCGGTACCACGTGAACGAACAGCTCGGGATCTCCAGGTCGGGCGACGTGTTCGAATGGCACGGAGCGGACGGACAGCGGCCCGCCCCCGGGACCGCGCGACGAGGAGATGGTGACGGACCCGCACTGGCTGCCTCTGACGGCATGAATGATGACATTCTCTTGAAGGACCTCGTCCTCCGCGAACGCGGCTTTGCGCGATTCGAAGACGTGCACCCTTCGCAGCGACATCTCTCGGAAGAACAGCTCCCGGAATGGCCGAAAGTAAAGACCATTGCAGAAGCTCCGGGGGGTGATCGCGACGAGCTCCCCGCCCGGCTCCAGGAGGAGGATCGCGAGGCCAAGAAAGGCCGTGTACAGGTTGCTGGTCTCGATGCCCACGCGCCGCAGCGCCGCCCTGGCCTCGGTGTCCGAGTTGAGCTTCTTGTAGGGTGGATTCAGGATCGCGTGCGTGAACGAGCGCGGCATGCCCGGGCGAGCCCGGCCGCCGTCGAGTTGCTCGACGGCCGACCGGATGAAGTCGGCCTCGATGATGCGGGCGGTGAAGTCGATCCCGGCGCCCGCGCATTCGTCGCGACACGCGCGCGCCGTCCGACGCAGGTACGCCGCGAGCCGCGGGTCGATCTCGAAGCCGGTCGCGCGGATCGCGCTCGGGCGTATCCGGCGGGCACATGCGCTGGCCGTGAACGCCGCGAGGAGGCTGCCCACACCGGCGCCGGCGTCCAGCACGCGGATCTCCTCGCAGGACCGCTCGAACAGCGACGCCATGAACGACGCCACCGGCGGCGGCGTGAGGAACTGACCCAGCTCGGACCGCGTGCGGGGATCGAGCGCCCGCGCGGCCTCGATGCGGTGGAGGTCGACGCGGTCGAGGAGCGGCGGCAGGGCGGCTGCCTCGAGTCTCGCTGCCCGGCTCATCGATGACGTGGTTACCGCAGCTGGGGCATCGAGCCAACCGTGCCTGGTCGGTGAACGCGCCGTGGGCGCCTTGCCGGCGAGGCGGCGCCCGCGGCGCGCCGCTCAGGCGGCCTCTTGGCGCGCCGCCACCGCGGCGAGCGGCGGTATCCCGAAGCGCTCGCGCACCTCGTCGAGCGGCAGGTGGACGACGTCCCAGAAGTTCCAGCGATCGCTCAGATCGACCTTGCAGGCCGCGCCTCGCGCCACCGCGCGCAGCACCTTGCGCGCCTCGAAGAGCCCGATCTGCGGCGCGGCGACGGGCGTGATCTGAATACCGAGGTGGAACTGCAGCATCACGAAGAGCAGGAAGGCGAACCCGTCGCGCCGGATGAACCCCGCCTGGAAGGAGCCGGCCTGGATCTCGCCCGCAGGATCGGTGTCGTACTCCGCGAGCACATGGCCGAGATCGTGGAACACCATGCGTTCCGGGATCGCGTCCCGGCTCTCGCCGGGGAACAGGAAGCCGCGCGCGGTGCAATGCTCCCAGAACACCCGGCCGAACGTGCCCTCGGGCAGGAGCCCGAGCTGCTTGTAGCGGAAGGCCCGCGAGCGATCCGCGACGCCCGCGCGGAAGAAGGGCCCGACGAGACTGCGCACGCCGGACAGGCCCTCTCTCCTCAGGACCTCGCCGGCGAACGCGCCGACGAGGCGGCGCCTCACGGCGGCCTTGGCGAGCCCCCTGTGACCGCGCGCCACGAGGCGGAGCACGCCCACGCCCTGCTCGCGCACGCCGAGCGCCCGGGCGAGCGCCTCGACCGCATCCACCTCGGCCGCGGTCACCTCGCCGTCCGCCATCGCGGTCACGAGCGCGAGCTGCACCAGCCGCTTGCGCCGGTGCGGATCCGGGATCGCGCGCGCCACCGCCTCGGGCGCGACGCGCGGTAGCCCGTCGACGTCGGCGCGGGCGCCGTGCAGGGCCGCGAGCTCCTCCAGGACGGCGCGCTGCTCCGGGTCGAAGCGCGCGAGCGCGCCGTCGGCCAGGGCCACCTCCCGGAGCGCGCCGAGCGCGGCCGGGATCTCATGAGAAAGAAACACGACGATATCCATGCTGACCTCCTCTTCAGACAAGGGGTTTCACGCGAGGCGCCCCGCGACCGGGCTCACTCTCGCTGGAACGCGCCGATCGCTGACAGGATCGCCGCCGAGATCTCCGCCGGCAGCGACCTGGCCGTCTCCATGATCACCCGGACCCGCTCCACGCTCGCCTGGTCGACGAAGCGGCGGCCGAGCGGCGTGAGCTCGAGCGTCTTCGCGCGGCGGTCCTCGGGATCCTCCTGCCGCGCCAGGAGCCCCCGCTGCACCAGGCCATCGACGAGCCGGCTCCCGGCCGAGGCCGAGAGCCCGAGCGACGTGGCGAGGGCGGTGACGCGCACCGGGCCCTCCTGATCGACGAGGTGCAGCGCGGCCACCTGCGCCACGCTGAAGTCCTCCTCGTGCAGCGCCCGCGCGAGCCCCGCGATGATGCGCGAGAACATCATCCGCGTGAACCGCTCGAGCGGCGAGCCCAGGATTTTTTGCTTGCTCACAATATTGTCTATTACGCATTAGTTGCTTAAGCGCAAGTAATTGTCGACGCGATCGCGCGATCACCAGCGCCGGTCCGTCCGCCGCGGAGGGCGGCAGGTGCGCCGCGCGGCCGGCCACCCACCGGCGCGGCCGGTCGGCCGGACAGGCCGGCCGCTTCGCGGGGTGGTCGCGTCGGGGCGGAGGTTACTTGCGGGCGGCGGTCACTTGCGGGCGGCGGTCACGTGGACCTCGCGGAGGCGCGCCCGCGCCGCCGCGTAGTACGGCTCGATCTCCTTCGCCGCCGGCGTGCCCCAGAGGTTCTTCCGCTCCTCCGGGTCGCTCGCGAGGTCGTAGAGCTCGAACCGGGCGCCGCCCGAGATCGTCAGCTTCATGTCGCCGCGGAGGAACGACCGCCGCGCGTCGTTGTACGGCCCTGCCGGCATGTCGATCAGCACGTCGCGCGCCTGGGCCTGCTCGCCAGGGGCGAGGAACACGTCGGGCAGGAGCGACGCGCCCGACAGGAAGTCGCTCGGGTGCGCGCCCTCGCCAGGCCCGGGCGCCCGCATCAGGTCGAGCAGCGTCGGCGCGAGATCGATCAGGCTGCGCCGCGCCGAGACCCGGGACGGCGCCGCGCCCGGCACGTGGACGAGCAGCGGCACCCGCACGAGCTCCTCCCAGAGCTCGAAGCCGTGGCGGAACATCTTGTGCTCGCCGAACGCCTCGCCGTGATCGCTCGTCACGACGATCGCCGTGCGCCCGGCGAACGGCGCCGCCGCGATCGCGTCGAGCAGCCGGCCGATGTGCCGGTCCGTGAACGCCACCTCGCCGTCGTAGAGATCCCGCTGCGAGGCCGCGCCGAAGCCCGCGACGTCGTCGTGCCGGAGGTAGTCGGCGTGCGGGTCGAGGTAGTGGACCCACAGGAAGAAGCGGCCGCCCGTGTTCTCGGTCGACCCGAGCAGCCGCAGCGCGGCGTCGGTCAGCGCGGCGCTCGTCGCCTTGTTGTCGACGTCCCAGGGCGCGCCCTCGGGCGGCGCCGCGGACATGTCCACCACGTCGAAGCCGCGATCGAGCCCGCCGAAGCTGCCGAAGTAGCGGTGCCCGTGCACGCTCATCGTGCGCACCCCGGCGCGCTTCAGGCGCTCGGCGACGAACGTGTCCTCCTCGCTGAACTTGTTGAAATGCCCCCAGTTCCTGTGGGTCTCGCTCCCGTACTTGCCGATGAGCATCGGGCCGACGCTCTTGCCCGTGTAGGACGCGAGCGAGTACGCGCGCTCGAACACCGTGGAGCGGGCCGCGAGGCCGTCGAGGTTCGGCGACACGGGCCGCTGGTTGCCCGCGTAGCCGAGGTCCGCGCGGAGCGTGTCGACCGTGACGAGGACGACGTTCAGGTCCGCCGGCAGGCGCGCGGCGGACGACCCGGGCGAGTCGGCGCCCGGGGCCGCCTTGGGGGCGGGGGCGAGCGCGGCGAGCGCGGCGGACGTCAGATCGCCGCCGGAGCAGTCGTCGTCGATGCCGTTGTCGAGGATCTCCTGGGCCAGCGGGTGGACGCGCGCGTCGTGGTCGTCGCAGTCCCCGCCGCCGAAGAGGGCGGCCGCGTGGTCGCCGTCGCGATCGGCGAGTCGGCGCAGGACCGCGAGGCTCTTGCCCCCGACGGGCGCGCCGCGCTCGATCGCCTGCGCCACCGCGGGCTCTGCGTTGAGCGCGGAGGCGGCGCGCGTGGTGAGCGCGAGCGGCAGGAGCGCGGCGAGGAGCGCGACCGGGGCGCGCGCCGTCCGGACCGCGGCCGGCGCGAGGAAGGCCGCGAGCGCGACGACCAGCAGGAGCGCCGGGGCGCGCAGGTCGAGCTCGGGGCGCTTGAAGATGCCGTAGATGCCGAGGAAGCCGCCCTCGCCCGAGACGCCGCCCGTGGCGACCCCGAGCGCGAACAGGGCCGCGGCGATCCCGAGCGCGACGCCGCCCGTGACCGCCGGATCGACGCAGGCGGGGCGGCCGTCGCTGGCGTTGGCGAGCGCGCGCCGGAGCGGCGGCGTGAGGGCGAGGACGGCGAGGCCCGCGATGAGGCCGAGGCCGAGCGCGCCCGCGGCGACGGCGGTGCCCACCAGGAGGGGCGCGGCCTCGAGGCCGAGCAGGGCGCGGGCCAGGTGGGCGCACAGGGTCATCCAGAGGAACGCCGCGAGCACCGCGAGCGGCACGAACGCCGCGATGTCGGCGGGCCGGCCGATCGCCCGCACCCGCAGCGCGCCCACGAGCGTGGCCGGCGACGGCGGGCCCGACGGGTCGACCACGATCGCGGAGGCGCCCGCGAGCAGGCCGACGACGAGCGCGACGGGCGCGAACACCCCGATGTCGGCGAGGTAGGTGGCGAGCTGGAAGGTGGCGTCGTCGCCGGCGCCCGCCGTGGCCCACCCGGCGTCGAGCGACGCGGCCACGACGCCGAAGACGCTGGCGCCGAGCGCGCTCCTGGCGAGCCGCCCCGCCCACGCGCGGGCCAGCGTGGGGACCGCGGGGCCCGGCGAGCTCGAGGCTCGCTTCACGCCGGGCTCCGCTTCCGCGCCATGGGGTGAGCGGCGTCGTAGACCTTGAGCAGGTGGTCGATCGAGACGTGCGTGTACCGCTGCGTGGTGGCGAGCGAGGCGTGCCCGAGCAGCTTCTGGATGGCCCGGAGGTCGGCGCCGCCGTCGAGCAAGTGGGTCGCGCAGGTGTGCCGGAGCGCGTGCGGGTGCAGGTCGGCCCGGCCGGCGCCGAGCGCGCCGTAGCGCTGCACCAGCGCCTGGACGCGGCGCACCCCGATGCGCGCGCCGCGGCGGGACAGGAAGAGGGCGCGGGGGTCGCGGGCGCCGGTCGTCGGATCGGTGAGCTCGTCGCGCCGCTCGAGGTAGCGCTCGATGGCGGCGAGGGCGTGGGAGCCGAGCGGGACGATCCGCTCCTTGTTGCCCTTGCCGACGACGCGCACCGCGGCCCTGTCGGCCGGGTGCCGGTCGACGTGGGCGAGGTCGAGCCCGCAGAGCTCGGAGACGCGCAGGCCTGCGCCGTAGAGGGTCTCCAGCATGGCGCGGTCGCGGAGCCCCTCGGCCGTCTCGGCGCCGGGGATCTCCATGACCTCGGCGGCGGCGTCGACGTCCAGGAAGGTGGGCAGCGGGCGCCGGACCTTGGGCAGGGCGAGCTGGGCCGCCGCGTTCTTGTCGACCTCGCCGCGCCGCTCCAGGTAGCGGAGCAGGGCGCGGGCAGCGCCCACCTTGCGCGCGATCGAGGAGGGCGCGTGGGTGCGCGCGAGCGAGCCCAGCCAGCCGCGCAGGAGGAGCACGTCGAGGCCATCCACGGCCGGGGCCTCGTCCGGTGAGGGAGCCTCTCCGGCGGCCGGGGCCTGGCCGGTGGCCGGGGCCTTGCCGGCGGCCGAGGCCTTGCTGCGCGCTCGCGCAGGGCGGTGGTCGGCGTTCGCGGCCGCCTTCTCGCGAGCGAAGCGCGCGAGCTGCTCGAGGTCGCGCCGGTACGCGTCCACGGTGTGGCGCGAGGCCCGCCGCTCGGCCGTGAGGTAGGTCAGGAAACGCGCGATCGCCTGCTCCAGCGTGGTCCCGCCGGATCGATCGCCGCTCCGCCGCGCGTGCATCACGGGTTTGCCCTACCACCAGGACGGCGCCGCAGGCAAAGACTCGCCGCTGGCCGAGCTGGAGCGCCGCTCGGCCGGAGCCGCTGCGCGGCGCGGCGAGGGGAGCCGGGCGCTGGCCGGGGGGACCGCGGTCGGCGGTCGCCAGGTCCCGGCGGCAGGTGGAGGTCGCAGGGCGCGTCGCGCCATGCCCTGATGAAAACGCACTTCACGGATCACGAGCGAACACCCACCCGGTGGGCGACATGGCGTGAGCGCCGTGCTGTCCAGGATGATCCATGAGCTGCGCTGTCGAACCGTGAATGGGACTGCCGAGCAAGGCGGTGAAGACCTGCTGTTTCGACGCGCGCGAGACCGACGCCCGCTCGCTCGCAGCGAAGGAGGCTCTCAATCGTTGTTGCCCCCGACGGACCGCGACGGGATGCGCTTGTGAACCCGGTGGTGGAAGGACCTCGATGTGTAGGGCGCGTGGCCGTGCCGGCGCGGGCGATATCGCTCCGGATCAGTCCTTCCGCTGCTGGACTCGCGGCGGTTCGGCCTACTCGCACGCCTCGCCGAGGACGTACCCGTATTTGCAGATGCAGCGGCACTCGACCTCGAACTCGGGCTCGTTGCACGCCGGCCGGACCTGCCGCACCTGCTTCGCCGTCCGGCCCTCCCTGTCCTTCACCTGCACCACGATCTCGTAGTCGTGATCGAAGATGTCGCTGCTCGACCAGTTGTTCGGGCAGACTCCCACGTTCGCGAAGGTCGAGATGTCGGCGTCGACGCTCGCTCCCCAGCCGTCGCCGGTCGGCTTGAGGTTGACCGTCCTCGACTCGGACATCACACGCCCGGACAGGGGATCGCGGAGCGAGCCCGACAGCTGGACACCGCAGGCGCTCAGGTTCGTCGCGCGGACGCCCAGGAAGAGCACCCGCCCGCCCTGCGGCGGCATGATGATGTCGATCCCGTCGCCGTCGCTCACCGGGTGCGCCGCGTCGCTCGAGTCGAGCGCGGTGACCTCCATGCGGATGTCGGCGCCCTCCTGGCCCAGGTACCCGAGCTTGCAGGCGTCCTCGACCGGCGGGGGATCCACGCCGTCGTCGGCGCACGCCGGCGCGGCGAGCAGCAGCGCAGCGAGCCCACGGCTCGCCGCAGCGGGCCAGGCCATCAGCGGTCTCGCCCCTCCGGCGCCGGAGGGTCACCCCCGTCGTCCTCCGGCTCCTCCCGCGGGATGGGCGCGCGCGGGCGCCTCGTGGCGCCCAAGGAGCTGGAGCTGGTCGGCGCCATGGTGATCGGCGCCATCACCCGCGAGTCCGGCGTCGCGCGCTGGGACAGCGCGTCGCCGCGCCACCTGCCGTCGACGTCCGCCTCGGGCCGCCCCGGCGCCTCGCTGGACGTCGCGCTCCACTCATGAAGACCAGCCTGCGGGAACGGCGTGCGCTCGGCCAGGTACGCCGCGAGCAGCCGATCGCGCTCGAGCTCTTCCGTGCTCGGCGGCGGGGGAGGATCGAGCGTCGGCAGCTCGTCGGTCCACGTCAGGTCCGCTTCCTCCAGGCTCGGGCCGGACCCGGCGCTGGAGCTGGAGAACGCGCGCGGCGCGTTCCGCTCCGTCGGGACAGGCTCCGGGGCGTAGCTCGGGGCACCACCCGGCGCATGGCTCGAGGCACGGGCCGGCGCCGGGCTGGGGATGCGGGGCTGCGCGTAGCCAGGGGCACGGTCCGACGCGTGGCTGGAGGCACGGGCCGGCGTCGGGCTGGGGATGCGGGGCTGCGCGTAGCCAGGGGCACGGTCCGATGCGTGGCTGGAGGCACGGGCCGGCGCCGGACTGGGGATGCGGGGCTGCGCGTAGCCAGGGGCACGGTCCGACGCGTGGCTCGAAGGACGGGGCGGCGCATAACCAGGGGCGCGGTCCGACGCATGGCTGGAAGGACGGGGCTGCGCGTAGCCAGGGGCGCGGTCCGACGCGTGGCTGGGAGGACGGGGCGACGCGTATCCAGGGGCGCGGTCCGACGCGTGGCTGGGAGGACGTGACGACGCGTATCCAGGGGCGCGGTCCGACGCATGGCTGGAAGGACGGGGCGGCAGATAGCCAGGCGCGCGATCCGACGCATGGCTGGAGGGACGGGGCGGGGTGTACGTGGGCGCGTGATCGAGCGCGCTGGCGGGCGGATGCTCGGACGTGAAGGAGGGGCTCCGCGAGGTCGGCGGCGGCCCCGGCGGCGGCGGATCGATGGTCGGGAGCTCGTCGTCCCAGTCCCAATCCTCCGTATCGACTCGGGAATCCGACCGGCGCGCCGACGCGCCGAGCCGGAGATCACCCGACCTCCGCGACGCCGGGAACCCCGCCGGAGGGCCGATCGTCGGCAGCTGGCCCACGCCCTGATCCCGCGGCGGCGCGTCGTCCCGGCGCTCGATCTGCCGCGACGGGCGCGTCGGCTCGGGCGCGGGCACGGAGTACCTCGTCGACGCGACCTGCCCGAAGGGCCGCGAGTCCCGCGGCAACCGCGGCGGAGGAGGGACCGCCATCGCCGCGCGCGCCGCCGCCGTCGAGGGGGGCGGCTGCGTCGAGATGAGGTTCTCGTCGCGACCCCGCTCGGCCGGCGCCGGGCGCTCCGCCTGGGCGGGTTGCCGCGGCTGCACGCTGGTCGGCGACGATCCGGCCTGCGCGGCGCTCGTGAGCGGCTTGCCGAGCCACGCGGCCTCCTTGCGCGCCTGCGCGGCGCGCGCGCCGTCCTCCGAGCGGAGCGCGCGCGGCGCGAGCGTGTCGCCCGGCTCCGTCGGCGGGACCTCGTCGCCGAAGAGCACCGGCGCGGCTGCCGTCACGCGCGACTCCACCCCCGCCGCGCCGCCCCTCCCGGGGCGAAAGCCGAACGCGGCGCGGATCGCCCGCTCGTGGTGAGGCTCGACCTCGACGGGCCGGACGATGAAGCACGGCTCCGCGCCCGGCGCCCGCACCGAGAGGTCGACGTCGAGCGGCGCGCCGAGGAGGTGACCCTGCTCGTCGAACAGGACGCGCACCGGCGGCTGCGCGAAGTGCGCGGGCGACAGCGGCGTCGAGAGGACGACCCCGAGCTCGCCGGTGCTCAGCTGCACGAACGTCCCGGTCGGGATGATGCCGAGCGCGCCGACGAGCAGCTTGCCGATCGCCCGGTCGGTCGCGCTCTCGGCGCCCGCGATCATGCGCTGGAGCACGGCGTCGAGCGACGAGGCGCCGCCCGACGCGGTCTCGATCGTCGGGAAAGGCGCCGTCCGGAGCTCCGTGAACTGGCGGGCCGCCGCGAGGATCCGCGCGAGCACCGTGGGGCTGCGCCGGCCGCCGTAGAGCGGGCCCTGCCGGCCGCCTTGCCGGAGCGCGAGCGCCTCGTAGGCGATCACCGTGCGCGTGATCGAGGGCGCGTGCAGCTTGCCGAGCGCCGTCAACATGACGGCCGCGCTCGCGGGCAGCCGCTCCTTCTCATCGTCGCTCAGGCCGCGCTCGAGGAGAGAGCGCGCGACAGGCTCGCCCCCGTCGGTCGAGCCGGCGAGCACCCCCGTGAGCCGCAGCCGGCTCACGTCGTAGAGCAGCGCCGCCGTGACGAGGCTCCCGAGCATCCTCCTGTCGGTCGTGAGCTGCCGGGCGATGCCCAGCGCGACGATCGCCGTGGACACGCTGATGCCCGCCTCGTCCGGGTCGGCGATCTTGCCCGCGGCGACCGAGAGCAGGAGGCGCGCGTCCTCCTCGGCCGCGGCCACGAGCTTCTGCGCGACGCGCTTCACCCGCTGCGGCAGGATCGCCGGGGACGAGCGCAGGGCCGCGTAGAACGACCGCATCACGAGGATCGCCGCCGCGTAGGTGCGGCTGATCCGGCCGATGCGCGTGCCGTCGCCGTCGATCGCCCCGCCGGGGAACGGGTTCGTGAGCTTGCGGACCCGGACGCCCCGCAGGCTCGACTGGAGGAGCCGCGCGGCGATGCTGCGGTCGCGCTGGGCGTCGGCGAGGAGGCGGGCGAAGGCGGCGAGCTCGGCGCGACGGACCGTCTTGTCGAGCACGAGCTCCGAGACGTCGCAGGCCTCGAAGAAGCTGCCGAGCTCCAGGGCGACCTCGTACGTCTCGCGCGAGGCGCGGAGCATCTGGCCGTTGATGAAGAGGGTGTTGCCCGCGAACACGATCGTCGCGGCCTCGCTCCCCGACAGCTCGCAGAACTGGACGATGCTGTCGATCGCGGACGGGACGAGCGACAGCACCGCCTGGTTCGAGTCGCTGTGCAGGAGGCACGCCTTCGCGAGCCGGTAGATCATCTGCACGAGGCCGAGCGCCGCGCGGCGCCGCACGTCGGCCTTCACGCCGGAGATCGCCGTGTCGCCGGTGCTCTCGTGGAGGTTGGCTTTCTCCTCGCTCACGGCTTCCTCCCGCCCCGGGGGGACGGAGACGGCGCCGGCTTCGTCGAGGGGACCGCGCTGCCCGGCGCGGGCTCGATGGCCGTGCGGGACGGCGCGCCGAGCGACAACGAGGCGGGGCCCTGCCGCACGCTGTACGGCGCGGCGCTGGCGCTCGAGGGCGGGGCGGGGGACCTCGGCGCCATGGCCGGGCGCGGCATCGACGCCGGCATCGGCGGCGGCGCGGCCGTCGGGGTGGACGACGCGGCGGAGGAAGGCGGCGGCGGCCCACGCCGGCTGAACGGCACGGAGGTGGGAGGCGCCGAGGCGGCGCTCGTCGAGGCGGGCACCGGCGACACGAGCGGCGCCCTGTAGGCGGGTCGGCCGGCGTCGCCGCCGTTCGGGGCCATGGTTCCGGGGCGCGGGGTGCTCCACGGCTCGAGCTGGTCCGGCAGGCTGAGCGGCCCGCCCGGGCTCACGCGCCGGACCGAGACGGGTGAGTACGAGCGCTTTGCGCGGGAGGGCGGCGCGCTCGCGTCCGGGGGCGCCGGCACCGGCGGGCGCTCGCTCGGTCGGGTCGGCGCGACCAGGCGCGCGGCGATCGCGACCGCGGCGCGCGCGGCGGCGTCGCGCACCGGCGGGGTGTTCCACCAGCGCGGCTTGGTCGCCTCCTTGACCGCGCGGAGCGCCTCGTAGCTCCGCGCCTGGCAGAGGAAGTGCGCGGCCAGCTCGCGGGTCTGCTCGATCGCCTCGGACGGGATGAGCTGGCGCTTCTCGAGCAGCTCGATCGCGAGCTTCTCGGCCCGCGCGGGGTTCAGCTGCGCGACGGTCTCGAGCCACTGCCGCCGCTCTGCCCCCGAGAGGTCGTGGAACGACGGCGCGACGATCCGCCGCACGAGCGTCGGGCCCGCGGCGAGGACGCCGAGCTTGCCGATGAGGCGCAGGGCCTCGCAGCGCACCGGCGGCGCGGGATCGTCGAGGAGCTTCTGGAGCTCGTCCCGGACGCGCTCGGCGGCGGAGCCCGCGGAGCCGCTCTCGCTCGCCGCGGCGTCGGGGAGCTCGGCGAGCGCGCTGATGCGCACCTCGACGTGCGGGCTCACGAAGCCCGCCTCCAGCGCGGCGAGGGCGCCGGGGGTCTTGAGCTGCGCGAGCAGCTGGAGGAGCGTCAGGGCGAGGGGGACCGGGGCGCGAGAGAGCAGGTCCCCGAGCTCGGCCTCCCGGCCCGGCGCCCACCGCCGCATGTACGCGAACAGGACCTCGCGCAGGCGCTCGGACTGCACCGCGCCGTGGCACTGGCATGCGGCGCTGAAGAGCGAGCCGTCCTCGAGCGCGTCGAGCGCGTGGGCCAGCCCCTCGACGATCGCCGGGTCGAGCGGCGCCACGCTCCGGCTCGCGCCGGTCTGTGCCGCGTTCCGGCTCGCGCCGGCCAGCATGGTGTTCCGGCTTGCGCCGGCCTGCGCCGCGCTGCGCCCTGCGTCGGCCTGCGCCGCGCTCCGGCCTGCGCCGGCCAGCATGGTGTTCCGGCTTGCGCCGGCCTGCGCCGCGCTTCTGCCCGCGCCGGCCTGCGCTGCCACGCCGGCCTGCGCCGCCACGCCTGCGGACGCCGCGCCGCCGAGGGCAGCGCCTGCGGACGCCGCGCCGGCGGCCGCCGCGCCATGGCCCGCCGCGCCGGGGGCCGCCGCGCCGGGGGCCGACGCACCCGCGGCCGCCGGCTCCTCCGGGTGAGCCGTCGCGAGATCGTTGAGGATCGCCCTGAGCGCCTCGACCGGGAACATCGCCTGCGCGAGCGCCCGGTCGACGGCGCGCGGCGAGAGCTGCGGCAGCGCGGGGCTCTGTCGACCTGCCGCGCCTGCCGCACCTGCCGCACCGCGCTGCATGCCGTCGAGCCGCGCGAAGAACGCGCGCCGGAGCATCGTCTGCACCTCGAACGCGAGCTCGTAGCTGTGCAGGACGATCTGGTCGGCGGTCCACGCGGTGAGCGCCCCCGTCATGCGGCCCTCGTCGCCGTGCCGGACGGCGTCCACGTAGCCGTCGACGAACGCGTCCATGTAGCGCTCGTTCCACTGCTCCGACGGCAGCGAGATCTGGGCGCCGAGCGTGCTCCGGGTCAGCGGGTCGATGGCGAGCGCCGAGGCGGCCGCGCCGGTCTCCGCGAGCGCGGCCTCGACGTTCCTCTGCAGCGCCCTGCCCGCGAGCGAGCTCTCGTCCCAGAGGCTCTCGATCTGCGCGAGGGCGCGCGCCCCTACCGCGACCTCCCGGCACTGCTCCTCGAAATCCTCCAGATCCTCGTCGCCCTCGGCGAACTGGTCGATCGCCATGTACGCGATGTGCTCGAAGCGCCGGTCCCAGAGCGCCGTCACGGCGTCGTCGTCCTCGCCCATGCCGAAGCTCTGGTCGCGGAGCAGGATGGCGGCGAAATCGCGGAGCTCGGCCTCGGTGATGCCGGCCTTGATCTGGATCTTCCGGATGCCGTCGGCGAAGAGCTGGTAGGGGATGCGATCGAACGGAGACCTGTCGGGCTGCCAGATCGGCTGGCCGCCCGACGTGAACGCGCTCGGGGTGACCTCCCAGCGGACGCCGAGGGGGTTCTGCGAGAGCGTCCGCGTGATCTCGTCGAAAGCGAAGTGGATGCCCTTGTTCACGTGGGGGTGGTTCCACCCGTACTGGCGGATGTTGCTGAGCACGAGCGCGAGCTGCTTCCAGACGCCGACGAGCCGCTGGCAGGTCTGCTCGACGAGCGCGATCGACGGCGGATCCTGGTCCTCGTCGATGGCGTCGTTGCCGCGGACGAGCACGCGCGGCGCCTTCTTCTCGCGCGAGGGCGTCAGCTGGCCGGCGGCGTGCGCGGCCGTCAGCCGGCGGAGCTCGCCGCGCATCGCGGCGGCGCTCTGGAAGCGGCCCCCGCGCTCGAAGGCGAGCGCCTTGTCGACGAACGCCACGATCTCGACAGGCAGGTCGGGGACCTCGGTCGCGATCGACGGCGCGGTCTGCGTCGCCGCGAGGAAATACGACTCGGACTCGCTCCGGCCGCGGTTGAGCCGCTTGCCGGACAGGAGGGTGAACAGGCTCGCGCCGACCGACCAGAGGTCGGACCGGCCGTCGATGCCGGACACGCCCATCGCCTGCTCGGGCGACATGAAGGCCGGCGTGCCGAACGTGAGCCCCGCGCGCGTGGCCTGCCGCTCGGGGTCGCGCATGCGGGCGATGCCGAAGTCGAGGACCTTCACGTGGCCGGCGCTCGTGACGAAGATATTGGCCGGCTTGATGTCGCGGTGGACGATGCCGATCGAGTGGCACTTCTCGAGCAGATCGAGCACGACGTCGAAGACGGGCAGCACCTGGGCGAGCGGGAGGGTGCCGCCGGCGCTGCTCGCGAGCCGCTGGAGCGTGGTGCCGGAGAGCAGCTCCATGACGAGGAACGGCTCCCCGCGGTCGCTGAGGTCGTCCTCGACAACGGCGACGCGCGCCGGGTGATCGACCCGGTTCGCGATCTTGCCCTCGCGCAGGAAGCGGTCCCGCAGCTCGGCGTTGCGCGCGAACTCGATGTGGAGGACCTTGACCGCCGCCCGCGTCCCCCTGCGGTGGGTCGCCGCGAACACCGCGCCCATGCCGCCGACGCCGAGCAGATCGTCCAGGCGCCACTTGGCGTTCAGGGCTGTCCCGATCCGCGCAGCGGCGGTGTCCACGAGGTTCGGCTCCTCGGCGTGCAGGTCGAGCGGGGCCATAGACCGGGCAGCGATCAGGGGCCGCGCAGTGCGCGGCAGAGGGCGAGCAAGCCTGGCCGAGCATACATGGTTCCCGCTCAAGCGCGAACCATGACAAGAACGTCCGCCCCCACGGAATAAAGGTAGGAGAAGCATCCTGTGGGGCTGCTCCCAGACGTCTCGCAGCGCGCAGCTCGCGTTGGTTCACGTCGGTTCACGTTGGTTCACATTGGTTCACGTCGGTTCACGTCGGTTCACGTCGGTTCACGTTCCCCCGTGCAGCCGATAGACGATCACGGCCCGGCGCGGAGAGCGCCGACACTCTCGGACAATCACCGACGATTCCCCGCTTCAGCGCACGTCCGGCCGCGGCGCTGCGCCGGCGTCCTCCTCGGGGGCGCCTGGCCACTCGGGGCACGTGGCGCGGTAGTCGATGCCGGGCATGAGCTGCGCCCATTCCTCGCGCGTGAAGTTGCGCCCGGCGTAGGCGCACGCGCGCGCCATCAGGGGCTCGGCCGCGATCGAGAAGACGCGCGCCGCGCCGTCGTTCGCGGCGGTCACGACGCGGGTGGCGTCGGGGCTGAACACGGCGTCCGTCAGCGTGACGCCCTCGGCGCGGAGGGTGATCGCCTCGCCCTGCCCGTCGACGGGGAGCACCCGCGCGATGCCGTCGCTCGACACCGCGACGAGGCGCGCGCTGTCGCTGCTGAACGCGACGGTCCGGACCGCCGCGCCGAGGCCGCTCAGGAGGAGGGGCTGGCCCTGGCCGTCGATGCGGAGCAGCCGCACGCAGCCGTCGAGCGCGGCGATCGCGACGTGGTTCCCGTCCGGGCTCACCGCGATCGCCGCGATCGCGCGGTCCTCGTACCCCGACGGGAGGACGCGAGGGGCGCCGCGGCCGTCCGCGGGCCACACCTTCACGTTGGGCCCCGACGTCGCCACGATGTGCTGGCCATCCGGGCTGAACGCCGCCCTGAGCAGCCCCGCGCGCTCGTCGCGCAGCACGACGGGCTCGCCCGGGACGCCGTCCTCGAACACGCGCAGGATGCCGTTCCACGAGGTCGTGACGATCCGGGTGCCCTCCGGGCTGAAGGCGACGCCCACCACCCGGTCGTCGTGGACGCCGAGCACGATCGGCTGGCCCCGCCCGTCGGCGCGCCAGATCCGCGCCGTCTTGTCGGCCGAGCCGGTGACGACGCGGCTCCCATCGGGGCTGAAGTCGACGCTGAGCAGGTGGTCCTCGTGCCCGCGGAGGACGACGGGCTCGCCCGAGCCGTCGGCCCGGAAGACGCGCGCGGTCTTGTCGGTCCCGGCGGTGGCGATCCTGCTGCCGTCGTGGCTGACGGCGATGCCGGTCAGCGGCCCCGCATGGCCGCGCAGGAGCAGCGGCTCGCCCGGCCCGTCGAGCCGCCACACCCGCGCGGTGCCGTCCTCCGACGCGGTGACGACGCTCGCGCCGTCGCGGCTGAAGGCGGCGCTGTTCACGACCCCCTCGTGGCCCTCGAGGACCATCGGCGCGCCCTTGCCGTCCGCGCGGAAGACGCGCGCGGTCCCGTCCGCGGAGGCCGTGACGACCGCGGCGCCATCGGCGCTGAACGCGGCGCTGCGCACCGCGCCCTCGTGCCCGCGGAGGACGACGGGCTCACGCCGGTCCGCGCCGAGGATGCGCGCCGTCCCGTCGCCCGTCGCGAGGACGACGCGGTCGTCCACCGGGCTCGTGTCCGCGCCCTCGACGCCCGGCTCGAGCCCCTTCAGCGCCGCGGGGGCGCCGTGCCCGTCGGCGCGGACGACGTAGACCGTCCCGCTGATGGCCGTGGCGAGGATCCGGGCGCCGTCGTGGCTGAACACCGCGCGCCGGATGAGCCGCTCGCCCAGGGGCACGACGAGCGGCGGCTCGCCCTCCATGTCGGGGCGCCACACGTAGATCGCGCCGCCCGTCGTCCCCGCGACGACGCGGCTGCCATCCGGGCTGAACGCCACGCTGGTCGGCGCGGCGTCCCTCGTGCTGAGCGCGCGGTCCTCGCGGCCGTCGGGGCGCCACAGGCGCACCGCGCCGTCGGTCGACGCGGTCGCCAGGAGGCTCCCGTCGTGGTTGAACGCGACGGCGACGACGCCGCCGGGGGTGCGGGCCCGCAGCACGATCGGCTCGTCGTGCCCGCCGAGGCGGAAGATCCGCGCGGCCCCGTCGGCCGAGGCGGTGGCGACGAGGCGGCCGTCGGGGCTGAAGGCCGCGTGCTGGACCGCGCCGCCGCCCCCGACGAGCACCTCCTGGTCGACGGCGGGACCCCAGACCGCGTCGCCGAGCGCCTGCACCACGGCGGGGCCCGCGGGGCGGCCGCTCGCCCTGGCGGCGAGGGCCGCCTCCACGGCGAGCAGGCGCGCGCGGGGCAGCAGGCCCCCGGCGCGCTCCTTCGCCGACTGGGCCGCGAGCCGCCGGGCGTCGTTCTCGCGCGACTCCTGCTGCGCGCGGAGCAGCGCCCGCTCCTCCTTCCCCATCTGCCAGACGAGCACGAGGATCAGGCCGCCGAGCAGCGTGACGGCGACGGCGAGCACGGTGACGAGCCGCCGCGTCGATCGCCTCTGGCCCTCCGCCCGCGCGCAGGCGGAGAGGAACGCCGTCTCCTCCGCCGAGAGGTCCCCCCGGCCGTCGCACCACGACGTGAGCTCCGCGAGCGCCACGCCGCCGACGAGGTAATCGTCCCTCCGCCCGTGCGACAGCCAGCGCGCGAGCGGCTCCCTCGTGGCCCGGTCCGCCTCGCGCGACAGGACCCACGCCCCGTCGAAGACGCGGCGGAAGACGCGATTGCGCACGTCGAGGTACGGCGCCCCCGAGGCCGCCGTCCGCTCCACGGAGAGCCCCGAGAGCAGCAGCGTCCGCTGGATCGGGTCCCCGGCGTCGACGCCCACCCGGTGGCCGTCGAGCAGCTGCTTGTACAGCCGGAGGAGCGCCGGCGCCCGCCAGCAGCGGGGCCCCTGCGCCTCCAGGCATCGCTCCGCGTGGCGCAGGTTCGGGTCCTCGGTCCGGCCCTGGTCCAGGAACCGCCGCGCCACGGCCTCGTCGACGTCGAGATCGCGCCGCTCTCCGGCGAGATCGGCGCAGAGCCGCTGCGTCATGTAAGGGTGCCCCGAGGTCCACGCGAAGACCGCGTCGAGCAGCGCGTCGGGGTCGGCCACGAGCCCCTCCAGGCCGGCGCGGAAGCCGCGCACCTCGGCGCGGGTGAAGTCGTCGAGCCGGATCGGGCGGCCGATGTTGAACGGCGCGCGCGCCGGATCCGCGGCGAGCTCCGAGGGCGCCGCCGCCCCGAGCAGGCAGAAGGTCAGCCGGGCGTTGGCGGGGCGCTCCGCGCGCCGGTTCACGAAGGCCCGGAGGATGGCGAAGAAATCGTCCCGCGAGAACGGCAGGCCCAGCGTGGCGTCGACCTCGTCGATGAACAGGACGATCGCGGAGGAGATCTCCACGAGCACGACGTCCTCGAGCCAGCGCAACCAGCAGTGCACCGGCCCGAGGTGCCAGTGCGCGTCCCAGAACTCGTCCGGCGGCTCAAGCCCGAGCTGCTCGGCGATCTCCGAGGCGAGCCCGAGGTACCAGCTCACCGGCGAGGTGGTGTCGGTGCCGAGCGCCCCGAGATCGACGCTCGCACACTCCACCTGCTCGGCGCGGAGCCGCATCGAGACCTGGAGTCGCAGGCTGGACTTCCCCGTGTGTCGGGGCGACAGCACATAGCAGAGCTCTCCGCGCAGGAGCGCCTCGAAGAGCTCTCTGTCCGCGGGGCGCTCGATGTAGATCACGCCCTCGCCCACGGTCCCGCCCGCCTGGAACCGGCGCCTGTGATCTCGGGTACTGGCCTTCGCCTGATCGAGGTCGGGAGGCGCCGAGAAGGTCACGAATCTGACGGTGCCATGCGACGCCAGGACCGTCAACGGAACGACAGCCCGTGTCGCTGGCGTCCGCGGTGAAACAACAGGGCTCGCGGCGGCGCGGTGAATGTCACGCGAATGTCGCCTCGACCGGATGGGCTGGCGCTCACGCGATCGGGACTCGTCCGCGGAGGCGCCGGCGACGCGCGGCCCGGGCTCTACCGTGCGCCTGTGCGCCTGTGCGCCTGCGTTGCGCGCGGCGCGATTGCGTGTGCGCCGATCGTGTCGCGCCGCGAAAAACCGCTTTCTACGTCCAGAAATCGTGGACCGGTCCACGGCTGCCGGTGTAGCGTCCGCGCCGTGCGAGGTGCGTTGAGGGTGGGGCAGAATCGCGTCGTGGCCGTGCTGGCCGCCGTGCCGCTGCTCGTCTGTGCATTGCGCTCTGCGGCTCGGAGGGCTCCTGCGAATACTACGGCTTTGCCTGACACTCCAGAAGTGCCTGCCGGAGCGCGCGGGCGGCCTGACCCGGACGCGCTCGCGCCGGCCGCGTCGCTGCCCATCGGGCTCATCAGGCGAGATGGGCTCTCGTCCGGCGCGTGTGTCGGCTCGCGTGGATGTGTGATGGCTCGACATGCCGAGCTAAGGTGATCACGATGGACCGGCGGCGATCGAGACTCTCCCTCTGGCGGACCGCGCGCGCGGCCGCCCTCGCGCGGGCGGCCGGGGCCGCCTCGCTCGCGCTCCTCGCGGCGGCGTGCGCCGAGCTCGACCAGGAGCCCGCGCGGTCGGTCTCGCTCTCGCTCGGGACGCACGCGAGCGACTGGCGGGAGGAGATCATCTATCAGGTGCTGACAGACCGCTTCGCCGACGGCGACGCGGGGAACAACACCCGGGTGTCCTCGGCGCCGGGCAGGTGGCACGGCGGCGACTGGAAGGGGCTCGAGGAGCGTCTGCCCTACCTCGAGGAGCTCGGCGTCACCGCGCTCTGGATCTCGCCGATCGTCAAGAACGTCGACAGCGACGCCGGCGTCGACGGATACCACGGTTACTGGACGCAGGATTTCACGGAGCTGAACCCCCATTTCGGCGACCTCGCGTCGCTGCGCCGGCTCGTCGCGTCGGCCCACGACCGCGGCATGAAGGTCATCCTCGACATCGTGACGAACCACGTCGGCCAGCTGTTCTATTACGACATCAACGAGAACGGGCGGCCCGACGAGGGCGTGCACGGCAGCGGCGGGGACGGGCGCGTCCAGCTCGAGGAAGTGAACGAGTACGATCCGGAGTTCGACCCACGCGGCGTCCAGGCGCGGACGTCGCTCGGCAAGTCGTCCCGTCGGGCGCCGATCGTCTTCCGTCACGACCCCGCGACCAACCACCTCCCGCCGCGGCCCGAGGTCTTCCAGAACCCCGAGGTGTACAACCGCAAGGGGCGCATCCTCGATTTCGAGGATGTCGACCAGCTCGTGCACGGCGATTTCCCGGGCGGCCTCAAGGACATCGACACCTCCCGCTGCGACGTGAAGCGGGCGATGGTCGACGTGTTCGTGCGCTGGGTCGAGCTCACCGACGTCGACGGGTTCCGCATCGACACGCTGAAGCACGTCGAGCACGAGTTCTGGCGCTATTTCACGCAGAACGTCCGGCTGCAGCTGGCCGCGATGGGCAAGACCAACTTCTTCATGTTCGGCGAGGCCTTCGACGGCGAGGACGACCTCGTCGGCAGCTTCACGAGGCACGAGGTCCCGGCTCACCCGCACGACGAAGCGCTCGGCGGCGATCTCGAGCGCGAGAACGGCGACGAGGCGGAGGGGGGCTGTCCGGGCGCCGCGCCGATCACGGGGGACTCGGTCGACTCCGTCCTGTATTTCCCCCAGCATTATCAGGTCTTCCGCGATGTTTTCCGGGACGCCCGGGCCACGCGGCGGATCGAGGAGCTCTGGCACGCGCGGGCGCTCAACTACGGCGCTGAGCCGAACGCGAACGGCATTGGTGTTCCGCCGCTGAAGGCGCTGGTCAATTTCATCGACAACCACGACGTCCCGCGCTTCCTCCATGTCGGCCCGGGCGCCTCGCCCTTCGAGGCCGATCCCGAGGCGGCGCTCAAGAATGCGCTCCTGTTCCTCTTCACCGAGGACGGCATCCCTTGCCTGTACTACGGCACGGAGCAGGGCTTCAGCGGCGGCGACGACCCGGCGAACCGCGAAGATCTCTGGGAGAGCGGCTATGACACGCAGCGCCCGCTCTTCCGGTGGGTCCAGCGGCTCACGGCGCTGCGCAGGGGCTACCAGGCGCTCACCCTCGGCGAGCAGCGGGTGCGCTGGTCGACGGAGCGGACGGGCGAAGAGGACGAGGACGCGGGGATGTTCGCGTTCGACCGGGGGGAGCCGGACGGCGACTATGCGCTCGTGGTGCTCAACACGCACCCCCGGAAGCAGAGCGCCACGAGCTTCGACGGGGCGGCGATGACCACGGGGCTGACGCGGGGGACCGTGCTCGTCGACGTGCTCTCGCCCGAAAAAAAGACATATAGGGTGGGCGCGAACGGCGCTGTCACCGTTACGCTGCCTCCGGTGAGCGGGGCGCTGCTCATCCCGGAAGACCAGGTCATCCATGGTCTCTGATCCTCCCTGGCACTCCTGCCTTCCAAGAGAGTCTCCAATATGGCGTCTGTCAAAGTGCGCGGACTCAACAAGCGATTCGGCCAGACCCACGTGCTGCGCGGCATCTCGGTCGACGTGCCCGACGGATCGTTCGCCGTCCTCGTGGGCCCGAGCGGCTGCGGCAAGTCGACGCTGCTCAGGCTGCTCGCCGGGCTCGAGGAGGCGGACGACGGCACGATCGCGCTCGGCGACCGCGACGTCACGCGGCTGGAGCCGCGCGATCGCGACATCGCGATGGTGTTCCAGTCGTACGCCCTCTACCCGCACCTCACGGTGCGCGAGAACCTCGCCTTCGGCCTGAAGCTCCGGAAGACGCCGCCGGCCGAGATCGAGGCGCGCGTGAAGGAGGCGTCGGAGATGCTCGGGCTCGGCCCGCTCCTCGAGCGGCACCCCCGGGCGCTCTCCGGCGGCCAGCGGCAGCGCGTGGCCATGGGCAGGGCCATCGTGCGGCGGGCGCAGCTCTTCCTGTTCGACGAGCCGCTCTCGAACCTCGACGCCGCGCTGCGCGCGCAGGTGCGGGTCGACATCCGCAAGCTGCACGATCGGCTCGGCGCGACGAGCGTCTACGTCACCCACGATCAGGTCGAGGCCATGACGCTCGCCGACGAGATCTTCGTGCTCAACAAGGGCGTCGTCGAGCAGTCGGGGCCGCCTCTCGAGGTCTTCGCCCGGCCTCGCACCCAGTTCGTGGCGAGCTTCCTCGGCAGCCCGGCCATGAACTTCGTCGACGCGCGCCTGGAGAGCCGCGGCGACCGGTGGGTCGCGGCCCAGGGCGACCTCGCCATCGACGTCGACGCGGCCGACTTCCCGGGCGCGCTCTCGTCCGGGCGGCGCGTGACGGTCGGCGTGCGCCCGCACGAGGTGGACCTCGCCCCGGGCGACGGCGGCGCCCCGTTCGAGGTGGCGATCGTCGAGGCCCTCGGGGCCGAGTCGTATGCGCACGGCACCGTCGCGGGGGCGCCGTTCGTGGCGCGCCTCGACCCGGCGGCGCGCGTCGGCAAGGGGGACACCGTGCGCGTCGCGCTCCGCCAGGTGCACCTGTTCGACGCGGACTCCGGGCTGAGCCTGCGAGAAGCGTGAGGCGACCGTGCCGAGCTGTCGTTTCGCGTTCGCGCTCACGCTCGCTGCGCCCGCGCTGATCCTCCTCTTGCCCGCGCTCGCGGCCGCGGCGCCGATCCGGCTGTGGCACGCCTACCGCGACGACGAGGCCAGGGCGCTCGACGCCATCGTCGCGGCCTTCGAGGGCGAGGAGGTCGAGGTCCTCGCCGTCCCGTTCGACGCCTACGCCTCGAAGCTCCAGGCCGCGATCCCGATGGGGGAGGGGCCCGACCTGTTCATCGACGCCCACGAGCGGCTCGGCGACTTCCGCGCGCGCGACCTCGTCGCGCCCGTGGGCGACGCGCTCGAGCCGGGCGGCGAGGCCGTGTTCCAGGGGCCGGCGCTCGCCGCGGTCCGGCAGGGGGGCGAGATCCTCGGCCTGCCGATCAGCCAGAAATGCGTGGCGCTCTACATGAACACCGCGCTCGTGAAGGAGGCCCCGGCGACCCTCGAGGACATCGAGGCGCTGGCCGGCTCGCTCCCGCAGGGCGTTTATCCGCTCGCGTACGAGGCGTCGAACGCCTACGCGCACATGCCGATCCTCGCGGCGTTCGGCGGCGCGATGCTGGGCGAGGACGACCAGTTCGGCTTCGTCGGCCCGGGGCCCGAGCGCTCGCTCGAGCTCGTCCGCTCGATGATCGAGCGGCGGATCGTCCCGGAGGACGCGAACGGGGCGCTGGTGACCGACCTGTTCAACGCGGGCCGCGCCGCGTTCGTGATCAGCGGGCCGTGGTTTGCGGGCGGCCTCCGGGAAGAGGCGAGGCGGCGCGCCCGCGTCGTCCCGCTCCCGAAGGTGCGCGAGACCGGCCTCCCGATGCGGCCGTTCTTGACCGTCGAGGCGGTGATGCTCTCTCCCCAGGGCGCGCGGCGCGCCGGGGCGCGGGCGCTCGCGCGCCACGTCGCCGGCGCCGCGGCCGCGGCCACGCGGCTCCGGGTGGCGCGGACGCCGCCGGCGCGGAGCGACGTGGCGATCCCGGCCGGTGACGCCTTCATCGCGGCGTTCACCGAGCAGGCCAAGGTGGCCATCCCGATGCCGACCTCGCCGGCGATGCGCTCGACCTGGGAGCCGTCCACGCGCGCGATCCGCAAGGTGCTCCGGGGCGACGCGCCCCCCGACGTCGCGCTCTCCGAGGCCAAGCGCCGCTTCGACGACGTCCGCCGGCCGCTCCCGCCCCCCGCCTCGCCGGCGCCGCTCCTCGCCGCGCTCGGCGCGCTCGCGCTGCTGCTCGCGCTCCGGTGGGTCCGCGCCTCGAGGCGCGCGGCGCCCGGCGCCGCGCACTGGCGCTTGTTCCGGCGGTCGCTCAGGCGCTCGTTCGTACGCTCGATTCCAGCCTACAAGTACGTCGCGCACGCGGTCGTCGCGATCGGCGTGCTCGTCGTGGTCCCGCTCGTCATCGGCGCGGCGACGTCGCTCTTCGCCGGCAGGGGCGAGGGCCTCCGGTACGTCGGCCTCGCCAACTTCATCAGCATCCTCACGGCCCGCGGCGGGCCGCTCTTCGCGAGCGGCTCGTTCTACCTCGTGCTCGCGGTGACCGTGCTCTGGACCGCGGTGAACCTCTGCCTCCACGTCCTCCTCGGCGTCTCGCTGGCGCTGCTCCTGCACCGCCCGACCCTGCGCCTCCGGGCGCTCTACCGGGTGCTCCTCATCGTGCCCTGGGCCGTGCCGAGCTACGTGACCGCGCTGTCCTGGAAGGGCATGTTCCACCGGCAGTTCGGGGCCGTCACCGGCCTCATCGAGGCGGTGAACTCCGCGCTCGGGACGAGCATCGAGCCCATCTCCTGGTTCTCGAGCTTCACGACCGCGTTCACGGCCAACGTGACGACCAACGTCTGGCTCGGCTTCCCGTTCATGATGGTCGTCACGCTGGGCGCGCTCACCGCCGTTCCGGACGATGTGCTCGAGGCCGCCGAGGTCGACGGCGCAACGCGGTGGCAGCGTCTGCGGAAAATTACGCTGCCTCTGATCAGGCCGGTGCTCGCGCCCGCGGTGACGCTGGGCGCGATCTGGACGTTCAACATGTTCAACGTCGTGTTCCTGGTGTCCGGCGGCGACCCGGACGGCACCACGGACATCCTCGTCTCCGAGGCGTACCGGTGGGCGTTCACCCGCGAGGCCCAGTACGGCTACGCCGCGGCGTACTCGGTGCTCATCTTCCTGCTCTTGACGCTCGCGACGCGGGACTGGCGCTTCCGGCGGCGGACGCCTGTGTCGGCCCTCCCGCAGGGCGGGGCCGAGGCCGGATCGGCGCCCGTGCCGGCGGCGGCGACGGAGGCCGCGTGACGCGGAGGCCCTCTCCGGTCGAGTCGATCGCGGTGCACGCCGCGCTGATCGCGGCGGTCGCGTTCGCGCTGTACCCGGTGCTCTGGGTCGCCTCGATCGCCTTCTCCGGGGCGCGCCCGCCGGTGCCGGAGGTGCTGCCCATCCCGAACCAACCGACGTTCGAGCACCTCGTGGCGGTGGTCACGACGTCGAAGAAGGTCGGCGGCGAGCCGATCTGGCTCTTCCCCCGCCAGCTCGCCAACTCGATCGTCGTCGCGCTCGCGACGGCGGCCGTCGGCGTCTCCGTCGCGGTCCCGGCGGCGTACGCGCTCGCGCGCTTCCAGTTCCTCGGCAAGGACCGCGGCCTGCGCGCGCTGCTCGCGACGCAGATGTTCCCCACGGTGGCGAGCGCGATCCCGCTGTACCTCCTGCTCGACGCGCTCGGCCTGCTCAACTCGCGGACCGGGCTCGTGCTCTGCTACGCGTCGACGGCGGTGCCGTTCTCGATCTTCCAGCTCCGGGCGGCGTTCGAGGCCATCCCGGTCGACCTGGAGGAGGCGGCGATGGTCGACGGGGCGACGCGATTCCAGGCTTTCCTCCGGGTCGTGCTCCCGGCGGCGCGGCCGGCGATCGCCGTGACGGCGCTGTTCGCGATCATGACGGCGTACAACGAGTTCATCCTCGCGGCGACGCTGCTCGGCAAGGAGGAGATGTTCACGCTGCCGGTGGTGCTGCAGCGGTACATCGGCGAGTACGACGCGCAGTGGGAGCGGTTCGCGGCGGGGGCGCTCCTCGTGTCGCTGCCGGTCATGGCGGCGTTCTATGTGGTGCAGCGTCACCTCATCGCGGGGCTGACGACGGGCGGCGTGAAGGGGTGAGCGCGCCGCGGTGAGCGCGGCGGCGGGCGCCTCGGCCGCCGCGCACCGGCGGCGCGGGCCGTCAGCGCCGGGTCCGCCGGCGACGCGACCCGCGCTGCCCGGCCTCGTGGTGCTCGGTGTCGAGCGGCGTCCCTCCTACTTGCCCGCTGTGCCCCGGCGTCGCCCGTCCATGGGACCCGACCCTCGCGGCCGTGGACGCCCGATCGCGACCCCGCTATCTCCATGAAGCCATGCCGAAGGCCGAGGATCCCCCGCCAGTCGCCGCGCCGGGGACCGCTCACGCGGACCTGCGCCCGTCGCTGGGCGGCGAGCCCCGCCCATCGGGGGGCGGCGAGCCCCGCCCATCGCTGGGCGGCGAGCCCCGCCCATCGTTGGGCGGCGAGCCTCGCCCATCGCTGGGCGGCGACGCCGACGGCCGCGGCACGTTCCTGCCGCTCCCCTCCGCGCTGCAGCGGCGCCTCAGCCGGCCCTCCTGGGAGAAGTTCGTGCTCCCGCTGCTCGGCCCCGTGCTCGCGCTGCTCGTCATCGGCGCGGTCGCCACGCTCGAGGCCGCGCTCGACTGGACCGTCCCGAACCCGCCCGCGATCCTCTCGATGATCATCGTCTTCGCGGCGTTCAGCGGCGGCCTCTGGAGCGGCATCGTCACCGCGCTCATCTCGTGCGTGTACTTCGCGCTCTACTTCTCCAAGGATGGCGTCCTGCTGTCGTACGAGGACGACAAGCTCCTCCGGGTCGTCGTCTACGCCGTCACCACCCCCGCCATGGCGGTGATGGCGAGCATCGCCAAGCGCCGCGCGGACGCCATGGGCGAGGCCTCGCTCGAGAACGAGCGCGAGCACTCCGCGAGCCTGCGCGCCCTGCTCATGCAGCGCCAGGCGGTCGAGGAGGAGCTCCAGCAGGCCAAGGAGGCCGCCGAGGCGGCGAGCCGCGCGAAGAGCGAGTTCCTCGCCAGCGTGAGCCACGAGATCCGCACCCCGATGAACGGCATCATCGGCATGACGTCGCTCGCGCTCCAGACCGAGCTCACCCAGGAGCAGCGCGAGTACCTCGAGATGGTCAAGATCTCGGCCGACGCGCTGCTCTCCATCATCAACGACGTCCTCGATTTCTCGAAGATCGAGGCCGGCAAGCTCGAGATCGAGCCCGTCGTCTTCGACCCGAGCGAGATCATCGGCGACGCCGTGAAGACGCTCGCGCTCCGCGCCCACGAGAAGCGGCTCGAGCTCGCCTACGACGTCGGCCCCGACGTGCCCGAGGCGCTCGTCGGCGATCCGCTGCGCCTGCGCCAGGTCCTCGTCAACCTCGTGAGCAACGCGGTGAAGTTCACCGACGCCGGCGAGGTCGTCGTCCGCGCCGAGGTCGACTCGCGCGCGCCCCTCACGCCGCAGGAGGAGGCCAGCGCCGACAGCCAGGGCACGCCGAGCCTCTACGCGGGCGAGGCGCTCGGCGACGCCGTGGTGCTCCGCGTCAGCGTGATCGACACGGGCATCGGGATCGCCCCGGACAAGCAGCGGCTCGTCTTCGACGCGTTCGCCCAGGCGGACGGCTCGACCACCCGCAAGTACGGCGGCACGGGGCTCGGCCTCACGATCTGCGCCCGCCTCGTCGACATGATGGGCGGCAAGATCTGGATCGAGAGCGAGCTCGGCAAGGGCAGCACGTTCCACTTCACCCTCCAGCTCCGGGCGCTCGAGGGCGCCGCCCGGTCGCGCCGCCTGGAGATCCCGAGGGACCTCCTCGGCACGAAGGTCCTCATCGCGGACGACAACGCGACCGCGCGGCGCATCCTCGCGGACACCATCGAGGGCTGGGGGATGAAGGCGGTCCCCGTCGACTCGGGGGCGGCGGCGATCGCCGCGCTCTCGGAGGACTCGGGCGTGTGGGCGCTGCCCTGGGGCAAGCCGGGGGGCAACGCGGTCGGGCCGAGCAGCTCGTTCGGCCTCGCCATCGTCGACGCCCGCATGCCCAAGGTCGACGGCTTCGCCGTGGTCGAGCACTGCCGGAAGCGCGAGATCTTGAAGGGGCGCGTCCTCATGCTGCTCAGCTCGACGTCCGCGCAGGCGGACGTCGCGCGCTGCCGCGATCTCGGCGTCTTCGGCATGGTCACGAAGCCCGTGAAGACGTCCCACCTCCAGGAGGCCGTGTTCCACGCCTTCGGCATCCCGACGCGGACCTCCCTCCGGTCGGCCGACCCGCGCCGCGCCGCGTCCGGGATGCGCGCGCGCGGCCTGCGCGTGCTCGTCGCCGAGGACAACGCGATCAACCAGAAGCTGATGCGCCGCTGGCTCGAGCGGCAGGGCCACCACGTGCACATCGTCGAGAACGGCCGCCTCGCCGTCGAGAAGATCGCGGGCGGGCAGTACGACGTGGCCCTGCTCGACGTGGAGATGCCCGAGATGGACGGCCTCCAGGTCGCGCGGGTCGTCCGCGCCCGCGAGCGGCGCGAGGGCGGGCACATGCCGCTCATCGTCGTGACCGCCTACGCGATGAAGGGCGATCGCGAGCGCTGCCTCCGGGCCGGCTTCGACGGCTACGTGTCGAAGCCGGTGCAGGTCGAGGAGCTCTACGACATGCTCGACCGGTTCGCCGCCGGGCCCGCCGCCCTGGAGATCGAGGACCCGGCGCGCATGTCGCTCGGCGCGCCGAGCTCGTACGCGTCGGTGCCCTCGTCGACGTTCGACAGCGGGCCGCCGAGCACCCGGGCGGAGGAGCGGCTGCAGCCCTCGCCCTCCTCGATCGCGGCCCGGCCGATGTTCGATCGCACCAAGGCGCTGGAGCGGACGGGCGGCGACGCCGACCTCCTGCGCGAGCTCGCCGAGGTCTTCCTGGAGGAGTGCCCGCGCTGGATGGGCGACATCGACGACGCGGTGGCCGCCGGCGACGCCCGCAAGCTCCAGCGGGCCGCGCACAGCCTGAAGGGCGGGGTCGACAGCTTCGGCGCGCGGGGCGCGTTCGAGGCCTCCTTCGCGCTGGAGAAGATGGCGCGCGCGAACGAGCTCGGCAGCCTGGCCGAGGCGCAGTTCGCGCTGCGGGCGCAGATCGAGCGCCTGCTGCCCGAGCTCGCCGCGTTCGTGCGCGAGGGCGCGCCGGCGGACCCGGCGCCGCCGGTGCAGGGCGAGCGGCGCTCTGATAGCGAGGTGACGCGATGGTGAGGGTGCTCGTGGTGGACGACTCCCCGATGGATCGGCGCCTCTCCGGGAGCTTGCTCAAGAAGCGCGCCGGGATGGAGCCCGTGTACGCCGAGAACGGCGTCGAGGCGCTCGAGACGATCGCCAGGTCGATGCCCGAGATCGTGCTGACCGATCTCCAGATGCCGGAGATGGACGGCCTGGAGCTGGTCGAGGCGATCCGCCGCGAGCACCCGTACCTCCCGGTGATCCTGATGACGGCGCACGGCAGCGAGGAGATCGCGGTGCAGGCGCTTCGGCGCGGCGCCGCGAGCTACGTCGCGAAGCGGAGCCTGGCGGCGGAGCTCGTGAACACGGTCGAGAACGTCCTCGCGGTGGCGCGGCTCGATCGGCGGGAGCAGCAGCTCCTCTCGTGCCTGACGGCGACCGAGTCCCATTTCGAGCTCGACAACGACGTGGCGAAGGTCCCCGCGCTGGTGGGCCACGTCGAGCAGAGCCTCGGCCGGATGCGGCTGTGCGACGAGACGGGCCGGATCCAGGTCGCGGTGGCGCTGCGCGAGGCGCTCGTGAACGCCATCGTGCACGGCAACCTCGAGGTCAGCTCGAAGCTGCTCGACGAGCAGCCGAGCGCCTTCTCCGCGCTCGTCGAGCGACGCCGGACGGAGAGCCCCTTCCGGGATCGGCGCGTGGTCGTCGTGGCGCGGGAGACGCGCACCGAGGCGACGTACGTGGTGCGCGACGAGGGGCCCGGCTTCGACCCGCGCAACCTGCCGGATCCGACCGACCTCGCCAACCTGGACAAACCGAGCGGCCGCGGCCTGATGCTGATCCGCACGTTCATGGACGAGGTGCGGCACAACGAGAAGGGCAACGAGATCCGCATGGTGATGCGGTGTCGCTCGCCGGGGGCCGGCGGCGAGCCGGGCGAGGACGGCGGCTGACGCCGTCGCGACGCGACCTGCTATCCTCGGCGCTAGCGCGCGCAGCCGTGGGACGGGGGAGCAGGGAGAGCGAGGTGATGGTTCAGGGTAGCCGGGGCAGTGAAGTCGAGTCGCCGGGGCAGCGGGGCGGCGGATCTGACGGCTCGGTCCAGGGAGATGGCGCTGCCGGACAGCGAGCCACGGGAGGAGACGCCGGCCGCTCGACGCGCGACGCGAAGCGCCTTGCGGAGTCGCCCCTCGGCGGAACAGGCGTCGATGAAACACCACGTGTGATGACCGTCGGCGTCATCACCCCCTATCTGGACGGCTCCTTCTGGAACCCGGTCCTGACGGGCATCCACGAGGCAGCGCAGCAGCACGGTTGTCGGACGCTGGTGATGCGAGGCACGCCCGCCTCGCTAAAGGCCCCTTCGCTCGCCAGAGAGCAGGTGGATGGATGGATCGTCGTGATCGGGGTGGACGGCATCGAGCAGCTCGCCGGCGAGCGGGCCCCGCGCGTCGTCGTCGGCACCCATGTCCACAAGGGCAGCTGCCCGTCGGTGATCCCGGACAACCACAGCGGGATCCGGAGCGCGGTGCGCCACCTGATCAGCCACGGTCACCGGCGCATCGCGTTCGTCGGCTGCTTCCATGAGTCCGATGTACGCGAGCGCTTCGACGCCTACCGAGGGACGCTCGACGAGGCGGGGATACCGTTCGATCCAGAGCTGGTCATCCGGACCGACGACAACTGGTATCCCGGCGGCGAGAAGGCCGCCCCGCAGCTCATCGCGCGGCGGCACGCGTGCACGGCGGCGATCTTCGGGACGGACAAGAACGCGCTCGGGATGATGCCGTTGCTGAAGGCGGCGGGCGTCCGTATCCCCGAAGACATGGCGATCGTCGGCTTCGACGATGTGCCGGAGGCGCAAACGGCCGACCCGCCGCTGACCACCGTGCGCCAGCGGTTCGAGATGCTGGGGAGCGCCGCGTGTGATCTCGTCGTCTCGATGGTCGCCGGCGAGACCGCCCCGCCCGACCTCGTGCTCACGCCGAACACCTTGATCCAGCGGATCTCGTGCGGATGCGACGTGCTGCAGAGCTTCCTCGACGAGGACGCGGCGCCGGGGGAGGGCGCCGACGGTGACCTGGACCGACGGATGGTCGAGCTGCTCCTCGCGCCCCTGCCCCTTCCGCCCGATACGTCGCCTGCCGCGGTATGGCCGGGGGTGGCCCTGGTGCTCGAGGCGTATGAGGCGGCTATCGAGGGCGCCGCGCTCCCTCCGGCGAAGGCGCTGGAGCGCGCCTACCACGAGGCCGTGGGCATCTCGTCCGATATGGGCACCTTGATGGCGATCGTCCGCGTGCTCCGCCGGGCCCACGAGCGGCGCCGCGAGCGGCTGGGCGGAGACGCGGCGTCCGCGCAGCGGGTCGAGGCGTTCCTGGACAGCGCGCACCTCTCGATCGCTCGGGCTCGGCTCAGCGTCGAGGCAGAGTTCGTGGCGCAGCTCGGGATGCTCGTGAGGTCGAATCACGACGTGGGCCTCGCGCTGTTCAGCGGCTCGCAGGAAGAATCCCTCTCGCTCTCCTGGCTTGCAAAGACCAAAGCGGGCTGGGCGTGCCTTGCGCTCCGGGAGGACGCGTCCACGCTCGTCGTCGCCGGCGCCTACAGCCGCGACGGCGACGCGACGCCCCCGATCGGCAGCCGCTATCGGCAGGAGGCGTTCCCGCCTGTGGATCTGCTGCCGCCCTCGGTCGCGAGCGGCGCGCTCATGATGATCCTCCTGCCGATCCGCACCGCCCGGCGCGACTGGGGGTTCCTGGCGCTCATGGGGTCGACCCTCCGCGAGCTGACCGGCGACGAGGGCACGCTCGGGGTCTGGGCGTCGCTGCTCGCCGCGGCCCTCGAGCGCAACGAGCTCGTCGAGTCGCTCTCGGCCAAGAACGCGGAGCTGCAGACCGCCTATGCGAGCGAGCGAGCGCTCTCGGACACGGTGCGCGAGCTCGGCTGCCCGCTCATCCCGCTCCTGCCCGGCGTGCTGCTCGTGCCGCTGATCGGCGCCATCGACCGCGACCGCGCCCTCCAGGTGATGACGGCCGTCGTCGAGGGCGTGGGCCGCCACGAGGCGCGCTTCGTGCTGCTCGACATCACCGGCGTGCCTGCGGTGGACGTCCAGGTCGCCCACGCGCTGGGCCAGACGAGCCGCGCGGTCGCCCTGCTCGGGGCGCGCGTCGTCCTGGTCGGCGTGCGCCCCGAGCTCGCCAGGAGCCTCGTGGACGTGGAGCTCGGCGATCTGTCCACGTACTCGTCCCTTGCGGCCGCCCTTCACGAGCTGACGGCGAGGGGCCGCCGCCCTGCCGGCGCGAGGCGCCGCGCGGCGCGCTTCGCCTGATGGCCGTGGCCGGAGGCGGCCTGGGGAGGACCGATGCTGCAACCGAGGCTCGTCGAATCCCTGCTCGCGTCTGTCATCGTCATGGAAGGGGCTGCACGCGCGGAACCAGCGCTCATAGACACGAGTACACGGCCTCGATCAGCGCCGGCCACCGCGGGTCGCCGCCCTCGCCGCTCGCGATGGTCTGGTTCGGTGTGTAGCCGAACCCGAGCCCCGCGTCGGGGTCGGCGAAGCCGAGCGCCCCGCCCGCGCCAGGGTGGCCGAAGGTCCGCGGGCCGCGCCCGAAGGGGCGCAGCGCGCTCGGGAGCATGAACCCGAGCGAGAACCGGCTCTCCGCGAGGAGGACGGCGTCGAGCCCGGCCGACCGCTCCGCCAGCGCGGCCTCGACCGCCTCCGGCGACAGCACGCGCGCGGCGCCGGCGAGGGCCCCGCCGTTCGCGAGCGCGCCGTACATCCGCGCGAGCGCGCGCGCGTTCGCGTGGCCGTTCAGCGCGGGGATCTCCGCGCGCCGGGCGCGGACGGTGTTGACGAGCCCCGGCGACACGAGGTCGCGCGGCCTGGTGAAGGCCATCGAGGTGAGCGACGCCGGGTCGCGGAAGCTCGCGCCGAACGCGCCGCCCAGGCCTTGAGGGCTCGCGATGGTCGGCGGCACCTCGGCGATCCGCCCGTCGTGCTCGGCGCCGGTGCCGATGTGGAGGTCCAGGCCGAGCGGGCCCGCGACGGCCTCCCGGAGGAACGCGCCCACGCGCTGGCCGCTCGCGCGCCGGATCACCTCGCCCACGAGGAAGCCGAACGTCACGGCGTGGTAGCCGTGCCGGGCGCCCGGCTCCCAGAACGGCTCCTCCGCGGCGAGGGCGGCGGTCATGGCCTGCCAGTCGTAGAGCGCGCCCTCCTTCGGCTCGGCGCGCAGCGCCGGCAGGCCGGCGCTGTGATCGAGCAGCTGGGCCACGAGGACGCGCCCCTTGCCGGCCGCGCCGAACTCCGGCCAGGAAGCGGCGACCGGCGCATCCACGTCGAGCGCGCGCTTCTCTGCGAGCGCGTGGGCGCACAGCGCCACGGCGCCCTTCGTCGCCGAGAAGACGTTCACGATCGTGTCGCCACGCCAGGGCGCGGTCCTCGCCGCGTCCCGGAAGCCGGCCCAGAGGTCGACGACCACCCGGCCGCGCACGGCGGCGCACACGGCGGCCCCGAGCTCGGGAAACCGCTCGAAATTCGAGGCGAACGCCGCGCGCACGGGCGCAAACGCCGGGTCGCACGTGCCATGGATCGCGAGGTGCATCGCTCGTCCCTTCGTCCCTTCCTCGGGGCAGCGCGGCCCGGGCGAGCGCGGGCGAGCCGCCCGGCCCTTCGAGCCCGACCCCGATGATACGCAACCTATGTTGCGCAACCTTGGTTGATGAATAGGCCCGCCGCCCGCGGTCGTCAACGTCATTTGCGCAACCTCGGTTGCGGGTTACACGCTCCCGTCGTGAAGCCTGCGCGCCCGGACGAGGATCTCGTGCTGCTGTTCGCCGCCATCGCGGCCGCGAACAGCGACGAGGTGATGCGCCGCGTGGAGCGGGCTGGCCACGGCGATCTCCGGCCGAGCCATGGCTACGTGTTCCAGCACCTCATCCCGGGGCCGGTGAAGGTGAGGGAGCTCGCGGAGCGGCTCGGCATCACGGCGCAGGGCGCCTCGAAGGCGGTGGCGGAGCTGGAGGAGCTCGGCTACGTGCGCCGGCGCGTCGCCGAGGACGACCAGCGCAACCGCCTCGTGGAGCTCACCGACCGCGGGTGGGCGGCGGTCGAGGCGGGGCGCGCCGCGCGCGCCGCGGTGAACAGGCGGCTCCGCGCGCTGCTCGGCGAGGAGCAGGCCGGCGCGCTGCTCGCGTCGCTCCAGCGCATCGCGGAGCGCACGGGGGGGCTCGAGCTCCTGTCCTCGCGCCGGCTCCGCCACCCGTAGCGCGCCCGGGTCCGACCCGGGGGCTGCGCGGCCGAAGGGGCGACCGAGGCGTAGAAGCGCAGCGCGCCTCTCAGTCGCCCGGCGCGGCAGGCGCGAGGCGCGAGGTGTCGACGCGCAGCACGCGCGCCGTGAAGGGCCCCACGCGTGACGCCTGCGTGCGCATGGCCACGGTGAGCTCCGTGCCGAACGCGGAGACATCGACGAGCGGGTGGCGCTGGTACACATCGCTGAAATGGCTCTCGCCTGCGATCGCGGGGAGCGGCAGCGTCACCGCGACCTCGGGCGCGCCTCCGGCGGCAGGCACGCGCACGAGGCGCAGCTCGCCGCGGCTCGCGTCCGCCGCGATGTTGCCGACGCACGTCGGCAGATCGACGTTCTGCACCTCGTAGGCGATCGTCCAGTCGATGTGGCTGATCAGGAAGGCGATCCACACGTCGCCGTCGCTCGTGCGCGCGGCCGAGAAGGCCGACCATTCGAGCCCGGAGGTCACCTCGTGGCAGTCCGCCGGGCAGCCCTCCGACGCGGGGTCGCCGAAGCCGCGCTGGCAGCTGTACGTCGGCGTCGCTGTGCCGGGGATCGCCACCTCGTCGACGCCGTCGTCCTCGCCGGCGCTCTCCAGCCGCAGCCCGTCGGGGTGCTGCACGACCGCCGCGAAGCGCGGAATCGCCGCTTGACCAGGGGGCTGCGGTGGCGGGACGGGCTCGTAACGGAGCGGCGAGCTCGCGGAGACCGGAGCGCCGATGCTGCGCTCCGTGGTGCCGTCGAGCACCTCGAGCTGCCAGCTATCGGAGCGCGCCTGGACCATACCGAACGCCAGCGGCGCGTCGTCGGGCGCGAGGGCGAAGCGGGTCCAGCCGCTGTCGACGGGCCGGCTCGCCGGCGCGACGTCCCAGGCGCCGCCGGAGGTGCGCGTCGCGTGCGCGATGCTCTCCGGCGCGTCCGTCAGGATCCAGATGTGCGGCTCGCCCTGGGAGTCCATCGCGACATCGAGGACCGGCACGTATTTGTCGTCGCGATCGAACACCATCTGCCTCTCGGCCGCGCCGCCTGCGAGCGGCAGGAACACGACACCGCCGGGATAGCCGTCACCGCTGCCTTGCGTCTCGTCCACCGCGGCAACTGCCTTTCCGTCCGGCGAGAGCGCCACGCTCACGCTACTGCTCTGCACGTCGAAGTCGCGTTGCGTCGCCCCATCGCCGTCGAGCTCGAACAGCCGCGTCGGGGCGTTGCTGCTCGTCACGAGGTACGTCGCGCCCGCCGCCGGAACGGCCCGCACCCCGCCCGCTGCAAAGTCGAAGTCGGTGCACGTCACCTCCACGTCGAGCGTGATCGCGCAAGGCGCGTCCGCGGGACAGGCGTCGCCGTGGTCGCCCCGCTGCGAATCGCACGTCGCCGGGCCGCCGCCCGCGCCGCCCTGACCGCCCGCGCCGCCTTGACCGCCGGCGCCGCCTTCACCCCCGGCGCCGCCGGCCCCTCCTGTGCCAGCTGGCACGCTGGTATCTCCCTGGCACCCGAGCGTCAGCGACAGGCCGGCGAGCATGCCGGTCCCGAGGATTCGAACGATGAGCAACTGCAATTCTCTGCGCATGAGCGCTCGCCTCCTTGCGATGCGCTCTCATCCAGCACCAAACGTGCCAGTCGAGCTCCTCCGCAAAAGCCGCCCTCACGCTCGATGGCTTGTGCCGTTCTGTGTCGGAATGTTCGATGTGCTCGCTGCTCCCGCTGCAGGCGCTGGCCCGACGACCACGCGCCTGCCGCGGGCTCGGAGCGCCTCAGAGATTCATCCCGCCTGACGCCTCGATGCGCTGGCCGTTGATCCACTGGCCCTCGGGCGACAGGAGCGCGGCGACCGCGCCGCCGATGTCGTCCGGGAGGCCGACCCGGCCGAGGGCGGTCTGGGCGGCGATCATCTTGTTCAGCTCGGCGTTGTCGCGCACGACGCCGCCCCCGAAGTCGGTCTCGATCGCGCCGGGCGCCAGCGTGTTCACCGCGATCTTCCGCGGCCCGAGCTCCTTTGCCAGGTAGCGGGTCAGCACCTCCACGCCGCCCTTCATCGCGGCGTAGGCGGAGTAGCCGGGGAAGCTGAACCGCGTGAGCCCCGACGAGACGTTGAGGATCCGCCCTCCGTCCGCGATGAGCGGAAGGAGCTTCTGTATGAGGAAGAACGTCCCCTTGAAGTGGACGTTCATGAGGGCGTCGAACTGCTCTTCGGTCGTCTCGGCGAAGCTCGCGTGGCCGCCCATACCGGCGTTGTTCACCAGGTAATCGAAGCGATCGCGCCCGAAGCGACCGGCGAGCTCCGCCTTCACCGCGGCGGCGAACGCGTCGAACCCGCGGGTGCTCCCCAGATCGAGCGCGATGGCCGCCGCCTTGCTCCCCTTGGCCTCGATCTGCTTCACCACATCCGCCGCCTCGGCCGCGCCGCCGCGGTAGGTGATGATGACGTCCACGCCGCGATCCGCGAGGTGGAGCGCCATGCTCTTTCCGAGCCCGCGGCTTCCGCCGGTGATGAGGGCGACGGGGCTACGCTTGGATGTGCTCATGGTCGGGTCCTTTCGATGGCGACGCGGCTGCTCGCCGCTGTCTGCGGCGGTTGCTCGCCGCTGCCTGCGACTCTGAATAGCGATCCGATCCCGGTTGCGGAAGGCCCGAGGCTCCGACAGACTGTTTCGCCAATCGAAACAATGACCGTCGACGTCGGATCGCTGAAGATCTTCGTGAAGGTGGCGGAGCTTGGCAGCTTCACGCGCGCTGGCGAGCACCTCGGCATGCCCAAGGCGCGCGTGTCGCTGCGGCTGAAGGCCCTGGAGGCCGAGCTCGGCACGCGGCTCCTCCAGCGGTCGACGCGCGTCGTGCGCCTCACGCCGGACGGAGAGGAGCTCCTTCCGCGGGCGCGGCGCCTCGCGCTCGAGGCCGACGAGCTCGGCGCGATGTTCCAGGCCGCGCGGGGCCTGCGCGGGCGGGTGCGGATCGATCTGCCTGTGAACTTCGCGCGCGACGTCATCATCCCGCGCTTGCCCGAGCTGCTCGCGCGCCACCCCGAGCTCGAGGTGCTCCTCAGCACGACCGATCGGCGCGTCGAGCCGCTCCGCGAGGGCTTCGACTGCGTCCTGCGCATCGGCGCCCCGGGGGGCGACGGGCTCGTCGGCCGCAGGCTCGGCGTCCTGCGCATGATGAACTGCGCGAGCCCGTCCTATCTGCGCCAGTACGGCACGCCTCGCCGGATCGAGGATCTCGACCGGCACCTCCTCGTGCATTACTCGACGACGCTCGGCGCCGAAGCGCCGTCGTTCGAGTACCCCCACGACGGCGGCTACCGCGAGTGGCCGATGCGCAGCGCGGTGACGGTCAACAGCGCCGACGCCTATATCGCCGCGTGCCTGGCGGGTCTCGGCATCATCCAGGCCCCGCGGGCGGGGAAGCTCGCCAGCATCACCGCGGGCGAGCTCGTCGAGGTCTTGCCCTCCCTCACCTGCGCGCCGATGCCGGTCTCGCTCCTCCACACGCACGGTCGAAGCGTGCCGCGCCGCGTGCGCGCGGTGATGAGCTGGCTCACCGAGGTGCTCTCTCCTCACCTCGAGGCGCTCGACCGCTGATCCACGCGCTTCCCATGTGGTTTTCGGGTGATGGGGTACTCTGGCCGAAGGTAGGGGTTTTTGAGCCGCCAAGACGCCAAGAGACGCCAAGAGAGATATAAAAATCTTGGCGTCTTATGGTGTCTTGGCGGTTCCATCATTCCGGCAGGGTGGGGTAAGTACTCCACCACGGAGGGCTCACGCCGCGCGCCCCGGCGCGATCCGCAGCAGATCGAACTCCGCCACGAAGCCCTCGCCCAGCGGGCTGCAAGCGTAAAGGCCGCACTCCACCTCGCGCGCGCCGTCGTCCTCGTGAAGGTGGGCCATGCGGATCTGCGTCCACGCCGCGCCGTCGTCCGAGCTGTCGACGAGGTAATCCGGCCCCTCCCGCCGGACGCGCAGCCAGATCTCGCGTCGATCCGAGGGAAACGGCTGGGTCGACCAGTCGCTGTAGCCCGCGTTCGTCACCACCGCGCCGAGCCGGCTCGGGCCGTCCGGCTCGAACTCGACCGACGTCTTCAGCCAGCACGACTCCGCGATCCGCACCATGAGCCCTGCCTGATCGTACTGGTGCGCCGGCCGGAACCGCACATGGCAGGTCATCACGAAGTCGCCGCCGGCGCGGGTGAAGAGGAAAGGCCCGTTGTCGTTGCGAAAGCCGTAGTGTGTCCGCTGCCAGTAGTCCGTCTTCGCGGCGGGCTCGACGACGAGCACGCTCCGCTGCGGCTCCACCGCCCAGCGCGCCGGCGGGTTGCGCCACGCGAGCCGCGGATCGATTCCAGGGTTGGTAAAGCCCTCTTCCAGAAGCTGTCCTGTCATGACGCAGACCTCCGAGCGCCGCACGGCGCGCGGTCCGCCCGCGCGCGAGCGAGGGTCGGGAGGCTACCATGGAGCGCGCCGCGGTCGGGTGGCCCCCTCTGCGGTCCAGCCGCGCCCCGCTGCGATCGGCGGCGCCGCTCACGCCGAGGGCTCGCGCGGGCCGAGCACCGCGTCGTAGAGCTGGTCGAGATCGAAGGGTTTGGCGAGGAACCGCGCGAGCCCGAGGCCTCGGGCCAGCTCCGAGACGTCCACCGCCGCGCTCACGAGCACCACGCGCACCGCCGGATCGACCCGCGCGCGGATCGCCTTCGCGCAATCGCGGGGAGAGAGCCCTGGCATGAAATAGTCGCACAGCACCGCCCGCAGCCCGTCGCGCTCGCGCTCGAGGAGCGGGAGCGCCTCGACGCAGTCGGCGACCTGGAGGCACTGGAGCCCCCACCCGTTCAGGCTGATGGCGACGAGCTCCCGGAAATCGGGGTCATCGTCGATGACCAGCACGCGGTTTCGCACCATGTTCCCTCTGCCCGCTAGCGCCTCAGTTCCAGCGAAAAGACCATGAGGTCATCGGGCCTCCGCTCGATCCAGAACCTCGCGCCGTGGAGCCGGGCGATCCCCTGGACGAGGTGGAGGCCGATGCCCGTGTTGCGCGGCTCGTCGCGCTGCCGCTCGAAGCCGACGACGGCGAAGGGCTCCAGCAGCTTTTCGAGGTCCTCCGGGAGATCCTTCCCGCCCCGGACCTCGATCGTGATGAGCACGCGCGCGGCGGAGCCGGCGTCGATCGTGACGAGCACCGGATCGCGCTCCAGCGCGACGGACACGGCCTGGACGAGCAGGCTCCAGAGCGCCTGCTCGACGAGCTCTGGATCGCCCAGGATGTGCGCGTCTCCCCGGGGCACCAGGCGGATGCTGTGATCCCTGGCCACGAGCTCGAACTCTCCGATCACGCGGCGGGCGAGCTCCTCGACGTCGATCGCCTCGGGCTTGAAGGGGAGCTCGCCTCCGGAGATGCGCGCCGACCACAGGAGATCCTGGACCAGGCGGCCGAGGCGCGTCGCCTGGCGATCGATGATCGTGAGGGCGCGCTCGCGGATGGCCGTGTCGTTCCGGTGGGTGAGCGCGACCTGCGAGAACCCCTTCATGGTGGTGAGCGGCGTCTTCAGCTCGTGCGCGGCGACGGCGAGGAACCGGTCCCGATCCTTGTCGCGCTCGGCGATCGCCTTGAAGCTCGTGTTCAGCGTGTGGCCGAGCACGGCGAGCTCGTCGTCCCCGCAGTCCCCGAGCGGCTCGTAGACGCCGAGCTCGCGGAAGCGCTGGACGGCGGTCACCATCCGGTGGATGCGCGGCGCGATCGCGCGGCGCACCGCGAGGCCGAAGAGCGACGCCGCCGTGACGCCCCCGAGGCCGACGGCCATGAAGACGAGGAGGATGCGCCGCCGGATGCGGTCGAAAGCGTCGTAAGCGACCTCCATGTAGCGCAGGTTGATCTTGTGCAGCTTGACGAGGGCGTCGCTGAGGTGCTCCACGTCGGCGCGCCGCAAGTGCGGCGCGGCAGGCGTCGGACCCGCGAGCCCGGTCGTGCGCTCGAGGTGCATCACGACAGCGGCGACGGTATCCGCCGCCTCGCGCTCTTCCTCCAGGAGCACGAGCTCCCCGGCCCGAGCGAGCGCACCGCGGAGGTGGATGGCGTCCGGTAGGGTCGAGGTCGCCGTCAACCAGTCGCGCTGGTACCGATCGATGAAGAAGCGGAGCCGCATCATGGGCTCCCGGACCTCCAGCGAGACGTCCGATGACGGGCGCGCGAGCAGGGCATAGAGAGCGTTCGATGACTCGATGCCGTTGCTGATGACGACGAACGGCTGGAAGACGTAGTGACGCAGGTAGGCTGTCTCGGTGGCCAGCCGCCTGAGCGCGACAATGGACATCGTGACGCCCAGGGCGGCCAGGATCAGCTGGCTCAACACGAGCAAGGAAAGACGCCTTCCTATGGACATCTTCCCCGGAAGACCGTTGCCCCCGCCGCTCGGAGGCGAGCCCGCGTGCTGAGCGCGTTGAGACCACCGAGGCATTGGCCACCTCCTCGGTGTCGCCGTGGAAGCAAGGGAGGCACCACGACAACGCCGGACCGACCGCCCCCTCCCGCTCGTTCGCTATTGCGGCCGCCCCTGCGCGATCCAGCTCTCGACGAGCTGGATCTCCTCCGGCCCGACCGCGGGCAGCCCGAGCGGCATCCCGCGCACCGCCGGGGCCGCGCGGCCCGCCTCCTCCGCCTGCCGCGCCAGCAGCGCCGCGATGAGGCGCGGGGCGCCGTCCGGCCCGCGCGAGAACACGCTCCGCCGCTCGCCCTGATCGTCGACGTAGCCCGCGGCGATCCCCTCGTACGTGGCGAGGTTCAGCCCGCGCGGCTTGAACCCGAAGCCGCCCGTGTTTCCGGGCCCGCCGTCGCCGAGCGCGTAGTCCGGCTCGGAGTGGCAGTGCCTGCACGTGACGCGGAACACCCGGCGATCGACCTCGGCGTAGGTCACCCGCCGCGACAGCAGCGGCAGCCGCTCGGGCGCGCTCGCCGGCGCCCGCGGCGAGAGCTCCGCGGTCGTGACGAAGGCCGCGATGTCCCGCGCCTCGGCGGGCGACATCGGCACCTGGGGCATCGGCGTTCCCGGCTTGATCGCCGCGGGGTCGAGCACCCACGCGACGAGATCGGCGGGCTCCATCCGGTCGCGCGTGTGCCTCAGATCCGGCGCCAGGGCGATCGCGGCGCGCGTCTCCTTCTCCATCCCCTTCACGGGCGCGACCGCCGTCAGCCCGGTCGTCCCGGAAAAGGCGTGGCACGTCCCGCACCCCTTGGCCTCGTAGAGCTCGCGCCCCCGGGCCGCGCTCGCGCCCTCCAGCGGCGCAGTCGGACGTTCGCGCTGCTCGCTCCGATCGCGCCGCTCGCGCGTGAGGTAGGCCGCGATATCGCTCGCCTGCTCGGGCCCGATCGCGAGCCGCGGCATCGTCGCGTGCAGGCGCGGGCGCACGTCGTGCGGCGACAGCAAGAACCCGCGGATCCAGTCGCGGCGCAGCCTGTCACCGGCGGCGGCGAGCGACGGCACGTCGCGCAGCTGCACGAGGTTCTCGTTCCACCGCTTCATCGCCGCGGCCGGCGCCTGGAACCGCCCCGCCGCGATGTCCTGGTGGCACTGGACGCAGTGGGCGTCGCGCGCCGCGGGCGCTTGCCCGGTCCCGTCGTGGCAGCGGTTGCACTGGAGCTCCGCGACGAGCCGCTCCCCGCGCGCCGGATCGCCGGCCAGCGCCGCGGCGGCGGCCGGAGCGGTCGCCCCGGCGCCGCCGTCGCTCGCGGGTGGCGGCGCGGCCAGCGCGGGGCCCCGCGCGTCCTCGGAGGTGCACCCCGCGGCGCTCGAGGTGAGCGCCGCGAGCAGGGCGAGCAGCGGACGGGCGCGCATCGGCGTCAGCTCTGTTGGCCGACCGCGCCGACCGCGCCGACCGCACCGACCGCGCCGGTCGTCCTGCAGAGCGCCTTGTTCTGCGCCATCGTCTCGCACCGGGTGGCCGCGGCGTCGTGCCCCGCGTTGTCCCCCGAGAGCGCGCGCAGCCGCGCCAGCGCCGCGTACGCCTCGGGGCTCGTCAGGAGGTCCTTCTCCGCCAGATCGCCGAGCAGCTTGAGCGCCTCGCCGCGGTGCTCGGGCGCCCTGGCGAGCGCCTCGCCCAGGTCGGTCTGGAGCGCCGGATCGTTCTTCCGCTGCTCGTTCAGCCGGCGCAGCGCGCGGATCGACCAGTCGATGTTCCCCTTGCGCTCCTCGGCCGACGCTCCGCCCCACGTCTCGAGCAGCTCGCGCGGCAGCTGCGGGCCGACCTGGAGCGCCCCGTCCGCGCGCGCCGTGGCCACCGCGAGGACGCGGAAGGCCCTGTTGATCAGCGGGTCCTTGTCATAGGAGATCCGCCGGATCTCGGGGAACATCCTGATCACGCTCCCCGCCGCCGCCGTGAACCGGCCGTCGTGAAGCGCTTGCTCGGCCTGCGCGATCCCCATCACGCGGTGGTCGATCGCGGGCATGATCTCGACTCCACCGCAGGCCGACGCGTCCGCCGAAGGGACGAGGGCGGACGCGATGAGAGCACAAAAAAGCGTGAATCGAACGGCGGGACCATTCATGGAAGGACCTCCTCGGGAAGGCTGCGCCGGCGCGCCCCGTCGCTCGTCGGGCGCTGCCGATCGACTGTGACAACGCTCGAGGAAAAAATGTTGCTTCCCCGATCGCGAACTCGAGGGACGGCGCGCCGTGCTCCCGCGCAGTCGACCGTGCTCCCGCCCAGCAGATGAGAGCGCTCGTGTGAGCAAAGGTGCGCCGCTGCGATACGGTGGTTGCCTTGGTGCGCGGCCCGGTGTCCAATGCGGGCCTTCCAAGGAGATCCGGCATGTTGAAGAAGCGGCGCGTCGCGATCGCGGTCCTGCTGGCCCTCGCCAGCGCGCTCCCGGGGTGCAACAGCAGCAGCAAGAAGGCCGACTGCGCGAGCCCCGAGGTGTTCTGCGTGGGCCTCGTCACCGACATGGGCAAGATCGACGACAAGTCGTTCAACCAGTCGGCCTGGGAGGCGATCCAGCGGGCGCAGAAGGAGCTCGGCGCCACGACGCAGTACATCGAGACGACGGATCCGAAGGACTACCCCAAGAACATCGCGACGTTCGCCGAGGAGCGCTACGACGTGGTCGTCACGTCGGGATTCGGGCTCACCGAGGCGACGCGCGGCGCGGCGGATCAGTTCAAGGACGTCAAGTTCATCGGCATCGACCAGTTCCAGATGGCGACCAAGCCGAACGTCGTGGGCCTCGTCTTCCCCGAGGACCACGGCGGCTTCCTCGTCGGCGCGCTGGCCGCGATGATGACCAAGACGGGGAAGATCGGCGCCGTGCTCGCCACCGACGCCGTCCCGCCCGTCTTCCGCTTCGGGGAGGGCTTCCGCGCCGGGGCGCGCCACGTCAAGCCCGACATCGAGCTCAGCGTCGTCTATCACAACGACGTCGGCTTCGATAAGACGTTTACCGATCCCGAGTGGGGGAAGACGACCGCCGTCTCGATGATCGACAAGGGGGTCGATATCGTCTTCGGCGGCGGCGGCAAGACGGGCAACGGCGCGCTGCTCGGCGCGGCCACGAAGGGCGTTTATGCCATCGGCGTCGACACCGACCAGTACTTCACGGTGCCCGAGGCCCAGAAGGTCCTCCTCTCCAGCGCCGTCAAGCTCATCTCCGACGGCGCCTTCGAGCTCATCAAGTCGGCCAAGGAGGGGAAGCTGCCGTCGGGGAACTTCCAGGGCAAGTCGGGGTATGCGCCGTATCACGATCTCGACGCCAAGGTCCCGGCCGACGTGAAGGCGAAGATGGAGGAGCTCCGGAAAGGGCTCCTCGACGGGACGCTCAAGACGGCGGTGCCGCCGGCCAAGGGGCCGTGACCGCCCTGGGCTCCCGAGCATGCGAGAGAAGCTGATCCGGCGCTTCGAGCCGCTGCTCCTTCCGGCCCTCTCGGTGTTCACCGCGATGGTCCTGGGCGGCGTCCTCATCGCCGTGGCCGGGGGCAACCCGCTCGAGGCCTACGCCGGCATGCTCGAGGGCGCGCTCGGGTCGCCGCGGGCGGTGAGCGAGACGCTCGTCTGGGCGACGCCGTACATCCTGGCTGGCCTGTCGGTCTCGCTGGCGCTCAAGGGCGGCCTCTTCAACATCGGCGCGGAGGGGCAGCTCGCGCTCGGGGCGCTCTCCGCGGCCTGGGCGGGCCACTGGCTGCCGCAGCTCGTGGGCGGCGGCCTGCCCGCGGCGCTTCACGTCCCCGTGACGCTGCTCCTCGGCGCGCTCGCGGGCGGGCTGTGGGCCGCGGTGCCCGGCTGGATCAAGGCGCGCGCCGGGGGACACGAGGTGATCAGCACGATCATGCTCAACTACGTCGCGCTCAACGCGGTCAGCTTCCTCTTGAACGGCCCGATGAAGGACCCCGAGGCGTCCAACGTGCTCTCCCGCACGCCGCTCATCGACGAGAGCGCGCGCATCCCCGCGCTCGTGGACGGCTTCCGGCTGCACTGGGGCTTCCCGCTCGCCCTGCTCGCGGCGGCGCTCGTCGGGTGGGCGCTCCGGCGGACGACGTTCGGCTTCGAGATCCGCACGGCCGGGCAGAGCCCGGACGCCGCGCGCTACGCCGGCGTGCGGGTGAGCCGCACCGTGATCGCGACCATGGCGCTCTCGGGCGCCTTCGCCGGGCTGGCCGGCGCCATCGAGGTGAGCGCGCTGCACCACCGGCACGAGCTCGGGTTCTCGCAGGGATACGGCTTCGACGCGATCGCCATCGCCCTGCTCGGCAAGACGCACCCCGGCGGGACGGTGCTCGCGGCCCTGCTGTTCAGCGTGATGCGCAGCGGGGCGACCCGGATGCAGTACCTCACGCAGGTGCCGATCGACGTGATCTCCGTCATCCAGGCGCTGATCCTGCTCTTCGTCGCGGCGGACGCCCTGGTCCGGCGCATCTACCGCGTCCGGGGCGAGCGCGAGCGGCTCGTGCTCACGCGCGGGTGGGGCGGTTAGCGCGCCGGCTCGAGCGAGCGGCCGGCGAGGGAGCAGGGAAGGACGAAGATGGCTTATCGACGCTACGCATTCATCGCGGTGGTCGTGGGCGTGCTGGTCCTCGTCGTGACGCTCGTCGGCGCGTCGCAGGTGCCGCCGCTGACGATCGTGGCCAGCATGGCGGCCACGACGCTCGCCGTCGCCACCCCGCTCACCCTGGGGGCGCTCTCGGGCGTCTTCTGCGAGCGCTCCGGGGTCGTCAACCTGGGCATCGAAGGGATGATGCTCGCGGCGGCGTTCTCGGGCTGGTTCGGGTCGATCTACGCGAGCTCGATCCTGGGCTTCCCGCCGCTGCCGAGCCTGCTGCTCGGCGTCGTGATCGCGGTCGCCACCGGCGCCGCGCTGGGGCTATTGCTCGCCGCGCTTGCGGTGACCTTCTCGGTGGACCAGATCCTCGCGGGGACGGTGATCAACTTGCTCGCCGTGGGGCTCACGGGCTTCTTCAACCGCCAGCTCTTCTTCGGGCCGGGAAGCGCGTTCGGCGGGCAGGTGCCCCACGCGCCGGGCGTCCTTCCGCGCCTCGGCGTCCCGCTGCTCGCGGACATCCCGGTCGTGGGCCCGGTGTTCGAGCAGCAGCCGATCGCCGTCGCCGCCGTCGCGCTGGTCGCGCTGACGCACCTCGTGCTCTTCCGCACGCGGTGGGGCCTGCGCGCGCGGGCCGTGGGCGAGCACCCCCGCGCGGCCGCGACGGTCGGGATCGACGTGGCCCGCGTGCGCTACGTGAACGTCGTGATCGGCGGCGCGATCGCGGGGCTCGGCGGGGCGTATTTCACGCTGGAGTCGGTGCCGTCCTTCGAGCCGATGATGACGAACGGGCGCGGCTTCATCTCCCTCGCGGCGATGATCTTCGGCGACTGGACGCCGTTCGGCTCGTGGGCCGCGGCGCTCGTCTTCGGCGCGGCGCAGGCGTTCCAGATCAACCTCCAGCTCTTCCGCGACCAGATCCCGCCGTCGTGGTCGTTCCTGCAGCAATCGTCGGTCGTCGGGCTGGTGCCCTATCTGCTGACGCTGCTGCTCCTGACCGGCGTCATCGGCAAGACAACGCCGCCGGCCGCCGACGGCCTGCCGTACGAGCGGGAGGGGCGGCGGTGACGGCGGTCCTCGAGGCCCGGGGGATCACCAAGCGGTTCTCCGGCGTCCTGGCGAACGACAGGGTCGATCTCGACCTCCGCGAGGGCGAGATCCACGCGCTGCTCGGGGAGAACGGCGCCGGCAAATCGACCTTGATGAACATCCTTTACGGGCTGCTGCGCCCGGACGAGGGGACGCTCCTCCGGAGCGGGCGCCCGGTCGCGCTGCGCTCGCCGAGCGACGCGATCGCGCTCGGGATCGGCATGGTGCACCAGCACTTCATGCTGATCCCCGTGTTCACGGTCGCCGAGAACGTCGTGCTCGGCGCGGAGCCCGTGCGCGGCGCCCTGCTCGACCGCCGGCGCGCGAGCGCCGAGGTCCGCGAGCTCTCGGCGCGCCACGGGCTGGACGTCGATCCCGACGCTCGGGTGGAGGACCTCCCGGTCGGCGTGCAGCAGCGGGTGGAGATCCTCAAGGCTCTTTACCGGAAGGCGGAGATCCTGATCCTCGACGAGCCCACGGCCGTGCTCACGCCCCAGGAGGCGGACGACCTGTTCCGCGTGCTGCGGGGGCTGACGGCGCGGGGGGTCTCGGTCCTGTTCATCACGCACAAGCTCAGGGAGGTGCTCGCGGTCGCGGACCGGGTGACGGTCATGCGCGCTGGGCGCGTGGTGGGCGCCGCGATCCCGGCGGAGACGGACGAGCGCGGCCTGGCGGCGACGATGGTGGGCCGCGACGTGGCGCTCCAGGTGAGCAAGGCCCCGGCGAGCCCCAAGGACGTCGTGCTCGAGGTGCAGCGCCTCGGCGTCGCGGGCCGCCGCGGGTCCGGCGCCGACGTGGTGCGCGAGGTGAGCTTCTCGGTGCGCGCGGGCGAGATCCTGGGGATCGCCGGCGTGCAGGGCAACGGCCAGACCGAGCTCTGCGAGGCGATCACCGGCCTCTCGCCGCCCCGCGCCGGGCGCGTGCTCCTCCGGGGCCGCGACGTCACCGGCGCGCCGCCCCGCGCCCTGATCGAGCGCGGCGTCTCGCACGTGCCCGAGGACCGCCAGCGCCACGGGCTCGTGCTCTCCTACGCGATCGCGGACAACCTCGTGCTGTGCACCTACCACGAGCCCCCGTTCGCCGTGCGCGGCGTGCTGCGCGACGACGCCCGCGAGGAGAACGCGAGGCGGTTGATAAAGACCTTTGACATCCGCGCGCCCGGCCCGGAGACGCCCGTCTCCGCGCTGTCGGGCGGCAATCAGCAGAAGGTGATCCTCGCCCGGGAGATGAGCCGCCCCGTGGAGCTGCTCGTGGCAAGCCAGCCGACCCGGGGCGTGGACGTCGGGTCGATCGAGCACATCCACCGCGAGATCGTGGCGGCGCGCGACGCGGGGGCGGCGGTGCTGCTCGTGTCGGCGGAGCTCGACGAGATCCTGGCGCTGTCGGACAGGATCGCGGTCATGTACCGGGGCGAGATCGTGGCGACGCGGGACGCGGGCGCGGTCTCGCGGACGGAGCTCGGGATGCTGATGGCCGGGGTGGTCCCTGGCGAGGAGGCGCCGCCGCCCGCCGCGGAGGAGGTCGACGCATGAGGGGGCGCGCGCTGCGCGCGCTGGCCGTGGCGGCGCCCCTCGCGGCGGCGGCCGCGGCCTCGTTCGCGCCGCCGTCCGCCGCCGCCCCGACGCTGGAGCAATACCGGTACTTCCGGGCGCTCTCCCTCGACCTGAAGGGGCGGCTCCCGACGCGCGAGGAGCTCGCCGAGCTCGAGTCGCCGGGCTTCGATCTGGACGCCTGGATAGAGCGCCACCTCGACGGCCCGGGGTATGCCGAGCGGCTCACGCGCATCTACATGGATGTCCTGCGGCTCGAGCTCGGCCCGACGGGGCTGTTCACGCCGCCCGCGACGACGCTCCGCCGGGTGGAGGTGCTCGGCCCGGAGGGCAAGCCGCTCTACGTCTATTACCGCGTCGGCCAGCGCCGCCTGAACCCGGTGATCGACGGGGAGTTCTGCTTCTCCGACGCCGAGAGCGGGCTCCGGGTCGCGGCCTACGCGCCTGTCACGGGGACGCCCGCCCGCATCTCCCAGCGGCTGCTCGACGAGCGGACAACGCTCGTGCGCCCCTACTGGCTTTACCGGGATTACCTCTCCGTCGTCCCGACGCAGCGTTATGGCGACGGGTGGAAGGACCCGGACAGCGCCTATGTCCCGCTGCCGCAGCTCCTTGTCGAGCCTGACGGCAAGACGCCGACGGTCGAGGTCAGGGTCTGCAAGGAAGAGGCGCAGACCGCCGAGGTCGGCCACCTCTATGCGAGCGACATCCCTTCATCGCCGAAGGGCGCTCCGCCGCCGGGCCGCGCGCGCCCGCCGGTGCGCGAGGATCGTTATGCGCAGGCGCACCGGGGCGAGCCCATCTCGTGCCGGAGCGCGCTCGCGCCGGCGATGAGCGTCGATTGCGGCTGCGGGATCGGCCTCGAGCACTGCCTTCCCGCCGACAGCGCGGGCAGGGATCCGCGCGGCTTCGTGCTGCCCGCCCATATCCCGCTCGGCATCGAGGATCCCATCGGCTCCGCGCCGCACACGATCACCGGCTGGAACAAGTTCTGGTGGTCGCAGGAGGCGATTCATACAATGAATCACGTCTTCGCGGCGGATCGCGATTTCCGGGAGATCCTCACCGGTCGTTATACGTTCATCAACGGCCCGCTCGCGCAGTTTTACCGGTCGAGCGCGCCCGCGGCGTGCTGCTCTCTGCACCCGTCGTTTGGGATGCGCGAGGACGAGGCGCCCCTGTTCTTGCCGGGCGCGGTGCCGCCGGTCGTCGCGCCGCACGACGTCTCGACCTGGACGTTCATCCCCGATCGCGGGCCGCGCGCGGCGGGGATCCTCACGACGCCGGTGTTCCTCACGAAGTATTCCTCGCGGCGCGCGCGGGCGGCGGCGCTCTACAGCGCGTTCCTGTGCAAGAGCTTCACGGCCGAGCACGCGGAGCTCCCGCCGTCGGAGGAGCCCGACCTCATGATCCGGCCGGGCTGCGCGAGCTGTCATGCGACGCTGGAGCCGCTCGCGGCGTACTTCACGCGGGTCGAGGAGACGACGTGGACCTATCTGCCCGCCGAGAGGTTCCCGATCGAGAACCCGGCGTGCAAGCTGAACGCGGAGGGGAAGACGGGGCAATCGTGCCAGCGCTTCTACGACCCCGTGTTCTCGAGCCGGGAGCGCGGCGTGCTGCGGGGCGCCTATGCCTCGGCGGATCACGCCGAGCGCGGCCCGGCCGGCGCCGCGGCGGATCTCACGCGCATGCCGGAGTTCGCGTCGTGCGCGGTCGAGCGCGTCACCGAGTCGTTCCTGGGGCGGCCGCTGCGCGAGGAGGACGAGGCGCTGCTCGGCGCGCTGCGCGAGCGGTTCGTGTCGCGCGGCTACCGGATGCGGCCGCTGGTCGAGGCGATCGTCCGCTCGCCGGCGTATGCGCGCGCGAGCAACGTGCGGCCTGCGCTGGAGCGGGGCGGGGCGGGGAAGGGCGAGGCGGAGCGGGGTGGGGCGGCGAAGGGCGGAGCGGAGGAGCGGGGCGGCGCGGCGCGCGGCGAGGGAGCGCGGTGATGCAGGGCCGGGGGAGGGCGCCCGGCCGGATGGGGGCCTTCGTCCTTGCGATGGCCGCGCTGGCGGGCGCGTGCGCCCCGCCGGAGGCGATCCCGCCGCGACCGGCTGCGCCGCTCCGGGAGACGGGGCGCGTCGCGCAGAGCCGCGCTCCGAAGCAGGATCTGCGGCTCATCCCGGCCGAAGCATACCTGAGGACCTATCTCCGGCTCTTCGGCGGCCTCGCGCCCGCCGAGGTCGAGCGCCGCGCGCGGGGGGACGACAAGGCGGCGCTGTTCGACACATGGGGAGACTACCTCGCGGCGCTCGGGCTCCCCGATTACGGCCTGGATCTCCCGCGCGCCACGCAGACCAACGCGCTCATGCTGGCGGCGTTCGAGCGGCTCGGGATCGCGCTCTGCGACCGCGCCCTGGAGCATGACCTCAAGGCAAAGGAGCGCGTCCCGATCGAGCGGCGGCTGATCTTCGCGTTCGATCTGCCCGCGCAGGATCCGGACGAGGCGGCCTTCGCCCCGCGCTTCGACGTGCTGCACCGGACGTTCCTGAGCTACCCGGCGCGCCTGGCGCCGCCGGACCGGGAGGCGAAGTTCTTCGCGCTCTACCAGGGCACGGTCGCGCGGCACCGCGCGAAGGGCGCGCCGAAGTCGCGATTCACGCCGGAGGAGGCGGGGTGGGCCGCCGTCTGTTATGGGCTCGTGCGGCACCCGGAGTTCCATCTGTACTGACGCCCGGCTGGCGCGAGGGCGCACCGCCGGATCTCCGGTCGTCCTCCACCCTCGACAGCGCGCTCGCTCGTCTTGGCCTGGCTGGGGCGGAAACGCCGCTGGATCGGTACAGCCCGCCGGGGCGCGCTCCGCCAGGGGCGTGACCACAACCACGGGCGTGACCACGACGCGATGGATGCTCGCGCGAGCGACGATCTCATACACCGAGCCGCTCGCGCCCGGCGCCTGCGCGGCACGCGGGTCGAAGCGGCTCGCGCCAGCTTGCGCACCGGGGGCATCGAGGGGCATGTTCTCGCGAGAGGCATGGACTGGAGCCGGTTCGACGCGCACGGAAAGGACAAGGCCGAGGCCTTCGAGGCTTTCGCCGGCCAGCTCTTCGAGCGTTGGTGCCGGCGGGAGTACCGGGGCGATCTCCGGGACGTCCGGATCCCCGACGGGCTGGGGGGCGATGGTGGCCTGGACGCGTACGCCGTGCTGGCATCCGGGAAGATCGTAGGCCTGCAGGTAAAGTGGTTTCCCGATCGCCTCGGACAGGCCCAAATCGATCAAATCCGCGACTCCTTTCAGACAGCGATCCGGGTACGCCCGAACCTCGTGCGCTACTGCGTTGCGCTGCCCTGTGCCATGACCGACGACCGCGGACGCAAGGAGAAACCGGAGCGGGCGCGGTGGAGAGACTGGATCGCCAGGGCAACCGCGATTGCGCCGAACGTTGAAGTTGATCTCTGGGACAGGGCGAGGCTCGAAGCTCTGCTCGGCGAGAGCGAAAACGAGGGATTGCACGCCTACTGGTTCACCGACGGCGTCTTTACACTGGCCGACCTGGCCCAGCGCTTCGATGCTGCCCGCCGTGGCTGGCTCAATGCGCGGCGCTACGATCCGGACCTGCACGCAACCGGCTGGCTTGAGGAGGATCTCGCGCTTCGTTTGGGTGAGTCCGAAGCGCGCGCGAAGATCCTCGGCCATGTGACGCAGGCAACGGCCAAGCTGGAGGCGCTTCGCGAGGACGTGGCTCGCCTGGCGCGGTTATCGACTTTCCGGCGTGATGTCCCTGACGCAGAGCAGCTCCGCGGGGCAGCCCTTGACGCCCTGGACCGCATGGTCGACGCGGGCCATGCGCTGGCCTACGCGCTCTGTCACGCCACGCCCCTCCCGGAGCGGCTGAAGCCGAGCGAGCACGACGAGGAGCCCCTCCGGCGGCTCGCCGGGGTGCTCCGCGATCTCGAACACGATCAGTTCCACACCCCCACGCGTGGCATTCGCGAGCATCTGGATCGGTGTGTCGACGAGCTGGGGCATCCATCCTCTTTGCTTCGCGGTGCGTGGGCACGCTGGCGTGGAGCGCGGCTCCTCGGCGCTTATGTCGGTGCGCCGGGCGTCGGGAAGACCCATGGCCTCGCCCATGCGGTCGAGCAGCGGCTGAGCCGCGGGATGCCGGCGGTGATTCTCCGCGCCAGGGATTGTCCTGTCGACGAAGGGTGGGAAGAGATCCTTCGTAAGGCGCTGGATCAACCTCGCTCCCGGCTCCCCGAGATCCTGAACGCCATGGAAGCATCGGCGATGCGCGCCCACGTGCGACGGGCGAGAAAGTCGGTGCAGGTTCCAGATGGCACCGCTGGCGTCCAGGGCCCTGTCCAACCGTCCGGCTCGGCGTGGGACCACGAGGACGGGGTGGAGTCCGAGCCGGTCTGCTTTCTGCTTGCGATCGATGGTCTGGACGAGCCGGGGAAGCACCGCCGCTGGGCCGAACTGCTAGGCGAGCTCTCGGCGCACCTCGAGCGCTATCCTCGCGTGCGGGCTGCGGTGACCCTGCGGACGGCCAGCCGCGAGGCGATCCTGGGCCGCGTACGCGCCGACCTCTTCCACGAGATCGCGCTCCCCACGGGCCGCGAGGTCGACGCGCTGCTGCGCAAGACCTGCCGCGCATGGGGCATTGGGCTCCCGGACAGGCGCGTCCGCTGGGCGCTCCGGGAGCCCCTGAGCGTGCGGCTCTACTGCGAGCTCCGCCGGCGGATCCCGGCGCACCGAGCTTTCTGGGGCTCTCGGCCCCAGGACGTGTCCCTCACGGCGCTGCTCGGCGAGAAGCTTCAACGCGTCGAAAGAGAGCTGCAAGACAAGCGCGGGTGGAGCCGGCGCGTCCCGCTGTGGGAGGCGCTCACGGCGCTCGCCGAGGCCCGCATGAACGGCCGCGACATGCGCCGCGATGACGCTGCCGACGTGATCCGCGCCGCGCTCCCGCCGGCGCAGGCGCTCTCGATCGATGACGCCCACTGGCTGCTCGACCAGGCGAAGGAGCACGGCCTCGTGACCGAGTGGGTGAAGGAGTCGGACGATCCCCGTCCACCGATCCAGAATATCGATCTGGCGTTCGAGCCCCTCATCGACCATCTGATCGCCCGCCGAGCGTGCGACGCAGCGCACGACGCGCTGGCACGAGGCGAGGTGCCGCCGCTCCCCGAGGTGATGCGGGATCGGCGCGACGCCTTGACGCAGGCGGCGATCTTGCTCGCGCAGAAGGGCATCAGCCTGGTTCGCTCGGGCCTCTGGCGCGATCAGCTGCCGCACGAGGAGATCGAACGCTTGGAGCTGCGGGCCATCGCCGCGCTGGATGACGGCGCAGCCCGCACCTACCACGGATGGGTGATCGAGCGGCTGCGGGCCAGTATGCCCTCGTGCCGGCGGGTGCTGGCCGAGCTGTGCGTCCCGGTGGCTCGGGACGTGACGCACCCGTTCGGTCCCCGCTTCGTCCATGAGGCGCTCCTGCCCTTCTTGCCGGCGAGGCGTGACCAGTTCTGGTCAGGTCCGCAGCATCTGCCCGGCGACGGCGGGCAGCCGTGGGAAGGCAGCGGCGATCGGGCGTTGGAGGAGCTCACGCTCGTGGAAGACGACCCGGCGGACGGTCCGCCGCTGCTCCTGGCCTGGGCGCTCACGTCGGTGATCACGGCCAGGCGCAGGCGCATCCGCGCCGAGCTGGCGCGTTGGGCTTCCACAGATATCGACGAGCTGATCCGGTGGTTGGATCTGGTGATTGGCACCAACGATCCTCAAATGGCCGAGGACGTCTCGATGGTGGCCTTCGGGGCCGCCTGCCTGACCGGCGCAGATCCGAGGCTGGAGCGGCTAGTCGGGTGGGTCGACCAGCACCTGCTTGCCCCGGACGCCCCCCATCGCCGGGAGGACGTCGCGGTGCTCCATGCGGCGCGCGGCATCGTCGAGCGCGCGCGCGCCGTGGGCGTCGTCATCGATCCTATTGCACTCGAACGCGCGCATCGGTTCTATGCGCCGACCGGGGAAACGCTCCCCATCGACGCAGAGGCCGCACGAGCGGCGAGCGATCGTCACGGGGTCGAGCCAGTCTCAACGAGGTTTGCCTGGTACGTCGTGCCTCCGGCCATCGACCCGTTCTTCCGGCACGCGGCCTCGATGGATCTGCATCTGTGGTCGCCGGAGCGAGCAGCGCGGCTTGACCCGCGCACCTACCGACTCCTGCGCGCGCATGCGGAACAGGCGGAGCTCCCCGCGCTCTCTCCGCTTCGGTTCGCGTGCGGCGCGCTCGTGGCACACCTGCGTGCGGTGGGTTGGAACGAGGCTGAGTTCTACGGCGACTCGCACGATGAGGGGCCGGTCGCGACCGTCGGGATGGACGTGGCGATCGCGCGGTACCACGGCGATGCCAGGGTACGTGGGGATGTCAGCCCGGTATGTACGGTGGCCGAGAAGTACATCCGGACCGGCTGCCGTCAGCTGCAAGCTTATCTCGCGGCACGCGCGCCTGCGGACGTGCGCGGCGGAGCCAACGGGCCGATCGAGCCGCCCGTGGATCCCGTGCGCATCGCCCCGATCGAGCCCAATCCCGCGAGCGACGCCGGCCTGGAGTCCTCCCGGGAAAGCGAGCCCTGGGTGTTCTGGGCGGATGACGGCCTCGTCTCCTCGTGCCACCTGGACGCCCGGGATCAGGTGGCGCGAGCCGTCGAGTGGGTGATGACAGCCCCGCCACCCGAGATCGAGCCTTGGCTTCGTCTTCCGAGAGGCGCAGCTCCGCGCTTCGAACGGGAAGAAGACGAATGGATCACCCTCTGGGGCGAAGTCCGCGCACGTGAGCGGGAGAGTCAGGCCGACTCCACGCTATGGATCGGAGCCGCCGCGGTGGCAGAGCGCGACGCCGGATTGCTTGCGGATCATGCGCGCTCTGTTGACCCACAGACCCTCGGTCGCCTCTGCGAGGACGGCGAGTTGGGGTGTCATGGTGTTGATCCTGGCGAGGCCATGTGGGCCCCCTGGTCGGAAGAGCGCATCGGAGCGTACGAGATTCCGGTGGGCGGCCGAGCGATCGAGCTGATGGGCACCTCCGTCGAGGCCGGCTATCATGGGCTTCGTGGCGTCGCGCAGTCGTGCAGGCTCCCGGCCAGATGGCTCCGCCTCCTCCTCGGTCTCGTCGACGCGAGGCCCGTGGGAGGAGGCGCGAACTGGTGCTTCATGGATCGCGAGGGGCGCGTACAGGCCATTTATTCTCATCATTCAACGGGTCAAATCACATGGCAGAAGGCGCTCGTGATCAGGCGCTGTGCGCTTGAGCGAGCGCTGGACGATCGGAGTCAACGTCTCGTCTGGGGCGTCAGGCTGCTTCGTGAACCCGCCCCCGGGATCATCGACTATCTCTCGAAAGACGCGCCATCTGCGCTTCGCAGCTGGCTCTGGCTCGCGGTCATGGGCGACTTGAGCGTCGGCGGCCCGAGGATCGACGTCGTACCCTTGCCCGGTTCAGGCAGCGTCCGCGGGGCTGACGAACCCGACGCTGCGAGCCCATCAGCCCCGGGAAGATGTAGCTCTTCCGAGGCTCCGGCCGGCCCCGGCAACCCGGAGCTGGCCACTCCGCTCTCCAGCGATCTCGATGACGATCAGGCCATCCCGTATTTTCTCTGGGACGATCCCATTCCTGTCAGCGAGGTCCGACGCCGGCTGAAGAGCGCCTCGCCGCCGGAGCGCGACCGGCTATTGGGCAAGATCCTGCGCGAAGCCCAGGACCCGGACGTCTGGCGGTTCACCACACCCGAAGAGGTCGCAGCGCGGTTCAGTCAGCTGGCACGGCATCTCGGGCGACGCAGGCGCTTCTGGGAGTTTCTGCTGAAGCTATGGCACAAGGAGGGTCTACTTGAGCAAGAGCCTGCTTAGCCCGTTGCAGGAGGAGGTGCTGGCGGCCTTCTTTCGTCGCGAACGGCGGTTCTTCGTGACGGGGGGGGCGGCGCTCGCTGGCTTTCACCTCCACCACCGGCGAACTGCGGATCTGGATCTCTTCACGACCTCGATGGATCTCGACCACGCGGACGATGCCTTGCGAGCGGTCGCGGAGGAGCTCGGCGGTGCGATCGAGAACAAAGAGACAGCGCCCACGTTTCGCCGCCGCCTGGTGAAGCGGGGGAAGGATCGGGTGATGGTCGATCTGGTCGTCGATCGCACCTTCCAGGTCTGCCCGGAGAAGCAGCACTTTGGCGACATCCGGGTGGACCCGCCGGAGGAGATCTTGGCCAACAAGCTCTGCGCGCTGCTGTCCCGCTCGGAGATCCGCGATCTGGTCGACGTGCTCGCGCTGGAGCGGGCAGGCTACAGCGTGGAGGACGCGCTGCCGCGTGCCAAGCGGAAGGATGGTGCTGTGACGCCCGGCTCCCTGGCATGGATCCTCTCGGAGATCGAGATCGGCGATGATGCCTCCGTCCCGGGTGACATCCCGGTGCCGGAGCTGCGTGCCTTTCTCCAGGATCTCATCTCTCGTCTAGGGCGCTTGGCCTACCCCACGCAGAGCGACGAGTCCTGAGGAGCCTCTCGAGCCGTGCGATGCTGTGAAGGCACGGACGTGTCTGCTCCCCGATACGTTCGATCTCTTGTTGTCGCTGATCACCAGCGTACCTGCGGATTCGCCAGCCGCCCGGGGAGCGCCGGTGAACACGCCAAGCAGCCTCGGGAACGCACCTGCGCGCCGAGTGGTCAATGGCCTGAAAAAGGCGTAGAGGGTCGGCCAAGTTGGCATCAGCGGTCCCGCGGCGCGGCCGGCGCCGCGCGTGGCTCCGGCCGCGCCGGCCGTGACCTAGTCGTCGCACTCCTTGACGTGAAACAGAGCGGAGACGAGCAGCGCGGGATGGCCGTCGAGGGCTCGCTGCAGCTCGCAGTCGCCCGTCGAGAACTCCACCTCGCGCGGGTCGCTGCCGACCGTCGCCACGACGTGGCAAAAGCCATCGTAGAAATCGTCTCCTGTGTACATCGCGACATTCGGTAGAGGCTCGCCGCCGTCATCCTCGCGCTTGACGAGCAATACAATCGAGCTGATCGGCGGGTCGTCGTCGCGCGCGCGGTCCAGGGACATCTCCGGCAAGGAGTCTTTCAGGTAGCACCCCGTCGACCACCTCTCCCCTGTTTTCACGAACCTCCGCCCATCATCGCCGGTATCGTAATTCAGCGTTTTACCGTCGAGGGCGACGACCGCCTTCCCCGCGATGTCCGGATGGTTGGCGCACGCCATCGCTGGCAACGACAGCACGGCCAGGAGCGTGAGCCGCGCGCTCGACATGGACATCGTCATCCACCTCACGGTGTCTTCCACCACATCTCGGAATAGGAACATACGATGTGCGGCTCGCGTCGCTCCAGGGTGCCAAGCACGGCAGCGACGCTGGGGGAGCAGGCGCCTGGCTCTTCCTCCACGAGCGTGGCGCGCATCGCGCTGAGCGGGAGGGGCGAGGTGACGTCCGCGCAGGCCGTCTCCCCGAGGCCGACGGGGAACCCCGCCTCCATGCGGTCGCTGCATGCGCTGTCCGCATACAAGCCGACGTCGGCGACGCACCTGCCGCCCGCTGGGGGACCACACTCGCACGGAGCGCAGGCGCGGTTGTCGATCAGCTGTTCGAAGAACTCGTGTCGTGTCAGGCCACGCCGGCAGGTCCCCTCGCTGCTGGCCTGCATGCAGGGGATGAACCCCGGCGGTTCCTGTGCCGTGTTGCCGGCGCACACCCGGACGAACATTGCCGGAACGGGCGGCGGCTCGGGCGTCGCCGAGGGGATGCATGGCGAGAGCGTCGGCGGCTCGTAGACGACGGACGCGAATTCGTCCGGCTGGACGGGCGACGGGAGCGCAGCGCATGTCCCATCCCATCCCGCTCCGGCGTCGAGCGCGATCGAGGTGCTTCCGCCTGGGCAGGTCATCGCGTTCGCCATGACCGTGGAGGGCAGCTCGCACGCCGCCGGACCACATTCGCACGCATCGCATGTGTCCGGCAGCCCTTCAGGCGCGTCAGCCATCCAGCCTTCCCACTTCGGCGGCTGGCCGTCGATACAGGGAGGCGCATCGTCCTCCGCGCCTACCCACATCCACAGCACTGGAGCCGAATCGGCCGGCGGCGGAAGCAGCGGCACAAACCACTCGTCTTCGCACGCGAGCAGCGTCGTCGCGGAGACGATCAGCAACATCGGACGCCGCATCAGAAAGGCCTCCGTGCCAGCGTCGGCATGCTCACGCGCTGACGGTCCAAAGCGACATCGCCGACGCTCACCATCGAACGCGAACCTCCGCGCCGTGCGCCGCCACTCGAATCTGCGCGTCGTGCGGCAACCAGACGTACACGAGGGTGGCCGCGCCTGCTGCCGCCCCGGCGAGCAACGCGCTGGTACCCAGGAGACGCATCAGCTTCCCGTTTGCGGCAATATCGATTATCTCGTCGTAGTCGGGTTGAAATGCGGGGTCGACCGCGCTCATCACCCGGGCGTGATGTCGAGCCGCCGTCGCCTCCTGCCCGTACCCCCGCGCGCTCTGCAAGGACACGGTGCCTGCCACCAAGAACCCGATCGAGGCCACCGCGCCCGTCGTGACGATCCGGAAGTCCGGCCCGGGCCGGCCCGCGCCCTGTGGCGGCCCTTTTGGCGCCGCAGGCCCGGGCGCTCCAGGCCCGGAAGCCCCTTTCGGCGGCTGCGCGTGGTCCTTCGGCGCTTGTGCCGGCTTGTCGAACGTGAGCGGCACCTCCTTCGACTCGCCCGCCTCCACCCTCACACCCGCGCGCGCGACCTGCCCCTCCTGCCCGACGGCCATCACCTCGTGCTGGCCAGGCCTCACGTAGACGCGGCTGCCGTCCTTCAGCCCCCGGCCGTTCACGAACATGCCCACGACGCCGGGCGGCGGCATGAGGACCACCTCGCCCACGCGCCGCCGGGCCCGGGCGAGGTCGGCGTGCCGGTGCTCATACAGGCGCCGCTCCACCTCCGTGCGCGGGGCCGGCATGTGCTCGACGCACTGATGCGTGTTATGCGCCGCATTGGCCAGCATGGAAGCCCTCCGACTCGTCGCGCTCGATCTCGACGGCACGCTGCTTCGGACGGATGGCTCGATCTCCGCGCGGACGCGCAGCGCCCTCGCGATGGCCGAGGCGGCAGGTCTGACGCTCATGTCGGTGACCGCGCGGCCGCCCCGGCGCGTGCGGCAGGTCGCGGCTCAGACCGGCCTGCGCGGTACGGCCATCTGCAGCAACGGTGGGCTCGTCTATGACGTGACCAACGACGCCGTGCTGCGGCAGAACCTGCTGCCGGCTGCCGCCGCGTCGGTGCTCATCGAGAGCCTGCGCGCCGCTGTACCCGGCGTCGCCTTCGCCGTCGAGGCGGGGATCCAGTACGGGTGCGAGCGCGGCTATGTGATCCCCGGCGAACATCCGAACGATCGCGACGACCCGCGGATGCGGCGGGACGATGCGGTCGCGCTGTGCAGGGAAGGCGTCACCAAGCTGATCGTCCAGCACGCCGGCTGGACGCTCGAGGAGCTGCTGGAAGTCACGCGCGCCCACGCCGGCGCGCTCGCGAGCGTCACGCACTCGGGCTCGAACTTCGTCGAGGTCGCCGCGGCCGGCGTCACCAAGGCGCTCGCGCTCGAGGCGTACTGCGCCGAGCACGGCATCGCGGCGGCGCAGGTGATCGCGTTCGGCGACATGCCCAACGACCTGCCGATGCTCGGCTGGGCAGGGCGCGGCGTCGCCGTGGCCAACGCCCATCCCCACGTGCTCGCCGCCGCCGACGAGGTCACGAGCGCCAACGATCACGACGGCGTCGCCCTCGTGCTCGAGCGGCTCGCGCACCTCGGCTTCGTTCCGAGCTGGTGTTGAGCGCACGTCGGCCTCGCCATCTCAAGGCGGCATCAGAGCGCACCTCGGCCTCGCCACCTCGAGGCGGCGTCACGACCAGATCCCCGATGAGCTCGTTCGTGCGGCGCCGGTGCTCGCGATGGCGGTCGCGTTCGAAGGCAATGTCGTGCGGGCGCGCGCGGCCCCGGAGGGTATCCTGAGGAGCACGCCCGATGCCTCGCCACGCCCCCCGCTCCCGCTACCTCGCCGTCCCGCGCCGCGCGCTGCTCGAGGCCGCTGCGGGCGCGGCGCTCGCCGGCGTCCTCGGCCTGCCGGCGCGCGTGCTCGCCGCGCAGGGCAAGGCCGCGGAGGACGAGTTCTTCCTCTTCATCCACGCGTCCGGCGGCTGGGACGTGACGCTCTGGGCCGATCCTCGGAACGAGGCCAGGGGCCTCGTGAGCCCCGCGACGACCGACAACACCGACACCGCGGGGCTCCGCCTCTGGGTCGACGCGCCCGCGGCCGGCGGCGCGAAGAGCTTCGCGCCGGTCACGCCCAAGGGATCGAGCCTCGCGTTCGGCCCGGGCATCGGCGCCCTCGCGGACATGCACGACCGGCTGTGCATCCTCAACGGCCTGGCGATGAACACCGTGAGCCACCCCGACGGCACGGCCTTCTCGACGACGGGACGGCACCTCAGCGGCGGCCGCACCGTGGCCTCCAGCGTCGACGCGATCTGCGGGAGCGAGCTCGGCGCGGGCCAGACCTTCCCCGTCGTCTCGGTGCAGTTCCCGTCCGCGTTCGTCGGCGAGCGCCTCGATCGGCGCGCCGTCCCGCTCATGGTCGGGGAGATCGGCACCCTGAGCCGCTCGCTGTTCCGCGCGCGCCACTACGACACCGACGAGGACCGCGCCGCGGTGACCGCGCTCCTCTCCGAGGAAGCCAGCTCCCTCGCCGCGCGATCCAGCCACACCGACGCCCTGCACAGCTTCGCCATCCAGGCGGAAGGCCTCGGCAAGATGCTGGGCGCAGGCCTCCAGGAGGTGTTCTCCAGGGGCAAGCTCATCCAGGCGCACCCGGAGTTCAACCACGCGGCCCGCTTCGCCAGGCAAGCGGCCGTCAACGCCGCGTTCGCGATCGAGGCCATGCGGCGGAACGTGGTCCGCTGCGTGAGCTTCTCGAGCAGCGGGTTCGACACGCACACGAGCAACTACCGCCAGCACGCGGCCACCCAGCAGGAGCTCTTCGACCTGATCGCCGCCCTCCTCGGCTCGCTCGACAAGACCCCGCACCCGACCCGCGCCGGCAAGAAGCTCTCGGATCACACCCACATCCTCGTGACGAGCGACTTCTGCCGCACGCCCCAGCTCAACACGGCGATGGGCCGCGACCACTACCCCAACAACTCCGCGATGGTGATCTCCCCGCGCTTCCGCGGGAGCTTCGCGTTCGGCAAGACCGACCCGGAGCAGCTCCTGCCGGTCCCGGCGAAGACGTTCCAAGGGGGGCCGCGGCCGATCGCCCCGCCGGACCTGCTCGCCACGTTCCTGTTCGCCTTCGGCATCTCCCCGCGCGAGCACCTGCGCGACGGCGAGGTGGTGCCGGAGCTGCTCCGGTCGCCGTGACGCTCCTCCGCCGAGCGGCGTCCGCCGCCGCGCTGGCGCTGTCGTCCTCCGCGCTGGCGCTGTCGTCCTCTGCGCTGGCGCTGTCGTCCTCCGCGCTGGCGCTCTCGCTCGCCGGATGCGCGGCGCAGGCCGCGGCGCCCCTCCCGCCGCTCGTCGTGCGCGAGGTCGCGTGGCCGTCCCCGGGGGAGCTCGGCCCGGTGCGCGCGGTCGCCGACGACGGGCGCCGCGTCGTGGTGTTCCACGACGGCGCCGCGGCCGTCTTCGTGAACGGCGCCCTCGCGAGGGTGGAGCGCGCGCCCCACCGCTGGGTGAGCGCCGCGGCCCTGCCCGCGCCCGACGGCTACGGCACGTGGATCGTCGGCGTCGACGCCGAGGGCCGGCTGCTCCGGCTCCCGGGCCAGGGGACCTTCGAGGTCGTCTCCGACCGCTACGGCCTCGAGCGCGCCGCGGTGCGGTCCGCGATCGGCCTCGGCGAGGGCGGCGCCACCTTCGCGCTGGACCGCGAGATCGCGGTGGCGGACGGCGAGACCGTCACGCGTTACGCGACGGGCCCGCTCGCGACGTTCGCGGCGGGGGCCGGGCGCGTGGCCTTCGCGGCCGGGGGCGACGGGCTCGGCGCCCTCGACGTCGCCACGAGGGCGCTGCGATCGTACCCGCTCCCGGCGGACGGCGCCGCGCCGCTCCTCGCCCTGACCGGCGCGGGCGCGCTGCTCGCGGCGACACCCGCGGCGCTCTACGCGGAGGACGGCGCCGGCGTCCTGCGCCTCCGGTTCCGGGCGCGCGCCGCGCTCCACGGGCTCGCCGTCTCCGGCGACCGCGCGTGGTTCGCCGACGGCGACGAGCTCGGCGTGCTCGACAAGGCCGGCGCGCGCGAGACCCGCGGCGCGCGCCTCCCGCAGGGCGGCAGGCTCGTCGGCTCGCCGAGCGGCGACGTGTGGCTGCTCGCGTCGAGCGCCCTCCGGCGCTTCGCCGCAGAGGACGACGCCGGGCCCGCCTGGGGGGAGATCGCGCCCGTGTTCGCCCGCGCGTGCGCGCGCTGCCACCGCCCGCGCGGCGAGGGCGGCGTCGACCTCTCCACGCCCGCGGCGTGGGCTTCGCTCCCCGAGGCCATCGCGCGCCGGGTCGTCGACGAGCGGAATATGCCGCCCCCGGGAAACACGCTGTCCGAGGCCGACCGCGCGCGGATCCGCGCCTTCGTCGGGCGCGCAGGGCCGCCCGCGCGGCCGTGATGCCGGCTCGCCGCCGAGGCCGCGATGCGCGCTCGCCCGCGCGGCCGTGAGGCGCGCTCGCCGCCGCCGCGCGCCCGTCTTGCGCTACCCTGGGGCACCATCGCGAAGAGGAGAGCTGCCTGATGATGTCGTTCAGCCCGGATCCGCGCGTCGCAGAGCAGCAGATGCACGCCATCATCTACTACCTCACCGGGTTCGGGTACATCGACGGCGAGCTCGATCCGACCGAGAAGTCCTTCATCCGCGGCTACATCCACGACCTCGTGCGGCAGCGCGCGCGCGACGCCCTCGGCGGCGAGGGGCAGGAGAACCCGGACGTCGTCGGCCGGTGGACCAGCCACTTCCACGAGGTCTTCTCCGAGATCGACCACCAGATCCAGAGCCATTTCACCGAGAGCGTCGCCGAGGGAGAGGACCCGAAGGACTTCGTCCTCTCCAAGATCAAGCTCCGCTGCTTCGAGCTCCTCGACGGCTTCGACGACGACAACCGGAAGGCGCTGCTCGCGACCGTCGACGAGCTCATGCTCGCCGACGGCGTCGTCCACCCGAACGAGCAGCGGTTCCGCGACGAGCTGTCGTCGCTCCTGTCGGCGTCCCCGATCGAGATCGACGACGTGGACATCGAGACGATCGAGCAGGGCGCGGTCGTGATCGATCCGGCCACGCGCAAGCAGGCGCGCGAGGTCGATCACCCGTTCTTCAAGGCGTTCGAGTGGGACTACGCGAGCGATCCGGCCACGTTCGCGGAGCAGGCCAAGGTCGACATGGACCTGATGCGCAGGTTCGAGGCGAAGCTCGAGGAGCAGCGCGCGCGCGGCGCGGGCCGGCTCGACGGCGCGGCGGATTTCGCGGGCTTCGCCGGGCAGGCGCCCTTCCTCGACGGCCACGTCTACGTCGCCTCGCCCGACCCCGCCGAGGACGTCGAGCTCCTGGTCATCGGCGATCTGCACGGCTGCTACTCGTGCCTCAAGGGGGCGCTGATGCAGGCCGACTTCTTCGCCAAGGTGCAGGCCCACCGGGACGACCCCGCGCACAACCCGCGGATGATGCTGGTGTTCCTGGGCGACTACATCGATCGCGGCAGGTTCAGCTACAACGGCATCCTGCGCACGGTGATGCAGCTCTTCCTCGCCGCGCCCGACAACGTCTTCGTGCTGCGCGGCAATCACGAGTACTACGTCGAGCTGAACGGCCGCGTGCTCGCGCCGGTGCGGCCCTCCGAGGCGATGAGCTCGCTCGCGGCCATCGCCCCGAACGAGGTGTTCGCCGCCTACATGCGCCTCTTCGAGGCGCTCCCCAACATGCTGGTCTTCGACCGGATCCTCTTCGTCCACGCGGGGATCCCCCGCGACGAGACCATCGCCGCCCGGTGGACGTCGGTGTCCTCGCTCAACGACCCGGAGATCCGGTTCCAGATGCTCTGGAGCGACCCCAGCGAGGTCGACGCGATCCCCGCGGAGCTCCAGAGGTCCACGGCGCGCTTCCCCTTCGGCAAGCGGCAGTTCAAGAGCTTCATGCAGAAGCTCGGCTGTACCACGCTGATCCGCGGCCACGAGCGCGTCCCGGAGGGCTTCCGCGTCGTTCACGACGACCCCGACGGGGTGCTGCTGACCCTGTTCTCCGCGGGCGGGAAGACCAACGACGACCTGCCAGAGACCAGCAATTACCGCGAGGTCACGCCGATGGCCCTCACCATCCGGTACAAGGGCGGGGTCAGCCAGCTGACGCCGTTCGCGATCGAGTACGAGCGGTACAACGATCCCAAGTACAACGCGTTCTTCCGCGAGCAGCTGCCGCCGCTCGAGATCACCGCCGATCTGGACGACCCCCGGCCCTGATCGGCGCGAGGTGCATAACGTCTCCCACGCTTCGCGCGAAGCGGTGGGCGTCGCCCCCTCGACGACTTCGTCATGATGTGCCGCGCCGCTTGGCACACCGCGCCCTGCAGCCCCCTCGATTCCGCGGGCGTTCCGCGGATCCATCGACCCAACGTCGTGGGCACACCGGTTGCCACATGCTCTGACATGCTCCGCGGCTTACCCCTGGGTCCTGGCGTGCTTACCTCCCTTCTGCTTGTCGCGGGCTGCTCCGGGACGGTGAACCACACAGGTACGGGCGGCGGGGATCCGGGTGGCGCCGGCTCGGTCGCGGGGACCGGCGGCTCGGTCGCGGGCACGGGCGGCTCCGGCTCGGGCTCAGGGACCGGAGGCGCGGGGATTGCCGGAGCGGGAGGCGCCGGCGGGGGATTGCCCACCCGATGCACGCTGCCGCAGGATATCGGGCCCTGCGATGGCGCGATCCCGCGTTATTGGCATGATCCGCGAACAGGCGTATGCGTCCCTTTCAGTTATGGCGGCTGCGAGGGCAACGAGAATCGCTTCGAGTCGCTCGAGCAGTGCCAGGAGGCCTGTCAGGGCGGCGTTCCTGACATGGATGCATGCGAGTCGCTGGGCGATTGCATCCTCGCATCGCCGGGCTGCTGCGCCGCCTGCGATCCTGTCGATGCCCGCGCGTTCGTCGCGCTCAACCGGGCGAGCGTGCACGACTACCAGATCGCCACCGGGTGCGAGGGGGTGGCGTGCGCACCGTGCCCGGATGTCGACGAATCCGAGCGCAGCTCTCAGTACTTCGCCGCCACGTGCGAGGCCGGGCGCTGCGTCGTCATCGACGTGCGCGAGTCGACGCTGACAGAATGCGCGATCGCGTCGGACTGCGTCCTGCGCGACGGCCTCGACTGCTGCGAGGGGTGCGACGGGAGAGGCATCGTCGCCCTCAACAGGAGCGCGGATCTCCAAGGCATGGTCTGTCCCGGCAACTTCGGCGCCGCGTGCAATCCGTGCCTGCCCGTCTACCCGCCCGGGATGACGGCGGTCTGCTCGTCGGGCAGGTGTCAGCCGCAGATGCCCGCCACACCTTGAGCGAGCAGCGCGCCCAGCGTCGCATAACAGCAGAAATCGGCCTGGGCCCACAGCGCTTTCCATCCATCCTCCCGAGCTGAGCGCGCAGCCTCCTGCCGACGTCGCCACCGTGGAGGGCACATCGATCCAGGGGAAGGTGCGCTTCGGCACGGGAGCCTCGCTACCCCCCGGCCGTAGATCCGGATATGGCCTATCCCGAAACCGTCGGGCTGGAGGTCGGCTACAATATCGGCCTGCCTTACGAAGGGTTCGATTTCACCATGCTCGGTGCGCAGCTCACCGACCGCCGGCTGCGTTTCGCCATCGACCCCCGGGAGCTCTGGAAGCGCTGGTGCGAGCTTCTGGCGTCGAACCCAGGCTCAGGCTCCTACAAATGCATGCACAACGGGGGGCATGGGAAGAAGGGTCCGAGGGCTGCTTCGCGGGCGAGCGGCCTGTCGACTGCGGATACCTCGCGCTGTGTGAAAGCGGCGTTTGCGGTTGTCGTGAGCCCGGATGCACCGTCGATGCGCGCGACGCGCTCGCCTTCGATTTTCTCGTCGACCAGCAGAGGGCGGACGGCAGCATCGCGTTCGGGAGCACCATTTACAACGTCCGGCTGACGCGCGACCCCTGACGGCGATCAGCTCAGGGACCGGTCCCCTCGACGACGTCGTCACGGTGTGCCGCGCCGCCTGGCACACCGAGGCCCAGCGCCCGCGCGATCCGGGCCGAGATCAGCGGGCGCATCGACCGGACGCCCAGGGCATGCCCGTTGCAACTCGCCCGGCATGCCTCGGCGCTTATCCCTGGGTCTTGGCTTGCTTACATCCCTTCTGCTCGCCGCAGGCTGCTCCGGAAAGGTGGACCGCGCAGGCTCGGGTGGCGGGGACCCGGGCGGCGGCGGTTCGTCTGCGGAGACCGGCGGCGGTGGCGCTGGCGGCGATGGGCAATTGCCCGTCCGCTGCCTGCTGCCGGCGGATCCTGGCCGGTGTGACGCGGCGTTCCCGAAATACTGGTACGACCCGGCCGCCGGCGCGTGCAGGGAGTTCACCTATGGAGGCTGCGAGGGCAACGAGAACCGCTTCGATTCCCTCGACGCGTGCGAGGAGGCCTGTCGGGGCGAGCTTCCCGACATAGGCGTCTGCAACGCGCCGAGCGATTGCGTCCTGGTGTCGCGGGGCTGCTGCGGCGCCTGTGACACGGCCAGCGCCGAGAACTTCAGAGCCATCAACCGCGCCGGGACGAAGCTCGACGAGATCATCCAGGGGTGCGGGGGCGTGGCGTGCGGGGCGTGCCCGGAGGTCACCGAGGCGGAGCGCACGACCCAGTACTTCACCGCCACGTGCGAGGCGGGGCGCTGCGTCGTCCTCGACGTGCGCGAGTCGCCGCTGACAGAGTGCGCGGTCGACTCGGACTGCGTCCTGCGCGACGGCCTCGGCTGCTGCGAGGGGTGCGACGGGACAGGCATCGTCGCCCTCAACCAGAGCGCGGAGCTCGATGCCCTGGTCTGTCCCGCCGGCATGGGCGCGTGCCCCCCGTGCGCGCCCGTGTTCCCGGACGGGATGACGGCGGTCTGCTCGTCGGGCAGGTGTCAGCCGCAGATGCCCGCGACACCCTGAACGGCCAGGAACGACCAGCGCTCCCGGCGTGCGCGGTCAGGCGCTGTCTCCTGAATCGTAGATAAGGCACTTCCCTGTACCCACCCGGGCGCCTTTCGAGGCTCGGCGCGTCAATGGCCGCGCTGCGCCGATTCCGGTGAACAGCTCTGGCGCACTGGACGGGAAGGACGGAAACTGAAGCTGAAGCGTACCGCTCCACCGCCGCCTCGCATTGACGCTGGGCGCGTGGCCCCGATAGCCTTTCCCATGGAGCGCTCGTAGATTCTCCTTTCTTCGACCTCATTCACGAAGGAGCTGCCCGTGAATCGAAGCACCCCGAGGATGCTGCTCGCGGCCATCGCGCTCTTCAGCGCGGTCGCGTGCTCGGGAACGTCTGGAGACGGCGGATCGGATCCGGGCGACGGTCCCGGCACCAGCACCGGCACCGGTCCCGGCCCAGGTCCCGGCACCGACCCCAGCGCCCAGTGCGAGCCCGGCGTCACCGCGCCAGGCCCGACCCCGCGCCTGACGCGGCTCACGCACGCGCAGTACGACAACAGCATCCGGGACCTCTTCGGCAAGGACATGAAGGCGTCGGCGGCGTTCCTCGCGGACCCGGCGTTCGAGGGGTTCAACAACAACGCCAAGGGGCTCCTCGTCTCCGACCGCCTGGCCCGCGACTACCGCCGCGCCGCGGAGACCATCGCGGCCGACGCCGTCGTCGACCAGGCCGTGCTCGGCAAGATCCTGCCGTGCGCGCCGGAGGGCGACGGCGCGGCCTGCGCCCGGCAGTTCATCCGGGAGCTCGGCAAGCGCGTCTACAGGAGGCCGCTCTCGGCGGAGCAGGAGGAGGCGTACGTGGCCGCATATGCCCGCGGCAATGGCCTCTTCGACGCGGGCACGCCGTTCGAGCAGGGCGTGCGCCACGTCATCGAGGCGATGCTCCAGTCGCCGCACTTCCTCTACCGCATCGAGCTCAGCGAGGAGCTCGACGGCGCGGGGATCATCCCGCTCGACGCCTACGAGGTCGCGACGAGGCTCTCGTACCTGCTCTGGAACAGCCTGCCCGACGACGCGCTCCTCGAAGCGGCGGAGGGCGGCGCGCTGGCCACGCCCGAGGGCATCGAGGCCGAGGCGCGGCGCATGCTCGACGACCCCAAGGCGACGAGCGCCCTGGACGAGTTCCACGCCCAGTGGCTCCACATGAGCCGTTACGCCGATCTCTCGAAGGATCCGGCGCTCTACGAGGACTTCGACGCCAGCGTGTCCTCGGCCATGATGGGCGAGACGAAGCAGTTCATCCGGCACGTCATCCTCGAGATGGAGGGCGACTTCAGGACGCTGATGACGGCGCCCGTCGGCTTCGTGAACGACAAGCTCGCCCCGATCTACGGCGTGGAGGGGTCGTTCACGAGCGAGCTCGTGGAGACGCCGCTCGACCCGGCGGAGCGGGCGGGGCTGCTCACGCAGGCCGGCTTCCTGAGCTCGCACGCGTTCTTCAACAAGAGCTCGCCGATCCACCGCGGCGTGTTCATCCAGCGCCAGATCCTCTGCACCGACCTCCCGGACCCCCCGGCGAACATCAACACGACGCTGCCGCCCATCCAGGGCGACATCAAGACCACGCGCGACCAGGTGGAGGTGCACACGTCGCCGGACGCGTGCAACAAGTGCCATGGCGTGATCAACCCCCCGGGCTTCGCGCTGGAGCACTTCGACGCGGTCGGGCGCTACCGCGCCGACGAGGACGGCGAGACGATCGACGCGACAGGCACGATCGAGGTCGGGGACGGTGAGATCAGCTTCGACGGCGCCGTGGATCTCGCGACGCAGCTCGCGGAGAGCCCCGTCGCGCAGCGGTGTTATCTGACGAACTGGTACCGCTACGGCAATGCGCGCCAGCTCTCGAGCGAGGACGCGTGCACGATCGCCGACCTCGACGCGAAGCTCGGCGCGTCCGGGTACAACATCAAGGAGCTGCTGGTCGCGCTCACGCAGACGAAGACGTTCAGGTACCGGGCCGTGGAAGAGGTGGACCAATGAATCGCAGAACGTTCTTGCGGGGCGCGTGCGGGGTGATGCTCGGCCTCCCGCTCCTCGAGTCGCTGCGCCCGCGCGACGCCAAGGCCGATCCGGCGAGCGCGCCGCGCCGGTTCATCGCCTTCTTCATGTGCAACGGCGTGAACATGGCCAAGTTCTTCCCGAGCACGCAGTACGGCGCGCTGACGGCCGCCTCGTTCGGGGCGACGCGCGCGATAGCGCCCCTCGCCGCGTACCGGGACAAGCTGCTGATCCCGCGGGGCATCCACATGGCGCCGCGCGGCTACGGGTTCGACCCGAGCGCGGGCGACGATCACGCGAAGGGGATGGGCTGCAAGCTCACGGCGCAGCCGCTCGTCCAGGGCAGCCAGTACGCGGCGGGGATCTCGCTCGACCAGTTCATCGCGAACAAGCTCAACCCGCCGGGCACGCCCGCGCTGACGCTGATGGTCGGGTCGAAGACGCCGAACGTGCGCGGGCACATCTCGTACACCGCCAGCGAGGCGCCGGTCAGCGGCGAGAACAACCCGTGGCTCGCGTACCGGGACCTGGTCGGCGGGACGGACCTCGAAGAGGAGGCGCTCGTCCGGCTCACGAAGCGCCGCGAGAGCGTGCTCGACCTGGTCTCGGTCGAGTACGAGGCGCTGCTCAAGAAGAAGCTCAGCAAGGCCGATCGCGACAAGCTCGAGATGCACTTCCAGACGGTGCGCGACCTCGAGGTGGACATGGGCGGCTCGGGGATCATCCCGCGCGAGCTCTCGCCGGAGCGAGCGGCGGAGATCGAGGCGATCGACCCGGACACGGTGGCGTTCGACGCGGAGTTCAAGAAGGTCGGGCGGATGCAGATGGACATCCTCGCGCTGGCGATCGCGACCGGCGCGACGCGTTCCGCGACGCTGCAATGGGGCTCTGGCGCGGCGGGGCCCATCTTCAAGTGGGATGGGATGGCCCACGAGTACAACCACCACAAGCTCTCCCACGGGAACACGAGGGACGACGACACCGGGAGCGCCGTGGACGGTTACGAGGAGATGCTCTTCGACATCGATCGCTGGTACGTGGGCGAGTATGCCTATCTGCTCGACCGACTCGCGGGCTACGAGGAGGGCGGGGCCACGGTGCTCGACAACAGCGCCGTCGTGTTCATGAACGAGCTCTCCGACGGCAAGCGCCATGATTTCCGCGACCTGCCGTACATCATCGCGGGGAGCTGCGGCGGCTACTTCAAGACGGGGCAGTACATCAAGGTGACGCGGCAGTCGAGCACGGTGCAGGACAAGGACGCGCCCCACAACAAGCTGCTCACGACCTTCGCGAACGCGGTCGGCTGCACCGAGGAGGGCGGGGGGCCGATCGCGAACTTCGGCTCCTTCGGCGAGCCCGGCGAGTTCGACGAGCTCAAGGCCTGATCCGGCGAGAGATTTCAACGCAAAGGCGCAAAGACGCAAAGTCGCAAAAAAGAACAGATTCTGTGCATTCTTTGCGATTTTGCGCCCTTGGCGTCTTTGCGTCGAAATTTCTCCTCGTTCGCGAGACAGGTCCCTGGCGAGATTTCTACTAGTTTGAAGCGTCGTAGTTGAGGTTCGGGCCGAGCCAGCGCTCGACCTCCCCGACGGTCATGCCTTTGCGCGCGTGGTAGTCGACCACCTGGTCGCGATCGATCTTTCCCAGGCTGAAGTACCGGGCCTCCGGGTGCGCGAAGTACAGGCCGCTCACGCTCGAGCCGGGCCACATCGCGAACGACTCGGTGATCCGGATGCCGGTGTTCTTCTCGACGTCGAGGAGCCGCCACAGCGTGCCTTTCTCCGTGTGATCCGGGCACGCAGGGTACCCCGCCGCGGGCCGGATGCCGCGGTACTTCTCCTCGATGAGCTCGGCCTTGGTCAGGTCCTCCTGGCGGCCATAGCCCCACTCGTCGCGCACCCGCTTGTGCAGGCACTCGGCGAACGCCTCGGCCAGGCGATCGGCGATCGCCTCGGCCATGATGGCGTTGTAGTCGTCGTGCACCGCCCTGAACCGCTCGCACAGCTCCTTCAGGCCGATCCCGGCGGTGACCGCGAAGCCGGCGATGTGGTCCCGGAGGCCGGTCTCCCTGGGCGCGATGAAATCCACGAGCGACCGGTTCGGCTCGCCGTTCTCCTTCGCCGTCTGCTGGCGCAGGAAGTGAAACCGCTCGAGCACCTTCGTGCGCGTCCCGTCGGTGTACACCTCCACGTCGTCGCCCACGGCGCTCGCGGCGAAGAAGCCATAGACGCCGCGCGCCGTCAGCAGCTTCTCCTCGATGATCGTGTCGAGCAGCGCGTTCGCCTCGGAGAAGAGCTGGCGCGCTTGCTCGCCGTACTTCTCGTGCTCCAGGATCCGCGGATAGACGCCCTTCAGCTCCCACGTGTGGAAGAACGGCGTCCAGTCGATGTACTCGCGCAAGGTGGCCAGCGGGAAGTCCTCGAGCACGCGCACGCCGGTGAACTCGGGCACCGGCAGATCCTCGGCGCGCCACTCGATCCGCGTCCGGTTCGCGCGCGCGGCCTCGATGGAGACGAGCTTGTGCTTCGGCGCCGCGTGGAGCCGGCGGAGCTTCTCGTACTCGGCGCGGTGCTGGGCGACGAACGCCGCCTTGCCCTCCTCGCTCAGGAGGCTCGTCGTGACGGGCACGGCGCGGCTCGCGTCGACCACGTGCACGACCGGCTCGCTGTAATGCGGGGCCACCTTCACGGCGGTGTGCGCCTTGCTTGTCGTTGCCCCGCCGATCAGGAGCGGCAGCTTGAAGTTCTGCCGCTCCATCTCGCGGGCGACGTGGATCATCTCGTCGAGCGACGGCGTGATCAGCCCGCTCAGGCCGATCAGATCCGCCTTCTCCTGCCTGGCGCGCTCGAGGATCTTCTCGCACGGGACCATGACGCCCATGTCGATCACCTCGTAGTTGTTGCACGCGAGCACGACGCCCACGATGTTCTTGCCGATGTCGTGGACATCGCCCTTCACCGTGGCGAGGACGATCTTCCCCTGCGTCTTCACCTCCTGTCCAGCGGCGGCCATCGCCGCCTTCTCCGCCTCCATGAACGGCGTGAGGTACGCGACGGCCTTCTTCATCACGCGCGCCGATTTCACCACCTGCGGCAGGAACATCTTGCCGGCGCCGAAGAGATCTCCGACGACGCTCATTCCATCCATCAGCGGGCCCTCGATCACGGCGAGCGGGCGGCCGAGCTTGGCGCGCGCGTCCTCCGTGTCGACATCGATGTACGTGTCGATGCCCTTGACCAGCGCGTGCGACAGCCGCTCCTCGACGGAGCCTTTGCGCCACTCCTCTTCTTTCTTCTCGGTCGCGGCGGCGCCGGCGCTCTTGGCCTTCAGCGCTTCGCCGAAATCGACCAGCCGCTCCGTGGCGTCCGGGCGCCGGTTGAGCAGGACGTCCTCGACGAGCTCGCGGAGCTCCGGCTCGATCTCCTCGTACACCTCCAGCATGCCCGCGTTGACGATGCCCATGTCCATGCCGGCACGGATGGCATGGTAGAGGAACGCCGAGTGCATGGCCTCGCGCACCCGGTTGTTGCCGCGAAAGCTGAACGAGATGTTCGACACGCCGCCGCTGACCTTGGCGTGCGGCAGGTTGGCCTTGATCCAGCGGGTGGCCTCGATGAAGTCGACGGCGTAATTGTTGTGCTCCTCCATGCCGGTGGCGACCGTGAGGATGTTCGGATCGAAGATGATGTCCTCGGGAGGAAACCCCACCTCGTCGACGAGGATGCCGTACGCGCGCTTGCAGATCCGGATCTTGTCCTCGTAGGTGGCGGCCTGCCCTTGCTCGTCGAAGGCCATGACCACGACGGCGGCGCCGTACTTGAGGATGGTCCTCGCGTTCTCGCGGAACTTCGCCTCACCCTCCTTGAGCGAGATGGAGTTCACGATGCCCTTGCCCTGCATGCACCTGAGGCCGGCCTCGATGACCTCCCATTTCGACGAGTCCACCATGAACGGGACCTTCGCCACCTCCGGCTCGCTGGCCAGGAGCAGCAGGAAGCGCGTCATCGCAGAGGCGCCGTCGATCATGCCCTCGTCCATGCAGATATCGATGACGTTGGCGCCGTTCTCGACCTGCTGGCGCGCGACGCCCACCGCTTCCTCGAATTTCCCTTCCTTGATGAGCTTCGCGAACTTCGGCGACCCGGCGACGTTGGTGCGCTCGCCCAGGATCATGTAGACGCCGGGCTGCTGCGTGAACGGCTGCGAGCCGGACAGGCGCAGGGGGATCGGCGGGCCGGACGAGGGCGCGCCGCCGGGCGGGGCCTCGGCGTGGGTCTTCGGGGCGAGGGCGCGCGGGGGCCTGCCGGCCAGCGCCTTGGCGATGGCCGCGATGTGCTCGGGCGTGTTGCCGCAGCAGCCGCCGGCGATGTTGAGGAGGCCTGCGTCCGCGAAGCCGCCGATGTGGCGCGCCATGTCCGGCGGCTCCAGATCGAAGCCCGTGGGCGAGAGCGGGTTGGGCAGGCCGGCGTTCGGGTAGCAGGAGATCGCTGCGCTGGACTTCTCCGAGAGGTCGGACAGGAACGGATACATCAGGTCCGGGCCGAGCGAGCAGTTCAGCCCGATGGCGAGCGGGTTCACGTGCTTCACCGCGTTCCAGAACGCCTCGACCGTCTGCGCGGAGATCATCGTCTCTCCGCCGCGCCCGACCGCGGCCGAGATCATCACCGGCAGGGTCTTGCCGTCTTTGTCGAACACCTCTCGAATGGCGACGAGCGCGGCCTTCGCGTTGAGCGAGTCGAAGATGGTCTCGACAAGCAGCACGTCGGAGCCGCCGGCGATCAGGGCGCGGATCTGGTGGACGTACGCTTGCTTCACCTGATCGAACGTCACGACGCGGAAGCCGGGGTCGTCGGCGTCCGGGGAGTTGGACAGCGAGACGGTGAGCGGGCCGATGGCGCCCGCGACGAACCGCTGCCGCCCGTCGGCGTTCGCCACGCGATCGGCCCATTCGCGGCACTGCCGCGCGGACTGTTCGTTGATCTCCCAGGCGAGGTCGTTGAGGAACGGGTCGTCGATGATCCGTTGATAGAAGGCCGGATCCTTCCGCCCGCCGTGCTCCCGCGGGTCGTCCACGAAGAACTCGCTCTGGGTGATGCTCGTCGCGCCGAAGGTGTTCGTCTCGATGATGTCCGCGCCGGCCTCGAGGAACCGCCGGTGGATATCGCAGATCATCTCCGGCTGCGTGAGCGAGAACAGATCGCCGTTGTTCAGCAGGTCTTTCTTCGAACCCGCGAACCGCTCGCCCCGGATGTCCGCCTCCTTCATCCCGTAGGTGCGGATGGTCGTCCCCATCGCGCCGTCGATGATGACGATGCGGCTCTGGAGGAGCTTCTGGAGTGGATGGAGGGGAGGCGTGGGGTTGTTGGACGGCATGATCAGCCTCGCTTGGCGCTCTTGGAGGGACAGGGGGTCGGCTTGTCGGCGATGGCGAGCACGACCTGGAAATGGGGCTTCTTCGTCTCGCGGCAGGCGACTTCGGACGCGACGACATCGAGCTTCACGCGGGCGAGCATGGCGCGGATGTCGGCGGGCGAGAAGCCGGGGTGGCGCTCGCCGTAGGGCACGGTGATCTCCCGCTGCTGGTGCGCGTCGAGCGACAGGACGACCACCCGGCCGCCCGGGCGGAGCACGCGGGCGCACTCTTCCAGCGCCCGCGGCGGGTCCTCGGCGTAGGTCAGCGTGTGAAACACGAGGACCGAGTCGAAGGAGGCGTCTCCGAACGGCAGCGCGTGCACATCCGCGACCTGGACGCGGACGTGGGGCTGGGTCGAGAACCGCTCTCTCGCGGCCTCGATCATCCGGCTGCTCGAGTCGACGCAGGTGAGCGAGCGGCAGTAAGGCGCGAGCGCGCTGGCCGCCGCGCCGTCGCCCGATCCGACGTCGAGGACGTCGCCGAGGCGGAGCAATGCGGCGATGCCGACCGCGAGCGACTGCCACGTCCGGCCCGGGGAGTAGTGCCGCTCCATCTCGCCGGCGAAGGACTCGGGGAGGCCGCCGCGCCGCTCGGCGTCGAGCTCCAGGAGGCGCCGCTGGTCGCCTTCCAGCGTCGGGTCGGGCGACTTCATCGCCTCATCGAGGAGGGCCTTCGCGGTCCCGGGCAGGGTATCGACCGCGAGCGCATAGAACGACTGCGGCCCCTGGCGCCGATCCCGGACGAACCCTGCCTCGCGGAGCCGCCCGAGGTGCGTCGAGACGCGCGACTGCGCGATGCCCGTCACGCGAACCAGATCCGTCACCCGCAGCTCGCGCTCGCGGAGGAGCACGCAGAGCCGTATCCGGCTCTCGTCCCCGAGGAGGTTCAGCGTCTCGATGTACTCGGAAAGACTCATGTATTCATGTATCTCGATGTGCGAATGTAATAGAGGCGCCGGCTGCCGGAGTCAAGCGCGCCGGTGCCCGAGGGGCGCCGAGCGCTGGCCGCCGAGCTGAGCCCGGAACACTGGCAGGACTGTTCCGCGAAGGCGAACCGTCGCGATCCGTCGAATCTGCCGGGATCTGGGGAGAGCGTGACGACGGATCGCGCCCGCTCGGGAGGCATGGACCCGGCCCGGGCCCAACCGTCAAGCCCCGGGCCCGGGGAGCTCGCTGTGACCGAGCCGTCGCTTCGGGCGCCTGCGATCGCCTCGCGCGCCGGCACCATGGCTGGCGAATTTCGCCGGACCTGGTCCTCCCGCGCGCTGCCGGGGTCGGGGTGCGGGAGCGACATCGACGTCGGCCCCGGCGGGGTCGTGCACGATGGCGCGCAGGCGGCGAACGCTCACGGGCATGACAGCGGACGGCTCAGCTTCTTCTCGTTGTGCTTTATCTGCAGCGCATTCCAGAGCTTTGCCTCGTTCGAAGTGCCTTGGCTGGCGCTGAACGTGTAGGCGTCCTCGATGAGCTCATCGGCGTCTTGAATGCCCGCCCGCAACGCGTCGCTGATGAACTTCTCGTTGAACAGCACATAGCTGAGCACATCGGGACGGCTGTGCGGGCTCACGGAGGTGAGCCAGTAAAGCAGGGCGAGGTCGCGATGCTGTAGCTTGCGCGTGCCACGGAGGATGTCCTCCAGGGCTCTCGCCGCCACCGAGCCGACATCGTCTTGCCCTGATGGGCCGCCGAAGATGATCGGGATGGGGGGCGCCCCGGCTGTTTCGTTTGCTTCCGCTTGCATGTTCGCTTCCAGCTGCTTGCGGACCTCCTCGATCATGCGATCGGAGGTGATCACGCGCATCATCTGCAATGCGTGATCCTGCAGCGTTGGCCACTCGTGGATGTTCACCGCTGCGGAGGCGCCATATCGCCGGGAGTCCGTCGAGACGACGATGATGCCCTTGGCGCCGAAATCGATCGCGGGCTGCAGCGGTGCGTTGAGGCGCACGCCACCGTCGACGTAGAAGTGGCCGCGAGCCGGCGAGCCGATCCGGGCCGGAGGGAACAGGACCGGGATCGCGGCCGACGCCAGCACGTGGTCTGAGGACAGCTGGGTGGGGACGTAGTCGATGGCCCGATCGTCGTCGTTCCGTGGTGTGTTCGCACGGCTGTTGGTGCCCATCTGGTAGAATATTTTGGTTCGTCCCGACCCGGACTCGGTCGTGGCAACCGCGAGTACATCGATCCTAGGCTTGTTGCCGTCCACCCTCCCGTCGCTCCCGCAGTCCTTGGGGTTGAATTGCAGGTTGTCGTTGATGACATCCCAGTCGATCAGGCTCCGGTTCGCGAGGCTGCTCCGCAGCGGTCTCGTGTCGAGCAAGCTCGTGGGGCCGTTCGTGCCGAGCAGCAAGCCGGCGGCGTACTCTGCGCCGGCGCGAACCAAGGAGCGGAAGACAGGGCCGAGGACCATCTCTTTGTGGATGCGTTGCCAGCGCTCGACGAGCTCGCTACTGGCCTCCTCCTGGGTCTTGGCGGCCACCGACGCGAGCAGGGCGGCGTTGATGGCGCCAGCGCTGGTGCCGATCAGGATCGTCGGTCGGGTCTTCCCGAGCTCGGGCAGCAGCCTGGAAACGAAGCCGGCCTCGTATGCGCCGCGAGCCCCCGCGCCGGTCAATACGATGGCGACCGGAGGCTCAGGCGCATTTCTGCTCTTTAACGAATATGCAGCCGGATTGTCCTGCTCTGACATGATGTTCTATCTCCTTCCTGACAGCGCGCGCGAACGCTCCACACGGAACGAAAGCCAGGGCCCACGCCGCGAAGGCGGCGTGAGCCCCATTGTCGAGGGCTACCACGGTGAGGGTGGCTGTGGTAGCGAGGCCATGATTCCTCGATGCCTGCGCTCTCGTCCGTGCCCGGCAGATCGCCTCGACGAGAGGCACGCGCGTGGGCGTGCCTGAAGGAGGTCAATCCGTCGATCGTGCCTTTCTCCTTCACGCCGGATTCTCGCTGCTCCGCAGGATCTGCGCTGTGCGTACGGAGAGCGTCTCGGCCGGTGCCGGACTCCGATCCTGCTGAGATAGACGTTCGCTGGTCGCCCGGCGCGGCACGTTTTGACAGGACACCGGTGACATCGATGCCTCTCGGTAAGGCAGGAGCCTTGAAAATCGCCTTCACGGGACCGCCTGGACGACCCCGCGCTCGCGAGCGGGGGGGTGATGCGATCCGGCGGCTGCGCGGCAGGACCTCGACCGTCGCGAGCGTCGCCCTGATCCAGGCTCGTTATCGATCGGCTTTCCTGGCAGGGCTTCGGACCGCCGCTGTCCAGAACGATCCGCCGACCGCGAAAATTGTCTTGTATAACGCCACGCTATCCGTTATAACGGACGCATGTCTCCTCTCCTCGTGGCCACGCAGACGTTCGGCGCTCACTCGCGGGCGTGCTGTCGAGCGAGCGCTCGTCGCTCTTGCTGTAGTTAGCCGCATGAGCCGCGGCGTGAGCTGCGGCGAGGAGAACAGCGAGGCAGCGCGCCCGCGTCCACGCCGATGCGTCGCGCTGCTGTTCGTCGTGACGGCCGAGCCACGCGGCTCATCGCCGTCAGAGTCCGCCCTTCACGTGGCGCGCCCGGCTGGCCTTTGGCCACCGCGCGAGCCGAGGCGTCCCTTCGGGAGGACGGCGGAACATCGCTTTCGACGACGTTCGACTCCGGCATGCGGCGCTTCCAGCACTCCCAAGGAGACAGGTATGAAGCGGTTCTTCGAACGTCACCGATGGATTGGTTCGGCGCTCGCGACCGGGCCCTGGTTGTTCGCCACGCTGCTCGGCCCGATCGGCTGCGGGAGCGACGACGACTCGGGCAGCGGTGGCAGCGCTGCTCAGACCAGCAGCTCGAGCGGTTCCTCGGGCGGCACCGGCAACGCCACGAGCGGAGCCGGCGGCGGTGGCAACTCGGGTGAAGCCGGCGCGACGGGCGAAGGCGGCGGCGGTGCAGCGGGCTCGGGCGGCGCTGCCGGGGCCGGCGGTGCAGCGGGCGGCGGCGGTACGGGCGGCGGAGATGGCGGTGCCGGTGGCGGCACGGGCGGTGGAGGTGGCGGTGCCGGTGACGGCACGGGCGGCGGCGGTGCCGGCGGCGGTGGTGCCGGCGGCGGCACGGGCGGCGGCGGTGCCGGAGGCGGCACGGGCGGCGGCGGCGGAGGTGGCGGCGACGGCGGCACGGGCGGCGGCAATACGATCGTCGAGTTGCCCAACATCGTCACGATCGTGGCCGACGATCTGGGCTTCTCGGACCTCGGCGCGTTCGGCGGCGAGATCAGCACACCGAACCTCGATACACTCGCCGCCGAAGGCCGCATCCTCACCGGGCACCGCTCCGGATCGCTGTGCGCGCCGACCCGGGCGATGCTCGTCTCGGGCACCGACAGCCACGCTGTCGGGCTGGGCCGCATGGGCGGTGGCACCGGACCGCAAGCAGGGCAGCCCGGCTATGAGGGCTACCTGACCGACAATGCGCTGTCCGTCGCCGAGATCCTGAGGGACGCCGGCTACCACACGTACATCGCCGGCAAGTGGCACCTCGGCGACACGGAGGAGCAGAGCCCTCCGGCGCGCGGCTTCGAGAAATCGTACGTCCTGCTCCCCGGCGTGGCGACGTTCTTCAACGAGTTCGCCGACCCGCCCACGACCGCGCAGGCTCAGCTCTATCGCGAGGACGGCGTGTACACGCAGCCGCCGCGCGACTTCTATGCGCCCGAGTTCTACACGGACAAGCTCATCCAGTACATCGAGAGCAACCGCGCCGACGGCAAGCCGTTCTTCGCGTTCGCGACGTACACAACGCCGCACTGGCCGCTCCAGGCTCCGCCAGAGTACATCGACAGGTACCGCGGCCGCTACGACGCGGGCTACGACGCCATCCGCGAGCGGCGCCTCGAGCGGCTCAAGAGCCGCGGCGTCATCCCGCAATCGTTCACGCCGAATCCTCGCTTGCCGAGCGGCGGCAGCAACCCGAAGACCTGGGAAGAGCTGACGCCGGAGGAGAGGATCTACGAAGCGCGGCGCATGGAGATCTACGCCGCCATGGTCGAGAACCTCGACGCCAACATCGGCAGGTTGATCCAGTACCTCAAGCGGGTCGGCGAGTACGAGAACACCTTCATCTTCTTCCAGTCCGACAACGGCGCGGAAGGCGGCACGCGCGAGGGCTTCGCCGCCACCGACCCGAGCCGCTCCGGACCGGTGGTGAACACGCTCGAGAACCTGGGCCGACCGGGCTCGTACATCGGCGTCGGACCCCGCTGGGCCGAGGTGAGCGCCACGCCGTTCCGGCTGTGGAAGAGCTACACGACCGAAGGCGGCATCGCCGTTCCGGCCATCGCACGGCTGCCGGGACAGCACCAGGCCAGGCCGCAGTTCGACGGAACCACGCACGTGATCGATTTCCTGCCGACCGTGCTCGAGCTGGCCGGTGTGCCCAATCCGGGGAGCACCTACAAGGGCAGGGACGTCGAGCCGATCAGCGGGCGCTCGATCCTGCCGGTGCTCGAAGACCGGGCCACGGGGCTGCGCGCGCCCGGTGAGACGTTGATCTGGGAGCACGGCAACCACCGCTACGTGATCCGCGACAACTGGAAGCTGCTGTGGCTCAGCGCGCCCTATGGCCCGACGCCGCGCGCCTGGAGCTTGTTTGATCTGGCCACCGACCGCGGCGAGATCAACGACGTTTCCGCGGCTCATCCGGAGGTGGCGGCCGAGCTCGCCGCCGCGTGGGAGCAGTACGCCGCCGCCCGCGGAGTCATCCTCACCGAGTAAACGCGCACCCTGCCGCGCGCGAGACCCGGGCGTCTCTGCACGATCCGCGTCTCGCGGCGGCGCTCGCCTCCGCCCCGCACATGGCCGATTCCCGACTCGTTCGCTCGTGGCCCATCGCTGTCGTGATCCTGGCGCTCGCCGGGCTCGTGGTCTGGCGCGCGCCAACGAGCGCGTCCTCCCTCACGCCAGCCGACGCCATCACGGCGAGCGCTTCGGGGGCGAAACCCGGGGCGGCGCGCGGCGGCGACGCGGAGGCCTCGTCGGCTGCCGCAACGCGGGTCAGCCCGGCGGAGCGCTCGCCGGAGCGTGCGGCCTCCGGCTTCGTCGGCAGCGACCGCTGCGCCCCGTGCCACGCCGAGGAGCACGCCGCATGGCAGGGCTCGCAGCACGCGCGGGCCATGCAGCACGCGAGCGCCGCCACCGTGCTCGGGAACTTCGAGGGCGCGCGCCTGCGTTACGCCGGGCAGGTCCACCGCTTCGATCGCCAGGACGGAAAATACTGGGTCACCACGGACGGCCCCGATGGCCACCTGCACCGCTACGAGGTGCTGTACACCTTCGGCGTCGAGCCGCTCCAGCAGTACCTCGTTGCCGGCCCGGGCGGACGCTTGCAGGCGCTGCCGTTTGCGTGGGACGCGCGCCCCCAGACACGCGGTGGGCAGCGCTGGTACCACCTGCACGAGCGCGACGACGTGCGCGCCGGCGACGTGCTGCACTGGACCGCCGCCAGCCAGAACTGGAACCACATGTGCGCCGAGTGCCACTCTACGCACGTCACGAAAGGGTACGACGCCGCCGCGGATCGGTTCACCACCACCTGGTCCGAGATCAGCGTCGGGTGCGAAGGCTGCCACGGCGGCGGCGCGCGCCACCTCGACTGGACCAAGGCGAGGATGCCGGACCCCTCGAAGGGCCTCGACGTGCGCTTCGACGAGCGCAAGGACGCCACGTGGACGCGGCTGCCCAGCGGCACCGCGCAGCGTGGCAAGCGCGCCTCGAGCGGCACCGAGAGCGCCACGTGCGCGTTCTGCCACAGCCGCCGCGAGACCCTCTCGCAGCCGTTCCGGCACGGCGCCCCGCTGCTCGACAGCGTGGCGCTCGAGCTGCTGACCGCGCCCTTCTACACGCCCGACGGCGTGATGAGCGACGAGGTCTTCACCTACGGCTCGTTCCAGCAGAGCAAGATGGCGCATGTCGGCGTGACGTGCAGCGACTGCCACGATCCGCACTCCGGCCGCCTGCGCGCCGAGGGCAACGGCGTGTGCGCGTCCTGCCACGAGCCGGCGCGCTTCGATGTCCCCGAGCATCACCACCACGCCGCGAACGCCGCCGGCGCCCCGTCCGGCGCGCTCGCCGCTCCGCGCTGCGTCGACTGCCACATGCCGGCGCGCACGTACATGGGCGTCGACGTCCGTCACGATCACGGCTTCCGGGTGCCTCGGCCGGATCTCTCGGTCCGCCTCGGGATCCCGAACACCTGCGCCGACTGCCATGCGCAAAAGCAGGCGAGCTGGGCCGCCGACGCCGTGCGAGCCTGGCTCGGCCGCCCGGCGCAGGGCTACCAGACGTACGCCGAGGTCTTCGCTCTCGCGCGCACCGCGCCCGGTGACCCGGCCGTTGCCGTTGAGCTCCAGCGGCTCGCGACCGACCGCGCCATCCCCGCCATCGCGCGCGCCACCGCGCTCGCCTCGCTGCGCGCCGCCCCGACGGCCGCGTCGCTCGCTGTCCTCCGCGCGGCGCTCGCCGATCCCGAGCCATTGCTACGGCGCGCTGCGCTCGGCGCGCTGGAGGGCTACGACCCTCGTCGCGCCGCGGCCGTCGCCGCGCCGCTCCTCGCCGATCCCGTCCGCGGTGTGCGCGTCGAAGCCGCGCGCGTGCTCGCGGGCGTCGACCTTCGCGCCTTGCCCGAGCGCGCCGCGCAGGAGCTGGACGGAGCGTTGCGCGAGTACATCGCCACGCAGACCCTCCACGCCGATCGGGCCGAGGCCCAGAACAACCTGGGCCTCGTCTTCACCCGCACGGGCAAGCCGCGCGACGCCGAGCACGCCTACCTCGCTGCGCTTCGCATCGAGCCCGGCTACGTCCCCACCTACGTGAACCTCGCCGACCTCTATCGCGAGCTCGGCCGCGACGCGGACGGCGTCGCGCTGCTCCGGCGCGGAATCACCCGCCTTCCCGAGGAGGCCGAGCTGCTCCACTCGCTGGGCCTCGCCCTGGTCCGGCAAGGCCACCAGGATCAAGCGCTCGAGCCGCTGAAACGTGCCGCCGAGCTCGCGCCCGAGCAGGCTCGCTTCCAGACCGTCTACCAGGCCGCGCTGACCGCCTTGCGGTCATCCCTCCAGGCTGCTCACGGCCAGCCTCGTCTCGGACGGCCATGAGGAGCTCCTCCACCCCAAGGGGGTCACCACTTCGGTCGTGAACGCGGGCTCGTCCCTGCGTTCGCATGGCATGTCCCCTGCAGTCGGGCTTCGCCCTGAAAAGGAGCGTTGCCTGTCATGACGAAGCGACCTTCTCGGCGGACCTTTCTCCACGCCGCCGGTGCCAGCCTCGCGCTCGGCGCGTGTGCGCGGAGCGCGCAGCTGCGGCAAAACGCTACATCCCTGGGCGCGGGCGCTCCGGAGCCTCCCGAGGGGCCTTCTTCCGGGGCGCCGGAGGAAGAGGACGTCGCGCTGCCGGCGGGCGGCGTGATGCCGACGAGGATTCTGGGGCGGACCGGCGTCAAGGTCAGCCTCCTCGGCCTCGGCGGCTACCACATCGCGGTCCCCAGCGACGAGCAGGAGAGCGTCCGGCTCGTTCGCTTCGCGATCGATCATGGGGTCACCTTCCTCGACAACTGCTGGGATTACCACGACGGCAAGAGCGAGGAGCGCATGGGCAAGGCGCTTCAGGACGGATATCGCAGCAAGGTCTTCCTGATGACCAAGCTCGACGGCCGCACCCGGGCGACCGCCGAGGCGCAGCTCGAGCAGTCGCTCCGGCGGCTGCGCACCGACGTCATCGATCTCGTGCAGATGCACGAGATCATCCGGATGGGCGATCCCGAGCAGATCTTCGGGCCCGGCGGCGCGATGGAGGCGCTCGTGGCCGCGAAGAAGGCCGGCAAGATCCGGTTCATCGGCTTCACGGGGCACAAGGACCCGGACATCCACCTCGCCATGCTGAAGATGGCCGAGCGGCAGGGCGTCCCGCTCGACACCGTGCAGATGCCTCTCAACGTCCTCGATCCCCATTACCGGAGCTTCGAAAAGGCGGTGCTCCCGGTGCTGACGCAGCAGGGCATCGGGGTGCTGGGAATGAAGCCGTTCGCCGGCGGGGAGATCGCGAAGACGGGCGTGGTCTCGCCGATCACCTGCCTGCATTATCCCATGAGCTTGCCGACGTCGGTGGTCATCACCGGCTGTGACAGCCTGGGTGTCCTCAAGCAGGCGCTCAAGGCGGCTTACACGTTCCAGCCGCTCGGCAGCGAGCGCGTCTCGGCGATCCTCGCGCGCACCGCCGAGCTCGGCGCCAGAGGGGAACACGAGAAGTTCAAGACCACGGAGCGCTTCGACGGCACGACGAGGAACCCCCACTGGCTGACGACCGCGAACCTCTGAGCGGGGCGCGGGCCCATGTCCGATATGCCGGGATGCCTGGTCGAGGGTAGTGCGGTCATTTGCCCAAATGACCGCGGCCGGCGAGCAAAAGACCGCACCCGATCACGCGCTCAGTCCTCGGTGGTGGGCGGCTCGCCGAGATCGAACAGGTCGAGCTGAACCGGACGTCGCGGTGGGTCAGGCGGCGGAGGCGGCGCGGCCTGGACCGGAGGCGCCGACGGCGGGGGCTCTGGATGACGCGGCGAACGCTTCAGCGCGGGCGTCGGCTCGGTCACGAGGCGCAGGAACCCGCGACCGCCGGGGAGCGGCCTCGCCGGTGCGGAGGGCTCGCGATGAGCGAGCGGCTGCGCCTCGGGCGCGTCCGTCTCTCCCTCGGTCAGGAGCGTCTCCAGGAGCTCGTCCAGGCTCCACACGTGGTCGGTGATGCTGCCGGAGTGACGCGAAGCGTCTTCACGACGTGACAGAGGTTGTAGTAGGCGTACACCAGCGCGACCGACGCGCGGTGGTGCTCGATGCGCTTGGAGAAGGCCAAGCACAAGCGCCGCATGCGCCCGTTCTGGTGTCGCGTGGTGCCGTTCAGCCGCTCCACGTAGGACGTGGACGCCTTGGCCGGGTCGGGCGCGCCGTAGACGGTGCTCTTCGTGATGAAGGGGTCCCGAGGCGGCTCGTACCGGTGGTCGTCTCGGCGTCCACGGCTGCCAGAGCGGTAGTTCTTCACCGTCTGCATGTAGTCAATCGACGTGCCGAACGAGGCGCCAACGGCAGGGATGTACGGCGCGAAGCCGTCCGACGTCAGCTGGGGCATGACCAGCATGCGAGCCCGTAGGTCCTCGATGAAGGCGTCCGTCGTCGCCTGGTCGCGCTGGCCGACGCGGTAGGCGATCACGAGCCTGGACAGCGTGTCCATCGCAACGAAGGTGTACGCCTCGCCCACGCCGGGCGGGTCGGCCTCGGTCACGCGGGACTGCTTCTTCTGGACGTAGCCCCAGATCTCGTCGACCTGGACCAGGACGCAGCGAAGGTCCCGCACCAGTCGGTTGTGGAGCCGCTCCGCACCCTGCCCCAGGGCCAGCGCGAAGCGCCGGATGGTCTTCTGCTGGACGCCGGTCATGCGCTCGGTCGCGCGCACGCTGTTGCCGTCTACGAGCGCCGCGAGCACACGCAGGCGCTTCTCGGCCGGGAGCACGTTCGCCACGGGACCCTTGCCTTTCCCCAGCGGAGGGCCCACGATCCGGTCTGCCAGGACGTCGGACGGGTCGCACCGCTCGGCTTCTGCCGCCCTGCCTTCGGGTTCCAGCCGGAGGCGGGGCGTTTTCGTCTAAGGTCCTCTGATTATAGCGATTTTGCCGAGTAAAACCGCTGGCAAGGACGCAGAAGAGGGGGGCGCTAGGACAGCAGGTGTCATAGCCGCACTGGCACGTTGCGGGGGTGCGCGCTGGAGGGCGTCGAGATCAACGACGAGGCGTGCGCGGCGCTCGAGACGCACCTGCTGGAACCTCGGAAACATCCGCTCCCGGAGGGGTGCGGGGTGGCGTGCGGGCTCTTGATGGCGCGGCGGACGCGAGGAGCACGCTCGCGACGCTCGGCCGAACCGCGAGCGGAAGAGCCCAGCTGCGCGCGCCCGCGGGCGCGTGGCGGGCCTGGCGTGCTCTGCCTCGACCAGGTGCGCCTCGTCGTCGCGCTCGCGGTGCGCGGCGGCGGCTCGACGGGCTCGCCAGCCCCCCGACGACCCCGCGGCGAGCTCGGCGCCCGTGGAGGCGGCGGCGCGCTGGGAACGGGTGCGGGTTCGGGGCCGTCCTGAAAGAAAAACCATCACATCAACGCAATCTCGAACAACAGGATTGCGTGCCGGGTGGGGTGCCTTAGGTACACCGGTGCAGAACGGAGGTGTGTAATGAGGTTATTGTGGTTGAGCTCGACCGCTCTTATGGTTGGAGCTGCGAGCCTCGTGACTTTTGGCGGACAGAGTACGGCTGAGGCTGGGCTTAAGGCGCCGTTGGGCCAATGCACCATTCAGGCTGATGGGGGTGGAAATTGGGGTTCTATTCTGAAGCTGTGTGTCGAGTTCATAGGTGAGCGGATGGTTTTTGTCGTCACAAAGATTGACGCTGCGACGGGTGGGCCTGGAGGACGGTTTATACATCCAGGTACCATGACCATCAGGTACAGAACGATTGATGAGATGCTAGAGGACGCACCGTACCACGAAGCCAGCGAACCTGTTCATGAGGGGCAAGGCGCGATACGGTTCACGGACTACGCGCGCGGGATTGGTTTCCCGAGGTACTACTCCGTCGAGTTCAAGCCTGCTGACGTTGGAGGTCGCGCCTACTCAGGGCCTCTCACCATCACAAACAACTGGTGGGACTTTTGAGCAGCAGCGAGGTGTCGAAGTGCTGAGTGCAAGACGGGGTTCGTTCAGCGTGTCCGGCGTTACCGCCTGGGTAGGCGCGCAGCAGGGAAACGTCCTCGGCCCTGGCGGAGCCCAAGACCGAGCCGCCGACCCCGCAGCCGCTCAAGCTCCGGACGCCAAACCCGGGGACACCTACGGCGCCCGCGCGAGCTCTGCCGAACGGGCGCGGGTTCCGGCGACTCGTCGGGAACGCGCCGGCGGCGCCTGCTGCTTCGCAGCCGCCGCCCGTGGCGCCGAGGCGAGAGCCGACCTCTCCCGAGCCGCGCACGATGGTTCAGCTCTCGTTGTTCGGCGACGATCCCACCTGAAGCGAGAAACCTGCGCCTCCCACAGCCCGGTACGCACGCATGGACATTCTGTCTTGACAGAATGTCAGCGGGTTCTGCTCGACGGGAGGCGTGTTGCCGAGTGCGTCCACGGCCATCCGGATGCGGCTACGATCCGCAGCGAGAGGTGCCCAAGCGGAGCCCAAGGCATCTCCATCGGAGCACAAACGGTCGGCTTGCCCGGCCGGTTAGTTGGCACCATCTGGAACAAGTCGGTAAGTTAAACGGTTACGAAAGCGAAGAAGTCAGACTAGCTTCCAAAAATTGTAAGAAATGTAACACTTGAGAGTCTTGGCTACTCTGTAACACATGTGCCTACATTGTTCGCCTCTTGCTGTTGGTATGCGGGTTGACTATTGTCTCTGGAAACTCTCAGCGCGGAGCAAAGCGAATCGTGGCGTCTAGGGCAGAACGATGGGTTTCTATGTCGCTAGAGCAACTCTTGCAGAGCGATGCATTTCTCAACGATGCTAGGCGCTTCGCGGCCATACCGGATGATGCGTTCGAGGCTGCTCTGAAAGCCGTTCATTCGGCGCCTGGGTTTCTCGGACCACGACGACTGCATGCCGTAGCGCGTGCCGCGATCGCTGATAGTAAACAAGCCGCCAGCTTTGCGCACTTTGTCATCAACTTCGCTGAATTGGGGCGAGACACTGGTATTCGTACTAGTGCGCTTGTGGATTCCATCGCTGAGGAGCTGCCCGACTCATTATCAGATGCTGAACGACGCAGCATCGTTGATAGGCTGCCACAAACGCTGGCGCCGGTGCTCGGAGTGGAACTCCAGGCTAAGGTAGATCGGGTTGTTCGAAAGACCGGATCTCATCTCGATGAATTGGCGATGATTTCCGACCTGCGCCCAGTGTTCGATGAAGACGGAGAGCGGGTTGAGGGGCTTGTTCCACTGACCACTCTGAAGCTCGTTGTTCATCAGTCCGGGGCATTAAGTCCGACCGTTGTTGAGGTACGGATTACCGAGGAGGAACTCGATGACCTGTGCGTTCAGGCAGCGCGAGCAAAAAGAAAACTGGCCGCGCTGAAGAAACTTGTGAGCGCGCAAAACGGCATCGAACTGCCAGAATCTATAATGACCCTGTCGGACACGCCAAGCACATGAGCCACTCAAAAGGATCTGGTTCGGAACGGTTACTCCGCTCGCCGCCAGGGCATGCTAAAAAGGCGTACACGTCGTCCAGGTGGGGCCGTCTCGCAGGTGAACATGAGAAAGAAGTGGTAAGCGGCGCCTCTTGGAGCACAAGTGGACTTGCTATTGCGCGGGACAAATTTCAGCAATCCACCAACGCCATCGTTTACACGTCACGCCACTTGCTTCCACCACTTTCTCAGAAGCTATGGCCACGTGCGCAGCCAGAGATCGTATCTCACTGCATATACAAGTACGAACCAATCACCCTCACTGATGGCGATGTTCTTCATTGGAGAACACTGTCAAGTGTAGATGCGCAATCTAAATTTGGAAGTGAAGCGCTTCGTCTATTAGACGAAACGATAGCTGCTCTTGGTGCCTCTGGCACCATAAATGATGCGGTACATCTCGACGCCATCCGTGAGCGTGCCGAGGATGTTTGCGTCGCTGCAGAATCGCATCTGCGTGTCATCGTTAAGCAATTGCCCTCCCTGCCTTTGGGCACGAGCGCTCCTGAGTGGCTCAATGAACTCAACGCGATTGCCACGGTAGACAGTCGCGTACTAGCTTCGGCGCGAAATCTCATCTGCGCAGTGATCGCTGACGTTGGTGCTGATATTGAGGCCAATTTCGAGCCGTCCGACGATGGCGCAATCGAGGTTACGTGGGACACGCCTAGGCAGCTTACATGGATTGTGAATCGGCCACGATTGCCGTGGCCGGGTGTTAGCGTGCGAGCTTACGCGCGCGCAGACGAGGACCGACCTGCTATTCAAACTCGATCGTTCTCTCTTGCGCATCGCGTGGTGGAGCATGCGCGTTCATTCCTTATCTGAAGGACTGGCCAGTGAGCGCAGATCGACAAGAGTGCATCGATCGTGCGAATAAGCCCGAACTCAATCGAGGTGCGCAGCTCGATGGTGGAAAGTTTGTCAGAATTCTGAAGAATGATGAGGCGCCAAAGCGCTTCGAGATGGATGATGAACCGCCGGAGTTCGGATACCGCGTAAAGCCGCACGAGTGGAGATGGGAGGCCGTGGAACTGGACGACGGCCTCTCGGTGAATCTTGAATCGTGCGTAAATACACTGCGCTGCGCCGTGCTTCTGCATCCCAAATCAGAGCAGTTTAGGCATGCGGTTGTGATCGATCTGGCTGCCCTCGTTGATGAGATCGGCATCCAGATTAAGGCGGTTTACGATCCGGACCCTGATGGAACTCAGAATCCATGTCATTTCAATCTGGTTCCAGTAGGAAAGTCGGTCCAAGATCTTAAGATGGCGATAAAGCTCTGGCATGGCAGGGTATTCGCACCTAACAGAAAGCGACCGCGAGACACTGAGAAAGCGCAGCGCGAGCGGATGCAATATGCGCGCGTGTTCGAGATTCATCGAGATGTTCAAATGCCAACGCCTCCACCGCATACGCCGGTATTCTCGCTGCTCTCGGGCGATGGTAGCCAATAAGGCGCGTTATCACATGTGTAGATAGGCCCGCATTGGACCATCGATAGCGTACCCATCGCGCGGACATGGGACTGATACTCGTCGCACATTGTCTGTGTAAGTACGACTTCTCACGCAGGTGCTGCGCCGGGCGTGCGCCTGACTGTCGTGCCGGACGAAGAACTGGTCGATGGCGTCGAGCGTCCGGATGGCACCGAGAGCCCGCTGGGCCGCTTCGCGGTCGCCTACCGCCGCCACCTCTTGAGTCGCAGCGCCAGCGTTTCGCGAGCGATGCGGAGCCTGGACGCCGCGGTGCTCGGGTTCATGCGGCGGGCCCTTGCCCACTCGGTGAGCGCCTCGGGCGCATCGACGATGAGCAGCGCCTCGCGTTGCCAGTCCGGCAGGCTGGCCACGGCGTCGAGCACTTCGCGCGCGGCGACCTGTGCCTCCAGATCGGGCCCGACGAGATCGCGGAGCAGACCAAGGGGCTGCTCGGTCAGGACGGCGCGGCGCGTCCACGCGCTGTTGATGTGACGCGCGGCCGTACGCCACGCGACTCCGCGCAAGAACTTGCGGAGCGCGTCGCGCGGCTTGTCCCGCGGGTCGGGTCTGTACATGCCGCGCTTCACGGACCGCCACGCGCCGAGGAGGATCTCTTGCTCGACGTCGGCGCGGTCGCGCGCGGGGATGCCTGCGACCGTGGCGCGCACGATGTCGCGCTCGGCCATGATCGCCTCGATGCTCGGCTTCTTCCGGGGATGTCGCGCGGCAGGCGGGCTCTTCGCCCCCTTCCGCGGCTTCGTCACCCGGACCTCCCGCACGTCGGGCAGCGATGGACCGGTGCGAGGCCACCGAGCAGTTGCTCGACGGTGACGCCCGCTGCCTTCGCAGCGCGGAGCGCGGTCGCGGGCGAGCCGTTGGCCCGCCCGTTCGCGATGCTCTCGACCGCGATGACGGACATGCCCATCACCTCGGCCAGGCAGGCCCATGAGCCGTACGCCGATCGAAGGCTGCGCAAAGCTGCTCTGAGGCGCTTGCGCTGCGTGGGGGTCAGGGAGACGCAAGGGGCGAAGCGGCGGCGCGCGCGCGCACCTTCGCCTTGCCCTCCGTCGGGAGGGATCAGGTACAGTTGCACTGTCGGACCTCGTGGTTCGGGGTTCGGCCACGCAGCCCGGACGGTTGGCGCCGTCGCGGGCTGCACTACTTCCGGCCGAACTTAGCGGCTCATCGAAGGTCCGGGGTCAAATGACCGCACCGGATCTCAAAAGACCGCACTACCTGGTCGAGCACGCGCCGGCCCATGTCCGATATGCCGGGATGCCTGGTCGAGCACGCGCGGGCCCATGTCCGATATGCCGGGATGCCTGGTCGAGCACGCGCGGGCCCCTGTCCGATATGCCGGGATGCCTGGTCGAGCACGCGCCGGCCCCTGTCCGATATGCCGGGATGCCTGGTCGAGCACGCGCCGGCCCATGTCCGACATGCCGGGGTGCCTGGTCGAGCACGCGCCGGCCATGTCGTCCGGGCGTTAGGGCTCCTGCATGTCGATGTCCGGTGGTGCGCCATGTCATGAATCACGAACCTGTTCGACGACTTGACCAGGATGGTGGATGGCATGTTCTGCCCACTGCGACGTGGGATAAGACGCCCCTTGACTTCCGGAGCCCGTTTGCTTGCACTATCCGCCCGAGTCGGTCTCGCTCCGCCACGCGGCGATTCGATCCTGGTCAAGTCGTCGAATAGGTTTGTGATGTCAATGAGAAGATCTGGAGAGGCAGGCGGTCATGGACGTCTATGAGGCAGTCAGGAGCCGACGGGCGGTGCGCGGATTCACCGACCGGCCCGTCTCGGGGGAGGTGCTGGAGCGCGTGCTATCCGCGGCGGCTTGGTCGCCATCCGGATCGAACCTCCAGCCGTGGAACATCTACGTGGTGACCGGCGCGCCGCTGGCTGAGCTCAAGAAGCTCGCCGTTGAGCGCGTGGCTGCAGGCGACCCCTGGGACGAGCGGGAGTACGAAATGTACCCGCCGGGACTGAAGTCCCCGTACAGAGAGCGCCGGTCCGCCTTCGGCAGGGAGCGCTACGCCTCGCTCGGCATTGCTCGCGAGGACTGGGAGGCGCGGCAGAGGGCCGCGATCGCGAACTGGGACTGTTTCGGCGCGCCCGCCGCCCTGTTCTGCTACATCGACCGTGACGTGGGCCCGGCCCAATGGGCCGACACGGGGATGTATCTGCAGACCGTCATGCTGCTGCTGCGCGCCGAAGCGCTGCACAGTTGCCCGCAGATGGCATGGTCGCAGGTTCGCGAGACCGTCGCGCAGGTCCTGTCACCCCCGGACGGGCTCATCCTCTTCTGCGGCATGTCGATCGGCTACGAGGACCCCACGGTCGGTTACACCCGTACGGGCCGGGCGCCGCTCGACGAGACAATCAAGTTCGTCGACCGTTAGTTCGCGCTCTTCAGGGACCGGACACTAGAAGCCGAAGGTCGGATCCTTCTCGGAAGTGCCCCTGTTGGAGGGCGCAGCCTGGGAAGGCCGCCTCGCCGGCGGAGGCGCCGACGGACGTGTCGATCTGAGCGTGGCCCTCGCCGAGCCGGAGGGGGGAGCGGGTGAGGGAGCTGCCGACGCGGCGTCTGCGCCCGCCGGGGCCGACGAAGCCGACGTGGCGGGGACGGCGCTCGCGTCCGGGGGAGGCGGGGAAGGCACCTCCTCCACCCGCGCCGGCGCTGCGGCGGATCCCGGAGCGCGGGGCGGAGACGTCGCCGCAGGGGCAGCCGCGACCTCGGGAGCGGGCGAGCGAAGCAGGACGACGGCGGCGATCCCCAGGCCGACCACGAGCACGCTGGCAGCCACTGCGAGCGCCGCTCGCGACGGGGCGCGACGATCCACGGGCGGGGACAGCGCGCCTCCCACGGCCTCCAGCGTGCCGCTGGCGGTCAGCGTCCCGCCCGCGGCCAGCGTGTCGCCCGGGCCCCCCATGCCTCCTGGGACCTGCGCGCGGTCCGCCACGACCGTCCCGCCCGCCGCCAGCGTGCCGCCGGCGGTCACCGCCTCGTCGAGGGCCACGGTGCCACCCCCGATGGCAGGCGCGACGCCGTGAGCCGGCGCGATGCCGAGAGCCTGCGCGATGCCGTGAGCTGGCGCGCTGCCGTGAGCTGACGCGCCGCCGTGAGCCTGCGCGCCGCCGTGAACCGGCGCGCCGCCGTGAACCGGCGCGACGCCCTGAGCCAGCGCCTCGGTCGAGTCCAGCGAGTCGCGCGAGTCCGGCACCACCCCGCTGCGCTGCACCGCCGCGGCGAACGCGCGGGCGAGCTCGCTCGCGCTCTGGAACCGCTCCGCGGGCTCGCGCTTGAGCGCGCGCTCCAGGAAACGATCCAGCTCGGGCCAGAGGTTCGGCGCGAGCTGCGAGGCGACCGGAATGTCGCCCGTGCAGATCTCCACGAGCACGTCGCCGAGCTCTTCGCCGGGGAAGGGCAGCTGGCCCGTGAGGCACTGGAAGATGATCACGCCGAGCGACCAGAGATCGCTGCGGAAGTCGATCGTTTTGCTCCGGCGCACCTGCTCCGGGCTCATGTAGTGCGGCGAGCCGATGAGCGTACCGGTCTTCGTCGCGTCGGCGGCCAGTCCGGTGCCGGTCGCCTTGGCGACCCCGAAATCGAGGATCTTGACGATCTCCTCGCCCTGCCGCGCGAGGAAGATGTTCGCCGGCTTGAGGTCGCGGTGAATGAGCCCCACCTCGTGCGCGCGGCGCAGCGCCTTGCTCACCTGGCTCACGATGCCGAGCAGCTCCTCCGGCTCGAGGCGCCCGTGGCGCGCGAGGTACGCCGCCAGGTCCTCGCCTTCGAGCAGCTCCATGGCGAGGTAAGGCGTGTCGCCCTCGAGGCCGTAGTCGTAGACGTGGACCACGTTGGGCGTCCGGAGCTGGGCCGACGCCTTCGCCTCCCGCTCGAACCGCGCGCGCGCGACGGGGGAGTCGGCGTGCTGCGGCATCATGAACTTGAGCGCGACCTCGACGTCGAGATGGAGGTGCCGGGCTACCCAGAGGAAGCCCATGGCGCCGCCCGACAGCGGCCGCTCCAGGCGATACTTCCCACCGACGACGCTCCCCGCTTCAAGCGACAGCATGCGATCGAGCCTTCCGCGTCCCAGCGTCCGTCCGTTCGGGCCTCCGCGGTCTAGCAGAGGCCGGGTCCCATGTCGCACGTCTTACAGCGGCCGGCATCTCGCCCCATCATGCCACGGGCCCGGCGGCGCGACGAAGGCCGAGCGCAAGCGGGCTGCTGTCGCATCTTCTCCTCCCTGCATCGGCAGGCTGCTCCCAGGCCCTCCGGGGGCTCCGCGGCATCGAGGCGAGCGGTCGATGTCGCTGAAGAGGGAGAAGCCGTTCCCGCCCAGGTGGCCCAGGGCATCGCTCCTGCGAATACAATGTTAGTGAAATTTCGCGCTGTTCAGGCGTTCGGGGCCCGCCGATCCCCGACGTCGATGCAGGCCAAAGCGAGCTGCCGTGCTCGTCCTTTACACGGGCCAGCGCGCTGCGCGCGCAGGAGCTCGATCCCCAGCGTCGAGGTCCACGCCTTCGACCGCCGCGTCCTTCGCGCTCTCCCGCGGTACGCGCACGCACACCCCGAACATCCGCCCGACGAACTACCACTCTCCTGTCCATCGATTCGCACCCCCAACGCCGCGGCGGTGCAGCGCTGAAGACACGATTTCTGAACGACATCGATGCGGCGCATGTAATGACCCGATTCTTCTCCTCCCTATACGCGACGTCGCTCTACGTCGCTTCGCGAAAACAGCACGTTTCGTGCGCAATTGGCTTGCTGACGCGTCCGATAAATCCCATCTTCGTCACCGCATCGATGCGCAGCAGATTCGACGCCTTCTGCAAGAACGTCCTGCGCGAGACCCTCGGTCTCGTCGGCGGCGCCGACACTCAGGTCGAGGTCATCGCAACTTCCCAGACCATGGACATCTGGTACGTGCCCGATCCCGCCCGCGCCGCGTTGCGCGCAGAGCTCGGCCTGCTCGGCGAGCTCGCGGCAGAGCCCTGTCAGTTCGAGCCCTTCCACGACACCCCCGGTCCGGCCGAGCTGCGCGGCTGCGTCCGCAAGCAGCTCCACTGGCATCATGAGCTCGAGCGCCGCGCCGGCGGCGCCGTGCCCTTCCCGCGGCTATGCGTCCTCAGCAGCGGCCGGCCCGCCACCGTGCTCGACGCGTTCGGCTTCGACCCGGTGCCCGGGCGCCCCGGCCTGTACCGGGCCGCGCCGGGATGGCGGATCGACCTCGTCGTCATCGCCGAGCTGCCGCGCACCCGAGACACCCTGCTGCTGCGCCTGCTCGGCGCGCGCGCCGTGCTCCGGGATGCCATTCGTGAGCTCATCGCCCTGCCCGACGACGCCTGGGAGAAGGGCATCGCCCTGCCCTGGCTGTTAAGATTGCGCTTCGAGGTCCCGGCTGAGCCCTCGGCGCGCACCGCGGAAGACGCGGAGGAGGAGGAGATCGTGACGGAAGTTCAGCAGTGGTTCGAGCAGCTCAAGCAATCCCTCCGCGACGAGGCGCGCAGGGAGGGCCTCCAGGAGGGGCGCAAGGAGGGCCTCCAGGAGGGGCAGCTCCGGGTGCTGGCGAGGCAGTTCGAGAAGAAGCTGGGCCGACCGATGACCGACATGGAGCACTCCGTGTTGGCTGAACGGTTCGAGCGCCTGGGTGCCGATCGCCTCGACGATGCAAAGCTGGCACTCCCGCCCGAGGCGCTCGCCGCCTGGCTCGCGGACCCGACGGCACGCTGAGACAGATCCGTCGGTCGCCGACGGTGCCTACGCTTCCGTCGCGGGGCTCGACGCGGCCGCGCGCCGAAGCGACGATCGCCGTGCCGTCAGCGGTGACAGGCCCACGGGGCCTCCGGCGCGGGTCGGGCTCCGCCGCTCGGGCTCCGTAGGGCCATCGGCGGGCCCGAGGACGAGCCCGCCCAGCGGCAAGGACCCGAGGCGCACGCCCTCGGCGTCTCGCGCGGAGGCGTAACCGCGGCGTCCGGTACTAAGCTGCGTGCGCCATGGTCGACGCTTCCCCCATCACCGCCGTCCTGGGCCCGACCAACACCGGCAAGACCCACCGCGCCATCGAGCGCATGCTCTCGCACGACTCGGGCATGATCGGCCTGCCGCTGCGCCTGCTCGCGCGCGAGGTCTACGACCGCGTGACCACCCGGGTCGGCGAGGCCCGCGTCGCGCTCGTGACCGGCGAGGAGAAGCGCGTCCCGCGGCGGCCGGACTACTGGGTGTGCACCGTCGAGGCGATGCCGGTCGATCTGGAGGTCGACTTCCTGGCCATCGACGAGATCCAGCTCGCCGCGCACGACCAGCGCGGCCACGTGTTCACCGAGCGCCTGCTCCTCTCGCGCGGCCGGCGCGAGACCTGGTTCCTCGGCGCCGACACGATGCGGCCGCTCATGGCCGAGCTCGTGCCGACCGCCAGCATCGTCCAGCACCCGCGCCTCTCGCGGCTCGCGAGCGCCGGGGCCGGAAAGCTCTCGCGGCTGCCGCCGCGCAGCGCCGTCGTCGCGTTCTCGACCCCTCAGGTCTACGAGATCGCCGAGCGGCTGCGCGCGCAGCGGGGCGGCGCCGCCGTGGTGCTCGGCGCGCTCTCGCCGCGCACCCGCAACGCGCAGGTCGCCCTCTTCCAGTCGGGCGAGGTCGACTACCTCGTCGCCACCGACGCGATCGGCATGGGGCTCAACCTCGACGTGCGCCACGTCGCGTTCGCGGCGCTCCGCAAGTTCGACGGGCGCGCCGTGCGCGACCTCGACCCCGCCGAGCTCGCGCAGATCGCCGGCCGCGCGGGCAGGCACCTCGCGGACGGGACCTTCGGCACCGTCGCGCCGCTGTCGCTCCCCGACGGCGTGGCCGCCGCGATCGAGGCGCACAGGTTCCCGCCGGTGCGGAGGCTGCTCTGGCGGAGCAGCGAGCTCGACATGAGCTCGATCGACGCGCTCCTCGGGTCGCTCCGGGCGCGCCCGCGCGCCCGCTCGCTGAGGCTCGTCGACGACGCGGAGGACACGGCCGCGCTGGCGAGGCTCGCCGAGGACCCGGCGGTGCGAGCGCGCGCGCGGGGTGAAGAGGCGGTGGGGCTCCTCTGGGAGATCTGCCGCATCCCCGACTTCCGCAAGCTCCTGTTCGAGTCGCACGTCGCGCTCCTCGCGGAGATCTACGGGCAGCTCTCGGGCCCGAGCGCGGCGCTCGACGCCGGCTGGATGGCCGCCCGGGTCGCCGAGATCGACGAGGTGGGCGGCGACATCGACACGCTGATCACGCGGATCGCGTCGATCAGGACGTGGACGTACATCTCGAACCACGCGCGCTGGGTCCGCGACGCGGCGGCGTGGCAGGAGCGCACGCGGGCGATCGAGGATCGCCTGAGCGACGCGCTCCACGAGCGGCTGGTGCAGCGCTTCGTCGAGCGGGGCGGCGGGGCGGCGCGCCGCTTACGGTCGTCGTCGAGCGCGCGGGCGTCGTCGGGCGCGCGCCGGGAAGAGGCCGAGCCGCCGGCGGTGCCGGAGGGGCATCCCTTCGCGCGGATCGCCGCGCTCCGGGCCCGGCTCGCGCCGGGGCCTGCGGCGCCGGCGCCCGAGGACGACCGGGCGCGCTGGGTCGAGGCGCTGGTAGGGGCGCCGCACGAGCGGTTCTCGGTCGACGTGGGCGGGCGGATCTTCGACGGCGAGCGGCTGCTCGGGCAGCTCGCGCGCGGCCCGACGCTGCTCCTGCCCGACGTGCGGCTCGCCGCGCTCGAGGACCTCGGCGCAGGGGCGCGCTCGCGCGTGCTCCGGCGGCTCGTGGCGTTCGCGCGCGATCTCGTCGAGGCGCTGCTCGCGCCGCTGCGCTCGCCCGAGGTGCGCGCGCTCCCGGCCGCGGCGCGCGGGATCGTCTACCAGCTGGAGCAGGGGCTCGGGACGGCGGCGGCGCGCGACGCGGAGGAGCAGGTCGCGGAGCTCGCGCCGGAGGGCCGGGCGCTGCTCGCGGCGCACGGCATTGAGGTGGGCGAGCGCGTGCTCTACGTGCAGCCGCTGCTCCGGCGCGGCGCGCTGGAGCGCCGCCTCGCGCTGTGCGCCGCCTGGTTCGACCGCGGCCGGGTGCCCGCGTGCCCGGCGCCCGGCGCGGTGTCGATGGCGGTCGCGAGGGGCGTGGATCCGAGGGCATACGCGGCGATCGGCTACCCGGTGTTCGGGACGCGGGCGCTCCGCGCGGACGTGGCGGAGCGGGTGCTCCGGGCGCTCGCGAGCGGCGAGCCGGCGGAGCGGCTCTCGGGCTGGATGGGGTGCCCCGCGCGGGAGGCGCCGAGGGTGGCGGCGTCGCTGCTGGGGTAGGAGCTGCCCGAGGTAATTCCTCGATTTTTGCTTTGAATTAGCCGGATTCGAGAGATTAGATTCTAGATTCGGCTTGATGCTGTGCGAAGATTCAAGCTTATTATCTAGATTCAGCCGACTTTTGTCTTGTTTGTTGACCAGGATGTCTCGCTGCCCTGGGCACCCGGCTCACAACTGCGGCGGTCCCCACGCCCGCCTTAAAAAACGAGGCGATTCTCATGTCCGAAGTGTCGTCCAGGAGCGCGAGCCAAGATCTGACGAACGCCGTCAGGCCGGCGGCCATCATCGTCATCTCGCTCTACATCGCTGCGCAGCTCATCAGCCAGATCGCAAGCCTCAAGATCGGCGTCGTCTTCTCGTTGGCCGTGGATATGGGGACCTTCATCTATCCCCTTACCTTCACCTTGCGGGACATGGTCCACAAGACCATCGGCAAGCGCGGCGCCCAGACGCTGATCCTGTGCGCCGGCGGGGTCAATCTCCTGATGGCCCTCTATCTCCTCTGGGCCGCACAGGTGCCGTCCGACCCGTCCTGGGGGCTCGGCGAGCAGTTTTCGGCGATCCTGAGCCCGGTGTGGCGGATCGTGTTCGCGAGCATCGTCGCGGAGGTCGTGAGCGAGCTGCTGGATACCGAGATTTTTCATCGGGTTCGCGAGGCCTATCTGAAAAAATCGGGCCCCAGGCGCCAGTGGCTCGCGGTCCTCGCGAGCAACGCGGTCAGCGTCCCGATCGATAACCTGCTGTTTTGCTTCGGTGCCTTCGCCTTTGTACTGCCGTTCGACGTGATCCGGCAGATCTTCGCCATCAATCTGGCGACCAAATTCGCGATGACCCTGATAAGCCTGCCTGGCATCTATCTCGTGCCCGACAAGAAAGGCAAGGAGGAGCCGGGGCTGCAGGCATAGTTCCGCCTCCGGCGCTCAAACCAGAAGGGACACAAGCGGCGCTTGTGTCCCAGCTCCTCAGGAGCGGCGGATCGAATCACCTTGACCGCGGAGGTCGGCCCGGCGAGGCCCACGCCGAATCGGCCCCGATCGAACGATCGGATCAAATCACCCCTGCAGCGTCCGGCGCCGCAGTGTTCACGCGCGCCTGATCAAGGCTTGCAGAAATCCTTGGCCGTCTGGACGGCGGCGACGGTGAGCTTCACCGCCTTCGCGCTGCCGGAGATGACGTACTCGGACGCCCCGTAGATGTCCGCGCCCGGCGCCCAGTTGTACGAATAGCCCAGCCTGGTCCAGGGGAAGCCCGTGGGCGTCTGACCCTTCTCCGGCACCTGCCACGAGGACATCGCCTGGTTCGTGAACCACCTGTAGTAATCGGCCGGAGCCGGGGCAGCCTGCTTTTCAGGCAGCTTCGTCCCGTTGCAGGAATCGGTGTCGACGCGGGCGTCCGTGCACGGGCGGAAGATGCTCGCGGCCGGCACCCCCGAGAACGTGACGAACTGCCGCTCCATCGTGTCCGCGGGCAGCGGCGGCTGCGGCGCCGACATGCCGAGGACCTGGTGGATCTGGAGCACCACGTCGCCTGTCCATGTCTTGCACTTGTTCTGGAGCTCGCCGTTGCTCGTGACCCACACGTCCCACTTCACGTTCACGGGCTGCTGCGCCACGTAGGCGCCGCACTTGTTCGGTCCGCCGTCGCCCCGGCAGCCGGCCCAGGTGGTCACGGTGTAGGTGCCGTTCGCGTCGGGCTTGAGCGGCACGAGCTTGCGCGCGGCAGCGGGCGTGACGACGGCGGACCTGAAGATCGCCTCGCTGTAGAGCGCATCGAGATCCACCGTCGCGGGGGCCGCCGGGCCGGGCGCGGCGGTCGCCGGCGCGGTGGCGGCGGCTGTCGCCGGCGCGGTCGCGGCTGGAGCGGGGCTCGTCGCAGGGGCCGCGGGCTCTGGGCCGGGTGATGGGGCGGTGGCCGCGGCGGGAGGCCGCGCCCCCGACTCCGCGACGCACGCTCCGAGCGGGAGCAGGAACAGGCTTGCCATGGCCGCCGTCGCGGCGCGTGAGGATCGGATCATCTTCGCGGCTTCTCCTTGGTTGCCGAACAACACTATCCGACCTGCGGCGCCGGCTACAGCGTCACGGGCCCTGCGTGCTGGAGGAGCTGCCCGGTCGGCCACGTCGACTCGGGCGCGACGTGAACGAAAGTCCCTCAGGCCCGCCGGCGTCTCATGAGCCTCGTGGTCGAGCGGCTCGACCGCGAGATCCTCGCGGGCGGACCGCCTCGTCGCCGCTCCGGAGCGCAGCGCCGCGGTCGTAGCCCTCGTCCGCCAGACCCTTGCGGTAACCGAGATCGATGAGCCAACGCAGGAGCCTCGGGAAAGCGCCGGCGCCGCTGCCGAGCATGCGAATCACCGCCGCCTTCGCGCCGCCGCCCTTGTTGAGCGCGAGGTGCTGGGTCGCCAGCGCCATCAGATCGGGGATGACGGCCGCGTCGCCGTGGGCGGAGCGTTGCCAGAGTTTCGACCTCTGCAGGGCCTCGTTCGCCAGGAGCTCCGCGCGCTCCACGCGGATGACGAGCGCCGCCTGCGGCGGCTTTCCCGCGAGCGCCATGGTCGACAAGAGCGCCGGCTCGTCGGTGACGTACGCCGTGCCGCTGACGTGGAGAACGTCGTCGCGCCCTGGAACCACGGCCGCGAGGGAGACCTGGGCGCACGTCATGACGTTGTGGAACGTATCGGTCCGCCGGTTTCCCCGGCGATCGGGGATGACGAGCGTCTCGTGGTCGAGGATCCGCAAGAAGCCCGGGAAATCCCCTCGCGGGCTCGTATCGCCCGAGCCAGCAGCGTCCCACGACGAGACGACGGCAAAGGGGCTCGACGCGAGGAAGCGGGCAACGCTCGGATCGCCGAGCAGTCCGCCTTCCCTTTCGTGACGCGCGCCATCACGCGGCAACGGCGGCTCGACGGCGGTGGCGGCGGGAGCGCGCGGCCCCTCCCAGAGGCCGGATCGGAGGATGCTCCTCGCGCAGTGCACGAAGGCCTCCTCGACAGTGACGATGATCCGGCCGCCGCGTCGCTCCGCCACGGAGCCGTTGAGCCGAAGGGTCTCGCCGATTCCCGGCAAGAGGAAGACGAAGGAGGCGCCGCTGCCCGACTTCGGCGTCGGGTGTCTCTCCGGTAGCTCGAACCGGATGCGCTTCGGCGATTCCACGTGCACGAAGCCGCGGGCGCCTCCGACGAAGGTGCTGTGCCAGCCTCCCTGTTCGTCACGAAAACCGAAGCCGGCGATCGGCGCATTGGCGAGGACGCGCCGACAACCCTCGTCCAGGGCGCCGATCTGCTTCATGCGCACGGCCGGGATCGGGGCGCCGACGATCGCCTCGATCTGCTGCGCGGTCATCACCTTCCGCATCGAAGAGCCTCCTCGTTCCCGTCCGCCGAAGAGCGGTTTCCGGGCTCCGGCACGGCCGCCGGAGCGCGCAGAGGAACCATCGCAGCCGGCGACCTTGACCGCATTCCGAAATGAGGACATTTTGTTTCGCAAACCGGCCATGGGCTCGAAGCGAAGGCAGCGTCCCGCGTCGTCCGTGTCATCGCCGGCATCGCCGGCGTCGGCCTCGCCCTCCGCCGGCTCCACCACGAAAGGCTCGTCGGCCCCGCCCGCGTCGCCGTCGAGCGCTTCCCCCGGGTGGACCTTTCATGGCGACGTCCAGCTCGCAAACGAGCCACGCGCATCGATGGCCGAAGCGATGGAGTCGCTCTCGCGCCGCTTCGCGTTCGAGGATCGTGGCCGCTGGCGAAGCACGCTCGCCCGGCCCGCCAACGCCGTCGGCCTGAGCATGGTCACCGGCGGGCTGGAGAGCGAGTTCCACAGCCATCGCGAGTCACAGCTGTTCTTCCTCGAGCGCGGCGAGGTCACGTGCGAGGCGTCGAACGCGCTGTGGATCATCCCGCCGCGTTCGGCGCTGTGGATCCCCGGCGGAGTGGTCCACAAGATACGAGGGCGCGCGCCGCTCGAGGGTTACGGCGTCTTCATGGAGCCGGACGCGGCTCCGAACCTGCCGGCCGAGTGCTGCGCCGTCTCGGTCACGCCGCTCTTTCGCGAGCTGCTCGTCCGTCTCGCGGCGCGCCCCGCGCTCTACGACCTCGACGGGCCGGATGCGCGGCTCGTGGCCGTCCTGTTCGACGAGCTGGCGGCGGCGACGATCGAGAAGCACCGCCTGCCGATGCCGGCCGACCGGCGCCTCCGAAAGCTCGTCGATGCGATGGCGACCAACCCCGCCGACGGCGCGACGATGGGGACGTGGGCCCGCCGGATCGGCGTCGGCGAACGGACCCTCAACCGGCTGCTCGTCCGGGAGACCGGCCTCAGCTTCGGTCGCTGGCGCCAGCAGCTCCACATCGTCCTGGCCCTCCAGCGGCTCTCGCGCGGCGCGAGCGTGCAGAGCGTCGCGAGCGACCTCGGCTACGAGAGCGCGAGCAGCTTCGTCACCATGTTCCGCAAGGCGCTCGGCGCGTCGCCGGCGCGGTACATGGCCCGCCGTCTCGGTCGCCTAACGCTGGACCAAGGAGCTCAGCCATGACTCGATGTCCCGCGTCGGCGGGTAGCTGTCCTGCTCTCGCTCGCGATCGTCGCCAATCGAAAACCTGAACATCGGGCACTCTTCATCCGGCGGAAAGACCTTCTTCTGCACGACGGCCCCGGTCCGCCTATCGAGCACGGTGGCCTCGGTCTCCTTGAACCGGATCGTCAGGTCAGCGAGCGGCTCGCCCGCTCGGTCCTTGTACCCGGTGCACGTCTTTCGGCCCTTGATCTCCGGGAGCCGGCGCGTCATCGCCACCAGATCGACGTCTTGCAGCAGGACCGCCTGGCCGAAGAGCTTCATGGAAGCCGTCTCCAGGAGGAGCACGCTGCTCAGATCGCCCTCCTGCTTCGGCTCACCTTCGAAGAGGACCGGACCATTCTTGACCCGATCGAGCACCGACAGGACGGACATGGCGGCGTCGGCCTGGCGCAGCTCGATGGAAGCTGCCTGTCCGGAGGGGAGCTCGATCTCGAGCTTCGCCTTGGGCCCAAGCAGGGTATCGCGGTATTTGGCGACTGGTATTCTTCCGAGCTGGCCCTCGACATTGTCGAGCTTGATGATGTCATAGATGTCGCTCTCGATGCGCCCGCTCTTCTCCGCGACCTTCCACCTGGTGCCTTGTGGGAAGCCGTGAAAGGTGATCTGGTACGTGCCCTCGAAGATGGAGACTTCGCCGTAGAGCGCTTCGTCGGACTTGACGACGAACTTGCGCTCGTTCGACCACTCGAGATCGAGCGGGCCGCGGAACGCTCCAGGGACCCGGACGCGCCGCGGGGCGAGGATGGCGATGCTCACGAGCACGGCGACGGCGATGGCGACCCCGATGAGGATCGCGGCGAGCGTGCGGCTCGGCGGCGCAGCGGGGCGAGGCGCGGCCGCGGGCGGGCCTGGGCGCTGCAGCTCGTTGTGTGTTCCGCAGTAACGGCACACGATCGTGCGGATGCCCGGCGGAACCTCCAGCGGCGCGATGCATCGCTGGCAGTGGTAAACGTTGACGGGGCTCATCGGCTGCAAGCTCCCCCAGGAGCGCGAGGACGCGAGGAAGCGAAACGTAGACAAAACAACCCGCGCGCGGGGTCCACGCGCGGGTTCCACGCGCGGGTTCCACGCTGAAGAGAGCGGGAACGAGCTCGTCGACGATCCCTACATCATCGCCTCTTCCTCGCCCAGGCTTCCCGTTTATCTGCCTTGACAAATGAACAGTATCGCGCAAATGTTCGACCGGGCATGTGTCCACCTTGACAGGTGAGCAGTACTGCGCAAAAGTTGGACCGGATACGCCTGCGCCCGCACGAAAAAGAGGAGATGACGATGCCCATGATCGGACGACAGTGCACTCGCGACGGCAGGACAGTCTGCCTTCGGATGAGTCAGACCGGTCTACCGGTGAATCAAGAGGAGCGCGGGCTCACGCTCGTGTACGGGTGGGCGAGCGAAGAGCGCCGCGCGCAAGGGATTCCAGCGTCGATCCAGGGAGTCGAGTTCCGCAACGACTCGGGCAAGGTCCTCGCGTTCGACTTCTGCCCGTTTTGCGGCGAGAAGCTCGCGGGGAGCACGAGCAGCGTCCGAGCGCCCGTCGCGCGGCGCGCCGCTCCGGAAGGCGCCCGCACCGAGTCGCCGCCGGTGGCGGTCGAGCGCCCGCAGCGGGCCGGGCGCGCGGTCGAGGCCGTGCCGGCCACCCCTCCGAGCGCACCGGCGCGCGCGAAAGCGGCGACAGACTCGACGACGCTGAAGGTGCTTCGCGAGAAGCTCGGGCTCTCGCAGGCCGAGCTCGGCGAAAAGCTCGGCCTCGCGCGCAGCTCGGTCGCCAACTACGAGAACGGGCGGTCACCTCTGTCGCAGCGGCTCCGCAAGTGGGTCGCAAAGCACGAGGCGAAGCTCAACGAAGGGGGAAACGGCGCAGCCGGCCGCGGGAGCGCGGCCGCCTAGCACGTCACCTGGTCCAGGCGCGCCCCGCTGCGCCCTCGGGAGCAGCGGGCTCTTGCTCCAGCCCGGGGCCCGGAGGGAGCTCGAACCTTAGATGAGCTCGGCGATGGCCCTGGCGGGCATCGCCAGCGGCCCCCTTACGCCCTTCATCGCGCTGCCCAAGGAGCATCGCCATGGGAAGCGGCGATGTCTCATGGTGCTGCGTGTGCTGCGGCCGAGCCTTCGGCCCTGCGCGGCCTGATGCCTGTGTCGTATGCGGGACGGAGGCCCCGTCCCTCCTCGGCGTTCCCATCCTGACGTTCAAGCCGCACGTGTGGATTGACGCGCTGCGGACGCAGGTCGCCTCGCTGCCCGAGCCCGACGCGGCGCAGCCGGGGAACCGCGAGTCGCTGAAGCGCGTCCTGGAGCCCGCGCTCGCGCAAGCGGCGGGGCTCCCTCAGCGCCCGATCGGCATGAGCGACTTCATGACGTCGCAGATGGCCGGCTGGGAAACCAGGCTCCCGTACCTGTACATCGACTGGGCCGACACCGAGGAATTCCGCGCCGACCGCGCGCTCTTCCTCGACGCGGTTCTGCGGCATTGCCCGGATCGGGGCGTCGCGGCGGTGCTCGGCTGCGGCGCTGGAGGGCTCGTCGCGAGCCTGGCCACGGCCTTCCCCACGAGCCTCGGGCTCGACGTCTCGTTGCCGCAGCTGCTGCTCGCCGACCACCTGATGCGGGGCGGCGCGCTCTCGCTGCAGATCCCGGAGGCGCGCTGGCGCCAGGTCTCGATGCGGGGGCCGGCGACGCCTCCCAGAGGGGCAGGCTTCATCGTGGCGGACGCCGCCGCGCTGCCCTTCGCTCCCGGATCGATATCGCTGGTCGTGACCCAGTACCTGCTGGACATCGCCGGGGCGCCGGCGTTCATCGCGCGGGAGATCAACCGGGTCCTGTCCCCCGGGGGCGTATGGCTCAATCTCGGCTTGCCCTTCCGCCGCTCCTCGGACCCACCGGCGGCCGGGCCCCTGAGGAGCGACGACATGCCGGCCTTCCTCGATGAGCTCGCGTTCGATGCGCTGGAGATCCGCCGGAGGAGAGCCATGTTCCACGACCTCTCTGCGCTCGACGAGTGGCTCCCCGGGTTGGTTCACTCCACCATCTTCTTCGCCGCACGGAAGCGCGGAGACCTCGAGCCCGATCCCGTCGCACGCGCCTTCGTGGATCACGCTGCCCGGCGCGGGAGCGCGATCCTGGACATGATCCCGCGGTTCATCGCGGGCCGCCGGATCCAGCTGCTCGAGGGGTGGTCCTTCGGCTCCGGGGGCCCGAAGCCTCGTGTGGAGCTGACCTCCGCGAACAGCAGAGCGACGCCGATCCCGGGCCCGTTGGGCGCTTTCCTGCACAAGCTCCTGTCGTCCATCGACGGCAGGCGGGCTGCTCGCGAGATCCTGGCCGCTCTCGGCACGGCCGCCGGCGAGGCGCTCACCGAGGACGACTTCGTCGTCCTGCTGCGAACCATGAGGCTCCGGGGCTGGATCGAGATCGGATAGATGACGCCATCCGCCCAGGGACAGCGCTGAAGGCATGCGCCGCTCCCGCGAGCTGGCCACCGAGACCGCGGATGCGCAAGGGCGCGCGAGCGACCGGGCGGCGGAGGGGCGCTCCGGGGGCTCACGCTCGGTCCAGATCGTCGAGCGGGATCTCCTGCGCGCGCGGCTCGGCGCCGTCGATGCCCGTCCACCAGCCGCTCGAGAGGGCGAGCGCGATCCAGCCCTGCAGATTTGCCTGCAGCTGCGCCGCTTCAGCCGCCGTGCAGCCCTGCTCGACGGCGGCAAGGGCCTGCCCGAACGGCAGCTCCCGGCAGCGCTCGATCAGGCGGGCGAACAGCGGATCCACCGAGGTCGTGGTCGTGCCGGCGGCGCTCCGGGCGAAGACCCACGCACGGGTCGACGCGTGGCGACGCCTCGCGTCCAGGGGGCCCTCGTCCAGGTCGCCCCCCGCGAGCCGCGAGAAGCGCGCGAGGTCCCAGTCCTCGTGGGTCAACGAGAACGACACCGCGAAGCGCAGCCGCGCCTCGGCCAGCGTGGCGAGCTCCTCCGGCGTCGGCCGCCAGAGGCCCTCGAACGGCGACTCGTAGGCGCGCCGCTCCGCCTCGTCCATGCGCAGCGCCTGGCGGACCATCGCGAGCGGCGCCCTGGAGAGCTCGAGCCGCCGGCGCCACGCGTCCTCGTGCCCGCGCGCCGGGCGCCCCGGCTGGCGACCGCGGCGCGCGCCGTCAGGGCCGCGCAGCGCGCTGCGGAGCCGCTCGGCGAACCCGCGCGTGCTCTCGTCGATGTCGAAGTGGCGGGGCGGGCACCCCTCGAGGTGCAGCGCGGCCAGGTGATTGAAGTGCCAGAAGCCAAGCGCCCGCGACACGCGCGGGAAGCTCGTCTGCAGGCCCGTGAACAGGCGCATCCAGTACTGGCGGTGATAGAGCGCGAGCCGCTCCGCCGGCGCGAGGCCCCCGGGGCCGCCCTTCACCTGCGCCACGAGCCCCGCGGGATACCGCTCCTGCAGCTCCCGGAACCGGCCCGCGCTCGAGTCGAGCGGCGCGCGGAGGACGGCGGTGAAGTCGCGCTGGAGCTCTCGCAGCCAGCCCGGAGGAGCCCCGCCTCTCGGGCTCATGAAGGCCGCACCCGCCGCGCCTTGCCGAGCTCCGCGAGCGCCACGTGCAGCGGCGGGATCTCCGCGTCCCACTCGAGGAGCGTCGGGAAGGGACCGCCCCGGCGCCACGCCTCTTCGTAAAGAGACCATACCTCGTCGCACACCGGGCGATCGTGCGTGTCGTGCCGCAAGCTGGAGGGCAATGTCTGGTGGCCAGCCAGGTGGACCTGCAAGACCCGGCGCCAGGGCACGCTGTCGAGGTACGCGCGCGGATCGAACCCGTGATTCTCGCTGGAGACGAACACGTTGTTGAGATCCAGCATGGCCCAGCAGCCGGACTCCTCCACCACGCGGCGGTAGAACTCCCACTCGGGCAACACGTCGCGCTCCCAGGCGACATAGGAAGACAGGTTCTCGATCCCGAACGGGACGCCGAGCGCCTCCTGGACCTCGAACGCCCGGCCCGCGGCGTAGGGGATGAGCTCCGGATCGTAGGGCGCCGGCAAGAGGTCGTGGTGCGTCACGCCCTCGAACGCCGTCCAGCAGAGGTGATCCGTGAAGTAGGGAATGCGGAGCTCCTGGATCAGATCCCTGAGCCGGGACAGGTAACCGCGATCGAGGGGGGCCTCGCCCAGCAGGTTGACGGAGACGCCGTGGGCGACGATCGGGGTGCGCTCGGCGATGCGCCGGAGCCGCTCCCGGGGCAGGGGAGACGCGCCGAGGTAGTTCTCCGCGATGATCTCGAAGAAGCCGAGCTCGGGCCTGGTCCGCTCGATCGCCTCGTAGTGCGGCGGGCGCAGCCCGAGGCCGAGCGCGTCGCGCGGGATGGACCGCGCGCCGGGCGCCCGATCGTCGCTGGTGTCTCGGGGCGCGCTCATCGGTCGGAGGGTCAGTTGCCCGGGTCGATCGGGTCTGGCGTCGGCACCTGCTCGAAGTTGTCGCCCTCCGGCGTCAGGGTGCGGAGGTAGGCGATCAGCCGGTCCATCTCGGAGCGCGAGAGCACATGATAGGAGCCGGGCATGTTCGCGTAGGCGGTGCCCTCGGGGGTGGCGCCGTCGATCCCGAACGCGATGATCGCTTGCAGGTACGGATCGGAGCGGCGCTCCCAGAAGTCGGCGAGGAAGGCGCTCACGTCCTCGCCTGGCGGCACCTTCACCGAGAACTTACCCGCCGCGGCGCTGTGGCAATGGTCGCATGTCGCGGCCTTGAACGCCGCGGGGCCGTCTCGATCCTGGTCCTCGGCGGTCTCCACGCAGCTCCAGCCCTCGCAGCCGTTCACGGCGCGACACGAGTGCTCGTAGAGCTCATTCCAGCTTTGATAGACCATGCCGCGGCAGCTGTTGTTGCCGGAGCAGGACGCGTGGACCTGGACCACGCCGGGGCGCGCGGTGCCGGCCAGCATGGCGGACTCGGCGCACGCCGCGGAGAACTCCTCGAAGGAGATCTGGCCGTCGCCGTCGGCGTCCATGAGGGCCAGCGCGTCCACCAGATCGGGCTGAGCGGGATCCTCGTCAGCGCTCCACACCAGGGTCTTGCCCGGCGCGTCGGACCCATCGCAGTCCGAGTCGATGGCATCGAAATTCCGCTCCTCGGCGCCGGGGTGGACGGTGTTGTTGAAGTCGTCGCAGTCGCCTGCGCGCGGGGTGAGGCCGTCCCTGTCGTGGTCGCTGTCCTCGTCGCCCACGGGCTGGCCACCCGCGCCCGTCGCGCCGGAGCCGCCGGTCCCGGCGGGCTCCTCGCCGCCTGCGCCGCCGGTCCCGGCGGGGGGCTCGCCGCCGGAGCCGCCGGTCCCGATCGGCGTCACGCCGTCATCGTCGCCGCAGGCCGGAGCAAAGGCGGCGAAGCTGGCGAGCGCCAGCGCAAGCAAGGTGGATCTCGGCGATTGGGTCATGGTGCTCGTCGTGCCTCCGAAGAAACGCGCAGGGCGCGCCTGCAGGCTGCCCGGCGCACGACATGTGGCACGGCTGGTGCGCGCGGAATATGCGGCAAGTTGTCGCGGGCCCATCGTCGACCGGACGGAGCGTGGCTGTACGGGCGGCGTCCCGCGCGCTCTCTCCTCTGCGCCCACGGCCGGTCCGCGGGGCGTTCGGCGCGCGCCGCGGGCGGAGCAGCCGTCCATCGCCGCTCGCAGGAATGCGGGGCCGGATTTGCACGCGGCGGCCGAGCGAAACGAAGTAAAGAGGTTCTGAGCGCGGAAAGAAGGAAGAGAGGAACGCAGGATGACAGGCATGCTTCGCGGCGGGCTGTGGATCGGTTGTGCAGCAGCCGTTGTGGTCACGGCGGCGCCGGCGAGCGCCATGCAGGCCGCGTCCGAGGTCTTCCCTGCGCCTGCCGCGCCGCCGAGCGGGTCGGCCGTCGCGCCGCCTGCGCCGGCTCCGGGCGACGCGGCGGCTGCGCCCCTCCTGCCACCGCCGGCTCCGGGCGACGGTGGCGCGCCGCCGACCGGGGTTGCGCCGCCCGGAGCTCCCCAGGCGCCCCTGAGGTGGACGACGAGCCCGGGTCCCTGGCAGCCCGGGAGCTCTCCCTGGCGCGATCAGCGCGAGCAGGAGCGCGTCTGGTATGGCTGGCAGCACCTCCTCGTGCTCAGCGGGACCATCGCATTCGGACCCCTCGCTGTCGCCACGGAGAACGAGGTGTTCGCCTGGATGACCGCCGGCCCATTCGTGCTCGGCGGTCCGATCACCCACTGGGCCAACGGCCACCTCGTCAAGGGCTTTGCCAGCCTCGGCCTCAACGTCGGCTGCACGTTCGGCGGCGGCCTGGTCGGCCAGCTCGTCGGCAGCGCTGCCCCCAGCAGAGGGGGCGAGCTCACTGGCCTGGTCTTCGGCGCCGTCCTCGGAGCGCTCACGGCGAACATCCTCGACGTCATGCTCCTCGAGTACGAGGAGCCCCCGGCGGCCGAGAGCTACGAGTACATCCGCCTTCGCCCGCTCCGGCTCCGGTTCGCGCCGCACGTCGCCCTCGCGCCTGGCGGCACCACCTTCGGCCTCAGCGGCGCCTTCTGAGGGGCCGCGGCGCCGGCCGCGCGCCTCGGGCCGCGGTTCGGCCTGGCCGGGCCGCGGCGCGGGTGTAGCATCCGCGCGTGTTCATTCCGAGATCAGGTGTACGACGACGGCTCGTGCTCGCCGCGCTCGCCGCGCTCGCGGGTTGCGGCGGCGCGGAGCGGCAGGAACCCCAGTTCGCCGATTCCCCCGAGGTCCCGCTCCCCGGGCCCCCGGGCGCCGCGCCGCTCGACGCGCGCGGCGACGCGCCGGAGGAGCTGCCCGGCGTCGACACGGCCGAGCTCGTCCGCCGCGAGCGCGATACCTGGTGGCAGCTGGTCTCGCAGCTCTACGCGCCGTGCCCGGATCAGGCGGTGTCGCTCGCGCAGTGCGTCCGCGAGTCGCGCTCCTGCGCGGCCTGCGCGCCTGCCGCGCAGCTCCTCGCCGACAAGATCCGCGGCGGCGCGAGCGGCGCCGAGGCGCAGGCCGCGTACGGCGTGAGGTTCGGTCCGAACGTGAAGCGGATCGACCTCGCCGACTCGCCCTCTCGCGGGCCGGAGCGCGCGTCGATCCAGATCGTCGTGTGGTCGGACTTCGAGTGTCCTTCCTGCGGGCGCGCGGTCCCGCTCATCGACGAGGTCGTCGAGCGCCACGCGCCCTCCGTCAGGCTGATCCACAAGGTGTATCCGCTGCGATCGCACCCGCACGCCGACGCCGCGGCGCGCGCGGCCATCGCGGCGCACCGCCAGGGCCGCTACTGGCCGATGGAGCGCCTCCTGTTCGAGAACCAGCAGCGGCTCGAGGAGAAGGACCTGCTCGGCTACGCGCAGAAGGTCGGCCTCGACATGGCCCGGTTCCGCGCCGACATGGCGGGCGAGCCCGCCGCCCGGGTGGTGGCGCGCGACAAGGCCGAGGCCGACCGCGCAGGGCTCTCGGGGACGCCGTTCATCGTCATCAACGGGCGGGAGTTCGATCTGGCGCTGTTCAACCTCCAGGGCGAGCTCGACCGGTGGATCGAGACCGAGCTCGCGATCCTCGGAGGGCGCGAGGCGGCGGCGCCCGGAGGCGGCACGGGGCACGACGCGCCTTAACGTCGCGCGCCTGCGGGTCGCGCTCGGTGGACGACCGACCCCTCCGCCGAGCGACACCGGGGCGACGGCGCACCGTCGCCCCGGTGGGACCCACGTCGAGATCGGCTAGCTGGGCCGGTTCTTCTCGGGCATCTGGCCGCCGCCAGCGCTCGTCCCCTGCGAGGGCCCGCCGCTCTTGATCTCGACCGAGCGGCTGCGTTGCTGCTGCTGCGGCAGCTTCAGACAGACCTCGAGGACGCCGTTCTCGAACCTCGCGTCCACGTCGTCGGCCTGCACGCCCTGGGGCAGCGGGATGGAGCGCGTGAACGACCCGTAGCTGCGCTCGGTGTAGCTCACCCCCTCGCGCTGCTCTTGCTGCTCCTGCCGGCGCTCACCCTCGATGATCAGGGTGTCCTCCCGGAGCTCCACCCGGATGTCGTCCTTCGTCACGCCGGGGAGATCGGCCTTGACGACGAGCTGACCGTTGCGCTCGCTGAGCTCGATGCGCGGCGACCAGAGGCCGCCCCCGAGGGACGAGAGACCCCGGCCGCCACCCGGCTCACCCATCGCGCGGCCCTGCCTGAACGGCGAGAGCAACCCTCCGAAGCCGAAATCGTCGAACATGCGATCCATGTCCTCCATCATCCGGCTCATCATCGCGAACGGGCTGAAGACGCCGCCCGCCGCGCCGTACCGCCCCATCTGGCCGCCGCCCTGCTGACGCTGCATCCCGGTGGATTGACCGCCCTGGGAAGGCGTCTGACCTGTCGCCTGGCCGCCGGGCTTGCCTTGCTGCGACTTGCTCACGGACACGTCCTGGCCTGTCGGCTGACGCTGCTGTTCCGCCATAAGAACCTCCTTTCGAGCATTCGCAAGCGTGACTTGCAAGTGTAGTGCCGTGTCGCGAGCGTGAACCAACGTGGATGACGTGGCCTGTCGACGCCGCGCCGCTGCGCCCGGGAGCCCGGTGGGATCGCTCACCGCCACCCCGCCAGGATCTCCTCGAAGCGCTCCAGACTGCACGGCTTCTGCAGCACCGGGCGGCTGAGATCGGACTCGCGCAACCCAGCTTTGCCATACCCCGTCAGGAAGACGAACGGGATGCCTCGCTCGCTCAGGATGTCGGCCACCGGATAGACCTTCTCGCCGGCGATGTTGACGTCGAGGCTCGCCCCGTCGATCTCGGCCGCGCGGGCCAGGCGCATCGCGTCCTTCATGTTCAGCGCCGGGCCGACCACCACACAGCCGAGGTCGGTCAGGACGTCCTCGAGGGACGAGGCGATCATGGGCTCGTCCTCGACGATGAGGACACGCAGCCCCTCCAGCCCGCGTTCGCCTCCTGGGGTCGAGCTCATCCTACGCCCACGCGCTCGAGGGGCAGGTCCATCACGCAAACCACGCCCCCAGGCAGGTAGTCGAGGCGAACCTCCGTGGCGAGCTGGCGCCCGAGGTCGCGCTCGATCAGGCGTGAACCGAAGCCCTTGCGGTGCGGCGGCCGGACCGGAGGCCCGCCCGTCTCCTGCCATTCCAGGTGGAGCAGGCGCTCGTGCGCCCGTGTGATCACGTCCCATGTGACCGCGACGCGGCCGGACGGCTGCGATAGCGCTCCGTACTTGGCCGCGTTGCTCGCCAGCTCGTGAAAGACCATGCCGAGCGTCACCGCGGCCTCCGGGCGGAGGCGGACGTCCTGGCCGGCCAGGCGGACGCGATCGGCGTCGCCATGGGCGTGCGGCGCCAGCTCGGCGCGGACGACGTCGTGGAGGTCGGCGCCCTGCCACGCTGTCTGGTTCAGGAGGTTGTGGGTCTGGGACAGGGCGAGCAACCGGGCCAGGAAGGCGTCCGTGAAGGCCCTGGGCGAGTCCGCCATGCGGAGCGTCTGCACGGCGATCGCCTGCACGATCGCCAGCGTGTTCTTCACCCGATGGTTCAGCTCGTTCATCAGGAGCTTCTGGCGCTCCTCCGCCTGCTTGCGCTCGGTCACGTCGAGCAAGAACGCCACCCCCTGGCTCTCCGATCCCTCGAACCGCGCGCCGCCGATCACCACCGGGACGCGGCCGCCGTCCTTTCGGAAAAACTCCTTCTCCTGCGGCCCGAACTCGCCCGTCGTGCGGATCTGTTCGAGCGCCAGCTGGGTGACCTCCTTGAACTCCTGCGGCGTGAGATCTGCCCAGCGGATATTCCCCGAGGTCAGGTCTTCACGGTTGTAGCCGAGCATGCCCAGGAGCGCGTCGTTCGCGTCGATGACCCTGCCGTCGACGTCCCAGACGGCGATCCCGATGATGTTGGAGTCCACGAGGCGCCGGATGCGCGCCTCTCTCTCCCTCAGCGCCAGCTCCGCCCGCCTGCGCTCGCCGTTCTCCTGCTGAAGCTGGGTGTAGAGGCGCGCGTTCTCCAGCGAGATGGCGGACTGGGAGGCCAGGAGCTCCAGCACCTCGACCCGATCCGCGGTGAAGGCGCGCGGGGTCAGGTTGTTCTCCAGATAGAGCACGCCGACCAGCGCGCCCTGCTTCACCAGGGGGAGGCAGAGCACGGAGCGGGGGCGCCGCCCGCGCACGTAGGCGTCTTCCGAGTACAGGTTAGGCACGGCGGCGTCGTCCAGGATCACGCGCTCTCGCGTGCGGACCACGTACTGGAGGATGGCGGTGGGGAGATCGCTCGAGGTGACGGGCGCCTGGCGAAGGGTGACCTCGACCCGGTCGTGCCGGGTGACGACCTCGGCCTCGATGACGTGCGCCGTGTGCGCGGCGCGCGAGGCGCTGGACGCGCGGATCAGCAGCCCCCGCTCGGCGCCCGCGTGCTCGACCGCGATCGTCAGCAGGGCCTCGATCACCCGGTCGAGGTTCAGCTCGCCAGAGACCGCCTGCGAGGCCCTGAGCATGGCCATGAAGTCGAGCCCCGGGCGCGCGCCGTGACCCACTGCGGCGGCGCGGACGTCGGCGTACCCGTCCCGCGCGAGGTCGGTCCGCCTGCGCAGCGCCTCCGGCCCGAGCGCGTGCGGAAAGTCCCTCTCGAGGCGCAGCATCGGCCGCACGGCGCCCCAGCGCCCATAGAGCCTGTGCGCCTCGGTCATGTAGGCGCGCGCGATGAAGGCCCTGCCCAGATCGAGGTAATGTCGAGCGCAGAGCTCGTTGGCCAGCGCCTCGTCGTGCAGGAAACGACCCTCCCGCGCGGCCGCGATCCCCTGATCGTAGAGGGCGCCCGCGCCGTCTCGCCGCTCGCTCCGGGCGATCTCGGCCTTCAAGATCAAGCTGCGGTGGCCGTGGCTCTCCGGGCCGAGCGCTGCCCACGACTCCACCTTGCGCGCGCACTCGCCGAGCCTCGCGAGGTACGCCGCCCTGCGCGCGGGGGCGGCGGCGCCCGCGGCCCGTGAGAAGGCCAGCCCGCCGTAGAAGTGATAACAGGGGCTCGCGTGCCACGCGGCGAGCATGCCGAGGCTGCCCGGGTCGGTGGAGCCCCACCTCTCGGCCACCTCCTCGTACGCGCCCTGGAACACGCCGGCGAGGACCTCGAAGACGTTCACGAAGTAGAGCGACGCCCGGTTGTCGATGCTGCGGGCGTCCTCGGTGACCGCGTCGATGTCGACCCACGCCCCGCGCCTCCAATCGCCCTCGTCCTGCGTGCTCAGGTGTTCGCAGAGCTGCCCGACGGCCCCGACGATCCACGTGATCGCGTTGAACTTGTCGAGCCTGCAGAGCGGCAGATACAGCCTCGCCTCCTCGATGACGTCGTGGAGGTGCTCCCCCCGGAGGAGGCCGTTCATGCTCGCGTTGCATGCGTTGTAGAAGGCCCAGATGTACTGCCCCGTCTCCACGCCGGCGTGGACGCCCTTGCGCAGGGACGCCTTCGAGCTCTCGTAGGTATCCATCCAGTGCTGGACCCACGCTCCCCACATGTTGCACAGCATGGACTCGGACTTCACGTCCGGGTGGCGCTCGTTCAGGCGGACCGCCGCCCGCCCGAACTCGTACCCCTTCTCGATGTCGCGCCTGGCGCACAGGAGCGTCCCGAAGTTCACGTAGGCGTAGATCGAGTTCCTCGAGATGCCATGCCTCAGCGAGTTCTGGAGCGCCTTCATCACCGTGATGCCGAAGTTGTTCGTTCCCAGCTGGTAGGTCGGCGAGAACATCTCCTGGAGCACGTCCTGCAGGGCGGCGATCTCGGGATCGTCGAGCGCGGGCAGATCGACCAGCGACGCGATCGGGCGGTCGCCGATCATCGCGATCGTCCGCTCCATCTCGGTCATGAGCGCGTCGTCGCCCGGATAGGGCGGCAGGTCGATGTCGTACGCCCGGAGCGCGGCGAGGCCCTCTTCCATGGCGGCGGGCAGATCGTTCTTCAGGATCTCCACGTTCATCTTCAGGCGGCGCACCTCCGTCTTGTGGAGGCGCCCCACCGCTTTATCGAAGCTCCCCGCGAGGGTGGAGAGCGCGTCGTCGTGGCGTCCGCAGAGCGATTCCAGGAGCCCCTTCTTCGTGTGGTAGGTGAAGGTCAGCTCGTAGCTGGAGGCCCACGCGTCTCCGGGCAGCATGGATATGCCATGTTCCAGGTACCTGAGGGCCGCGGTGAAGGCCGCCGACTCCTGGGCGCGCCCGGCGGCCTCCAGGTTGAGCCTGGCCGATTCCATGCGCTCCTCCGGCGCGCGGATCAGATCACCGGCGCTGTTCAGGTGATTGACGACGTCGAACAGATCGCGCCGGTCGTCGGAGCGCGGCTTGCCGAGCAGGAGCTTCCCGATCCGGTAGTGGAACGCTGGCCTGTCTCTCTCCGGGATCAGCGAGTACGCGGCCTCCTGGATCTTGTCGTGCGCGAACCGATACTGCTCGTCTGCGCTCACGATCAGGCCCTCGGCGAGGGCGTCGTCGAGGCTCGCGTACGTCTCGTCGGCGGGCCGCTCGCTGACGGTGTTCAGGACGTCCATCTCGAACGTGTTGCCGATCGCCGAGGCCAGCCGGAGCACCCGCTGCGCCGCATGCGGCAGGCGCCGGATGGTCTCCGCCATGAGGCTCAGGACGTTATCGGTGCACTCCAGCCGCTCGATCTGCCAGAGGTCCCAGCCCCAGCCGGCCGCAGGGTCGAAGACGAGCGCCTTCGTGTCGTAGAGGTGCCGCATGAACTGCTTCACGAAGAACGGGTTGCCCCCGGTCTTCTTCAGGATCGCGCACGCGAGGGCCTCGCCGCCGCCGATTTGCAGGCTGTCGTTGATGAGCTCGGTCAGGTGCGTGAGGCCGAGGGGCGCGAGGACGATGTCGCGCGCCTCGAGGCCGCCCTTCGTGAGCTGCTCCAGGGCGACGAGGAAGGGGTGGGTCGGGCTCACCTCGTTGTCGCGGTAAGCGCCGCAGAAGAAGAGCGACTCGACGTCCTCCCTCGCGAGGACGCTCGTGAGCAGGCTCAGGCTGGCCGAGTCCACCCACTGGAGATCGTCGAGGAAGATGGCCAGCGGGTGGGCGTGCCGGGCGAAGACGGACACGAAGTTGTGGAAGTAGAGGATGAAGCGGTTCTGTGCCTCGACCGGGCCGAGCGCGGGGACGGGCGGCTGCTCGCCGATGATGTGCTTGAGCGACGGGAGCACGTCGCAGATCACCTGTCCGTTGGCCCCGAGGGCGCACAGGATGGCGTCCCGCCACCGTAGGATCCGCTCCTCGCTCTCGGAGAGGAGCTGCTTGACGAGCGTGTCGAACGCGTGGACGATGGCGCTGTAGGGCGCGTCGCGGTTGTACTGATCGTACTTTCCGCTGATGTAATAGCCCTTCTCGCGCACCAGCGGCTTCAAGATCTCCTGGACCAGCGACGACTTGCCGATGCCCGAATAGCCCGAGACGAGGACGATCGTCCGCTTGCCCCGCAGCACGTCGTCGAACGCGCCGACGAGCTTCCGGATGTCGCCTTCGCGGCCGTAGAGCTTCTGGGGAAGCCGGAAGAGGTCTCTCCTGTCGTGGCGGCCAGGGCTGAACGCTCCTATCTGGCCGCTGCGCTGCCATCGCGCTCGGATCTCCTCCAGATCGGCCTTCAGCCCCTCGGCGCACTGGTAGCGGTCTTCGGCGTTCTTGCTGAGGAGCTTCATCGTGACGGCGGAGAGCGCGTCGGGCACCTCCGGGTTGAGCTCCGAGGGGGCGACGGGCGTCACGGCGATGTGCGCGTGCATCAGCTCGAGGGGGTCTGTCGCCTCGAACGGCCTTTGCCCGGCGAGCATCTCGTAGAGGACGACGCCGAACGAGTACATGTCGGTGCGGTAGTCCACGCTGCGGTTCATGCGGCCTGTCTGCTCCGGCGATGTATAGGGGAGCACCTTCGAGAGGACGCGGCGGCAATAGATCTCCTCCTTCTCGCGCGTCACGATGGAATCCACGCCGAAGCCCGTGAGCTTCACCTGACCGTCCTCTCCGAGCAGGATGTTCGGAGGCCTCACGTCGCCATGGATGAGGGCATGGCGATGGATGTCGGCCAGGGCTTCTGCCACGGGGATCAAGATGTCCAGCGACGCGCAGACGCCCAGCCTGCAGGCCGTCCTCGCGGACAGCGGGGCGCCCGGGAAATACTCGGTGACGAGCGCCAGGCCGTCCTCGTGCTCCTCGACGGCGTACACCTTGACGACCCTCGCCGAGTCGACCTGCCGTATCGCGCGGTAGGCGTGCCTGACGCGCATGATATCGCCGGCTCGAGCGTAATCGGTGTGCAGCATCTTGATCGCCACGTCGATGCCGTCGGCGTCCCGATAGGCTCGATACGTGGCGGAGCCGGGGCCCTCGCCGGTCTTCGCGGTGACGTGATACCCCTTGAGATGGGCTGTGCTCGGTCGCACCGGGAGGTGTGGCGCGCGCCCAGGCTCAACGGAGCGAGCCTGCTGGACAGCAGCTCGATCCCATGCCTCCGACGTGCCCCGCATATCGGAGGCGTTTGGGCTCACGAGTTGCCATGTCAACTGGACGGCCGAGGCCGGCGGGGCCGCCCTCGGCGCCCGCTCACATCGCGTAGCGCAGGATGATCTCGGTGAGCCCCGCCGCGAGCAGCAGCAAGAGCCCACCCACGAAGCAGACCAGCGTGAACCGGTCGTCCCGCCACCGCTGCCGGAGCGGCACGATGTCCCGCTCCGGCAGCACGACGGCCCTCAGGGTCGCGTGGATCGGCAGCCCCCCCGGCCGCATCGCGACCGCCACGTTCGGCGGCTGCGCCAGCCCCATGTTCATGAACCGCGTCACCCCCGCGCGGAGCCGGTCCCCCATGCCGGGCATCGCGCTGCCGATCGCCACGGCGCGGAGCCACGGCGCCCGCTCGAACGCGTTCGCCATCGCGATCACCCCGAAGAGCTGCCGCAGCCGCGGCATCAGCGCCCGCACCTCGGCCAGGTGCTGGAACGCCCGCGTCCGCGCCTCGGGCGCGTCCTCCGAGCTCACCCGCGCGAGGCAGGTCGACTCCAGCCGCGCGTTGAGCCCCTCGAGCTCCTGGAGGATCCGCGGCCCCGCGTTGTCCGGGCTCGTCTCGAGGGGGAGCGTGAAGCCCCAGGGCTCCTCGCGCCCGCGCTCGGCGGTCCACTGGAACACCTCGGCGAAGCCCCAGAGCGTGTCGTAGCGCGACAGCACCACGTACGTCGGCACGTCGGCGCGCAGCGCGCGGCCGACCTCGACGAGGTACGCGCGGATGCGGTTCGCGTACGCGTCGAGCCCCTGCTCGTCGAGCTCGACGAACTCCGCGATGCTCAGCACGAGCAGGATGCCGTCGATCGGCTCGCGCTCCCGCGAGCGGCGCAGCTCGTCGCAGAGCCGCGAGAGCTCGGCCGGCTCCCGCCGCGGGCCGAGCACCGACGCCTCCGGCTCGATGAAGAGCGCCTCCTTCGCCAGCCAGTAAGAGCACCGCGCCCCGGGCACGCCGATCGGGAGCTGCCCGCCGCTCGCGGGCCACGTCAGGTTCATCGAGCGGATCACCGTGGAGCGGCCCGACCCGGGCTCGCCGAGCACCAGGTAGCAGGGGACCGCGTAGATCCCCTGGCTGCTGTCCAGGTTCGCCTGCTCGACGAGCGTGTGGACGCTCGCCAGCTCGTAAACGAAGGAGCCGCTCATCGGACCCTTTGGGCGATCGTCCACGCGAGCGCGAGCGCGCCGGCGATCGCGACGAGCGACGCCAGGACCCGCCCGACAAGGACGGACCGCCAGAACGACTGGGTGGGGAGGTGCTGGACCGCGACGCCTTCGACCTGCACCGGCTTGAGCACCCCGCCCTTCCAGTCCCGATCGGGATCCACGCCGAGCTTGAGCGACAGATCGCGGCGGATCCGCAGCAGCTCGTCGGTGTTCTGCCCGGGCAGCCCGTAGCGGCCGCGGAAGCCGAGCCCGAGCACGCACGCGTACGTCGCCATCACCGGGAGCGGGCCCTTCCGGACGCGCTCCAGCCGCTCGAAGAACTCGACGCCCGCGTTGTTGGTCGTCCACCGCGACGCCTGGAGCGGGCGCTGCGCCCAGACCGGCCGCAGGTCCGGCAGCGACATGGCGATCTCGTCCGCGCAGGCGGCGATCGCGAACATCCCGTCGTCGACCGACGCGACCGGCATCTCCTGCGCGAGCCTGGACCCCTTCAGCTCCTCGAGCAGCAGGTTCGCCTGTCGCAGCACGTGATCGGCCGGCGGCCGCCGCGGGGACTGGCGGAGCATGCAGAGCCAGAGGAGCATCTCCTCACCGAAGACGCCGATGGACGTTTCCACGCGGGCGCGAGCTTACGCCAGGCGCGCACCGACCGTCGACCCGGGCGCGCGTTCCCCGTCGACGGTGGCGCCGGGCCGCGCCGTGCGCCGCGGGTGCACCGGAGCGTCGACATCCGGGGGGGGCCGTGCCTATGCTCCGCCCGCTTCTCGAGCCCCCTTCGAGAGCAGCCGGGGTCGCGCGAAGGCGACCCCCTTGAGGAGAGGTCATGTCGGAGATCCAGAGCGTCATCGCGCGCGAAGTCATCGATTCGCGCGGCAACCCCACCGTCGAAGCCGAGGTCACCACGCTGAGCGGCACGGGCCGCGCGGCCGTGCCGAGCGGCGCGTCGACCGGCGAGCACGAGGCCGTCGAACTCAGGGACGGCGACAAGAAGCGCTTCCTCGGCAAGGGCGTCCTCACCGCGGTGAAGAACATCGAGACCGTCCTCGGTCCGGCCGTCCTCGGGATGGATGCGCTCGACCAGGCCGAGCTCGACAAGGTGCTCATCCAGGCCGACGGCTCCCCCAACAAGTCGAAGCTCGGCGCCAACGCCATCCTCGCCGTCTCGATGGCCGCCGCCCGCGCCGCCGCGGACACGGTCGACCTGCCGCTCTGGCGCTACCTCGGCGGCGCCGCGGCGCGCGTCCTCCCGACGCCGCTCATGAACATCCTGAACGGCGGCGTGCACGCCGACAACGGCCTCGAGATCCAGGAGTTCATGATCGTCCCCTACGGCGCCGAGTCGTTCGCCGAGGCGCTGCGCACGGGCGCCGAGATCTTCCACACGCTGAAGGGCCTGCTCAAGAAGGACGGCATGGTCACGGCCGTCGGCGACGAGGGCGGCTTCGCCCCGCGCCTCCCGTCGAACCGGGCGGCGCTCGAGTACGTCGTGCGCGCCATCGAGGCCGCCGGCCACCGCCCGGGCGAGGACGTCGGCGTCGCGCTCGACTCGGCGCTCAGCGAGTTCTACGACGCGAAGACCGAGCGGTACACCTTCGACAAGCAGTCGAAGACCCGCGAGGAGATCGTCGCCATCTACGACGAGCTCGCGAAGGCGTTCCCGATCGTGTCCATCGAGGATGGCGTCGCCGAGAACGACGAGAAGGGCTGGCGCCTGCTCACCGAGCGCCTCGGCAAGAAGGTCCAGCTCGTCGGCGACGACCTCTTCGTGACGAACCCTGCGCGCCTCGCGAAGGGCATCGAGGACGGCCTCGCCAACGCCATCCTCATCAAGCTGAACCAGATCGGCACCGTCACCGAGACGCTCGACTGCATCCGCCAGGCGGCCGAGGGCGGCTACCGGTCGATCATCTCCCACCGCTCGGGCGAGACCGAGGACACGTTCATCGCCGACCTCGCGGTCGCGACGAACGCGGGCCAGATCAAGACCGGCTCCGCGTCCCGCTCGGATCGCGTCGCGAAGTACAACCAGCTGCTCCGGATCTCGTACGCGCTCGGCGACGGCCAGGTCTTCGCCGGCCGCGCGCCGTTCCGCCGCCCCGGGGCGAAGCGCTCCAGCTAGTCCCACCCGCCAGGAGTCCGGCCAGGGTGGCCGGGCTCCTGCGCGGGTCGCCGCGCCCTCGCGCTGGCGTTCCTTGCTTTATTTGCTGGGGGATTCCCCTGCGCTCCGCGCCCCGGCGTCCGTGGTCGCGGCGGCGAGACGCCCCGCGCGGCGCTGACCGCGCCGTCGGGGTCGACCTTGCAGCGCTACCAGCGGTCGCGCCCGCCGCCGCCGCGGCCACCGCCGCGCCCGCCGCCGCCGCCTCCACGGCCGCCGCCGCCGCCACCCCCGCGGAAGCCACCGCCGCCGCCGCCGCCGCCGCCGGGGCCGCCGGTGCGCTCGCGCGCCTCGTTGACCGTCAGGGTACGGCCGTCGAGGTCCTTGCCGTGCAGCGCGTTGATGGCCGCCTGCGCCTGGGCATCGCTCACCTCGACGAACCCGAACCCGCGCGACTGCCCGGTCATGCGGTCCGTCATCAACTGAATCGAGAGCACCTCGACGCCGGCCCCTTCGAACGCGGTGCGCAGGCTGTCTTCCGTCGAATGGAACGCCAGGTTCCCCACATAAAGCCGCTTGCTCATGTCTGCCGCCAATCCCGTTGCACGATCCCCGCTTCCCTCGCGGACGGCCCGGATCGTGCCGCGGACCGCACGCGAAAACGCTCCCCGACGACCGGCCGTCACCCCACGTTCGGACGAGGCAACCACGTTGCAGCAGGCGGCCGGATCAGAGGTCGAGGACGAACGAGCCTTGAGGCGCTCCGGAAGCTACCGGCCGGCGACGGGGTACGCAAGGTATTCCCCCAGGCTGGCCGCGTCTGCCTGTTCATGACCGCGACCGAGCGCCGAGCGCCGAGCGTCGCCGCCGCCCGCCGCCCGCCGCCCGCCGCCCGACGCGCGGCGGGCGACGGCGCGCACCCGCGTCGGGATACGGCGTGCGCCTCGTGCCGCGATGCTCCGTGCGATGTGGACGAACAGGGCTCCGGGCCCTCTTCCAACCGTTCGTGCTTGAAGGCCCGGCGAGCCGGCCGCCAGATCGGCATGGTACCTTGCCTGTTCGGAGCTCGACCCGGAGGTCAGATCATGATGCCACGCGTGTTCTCGCCGGGGGCAGCCCCGCGCACGGTGAATCGAGGGGCGCTCCTCCTCGCCCTGGCGACGGCGATCGCGGCCTCCGCGGCGGCGTGCTCCTCGGGCGACGGCGCCGGCGCGACCTCGAGCTCGGGCGGGGCGCAGGGCGGCGGCGGCTCTTCGGGCAGCGGCGCCGTGGAGGGGCTCGTCTCGCTGCGCGTCGAGCCGGGCGCCGCCTCGGTCGCGCTCGCCTACGGCGAGTCCGCCGCCGTGCAGCTCGCGGCGATCGGCCGCTTCCAGGACGGCTCCGAGCGCGACGTCACGGCGCAGGTCAGCTGGGGGACCAGCGACCTCTTCGCCCGCGTGGACGCCGGCGAGCTCACGACCGCCTCGCCCGGCCGCGTCCGGGTGATCGCCGCCGACGGGCCCCTCACGGCGAGCGCCGACGTCACCGTGAAGCTCGCCGGCACCGTCGCGCTGCCCGGAGCTCCCCCCGGCGCGAGCGCCGCGCTCGACGGCGCGCCCGAGGCGGCGAGCGCCCCCGCGATCGCCTATCCCCTCGACGGCGCGCTCTTCCCGTCGAACATCGGCGAGGTCGAGGTCCACGTGCGCAAGGGCAGCGCCGGGCAGCGCGTGGGCCGGATCGAGATCGTGGGTGATCTCATCGATCTGAGGTTGGTCGGCGCCTGCGAGCCGCTGCCGGACGAAGGCGGGTGCGCGATGGCGCTCCCCGCGGAGGTGGTCCCGATGCTCGTGCGCACGAGCGACGGCGAGGTGATGGAGACGCGCGTCCGCCTCGCCGCCGAGGACGGGGCCGAGCTCGGGGAGAGCGCGGCCATCGACGTCCGGTGGGCGAGCGCGGCGCTCTCCGGCGGCCTGTACTACTGGCGCACCGACGGGACCACGCTCCAGTCGGCCGCCATCTACCGCTACGATCTCGACGACGCGGCGAGCCCGCCCGAGCTGTTCTGGGAGAACGAGCAGTCGCCGCCGCTGGCGAACGGGCAGGAGATGCCCTGCATGGGCTGCCACGCCCTCGCGCAGGCCGGCGACAAGATGGCGCTCACCTTCGGCGGCAGCGGCCCGTCCTCGTTCGCGCTGGTGGACGTTGCGACCGCGGACATCATCGCCCTCCGCAACACCGACGCCGCCGGATTCGCCACGATGACCACGTTCTCGCCGGACGGCGAGCTCATGGTCAACGCCTTCCGCGGCGCGCTGACGCTCCGCCGCGCGGACGAGACGCTCGAGGCGCTCGGCGATCTGTTCGCGCCGACGACCGACGAGGGCGAGCGGCTGACGCAGCCGTTCTGGTCGCCGGACGGCAAGCACCTCGCCTTCGTCGCGTGGCAGCCGGGGGAGAACGGCGCGGGCGACGAGCTCTACGGCGACACGGTCCGGGGCGCGCAGATCCTCATCGCGGGCTCGGACGGGGCGGGCGCGTTCGAGGCGCCGCGGGCCCTCGTGCCGCGCGCGCAGGACAGGAGCCATTACTATCCTGCCATCTCGGACGACGGCGCCTTCGTCGTGTTCAACACGTCGCGTTGCGACGGGCCGCCCGGCAACGGGCCTTACGGCAACGACCCGTGCGACACCTATGACGACAACTCCGCGCGGCTCCAGATCATCCCGGTCGACGGGGGCGCGCCCGTCGATCTCGCCCGGGCGAACGGCGATGACACCTGGGCGAACTCGTGGCCGCGCTTCGGGCCGAGCCACGACACCTACCGTGGCAAGAACCTTTACTGGGTCGCGTTCTCGTCGCGGCGCCCCTACGGCCTGCGCCTCGCCGGGTCGAGCGACGGCACGACCACGCCGCAGCTCTGGTTCGCGGCCGTGACGCTCTCGCCGGGAGCGGCGCAGGGCGGCGACCCGAGCTTCGCGCCGGTGTGGATGCCCCGGCAGAACGACGACATGGCCCATCCGACCGGCAACCATATCCCGCAATGGGCCGAGAAGGCGCTCCCCGTGCCGCAGTGAGCGAGGCAGGAGAGGGGCTCGCCGCCGGGCCTGCCGCTCAGGCGGCGCGCGCGGCGGCCACGGCGGCGCGGGGCTGCACGACGCCGAAGCCCTGCCGCTCCGCCGCGATGCCGGGCAGCCCGCGCGCGGTCTTCATCAGGATGCGCCGGCATTGCTGCGGGGAGAGGCGCGGGTTCGCCTCCAGCATCTGCGCCACGACGCTGCTCACGATCGGCGCGGCGAAGCTCGTCCCGTCCACGTGTTTGTAATGGCCGGAGATCACCTTCTGATCGCGCAGCTTGGCCGCCGCGAGCTGGCGCACGAGGTACGGCTCGCGGCCGGCGATGGCGTCGAGGTCCGGATCGACGCACGCGTGCTCGACGAGCAGCCCGGGCAGCTCCTCGTCCAGGGCGCTGTCGAGCATCGAGAGGAGCTGCGCCTGCGCCGCGGTCGGCGTCCCGGGCAGGATGGGCGCCGCCAGCCAGATCGCCGGCGCGATGATCTCCGGCTTCTGCAGCCCGTCGAGGGTGAGGCCGTACGAAGAGTGGTAGTTCCACGTCTGCTCTCCTGCGCCGCCGTCGTCGAGCCCCCCGACGGCGATGACGCTCGGCGCGCTCGCCGGCGGCAGGACGCGGTGCCCCGGGTCGTGCCCTGCGTTGCCCGCGGCGGCCACGACGACGATGCCGTGCCGGGTCGCCTCGTCCGCGGCGCGCGACAGGCTCCCGGTCAGGTACGACTCCTCGTAATCGCCTCCGCAGGAGATGTTGAGCACACGGATCCCGTACTGCTCGCGGTGCGCGATCGCCCATTCGATGCCGCGCCGGATGTCGTCGTGGACGATGCGGTGGGCGAAGCCGACCTTGACCAGCACGAGGTTCGCCTCCCAGGCGAGCCCGCGGAAGCGCCCGTCGGAGAGCGCGCCGTTCCCGGCGGCGACCACCGAGGTCATCATGCCGTGCCACGACGAGGTGTCCCCGTGCTCGAGCGCCGACGGCCCCGCCTCGGGCGCGAAGAGATCGTGGTAGGCGAGGACGCGGTTCCGGGGCGTCGTGAGGTCCGGGTGGGCGTAAAAGCCGGAGTCGAGAAAGGCGATGGTGACGCCGCGGCCGGCGTAGCCAGGATCCGCGTGGAGCCGGTCCGCGATGGGCAGGATACGCCTGGGGTCGAGGTCGCTCGGAGGCATGGGCGGGACACTATTTCACCGTTCCGCCGCCCCCGCCCGCGGGAACTCCGCGCGAGCCCGCCCGCTCGTCCGGCGGACGCATGCAGCGCGCCGTCTGGACGGGCGCGCGCCGCTCCGGCAGGCTCGGGCGCATGAGGTCGTTCATCGCGACGATGGTGTATGAGCTCCACCCGGACACGCCGCCGGAAGCGAGGAAGCTCCTGCGGGCGCACCTCGTCGGCAGGCGCTGGCAGGACAGGCACGAGGGCGCGGCGATGCCGTCGACGGCGGTCTGGATCCGCCGCTCCGCGGAGGATCACGAGACGACCGACGACCTGCACGCCGCGTGCGCGCGCGACCTCGGCGACGCGGTGGCCGCCGTGGCGCGGGCGGGGCGGTCGATCCAGGTGGTGCGCGCGTGGATCCAGGTCAGCGGCGCAGGGACGTACGGGCTCGTCACGGTGCCGAGGCCGGCGGACGGCTGAGCGCGCGGCGGGAGGCGCGCTCGGCCGCGGCGCTTCGGATAGGCTTGGTGGCTCGAAGGGAGGCGACGACGGCTCGGCGCGCGCCCCTCGCCGGCGTCAGTTGACCTGGATGCCGCAGTTGAGGAACTCGATCGAGGTGTCGATCCGGAAGTGGGAGTCGGTCACGTGGCGCTCGGCAAAGAAGAAGTCGAGCTGATACGTCTTCCCGATCTCGAGCCCGAGCTCGTCGAGGTCGACGACCTCGAGCTCCTCGGCGTGGATGCCCCCGAGGTCGACCACCTTCTTCCCGTTGATGAACGTGAAGACGTCGTCGTCGCCGGCGAACGTGAACTGCTCGCCGCCCTTGTACTGGAAGCCCATGTGCATCTCGAAGGTGAAATGGTAGTTGTGCGGCCGCCCCTCGTTGCCGTACAGCGCCTCGTCGATCGGGAAGAACTCCCGGTTGTTGTACGTCCACACGCCGTCGCCTTCGGGGTCCTCGAACTGCAGCGTGAGGTTCATCGGCATGTTCACGCCCTCGGTGTCGCGGAACCACACGTCGAAGTTCTCCTTGCCGGTCGTGGTCCTGGTGCCGTCGGCCGCGCCGGCATAGACGGGTTTCAGGTCCTCTCCGAGGGTGTCCGTGACGATCATGTGATCGTCGCAGTTGACGCACTTGCCCTCGTCTTGCGGCTCCATGTCGGGGTGCGCCTCCTGGAAGTCGCGCACCCGGCCGGTGAACTTGCCGTCGCACGACTTGCCGGTTTCCTGGTCGTCCCCGGGGTTCCCGCCGACACCGCTGCTGCCGACGCTGGGGTTGACCGAGCCGAAGCTGTCATCGTAGCCGCCCGTCCCGGTGGGCCCGCCGGTCCCGCCGGGCCCGCCGGTCGTCCCGCCGGGCCCAGCTGCCTGCGACGACGTATCGCCTCCGCTGCTGTTCCCCTGATTGTCCACCGCGCTGCACGCACTCAGCACACCCATAAGCGCAAGCGCCGCCACGCACCCAGCCGTCTTTTTCATCGCCAACCTCGTGTTAAGAACGCCGTCCCAAGACCCCTGCGGCAAATTAGCATGATAACGTCCTCCCGGCGGGCTGACGTGGTGCGTTATCTGGTGGAATTGCACCCGGCAAATGTGCCTATTCTTTTGATGGTGCTGACATTTTCTTTCGACGGTGTTCGTCGGACGAGTCATGGCGCACAGGCGCCCCGGGAGCGGGGAGCACGTCAATTCGGCGATACCGACGCTTCGGCCACCCGGCGTCCGCCGGCCGACTCCCGAGCTGGCGTCCGCCGGCCGACTCCCGAGCTGACGGCCACAACCATGTTCCCCTCGGCTGCGCCGGCGACCCTCGCCCGCCGCGCGAGGCGTCTTTCGCGGCGGTGGGATCTCCAGCCACGTCGTTTCGTCCACGGCGCGGGTCGTTCGTGGTTTGGGCCACGTCGCCGGAGCGGCTGCGCCGGCACGAGGGGCTCGACTTCCGGGCACGCTCGGGTTACGCGAGGACCGCTCGTCACGGACTCGGAAGAGACGCAGGTGCGCAGTGGACCACGAGACGCGGAGCGATATCGAGCCCGGCTCCAGCGACGCTGATGCGCGGGAGGCTCGCCACGCCGCCGAGGCGAGCCCGGTGCCTGTCCCGTGGACGGAGCCGCTGCCCCGGCGATCGACCGGCGCCGGCGCCGGCCAGGCGGTCTGTCCAGTCTGCCTCGAGCGCATCGCCGCCGGGGTCGCCCTCTGCCCCGAGTGCGGGGAGCCGCCCGACGCGCCCAGGCGGCCAGCGACGGCGCCTTCGATCCCCGATGCCCCCAAGGACGCGAGCTGGCTCGCCCTCCACTGGCGCCCGCTCGTCACGATCGGCGCGATCCTGGGGCTCATCAGCACCGGCGGCGCGCTCCGCTACCTGGCGCCCCACCGGTTCGCGCCGTCCAGGGCCGCGTCGCCTGTCGCTCCCCCGGCCCCGGTGTGCGGGGCGCCGTGCTGGAGCGGCGAGTCGTGCCAGCTCGGCCGCTGCGTCTGGCAGCGCCCGAACGACGTCGGCCACCTGGCCGACGCGCACGCGCCCTCGATCGCCGGGCCCTTCTCGCTCCCCAAGGACGCGCTCGACGCGCTCCCGCTCGACCGCGACCGCTTCGTGGTCGCGCTGTCCGCCGGCCTGGAGGTGCGCAGCTCCCGGACCGGCGAGGCGCTGAGCCTCGTCTCCGAGGCGCCCCACGTCCGGCGCCTGCACCGCGTGGGCGACGTCGTTTACGCCACCGCGCCCTCGCGCATCTACGTGATCGACGCCGCCACGACGCGGCTGCTCAAGACGATCGAGCTCGGCGAGGCCGTGGGCGACATCCAGGTCGGCGCCTCGGGCCGGCGCGCGCTCGCCTCGCTGCCGGCGGCGCACGCGGTGGCGATCCTCGCGACCGAGTACCACGCCGAGATCGAGCGCATCCAGTTCGGCGACGACGCCGTGGGCCCCGTGGCCGTGGACGACAGCGGCAGCCGGGCGATCACGACGACGGGCCAGCTCCCGCTGCCCGGCCAGCGCGAGCCGGCGGGCGGCGTCGCCTATCCGTTCGACCCGAGCCGGCTCGGCTCGGAGCAGGATCGCGTGCGCACCTCGATGGTGGGCAACCCGGCGAGCGCGCTCATGATCCCCGACGGCTCGGCGGGCTTCGTGGCCCTCCGGGCCGAGAACACCCTGGTGCCGCTCACCTGGCTCCCGTCGGGCGCGGTCCGGCAGGAGGCGCGCATCACGACGTGCCGGGAGCCGGAGCAGATCGCGCTCGTCCGGAGCGACCGGCGCGCGATCGTGCGGTGCAACGAGGGGCGGGCGATCCAGGTCTTCGATCTGTCGAAGCGCGAGCTGCTCCGCGCCGTCACGTTCCCCGGCCGCGCGCTCGACATGGCCGTCGCTCCGGACGGGGCGCAGGCGGTCGTCGCGCTGAGCGGCGACGGGGCGGGCTCGGTGGCCCTGGTCGATCTGAAGAGCTACGCGGCGAAGGTCCACCCGCTCGGCGGCGAGCCGACGCGGGTCCGCCTCGCCCCGGACGGCGGCTCGGCGCTCGCGCTCGGCGATCGCGCCAAGGTCGCATGGGTGCTGCAATGAGCGAGCGTCGCGTCCCGTGCCCGAGCTGCGGCGCGCGGATCGTCGAGGGGGCGCGCAAGTGCCGCGCCTGCAAGGGGTGGCTCGGCGAGGGCCACCGCGGCTCCGTGGGGTCGCTCTCCGGCCGCGAGCCGCGCCTGGCGCGGGCCGCGGTGACCGTGGCGAGCGGCGTCGCGGCCGTGATCATCGCCACCCTGACCAGCCTGAAGTCGCCCGTCGGGGAGGCGCCGCCGCTGACCGCGCTCGCGCCGGAGGGCGCCGCCTCGCGCGCCGCGCGCGACACGCCTGACGACGCGCCGGATCCCGCGGCGTTCGGCCCCGACGCCGCCGAGCCCGCGCCGCCCCCGGCGGAGCAGAAGGGCCGCTGGCGTGCCCGCGAGTTCCGGATCGGGGACGTGCACCCGCTCGACGTGGTCTTCAACCCGAGCGGCGCGTCGATCTACGTCAGCGCCGACGACGCCTCGCTGCGCGAGTACAAGCTCCAGAGCGGCGAGCTCATCCACAAGGCGTCGATGCCGGCGCAGGGCGACCACATCCGGCTCCTGTTCGACCGCTACGTCGCGGTGCTGCGGCACGAGGACGCCGCGCGGATCCCGGTGATGGACACGACCGCGTGGGATCGCGATCCGGTCCTGCTCGACGTCGGCCGGACGCCGGGCGACATCGTGGCGCTGCCGGACGGCAGGACGGTGGTCGCGGCGACGACGGACACGAAGCGCGTGACGAAGTTCGAGCTGCCGACGGGGGTGCGGCTCGCGAACATCACGCTCCCGCACGCCACGGGGCAGCTGTTCCTCGTGCAGGCCGAGGGGCGCCCCTACATCGCGGCGCTCGGCGCGCTGACGCACGCGGGCCGGCCGGCGGGCGCGTGGATCGACCTGTTCGATCCGAGCGAGTCGCCGTTCGGCGCGACCCGGCGGAGCATCGCGGTCGGGCGCGAGCCGCGCGAGGGCGACATCACGAGGGACGGCGGCGCCGTGTTCTTCCCTGATCGGCTGTCCAACACGGCGATCCTGCTGAGCGTCGCCGGGGTGACCGAGACGAGGAAGACGCCCGTCGGCGTCGGGCCGACCGCGGGCTTTCTGCTCGACGAGGACCGGTACGGCATCACGCTCAACGCCGAGGCGCGGACCGCGAGCGTCATCGACCTGTCGACGATGGAGGTGAAGAGCACGCTCCCGCTCCGCGGGGTGCCGCTGACGGGCGTGACGTCGCCCGACCGGAAGACGCTCTTCGTGGCGCTCGGCGGGACCCAGTGGCCGCCTGTCGGCAGCGGCGTCGCGGTCATCGCGGGCGACCCGCCGCGGGTCGTCGCGTCGCTGCCCACGGGCAAGGGCGCGTGCGCCGTGGCGGTCTCGAAGGACGGCGCGCGGGCGGTTGTCGCGTCGTACTGGGACCGGTCGATCACGGTGCTCGAGCAGTAAGCCCGGCCGCGGCGGCGGGCGGCGCTCGGCGCGGAGCGCGCCCGTAGCTCCTCTGGAGGGCCGGCGTGTGACTCCGAGGTTCCGCGGCGCGCGGGTGACGGACATCTCCGGCGCCGGCCCGCCCGTCCGGTGATCCCGCGGCCCGAGCAGCCGACCGATCGCTTCATGAATCCCCTCCTGCCGGGCGCCGGCCGCCCAGGGACGAGCGCAGCGGGGTTGTCGTGGTATCGATACGATATCGATACGGGAGGGACCTGACGTTGGTACGATCGCGGGAGCATGGGGCCGGCGGCGCGGTGTCCGGCGGGAGCCGCGCGCGCGCGCGCAGGCCGATCGTGTGGCTGAGTCCCCTCGGGGCGGCACACGGGCTCGGCAATTCGGGGTTTGCCGACGATACCGATGTTCCACCCGGCCGACCGGCGCCGGCGCTTCGAGGCGTGTCGTCCTCGTGAGGCTGCCCGAGGAGATGCGCGCTCCCTGCCTATACACGATCTCCGGGACCCTCCACGAGGGCGGCAGAACTCGCCTGCTTCGCGCGGTCCGGAACGCCGATGGCCGGCCGGTGATCTTGAAGGTCATCGACCCGAGGAGCGGCTGCTCGCAGGACATCGAGCGCCTCCGGCGCGAGTACACGATCGGCAAGACGCTCCGCCACGAGGCCTTCGTCGAGCCGCTCGCCCTGGAGACGTTCGAGGGGCTGCCGGCGCTCGTCATGGAGGATTTCGGCGGCGAGTCGCTCGATCGCCTCATCGTCATCGACGCGCCCATGAGCGCCGGGCGGTTCCTCGAGCTCGCGGTCCGCCTCGTCACCTGCGTGGCGGAGCTCCACCAGCGGGACATCCTCCACAAGGACCTCAAGCCCCAGAACATCCTCGTCAACGCGACCACTGGCGAGGTGAAGCTCGCCGACTTCGGTCTTGCCTCCCGGCTCCCGCGCGAGCAGCCCCCGGTGGGGACTCCCCGGCTCATCGAAGGCTCCTTGCCGTACCTGTCTCCGGAGCAGACGGGGCGAATGAACCGGGCGGTCGACTGCCGCGCAGATCTCTATGCGGTCGGCGTCACATTCTACCAGATGCTCACGGGGCGCCTGCCGTTCGAGGCGCGGGATCCGCTCGAGTGGGTGCATTGCCACGTCGCCCTCGCCCCGCCGCCTCCCTCCGCGGTCGTCCCGGGGGTGCCCGAGGTCCTCTCGGCGATCGTCCTGAAGCTCCTCGCCAAGATGGCGGAGGATCGCTACCAGACCGCCCGCGGCCTCAGGCACGACCTCGAGCGGTGCCTCTCGCAGCACCGAGCGTGCGGCAGGATCGAGCCGTTCTCCCTGGGCGAGCGCGACGTCTCCGGCCGCGTCCAGCTCCCGCAGAAGCTCTACGGCCGCGAGCGCGAGGTGAGCGCCCTGCGGCGCGCGTTCGAGCGCGTCGCGGACACGGGAGCCCCCGAGCTCGTCCTGGTCTCCGGCTATTCCGGCAGCGGAAAGTCGGCCCTGGTCCACGAGCTCTGCAAGCCGATCATCCGGGAACGAGCCCTGTTTCTTTCGGGGAAGTTCGAACGATGCAAACGCGGCGTCCCTCACTTCACGCTCGTCCAGGCCTTCCGGGAGATCGTGTGCGAGATCCTCGCCGAGCCGGAGGACCGGATCGCGGCCTTCCGGCAGCGGCTGCTCGACGCGCTCGGGCCCAACGGACAGCTCATCGTGGACGTCATCCCGCAGCTCGAGCTCGTCATCGGTCGGCAACCGCAGGTCCCTGAGCTCCCGCTGGCCGAGGCGCAGCACCGGTTCCGCGTCGTGTTCCGGAGCTTCATCGGGGCGTTCGCCCGGAAGGAGCACCCGCTCGTGCTCTTCCTCGACGATCTCCAGTGGACCAACCCCGCGAGCCTCGGGCTCCTCCAGGATCTGGTGACCCACCCCGAGGTGCGCCACCTCCTCTTCGTCGGCGCGTACCGCGACAACGAGGTGACGCCCTCGCACCCGCTCATGGTGGCGCTCGACAAGGCGCGAAAGGACGGCGCGCGCGTCTCGGACATCGTGCTCGGCCCGCTCTCCCGGGAGCAGCTGGGCGCGCTCGTCGGCGACGCGCTCCGCTGCCGCAGCGAGGACGCCGCGCAGCTCTCGGCCCTCGTCCACGAGAAGACGGCCGGCAACCCCTTCTTCGCGATCCAGTTCCTCACCGCGCTGCACGAGGAGCGGCTCATCGAGCTCGACGACCGCGCCGAGATCTTTCGATGGGACGTGGCGAAGATCCGCCAAAAGGGCTTCACGGACAACGTGATCGACCTGATGGTCGGCAAGCTCGTGCGGCTCCCTCCGGGCACCCAGGAGTCGCTGAAGCACCTCGCCTGTCTCGGAAGCACCGCCGACGTCGACCTCCTCGCGATGGTCCGCGGAAGATCGGTGGAGGAGACACACGCGGACCTCTGGGATGCCGTCCGCGCGGGGCTGGTCCTGCGCAGGGACGTCTCGTACAGGTTCCTCCATGACCGGGTCCAGGAGGCCGCCTATTCGCTCATCCCCGAAGACGAGCGGCCGGCGATGCACCTCGGAGTCGGCCGGCTGCTCGCGTCGCGCGCGGCGCCGGAGGAGGTCGAGGAGAAGATCTTCGAGATCGTCAATCAGCTCGACCGCGGCGCTCCGCTGATCAGCTCACGGGCGGAGCGCGAGCGGGTGGCCGAGCTCAACCTCATCGCGGGCAAGCGGGCCAGGGGGTCGAACGCCTGCGCTCTGGCGCTGAGGTATCTCGCCGTCGGCAGGGCGCTGCTCCCGGAGGATTGCTGGGAGCGACGGTACGAGCTCACCTTCGAGCTCGAGCTCCATCGGGCCGAGTGCGAGTACCTCACCGGCGATCTCTCGTCGGCCGAGGAGCGGCTCTCGGCGCTCTCGCGCCGCGCCGCGAGCCTCGTCGATCTGGGCTCCGTCACGTGCGTGCGCCTCGGCCTCTACACGACCATGGACCGCAGCGATCGCGGCGTCGACGTGGGCCTCGACTACCTCCGCCGCGTCGGCATCGCGTGGTCGCCGCACCCCACGGACGAGGAGGTACGGAAGGAATACGAGCGAGTCTGGGAGCTGCTCGGGAGCCGTCCGGTCGAGGATCTCATCGACTCACCTCGGATGACGGACCCGGAGTGCCGCGCGATTCTCGAGGTCCTGACCCACGCGCAGTCGCCGGCCCTGTTCACGGACGCGAACCTGAATTGCCTCGTCGTGACGCGCATGACGAACCTCAGCCTCCAGCATGGCAATAGCGACGCATCATGCCTCGCGTACACCTGGTTCGGCATGCTCCTCGGGCCGCGCTTCGGCGATTACCGCATGGCCTACCGGTTCGCCAGGCTCGGCCTCGACCTGCTGGAGCGCCGCGGGGCCCTGCGCTTCAAATCCCGCGTCTACCTGGGCTTCGGGCACCGGGTCAACCCGTGGGTGAGGCACATGCGCACCGGCGTCGAGCTCCTGCGACGGGGCTTCGAGGCGGGGCAGGAGACCGGGGACCTCACGTATGCGTCGTACAACAAGAGCTGCCTGATCACGATCCTCCTCGCCGCGGGAGAGCCCCTCTGCGAGGTGCAGAGAGAGGCCGAGCGCGCGCTCGACTTCGTGCAGCGGGCGCGGTTCGGCCTCGAGGTCGACATCGTCACCGCGCAGCTCAGGCTCATCCGGGCCCTCCGGGGCCTCTTGCCCGATCCCTCCTCGTTCAACGACGCCGACTTCGACGAGCGCCGGTTCGAGCAGCGCCTGGAGGGCGATCCGCGCCTCGCGATCGCCGCCTGCTGGTACTGGATACGCAAGCTGCAAGCGCGCTTCCACGCGGGCGATCTCGACGGCTCGCTCGAGGCCGCCGAGAAGGCGCGGCCGCTCCTCTGGACGTCCGGCTCGTTCTTCGAGGTGGCCGAGTACCACTTCTATGGAGCGCTCGTGCGTGCGGCGCGCTGCCGCGCGGCGGTCGCCGCCGAGCGGCGCCTGCACCTCGAGGCGCTCGCCGCCCACCAGAGGCAGATCGACACCTGGGCGGAGAGCTGCCCCGAGAACTTCGGCGACCGGGCGGCGCTGATCGGCGCCGAGATCGCGCGCCTCCGCGGCGCATGGGACGACGCGGCCCAGCTCTACGAGCAGGCGATCGGCGCTGCGCGCGCGAGCGGCTTCGTCCACGACGAGGCGCTGGCCTACGAGATCGCGTCGGGGTTCTACCGCGAGCGACGGTTCGAGCTGATCGCCGACACCTACCTCCGCGAGGCCCGCGCCTGCTATGTCCGCTGGGGGGCGGACGGCAAGGTCCGGCACATCGATCAGCAGAATCCGCGTCTCTGGGACGCGAGGCCGCTCGCCCCGACCGCCTCCTTTGCAACGCGGTTCGAGCAGCTCGATCAGCTCTCGATGGTCAAGGCGTCCCAGACCATCTCGGGCGAGATCGTCCTCGACAAGCTCCTGAGGACGCTGCTCACGGTGGTCCTCGAGCAGGGCGGCGCGCAGCGAGCTTGTCTCGTCCTGTATCAGGACGAGCGCCTCTCCATCGGAGCCGAGGCCATCCTGGAGGAGAGCGGGGAGGTGAAGACCCTCCTCCCGTGCTCTTCGGAAGGCGCTCCACAGCGCGTCCCCATGTCGCTCGTCCGTTACGCGCAACGAACGAAGGAGCGCGTCATCCTGAGTCCTACCGAGGCTTTCGCCGGCAAGTTCTCCGGCGACGAGTACTTCGCGCGGCACAAGCCCAGATCGGTCCTCTGCATGCCCATCCTGAGGCAGGCGGAGGTGGCAGGCCTGCTCTATCTCGAGAACGACCTCCTCGCCGGCGCGTTCCCGCCGGAGCGGCTCACCGCCCTGTCGCTGCTCGCCGCGCAGGCCGCGATTTCCCTGGAGAACGCGCGGCTTCTCTCCAAGGAACACGCCGCGAGGACCGGGGCCGAGGCGGCGGAGCGGCGTGCGGCCTTCCTGGCCGAGGCCGGGGAGATCCTCTCCGGGTCGCTCGATTACGAGGAGACGCTGGCGCGTGTCGCGCGGCTCGCGGTGCGATCGCTCTGCGACTGGTGCATCACCGACGTCGTTGAAGGCGAGCAGATCCGGCGAAGCATCTGGGCGCACACGGATCCTGCGAAGGAACCGCTGCTCGAGCAGCTACGGCGGCGGTATTCTCCTGCCCTGGACTCGCCCCATCCGGCGGCCAGGGCGCTGCGGTGTGGTGAGCCGCTGCTGATATCCGGGTGCTGCGAGGAAGAGCTCCGGAAATACTGCGAAGACGACGAGCATGCGAGGCTCATCCGCGAGCTCGGGGTGCAGAGCGCCATCGCGGTGCCGCTCATGGCGCGGGGACGGCCGATCGGGGCGCTGAGCGTCGTTTCGTCCGCGCCGGGGCGCCGCTACGGGGAGGCCGACCTGGAGCTCGTCCGGCACGTGGCGCACAGGGCCGCGCTCGCGATCGACAATGCGCGGCTGTACCGCGTTGCCCAGGAGGCCATCCGCATGCGGGACGAGTTCCTGACCGTGGCGACGCACGAGCTCAACACGCCGATGACGTCGCTCACGCTCTCGCTCGAGGCCATGGATCGGAGCCTTCGCTCGGGTCGGCCCTGCGACGAGCCGGCGATGGGCAGGCAGGTCGACCGCGCGCTGCGGCAGGCCATGCGCCTGGCCCGCCTGAACAGCGAGCTCCTCGAGGTCTCGAGGATCGACACGGATCGGGTCTCGCTCGACGTCGCGGAGGTCGACCTCGGTGCGGTCGTGCGCGACGTGATCGCGCGGTTCGAGCTCGATCTGGCGCGCGCCGGGTGCTCGGTCTCGCTGAGGACCAGCGGCCGGAACGTGGGCCTCTGGGATCGCTCCCGCGTCGACCAGATTGTCACGAACCTCGTCGCCAACGCGATCAAGTTCGGCGCGGGCAAGCCCATCGAGATCGTGCTCGGCGAGGAGGCCGGGACAACGCGGTTGTCCGTGAAGGATCACGGGATCGGCGTCGACCCGGCGCGCCAGGAGCGGATCTTCGATCGCTTCGAGCGCGCCGTGTCCGACCGGCATTACGGCGGGCTGGGGCTAGGCCTTTACATCAGCCGCCAGATCGCGCAGGCGCACGGCGGCTCGATCCGTGTCGAGAGCGCGCCCGGCGCCGGCGCCACGTTCACCGTCGAGCTCCCCGGCGCTGGAGCGCCGGTGTCGCCGCGCGCGCCGGCTTTCTCGAACGATTCGATAGGATCATGCGCCTCAGGGAGGCAGCTCAGGCAGTGACGTCTTGGGATCGTTCGATCCGCCATAACGCTCTTCTTCTTCGCGCGACCGGCTCGCCAGAGGTGATGAGAACACCATCCTTCGCTCTTCGCGTGGATTCCCCATGGGTTCCACGGGCCGACACGGCATCCGGCGATGCTTCCCGGGTTGACGCTACACGCCGTCCGCCCGATAGCTTTCGCATGCGTTCGGGGAACATCCTGGCCCTGCTCGGAGTCGGGCTGCGGTGGTGAGCTATCCCCCCCTGCGCGCGCGCCTTCTCGTGCTGGCGGCGCTCGCCGCTTGCCGTGACGGTTCGGGTACGCCGGGCGCCGGGCTGGCGCCCGACGCGGGTGCTGCCGCGCCGGCGCCCTCCGTTGCGCCCGCCGCGAGCGAGGCAAGCGCCCCGAGCGCGCCGTCGATGGACGCGGGGGTGGCGGACGCAGCGGCACCGGACGCAGCAGCGGCAGATGCAGCAGGGCCAGACGCGGCAGCTCCAGACGCGGCAGCTCCGGACGCCGCCGCGCTGGGCGCGGGCTGCAAGCTGCGCCGAGGGCCGCTCTCGCTCACGCTCCGGGGGCCGGCGCTGCTGTGGTCTCCGGACGAGGCGGAGCGCGCGGACTTCCGGGTGATCTTCAACCGCGACGGCGTGGCGCAGCACGTCGCGCCGTCGTTCGGCGGGCTCACCGCGCCGGGCTCGCCGCCCGCGGAGGCCGCGCCCGACGCCGGGGATGGCAGCGGCGATCCAGAGCGCGCCTCGTGGCCGGCGTGCGCGGTGGCCTCTCGGTTCGTGTACTGCATGGATCACGGCGGCACGATCCGGAGGACCCCGCTCGGCGGCGGCGAGGGACCGCCCATCGGCGCCGGGCGCCGCGGCACGGGGATCTCCGCCGTCGCCCTGCCCGGAGGGCACACGCTGCTCGCCTTTCTCTCGGATCGGAAGACGAGCGAGGGCGCCGTGACGCAGGCCTTCGCGGTGCTCGACGACAGGGCCGCCGTGCCGCTCTCGGAGGAGGGCAGCGGCGCCACCTTCGTCGCGCTGTCGCCCTGGAAGGGAGGCGCGCTGGCGATGTACATCGACGCGCGCTCGGCGCTGACGCCGGTGCACGCCCGCACGCTGGGGCTCACCGCGGAAGGCAAGCTCGAGCTCGGCCCCGACGCGGTCGTCTTCGTCGGCGACGCGGGGGAATCGAGGATGGGCGGCGCGCTCGCCATCGGCGCCGCCGGGCCTGCGTACGTGCTGCTGCCGGCGGCCAAGGACATCTCGGCGTTCGGCATGGCGGCGATCCGCATCGACGAGGCGCCGCGCGACGACATGCCGGCGGTCTGGTCGCTCTACCCGAACGGGCTCAGCCCCGCGCCGATCGCGGCCACGCAGGGCGTCTCGCCGATCCATGTGGCCCGGGTCCGACCCGTCTCGCGCGAGCCCGGGGCGCGCCACGCGCTCGAGCTCGGGCAGCTCGACGGCGAAGGGCGGTTTCACCCGCGCTGCGTCGCGGTGGAGGGCAAGTCGTTCAAGCACGTGGCGATCGAGGCGGATCGCGGCGGCTCGCTATGGATCGCGTACACGACGCCGGCCGGCACCTTCATCGAGCAGCGCGCCGCGGGGCCGTGATAAGCCAACCGCGTGGATTCGCGAATCCATCCCTATCGTAAATCTTAAGGAGTCGAGATGAAGCTAGGTTATCTGCCCAAGGGCATTTCATGGCCGCTCGTGTCGCTGATCGCGCTTGGCGTCGCCGGCTGCAGCGACGGCGGCGGCGGTGACGCCGGCACCGCCGAGAGCGCCTCGTCCGCCGCCGGCGGGCCGGGTGGCGCGGGCGCGGTCGGCGCCGGCGCCGGGAGCGGCGCAGGGGCAGGGGGCGGCGGCGTCACGACGGGCGCGGGCGCTGGCTCCGGCGGCTCCACGACGAGCAGCGCCACGTCGACGAGCAGCGGCGAGCCCGGCGAGACGGCCACCGGCGCGACCACCACGACGGCGGCGACCGGCGGCGAGCAGGCGGTGAGCTGCGATTATCCCGCGGCGTACGAGAACGGCTCCGTCACCTTCTACACGCTCGACATGGGCTCGACCGAGGTGAACTGCAGCTATCCGATCGTAGGGCGCAACCCGGACGTCGTCGGGCACGTCCCGTTCGAAGGAGGCAAGTTCTTCGCCGCCATGAACACCGCCGACTACAACGCGGCGGCGATGTGCGGCGCGTGCGTCGAGGTCTCCCGGGACGACGGGCGCAAGGTGCAGGCCATGGTCGTGGACCAGTGCCCGATCGCCACGAACCCGAAGTGCACTGCGGGCCACATCGATCTCAGCAAGAACGCCTTTCTCAAGATCGGCGAAGAGCGCGAGGGGTATCTGGGGACCACCCACGGCGGCGCGGCGGGGAAGATCTCGTGGCGGTACATCCCGTGCCCGACGACGGGTGCAGTCTCCTTCCGGCTCAAGGAGCCGACAAACAAGAACTGGAACCAGATCCTCGTCGAGGGGCACGCGCACCCGATCGAGAAGCTGGAGGTGGAGATCAACGGCACGTGGAAGACGGCCACGCGGGAGCCGTACAACTATTTCGTCGTCGGCGACGGCAACATGGGGAATGCGCCGTACCATGTCCGCGTCACCGACATCAACGGTTCCACCGTGGAAGCGATGCTGGAGCTCAAGGCCGGAAACCAGCCCGCGAGCGCGCAGTTCCCCGCCTGCAACTGAGCCCGAGGCCTGCGCCCCCTGCTCGAGCGCGGCCGCCCGGAGGCCCGGTGGTGGCCGCGCCCCTCGCGCGGCGCGGCCGAGCGCACACGGGCGCCGCGACCGCGCCCTGGCTGCGGGGAAGCGCGCTCGCCGGCCGGCTCGTCGCGGGGCCAGCTGGTAGGATGACCGCCCCCTGCGGGCGGACCCGCCGCCGGGATCTCCAGGAGAACACCGTGCAAGACCCTCGCCCCGCCCCGTCGCTGCTCACCGTCGACGACTTCGAGCGCGCAGCGCGCGCCCGGCTGTCGAAGATGGCCTATGACTACTACCGATCGGGCGCCGACGAGGGCCGCACGCTCCGCGAGAACCGGCGCGCCTTCCGCCGCCTCGAGATCCATCACCGCGTCCTCGTCGACGTGGCCGAGCGGGACATGAGCACGACGGTGCTCGGCACGAGGGTGCCGTTCCCCATCCTCGTGGCGCCGACGGCCTACCAGCGCCTCGCGCACCCCGACGGCGAGATCGCCTCGTCGCGGGCGGCCTCCGAGCTCGGCACCATCTTCACGCTCTCCACCCTCTCGACGACGAGCCTCGAGGCGGTCGCGGACGCGTCTTCAGGGCCGAAGTGGTTCCAGCTCTACGTCCACAAGGATCGCGGCCTCACGCGCGCCCTCGTCGAGCGGGCCGAGTCCGCCGGCTACCGGGCGCTCATGCTGACCGTCGACACACCGGTCCTCGGCCGCCGGATAGCGGACGTACGCAACGGCTTCGCGCTGCCCGAGGGGCTCGTGATGGCGAACCTCGTCGACGCCGCGTCGGCCGCGCCGGCCGAGGAGCGGGGCTCTCTGCTCGCGTCCTACGTGGCCTCGCGACACGACGCCTCGCTGACGTGGCGCGACGTCGGGTGGCTCGCCTCGCTCACGAGGCTCCCCCTCCTGCTCAAGGGCATCGTCAGGCCCGACGACGCGGTCCGCGCGCTCGAAGCGGGCGCGGCCGGCGTCGTCGTCTCCAACCACGGCGCGCGGCAGCTCGACGGCGCCCCCGCGACGATCGAGGTGCTCCCGGCGATCGCCGAGGCGGTCGCCGGGAGGTGCCTGGTGCTGATGGACGGCGGTATCCGGTGGGGTACCGACGTGCTGAAGGCCATCGCGCTCGGCGCCCGCGCGGTGCTGGTCGGACGCCCAGTCCTGTGGGGACTCGCCGCGCTCGGCGGCGAGGGCGTCGCGCGCGTGCTCGCGGGGTTGCGCGATGAGCTCTCGATCGCCATGGCGCTCGCCGGCTGTCCTACCCTGGCATCCATCGATCGCGACCTGATCCGACGAGCTCGGGCGCTATGATGGATGCCTGAGTCGCACGAGCGCGGAGTTTTCCAAGATCGGCGCTGTCCCCGCGTGCGTCCTGGCGGATGGCGACGATCACGGCGTTCAAGTCGCCCATGTAACCCATGTAGACAGATTGCTGCGCTCCGCTGAACCGAGGTGTCAAGGCGTCTTCGACGAAAGAAAAGGTGGCGGCCACTCGGCCTCACCCTTACACTCGGCCATCGTGAGCAGCGCAGTACCTGCGAGGGAGCGGTGGCGGAGGCTCTTCACGCGAGGCGCTGGCGCCTCCGGGGGGGCGCCAGCGCCCGAGGGGGCGGACCCGACCATGGGGATTCGGCTCCGGCGCTTCGCGGGGCCGGCGGCCTACCTCGATCAGGTGTCGTCGCTCCGGATTGCCCACCTGACGGATCAGCATGTCGGTCGCGTGACGTCGGTGCGGGTGCAGCGCGCGGCCGTCGCGCTGACGAACCTGCAGCGGCCCGATCTCGTCGTGCTCACGGGCGATTTCGTGTGTCACAGCCAGCTCTACCTCGATCAGCTGGAAGAGGTGGTGCGCGGCTTCGAGGCGCCGGTGATCGCCGTGCTGGGGAATCACGATCACTGGTCGGGCGCCGACGCGGTGAAGCGCGCGCTCGAGCGGGGCGGCGCCGCGGTGCTCTGCAACGCGAGCACGGTGATCACGCTGGGCCATGAGCGGCTCCAGGTGGTGGGGCTCGACGACGCGTATACCGGCCATGCGTCGCTCGAGAAGGCGGTGAAGGGGGTGCGGCGCGACCTGCCGACGCTGGGCCTCTCGCACATCGCCGAGGAGGCGGACGGGCTCTGGCGCCATGGCATCCCGCTGGTGCTGTCGGGCCACACGCACGCGGGCCAGGTGACGGTCGCGCGCCTGAACGAGCTCTCGATCGGCAAGATCGCGGGGCACCGGTACATTCACGGGCTCTACGGCACGCGCAAGCGGGGGGAGCCCGGCCAGGGGGCGGTCTACGTCGGGGCGGGGATCGGCGCGGCGGTGATGCCGTTGCGCCTCGGCGAGCGGGGCCAGCGGGAGGTCGCGATCTTCGAGCTCGGCAGCGAGCCGGGGTCGTTCGACGAGCACCACGCGGAGCAGGCGCCGCACCTGGGGCGCAAGCCGTCGCCGGAGCTCATGGCGAGCCGCGCGGCGAAGGTGGCGAGGAACCGGGAGCGGCGGGCGCGGGTGCACCGGCACGGCGAGGGGAGCGCCGGCGGCGGAGAGCCGTAGCGCCGCGGCGCCCAAGGCCGTCGCTGGTTGCGCGGGTTTGAAATCCTGCCAGCGATCTGCCTCGCGTGCGAAAAGAGATTTCAACGCAAAGGCGCACAGGCGCAAAAAGAATAAATCTCTCGTATTTTTGCGCCTTTGCGTCTTTGCGTTGAAATATCTCTCCGGATCCCTGGGCGGACTCCTGGTAGGTAGAACTAGTAGCGGAAGCCCAGGGCTCCCGAGGGCCCCCAGAGGATCGCCGAGGCGAGATCGACGTTCATCCGAGCCTCGAGGTAGATCGCGTGCTGATCGAGGGTGACGAGGTCGTAGCTCAGGTGCCCGCTGAACCCGAACGCCGCGGAGGTCATCGACGACGTTGACGTCGCGCGGGTCACCGCGAGCACGAGCATGCCAGCGCCTCCGCCGAGCCGGAAATCGCCGAGGTGGGTCTCCACCGCGAAGCTCGGGCGGATCATGCGCGCGGGGAGGCCGAACTCGGTGACGCCGACGAAGCCCTCGCACCCTCCCCAGAGCGCGACGTGCTCGAGCGTGCCCCCGGCGGCGGCGCCGAAGCTCGCTCCATAGATGGCGAGGGAATAGAAGCTTTGCCACGAGCCCCCGGCGTAGAACTTGGCGCCGAAGCCGCGCCTCCACCCCTCCGGGCCCTCGAGAGCGGGCGCCCCCGGAGGAGGCTGCGGCGCCTGCGCGCTGGCGAGGGCGGGGGCGAGGAGCCCGGAGAGCGCGGCCGCGACGCCCCATCGTCGCCTCGATGAGCGGATACGCCGCCTCACTGGCACACCACCGGGCGCGCGACGCCCGTGCTCCCGCCCTCGGCGAGCTTCATGCGCGTGGCGGCCTGCTCGCAGACGTTGCTCGCGACGAGGTCGCCGCACTCCCTGTCCTGGATGCACCGGCTCTCGTCGGCCGTGAGCCACAGCTCCTCGTCCCCGTTGCAGCCGACGTTCTGCCGGCAGAGCGCGGGAGTCGCGGAGAACGACGGACAGCACTCCTCGAGATGCGCAGCCGCGTTCTCGCACAGGAACTCCTGCTCGCTGATGCCCATCCCGAGGACGAGCGGCGCGAGCAGGAGGACGCACAGGATTCGACGGGCAGAGATCCAGGATCTCACGTTCAACCTCGCTGCAAAGCGCGAAGGCGGCGCGGCGGATCGCGGCGCCCCGGGCGCCATGGCATCCTACCGCGAGCGCACGCCCATGTCCGCATGTCCTCGGTCCGCGCTCCCCCGCACGCTCGAGGAACCCCGCGGGTCGGTCGATTCGCGTTGACGCCCGTCATGTGAACGTTCACATTGTCGGCCGCACGTCCTCCTTTGGCTTCGTCCGGTAGTGCACCGGACCGCTCACGACCCTGACATGGCCACGCGAACGAGCCGTGATACCAAGGCAACGACGTTTCGCGTCCCGAGCCTCAACTGCCGGCGCCCTCGCCGGACTGGTGTAAAATGAGAATCTCTTTGATCGTGGTTCCTGCGATGATGGTCCTTCTCGCCTGCGGCTCCGATTACGACCCGCCCGCGGACGACCAGGCCAGCGCCAGCACGACCGGCGCTGCGGGTTCGGGCGGGGGAGCCTCGACGGCAGCCAGCACGAGCGCCTCCAGCAGCGCGAGCGCCTCCAGCAGCGCGAGCTCCGTCGGCAGCGGCGGGGCCGGCGGCAGCGGCGGCAGCGGCGGCAGCGGCGGGGTCGGCGGCAGCGGCGGCGGCGAAGAAGAGAACCTGCTCGCCGCGGCCGACAGCATCGACGGCTTCCGCTGGGAGATGCCGTGCGACCGGGACCCGGGCAACAGCGACGAGTGTGCGTGTTCGGCGCAGGTCGACGCGACAAAGACGTTCGGCGGCTCGCCCGACACGGTCTATCTGGTGACCGTCCGGCTCCGCGGCGTCGTCGAGCCGGAGACCTACAAGGGCGGCACGTCGGACGGCATGCACTTCCGCGTGGGCGGTGCACCCGACCACGGGGAGTACAACCGCTACAGCATCTCCGTCTCCGACCCGGCCGAGGTCTACTGGCTCAACGACAGCCCCAACGTGGGGCACGACACGTTCAAGATCGACCACACGAAGACCATTCCGATCCGGGGCGGAGCCAAGGTGTCCTTCAAGGGCGAGGACCCGAATGACATCAGCATCACCAACTTCAAGCACCTGGTCGTGGACGGCGTCCCCCCGGCGCCCCAGCCGTTCAACGGTCAGTTCATCCAGCTCGACGTGCAATCCGTCGAGAAGAAGCCGTGACCGCGCGCCGCCCGCGCTCCTCGCGCTCGAGCAGCCGCGGAGCGGGGCGGCGATCTCGCTCACTCGATCGGCGCGTCCACGCACGCGCCCCGCGCGTCGACGGAGGTGCCGCTCGCGGCCGCCGTGCACGCGTTGGCGTACGTCTGGCCGTCACAGCCGCACACGGGCGCGAGCTCCTTCGTGCAGACATCGGGCTTCTCCGCGCATCTGCCGGACGCGTCCGCGCGCCCGCAGATCGCGGAAGGCGCGTACTTGCAGTAGAGCCCCTCGCCGCACACGCGCGGCCCGCCGAGGGTGAAGCCGCCGCAGCTCTCGCCGACCCCCACGATCGTGGGGCCGCACTCCCCCGCGCTCCTCACCGAGACGCCGGCCGTGGCCGCGACGCAGCCGTTGCTGTACGTGCGGCCATCGCAGCCGCACACCGGATCGTAGTCCTGCGGGCACGCGTCGGGCATGAGCGCGCACGTGCCGCTCCGGTCGTACGCGCCGCAGTTCGCCTCGGGGGCGAAGTCGCAATAGAGGCCCACCGCGCAGCGTATGCCGGCGATGCCCCCGCACATGGCGCCGGGCCGCGCGAGGCTGAAGCGGCTCTCGTGCTCGGAAGTCGCCGGTGCAGCCGCCACGTCGCTCACCCCGAGCGCGCCCTCGTCGGCCCCGGTCTCCTCTGCATCAGCGACCTCATCGGATGTCGCCGTGCAGGCGGCGAGCGTCACAGCGAACACTGCACCCAGAACGTCTGCCATCTTCATGATCGTGAAAACTCCTCGTGAGGATGCCGCCCGGCGCTCCGGGCGTCTCCTCGGCATTGCGCATCGCGCGCGAGCTGGGCAAAGCGTCGCTGCGCGATGTCGCCGTGTCCTCCAACCCCTCGAGCCCTCGCTCGACCTGGGACGACAGTGCGTCGGCATGTCAGGACTCCAGCGCCTCGACGATCGCTCTCCTTCACGCCCCACGGCGTCTGCGCACATCGACTCGATGTCTGCTCGCTTCCCGCGTTTGCCGTTTGTCGTTCATTGGACGTCGATGGCCGATGAGCGTCTGCCGTCTGTCATCCACCGCTTGTTGTTCATGGCCGTCTGCAATCGGTGTTCCCTGCGAGAAGAGATGAGCCCGCCCGCCGCGGAACTTTGCGGCGTCGTGGGAGCGGGGAGCGCGGCGATCGCCAGGTCCGGGCGGGTCGAACGCCGAGCGGAGCGCGCGCACCCTGTTTCTACCTCACAAGGCGCGATGCGGCGTTCCGCCACACGGAGGTGCGGGCTGTAGGAGCCCATCCCCCGAAGCGGGGCAGTTTGCTACGTGGAAGGCCGGAGGGGCGCTGCGCGGTGGCCGTCTCGGGCAGCGGCGATTGTGATGCTGACATAAGCAGCTCTGACGCGCCGCGGGGTGGGGGCGTCGAGGCGGCGATGCGCGGTGAGCGAGAGGAAGCGGGAAGACGTGGCGGAGAGGCGGGGAGGAGCGGGAAGCGCGCGTGACGCGCGTGAGGAGCGGGGAAGCGCGGGAGACCACGAGCGCTCGCCGCGCGCGCTTTCGTGACAGTTCGGTTGCGACCCCCCTTGCTTTTGCTGCACGAGGACGGCTAAGTCTGGTTTTGCTCGAATGGTCCGTGCCAGCGACAAGACGGCGAACAACCGCACCCCTCGGGAGCTCAACCGCTCCCTCGTCCTTGACCTCGTGCAAGAGCACGGCCCGATTTCCCGCACGAACCTCGCGCGGTTGAGCGGGCTGACCAAGCCGACGGTCTCGGCCATCATCGAGGAGCTCCTCGACAGCGGCAGCGTCCGCGATGTCGGGAGCGAATCGCGCGGCGGGCGCCCGGCGCGGCTCCTCGAGTTCAACGACGACAGCGCCGCCTTCCTAGGCATCGAGATCGGCGTCGAGCAGACGGCCGTGGCCGTGGCCGATGCCCGCGGGCGGCTGCGGGCGCGCCTGGAGCAGCCCACCGTCCTGCGCGATCCGCACCGGACGGTCCGCGATATCGTCGAGCTCTTGCCAAAGGTGCTGCAGCTGAGCGGGGTGCCGCGGAAGCGGCTGCGCGGCGCCTGCGCGGTCTTGCCTGGGCTCATCGAGCGGCCGAGCGGCGTCTGCGTGCTTGCGCCCAACCTCGGCTGGGAGCGCTTCCCTGTGCGCGCGGAGCTCAGCCGCGCGCTCCGCATGCAGGTGCCTGTGTACAACCTGCCTCAGGCGGCGGCGGTGGCGGAAGGGGAGCTCGGCGCGGCGCGGGGGCAGGCGTCGTATGTGTGGATTTACGTCGGGCTCGGCGTCGGCGCGGGCCTCGTCGCCGATGGACGCCTGTTCTTCGGGATGCAGGGGTACAGCGGTGAGATCGGCCATTGTCGCATTGCGGACGACGGCCCGCCTTGCGGCTGCGGGCGCCGCGGATGTCTTGAGACGTTCGCCTCGGTCATGGCGCTCCGGCGCGCCGCCGAGGCGGCGTCGGCGCGCTCACCCCAGCTCGCCGCGCTCGCTCGCCCGCACGCCGTCAGCGCCATCGCGAGCGCGGCGCTCGCCGGCGACGAGAGCGCCCGCGCGATCTTCCACCAGGCGGGCACGCAGCTCGCGCGCGGCATCGCGGTCCTGCTGAACCTGCTCAACCCCCAGCTCGTCGTGCTGGGCGGCGAGCTGCTCGCCGCGCCCGACATCCTCCTCGCCGGCGTGCGAGAGGAGCTGCCGCGCCACGCCGTCCGCGGCGCGGACGTGCCGGTCGTCGCCTCTCCGCTGGGCAGCGAGGCGGGTGTGCTCGGCGCCCTCCTGCTCGCGCGCGAGGGCGCGGTTCGCTCGCTCCGCCTCGTGCCCGACGGCGTGCTCCAGGACAGCGCGCCGTAGGTGATCGGGCTCTAGGCGGGCGAGGCGCGCTCTCCGCGCGCCGCGTCGCCGTCCATCGGCGCGCGGGCGCGCGATCCGGAGCGCCCCTCGGCGAGCAGCGGCGCGAACGCGCGGCGATCATGCCAGGTGAGGGCGCCGAGCAGGCCGAGAAGGATGACGGCGTTGATGCCGGCGCGGGGGTCGAGCAGCAGGTGGAACAGGGCGATGTTCACCACGACAGGCCATAACAGCGCGAGCGCGAGCGGGCGGCGGCGGTCGAGCAGGAGCAGGACCGCGGCGGCGATCTCGACGACCTTGACCGCGTGGATGTAGCCGCTGTCGACGAGCAGCTGGATGAACGGGTGGAGCGGCTCGGGGACCGGGACGATGCGCACGAATCCGTTGATGCCGCCGAGCAGGACGATGAGGCCGAGGGCGACGCGGGCTGCGCCGACAGCGCGGGGGGGCATGGATCCTCCTTGGGTTCAGGGGATCACCATGGCCCCGGCCGTGGCTGTGGCTTGTACGAAGTGGCTGCGAGCGACCGAGCCCGGTGTGCGGCCCAGCGTCGCGACGACCGCGCGCGCCAGGTGGGCCTGGTCGTGGAAGCCGCCGGCGAGCGCCGCCTGCGCCAGCGGGGTGCCCTCCATGAGCGCCCGGATGGCCGTCATCACCCGCAGGAAGGTCACGTAGTCGCGCAGCGGGTGTCCGAACGCGCCGTGAAACAGGTGGGAGAGCCGCGAGCGAGAGAGGCCCTCCGCGGCGGCGAGCGGGCCCAGCGCGGGGCGGCCCGGCGCCTGCTCCGTCAGGCGGCGCATGGCGCGGAGCACGCGGCGATCGGCCGGCGGGCCGCCCGGCGCGAACGCGGCGGCGCACGTCCTCATGAGCTCGTGCGTCGCCGCGTGATCGAGCCCGCTGCGGAGCACGTCGCGCGCCGCCGCGCGCGCCCGCTCGGCCTGCGCGCCCTCGAGGGCGAGCACCCGCCCGCGGGCGGCCGCCTGGGCGCCGGCGCCGAGCCCGTCGGGCGCCAGGAAGACCGTCACCGTCGCGCCGGGAGATCCGATGGAATGAGCGACCCCGGCGCCGGTGAGCACGGGCGCGCGCACCTCGAACGGCCGCCCGATCTCGGCCTCGATCTCGAGAGGACCCTCGACCGGCACCACCAGCTTGACCAGGTGGAGCGCATGGCGGCGCGTCCCCCCGGCGCCCTCGATGATGTGCACGCCGCCGTGGCCGACAAGCGCCGTGTGCTCGAGAGCCGTCACGCTCGAGAGAACATCACCGGGACGCGGGCGGTGCAACCGATGCAACCGACGCGACCGACGCGACCGACGCGACCGACGCGACCGATGCAGCTGGCGCAACCACGCAGCAGCGGAGCGCCGGAGAGCGCTGGAGAGGCCACCTCCTGGGCGGTTCCGGAGGACTCTTGCATCGACGGCGCTCCGCGCTGGCGCGCCGCGTGCCCTCGTTGACGCTGCCACCTCGAGCGGGCATAGGGGGGGAGATGCACAGAATCGCTATCGAAGGGATGACGTGCGGCCACTGCGTCCAGGCGGTCTCGAAGGCGCTCGCGAAGGTCCCTGGCGTGACGCGGGTGAGCGAGGTGAGCCTCGAGCGTGGAGAGGCGGTCGTCGAGGGGAGCGCGACGGAGGAGGCCCTCCTCGCGGCCGTGCGCGAGGCCGGCTACGAGGCGCGCGACGCCGGCTGACGCCGCGGTGCCGGAGCTCGGCCGCCTTTGGTATGGTGGCGGCCACCATGACGCGACAGCAGAGCGAAGAGGGCTTTCCGGAAGGGTTCCTGTGGGGCGCCGCCGCGGCGTCGTACCAGATCGAGGGCGCCGCGTACGAGGACGGCAAGGGGCCGTCCGTGTGGGACATGTTCTGCAAGAAGCCGGACGCCGTGTGGAACGGCCAGACGGGCGACGTCGCGTGCGACCACTACCACCGGTACCCTGAGGACGTCGCCCTCATGCGCGACATCGGCCTCCGCGCTTATCGACTCAGCATCTCGTGGCCTCGCGTCCTCCCGGAGGGCACGGGCGCCGTCAACGAGCGCGGGCTCGCGTTCTACGATCGCCTCGTGGACGCGCTGCTCGAGGCGGGCGTCGAGCCCCATGTCACGCTGTTCCACTGGGACTTTCCTCTCGCGCTCTACCACAAGGGCGGGTGGCTGAACCGCGACAGCGCCGACTGGTTCGCCGAGTACACGAGCGTCGTGGTCAGGAAGCTCGGCGACCGGGTGAAGGACTGGATGACGCTCAACGAGCCGCAGGTGTTCGCCGGCGCCGGCCACTACGAGGGTCGCCACGCGCCCGGCGACCGGCTGCGCTTCGCCGAGGTGCTCCGGCTCTGCCACCACGTCTTGCTCGCGCACGGCAAGTCGGTGCAGGCCATCCGCGCGTCGAGCCCCGGGAAATGCAACGTCTATTATGCGCCCGTCGCGCAGGTCAAATACCCCGCGTCCTCGTCGCCGGAGGATCTGGAGGCGGCGCGCGCGGCCACGTGGTCGGTGAACGGTCGGACCACGTGGACCAACACGTGGTGGATGGATCCCGTGTTCTTCGGCAGGTATCCCGAGGACGGGCTCCGCCTGTTCGCGAAGGAGCTCCCCGAGGTCCGGAGCGGTGACATGGAGATCATCGCCCAGCCGGTCGATTTCTGCGGCGTGAACGTCTACTGGGGAGTCCCGGTGCGCGCCGGGGCGAACGGCGCAGCCGAGGTGGTGCCCCACCCGGTGGGGCACCCGATCACCGCGTTCGAGTGGTCGGTCACCCCCGAGTGCCTCTACTGGGGGCCCAGGTTCTTCTACGAGCGGTACAAGCGGCCCATCGTGATCACCGAGAACGGCCTGTCCACCCGGGACTGGATCTCGCTCGACGGGAAGGTGCACGACCCGCAGCGCATCGATTTCATGGCGCGCCACCTGATCGAGCTCCGCCGGGCGATCGCCGAGGGCGCGGTCGTGAACGGCTACTTCCACTGGTCGATCATGGACAACTTCGAGTGGGCTCACGGCTACAAACACCGCTTCGGCCTCGTCTTCGTCGACTACCCGACGGGCAGGCGGGTCCTCAAGGACTCGGCGCACTGGTATCGTGAGGTCATCGCCTCGAACGGCGCGACCCTCGGGGGATGAGCGGGGCCGCGTCGCGCGCAGCGCCTCGATGATCTGTGGCGTTAACGAGGCTCGTTCGGTCACGTTCAGGGCATGAATGCTGCCCCCACCACCAGTCACCAACGTGAACGTGGTCGTGAACGTGAACGTTTACGTGGTCGTGGTCGTGGTCGTGGTCGTCAACGGCAGGCCGTGAACGACCACGACCACGACCACGACCACGACCACGACCACGACCACGACTACGACTACGACTACGTAAACGTTCGGATGTAGGAGAACGCGGCGCGAGCTTGGTTAAGGCCGAGGGGAGGGTCGTGATCTCCGCCGCCCGCAGAGCGAAAGCGGTGTGAGGAACGGCCACTCGCCCGGGCTCGCCGGGCGAATGGCCGTGTCACCGGCGCACGCTGCGCGTCCGTGCCTCGAAGGAGCGCCTCAGGAGGCGATCGGCTCGTCGCCGTCTTCGTCCTCGTCGTCGTCTTCTTCTTCGTCCTCGTCCTCGTCTTCGAGCGACTCGTCGCCTCCGCCCGCCAGGTCGTACCCGTGCGGGTCGAACTCATCGAACATGGCCTGCAGGCGCCCGGACAGGGAATCCCATGTATCAGGCGGCTCGCTCGCCTGGCGGTCGCGCTCGGCGAGGGCGAGCGCGGCGGCGATCACCGACGTCAGCGGGCGCGCGTCCTGGAGCACCGCGACCTTCGAAGCGTCGCCGGTGCACGCGTAACCCAGCAGATACGCCCTGTAGATCTCCTCATTCGTCTTGTCGCTCATTCCTGTTCCTTCGTTCTTGTCGTCCGCAGGTCGCCCGTCGCCCGGTCGCCGTGCTCTGGCCTCCTGGGCGCCGTGGAACCCGGGGGCGCGAGCCTAGCCCATCTCGGCGGCCCTCGGGGCCGCCTCGCGCCGGGAGCCCGCGCCGCGCGGGCGCGGTCGGCTCAGTAGCGCAGCCGGTCCCGCAGGGCGCGCACCGCGTTCTCGAGCCCCGCGTGGTGGTGGAAGCAGCACTGCCCGATGCGCGGCTGGCACTGCGACGAGCGGAGCATCTCCAGGAACACGAGCGCGCGCGCGTCCCCCTCGAGCGCCGCGCGCTCGAAGAGCGCCTCCTTGCGCCGGCAGGGGGCCTCGCGCAGCGCCACGGCGATGCGCAGCGGGACGCTCGCGCGCTTCAGCACCTCGGGGCGGCGGAGCAGCGCCGCCGCGCGCTTTCCGCCCTGAGTGCCCCCGTAGCCGCTCGCGATCTCGTAGGCGATGTCGAGGCCCTCCGGGCCCAGGCGGCCCTCCAGCGCGTCGAAGATCGCGTCCGCGCGGCCGTCGGTCCGGTACGAGCTCTTCACGGCGACGGCGGCCGCGGCCGTCATCACGTCGCGCTGCTCGAAGGCGGCGCGATCCTTCTCGAGCAGCGTGAGCAGCGCGCTCTCCGCGTCGCCCCACCGCTTCGCCCGGACCGCCGCCACGAGGCGCTCGCGCTCGGCCGGGAGGCCCGCACCCTCGATCGGCCCCGTGCCGGCCGACGCCACGCCCGCGTCAGGCGCCGCGGCATCCGCTTCCGGTGCCGCCGCGCCCGCGTCCTGCGCCGCCGCGGCGTCGGCCGACCCGGGGGCCGAGGCGCTCGCGACGGGCGCCGCGGAGGGGGCTTGCGGAGGGGGGGCGAGGGCGTCCTGCGCCTGGGCGGCCGGCGCCCCGGCGGGGGCCGCCTGCGCCGCTGCGGGCGCCGCCTGGAGCTCCGGGCCGGCGGCCGCCGGGGCGCCCGCGCGCAGCCAGCCTGCGCCCGCGGGCAGCCGGCCGAGGAGCAGCGCGCCCGCCGCGCCCATCGCGGCCACGGCGGCCACCCCGAGGAGCCAGCCCCACGCGCGCCTCCGCGCTCGCGGCCGGCCTCCTGCCGCCCCGCGCGCTGCCTTCCCGGGCGCCCCGCCGTCGGCTCCGGCGGCCCCGAGCTGCAGGCCGAACGCATCCGCCTCGGCGCTGCCGGTCGCCGCGCCGCCGGCCGCGGCTCCCCTGGCCGCGGCGCCGCCGGCCGCGCCCGCGCGGTCCTGCGCTGCCGGCAGCTCGGGCGGCGCGGCGTGCGGGATCGCGCGCAGCGGGTCGCTGAGCCGCCACGCCCCGCTCGAGAGCGGCTCCTTCCAGGGGAGGAGGCCGAGCGCCTCGGACCTCGGCACGGCCGCGTCGAGCGCCGCGAGCAGCGCGCGGGCGTTCGCGGGGCGCTCCGCCGGGTCCTTGCGCAGGATGCGCATCACGAGCGCCTCGAGCTCGCGCGGCGCCGCCGTGCCCGGGGCGCGCAGCCGGAGCGGCGGCGGCGCCGTGTGGATCTGCTCGCGGAAGATCTCGACGGGGAGGATCGCGTCGAACGGGTGCTTTCCGGCGAGCATCTCGTAGAGGATGAGCCCGAGCGCGTAGAGATCGGAGCGCTCGTCGACGTGATCCATGCCCTGCGCCGCCTCGGGCGCCATGTACGCGAGCGTGCCGAAGACCATGCCGCTCAGCGTGATCCGGCCGGCGTCGGGCCGCGCCTCGCTGCTGTGCGCGTCCGTCGTGGAGAGGCGCTCGATCGGCACCTTCGCCAGGCCGAAATCGATGAGCTTCACCGCGTCGGTGCCGTCCTCGACCATGACGTTGCGCGGCTTCAGATCGCGGTGGATGACGCCGCGCTCGTGGGCGGCGGCGAGCGCCGCCGCGATCTGCCGCGCGATCTCCGCGGCGCGCGGGGCGGGCACGGGGCCCTTCTTGATGATGCGATCGAGCGTCGTGCCGCGGACGTGCTCCAGCACGAGGAACCGGGAGCCGTCGGGGAGGGTGCCGAAGTCGGTCGCCGAGGCGATGTTCGGGTGCTGGATGTGCGCGCCCGCGATCGCCTCGCGCTCGAAGCGCGCCGTGAGCTCCGGCGAGCCCTTCGCCTCGGGCAGGAGGAGCTTCACGGCCAGCCACTTGCGCAGGAGCAGGTGCTCGGCCTTGTAGACCGCGCCCATCCCGCCCGTCGCCACGAGCTCCACGATCCGGTACCGGTCCGAGATGACCGTCCCGACCAGCTGGGCCGCCGCGCTCTCCGCGAGCGCGTTGCTCGCGGCGGGCGGCGGATCGCCGGGGGCAGGGGGCGGGGAAGCGCTCACGTGAGGCGTGAACTGTCCGGCCTACCCCGATTTTTGTCAAAGGTGCGCTGATGTGGCGGGGCCGCGCCGGCTTGCCTATTGAATTGGCCGGGCGCCCGGGCCAAAGGATGCGCCATGGCCGATCCCGTCCACGCCCTCGCCCGCGCATTGCAGGCGGCGATCACCGCCGCGTTCGGCGCCGAGCACGCCGCGGTTGATCCTTCCCTGCGCCGCTCCACCCACGCCGACTACCAGGCGAACGCCGCCATGGCGCTCGGCAAGCGCCTCGGCAGGCCGCCGCGCGAGGTCGCGGCGGCGATCGTCGCGGCGCTGCAGCTCGACGGGATCTGCCGGAAGGTCGAGATCGCGGGCCCCGGCTTCGTGAACCTGACGCTCGAGGACGCGTACCTCACGCGCGAGCTCGCCGAGACGGCGGGCGGCGGGCGGCTCGGGATCGCGCCCGCGGCGCAGCCCGAGACGGTGATCGTCGACTACTCGGGCCCCAACGCCGCGAAGGAGATGCACGTCGGCCACCTCCGCAGCACGATCATCGGCGACGCCCTCGCGCGCGTGCTCGAGGCGCTCGGCCACCGCGTGATCCGCCAGAACCACCTCGGCGACTGGGGCACGCCGTTCGGCATGCTGATCGAGCACATGCTCGATCTCGGCGAGGCCGCGGCCTCGCAGGAGCTCTCGGTCGGCGATCTCGACGCGTTCTACCGGCAGGCGCGCGCCAAGTTCGACGGCGACCCGGCGTTCGCCGAGCGCTCGCGCCGGCGGGTCGTGCGGCTGCAGGGCGGCGACGAGCAGACCCTCGCGCTCTGGCGGCAGCTCGTGCGCGAGTCGACGCGCTACTTCGAGTCGGTCTACCGCCGCCTCGGCGTGACGTTGACCGACGCGGATTTCGCCGGCGAGAGCTTCTACAACCCGATGCTGCCCGACGTCATCGAGGAGCTCGGCCAGAAGGGGCTGGCGCGCGAGAGCGAGGGCGCGCTCTGCGTCTTCCCGGCCGGCTTCACGGGCAAGGACGGCGCGCCGCTGCCGCTCATCGTGCGCAAGCAGGACGGCGGCTACGGCTACGCGACGACGGATCTCGCGGCGATCCGCCACCGCCTCACGACGGTCGGCGCGCGCCGGATCGTCTATGTCGTCGGCGCGCCGCAGAGCCAGCACTTCGCGATGGTCTTCGCGACCGCGCGCGAGGCGGGCTGGCTCGCGCCGCCGGCCCGGGCCGAGCACGTGGCGTTCGGCTCGGTGCTCGGGGCCGACAAGAAGATGTTCAAGACGAGGAGCGGCGACACCGTGAAGCTCTCGGACCTGCTCGACGAGGCCACGGAGCGCGCGTCGAAGGTGGTGCGGGAGAAGAACCCCGAGCTCGACGCCGAGGCCGGAGACGCCGTGGCGCGGGCGGTCGGCGTGGGCGCGGTGAAGTACGCCGATCTCTCGAGCGACCGGATCAAGGACTACGTGTTCGACTGGGATCGCATGCTGGCGTTCGAGGGGAACACGGCGCCCTACCTGATGTACGCGCACGCCCGCATCCGGTCGATCTTCCGGAAGGCCGGCGTCGAGTCGCCGCGCGAGGCCGGGATCGTGCTGAGCGAGCCGGCGGAGCGGGCGCTCGTGCTGGAGCTGCTCCGGTTCGGCGCCGTGCTGGAGGACGTGGCCGCCACGCTCGAGCCGCACCGCCTGTGCGGTTACCTGTTCGAGCTCGCGGGGTCGTTCACGACCTTCTACGAGCGCTGCCCGGTGCTCCGCGCCGAGAGCGACGAGGTGCGCCGCTCGCGCCTCGCGCTGTGCGATCTGACGGCGGAGGTGCTGGCGAAGGGCCTCGGCCTGCTCGGGATCGAGGCGCCGGAGCGGATGTAGAGCGTCCGGCAGCGGCGCCCGTCGGCGGGCGCGCGTCTGCGTGAGGTGCACGTCTGCGTGAGCTCCGCGCTCGCGTGAGCTGCGCGTCTGCGTGAGCTGCGCGTCTGCGTGAGCTGCGCGTCTGCGTGAGCTGCGCGTCTGCGTGAGCTCCGCGCTCGCGTGAGCTGCGCGTCTGCGTGAGCTCCGCGCTCGCGTGAGCTGTGCGTGTTCGAACCGAGGTTGCGCTCGCCCGCTCGAGGTTGCGTGGGACGTCGGTCCGTTCCCTATGGCAAAGTGCAGCATGATCGAACGACGGATCGCTCTTCCCTGCACCGGCATGGCCGTGACGGCGATGCTCGCCGTTGCACTCGGGTGCTCCGCGGTGGGCGGCGCGTCCGCGCAGGGGGGTGGGGGAGACGGGCGCGGTGAGCCCGCGGGGACCATCGGTGAGGACGCCTCCGACGGGCTCGATGAGCCGGGCGAGCCAGGGCTCGGCCCCGGTGGCGCAATCCCTGTCACCGATCCCAACGTGGACGGCGACGGGGACGGGTTCACGCCCGCGGAGGGCGACTGCAACGATGTTGATGGAAATGTGAATCCGGGCGCGATCGAGGTCGAGGTCACCGAGCCTGACGCGAGCGGCCATATCCCCGCGCCGGCGGACGAGGATTGCGACGGTGTGATCGACGATGTGCCGCCACCGTGCGACGAGGGCCTCTCGCTGGAGGACTTCGACCCAGTGAACGGGGCCAAGGCGATCGACCTCTGCGCCGTCGCGTCCCGCGAGGACAGGCGGTGGGGCGTGCTCTCCGCGAGGTATGTCCGCGGGGACGGCTCGTCTGCAGAGCGGTCGCCCGCGGTTGGCGTCTTCGATGGGTTCGGCCCCAACGTGCACGTGCAGGGCGGCGCGCGCCTGCTCGCGCTCTCGACGGGGAGCGCACGCCTGCCTGGCCACCCCGACGCCTGCTGGTCCGGGAGCTGCTCGAGCTACGGTGCCGGCACAGCGCCCCCCGGGTTCCCTCAGGACAACCCTGCCTGTCCTCCGTCCAGCTTCATCAACGACGACATCGGCCTCGAGGTCGTCCTGCGCGCGCCGACGAACGCGACCGGCTACGAGTTCCTCTTCAAGTTCTATACGTTCGAATACCCGGAGTGGGTCTGCGAGGACTTCAACGATCAATTCGTCGCGCTGGCCACGCCCGCGCCTCCCGGGTCGTACAACGGCAATCTCTCGTTCGACGGGGAGGGGAGGCCGGTCAGCGTCAATATCGCGTTCTTCGATGTCTGCGACGGATGTCCGCTCGGCTCGGGCGAGCTCGTGGGGACGGGGTTCAGCCCGCGCCACGACGGCGGCACCCGGTGGCTCAAGACCCGCGCGCCGGTGCGCGGCGGCGAGGAGATCTCGCTCCGGTTCATCCTGTTCGACACCGGCGACGATCGCTTCGACTCGACCGCGCTCATCGATGGCTTCCGCTGGATCGCGACCGGCGGCACGGTCAGCCTGGAGACGGCGCCCGCGGTCAATCCCCTCTGAGGCGAGGGGGCGCTCCTCCCTCGCGCCGACGCCTCGTCGGGGTGGGGTCGCGAGGCCTGGCCGCCTCGCTGGGCGCTCCGGGCTACCGGCACGTCAGGCAGTCCCCCCCGCAATCCACGGCGAGCTCGCTTCCATTCAGCACCCCGTCGTCGCACGAGGGCGCCTGGCAGACACGCTCCCTGCACACGCCGGACGCGCAGTTCTCGCCGGTGAGGCACCCCTCGCCCGCGGGGCAGAGCGGGCATGAGCGCGTGCCGCAGTCGATGCCGGTCTCGAAGCCGTTCGCCACGCCGTCGACGCAGGTCGGAGCCTGGCAAACCCCCTGACGACACACGCCTTCCTTGCAGTCGATGCCCGTCTCGCACGAGGCGCCGAAGCCGCACGGCTGGCACGAGCCGCCGCAGTCGCGGTCGGTCTCTCCCTCGTCCTCATCCGTGACGTCATTGCTGCAGTGCGGGGGGATGCAAGCGTCCGCCGTGCAGGTCCAGCCCTTGAGGCACTCCTCGCAATTCCAGATCTGGATGACACCACCACTCCCCTCGCAGGAAAGGAAAAAAGGCGCCGTCAGCCCCAATGCAATGACGCGTCGAAGCATGGTGCTCGCTCTTCTCGTAGTTGATGGTCTGGTGACGATGACAGTACATCATGCACGGGCATCGAGGGCACCGATCTGGCTTTTTGCGAGCGGATTTATAGCATTCCGGACTGCCGGTCCGGATTGTCAAATAATCGACATGAAAGAGCTCCTCGGTGCGCGGGCGCCTGGATCCGACGAGCGGAGATCGGACACGCAGAGATGGGACGTGCAGAGTAAGGCGGGTGAGGAGAGGGGACGAGGCTCATCCACCACGCGCCACGCGAGAGGAGCCGCAGCGGCCGTTCTCTACGGATCGGCAGGAGCGCGCCGTTCGATGGCTCTCGCGCCCGACAGGACCGCACGGAGCGCGCCGGCCGGACGGGGATGGGAAGGCGATGGGTGGAGCGGGCTGTGAGGGGGCCTTGGCTCCCTGGCAGGGCGGCGCGCTGGCGCGCTCCTCGCGCGAGGCGGCGCGCGCCGCGTGGCAGGGCGGCGCGCTCCTCACGCGAGACGGCGCGCGCCGCGCTCAGGTGCGGGCGGCGGCGCGGCGCGCCGTGACGAAGGATCGCACGCAGAGCGCGACGTAGCCCGCCGAGAGGACGGCCATCACCGACTGGGCGATGACGGCCGGCGGGCGCGCCACGTCGCCGCCGGAGAGCAGCGTCGGCAGCTGGGCCAGGCCGCGCGCGGAGCCGAGGAAGCCGAGGACGCCGACCATGGCCGACGCGTGCATGGCGTGCATGCGGTACCTCTCCTGTCGCGCGAGCAGGCCGAGCCCGATCGCGACGACCCCGAAGCCGGCCGGGATGAGCGCCGTCGGCGCGCTCGTCGCCGCGAATCCTCCGACGCCGAGCGCTGTGAGCAGCGCTCCGTAGCCCATGGTCAACGTGGACATGCTCGACATGAAGAGCCTCCTTTTCGGAGCCCCGGGATACCGCGCCGGGCGCGCGCCCGCCACCGCGTCCTGCCTGCTCGCCCGCCCGTCGAGCGCCCGCGCTCGCGCGCTCGCGCGCTAGTCATCACCCCGCCCGCGGGAGGCAGCCCGTGGTCGCCGCGGCCGCGTTCGCGTTCCTCGGCCCTCGCGCCCTCGCGCCCTCGCGCCCTCGCGCCCTCGCGCCCTCGCGCCCTCGCGCCCTCGCGGGTCTTCGCGGGCGGGGCGCCGCGGCGTGGTTAGAATCTGCCGTCCATGCTCGGCCTCTCCCGCCTGCGGGACAGCTTTGCCTACACCCCACGGACGCTCCAGCTCGTCTGGCGCTCGTCGAAGGCGGCGAGCGTCGCCCTCGGCGCGCTCACGCTCGCCGCGGCGGGGCTGCCGCTCGGGGTGGCCTACGTGGGAAAGGCGATCACCGACGCGGTGGTCGCCCGCGATGAGCGCGCGGCGCTCGTGTGGGTCTCGGTCGAGCTCGGCCTCGTGGCCGCGCTCGCGCTCGTGCAGCGCGGGCTCTCGCTGATGCGGCAGCTGCTCGGCGCGCGGCTCTCGATCGACATCCACGGGATGATCCTCGAGAAGGCGCTCTCGCTCTCGCTGGTCCATTTCGAAGACTCGGAGTTCTACGACCAGCTCACCCGCGCGCGCCGCGAGGCGTCGTCTCGCCCCGCCTCCGTCGTGACCGAGAGCTTCTCCCTCGTGCAGAACCTGATCACGCTCGCGGGGTACGCCGCGCTGCTCGTCGGGTTCAGCGCCCTCGCGGTGATCGCGCTCGTGCTCGCGGCCGTCCCCGCCACGGTCGCCGAGGCTCGCTTCTCCGGCGCGGCGTTCCGCCTCCGGAACTGGCGCTCTCCCGAGGCCCGCCAGCTCAACTATCTGGAGTACGTGCTCGCCAACGACGGCCACGCCAAGGAGGTGAAGCTCTTCGGGCTCGGGCCGATGTTCCTCGAGCGGTACAAGGCGCTCGCGACGTCGTTCTACCGGGAGGACAGCGCCCTCGCGGTCCGCCGCGCCGGGTGGTCCTACGGCCTGTCGCTCCTCGGCACCGCCGCGTTCTACGGGTGCTATGGCGCCATGGCGGCCGGCGCCGCGGCGGGGAGGCTCTCGCTCGGCGAGATGGTCCTTTACGTCGCCGCCTTCCGGCAAGGCCAGCAGGCGTTCCAGGCCGTCCTCGCCGGCGTCGGCGGCATGTACGAGCACAACCTCTACATGTCGAATCTCTTTCAGTATTTGGCCATCCCGACCGGCGAGCCGGCCGCGCTGCCGGCCGTCAGCGGAGATGCGCCTGCGCCCCTGTCGGCCGACGGCGCGCACGACCGGGGCGTGCGGTTCGAGGGCGTCGGCTACCGGTATCCTGGCCAGTCGCGCTGGGCGCTCCGGGGGATCGATCTCCACATCCCGAGCGGCCAGAGCCTGGCGCTCGTCGGGCACAACGGCGCCGGAAAGACCACGTTCATCAAGCTGCTCGCGCGGCTGTACGAGCCCACCGAGGGGCGAATCCTGCTCGACGGCAAGGATCTCCGCGCCTGGGAGCCCGACGCGCTCCGCCGGAGGATCGGTGTCGTCTTTCAGGACTTCAACCAATACCAGCTCACGCTGCGCGAGAACGTCGGGCTGGGCAGCGTCGAGCACCTCGCGGACGAGCCGCGCGTCGCGCGCGCGGTCGCCGAGGGCGGCGCCGACGAGGTCGTGACGACCGTGCCCGGGGGCCTCGACGCGCAGCTCGGGCGCTGGTTCAAGGGCGGCGTCGAGCTGAGCGGCGGGCAGTGGCAGAAGGTGGCGCTCGCGCGCGCCTTCATGCGCGAGCAGGCCGACATCCTCGTGCTCGACGAGCCGACCGCGGCGCTCGACGCCGAGGCCGAGCACGCGGTCTTCCAGCGGTTCCGGTCGCTGTCGAAGGGGCGGACGACCATCGTCATCTCTCACCGTTTCCCGACCGTGCGCATGGCCGACCGCATCGTCGTGCTCGACGGCGGGCGCATCGTCGAGGAAGGCACCCACGACGAGCTCGTCGCCCGCGGCCAGCGCTATGCCCGCATGTTCGCGCTGCAGGCCGAAGGGTACCTGTAGCGCCGCCGGCGCGGCGCGTTCGGCGCGCCGGCGAGCGAGCGGCGCGCTGCTCACGCGAGGCGGCGCGCTGCTCACGCGAGGCGGCCTGCCTTCTCGGGGGCTCAGGCGAGCTCTGCCTGCTAGGCTCGCGCTCATGCGCGACACGCTCCCCAAGGAGGTCGGCCAGGCGGTCCACATCCTCCGGTTGCTCCGTGGGCTCAGCATGCAGGAGTTCGCGGAGCGGGCGCAGCTCTCGGCCACGTACCTGCGGCAGGTCGAGCGAGGCGAGCGGGATCTCGGGCTCGGCGCGCTCGGCCTGATCGCCCAGGGGCTCCAGTGCGAGCCGCGCCTCCTGCTCCCCGGCGACGGGCGCAGCCCTGTCGCATCCATCGTGGCAGAGCGCTTTGACCAGGCCGAGGAGACGCTCCAGAGCGCGATCCTCTTTCTGCTCATGGAGCCTGACGATTCACCGAGAAAGCAAGCAATGCTCGCCCTCGCCAGCGAAGATCCGGAGCGCGCACGCCCGGCAGCTCCGCCCAAGTCGCCCCGGCCGGAGCGCGCTTTCTCAGGGCGTATTACTCCGCCGTCGAGCCGTCGTTCCGGAAAGTGATAGACCCGCCTCGCGCGCTCCGTGGCGCCGGTCCGCGCTGGCGACGGCTTCCGCGCGCCTGAGACCTCTGTTACTGTCCCCGCCAACCGATGTTCCCCGCGCCGTGTCCGGGGGTGTCATGGACTCGAACCTCGTGCCGGAGGTCCGACGCAGTGAGCAGAATCTTTTGGGCTGATCCAACACCGCAGCCAGCATTGAAGAGCGCGCGCCGCGCCGTCCTCTCCCTTTTCTTCTTCCCGCGCGCGGGACCTGAATCCTCCGTCTCCATCGCGCTGGCCGAGGCGGAGGGGCCATGGTGATCCTGGGGCAGGAGTTCGCGGGCTACACCATCGTCGCGAGCCTCGACTCTCCCGCTCCGGCGGAGGCGTATCGCGCGCTCGACGCGGATGGCCGCGAGGTGACGCTCTATGTCCAGGAGGGCATGGGCACCGACGCCGATGTGTTCCGCGGCGCGCTGGAGCGGCTCCTCTCGCTGTCTGCGGGGGTGCACGGCATCGTGCCTGTGATCGCGGGCGGGATGGAGGGAGACGCGGGGTGGATCGCTGCCCGGCAGAGCGACGATCCCTCGGTGGAAGATCTGCTGCCCCGGCTTCGCTCCGTCGCGTACGAGCTCGTCGTCGACGTCGCGCGGACGCTCGGCGCGGCGCACGCGCTGGGGCTCTCGCACGGGGATCTCGGCCCGCACACGGTGGTGGTCACCGGTCAAGGCGCCGCTGTCCTGAGGGCGTTCGGGCTGCACCTGCTGTTCGGGGCGCCCGAGGACGCCATGGCGGATGCGGCGCGGTACCGGGCGCCGGAGCTCTTCGACTCGCGTGCGATCGATCAACGAACCGACGTCTACGGCCTCGGGATGCTGCTGTATTGCCTCCTCGGGGGTCAGCGCCCGTTCGACGGCCGCGACGATCTGGATGTGTGCGCGCTCGACGAGGTGCCGCCGCCGCTCGAGGGAGTGTCGGCCCAGGTGAACGAGGCGCTGACCCGGGCGCTCGCCAAGGACCCTGACGCGCGGTTCCAGACGGTCCACGAGCTCATGGCCGCCGTGCGGCCGCTGCTCGTTGCTGCGGCGCCGCTGGCGGGGGGCGCTCCGCCGCCGAGGGTGGCGCGCCCGCAAGCAGCGGGGGCCCCGTCACTGCAGGAGTCGGCGCCGGATACGGAGCGGAGCGTGCCCGCTCCGGCGTCCCGCAACACGCTGCCCACCGGGACCTTCCCTCCGGAGGCCATGCGGCACCCCGTCGTCGAGATCGCCGCACCGCGCTCGCGCAACAACGTCCTGTTGGCCGGTGGAGCGCTGCTGCTCGTGGCGTTGACGAGCGCCGCCGTCGCGGTGCCGTTGAGCTCGTACATCGCCCAACGGGGGACACCGCCCCCACCGGCCGAGCCGCCGGCGCACGCAAGTGATTCACATCGCGATGAGTCGACAGCCTCACCGGCACAGTGCGACCCCGGCGCCTCGGAGGCGGTGGGTCCGTCCGTCGAGGCGCCGGCGACGAAGTCCGGGGCGACGCACCGTGTCGAGCCGGCCCCGCTGGTCGCGACTCCGGCCGTGGAAGCCAAGGGTAGCCCCGGGCCACGGTGGTACGGCGACCAGCTTTTTTAAGGCAATCCCGCAAGTCCGGTAGCAAACGACACCCCGGCGGATTGGGGCCGCCGGGGTGTCTACGCCGCAGACCTCGTGCCGGAGGCCTGGACGCATGGCTACCCTACTAAAAGCATTGCCTCGATCGATCGTATTTTCTCACTTCGCGGAGAATTTTTCTTCGATTGCCAGCAGAGCCGCCTTTTCAGCCGGATTTCGGAGGGCGAGGCGCTGGGCGAACCGACCGAGGTTGAGGTACCGGCGGGGGCGAACCGACCGAGGTTGAGGTGCCGGCGAGCCGAATCGACCGAGGTTGAGGTGCCGGCGGGGCGAACCGACCGAGGTTGAGGCGTCGGGCGGGTGAACCGACCGAGGTTGAGGGCAGGGCGCCGACCGAGGTTGAGGTGCCGGCGGGCCGAATCGACCGAGGTTGAGGCGTCGGGCGGGCGAACCGACCGAGGTTGAGGACGCCGGCGAGCGGGGACGCTGAACCGCAAGCCCGAGGACGCGGGCGGCCTTCAGACTCCCCTCGGCGCTCCGCGAGCGCTCAGCGGAGCTCGTTCCCAGGGAGCGGCTGGAACACGCTCGCCCGGTACCACCTGAGCTCCTCGATCGACTCGCGGATGTCGTCGAGCGCGCGGTGGATCTCGCGCTTCCTGGGCGCCGCGCGCGTCGGGTACCAGCGGCGCACGAGCTCCTTGAGGGTCGAGACATCCACGATGCGGTAGTGCAGGAAGGAGAGGAGCTCCGGCATGTAGCGCTGCAGGAAGGCGCGGTCCTTCCACACGGAGTTGCCGCACAGCACGGCCGTTCCCTTGTCGCAGTGCGCCTCGAGGAACGCCCGCGTCTGGGACTCCGCGTCGCCGACCGAGAGCGTGGACGCGCGGATGCGCTCGAGGAGCCCCGAGCGCTCGTGGAGATCGCGGACGAAGTCGCTCATCCCCGCGAGGACGCTCTCCGCCTGGTGGATGACGAGGCACGGCCCCTCGGCGACCACGGTCAGGTCGGGCTCCGTGACGATGGTCGCGATTTCCACGATCGCACACGAGCTCTCGTCGAGCCCCGTCATCTCGAGATCGACCCACACCATGCGCTGCGACCGGTCCGTCATCGGCGGCGAGCATAGCCGATCCGCGCCGGCTCCGGTCCACCGAGACCCGTCGCGACCGAGGCTGCCCCGGGAACGGGCGGTGTGCTAAGCACGGGCCGGACATCGGGCTCGGAGGCCTGTCATGCGAGACGTCTTCATCGTGGATGCCGTTCGCACGCCGCGCGGCCGAGGCAAGGCGGGCAAGGGAGCGCTCTCGGGCGTGCACCCTCAAGAGCTCCTCGCGCAAACGCTCAATCGCCTCGCCGAGAAGACCGGCGTCCGCAAGCAGGACGTCGAGGATGTGGTCGTCGGGTGCGTGACCCAGGCGGGCGAGCAGGGGGCGTGCATCGCGCGCACCGCCATCCTCGCGGCCGGCTGGCCGGACGCCGTGACCGGCGTGACCGTCAACCGCTTCTGCGGCTCGGGCGCGCAGGCGGTGAACTTCGCGGCGATGGGGGTCATGTCCGGCCAGCAGGAGGTCGCCATCGGCGGCGGCGTCGAGAGCATGTCGCGCGTGCCGATGGGCTCGGACGGCGCGCCCCTCGACGGGAACAACCTCGCCCTCCGCAAGAAGCTCGCGATGGTCCCGCAGGGCATCTCGGCGGACCTCATCGCCACGATCGAGGGCTTCTCGCGCGACGACGTCGACCGCTTCGCGCTGGAGAGCCAGCGCAAGGCCGAGCGGGCGGCGGGCGAGGGGCGCTTCGCGAAGAGCCTGTTCACGGTCGTCGATCTCGACGGCAAGCCGCTGCTCGACAGGGACGAGCACCCGCGCGCCGGGGCGACGATGGAGGCCCTCGCGAAGCTCGAGCCCGCGTTCGCCAGCCTCGGGTCGACGCCGATGGGCCCCGCCGGCGAGACCGTGGATGCGCTGGCGCTAGCGCGCTATCCGCAGGTGGCGTCGATCCAGCACGTGCACACGGCGGGCAACTCGAGCGGCATCGTGGACGGGGCGGCCGTCGTGCTGCTCGCGTCCGGCGACTACGTGAAGGCGCACGGGCTCGCCCCGCGGGCGAGGATCCGCGCCACGGCGACGGCCGGCGCCGAGCCGGTGATCATGCTGACGGCCCCTGCGCCCGCGTCGGAGCGCGCGCTCAAGAAGGCGGGCATGCAGGCGCGCGACGTCGATCTCTGGGAGATCAACGAGGCGTTCGCGGCGGTGCCGCTGCAGACGGCGCGCAAGCTCGGCATCGACCTCGACCGCGTCAACGTGAACGGCGGCGCGATCGCGCTCGGGCACCCGCTCGGCGCGACCGGGGCCTGCCTGATCGGGACGGCGCTCGACGAGCTGGAGCGCGCCGGCAAGGCCACCGCGCTGATCACGCTGTGCATCGGCGGAGGGATGGGCGTGGCCACCATCATCGAGCGGGTGTGAGCCGCTCCGGCGCGGTGATGGAGGTGCGCGATGAGCACGAGAGCGCCTCTCACGAGCACCAGCACGGGCGCGGCGCTCGACGCGGCGAGGGGCACGATCACGGGCATCACCACGCTCCAGGGAGCGATCACGGCCACGACCACGACCACGGCGACCCGCACCACCATGACCACAGCCACGATCTCCGGCGCGCGCCGCTCCGCCGGCTGATCGCGGCGTTCGCCCTCACGGCGTCGTTCCTGGTCGTCGAGGCGGCGGTCGGGTGGTGGTCGAAGAGCCTCGCCCTGCTGGCCGACGCGGGCCACATGCTCGCGGACGCCGCGGCGCTCGGCATCGCCATCATCGCCCAGCGCATCGCGGCGCAGGCGCGGACGCGCGAGCGGACGTACGGATTCCGGCGCGCGGAGGTGCTCGCGGCCTTCGCCAACGGCGTCGCGCTGGCGCTGACGGCGATCTGGATCTTCATCGAGGCGGCCCACCGCTGGCGCGCGCCGCAGGCGGTGCACGCCGAGGCGCTGGCGATCACCGCGGCGCTGGGGCTCATCGTGAACGTGGTCGCGGCGGTGCTGCTCTCGACCGGCGAGCACGGGCACAACATCAACACGCGGGCCGCGCTGGCGCACGTGGTGTCGGACGCGCTCGGCTCGATCGGCGCCATCGCGGCGGGCGTGCTCATCCTCTCCTTCGGCTGGACGCGGGCCGACCCGGTGATCAGCGCGGCCATCGGCGCCCTCGTGCTCTGGGGCGGCTGGCGGCTCGTGCGCGACACGTCCCGTGTGCTCATGGAGGGCAGCCCGATCGAGATCGATCTCGCCCACGTCGAGGACACCATCCGGAGCGTGCCCGGCGTCGTCGACTTCCACGATCTGCACGTCTGGTCGATCTCCGACGGCTTCAACGTGCTCACCGTGCACGTGGTCCTCGCCAAGGGGCACCATGGCACGAACGTGGCCGCCGCGGTGGCCCGGCGGCTGCGCGAGAAGCACGCGCTCAACCACTGCACGATCCAGCCGGAGCCGCTCCAGGAGGAGCACCTGGTGACGCTCAGGCGGCCGGGCGCCGGGGCGCCGCGCGGGGACGGGCCCGCGGGCGCTTAGAGCGGCGGTCACCCGCGTCGGAGACGGGCCCATCTCGACGTTTTCGGTGCTCAGCGCCCTTTCGTGCGCTTCCGCGCCGAAAACGCCGATCTGGGCCCGTCTCCTGCGCGGGTGACCGCCGCTCGGCGACGCGTGGTTCAGGGGCGGCTGAGCGCCGCTCTAGATCCGGCTCTCCGGCCCGCGTCACACGCCGCAGTCGACGTTGCCGCGCTGGAGCCCCGTGAGGCGCGAGTCGCCGAGCGCCTCGGCCTCGGCGAGGAGCCACCGGAACATCGCGTTCGCGATCGCCCGCTCCTTGCGCGTGTTGAACAGCCAGACGGCCGCGTGGCACACGTCGGCGTGCAGCTTGGGGAACGCGAGGCGGCGGAACTCCGTGCCGACCAGCACCGCCGCGGCCTCGTACTGCGCGCGCAGCGCGGTCCACTCGCGCCACTCCGAGAGCGGCGGGAGCTCGCGCCGCTCGTCGACGCGGCGGCGCAGGGCGTCGCACGCGATCTCCACCTCGGACAGGAGCTCGTCCCGGAGGCGCCGGTGCGTGCGGCCGATGGTCGCGCCGAGGTCGTCCCACGCTTCGCGCGGCACGCGCGCCGCGCGCAGCGTCGCCGCGAGATCCTCCTCGACCGCGCGCGCGAGCGGGCCGAGCGCCGCCTGCGCCCCCGAGGCGCCGAGCGACGCCGCGCGCTCGCGGAGCTCGGCCTGCGCGCGCTCGTCGTCGAGCGCCGCGTCCCACGCGCCGCCGAGCCGCCTGAGGTCGTCGCCCGAGACCTGGCCCCGAGGCCGGAGCAGAAGCGCGGCGTGGAGCAGCACCGCCCGGCTCCACAGGTCCCCCTCGGCGACCTTCGCGGCGCAGGGCTCGGGCGCCTCCGGCTCCGGGCGCGGCGCGCCCGCGCCCGCGGCCAGGGCGCGGCGCACGAGCGGCAGCGTGGCGCGGCGGCGGGGCGCGATGAGCCAGCGCAGCCAGAGCTCGAGCGCCCCGGGCGCGGGCTCCTCGCCGACAAGCCGCGCGGCGATGGCGCCGAGCAGCGACAGCGCCCGGCCGCCCCCCACGCACGCGTGCGCGGACACGGCCGCCCAGTCGCCGCGGGAGGCCGCCTCGGCGGCGAGCCAGCCCGCGGCGATGCGGCGGGCCTCGCGGGGGCACGCGCGCTCGTCCAGGCTGGCGACGCTGTCGAAGAGCTCCCGCGCGCCCTCCACGTCCCCGCGGTGCGCCGCGAGCATCGCGCCGGCGGCGATCCCCGCGCCGCGCAGCGGAACGGCGCTCGGCGACGTCGGAGACGGCGCAGGCCCCGCGCCGATGCGCTCCCCGCCGCGCTCGATCAGCTCGCTGACCCAGGCCTCCACCGCGGCGCCCGGCTTCCGCGCGCGGCAGAGCGCCCACGCGGCCGCGAGCGCCGCGCCGCCGCGCCGGTCGGCGCGAAAGGTCCAGTCCGACAGCCACGCGGCGCAGTACGCGGCGCGCGGAAGCCCGAGCGGGATGATCACGTGGCGAGCGAGGGGCCAGGGCGCCATGAGCAACGCCAGCGGCGCGAGCGGCACCGCGCACCAGAGCTGACCCCCCGCGAGCGCGAGCGCGAGGAGGATCGCGATCGGCACGAAGACGAACAGCACGACGACGTTCCAGAGGCCCACGCCGAGCATCGGGGGGCGCGGCGCCGCCCCGGGCGACGCCTTCCGCGCGGTCGCCTCGCTGATCACCCGCGCGAGGAGGGCGAGCACCAGGAGGCCGAACCAGTTCATCGCGCCCTCCAGCCGAGCGCGGACAGCGCCTCGGGCCACGGCGCGCGCGGATCCTCCCCGGGCGGCTCCGGCGGCGGCAGCTCGCCGAGATCGTCGTCGAGGTCGTCCTTCGGCGGGGGCCTCGGGTCGAGCCGCGCCCAGACCTCGTGCGCCAGGCGGCGCTCCGGGTCCCGCAGCGCCGCCATGGCCTGCCGCACCTTGTCGGCCGTCCGCGCGCCGGGGCCGACCGGCGTCGGGTACGTCGCGGCGCTCGCCAGCTTGAGCTCCAGCATCCCGAGCAGCTTCTGCCCCTCGCGCTCGATCTCCGCGCGGCTCGCGCTCGGGCGCAGGCCGAGCACGTAGAACGGGTTGTCGCGGATGCGGCCGAGCGCGTCGTCCATCACCGCACCCCGGACTCGTGGCCGAGCCTGCGCTTCTGCGCGTCGACCGGCAGGAGGCGCCAGAGCTCCTCGGTGATCGTCCGGAGCGCCGCCGTGTCGCCGCGCCCCGCCGCGCCGCGCCCGTCGCGCACGAGCCGCTGCGCGCGGACCAGATCCGAGGCCTGGTGCGCCTCGGAGGCGGCGTCCTCGAACATCCACTCCCACGCCTTCGGGTGGCGGTGGAACGCCGCGCTGCTCAGGTTGCGGACCAGGCGGAGCTGCCGCTGCAGCTCGACCTGGTTCTTCTCGGCGCGCGCGCGCGCCACGCCCTGCGCGGCCTCCTCGAGGAGCGCCTTCTCGGTGCTCGATCCGAGCTGTGAGATCCACGTCGACGCGTTCGCGACGGCGGCCTGGGCCTCGGCGTCGAGCTCCGGCCAGCGCTTGTCGGCCTCGGCCTGCTCGAGCAGGACGTCGAGCTCGAGCAGCGCGCGCCGCGCCTTCTGCCCCGCGTCGGCGTCGCCGCCGCGCGCCGCGGCGGCGTCGCGCTCCACCTCGGCGAGCGCGCACTCCACGTACGTGACCTTGCCGAGCGCGTGCGGCGCGTCCCTGCGCAGGGCGGCGTGGCGCACCGCCGCGAGCCGCTCGCGCATGGCCGCGAGCGAGGCGTCGAGCACCTCGGGCGCCGCCTCGGGGACGAGGAGGTGCGCGACGCGCTCGAACACGAGCCCCTGCGACGGGATCAGCGCGCGCGCCGAGAGGTGCCCGCCCCGATCGAGCTCGAGCGTCAGCTCGATCGCCGAGCCCGCGGGCAGGGTCGCGGTGAGCCCGCTCCCGTCGATCTCGAGCGCCCCGACCACGCGGCAGAGGTGCGCGACGTCGAGCTCGCCCTGCACGACGGGGATCTTCAGCACGCACGCGCTGGAGCCCTTCGGGACGCTCTCCACGCTGTGGTGCACGAACGTCCGCCGGGCCGGCAGCGGCGCGCCCCGCTCGAAGTAGACGCGCACGGAGTTGTCCGCGAGCGCGACCCCGATCGTGCGCGACAGCGGCGGATCTCCGATCGTGAGCCCCTGGACGATCGTGATCGTCTGCGGGTGCACCGGCACCCTCGCGCCGCCGGCCGCGCTCGCCTCGATGTTGAAGACGTTCGGCCGGCGCGGGAGCAGGTCGACGGTCACAACGAACGCCCCCTCGGCGTCGAGCGGGGCCTCGGCGCTCGTCCACCCGTCGCCCTCGCGCGCGAGCCGGATCCGCTCGGGCGCGGCCCCCGGCCCCTCCATGACGCGGCCGACAACGTGAGGCGTGAGATCGCTCGACATGGCCGGGTACTGGAGCCACAGCCGGCGACCCTCCTCCTTGGCCCGCACGATCGAGGAGGAGGCCCGCGCGTCGAGCCCCGCCGTCGCCGCGTAGATCGAGGCGCCCTGCGCGACGAGGGTCATCGGGTCGAGCCCCTCGCCGAAGGGCGCGCCGAGCGCCTCCCGGACGCGCTCGCGCAGCGCCGGCATCACCGTCGGCCCGCCCACGAGCACCACGCGCGCGAGCTGCGACGCATCGAGCCCGTGCGCCGCGAGCAGCCGCCGGCACACCTCGATCGAGCGATCGATGATCGGCGCGCAGAGCGCGTCGAGCGTGGACCTCCGCAGGACCAGGTCGACGTCGACGGGCGCGCCGTCCACCTCGAACGCCGCGGGCACCGCGAGCGCCGCCTCCTCGGCGCGGGTGAGCTCGATCTTGATCTCCTCGACCGCGAGCTTGAGCTTGCGGAGCGCGGCGGCGTGCCGCGGATCGGCGCGGCTCACGGTCGCGCCCTGGGTGCGCGCGATCTCGGCGAGCGCCCAGTCGACGATCGCCCAGTCGAAATCGCGCCCGCCGAGGAAGTTGTCGCCGTCGTGCCCGACGACGCGCAGCAGCCCGTCGCGCGTCTCGAGCAGGGAGACGTCGAACGTCCCGCCGCCGAGGTCGTAGACGAGCCAGCTGCCCGTGGACTCCTCGGCCGTCCAGCCGGCGGCCAGCGCCGAGGCCACCGGCTCCTGGATCAGCTCGACGCGCTCGAACCCCGCCCGCCGCGCCGCCTCCGACGTCGCCGCGCTCTGGGGAAGCTCGAAGAGCGCGGGCACGGAGATCACCGCCGAGGCCGGCAGGACCCCGAGGTGCTCCGCGACGTCGGCGCGCAGGGAGCGCAGCACCTCGGCGGCGAGCTCCTCGGGCTTCTTCGCGACCTTCGCCGCCGCGAACTCGATCGGCTGGGCCGTCCCCATCAGCCGCTTGAACTCCGCGCGGGTGTTCTGCGGATCGCTCTCCAGGAACCGGCGCGCGCGCGCGCCGACCGTGACCGTCCCGCGCGCGTCGATCCGCACCACGCTCGGGGTGAGCGTCGCGCCCTGGGAGTTCCTGACGAGGGTGACCTTCTCGCCGTCGAAGGCGGCGGCGGTCGAGTTCGTGGTGCCGAGGTCGATGCCGACGTAAAGCGGGCGTGCAGCCATCGCTCGGAAGGATACACGCGCGGAACGGCGGCCGCCCGGTGAGGCACGGAACACGCCCGGCGAAGCGCCCGCGCGGCGCCTCGCCGCGGGCGCCCGCTCGTCGCGAGGCGCGTCCGCCCTCGGGGTACGGGGACGGCGCACGTCAGCGCAGCGCCGCGACGCCCGCGGTCACCCTGCGAACAGCTGCGTCACCCAGACCCGGCCGCTCGGGTCGCGCACGACCGCCGCGCCGGTCCTCCGGTAGCGCGGGTCGAGCAGGTTGCCCCGGTGCGACGGGCTGGCCCAGATCGCGCGGTGCGCTCCCTCGGTCGTGCCCGAGCTGGCCACGTTCTCCCCCGCGATCGTCGCCTCGTACCCGGCCGCCCTGAGGCGCGCCGCCGGATCGCCCGAGCCCACGTCGTGGCCCACCATCTTCGCCTTGATCATCTCCTCGGAGTGCGCCCGCGCCAGCGCGGCGAGCGCCGCGTCGCGCGCGAGCGCGGGCAGGCGCTCCGACGCCCGCGCGGCGTTCATCATCCGCAGCATCGCGTCGTCGTCGCCCTGCGCCCCCTTCGCGGCGTCCTCGCCGGGCGCCGCCGCGCGGACGAACCGGCCCGGCGGAGCGCTCCCCGCGAAGATCATCGCCTCCAGCACGGGCCTCGGCCCTGTCGACACCGTGGCCAGCACCTGCACGAGCCAGCTCCCCGGCTGGTCGACCGCGAAGCTCGAGCGGAGCCGCGCGCCCGAGAGGGAGCTCAGCACCGTCTTGGGCGCGCCCCGCGGCCCCAGCAGCACCACCTTTGCCGCGGTCGCCGGGACCCGCATCGTCGCTTCGAGGGTCACCCATTGCCCCACCCGCGCGGTCGTCGGCAGCGGCGACAGATCCGCGAGCGCGTCCACCCCGATCGCGGCCACGATCACCGTCCCGTCCGGCTTCCTCGCCTGGGCCACCCCACATCGCCGCACCCCGAGGGTGGGCCATCCCGAGAGCCACCCGTCGATCCGCGCCCCGATCTCCGCGGGCCCGAGCCCTTGGCCGGAGATGGACCATCCCCTCGGCCAGGCGTGCGGCGCGCCGGCGGCGCGCAGCGTGAACGCGAGCTCGTCGGGCGGCATGATCTCCCCGCCCTGGAGCTGCCGCTCGACGTTGCGCTGGGCGACGGCGGCGAGCGCCGAGTCCGCGCTGCCGCAATGCGCCGCGAGCGCGGCGATCTCCGGCGAGACCGCCCTCGGGGGTTGTGGCGAGCGCGTCGTCGCCTCCCACGTGAGCGCCGGCGGCTCCGCTGCCGCCGCGCCCGCGGAGGCGAGCGCCGCGCCGAGCACCCCGCTGGCCCACCATGACCGCATTCGACTCGGCTAGCAGGTTTCCCGCCCCGGCGCTCGTTCACCCGCGTTCCCCGCATCCACCTGCGTCGCCGCGAAAGCCGCGCATTCCCGCGGGCGGCTCGTGCTACCGTGGCCGTCGCGCAGCATGGCTGAGGTCTCCAAGGCCGCGAAGGTCGGCGTGATGACGATCGTGCTCGCGGGCGCGGCCTACGGCGGGTACCGCTTCGTCTCGCGCGACGTCGGCGGCGGGAGCGGCTACCGGGTCTGGGCCACGCTGCCCGACGCGATCGGCGTATCGCCGCAGTCGCGGGTGATGATCTCGGGCATCCAGGTCGGCGTCGTCGACAAGATCTCGCTCTACAACGGCCAGGCGCGCATCGACATCAAGATGAGCCCCGACGTCCCGCTCTACGAGGACGCGGCCATCGGCAAGCGCGCGACGAGCCTCATCGGCGAGTCGTTCGTCGTGCTCTCGCCCGGCACCGAGGGCAAGCCGCGCATCCCCGACGAGGGGAGGGTCCTCTATTACATCGACGAGCCGACGATCCAGTCGATGCAGGGGCAGGTCGCCGAGATCCTGAAGGACGTCAAGACCGTCACCGAGACGCTGAGGAACACCGTCGGCTCCGAGAACGGGCAGGAGCGGCTCGCCCAGATCCTCGACAACCTCGCCGAGGTCACCGAGCAGATGAACGCGACCGTGCGCGAGAACCGCGCGGGCGTCACGCAGACGATCAACAACATCAACCAGATCACCGGCGAGTCCGGCCCGCGCCTGCGGGAGATCCTGCGCAACGTCGAGCAGGTGACCCGCGACATCCGCACGATGACGGCCGCGGCCGAGGTGCCCGGCCGGAACGGCCAGCCCGGGGAGCTCCGCAGCGCCGCGGAGCGCGTGGGCCGCGCGACCGAGAGCCTCGAGTCGGCGCTGAAGCACGTGGACAGCGTCGCCGCGCGCGTCGACCGCGGGGAGGGGACGCTCGGCCGCATCACCCGGGACGAGACGCTGATCAACGAGGTCGAGACGGTCGTCGAGAACGTCGGCGAGCTCGTCGGCGGGCTCAGCCGGTTCCAGACCGTGGTCGGGCTGCGGACCGACTACAACTTCCTGGCGAACACCATCAAGAGCTACGTCGAGCTCAGGCTCCAGCCGGCGGAGGACAAGTACTACGTCGTCGAGCTGGTGAACGACCCGCGCGGCAAGACGGACTTCCAGCAGATCGACATCGACACGACCAACCCGAACGAGCCCGCGCACTACCGCGAGGTCCGCACGATCACGACGAACGCCTTCCGGTTCTCGTTCCAGTTCGCGAAGCGGCTCGGCCCCTTCACGGGCCGGTTCGGCATCAAGGAGTCGACGGGCGGCCTCGGCCTCGATCTCCACCTGCTCGACGATCGGTTCGAGCTCCGCCAGGACCTCTTCGGCTTCGGCGAGGAGCTGTCGCCGCGCTGGCGCGTCGCGCTCGCCTACGAGTTCATCCGGAAGCTGTGGCTGCTCGGCGGGATGGACGACATCCTGAACGCCGATCGCCGGGATTACTTCATCGGCCTGCAGCTCCGGTTCAACGACGCGGACCTGAAGACGGTCCTGCCCTTCGCGCCGTCGAGCTTCTGATCGCGCCCCCGCCCTTCGCGCCGTCGAGCTTCTGATCGCGCCCCCGCCCTCTCGGCGCGGCCCCGGCGGTGCGCACGAGCCCCTGTGCTATAGCGCGAGCATGAAGCGCTCGCTTCTTCGCGGAGTGCGTCGCGGATACGCGCTCTTGATCCCTTTCGCCGCGATCTCGGCGGCGGCCTTCGCTTCGGCCTGTCAGGGGTGCAAGCTCCCTGCGACGGCCGCCGTCAGCGCGGACGCGGACGTGGACGCGAACGCGAACAGACCGACGGTGCGCCTCTACGTGCTCAGCACCGTGGCTGGCGCGCTGGAGCCGTGCGGTTGCACGAAGGACCAGCTCGGAGGCATCGACCACCTCGCCGCCCTGATCGAGGCCCAGCGCGGCGAGGCCCCGGATCGGCTCGTCGTCGGCGCGGGGCCGCTGCTCTTCACGGACCCCGAGGTGAAGCCGGAGCGCTCCTCGCAGGACGCGTGGAAGGCCGAGGCGATGGCGCTGGCGGCGAAGGAGATCGGGCTGACGGCGTGGGCGCCCGGCGAGAACGACTGGGCGCTCGGCGCGGAGGCGCTCGGCAAGTACCAGGAGCAGTCCGGGGCGGCGCTGCTCGGCAAGAACCTCGAGGGCGCGAAGGACGTCCAGGGGGTCGTCGTGCGCGACGTCTCCGGCGTGAAGGTGGGCCTCATCGGCGTGAGCGACCCGAAGGGCCGCGCCGGCGCCTACCCCGACGGCGTCAAGGCCGCCCCGGCGATCGACGCGATGAAGGCGGGCGTCGAGGAGGCGAAGAAGCAGGGCGCGAGCGTCTTCGTGGGGCTCGCGGCGCTGCCCAGGGGCGAGGCGCTGCGGCTCGCGGACAACGTGCCGGAGCTGCACGTGCTGGTGCTCGGCAAGCCGAGCGAGCGCGGCGACGGCAACGACGGCCCAAAGCCGCCCGAGATCATCGGGTCGACGCTGGTCGTGGAGACGCCGAACCACCTCCAGTCGGTGGCGGTCGTGGATCTCTTCGTCCGAGGCGGCGGCAGCGGCCCGCTCGTGTTCGCCGACGCGGGCGGCGTCGCGAAGGCCGGGGCGCTCATCAGCCTGTCGGAGCGCATCCGGGAGCTCGAGATCCGCCTCAACGGCTGGGAGGGCGACAAGCGGGTCGCGGCGAAGGACGTCGAGGCGCGGAAGGCGGATCTCGAGAAGCTCCGGGCCGAGAAGGCGCAGCTCGAGGCGGCGGAGACGAAGGTGACCGGCAGCTTCTTCCGCTACAGCTCGGTCGAGGTGCGCGAGAAGCTCGGGGCCGACAAGGACGTCGCCGGGCAGCTCCTCGCCTATTACAAGCGGGTCAACGACCACAACAAGCAGGCCTTCGCGGATCGCGTCCCCGAGAAGCCGGCGAAGGGCGAGGCCAGCTACATCGGCATCGACGCCTGCACGAACTGCCACGACGAGGAGCGCAAGGTCTTCGACGGCACCGCGCACGCGCGCGCCTACGCCACGCTGCAGCAGGATTTCAAGGAGTTCAACCTGGACTGCGTGAGCTGTCACGTGACCGGGTACGCCAAGCCGGGCGGCTCCACGGTGACGCACAACGCCTCGCTGCAGAACGTGCAGTGCGAGGAGTGCCACGGTCCCGGCTCGCTGCACGCGAAGGATCCCGACAAGAAGGGGCTCATCGTGCTCTCGCCCCCGCCCCAGAGCTGCGTCACGCAGTGTCACCACCCGCCGCACGTGGAGGGCTTCGATCCCGTGGCCAAGATGCAGCTCATCCTCGGCCCCGGGCACGGCAGGGACTGAAGGAGGGGGCGCGACGGTGGCCCTCTCCTCGTGGTTCTTCTGGTTCTGGGCTGCTTCCGGGCTGCGGCATTCCCGCGCCGATTCGATCGCGCTACGGCATGCGCCTGTGACGAACGTCCACGCCGTCGTCTCCCGCCTTGGCCCTGTCGAGGGCGCGATCCTTGCGGAGCTCACCGCGGGCGCGCCCCCGTTCGCGGTGCACCGCCGCGCCGCGCTGAGCTCGACGCTCCGCTACCTGGAGGGCGGCGGCGGCTCGCCGGTGGTCCTCCTGCACGGCCGCGGGAACGCCGCGACGACGTGGTTCCCGCTGCTCCCCGAGCTCGCGCGGCGCCACCGCGTCGTCGCTGTGGATCTGCCGGGCTTCGGCCACGCCTCGTCTCCGCCCTTCGAGGGCGGGGGCTTCGAGGAGGGGCTCCGCTTCTTCGCCGATCCCGTGGAGGAGCTCCTCCTCGAGCTGGATCTCGGCGACGCCGCGCTCGTCGGCCACTCCCTCGGCGCGCTGGTCGCGGCGGAGATCGCGCTCCGCAAGCGCGCGCGCCCGCGGAGGCTCGTGCTCATCGGCGCGATGGGGGTCGGTCCCGTCATGACCTCCTGGAGCCGCGCCTATTTCCGCGCCCCGCCGGAGCGCCTGGTGCGGGTGCTCGGCCCCGCGCTCTTCCGCCGCATCCATCCGCCGCGGCCCACCCCGCTCGGCGAGCGTCTGGCCGCCTTGCACAGCGAGTTTTACGCCGTGCCCGACGGCCGGGTCGCGCCCGTCGCCGCGTTCAACGCGCTGTTCCCCGCCTTCGGCGCCGTTCCCCATCGCCTCCCGCGGCTCGGCGAGATCGACGCGGAGACGCTGGTGCTCTGGGGCGAGCGCGACGACGTGTTCCCGGCGCCGATCGGCATCGCCGCGGCCGCGGCGATCCCCCGCGCCACGCTGCACATGGTGCCGCTCGGGCACGCGCCCCACCTGGAGGACCCGGCGCTCGTCCTCCCGGCGCTCACGGCGTTTCTCTCGGCCGGTGCAGCCTCATCCCCGTAGCCCTCATGCGGTGGCGCGACACCGCCGCGCCGTTCAGGAGGGGAGGATCGTGGTCCGGGATGGGAGGATCGCGGTCCGGGATGGGAGGATCGCGGTCCGGGATGGGAGGATCGCGGTCCGGGATGGGAGGATCGCGGTCCGGGATGGGAGGATCGCGGTCCGGGATGGGAGGATCGCGGTCGAGGGCCTCAGTGCACGCCGCCGACGAGCCACGCCTGCGCCGGGACGAGCACCTCTTCGGGCGAGCCTCCGCCCTGCGACGCCGGGCCGGTCGCGCTGCCGTCTCCCATCGGCGTCATGCGGAACCCGTGGTCGCCGAACACGAGCAGCAGCGTCCGCGGCGGCAGGCTGGCCATGAACCGCGCGACCACGTCGGCGACCTCCTCCGCGATGGCCTCGATCCGCTCGGCGAGCGGCGGGCCCGCGGCGCGCAGGCGCGCCTCCACGAGGTCGAGCTTCATCAGCTCGCGCGACCCGACCCGCTCGCGCCGCAGCGTCGCCACCGCGCGCCCGCGGGCGATGGCGGGTTCCGCCTCGCTCGGGGGCATCGTCTCGCGGAGCCCGTCAGGACCGCGGGCGAGCAGCGAGATCTGCGCCGTCGTCGTCGGCGGCAGCGCCGCCCACAGCAGCGATCGCTCCACCAGGATGGCCCGATCCATCATCATCTCCCTCAGGTGCGCGGCGACCCGCTCGCCGAGGTCGAAGCGCATCGCGTCCACGAGCAGGAGCTTCACCCCGCGCGCCCCGTTGAGCCGGGCGATGCGGGCGGCGATGTCGGGCGCATCGAACACCATGGGCGGCCGCTTGCCAGTCACGCGCAGCGCCGAGAACGCCTCGCGGTAGCTGTGCTCGAAGCTGGTCCTCCAGCTGTCGACGACGCCGCGCACCGCGGCGTCTGTCTCGCCGGCGAGCGTCGCGCCGAGCAGCGGCGTGTAGTGCGTCGCGAACAGCTGCTCGATGACCCGGACCGGCTTGGGGCCGCGGGCGTTGTCGAGCTCGACGGCGAGCGCGCGCCACTCCGCCGCGCTGAGGACCCGGTCGCGCGGCGCCTTCCGCTCCCGCCGCGCCTGCGGGGGCGCGTCGGCGTCCGCCTGGGCCGCGTCAACGCTCGGCGCGCTCGGCGCGCTCGGCGCAGCCTCGTGCGCCCCTCGCGGCGGCCTGAGCGTCGTCCCTGCGCCGTGCTCCTCGTGCGGCGCGGGGGGCTCGGCGGCCGGCGCGACCGGCTCGGCGCTGGCGGGCGCCATCGCGGCCGCCTCGTCCGCGGCGGGCGGCGTGCTCGCGCCCGGCGCCCGCGCCGCGACGGCGCCTCTCCCGGCGACGGCCGCCGGCGCGTCCGCGCGGCGGATCCTCGAGGAGCGGGGGGGCAGCACGCCGCGCAGCCGCCCCTCCGTCCGCCCTTCGGCGGAGGCGGTCGACGCAGCGGCTCCGTGCGTCTCGGGGGCCGTCGGCCTGGCCCGGAGCGCCTCGTCCGGGGCTGTCGGCCCGGCCTGCAGCGCGTCGTCCAGCGCTGTCGGTCTGGCCGGGCGCGCGTCGTCCAGCGCTGTCGGTCTGGCCGGGCGCGCGTCGTCCAGCGCTGTCGGTCCGGCGGGGAGCGCCTCGACCGGAGCTCTCGCTGCGGCGCTCGGCTGCGCCGGCCCGACGGGGCGCTCCTCCCCGCGCGCCGCGAGGCTCCGCGCCTGCCCGCGCGGGGACACGGAGGAGATCGCGCCGTACCCGTCGCACGCGCTCCTCTCGACGAGATCCGCGAGGGGCACCGGCGCGAGCACCTGCGCGGACCTGTCGTCCGCGTCGAAGACGAGCGCGACGGGCGCCTCGCGCGCCGCGCCGAGCCAGGCGAGGAGCGTCGCGCTGTCGTCCGGGTGGAGCGCGCATCGCGAGGCTGCGCGCCCGGCCGCGAGGCGCGGCAGGGCGACGGCGAGGCCCGCGGCGCCGAGCGCCCTGGCGCGGAAGATCTGGTCGGCGATCACCACCTCGACCGGCGCGCCTGCCTGGACCCGCGGCGGCAGCGCGCCGCGCAGGGCCAGCGCGAGCTCGACGGCCTCCTCGATCGTCGCGCGGAGCTGCCCGTCGGGCGCCGCCGGGGCGCTCGCCCAGAGGAAGCGCTGCGACCTGAGCTCGCGCTCGGAGTCGGCGCCCTGCCCGCTCGGGGCGAAGCGGGCCGTGCCGCACGGGGGCGCAGGGGGGGACGTCGGTCGGCCCTCCTCGGAGGCGGAGTCGAGGCGGGAGACAGGATCGAGGCGCATCGCGCGGGACCCTCGCAGAGCTCGCGGAAATGGGCCAAGTTTCGGCGATCGCGCGACCGCCGACAGCGCCGGCCCTAGTTCCGCGTGTCACAGATCCCGCCAGGGATCTGTCTCGCAAACGAAGAGAGGTCCTGACGGAAAGACGCCAAGAGCGCGAAGACGCAAAAATGCACAAAATCTGTTCTTTTTTGCGTCTTTGCGACTTTGCGACTTCGCGTTGAAATCTCTCTCCCGATCCCCTGGCCGGACCTCCGGCGGGCGGGCCTAGCGGGACTCGCGCGCGGTCTCGGCCATGAGGGCGAGCAGGGAGCAGGCGATGGCGAACCGGGCGTCGAGTCGCCCCTGGTTCATCGACAGGTCGAGCGTGAACTCCTTCACGAAGAACCGGAACACCTGCTTCACCTTCGCGACCTCCTGCTGGTGGAGCTCGATGTGCCACTTCCCGACGAGGAGCGGGAACATGCGGCGGAGCAGCGCGGCGCCGTCCTCCTGCATCAGCCCGACCGGCTGATCCGCGGGGTCGAGGATGTCCCAGGTGTCGCGGACGATCGACTTGAGCCCGCGCGAGCGGATGGTGCCGACGCGCTCGCCGGTGCGCGCGTCGAGGACGTCGAGGCACCGATTGAGGGCGATGACCTGCCGCGATCGGATCGTGAGCAGCGGCTGCGACTCCGACTCGTCCGCGAAGAGGGTGAACTCCTCACGCAGCTTGAGCAGCGGGTGCTTGACGAAGCAGACGAGGGAGCCGTCGGGCGCATAGACGTGGAACTTGCGGCCGAGCAGCGACCAGAAAGGCCGCTTGATCGTGTACGTGGGGTGCGAGAACGGTTGAACTGCGAGGCCGCCGTACGCGGCTTGGGCTTGGACCATGGGGCTGGCAGTCTGCATTGGCGTCGAGTAGGCCGGAGCCGAGCGCGTCGGTCAAGCGGCGACTACCGCGTCTCTACCGCGCGAGCGGGCCGCGCTCATCGACGGCAATCCCCGCGGCGATGGCCTTCACGAGCTCTGGTTTGACGACCTTGCCCATCGCGTTGCGCGGCAGGGCCCGCACGACGATCGACTCGCGTGGGACCTTGTAGGGCGCGAGGCGCTCCTTCGCCCAGGCGCGGAGCGGTCCGGTGGCGCACTCCGCCTCTCGTCCGGGCGCGGCGACGACGACCGCGACGACGCGCTCTCCCCACGCCTCGTCAGGGACGCCGATCACCGCGACCTCGGCGATCGCGCCGTGCTCCCGCAGCGCCTCTTCGATCTCGAGGGCAGACAGCTTGTATCCGCCGCTCTTGAGGATATCGACCGAGGTACGCCCGAGGAGCCGGAAGCACCCGTCGGCCGAGCGCTCCGCGACGTCGCCGGTGCGGAACCAGCCGTCCTGGAAGGCCGCGGCCGTGGCGTCCTCGCGCCCGAGGTATCCCTTGAAGACGCTGGGCCCGCGGATCCAGAGCTCGCCTCGCGCGACCGCGGCGCCGCCGCCCGGCGCTGGCGGGTCGCCCGGCGCCCACGCGTTGCCCGCGTCGTCCGTGATGCGGGCCTCGACGGTCGGCAGCGGGAAGCCGACCCAGCCTGCCCGCCGCGCGCCTGGATCGAGCAGGTTGCTCATGCCGACGCCGATCTCGGTCATCCCGAAGCGCTCGAGCGGGATCGTGCCGGTGAGGTCGCGCCAGCGCTCGGCGAGCGTCACCGGCAGCGCCGCGGAGCCGCTCGTCGCGAGCCGCAGGGCCTGCGCCCCCGCGGCGAAGCCGGGCGCGCCGCCCCGGTCGACGTGCTCGAACAGCCGCTGGTACATGGTCGGCACCGCCATGAACGACGTCACCGAGCGGCGCTCGATCTCGGCGGCGACGCGCCGGGCGTCGAAGCGCGGCAGCATCCTTGTCGCGCCGCCCGCGAGCAGCGACGTCATGAGCGCGATGACGACGCCGTGGAGGTGGTGCAGCGGCAGCGCGTGCAGCAGCATGTCGTGATCCGAGAAGCCCCAGGCCGCGCGCAGGAGCTCCGCCTGCACGGCCAGGTTCCGGTGCGTGAGCAGCGCCCCCTTCGGCTTGCCGGTCGTGCCGCTCGTGTAGAGCAGGAGCGCCGGATCGTCCGCGGCGATGTCGGAGATCGCCGCGTCGCGCCCCGGGGCGGCGCGCTCGAGGTCCTCCACGCGGAGCACGGCGCGGCCCTGCGCGATCGGGGCGGCCACGCCGGCGAGATCGCCGTCGGTGATGATCCGCCGCACGCCGGCGTCGCTCGCGAGCCACTCGAGCTCTGCCGGCGGATAGAGCGCCGACAGCGGCAGCGCGATCCCGCCGGCGAGGAGCGTCCCGAGGAACGCCGAGACCCACGCCGCGCCGGGCGACACGAGGAGCAGGATCCGCTCGCCCTCCAGCGAGCTCGGGTTATCGACCTCACCCGCGCCGCCGGCGAGCAGCGCGCCGCGGACGCGGAGGGCTCGCTCCAGGAGCGCCGCGAAGGTGGTCTGCCCCCGCTCGTCCTCGACGGCGGTTCGGGCGGACGAGCCGAGCTGCGCGAGCCGGTCGACGAGCGGGGAAGCCATCGCGCGAACTCTCGCACAGCGGAGGTGCGCGGAGCCAGGCCGGTTGGTTACACTGCCGCGTCATGAGAGCTTCCTGCCTCCTTTTCAGCGCCTCGCCGCGCCTCGCGGTCGCCGCCGGCCTGATCTTCGCCGTGGCGGCGTGCGAGAGCGCGCCGAAGCCCTCCGGGCCTGGCGCGGCCGTGACGGCGGCCCCGAGCGTCGAGGCGCCCGTCGAGCCGCCGAAGCCGAAGGGCATGCCCGAGCTGCTCGTCGACTCCATGGGCCCCTACATCGGCGGCCAGCGCGTGGATCTGGCGCAGAAGGAGGGGCCCGAGAAGCTGACGAAGGTGATCCGCGAGCTGCCGATCGAGGGCAAGCCCGTGACGCTGCTGGCCGACAAGAGGGCGAAGCCGAGCGCTGTCGCCGCCGTCGTGACGGAGCTCGGCGCGGCCGGCGCGCCGAAGGTCGTCATCAAGACCGACGGGCGAGACGACCTCCCGAAGGAGATCACGGTGGTGCCCGAGGGGCGCGCGTCGAAGCCGCCTTCCTGCGCCGTCAGCACGATGGTGCTGAAGGACCTCGCGACGGCGATCTGGCCGTTCGGCGGCGGCCTGGGCAAGAAGCAGCGCAAGGGGCTCGCCGGCCCGGACCTCTCGAACACAGGCGAGCAGCTCACGAAGGACATCGCCGCGTGCAGCGCGACGGTGGCCTTCTTCTCGGCGGACGACGAGGTGCCCTGGGAGATGGCGCACAACCTGGCGGGCACGGTCATGGCTTCCGACGCGAAGAAGAAGCTCGACACGCTCGTCCTGCTCCGCGCTGCCCCGGTCGCGGGGCGGCCGGTGCAGCTCGGTGGAGGCTGACGTGCATGGCGCCGGGGGGCTCCATCGCCTGGACCGCCGTGCCTTCGGGGCGCACCGGCCGCATCGGGCAGCGGGTGCGCTCGGTGCGCATTTTTGCGAAGTGGCTGTCGGACGCGGCGGGGCGAGATCACGTGTGTGCTCGTTCGAGCGCGGGTAGGGTTGGCTGGGGTGACCGCGGCACGATCCGGCACACGCGATGGTGCTGCGAGGGCACGGAAATGCGCGGGTGAGCGCTCGCCGTTGGGGTCGGCCTGGATCATGAATAGGGCGAGTCGCCGGTCCCCTGCGCCATCGGGGGCGTGACAATCACGGGAGGATGGTTCGGACATGTCGAAGCGACTTCTTGGATCGGCCCGCGCGAACAGGGGCCGGAGTCTCCGTCCCCGGGCCTCCCAGCCGCGGGTGTCGGCGGCGCCTGAGGGGCCGGCCGTCGCGACCAGGGACTCCGCGAGGCCGGCCGCGAACGGCTCGGACGTCGTCGCCGAGGAAGCTGAGTGTTCCGCCGCTCCTGCGCTAGCGGCTGCCGCTGAGGACGATGCTCCCGCCGTGTCGCCGGCTCTCGAGGCGCCCGCTGCACCGATCGTGGCGGAGGTGGCCGCGGCAGCGCCGGTCGCCGCGCCTGCGCCGGTCGCCGCGCCTGCGCCAGTCGTTGCGGCAGCGCCAGTCGTTGCGGCAGCGCCGGTCGCAGCGGCAGCGCCGGTCGCAGCGGCAGCGCCGGTCGTTGCGGCAGCGCCGGTCGTTGCGGCAGCGCCAGTCGACGCGCCTGCGCCGGTCGCCGCGGCAGCGCCGGTCGCCGCACTTGCGCCGGCGTCCGAGGCGCTCGCCGCGCAGCGCGCCGTTCCAGGCGGCACGGACGACGCGGACCCTGACAAGGCGCTGGATCACGACCTGTTGATCGTGGCTCGACAAGCCGGCGCCCCGAACCAGCCGGGTGCCCTTGCGTCCCCGTCCGATGAGCTGGCGCCCGACTCGGATGCGCTCGATCTGATCGACCCTTCCTCGCCCACGGCGGCGTTCTTCCGGCGCGAGGAGGAGGAGTCGTTCCCGCCTCTCGCCGAGGTGGCCAGCGGCCCCGACGATCACGCTGACGAGCGCCTCGTGGTGGTTCATCAGCTGTCGCCCGAGACCCTCGCCCGGCGGGCGCGCCTTCGTCGGATCGTCGCGGCGGTCGCGGGGCTCGCCGGGGTGATCTCCGTGGCGGTCGTCGCCAAGGCGGTGTTCTCGAGCAAGCCGTCCTCGCCTGCTCCGGTCGCGATGGCCGCGCCGGCTCCGAAGCCAGCGCCCGTCGAGACGAAGCTCCTGGCCGCCGCGGGTGCCCCCGCTCCAGGACGGGCGAAGACGCCCGCGCAGACCGAGTCGGCGCTGATGGAGCCCTCTGCGAAGGGGGCAGGTGCCGTTCCCGATCCGGTGAAGGCGGCCGCCGAAGCGGAGAAAGCCGAGGCAGAGAAGGCTGCGGCGGAGAAGGCCGAAGCAGAGAAGGCTGCGGCGGAGAAGGCCGAAGCAGAGAAGGCTGCGGCGGAGAAGGCCGAGGCAGAGAAGGCTGCGGCGGAGAAGGCCGAGGCAGAGAAGGCTGCGGCGGAGAAGGCCGAGGCGCCGGCGGCCAGCGCCGAGGACGCGGGCAAGCTGAAGAAGGAGGCGCTGAGCTTCCTCAACCGCGGCAGGTACAAGGACGCGATCGAGGCGTCCCGCGCGGCCATCGCGGCCGATCCGAGCGACGCGCTGCCCTACCTCTACCTGGGCTCGGCGCTCCAGGACACGGGCAAGTGGAAGGATGGCCTCGCCGCGTACAGCGATTGCGTTCGCAATGCCACGAAGGGCCCCATCCACGAGTGCAGGGCCATGGGCGGCCGCAAGTAGCGCTCAGAGCGGGCGGCGAGCGATCTGCGCGAGGAACGCCGCGGACGCGGCGTAGCCGAAGGCCACGCCCGTGGCGAGGCGGCTCGCATGCCAGACGGGGCGCAGCCCGAGGTCCTGGGTCGCCACGTCGACCGCCATCAGCGCGGCGAGGGCGATGAGGATCGGGCGCCACGCCGTCACCGCCAGGCGAGGGCGCGCGATCGCGGCGCCCGCGGCGAACCCGGCGAAGATGCCAGCGCAGCGACTGCAGAGCGGCATGACGACGCCGTCGAGCGCGAGGGATCGCTCGGGCATCCGGTGGCACAGCGGCGCGAAGACTCGATCGAGCGCTGCGCCGAGCTCTCCGAGCGGCGCCCGGCTCCGCGCGAGGGCGAGGCACCAGGGCAGGGCGCCGAGGAACACCAGCGCCCAGCGCACGATCGATAGCAGCGAGGGCTGCTCGGCCGGGCTCGATTCGCCGGGCGCGTGCGGCTCGGCGCCTGCGCCGACAGCGGCGAGCGCGCGCGGCTCGGCGCCCACGCGCCCGGCGGCGGGTACCTGCGCCGCCGGCTGCCCGCGCCCGGAAGCGCACGCGGCCACCTCAGCCCCTGTCGGGCGCGCTCTTGCCGAGGTGGCGCATCACCTCTTTCAGATCGCTCCAGACCTCTCGCTTCGCGCCCGGCTGGCGCAGCAGGTAGGCCGGGTGGAACGTGGGCATGATCGGGATCGAGCCCTTGTAGAGCTTCCACGTGCCGCGGAGCTTCGTGATCCCCTCGCTCGTGCCGATCAGCCCCTGCACCGCGGTGGCGCCGAGCGCCACGATCACCTTCGGCTTGATCAGCGCAAGCTGAGCCGTGAGGTACGGGCTGCAGGCCGCCATCTCGGCCGGCTCCGGCTTCCGGTTCTTCGGCGGCCGGCACTTCACGATGTTGCAGATGTAGACCTCGTCGCGGTGGTACCCCATCGCCGCGATCATCTTGTCGAGCAGCTGCCCGGCCGCGCCGACGAACGGCTGCCCCTGCAGGTCCTCTTCCGCCCCTGGCCCCTCGCCGACGAACACCACCTCGGAGCTCGGGTCTCCGCGCGAGAACACCGTGTGGGTGCGGCCCTCGTGGAGCGGACACTTCTGGCAGGTGCGGACCTCCTCCGCGAGGAGCGCGAGGCGCGCCACGCGCTCCTCCTTCGTGTCCGGCAGCGCTGCGCTCGCGCGCGCAGCCGTCTCCGCGCGAGGCGCCGGTGCGGCGCTCACGGCAGGCCGGGGCGACGGCTCGGGACCCCGCTGCGCCTGCGCCGGCGACCACGCCCCCTGCGACTCGAGGCCGCCGCGCTGCTCAGGACGCGGGGAGGCGCCCGCGGCGCTCCCGCGCTGCTCCGGAGGCGGCAGAGGGGCGCCCGCGGCGCCACCGCGCTGCTCCGGAGGCGAGAAAGCCGCGCCGCTGCCCCCCCGCGCCATCGGCGGCGAGGGCGCATCCAGCCCGGAGAAGCCGCGCTCCGGCCGCCGAGGCGCCGGCGGAGCGCCTTCCGAAGACGCCGCACCCAGCGCCTCGTGGAGCGCTGCAGGGTGGCCCGGCATTCCGTCTGCGCCGGTCGTTGCGTGCCATTCCAGGAACGCCCGGACCGAGGCGGTCAGATCGGCGAGCTCTTCGCGCAGCGCTTCGACCATGGTCGTCCCCTCAGTGGCCGCCCTGCTGCGCGAGCCAGCGCTCCGCGTCGAGGGCGGCCATGCAGCCCGTGCCAGCGGCCGTGACGGCCTGGCGGTAGTTCCAGTCCTGCACGTCGCCCGCGGCGAAGACGCCCGGGATGTTGGTGCGCGTCGAGCCCGGCGCCGTCTTCAGGTAGCCGTTCGGGTGCGTGTCGAGCTGCCCGACGAAGAGATCGGTCATCGGCGTGTGGCCGATCGCGACGAACATCGCCGCCGCCGGCACGAGGTGGCTGTCGCCGGTCTTCGTGCTCTTCACGCGGACGCCCGTCACCATATCGGCCTTCACGTCGAGCACCTCCTCCACCACGTGGCTGTAGAGGATCTTGATCTTCGGGTTCTCGACCACGCGCTGGACCATCGCCTTCGACGCCCGGAACTCGTCGCGGCGGTGCACCAGCGTGACGCTGCTGCAGAGCCCGGACAGGTAGGTGGCCTCCTCCATCGCCGTGTCGCCGCCGCCGACGACCACGACGTCCTGGCCGCGGAAGAGCGCGCCGTCGCAGACCGCGCAGGCGCTGACGCCCTTGTTCTTGAGCTTGTCCTCGCTCTCGAGGCCGATGTAGTTGGCGCGCGCGCCCGTCGCGACCACCACCGCCTTCGTCAGGTAGAGCGTGTCCTCCACCCAGATCTTGAAGGGGTGGCCCGTCAGCTCGACCTTGGTCACGTCCGCCGTCACGATCTCCGTGCCCTGATGAGCGGCCTGGTCGCGAAAGCGCTGCATCAGCTCCTGGCCGGTGATCTTCTCGGGGAAGCCGGGGTAGTTCTCGACGTCGGTCGTGAACATGAGCTGGCCCCCCGGGATCAGGCCGCCGGCGCTGAAGCCCTCGATGAGGAGCGGCTTCAGGTTGGCGCGCGCCGCATAGATGGCGGCGGTGAGCCCGGCGGGGCCGGAGCCGATGATGACCAGGTTGCGGACGTTCGATTCACTCATGATGGAGGCATCTTATAGGCGCGACCGCCTTCCGCGTCGACCGCCCCGGCGGCCCGGCGCGCCTCCGCTGCGCCGCAGCTCCGCGCGTCCTGCGCTCCGGTCATCCACACCGGAGGCACACCGGAGGCACACCGGAGGCACGCCGGAGCCGCGCCCGAGCAGCCGCCCGCTCAGAAGCGCATGGTTCCGCTCAGACCGAACTCGTCCAGGCTGCTCTCGAAGCGGCCGCCGTTGACGCTCTGGATGCTGCGGTAGCCGCTCAGCGCAGCGCCGGATACGGCCTTGAGGCGCCCGTTCCCGCCGTTGTCCAGCGCACCGAACGACGTGTGCTGAAACGCGGCCGAAATGTCGACCGGGCCGACCCGCGCGGTCACGCCGGCCCCGACGCCGATCCGGTAGCCGAGGTGGAAGTCGAGGTTCAGATCGGCGTCGTCCTGCCCCTTGTTCTCGAAGAAGCCGCCGGCGCGCAGCGCGAGGAGGCTCGGGAGCACGACGTAATCGCCGCCGAGCCGGACCCCCAGGACGTCTCGCCAGCGGTGCGGGACGTCGGCGTTGGGAGGCACCGTGCCCACGCTCGTGCCGCGGACGGGGATGCCCTCGCGGAACCGGACCTCGATCGCGTCGACCGCGCTGTTGTTGGCCCAGGTGAAGTCGAGCTCCACATCGAAGACGTCATCCGCCATCGGGTCGCGGACGCGGGGCTCGGCGGCGGAGGCGCGGCGCGCGCTCGCCGCGCTCCGCGCGCCGGCGCGAGGCCTGTGGTACCGGAGGCCGAGCTTCGCCTCCATGGGGATCCGCATCGTGAGATCGCCGGCGTTCTGCTCCTCGGTGACGTTGCACTTCGGCGCCTCGCCCTTGCAGGGGTCCTCGTCCTTCGCCCCTGCCGGCGTCCAGTAGCGAGACTCGATGGTGAGATCGGTCTTCGCGCGCACGGCGTCCTGCCACTTGAACCATGCGCCCAGGTCGAGGTGAGCCGCCGCCGCCCAGCGCGCGCCGAGGACGAAGCCTGGGATGAAGAGGTCGGTCGCCTTCGCGCGCGTGCGCAGATCGCCGTGCGCCTTGAAGTCGTCGCCGCCTTCGCCCGAGAGGGCCTCGCTGAAATTGACGAAATCGATGGCCGCCGTGCCCCAGATGAAGCCGGCGCCGAGCGAGACCCCCTCCGCGGGGGTGAAGCCGACCGACAGCGTGGGCATCAACATCAGGGCGTCGAGCGACGTGAGCAGGTACCGCTGGGGCGACGGCTGCGTCATATCGCCGAAGCTCGGGTGCGTGTACCGGAGCGACTCCGGCCACGCCCGCTCGCCGACGCCGTGCGGGCCGAGCACCGCGACGCCGAGGGCGAGCGCGTCGCTCAAGCGCAGGGTCGCCGCGAGCTGCGGGTTCGGGAACAGGCCGCCCTCGGCGCACACCTCGGGGTCGGGGCCGCCGTCGCTGCCGGGCGCCGGGATCGCCGTCGTGGCGCTCGGCGGGACGGGGCGGCCGCCGGGGCCGAGCCTCGTGAAGCACTGGGCCAGCTGGATGAAGTGGACGCCGCCGTGGGCGCCGCTCCGCTGCGCGGCGAGCCCCGCCGGGTTGAAGTACGCGGCGAGCGGATCGTCCGCCCGCGCGACCCACGCCCCGCCGCGGCCGAGCTGGAGCACCCCGATGTCAGGCGAGTCGAGCCCCGACGACGCGCGCGCGGCGCCGGCGGCCACCATCGCAGCGAACGCGGCGCCCGCGGCGCCGGCAGATCCTCGTCTCATGACCCCCCGTCCCCGCCGCGCGGCGATCCCCGCCGCGCGGCCTCACTTCACCGGAGACGCCTTGAGCGCCGCCTTGCCGTCCTTCACGTAGACCGTGAAGCGAACACGCGAGCAGTTGTGGCGAGCCACGAGCGCGTCCTTGTTGCGCTGCAGGGTCCCCTTGAACTTCTCGAAGGTGAGCGCGTTCGTGGGCTCCCCGCACTGCTGCTTCACCGACAGGAACTCCTCGTAGACGGCGTTCCACTCGGTGAGCTCGTCCGGATCTCCCGCGCCGTCCTGCTGCGGCGCAGGCGCTGCCGGCGCGCTCGCCGCCTCGGGGATCGGGTTCGGCACGGCAGGCGCCCCCGGCGCCCTGGGCGGCGGCGGCGGCGGCGGGCGCCGCGGCGGCGGGCGCCCGGGAGCGCTCGCGGGCTCGAGGGCGGAGATCGCCATCCCAGCGTCCGAGACCTCCTCGATCGCCTCGACAGGCTCCACGGAGTCGCGGGCCGGCGGCGGGCCGCTGAGCGGGTGCGAGCCGGGCCGCCGCGTCGGGCCGCGCGGGCTCACCATGGGCTTCGGGTAGGACGGGCGCGAGTCGGGGCGCGGCTCGCCGGGGCCGAGCGGCACCGAGAACGCGCTCATCGCCGGCTGCGTCGGGATCGGGCCGAGCACCTGCTCGAGGTCGGCGGCCTTCCGGGGCGCGCCGCCCTTCGCGGCCACCTTCTCGACGCCGTCGTTGATGTCGGCCGCGATCTTCCGGTAGGCGCCGCGGAAGCGGCTCGGCGCCAGCACGTCGACCTCACCCTTGGCGAAGCGCGCCGCCTCGCCGCGGAAGACATGGAGCGGCCGCGTGTGCTCCAGGAACGAGAGCACCAGCCCGATCGCGGCCATGCCGAGGACGCCCGCCAGGATCAGCACCGTGGGCACCTCGCTCTTGTCGTCGTTGTTCGCCTTGTCGAGGAAGTTCAGCGGCGACTCGACCGACGCCGCGAGGCGGCCGACCGCGTAGCCGGCGCCGAGCTCCCACGCCTCGCCGGGCAGCCGCGCGTAGACGACGCCGAGGTGCTGGCCGATGACGCGGACCTCCGAGCGCCCCTTCTCGACGTAGTCCTTGTTGTCGTCGAGCAGCTTCAGATCCTGCGTGATCTGGTCGAGGTTCGCCTTGTCGAACCCCTCGGGCGCGCCCGAGGCGACGCGCGCCCCCTCGGCGTAGAAGCCGACGGCGGCGCCGGTGCGCTTCGTGACGGCGCGGGCGAAGGTGTCGTCGATGATCTTGGCGCCGATCACGGCGCCCACCGGCTCGCCGTTGACGTCCTGCTCGACGGGGCGCGCCACGACGCGGAGGATGCGGCCCTTCCAGACCCACGCGTCATCGCGGATCCAGCCGTGGAGGGCGTCGGCGACCAGCGGGTAGCCGCCGAGCTCCCAGTCCTCGCGGTGCTCGAAGTCCACCGACGCGATCACCCGCCCGGCCGCGTCGACGGCCCACACGTGATCGAACTTGAGCTCCGGGGGCACCTCCGCGGTCGCGGTGCGCAGCGCGGTGCGGGCCTTCTCGCGCAGCTCGGCGCCGGGCTTGGCCTCGGTCGACGACTTGGCCAGCGCGGTCCGCAGGGCCGGGTTCAGCGCGACCCGGATGAGCGCGCTCGAGCGCTTCCTGGCGTCGTCGTTGAGGAACCACTCGACCGCGCTGGAGTCGGCGCTGAGCGCCTCGCTCATCGCGCGGTGGCTCGAGCGGTTGTACAGCTGCGCGGCGACGAAGAGGACGAAGACCGCGGCGCCGAGCGCGAGCGCGAGCACCCCGTACCAGAAACGCGACAGCAGCATGGCCTACTTTCCAGCCTCCGCGCTCGGTCCGCCGGTCTCGCCCACGACGACCGCGTCTTTGATGAACTGCTCGTCCGGCCCGGGCTTCACGATCGCCTCGATGGCCTTCCCGACCGGCTCGCCGTTGAAGTAGCCCTGCAGCGTGTACGTGCCGGCCTCGATCTCCATGGCGAAGTTGCCCTGGCGATCCGGGTAGGCGATGGCCACCGCCTTCGGCTCGACGACGATCCACGACCGGACGCTCGGGGCGAGCTGGTCGCGGAGCTCGTATTTGCCGGGGCCTGGCGGCGTCCAGGCGCGGGTCTTGGCCGCGGCGATCTCGACCGGCTGGAGCCCCTTGTTGCCGACGTCGTAGATCTTGTGCGGGAACGGGTCCTGGTTCTCGAACTGGATCTGCTGGCCCTCGGCGACGACGACCGTCACCGGGGAGGTGCGGCCGCCCGCGATGACGATCGATCGCGGCGTCTTGAGCGGCGCGCCCTTCTCGCCGAGCGCGGCGATGCACAGCTCCTTCGGCGCGTAGCCGAAGAGCGCGCGGACATCGGCGCGGACGGTCGGGGACGGCTCGCGGAAGGTGTACCGGTTCGTCTTCGGGTCCTTGGCCTCGTTCCAGACCGGGTTCAGGAGCTTGGGCATGCCCGTGGTCCGGCCCTTGATCGTCACCGCTGCCAGGGCGGCGCCGGGCACGGTGAGGATCGCGAGCGTCAAGGCCAGGCGCCGGACGAAGCGCGAGCCGCCGGGGAGGCGGCGCGCGAGGTGGCCTGACGACCCAAACCGCGCTGCGCCGACGAGCGGGCGCTGCTCGCCGTGCTGCGCACCTGCAGATCGAGGGGATCTCGTATCCATCGCAGGCCCGAAGCTACCGGAAGGGGGATGAGAACGGAAACAAAAGCCGGGCCGTGCTCCGCGTGCCCCGCCTGAGCCGCCCCCCGGGCTCCCCGTTCCTTGTGCGGTGTGCTCGGCCTTGTTTCGAGCCGCGCTCCATGCCGCGAGCGCCGCGAGCGCCGCGCCCAGGCGGGGTACCCCCCGCCGTCAGGTGACGCCGCGCTGCGCCGGCCGCCGGGCGCATGTCGAGGACATCAAAAAACTGCGGGCCGCTTGGACGGCCCGCAGGAGAGAGATGTTCCGTACCGCCGAGGACGTGGGCCGAAGGACTTGAACCCCTAGCATAGCTGCTAGGTGGGAGCCTAAGTACCGCTTCAGGCTTCCCGGTGAATGGTTCCGGGCCTAGCTCACCACGGTATCGTTGTTGGCTCCCTGGTTCTTGCTTACTCGGGATTCAATCGTCCAGCGCCTCACGAAGTCGGCAGAGGGAACAACCATAGGATAGTTCACTGGGCGGCTCCGTCAACCGCTCTTCCGCACGTCCTCATGTTTTGCTCATGTTTTGATGGGCGCGCTCGTCGTCTGACGTTTGACGCTCTTGACTCTTGACGCTCGCCGTTCGCCACTCGTCGCGCGGCGCGCGCCGCACGTCGCTCGCGGTTCACGTCGCTCGCCTCGCCTCGCACGGGTCATGCATGAATCGCGCACGGATCTCGCTCGATTCGCCCGCGAGTCATTCACGGGTCAGGCATGAGAGCCTGATGGCGTACGGGTAGCCCCGAGCTGGCCGGCGCCTAGCAGGTCGGCGGGCCCGGGTGAGAGAACAGCGCGACGATGGCGGCATGGACGAGGCCGTTCGACGCCACGATGTTGCCTGTAGGGTAGTTCGGCGCACCGCCGTCGAGCGCGGTGATGACGCCGCCCGCGCCGCGCACGATCGCGCTTCCGGCGGCGACGTCCCACGCATACAACCGGCGCTCCCAGTACGCATCGTAGGTTCCGTCCGCGACCATGCAGAGATCGATGGCCGCGCTGCCGCAACGACGCACGGCCTGAGCGTTGCGCTTGACGGTCATGAAGGCGTCGAAGTTGTTGTCCGGCGCCCGGTCGCGGATCGGCGGGAAGCCGGTCGCCACCATCGCGCGCTGCAGCGACGCCGTGGCGCTGACCGTGCATCGCTCGCCGTTGCGGCGCGCCTCTCCGTCGATCGCCGCCGTGCTCACCGGCGCGCGAGCGGCGTCGCGCGGGCCTGGTTCGCGCGGCCGGAAGCCCGTCCAGCGAAGCCCGAGCGCGGGCGCGACGACGGCGCCGGCGACGGGCACGTCGTCATCCATCAGGCCGACGGACACGCACCAGAACGGGTGGCCGTGGACGAAGTTCGTCGTGCCATCGAGCGGATCGACGTACCAGACGAGCCCGCCGCGCGGCTCCTCGCGGCGCGCGGCGCTCTGCTCCTCGCCGACGACGGCGACGCCGGGCGTGAGCGCGTTGAGCCGCGCGACGAGCAGGTCCTCGCTCGCCCGGTCGAACTCGGTCACGAGGTCGTGCGGCCCCTTCTCCTCCACGTGCAGGCCGCGCGGCCCTGCCCGGAACCCGGCCAGGACGAGCGCCGCTGCCTCCTCGGCGACGCGCAGCGCGATCGCGGAGAGCTCGAGCAGCTCGGCTGATCCGCGCCCGCTCATCGCGCCCCCGCCGACAGCGCGCCGCGGAGCTTCTCGTAGATGCCGCCGAACGCCCCGTTGGAGAGGAGCGCGATCGTGTCGCCCTCCCGCGCGTCGCGCGCGATCGCTGCGACGATCGCGTCCACCGAGCCCGCCGCCTCCGCGCGCTTGCCCCCGCGCTCGAGGTCGTGCACCAGCCTGTCGAGATCGAGCCGCTCGCCGGCGGCGATGTCGGGGCGCCCGAGCGGCGCCAGCACGACGCGGTCGGCCGCGTCGAACGCGCGCGCGTAGGGCTCCTGGTGGAGGGCGCGGCACGCGGTCGCGCTGCGCGGCTCGAACACCGCCCACAGCGCGCCTCCCGGGTGCCTGGACCGGAGCGCGCGCAGCGTCTCGTCCACCGCGGTCGGGTGGTGCGCGAAGTCGTCGTAGACGCGGACCCCGCGCGCCTCGAAGAGGAGGTCCTGCCGGCGCCGGACGCCCGTGAAGCCGGCGAGCGCCGTGGTCGCGGTCGAGAGCGGCACGCCGAAGCCCTGCGCCGCGGCCGCGATCGCGGCGATGGCGTTGCGCACGTTGTGGTGCCCCGGCATCTGCAGGGCGAAGCGCCCGGCCAGGACGCCGCCGGCGTACAGATCGAACGACTGGCCGCTCTCGCCGGCCTCCGCGGGCGCGGCGAGCCAGTGCGGCGGCTGCCCGTGCGTGTCGTCGCCCTCGAGCGCGAACCACGCGACCTCTGCGCGCGCCGAGCGCGACACCACCTCGACGACCCGCGGATCGTGCGCCGCCGCCACGAGGAGCCCGGTCTCCGGGATCCGCTCGACGAACCCGCGGAACGCTGCCTCGTAGGACGCGGCGTCGGGGTAGATGTCGATGTGATCGTGCTCCATCGACGTGACGACCCCCACCTCGGGCTGGTAGTGCCAGAACTTCGGCGTCTTCTCGAAGAAGGCGGTGTCGTACTCGTCGCCTTCGACGACGAACGGCGTCCTGCGGCGACCCGCGCCCGCCTCGCCGAGGAGCGGCAGGCCGCGGCGGTCGCTCGCCGAGGAGGCGCTCCGGGGCAGGCGGAAGCTCGCCTCGAAGTTCTTCGGCAGGCCGCCGATGAGGAAGCCAGGGTCCCTGCCCGCCTCGTGGAGGATCCACGCGCACATCGAGCTCGTCGTCGTCTTGCCGTGCGTGCCGGCCACGACGAGCGGGGAGCGGCCGGCGAGCATGTGATCCGCGAGCGCGTGCGCCATCGTGGTCACCCGCATGCCTCCGTCGATCGCGGCGCGGGCCTCGGGGTTCGTCGGGCGGCAGACGTTGCCGATCACGACGAGATCGGGCCGGGGGTCGAGGTGCGCGGGATCGAACCCGGTCAGGAGGCGGATGCCCCACCGCTCGAGGGCCGGCCCCATGGGCGGGTAGAACGAGACGTCGGAGCCCGAGACGTCGTGCCCCGCGGCCTTGAAGAGCCCCGCCAGCGCACCCATGCCGGTGCCCGAGACGGCGACGAAGTGGACGTGCATCGCGGCGCAGTGTGCCCGAGCGCCCCGGGGGGGCAAGGGGGCATCCGCGCGAGAGCTCGCCAGACCGCGCCGGTCCCAGGGAGTCGCCGCGCGCCACGCCCGCGATGCCTGGAGTCGCGCGCGCAACCTCGTTGCGGGGAGACGGATACCGAAGACAGCGAGCTCCCCGTGACTCGACATCTCGCGCTCGGCGCGTTTACCGGCCCTTGCAGACTCCTTGTCTGGACGGCTCGACCGAAAAGGCGGCTCGACGGAAAAGGTGGTTCGACCGAAAAGGCGAGTGGGCCGCCGAAAGGGCGAGCGGGCCGCTGCGCTGCGGCTCGCGTCCAGCGTCAAGGCGGATCGACGAGCACGAGCGGCCTCAGCCGCTTCAGCGACCGCCGGCCCAGCCCCTTGACCCGGAGCAGGTCATCGACCTTCCGGAAGCGCTTGAGCTTGGCGCGGAGCGCCAGGATCGCGGCCGCCTTCGCTGGACCGACGCCCGGAAGGCGCATGAGGTCCGCCTCGGTCGCGAGGTTCAGCACGACCTTTCCGTCTGCGGTCACGCCAGCGGGAGCGCCCGCCCCGCCATCGCTGGGCGGCGGCGGCTCTACCGCCGCAGCCCCCGCATCGGCGGCCGGCTCGGAGGTGGCCTGGGGCGGGGGGCTTACCGCGGAGCCGAGCGGCGCTGGATCGCCGGCGACCATCGCCAGCCCTGCGGTCGGGTCTGCCGGGCGGCCCGGGTTGGCCGGGCGGGCCGGGAGCAGGCTCAGCGCATGCCCGGAGCCCACGAGCGCCAGCGCGAAGAACCCCGCAACGTAGGCCGCGACCTTGCCGCCCAGCGCGGTCCAGGCCGAGTCCCTCAGCGCTGCCAGCGCTCGCTCTCGCCACGGGCGACACACCTCGTCGTCCTGCACTGCATCTGCCGGCCCGGCGTGCGAGCCCGTCCCCTTCGATGTCGTTTGCATCGTTCCGCGTCTCCTTCCCATGCCAAGGACGTCGCCCTCCGCGCACAAGCGAGCGGCGTTCGTCTCCTCGGCGTGGTCGCCTGGCGAACGGCGTGCCGGCGCGCGCTTGCCTGGAAACCCGAGCAAATCCCTGGTGCCAGGCGCTCCGGGGCCTGGCGCCGCCATGGCGGAGGCGCGCGGCGCGGCCGGCGCGGCGCGGTCGACCTCGCCGGCGGGCGGCCGAGCGCCGTGTCTCGAGCGAGAAGCTCGGCTACCATCACCGCCCCGGGCGCCCCGCGACCGGCGGCATCCACCACCGCCGCAAGGCGCTCACCACGAGGTCTTATGCCCCACGATCCCCGTCGCTTCGTTGATCCCGGCCCCGCGGGGCGCTCGCGCCGAGGCTTCCTCGGCGGGCTCGTCGCCGGCGCCGCGGGCGCCGCGCTCCTCGGCTCGCGCGCGGCGTTCGCCGAGGAGCCCCTGAGCCTCGCGGCCACGCCGCCCCCCGGCTTCACACCGCTCTCCATTCCGGGGAAGATCGTGAAGGTCACGAAGTCGAACTCGATGCAGCCGAACGGCCTCTGGCCCGACGCGTCCGCGGCGAAGGTGATGCTCGAGCGGGCCATGGCCGAGCTCACCGGAAAGGCGGACCTCGGGGCCGCCTTCGCGCGGTTCGTCCACAAGGACGACCGCGTGGCGATCAAGACCAACGGGATCGCCGGCCAGAAGGGGGCGACCATGGCCACCAACAAGGAGCTCGTGCTCGAGATCGTGCGCGGGGTGATCGCGGCGGGCGTCCCCGCGGAGAACGTGGAGATCTTCGAGCAGTACCCGTCCTTCCTCGCCGGCACCCGCTGCGCCGACCGCAGCGCCAAGCCTGCTGCCGAGTTCCCGGCCGGGATCCGCGCCGCGGTTCACGAGAACAAGGACGCGGTGATGCCGAGCATCTCGGTCTGCGGCATCCCCACCAAGTTCGTGCGCCCGTTCACCGAGGCGACCGCGGTGATCAACGTCTCGTTGATCAAGGACCACTCGATCTGCGGCTATACCGGCTGCCTCAAGAACATCACCCATGGCACGACGATCAACCCGCACTCCTTCCATGAGCACACCGCGAGTCCGCAGATCGCGGAGCTCTACGGGCAGGACGTCGTGAAGAGCCGTGTCCGCCTGCACATCACGGACGGCTTCAAGCTCATCTACGACCAGGGCCCGCTCGACAAGAACCCGAAGCGGCGTGTCCTCCACGAGTCGGTCTACGCCACGACCGATCCGGTCGCGATGGACGTGATCGGCTGGGGCGTGATCGAGGCGTGGCGCAAGGAGAACGGGCTGCCCACGCTGAAAGAGGCGAGCCGTGAACCCTCGTACATCCGCATCGCGGGCGAGCTCGGTCTGGGCGTCTTCGACAAGAATAAAATCGCGATGCGCGAGGTCGGATTGTAGCGGCGCCGCGGGATCCGCCCGCGTGACCGCCGTCGATGAGGCCGCTCGCCGAGGCTCGTGTTGCTCATGTCCTGCTCCAGGTCGACTGCGCGCTCGTCCACACGCCGGAGGGCCGCGCCGGTGGTCCCGCTCGTCGCGTCCCTCGCGGTCGTCGCCTGCAGCAGCACCCCCCCGACGAGGCCGCCGGGGTTGCCTCCCACGCCGGCTTCGGTCACCCGCGAGAACCCGGGGGGCGACGCGGCAGACCCGGAGCGGGCCGCGCTAGAGCGGCTGCTGGCCGAGCCGTGGGGCAGGCGGCAGGACCGGTTCAACACGCTCGACGTACCGCTTGTCGACTGGAAGAGCTGGCGCAGGGTGCGGGTCTTGACCTACCCGACGCGCGCGACCTTCCGGTACGGCGACGAGCACTACGCCGCCCTGTCGGTCGTGTACACGACCACCTCGGGGCCGAGCGACCCGGACAGCTGCCTCGACGAGTTCTGGGCGAAGAACGCGCCGCTCGCCGACGGTTATGGCGTGCGGCTCGGGGAGGCGCAGATCATCCGCACGACGCAGGAGATCGACGGCGAGGTGCGGCCGCTCGTGTTCAAGGTCCTCGAGGGCAGCGTCGACTCGGTGCTCGTGAGCGACGAGTACGTCGGAGCGATCGCCGTCTACGAGTCGTGGCCGGGGACATGCCTCGTGGCCGCGATGGCCGTGAAGTCGACCCAGCACCCCGAGCTCGCGCGCCGGGTGCGCGACCGCTGGATCGACGAGGGCGCCCCGAAGCTCAAGTGGACGTCCGGTATCACCGAGGCGCCCACGACCAGCGCGCGGTAGCGGCGCCGACGCGCTGGCGATGGCCCGTGATGCGAGCGCCACGGCGGCGTCGCGGCGCCCCTCGAGATCAAGGTCCCGTGGGCGCCGGGCTCTCCGCGGCCTCGAGCGACCACGGCGCGCCCTGGGCCACGCTGTGGCCAACGACGCAGGCGGCCGCGATGAGCAGGCCGACGGCGACCATCCAGGGGACCCGCAGCGGCGGAAGGACGCGGCTGTCCAGCACGACCTCGCTCTGCCGGTCGCACGAGGCGGAGGCGGGCTCGACGGCCGCGTCCGTCGCCGTGGTGCTGCCGAGATCGTTCGCAGGCGTCGCCAGCATGGCGGCCATGGTCGTCTGATCATCCATCGTGCAGCGGAGCGGGGCCGCGACCGCGCCTATCGCGCTCCGCTTCACGATCGCGCTCCGCTCGGACGGCGGCGGGACGGGGATCGCTCGCAGCGACTCCGACGATGGCAGGGAGGCCGGCGCCTGCACGATCGCGGAGAACGCTTCCATCATCTCCTTGCCCGACTGGAACCGCGCCTCGGGCTCGAACTCGAACGTCCGGGCGAAGAACGCGTCGATCCCGGGCGGGAGCTCCGGCGCGAGCTCGGACGCCTTCGGGAACGACGTCTGGCAGATGTGCCTGACCAGCTCATTGATGTTGGCGCCCGCGAAAGGACACTGGCCGGTGATCGCGCGGTAAAGGATCACCGCCATCGACCAGAGATCGCTCCTGTAATCGACCTGCCTGGGCGCCATGGTCTGCTCGGGGCTCATGTACCTGGGCGTCCCGAGGACCATGCCCGTCTTCGTGATCCGATCGCGAGAGCAGGACGACTTCGCGACGCCGAAATCGAGGACCTTGACCAGATCGTCGCCGGCCGAAGACGTGATGAAGATGTTCCCCGGCTTCAGATCCCGGTGGATCACCCCCGCGGCGTGGATCGCGTCGAGGGCCTTGCCGAGCTGCGTGAACAAGGTCGTCGCCTGCGCGAGCGGGATCCGCTCCTCGCGTTCGAGGCGGCGATTCAGGTCCTCTCCCTCGAGGTACTCCATCACGATGAACGCGCAGCCGCGATCGACGCCGTAATCGTAGGTCTCGATGACGTAGGGGCTCCGGACACGCGCGGACGCGCGGGCCTCGCGCTCGAAGCGGGCGATGAGCTCGGGCTCCGTCGCCGCGAAGCTGCGGATGAACTTGATGACGACCCGCCGCCTGAGCTTGATATCGAAGCCCAGCCACAGATCACCCATCCCACCGCCTCCGAGCCTGCGCTCGAGACGGTACTTGTCCATCACGGCACGACCTTCAGCAGTCTCCTTCATGGCTCCGCACCTGCCACCCACTGCTCTAGCCTGGGACAAGTGATCACCCGATTCCTGTCGAAGGGCCCACCCCCGATACTACGCCTGATCAAACTATAGAGCAATCCGTCCGGACGGTGATCCGAAAACGTCCCGAAACAGAGCGCAGCTCACAAGGAATGAGCGTGCTGCGCCGAAACGCGCATGGCGCACGTGTGACTCGATGTGACTTGAGGTGAATCGATGTCTGCCGAGGTGCGGCAGCCTGCGATTACAGGATATCGAAGGGGTAGGCGCGATCCGCATACGCTCGCACCGCGATGGCCTTGCGCAGCTCGTCGTCGTTCTTCTGGAAGTCGGCGACGTGCTGCCGCAGCCGCTTCTGCGCCATGCCGGTGAACACGGTCGTGAGATCGATCTCCCGCCGCGCGCCGTCCTCCCCGCGCCGCTCGATGGCCCGGGTCGTGCGCGAGATGCACGCGGCCATGCAGTAGAGATCGATGGCCATCTCCGCGATGCGGCGCTGCGCATACTGCATCTCCGCGATCTCCCGCCCGTGCTTCCGGAGCATGTCCTCGCTGTGGGTGGCGAGCTCGGCGGTGCAGTCCTCGAAGATCACCGCCTCCCGGCTGAGCAGCGGGTGCGCCTTCGACATCCGCTCGCGCCCGAGCACCGACCGCGCCTTGCGGAGCGCGAAATCGCTGAGCAGCCCGAAGCCCTTGATGGGCTCTCGCATCGCCTTCGCGACGTCCGCGAGCGCCTTGCCCGGGCCGCTCATCCCGGAGAGCGCCATGAAACAGCGCAGGATCTCGTTCGTCCCCTCGAAGATCATGTTGATCCGAGCGTCGCGCAGGTGGCGCTCGTAGGGGTACTCCTCCATGTAGCCGATGCCGGCCGCGATCTGGAGCGTCTCGTTGACCACGAACCAGAGGGTCTCGCTCCCCATGACCTTGCAGATCGCGCTCTCGATCGAGAAGTCGGGGACCTTGGCGTCGACGAGGCTCGCCGTCAGGTACGTGATGGACTCGAGCGCATACGTGTGCGCCAGCATCGTCGCGATCTTGTCCTTGATGAGCCCGAAGTCGCCGATGCTCCGGCCGAACGCGCGCCGCTCCTGGACCCGGTCGAGCGCCATCCGGATCAGCGTGTTGCACCCGCCGACGCACCCCGCCGAGAGCCCGAGGCGCCCGTTGTTGAGCACCTCGACGGCGACCTTGAAGCCCTTGCCGACCTCGCCCAGCACGTTCTCGCGCGGCACCCTCACGTCGTCGAAGAAGAGCTCCGTCGTCGACGAGCCGCGGATCCCGAGCTTCTGCTCGTTCGGCCCGCTCTTCACGCCCATGCTCCGCTCCACGATGAAGGCGGTGAGCTTCGGCTTGTTCCCCTCCTCGAGCGCCGAGGTCCGGGCGAACACCGTGAAGACGTCGGCGAAGCCTCCGTTCGTGATCCAGATCTTCGACCCGTTCAGCGTGTAGTACGAGCCGTCGGCCGATATCTCGGCGCGCGTCCTGATCGCCGCGGCGTCGGAGCCGGCGCCCGGCTCCGTCAGGGCGAAGGCCGCCATCCACTCGCCGGTCGCGAGCTTCGGGAGATACCGCTGCTTCTGCTCCTCCGTCCCGAAGAGCTGGATCGCCTTGAAGCCGATCGACTGGTGCGCGCCGAGGGTGACGGCGATCGACGCGTCGAGCCCGCCGATCTCCTGCATCACGCGCGCATACGCCATGTTGCTGAGGTTGACGCCGCCGTGCTCGGCCGGGATCTGCAGGCCCATCAGGCCGAGCCTCTTCATCTCGGCCAGGAGGCCCGGATCGATGGCGTGCTCCCGGTCGATCCGGCCGCTGTCGACGCTCGACGCGAAGAACCTCCGCACGCTGTCGAGCATCATCGACGTCGTCTCCCGGTCCTCGGCCGGCATCTCGGGATACGGGAAGATGATGTCCTCGGCGATGATGCCGTGGAAGAGGGCCTTCATGAAGCTCTGCTCGATCATGGGAGGCATCGGACCGTCCTTTCCTGGAGCAGGCCGCTCGGCCTCCGCGGGAGCGCGCGGCGCGCCCGGCCTGCTCAGTGCGTCTTCCTCGGCGTCCGCACGGACTCCGCCGGGCTCTCGTCCTTCACGGGCCCTCCGGCCTCGTCGACGACGACGGGCGCGACAGCGCCCCGTGTGCTCGAGGAGGGCGGCGGGACGGCGCCCCGTGTGCTCGAGGGGGGCGGCGGGACGGCGCCCCGCGCGCTCGAAGAGGGCGACGGGGCGGCGCCCCGTGCGCTCGAAGAGGGCGGCGGGGCAGCGCTCCCGTCCCGACCCGGCGCGCTGGACGCCGGGACGGGCGTGGGCGTGGCGGGGCGCGTGGGGTGCGGCGTGACCGTCGGCGGCGCAGGCGTGTGCCCGGCGCGATCGCTCTCGCGCTGCCACGGGTACTTGATGCGCCCGTGGTACATGTTGACAAGCGTCGACGCCATCCGGCTCGTCATGATGCGCAGGTCCTCGATCGTCAGCCCGGATTGATCGAGCTGGCCAGACGCGAGCTTCGAGAACATCACCCGCTGGATCATCTCCTCGAACTTCTTGTGCTCGGGCGGCCAGATGGTCCGCGACGCCGCCTCGATGGAGTCGACGAGCATCAGGATGGCCGTCTCCTTCGTCTGCGGCTTCATGCCGGGATAGCGGAAGTGCTCCTGCGTCAGATCCTTCGGGTTCCCGTGCTCGACGCACTTGTGCCAGAAATACTCGACGACCTGCGTGCCGTGGTGGGTGTACGCGAACTCGACCACCGGCTCGGGGATGTTGCCCTCGCGCAGGATCTTCGTGCCCATCACGACGTGCGCCATGATCGCGTCGGCGCTCACCTCCGGCTCGAGCTCCTCGTGCGGCGATCGCTCGCCGTGCGGGAGGTTCTCGATGAAGTACTTGGGCTGCACGGTCTTGCCGAGGTCGTGGTAGTAGGCGCCCACGCGCGTCAGCAGCGCGTCGGCGCCGATCGCCGCGGCCGAGGCCTCGGCGAGGTTCGCCATCGCGCGCGCGTGCTCCCAGCTGCCCGGCGCCTCCGCCGCCATCTTCTTGAGCAGCGGCTGCTCCAGGTCGGTGAGGTCGAGCAGCTTGTCGCGGGGCACGTGCCCCATCGCCCGCTCGGCCGGCTCCCTCAGGCTCCGACCGAGCACGCCGACGAGCAGGCCCCCGCCGACGCAGGCCAGGACGTTGGAGCCGAGCCAGCGCTTCAGATCGGCGCCGAGATCGAAGCTCCCCTCGAACAGCACGGTCAGCGCGATGAACCCGATCGCGCCGGCGATGCCCGCCAGGCTGCCCGCGACGAGCAGCTGCCGCGAGCCCTTGCGCTTGAAGAAGAACATCGTCGCGGCGATGCCGCGCACGAGCAGCACCGACAGGAGCACCACGTCGAACCGGAGCAGCGACGACGCGATGAACGCCACCCCGACCTCGACGAGGAACGCGGTCCGCCGATCGAACGCGATCGCGACCCAGAGCGGGAGCGCCGCGACCGGCATCCAGAACTCGGGCAGCGCCGTGAAGAGCAGGAGGAGCTTCGCGACGATGAGCGAGCCCGTCATCAGGACGAACATGCCCACCTGCGTGCGGAGCAGCCGCACCCGGTTCTGCCCGAAGCGACGCAGGTAGACCGTCAGCATCAGGCAGACGATGAGGTAGATGGCGTACATGCTCGCGAGGCGCGCGCCGAGCCCGGGCCGCCTCATCCGCCGCACCGTCTCGTACGCCATCGCGGCGTTGTGATCCTCGTTGTGCTCCGAGAGGACCGTGCCGCGCGGCACGATCACGCGCCTGTGCTCGTAAGAGAGCGTGAAGCTCCCGTCGTGCGTGTCGCGCACGATCCGTGGACCGTACGGGACGCGCAGCGTCACGGGCGCAGGCTTGCCCATCTCGGGGCTGAGCGCAGGGATGAAGAGCTCGCCGACGCCGAGCACGGCGAAGCACGCCGCGAAGAGGGCGCTCAAGACGAAGCCGGCGAGGGGACCTGCCCGGATACGCGTGCGCAGCATGGAACCGCTCGGTATCGTCCGCTGGTGCAGCCTGAGAAACGGTTGACGGGGCACGCTCGCGCGTCTCCCCGCCTCCACCGGACGACCGCGAGGGGCCGCCGATGTCAATGTGTAGGCGGGACCCTAGCAAAGAAGCAAGGCCGAGTCAGCGGCGCGCGGAGCGCGGGCCCCCGGGCACGCCGCCCCCTTGCTTGATTGCCTCGGTTCTCTGCGTTCCGTCCGTTCCCTCGGTTCCCTTTCTTCCCCATGATCCGCTCCGAGTCCCCGCCCGAGGGCGGGGCGGCCGCCGGGAAGCCGGCGCCCGAAGCGAATGTGGACGCCGGTGCGCCGTCCAACGCCGGCGCGCGCCCGTCGGCCCACCCAACATTGGCGGGAGCGCAAGGCGCCGGACCACCCTCGCGATGTTCCAATTGCTCCTGGAAAACATCGATTCGAGCAGACAATTGCCGTTCGGCGCAAAAGTTGCTACCCACAGGAAATGTCCCCGCTGCGCATGCTGCTCGAACGCCGCAGGAGCGTGGTGATCATGGGGGTCCTGAACCGCACGCCGGACTCGTTCTCCGATGGCGGTCGCTTTGCGGATGAAGATACGGCTCTCGCGCAGATCGATGCGATGCTCTCCGAGGGGGCAGACATGATCGACATCGGCGCGGAGTCGACGCGGCCGGGCGCGCGGCCCGTGCCGGATGACGAGCAGATCGCGCGCATCGGCGGGAGCGTGCGCGACGCGGTGAGGAGGGGAGCGGTGGTCTCCATCGACACGACCTCCCCCGCCGTGGCGGCGCGCGCGCTCGACGACGGCGCGGCCGTGGTCAACTCGATCTCGCTCGACAGCGCGGCGGAGCTCGGCGCGCTCTGCGCTCGGCGCGGGGCGTCGCTCGTGCTCATGCACAGCCGCGGACCGATGTCGGCGATGGCCGGCTTCTCCGCGTACCCCGACGACGCCTACGGCGACGTCGTGGCCGACGTGGCCCGCGAGTGGTCGAGCGCCGCCGCGCGGGCGCTCGAGGCGGGCCTGCCGGAGGGCGAGCTCGTCCTCGATCCGGGCCTCGGCTTCGCCAAGAACGCGCGGCAGTCGCTCGAGCTGTGCGCCAGGCTGCGCGAGCTCTGCGCCCTCGGCTTTCCCGTGCTCGTCGGGCCGAGCCGCAAGTCGTTCCTGGCGCGCGCCGCGGCCTCGGAGGCCGCGGGGCGAGGCGACGGCGGGGAAGCGCCGCTCGCGCCGCCCCCCGACCGCCTCGGCGGCACCGTCGCCGCCGCGCTCGCGTGCGTCGCGCGCGGCGCCGCGGCGGTCCGTGTCCACGACGTCCTCCCCGTGCGCCAGGCCCTCGACGTGATGCGCGCGATCGAGCGCGCGGGCGCCGGCGACCGTCGGCGCGCGGATGGCCCCGTCGCCCAGGGGGCGCGCGGCGATGGTTGAAGGGTTCCTCCGCCTCTTCTCGGTGAGGCCGGCGACGCAGGTCATCCGGGACTTCTTCGACATCTTCATCGTCGCCTACGTCGTCTATCGCGCGCTCCTCGTGCTGCGCGGGACCCGCGCGATGCAGATGGGCCTCGGGCTCGGCATCGTCTTCCTCATCTATCTCGGGGCGAAGATCTTCGGCCTGACCACGCTCCTCAACCTCCTCTCCTGGCTCCTCTCCTCGATCATCCTCATCGTGGTCGTCGTCTTCCAGAACGACATCCGCCGCGCCCTCATCCGCGTGGGCGGCAGCAACTGGTTCACGAGCGGCCGCGAGCAGCAGTCGCGCGTCATCGACGAGGTGGTCGCCGCCGCGACCGAGCTCGCCCGCCACCGCATGGGCGCGATCATCGCCTTCGAGCAGGACGCCAACGTGCTGGAGTTCGTGAAGAGCGAGGGGATCCACATCGACTCGGTCGTCACCCGAGAGCTGCTCGTCTCGCTGTTCGTCCCCGAGTCGGTGAACAAGCTGCACGACGGCGCGGTGCTGATCCGCGATCTCAAGATCGCGCGCGCCGGCGTCTTCTTCCCGATGCCGGAGACCAAGATCCTCGACGCCAGCCTCGGCTCCCGCCACCGCGCCGCGCTCGGGATCACCGAGGAGACCGACGCGGTCGTCGTCGTCGTCAGCGAGGAGCGCGGCACGATCAGCTTCTGCTTCAGCGGCAACATCGTCTCGAACCTCGACGGCCAGTCGCTGCGGCACGCGCTGCTCGGGCTCTTCGGCCGCTCGTCGCGCAGGCGGCGCTTCGCCAAGAAGGTCGCCCAGGTCGGCCGCGCGAGCCTCCCTACGCCGGCGGCGGCGCGCGGCCCCGCCGTGGGCACGACGCAAGGCGCCGGGCAGGCGCACGAGCCTGGCAAGCCCGCCGCCGCGAAGCCTGCGCCGATCGAGGCCAAGCCTGCAGCAGCGCCGGTCTCGAAGACGTCCTCGATGATCAGGGCGGCCGTGGACCCCGACGCGCGGCCGATGGCGCGGATGTCGACGTCCACGCCGATGCGCTCGGGCGCCGAGGCGCGCGCCGCGATGGGATCCAGCGCCGACCTGCGCGCCGCGGCCGAGGCGCGGGGCTCGGGGGGGCCGGCCACGCCGCAGGACGCGGATCACCCGTCCGAGCGCGGCCGGCCGGCCATGGTCGACGTCCCCGCGGCGGCCGCGACCGACTCTCCCGTCCCGTCACAGCGCACCTTCGTCCCGACCGGGCAGGTGGCGGCGACCGCCGCATCCAAGGGGAGCGCGGAGGGGATGCCCCCGCGAGATGAGCCATGACGCTTGCCGGCATCCGCGAGGCGCTCCGCTCGGCGCTGCTCGACAACCTCGGCCTCAAGCTGCTCTCGATCACCTTCGCGCTGTGCCTCTACGCCTTCATCCACGGCGCGGAGAACGCGCAGCGCACGCTGATGCTCAGCGTCGTCTCGATCCTCCCGCCCGAGTCGAGCAACCGGCAGCTCATGACCCAGATCCCGAACGAGGTGGCGGTCACGGTGCGGGGCTCCCGGACGCAGCTCGACGATCTGCGCGCCGAGAGCCTCGGGACGCTGCGGCTCGATCTCCGCAACGGCACGGTGACGCACATCGATCTCGACGCCTCGATGTTCCACGTGCCGGCCGGGCTGGTGGTCGAGCAGATGTACCCGTCGACGATCGAGCTCGGCTGGGACGACGTCGTGACCCGGGCCATCCCGGTGCACGTGCCCCGCACCGGGGACGCCGCGCAGGGGTTCCTCGTGAAGGGGATGGTCTCGGTCGAGCCGCCGATGGTCAGCGCCCGCGGCCCGCGCTCGGTCGTCGACGTGATGCAGCTCGCGCGCACCGCGCCGTTCGACATCAGCGGCCTCACGGAGGGCACCTACCAGCGGCAGCTCGCGCTCGATCGGCCGCCGAAGCTCGTGACGTACAGCTTCGAGAGCGTGATGGCGACGCTGGAGATCGGGCGCGAGCTCGCCACGCGGACGTTCGAGCGCAAGGTCGAGGTGATCGGCATCCCGCGCGCGACGGTCGCGCCGGCCGTCGTGCAGGTGCGGATCACGGGGACGCCGGAGGACGTGGGCGCCGTCAACGCCGACGCCATTGTGGCGCGCGTGGAGCCCAAGGCGGCGAACCTCGATCTGAGCCAGCCGGGCAGCGACTTCCTCGACGTGCTCGTCGACGTTCCGCGCGTCACCGCGGAGGTCAACCCGTCGAAGGTCATGGTGAAGTGGTGAGCGCGGCGCGCTGACGCTCCGCCGCCGCGGACGTCAGCGCGAGGGGACCACGAGCTCGCCCCGCGCGATCCGCGCGGACAGCGCGCTCACCCGCGCCTTCGTCGCGCCCGGGATCCCCGCCGCGTGCGGGCCTTCGCTCACGTAGCCGACGCCGCCCTCGGCCAGGCCGAACGACGAGAGGCCGCCCTCGAAGCGACCCTCCACGAGCGCGCGGATCACCTCGAAGACCGCCACGTCGGCGCGCTTGATCATGCTGGTGAGCACCGTCCCTGGCATCTCGTCGTGCTGGTCCCTGTCGACGCCGATCGCCTTGACGCCCATGTCGCGCGCCGCCTCGAGCACGCCGTGACCCGTCGCTCCGGAGACGTGGAAGAGGACATCGGCGCCCGCCGCGGCCTGGCTCACGGCGAGCGCCTTGCCCTTCACCGGATCGCGGAACGCGTCGGGCGTGGTCCCGGCGTAGGCGACGCTGACGTCGCACGCGGGGCAGACCTCTCGCACGCCCGCGCGGTAGCCCGCCTCGAACTTGCGGATGAGCGGCATGTCCATGCCGCCGATGAAGCCGACGCGGCCCGTCGCCGTCGTGAGCCCGGCGACGGCGCCGACCAGAAAGGTCCCCTCTTCTTCGCGAAAGGTGATGCCTGCGAGGTTCTCCGGCAGCGCGCCGGACGGCGGCGGCGCGTAGTCGAGGCACGCGAAGCGGGTGGCCGGGAACCCGCGCGCGACGACCTCGACGTCGGTCGAGAAGATGAAGCCGACGCCGATCACGAGGTCGAACCCGCGCGCCGCGAACAGCCGCATCGCCGCTTCGCGATCCTCCGCGCCGCTCGGCTCGAGCACCTCGGTGGTCACGCCGAGCTCGCGCGCGGCGCGGGCGAGCCCGAGATCCGCGGCGTCGTTGAAGCTCTTGTCCCCGCGCCCGCCGACGTCGAAGACGAGGCCCACGCGGACCGCCGCGCGCTCGCCCTCGCCGCGGGGCGCCTCGCCGCGCGCGGGCAGGAACAGCGACAGGGCGGCGAGCGCCGCGACGACGGCGGTGGCACGGCGGAGGGGCAGCGCGGCGGGCATGGATCGAGCGGGCGACAGCGGCGCGCCGCTCGGCTGCTCAGCCGGGCGGCCGCTCGCCGCCGGCGTCCCGGGACAGCCCGAGCTCGCCGAGCAGCGCGCGCAGCTTCTCGGGCCCGCGCTTCGGATCCGCAAGCTTGACGATGGCGTAGCGCTCCTCCTCGGTCAGCTCTGCCAGGCGGCCGAGCGCGCCCTCGTCGAGCGCGCCGTCCGGGCCGAGCCGGTCGCGCAGCCGCGCGCTGACGCTGTCCCGGTCCCAGGCCGCGCGGCGCACCGGCGCGCCCGCGAGGGGGGCGAGGGCGACCCCGGCGCGCTCCGCGAAGCCGCGGAGCACCTCGGCGTAGACGGCGACCTCCTCGTCCGTGTCGGCCGGCAGGTGACACAGGGCGAGCCGCTCCGCGCGCGACAGCGCCTGCCACCCTGCGAGCGAGATCTTGATCTCGGCGAGGTCCAGCTTCCGCCGCACCGAGAGCGGCACACAGTCGAGCGAGGCGTGGACCTCGCCCTCGAGCGCGAACTGCCTGTACATGGCGCCATTCTATACCCGCTGCCCGCGCGCGGACCCTCCGCGAACCGACGCTCGGCTGACCGACGCTCCGCGAGCAGCCGCGGCGCAGCCCGGGATGGGATGCGCGGCGCCGTTGCGCTAGCCTGCCGGTGTGCGCCGCTCCGGGCTCCTCACGACGCTGCTCGCGTCGCTCGCGCTCGCGTCGTTGACCCCGAGCGCCCATGGCCAGGCCGCGACGTCGGCGGCGGCGCCGGTGCCGCTCGACCGCGTCGTCGTGCGCTGGCATGCGCCGGAGACGGGCGGTGTGCGCCGACCTCAGTTCATCTTCGAGCGGGAGCTCGCCTTCGAGGCGCGCATCGAGGCGCTCGCGGATCCCGACGCGGAGCCCGGGCTCTACCGGGACAGGCACGTCCGCGCCGCGCTCGACAGGCACATCGCAGAGACGCTGCTCGCCAGCCTGCCGATCTCGCCGGCGCCGACCTCGACCGAGGTGGCGCAGCGGGCCGAGGCCGCCCGGATCGCGCTGGAGCAGCGCGCTCGCGGCCGCGCGCGCCTCCTGGCCGCGGCGGCCGCCGAGGGGATGAGCTCCGACGAGCTCGACGCGCTGCTGCGCCGTCAGGCGCGCGCGAGCTTGTACCTGGACCGCATGGTCGCGCCGATGCTCGAGCCCACCGATTTCGAGCTCAAGATCGTCCTGCGCTCCGGCGCCACGCCGTTCAAGGATCAACGCTACGAGGAGGTCGCCCCGGCGCTGAAGCGCTGGTATGTCGGGCAGCGGCTCGCCCAGGCGCTCGACGCGTACTACCAGAACGCGCGGGCCCGGGTCTCCTTGAGCATCATGCCCGCTCGCTGAGCCGCGCCGCGCGACGTGGCGAGCGGCCGGTCGGTCGCGCGCCAGGTGTGGCATGACCGAGCGGCGAGAGAGCGGAAGTCCATCTCGCGGGTCGATTCCACCTCTCGATATCGATGGACGGCACCAGACATCGCGAAGAGGGCTCACATGCCGCTGTCCACGCGAAGGATGGAGGCCTCTCGTTCAACTCAAGCGTTCGGTGCGGCGAGTCGGTGGCATCGCGGCGCTCGCCGCAACCGCGCCCGGGGGCTGCCGGCACACCCGGCCTCGCCGAAGCACCTGGGATGTCTCGGGGCGACAGCGCAACGCCCTTCCTGGACAAGAACATGTCCACCCGCGCTGCACTGCAATCGAGACTGGCCCGCTCTGGATCTGCGCAGGTCCTTGCGCCGTTGCGACGCGACGCGTTATCGTGTCGACCGAGGGCGATCCGGCTGCGCGGCCTGCGCTCGGCGAGCCGATCCTGCGCGCGCGCGCAGGATCGGCTCGCTGGCGCGGCGCGTCCGGTGCGCCGGCGAGCGTCAATGAAGCTCACCGGGGCGAGGGGTCGCTCTGGGTTCAACCCAGGAGAGAGAGACGAGCACCCCGGCGGCGCCCCGGCCAGGTGTCGACATGAAAAGCCAGGTTCGTGGTCCCGAAACACGCGGCACATCGTCGGGCGCGGCGGCGCCACCGAGCTGCGAAAGCGCAGCTGGCCGGGGCTCGCCAATGCACCCTTCCTGTCCGTGTCACGCGCGGTCACGCGCGCGGCGCGCACCCGGTAACGCACCAGGGGGCACCCGTGAATTCTTCTGGCAACACTTCAGCCAGCGCGAGAGCCAGCACGAGCCTGTTTTTGGTGCGTCGCGTCATTTCAGACCCCCGTTCCTGGCCCGAAGAAGAGGGCGGGTCCTGCTTAACCAAGTGATTTCGATTACTTAATAATAACGCGCCGCAGAAGATGACAAACTGCCGAAGGCGGTTCGGAGACCTTTGACATGAACAGAACGTTCCTGTTAACTGTGCCCCCCGCGGGCCCCGCATGTGTGGCAGCGGGTGGCTCTTTCCTACAGAGTCAACTTAGATTCTCTTGACAGGCCACTACCTCTGCCGCGCTTGGCCATCTGGCCGAATCACCTCCCATCACCCCAAGCACACTCCCAGAGAATGGATAGGAGCGTCGTTCGATGACATCACTTATGAGAGACAGGTCGTCGGTCCCCAGCAAGCGAATCGCGGGTCGGCGCGCCGCTGTCCGAGCCCTCGGGCTGCTTTCCGTCTCCGCCCTTTGCCTCACGGCGGCGCCGCGGTCGGCTCACGCGGTGGGGAGCGAGAATTTTGAGTGGCACTGGTACTCACGCCTCGGCATGGCGTGGTCCCCGGTCTACGGGCAGAACGTCCAGGGCGCGTCCCTGAACCTGCTCGGGTTCGGCATCGGCGGCCGCTACGAAGAGGGCGATTACTCCGAGCCGTCGTTCGTCGCGCACGTGGTGAAGGGCGCGACGCCGGATGACTTCTACGTCAAGTCCGAGATGACCTTCGCCATCTGGAACCAGTACGGCGGGCCGTTCATGCAGCCGTCCTCGAACGGTGGCCAGTCGATCACGGTGCAGTTCAACCAGGCGTACATCGAGGCCGGCAACTTCCTCGTCCCGGGCCTCAGCGTCTGGGGCGGCGCGAAGTTCTTCCGCGAGCAGTACGCGCCGATCGGCGACTACTTCTACCTCGACGACCTCAGCGGCCAGGGCGGCGGCATCAAGTACGGCGGCCTTCAGCTCGCGATCCTCGGGTATCGCGGCTTTGGCAACACCACGCCCCCCTACAACGTCGACGTGAACGGCGACGGCGGCGTGGACGTCGAGCGCTTCCGCACCGTCTTCGCCGGCAACTACAAGGCGGAGTTCGGCGGCGAGGCCAAGCACCACGTCAAGGTCCACGGCGAGTTCCACGTCCTGCCGGCCGCGAAGCGGGGTGAGGGGTGGGCGGTGCCCGACAACGCGCCGGCGGACTTCGGCGGCGTCATCGGCGCGAAGCTCCACCTCGGCCTCGGCCAGGGCAACTGGAGCGACACGGCGGTGCGCTTCGGCACCGGCATCGCCAACGGCGCCGCCGGCGGCGCGAAGACGTACCAGACCTGGGGCGCCCCGAACGAGGACGGCACCTTCGCGGGCTCCTTCGCCATCGAGGCGGTCGAGCACCTCGGCTTCCGGCTCGGCGACGCCGCCGCCCTGGAAGGCCTCGCCACCTTCCACTACACGAAGGCGGCGTACGAGGCCGAGGGCGCCGCGCCCCCCACCGCCCTCGAGAAGCAGATGGACTTCTCGGTCCAGGCGAACGCCACGATCTTCGCGCACAAGAACTTCCACCCCGTCGTCGAGGCCTCGTTCCAGGGCCGGAAGGACGGCGACGGCGACCTGGGCACCGCGGTCAAGGTCTCGGTCGTCCCGACCCTCGTGCCGACGGGCGAGCTGAGCGCCGGCGCGCGGCCGCACTTCAAGCTCATCTACTCGCTCGCCATCTACAACGATGTCGCGAGGGATGCGGCGATGTCCGGCTACCTGCAGCGGGTTGGCGCCGGTCCGGGCGTCGGCTCGAAGGTCGGCCAGTACATCGGTGCCCGTACCGACTGGTACTTCTAGACCGCTCGGTCCTCGAAGCCGCCGCTCTCTTCCGTTCCCCCACCCACCCTCAGGCCAGCGCCCCGGCGCCGCGATCGCGGCGCCGGCGGCGCGCCCTCACGCCGTATCGCTGCGCGACTCGCTCGCGATCTCCTGCGAAGCAGGCCCGGCGTCGTCGTCCACCGGCCCCTGGGCCTCGTGGTAGTGGTGCGCGAACGAGCGCGCCGCGCGGCGCGCCTTCAGGAACTCCGCGAACGCCGTCAGCGTGTCGAGATCCCGCGGACCGAGCGCCTCGGCGATGTCGCGGAGGTTCTTGCGCAGGCTCTCCACGCTCTTGCCGCGGCGGGGCTCTCGCGTCTCTTCACGCTCGCGCTCGCGCGCCGGCGGCTCCACCGCAGGGGCCGCGGGGACGACCGCCTCCGGGCGAGCCGGCACCTCCGGCACCCAGAGCGGGCGAGGGACCGGGTTCAGCGCGTGAGCGCTCAGCCACGCCTCCATGAAGATCCGCAGCCGCTCGCTGCGGAACGCGAACCAGCGCTCCCGCTCCGGACCGTAGGACATCAACACATCCTTGAAGCGACGGAACGCGCCCTTGCCATCGATCGCCTGGCTGAGCTTCGCCTGGAGATCCATGTCTTCCACCATCGGGATGTAGCGCTCCATCCACCGGTACTGCTCGCGCGAGCTCACGGGATCGATCCGGAGGTAGTTCGCGTCCGCCGCGATGCGCGCGTGCATCTGCGGATCCGCCACGCCATCGACCACCCGCAGCACGTCGCCCGTGCCGAGGTGCAGGTACGAGTGCACCTCTGGGGCGTTGTTCTCGAAGGCGTCCTCCAGCGCCTCCCAGTCGATCGGGATGTCGCGAACGGCCGTCCCGCCGGCTGAAGCATTCTCGGTAGTCGGCATGTCCTCCTCGTCTCCATCGAAAGCAGCGAGGCGGCGGTGGGCTGGCCGCGCGCCTCGGTTCAAGTGCACCAAGTTTGAACGGAAATGCGCCGTCGTCATAGCACTCTACGCTGGTTGGGGGCTTCTGGGCCTAACTCTCGCAACCTAGGGTTGATTCCTTGATCCGGAAGCCCGTTCGGCCGCCGAGCCGCGGCGCGACGACGGCTCGGGAGAGAGCTTCGGAAGACCTGGTTCAAGCGGAAAACAGCGTGGAAATTCAGGGGAATCGGCGAGTGCTCAGCTGCGCTTCGAGCGCGTGCGGGCGATGGCGTCGGCCCAGCGGTGGAGGTGGGCGGATCGATCCGCTTCGCTCATCGCGACCTGGAAGCTCTGCCCCACACGGGACATGCGGGCCGCGTCCTCCTTTGTGAGGAAGAGGCCGGCGCCGACCCCGGCGAGCATTGCCGCGCCTCGCGCCGTCGTCTCCAGGTCGGTGGGGCGCTCGATAGCGACGTTCGCCACGTCCGCCTGGAACTGCATGAGCAGGTCGTTCGCGGCGGCGCCGCCGTCCACGCGCATCCGGCGCAGCGGGTGGCCCAGGTCGTCGGCCATGGCCCGCACGAGATCCGTCACGGAGAGCGCGATTCCCTCGAGCGTCGCGCGGGCGAGGTGCGCCGCGGTCGTGCCGCGCGTCACGCCGGAGATGATCCCGCGAGCGTCCGGATCCCAGTAGGGCGCGCCGAGGCCCGAGAGCGCCGGGACGAACGTGACGCCCTCGCTCGAGGGCACGCTGCGGGCGAGCGCCTCGATCTCCGCCGCGCTCTTGATGAGGCCCAGGCCGTCGCGGAGCCACTGCACCGCCGCGCCGGCGATAAAGGCGCTTCCTTCGAGCGCAAAGACCACCTCGGAGCCGATCTTCCACCCGACGGAGGTGAGCAGGCCGAAGCGGCTCCTCAGCGGGCGATCGCCGATGTTGGCCAGCACGAACGCGCCGGTGCCATAGGTGCACTTCGCGTCGCCCGTCGCGAAGCAGGCCTGGCCGAAGAGGGCCGCCTGCTGGTCGCCCGCGACGCCGGCGATCGGGATGCCGTCGGGCAGGTGCGGGAAGCCGCGAGTCGCCGCGATGCGGCCCGCCGACCCGACGATCTGCGGCAAGAGCGGGCGCGGGATCTGGAGCATCGCGAGCATCGCGTCGTCCCAGCTCAGCGACGCGAGGCTCATGAGCAGCGTGCGCGACGCGTTGGTGACGTCGGTCGCGTGCACCGGCGAGCCGCCGGCCGCGTCGCCCGAGAGCCGCCAGACGAGGAAGCTGTCGATGGTGCCGAAGCAGAGCTCGCCGCGCTCGGCGCGCGCGCGCGCGCCGGGCACGTTGTCCAGGAGCCACGCGAGCTTCGTGCCGCTGAAGTACGGATCGAGCACGAGGCCGGTGGTCTCCTCGACCGCCTGCTCGTGTCCCGCGGCGCGGAGCTCGGCGCAGCGTGCCGCCGTGCGGCGGTCCTGCCACACGATCGCGCGGTGGATCGGGCGCCCGGTCGCGCGCTCCCAGACGAGCGTCGTCTCGCGCTGGTTCGTGATGCCGATGGCCTTGATCGCGCTGCCGGCCACGCCCGCCGCCCTGAGCGTCTCGCCCACGGCATCCTGAACGCTCTGCCAGATCTCCTCCGGGTCGTGCTCGACGAGGCCCGGCTCCGGGAAGTGCTGGCGAAATTCGCGCGTGGCGCGGCCCAGCGTCGCGCCCGACGTGTCCATGAGGAGAGACGTCGTTCCGGTGGTGCCCTGGTCGATCGCGAGGAGGTACGCGGAATCCATGCGGCCGACTAACGCGGCGGCATGTGGGCGCATAGCCGTTCCAGGCGACGCCTCCATGAGATGCAGGGCCCGGCAGGCTAATCATCCGGTCAGGTATCCATGCGACAGCCGACGGCAGCCGCCCCGGGCGGTCGAGCTCGGCGCAGGTGTTTCCAGCGGGGCCGAGGCGCATTGGGCGCGGCCCGGCACGGCCGCTTTCCTCGGCCGACGCTGGACTTCGGCCGGAAAGATTGTCGGTCCGTGCCCGGCTGGGTAATCTGCCAGAACCGATGGCCCGCCTCATCCTGCAGACCGCCGAGGGCCAGCAGGCGATCGATCTGCGACCCGTGAACTCGCTGGGGCGCCACCCGAACAACTCCATCCAGTTGCTCGACAAGATCGTCTCCAAGGAGCACTGCATCATCGAGCAGCGGGGCGATCACTTCGTCCTGCGCGATCTGGGGAGCCTGAACGGCACGTTCATCAACAGCGAGCGTGTCCGGGGCGAAGCGCCGCTCAAGCACGGGGACGAGATCGCCCTGGGGTCCACGCGTGGCCGCTTCGACGATCCGGGCGCCCCGGTCGCGCCGCCCCTCGTCCCGGGCTGGCCGCCCGTGGTCAACCACCAGGGCGCGGCGCCGGCGCAGCCGCCGGGCCACGGCTATCCGCCGCAGCCGCCGCAGTACCAGCGCCAGCCGCAGCCGCCGCTCCCGGGTACGCCGGCGGCGCCGCCGGTGACGCGCCAGCCGTACGTGCCGCCGCCGCCGCTGGGCGCCGGGCCGGGCGGGACGGCGCCGCTGCCAGGGCGCTCGGGGGCGCACGGAGGCTCGTTCGTCGCGCAGGGCACCCGCATCGACGTGAACGATCAGGCCCGGCAGATCGGGACCCAGATCGCCGCTGTCGACAAGGGGTTCCTGGCGTTCGATCGGATCGCCAACGACATGAACCAGCTGCGCGCCGACTACGAGCGGCTGCGCCTGTCGCACGAGCTGTCCCGCGAGATCGCCGCCGAGCGCGACACGACGAAGCTGCTCGAGAAGATCCTCACGAGCGTGTTCAAGTTCATCCGCGCCGACCGCGGGGTGATCTTCCTGCGCAACGAGAACGGCGAGCTCACCCCGCAGGCCATGCAGCGGCGCGACGGGACGACGGCGCCGATCAGCGTGTCGTCGACGATCCTGAACCACGTCGTCCACGAGCGGGCGGCGGTTCTGACCCACGACGCGGCGATGGACTTCGCGGCGTCGAAGGGCAAGAGCATGATCTTGAACCGGATCAGCTCGGCGATCGTTGCCCCGCTGCAGCACAACAGCGAGGTGCTCGGCGTGCTCTGGCTCGACTCGGAGACGCTCGCGCAGTTCCAGCCCAAGGACCTCGAGCTGGTGACGGCCATCGCCTATCAGGCGGCGATGTTCATCGAGATCAACATCCTCGGGAAGAAGATCGAGAACGAGATCGTCACGCGCGAGCAGCTGCGCCGGCTGCTCTCGCCGAACATCGCCGAGCGCGTCCTGAGCGGCCAGCTCGCCGTGAAGCAGGGCGGCCAGCACGTCGAGGAGTGCACCGTCTTCAACAGCGACATCCGCGGCTTCACGCGCATGGCCGAGAGCAAGCGGCCCGAGGAGCTCGTCGAGATGCTGAACGAGTACTTCGAGCGGATGGTCGACACCATCTTCCAGTTCGAAGGCACGCTCGACAAGTTCATGGGCGACGGGATCATGGCGCTCTGGGGCGCGCCGGTCGCCCACCGGGACGATGCGGTCCGCAGCGTGGAGTGCGCCCTGAAGATGGGCGAGGTGCTCGGCGAGTTCAACCGCGAGCGGCTCGAGAAGGGCGAGCTGCCGCTCGCGGTGGGCATCGGGATCCACACCGGCCCGCTCGTCGCCGGCTACATCGGGAGCTCGAAGGCGCTCAGCTACACGGTGATCGGGGACGTGGCGAACACGTCGGCGCGGCTCTGCTCCATCGCGCTGGCCGGGCAGATCGTCATCAGCGAGAGCACGTACGCGCAGCTCGGCGGAAGGTTCGAGACCGAGGAGCTCCAGCCCGCCAAGGTGAAGGGCAAGGACAAGCCGGTCACGATCTACAACGTCATCCGGAGCCGGCCGATGTCGCAGGTCCCGGCGAACGCCTTCATCCACGCCGAGCCGACCAACGCGCTCCCCGAATGACCGAGGCGACGCGGCGCCTCGGCCGATCGGCCGGGGCGTGCGCGCGCGTCATCCCGCGGACGATGCGGCGCGGCAGCACAGCGCCGTAGCCGTCCGCCCGCTGCAGCGTTAGGGTCCGCGCCGTGGCTGCTTCGATCCTACCCTTTGAGAAACCTGTCGCAGAGCTCATCGAGAAGGTGCGGGAGCTGCGCGCGCTCGCCGCGGCGGACCCGCGGTTCGAGCCGGAGCTCGCCCAGCTCGAGGACAACACCGGCCGGCTGGCGCGCGAGATCTTCGCGGGCCTCACGCCGATGCAGAAGGTGCTGCTCTCGCGGCACGCGAACCGGCCCTACACGCTCGACTACATCAAGCGGCTCTTCACCGACTGGGTCGAGCTGAAGGGCGATCGGCGCTTCGCCGACGACTGCTCCATCGTCGGCGGGCTCGCGACGTACCACGGGCGGAGCGTGGTGGTGGTGGGCCACCAGAAGGGGCGCGGCGCGAAGGAGAACGTGAAGCGCAACTTCGGGATGCCGCACCCGGAGGGCTACCGGAAGGCCATCCGGCTCTACGAGATGGCCGACAGGTTCGGGCTCCCGATCCTGACGTTCATCGACACGATGGGCGCCTACCCGGGCATCGGCGCCGAGGAGCGCGGCCAGAGCGAGGCGATCGGCGCCGCGCTCGCCGCGATGGCGCGGGTCGGGGTGCCGATCGTGGCGACCGTCATCGGCGAGGGGGGCTCGGGCGGCGCGCTGGCGCTCGGCGTCGCCAACCGGGTGCTGGTGCTCGAGTTCAGCTGCTACTCGGTCATCTCGCCGGAGGGCTGCGCGGCCATCCTCTGGAAGGACGGCTCCCGCGCCGACGAGGCCGCGGCCCGGCTCAAGATCACCGCGCCGGATCTGCTGCAGCTCGGCGTCGTCGACACGATCGTCGAGGAGCCGACCGGCGGCGCGCACCAGGACCACGACGACGCCGCGGTGCGGCTCGACAAGGCGCTCTGGGCGACGCTCACGTCGATGGACGGGCTCGGGCCGGAGGAGCTCGTCGACGACCGGTACCGCAGGTTCCGCGGGCTCGGATCGTTCGTGGGTTAGGCGGCGCCCCGCCCCGGCTGGCTCTCCTCGAGCGCCGGGGCTATACGGCTCGCGGATGGACTACGGCAAGGCGGTGCGGATGCTGCTGCTCGTGGGCACCAGCGCCGCCGCCGGCGGCGCGGTCCTCTGGACGCAGGCGAGGTTCAACGCCTCGGACCGCAGGGCGGCGCTCGGCGTCGTGCAGCAGTACCGCCCCGAGGGCGGCCGGAGCGTGCCGGAGGCGATCGGCGCGCGGCACCCGGGAAAGGCGCCCGCCTGGAGCACCATGACCGAGTCGGCCTGCTTCCAGCACGTCCGCGTGCGCGCGACGATCGAGGGCGAGGCGCGCGCGCCGTACGACTTCCTCGTCGACATCAACGGGCCCTCGATCCACCCGGGCAACGCCGAGGGCGAAGCGATCCTCGGCGAGCTCGCGCTCCGGCCGGCCGAGTCCGCCGCCGCGCCGGGGGCGCCGTGAGCGCCGCGAGCGTCCGCGTCGCGCTGGTGGGCTGCGGGCGGTGGGGGGAGAAGCTCCTCCGCGCGCTGTCGGAGAACGCGCGGGCGCGGGTGATCGCCGTGGCGGACGTCGACCGCGGCCGCCTCTCGCGGGCGCGCGCGCTCGCCCCGCGGGCGCGGCTCGTGCGCACCATCGACGAGGCGCTGGCCGCGCGCGTGGACGCGGTGGTCATCGCGACCCCCGCGGCGAGCCACGCCGAGCTCGCGCTGCGGGCCATCGAGGCCGGCGCGGACGTCTTCGTGGAGAAGCCGCTGGCCCTCTCCGCCGCGCAGGCCGATCGCTGCGCTTCCCGCGCCGCGGCGCTCGGCCGGATCGGCATGGTCGGCCACCTGCTCCGCTACCACCCCTCCGTGGTGCGCCTCGTCGCGCTCGCGCGCGAGCGGCGCCTCGGCGATCTCGTGAGCTTCAGCGCGGCGCGCCTGTCGATGAGCGCCGGCGCCGCCGGCGCCGTCGGCGGGGCCCGGTCGGCGCTCTGGACGCTCGGGCCGCACGACCTGTCGTTGCTCTCGGCGCTCGACTCGAGCCCGCTCGCCGAGGCGCGGGCCCACCTCTCGCCGTGCGGCGAGCTCGTCACGCTCGAGGCGCGCCTGGAGAGCGGCCTCGCGGCGCGGATCGAGCTCTGCTCGTCGAGCCCGACCAAGGAGCGGCGGCTGCGGCTCGTCGGCAGCGCGGGCGTCGCGGTCTTCGACGACGTGCGCGCGCCCGACCGCATCCTGTTCCTGGACGCGCGCGGCGCCGCGGCGGGCGCGCCGGCCGGCGAGCGCGCCTCGCACCTCGAGCTCGCTCCGGCAGGGCGCGAGCTCGAGGTGCCGTGGCGCGAGCCGCTCTCCGTGGAGATCGAGCACTTCCTCCGCTGCGTCGAGGACCGCGCGCCGCCGCTGACGCCGCTCGACGAGGGCGCCGCCGTCGTGACGATCCTCGAGCGCGTCGAGGCGACGCTCGCCGCCGTCGATGCGCGGGTGGTCGCCGCTGGATAACGTGCAGTAGCCGCGGTCCGCTCCCGCTTCGGCCAGCCCGAGGCGCCCCGGAGGGCGCGGAGAGCACCGGCGCGGTCGAGCCCGGCGGGAGCCCTGGAAGCCTCGGAGACACCGCCGGATCCGAGAAAAGCGGAGCGGCGCCCGGTCGACGCGCCGCCGCGCTTTGCAGCGCCGGATCGGCGTGGTACTGCCGTCGGCTGGAAGGGCACGATGCCGCAGGATCCGAAGCTCACTCCCACTCAGGTCAAGGCGCCGCACGGAGCGCGGGTGATGGAGATCCACTGGGCCGACGGCCACCGCAGCGTCCTTCCGCACGAGATCCTGCGCGGGTACTGCCCGTGCGCGAACTGCCAGGGGCACGGCGGCACGATCAACTTCGTGCCCGGCGGTGACCTGAACGTCCGCGAGATCGAGCAGGTCGGCAACTACGCCCTCCAGTTCTCGTGGGGCGATCGGCACGACTCGGGCATCTACACCTTCCGGTACCTGCGCTCGCTCTGCCAGTGCGACGAGTGCAAGCCGCAGTTCCAGCCGCCTCGCTCGAAGTGACCACCTCCCGCCGCGCCCCCAAGCCTCAAGCTGCTCCGACGGCCCGCGCCGAGCGGCAGCTCGATCCGTTCCAGATCGTCGACTCGTCCTTCGTCGCCGGCGCGGGCTCGCTCGCGTCGCTCCCTCCGCCCGTCAGCGCGGAGGTGGCGTTCGGCGGGCGGTCGAACGTCGGCAAGTCGAGCCTCATCAACACGCTCGTCGAGCGCAAAGGGCTCGTGCGGACGAGCTCGAACCCGGGCTCGACGCGGCAGATCAACCTCTATGAGGCGCGGGCCCGCGACGGCGCGGTGTTCCAGCTCGTGGATCTGCCGGGGTACGGCTTCACCCGGCGCTCGAAGTCGGAGCAAGCGGCGTGGGCGTCGCTCATCGAGGGGTACCTGCGCGGGCGCGTCACGCTCGCCGCGGTGCTGCTCCTTGTCGATGCGCGGCGGGGCCTCGAGGAGGACGATCTCGAGCTCATCCGCTTCATCGAGGCGTCCCGCGACGTCGCCCGGCGGCCGGTGGAGCTGCTGCTCGTCGCGACGAAGGTCGACAAGGTGCCGCGCTCGTCGGTCCGGCGCGCGATGGACCAGCTGTCCGCGGCGGCCCCGCGCACGGCGGGCGGCGCCCTCCGCCGCGCGATCGGCTTCTCGTCGATCACCGGCGAGGGCAGGCGGGATCTGTGGCTCGCGATCCGGCGCGTGACGCGGCTCGGCGGCGCGGCGCCGTCACCGAGCGGCGACGCGGGACGCGAGGACGACGCCTCGAGGACGACCGACGGGTGACCTCGCAGAGGTGCGAGATGCACGCAGAGGCGGCGCGTCTCGCCGTGGAACAGGGCGGATGGAAGTATTGACCCGCCCAGTGGCCCTCCATTAACGTGCGGCTCCTCCGGTTCCGCGGGGGAGTCACCAGAGCCGACTGACACGTCGCGGGGTGGTTGCAGAGCAAGACGCGCGTGCCGGCCCATGTTCTCACCGGCTGCCCCAACGATGCCCGACTACTCCGGCCAGGTCACGCACGTTCACACGGCGCTGACGCCACTCTGGTGGATTCCGCTCCTGCCGATGCTCGGCGCGGTGATCAACGCGCTGTTCGGCCGCGCGTTGCAGCGGAGCGCGTTCGGCCGCGATGTTTCGAAGCGGCTCCACATCGGGAGCTTCGGCGTCACGCTCGTCGCGGTGGGCGCCATGCTGGGCGCCTTCGCTCTCGGGCTCGCGAGCTTCGTCCAGCTCGTCGGGCTCGCTCCGGGGGAACGCGCGCTCTACAGCTTCGCCTGGCAGATGATCCGCATCGGATCGCTCGACGCGAACTTCGCGTTCGTGATGGATCCGCTGAGCTGCCTCATGACGCTGATCATCACCGGCGTCGGCGCGCTCATCCATGTTTACGCCGCCTCGTACATGGAGGCCGAGCCAGCGTACTGGCGATTCTTTACGTACCTGAACCTCTTCGTCTTCTCGATGTTGCTCCTCGTCCTCGGGGACAACTTCATCGTGATGTTCTTCGGCTGGGAGGGCGTCGGCCTCTGCAGCTATCTGCTCATCGGGTTCTGGTACAGCGACTACAAGAAGGCCTCTGCCGGCATGAAGGCCTTCGTCGTGAACCGGATCGGCGACTGGGGCTTCGTGTGCGGCCTCGCGCTCCTCTTCTGGGGTCTCGGCGCCAGGTGGCTCGACGACGGCCGGTTCCTCTCCGATTACCGCGCGCGCTTCATCGCGGTGGCCGAGGAGGCGCGCGGCGATCACGGCGCCTCCGCCGGGGCGCATGACGGCGCCGGGGGCAAGGCGGGCGAGCGCCGGGCGCAGCCGCTCGCCGGGGCGAAGGGATATCTCACCTTCACCGGTCATCCCGGCGCGCGCGTCTACCTCGGTATCGCCGACGCCGCTCAGCTCGCCTCGAACCCGCGGCCGTTCGGCGTGTCCCCCTTCATCCGCAAGGAGATCGACGCCGGGGCGCACTCCGTGGTGATCGTGCCGGGCGACGGCGCCGTGATCGGGGGCGACGGCGTCGAGATCGCCGCGATCGAGCGGATGCGCGTCGAGCCGGGCAAGGAGATCGTGGTGGCGACCGTGGGCTCGACGGTCACGTTCCGCGAGATCCACGATCAGCTCGTGATCAAGGACGCGAGCGGCAAGGCATTCCTCAAGGATGCCCTCGAGTCGAAGACGGTGTGGGGCGGCGTCGCGCTGATCACGCTGGCCTGTCTCTTCCTCTTCGTCGGCGCCGCCGGCAAGAGCGCCCAGATCCCGCTCTACGTGTGGCTGCCCGACGCGATGGCCGGCCCGACCCCCGTCTCCGCGCTGATCCACGCCGCCACCATGGTCACGGCGGGCGTTTACATGGTCGCGCGCCTCAGCTTCCTGTTCTCGCTGAGCCCCGTTGCAGGCGGCGTCATCGCGCTGATCGGGGCCTCGACGGCGCTCCTCGCGGCGACGATTGGCTTCTTCCAGTACGACATCAAGAAGGTGCTCGCCTACAGCACGGTGAGCCAGCTCGGCTTCATGTTCATCGGGGTCGGCGTCGGGGCGTACTGGGCCGCCGTGTTCCACCTGATGACACACGCCTTCTTCAAGGCGTGCCTGTTCCTCGGCTCCGGCTCGGTGATCCACGGGATGCACGCGGTGGAGCACGACGAGGCCGCGGCCCAGGACATGCGCAACATGGGCGGCCTCCGCCGCGTCATGCCGCTCACGGCAAAGACGTACCAGGCGGCGTGCCTCGCGATCACCGCCGCGCCCATCCCGTTCTTCGCGGGCTTCTGGTCCAAGGACGAGATCCTCTGGAAGGCGTTCGGCACCGAGAACACCGGCCCGATCCCGGGGCTGCTCCTCTATGCGATGGGCCTCGCGGCGGCGCTCGGCACCTCGTTCTACATGTGGCGGAGCTACTTCCTGACGTTCGAGGGGCCCCACGCCCGAAAGGAGATCGAGACCCGGGTCCACGAGTCGCCGCCGGCGATCACCTGGGTGCTCGCGGTGCTGGCGGTCCTGTCGGCGTTCGCGGGCGTCGTGTTCGGCTTCTCCAGCCACTTTGTCGGCGGCCACGGCGAGCCCCTGCTGGAGGTGTGGCTCCATCCGGTGTTCGCTCACGCGGAGGTCTCGTTCCGGCGCCACGGGCTGGGGCTCGAGCTCGCGCTCATGGCGCTCTCCGTCGGCGGCGCGATCGTCGCCTTCTCGCTCGCGCGCGCCCGGTACGGCGCGCGTCGCTCTCCGCGCTGGGCCGATGAGGAGCGGCGGCTCCCGGGCTTCCAGCTCCTCTCGAACAAGTACTACGTCGACGAGATCTACGACGCGACGGTGGTGCGCGCCGCCCTCTCGCTGCGCCTCTTCTTCGCCGAGATGGATCGATGGATCGTCGATGGCATCGTCAACGGGGTCGCGGTCCTGGCCCGGGCCGCCGCCTGGGTCACGGGCGCCATCGATCGGTACCTCGTCGACGGCGTCGTGAACCTCGTCGCCGAGGGCACGCTGAGCGCCGGGGCGAAGCTCCGCACCCTGCAGACCGGGCGCATCCAGAGCTACGTCTATTTCCTCCTGGGCGGCGTCGCCTTGTTCAGCATCGTTCATTACTTCCTGCGGTGAACGGCCGATGTCGAACCTCTCCCTCGTCAGCATGCGCCGTGGATTCGCCCTCGCGAGATCGGCCAGGTCCACCTCGATGAAGCTCCTGCTCCCCCTCCTGGTCGCGCTCTCCGTCGTGCTCGGGGCGGCGCCGCCGGCGCTGGCGCAGGCGCTCGATGCGCCGAGGGCGCCCGGGCCGCGCGGCCAGATCGCGCTGCGCGCGGAGCCGCCCGGCGCGCCTGTCGAGCTCGCCGCGAGCGGGCCGGACCACGTCGGCTCGTTCACGATCGAGAACCAGGGCGACGGCCCCTTGAAGGTGACGCGGGTGATCGTGCGGACGTCCCCCGAGGACCCGCGCGTCCCGCCGGGCGTCAGCGTGGAGCTCGAGGGCGGCGGCGCCTCGGCGACCCTCGCGCCGGGCGCGAGCCGGAAGGTCGTGGTCCGGTGGAAGACCGCGGGCGTGCGCGCGCGCGAGCTCTACGGGCACGTCGTCGTCGAGTCGGACGCGGTGGCGGCCGGCGCAGCAGTGCCGGGGCGGACCGTCGCGATGGGCATCCACGCGGAGCGCGGGAGCAGCCTCGGCTTCGTCGGCGACCACATCCTCTCGATCCTGACGTTCCTGCCGCTGCTCGGCGTGGTCGCTGTCTTCCTCGCGCACCTCTTTCGTTACCGGGACGACAGGAAGCTCCGGCTGATGACCGTCGTGCTGATGGGCGTGAACCTCGTCCTCGCCGCGTGGCTCTACGCGCAGTTCGACCGAGGCTTCACGAGGGCCGACGGGAACGACGGCTACCAGTTCATCGAGCACGGCGTGTGGATCCGCTCGCTGAACGTCGAGTACTTCGTCGGCGTCGACGGCGTGTCGATCTCGATGGTCCTGCTCACGGCGCTGATCTCGTTCGTGGGCGCCCTCGCGAGCTACAGCGTCCACGACCAGCTCAAGGGCTACTTCGCGATGTACAACCTCCTCGTCACGGGGATGTTCGGCGTCTTCATCGCGCTCGACCTGTTCCTCTTCTTCGTCTTCTGGGAGGTGATGCTCCTGCCGATGTACTTCCTCATCGGCATCTGGGGCGGACCGCGGCGCGAGTACGCGGCGATCAAGTTCTTCCTCTACACGCTGGCCGGCAGCGTCTTCATGCTGCTCGCGTTCATCTGGTTCTACCTGAACGCCGGCCACACCTACCTGGTCGACGGCCAGGCCACCGAGCGCATCTTCTCGATCCCGGAGCTCTCTCGGGTCGCCTGGGCGGCGCAGGGGCTCACGATCCTCGGCGCCGCCGCGGTGAAGGTGGTCTGGATCTGGCTGTTCGTCGGGTTCGCGATCAAGATCCCGATGTTCCCGTTCCACACCTGGCTGCCGGACGCCCACGTGGAGGCGCCCACGGCGATCAGCGTGATCCTCGCGGGGGTGCTCCTCAAGATGGGCACCTACGGCATCCTCCGCATCAACTTCACCCTGCTGCCCGAGGCGACGCAGTGGGCCGCGCCGGCCATGGCGGTGTTCGGGGTGGTCAACATCCTCTACGGCGCCTTCTGCGCCATGGCGCAGAGCGACCTGAAGAAGCTCGTGGCCTACTCCTCCGTCAGCCACATGGGCTTCACGCTGCTGGCGCTCGGCGCGATGACGCCGCAGGGCATCCAGGCCTGCCTCGTCCAGATGTTCAACCACGGCCTGATCACCGGGATGCTCTTCACCCTGGTCGGCGTGGTCTACGACCGCGTGCACACGCGCGACATCGACAGGTTCGGCGGCCTCGCCTCCGAGATGCCGCTCTACACGGCGCTCGTCGGCTTCGCGTTCATGGCGTCGCTCGGCCTGCCGGGCCTGTCCGGCTTCTGGGGGGAGGCGATGACGTTCATCGGCGCCTTCCCGCGCTACCGCGCCCTCACGATCCTCGCCGCCGTCGGCGTGATCGTCACCGCGGCCTACCACCTCTGGGCCCTCCAGCGGATGTTCCTCGGCACGTTCCGCGCGTCGTGGCGGCAGAGCAAGTACCTCGAGCCGTTCGGCGGGAAGTTCCCGGAGATCAGCGGGCGAGAGCTCGCGTCGATCGCGCCGCTCGCGGCGCTGGTCCTCGTCCTCGGCTTCTGGCCGCGCCCGCTGCTCAGCCTCATCGATCGCGGGGCCCTCGAGGTGCATCGCCTCGTCGACAGGCCGGGGCAGTCCCAGATCGCCGGCGCGCCGAGCGTGGACAGCGTGGGCGGCGCCGCGTACGCCCGCGCGGGCGCCCCGGATGAGGGCGCCTCGCCGGGCCAGGGCGCCCTCGCCAGCGCCAGGTAAGCCGTGGAACCCCGCGCCCTCGACAACGTGGCGAGCCTCGCCTACTTCGCGCCGGAGCTCGGCCTCATCGCGGCGGCCCTGCTGCTCGTCGTGTGGGACCTCGCGTCCCCGGCGCGCCTCAAGCTCGCCGGCCTCGTGATCCTCAGCCTCGCGGCGCTCGCCTGGTCAGGCGGGCTGGGCGCGTACTTCCTGGCGACGGACGCCGGCCCTCGCGCGCTCTTCCACGGCCTGCTCGCGTTCGATCGCTTCTCGAACCTCTTCCGCGTGATCTTCGCGCTCGTCACCGGGGCGATCGTCCTCTTCTTGGTGCCCCCGCGGGCCCCTGGGATCGAGCCCGAGCTCCGCCGCGACTCGGGCGAGCTCTTCACGCTGATCCTCGTGCTCTCGCTGGGCATGAACCTGATGGCGGCGAGCCGCCACCTGCTGCTCATCTACCTGTCGCTCGAGCTCGTCAGCATCATCAGCTTCGTGCTGGCGGGCTTCAAGATCAACGACGCGAAATCGAGCGAGGCGGCGCTCAAGTACGTCATCTTCGGCGGCGTCGCGTCGGGGATCATGCTCTACGGGATGAGCTGGATCTTCGGCATCACCGCGTCGATGCGGCTCGACGAGTGCGGGGCGCGGATCGCCGCGCTCACGGCGCAGCAGGGCAAGGTGCCGGAGGTCGTGTTCGTCGGCACGGCCTTCATGCTCGCGGGGTTCGGTTACAAGATCAGCGCCGCCCCGTTCCACATGTGGACGCCCGACGTGTACGAGGGCGCGCCGACCCCGGTGACCGCGCTCCTCTCGGTGGGGCCGAAGGCGGCGGGCTTCGCGGTGCTGATCCGCTTCTTCTCGGACGCGCTCGGCGCCGGGAGCGCGTCGCCCGGCGTCGCGACGCCGTGGCCGGTGCTCTTCGGGTGCCTCGCGATGGCGACCATGACCGTCGGCAACCTGTCGGCGCTCGAGCAGGAGAACGTGAAGCGCATGCTCGCCTACTCGAGCATCGCGCACGCGGGGTACATGCTGCTCGGCTTCTCGGTGTTCAGCGGCGCCGGCGTCGCCGCGATCGCGTTCTACATCGTCACCTACTGCTTCATGAACCTCGGCGCGTTCATGGTGGTGATGGCCGTGGCCGAGGAGAGCGCCGGAGACGAGACGTTCGCCTCCTTCCGGGGGCTCGGGCGCCGCGCCCCGCTCGTCGCCGCGGCGATGGCCGTGTTCCTCGTCTCGCTCACCGGCCTGCCCCCGATGGCCGGCTTCATCGGCAAGTTCTATCTCTTCTCGGCGCTGCTCGCCGCCGGGGGCGCGTGGAGCTGGGTCCTCGCGGTCGTCGGTGTGCTGAACAGCGTGATCTCGCTCTTCTATTACGCGCGCCTGCTCCGCACGATGTATCTCGAGAAGAGCGATCGCACCGAGCCCACGCCGGTGCGGCCGCTGCTCGGCGCGACGACGTGCGCACTCGCGGCTCCGACCCTGCTGCTCGGGGTCTACTGGGGGCCCGTTTACGACTTCGTGGCGCGCTCGGTGGCGATCCTGCGCTGAGCGCTGAGCGCTGAGTCAAGGACCGACGTCGCCCCGTCCGGCGCGCGCCGGGCCGAACGCGGCGGTATCGATCTCCCTGCGATCCTTGCTAGTGTGCGCGCGCGTGGCCACGACGCAGGACGCGAGCTCTCCAGAGGAACGTTTCGCGCGGGGGGTACGCCTTGCCCCGGGCGGCCTGGACATCGGCGGCAAGCTGGTCCCGCTGTACGCCGGCAGCGTGCACTACTGGCGGCTCGACCCGCAGCACTGGCGCGCCTGCCTCGAGGCCACGCGCTCGCTCGGCGTTCACCTGATCGACATCTATGTGCCGTGGGCCGTCCACGAGACCGGCCCGGGGCAGTTCGATTTCGGCCGGGCCGATCCGCGCCGCGACGTCGGCGCCTTTCTCCGCCTCGCGCACGAGCTCGGTTTTTACGTCATCGCCCGCCCTGGCCCGCACATCAACGCGGAGCTCACCTGCTTCGGCATCCCCGAGCGCGTCATCTGGGACCCGAGCTGCCAGGCCCGCTCGGCGCGGAACAACCCGGTCGTGCTCCCGATGTTGCCGTACGGGTTCCCGGTCCCGAGCTACGCGAGCAACGCATTCCACGACGAGGTCGCCCGCTATTTCAACGCGCTCGCCCCGGTCCTGAAGCCGCACCTCTACCCGGACGGGCCCATCGTGCTCTTGCAGATCGACAACGAGGGCGCGCTCTACTTCCGCGACGGGGCGTACGATCAGGATTACCACCCGGACGCGATCTCGCTGTACCGCGACTTCCTGCGCGAGAAGTACCGGACGATCGAGGCGCTCCAGCGCGCCTACGCGAAGCGGGCGGAGCCCACGCCGGAGGGCGACGCGGCCGAGGACGTCGGCGCGACGCTCGTGCGCGCTGTCGCCCGCGAGCGCGCGCAGGCCGAGGAGGGCGACCTGCGGTTCGCCACGATCACGCCGCCGGTCGCGTTCGACGCCGAGACGCCGGGCGATCTCGCGCGCCACCTCGACTGGAGCGAGTTCCACGAGCACCTCCTCGAGACCGCCATGGGCCGCTTCGCGAGGGCGCTCTCCGCGGCGGGCGTCGATGGCCTGCCCACGATGCACAATTTCCCGATGGGACAGGACGCGACGCCGCTCAACCCTGCGCGCATCTCGCGCGTCGTCGACCTCGTCGGCCTCGACTACTACAGCATCGCGAGCCCGAGCACCCGGCAGATCATCGCCCGCCGGACGAGCGAGCTCGCCGTGCGCTGCGAGGCGCTCTCGCTGCCGCCGTTCGCGTGCGAGATGGGCGCCGGCTTCCCTCCGTTCTTCCCGCCGCTCGAGGAGCGCGACAGCGTGTTCGTGATGATGGCCGCGCTCGCCTACGGGCTGCGCGGGTACAACATCTACATGGCGGTCGAGCGCGACCGCTGGATCGGCGCGCCGATCGATCCGCGCGGCCGTCCTCGCCCCTTCGCCGCGTTCTGGCGGAAGCTCTCCGCGGCCCTCGAGGCGACGAGGTTCCACGAGCTCCGCCGCCCGGCGCCGGTGCGCATCGTCACGCCGCGCACGGAGCGCCGGCTCTCCCGCGTGATGCACGCCTTCGGCCCGCTCACCGGGGCGTTCTTCTCGATCATGAACTTCGGCGCCCGCGATCGCTGCCTCGAGGACGACCTCGGGCTCGGCTACCCGCTGGCGGTGGAGTCCGACACGTTCGTGCGCGCGTTCGAGGAGGCGCTCGACGCGCGCGGCGTCCCCTACGCCCACGTCGGCGGCGAGGATCGCGACATCTCGCTCGTCGGGGCGCGCTGGGTCATCTGCGCCACCTCGGGCGGCCTGAGCCCGGAGCTGTTCGCGTGGCTCGAGGCGACGTCCAGGCAGGGGACGCTGATCACGCTCGGCCCCCGCGAGCCCACCTTCGACGGCGCCTTCCGCCAGCTGCCGCGGCCCTACGATCTGAAGCGGCTCCTCGCCCCCGGCCAGAACCTGCCGGCGCTCCTCCAGGACGACCCCGCCGCGGCCGACGCCGCGGTGTCGCGCGCCATCGACGCGCTCGGCCTGCCGACCTTCGCGTGTGATCCGGACAGCGTGTTCGCCACGCTGCACGAGGACGCGTCGGGCACGCCGCGGGTGCTCTTCCTGCTGAACCCCGGGGACGCGGATGTGGTGGCGCGCGTCACCGTCAGCGCGCAGCGCGCGCGCGATGTGCTGGACGACGCGCACTTCGAGGCGCGGCGCGGGGCGCTCGAGGTGCGGCTCGTGCCTCGCTCCGTGCGGATGCTCGCGCTGGAGTAGCCCCGCCGCGCCGCCGCGCGGCGACGGCCAGCGAGGCTCGGTATCTCCGCTCGATCCCCTCCTGACCCGGTGTGCCCTCGGTCAGCGCTCGAACCGCAGCGAGTTGCCCTCTGCGTCGCGGAAGCGGCCCATGCCGATCATGAGGATGTCGATCAGCGACCAGATGCCGAGCCCGCCGCACGTCAAGAGCTTCGCTATGCCGAGCCCGGTCTGTCCCAGATAGAAGCGATCTACGCCAAAGTAGCCGAGGAAATAGGAGAGCAAGAACAGCGTGGACTGGCTCTTGGTCGGGTGGCCGACGGGCGGGTCGCGCTTGAGCACGAGCCCCTGAGCGTCTCGCATCGATCCGGTGCCGATCAGGATCGTATCGATGAGGCTCCAGAAGCCGAGGCCACCGCACGTGAACAGCTTCAGGAGCCCGAGCCCCGTCTGGCCCAGGTAGAAGCGATCGACGCCGAAGGTCCCGAGAAACACCGCGAGCATGAAGGCTGTCGCCTGGTCCTTGTCGGAATAGGCGTGCGCCGGGGCGCCGTGAGGCGGTCCGCCGCCATGAGCCGGCGGCGGGCCCCAGCCGCCTCCAGGCGGCGCGCCGTAGCCGCCTGGGGGCGCGCCCCATCCTGCGCCAGGAGGCGGGTATCCACCCGGCGGCGGGTATCCGCCGGGTGGAGGCGGCGGGTATCCGCCCGACGAGGATGCGCCGCCACCTTCGCCCGGCGCCACGCCCTGGCCGCCCGGCGGGTTGGACCCCCAGCCGCCATTCCCCCAGCCGCCTGCGTTGCCCCAGCCTCCGCCACCGGGCGGAACTCCGCCTCCGCTCGTGCTCATCCTCGTTCCCTCCAGCCGATGCGGCTGCGGAGACGGCCGTGCGCCCCCGCGGTCGTCCGCCGAGCCTGACTGTAGCCCGGAACCGGGGCGCCGCGCTTGCGCAACGCGGAAATCGCTGGTGGTTGCCGGAGGCCCACCCTACCTTGCCCGCGATGGGCCGCTGATCGCGGCGCCAGGAGCGAGCGCACCCGGCGATGCAGCAAGAGTTTCAGTCCGATCGATGGCTGTCGTTCGCCCTCCGGGCGGGGCTCATCGCTCTGTTCTTCTGGATGGTGAAGGGGCTGCTCGTCCCCGTCCTGCTCGGCGGTCTGGTCGCGCTCCTCGTCTCTCCGCTCCAGGGCCGCCTCGCGCCTCGACTCGGCCGCTTCCGCAAGTTCGCGCCCGCGATCTCGACGGTGGGCGTGATCATCCTCGTGTGCATCCCGCTCGCGGTGATCATCATCGAGGCCTCCGCCTCGATAAGCCGCTTCTTCGCGCGGGACTGGTCGAACACGATCGAGCGGGTCCAAGGCCTCCTGAACGACGGGAGGATAACGGGGCTCCTCAACAGGGCCGGCCTGTCCGGGGACGATGTCCGCACGTACGTGAGCAACCTGTTCCAGCGGGTGGGCAGCTCGATCGCCGGCTTCGCGGGCGGCATGGTCGCCGCGGTGCCGCAGACGATCGTCGACGCGTTCCTGTTCATCGTCGGGCTCTACTACCTGCTCCGCGACGGGGGCCTGCTGCTGCGCTGGCTGCTCACGCAGTCGCCGTTCAGGAACGAGGAGACGGACGTCCTCTTCGCGTCGATCCAGGACACGGTGCACGGCGCCGTCCTCGGCCTGCTCGCGACGGCGGCCGTCCAGGGGACGCTGACGACGATCGCGCTGTTTGCCTGCAAGGTGCCGGGCGCGTTCCTCTTCGGCCTCCTGGCCACGCTGCTCTCGCTCGTCCCCATGATCGGCACCACGCCGGTCACGCTGGGTGCGGCCATCTACCTGTTCGTCGTCGGGCGCATCGGGGCGGGCGTCGGCATGTGCGCCGCGGCGGTCGTCGTCGGGCTCTCGGACAACGTGATCCGGCCGTGGGTCCAGAGCTCCCACGGCGGCATGCACCCGCTCATCGCGCTCCTCGCCATCTTCGGCGGGCTCGAGCTGTTCGGCGCGGCGGGGATCTTCATCGGCCCGGTCGTCGCCGCGATCGTCCTCTGGGCGGTCGACACGCGCGCGGGCATCCCCGGTCCGAGCCTCCCGCTGGGCCCGCACACGTCGCAGCCGCCACCCTCGCTGAAGTCGCCGACGTCACGACCGCCGCCGACGTCGCGACCGCCGCCGGCCTCGCGACCGCCGGTGTGACGCGACGGCGCGCCGGAGCGCTGCGAAAGGCGCGGTCCGCGCCCTAGAGCGAGGCGCTCATGGCGACAGGCCGTAGCCGCGGGCGAGGGTGAGGGAGAGGAGGTTGCACGCCGCGTGGAACACGAGCGACGCTCCGATGCCGCCGGTGCGCGCCCGCAGCCATCCGAAGAGGAGCGCGGGGAAGAAGACGGCGAGCCGGGCCGGGTGCTGGATCGTGAGCACGTGGCCGAGCGCGAAGATCGCCGACGAGAGGAGCCACGCCGGGCCGAGCGTCGCGCCGGCGACGCGGAAGCGCGGCGGGAAGACGCGGTCGAGGGCGCTCTGGAGGTAGCCCCGGAAGAACGCCTCCTCGGGCAGCGCGACCACGAGCAGCTGCGCGGCGATCTCGTCGGCGAGCGAGGGCGGCGGGCGCAGCGCGAACGGCGAGGTCGCGCCCCAGTACAGCCGGTAGCCCAGCCAGAAGAGCGGGAAGACGATCGCGGCGACCAGCGCCGCCCAGGCGACGGCGTGGAGCGCGGCGCGGACGAGGCGCTTCGGCGACAGCGGCACGGGCTCCAGGAGCCCCCCGAGCGACAGGCCGTGGGCGCGGATCGTCGACTCGTCGTACCTCAGCACGAGCCAGAACGTCGCCGCGAAGAAGGTGAGGCCGACGAGCGTCCCGGCGTAGCTCTTCGGCGCCGCGTAGGACACCGCCGTCACGGCGGCCGTCGTGACGCCAGCGGCGAGGAGCGCGCGCGCGGCCGTCGGCTCGGGCGCCCGCGGGCGCTCGCCGACGCTCGCATGGACGGCGTTCGCGTCCGCCGGCGCGGCAGGTGTCTCGTCGCCGGCACGTGGGCGGGCGTCGCGGCTCGGTTCGATGGGTGTGGGCGGCTGCAAGGCGTGTTCGTCGCGGAGGGGGAGTGCGCGGTGCGGGCGCTTACGCGGGGGTCTCGGCGACCAGGGTTCGCGGCCGCGCGCGCTCAGCCTAGCCGCCAGGATGTCCCTCCGCGATGGTCAGCGCTCACGGCGGCGCGATTCGAGCGCTGCACACGGGTCCAGCCAACGCCCATTTTCTAGCCTTCCAGCCCGGTCACGTTAGAGTGCGGCCGCTGTGGCGTTTTCCCGACTTCGCTGTCTGATGAAGCCGTTGGCCTGCGCGCTGCTTGCGTCCGTCGCGACGCTCGGTCCGGCGCCCGCGTCGGCCGCGTCGCCGTTCCTCATGATGCCGGAGGCGAGCGTCGCCGAGGCGTCCCCGGCGTACCGCTATGCCAACATGACGAACGAAGAGGCGCTGGCGGAGCTGGATCGCCGGAAGATCCTGTATCTCAAGGTCGACCACGCGCCCGGGGTGCGCGCTCCGATCCGGCTCACGGGTCGGCTGAGCGGCGTGTACTTTCATTCGGTGCTCCCGCCCGAGCAGCGCGTGACGAGCATGTTCGAGATCCTGGACGCGCGCCTCGCGCTCGCCCTCGACGATTTCGCGGCCGTGCTCTCGAGGCACGATATCGACGAGGTCGTCCATTACACGATGTATCGGCCCAACGTGCCGATGCGCGGCGGCGAGGGCGTGGACGGCGACGGAGAGCACGGGCACCCCATCGCGCATGCGAAGGCCGCTGACAGCGCGGTGAAACAGGCGGAGGCTGCGGACGGCGCTGCCCGCGAGGAATCGACGAGGCAGGCCTCGCCGGTCGAGCCCGCGCCGCCGGTGGAGCTCGGCAAGAAGGGCGCGCTCGATGGGGCGTCGAAGGCGCCTGATGAGCCACCGCGACGCCTGAAGGAGAAGGGGGCCACCGAGGCCGGGCCGAAGGAGAAGGCCTCAGCGGAGGCCGGGCCGACGCAGAAAGGGGCGGCGCAGGCTGCGCCGAAGGAGAAGGCCTCAGCGGGGGCCGCGCCCAAAGAGAAGGCCTCAGCGGGGGCTGCGCCGAAGGAGAAGGGGGCGGCCGAGGCCGCGCCCAAGGAGAAGGCCGCAGCGCAGGCCGCGCCGAAGGAGAAGGGCGCCTCGGAAGCCGAGCCAAGCGCCGCATCCAAGGCTCCTGGCCAGCGCACGCGCACGATCGCGGCGCGCAGCGGGCAAGCCAAGGCCGCCGGCAAGGTCGGAGCGCGCCGCGCTGCTCGGCGCAAAGCCGTGGAGCCGACCCGGGCCACGACGTCTGCGGTCAAGCACCGTGGCGACGTCGCTCTGCGCAGCGATGCAGCGCAGAAGCCTCGCGGTACGTGGGCTCCGCCTGGCACGCGGCATCCCGCCGGCCTGGCCATCGACGTCGGCGCGCTCAAGAAGCGCGACGGCACCTGGATCAGCGTCGCGCGCCACTTCCACGGCCGCATCGGGGACAAGACCTGCGGTGAGGGGGCGCCCCAGCCCGAGCTCCCCGAGGCGCGCGAGCTCCGGTCCATCGTGTGCGAAGCGGCGGATCTCGGGATTTTTACATACGTGCTGACGCCCAATTTCAATGCGGCGCACGTCGACCATTATCATATGGAGATCAAGCCGGGCGTCCGGTGGTTCCTCTATCACTGAGCGAAGGCCGCGCGCCCCTTGTACAGCCCTGAACGGCTCGCAGCGCGCCGCACTGCACATCCGTTGATTGCGCGTTTTTTGATGATCTGAGCGGTTTGTTCGCGCAACTTCCGCCGCGAGAGCGACGATTCCCTTCCCGAACGAAGGCGCCGGCGCTCCGCCGCGCGCCCCCGCAAGGGAGGTCGACGGACATGGTGCAAAAGAAAGACGGACAGCCGCTGCCGGGGACTTCCTACCGTGTGCTCCGTCGGATCGGAGCAGGCTCGTGCTCGGAGGTCTTCGAGGTGACCGGGCGCCGCGGCCAGCTGCGGGCGCTCAAGCTGCTCCGCGCCATGCACGAGGGGTCGAGCGAGATCGGAGCGCGCCTGGTCCAGGAGGGGCGCACTCTGTCGGCGCTGAGCCATCCCCACATCGTCAAGGTCGAGGAGGTCGGCGTGACGAGCGACGGCCGGCCCTTCCTCGTCATGCCGCGCCTCTTCGGCGAGACGATGCGCGAGCGGCTCGACGCGCGCGGACCGCTCGCGACGCCCACCGCCGTGCGCGTCGCCATCCAGGTGCTCGGCGGGCTCGCGGCGACGCACCGCGCCGGCGTCGTCCACCGCGACATCAAGCCGGCGAACGTCTTCCTCGCGCAATCGAGCTGCGCCGAGCAGGGCCTGGCCGATCTGGACAGCGCGTCCGGTGCGCCCGAGGCCGAGCACGCGGTGCTCATCGACTTCGGCATCGCGAAGGTGAGCCGCGAGGGGCTGGAGCCGTCGACAGGCTCGAACGTCCTCGGCACGCCGCGCTACCTGTCGCCCGAGCAGATCCGCGGCGAGGAGGTCGACGCTCGCACCGACGTGTACGCGGTGGGCCTCCTGCTCTTCGAGGCGATCACAGGGCGTGGTCCGTTTCCGGTGGTCGACTCGATGGCGGTGATGCGGGCGCACCTCGGCACACCGGCGCCGCGGCTTCGCTCGCTCCTCTGGGTGCCTCCGGCGCTCGATCATGCCGTCGCGCGCGCGCTCGAGAAGGATCCGGGGCTCCGCTGGCAGACGGCGGACGCGATGGCCGCCGCGCTCGCGGAGGCGCAGGGCGAAGGCGGGGGCAGGGAGACGCCGGCTCTCGGCGGAGCGGGGCGCGCCTCGCCGCCGGACGGCGAGCGCAGCGCGCGGGCGCGCCTCGCGGCCGGAGGGGCGCGATGAGCGGCGCGTCCGCCGAGTGCTCCGGGGCGCGCACGCTGCTCTACGCGGGCGGGGTGTCGCTCGCGCCGAGGGCCCCTTTCGCGCGGCCGCTCCGCGCGAGAGGCGAGGGCGAGCCGCTCGAAGACGCGTGGCCGCTCCGCGCGCTGGGCGAGGGGGAGCCGCTGCGGGGCACGCCGTACGTCGTGCTGCGCCTGCTCGGTCAGGGCGGCATGGGCGAGGTGTACGAGGTCGAGCACCGGGCGCTCGGCCGCCGGTTCGCGGTCAAGGTGCTGCACCGCAGCCACGCCGGCCGCAGCGATCTCTCGGCGCGCCTGCGCGCCGAGGCGCGCTCGATCGCCCGCCTGCGACACCCTGGCCTCCCCGGCGTGTTCGACCTCGGCGCGACCGACGGCGGCCGCCCCTACTTCGCCATGGAGCTCCTCGAGGGGCGCGATCTCCGGACCGAGCTCGCGCGCCTCGGCGTGGTCGCGGTCCCGACAGCGCTCGACCTGGTCCTGCAGGCCCTGTCCGCGCTGTCGCTCGCGCACGCGGCGGGCATCGTCCACCGCGATCTCAAGCTCGAGAACCTGTTCCTGTGCGATGACGGCACGCTCAAGGTCCTCGACTTCGGCGTCGCGAAGCTCCTCCACGCAAGCGCCTCGATGACCGCCCCGGACGCCGTCATCGGCACGCCCAGGACGATGGCGCCCGAGCAGTGCGCCGCCCAGCCGATCGATCCGCGCGCGGATATCTATGCGATGGGCCTCGTCCTCTACGAGCTCGTCGCCGGGCGGGGCCCCTTCGACGAGCTGCGCGGCCGGGGCGACGCGCTCCGCTTCGCTCACTGCGAGCGCGAGCCTCCTCCTCCCTCGCGCTTCGCGCCGCAGCCGATCCCGGCGCCGCTCGAGCAGCTGATCCTGCGCGCGATCGCGAAGGCGCCCGAGCATCGCTTCCAGACGGCCGCCGACATGGAAGCCGCTGTGCGCCGATTGCACGGCCGGCTGCACGACGGATCGCAGTCGAGCGCCGCGCCGGCGGTCAGCGCGACCGCGCTCACCCCGACCACGGCCGACGCCGTCGCGGCCTGCACGCCTGCGCGCGGCGAGGTGCCCGCCGAGGTGCTCCGCCGACCGCTGCTCGCCGCGTCGGCCGGCGCCGCGCGCCTCTCGCGCCGCCCGAGGGCGCGCTCGACGCGGCGCGCACCTCCGGCGCGGCCCGTCGCCCGTGCGGCGTCGCGCGCCTCCGCGCTCGCCGTCTGCGCGCTCGCCATCGGCGCGCTCGCCGTCGCGTCGGCCGCGCTCGGGCTCGCGCTCGGGCAGCGCTGGATCGCGGCGAGCGAGCACGCCGCGCCTGCGCCGCCGTCCGCGCCCGCCGCGGCGCAGGCGCGCTCGGCTGTAAGGTAGCCTCGTCGAGCCCGTTCTTTGGTCGACACCGCGTCGACACCGCGTCGACACCGCAGTTGCGGAGTGGAGGGACCATGAACCGGATGCGACGAATCGGGCTGGCTTGTTTGGCGATATCGCTCCTCGCGGGCACCGCCGGCTGCGGCGGCGGCACCGCGGCCCGGCCGGCGGATCCCACGGCAAAGGGGGGACGCGCGATCACGGGCGCTCCCGAGCCCTCCGGCGCACAGGGGTTCGAGGACGGCGCCGCGTTCGAGCCGGGCGCGCCCGCCGCGCCGCCGTCGCCCGACGCCTCGCCCGCGGCGCCTTCGGCCGCGCTGGAGCAGCCCTCCGCCGCGGGCGGCGCCTCGCGCGCCGAGGGGGCGGCGCGCAAGGCGCCGAGCAGCCAGGTCGCGCCGGAGCCCATCGATCGCCCGGGCCTCGGCACCGAGTGGGGTGAGACGCGCGTGTCGCGCATCTCGACCGCGCCGTTCGTCCGGGCCGACGTCAACCGCCCCTTCGTCGTCGCGAGCCTTTTCTACAACGACGCCGAGGGCGCCCGCGCCATGGCGAGCGCGTCCGGCTTCCGCCGCACGTCGCCGCAGGCCTTCACGCTGGCCGGCGGCGCGGTCGCGGTCGGGCTCCGCGGCGAGGGCGGCGGCTTCCTGAGCGGCTTCGTCGCCGGCGAGAAGACCCACGTCGTCGGCGAGGCCGGCCAGCGCTACAGCATCGTGCTGCGCAACCTCACGCCGAACCGGCTCGAGTGCGTCGTCTCCGTCGACGGCCTCGACGTCATGGACGGCCAGGCCGCGGCGTTCAGCAAGCGCGGTTACCTGATCGATCCCCACGGCGAGCTCGAGATCGACGGCTTCCGCCAGTCCGTGGACACGGTCGCCGCGTTCCGCTTCGGCTCGGTCCGCGGCTCCTACGCGAACCAGAAGCACGGCGACACGAGGAACGTCGGCGTGATCGGCGTCGCCCTCTTCAATGAGCGCGGGACGACGCCCTGGACGTTCGACGAGGTCCAGCGCCGCCGGGAGGCGGACCCGTTCCCTGGGCAGTTCGCCACGCCGCCCGGCATCTGAGCCTTTCCAGCGCGCATCCAGCGCCTCCTCCGCGCTCCGATAAAATCAAGCTCCCGCTCCGCCGCGCGCCGGGCTAGGCCACGGCACGGTGTCGGACTTATTGAACCCGTCTCAACGTGCGGCCGTCGAGCACGAGCTCGGGCCAATGCTGGTGCTCGCCGGCGCAGGTTCCGGCAAGACGCGCGTGGTGACCACGCGGATCGCCCGCCTCCTCGATCGCGGCATCCCGGCGCGCTCCATGCTGGCGATGACCTTCACCAACAAGGCCGCCGCCGAGATGCACGAGCGCGTCGGCAAGCTCGTCGGCTCCAAGGTCGCGCGCGAGCTCAAGGTCTGCACCTTCCACCGCTTCGGGCTCGACGTCCTCGGCGCGGAGACCCGCGCCCTCGGCCTGCGCGGCGGCTCCTTCGCCATCTTCGACCAGTCCGACGCCCTGGGGGTCATCCGCGAGATCCTCCGCGAGCTCCGCGCCGGCAAGAGCTACGACGTCAGCGCGATCCTCTCGCGCATCTCGAACGCCAAGAACGCGTTCCTCGACGCCGAGACCTGGGCCGAGGCCCAGCGGCAGGGCAAGGGCATCGACGAGTACGACGAGATCTCGATGCTCGTGTACCCGCGCTACATGGCGGCGCTGCGCTCGTTCCAGGCGTTCGACTTCGACGATCTCATCTGCGAGGTGGTCCGCCTCTGGCAGTCGCGCGCCGACGTCCTCGAGCGCTGGCGGATGCGCTACCGCTTCGTGATCGTCGACGAGTACCAGGACACGAACCGCGCCCAGCTGGAGCTCCTGCGCCTGCTCTGCGGCGAGCACCGCAACGTGGTCGTCGTCGGCGACGACGACCAGTCGATCTACGCCTGGCGCGGCGCCGACGTGCGCAACATCCTCGATTTCGAGGAGCACTTCTCGGGCGCGAAGGTCGTCAAGCTCGAGCACAACTACCGCTCCCGCAAGCCGATCCTCGACGTCGCGAACGCGGTGCTCGCCAAGTCCGGCGCCCGGCGGCACAAGAAGTCGCTCATCGCCACCCGCGTGGAGGGCGACAAGGTGCGGTCCATCATCTGCGTGGACCCCGACGTCGAAGCGAGCTTCGTGGCCACGGAGGCGCAGCGCCTCCTGGAGCGGGAGGCCGCGCGGCCGAAGGACATCGCCGTGCTGTACCGCTCGAACCTCCAGGCGGCCGCGATCGAGTCGGCCCTCAAGGAGCGGCAGATCCCGATCCGGATGATCGGCGGCCAGCAGTTCTTCGAGCGCAAGGAGGTCAAGGATCTCATCGCCTACCTCCGCGTCGCGCTCAACCCGGGCGACGAGATGTGCCTGCGGCGCATCCTGAACTACCCCGCGCGGGGCATCGGCGACGTCGCGGTGGCCAAGCTCGGCGCTTACGCGACGGCGCACGACGCGACGCTCTGGACGGCGGTGTCGCGGCCGCACGCCGTCCACGAGCTGACCGCCGCCGCGATCGAGGGCTGCCGCCAGCTGCTCCGGATCATCGAGGCCACGCGCGCGCGGTTCGAGCGCGGCGAGCCCTCCGCGGAGGTCGCCCGCGCGCTCCTCGCCGACGCCGGCTTCAAGGAAGACATCATGGCCGGCTCGTCCACGGCCAACGCCGCGGCGCGCCGCTGGGGCAACATCGAGGGCCTGCTCAACGTCTTCGCGCGCCGCGACGAGAAGGGGAAGGGGGACCGCGCGAGCTTCGCCGAGTTCCTGCGGCTGCTCGCCCTGCGGCAGGACTCCGAGGAAGAGGAGGCCACCGATCGGGTGACGCTCACCACGATGCACGGCGCGAAGGGGCTCGAGTTCCCGTACGTGTTCGTGATCGGCCTGGAGGAGGGGTTGATGCCTCACCAGCGCAGCCTCGACGAGCGCGCCACGGACGCCGCGCCGAGCGGCGCGGAGGGCGGCGACACGGGCGGTCACAGCATCGAGGAGGAGCGGCGGCTCTTCTACGTCGCGGTCACCCGGGCCCGCGATCGGCTCTACCTCACGCGGGCCAAGCACCGCGGCTCGCGCGGCAAGATGGTGCCGAGGACGCCGAGCCGGTTCATGCTCGAGATCCCCCCCGAGCTCCTGGAGGAGCGCGAGGAGCTCGCGCCGGTCGCTCCGGGGATGGAAAAGGTGAAGGCGGGCGCGGCCGGCGTGCTGGCCGCGCTGTCGATGAACCCGTTCGCAGGCGATCCCCCCCTCATCCCGCGCCGCCGCAGCTGAGCGGGGCGCGGGACGACGGGGGCTCGGTCAGAGGGCGCCCTCGGCGGCCGCGAAGCCGGCGCGGGTGATCTCCTGCACGCCCTTGCGCGTGACGAAGTCGCGGAAGCTCTCGCCCTCGGCGCGGCCGGCCATGTAGAAGCGCGCGATCGCGGCGATGACCTTGGGCGTCTCCTCCTCGGGGATGCGGCCGTCGAGGCGCTCGCCGATGCGCGCGCTCGGGCCGCAGCAGCCGCCCACGCGGAGCGAGTAGTGCGGGCGCTCCACGCCGTCCTTGCCCTTCACCATCAGGCCCGTCATCCCGATGTCCGCGACGTGGTGCTGGCCGCACGAGTTCGGGCACCCCGAGATCTTGATGTCGAACTCGCCGAGGGCGCTGACGAAGTCGTCGGTCTCCTGGCGGCTGCCGTTCGGCACCAGGTGATCCCGGATGCGCGTGCCGACCTCCATGCTCTTCGTGATCGCGAGCGTGCAGTAGTCGCCGCCGGGGCAGGTCACCACGTCCGTGATGTGCCCCGAGTCCGCCTCGGCGAGGCCGATCTGCGAGAGCTCGCGGTGCAGGCTGAGCAGCTGCCCCTCCGGCACCCAGCGCAGCACGAAGTTCTGGGTGTTCGTCGCCCGCACCTCGCCGTTGCCGTAGCGCCGCGAGATGTCGGCCAGGCGCCTCAGCTGCTCGCCGGTGATGTCGCCGAGCGGCAGCTTGACGGTCGCCACCCGGTAGCCGGGCTGCTTCTGCGCGATCGTGTTGGTCCGCTTCCAGCGCGCGAACGCGCCGTCGCCGAGCGTCTCCCGCAGCGGCGTGAGCGGGGGAGGATCGTTCTCCCGGTACCCGGCCACCTCCTCCGTCAGCTCGGCCGCGAGCGCCTCGCCGCGCTCCGCCTTGATGCGATCGAACTCCTCGTCGAGCCTGCGCAGGAACTCCGCCTCGCCGATCTTGCGCAGCAGGAACTTGAGGCGCGCCTTCTTCCGGTTCTTCCGCTCTCCGTCCCGGTGGAACACGCTCACCACGGCCTCGCACACCGGCAGCAGATCGGACTCCGGGATGAACTCCTTCCAGAGGTGCGCGATCTCGGGCGTCGAGCCGAGCGAGCCGGCCACGTACACCGCGAAGCCGCGCCCGCGGTCGCCGATCTTCGCGAGCAGGCCGACGTCGTTGATCATGATCTGCGCGTGATCGCGCGCGCTCCCCGAGAAGGCCACCTTGAACTTCCGCGGTAGCCGCCGGTTGTGCTCGTGGAAGAGGAAGTGTTGGGTGACCGCGAGCGCGTAAGGCGTCACGTCGAACACCTCGTCCTCGACCACGCCAGCGAGGTGGGACGCGGTGATGTTGCGGAGCGTGTCCGCGCACGCGCCGACCGTCGTCACCCCCGCGCGCACGAGCACGCGCTGCAGGTCGATCGTCTCTTCGATCTCCAGGTAGTGGAGCTGGATGTCCTGGCGGGTCGTGACGTGCGCTAGGCCGCGCCCCCACCGCTCCGTGACTTCCGCGAGGGCTTCCAGCTGCGCAGCCGTGAGCTGCCCTCCAGGAATCTTGATCCGCTGCATGTGCTTCACGTGCGCGAGCTGCGCGTAGACACCCATGGCCAGCCGCAGCGGGCGGAACTGGTCGGGGGTCAGCTCACCACGTTTGAATTTGGCGACGTTCTCGGCGTGTACGTCGATGGCCGCCGCAAGGCGCTCGACTCGTTGCGACATAACCGATGGTATTCCCTATATTTCCGACGCGTCAAGTGCGACAATTATCACGGCCGGTTCCACGTGGTATCCGGCCTCCAGCACCATGAAGATCGCTCTGCCGAACTCGACCGAAGCCGTGCACGCGGGCGTACTCCGCCAGCGCCCCTCCCACACCCTCGCGCCTGCGATCGCGCAGACGGCGACGTACACCTTTGCGAACACGGCGGACCTCGAGCGCTATTTCGCCGGAGGCGACGTGGATCCCGAGCGGCAGGAGTACGGTCGCTACGGCAATCCCACGGTGCGCGAGGTCGAGCAGCGCATCGCGGCGCTCGATCGCGCGGAGGACGCCCTGCTCTTCGCGAGCGGGATGGCGGCGGTGACGACCACGGCGTTCGCGCTCCTCAAGGCGGGCGACCACGTCATCCTGTTCCGCGACGTGTACCGCCGCACGCGGCAGTTCGTGATCAACGTGCTCTCTCGGCTCGGCGTCGAGCACACGCTGATCGACCCGGGCGCGTTCGATCAGCTCGAGGCGGCCATCCGGCCGCGCACGCGCTTCGCGCTCAGCGAGTCGCCGACGAACCCTTACCTCCACTGTATCGACCTGTCCCGCTTCGCCGAGATCTGCAAGAAGGCGCGGGTGAAGACGGTCGTCGACGCGACGTTCGCGACCCCCTGCAACTCCGACCCGATCGGCCGCGGCATCGACCTCGTGGTCCACAGCGCCAGCAAGTACCTGTCGGGCCACAACGACGTCCTCGGCGGCGCGGTCTCCGGATCGAGCGCGCTGATCTCGCTGATCCGCGACATGCGGAGCGTCCTTGGGAGCATCATGGATCCCCACGCCGCGGCGCTGATCGGGCGCGGGATGAAGACGCTCGCGCTCCGCGTCGAGCGGCAGAACGCGACCGGGCTCGCCGTGGCGCGCGCGCTCGAGGCGCACCCCGCGGTGGAGCGGGTGTTCTACCCGGGGCTCCCGTCCCACCCGGATCACAAGGTCGCGGCCGAGCAGATGCGCGGCTTCGGCGGGGTCGTGAGCTTCATCGTGCGCGGCGGGCGAGAGGCGGCGTCGCGCGTCGTGGACGGCGCGCGCATCGCGGCGATCGCACCGAGCTTCGGCGGCGTGGAGACGCTCATCGAGCAGCCCTGCATCATGAGCTTCCACGAGCTCAGCGACGAGCAGCTAGCGGCGATCGGCATCTCCCCCGCGCTGATCCGCCTGTCGGTCGGCATCGAGGAGACCGAGGACGTCGTGAGGGACATCGTCGGCGCGCTCGACGCGCTCGGCAAGCCCTAGCCCCGCGGGTCAGAAGGCCTGCCAGGAATCTGCCTCTCTCCGGATCCCTCGCCAGACCCCGGGCGGGCGGAGCTAACCGAGCTTCTTCAGCTTCCGCTGCAGCGTCCGCCGGTCGATCCCCAGCAGCTTCGCCGCGGTGGCCACCACGCCGCCCGACTCCCTCAGCGCGGCGCGGATCGCCTCGCGCTCGAGATCGTCGAGCTTCAGGCTCCCCGGCGGCGGCGTCGGCGCCGCCGAGGGCGGGGGGCGTTGGCGGTCCCGGAGGTTCGCGGCCTCGCGCAGCAGCTTGTCCGCGTCGACGGGCTTGCTGAGCAGCGTGTCGGCGCCCTCGCGCATCGCCGCCACCGCGAGCGGGATGTCCCCGAACCCGGTCAGCATCACGATCGCCGCGTCGGGCTGCAGCTTGCGGTACTGGGCGAGCGCGCTGAGCCCGTCGCCGCGCGGCATGCGGTAGTCGATGACCACGAGGTCCACCGGCTCGTACTCGAGCGCCACGAGCCCCTCGTCGATCGTCGCCGCGGTCCTCGCCACGACCCCGCGGCGGCGCAGCGCGCCCTGCAGGGTGGTGCGGAACGCGTCGTCGTCGTCCACGAGGAGCGCCGTCTCGATCCGTCGCGTCATCTTCACCTCAGGCGGCCCCGGAGCGCTTCAGCGCGCCGGGGAGATCCGTGTCCATGGGGTCCGTGCTCCCGTCGAGGCGGAGGCGCAAGGTCGCCTTCGCGCCGCCGGTCTCGACGCTCTCCATGCGCAGCACCGCGTTCATGCGGGAGGCCATCATCGAGCTGATGTAGAGCCCGAGCCCCATGCCTCCCTGCTCCATCTTCGTCGTCTGGAACGGCTCCCCGAGCCGCCCGGCGATGTCGGGGTTGAGCCCCGGCCCGTTGTCGGAGACCGCGATCTCGCAGACGTCGCCGCGCTCGACGACGCTCACCTCGATCCGCTGCTCGGCCGAGCCGGCCGTCGCCTCGGCGGCGTTGGCGAGCAGGTTGACGAGCACCTGGCAGAGCGCCGGCCGCAGCACGTCCGCCTGCACCGGCCGCGGCGTATCGAACGCGAGCGCGCCGCGGTAGCCGAGCCGCGCGAGCTCGACCTTCGTCAGGTCGCGCACGAAGCGGGTGAGCTCCAGCGGCTCCAGCCGCTGATCGAGCCGGATCTGGCCGCGCATCAGCCCGATGATGTCGCTCGCGCGCCGCGCCTCGCCGGCCACGGTCTCGGCCATGCGCGCCGCGTCCTCGGAGCCCGTCTCCCGCGCCACGTCGACGAGGTCCTTGCTCGCGAGGAGGATCGTCGCGAGCGGCGTGCTGAGCTCGTGCGACATCCCGCCGACCATGCGGCCGAGCATCGCCAGCCGCTCGTTCCGCTGGCTCTGCTGCCGGAGCTCCTCGAGCCTGTGCGCGTAGACGACGACGAAGAAGCCGAGGAACAGCGTCAGCGACGTGAGCGACACGAGGTCGCCGAGCCGCCGGATGCGCTCGCCACCGAGCGGCGCCGCGTCGAGCGGCAGCGGCGCCGCGTACGTGAGCACGGCGATCGCGGCCAGCGTCAACAGGCCCACGAGCACGGTCGTGCGCCGCGGGCAGAGGAGGCCGGAGAGGGCGATGTGGAAGGCGAGGAAGACGGCGAACGGATTCGCCAGCCCGCCCGAGAACCAGAGCATCCAGGCGTTCGCGATCACGTCGCCCACGAGCTGGGCGCGCGCGTGATCCTGCGCGGGCTCGCGCGCCGAGGGCTCGCCCCCGTCCGGCCGGCGCGCGCGCTGGACCCGGACGGTCCAGGCGACGTTGGCCGCCGCGATCGCGGCGATGCCGACGATCAGCGGAGCGAGCCCGAGCTCGGGGACGAGCTTCCTGCCCGCGACCGTTGTCGCGATCATCCCCGCGATCGCCCCCCACCGCAGCTGGATCAGCCACCTGTCGGCGGTGTCCCAGGACGGGGGCTTCGGCCCGGAGAGCAGGACCGCGAGCCGCCGGCGCGCCGCCGGGGGCGCGCTGCTCTTGGCGGGGTCGGGACCTGCGTCAAGCGACCATGGCTGGAAGGAGGATTGCATCCGCGCGCGGACAGAGGGGCTTTCCAGGGCGCGGTCGAGGCGTCCGGCGTCCATCCCGGAGCAACCTTCCGACGTTGCCTTGCATCCGCTCCCTTGTACCGCGCACGAAAGCCGCGAGCACGCGCGAGGTGCGCCCCGGCCCACATCCTGGGGCTATCAGGAAAAACCCCAGCGAAATCAGTGACTTGAGATTGTTGGCCGGATTACATCCGGCCTCGTGCCGGCGGGGCGCTCGGCCCCGGGCCGGTCACTTGGCCTCTTCGGCTCCGCCGCCGTGCGCGCCGTGCTCGGGCGGCGGCGGCGCCTTGTGCGAGCGCTTCATCCTCCAGTCGTCGGCGGCGCGCTTGCCGTCGAACGGCGCCTTGATGTCCGCCGGCCGCTCGGCCTCGATCTGCTCGGCCCGGCCGCGGTTGGCCGTGTCGAACATCGTGAAGCCGATGAAGATCGCCAGGAAGATGAGCGACGACGCGAAGATCAGGGCGTGGAACTTATGGTCCCACTTGAGGTGCATGAAGATGAGCGCCACGACGCCCGCCTTCGTCGTCGCGATGATGATCGCGATCGCCAGGTTGGCGGCGCCGAGGTCGACGTAGCTCGCGCCCACGGTGACGACCGTGAGCACGAGCAGCGCGAGCCACGTGGCGATGTAGACCTTGAGCGGCAGGACGTGAGGCACGTGATCGGCGCCATGGCCATGGCCGTGCCCGTGCCCGTGCGCGCCGGCTGCTTCTGCGTGTGTCGACATGCGGTCCTCTAGGCCTCAGCCCACCAGGTAGAGCAGGGGGAAGAGATAGATCCAGATGAGGTCGACGAGGTGCCAGTACAGCCCCACCCCTTCGACCGGCGAGTAGTAACGGCTCGAGAACTCACCGCGCGTGTTGCGGATGAGGATCCACGTGATGAGCCCCATCCCGATGACGACGTGCAGGCCGTGGATGCCCGTCATCATGAAGTAGATGGCGAAGAACGTCCCCGCGTGGGCCGTGGTGAAGCCCTGGGCGGTGAAGTACTTCCCGGGCAGCAGGCCGTCGTGGAACTTGTGCTGGTACTCGAAGTACTTGATCACGAGGAATACGGCCGCGCAGAGCAGGGTCACCACGAGCAGCCGCGTGGTGTTCTTCTTGTCGCTCCGCTGCGCAGACCGGACGGCGAGCGCCATCGTGAGGCTGGAACAGATGAGCACGATCGTGTTGATGCCGCCCATCACCTTGTCGAGGTGGTGGTGGGCCTCCACGAACGAATCGAAGAACCAGCCGCGGAAGATGGCGAACGCGCAGAACAGCCCGCCGAAGAGCAGGATCTCCGTGACCAGGAAGAGCCAGATGCCCATCCGGCCGGCGTCGAACTGCGTGTCGGCGGAATCGAAATGATGGGCGACGTGGAAGTCGGGGGACAGGGCGGTGCCTGCCTTGTTCGGCCGGTCGGCGGCCTCGGCGTGCGCGCTCATGCGTTCTCCGTGTTGAAGTCGTATGCGCCCTTGGTCACGACCGGGGTGCGGACGAAGTTCTCGGTGATGGGCGGGGAGGCGGTGGTCCACTCGAGGCTGAGGCCGCCCCAGGGGTTCGCCGGCGCCGGCGCGCCGGAGCGCAGCGACTTGATGAAGCAGATGATCATCACGAGGAAGCCGAGGCCCAGGATCCACGAGCCCACGGTCGAGAAGGCGTGCAGCGGCTGGAACTGGTCCAGGTAGTTGTAGTAGCGGCGCGGCATCCCGCGGCTGCCCATGATGAACTGCGAGAAGAACGTCACGTTGAAGCCGATGAAGACGAGCGCGCAGGAGATCGTCGCGAGCCGCTCCGAGTACATCTTCCCGGTGATCTTGGGCCACCAGTGGTGGAGCCCGCCGATGTAGGCGATGACGGTGCCGCCGACCATCACGTAGTGGAAGTGCGCGACAACGAAGTACGTGTCGTGGAGGTGCAGGTCGACGCTGAGCATCCCGAGGAAGATGCCGGTGAGCCCGCCGATCGAGAAGAGGATGAGGAACGACAGCGCGTACAGCATCGGCGCGCTGTAGCTGATGGAGCCGCGCCACAGCGTCGCGATCCAGTTGAAGACCTTGACCCCGCTGGGGATGGCGACGAGGAAGGTCAGGAACGAGAACATGATCGCCGCGAACTCGCTCTGGCCCGAGGTGAACATGTGGTGGCCCCACACGAGGAAGCCGACCAGGGCGATGGCGACGCTGGAGAACGCGATGGCCTTGTAGCCGAAGACCCTGCGCCGCGCGTGGACGGAGATGAGCTCGCTGATGATGCCCATGCCCGGAAGGATCATGATGTAGACGGCCGGGTGGCTGTAGAACCAGAAGAAGTGCTGGTAGAGCACCGGGTCGCCGCCGAGCGCCGGGTCGAAGATGCCGATGTGGAACGCGCGCTCCGCGATGAGCAGGAGGAGCGTGATGCCGAGGACCGGCGTGGCGAGGATCTGGACGATGCTGGTCGCGTAGATCGCCCAGAGCATGAGCGGCATCTTGTACCAGCCCATCCCCGGCGCCCGGAGCTTGTGCATCGTGACGATGAAGTTCAGCCCCGTGAGGACGCTGGAGAAGCCCAGGATGAACACGCCGAACGTGACGCTCAGGACCGACGTCGTGGTCACCGTGCTCGAGTACGGCACATAGAACGTCCAGCCGGTGTCGATGCCGCCCGTGATGAGCGACGACAGCGTGAAGAGGGCGCCGATCCAGTAGAGGTACAGGCTGAGGAGGTTCAGCTTGGGGAAGGCGACGTCCTTCGCGCCGATCATGATCGGCAGGAGGAAGTTGCCGAGCGCGCCGGGGATGCTCGGGATGATGAACAGGAACGTCATCACCGCGCCGTGCAGCGTGAACATCTGGTTGTAGGTGTTCGCGCTCATGATCGTCTCCTTCGGCGTCAGGAGCTCGAGCCGGAGGATGAGCGCGAACACGCCGCCCATCGCGAACGCGATGAACGTGCTGATGAGGTACATCAGGCCGATCCGCTTGTGATCGACCGTGGTGAGCCACGACATGATCCCGCTCTGGGCCCGGATGTAGTCCGTTCCGTGGCCGCCGTCGGGTGCCGTATTGACGTCGAGGGTTGTTACGGTCTGCGACATGACTGCTTCTCCCCGGCGCTCACTTCACCGTCTTCAGATAAGCGATGAGCGCGTCCACTTCTTTGTCCTTCAGGAGCCCCTTGAACGACGGCATCACCGGCGGATAGCCGCGCACGACCTGGCCGCCGGGGTTGAACAGGCTCTCGCGGATGTAGTTCTCATCCACGACGACCTTGGCCCCGTCCGCGAGCTCCTCCTCGCGGCCGAAGACAGCCTTGAGCGACGGGCCCTGGATCCGCGTCCCGTCGAGCGAGTGGCAGGTCGCGCAGCTCCGCTTGGCGAAGAGCAGCTTGCCGAGCTCCTCGGGGGGCAGGTCGCTGTTGTTGTTGCCCTCGAGCCACTTGTCGAAGTCCGACGGCTCCAGCACCTTGACGGTGGCCATCATGTCGGAGTGACCGGAGCCGCAGTACTCGGCGCACAGGAGCACCGTCTCGCGCGCCTCGGTCGCCTCGAACCACACCGACGTGTACGAGCCCGGGACCACGTCCTGCTTCACCCGGAACTCCGGGATGAAGAAGGCGTGGAGGATGTCCTTCGAGCTCAGGATGATCCGCACCGGACGCCCCCGCGGCACGGCGAGCTCGTTCACGGTCGTCGTCCCGTCGGGGTAGGTGAACGTCCACAGGTACATCTCGCCCGTGGCGTTGATCTCATAGGCCTCGGCCGGCGCGACGGAGGCGTGCACGTAGCCGCGCATGCCCACGAAGAAGAGCGAGATCACGATGGCGAGCGGGATCAGCGTCCACACGACCTCGACCGTCGTGCTGTGGTCGATGGGGCTCGTCTTGTCGCGCTCGCTGCGCCGTTTGTACTTGATGGCGAAGAGGACCGTCGCCCCCGCCACCAGGATGAAAAAGAGGACGGAGACCCAGTAAGCCGCAGCCCACGCGGAGTCGATTCGCTCAGCGAGCGTCGAGCCCTGGCGGGGCAGCCAGAAGGAGCCGAGTTCGATCGGGTTTTTCATCACCATAGTTGTGGCTCCGCCACCTTGTACCTAGGAAGCCTCGTTTACGCGCACCCTCGTGCGGGAGCGTTCAGTCCGCCAGAAGCGAATCAGCCAGAGCCCGAGGAGCACGACGGTGACGGCGCCTGACGCCATCATCAGCCGCTTCGTCGCCAGGACGTACCCTCGGGCGTTGGGATCGTAGTGAAAACAGAACAAGAGCACGCGATCCCAGGTGCTCCCGACCTGCCCGCTGCCCGCTTCGCGCAGCGCGAGGCCGAAGTTCTTCTGTGGGAAGGAGATGCCGTAGAGCGTGCGCGACAGGCGTCCATCCGGCGTGAAGACGAACGCGCCCGCCGCGTGCGCGTACTGCTTCGTCGTCTCGTCCCACCGGTAGTGGAAGCCCACCGCGTCGGCGAGCGCGCGCACCGACGCCTCGTCGCCGACGAGGAAGTCGAAGCCGTCGCCGGTGACCGGCCTGCCGTACGCCTCGATGTAGTTCGCCCGCTTCTTGCGCCCGGCTTCGGGCGTGTCCCGGGGGTCGAAGCTCACGACGAGGGTGCGGTACTCCTTGCCCGCGCTCCAGGCGCTCTCCTTCATGGCCTGGAGCACGCCGTTCAGGACCAGCGAGCACAGCATCGGGCACTCGAAGTAACCGAGCACCAGGACGAGGGGCTTGTCCCCCGCCGCGTACTTGGCGAGCTCGACCTCCTGCCCCGACTGGTCGCGGAGCCGGAGCTTCTGCGGGAGCAGGGCTCCCGGCCGCTCGTCGATGTCGATGCCGGTGAGCTCGGTGGGGATGGTCGTGTCCGCAGCTCGCGCGCTCCGCGCCGGGGTGACCGTGGCCACCACGAGCGCGAGAACGGCGAGCAGGCTAGACAGCGGGCGGGACATCACTGCTCCGGAGCGGGGGTCGCCGGGGCCGCGGGCTTGGGCGCCGCGCCTGCAGGCTGGGCGGGCTTCGCGTCCGCGGGCTTGGCGGGCTTCACGGCCTCGGCCGGCTTGGCCGACTCGGCAGGCTTCGCAGGCGTGGCCGTGGCGGCAGGCTTGGCGGCGTCCGAGGGCTTCGCCGCGTCCTTGTCGCCCGGCTTCGCTGCGTCCTCGGCCTTCGACGGCTCGCCGGCGGCGGCGCCCTCGTCGGGCTTCGCCGCGCCGTCCGCGGGCTGCGCGGGCTCGGCCGTCGCAGCGGGAGCGGCCGCGCTCCTCACGCGCCTCTCCTGGTAGTCCTTCAGCGTGAGCGCGACGGCCTGATCGACCGGGATGCGGACGACGCCCTTCTTCTCGTCGGCCCACTGGTAGCGGCTGAGCCGCTCCTGCTCCATGGCCCGCAGGCCGCGGAGCGCGCTGTTCGGGGGCTCGAGCACCTTGCTCGAGATCTCGTGCTCCATCGTCGACTTGAAGATCTCGTTGACGAAGAGCACGGTCACCACGATGGAAAACAGCGTGGCGATCACGATCACGAAGATGAGCGAGTTGTTCGGTCGATCCGCCTCGGCCTGGGCCTCGTCGTGATCGGTCGCTGTGTTGTCGGTCGCTTCGCTCATGGCCGGCTCCTTACGGGTTGTCGATCCGAGCCGCTTCGGCAAGGTGAGGGTCGTTCAGGGGATACAGCGGGCTCTTGGCCGCCTGGAGCGCGAGCATCCAGGCTCCCACGCCCAGCGGGCCGAGCAGGCCGGCGAGGTCGATCCAGCTCAGGTGCAGGTGGTGATCCACGTTCGGCATGACGAGCCAGTAGAGGTCGACATAGTGCATCACGAGGAGGAGCACCGACGCCGCGCCGAGCACGAGCGGGCTCCGCTTCGCGTGCCGCGACAGGAGGACGAGGAACGGGATGACGAAGTGCCCGAACAGCAAGGCCAGGCTCACGACGTGCCACGAGCCCTCCCAGCGGTGGCGGTAGAAGATCGTCTCCTCGGGGATGTTCGCGTACCAGATCAGGATGAACTGCGAGAACGCGATGTAGGCCCAGAAGATCGTGAAACCGAAGAGCAGCTTGCCGATGTCGTGCTGGCGCTCGACGTTGCTCACCTTGCGCAGGAGCCCCGCCTTGTGGAGCGCGATCGTGATCAGCGCGAGCGCCGAGAGCGAGCTCGTGGCCGAGCCGGCGAACACGTAGACGCCGAAGATCGTCGAGTACCAGTGCGGGTCGATGCTCATCAGCCAGTCGAACGCCGCGAACGAGATGGTCAGGGCGAAGACGATGACGGCCGGGGCCGCGCCGGCGCGCATCCTCGCGGTGGGCCGGAAATCGGCGCTCTTGTCCTGCGCGCGGGAGGTCTTGATGAACCAGAGCGCGAGGCCCGCCCACGCCGCGAGGAACACCACGGCGCGGATGTAGAAGAAGGTCGGGTTCAGGTAGGGCGCCTTCTGGTGGAGCACATGATCGTTCGCGGCGTCGGGCCCCATCCAGTGATGGTAGATGTCGTGGGCGAGCACCGCGACCGGGAGGAACAGCACGATGCAGGCGGGCAGGATGCCGCTCATCCACTCCATGTGGCGGCGCGCGGCCGCCGACCAGCGCGCGCGGGTCAGGTGCTGGATGATCACGAAGAACAGCGCGCCGAGCGCGATCGTCACGAGCCACGTGAAGCCGGTGAGGTACGAGAACGCAAAGCGCTTCGTGTCCGTCACCGCCGCCGCCGCCGAGAGCACCACGCCGACGATCGCCAGCACCATGCTCCCCGAGACGAGCCGCTTCGCGACCGCCGGATCGAGGACCTTCGTGTCCTCGGCCAGAGCACTTCCGTGGGACTTCATGGAGTTCCGCTCTCCTTCGCGATGTTGCCCCGCTGGGCCTCGGGCACGTCGTCGATGTGCGCGTGCTGGCTGTGCTGCAGCACGCGCACCCACGTGACGATCGCCCACCGGTCCTTGACCGGGATCTGCTTCCGATAAGCCGGCATGTTGCGCACGCCGTTCGTGATGACGTTGAAGATCTCGCCGTCGGGCAGGCCGAGGGCCCGGTCCGACGCGAGGTCGATGGGGGGCGGGTATCCGCGCTTCACCACCATGCCCTGGCCGCTCCCGCTGTGGTCGTGGCACGGGGTGCAGTAGATGTGGAAGCGATCCTGGCCGCGCCGGATCACCGCCTCATCGACGGTGATGGGCGCAAACGCCAGGAACGTCTCGCCGTCCTTCTCCTTGCCGGTGCGGAAGGCCTCGCTCTCGTCGAGCGATCCCTGGGCCACCGTGCCTTCGACGATCGGCCGCATCGCCCGCCCGTCGGGGAACAGGCGCGTACCCTCCTCGGGCTGGAACTTGGGCTGCCAGTCCATGTCTCCGAAGACGTGGATCGGGGGATCGCTGCTCGCCTGTCCACGGCAGCCTGCCAGGACGAGGAGGAGGGGAATGCTCCAGCGCTTCACGACGAGACCTCCCGGATGCCCTGGGCGCCGAGGCGCTGGAGGAGGCTGCGCGTCTCCGTGGAATCGAACTTCGGGTCGCTCGCCTCGACGCTGATGAAGAAGGCGTCGTCGGTCGCGCGCGGGAACGAGGGGTGCGTCATGGTGGGGTGGAACAAGGTGGGCAGGCGCCCGAGCGCGAAGAGCCCGAAGAAGCACGTGAGCGCCGCGAAGAGGACCGTGAGCTCGAAGAAGATGGGGATGAAGGCCTGGTACGAGAATGACTGCTTGCCGCTGATGATGAGCGGATAGTCGTAGTACTGCGTGTACCAGGCGAGCGCGATGGCGCTGGCGAGCCCCGCCGTGCCGCCGCCGAGCACGAGCCACGGCAGCGGAGACGGCTTGAGCCCCATCGCCTTCTCCAGCCCGTGCACGGGGAACGGCGTGTGCGCGTCGAAGCGGCTGTACCCGGCGTCCCGGAGCGCCTCGCACGCGTGATAGATGTCCTTCGGGCTCGTGAAGTAGCCCATGATCCCGAACAGGGCCGACTCCCCGTCCGCCTCCTGCTCGGCCTTGCGCTCCAGCTTGCGCTCGATCGAGAGCGCGGCCTGACCGTGCGGCCCGCTCTCGTGCGGCTCGGAGTACTCCGCGTCGTCCTCGGGCACGTGGCCCTGCGGCTCGATGTCGGGCTGGCTGTCGCGCGCGGAGCCCTTGTGCGCTCGTGCCTCCTCGGCCGAGGCGGGCTTCCCGGAGCGCTTCTGGCGTCGGGCATCGCTGTTACGCTGCATGATGAGCCTCGTCGTTGCTGTGCGAGCCGTGAGGATCGGCCGCCGCCGTGACCCCCTTCACCTCGCTGATCGCGACCATCGGCAGGTAGCGGACGAACAGCAGGAAGAGCGTGAAGAAGAGGCCGAACGAACCGAAGAACGTCGAGATGTCCCAGATGGTCGGGCGGAAGTAGGTCCAGCTCGAGGGGAGGAAGTCGCGGTGGAGGCTCGTCACGATGATGACGAAGCGCTCGAACCACATCCCGATGTTGACCAGGATCGAGAGGATGAACATCGCGGGGATGCTGGTGCGCACCTTCTTGAACCAGAAGAGCTGCGGGAAGATCACGTTGCAGCTCACCATGGTCCAGTAGGCCCAGGCGTACGGGCCGAGGATGCGGTTCCGGAAGGCGAACTGCTCGTAGCCGTTGCCGCTGTACCAGGCGATGAAGAGCTCCATCCCGTACGCGTAACCGACCATGGTGCCGGTCGCGACGATGACCTTGTTCATGTTCTCGAGGTGCCGCATCGTGATGAGGCCCTCGAGGCCGAACGCCTTCCGCGCGAACACCATCAGCGTGACGACCATCGCGAACCCGCTGAAGATCGCGCCCGCGACGAAGTACGGCGGGAAGATCGTCGTGTGCCAGCCGGGGACGATCGAGACGGCGAAGTCGAACGACACGATCGTGTGCACGCTGAGCACGAGCGGCGTCGAGAGCCCGGCGAAGATCAGGTAGGCCTTCTCGTAGTGCAGCCAGTGGCGGTGCGAGCCGCGCCAGCCGAGGCAGAGGATCCCGAAGACGATCTGCTTCGTCCGGGTCGTGGCCCGGTCGCGGATCGTGGCGAGATCAGGGATGAGGCCGACGAACCAGAACAGGGTCGAGACCGTCGCGTAGGTCGAGACGGCGAACACGTCCCAGAGCAGCGGGCTCTTGAAGTTCGGCCAGATGCTCATCTGGTTCGGGATCGGGAACAGCCAGTGGGCGAACCAGATCCGGCCCAGGTGGGCCACCGGGTAGATGGCGGCGCACGCGACCGCGAAGATCGTCATCGCCTCCGCGGCGCGGTTGATGCTCGTCCTCCACTTCTGGCGGAAGAGGAAGAGGATGGCGCTGATCAGCGTGCCGGCGTGGCCGATACCGACCCAGAACACGAAGCCGGTGATGTCCCACGCCCAGTTGACCGTCGTGTTCAGCCCCCAGATACCGATACCGGTACCGACGAGGTGAGCGAGCGAGCCGGCGAGGATAAGGAGGATGCTGAGGGCAAGGCACAGCAGGACGAGCCACCCCGGGGGGCGCTTGCTGAGGATGATGCCCGAGACCTTGTCGGTGAGAGAGCGGAAGTCGTCCTTCCCCTGCACGAGGGGCGCCTCGTCCAAGAGGGCGGCGCGGTCCGAGAGCCGGGGGTGGTCGACCTGGAGGGGTGCTGTGGCGCTCATGCGTCGGCGAGCTCCGGGTTCTTGTTGCGAATCTTGGCGAGGTAGGTGACCCGCGGCTTGGTGTTGATCTCGTCCAGCAGCCTGTAACCGCGCGGGCTAGCGGACGTGGCGGCCACCTGGCTCGTGGCGTCGTCGAGGTCGCCGAAGACGATGGCCTGCGTCGGGCAAGCGCCCTGGCACGCGGTCACGATCTCGCCGTCCTTGATGTGCTCCCGCCCCTCTCGCTTGGCGTCGATCTTGGCGTGGTTGATCCGCTGCACGCAGAAGGTGCACTTCTCCATGACGCCCCGCGATCGGACGGTGACGTTGGGGTTGAACTGCATCTTCCGCTCCTCCGAGTCGGGCTGGCCGTACTCGAGGAAGTTGAAGCGACGGACCTTGTAAGGGCAGTTGTTGGCGCAGTACTTCGTGCCGACGCACCGGTTGTACGCCATGTCGTTCAGCCCCTCGGGGCTGTGCGTCGTGGCGGCGACCGGGCAGACCTGCTCGCACGGCGCGTTCTCGCAGTGCTGGCAGGGGAGCGGCTGCTGGATGCTCTCCGGCTCGTTCGGGTCCGTGCCCTGGAAGTAGCGGTCGATCCGGAGCCAGTGCATCTCGCGCGTCATGCGCACGCCTTCGGCGCCGACGACCGGGATGTTGTTCTCGGCCTGGCAGGCGACCACGCACGCGTTGCACCCGATGCAGGCGTTGAGATCGATGCTCATGCCCCACGCGTGCCCCTGCCGCCGGTTCGGCTCCTTGAACAGGCTGAGCAGCGGCGGCACGTGCACCTGCTTGGCGGCGAACTCCGCGTCCTTCTGGAACTCGTCGAGCGTCCCCTCGCGCGCGAGCGGGCGGCCCTCCATCACGAAGTGCTCCTGCGTGCGCGCCAGCGCCACCACCTCGCCGGCCTTCTCCAGCGAGAAGCCGCCGGCGAGCTCGAAGGCGTCGCTCTTCCGCAGCGGGGTCGTGTCGACGCCGACGCCGTGGCCGACCCGGAGCTGCGCGCGCCGGCCCTGGCCGACGGTGATGCCCACCGAGTCGTCCGCCTGCCCCGGCGCGACGAGGACGGGGATCCGCACCGACGCGCCGCTGCCCGTCAGCGTCACGACGTCGCCGTCCTTCAGGCCGAGCCGCGCCGCCGTCGAGGGCGAGAGGTTCGCGGCGCTGCCCCAGGTGAGCTTCGTCATCGGGTGGGGCAGCTCCTGGAGCCACCCGTTGTTCGCGAACCGGCCGTCCCACGCGTGCACGTCGGGCCGGAAGGTCACCTCCAGGCCCTCGCCCGCGGCGGGCGCGAACGCGCGCAGCGCCTCGATCGCGCCCTGCGCCGCGGCGGCCACCTGCTCGTCCGCGAGCTGGGTGCCCGCGACGAGGCCGTCGTGCAGCGCGCGGCGGAAGTCGTCCTCGGTGCGCTTCGCGCCCTCGGCGGTCAGCCAGGTCGCCCGCACCAGGTCGTACGCCGTCCGCGAGCCGCCGAGCAGCAGCTCGATGACCTCGGCGTCCGTCCTGCCGCCGAAGAGCGGCGCGATGAGCGGCTGCGCGACGCTGGCCGTCCCGTCCTCCGCCCGGACGTCGCTCCACGACTCCAGCGGATGGGCGCGGTTCAGGTGCCATTTGGTGCGCTCGCTCGTCTCGTCGACGTGCGTCGAGACGTGCACGCTCACGGCCACCTTGGCGAGCGCGTCGGCGAAGCGCGCGTCCGCGGGCGCGTCGAAGGCCGGGTTGCCGCCCAGGATGATCAGCGTCTCGACCTCGTTCTTCTCGATGGAGCGCGCGAGCTCGACGAGCGCCTCGGGGCCCTCGCGCGAGTCGTCGAAGGGCGCGACGAGCCGGACCGCCTTGCCCGTGTTGTCGAGGGCGAGGTTGATGAGGTGCACGAGCGCGTGGACCTCCTTCGGCAGCGAGCGCCCGGCCACGAGCGCGCCCTGGCCGCGGTTGGCGGCGAGGTCGGCGGCGATGGCGGCGACGTGCCGCGTCGCCTTGGCGTCGAGCCCCTCCGATTTGCCCTCGAGCGCCTTGAGCAGCTCCGCGTCGAGCGCGACCCCGCGCTTGCCGAGCTCGGTCGCGAGGGCGAAGGCGAAGGCGGGGATCTTGCGGCTCTGGATGCGGAGCCGGTGATCCGCGGCCGCGCCGGTGATCGTGAAGGTGCTCTCGACGGCGTAGAGGCGGTTCATCGCCTTCGGGTCCTTGTCGACCGCGCGGCCCGCCGAGAACGCGCGCGCCTGCTTGAGCGGGCTGCCGTCGGAGGCGAACAGGTCGGCGTCGAGCGCGACGATCACGCGCGCCTTCGTCAGGTCGAGCGTGGTCTCGAGCGGCTTGCCGAACGCGATCCGCGCGCCCTCCCGCGCGGCGTCGCGCGAGAAGGGCTCGTACCGGACGACGCGCGCCTCGGGCAGCGTCTTGCGGAGATCCGCGAGGCGCGCGGCCAGCGTCGGCGACCGGTGCGCCTCGGTCAGGATCGTGAGGCCCTTGCCGCCGCGGCCGCGGAGCTTGTCGCCCTCGGTGCGGAGGAACGCCGCGGCGTCGTCCCAGGACTTCTCGTTCGCGCCCTCGCGCGGCGACTTGCTGCGATCGGGATCGTAGAGGTCGAGGACCGCGGCCTGGGTGTAGAGGGTGGTGCTGCCGAGGCTCTCGGGGTGCTTCGGGTTGCCCTCGATCTTGGTGGGCCGCCCCTCGTGGCTCTCGACGATGACGCCGAAGGCCGTGCCCATCATCGGGAGCGCCGTCGCGAAGAACAGCGGCTTGCCCGGGATGACCTCCTCCGGGGTCCGCGAGTACGGCAGGATCTGCTCGACGGGCCGGCGGCAGCCCACGAGGCCACCGAGCGCGAGCGACGCGCCCATGAGGCTCAGGAACGTGCGCCGCCCGACGCCCTCCGGCGGCTCGAACGCGGCCGGCGGGAACTCGCGCCCGAGCGCGTCGACGAAGTCGGGCGAGCCGGAGAGCTCGTTCAAGCTGCGCCAGTAGGTCTTTCCAGAGAGGTCCTGGGCGAGGGGGAGAGGAGTTCGTTTACTCATCGGTGGCACCCCGAGCAGTGAAGCGGCGCCTGCACCTGCCGCCCGGAGGAAGTGACCGCTGGCACGCGATCGTTGTAAGGCTCGTGGCTCGCCGGGATGCCGGCGCCCGCCATGGCGGCCGTCGCGGGTGCCATATCCATCTTGGTGACGTCGGCGGGATTGCGGAGGTTGGGACCCGGATTGCGGTGGCAGTCCAGGCACCATCCCATCGAGAGCGGCTGGACCTGCCGGACCTTGTGCATCTGGTCCACGCGGCCGTGACAGCTCACGCAGCCGACCCCTGCGGCCAGGTGGGCCGAGTGGTCGAAATAGGCGTAGTCCGGCAGGTTGTGGACGCGCACCCAGGGGATGGGTTGATCCGTCGCCCAGCTCTCCTGGACGAGGAGGAGCTTTTCGCTGTCCCGCCGCACCTTGGCATGACAGTTCATGCACGTCTCGGTGGGGGGAACTGCGGCGAAGCTGGAGACCTCTACTGTGCTGTGACAGTAGCGGCAGTCGATACCGAGGTCGCCGGCGTGCAGCTTGTGGGAATAGTCAACCGGTTGATCCGGCTGATACCCGACCTCGATATGTTTGTTGGTACCGTAGTACCAGAATCCGCCGATCACAGCGGCGCCGAGGGGCAGGACTCCGAAGAGCAGCCCCAACGGAACCACTTTGTTGGCCCATCGTGGGAACAGGAACCGCGCCATAGGGTTGTGGTGGGCGTCGGAGGGACGCGCGGGCGCAGTTATGGCTTGCTGGCGGGGTGCGACAAGACGGCAAAGTGCCGCGTGACTGCGGCAGATTGCCGCTGTGGATAACTGAAGGTCCACGCCGCGGCAGGCCGCCGCGGGGGTGCGGCACTTTGCCGCGGCTACAGGCGTCCGTCCTTACGACACGGGTGCAAACTGGACGCGACACCGGCTTGAAAAATTCTCGAAACGTCGACGCCGGCCGGAGAACGCACCGGGGAAGCCGGCGGAGGAGGGAGGGCTGGCGAGCGAGGGGCCGCCGACCGCGCCGGGGCCGCCTGCCCGGGGGAGCTCAGAACACCGGCGTGAACGTGCGTGGGGCCTTCTTCTTCCGGAGGCATCGGGTCGCCCTGCTCATGTAGCAGACCGTGAAGGCCCGGCGCGGCTGGCCGCTCCGGTTCACGGCGGAGCAGTGCCAGAGGTAGTTGTGGATCAGCAGGGCCTCGCCCGCGCGCGCCGGCAGCGCGATCTTGCGGGCGTCCGCGTCGGCCGCGCGCACGCGGTCGCTCGGAACGACGCCGCCGAGCGGCGTCGCGAGCCCGTCGATGTGGCTGCCTTCCAGCACCTCCACGCAACCGCCGGCTGTGGGGGCGTCGTCGAGCGCGGTCCAGATCTGCAGCTCGGGGTCGCGATCCAGCCCCCAGTAGCTGCCGCCGTCCTGGTGCCAGGGCAGCGGCGTGCCCCCCGACGCGGCCTTGTTGAAGAGCACGGCCCGGTAGATGGAGACCTCTCCCTCGATGAGCGCGCGCGCGATCCTCTCGAAGAGCGGGTTCTCGATCCAGGCGAGGAACAGCGGGTCCTTCTCGAGCTTCTCGAGCTTCCGGTACGACGTGCTCGGCCCCTGGTAGCCCTTGCCGTACGGCAGATCCTCGTAGCGGCCCGACGCGGCGTCGTGCTGGAAGAAGAGCCCGGGGTACGTGACGCGCCCGAGCATCAGGTCATCCGAGCGCGCGCGCAGCGCCGCGAGCCCCGCGTCGGTCATCACGCGCCCGAGGCGGGCGTGGCCGCGGGCGGCGTAGTCGGCCAGGGGGCCCGCGAGATCGAGATCCCTGGCCTCGGGCAGCAGGAGATCGATCATCGCGCGTAGCTCGCGTCGGTGCCCAGGTGATCGCGGTAGAGCGCGTCCATGCGCCGCGCCGCCTCCTTCGAGAGCGGGCGCGCGACGGCGTCGGCCGCCGCGTCGAGGTGCTCTGCCCGGACCGGGCCGACCAGGATGGAGTCGACGACGTCCCGCCCCGCGAGCCAGGCGTACGACAGCGAGATCAGGCTCGTCCCCTCGTCCGCCGCGATCGCGGCGTAGCCGGCCGCGAGCTCGAACATGCGCCTGCTCCAGTACCGGCGCTGGTAGAGGCCGTTGCCCTCGAAGCGCGAGCCCGCCTGCGTCGCCTCCGGCCCGGCGTGCCGCCCCGTCAAGAGCCCGCCGGCGAGCGGGTTGTACACCGCGGTGGCCAGCGCGTACCGCCGCGCGAAGGCGGCGTACTCGACGTCGAGCTGGCGGATCAGCGCGTTGTAGAGCACCTGAGAGACGGCGGGGCGCGGCCTCCCGACGGCGTCGCGGCGCGCGATGATCTCGAGGATCTGCCACGACGCGAAGTTGCTGACCCCGTACTGCAGGATCTTCCCCTGCTCGAGCAGGGCGTCGATCGCCGCCAGCGTCTCCTCGATGGGCGTCTCCGGGTCCGGCGCGTGGAGATAGCAGACGTCGACGTGGTCGGTGCCGAGGCGCGCGAGGCTCTCCTCGACGGCGCGGATCACGCGCTCGCGCCCGAGCCCCTCGGGCCTGCCCCGGAGGCGGCGCAGGCCGACCTTGGTGGCGATCTGCGCCTCGGCCCGGCGGCCCCGGAGCGCCCGGCCGAGGATCCGCTCGGACGCGCCGTCCTGGTAGAGGTTGGCCGTGTCGAACGCGGTGATCCCTCGATCGAGCGCGCGCAGGGTGATGCGCTCGGCCTCCTCGGGCGGCGTGCGGCCGCCGAAGTTCATCGTGCCGACGAGGATCGCGGGCGGCGCGCCCGGGCGCCGCTTCGCCGTCATTCCCGCGCTCACGTCGTCAGCCTTCACGTCAGGCGCCACGCCCCGCTCCTCACGCCCGCGCGACGAGGAGCGCGAGCACGTACACGATGAGCCATACGAGCCACAGGGTGCTCGTCCGCCGCCACCCCAGCCGGAAGCCGTACATCGGCGCGAGCGGCGGCACCACCAGCGCGACGAGCCCGCGCCAGCGCGGCTGGCTCCGGAGCGCGAGCCGCGCGGCCAGCGCGACGTGGGTGGTCACCCAGGCGGCGAACGAAAGGACGAGCGTCGCGGTCGCCGCGATATCCTTCACGGGGCGAAGCCTAGCGTCGCCGGCGCGCCCCGCCTCTGGAAAACGGCGACCCCGGGTGGCGCGGCGACCTCCCGGCGCGCCTCTGGCCCCCGCTCTGTCGCGCTACCAAATCCGGGCTAAGCTTGGGCCGTGCCTCTGCGCAACATGCCGTGTTTTCGTCCTGATTCCTTCCTCACCGCGCGCGCCGCCCCGCTCGCGACCCGCGGCGCGAGGGCGATCGCCGGCGCCGCCCGCGCCCTCGTCGACCGCGACGGCCGCCTCATCCCCCTGAGCCTGCTCGCCGGCGCGGCGTGCAGCGTCGCCGTCGGCGTGGGCGCGGCTCAGGCGATCTCCGCCCCGCCCGACACGTTGCCGATCTCCGAGGTGAAGCCGGGGATGAAGGGATACGGCCTGACCGTGTTCTCCGGCACCACGCCCGAGAAGTTCGACGTCGAGGTCATCTCGACGCTCCGCAACTTCCGGCCGAACCAGGATCTCATCCTCATCAAGACGCAGCACCCGCGCCTCGAGGTCGCTCGCACCGTGGCGGGGATGAGCGGCAGCCCGATCTACCTGAACGGCAAGATGATCGGCGCCTACGCGTACGGCTGGCTCTTCGGCGCGGAGGCGATCGCCGGCGTCACCCCGATCAAGTCGATGCTCGACGAGCTCGCGCGCCCGCTCCCGCGCGGGATCGCCCCGAAGGTCGGCGGCCCGCTGCCCGCCCCGGTGAGCCGCGCCGGTGGTGCGACGCCGCCGCCGCGCGCCGCCGCGCCGGCCCGCCTGCACGGGAGCCACGGCTTTTTGGGGGCCGTCGACGCCTACGATCTCGCCGGCCACGCCGGCCAGATCGCCGCGCGCGTCGCGTCGTCGCTCGCCCCGCCCGAGTCGACGGGCCTCGCGCGCGCCTCGACGCCGGTGATGCTCGGCGGGCTCGGCGGGACGTCGCTGCGCATCGCGAGCGATCTGCTCGGCCCCATGGGGCTCGATCCGATGCAGGCCGGCGGCGGCTCGTCCGCGAACCCGGAGCCGGGCGCGCCGACCAAGTACGTCGACGGGGGGGCCATCGGCGTCGAGCTCGTGCGCGGCGACATCTCCGCGATGGGCATCGGCACGGTCACGCGCGTGTCGGGCGACAAGCTTGTCGCGTTCGGCCACCCGATGATGAACGGCGGCGTCACGAACCTCCCCGCCGCGATCGCGCGCGTCCACTGGATCCTCGCGAGCCAGAACCGGAGCTTCAAGATCGGCGAGGCGGTGCGGCCCCTGGGCACGCTGGTGAACGATCGGCAGGCCGCGATCGTCGTCGACAGCTCGGCGAAGGCGCCGGTCTTCCCGATGCGCGTCCAGATCGACGGCGTGGAGGGCGCGCCGCACCCGACGTGGAATGTCGAGGTCGCGCACGATCAGTTCCTCGCGCCCGCCTTCGTCTCGATGGCCGTCGGCAACGCCGTCGAGGCGACGACGGCCGAGCGGCGGGACATGACCTGGCGCGCGGTGAGCCAGGTGAAGATCGGGCGCTACGGCACCATCTCGCTCGTCGACTTCGGCGCCGGCAACGGCACCCCGCTCAGCAGCGACGATTTCGTCCGCAGCCGGCTCGTCCGGGCGATGGGCGCGCTGCTCAACAACCCCTGGGAGGACGTCTCGATCGAGCGCGTCGACACCCGCGTGAAGGTCACCTTCGACCGCGAGGTCGTCCTGCTGCGCGGCGCGAAGGTGCTCGAGCCGGAGATCGAGGCGGGCGCGCCCGCGCGGATCCGCCTGGATCTCCAGCCTCACCAGGGCCCCATCGAGTCGCGCGTCATCGAGGTGCCGGTGCCGCGCGAGCTCGCCGGCAGCCAGGTGGACATCGATCTCGCGCCCGGCTACGAGGTGGAGCGCCCGATGGCGACCCCGAACAACGTCGCCGAGCTCGTGGCGATGCTGCCGAACCAGACCCACGACGCGGAGAGCGTCGTCGCGACGTTCCGGCTCCGGGAGAACGGCGCGGCGTACCGCGGCAAGGTCGCGTCGCGGCTCCCCCCGGGCGCGATGGACACGCTGCGCCCGAGCTCCGCTTCCGACGCGCCCGAGACCTTCGGCGCGCAGGTGCAGGTGCCGGTGTCCCTCAAGCGCTTCCTGGTCGGGAAAGACTCCGTGAGCGTCACGGTCCGGCCTATCCTCCGCTGAGCCCGCCGGTTTCCCGCCTCCCTCTCTTCCCTGGCCCCCCCTCTCCCTGACCCCCTCCATCTTGCGACCCATGAGCACAGAGCGCTCTTCTGCCCATCCCCGATCGCCTCACCCTCGCCGCACCATCCCCTCTCCGCGCAGGCTCCTCGCCGCCGCCGTCGCCGCCGCGGGGCTCGTGGCGCTGCCGGCCCACGCGGTGGGCACGCGCAGCTTCGAGCTCCGATCGCTCGAGGACCTGAAGGGCGGGGATCTCACCGGCGTCAGCGTGGACTCGAACGGCGCCGTGCGCGCCGGGCTGACGCTCGGCGCGACGCCGCTGCCGGACGCGACGTCCATCTGGAGCTCCGTGGTGCTGCCGGACGGGACGGTGCTGCTCGGCACGGGCAACGAGGGCAAGATCTACAGCGTCTCGGGCGGCCGGGTCGCGCTCGTGGCCACGACCGGGCAGATGGCGGTCAGCGCGCTCGCGCTGGCGTTCGATGGCGACGTCATCGCGGGGACCTTCCCCGAGGGCAAGCTCTTCCGCCTGCCGCGCGGCGCGGGCAACGGCGGCCCGGCGAAGGTGTTCGCCGAGCTCCCCGACACCGAAGACGTGTGGGGCCTCGCGTACGATCCCAGGGCGAAGGCGCTCTACGCGGCGACCGGCTCCGGCGGGAAGCTCTTCCGCGTCGACGCCGCGGGCAAGGCCCAGGTGTACTTCGACAGCGACGAGCCGCACCTCATGAGCGTCGCCGTCGGGGACGACGGCGCCGTCTACGCCGGCTCGAACGGCAAGGCGCTCCTCTACAAGCTCACGGCGCCCGGGCGCGCGACCGTGCTCTACGACTTCGACGCCGACGACGTGAAGGCCATCGCCGTCGCGCCGGGCGCGAAGGGCGGCGCGATCTACGCGATCGCCAACAAGTACGCCGAGGCGTTCGCCCCGCCGAAGCGCAACCGGAGCGGGCCGCCGTCGCCGCAGCCGGCGCGAGCGCAGAAGCCCGGCAAGGGCGTGCTCATGCGCTTCGATCGGAGCGGCGTCGCCGAGAAGATGATGAGCGACGACGACACCCACTACGTCTCGCTCGGCCTCGGCGACGACCTGGCGCCGTACGTCGGGACGGGCGCGGAAGGCCAGCTCTACACCGTGAGCGACAACCACGTCGCGCGGCTCGTCGCCGACACCGACGAGCGCCAGGTCGGCGCCTTCATGATGGCCGGGAAGCGCAGGTTCGTCGCGACCACCGACCCCGCGGTCTTCCACGAGGTGAAGGGCGTCGGCGGCCCGGACGCGGTGTGGACGAGCAAGGTGCTCGACGCCGGGCTGCGGGCCACGTTCGGGCGCCTGGCGTGGCGCTCCGACGGCGCGCTGGAGCTCGAGACCCGGAGCGGAAACACCGACGCGCCGGACGGCACCTGGAGCCCGTGGTCCACAGCGCTCGCCGCGCCGGGCGACGCGAAGAGCCCGCCGGCGCGCTTCGCGCAGATCCGCGCGCGCTGGCGCCGCGATCCGGGCGCGGTGCTCCGCGAGGTGAAGCTCTCGTTCGTCACCGACAACGCGCGCGCCGTGGTCACGTCGATCGAGGCCGCGCCGAAGGGGCAGACCAAGCCCTCTCGCTCGAGCCTCCCGCCCTCGGGCGGGGAGGCGCCGAAGCCCGTGAGCGCGCTCCAGCTGACATGGAAGGTCGACAATCCAGACCAGGACGACCTCCGCTACCGCCTCTCCTACCGGATGGAGGGGCAGTCGACCTGGCGCAGCCTGCTGAAGCCGGGCGAGAAGGTGACGCGCGCCGAGCACGTATGGGACACGACCGCGTTTCCCGAAGGCGAGTACCGCATCCTCGTCGAGGCGAGCGACGAGCTGGCGAACCCGCCCGAGCGCACGCTGCGCCACAGCCTCGAGTCGGGCACCGTCCTTGTCGACAACACGCCGCCGCTGTTCCGGGCGCTCGCGCTGCAGGGGCGCCGGCTCACGGGCGAGGTCGCGGACGGCCTCGGTCCTGTCGCGCGCATCGAGGTCTCGATCGCGGGCCTGGAGGAGTGGCGGCCCATCTTCCCGAGCGACGGCGTCTTCGACGAGGCCGTCGAGCCGTTCGAAGCGGATCTCGGCGCGATCGTGCCGCCTGGCGCGCACCTGATCGCGGTTCGCGCCTATGACAGCGCGGGCAACGTGGTCACCCGCGACATCGAGGCGCGGTAGGCGCCGTCACACACCGTCGCGCGAGGCCCGGCGCTCGGCGCGACACGGGCGTCATGCTTGCGCCAGGGGCGCCCGCAGGCGAGGCGCATCCGTGTCCGCGGCGCGCAGGGTGGCGCCCCCACCCAGGTTGCGCTCGGCGCCCTGGCGACGACACACCGAATGGGCACATTCTGTGAATGCAGGAGGCGACATGATACGCTCATTCCGCTTGTGCTTTTCTGGTAGTCCTGGAATGAGCTCACACCACGCCCGGCTGCTTTCTGGCCTCGTTGCGACCTGGGTTTTCGCGCTCTCCGCGTGCTCGATGGGCGACTTCGATGCGGCGGGTGGGTACGACGACGGCAGCGGGCTGTTCACGGGTGGGGGGGGCGACAGCGAGTCGACCCAATCGGGCGCCAGCCCTCCGCCTGCGAGCGGCAGCGCCAGCGGTACCAGCAGCGGCAGCGGCGGCGGCGTCGTGAGCGAGGACGTCAACATCCCGGCGGCTCCGGAGGCGCAGGATCCCTACACCCGCTTCGCTTACCTGTGCGGCGATGGCTGCACCCCAGGCGGCGAGCCGACCGAGTGCTCGTCGGATGGCGACGCGGGGACCGGGACGGGGACGGGGCTCCCTGCCGCGCAGACGCTGCACTGTCAGCTCGTGCTCGACGACGGCGATGCGATCCCGAGCTGCCGTCCGGCGGGCCGCTTCGAGGCAGGCGGCCCCTGTCACAGCGGCGCCGATTGTGCGGCTGGCCTGGGGTGCGTGGCTGCCGACGGCGAGGGCGGCGTGTGCCGGCAGTACTGCTGCGGTCACGTCGAGAGCTGCGCGGCCGGGACGTACTGCGACGAGCGACCGATGGCCGAGTCGGTCGTCGAGGCGAGCGCTCCGGTCCCGATCCCGGTCTGTGTTCCCGCGATGAACTGCGAGCTCTTGAACGACAGCGTGTGCCCGACGGGCCTCACCTGCACGATCGTCCGCGAGGATGGGACGACGAGCTGCGTGGTCCCCGGCGAGGGGCGGACCGGCGAGCATTGCCCGTGCGCGCCCGGCTTCGTGTGCTCGATGCTGACGAACCAGTGCAAGCAGCTCTGCCGGATCGACAGCAGGGCGCAGGACTGCGGCGCAGGCGCCAAGTGCCAGGGCGGCAGCGCGATCTACCCCGCCGGGTTCGGCGTGTGTGTCAGCACGTCGTAGCCGTCGTCCGCCGCGTCGCTCCGTTAAGAAATGTTGTAGAGCCCGGCTCCCGCGCGGATCGGAGCGGCGGGCGCGCGCCGCCGTGGTCATGCTGGACGCGTGCAGCGGCCGCTCCTCTCCTTCGTCATCTTCATCGCCGTCTTCAGCGCCATCGTGGCGGGCGTCCACTACTACCTCTGGCAGCGCCTGATCCGCGCGCCCGAGCTCGGCCCGCTCTGGCACCGCGTCGGCAGCGTGGCCCTGGTGGTGCTCGCGTCGCTGGTGCCCCTCGGCCTCCTGCTCACCCGCGCGCTGCCCCGGCACATCGCCGGCGTCGTGGCCGGCGTCGTCTACACGTGGGTCGGGCTCGCCGTCCTGCTCTTCTTCCTCCTGCTCACCTCCGAGCTCGTCCGCCTCGGCGCCCACGGCCTCACCGCGATCCTGAACCAGCCGCTCGACGGCGAGCGCCGCACCTTCCTCTCGCGCGCCCTCGCGGGCGCGGCCGGAGCGCTCGCCATGGGCTTCGGCGTCGCCGGCGCCGCGAGCGCCCTCGGCGAGGTCGCCGTCCGCCCGGTGCGCGTCCGCCTCCGCCGCCTCCCCGCGGCGATGTCGGGCTTTCGCGTGGTTCAGCTGACCGACCTCCACATCGGCCCGACGATCGGCCGGGCGTGGCTCGAGCGCGTCGTCGCGCGCGTGAACGCGCTCGAGCCGGATCTCGTCGCGATCACGGGCGATCTCGTCGACGGCTCCGTGGAAGAGCTCCGCGAGCACACAGCGCCGCTCGCCGATCTGCGCGCCAAGCACGGGGTCTTCTTCGTGACGGGCAACCACGAGTACTACTCCGGCGCCGAGGCGTGGATCGCGGAGCTCCGCCGGCTCGGCGTGACGGTGCTGCGCAACGAGCGCGTCTCGATCGGCGACGGCGAGCACGGCTTCGACCTGGCCGGCGTCGACGACTGGAGCTCCCGCGGCATGGGCCGCGGCCATGGCCCCGACCTCGCGCGCGCGCTCGCGGGGCGGGACCCTTCCCGGGAGCTCGTGCTGCTCGCGCACCAGCCCAAGCAGATCCTGGAGGCCGCGGAGCGGGGCGTGGGCCTGCAGCTCAGCGGCCACACCCACGGTGGTCAGATCTTCCCGTGGAACTTCTTCGTGCGGCTCGACCAGCCCTACGTGGCCGGGCTGTCCTCGCACGGCGACAGCCAGATCTACGTGAGCCGCGGCACGGGCTACTGGGGGCCGCCGATGCGCGTCGGCGCGCCGTCCGAGATCTCGCTGATCGAGCTCGAAGGCGCCGCCGCGGCGGAGGCCGCGGCGTGACCCGACCGGGCGCTCACGGGAGCGGGCTCGCCGGGTCTCTCTTGCAGTTGATGACCGGCGCCGGGTAGCTGCTCGGATCGGCGATTCGCTCCATGGCGAAGGTAGAGCCCTTGAGATTCAGGGGGATCGGCCTCGCCGCGCTGCCGGTGACAACGCCACAGATGAAGTCGGCGGGCGCGCAGAGGGAGCCGGTGAGCGTGATGGTGGCCTCGAGCTCGCTGCCGGAGATGGGGTTGGCGTCGCCCGGCACGATGAGCGTGGGCAGCTGCGCGGTGAACTTCCCATCGGCGGTCAGCTCGAAGGGACCCACATCGAACGGCTCGCCCGTGGGCGTCCTGCGATCGGCGGCCGTGAGCGGCTGGAAGGTGAGCGAGAAGCTCAGGCCGCCGTCGCTGGCCTCGGTGGTCAGGCTGGCCACGAAGAGGATAGGGGCCCGCGGGTTGAGATAGGCCGAGAGGCTGAAGAGGAAATCGCCGTCGACCGCGCCCGCCTCCGGCAGGCAGTTGTCCGCTCCGCCACCAGCGCCGCCATTTCCGTCGCCGCCACCACCACCACCCTCGCCGCCGCTGCTCTGGTCTTCGCGGATCGTTGTATCGCGAGCTTCGAAGTCATCGTATCTGCCTTCCGGGTCGGCGCAGCCGATGAGGAGCGCGGTGGAGGTGAGGGCAGCTGAGGCGAGCGTTGTCCGGATGGTGCGGGAGAAAAGCATTTGACACCGTTCGAAAGGTGACATTTGACTTGAGCGGGTAGAACATTCCCCGACGTGGCAGGAGTTGCAACCCTACCATGCAGGGTCCGCCGCAGGCGCCGCATTCCTCCGCCCTCAGAATCGAGAACACCGGATATGTCCATCAACCGCACCTGTTTCGCGATCTCCGTCGGCCTCCTCGGCGGTCTCGCCTGGACCGGATCCGCGCTCGCCGGTGGGTTCGCGACCGCGCGGTTTGGCGGCGAGCACGGCAACCCGATCACGAGCAATCCGACCGCGGTCTACTACAACCCCGCAGGCCTCGCCGAGAGCGAGGGGATTCACCTGTTCCTGGACGGAACCATCGCGCTGCGCTCCGCGTCCTACACGCACGCGGCGGCGGCGACCGATGACGTGACGGTGCCGCAGGCGAACACGGGGAAGGCGACCCTGTTCAACGTGGCTGCCGCGCCGATGCTCGGCGCGTCGGCCAAACTCGGCGACCTGGCGCTGGGCGCCGGCGTCTATGTGCCCTTCGGCGGCGCCGCGTCCTGGGACACGAACGCGGCGTTCGAGGGCAATCGCGAGCTCGCCGGGCCGGTGGACGGGGTTCAGCGCTGGCACTCCATCGAGTCTTCGCTCCAGGCGATGTTCTTCACCCTCGCCGCCGCCTACAAGATCCCGTCGCTCCGCCTCAGCCTCGGCGTCTCGGGCAACCTGATTCGGACCCAGGTGAACACCGTGCGCGCCCGCAACGCCTCCGGCGACAACCTCCTTGCGACCGAGGGGCGCTCGCTGCTCGAGGTGAGCGGCTTCCACGCGAGCTTCGGCGTCGGCGCGCTGGTCGAGGCGGTGCCGGAGCAGCTCTGGATCGGCGCGTCGTACCAGTCGCGGCCGAACGTCACGGGGGGAGAGTCGCTCGAGGGCACGCTCACCAACCGCTTCAGCGGCGTGTCGGGCTCCCCGAGCGACGTGGAGCTGCACGAGGGCCTGCCGGACATCGTGCGGCTCGGCGCCCGCTTCGTCCCGGCGGAGCGCTTCGAGGTCCGGCTCTTCGGCGACTGGACGCGGTGGAGCTCGATGGAAAACCAGTGCCTCACCCAGGTCGGCGCGGCGTGCGCGATCGACAGCGACGGCTTCGCCGGAGAGGGGGCCCGCGTGGTCCAGAACATCGCCCGCCGCTGGAACGACACGTTCGGCGTGCGCGTGGGCTGGAGCCACTGGCCACGGCCCGCGATCGAGTTCTTCGGCGGCCTCGGGTACGACTCCAACGCAGTTCCTGACGAGACCCTGGATCCATCGGGCGTCGATTTCCACGACGTCTCGTTCTCCCTGGGCGGGCGCTTCCATGTCGCGGAGCAGCTGCACCTCGCCGCGTCGTATACCCAGCTGTTCTACGTCGACCGCGACACCACGGGGGACAGCATCACCGCGGGCCTGCACCCCAACTCGAGGGCTCCCGACTCCGGCGGGCACTACACGCAGAACATCGGCGTGCTCAACCTCAACGTCGATGTCGCCTTCTGAGCGCGGAATCTGCGTGCGGAATCTGCGCGCGGAATCTGCGTGCGGTGACCGAGCGCGAGCCCGCGTCGCGGCGGAGCCGCTGCGCCGCGGCGAGGGGCCTCAGGAGGTGAAGCGCCGCGTCCGGCGGAGCAGGCTGAAGATGCGAGCCCCCAGCTCGGGGGCGCGGAAGGGCTTCACCATGTAGTCGTCGGCGCCGCTGGCGAAGGCCTCGACCATGTCCTGCGAAGAGGCGTGCGCCGTCAGGAAGAGGACCGGAAGATCGCGGAGCCCGGGCTCCTGCCGCAGCGTCCGGCACAGGTCGATGCCGGTCATCTTCGGGAGGTTCCAGTCGAGGACGACGAGGTGAAACGGCGAGCCGCGGACCCGCGCCAGCGCCTCTTCCGCGCTGGCGACGGCGACGACGGTGAGCTCGACCGCCTCGAGCATCGCCGACAGGAGCTCGCGGATGTGGGGGTCGTCGTCGACAACGAGGACCCGTGAGCCCTTGCCTTTCAGCCGAGGCGGCGCAGGGGGCGGCGGCGCCCGGCCCGCCGGGCCGGCGCCCTGGACGCCGGCCGGCGCGGCGCCGGCTCCGTCCGCGGCGCGGAGGAGCGCCGCGGCGTCGGTGTCGGGCACGGATCCGGGGCGGGGCGCCTCCGTCCGCGCGAAGTGGGCCAGGCGATGCCAGTCGCGCGGCTCGAACGTGAGCCGCGCCCCCTCCGGTGAGACCGACGCGCACGCCGCGGCCGACGTCGCGCGGCGGTTTTCGCCCAGCTCGAAGATGGCGAGCACCCACTCGCCGTCGGCCACGGCCTCCCCCGCGGGCAGCCCGAGCTCGAGGTCACGCTCCTCCGGATCGCACACGATTTGCTCGAACTGCTGCAGATCCGGGAAGCGGTAGAGGACGCTCCGCACCTCTTGACGCTACACCCGCGCTAGCATCTCGCAAGGGGTCCGACTAAGCTCGCGCCGCGATGTCATTCCTGCGCTGGATGCCGCCGCTCCTCGCGTTGCCGTTGCTCGCGATCGGCGCCACGGGCTGTCCTGGGAACCCGAGCTCGAACGAGCCCAAGCCGGCCGCGAGCCCGGAGGTCACGGTCTCGCTGCCGGGCGTGGACACCTCCTCGCTGACACCCCGCGAGCGCCGGGAGTGGGGGGCACAGGTCTCCGAGCTCCTCTCCCCTTGCCCGGACACGCCCGTGAGCATCGCGCAGTGCGTGAAGGAGCAGCGCGCGTGCAAGGCGTGCCTCCCCGCCGCGCAGCTCCTGCTCGATCAGGTCAAGGACGGCCGGTCGAAGAAGGAGCGCGAGGACGCGTTCCACATGCGCTTCGACGCGAACAAGGTGAAGACGCTCGCCACCGACGGCTCGCCGGAGATGGGGCCGCCCGACGCGCCGATCACGATCGTCGAGTGGGCCGACTTCGAGTGCCCGTTCTGCAGGCTCATGGCGCCGCTGCTCGAGGGGCTCGTGAAGCGCTTCGACGGGCAGGTGCGCCTCGTCTTCAAGTTCTACCCGCTCTCGGCGCACGTCCACGGCGAGCCCGCCGCGCGCGCGGCGACCGCCGCGCTCAACCAGGGCAAGTTCTGGGAGATGCACCACCTCCTCTTCGAGAACCAGGACAAGCTCGAGCAGGCCGACCTCGAGCGTTACGCGCAGCGGCTCAAGCTCGACATGGTGAAGTTCCGCGCCGATCTCGTCTCGACCGACACCAAGGGGCGCATCGACAAGGACAAGCTGCAGGCCGACGGGGTCGGGCTCGAGGGGACGCCCCTCATCTTCATCAACGGCCGCGAGGTCAACCTCCAGCTCCTCACGAACCCCGGCGAGGATCTCGAGGCGTGGGTCAAGCTCGATCTGGAGCTCCTCGGCAAGACGCCGCGGCCTGCGCCCCCGAAGGCAGGCGACGCGCCGCCCTCCGGCAGCGCGATCCCCGCGGCCAGCGCGACCCCTGCTGCCAGCGCGACGCCCGCCGCCGGCACCAGCACGCCGGCGGGCGGCGCGGCGCGCCCCGCGACCTCGGCTGCACCCGTCCAGCCCGCTCAGCCCGCCAAGCCGAGGACGCCGTGAAGGTCGCCGACCCGTGCGGCTGCTTCCCGACGGGCCGGCACTATCCTGGGATCGCGCACCTCCTCAAGGTGCGCGCCGTCGGCGTCGCGTCGGAGATCGACGCGGGCAGCGCCTGGATCGAGCAGCCCATCGCCTTCGTCGACGTCGAGACCACGGGGCGCGATCCGGCGGGTGACAGGATCATCGAGCTCGGCATCGTCATCGGCCGCGCCGGGGAGATCCTGACGCGTTACAACTGGCTCATCCACCCGGGGCGGCCCATCCCCGCGGAGAGCACCGCCATCCACGGGATCAAGGACGCGGACGTCGAGGGCAAGCCGTCGTTCGCCGAGGTGGCGGAGGAGATCCTCGCCTGCTTCAAGGGGGCGATCCCCGCCGCGTACAACGCCACCTTCGACCGCTCGTTCCTGCTCGCCGAGCTCGAGCGCGTGGGCATGCGTCCGCAAGAGCCGCCGCCCGCCATGCGGCGCGAGGTCGACTGGGTCGATCCGCTCACGTTCGCCCGCGAGCTCTACAAGAACGAGGAGAGCCGCGCCCTCGGCGACATGGCCGCGCGGCTCGGCATCTCGCTCGAGAAGGCGCACCGCGCGACGGACGACGCCGAGGCGGCGCTCCAGGTCCTGTACGCGCTCGCGAAGGATCCGCGGGTGCCTCGCGCTTACGGCGGCCTGATCCAGGAGCAGCGGCGGCTGGTCCGCCAGCAGGACGAAGCGCGGAAGTTCTGGCGGAAGGCTCCTGCCGCCGCGCCGCCCCCGACCTCGAAGCCCAGCTGACGTCATGGGGGACGCGCCGAAGCGACGCCTCCCGGTCGTCGGCAGCGGCGCGGCAGGCGCGACGCCCTCCGGCGGCGGCGCGGCGCCCTCCGGCGGCGGCGCGGCGCCCTCCGGCGGCGGCGCGGCAGCGCCGGAGAAGCGCAAGCTCCCCGTGCTGCAGAGCAGCGGCGACGACGAGGGCGAGGACCGGCCGCCGTGGCACTGGATCGCGCTCGGGACGGTGGCGATCTTCATCGCGTGGCTGCCGCTCGCGGGCCTCGTCAACACGCTGCTGCGCAAGATGATCGAGCGGACGGGGGACGCCGGGGCAGAGGGCTCGGTGCGGCTCGCGATGGTGGGGCTCAACGTGATCGCGTTCGCGCTCGCCGGGGTCGCCGGCGGCTACCTCGTGGGGCGGTTCGGCGGGCGCGCCGGGCGGCGCGAGGCCGCCGCGAGCGGCGCCGTCGTCGCGGCGCTCGCCTGGGCGCTCGCCCTCGCCGAGGGCGCGCCGGCGGGCGCGCTGGGGTGGGCGCTGCTGCTGGTCGTGGTGGTCACGATCGGCAGCGCGGCGTCGTACGCCGGCGGCAGCGCCGGCCTCCGATCCCGCGCCGCTTCCGGCCCGCCGCGCTCGCGCTGAGCGCCGCGCCCGCGCGTCGCTGCGGCGCAGATCAGCTCGGACTGAGCGCCACGCCCGCGCGTCGCTGCGGCGCAGATCAGCTCGGATCGAGCTTGCGAATCGGCGCGTTCGCCTCGGGCAGCGCGGCGTAGGCGACGGCCGTGCGAGGGTCGCGCGCGTCGGGGGCGACGTCGAGCAGCGGCCTGAGCGCGAACACACGGCCGCAGAGGCGCGGGTGAGGCACCTCGAGATCCGGCTCCGCGACGGCCTCGCCCTCGATCCAGAGCAGGTCCAGATCGATCGTGCGCGGCCCCCATCGCACGGGATCGGGGCGCGTCCGCCCGAGCGAGCGCTCCACGGCGAGGGTGCGCTCGAGGATCTGGCGCGCGGGCAGCGACGTGGCGATGAGCACCGCGGCGTTCACGTAGTCGCCTTGCGGAGGGCCGCCTGCGGGCGGCGACTCGTAGCGCGACGACTCGCGGACGACGTCGAGATCGGGATCAGCGCCGAGCGCCGCGATGGCGGCGCGGAGGGTCGCCAGGCGATCGCCCAGGCTCGACCCGATCCCGATGACGACGCGCCGGCGGGGCCTCATGGCGAGAACTTACCATGCGCCGCGCGCATCCGGCGGCCCGCGGCGCTCCGCGCGGAGCGCGGGCATCGCTCCGGAGAGCGGCGCGAGGTGGGCTCCGGCGCGCGCGCGGTGGGCTCCGGCGCGCGCCAGGAGGGCGCCGTCGCGATCACTCGCCCGGATCCGAGGCGCGGCGTCCTCCACCGATCCGCCGGCCTTCCGGCCGCGGGGGGAAGACGCGCCGATCCTCGGGGCTGCGGCGCGCGATCGGGGAGCGGCGCTCGACGGACGGATCGCGCTGCGCCGGCTGCGCGCTGCGCTGGAGTCCCACGAACAGCGCGCGCATCTCCTCGAACGTCTCCGGCATGGCGGCGGCCACGGTCGCCGCGTGCGTCCGGCACAGGCTCAGCGAGCGCCCCTGGATGACCACGCGCGCCATCCGCGTCCTCGCGCGAGGATCCCCGGGCGCGCCGCCCTCCCGATCGCCCTGCTCGCCGTCGCTGCAGACGGCACACCGCTCGAATGACTCGCCCATGGGGGAGCCTTCGCAGAGGCGGGCGCTCCGGGCCAACTTTCCGGAGCCAGGTGGCTCACGCGCGCGCGGACCGGCCGCGCGCCCGCTCCTCGGCCCAGGCGATCACCCTCGCCGCCGGATCCGCGCCGGTGAAGCGCCCGAGCTCCTGGATCCCCGTCGGGCTCGTGACGTTCACCTCGGTCAGGCGCTCGCCGATGACGTCGAGGCCCACGAAGAAGAGGCCGTCGGCGCGGAGGCGAGGCGCGACAGCGCGGACGAGATCGAGCTCGCGCGGCGAGAGCTCCGTCGAGACGACGCGCCCGCCGACGTGGATGTTCGAGCGGTGATCGTCGTCGCGGGGCACCCGGAGGATGGCGCCGAGCGGCTCGCCGTCGAGCAAGAGGACGCGCTTGTCGCCGTGGACGACGGCGGGCAGGTACTCCTGGACCATCGCGAGGCGGTGCCCCTCGTTCGTCATCATGTCCGCGATGGCGCGCGCGTTCTTGTCGCGCTCGCTGATCTGCAGCACGCCGAGGCCGCCCGCGCCGTCGAGCGGCTTGATCACCGCCGCGCCGCCGAGGGCGCGCACGAACGCGTGGATCTGCTCGCGGTCGGCGGTCACCAGCGTCCTCGGCGTCCACTCGGGGAAGTTCAGCGCGTAGAGCTTCTCGTTGGCGTCGCGCAGCCCGCGGGGGTCGTTCACGATGAGCGGGCAGCGCCGCGCGCGCTCCAGGATCAGCGTCGCGTACAGGTAGCTGCGATCGAACGGCGGGTCCTTGCGGATGAAGATGGCGTCCACGTCCGCGAGCCGGAGCCGCTCGGGGCCCGCCGCGAGCGAGATGAACGGGGGCGCGTCGCCGATGTGCAGCGGCGAGGCCGAGGCGTGCGCCTCGCCGCCCTCGATCGAGAGGTCGCGCGGCAAGCAGTGGTAGCTCTCGTGGCCGCGCGCCTGCGCCGCTCGGATGAAGGCGAACGACGTGTCCTTGTCGTGCGTCACGCGGCTCAGCGGATCCATGACGAAGACGAAGCGCATGCGGTCTCTCGCGGTAGGGGTTGGTCGGGGTGATCGAGGAAGGGGGAGGACTGCACCCCGCCACGGAGCGGGGCGGGGACGCTCACTGCATCGCAGCGAGGACGAGCTGCGTGCTGAGGTCGTCGCCGAGATCCGAGGCGAGCGCGTAGCCGACGCCGCTGCGCTCGGCGGCGGCGACCGAGTAGCCGTTGATGTTGCCCACGTAGACGGGGCGCTCGCGCACGACGCGAGGCTGCAGGATCGGCTGCGCCTTCTGCACCGGGACCGCGCGCGAGTTGAACAGGTAGACCGTCACGCGGTGGTTGCCCCGCACCACGAACTGGAGCAGCGCGGCGCGCCGATCGCGCATCGTGTGCACGCGGGCGCCCATGAAGTTCGCCGGAATCGACTGGAACTGCGGCCTGCGGACCGGGACGCCGACGAACGGATCGAAGCGCGGCAGGTCCTCCGGGTTGGTCGTCTCCGGCGGCAGCGGCTGCGCGTGCTGGGTGACGAGATCGTCGAGCAGGACCTCGACGCTCTCCGCGCCCGCGAGATCGACCGCCGCCCTCGAGGGGCTCGCCTTCGCGGCGTCCGCCGGCGCGTCCGGCCGCCGCGCCACGCCCACGATGAAGACGACGCCCGCCGCCGCGGCCAGCGCGATCGCGTACCCCTTGTGCACGAGGCGCGGCCTCGCCTCGACCGACTGCGCCGCGTCGCGCGCCGCCCCGCGCGCCTGCTCGTGCGCCACCGCCGCGGCGACGCGCGCCCGCAGCGCGTCCGGGCACCCCGACGGCCGCGCCCGCTTCAGGCTCGTCCGCAGCGAGCGCAAGAGCCTCACCTGCTCGAAGCACGGAGGGCACTGGACGAGGTGGGACTCGAGATCGACGGCGTGATCCGGATCCAGCTCGCCGTCGACGTAGGCGGACAGCGCGTAGTCGAACCGCGAACAGCTCTCGATCGATTTCGCAGCGCTCATGCGGCACCCCGCTTCCGCTTGCGGTACGCGTCCAGGTCGGCGGGCGCGTCCTTCGCCGCCTCTTCGCTGACGATGCCCATCAGGACCGCGTGCTCGCGCAGCGTCTTCTGGAGGAGCTTGCGGCCCCTGTGCAGGCGCGACATCACCGTCCCGATCGGGCAGCCCATCGCCTCGGCGATCTCCTTGTAGGAGAGCTCCTCGATGTCCGACAGCACCACGGCCAGCCGGAACTCCTCGGGCAGCGCGTCGAGGGCGCGCTGCACCTCCGCCTCCACGAGCGGCGTGAGCGCCTGGGTCTCCGGATCGCGCATCGCGCGCATCGTCGTCGCGCCGACCCACGCATCGGTGAGCGGCTCGGCGTCGGGGCCGTCGAAGATGCCTCGCTCGAGGCCCCCGCGACGGTACCGGTTGATGAACGTGTTCGTCAGGATCCGAAGCAGCCAGGCCTTGAGGTTGGTGCCCGGCTCGAACTGACCCCGGGCGCGCATCGCCTTGACGATGGTGTCCTGGACCAGATCCTCCGCCTCCGTCGAGCTCTTCGTCATCCGGCAGCTCACGCCATAGAGCGTGTCCAGATGACCCAGCAGCTCGATCTCGAAGGCGTCGGCGCGGCCACCGTCGGCGCTGGCCAACGACAGGTCCTGCGCTACGGACGCAGGTTTCTTGCTGAAGAAGAACGGCATGGGCTCGCCTGGGGGAACAGAGGAGCGCCCAGGGCTATTCCAGCCTGCTCTCGCTCCCTTGACCCTCGCGACCCTCGCCCGCGGGTTCGTCCGCGCCGGAGCCCGCCTGGAGCGGAGCCGCGTCCTCGATGGGTTCACCCGCGCGTCCCTGGAGCTTCGCCTCCAGCTCGTCAATGCGCTGCGACAGGCGCTTGACATCGGCCTGGAGATCGCGGACCAGCCCGAGGCCCGGGAGGATGGCGCGGATGCGCTCGTCGACGGCCTGCTGCCACTGATCGAGCGTCTGCTTCGAGCTCTCGACGATCCCGCTCAGGCGCCCCTTCGCGTGGCTCGACCTGTCCGTGTCGAGCGGCGGGGGCGGATGGGACGATGGCGACACGGGCGTCGCCTGCTCCGTCCCCGGGGCGGGCGCCGTTCCAGGCGCCGCCACGCCGCCCTCGCCGGGGACCGCGCCGGGGATGAGCCGGCCGATCGGGCCCTCGCGCAGCTGCGAGAGCAGCCGCTCGCCGCGCTCCTGGATCAGATCTCGCAGCGTGCCGAGCGGTACCGAGCGCGGCTGCGATTTGAGATCCTCCGAGATGATCAGCGCCAGCGTGACCTCGGTCTTGTCCTCCTTGGTCGCGTTGTCGATGATCTGGACCTCTTCGCCAGCCCGGACCATCTCCCCTATCTGCTGCAGGGTGACGTAACGACTGTCCTTCGTGTCGTAGAGCTTCCGATTGGAGTAGCGCTTAATAACGCGACGCGGTACCTCGCCGCCTCCCAGAGTCTCCTTCGCCGTTTCCATCTCCTCTACGCCTCGAGTCGATTGGACCACCGCGAGAAACCTCGCGCAAGGGAAGATCACTCGATATCACTCGAATCATTCGACAAAAGAGACCGCGTGCAGGGGCCGGCGATCGATCTGCGTGACGTGGCCGCGAGCTATCCCACCGGGAGGCTGGCGCTGGAGGGGATCAGCCTGGAGGTGCGCGCGGGCGAGCTCTGCGCCGTCCTGGGGCCGAACGGCGCGGGAAAATCGACGCTGGTCCGGGTCCTCTCGGGGGCCCTGCGGCCGGCGCGGGGCGAGGCGACCCTGCTGGGGAGGCCGCTCGCCGGCATGGACCGGCGGGCGATCGCGCGGCGCGTGGCGGTCGTGCCGCAGGGGATCGCCTCGGCGCCCGGCTTCACGGTGCGCGAGGTCGTCATGATGGGCCGCGCGCCCCACCAGGGCGCGTGGATGCTCGCCGCCGGCCGGGACGAGGAGGCGGTCGCCCGCGCCCTCGACGCCTGCGATCTCGTGGGGCTCGCGGGGAGGTCGGTGGCCGAGCTCTCCGGCGGCGAGCAGAAGCGGGTGGCCATCGCCCGCGCGCTCGCGCAGGAGGCGCAGGTGCTGATCCTCGACGAGCCCGGGGCGCACCTCGACATCCGCCACTCGATCGAGGTCCACGAGGTCGTGCGCAGGGAGGTGGCCGAGCGGCGCCTCGCCTGCGTCGCGGTGCTGCACGACCTCAACGCGGCCGCCCAGTACGCCGACCGCGTGGCGCTCCTCAAGGCCGGGCGGCTGGTCGCCCACGGCACCGTCGAGGAGGTGATGACCTACCGCCGGCTCAAGGACGTGTTCGAGGCAGAGCTCTACGTGGGCGTGAACGAGCTCGACGGCAGCCGTTACTTCCTCCCCGTCCGGGGCGCGCACGAGGGCCGGCACGAAGGCGGGTAGGTCAGCCGGTGGGTAGACGGCGCGAGCGCTTTTCTCCGCATTCTCGACCACGCGAGCGGCGCGGTTTATAAGCGGCGCCATGCGCGGATCTCCACCCTGGAGAGCTCTCTCTCGAGGCTTCTTGCCGTGCCTCCTGGCCCTCCTCGCGCTGCTCGGCGCGGCCGGCTGCGCCGAGAGCAGGACGGCGCCCGAGCTCCTGAGCGTCGTCGACGTCGTGCCGCGCGAGGTTGACCTCGGCGACCGCATCGAGATCCTCGGGACCAACCTGCCCACCGCCGAGGCGAAGGAGGCGGTCGTCACGTTCCGCGGCACCCTCCGCCGCCCCGGCCAGGCGCCGCTCACCGGCCAGAGCATCGAGATCGAGGGCGCGCAGGTCAGCAGCACGAAGATCTCGCTGGTCTTCTCCGAGGGCCTGCAATCCCGCTTCGCCGGCCGCGGCGACGACGCGGTGCACACGACCTTCCACGGCGACGTCGTCGTCGAGATCCCCGCGACCGCGCAGGGCGCGCTCCCCGTGAACGGCACGGTGAGGGGCGTCACCATGGACTTCCTCCCGCCGACCCCGCGCCGCGCCGTCATCGAGGCGCGCGTGAAGGAGGGGGCGCGCGCGCTCGCGTTCTTCGGCGTCGAGGTCGCGGCCGAGGCGCCGCCCGCCGGCGGGCTCGTCGTGACGGGCGTGCGCGACGGAAGCCCGGCGGGCCAGGCAGGGCTCCAGCCCGGCGACGTGATCACGCGCTTCGAGGGCGTGAAGGTCCTCTCGAAGGCCGACGTGATCCCGAGCGGCCACGAGCGGCGGTCCGCGGTCGGGATCCGGCGGGGCGGCGGAGCGACCCTGTCCGAGATCGAGCTCTCGACCGAGGGGTTCCAGGCGAGCGCCCCGACCGATCTGCTCGGCGCCGGGATCATCCTCGGCGTGGCCGCCGCGATCATCCTGCTCTTCATGGCGCCGACCGCGGGGATCATCACCTGGGTCGAGCGCCGCGTCTCTGCGCGCATGCAGTCCCGCATCGGGCCGAACCGCGCCGGGCCGCAGGGCTTCCTCGTGTGGGTCGCCGACGGGATCAAGTCGATCATGAAGGAGGACGTCATCCCGGCCGAGAGCGACAAGGCGCTGTTCCGGCTCGCGCCCTACCTCGTGTTCGTCGGCGTGTCGGCCACGTTCGTCGTCATGCCGTTCGGCCAGTACCTCATCGCGGCCGACCTCGACATCGGGATCCTCTTCGTCATCGCCGTGACGTCGCTGGTCACCATCGGCCTCATGACCGGCGGCTGGGCGTCGAACAACAAGTGGTCGCTCCTCGGCGGCATCCGCTCGGCGGCCCAGATCATCAGCTACGAGATCCCCGGCGCGGTCGCGATCGTGTGCATCGTGATGATGACGGGCTCGCTGCGGCTCCAGGACATCATCGGCGCGCAGGGCGGCGTCGGGCCCTCGCTCCTCGACGTGGGCGGCTGGCCCTGGCACTGGTTCGTCTTCCGCAACCCGATCACGTTCGCGCTGTTCTTCCTCTATTTCACGACGGCGCTCGCGGAGGGCAACCGCGCGCCGTTCGACCTGCCCGAGGCGGAGAGCGAGCTCGTGGCCGGCTACTCGACCGAGTACTCCGGCATGCGGTACCTCTTCTTCTTCTTCGCCGAGTGGGCGAACGTCTTCGTGATGTGCGGCATCGCGAGCGCGCTCTTCCTAGGGGGCTGGCAGATCCCCGGCGTCTCGCCGGCCCAGCAGGAGGCGAGCTTCGGGCTCCAGCTCGTCGGCGTCTTCCTCTTCCTGCTGAAGAGCTGGGCGCTCGTCTTCGTGGTCATCTGGATCCGCTGGACGCTGCCGCGCGTCCGCATCGACCAGATGATGAACCTCTGCTGGAAGTGGTTCGTCCCGCTGTCGTTCGTTGCCTTCCTCCTGACGGCGCTCTGGATGGTGATCGGCGTCAGCAAGACGGTCCAGCTCGTCATCAGCGTCGTCACCTTCGCCGCCTGGGCGTACCTGTTCATCCACTTCATCCGCAGGGTCCAGCACAACCTGCGGGAGGCCAAGGTCGCGCTCCACCTGAATCCGTTCCTCTGAGCGCAAACCGCGGTGCCACCTCGGCCTTGCGCTGAGGTATGCTGTCGGCGTGGCGGTCCCCTCGAGCCCGGCCTCCGACTTCTGCTCCGCGTGCGGGTTCCCGCTGCGTGGGCCGCGGTGCGAGGCGTGCGGGGTGGACCGGTCGCCGGCGCTCTCCGTCTCGCGCAAGCCGCCGCCCGCGGACGCCGACTGGGACGGGAGCTCGATCGACGCCTGGCGCACGCGCGACCCGGTGCGCTTCGTCGCGCACTGCGCCTCCGCGGAGGCGGGGGCGAGCCTCCAGGCGACGACGCTGCAGGAGGGCGTGGGGTGGATCGTTCCGCTCGGGACGATGACGCTCTTCGTCTCGCTCGACGCGGCGAACGAGCGGGTGTCGATCGACGTCCCGGTCGTGCGCGTCGCGGAGCGGCACAGGGTGCCGCTGCTCAGGACGGCGCTGGAGCTGTCGGGCGGCCCCGAGCCGTTCCGGCTCTGCATGCGGGAGGATCTGCTGCTGCTCCGCCGCGTCGGCCGCGTCGCTGCCTTCACGCCGGAGGCGCTGCGCCAGGCGCTGCGCGAGAGCGGCGAGGCGGCGCAACGGCTCGGCGAGACGCTGGGCGCGTGGTTCGACGCGCGGCCGCCGTTCTCCGAGGAGCAGCGGGCGAGCCTCACGTGGGCCTCCGCCGGCCGCGCCCGGCCGCTCAAGAACCTCACCGTCCCGCCCGCGCCTGCCCGCCCGCAGAGCGCTCCCTCGGTGCGGGCCGGTGCGCTGGCGGCGCCGGTCTCGGGGGCGCGGACGCCGCTCGAGGAGCTGGCGGCGTGGGCGGCGCCCCCCTTGCCGCGCCTGCCCGAGTCGGTCGCGCGCCCCATCCGCGACGCGGACGCGATCCCCGACATCCTGTCCCCGTCGCTGGCGTCGGCGCCGGTGCCGGCGGCGAGCGTCGCGTCGTCGAAGAACGGCGGCGCGCCCGCGCCCAAGGCCGGCATCCTCCCGCCGGCGCACGACGCCGGCGCGGCGTCGAAGGCGAGCGGCGGCGCCGCGACGCCGGGGTCGGAGGGCGGCGCTGCGAAGCCGGTCTCGGCGAGCGCGGCGGCGCCGCTGTCGGGCGAGCCGGCGCCGTCCGGGGACACGCCGGCGCAGGTCGGCGATCGCCGCAGCGCGCGCACCGTGCCCTTTCGTCGCTCGCCCTCCATGGCGGCGACGCCGCTGTCGGTGCGCCCGCCCGCGCTGCCGGAGGTCGAGATCGAGCCTCCGTCGCGCCGGAGCATCCCGTCCCGCCCGGAGTCGGCGAACGCGGCGGCCGATCGGTTCTGCCAGCTGCTCCGGGACGCGCAGGTGCTCGGCGCGGCGCTCAGCTTCCAGGAGCGGCCGGGCGTCATGGTGCTCCTCATCCGGTGCACTGTCTTCCGGGCGATCTACGAGCACGGCGAGGCGATGCCCGACGCGGTCGCGCACCTCTACCGCTGCACGGCGGCCGCGACCCGCGAGCTCATCCAGGCCGAGGGCGGGTCGCGCCGCGGGAACACCGCCGGCGTCGCGGAGCCGGCGCTCCTCGCGATGGAGCGGCTCGTGGCGATGCGCGGCCAGGTGCCCGAGGAGAAGCCGCTGCACATCGATCCGCTCACCACGGCGGCGCTCGCGCGCGAGCACCTCGGCCGCTACCTGCGCGAGATCGAGCGCGCGCCGGCCGACCCGATGCTCCGCCACTTCCTCGCGATCGGGGCCCTGTCCGAGCTCCTGGTGCGCACGAAGCTGCCCGCCAAGACCGAGCAGCGGCTGCGCGACATCGTCGCCTACGCGCAGCGGGACGGCGCCAAGCCCGGCACGATCGAGCTCCTGATGACGGCGCTCTCGAGGATCGTCGCGCAATGACGTCGCAGCTGGCGGCGCACGGCGACGGCGATCTCGCGCTGCTCCACGAGCGCGTCGCCCGCGCCCGCCGCTCGGTGGTGGCGATCCGCGCCGGCGCGCTCGTGACGACCGGCTGGGTGGCGCTCGGCAACGGCGTCGTGGTGGCGAGCCGGCGCGGGCTCGGCTACCCGACGGAGGTCGCGCTGACGTTCGAGGACGGGCGGGGCATGGCGGGGCGGGTGATCGCCGCGGACGTGGGCCGCGACGTGGCGCTCGTCGCGCCGGCCGAGCCGCCCGGCGTCGCGGCGCTCGCCGCCCGCGCGGCGGCCGAGCCGCGGCTCGGCGAGCGCGCCGCGGTGCTGAGCTGCCTCCCGGGGCAGAGCCTGCGCCTCGCGGTCGCGCGGGTCTGCCACGTGGCGCGCAAGGTCGACGGGCAGCTCCCGGCGTTCGAGCTCGACGTGGCTGCGCCCCTCGGCGCGCCGGTGCTCGATCCGGAGGGGCGGGTCATCGGCGTGGTCGCGGCGCCGTCCGGCGCGGCCGGGGAGCTCGCGGGTCACTGCGTGGTGGTCCCGGCGGGCGCGTTCCAGCCGCTGCTCGCCCTGGGGGACCGGCCGCTCGCGGAGCTCAGGGACCGGGCGCCTGTGTATCGATGCCCGGCGTGCGAGGAGCCGTTCGACGTCGAGTGCGACCGGTGCCTGGGCTGCGGCCGCCTGCTGCCGCACGCGTACCCGCCGTGCCCGGCGCGCGCGGGCGTCGAGCGGGTGATCCGGCAGGGGCTGACGGCGCTCGGGCTCATCGCCAACCGGGTGCGCGTCGGTCCGAGGGCGTGGCGCATCGCGCAGCGGCCGTACCCCACGGCGGAGACGGCGACGCAGGTGGACATCGAGATCGACGAGGCGGGGCGCCTGCTCACGCTGCGCGCGCCGGTCGTGGGGCTGCCAGCGGCGAACCACGAGCCGTTCTACCGGTTCCTGCTCACGATGAACGACCAGACGACGGGGGAGTTCCGCGTGTCGCTCACGGGCGACGAGGTGTCGGCGTCGTGCGTGGCGTCGCTGGAGGGCTGCGCGGACCACGACGTGGCGCTGCTCATCGATGGGCTCGTGCAGATGGCCGACGAGTACCGGAGGACGCTGGCGGAGACGTTCGACGCGGCGCCGAGGTTCGAGTCGGCGGCGGGGCGCTGAGGACGCGGGTCGAAAGCTTCCGACGCGCTCCACAGGTCTCCGACGCGCTCCGGAGGCTTCCGGCGCGGAGGCGCGACGCGGAATTTGCCGGGAAACTCGTGCCCTGGCGCGTGTCGAACGGCGCCTGGGGCGCAGCGGACGCTGCCAAGTAGGCGAAATTTCGTGCTCCGGAGCGCGTCGGAAGCTTTCAGAATGCGTCGGAAGCTTCCGGAGCGCATCGGAAGGTCTCATGGGCGCGCCGGAGGCGTTGGTTTGTGAGTCGAGCTACTCGACGTCGGTCTCGTGGGTCTCTTCCCCCGGCGATGTCGGCTGGGATGGCGTGGCCGTGGGCTTGCCCGGCTTGGGCGGCGCGGCGGTGGGCTTGCGCTGGCGCACCTTGCGGCTCGCGAGGCCGAGGCGGATGAGGTAGCCGCGCTTCTTGATGACGGCGCGGGCCGTCGTCGACCACTCGTCGAACCAGGAGCGCAGCTTCGCGAGCGCATCGCGCCGGCGCGCGGTCTCCGGGAGCTCGGCCTGCTCGGGCAGCGGGGATGTCGGGCCGAGCGCGACGTCGACTAGCCCCTGGAGGCGCTTGCGCTCGGCCTTGTCGAGGCTGCGAGTCGCGAGGAAAGCGACTGCCTTCTTGTCGCTCTGCTTCGTTCCGGCGCGGCCCGGGTCGGTGCCATTCTCGAGGGCATCGAGCCGCGCGAGGAAGGTGGCCACTCCCTGGACGGCGGCGGTGCCGGTGGAGGGCGCGAGGTCCTTGAAGACATAGGCGTTCACATCGGGGAAACGCCGGCGGAGCGCGGCGCCATGACGGGTGAAGTTGGGCTCGTCCCACTGATCGAGCTCCCCTGTGGCGGCGCGCTGCGCCCTGGCATCGTCGGTATCGGGCGGCGCGCCGATCTTGCGGGGAGCGGCGAGGACATCGAGGAGCAGCGTGCGGCCCTCCACGATATCGTCATCGGTCATCCCCGCCGCGGCCATCGACGTGCGAATCGCGGCGACAGCGCCGAGCCCCGTCAAGAACTTGGTGACGCGCTCCGGCGTGGTCTCGAGGACTTCGTCCGAATAATCCATGCTGAGTTCCTCCCTGCCGACCGGGGGATCCGGACGGCGGCAATGAGAAGGGAAGTTACGGTGGTAGTTTCGGTGATCGCAAGAGCATTGTTGAGCGCTCGCAGCTGAGCGACCGTCAGTTTTTTTTTTTTTTTGCTCTACCGGCTCGGCATGGTCTCGATAACACGACACGTGATAACACGCGATAACACGCGATAACACGCGTCGGACCAAGCCGGAAAAAGCCACCCATGCAGCCATGGCCCCCGAGCGCGCAGCCACGGCTCCCGCCTGCGCAGCCATGCCCTCGGGGAGCGCAGCCGCACCCGGAGGCGCCCATGGTTTTCCCGGGACCGATCACTTTTCTGAGAAATCCGCCGCGCAGCGTCGATAGTACCCGTCGAAGGCAGGAGCGAAGACCCCTTCGGAGTTCGCGCCGGGGGGTCCGTCGCCGCCGTCTCGACCCCACGCTCTCATGCCCGCACTCGCCGGAGAGGAACATGGCCGTGACCGCCCGCAGCTCGATCGAATGCCTGCTCGCGACCGTGCCCCTGGACCAGGCCCTTCGCGCCGGCGAGGGCGCCGCCGGGTCGCCGGGTCGCGTCGAGCCCCCTCCGGCCCCGCTGATGACCGCGCCGCTTCCTGTGTCGTTTCGCCCGGATTCGCCTCTTCCCTGGCAGCCGTCCCAGGCGCCGCCCGCTTCCATGGCTACGGTGCCGTTGCCATTCGCGCCGTTCGTGCCGGCCGCACCGGCGGTCGTCACGCGACCTGTCACAACGCGACCTCTCGTGATCGAGGTGCCCTGTCCTCCGGTCCGCCGGGCGCCGCGCTCCGGTCCGACGGAGGGGCGCGCGCCCTCCGCGCAGGGGCTCGCTGCGCGTCCGCCCGCGCGGGTGGCGAGCTGGCTCGCCGTCGCCGCGACCGCGGCGTTCTTTGGTATGGTCGGCGCGCTCCTGATGAGGTGGTGGGTGGGATGAGTCAGGGTGAGCACAGCGCACGAGACGACGAGGCCGGGACGCCTTCGCCCCCCGCGACCTACGTTCCGGGGAGCGTCGTCGCGGGCCACAGGCTCGTGCGGATGATCGGCGCGGGCGGCGTCGGCGTCGTCTACGAGGCGGTCCACGAGTTCACGCAGCGGCGGGTCGCGCTCAAGCTGCTGCTCCCGTGTTACGCGAGCACCGAAGAGGTGCGCGAGCGCGCCCGCAAGGAGGCCATCGCGCTCTGCCGGCTGCGGCACAAGAACATCGTCGCCGTGCACAGCGCCGATATGCTGTCCGACGGCACGGTCTGGATCGCCATGGAGCTCCTGGAGGGCCAGCCGCTCCGCCGGATCTGCCAGGTGGAGTCGCCGCTGCCGATCGCGCGGGCGCTCCACGTCGGGATCGAGATCGCCGACGGCCTCGCGGCGGCGCACGACCTCGGGATCGTGCACCGGGACGTGAAGCCGGAGAACGTGTTCGTCGATCGGCACGGCGAGGTGAAGCTGCTCGACCTGAACATCGCGAAGATCCGGGTCGACGGTCTGCCGAGCACCCGCCCGGGCCAGCGGTTCGGCACGACCGCGTACATGGCGCCGGAGGAATGCTGGGGAGAGCCGTGCTCACCGGCGAGCGACGTCTATGCGCTGTCGCTGGTGATCTACGAGCTCCTGGCCGGTCGTTACGTGTTTGCCACGGGCCGGGGGCTCTCGGGGATGCCGAGCGAGGGCCAGCTCGTCGCGGCGCACATGCTGCGGATGCCGGTGCCGGTGCACGAGCTCGTGCCGTCGATCCCGGAGTACGTCTGGCCGGTGCTCCAGACCGGCCTGTCGAAGCGGCCGGCCGAGCGCTTCAGGCACGCCGGCGCGGCGGCGAGCGCGCTGCGCGAGCTCCGGGAGCGCTACCTTTCGGACGTGCGCGCCGGCCGGCTCGCCGCGGTGCCGGACCCAGGAACGCCGGGGGCCCGGCGGGAGCACCACGGTCCGGGATCGCCCGTGCGGCTGATCGCGGCGCCGCGGTCCGATGAGAGCCGGGTGATCGTCCCTGGGCCGGCAGCCTCGGCCGAGCCCGGCGAGAGCGAGGCGCACGAGGAGGACGCTGGGCCGGCGGCGCGCGAGGAGGACGCTGGGCCGGAGGCGTGGGCGGTGCAGTCTTTGGCTCCTCCGTGGCACCCGCCGTCGAGCGCGCCGCCGGCGGCCGACCCGGGCTGGCCGCTGCTCGTGACCCCCGGGCCGGTCACGGTGCGATCGTCACCGGGAGGCCAGGGAGCAAGCCTCGTGGGACCCGACCTGCCGGCGACGGACCGCGTCGCCGACCGGCGCTGGCGAGCGCAGCTCCTGCGCCGGTGCGCCGTCGCGGCGGTGCTGGCGATCCCGATCTCGGGCGCCGCGACCGCGCTGTACATCCATGTGCGCCGCGAGCGCCCCGCGATGTCCGCCTCCGAGAGCGGAGCCGTGCTGGCCGCGCCTACCGGCGGGGCCGTCCCGAGCGCGCAGGCGGCGCTGTCGCGTCCTGACCTCCCGCACGCCGCGCTCTCCGGCGCGCGCGAGATCGGGGCACCGCCGGACGCGCGCGCGCCGGAGAGCGCTGCCGAACCCCTCGGGGTCGAGGTGACCGAGGCCGCGCCGTCACCGCCCGCCGAATCCAGGGGGATGGCGGCCAGACCGAGCGCGCCCGTGAAGGCCAGCACGCCGGCGCAGGCGAACACGCCGGCGCAGGCGAACACGCCGGCGCAGGCGAGCGCGCCGGCGACACGGGCGCGTCCGGCCGCGGGGGCGGCACGAGCGCCCGCGCGGCGCCCGTGGGACTGGCTGAAGACGTCGAGGGGGCGCGACGAGAAGAAGAACACCGACCCGAGCGAGGAGGAGGACATCTACCCGATGCCCTCGCGCGGGCGTGCCCCCGCGCCCGCCAGGCCGGCTGCGCCCCGGGAGAAACGACACGAGCAGCTTCCGTTCGGCGACAAGCCCGAGTTTTGAGGGTGCGCGCGGAGCAGCGAGCAAGGAGCGAGGACATGTCGAACGACGAACCCAGCGCGACCGATGATCGCTTCCTCGACGAGGTCGTCGAGCGGGCGCTCGCGTCTTACCGCGGGGTCGCGCCGCCCGAGCTGATCGAGACCATGCGCGAGCTGCTCGTGGAGGCGCTCACCGAGGACGAGGTCGGGCGGGATCTCTTGGAGCGCGCGCGGCCTCGCGCGGCGCCGCTCGGCAGCGGCGTCGAGGCCCGTGACGGCGCCGGGGAGCCCCGGCGCAAGGCGGGGGGCGGCGAGGGTGGCTGAGCCCGAGGCGAGGCTCACGCCGGCGCAACAGGCGCTCGCGGCGTCGGCGCTGCACGAGGTGAGCGGCGCGGCGCGCCGGCTTTCGCCGAGGCTGCGCAGGCATCTCTCGTTCGATGAGCTGATGTCGCTCGGCAGGGCGGGGCTCATCGAGGCGGCGCTCGCCTACGATCCGGCGCGGGACGACAGCTTCCCGCGCTTCGCGCGGCACCGCGTCCGGGGCGCGATGCTCGACGGGTACCTCCAGGAGGCGCGGGAGCAGGACCGGGTGGTCGCGCTCTGCCTGCAGGGCGGGTACGACTACATCGCGCGGCAGCGGCGGTACGGCGACGTGATGACGGACGCCGACGGCAAGGCGGAGGAGCGGCTCCTCGACCATGTCGACGGGCTCGCGGCGAGCGTCTTCGCGACGGCCGCCGGCGTGGCGAAGCCGGAGACCGGGGAGGAGACGCTGTCGCGGCGCGAGCGCCACGGCCGGGCCCACGCGCTGCTGCGGCGCACCCTGGCCAGGCTGACGCCGCGCGAGGCCGAGGTGCTGTCGATGCACTACGTGGAGGGGCGGCCGCTCAGCGAGGTCGGCGGCGCGCTCGGGATCCCGCACCCGGGCGCGTACCGGGTCCACGACCGGGCGATCGTGCGGCTCGGCAAGCTGCTGCGCGCGGCCGGGGTGACCGAGCCGCCGCCGCGCGAGGACGAGCTGTGAGCGGGCGGCGGGCGGGGCGATGGGCGATGAGAAAGATGAGAATTCGCGCGCGCGGGGCCGATGGATCGCGGTGAGAGATCGGCGGCACGGACAGGAGGCGAGGCGGTGAAGGACGAGGACCGGAAGGAGCGCGGGGAGCGCGAGGGGGAGGGAGGCGCAGCGAGCGAGCCGAGCGCGAGCGCGCCTGCGAGCCCAGCGCGAGCGCCGAGCCAGCTTGTGTCGCACCCCGCGTTCCAGACGGGCGTGGTGTACGTGGAGCCGGATCTGCGGGACGAGGTGGAGGCGTACTGGCGCGCGTACGCGGCGTGGGAGAGGACGAAGGAAGGGCCGCCGCCGCGGGAGCCGCGGGTGAACGTGCGGGTGGACCACGAGGGAAAGCCGAGCACGGCGGCGCGGCTGCGGGAGACGATGGCGCAGCGCGAGGGCGGGGCGAAGCGGGGCGGGGGGAAGAGCAAGAGCGGGGCGGAGAAGAGCGCAGGCGGGAGCCCGTGGGCGGGGGACGCGGCGGCCGGGGCGGCGGTGATCGACAAAAGCGCGCTGCCGTCGGCGCACCGGCCGAGGAGCGAGGGGGCGGAGGAGAAGGACGGCGGCGAGACCGACGCCAGGCCGGGGAAGGCGCGTCGCGCGGGGACGCTGGCGGCGATGCTGGCGCTGGCGGCGGGGATCGGGGCCGCGGCGATGTGCGGAGCGAAGGAGGGGGCGCCGGCGGGGAGCGCGGTCGCGCGGGGCGCGACGAGCGGCGAGCGCGCGATGCGCGAGGCGGCGGCGAGCGGCGTGGCGGTGAGCGGCGCAGCCGCGACAGCGAGTGGCGAGCGCGCGACGAGCGCGCCGGCGGCCGTCGCGGAGAGCGCGGCCGAGGGAGCGCCGCCCGAGGCGTCCGCCGAACGCGCGGCGCCTGCGGTGATCTCCGATCGAGATGATGCAGCGCCCGCTGCGCCGCGGAGGCCCACGTCCGAGAAGAACACACCGGCGCCGAGAGCGCCCGCAAGGCAGCCGCCGAAGCGGCCGCCTTCACCCCAGGAAGAGAGGGAAGCGCCGGTCGCGACCGCTATACCGTCGCCAGCGCCGCTCCCGACTCGTGCCGCGGGAGGCAACGAACCTCCCGCCACATCCGAGCCGAATGTCTTTCAACCCGAGCTCAAGTACTGACCATGCCCCTTCGCCGCTCAGCAACCGTCGCCAGCCTCTTCGTTGTCCTCGCGTGGACGTCCTCGAGCCTTGCGAGGCCGCCCGAGCAGCCGCGAGCTGCCATCACCGACGCGATGACCGAAGAGTCGCGGAAGCTCTATCTGAACGGCGTACAGGCGGCCTCGGAGTCGCGCTGGGAAGCCGCGCATGCCATGTTCCTGGCGGCGCGCGCGCTGCACCCGCACTACACGATCGACGGCAACCTCGGCGCCTGCCAGCTGCAGCTGGGCCGGTACCGCGATGCTGCAGAGAACCTGGCGCGGTATGTGCGCGGGCTGAAGCAAGACGCGACGAGCACCGCGGAGGAGCGCATCCGAGGTGAAGCGGGCTACGCGAAGGCTCGGGCGCAGGTCGGTGCGCTGCTGGTGCAGGCGAACGTGGAGCGGGCCGCGGTGCTCGTGGATGGGGTGCAGGTGGGCCGGACGCCGCTGCCGGATCCGGTGTTCGTGGAGCCGGGAAAGCACGCCGTGACGGTGGAGTGCGAGGGGTACGCGACGGACGAGTTCACCGTCGAGGCGGCCGCGGGTGGAGAGATCACGCGGGAGGTGACGCTGAGAAAGCCTGCGGAGAGATCGCCGGTGCTGGCGCCCGCGCCTGCGCCCGCGACGGGGGGCGATGAGGAGCAGCCCGGGAGCGGTCCCAGGAGGGCGCTGCTGATCGGTGGTGCGGCAACGGCGGGGGCGGCGGCGATCGCGGGCGTCGTGTTCGCGGTGTTGTCATCGACGAACGCAGAGGATGCCGACGAGAAAGAGGCCTCTCTCGGGGCCATGGGTGGACCGAACGCGTGTGCGGCTGGGCGGAGCGTCGCTGAGTGCAGCTCGCTCCGCAGGCTCGAGAAGAATGCGGCAACGTTCGGAAATGTCTCGGCATGGAGTTTCATCGGCGCGGGCGTGGCGGGGGTGACAACCGCGATCGTGTGGGCGGTCGATTCACGCGCCGAGGAGAGAGCAACGCTTCGTGTGAGCCCTGTGGTTGGCGCCCAAGAGGGCGGGATCGTGGTGGTGGGTACGTGGTAACGGCCGGGGGTTGTTCGTCCTGGGAGAGAGATACGATGCGGCGCAAGTGGTGGACCTCTGCGGTGCTGATTGCGGCGGGTGCGACGTTCGGACCCCACGCTGCGGGTTGCTTCTTCGTTGCGCCAGACTGCACGCTCGGGATGTGCCTGGATGCGCTGCCACCCGGTGACGGGGGCGGCGGCAGCGACGCCGTGTGCGAAGCGGACCCGACAGAGGACGCGAGCACGGTGACGGAGGCGTGCGCGGTGTTCGCGAGCGCGAGCGCAAGGCCAGGCGGCGACGGGACGAAAGCGAAGCCGTACGCGTCGCTCGCGGAGGCGATCGCCAACGCGAACGGCAAGCGGGTGCTCGCGTGCGCCGGCGAGGCATTCACGGAGAGCGTAACGATCGAAGCGGAGGTCGAGGTGATCGGGGGCTTCGACTGCGGCGCGGAGTGGACGTGGAGCGCGCAGGCGCGGAGCGCGATCGAGGGGCCCGCGAACGAGATCTCGCTGACGCTGACGGAGGGCGCGAACGGTGCGAAGGTGAGGAGCTTCGCAGTACGCGCGGCGAGCGCGACGGAGGCGGGCGGCTCGTCGATCGGCGTGGCGGTCGCGGACGTCGAGGCGGAGCTGGCGCAGGTGGACGTGACCGCGGGCGACGGGATGGACGGCGCGAACGGCGAGACGCCGACGGAGGCGCCCGTGACGGGCGCGAGCGCTCCCGCGATGAAAGCGTCGAACGCGTGCGTGGCGCCGAACCTGGTGATCGGCGGGACTGCGGGCGCGACGACGTGCGAGGACGGCGAGACGAGCGGCGGAGACGGCGGGGCCGGAGGGATCACGGGGACGGAGGAGGGCAACGGGCAGGCAGGGCGAGGTGGCGAGCCGATGCCGGAGCCGAATCCTGAGGAGTACGGGCTCGGAGGGCGCGGGCAGATCGATCCGCTGGGAACCTGTCGGGAGGGTGCGCCCGGTGCTCCGGGCGCTCCTGGCGACCCGGGCGCAGTGGGCAGCGGCGCGACGCTGTCGCTCGCCGGGGTCAGCGGCGGAGACGGCGGCCAAGGCATGACGGGCGGTCGTGGTCAAGGGGGAGGTGGCGGCGGCGGCGCGAAATCGGGGACGTTCTGCTCGCGCGATACGACCCTCGTCGACGGCGTGGGCGCCAGCGGCGGAGGCGGCGGCGCCGGTGGGTGCGGCGGCAAGGGCGGCGGCGGCGGCAAGGCCGGCGGTTCGAGCATCGGGATCCTCAGCCTGGGCACGAAGCTGGTGCTGACCGATGTCACCGTCGCGGTCGGAAAAGCCGGCAAGGGTGGTGATGGATCTGCGGGCAAGGCTGGCGCGGCTGGTGGTGCCGGCGCGGCCGGTGGGGAAAGCTCCGGACAAGGCGATTCGAGGCGCGGCTGTCAGGGAGGAACTGGCGGCGACGGCGGTCGCGGAGGCTTCGGCGCTGGCGGCCGAGGCGGCCACGCCGTGGGCATCGCGTATGCGGCGGCGCCGCTCGAAGCGCCGGCGGTCACTTTCACCCCCGGCACGGCCGGCGACGGCGGCAGCGCCGCGCCGGGCGGTCCGCCCGAGAGCGCCGGCGCGCCGGGGAGCGGCGGAAGCTGCTGGAACTTCGCCGCTCAATCACCGTGTGGAGGAGAAACGCCATGACTACGTCCGAGCACATCCGCGCCGCGCTGAAGGCCCCCGATGCCTCTCTCGACCGGTGGCTCGATCCGGTGTGGTGCGCGACGACGCCGGAGGCGGAGAAGAAGCGGCTCGCGGAGAAGCGTGCCCGACGGGTCATGGAGATCTATGGGGTCGATGACCCCCGCATGGAGGCGCTGCTCGTGCGGCTGGCGAGCCAGGTGGAGCAGTGGGCCGCGGAGGAGCGAGCCACCACGCAGGAGGCGGACGACGAGGCGTGGGTGAGCGCGGTGCCGGACAAGGGCGAGACCGAGCGGCGCGGCTCGCGCCTGGCGTTGCTCGGCGCGGTGCTCTTCGTGCTGGGGGTCTTGTGCGGCGTGATGCTGGCGGCGCTGCGGCTGCGCTGAGGTAGCGACGTAGCAAGGCCGCGCGCAGCGCGGCTCGAGGACATGCAGGGAAACGCGCGCCGCCGTCTGCGGCGCGCCATGGCTCGGCTCGTCTTGGCGACGAGCGCGCGAGGAGGACGAAGGTGTATCCACAGCTCGCCATCGAGGCGGCGGCGCATTCCGACGTGGGCCGCGGCGCAGCCACAACGAGGACAGCTTCGCTACGCTGCCGTGCGTGGGGCTGTTCATGGTGGCCGATGGGCTCGGCGGCAACGCGGCCGGCGAGGTCGCGTCGCGCATGGCCATCGAGCTCGTCAAGAGCTGCTTCGAGGAGGGCGAAGAGCTCGAGGAGACATGGCCGTACGGCATGGGCAGCGCGCAGGACCGCGACGAGGTGCGGCTTGTGCTGAGCGTGCGGCGGGCCAACCGCGCGATCTACGAGGCCAGCCAGCAGCAGGAGGCGCTGCGTGGCATGGCGACGACCTTCGCGGGCGTGCTGCTCGGGCGCGGCATGGCGTACATCGCGCACGTGGGCGACTCGCGGGTCTACCGGATGCGCGGGGGCCGACTGGAGCGGCTGACCCGGGATCACACGCTGGTGGAAGAGCTGCTCGGTGACGGCGACGGAGCGCGGGAGGCGGTCGAGGCGCTGAGCAACCGGGCGAGGACGATCACCCGCGCGCTGGGGGCCGACGAGAACGTTGACATCGAGTCGCGCGTGGAGGCGACGGCGCCGGGCGATATCTTCCTCGTCTGCTCGGATGGGCTGTGGGGCCCGGTGCCCGAGCGGCGCATCGCCGGGATCCTCGGGGCGCACCGCGATCTGGGCTTTGCGGCGGAGCTGCTCATCGACCTCGCGAACGAGCACGGCGGGCCGAACAACGTGACGTGTGTGCTGGCGCGGCTGGGAGGCGGGTGACGTGCGCGCCGTGGCAGGCGCGACGAAGGGCGGACTCGAGGGGATGCCTCGTGTCGGGCAGCACGAGGCCTGGCTCCGCCGTACAGCGGACGAGAAAGCTCACGGTCGAGGAGGGAACATGGAGTACATGCTGGGTGCAATGTGGCTCGTCTCGCCGATCGGCCTCGCGATGATCGCATGCGTGGCGATCGGCTTCGCGGTCACCGCGCGCGAAGCGCTGGGACGAGAGCGCGGGCTTCGTGAGGCGCGCGAGCACGCGCACGATGAGGAGGAGGCAGCCCTCACCGATGCGAAGGAGCAGGCAGCGGGCGAGCGAGATCGATACCGGCGCCTCCTCGACTGTCACGTCGATGCGACGCTTGCCGAGCTGAGAGATGCCCGAGGGCGCCCCGTCCCCTGGCCGGGAAGGGTCCTCGAGTCGTTCTGTGCGACGACGCCTTCGTGGAGGAGAAAGCTGGGCGAGAGCACGGGGTTGGAACCGAGGGAGGTGGAACGGTTGCTGAGGAGCGACCTGCCCATGACGCCCGGCCTCGCGCGGCAGCTGGAGACCTTCACCGGCACGCCGGCGCGGTACTGGGAGCGCCTCTGGCGGCTGCACGACGACCGCCGGACTGACGCGGAGGATACCGTGGTGGTCCAGGTCGGCGAGCCCGTCACCAGGCGCGAGAGCGCGGCGTCGCCGGCTCCGCTGACGGTACCTCCCCGCGCGCTCGACACTCCTCCGCCCGTGGTGCCGTCTCCCGAACTCGCGGCCAGAAGCCCGCAGGCGAAGCTCCCGCCGCCTCCAGCGCCGCAGCTCCGGCCACCGCGCCCAGTCCGCGCCGTCACGGGGGAAGAGCTCGCCCATCGCGCTGCCCCCCTGACGAGCTTCCCGCTACAGCCCGACGAAGGGGGGACGAGCGCTGCCAGTGCGTCCGATTGGGAGGAAGCAGAGCGCTCTACCCTGAACACGACACTCCCGGGAGTAGGGCGCGATGGGTGAGAGCATCTGTTTTGCGCCTTTGGTGCGCCAGGCAAAGCCTGGGCGAGGAGGAAGCTCATGTAGAAAGCTGAGACCTTGCGATGGAACCCATGGAGGTCCTGTGGACCTCCCCGGCCAAGGCTAGCCCCCAGCGGGAAGCGAGTCTTATGAGCAAAGATCCTCACGCCAAGCGATTCGAGATCCAGCGGCTCGTCGAGCGATCGCTCGATTTGGCGAGGTGTGCGCTTCTTCAAGAGGGCTCGTTTCTTCCCGGATTCATCGCTGTCCAGCCCAACGGGATGTACGATATCGGGGTCGCGGCGCAGGGCGGCGCCGATGGATCGAACCTGCTCATCACCCGGTTGAGGCAAAAGGCTGTGGCAGAACAGCTCCGAGCGGCCGCCGTCTACCGGGACGTGCGCGTGCGGCCCCGTGGCGCACTCGAGGACGTCGACGCGATTCAGGTCGTAGTCGAGCTCGTGTCGGGGGAGTCATACAACGTATTTCAGCTGTACCGTCTGGACGACGAACAGCTGGTCTTCGAGGAGGGGCCGGATATCGAGCGTGTCCCCTCCGTCATCTTCGCGGAGGCGGCTCGTATGGCGGCAGCCGCCAGGCGATGGTGGGAGTTCTGGAAGTGATCGCCGCGATCGCTCCCTCCCTTGTTCTTGCCACTCAGCCTGACGGCCCCGCGTCGAACCCCCTCCGCGATCGATGCCGCGCTGGCCGCCGTCCTTCACACCGTCGATGCGCGCGGCACCGCGCATCCGCCGGCCCAGCGCCCACGCCACTCCCGCAGTCCGCGCCGCACTCGCAGCGCCGTCCGAGCGCAGCGCGAACTCCGGGGCGCTGCCGCCTCGCCCGGTACGCACACCCCCTGGACGAAGTCAACCCACACGCCCGCACGTCGCCGCCGTCCGCAGGCGGCGCCGCGCAGGTCCGTCCAGCACCGCCGCGCCGCCGCCCTCCGCGCCGCCGTCCGGAACCCTCGCCCAGCGGCGCGTGGTAGCTTCACCCGCGCCCGCACGAGGCCGTGCGGCCACCCGTCATCGAGGAGACCATGAAGCGAGAGAAGCGACTGACCAAGCGCGAGCGGAAGGCGCTCGCGCCCGCGCGCCCGGCGCAGCCCCACGAGCACAAGCACATCCACTGCGTCGCCTGCGGCAAGCACCTCGATCCGGAGGAGTTCCTGGCGCAAGGATCGGCGACCTGGATCCAGTGCCTGCACAAGTCGCGCTTCGCCACCTGCATCGAGTGCGTCGAGATCTCGAAGCGCCTCCTCGCCGAGCACGACCGCACCGGACAGCCGGTTCAGTCCGCTCAAGCATGGCACTGAGCGGCCGACACCAGCCGACGCGCCCGCGCGGCCTCACCTGAGCACGCTCGCGCGGCCTCACCTGAGCGCGCCCTCGCTGCAGGCGGGCGCCCTGGACAGGTCGTCCCAGCAGCCAACTCCCCATCTCCCCCGCTCGCCCGGAAACGGAAGTCACCGAAGATAACCAATCTGTGGAACGCACGGGTCGTCGGTAGTCCAGGGGACGCTCCCCCCCGTCCGCCCTGGATGCGCCACCCCTCATTCCGGTGCGCCGCCCCTCATCGCAGCTTCCGCTCGCACCACAAACCCGCGCTGGCCCGTGCGGTGTCCCACGTACGCCGCCTCTCATTGCAGCTGTCGCTCGGTATCGCACACCCGCGCTGGTCCGCCCGGCGTCCCGCGGCGCCCCGCCGCGCCCCGCCGATCAGCGCGCGCCCTCGACAGCGATGCGTGACCTTGCTCGCTCTCCCGCGCGGCCGTCCACCTCGGATACGCTTGCGCTCGGGGCCCTTTCCGTCAATGGTTTGCGCCCCATTCATCTCTCCGGAGGATCTGCATGACGAAACCAATCCGCCGCGCAGGCGTCATCGGCGCGGGCGTCATGGGCAGCGGCATCGCCGCCCACTTCGCGAACGCCGGCATCGAGGTCCTGCTCCTCGATATCGTGCCCCCGAACCTCACCGACGCCGAAAAGAAGGACCCGGCCGCCCGCAGCAGGTTCGCCGCAGGCGGGCTCGAGAAGGCCCTCAAGGCCAAGCCCGCCGCGTTCTTCCACCCGTCGAACGCCCGCCTCGTGCGCACCGGCAACACCGAAGACCACTTCGCCGAGCTCGCCCAATGCGACCTCGTTATCGAGGCCATCATCGAGAAGATGGAGCCGAAGCGCGCCCTCTTCGCGCGGCTCGAAGAGGTCTTGCGGCCTGACGCGGTCGTGGCGTCGAATACGTCCGGGCTGCGCATCGAGGAGATGATGCAAGGGCGCTCCGCGGACTTCCGCAAGCGATTCCTCGTCATGCACTTCTTCAACCCCGTCCGGTACATGAAGCTCCTCGAGCTCGTGGTCGGGCCCGACACCGATCCCGCCGTCGTCGCCCGCGTGCGGAAGCTCGGCGAGGACGTGCTCGGAAAGGGCCTCGTCTTCGGCAAGGACACGCCGAACTTCGTCGGCAATCGCATCGGCACCCACGCGATGCTGACCGCCATCCACCTCATGATCGAGGACGGCCTCGCGCCCGAAGACGTGGACGCCATCACCGGCATCGCCATGGCCCACCCGAAGAGCGCGAGCTTCAGGACAGGCGATATCGTCGGGCTCGACACCTTCGCCCACGTCGCCGACAACTGTTACTCGGCGCTCGAGCGCGACGAGGACCGCGACGTCTTCAAGGTGCCCGCCTACATCCGGAAGATGATCGAGGCGAAGCTCCTCGGCGACAAGACCAAGGGCGGCTTCTACCGCAAGGCCAAGGAAGGCCTGGAGACGCTCGACCCGGCCAAGCTCGAGTACCGCCCCCACGGCGGCGACGAGGCGATCAAGAAGGCCACGAGGTCGTGCGAGAAGATCGAGGACCCCGCCGCGCGCGTGAAGAAGCTCGCCAGCGACACCGGCAAGGCCGGGCAGTTCGCCTGGAAGGTGCTCTCCCGCTCGCTCGCGTACACGGCGCGGCGCGTCGGCGAGATCGCCGACAGCATCGTGGCGATCGATGACGCCATGCGCTGGGGGTACAACTGGGAGCTCGGGCCGTTCCAGACCTGGGACGCGCTCGGCTTCGCCGAGACCGTCGAGCGCATGCAGAAGGACGGCATCAAGCTGCCCGAGTCGATCCTCCGCATGAAGCAGAGCGGCGCGACGTCGTTCTACCGCGCCGATGGGGCGGTGTTCGATCTGCTCAAGGGGGAGTACGTCGCCCAGAAGGTCGATCCGCGCAACGTGACGCTGGCCGGCGCGCGGGCGACCGCGAGGGGCGCGAAGGCCGTGCTCGCCAACGACGGCGCGGAGGCCTGGGACCTCGGCGACGGGGTGCTCGGCGTCACCTTCAAGACCAAGGCGAACAGCCTCGATCCAGACTCGATCGGGATGCTCTCGCTCGCCGCCGAGAAGGCCGAGCAGGACTTCCGCGCGCTCGTGGTCTTCAACCAGGGCGAGCACTTCTGCGTGGGCGCCAACCTGTTCCTCGTGGCCATGGCCGCGGGCAACAAGGACTGGGACGCGATCCGCAAGATGGTGAAGGCGTACCAGGACGCGACCCAGCGGCTGAAGTACGCGAGCGTGCCGGTCGTGGCCGCGCCCTACGGGATGACCCTCGGCGGCGGCCTCGAGCTCTGCTTCGCCTGCGACGCGGTGCAGGCCGCGGCCGAGACGTACGCGGGGCTCGTCGAGGTCGGCGTCGGCCTGATCCCGGGCGGCGCGGGGACGCTCAACATGCTCTGGCGCGCGCTGGAGGGGATCCCCGAGGGCGTGACGGTGCCGACGTACGACATCGTGACGCAGGTCTTCAAGAACATCGCCCTCGCCAAGGTGGCGACCAGCGCGGACGAGGCGAAGGCGCTCGGCTTCTTCCGCAAGACGGACGGCGTCTCGCTCGACCGCGCGCGCCAGCTGTACGAGGTGAAGGCGCGCGCGATCGGGCTGGCCGAGGCCGGGTACCACGCGCCCGTGCCGCGCGCCTACAAGCTGCCGGGCGAGAGCGGGATCGCGACGCTGCAGATGATGATCGACACGCTCGTCGCCGGCGGCCACGCCAGCGAGCACGACGCGAAGATCGCGCGCAAGCTCGCCGAGGTGCTCTGCGGCGGCGCGGGCGGCGGGGCGCGCGAGGTGACCGAGGACGAGATCCTCGAGCTCGAGCGCGAGGCGTTCGTCAGCCTGTGCGGCGAGCCCAAGAGCGCCGAGCGAATGCAGTACATGCTGATGAACAACAAGCCCCTCCGGAACTAGGTGAACGCCATGGTCGACGTCGTAATTGCAGAGGCCGTCCGCTCGGCCGTTGGCCGGGCCCACAAAGGGTCGCTCGCGCTGAAGCGCCCCGACGAGCTCGCCGGCGAGGTCGTCGCCGCGCTGTTCCAGCGCGTCCCCCAGGTGAAGCCGGAGGACGTCGAGGACCTCGTCCTCGGCTGCGCCATGCCGGAAGGCGAGCAGGGGCTCAACGTCGCGCGCGTCGTCTCGCTCCTCGGCGGGATGGCGCAGGAAGGGTCCGCGATCACCATCAACCGCTTCTGCTCGAGCGGGCTCCAGGCGATCGCGAGCGCCGCGGGCAGCATCGCGATGGGATCGCTCGACATCGCCGTCGCCGGCGGCGTCGAGTCGATGACGATGGTGCCGATGACCGGCAACAAGCTGAGCGCGTCGCCGGAGGCGATGGAGCGGTGTCCGACGGTGTACACGCCGATGGGCATCACCGCGGAGAACGTGGCGAACCGCTTCCAGGTGAGCCGCGCCGACCAGGACGCGTTCGCGCTGAAGAGCCACCAGAAGGCGGCGGCGGCGCGCGCGGCCGGGCGCTTCGAGGACGAGATCGTCACCGTGAAGGGGGTGCGCTTCGAGAACGGCAAGCGCGCGACCTTCGACTTCCGCACCGATGAGCTGATCCGCAAGGAGACGACGGCGGAGGCGCTCGCGGGGCTGAAGCCGGCGTTCTCGGCGAAGGGGAGCGTCACGCCGGGCAACAGCTCGCCGCTGTCGGACGGCGCCGCCGCGGCGCTCGTGATGAGCAAGGCGAAGGCGGACGCGCTCGGCGTGAAGCCGCTCGGGTACTTCCGGGCGTTCGTGACCGTCGGCGTCGACCCCGCCATCATGGGCATCGGCCCGGTGCCCGCGGTGCGCAAGCTGCTCGCGAGGACGGGGCTGAAGATGGCCGACATCGACCTCTTCGAGGTCAACGAGGCGTTCGCCTCGCAGGCCGTCTACGTGCAGCGGACGCTCGAGATCCCCGAGGAGAAGCTCAACGTGAACGGCGGCGCGATCGCGCTCGGCCACCCGCTCGGGTGCACCGGCGCGAAGCTCACCGCGACCGCGCTCTACGAGCTGCGCCGGCGCGGCGGCCGGTACGCCGTCGTGACGATGTGCATCGGCGGCGGCATGGGCGCGGCCGGCCTGATCGAGCTGGCCGGCGCGGCCGCGCGCGCCTGATCCCACAGCGCCGATCCCGCCTCTCCCCTCCCGTCGCGTCGATCCCGTCGACAGCGCGCCCCGCCGCGGCCCGAGCCCAGCGCTCCGGCTTTCCCGCGGCGGGGCGATGGCCTATAGATCGCCCATGCCGAGCCACCTGACGACCTTTCAGGGGTCGATCCCCGAGGCCCTGAAGCAGGCCATCGAAGCGAAGATCGAGAGCTCCACCGCCGAGGTGACCGGCGGCGGGGGCCACTTCAACCTGGTCGTGACGTCGCCGGTGTTCGCCGGCAAGAGCATGCTGGAGAGCCAGCGGCTGGTCTACGGGGCGATCGCCCACCTGATGGCCGGCGACCAGGCGCCCGTCCACGCGATCGACAGCCTCAAGACCAAAACCCCCTGAGCGAGCGGGGCGCACCCGCTCGGCGAATCAGCAGGGGCGTGACGTCAGTCGCCCTCGACGTGGCACGTGCTGCTGCAGCCGTCGCCGTTGGCGGTGTTGCCGTCGTCGCACTCCTCCGGGCCCGCCTCGACGTTGTCACCGCAGACGGGGGCGCAGGCGCTTGGCTCGCCGGTGCAGAGGTAGCCGTGATCGACGTCGCAATCGGGGCTGCAGCCGTCGCCGTCGACGGTGTTGCCGTCGTCGCAGCCCTCGTTGCCGATGAGCAGGCCGTCGCCGCAGAGCGGGCCGCAGGCGCTGGGCTCGCCGTTGCACTCGTAGCCCGCCTCGATCACGCAGACCGCGTTGCAGCCGTCCTCGTTCCGGACGTTGCCGTCGTCGCAGGCCTCGGCGCCGCGCACCAGGCGGTCGCCGCACATCGTCGAGCAGCTGCTCGGCGCGCCGGCGCAGGTGTAGCCGGGCTCGACGGCGCAGCCCGCGTCGCAGCCGTCTCCTGCCGCGGTGCCGCCGTCGTCGCAGGCCTCCGCGCCGCCCACCGCGCCGTCGCCGCACTCGCCGCCCCCGTCGCCCCCGTCGCCCCCGGCGCCGCCGCCGCCCTCGCCGCCGTCGCCGCCGTCGCCTGCGCCACCCGCGCCCGAAACCCCGCCGGAGCCCGCCGTCGTCGTGCTCGACACGGCGCTCGACCCGTTCGTGCTCGATCCGGACCCGCCGCCCCCGCCGTCGCCGTCGCTCGCACCTTCCCGTTCGCACGCGAGCAGCGCCGTGGCCGCGATCACCGCGGCCGCCCCAGTCCACCTCGTTAACAACATCTGTTCCTCCACGAGCGAGGTCCGCGGGCGACGGGGGCCTCCCCTCGACCCCCGAGCGCGCGCCGAGCACCTGTTGCCCAACCTTCCACGGAATACTCCGCTCCGATCGTCCGGACAACTTCGCCCTACCCGGACGTCCCGGCGTTCGGCCGCGCAGCACGTCAGCGCGCATCGACGCGCATCGACGCGCATCAACTCATGATTCCCGGCGAATCACGGGCCTCCCGTAAGGGCGCGGCGGGCGCGCGCCGCTCCCGGGCGAGTCGCCCGGCGCCGGGCGTGTGGCAGGTCCGGCGGGGCGCCGCCGTCGCTCGCGCCGCGAGCTCGCCGCGCCGTCTGTTTGACACCGGAATTCGCGCGATGGTACGTGGCGCCGGGCGCCCCACGCGCTGGCCCGATAGCGACCTCACACGATCCCGAGGACCCTCCCATGACGCCTCGTTCCCCGTTGCTCCCCGCCGAACCGCTCCCAGGCGCCCCTGGGGCGAACGACGCCCGGCTCCCGGCGCTCCCGGCCCAGGCGCGCCCCGGCCGAGCCTCCCGCCTGGGCGCCGGGCTGCTCTCCCTCGTCCTCGGCGCCGCGATGACCGCCGCCACCGCGGGCGACGCCGCGGCCCAGACACGCACGGGAGACGGCGCCAACGGCGACGGCATGGACCTGCACCTGTTCCGGCCGGCGATCGACTCCAAGGGGCTCTTCTCCGTCAACGGGGCAGACATCCTCGGCGCGAACGACATCAGCCTGGGGCTCGTGCTCGACTACGGGCACAACATCCTGCCGCTCACCGAGAACGACCGCGGAACGGACGTGATGCTCAATCACGCGTTCCAGGGGACGTTCCAGTTCGATTACGGCATCGCCAACTTCCTGGTCGTCGGGCTCTCGGTCCCGGTGGTGCTCAACGGGGGCAAGCCGGTCGACGACATCGGCCCGGGCGGCGGCGCCAACTACAACGACGACTCGCTCGACGCGCAGGCGCTCGGCAACCTGGCGATCCACGCGAAGGCGCGCATCCTCCGCCCCGATCAGGACGTGATCGGGCTCGCGGTGATCGCCCAGGCCGGGATCGGGGTCGGCGGGACCCAGGACTTCGCGTCGGATCCGGGGTTCTTCTTCTGGCCGCAGCTCGTGCTGGAGAAGCGGCTCGGCACGACCAACCCGTTCCGGATCGCGGCGAACGTCGGCTACCGCGGCCACGCCGGGAAGAACCCCGTGTTCGGCCTGCGCCAGGACGGCACGACCTTCCAGCTCAAGCACGGGGACCTCGAGTACTCCGACCTGATCACCGCCGGGGCCGGCATGAGCTACCGCGTCCTCACGCCGCTCGACCTCGTGGTCGAGACCTACCTGACCCAGCAGGTCGGCGGCGGCGACAGCGCCGAGCAGAAGCTGTCGGCCGAGGCGATGGGGGGCATCAAGCTCTTCATCGAGCGGAACAGCTTCCTCATGCTCGGCTTCGGGGTCGGGTACACGCCCGGGTTCCAGGCCGCGGCGCAGCGCGGGACCATCGGGTTCGTCTTCGAGCCGTCGATCGGCGATCGGGACGGCGACGGCATCAAGGACGATCAGGACGACTGCCCCGACGAGCCCGAGGACTACGACGGCTTCCAGGACACGAAGGCGGACTCGCCCCCCGGGAAGTACGGCTGCCCGGATCCGGACAACGACGAGGACGGCATCCTCGATGTCGACGACCGCTGCCCGAACAACCCGGAGGACCGCGACGGCGACGAGGACGACGACGGCTGCCCGGAGGGGAGCGACGGCGATCGCGACGGCGACGGCATCCTCGACTCGCGCGACAAGTGCCCGGACGACCCGGAGGACCGCGACGGCTTCCAGGACAAGGACGGCTGCCCGGATCCGGACAACGACAAGGACGGCATCCCGGACAAGTCCGACCAGTGCCCGAACGACCCCGAGGACAAGGACGACTTCGAGGACGAGGACGGGTGCCCGGAGCCCGACAACGACAGGGACGGCATCCCGGACGTTGTCGACAAGTGCCCGAACGATCCGGAGACGTTCAACGGCCTCGAGGACGAGGACGGCTGCCCGGACAAGGGCAGCGTCGTGATCGAGGAGAACAACATCGTCATCCTCGAGAAGATCCAGTTCGCGACCGGCAGCGCCGAGATCCTCCCGGAGTCGTTCGGCATCGTGCAGGCGGTGGCCGAGACGCTGAAGCACCACCCGGAGTTCACGATGATCGAGGTGCAGGGGCACGCCGACGAGCGCTCGGCCGACGCGTACAACCTCAAGCTGACCCAGGCGCGCGCGGACGCTGTCGCCGCGGCGCTCGCGCAGCGCGGCGTCAACAAGGACAGCGTCCGCTCGATGGGCTACGGCGAGTACTGCCCGATCGATCCGGCCCACAACGCGGCCGCCTGGGAGAAGAACCGGCGCGTCGAGTTCAAGGTCGTGCGGACCGACAAGGGGCCGACCAACGTGGAGCTCGGCTGCGCCCTGGCCCGATCCAAGGGCGTCAACCCGCCGCCTCCCTGAGCGGAGGTGCGGCGCCGCCCTGAGCGAAAGGGCGGCGCCGCCGATCTGGACAGGACGGGTCGGGCCGGGAGAGAGTGGGCCCATGAAGGCCCGAGCCAGCCGCTCCGCCGCCACCACGCTCGCCGCCGCGGCGCTCGCCATGACGGCGAGCGGCTGCATCAACACCGACGCTGCCGTGTTCGTCGAGCCGTCCATCGCGGCGCCCGAGGCGACCGTCTCCTCGAGCGCGCTGGGGACCGGCCTGACCGCGAGCTTCGCGCTGGAGCTCCACCTGAGCGCGCGGGCCAGCGGGCCCAGCCGCGTCGCGGTGCGCACCTTCGCGATCACGAGCGCCGATCAGAAGACCTCGATCGTCGAGCCGCTCCCCGCCGAGACCACGGCGGCGCTTCCGGTCGAGGTCGCTCCGGACAGCGATGTCACCGTGGCGTTCACCGTCGATACCGGCGCTCAGGGCGGGACGCTCCCGGCCGACGCCGCGGCGGCGCTCTGCGCCGCGGAGGGGATCCGCATCACGGGCGCGATCGAGGACTCGCTGGAGGACGGGGCGACGCCGGTCGCCTCCGCGGTGTTCCACGCGGACTGCCCGTGATGCGCCGCACCGGCGCGTTCGCCAGCGCGTTGGTCGGCGCCATCGCGCGCCCGCCGCGCTAAAATGCCGGCCATGGCGCCTCGAGAGCTCACACCCCCTCCGGAGACGGCGGCGGATCGCGCGGTCGGGTCCCCGGAAAACGCCGGCGAGCGCGGCGGCGACGCGCTCCGCTCCACGAACGGCGGGGGCGGAGAGGGGCTCGGGCTCGACGAGGCAGGGCTCGCGGCGCTCCGGCGCGCGGTGGCCGCGTGGCGCGCGGGCCCGGTCGCCGAGGCGTCGGCGCGCTTCCCGCCGAGGAGCGAGCGGTTCACGACGTGGAGCGGCATCGACGTGCCCGACCTCGCGACCCCGGCCGACGCGCCGGTCGACCACGCGGCGGATCTAGGGCTGCCCGGGGAGTACCCGTTCACGCGGGGCGTCCAGCCGACGATGTACCGCGGCAGGCTCTGGACGATGCGGATGTTCGCGGGCTTCGGCACGCCGGAGCAGACGAACGCGCGGTTCAAATACCTGCTCGCAGAGGGCCAGACGGGCCTGTCGACCGCCTTCGATTTCCCGACCCTCATGGGCTACGACTCCGACTCTCCGCGGTCGCTCGGCGAGGTGGGGATGTGCGGTGTCGCGGTCGACACGCTCCGCGACATGGAGGTGCTCTTCGACGGCATCCCGCTCGACCAGGTGACGACGTCGATGACCATCAACGGCCCCGCCGCCGTGCTGCTCGCGTTCTATATCGCGCTCGCCGACAAGCGCGGGATCCCGCGGAGCCGCATCGGCGGGACCGTGCAGAACGACTGCCTCAAGGAGTTCATCGCTCAGCACGCCTGGCTCGTCCCCCCGCGCCCGGCGATGCGCATCGTGACCGACATGATCGAGTTCTGCGCGCGCGAGGTGCCGCGGTGGAACTCGGTGTCGATCAGCGGATACCACATCCGGGAGGCGGGCTCGACCGCCGCGCAGGAGCTCGCGTTCACGCTCGCGGACGGGCTCGCCTACGTCGAGAGCTGCGTCGCGCGCGGCCTCGACGTGGACGCCTTCGCGCCGCGCCTGTCGTTCTTCTTCGACGTCCACAGCGACTTCTTCGAGGAGATCGCCAAGTTCCGCGCCGCGCGCCGCATGTGGGCGCGGTTCCTCAAGGTGCGGTACGGGGCGAAGAAGGCCGAGAGCATGAAGCTGCGGACGCACGCGCAGACAGCAGGCGTGTCGCTGACTGCGCAGCAGCCGTACAACAACGTGGTCCGCGTCTCGCTCCAGGCGCTCGCCGCCGTGCTCGGCGGCACCCAGTCGCTCCACACGAACTCGCTCGACGAGACGTACGCGCTCCCGACCGAGGAGAGCGTGACCATCGCCCTCCGGACCCAGCAGATCATCGCCCACGAGAGCGGGGTCGCGAACACCATCGATCCGCTCGGCGGCAGCTACTACGTGGAGTGGCTCACAGACCGCCTGGAGAAGGAGGCCCTCGCTTACATCCAGCGGATCGACGAGATGGGCGGGATGGTGGCCGCCATCGAGAAGGGGTATCCGCAGCGCGAGATCGCCGCCTCGGCCTACAGATTTCAACGAGAGCTGGAATCGAACGAGCGGATCATGGTGGGGGTCAACCGCTACGCCGCGGCGGGCGAGAAGACGATCCCCCTCCTCCGCATCGACGAGGAGGTGCAGCGCGTGCAGTGCGAGAACCTGGCCCGGGTCAAGGCCCAACGCGACCAGGACCGGGTGCGGAGCGCCCTGGCCGACGTGCGGAGCGCCGCGCGGGGCCCCGATAACCTGATGCCGCCCCTCATCGCGGCGGCCAGCGCCTACGCGACCGAGCAGGAGATCTGCGACGTGCTGCGCGACGTCCTGGGGACCTACAGCGATCCGGCCGAGTTCTGAGCGCGCGCGGGAACGTGCGGGATCGCTCGGGTAGGAGCGCACAGGAAGGAGCGCGCGCCGCTTGCTGCGGTGCGCCGCGGGCCCCGGCGTGCGCATCCGATCAGGTCGCGGGCGGCGCGGGGGCCGGGGAATCCCTCGATTCGTCAGGTTGACACTTCTCTACGTCGGCCGGTAGAGTGCGCCGGCGTCAGGTTGCCGCAGTCGCGGCTCATCCGTGGCGCCGCCGTACGGTCTGCTGTTGTCGCTGCGCTGCGGCGCTGCGAGCTGTCGGTCGAGAAAGAGGATCGTCGTGGGCGACCGAGGTCGCCGCGTAGGGAGCAAGCTTATGAAGAGTCGATCCATGTCGCGCCGCATTTTTGCCCTTTCGGCGCTCGTCCTATCTGTCGGCGCCACGGCGGCCTGCGACAACAAGGGGCCCGAGTCCGGTGCCGCGGGGCCCGCGGGCTCGGCCGGGCCCGCTGCCGGCGCTGCGGGCGCGAAGGGCGATGCGAAGGGCGGCGCGAAGTTCGTCACCATCTCCAGGGAGCAGCAGGCGTCCTGGGTTCGTAACTTCAACCCCCTGCTCGGCGAGGGGGCCACGCGCTTCCCCACCGTCGCGGGCATCTACGAGCCCATGATCGTGTACAACACGATGAAGGGCGAGTACGTCCCGTGGCTCGCCACGAAGTACGAGTGGAGCGACTCGAACAAGAAGCTCACCTTCACGACCCGCTCCGAAGTCAAGTGGTCTGACGGACAACCCTTCTCGGCGAAGGACGTCGCGTTCACGTTCGGCCTCCTCAAGAAGTTCCCGGCGCTCGATCTCACGGGCGTGTGGAAGCTCATCGAATCGGTCGAGGCCAAGAGCGACACCTCGGTCGAGTTCGTCTTCAAGGAGGCGTTCGTCCCCGGCCTCACCTACATCGGCCATCAGCCGATCGTGCCGGAGCACAAGTGGAAGGACGTCGCCGACCCGGTCACGTTCACGAACGAGAACCCGGTCGCGACGGGCCCCTTCACCGAGGTGAAGACCTTCCAGAACCAGATCTACGAGCTCGGCAAGAACCCGAACTACTGGCAGAAGGGCAAGCCGGCGGTCGAGGGGCTCCGCTTCCCGGCGTACCCGGGCAACGACCAGGCGAACCTGGCGCTCATCAACGGCGAGGTCGACTGGGCCGGCAACTTCGTGCCCGACATCGACAAGACCTACGTCGCCAAGGACCCGGAGAACAACCACTACTGGTTCCCGCTCGTCGGCGGCACCGTGACGCTCTACCCGAACGCCACGAAGAAGCCGTTCGACGACATCAAGCTGCGCAAGGCCATCAGCATGGCCATCGACCGCGCCCAGATCGCGAAGGTCGCGGTCAACGGCTACACGGTCGGCGCGGACGGGACCGGGCTCGACGACGCCTACGGGCGCTGGCGCAGCGACAAGGCTGCCGCGGCCGGCGACTGGACGACCTTCGACGTGGCCAAGGCGAACGCCCTCCTCGACGAGGCCGGCTACGCCAAGGGCGCCGACGGGATCCGCGCGAAGGACGGCAAGCCGCTGAAGTTCGACATCAACGTCGTGACCGGCTGGTCCGACTGGGTGCGCGCCGTCCAGATCACCGCGCAGAGCCTGAAGGCCGTTGGCATCGACGCCACGCTGAAGACCTACGACTTCAGCGCGTTCTTCGAGGCGCTCCAGAAGGGCACGTTCGACATGTCGATGGGCTGGACCAACACCGAGCCCACGCCGTTCAACTACTACCGCGATCTCATGGCCCCGGAGTTCGTGAAGCCCGTCAACGAGGTCTCGAACCGCAACTGGCACCGCTTCGCCGCCAAGGAGGCCGAGCCGCTGTTCAAGAAGTTCGCGGCCGCGACGGATCCGGCGGAGCAGAAGGCCATCGTCGACGATCTCCAGATGATCTACGCCCAGCAGGTGCCGGTCATCCCGCTGTTCAAGAACCCGTCCTGGGGCGAGTACAGCACGAAGCGCTTCGTCGGGTGGCCCAGCAAGGAGAACCCGTACGCGAAGCTGTCGCCGAACAACTCGCCGGACTACCTGCTCGTCCTGACCGAGATCAAGCCGAAGTGAAGGCTCCTGCGCTGCGCGCCGGGCTTCCGGCGCGCAGCGTGTGTGTCCCCGCCTAGCAGCGCTTCTCTCTCTTCTCCCTCCGACTCAGCACAAACCTTGGCCGCCGGCGGCGCCGGTGCGAAGATCGCACTGCATGCTCCCCTCGGGCGTCCAGATTGCACGCTTCGCTGCGCTCCTCTCCGGAGTCTTCCTCCTCGCCGCCTGCGGCGGCAACCAGCACGCGGGCGCCGCGGCGTTCTGGGAAGGCAACGCCGTCGATCCCGCCGCGCCGGAGGATCAGGCGGGCGCGAAGAAGAAGGCGCCGCGCAGGGCTTTCGGCGAGCCCGACGATTTCGGCGGCGCCCCGTCCACGCCCGAGGAGCGGGCGCCCTCGTCGTGGGTGGGCGTGCGGCACGATCTCTCGCTCGCGCGCGCCGAGTCGCGCAAGGAGCGCTGCAGCTGCCTGGCCGTGGAGGTGGGGGAGGCGCGCGACCCCAGGTTCCAGTGGGCGGCCGGCGCGCCGGAGACCTCGGCAAATACGCTGGCCATCGCCCTGAGCGCGCGCGGGGTGCCCTGCCCGGGCGGCGCCGCCGACGAGGAGAGCCGGCGGCCCTCGATCTCGGCGGTCGATCAGGAAGGGAACGATATCGTCATCGAGGTCGAGGAGCTGCCCACCGGGCGGCCGCTCGCGACAGGCGCCGTGATCCCGAGGCCCGCTCCGGGCGGGGCGATCTACGTGAAGGGGAGAAGCGCGAAGATCCCGTATGCGCGCGCCGCGGGCGGCGCGCGCTGCAAGGTCTACTGAGAGCCTGCGCTGTCGGGAGATGCGCTGAGCTGGGCAGAGCGGCTCACTCGGGAGCGCCGGCGCAGATCCAGTCGTTGATCTTCTTGATATTGGCCGCGGACAGGGCCTGGTTCGGGGGCGGGGGCATGCGCTTGCCGTCGGCGCAGAGGTCCTTGCCGTTCAGCAGGTTGATGATGTAGCTCTCGCTCGGCTTGCCCGGCACGACGAGCACCCTGCCGGCGCAGGTCGCGCTGTCGTGCTCGACGAGCCCGTCGTGGGCCGCGTTCGCGCGGAGATCGAGGCCGCCGGACGCAGGGCCGTTATTGCCGTGGCACCCCGCGCAGTTCGTCTGCAGGATCGGCCGCACATCGGCGAAGGTCGCGGTGTCCGCGCCGCACGCGGGATCGCCGGGGGTGGCGGAGCCGCCTTCGCCGCCGGTGCCAGCGCCGCCGGTGCCGCCGCCCTGGCCGCCCGTGCCGACATCCGCGCCGCCGGTGCCGCCGCCCTGGCCGCCCGTGCCGACATCCGCGCCGCCGGCGCCGCCCTGTCCGTCGGTCCCGCCGGTGCCGCCGCCCTGGCCCGAGCTGCTGCTGGTCGAGCCGCTGGTCGAGCTGCTGCTCGAGGTGCTTGTGCTGTTGCCCGTCTCGCCACCGTCGTCAGAGCAGGCAGCCGCCGAGAACCCGATGGTCAGACAGAGGACCAGTTGAAGTGCAGTTTTCTGGGAAAGCATGTGAGGACCTCTTTGACGCTGTGTTCGCGCGGCGAGCGCCGCGCCGTCAACTCGCGGAGGACCCTAGATGGCATCGTTACCATCCACAACGCATTTCAGAAAATGAAAATGCTTATCGTTATCGCGAGCTCGCGACACTGCAATGCAATGATAGAGCTGTACGGGGCTTGGTTCGTCGCGTCTACGCGGAGAGCGCCTTCGAGGAGAGCAGCTCTCCCGGGTCGCGCTCGGCCATGTCCTCGAAGCGCGGGAGGTCGGCGAGGCGGCGCGTCGTCGTGGCGGAGGTCTCGGGGTCGCGCTGGAACGCGATCGCGCGGCTGAGGCCCTGCTTCGACACCCCCCGGAGCAGCGCTGGCGAGTGCGTCGTCGCCACGATCTGGCAGACGGAGGGCCGCGCCGCCCCCTCGAAGAGCTGCGCGAGCAGGCCGGCGCGCTCGGGGTGCATGCCGGCGTCCGGGTCCTCCACGAGGAGGAGCGAGCCCTCCGGCGCGGTGAGCACGCCGGCGATCTTGCCGAGCGCGCGCAGCGCGCCGTCCGGGAGGCTCGGCGCCGGGACGCGGGCGCCGCCCTTCTCGACGAGCACCATCATGACGTCGCCGAGGCCCGTCTCCGCGAACTCGATATCTTCTATCTCGGGCGCGAAGATCGAGCGCACCCAGCCGAGCACATCGGCCTTGTGCTCGGCCTCCTGGCAGAGCCAGCGGAGCACGGCGGAGAGGTTCTGCCCGCCGGCGCCGAGGTTCTCTATCTCGTGCGGCACGTAACCCCTCATCCGCGAAGGATCGATGTCGAGCGACAGCGTGCTCCGCATCGCGACCTGGAGCGCGTTGCAGAGCGCGATGACGTCCGCGAGGCTCACGTCGTCGCCGCGCCCGCGGTGGTGCTCTATCTGGCCGAGCAGGCTGCGCCGCGCGGGGTTGCGATCCATCGACGCGATCCGCATCGAGCGGCCCTTCTTCGACGCCGCCTTCATCGCTCCGCCCGAGGCGAACCCCTCCAGCCCCTTCAGCGCCGACGCCGGCGTGTCGAAGAGCGTGCCCCCGGCCGACTTCGCCTCGAGCGACTCGTGCTCCACGATCACGTCAGGCTCGACCTGACACGTGATCTTGTGTGTGAGCTCCTCCTTCCCGATCGCCCATCGGCTCTCGATGGTGAACGATTTGGCGCCCCTGTGCGTGGCCCCGTGCGTGCCGCCGCGCAGGCCCGGCCACACCTCGCGCTTGCCGTCGACGCGGCCGCGGAAGATGTCGCACAGGGGTAGATCCAGCCCGACGCCCTGCAGGAAACGCAGGGCGTCGAGGAAGTTGCTCTTCCCGGAGCCGTTGGCCCCGAGCAGCAGCGTGAAGGGGGCCAGCTCCACCGTTTGATCGGCGAAGCTCTTGAAGTTCCTGAGTCGGATGGATGTCAGCATGCCTGGCCGCTCGCAGCGATCATGTGACCAGGCAGTCGGCCGGTTGTAAAGCGCCGGCCGACGGCTCAGCGAAAGTCGATCAGCTCGACGTCGAATACCAGCATGCCGGCGGGCGCGCCGGGGCGTGTGGGCTTGTCGCCGTAAGCGAGGTCGGCCGGTATCCAGAATCGCGCCTTCTCGCCTTTCACCATCAGCTGTAAGCCCTCGGTCCACCCCTTGATCACGCCACCCACCGGGAAGGTGGCCGGTTCGTCGCGGACGATCGAGCTGTCGAACATCTTCCCGTCGGTCGTCCAGCCCGTGTAGTGGACGGTGGCGCGGCTCGTCGGCTTCGGGTGCTCGGTGCCCGTGCCCTTCTGCAGGACCTGGTAGGCGAGCCCGGAGGCGGTCTTCGTGGCGGTCTTCGGCGCCGCCTTCACGTCCTTCGGCGCGGGCGGCGGCTTCGGCGCGGGGGCGAAGTCGAGCAGCTCGACGTCGAACACCAGCATTCCGGCCGGGGCGCCCGGGCGGGTCGGCTTGTCGCCATAGGCGAGGTCCCCAGGGATCCAGAGGCGGCGCTTCTCGCCCTTGCTCATGAGCTGGAGCGCTTCCGTCCACCCCTTGATCACGCCGCCCACCGGGAAGGTGGCCGGCTCGTTGCGGACGATGGAGCTGTCGAACATCTTCCCGTCCGTGGTCCACCCCGTGTAGTGGACCGTCACCTTGTCGTCCGGGCCGGGATGCGCCTTCTCCTTGCTCGGCGCCAGCACCTTGAACGCGAGGCCCGATGCGGTCTTCTGCGCGTCGGCGGGCGGCGCCGCGACGTCCGGCGGCGCGGGCAGGCCGGCGGGCTCTTCGGGCTGCTGCGGCGCGGCGGGGGGCTCGGGGGTGGGCGGCGGCGGCGGGGCCTGGTTGACCGAGACGCTCACCGGCGCGTCGGCGGTCGCCTGTGAGGCGGGCTTCTGGTCGCACGCGGTGAGGGGGACGGCGAGCATCGCAACGAGGACGAGGGAAAAGCGCTTCATGCGCGGCTTCATAGCTCGTCTGCCGTCGAGGGCCGGTATTTTTGTGAGGTGCACGCCGCGGTTCCGACGGCTCTGGATCCGACAGGGGACGTCGGCGGCCGGCCGTCCGTCGGGCCTCCATTCCGCGGTTCGAGGGCTCTCGACCTGACTGCGAGGACGGTCTAGCGTGCGCCCGCCATGGGGAGATCGATATACTTCTTCGGCGCAGGGCAGGCGGACGGGGACGCTCAGCAGAAGGATCTGCTCGGCGGAAAGGGCGCGGGGCTCGCGGAGATGACCCGCCTCGGCATCCCCGTGCCGCCGGGCTTCACGGTCACCACCGAGGTCTGCAACGCCTACTACGCTTCAGGGAAGGCGCTCCCCGCCGGCGTCGAGGACGAGATCAAGGCGGCGATCGGCCGGCTGGAGTCGCTGCGCGGCGCGGGGTTCGGCAGCCCCGAGGCGCCGCTGCTCGTGTCGGTCCGCTCGGGCGCGCGCGCGTCCATGCCGGGAATGATGGATACCATCCTGAACCTCGGCCTGAACGACGAGATCGCGCGGGGGCTCGCGCGGCGAACGGGCAGCGAGCGATTCGCGCTCGACGCCTATCGGCGGTTCATCCTGGCGTATGCCGATATCGTGCTCGGCGTGCCCCGCGACCGCTTCGAGGAGGCGCTCGGCCGCGCGCGCAGGCAGGCCGCCGCGAAGCTCGGCGTCGACGCGACGCGCCTGAACTCGGCCGAGCTCGAGCGCAAGGTGCCCGACTCCCAGCTCGATCCGGAGTCGCTCGCGGCCTTGATCCAGCGGCAGAAGGATATCGTCCTCGGGGCGACGGGCCGCCCGTTCCCCGACGAGCCCTACGCGCAGCTCTGGGGGGCGATCGGCGCCGTATTCGATAGCTGGAAGAACCACCGGGCCCAGGTATACCGGAAGATGCACGATATCCCGGAGGCCTGGGGGACGGCTTGCACCGTCCAGGTGATGGTGTTCGGCAACCTGGGTGACGACTCCGGCACGGGGGTCGCGTTCACGCGCGATCCGTCGACCGGAGAGCGGCGCTTCTATGGCGAGTGGCTCCCCAACGCGCAGGGCGAGGACGTCGTCGCGGGGGTGCGCACGCCGCACCCGCTGTCGATCACGGGCGCGGGCACGGGCGAGGGCGGCGGTGTAGACGACGAGAGCTCGCTCGAGGCGCGGATGCCCGCGGCGTACGCGGCGCTCGTCGAGGTGCAGGGCAAGCTCGAGCAGCACTTCCGCGACGTGCAGGACCTGGAGTTCACGATCCAGCAGGGCGAGCTCTTCCTGCTCCAGTGCCGCACCGCCAAGCGCACGGGCCGCGCGGCCGTGCGCATCGCGGTCGAGATGGCCAAGGAGGGCCTGATCAGCCAGCGGGAGGCGATCCTGCGGGTGGATCCGGGCTCGATCGATCAGCTGCTGCACCCGAGCATCGACCCGAGCGCGCCGAAGCAGCTGCTCGCGCGCGGCCTGCCGGCGAGCCCCGGGGCGGCGACGGGGCAGGTGGTGTTCAGCGCGGACGAGGCGGAGCGGCGCGCCGGCCAGGGCAGGGCGGTGATCCTCGTGCGCTCCGAGACGTCGCCGGAGGACATCCACGGCATGAAGGCGGCGCGCGGCATCCTGACGGCCCGCGGCGGCATGACGAGCCACGCGGCCGTGGTGGCGCGGGGGATGGGCAAGAGCTGCGTCGCCGGCTGCTCGGCCATCAGCGTGAGCCAGGGCCGGATGGCGGTGACGATCTACGACGATCACGGGCGCGCGACCGGCACGATCACGGTGAAGGACGGCGACCTGATCACGCTCGACGGCGGCACCGGCACCGTTTACCTCGGGGCGGTGCCGACCATCCCGGCGGCGCTGAGCGGCGAGTTCGAGGAGCTCATGGCCTGGGCCGACGCGGTCCGGCGCCTCAGGGTGCGGTCGAACGCCGACACGCCGCACGACGCGAGGACGGCGCGCAACTTCGGCGCGGAGGGCATCGGGCTCTGCCGCACCGAGCACATGTTCTTCGACGAGGAGCGCATCCAGGCGGTGCGGGAGATGATCCTCGCGGACGGCGAGCTCGGGCGGCGGCGCGCGCTCGCGAAGCTGCTCCCGTTCCAGCGCAGCGATTTCGTGGGCGTCTTCCGGGAGATGGCCGGGCTGCCGGTGACGATCCGGCTGCTCGATCCGCCGCTGCACGAGTTCTTGCCGCAGGACGAGGCGCAGCTCCAGCAGCTCTCGAGGGCGACGGGCGTCTCCGCGGAGGATCTCCAGCGCAAGAGCGCGGAGCTCGCCGAGTACAACCCCATGCTCGGCCACCGCGGCTGCCGGCTGGCGATCACGTCGCCCGAGATCTACGAGATGCAGGCGCGCGCCATCCTAGAGGCGGCGTGCGAGGTCGCGGCGGCGGGCATCGAGGTGGAGCCGGAGATCATGATCCCGCTCAGCATGACCCGGCGCGAGCTCGCCCTCACGCGCGCGCTCGTCGAGGGGGTCGCGGAGAAGGTCTTCGCCGAGAAGGGGCGGCGGATCGACGTCCGGTTCGGGACGATGATCGAGCTCCCGCGCGCCGCGCTCAGGGCCGGCGAGCTGGCCGAGGAGGCCGAGTTCTTCAGCTTCGGCACGAACGACCTCACGCAGACGACCCTGGGCATCTCGCGCGACGACGCGGGCCGGTTCCTCGGCGCGTACGTCGAGGCCGGCATCTTCGCGAAGGATCCGTTCCAGTCGCTGGACGTGCCCGGCGTCGGAGAGCTCGTCGAGATCGGGCGGGATCGAGGGCGCGCGGCGCGGCCCGGGCTGAAGCTCGGCATCTGCGGCGAGCACGGCGGCGATCCGAGCTCGATTGCGTTCTTCGAGAGGGCAGGGCTCGACTACGTGTCTTGCTCCCCGTTCCGCGTCCCCATCGCCCGCCTCGCCGCGGCGCAGGCGGCGCTCGCCGCCGAGGCCGCGAGGGGTCCGCGCGCGACGGACTGACACCCACCGTCCGGCGACATATGCCCGGAGAGGGCGTCGGGACATCCGTTCTCACGAGCGTGCTTTGATTACGCTCGTGCGAGCTTTGGTATCTCGCCAAGTCTGCTAAACCAGGAACCTCGCTGTTCATCGCCGGTGTCTCGCCGGGCGCGCCTGCCTGCCCGAGCCGCACCACCGCGCGCTGGCGAGACATGGAGGTTTCATGCGTCATCTCGGCGTCTCCTCTGCGCTCCTCGCATTTCTCGGGGCCGCGACATCGGGTGTGTTCGTCGCGGTCGGCTGCCACGCCTCGGGCCCGCGCCCCGAGCTCGGCGCGAGCGGCGGCGCGCCCGGGGACGGCGGAGGCGGCGCGGGCGGCGGCGGCGCGCCCGAGGGCAGCAGCGGCAGCGGCGATTTCGTTCCGGATGACGGCCTTGGCGGGGCTGCCCCTGGCGGAGACGACGGCGGCGGCGGCGATGCCGCCGTGAACCCGTGCGGGACCCAGTGCGGTCCCGAGGAGCTCTGCGATCTCAACCACCTCGGCCTCGACGACGACTGCGACGGTCAGGTCGACGAGACGTGCTCCTGCGTCGCGGGGCAGGCGCACGCGTGCTTCATGGGCGATCCTTCGTACCGCGCGGCGGAGGGGTGTTTTCCTGGCACCGAGCTTTGCAACGAGGTGGGGGTCTGGGGGCCGTGCGTCGGCGGCAGCCACGCGACCGAGGCCTGCTTCAGCGAGAACCCCGCGGGGTGCCACGCGCTGAGGGTGCCTCCGTTCGCGAACGTGGATCTGAAGGAGGGGACAGGCACGTTCAGCGTGGACGCCGAGCCTGGCTCGGAGACCTGGAGCGTCGTTTGCCCCGCGGGCATCGATCCCTGTCCGGCGGTGTCCGGAGCGAGCCCGGCGGATGATTACAAGCCGCTCCAGTCGGGGGAGTACAAGGTCGTCTACACGAAGCGCCTCGCGGACGGCGCGACCGACTCCTGCGAGTATGCCCTTTACGTCGGCGCGCCCGGCCTGCGGGTCGAGCTCGAGTGGGAGCACGACCTCGGCGGCCAGGGGGTGGATCTCGATCTGCACCTGCACAAGCCGGGCGACACGCAGCCGTGGGCGGTCTCCGGCTCGCCGAACGACTGCGGCTACAACAACTGCACCGTGGACACGCTGGGGTCGGATCCGGAGCTCCGGTGGTTCAGCGACGGCGCGTCTCCGCCGGAGCCGGTGAGCTGGTATGCGGACCCGGAGGAGGCCAAGAACACGTGTTATTACGCCCCTCGCGGCGCCGGGCAGGCGTGGCGCGATCTCGATCAGGGTTGCTACAACCCGCGGCTCGACATCGACAACATCACGTGCGACCCCGACGTCACGAACCCGGACAGCGATGATTTTTGCGCGCCCGAGAACATCAACGTGGATTTTCCGCCGTTCGGCCAGTGGACGCGGATCGGCGTCCATTACTACTCGGCTCATGGCCGGAACTACGCGGTCCATCCGCGGATCAAGATCTTCTGCAATGGCTCCCTCGGGGCGGATCTCGGCCCGACCGGGTTCTACGACCCGGAGGCGCCCGTCACGTTCGCGCCGGCCGACGGGAGCACCCGGTACTGGCTGGTCGCCGACGTCGCGTTCGTCGACGGGGGGGAGTGCGGGGAGGACACCTGCGTGGTGAGGCCGCTGTACGAGGACGAGACGCTGAAGACGCCGCTGCTGACGACGCGGTCGTCGGTGGAGTCGAGCTTCGGTCCGGCGTACCCGCCGCCGCCCTGATCGCCGGTCTCCCCGGGGCCGCGGGGGCGCCTGCGGCCCCGCGCGCGGGCGCTTTACAGGCGCGGCGGGGCGGTGCACGCTAGCGGCATGGGCATCTTCGACCGGATGGGAAAGGTCATCTCGAGCAACGTCAACGCGCTCCTCGACAAGGCGGAAGATCCGAAAAAGTCGCTGGATCTCATCGTCGAGGAGATGAAGGACCAGGTCCGCGCGGCGCGGAAGGAGCTGGTCGACGCGGTGGCGGCCGAGAAGGTGCTGCGCAAGAAGGTCGACGAGCTCGACGCCGAGGCGGAGAAGTGGGAGAAGCGCGCCGAGCTCGCGCTGAAGGCGAACGACGAGAAGCTCGCCCGCGAGGCGCTCGTGCAGAAGAAGCGCGTGGTGGGCGAGCGCGACCGCGCCGAGGCGATGCGCGCGGAGCAGCGCTCGGCGGTGCTCTCGATGAAGACCGAGCTCGAGCGCATGGAGGCCAAGCAGGAGGAGTTCCAGGCGCGGAAGGGCACGCTGGCGGCGCAGATCCAGCAGCAGCGCGCCGGCGGCGGCGCCGAGGGGCTCGGGGCGCGGGGCGGCCAGAGCGCTTTCTCCGAGTTCCGGCGGATGGAGGAGCAGGTCGAGGGGCAGGTGGCGCAGGTCGCGGCGTCGCGCGAGATCGAGGAGGCGATCTCCGGCGGCGGGCTGTCGGCGGCCGAGCTGGAGGCGAAGTTCGCCCAGCTGGAGCACGGCCGCGGCGGCGCCGGCGGCGGCAGCGCGGACAAGCCGGGCGGGGCGGCGGTCGACGACGAGCTCGCCGCGCTGAAGAAGCGGATCCGGATCGGGTCCTGAGGGGCTGAGAGCCGAGAAGAAGCGCGGCAGGGGGCGGGGAGCGGCGGCCGTCCTCGCCGGACGCGCTCCGCGGCGCTGGCGATGCATCGAGCGTCATTCCGCGTCGGCGAGCATCCTTCCTTCGACAGGTGACGAAGGCTCCATCACGGAGCGGCGCGGGCGACATCCCGCCCATCGGCGCGACCGCCGGGCGTGTGTCGCGAGATTGCGGGCTCAGCCGTCCGGGCCGATATCTGGGGCGTCCTTGTGGCTCATGTTACGCTGCCGCGCGTCACAGAGAGCCGAGGTGCGAATGAAGTGGATATCGATCGTCTTTCTTGGGTGCTTGCTGGTTGCCTGCGGGGATGACGAGGTCAGCTTTGGTAGCGGCGGCGCTGGCGCGGGCGGTCACGCCGAAGGTGGCGGCGGCGCGGGCACGAGCGGCAGTGCCGAAGGCGGCGGCGGCGCGGGCGCGGGCGGCAATGCGGAAGGCGGAGGCGCAGGCACGGGCGCGGGCGGCAGTGCCGAAGGTGGCGGCGGCGCGGGCACGGGCGGCAGTGCGGAAGGCGGCGGCGGCGCGGGCGCGGGCGGCACTGCGGAAGGCGGCGGCGGCGCAGGTGCGGGCGGCACTGCGGAAGGCGGCGGCGGGGCGGGCGGCAGCAGCCTCGATACGACGGAGCTCGCGATCGCTGCCGACGAAGCCGCCACGGCGGGCTGCGCGACGTTCGTGGACGGGGCCTGGGGCGTCGGGGAGACCGACTTCATCGACGGCGAGCCCACCAACGACGCGTGCGCCCTGGTCCCCGTGCTGGTCGAGGGAGATCCCTATTGGATCGCGTCGCGCGAGTTCGAGGGGGACATCCATATCGACAGCCTGGAGCACTCGTTCTCGGATGCAACGGCGGCGATCGGCGAGGGGCGCCATTCGTTCGTCCTCCGCAACTTCACGTTCGATGCGATCTTCACCGGAACCCTCGATGTGGCGGACGTGACGGATGACGCCGTCACCCTGTCGATTCAATAGAGCCCGTCACCGGGGGCCGTGACGCTGCTCATGGTCGCTGACCGCCCTCCATGCACCGCGGCAGCTCCGGCCCCACCATCGCGTTTGGTTCGACCCCCTGCAGGCGCTGCTCGACGAGGGTGAGGATCGCCTGGGACTGGTAGTCCTGGGCCAGCCGATCCAGGCGGTCTGCGAACGGGCGGTAGGACTCGCCCAGGGTGGTGAGGTAGGCCGCCCGATTTCGGATGTCGCGCATGTTGCCCTGCAGGGCCAGGGCATGCAGGACTTCCATCTCCTCCCGGGGAGGGGCCACGAGCTCCGCGGCGCCGCCGTCCCCGGCTTGCTCCTCGGCCGGTCTGGCATAGACCCAGGTGAGCCCGAGCTGGGCGCCGAGGATCCGCAGCAGGCTTTCCTGGTCGATGGGCTTGGTGAGGAAGGCGTCGGCGCCGGCTGCGACGCTCTCCGCCTGGTCTCCCTCGTTGGCGATCGCGGAGATGACGATGAACGGCAGCCGCGCGAGCCCCCGAGCGTGGCGATCGCGACGAATGCAATGGATGGCTTCCAGGCCGCCCATCACCGGCATGACCAGATCCATCAGCACCAGATCCGGCGACGCCGCGATCGCCTGCTCGATGGCCTCCTGGCCATTGGCCGCCTCGTAGACCTCGAAGCCCAGGCCGCTCATCAGGCCCAGAAGCACCGCCCGATTGCCCGCCGCATCGTCGGCGACCAGCACCTTCCGGCGCGGCCCCTCGTAGCCGACGGTGACCCGCTCGGAAGGCCGGAGGGGTCTCGCGAGCTCGGCCACCGGCAAGGTCGCGTCGAACCAGAACCGGCTGCCTTCATCGGGCCGGCTCTCCACCTGGATCTCGCTGCCCATGAGGTGCACCAGCTGGCGGCTGATCATGAGCCCGAGGCCGGTGCCCGGGCGGCGCCGCACATTCCCCACCCGCCCGAAAGGCTGGAAGAGCTTTCCCAGCTGCTCCGGCGTCATTCCGACGCCGGTATCCTCCACCTCGAAGCGCAGGCGCGCCCCGGTCTCGTCCTGGGCCAGCACCTGCACCCCGAAGCGCACCCGCCCCCGATCGGTGAATGTCACCGCGTTGCCCAGGAGGTTGAGCAGCACCTGGCGCAGGCGCTTCTCGTCGGCCAGCACCGCCTGGGGCAGGTGGGGCGTGACCTCGTAAACGAAGTAAAGGCTCTTCTGCTCCGCCCTGACGCGGATGATGTCGGCGGCGGCCGTCAGGAAGGCCGAGAGATCGAGCTGTCCTGGGTAGAGCTCGATCTTGCCCGCCTCGATCTTGGCGAGGTCCAGAAGGTCGTTGATGAGGGTCAAGAGGTGCTGGCCGCTCTGCTGGATGGTATTCAGTCCCACCGCCTGACGGTCTTCGAGATCCGGTGAGCGCTTGAGGAGCTGGGCGTAGCCGAGGATGGCGTTGAGCGGCGTGCGGAGCTCGTGGCTCATGTTCCTCAGAAACTCGGTCTTCGCTTGGCTTCTAGCTTCGGCCGTCTTGCGGGCCTGGCGCTCCGCCTCGGCCTGCTTGCGCTCGGTGATGTCGGTGGAGATGCCGCAGACGGCATAAGGCTGGCCCGCCGCGTTGCACAGGGGATACTTGAGAGAGAGGTAGGTGTGCAGCCCATCGTCCTGGGAGGCCTCTTCCTCGGCCTGCAGCGCCGCTCCGGTGGCCAGCACGTCTTGGTCGACGGCGCGGTAGGCATCGGCCCGCTCCGTGGGAAAGACATCGTAGTCGGTCCGGCCGACGATCGCTTGCTCACTGACGTGGAACAGCTCGGCGTAGCGCCGGTTGATCATCAGGTAGCGACCCTCAAGATCCTTGAGGGAGATGACCGCTGTCGAGTTGTCGATGATCGACTGCAGCAGCTCTTTGCTGTCGCGCACGGCCTGCTCGGCTCGCCGACGTTCGCTGTTCTCCTGGAGGAGGTCGGCGTAGAGCGTGGCATTGGCGATGGAGATGGCGGCCTGGGCCGAGAGCATCTCCAGCACCGAAAGCCGCTCCTGGGTGAACGCGCCGGCGATGAGGTCGTTTTCCATGTAGAGCAGCCCCACGAGCTCCGCCTGCCGCAGGATGGGCAGGCAGAGGGCAGATTTGGGGTACCGATAGAGGTCGTCGTAGGCGACGAGGGTATTTCGTGCCGTCCCGTCGTCCAGGATCACCTTCTCCCGACTGCGCCGGACGTAGTTGAGGAGGGGGACCGGAAGATCCGATGGGGAGGCTTCGGGCTCACGAGGAATACGCACCTCGATCCGGGTGCCCTCCGCCCTCGCCTCGGCCGTCAAGAACAGGGTCTCGCCGCGGGCGAGGAGAAGGCAACCCCGCCTCGCGCCGGCGTTCTCGACCAGGATGCGCATGAGTGCGTCGAGCAGGCGGTCGAGGACGATCTCGCCCGAGATGGCCTGGGAGGCCTTGAGCACCGAGCCGAGGTCGAGGGCGGTGGAGGCGGGCGCGGCGGCCTCCGGAGGCGTCGCGCCGCGGAGGATCTCGCTCGGAACGAGGTCGGGGTACGCGCGCTCGAGGCGGCGCATCGCCTCGGTCGCGCCCCATCGGCCGTAGGCCCTGTGCGCCTCGGTGAGGTAGGCGCGGGCGATGGTGGTCTTGCCGAGCGCGCGGAAGGAGAGGCCGGCGAGCTCGTTGGCGAGCGCCTCGTCGTGGAGGTAGCCGCCGCGCTGCGCGAGGGCGATCGCCTCGTCGTAGCGATCCCCGGCCGCGGCGCGCGCGTCGCCGCGGACGCGCTCGAGCTCGGCGCTGAGCAGGGCGCTGCGGTGCGCCAGGTTCTCCGGGCAGAGGTCCGCCCAGCGGGAGAGTTTTTCAGCGAAGATCTCCGCGCGGGCGAGGAAGAGCGCGCGCTCGTCCGGGGAGACCACGTCCGCCGCCTGCGTGAGCGCGACGCCGGCGTAGCCATGGAACGCGGGGATGCCGTGCCAGGCCGCCACGTTCGGGATCTCGATATCCAGCGCGAGCGCGCTGCGCGCCGCTTCCTCGAACGCGCCCTGAAAGACGCCGAGGAGAACGACGTAGAAGTAGCCGAAGAAGAGCGAGCCCTGGTTGTCGATCCGGCGGCACTCCTCGAGCACCTCGTCGATGTCGACCCACGCGCCCTTGAGCCTGGCCGGGTGCGCGGTCTCGACCGAGAGCTGGTGCGCGAGCTGTCCGGCCGCGGCGACGATCCAGGTGATGGTGTTGCACCTGTCGAGCTTCCGTATCGACTGATAGCTCTGCGCCTCGGCGAGGAGCTCGGAGAGCGGCAGGCCGCGCAGGAGGCTGTTCGTGATGCCGTTCTTCGCGCTGTAGAACGCCCAGATGTACTGGCCCGTCTCGAGCCCGGCGTGTATGGCGACGAGCAGCGACTCCCTGCAGACAGGGTAGCCCTCTTTCCAGTGCTGCAACCAGGCGCCCCACTGGTTCCAGAGCATCGCATCGGACTTCTTGTCCGGGTAGCGCGCCGAAAGGTCGATGGCGGCGCGGCCGAAGCGGTAGCCGAGCTCGATGTCGCCACGACCGCAGAGAAACACCCCGAAGGTGATGCAGCCGTAGATCGCGTGCGCCGATCGCCCGTGGCGGAGCGTGTTCTCGACGAGCTTCGCGACCGTGATGACGAGGTTGTTGGGGCTCAAGAACCAGCACGGACAAGAGAGCTCCTGGAGCACGTCCTGCATGGCGCGGAACTCCGGGTCCGCGAGCGGCGGCAGGTCGGGCAGCGCTTCCAGCGTCTTTTCCCGGACGAGGGCCATCGTCGCACGGATCTGGGCGTCGACCATGGTTTCGTCAGGGAAGGGGGGCAAGTCGAGCCCGAACGGGCGCAGGGCCGCGAGCCCTTCCGCGAGCGCGGCGGGCAGGTCGCTCTTCAGCACCTGCACGTTCATCTTATGCCGCAGCACCTCGGTGCGATCGAGCCGATCCACGGCACGCTCCAGGCAATCGGACAGGAGCGCGAGGGCGTCGTCGTGCCGACCACAGAGCGAGAGCATGAGGCCCGTCTTCATCCCGTACTCGAGGCGAAGCGGGTACTGCGACGTCCAGGCGTCCTCCGGAAGGCGCAGAAGACCGAGCTTCAGGTAGCGCAAGGCCGCGCCGAAGGCGGACGCGTCCTCGGCGCGGCGGGCGGCATCGAGGCTCATGCGGGCGAGGGAAAGGCGCTCCGCGGGGTCCGACACGAGGTCGCCCGCGCTGTTCAGGTGGCCGACGACATCGAAGAGGCTCTGGCTCTCGGAGAGGTCGAGCTTGCCCGCGAGCAGCCGGCCGATCCGGAGGTGGAAGGCGGGCCGGTCCGCCTCCGGGATCATGGCGTAGGCGCCCTCCTGGACCTTGTCATGGGCGAAGCGATAGCCGTCGCGCACGGCCAGCACGAGCCCCTCGCCGACGGCGGGATCGATGCGGCCGTACGCCTCTTCCGGCGAGCACTCGCTCACCGTGGCGAGCATGTCGAGCTCGAACCGGCTGCCGATCGCCGCGGCGAGCTTGAGCGCCTCCACCGCCTCCGGCGGCAGGCGCGCGATGGCGCGCACCATGAGGTCGACGACATTGTCCGTGTACGCGAGCGCATCGATCCTGGCGAGATCCCAGCGCCAGCCTGACCCGGCAGCGAACGTGAGCACGTCGTGAACGTGCAGCGACCGGACGAACTCTTTGACGAAGAACGGGTTGCCGCCCGTCTTCTTCTGCACCGCGTCGGCGAGCGGCCCGCAGTCGTCGCACGCGAGGCTGTCCGAGAGCATCTGGAGCAGGTGGGGGCGCGCGAGCGGGGCGAGGACGATGTCGTGCACGACGAGCCCGGCGTGCTTGAGCTCCTCGATGGCACGGACGAACGGGTGCCCGGGCGACACCTCGTTGTCGCGGTAGGCGCCGCAGAAGAAGAGCGCTTCGAGCGAGTCGTCGGCGAGGAGCGTGCGGAGCAGCCCCAGGCTCGCGGGGTCGATCCACTGAAGATCGTCGAGGAACAGGACGAGCGGGTGCGCACCGCGCGCGAACACCGAGACGAACAGCAAGAAACACCGGCTCATGCGGCTCTGGGCCTCGAGCGGGCCGAGCGCCGGCACGGGCGGCTGCGCGCCGATCACATGGCAGAGCGAGGGGATGACGTCGCAGACGACCTGCGCGTTCGGCCCGAGCGCCTCGAGGATCGCGCTGCGCCAGCGCTCGATGCGCGCCTCGCTCTCGGTGAGGAGCTGCCGCACGAGGCCGTCGAAGGCCTGGATCACCGCGCTGTAGGGCGCGTCGCGGTTGTACTGGTCGTACTTGCCGCTCGTGAAATAGCCCTTCTGGCGCGCGAGGGGCTTCAAGATCTCCTGCACGAGCGAGGACTTTCCGATGCCCGAGTAGCCGGAGACGAGGACGCTCTCGCGGCTGCCCTCGAGCGCGCGCTCGAAGGCGGCGGTCAGCGCCTCGATGTCCTGCTCGCGGCCGTAGAGCTTCTGGTGGATCCGGAACAGGTCCTGGCGATCGTGCTGGCCCGCGACGAAGGGCTCGATCGTCCCCGTGCCGCGCAGGGCCTCGCGGCAGCGTTCGAGGTCGGCGAGCAGGCCCTCGGCGCTCTGATAGCGGTCCTCGGCGTTCTTCGCGAGCAGCTTGAGCACGACGCCGGAGACGGCGTCGGGGATCGTCGGATCGACGCGGGACGGCGGCGCGGGGGCGAGGGCGAGGTGCGCGTGGATGAGCTCCATCGGGTCCAGGGCCTCGAAGGGGCGCTGCCCCGCGAGCAACTGGTAAAGGATGACGCCGAGCGCGTAGAGGTCCGTCCGGTAGTCGACGCCGCGGTTCATGCGGCCCGTCTGCTCGGGGGAGACATAGGGCAGCACGTCGGCGATCACCGCCGGCGCGTAGAGCCGCTCGTGGGCGCGGGTGATCTCGGCGTCGACGCCGAAGCTCGTGATCTTGACCGCGCCCCCTGCGCCGACGAGCACGTTGTGCGGGCGCAGATCGCGGTGGATGAGCCCTGCGGCGTGGACGGCGGCGAGGCCTTCGGCGAGCGCGGCCGTGAGATCGAGCGCCTCGCAGAGCGGCATTGTGCGCGACGGGCGCGCGGCGAGGAGCCGCGCGAGAGCGCGGCCCGGGAAGTCCTCGAGGACGACAATCAGGGCGCCGGCGAGCTCCTCGACGGCGTGCAGGGCGACGAGGCGGGGTGAGGCGAGCTGCGCGATGCGCTCGCACTGGTGCTTGAAGCGCGCGATGTCGGCGCGGGTCGCTCGCTCCGCGCGCAGGACTTTCAGCAAGACGGGGACACCGTCGCCCTCGCGGTACGCGCGGATCAAGCTGAAATCGGCGTGTTCCTCGATCTTCTCGAGGAGCGCGTAGCCTCTTTCGACGAACATCGATAGCCTAACCTCGCTCGCCTGTCTGTGAGAGGTGGTGCATTCAACCAGGTATATCTCCGCGGGGGAGGTCTGCACCGAGCGGTGCCGCCAGGGGGTTGGCGCTGCCGACGCCCCCCGGCCCGCCAACATCCTAGCGAACCAGGTTCAGGCGCGGTCGCCTCGACCGCCAGGATCAGCCGGCCGAGCAGCTCCAGGCCGGCCGGCGCGGAGCCAGGGGCGGTGAGCACGCGCTGGAGCGCCGACTCGGGCAACCCCAGGCCGAAGCCGACGTCCAGGATCGACAGCTGCACGCCCCGGGGCGTCTCGCGCACCGACACCACCACGGGCCGTGGCCAGGGAGCCCGCGGCCCGCGACGTCGGTCAGGAACGCCTCGAGCACCTGGCCGAGCTCGCCGCGGTGCCCGAGGGCGTGAATGTCTCGGCTGCGCGCGGCATCGGAGGGACACGCACCGTATCGATTCGTGGTGCCCGGCGGGGACCCTCGGGCATCGCCTGGGTTCGAGGAGATCGCGATGGGTCGCAGCCGATTCCGCTGGGAGCGCGATCGATCGGGCCGGCCGGTTCGCGCTGGAAGCGCTGTTGATAGACAGGAGCAGGGCGGGGGCGCGCGCGGCGCGCGGTGCGACATCCGGGGGGCTTCGCCCCGGCTGCGCGGCGATGGGTGGTGGGGGCTTTGGCCGATGGTGGGGTCTTTGGAACCGCCAAGCGCGCCAAGCACGCCAAGAAAGACACAAAAATCTTGGCGTCTTATGGCGCCTTGGCGGCTCCCTCATTCCGGCGATCCCGCGGTGCCCGGCCACGGGGACCGCGGGGGCTCACGGCCTGATCTCTGCGGCCTGGACCATCCCGTCCCGACTAAAATCCGTCGACTTACTAAATTGTGTTGCCATAGTCGACTGACCCAACTACAGAGTTAATCGTGGGAGACCGCGCGTGCATGACGCTCCCGCGTCGCGGGGGTATCAGGGCGACGGCGGACTCTCATGACCAGTGGACCAGTCGCTCGGAGTCCGACCGCGCTTGACCCTGCGGTGCCCGGCCATGGGGACCGCGGGGGCTCACGGCCTGATCTCTGCGGCCTGGCTCATCTCGTCCGGACCAAAATGCGCCAGATGCAACTCATTTACTAAATTGTGTTGCCATGGTCGACTGACCCATGTACAGAGTTGATCGTGGGAGATCGCGCGTCCCTGACGCCCCCGCGTCGCAGGGGTATCAGGGCGTCGGCGGACTCTCATGACCATTGGACCAGTCGCTCTCGGTCCGACCGCGCAGGATCCTGCGGTTCCCGGCCACGGGGACCGCGGGGGCTCACGGCCTGATCTCTGCGGCCTGGACCATCTCGTCCGGACCAGAATGCGCCGGACCAAGTCGCGCTAACTTACTAAATTGTGTTGTCGTGGTCGACTGATTCATCTATAGATCCAATCGTGGGGGACTGCGCGCGCATGGCGCTCCCGCGTCGCGGGGGTATCAGGGCGACGGTGGGCTCTCATGACCATTGAACCATTGGCGGAGGGTACGATTCATGGACAAGCACATTCAATATGCTCTATCGACCCTGCTCGTGGCTACGTCGCTGGGCGTGGCGGAAACAGCGCATGCCTACGTGACCATCACGGGGGATGTGTCGCCCGGGAACCCGAGCGACCCGTGGGATCTGGGGTCGGGCACCCTCCGCGTGGGCGGCGCGAGCAACCCCTGGGAGCCCACCTTCAATAGCGGGGAGGTGATCGTCGCGAGCGGCGGGCAGCTGTTCAGCGCGGGCGCATTGTTAGGAAATGATCGCAGCGGCACGGTTCAGGTCATCGGGTACGGCTCGAAGTGGACCAACAGCGGATCCATCCAGCTCTGCGTCAAGGGCTATAATGGTCAGGGGCTGCTCGTCGTCCGGAACGGCGCCGAGGTGCTCACCGATGATCTTGTGGTGGGTAATCGAAGCTCCGAGAGCAATGGTGGCAACGTGCTCATCGAAGGGTATGACGCCACTCTGACGAGCCAGGCGAATACGTACATCGGCCTCAGAGCGCGCGGTCAGGTCGATATCAAGCAAGGGGGGAGCTTCTTCTCGAACAATGTCTACATCGGCGGCGGCAGCGGCGCGTCGGGCTGCTCGATCTGCAATGGCCACGTGACCGTGACCGGCTCCGCGACGAGGTGGGTGAGCACGGGAGAGTTCATCTTGGGCGTGAACAGCCAGGGCACGCTGGACATCGACCGGGCCGAGGTCTTCACGAACAATGCGAGGATCGGTCGCAGGGAGACCCTGTTGATAAGCAAGGCCAGCGTGCATGGTTGGGGTGGTACGTGGACCAACGAGGGGCTCTTTCGCGTGGGGACGGTGCAAGGGAATGGCGAGCTCACCATCGGGGCGTACGGGACCCTCGTGACGGAAGATACCGAGATCCATTCCGAGCTTGGCGGGGCCTTCATCAAGGTGAATGACGTCTACGCGTCATGGCTCAACAGCGGCGACGTCACCGTCTTTGCCAGCGGCAATCGGTCTCCGTCGGTGGTGGTCGGCAAGGACGCCTTCGTGAGCATCGACGGCCTCCTCCGGACCGCGCCGAAGGCCGTCGGCCTCTATCCCTACCTGGGGCCCTCCGTGCGCATCGAGGACGGCGACCTCATCGCGGGCGCCATGGAGATCGAGGCGGGAGACTTCGACTTCGCCGGCGGGCGCCTCGAAACCGGCAGCTTCGTGGGAGATCTCGCCAACGTGCAGTCCGGCGAGCTCTCGGTCGGAGAGGCTCATCCGGCGACGGACATCGTCGGCAGCTACAGCCAGGGGCCGGGGGCCACCCTGAGGATCGTCGTCGGGGGATCGAGCCCCTCGCCGCTCCTCCAGGTCGACGGGGACCTCCTCGTCGATGGGGGGCTGGAGGTCGTGCCGGCCGACAGCTCCGTGTCGTTTCAGGTCGGGGACACCATCGCCCTGCTGGGCTGGGGCGGTGACCTCGAGGGGACGTTCGCCGCCGTGAACATCGCCGTGCCGCTCGCCTCAGGCCTCGCCTGGGACACCTCGGCGCTCTACACCACCGGCGAGATCACCGTCGTGCCCGCGATCTGAGCACGCCACGCCGGGCCCTCACGCCCTCTCCTCGCGGCCGGACCGGCGCCACGGCGGCGTTGTCCCAGGCGACAAGCGATCGCGTCGGCTCGGCTCCACCGCCTCCGGCGGCGTGCAGCCGAGCCGCCCCGGTGCGCTCGCATCCCGGCGCACGCCCCTACTTCGGTCCCGCCCTGCCGATCGCGATGACGTTCTGCTGCGCGGCCGGCTTGCCGCCCTCGTTCGCGGACACGAACGCGCGCGGGTGCGCCCTGAGGAGCGTCACGGTGAGCGTGATGCCCCAGCCGTCGTTGGTCTTGAGCTCCGCGTGACCGTGGCTGTCCTCGACCGCCACGATCAGCCGGCCGAGCGGCTCCAGACCCGCCGGGGCGGAGCCAGGCGCGGTGAGCACGCGCTGGAGCGCCGACTCGGGCAGCCCCAGGCCGAATCCGACGTCCAGGATCGACAGCTGCACGCCCTGGGGCGCCTCGCGCACCGACACGACCGGGCCGTGGCCAGGGAGCCCGCGGCCCGCGACGTCGGTCAGGAACGCCTCGAGCACCTGCTCGAGCTCGCCGCGGTGCCCGAGGGCGTGCGTCGCGCCGCGGATGGGCTCGAGCCGCACGGCCCGGCCCGTCGCGCGGGCGGCGCTCGCGACGGCATCGGCCACGACGTCGCCGAGCTGGAAGGCGCAGAGCGGATCGGCGGCGTCGCGCACCGCGAGCGGTCGCACGTTGTCGGACACCGGGGCGGCCTGCTGGACGGGGATGAGCGCGGCGACGTAGCCCGCGATCCACGAGGAGCCGTCGGACTCGCGCCGCAGCGGGCGCACCGAGAGCACGGCCGGCTCGGGCGCGCTGACGCTCAGCTCGATGCCGTCGTCGCTCGCCATCACGCTGGAGAGCGACACGGCGGCGTCGCTCGCGGACGTGGCGCCGAGGACGTCGCCCAGCGTGAGCGAGCCCGGTGGGAGCGCCGCGCTCGCGCTCTCCGCGGGCACCGTGACGTCGCGCGCCCGCAGCCACTTCGCGAACTCCGGCGCGACGAAGCGGACGTCGCCGAAGGCGTCGGCGTACAGCAGCCCGACCGGCGCGCTGCGCAGCATCGAGCCGAAGAGCTGGAGGTCGTCGAGCGCGACGCGCGCGCCCTCGACAAGATCGTCCTCCGGCGAGCCGCCGCCGCGCGCCTCGCCCGCGCCGGCCTGCGCCGTGCGCGCGAGGCGCTTCCTGCGCAGGAGCAGCGCGAGCTCGCGGCCGACGTGCTCGGCCCGCTCCGGCTCGCGCGAGAACGTCTGCTCGGCGACCGGGCCGCAGAAGAACACGTACCCCTCGATCTCGCCGAACGCGATGAGCGGGACCACGACCGCCGGCATGTCCTGCTTCGTCAGGAACCGGCGCGAGAGGCGGATCGCCGGCACGCCCTGCTCGCTGCTGTACGGGGGGCGGCGGACGTCGCGGCGGAGCTCGGCGACGAAGCTCTCGCCGCCCTGCTTGTCGTTCCAGAACCGGAGGTGCCAGCTCCCCGCGGGCAGCTCCGCGACGAGCACGAGATCGGCCGGGTGCGCCTGCTCCGCGAGGCGCGCCACGCGCGGCCAGAACTCCTCGTCCGGCAGCGTGTGGACCCCCTGCATGCGGAACAGCGCGGCGCGCTGGATGAGCTCCGCGGCGCGATCGACGGAGCGCTGGACGACGAGCCCGCGCACGATCATGACCCCCGTGAACGCGACAGCGAGGCCGAACAGCGCGCTCGGCAGCGCGATGAGGCTCGCCTCGGCCCGCGCGGCGAGCACGCCCTGCCCCGCCGCGAGCGCGAAGACGGTGAGGAACAGCGCGACCGTGGCGACAAGGCTCCCGTAGCGGCGGCGCGCGATCCACACGAGCCCGCCCGCGAGCAGCACGAACAGCGCCGGCACCCACGCCGGCGCCGAGGCGCGCCGGCCGCCGTCGAGCAGCCCGCCGAGCACCGCGGCGACGCCCCTCGCCGGCGGCAGGGCCGACGTCGCGACCGCCTGGGGCGCCACGCCGCCGGCGCCCACCGCGACAACGGCGACGCGGCCCTCGAGCGCGCTCGCGGGGACCTGGCCGTCCGCGAGATCGCGCAGGCTGACCGCCGGGACGCTCTGCGGCGCCTTCTTGAGCACCCAGGGCGCCGCCGAGACGCCGAGCGCGCCGAGCTCCGGCGCCCGCTCCCCCGCCGCCAGCGGGAAGAAGCCGACGACATCGCCGGCGCTGAGGCGGAGCAGCTCGGGCGGCATCCGGACGACCGGCGCGGCGCCCGCGGCGCGCGTGGCGTTCGTGGCGCTCGTGGCGGCCGCGTGGCTCGCGGCGTCGCCGCCGCAGAACGCGTCCGCCGGGGGGATCAGCAGCGCGCCGCGCGCGCGCCCTCGCTCGAGCAGCCCGGGGAGCGAGCGCTCGCAGAGCCCTTCGCGCAGCGACTCGGGCGAGGCCGTGACGAGCAGCACCTGCGCGGACGGCGCGGCGTCGGCGAGCGCGGACGCGGTGAGGCCGCGCGCCACGTAGTCGAGCCGATCGAGCGGCGCCACGGCGGCGATCAGCGCCCCCGCGACGATCGAGAGCACCTCGGGCCTGAGCCACCCGAAGCGCGCCGCATCCGCCTGCGCGCCCATCGGGCGCGGGATGCGAAAGGGCTTGGGGATCCGCGGACGGTAAGTCTTCGCCATAGTCGCTGAAGGCCGCGGCCCTCGAGGGGGGCGCGGGACGCCCCGGGCAGCCTGAGCGTCGCATCGTGATCGAATCAATACAATTGTCCACCCGGGGCCGCCGCGCCAAAAACATCGGCTGTGCGACGAGAAGGCCGCTCCCTAGGGCCGCAGGCGCAGCCGTTGCGCCCGCCTCTATCGTCCTCCGGTGCGCCGCGATCTCCGACCGGGCCGCGGCGCCGCGGTGAATCCCGGGCCACGGCGCCGCGGCGAATCTGTTCACCAGGGTGCGACGTGGTGCTCCCAACGCTCCGCCGAGGCGCGTTGTGTTGCGGGCGGCGCACGTGTGATGCGACGTCAGCGCCCTGTGACGATTCGGCTGGATCGGCCTGTCGGAAGGGGTTTGAATCCTTGCTGCGTATGCGCCGTGCTTCACCTGTCTTTCGTGCCGCGCCCATCCTCGGCCTGCTCAGCTTGGTCAGCAGCGTGGCCTTCTCGGCCTCGAGCTGTGGCTGCGAGTCGGATGTGCAGATCGCAGACTCTTCGGGCAGCGGAGGCGCGGGCGGCGGCTCAGGCGGCGGGGGCGCCGGCGGCGAGACCGGGAGCGGCGGCGGCGCGGCCGGGAGCGGCGGCGGTGGCGCGGCCGAGGCCGGCGGCGGTGGCGCTGGCGGCGTCGGCGGGGAGGAGCTGCCGGACGAGCTGCCCGACTTCACCGAGGAGGAGCGTGAGCCCACCGAGGCCACGGACGGCATCCCGAGCCCGCTGCCGGGCGTGTACACCGACAAGGGCGTGGCCGGGGGCGACGAGGTGGTCCGCGCGCTGATGGGCTTCCCCATCCGCAACTCGGGGCTGCTCGAGCAGAGGATCGCGGAGATCTACGACCCGACGGGCCCGCGGTTCCGCCAGTACCTCACCCGGGAGGAGTGGATCGCGGCGTACGCGCCGCGGGAGCGCGACGTGCACCTCGTGAAGCTCTGGCTCGAGGAGCAGGGGATGCAGGTGAACTTCACGGCCACGAACCGGCTGCTGATCCAGTTCACCGGCACGGTGAGCCAGTTCAACGAGACCTTCGGCACGGAGCTCCGGGTCTTCGAGCGCGAGAACCCTCAGGCGGGGAATCCGCCCTTCGACGTCTACGGCACCCTCGGCCAGCTCACCGTGCCGACGTGGGTGTCGGAACGCACGACCGGCATCCTCACCGCGGATCTCGCGGCGAGCACCAGGCCGCTCCCGGGCGAGGGCGGGGAGATCGAGCCGGATCCGCCGGCCGAGGTCGAGAGGGGGCTGACCCCCGCGCAGATCGCGGGGGCGTACGACGTCGACGACCTCTACGAGCTCGGGTTCACCGGCGAGGGCGTGAAGCTCGGGGTCACGATCGGCGCGGCCTTCAAGTACAAGGACCTGCAGTCGTTCTGGCGGGCGCTCGGCGTGGAGCGGTCGAACCCGGAGGTCGTCCAGACCATGGAGCCGGCCTCGACGCGCTACGTGGAGTCGACGCTCGACGTGGCGTGGTCGGGCGGCCTCGCGCCGGGCGCGGACCTCGTGGTGTACCAGGGCCCCGACGCGCGCAACACGTCGATGGTCTACACGTTCAACGAGGCCGTCGGCCGCGGCGAGGTGTCGGTCATCACGGACTCGTTCGCCCACCGCGAGGACTCCGAGCCGCCGGCCGTGCGCCTCCAGTACCACCGCTCGGCGCAGATGGCCGCGGCGCTCGGGATCACCGTGGTCGCGGCGACCGGCGACTCGGCGCAGACCGACACGCCCTCGGCGAGCCCGTACGTGACCGGGGTCGGCGGGACGTCGCTCTCGCTCGGCGCGGACGGCGAGGTCGAGGACGAGCGCGCCTGGTCCGGCTCCGGCTCCGGCCCGACGCTCTCGTTCCCGATCCCCTCCTGGCAGGTCGGCGTCGTCGAGGGGTCCGGGGGCAAGCGGGCGGTCGCGGACGTCGCCATGCACGCCGGGAGCTCGCCGACCCCGTACTGGGTCTACTACCTCGGCGAGTGGCGGCGGTACGGCGGGACGTCGTTCGCCTCGCCCTGCTTCGCGGGGCTCATCGCCGTGGTGAACAGCTACCGCGCCGAGCAGGGCCTGCCGCGCGCCGGGTTCCTCAACTCGATCCTCTACACGACCCCCGCGGTGCAGGCGACGTTCCGCGACGTCGTGCGCGGCGAGACGGAGTTCTTTGCCGCGGGGCCCGGCTGGGACTACCCGACGGGCTGGGGCGCGCCGAGCGCGATCGGCCTGGCCACCACGCTGCCGTAGCGCGCCCGCGCTGGCAACCGCGCCGGGCGGCGGCGCGCGCCGACCCGCCCCGCCGCCGCCGTCCCGCCGCATGCTCGAGAACCTGCCGCTCTTTCCACCGAACGGGCTCGATCGGAGCCTCCACACCGCGGTCCTGATCGGCCTCGTCTTCGGGACGTTCTTCACCGAGACGCTCGGCTGGACGTACGCGGGGCTCGTCGTGCCCGGCTACCTCGCGACGGTGTTCTTCGCGGCCCCGGTCACCGCGGTGTTCATCATCGCGGAGTCGATCGTGACGTACCTGTTCGTCGCGCTGATCGGCCGCTGGGTCACCCGGACCGGCGCGTGGTCCACGGCGTTCGGGCGCGAGCGGTTCTACCTGTTCATCGTCGGCGCGGTGATCGTGCGGCTCTTCGTCGAGGGCTTCGTCGTGCCCGAGGTCTCGGCGCGCTACGACTTCGTGCACTCGCGGGAGCTCTACAGCATCGGGCTCGTGCTGGTGCCGCTCATCGCGAACGCCTTCTGGAACAGCGGCTTCCTGCGCGCGGCGCCGCGGCTCGCGGTCGTGACGGCGCTGACGGCGCTCGTGCTCGGCGTGCTGCTCCGGACGACGAACCTCTCGGTCTCCCGCTTCCAGGTGCTCAACGAGAGCCTGTCGCTCGAGTTCCTCGAGCTGCCGAAGGCCCACATCATCCTGGTCATCGGCGCGCTGATGGGCGCGCGCAACAACGTCCGTTACGGGTGGGACTACAACGGCATCCTCGTGCCCGGCCTGCTCGCCGTGGCGTGGTACGAGCCGACGAAGCTGCTCACGACGACGATCGAGGCGCTGGCCGTCTTCTACCTCTCGCGCTGGATCACCTCGGTCCGCCCGTTCTCCCGGATGCTGCTCGTGGGGCCGCGGCGGATGATCTTCGTGTACGTGCTCGGCTTCCTCGTGAAGATGGCGATCGGCTTCGCCATGGTGCGGTACGCGCCGGGGCTGCAGATGGTCGACTACTTCGGCTTCGGTTACCTGCTCCCGAGCCTGCTCGCCGTGAAGATGTGGAACAAGGAGCACGTCGGCATCGTGATCATGCCGACGATCCAGGTGTCGTTCACCGCGTTCCTCGTCGGCAACGGCGTCGGTTACGCGCTCGTGGCGCTCGGCTGGGGAGGCGCGCCGCCGCCGCCCGCGGCCGCGGCGAGGCCGGTGCCGCGCATCGAGAGCGCCGCGCTGTCGCTCGTGCTGGCGGACACGGCGCCCCGGCCCGGCCCACGCCCGAGGGCGGCCGCGATCGCCGCCGACATCGAGTCGCGGCGGATCGCCCACCGGCTCGCGCGCAGCGTGCTGCGCGACGGGCGGCCGGCGGACGAGCTGCTCGGCGCGGCGGAGCGCGCGCGGGTGTCGGTGGCGCGGGAAGGCGACGGCGAGCGGCCGTGGTACGTGCTGAGCCCGCGGTTCGACGATCCGGACGACGCGCCGGGCGTGCCGCGGGCGGCGATCCGCAAGCGCGTCGGCAGGAGCCCGACGTCCGCGCCCGAGTGGCTGGTGCTGGCGGCGCCCACCGAGCTCGGCTCGGCGCTGCCGGCGGTGGCGCTCCGGGTCGCGGGGCTGCTCGACGCGGCGGGGGTCGTGCTCCTGTCGCGCCACGGGGCGATCCGGCGCCACGACGAGGCGTTCGTGGCCGCGATGATCGACGCCATGGAAGACCCCCAGGTGCTCATCGTCGAGCCGGGCGGCGGCGACGGGCCGGAGCTCAGCGTCGTCGGCTCGCCGGCGGGGCTGCCCGTGGTGTCGATCGGCCTGGGGCTCGGCGCCGAGACGGCGATGACGTTCCGCCAGGCGGCGGAGCCGTCCACGCCCCTCGGCGACGCGCCGCGCCTGCACGTGCCGCGCGAGGTCGCCGAGGCGGTCGGCGCGCGCTCGCTGGGCGCGCCGGAGGCCGTGCGCTGGACCGGGACGCTGGAGGAGGAGCTCGCGAAGCGGATGGTGTCCTTGACCGAGGTCCAGCCGGGCCGCTTCCGTCCGCCGTCGCTCGAGGAGCTCAGGCTGTTCGACGCCGTGGTGGCGCCGCGGTTGATCGCGGCGGCGACGCGCCCCGGCGGCGCGTCCGGCGCGGCGCCGCCGACCGCGTGGGAGCGGGCGATCCTCGGGCGCCTCGGCTTCCGCGAGGTGCGCATCGGCGGCACCGCCGAGGCGCCGGCGGCGTGGGGCATCGCGGAGCCCGGGCCGGACGAGGGCGGCCCGGAGCGGCGCGGGAACCCGGCGTGGCTCGTGCTGACACATCAGTCCACGCTGCCGCGTGCTGCGTCGAGCGGCGACATCTTGCCCACGGCGCCCTCGACGGAGGCGGTCAGGTCGCCGCTGACGGGCGCGATGCTCGTCGAGGTGCCCGCGCCGCGGTGGCAGATCGGGGCGTTCGGCGCGGGGCTCGCGCTCGCCGACGCGCTCTCGGCGCAGTCGCTGCTGCTCGCCGGGGCGGTGCCCACGGCGGAGCCGAGCGGGGCCGCCGACGTGCGGCGCGCCGAGGGGCTGCGCAGCTACTTTCAGCGGGCGCACGAGGTCTGGGTCGGAGACGGCGGCAATGCGCTGTCGGTGCAGGCGATCGAGGCGGATCGGACCTACGAGCGGGACGCGGTGATCTCGTTCGGGTACGAGGTGTTGCGGCCGGGGCACGTGCCGACGTTCGCGGGGCCGCTGCTGGAGACGCTGCGCGATCTCGAGCTGCGCGTGGGGATCTTCGACGGCACGCGCGAGCAGGTGCCGTTCAGCGGCGCGACGGACATGGCGATGGCCTACGCGAAGCGGTTCGCCGAGGGGCGGTTCGCGATCGTGTACCTGGGCAGCGCGATCCGGCGCTTCTTCGAGCTCCGGCGCTTCGTGGAGCCGGGGCAGGGGGAGACGCGCCTCGAGGCGCGGCTCGCGCGGCTCGGCGTGACGCCCGAGCCGGCCGACGTGGCGGCGCGCGCCCAGGCGCTCGCGTCGTGCGCGGGGACCGCCGGCGCAGGCGCGAGCGGGGACGAGCTCTGCCCGACCCGGGGCGTGACTGCAGAGTGCGATCTCTCCGCAGCGATAGAGCCCTTCCGGCGCTACACGACCGAGCGGAACCCGTACTACCTGAGGGCGCACTTCTCGACGCAGACGGCGGGGCCGGGGGGCGCTCCGGCGCCGGCGGACGCGCCGCGGGCGGGCGTGGCGGACGCGCCGCGGGCAGGGGCGGACGCGTCGCGGGCGGCGGTGGCGGTGGCGCCTCGGGCAGGGGTGGCGGCCGCGGCGCGCGCCGCGGCGGCGGCCGCGCTGCGCGGGAGCGCGCCGGCCGCGCCGCGGGGCGAGGCGCAATGCCATGTGGAGATCGGGCGCGACGTGATCACGGGGCGCCCGTGGGTGATCGCGGCGCGGCCGGGGGAGGCGCAGCTGCTGCCGATCGACGGCGCGCTCGTCGCGGTGCCGGGCGCGGCCGTGCCCGGCGGTTCGCGGCTGCGGCGCGCGGTCACCGTCGGCACGAGCGCGCTCCGGGTCGAGGCGGCCGGGCCCGGGGCGGCGCCGCAGCGGGTGGCCCCGTGACCGCCCCGGCGAAGCGCCGCGAGCCGGCGGGCCACGGGGCACCTGCGCCGCCGCGCTCCCACGCGGCGCGGCCGGCGTCCCGGGCGCGCATGGCGACGGCGGGGTTCCGCGCCCGCGACGGCGCCCCGCGCAGGGCGCTGAACCCGCGGTGGCTCATCGCGATGGCGCTGCTCGGGGTGACGGCGTTCGCGCTCTCGCAGCTGTCGAGCGCGCCGCCGCTGGGCGGCTCGCTGCCGGCCGAGGACGAGATCCTCGCCTACCACATCGAGCCGGAGCGGGACCTCGTGATCAAGGTCCCGGCCGAGATCGACGCGGTGGAGGTGACGACCTGGGGGAGCGTGAGGGCCGACGCCTGCGACTCGGCGCGGCGCTACCCGTACGGGTTCATCGCGGCGTTCGTGAACGAGCGGGGCGAGGAGGTCGCGCGGCACGCGATCGATCTGGAGAGCCGGGTCAGCTGCGATCCGGATCGGCCGCTCGGCGAGGGCGAGTACGCGGCGCGGCTCGCGAGCGGCGGGGGCGCGGTGACCGATCCGCGCTCGACGCTGCTCATCACGCACGACGTGCTCCCGCAGGGCGGGCAGGTGCGGCTCCGGGCGAAGCCCGCGGTGGGGAGCGACGGCGCGCGCGTGCCGAGCGAGCTGACGATCCTGTCGCGGCTGGAGGGGCGCTACCAGCGCAGCGAGGCGTCGCGCGCGGTCTACGAGCAGAGCCTCGACGCGGAGGAGCGGCGGCAGCTCGGGCTCCGGGCGTCGGCGCTCGGCTTCGCCGATCTGCCGGAGCCGGCGCGGAAGGCGCTGCTCCGGGGCTGGGCGCGGCGGCTCGAGGCGGGGGGCCGCGAGGGGATCGACTACGAGATGTCGCGGCTGCTCTTGCGGCGGTTCCGGATGCCGTACCCGCGCGCCGAGGGGCGCGGCGCGTCCGAGTTCGTGATCGGCGAGCGCCGCGCGGCCGCGCTGAACTTCCGCGGCCCGCTGTCGCTCGACATCGAGGGCCCGCCGGGCCGCACGGTGCGGGTCGGCGACGGCGCGAGCGGGTCCACGAGCGTCGCGCTCGGCCCGCTCGGGCGGGCCACGGTGCGGCTCGTGCGGGAGGACATCCGGACGGTGGTGATCGACGGCGTCGGCCCGGATTTCGGCGTGCGGTTCAGCGCGTCGGAGGCGCAGGCGATGCAGCAGATCGGCGAGATCGTCCACCCGGCGATGCCCTTGCCCGCGGGCGAGGGGGGCCCCGGCGCTGCGCCGGGGGCGCTCCCGCCGGGGGCCGCCGAGGAGCCGCCCGCTCCGTCCGCGCCCGCGGCGGCGCCGGCGGCGGCTCCTACGCGGCTGCAGACGCCGCCGGACGTGCGGATCGTGCGTTACCTGGCGCTGGATCCGAGCGACCCGGTCATCGCGCGCATCGCGCCCGGGCAAGAGCTCCTCGGGCTGCTGTTCCGGACGCAGATCGACGCGAGCGGGGGCGCGAACCAGGGCGAAGCGACGGTGGTGGCGCGGTGGGGCCCTGGGCCGTCGGAGCGGGCCGAGCTCAAGGTGACGCTCCCGCGATCGCGGTTCGAGTGGTGGAACGAGGGGTTCGACGCGTCCGAGCCGCGGCTCGCGATCCTCCGGCCGCCGGCGGGGGTGGAGCGGATCGAGATCACGGGCGACGCGAGGACGCGCCTGCGGCTGCGCGCGATCGAGCCGGGCGTGAACGAGACGCTGTACCGGCTGCCGTACCGGGTCACGCTGGCCGAGGACGAGACGTGGCGCTACGCGCCGTTCGACGTCAGCACGTGGACGGACGTCCGCGCGTTCAACCTCGACGATCTGGAGCGGAAGGAGCGCTTCTCGGATCTGCGCGAGCAGGTGCGGATCGAGCGGGCGGGGGAGGGCGCGAGGTCGGACGCGGATCGGCCGGAGCGGGTGCTCGTCCCGGAGCACGCGCCGGTGCGCCGGCGGCTGCTGATGCCGGCGTGGCAGTCGGCGGGGGAGCCGTCGCCGGGCGACGCGTGGACGCCGCTGCTCGTGGCGAAGGACGTGCGGGTGGACGGGGCGGGGGCGCGGGCCGGGCGGCTGTCGGTGATCTACCGGGCCGCGCGCGCGTCGCTCGGCAAGGAGGTGGCGGTGCGCGTGGACGGCGAGGTGGCGCTGAAGGAGCCGATCGTGGCGCTGTCCGGGTCGCTGCGGGTGGCGGCGCCGGCGGGCGCGCGCCGGGTCGAGGTCGAGGGGCTGGGCGAGGCGGGGGTGGCGTACACGGACGCGCCGCCGGCGAACGGCGGGGCGATCGTGCGCCGGCGCGACGTGTTCGAGCTGACGCGCGCCCGGCCGATGACGTACGAGTTCAAGCAGGAGGCGGGCGAGACGCTGCACCTGGTGCTGTTCGTGGTGACGCCCGGGGAGAACGCGGACTACCGGATCCGGTACCGGATCGAGGGGGCGAAGCCGGCGTCGCGGGAGGCGGCGTTCTTCCGGCGCGTGACGATCCCGGACGGCGTGCTGGCGGGCCGCGGCGGCGACCTGACGCGCGCGACGCTGTGGGAGGCGGCGACGGAGAAGCGCGGCACGGATGGCGTGGGGCGCGGGGTGATCCGGCTGGGGGACGACCTGGCGCCGGGGGAGCGGGTGGTGAGGCTGTCGCTGCTGGGGCCGCAGCCGGGCGATACGGGGGAGCCGGCGAAGGCGGTCTGGGTGGGGGCGGTGCTGGTCGGGCAGAAGGCGCCGGGGCGGGACGACGGGCCGAGGCTGTGGGTGGAGGACGATCCGTGAGGAGGAGCGGGGGGCGCCGTGGCGCTTGGTTGCCGCACCCCGTGAGGCGCCGCGCACGGGGCGTCACGTTCAAGGCGACCTGGAAGAGTGAGTTTTCCAGGGACCTCGGTAGTGGCGCTGTCGGCCGCTCGTGGCTCGATCAGGCGTGCGCGGCTCGGGGCCGCGCAGCCGCGAGAATCGCTGCGGCGAGCTGCTCCTCGAACCGGCGGAACGCAGGCAGCCGGTGTAGCGTCCGAGGGTCGATGTTGGCGCCGAAGAAATCGTAGAGATCGGCACCGCAGAGGCGACCGCCGCCGCTCGCCGTGAGGACCTCGTCGAGCGCGCGTTTTGGATCGAGCACGCTCTCTGGATCGGCCGGTAACAGAAGCGGCGACATCGGCGGCAGAAGCTTCTGGAATGGCAGCGCGTCGACGAGGAGCCATGCCTCGATCTCGCGCACAGGAACGCACGCTGCGGCCGCCAGATCGGCAAATTCTGCCCGGGCCAGCTCCAGCCCAGGCTCGATCTGCTCGCGCAGCGTCCGCTCGGAATCGCCCGATCCATCCGCATGGATGACGAAGAGCGTACATTGCTCCCAATACGTGCGGATGGATGCTGCGATCCGGACGTCGCGCCGCCGTGACGTGCGGGCCGGGGCGTCGATTCCCACGCTCGGGCCGATCATGGGCACCTCGGGAAGCACCTTGGCGGCGAGCGCGGGGATCAGCTGATCGAGGAGCGGCAGCAGCAACGCATAGTCCGTTTTTCCCTCGGCGAAGAGCCCTGCACACAGATACGTCATGCCTCCGCGAGCTCCGCGGGGCTGGCCGTCTCCAGGATGCGCCGGAGCTCTGCTGTGGAGATGTACCGTTCGCGATCGATGACACCGGCAGGCGCAACCCCGCGTACCCGTGTATGCCGGAGCCCGCTGCCCAGCCGTACCAGGTCGAGCGCCATGATGCACTCCGGGTGATCCATCAGGGCCGCGAGGACGACTGGAGAGTGGCTGGTGATCAGCACCTGCGTAGTGCCAGCGGCAGCCGATTCGGTGTCGCTGGCGACGGGGCGCTGCGTCGCCTCCAGGATCCGCTCGATGAGCGTCCGTACGCGTGCAGGGTGGAGCCCGTTCTCCGGCTCTTCGATCGCGATCAACGCGCTCGAGGCGTCTGCGCGGAGCGCTGTTGAGAGCGCCAGGATGCGCAGCGTCCCGTCGGAGAGGACACGCGAGGGGAGGCGCTGGCCATCGGACGTTTCCATCTGCACGACGAGCGTGTCGCCCTCGACGACGACCTCGAAGGTGCGGACTCCAGGTACGAGGCTCGCAACGTCCGCCCGGATCTCGGCGATCGCGCCGGGGCTCTGCGCCGCCAGCGTAGCCGCCAGGTTGGCGCCGTCTGCCGAGAGCCCCGCTGGTGCGCCAGGCTCGCTCGGCTCACGGATCCGTTGGGCTTCCAGGTGCATGACGCGCAGGCCGCTGAGCTCCTCGGCGACGGCGCGCAGGTGCGGCGAGCGAGCCTGCATCTCTGGCTCCGAGAGAAACGTTGCCTCGGGAACATACTGCACGGTCGCTGTCATCGAGAACTGGGGCGCGCTCGGATCCGCCACGGTCAGAGCTCGCTCGTATTCCATGAGCGCGCTGCCGTCGCCATGGCGTATGCGCGACGCAAAAGTCGGATGGCGCTCCAGCCATGTGTCCTCGCCCGACGTCATCGACCGCAGCACCTCGCGGACGACCGTCAGCCGCTCTCTCATGGAGCTGAGCTGCTGAAGCTCGATGTTCACCTCATAACGGAGCCGCGTCATCTGGAGCGGAACGTCGCGCAGGCCGACCCTCACCGTGGAATGCGGCAGGATCACCTCGAGCGCGAGCGCCATGCTGGCGAGGGCACCGAAGCCGCGTTCGACCGTCGTGGCCGGCTCTTCGTCTCGGCGACGGAACTGCTCGCGGATGCGCCCTCTCCCCTCTCCGACGGCCGCGGCGAGCGGGCTACCCGCGAGGCGCGCAAGCAGCGAGAGCGCGTCGAGCAGGTTCGACTTTCCGGCTCCGTTCGGGCCGATCAGAACAGAGAACGGCTCGAGATCGAGGGCGAAGCCCTGAAAGGACTTGAACCCGTCTATCTCGATGCGGGTGATCATTTCCGGCGCCCTTGTGGCAGAGCCTACAGCACATGAGTCCCGCGGGCCAGCGGTTCTCGGAGGTCGAGCCGGCCATGCGAAGCGGGCGGCGCCAGCGGCTCGTGCCGGTGCGGTGTCGACGAAGTCAAACTGAGCCGGCATCCGGCTCAAGGGCGTGGAACCGGCCCGCCGAGAGCAGCGGCGTCGGCTGACCAATCCCTGCCGGTGTGCAGCCAAATGGGCCACCTGAAAGCGTTTATCGCCGGCAAGGATGAACTGGCACGGTGCCTCTTCGCACGCGCCTGCGATGTCGCCATGGCCGCCGCTGCCGCGGTCCGTCGCGTCCGGGTGTACACGCGCCGCGCGCCGCACAGCTGCGTGGGAGCTACGTCGAGCGGTGCGGATGGCAGCGGAAGGGGCTCTCCTCGTCAAGCCGAACCATGCGCGCGCTCATTGACGGGTTGGTCGTGTCGCCCTTTTTGTTGTAGGGTCTCCCCGCGCGCCCACCCGGTGCGCTGCAGCGGAACGAGCACACATGGCGGAAACGACGACGAGCCCGCTCGGGAAATGCCTTGTTGCGGTGCCCATCCTTCGCCTCGCCGACACCCGTCGTGGTGCTGGCCGCGCGCGAGGCGCGCGCGCCTTCGCCGGCCTCGCGTCTGCTGTCGCGGTCGCGCTCGGCGGCGCGGCGGCGCACGCGCAGGAGCCCGGGCGCGACCCGGTGGCCGCGGAGGCGCTCTTCAAGGCCGGGCGCGCGCTCGTCGACAAGGGGGACGACGCGGCGGGGTGCCCGAAGTTCGAGGCGAGCCTCGCGCTCAACCCCTCGGCGAGCACCCAGATCAACATCGCGCGTTGCCGCGAGCGCGAGGGCAAGCTCGCGACGGCGTGGTACGATTACCACCGGGCCCTCGTCCTGAACCGCGAGACGGCCGGGGAGCAGCGGCGACGAAGCCTGGAGGAGGTCGCGAACAAGGGGATCGCGGCCCTCGAGCCGCGCGTACCGAAGCTCGTGATCGTGGTCAAGGGCGCGCCTGCCGGCATGGAGGTGCTGCGCGACGGCACGGCGCTCCCGGCGGCCGCGCTCGGAGAGCCCCTGCCGGTCGATCCTGGCCCGCACGAGATCCGCGCGACCGCCCCCGGGCACGAGGCAGAGACCCGCTCGATCACGCTCGCGGAGGGCGAGACGACGACGGTCGAGCTCACGCTGCGACCCGCGGCCACGGCCGCGGCCGCGGCCGGCGCCACGAAGCCGCCCACCAAGGCGAACGAGGCGCGAGGCGGGGGCGCCCCGACCTGGGCCTGGATCTCCGGAGCCGCGGGGATCGCTCTCGCCGGCGCGTCGGTCGGGTTCCTGATCGACGACCTCTCCGCGATCAGCGCATTGCGCGAGAGCTGCCGCGATGTCGCCGGCGGGACGTACTGCGATCCCGGCTATGATTTCGCGTCCGACAACGCGCGCAAGAACCGCGATTTCGGCCTCTTCGTCGGCCTGGGCGCCGCGGGGCTCGTGGCGATGGGGGTGGCGGCCTATGGGATCGTCCGATCGGGCGGCGAAGAGGCGCCGGCGGCCGTCGCGCTCCCGTGGATAGCGCCGTCCGGCGCTGGCGCCAGCATCTCCGGGAGCTTCTGATGCGAACGGTCGAGGCAAGACGCGTGGTGTTCTTCAGAGCTCTCTCGGTGATGGCGATCCCGCTGGTCGCGGCGGGCGCGTGCATCCCTGACGTGGAGCCCACGGCGGGCGTGGTGGTGGGCGGCCAGTTCAACCGCCTGAACGACGCGCGTTATCCGGCCACGGTCGCCGACTTCCAGCTCGATCGCTTCGAGGTGACGGTGGGTCGGTTCCGGCAGTTCGTCGCGGGCTACCCGGCGACCAGGCCGAAGGCGGGAGCGGGCGCCCATCCGCTCATCCAGGGCAGCGGCTGGGATGCGGCGTGGGATGCGAGCTTGCCCGCGGGGCAGGACGAGCTGCGGGCCTCGCTGGAATGCGACCCCAATTTTCGGACGTGGACCGACGAGCCCGCCGGCAACGAGGCAGCGCCGATCAACTGCGCGAGCTGGTATCTCGCGTTCGCCTTCTGCGCCTGGGACGAGGGCCGGCTGCCCACAGAGGCGGAGTGGAACTACGCCGCGGTCGGGGGGAACGAGCAGCGCGCCTATCCGTGGGGAGACGAGGCCCCGAGCCAGGAGCTGGCGGTGTACGGCTGCGATACCACGACGACTGTGTGCCCGATCCCGTCTGTCGGGTCGAAATCCCCGGCGGGCGACGGGAAATGGGGGCAAGCCGATCTGGCGGGGAGCTTGTTCGAGTGGGTCCTCGACTACCATGCCGATCTGACGGAGACGTGCAACAACTGCGCGGCGCTGACCGACGGAGGCTACGGGAGGGGCTCCCGCGGAGGGGCGTTCTCCCACACCGAGGAGACGCTCAGCCCGACGTACCGTATCGGCGAGCTGCCGGAGCGGACGCTGTCTTTCTACGGTTTCCGCTGCGCGCGGGGCGAGTAGAGGGGCGACGACGCTACGCGGTCGAACGCACGGGCCTGCCGCCGGTGCTCACACGCGAGAGCGGCAGAGCGCGGTCGCCGAGAACGTGTTGGCCGATGTCTCAGAGAGGCGGCCCATCGAGATTATCCCCTCCGCGCAGCGCCTCCCGTCGCACCGTTGATGCCGATGATCGAGAAATATTCGGAGTTTTCTCCTTGAACTGTTTCTCGATTCTTGCGCTGCACATTGTTCCACGCGTCGAAATGGGTCTTCCGTTCCTCGATCCGCCGCGACATCTTCTTCCTGAACGGATGCGTGTCATCGAATGCGGGGGAGAGGGAGAGCTCTTCCGGTGGCTGGATGACGTAGAGGCCTGTGGTGTCGTCGATTCGATTGCTTTCAGGAACCATTTCCGGTGCTCCGGGGCTGTCGGACCGGTCGACCGGGAGCGTTTCCGGCGTTCCGGAGACGGTCGGACCGGTCGCCCGGGAGCGTCTCCGGGTCCCGCGGGCGGTCCGGACCGGTTCCCGGGAACGCAGGCCCCCCTTGCCGATCGCGCGCTTGCGCTCGAACCCGGAAATCGGGTAGCCCGGTAGCTTACGGCGCGCGGGGCGTAAGTGGGCATGGTGCAAGGATAATCGCCGTGGATCTCGACGCCTTCCCCGGGGCCGCCGCCCGCCGTGCGCTGCTCGCCGCGGCGCTCGTGCTCGCCCTCGGAGTCGCCCACGGCGTTCTGGGCGCACGCGAAGCGGCCGCCGCAGAGCCTCTCGCCTGGGTGGCGCCCGCCAGCGTCCGCGTCGTGGCGTGGAGCAACGGCCCGCAGCAGGGCGCCCCGGCTCCGGACGAGGCGCGCGCCGCGCCCGTCGCAGCCGACCCCACCGGGCCCGTCGCGCTCGCCGCGGGGCAGCTGCTCCTCGTGCCCGTGGACCCAGGCGACCGGCTGGAGCTGCGCGGCGACGTCGCGGGGATCGGCCTCGGCTCGGGCGTCGGGAGCGTGCCCGATGTGATCACCTGGATGCCGCTGCCTCCCCTCAGGGCCGGCGCGCGCGACGTCGCGGTGCCGACGTGGTCGAGCGCGCGCTTCGTCGTCGTGCGCGCGGCCGCCGCGCGCGGCGCCGGGAGCACGCCGGTCGTCGTGCGGGTCGCCGCACGGGAGCGCGCGCCGCTGGCCTGGTATCGCCTCGACGAGGACGTCGCCGCATGGCTCGGCGGCCGCGAGCCCGCGCCGGCCGCCGCGCCGGGCGAGGCGGGCGCGCTGCTCCGCTGGGTCGACGCCGCGCGCGCGGCGCTCGCCGCCCCGGCCGCGGCGGGCGCGCCCTCCGCGCGCCTCGACCCGGCCGCGGCCGCATGGCTCACCGCGCGCTATCTCGAGGAGTCGCTTCTCCTCCGGCCGCTCGTCGAGCCGTACTTCGTGGCGCGCGGCGTCGAGCCGCGCGGAGGCCGCGAAAGCCCCGATCTCCCGGCCGTCGAGCGCGCCACGCCATGGCGCTCGCTCGGCGCCGGGGCGCGGCTGGAGCTCCGCGCGCCCGGCGCGGACGTGCTGCGCATCGCCCTCCGGGCGCGCGCCTACGGGACCACGCGCGTCGTGGTGCGCGCCGGCGGCGCCGTCGTCCGGGAGCTCGTCGTCCGCACCGGGTCGCGGCTCGCGGACGCCGTGCGCTGGAGCGAGCCGCGGTGGATCCGGGTGCCGCTGCCGGTCGATGCGCGCGCGGCGACGGTCGACGTCGTCGAGGGGGAGGTCGCCGTCGCCGCCAGCGGCTACCAGCAACGCGCCGGCGTCGCCGAGCTCCTCGCGCCGCAGCGCGACCGCGCCGCCCTGCTGGATCGCGCGGCGCGGCGCGATCTGGTCGGCGCCGGCGATCGCGCGCCGGTCCACGCCGAGGCGCCGCGGCTCCTCGCCGCCGCAGACCGGGCCTTCGCGCCGGCCGCCGCGAAGGCCGCGCTCGACCTCGCCGCGCGGAAGGCCGTGCCGCCGCCGCTCCGGGCGCTCGTCCTCGCGGAGTCGGTGCGGTGGGCGCCCTCCTCCGGCGCGGCGTTCGCGCGCGCGGCGCAGGCCTACACGGCCGCGCAGGCCTCTGCCGCGGCGCAAGGCGATGCGGCGGCGCAGGGCCGCGCGGCGGCGGGCGCCACGTCGCTTCAGCGCGCCATCCTCGCGCGGCTCGCCGCGGCGCACGCGGAACCGGGCGCCGCGGATGCGCCCTGGTCCGGGCCCGCTGGGCCCGGGGCAGGGGCACCGCGCGATCGCGGCGGAGGCCGCGCGCACCCGGACGACATCGCGGCCGTGTCCGCGCTGGGCGCGGCGATGTCGCCGCCGCGCGACGGCCGCCGGCCAGCGGGGGCGCCGCTCGCGGAGCGCTATGCGCTCGGCCATGGCGACGTCGAGAGCGCGGCGCCGCTCGCGCGCACCGCCTGGGCGCGCGAGGCCCCGTGGGACGCGCTCGACATCCCCGATGGCGTGGCCGCGTGGAGCTCGATCGCGCAGCCTCGCGACGCGCTGCCGCCCGCGGAAGGCGGCGCGTCGGGACGCGCCGCCGCGGACGGCTTCTGCGAGGTGGACGCGGAGTCCGGGCTTCGCTGGACGGTCCTCGACGCCGAGCGGGCGCGGATCGACGTCGAGGCGCCGCCGGGGGCCCATGCGCGGGTGCTCTTGCGGAGCGCCTCGAACCAGGTGGTCCCCGAGTCGTCGGTGCTCATCGACGGCACGCCGGCCGCGGTGCATGGCGGCGCCGGGCTCACGTCGGTCGTCGCCGTGGCGCCCGGGGCGCGCACCTTCCAGCGGCCGGCGGGTGCTCCGCCGGCGCTCGCGCGCATCCCGCGCAGCGGGCGCGCCCCGTGCGCGTCGCTGCGCGAGATCGTGCAGTGGGCCTGGGTCGACGGCGCAGCGACCTTCGCGCTCCCCGACCCGGAGCGCGCCACGGTGGCCCGCGTCGTCATCGCGCCGCCCGCCGTGATGGGCGAGGCGGCGCTGGCGTCCGGAGCGCAAGGCGCCGCTGCGCCGGCGCCCGGCGCGCAGGGCGCCGCAGCACCGGCACCTGGAGCCGCAGCGATGGCGCCCGGAGCGCAAGGCCCATCGCCCCCAGCCGATGGCCCCGCGCGCGTGCTCCGCGTGCGCGCAGGCGCCGCCGTCCACGAGGCCTGGGTGCGCGCCGGCGCCACGGGCTCGATCGACGTCCCGGTCCCCGCCGGCGCGCGCGAGCTGCGCGTCGAGACCGACGCGCCGGCGCTCCTCCGCGCCTCGGTGCGCCTGCACCCCGCCGCGCCCGGCGCGCCGCGCGCCGTCACGCCGGTGCGCCCGCCGGACGGCGCGCCCGTCGACGGCACGCTCGAGCAGATCCGGGGCGCCACGCGCGCCCTCCGCGCCGCCCCCTCGCCCGCCCACGCGGCGCTCCACGCGCAGCGCGCCGCGGCGCTCGACGCCCTCGGCTTCCCGGCGCTCGCCGCGCTCGACCGCCCCGCCGAGGAGGATCCCTGGGACGCGGCGCAGCTTCCCGGCGCGTCGACCGCGGGCGCGCCGCCGAGCACCGTCTTCTCCCTGCCGCCGGGCAGCCCGGTGACGGTCCCGCTCGGCCTGCCCGCGCGCGTGCCGCCGCTCCCGCTGCCCGACGACCGCGCGCCCCTCGCGGCCGCGCGCGGCGCGCGCGCCAACGGCGATCCGCGGCGCGGCGTCGCGCTGCTCGCGGGCCCTGCGGGCGACAGCGCGGGCGCGGACGCGCTGCTGCTCGGCCTCCTCGCCGAGCGCTCCAGCGAGGTGCAGATCGCCGCCGACGCCTTCACCCGGATCGGGCTCGCCCACCGGTCCGCCGCGGCGCTCTCCCGGGCCGCGAACCTGGCGACCGACGTGGCTTCCGCCTCCCCGGCGCCCGATCGACGGCTCACGCTGCGCGCCCTCGTGCTCGCCGAGCTCGCCGTGCAGGAGGCCGCCCGCGAGGCCTCCGCAGGTCGGCAGGGCGCCGCGCCCGCAGCCTCGGGGAACGCCGCGCAGGGCCCGGCCATCGCTCCTCCCGCCGGCGCCGCGCCGGGCGCGCCGTCGCCGCCTGTCCAGCTCCCGCCGGCCGCCCTCGCGCGGCTGGCCCCGGTGACCGGCTGGGCCGTGCCGCCGCGCGCCGACGCCACGGCCGGCACGGCGACGCTCGAGATCCGGGCCAGGGCCGATCGCGATCTGCCGCTCCGCGTGCGGGTGCGGCGCGCGCTCGTCGACGCGCCGGAGGCGTCGCTCCTCATCACCGACGGCGCGCGCGCCGAGTTCCGGCTCGACCGCGCCGCGCCGGGCGCGATCGTTCTCGACGGCGTCTGCCGGGCGCTCGACCGCGAGGAGACCCCCTGCGCGTTCTCGATCGCGCTCGACGGCGAGCCGGTCGCGTGCTCCGCGGCGCTCGCGCCGACGGCGGACCGCTGCGTCGTGCAGGTGCCGCGGGGCAGCCACCGCATCGAGGCGCGGCCTCCGGCGGACCGGAGCGTCCTCGGCTGGATCCGCGCCACCGCGGCCGGCGCGGCGCAGCCCTTCTCGGGCCGCGTCCTGTCGACATGGAACGACATCGACCCCGCGCGCCCGCTGGAGCTCGCGTTCGTCGGCCCGACCGTGGTGCGCATCCGCGCCCGCGCCGCCTACGAGTGCGCGTCGCCCCGCGCGCGCGCCGCGCCCGTGGACGGCGGGGATCCGGCCTGCCATCCCGAGGTCGCCGCGGTCACGCCCTCCGGCCGGCTGCGCTTCTCGGTGGCGCCGCTCGACGGTGCCGGCGGCGAGGCCGGCGGCGAGGCCGGCGGCGGCGCGGTGGAGGAGGGCTCCCTCGCGCTCGACGCCTCCGAGGACCGCGCCGCGCGCCGCCTGGGCGTCACGCGCGAGCCGTTCTTCTGGCTCGGCGGCGAGGTCGAGTCGCGCGTCGCCGTTCTCCCCGAGGGCCCGCACGTGCTGCGCGTCGCCTCGCCCGGCGGCAGGGCGCTGCTCCGCGTCGAGCTCGCCGTCGCGCGCGGCGCGCCCCGCCCCCGCGTGCCGCCGCCCGCTCCGCCGCCCGCGCCCGCGCCGCTCGCGCCCGCGGACGAGCTGCTCCGCCCGGCGCCCCCGGTGGGGGAGGACCCGGACCCGGGGCCGCTCTCCGTCGGCGGCTACGCGCGCCTCGTCGACAGCGAGCTCACCGAGGAGGACTTCCGTCTTCCGGTCCGCTTCCTCGAGCTCGGCCTCGACGTGCACCGCGAGCTGATCGAGCGGCGCGCCTGGATCGCGGCCGCGGGGTTCGGCCGCCTGCGCGACGGGCCGGAGAGCTTCGGCGCGGAGGCGCGCTTCGACCTGAGCTCGAGCGGCTGGGTCCCCGGCGGTTCGCTGAGCGGCCGCGTGGTGTTCCAGCCGGACGCCAGCGACGCCATGGGCGCCAGGGCGGCCGCGACCGCGTTCTGGTCCATCCCGCTCGGCGAGCTCACGCTCTCGCCGTGGGCGGGCTTCACGTGGCTCGCGGTCGACGAGTCGCTGCGGGGCTTCAGCGGCGCCGACAAGGACGTCTACACGTCCTACGGCGCCAAGCACGACACGCAGGCCTCGCTCGGGGCGCGCCTGCGGTACCGGCCGTTCGTCGACGCGCTCGTCACGGCGGGCACGTCGCTGCGCCTGAGCCCGGTGCCGTCGGCGCTCGACCGCATCGACGCGACGCTCGACCTCGACCTGCTCCCCGGCCGGGGGCTGTGGCCGTGGATCCAGCTCGGCTGGCTCGCGAGCTACCGGCCGGTGAACGAGGCGCGCGACGAGGCCTTCCTGCGCGACGCGTTCACCGCGGGGCTCACGTTCTGGAGCTGGCTCGCGCGCGGGCACCGCGTCTCGCTGGGCGTGGAGGGGACGTTCCTGTTCGACGTCCCGAGCCCAGCCGAGACGTCGCCGCGCGCCTCGGGCTTGGCCTTCCTCCGCTACGACTACACGGCCCGCCGCGGTCTCCGCGACTTCCCCCCGGCGTCGACGCCGTTCCGCGAGCGGCAGGAGGAGGGGAGCGGGCGCATCGAGCGCGAGCGGTCGGCCGTCGAGCCCTCGTGGGAAGAGCCCTGAAGCAGGCTGCCCGGTTGGCGCCGGCGCGCGCCGCGGAGGGGCCGAGGCAGCACGCGCCGAGCGCGAGAGCCTGGGCGTGTCCGCATGGGCACCGGAGCGAGGCGCGCCTGAGGCGCCGCCCTCACCACCAGCCGATGCCTGTCCTGGAGATGCCGTTTCCGTCGCCCGGGGCGCGCGCCCTCTCGCCGGACGACGCGTGCGCCGCGCCGGTGTTCCCATCGGACTAGGACTCTCGATCGGAACACGACTCCGCATCGACCCAGCTCGCAAGGGTCAATGGGCTTTCAGTGCTGGTTCCGCCTCTCAGAAACCCCGTCAGAAAAAACGGCCGATGACGAGCGGCCGCCGAAAATAGCGGCGATCGCCATCGTTTTCCGCCTGTTTCGCCGCCGAGGGCGGCTCCGGTGCCGCCCATCGGGGCGCCCTTCGCCGCCGCGTCGCCGGGTAGCGGTCGAGGTCGCCACGCGCCGAGGCGCGAGCCATGAACGCTGCGGGCAGAGGAATTCAAATCTGCCGCACCTGGCGCCGCGCCCAACGGGGCCGGCCTCTGGTAGCCTCCGCCGCGCCGCCGACCGACCGGCGGAAACGAACGGAGAAAGAGACACCACCATGGCCATCGTTCTTTACCACCACCCGTTCTCGCGCGCCGCCAACACGGTGTGGATGCTCGAGGAAGTCGGCGCCGAGTACGAGCTCAAGTTCGTCGACATCATGGCCGGCGATCAGAAGAAGGAGGACGTCACGAAGCTCAATCCGATGGGCAAGCTGCCCTTGCTCGTCGACGGCGACACCGTCGTCACCGAATCCGCGGCGATCGGCCTCTATCTCGCGGATCGTTATGCCCCGGGCCGCCTCGCGCCGAAGCTCGACGACGCGGCGCGCGGCACTTATTTTCGCTGGTCGCTCTTCGCCCCCTCGGTCATCGAGCCCGGCTCGATGGCCAAGGCCGGCAACTGGGAGTTCCGCGCCGGCGCCGCCGGTTGGGGCAACTACGACGACATGATCGCGACGATGGAATCGGCCATCTCCGGCCGTGACTTCGTCCTCGGCAAGGAGTTCTCGATGGCCGACGTCATCTTCGGCGGCACCATCGCGTACATGCTCGACTTCAAGATGCTCGAGCCGCGCCCGAGCTTCACCGGATATGCCGAGCGGGTCAAAGCCCGCCCGGCGTACGCGAAGAGCGAGGCGCGCAACAAAGCCGTGATGGACGAGCGCGGCCTCAAGATGCCTGGGGCGTAGAGCGCCCCGAAGGATTGAGCGGAGCGCCTCGGCGAGCGCCGCGTCCTCTTCCTGCGCTGTGCGCTACGGCGACGTGGTAAGAGAGCCTATCCGCCGCGGCATTACCCACTTCGTCATCGATCGCGGTATCGGCATCGTAGAGCTGGCGCGCGCCGTGGAGGCGCGCGGCTTCGAATCGCTCTACCTCGTGGAGCGACGAGGTCGCCTCCTTCGAGGGCGAGCTCGTCCACCTCCCGACGCGGCGCTCGAGCTTCCTCCTTCGTCGCGAAGGGGGACAGGGAACCGGCGCTGCGCCGACGATCACGCTGGCGTCGATCGGGCGCTTGCGCTACGGACGGTCATGTTTCCGGCGAGATCCTGGCCTTGCACAGGCCTGGAGAGTGATGCAGAAGCAAAGCGTCGATTCGGGCCTTGCGCTATATGAAGGTGATATATGCGTTTTCGGCGACATGGAACAGATGTTACGGCTGTGACGATTCACATATCGAGCACCGAAGGGAACTCTTCGGCCAGCCTCGGGATCGCCGATGTTCCACGCCCGGATGGTGTTCCCAGAATAACGAGCAGTGATCCTGATGTAATTAGCGTCGACGGCACACCTCGCATACGCGCCGTTGGCAATTTTTCGTTTTACCTCAAAGCCCTTGCTACAACATCAGGTAGCGGCCCTGTAACGGTGACTGCGGAGACACGGTCCGGAATCCAGGCGACACTAAGGGTTGTGGTCGACGTTGCGATAGAATTGCCGGATCCTGCCACTGAAGCTGGAGCTGTCGCCAGACTGTTGATGTCGGAGGCCCGCGGTCCTTCCCACGCAGACTACCTGGCCACAGAAACATTGGACAGTATGGGGTGGATGCAACGGGTTCTGGAGAATCGATTGGCGAGCGATCCTTCTCAGTTCGGGGCACCCGGGGCGAGAAATTTGATCGACATCATTCGCGCCGCCAATCAGTTTGATGGGTTCTCCGATTATCCGAACCACGATCCGGGGGTTCGTCGTCGGCTGCAGCAGATGATCAATATCGCGAACAACGACAACGATCGAATGCAGTCGGATTTTCGAAATTTTATACAGAATGCGATTGATGTGGCTCGGTTGCGGGTCGCCATCCGGGACCCAAGTTCAACAGGCTTGTTCGGGTGGAGAGCCGCAGGGACTGGAAGTCCAGGGCCCAGATTCGCGAGATTTCGTACGTTGGCTGGAAACACGTTCTTTACGTTGCGGCCATGATTGAAGCCTTGTGAACTGAGATTTTTGCCTGCATGCATGGGCGCACTCCGGCGGTGGCCAGCAGCGAGCCGCGCCAGGAAGCAGGGGTATGGTGCAGTTGCATGCAGCGCTGTCGAGGCATCGATGTGCCGTCTCGCATCGGATGGTGGGGCAACGGCGGCGCCGGCAACCGTGGCAGCGGCGGCGGCAACGACGTCGGCGGCCCGCGCGCCCCCGCGAGCGTGTACGTGGCGCCCGACGACCACGGCGACGCGTGCTCGTGCTCCGCGAGCGGTCGGCGCCGACGTGGTCGGCCGCGAGACCGCTGAGCACCACCACCCGATCGTGCGCCTCGTCGTAGGCCCCGCCCTGCATGAACAGGCAGCTGTTGGCGTCGGCCACGTGGCTCCAATCGCGGCGGGTCGAGGGCCAAGGTGAGCGACGTCGTCTCGTAGGGTTTGCGGCCGCGTGGAGCAGCCGATGAGCGCGAGGACGGCGAACGCAGCAGGAGCATGCAGTCACGCAGGAAATATCCAGCGCCGATGCGACCCTGAGCGGAACCGATACCGGGAGATTCGAGCGTCTCTCACCCTGTAGGACTGGAGCCTTCCTGCAAGGTCGCCGCACCATCGGGCGCCTCGGAGCGCAAGGGCGGGCTGATCCGTGGTAGGGCGAGCCCCGGGAGGGACGATGTTCCGGGGCTCAGTGACCATGGCGGCACGGTTTCCGCATCGGCCGCGGCAACATGACACGCCGGCAGTACGATTGTGGTCGGGCAGTCCGGCGCCCACCCCTCTTAACGCGGCGCTCCGAAGGAGCCCTGCCAGCCATGTCCTCCCTCGGGCCCGAAGATACCCGAGGGCCGGTCGATTGGAATTGACACCGGCAATGTGAACGTTCACAGTCCAGTCGAGGGCCATCCTTTTGTTTCGGGTTGCTCGGGTCCTCCTGAGCGCCGAGCTCTCCGTCAATCTGATCCATTCGGTCGATTTTTACACCGATCCTGGTCGCTCAGTCGTCGCGGAAGCGAGCGTGGCGAGTCGCCCTTGATACGCTCGAATCGTTTTGTTTCCTTTTCACCTGATTCCGGTACGTAGGAGACCTGTGATGCAACATCAAACGTTCAGCCGACTCGCCTTTGGTGTCACCCTTGCGAGTTGGGTCGCGATTTCGTGCGCCCCCGCCGAGTCCGACTCGAACAACGACGGAGGGGGCGGAGCGACGGCGACCAGTTCCGTTGGTAGCGTGAGCGGCAGCGGCGTTGCGACCTCCAGCGGCAGCGCGAGCGGGAGCGGCGTTGCGACCTCCAGCGGCAGCGGCGTTGCGACCTCCAGCGGCACCACCGCGGCCGGGACTGGTGGTGACAGCAGCGGCGGGAATGGCGGGGCTGAGCCGACCGGCAGCGGCGGTAATGGCACGGGTGGCTGGCCCGAAGGAGCCATTCCCCTGGGGAACGCGCCTGTGCGGAGCGCGGGGTGCGGCAAGGCAACCACGCTGACGAGCAAGGAGTATACGATCTCGAGTTCGGGCCAAAATCGCGTGTACTACGTCGATATGCCCCGCAACTACGACATGAACAAGCCCTACCGGCTGTTCTACACCTCGCATTGGATCGGCAGCCGCTACCAGGACGTCAAGGGGCAAGACTTCTACTTTCTCAAACCGCAGCTGGAGGCCGACGGAGAGCAAGCCATCTTCGTGGCCCCCTCCTCGGACGGTGCAACGTGGCAAGAGAAGGACCACGCGCTGTTCGACGACATCATGAAGCTCATGAATGAAAGTGTCTGCTACGACACGACCCGCGTGTTCGCGACCGGCTTCAGCTTCGGAGGGATGATCACCTATTCGCTGTCGACGAACCATCAAGCGGAGATCCGTGCGGCCGTGGGCATCGCCCCGGCCAACTACAACATCTGGTTGCCTGAAAAGACACATAAGCCCATCGCTTGGATGCACACGACGGGCATGAGCGACGGGACTTGCCCCTGGGTGAACAACGAAGGTCAAAAGAGAGGGGCCAAGTTCATCGCCCTCGAAAAAGCCGAAGACAACGGCTGCACGATCCCGAACAACATCCCGACTTCAAACGGCGCGTACAGCTGCTTCGATTTCCAGGATTGCGATCCGGAACATCCGACGCGGGTGTGCACCTTCGGCGGCGGGCACACGAACATCGACGGCAATCCGAATTGGATTCCCATCGAGTCGTGGAAGTTCTTCAAGCAGTTCTGACCGACGTCCTCGGCGCGGACGGGACCCTCGCCCGCGCGTAGCGCCGCGCTCGGGGCGCCTCGACATGGCGCCCTTCCCCCCATGGGTTTCAGGGATTGAACGTCGCGACGAAGATGTCGGAGCCGCCGGCGTGGGGGATGGGGCCGGTCCCGAAGTCGACCGCCGCGCTCGCAGCCCCTGTCAGGGCGATCACGCCGCTCGGCGAGATCGTGATGCCATGTGCGCTGACGCCGAAGCTGAGGGTCCAGAGCTCGGCGCCGCTCGGGTCGAGCCTGGCGAGCCCGTCTCCGGCGACGACGATGTTACCAGCGGAATCGACCGCGAGCGCGTCGTCGAAGGGGATCGAGTCGCTGAACACGTGGGCACCCGCGGCGTCCAGCTTGAGGAGCGCGGGGCCGGCGGGCAGCACGCCGCCGCCGAGATCGACGGTCCCGTCCGTGGTGCCGGCCACGAAGACCTCGTCAGCCGCATCGACGGCCACCGACCAGTCCGCCTTCCACGCGCCGCCAGGGGCGATCGACGGATCCGGCGCGAACGGGCGGCTCCAGAGCACGGCGCCGGTCGGGTCGAACTTGCTGACCGTGAGATACCCTGCGTCGGCCTGCGGTGCGGTCACGGTCAGCGCGTTGCCCGCGCTGTCGATCGCGAGATCGGCGTGGTATTCCAGGGTGGTGAAATAGTCCTCCTCGTCGGGAGGGGGCGTGATCCTGTGTTTCCAGAGGACATCGCCGCCAGGGCTCAGCTTTAACAGATAGGCACCGTTCGCCCAAAGGTCGGCGTAGACCAGGTAGGTGTTGCCGAGCGCATCGACGGCGATGCGCTCGGGAACGCTGTAGCTTTCGATCGCGTCCGACGTGTAGATGGGCGCTTGACTCCAGATGGCCTTGCCATCGCGGTCGAGCTTGGCCACGAAGCCCACGGTATTGTGGCCCGGTTCGAAGGGGGGGAGGCACTGGTTCAACACCCTGTCGGCGCCACCCGAGTAGGTGCCGGCGAGCAGGAGGTCGCCGTTGCCATCGACGGCCATGACGAGCGGGTGGCCGCTCGTCAGGCGCTCGCTCCAGAGCGGCGCGCCCGATGGATCGAGCTTGAGCAGGAAGTGGCTTCTGAACGGGGAGGTCAGAGGGCCCGCGCCGAAGTCGACGGTCCCTGTGAAGGTGCCGGCGACATAGTAGTTGCCTGCGGCATCGCTCGCGATGTTCAGGCCCTCGTCGGCGCCGGTGCTGCCGAACCCGCGCGCCCACGACAGCATGGGGCAATGGGGGTCGCCGTCGCAGTTCTCGTCCTCCGGCGTGGAGCAGAGCTCGTCGGCAGGCGTCACCTCGCCCACGCAGGCGCCGAAGCCAAGGCCGTTGGGCCGGCAGGTCTGCGTCCCCGCAGCGCAGGGGCCGACGCCCCTGGTCCCGGCAGGGCCGGAGTAGCACGCGATGACCGAGCCCGGCACGCACGTCTCGGACGGGTCTCCGCCGCCGCTGCCGCCGTCGCCGTCGCCGCTGCCGCCTCCCTCGCCGTTGTCGCCGCTCGCCGGCGGATTGAATGTGGCAGCATAGATATCCCAGCCTTCTGTATACGCGATCGGGCCGGTCCCGAAGTCCACAGCGCCACTCACGACGCCGGTGACGGCGACCGCGCCGTTCGGGGAGATGGCTATGTCCGCTACCGAGGCCGCGAAGTCGCGCGTCCAGAGCTCGGTGCCGCTCGGGTCGAGCATCGTGAGCCCACGCCCGCCGAGGAAGATGTTGTCGGCAGGGTCGACCGCGATGTTGCCGGTGTGGCGGGCGGGCTGGGTGAACACTTCGTCGCCGTCCTGATCCAGCTTGATGAGAGCTCCCGCGACCAACACGAGGATCTCGCCCGCCGAGTTGACCGCCACCTTGCCACGGAAGCCGTAGTCGTCCAATCTCCGGGACCAGAGCAAATCCCCATCCGGAGAGAGCTTCGAGACGTACGTGTAGAGGGCAATGTAGTCGCCGTCGATGCCTGCTTCATTCACTGTCACCACGTTGCCGGCGCTGTCGAGCGCGAGGTTCATGTGGAAGCTCGGGCTGCCCGGAGTGCTACGCCTCCAGAGGACATTGCCCATCGCGTCCAGCTTCACCACCGCTGTCGCGTCCTCCAGCCCGATGGCGAGGTACGCGTCGCCGAGAGCATCGATGGCCACCTTCGTCGCCCAGGTAGGATGCGAAGGCCAGAAGCGGAATCCATCGCTCCAGATGTGATTGCCGTCGGGGTCGAGCTTCGCCATGAATTGCCCGGAACGATCGGGCGGAGGCGGCAGGGCGCACCCGCCGAAGTCGAGCTCCATGCCAATGCCAGAGAAGTCGTCCTCGTAGTTGCCGGCGATCAGGACGTTGCCGTTCCCATCGATGGCCAGGGTATCTCCTGTCTCGCGCAAGGGGGTGCCGAAGCGCTTGCTCCAGAGCGGCGCGCCCGAGGGGTCGAGCTTGAGAAGGAAGACGTCGCTGTCACCGGCGCTGGTCAGAGGGCCGGTGCCGAAGTCGACCGTTCCTTTGAAGGCGCCGAGCATGTAGTAATTCCCCATGGCGTCGACGGCGATGGTCGATGTGGGATAGGTGGGCTCGATGCCGAACCCGCGCGCCCAGGCGGCCGGTTGCGGGCAATGGGGGTCGCCGTCGCAGCTCTCGTCCTGCGGCGTGGCGCAGAGCTCCGCAGCAGGGGTGATCTCACCCGTGCAGGGCCCGTAGCCGAAGCCGTCAGGACGACAGGTCTGCGTCCCGGCCGTACAGCGCCCGACGCCGTTGGTCCCCTCGGGGCCGGCGTAGCACGCGACGATGGATCCCGGCACGCATGTTGCCGGGGAGCCGCCGCTCCCGGTCGAGGTGCTCTCGTCGCCGCCGCCGTGGCCAGCGGAGCCGCCGCTGCCCGTCGCAGCGGAGCCGCCGCCGCCGTGGCCAGCGGAGCCGCCGCTGCCCGTCGCAGCGGAGCCGCCGCCGCCGTGGCCAGCGGAGCCGCCGCCGCCCGTGGCAGCGGAGCCGCCGCCGCCGTCTCCTGTGGTTGCGGAGCTGTACCCGCCGCCGCCCGCGCCGCCGCCGCTGCTGCTGCTGCCGGGCCCGCTCGGACCGCATTCATTCGTGGGGCCGAAGGCGGCGAGGAGCAGGGCGGCGGAGGCACGCCGGTGAAGCCCGGAAGTCGAACCGATGGACTCGAACGGTCTTGCCATGCCGCCTCTGATGCTCGAGGCAGACGCCGTATTCATGCCGCGAGCGACGACGCGCGTCCAGGGGGCCGAGGGATAAGGAGACGCAGCCACAGCGCCGTCTCCCGCGCGTGATTCGTGGCCACGCCACGCCTCGAACGCGACCTCGTCATGGGCCGACTATCCGTGCCTTCGAAGGTGAGGCCGGATGACCGGAGCTCGGTCGATTGCGCCGGAAACTCGCGACGGTTCGCCCCCGCGGAATCGTAGCAACTCATCCATGCATCCAGGGAGCCGCGCTCACGCCACGGCCTGCGGCCCGCAGAGCCGGTGCGACGAGGATTCGCGCGAGCGCGTCGGCGAGGACGTCCTCCGGCGCCGCCCTCGCCGTCCGCGCGCGGAAGGCGATGAAGCCGTCAGGCCGGACAAGGACGGCGCCGTCGCGCCCTATCCCGTAGGCGCCGCCGAGCGCGCCGCTCGGATCCTCCACGTCGCCGCCGACGCGGTGCGCGGAGAGCGGGATCCCCGTCCGGCGCGCGAGCTTGCGCGCCGCCTCGCACCACGCGTCGCCGCCCTCGGCCGCCAGCAGCACGAAGTCGCGCCCGAAGAGATCGAGCGTCGAGATGCGCGCGTCCTGCCGCGAGAGCCACACGTGCGGCGCGCGCGTGCCCGGGCGCCCCCGGAGATCTGTCGCGCCCGGGCCGGGAGGCGCGCCCGGATCGAGGATCACAGCCTCAGAGGCGTAGCCGTACCCGACCACGAAGTACGGGAAGGCGCGCCGCATGGTCCAGAGCATCGCGAGCCCGGACCTGCCGGTCATGAGCCCGCGCTCGTCGTTCATGTCCCCCGCGATGTCGGCGACGGCGCGCGCGACGGGCCGCCGCTCGACGTCGTACGTGTCGAGCAGCCCTTCGCCCGCGCGCCCCGCGAGCACGGCCGCGAGCTTCCACGCGAGGTTGTGCGCGTCCTGAATGCCCGTGTTCGCGCCGAAGCCGCCCCACGGCGGCATCACGTGCGCTGCGTCGCCCGCGAGGAAGACGCGCCCGTGGCGGAACCCGTCGGCGACGCGCACGGCGGACTGCCAGGGCATCACGCCCTTGAGCTCCACCGCGAGATCCGGGATGCCCGCGGCGCGGCGGATGATCTCCGCGCAGCGCTCGCGCCCGAAGTCCTCGGCGCGCTCGCCCTTCTCGGGATCGAACGGGACGTGGAGGACCCAGAGATCGGTGTTGTTGACCGACGCGAAGAGCCCACGGAGATCGCCGTCCTCGACGAGGCACATGCTGAACTCCCGCCCGCGGACGAGCTCGGTGAGATCGGCGCGAAAGTAGAGGTTGAGTTGGTGCGTGAGGACGCCGCGGCCGCTCTGGCCGACGCCGAGGGAGGTCCGCACCGGGCTCCGCGCGCCGTCGGCCGCGATCACGTAGTCGGCGCGAGCTCGCCGCCGCGCCCCGCTCCCTCGATCGAGGAGGGTCGCCGTCACGCCCTCGGCGTCCTGCGTGAGCTCGACGAGCTCGGTCGAGAAGCGCGCGTCGACGCCGCGCGCCCTGGCCGCCTCGAGGAGCACGGGCTCCAGGTGGTCCTGCGTGACCCGGCAGGGCGAGGTCGGGCTCTTGGGCGATCCCTCGCCGCGCATCATCCGCTCGCGGAGCCAGCGGATGACGAGCCCGTTCGAGCGGCGCGACGCCATCACCTCGGAGAGCGTCCGCCCCTTGTAGACGCCCATGCTCGGCGCGATCGCCTCTCCGGCCTTTCGCGCCGCGGCCTCGAGCCCGAGCCCGCGGAGGAGCTCCATCGTCCGTCCGCTCACGCCGCGCGCCCGGGGGTGGATGCTCGTCCCGGCGTGGCGCTCGACGAGCAGGGAAGGCACGCCGTGCTGCGCGAGGAAGAGCGACGCGGACAGGCCGACGACGCCGCCGCCCACGATGAGCACCTTCACCCGCTCCACCTCGTCACCGTCGATTTGCGTCATTTGCGTCATTTGCGTCATGAGCCTCGCCTCCGGCTGGTACATACTGAGAGTAGATCCAAATTTATAGTGAGTGCAAATTTTATGTCACACCAATCTTCAAGAGACCGCAAGATCCCGGCGACCAAGCGCGCCCCGGCGCAGAAGCGCGCCGAGCCGGAGGCGCCCCCGCCGCCGGCCGGCCTGCGCGAGCGGAAGAAGCAGGCGACGCGGCTCGCGATCTCGGACGTCGCCACGCGCCTGTTCATCGAGCGCGGCTTCGATCGCGTGACCGTCGCCGAGGTGGCGGAGGCCGCGGGCGTCTCGGTGAACACGATCTTCAACTACTTCGCGACGAAGGAGGATCTCTTCTTCGATCGCGGCGAGGAGGTCGGAGGAGAGCCCGCGCGCATGGTCCGAGCGCGCCGCCCGGGCGAGCCCGTGCTCGCGGCGCTCGAGCGGGGCCTGCGCGAGAAGGGGGCGATGTCGGTCTACGAGGGCGCGAGGGTCCTGCCGTTCCTCGCCACGATCGAGGCGAGCCCTGCGCTCAAGGCGCGCGAGCGCGCGCTCTTCGATCGCAGCGAGGAGCTCCTCGCGGACGCGCTGCGCGAGGCGGTGGGCGCGCGCGGCGACGACCCCGCTCCTCAGATCATCGCGGCGCTCATCACGGCGCTCGAGTGGACGATCATCCGAGAGCACCGCGCGCGGCTGCTCCGCAGCGAGCCCGACAAGAAGATCCGCGCCGCGCTCGGCCGCATCGCCAAGCGCGGCTTCGCGCTGCTCCGCGACGGCGTGGGCTCCTTTGGCGCGTAGCAAGCGTGAGCCGGCGCGCGCAGGCCCGCCGCTCGCCGGTGAAGAGCCGTGAGCTCCCCAGGCCCTGTCAAGCCGACAGTAATTCTTCCTGACGCTCTACCCGCCACGCCAGCGGCCCACGACACCCGGCGCACTGGACCCCCTTCTGTCTCTCGGCAGCGTGAGCGAATGGCCATGTCGGCCATCGAAGATGCAAGGTGGGCCCCACGAGGGGACGTGGGAAAGGTCTTGAAGGCCGTCGAGCAGAAGGCCCGCGGGAGCACCCGCTGGGCTACATGTCCGAGAATTCGACCTTTTCGAGCTCGAGGAGCAGCGCGAGGTTCGCGGGATCGGTGCGGGACGGCGCGAAGCCGATCCACCGGAGGCCGCTGGCCCTCGCCCTCTCCCATGTCGCGCGGCATGCCGCGAACCAGTCACGAACGAACTCGTCCTGGCTATCTCGGAACCCTTCCGGCCGGTACATCATGGATCGATAGGACAGGAGCATCATCATCTTGTCAAACGTGGACAGCTCGACGTCGCGCGGCTTCTCATCCGACCAGACCAGCATCCCCTTGGTCAGCTCGTAGCCCACCTTCGCGTCCGGATCCTCCGTGAGCGCCTCGATCTTCGCCCGGTCGGCGGGCGGGAACAGATCGTTCGAGTCGGTGCCGAACAAGTCGTTCATTCGACGAGCGTATACAGGTGTCCATGCCGCGTCCAGGAGCCGCGCGTAGTCCGCTGAGCGGCATCGACAGCGCTCATCCCTCTGCGAGCGCGAGGGGCCGCTGGGCGATGACGTCCACGAGGTAGTCGCGCAGGGCCGTCACTTTGCGCGGCACGTGCTGGGCCGGCGGGTAGACGAAGAAGAGGGTTCCGACGGTCTGCTTCCAGCCCGGAACCAGCCGTACCAGCCGCCCTGCGAGCACGTCCTCGTGTGCCAGGTAGCCGGGCAGCACGGCGAGCACCGCGGCCATCCGCGCCATGCCGTGGCGAGCAGCAGATCATCAGTGGAGACGCGCGGCGAGGGCGGGTCTTGCAGCTCCTTCAGAAGGCGAGCGCCGCGGCGCGAGAGGGCTGCTGAGGCCGATTGCCCCGGGTCATTGGCCGGCAGGCGGCTGCCAGAGCTCCACCTTGTTTCCTTCTGGATCGATGACCCAGGCAAACTTCCCGTACTCGGAATCGTCAATCTTCTCGAGGACGTTGCAGCCTTCTTCGCGCAAGACCTTGACGAGGGCGTGGAGATCCTCGACCCGGTAATTGACCATGAACGTCGCAGCGCCGGGCGCAAACTGGTCGCTTTGCGCCGAAGCAATGGACCAGACGGTCGTTCCGGCGACCGGCTTGCCTTCACCGTCGGTCCAGGTAAAGGCCGTGCCACCCCATTCTTGGACATCGATCCCGAGGTGCCGCTTGTACCAGGCCTGCAGCGCCGGAGCGTCTTTGGCCTTGAAGAAGATGCCGCCAATTCCAGTGACTCGCTTCATGGAACCTCCGAGGACGGGTTGTGGTGAGGGAGACTGTGTTTCTGCGACCTGGCGCCTGAGTCGAGCCGCGCCGCGAAGCGGCGTCGGCTCGAACGATCTGTTGGCTATCGCACCATGGGTTGGCGGATGATGGTCTTCCACCTGGCCGGATCGGCGCGACGTATGTCGCTCAGATACACCTCGTGGTGCTTCCCTGCAAGCGCCGATCGCGCACCAATGAAATCATGGACTCGCTGAATGGTCGGCCCTTCTTCAGTGAAGGGGCCAATGTGAAGTACCTGAGCGCATGATCCTTCGGTGAAGCTCTCCAGCCTGAGCGCGTCCACCGCGGGGAGCGCCTTCTTTCGCCTCACTTCTACCATGGCCGCCTGGATCATCGCCTCCTCCACGAAATGAGGCTGCATGATCATCATCGTCCATTTCCACCTCGACCTATCGTTGGAGGTGAAGACGGACATGTCATCCGACCACCAGAGGCCTTCGAGAGGCATCACCGCATAGTCGATCCCTCGCTCCCCCTTCTTCATCATGAACTTCGTCGTGTAGGCAACGGAGAACAGCGCTTCCACGGCCTCGGCATACTGCTGTGAAGTGTTGGGGTCGCCCTGGCCGTCGATCATGAGGAACTGAAGTGTTGGCACTTCAACCTGAACCACCTCCTTCGCGGATGCCTGGTAGAGATGTTTGAGCTCGCTCTTGAGATCAACTTTCGACACGAATGCACCTGATGACAGCGAACGCACAAGCCCACCTGCCCGGCGGGCGGGCGGGGGAGCCACGAATCTGGAAGAGCCTACAGGCCCGCCTGGTGAGGTGCAGCGGATGGCTCGGCCCTGTCAGCTCTTCTCCGCGAACCACCCTTTGTAGTCAAAGAACGGGTGCCCACGAACCCGGTGCCCGCCCCGTAGCTCGTCCAGCGACCACAGGTGCGGGGTGTAGTCGTCCATCGCCGCCCCGCTGAACCGGGACAGCAGCCCGGCCACGAACCCGGCCACCTGCTCGTCGCCGGGGTGCCGCCCGGACACGTCGGCGATCACGCAGGCCGCCGGCTCGCCGCCGAGCCTCTGCACGATATCGGCCCAGTCCTCCGGCTCGTGCTCACGAGGGCCGTGCCGGTACAGGTTGATGTACAGGCAGGCGTCACCGGCCACGAACACGACCCACGGCTCCCGCTGCTCCGGGTAGGCGGCGTCGAGGTACGCCGTGACCGCAGACTCTATCGTGTCCCTCAGGAAAACGACGACCGATCGCATCGCGCCCTACCGCCTCCGCTCGCCGAAGATACCGGCGCTTCGGCGGCGAGCGCAAGCTCGTCGCAGCGCGTCGTACAATTACTACGAACGCTCTCGGCGAGGACCAACGCGAGGAGGCTCTCCTGTACGAGCTCACGGTGCACGCGTCCTAACGCAACCCCTCCACGCGCCCGACGAAGGCGCTCATCAACGCGGCACATTCGGCCGGATGGGTCTCCAGCAGGAAATGCGGGCCGTCGAGGATGTGCGCCTCCATACGCGGGAGCGCCTTCATCCAGGAGAGGGTCTCCTCGAGATCGAAGAAGATATCGTGCCGCCCCCACAGCATCAGCGCCGGGGGTTGCCAGCGAGCGAGATAATCGGCGATCTCCCCGAATCGCGCGACATGGCTGCGATAGTCGAGCACCAGCGCACGCTGCGCCTCGAGCCGGCCGGGGAGCGACATGATCCGCCAGTCCTCCTCCCACAGCCTGGGATCGATGCGCTCGGCGATGTCCCGGGGCACGCCGCCCACATATTGGTCGCGCGTCCCCTCGAAGGTCAGGTGCGCGGTCGCCTCGGCTTCCCGCTCCGGCGTAGGATCGTCCCAATAGGCCCTGGTCGCCGACCATTGCGGCCCCATCCCGCTCTCATGGGCATTGGCATTCTGGACGATGAGGCTGCGTATCCTGCGCGGCGCGCGCGTGGCGAGATGAAGTCCTACCGCCGTTCCATAATCGTGGAGGTAGAGGTGGAAGGCCCCGGCTCCGAGCCGCGCGAGCAGTCCGTCGATCATGTCCGCGAAACGCGAGAATGAGGGGCGCTCGACCGGCCCGGAGCCGCCGAACCCCGGAAGGTCCGGGGCGATCACGAAGCAGTCTCGCGCGAGGGTGCCGATCACGTTCCGGAACGATTCCGAGGAGCTCGGAAAGCCGTGGATCAGGAGAATCGCCGGCTTCTCCCGATCGCCCGCCAGGCGGACCGCCATCTCGGCACCTTCAATCTCGAACCTCACCAGCTCCGGTTTTCTCATCGCACCTGGCTCCTTCGATGCCTTCGATTGTCTGACGGGCCTCCCGGGAGAAGGTGACACGCCCTTCGCGCGCAGGCCACTGTCTCCCCCCTTCAAGCGGCCTATCTCGCCTGCCCTGCGCTGTCTAACGGCTCGCGGGTGAGCCGCGAAGCCCGCCGATGCCGACGTCCCATCGTGCCACGCCCGTCCGATCTGTCGCAAGGCTCCGGTCATCCACGCCGCCGGCCTCGTCGGCTGCAGCCGCTTGTTCGCCGAGCCCGGCCCCGGTCGTCATTTCAGCAGGGTTACGAACCGGTTGAGTATCGGAGTGATCTGCGGAAGCTCGGGGAGCCTCGCGACGAGATCATCCGGGAGCGGCCGTCCCCCGACGGCGGCGATCTGGGCGCCGATGGCCGCGATGGTATCGGTGTCACCGCCCAGCGAGACGGCGGTCGCGATGACCGCCCCGATGGGCTCGTCCGTGGTCGCCGCTGCGACGAACAGGGCCATCGGTACGGCCTCAACCACATGGCCGGAGCACCCGAACCGGACAGCGGCTTCGCTCGGTGAGCCTCGAAAGTCGGCGATATCAAGCAGACGATCGCGAACCGCCGTGTCCGGCAGATCGGCCGCGACCACGGAGAGGAGATCCTGCGGAACAGTCCCATTGGACGCGCAATGTCGTAGTGCGACGACGACGGCGAGCGCACCGGCGTAGGCCTCGTCGCTGTGGTGTGTGATCCGTGAGACGTCACGGATCGTTCGACGGTCCGCCTCGACGCTCGGGTCCAGGAAGAACGACAACGGCGCCGCGCGCATGGCAGCACCCGAGCCTGAGGCGAACTCACCGCGAGCTCCAGCAAGAGCCCAGTGGGCACCAGCGGCGAGATCGCGAAGCGCCTTGAGCGTCGCAGAGCCTACGCCGGAGATGCGGCCAGCCTCGAACCCGTGACGAAAGCGCTCGGCGATACGCTCCGGCTGCACGCGTCCTCGGCTCAGCACGATGGCCTCGCACGTGGCGAGGGTCAGCCAGGTGTCATCGGAGAGCCGCGGAGCCTCTGGAAAGACGGGCTGTACCGGCCCGGCAAGGCCCTCGTACGGACCGCCCCATGCATCGCCGAGCGCACCAGCGAGGAGGCAGCTGCGTGCGCGCGTTCGCATCTCGACGGTCGTCATATATTGCGATCCTACGCGAACTCCAGCCGGTGCGCTTCCCCCCGTTCTACTCCAAGCCCGCACTCATCCCCGTCCCGCTCCCAGGAATTCACGATTGCTGCGATGCTGCTCCGGGCTTCACGGAGATATCGATCCGCCTTGACAGGCGGCCATCGTCGGCACGGTCTGCGGGTGGGCCGGCGTCAGCGGGCCGAAGGAGCGGCCGAAGGTGAGCAGCTGTTCGTTGGAGATGTCCTGCTCGCGGAAGAAGACGAGGCGGCCCGGGCGCAGCCGTCTTCAGGTCGGCGACCGTTGAGACCATCATTGACTGAAAGAGCGCTTCGCGCCCACGCGGCCGAGGTGCGTGTCGCCGAACGCCGTCCCGTACTTGAGCCCATAGCCCAGCATCCGATCGAAGCCGATGTGCCCGACCCAGATCGCCGCGCCGAGCAGCAGCGCCGGCGAGCCAAGCGCGACCGACGCGGCCGCGAGCAGCGCGGGAGCCAGATGGCTGTGCCCCGCGTTGTAGGCCACCGCGCCCACCCGCGGGCCCGCAAGGTAGCCGAGCAGCGACAGGTCGGGCAGCAGGAACAGCGCCGCGAACCATCCCCAGCTCCCGCCCAGGTGCGCGTAGGCGAGCAGCGCTGCTCCGAGCACGAGCGCGCCCTCGAGGCGCAGGAGCGCGCGCGGCATGCCCCTGGCCCCGCCCGCCGAGACCTCGCAGGTGGGCTGCGGCGCGGGGCGGCGGGTAGAAGGAGCAAGGTCGAGCGCAGGGAGCATCGCGGCGGTGGTCATGGTCGTTCTCCTCGTCGTGCGTACCGGCGCCGGGTATCCGTCCTGTGGACCCCATCCTCGCGTGGTGCGCGCCGTCTCCGTGAACTCGCGGGCGCGGGGGCCGGCGACGTGGAGAGCATGGTCGCTGCGGGGGCTCATGAACATTGTACAAATGTGTCCATCCGCTCATCATCTTTTGATGAGCCCAGCCGAGCCCTCGTGGGACCTCTACGGTGCCTTCCTTGCCGTCATGCGCACCGGCAGCCTCTCCGCCGCCGCGCGTGCCCTCGACGTCGCGCAGCCCACCGTGCGCCGCCAGATCGAGCAGCTCGAGTCGCAGCTCGGCGTCGTGCTCTTCACCCGCGCGCCGAACGGCCTGGTGCCGACCGAGCTCGCGCTCGCCACGCTGCCCTACGCCGAGTCCATCGCCGCGAGCGCGCGCGCCCTCGTGCGCGCCGTGTCGAGCCCCACCGATGCCGACCGCGGCACCGTGCGCGTCACGTGCAGCGAGGTCGTCGGCGTCGAGGTGCTTCCCCCAATGCTCGCCCCGCTCCTCGTTGCTCATCCGCGCCTTCAGATCGAGCTCGTCGCCACGAATCGCACCGAGGATCTCCTGCGCCGCGACGCCGATGTCGCCGTGCGCATGGCGGAGCCGACGCAGGCCGGCCTGGTGAGGCGCTGCGCCGGGCGCGTCGAGCTCGGCCTCTTCGCCACCAAGGCGTACCTCGCCGCGCACGCTGCCCCGACGTCGCTCGCAGGGCTCGTGCAGGGCCACGCCCTCATCGGCGCCGACGGCTCCCGCGCCATCATCGACGCGCTCGCCGCCGCCGGGCTCGTCACCACGCCGCGCGATTATGCGTTCCGCAGCGACAGCGACATCGCGAAGCTCGCCGCGGTGCGCGCCGGCCTCGGCATCGGGGTGTGCCAGCTCCCGCTCAGCCGGCGGCCGGTGCCGCTCGTGCGCGTGCTGCCCGCGCTCGCCTTCCACCTGGACGCCTGGGTCGTCATGCACGAGGATCTGCGCGCCGTGCGCCGCGTCCGCCTCGTCTTCGAGCACCTCGTCGCGCAGCTTGGTGCCTACGCGACCCAGGCACGCGAAACACGGCCGGTGGCGGCGAAGGCCCGGCCGCCGGGCACGCGGCGAAGGCCCAGCTCGGGCTGAGCGGCAAGGACCCGTTCCTGACGACCGAGGTGGGGTCTCCCACCTGGCCCACGTTGACACTGGGGCGCTCGGCGGATCGTCACGGCCCCGTCACGAGACCCGAGATGTGGATCTGTACGAGCGGACCATTCGCCTCGTCGTATACCACCACACTCGACATGTTCCCTCGGGCCCCACCTTGGCCGCTGCGGGCCGCAGATCCGCCGGCGGGATCTTCGCGATCATCCTGAGCGAGGCGAGATAGCCGCACCACACCATGGCTGCCGCGAAGGTGACCGCATCGCGCATCGCTGCCAGGTACACCGCGGTCGGCGGCAGGCGCGGGTCCGGGGGGTATCCGTTCGGTAGAGCCCATCCTGACGCTGAGCAGGCCAGGGACATAGGCTTTCCGTGCGGTGAAAGTTGAGTTCGCCGGTCGCGGTGAGCAGGTCGTACTTCTTCGCCGTCTGGCGAAGAGAATTCGCCCGGAGGATCCACTCCTCGATGAGACGCTTCGCCGGATGAGAGCAATGACACAAGCCGTCTAACGCCAGAAAGTATGACGTTGGATGTTTGCTCAACAAGCATTCCAGCCTATCCAAGTGTCGATTCAAGTGCAAATCGTATGAGGAGCGACCCGGCAAGGTCGTCCTTGACGTGCTCAGGGGCCGGGCTCCACGTGCTCCTCGGGGGAAGCACATGAGACGGCTGCTGTGCGTGCTGGGTCTTCTCGGAGCCACACGTCTGGCGACGGCGATGGGATGTGGAGCATCGCCAGAGGTGGACGAACCTGAAGCGGCCAGCGACGAGGTCGAACTGCCTGACTCCCTGGACGAGTGCAACCGGGCATGTCGGAACGGACAGCAGGCGATGGAGCAATTTTGCTCCCAGCTACCACCGGATCCTCGCTTGAGGGCCGGTTGCTGGGCGGCAGCGAAGGGGGGATTGGTCGCGTGTCTCGGCTGGTGTTACTGGCACTACGGTACGTGAAGAGGACGTCCGCTTGACACCCCGCAGGAAGGGGCCGCAAGGTGCGTCCTATGCAGGACGACACCCCGCTCGAACCCATCGCAGAACGACGCCTCTCGGTCGTAGGCGAGCCCGGCCGGATGGTGACCGTGACCATCGGCAAGCCGGTGCAGAAGGCGTCCGGTGACTGGGCCTGTCCGGTAGATATTCAGGGAATTCCAGATCCCGTCCGAGACTCGGCCTACGGTGTGGATGCGGTCCAGGCGTTACAGCTCGCGTTCGAGACGGCTCGTCAGTCCCTCAAGAAGGCTGGGCTTCCTGTCACGTGGTGCGATGGAGAGCCCGGAGCGACGGGTTTCCCCATGGCCGTGCCGTACATCTTTGGCCGCGCTTTCGAGGACAGGATGGAGCGTGTGATCGAGGATGAGATCGAGAAGGCCGTGGAGGCGAAGAAGAAGGGGGCGCCCGGCTGACCCGCCTCCCGGGGCACCATGCTCCGAGAGGGGGCTGGACCGCGGGGGTCGATCACCGGTTGTGGTCTGAGGACGGGGCTACACCTGGCGCGGGGAGCTGCCGCCGTTCGGCAGCCGTCGGGAGATCTCCGCGATACCGAGGAAGAAAGCAACAACGGCGTCATTTGTGGTCAGGGTGTATTCTCGTCCATCGACACCTCCGGCGCGGGTTTCTACGCAGCACGGGGAATCGACGACAGCACACAGGCAGGGCGTCACGTTCACACTGGGACGCCGCTCCGCCCGTGCAACGCCAGGTTAACGAGCTTCGTCACCTCGCTCCAGGTCCTCCGGCTCGATCGAGGCGCCGACGAGATCAGCCGACCGGCGGACCTCGGCTTCGGAGACGAATCCCGCGTGATAGAGCCGAACCAGAAACTGCCGGACCGCTTTTCGAACGGCCTCACGTGCGGCGGCGAGATCTTCTGATCGGACACGATGCGGACGGTTCGGGGCCTGCGGACCGAATTCACATGCGCCGCGGCAGACTGGGCAGTATCTCGTGATCTTTGTGTCGTGCTGCTGCACCCACGAGACCTGAGCGTCGCGGAGTTGTCGAAATCGTTGCTGATACTCGTCAATGGTTCGGACCGCCGCCGCCGCTTCGGCGATCCAGAATGCAAGATTTGCATGATGTCCCGCCAGCTGGTGAACGTGCTGGGTCGCGAACCTGCCGAACTGCTGTGCGATGAGCTCGGCGCGCGCGATGGAGTATGGCTTCGGGGGCGGCATAGGAGGCCGTCTGGCTCAAGGTGGGCGGCGTACGTCTCGCTAACGAGACGGTCGATCAGCGGTAGCGCGAAGCGCCGTCCGTTACAGCGGTTTGTTGGGAAGCGACATGTAGGCGCCAAGCCGCTCGAGCATGCCCGACTTGCATGCTAAGAGCAGATAACGTCACGTGACGCGAGGTAAGCGCGCGGTGACGTGAGCCGCCAGCTCGTGTTGCGGGAAAGACCTACCGGACTTCGCAATCAGCTTAATGCTGCCGTCCGCTTCCAATCGAATGGAGTATTCGCCGCAGCAATCTTCGAGATGGCGCTTCGTGGCGGCGAGACCGGCAGCATAACCCAGTTCACGAAAGAAAACCATGGAACGGGTCGAGCACGTTGGACTGAATAGACAGTGTCGTCCAGTCCACCTGGATAAAAAGATCTTGTAACCGCGGATCGCAACCACCGCGAGAAGGCCCAGCAGTCGGTCGATTATACTCAGAACGTTACCGCTGTTCCCCATGCGAACACCTCGAATGCCTGCTTCGGTCCGGTGCATCCCTGAGCGCTCGCCACCCGATTCTGAAATCCAATGAACAGGACACCGTGGGCACCGATTGCGGTGGCGCTCTCCTCAAGACGTTGGAGAGCGGCGTGATATGCGCCTTGCGTGTTGAGCGTCCCGCCGCAACCATCGACCACGCTGGCGAACCCAAACACCATTTTTAATACATGGTATGATTGCGTCACCCCGCCGGAACACATCAACATGCTATCATCTCCTCCCGGAAGCGGTGCCATTCGAGTCCATAGCATCGCCCCGCCCATTGCGTTTAGGACCGAAAACGTATGAGAGCACACCTATGCCTGGCATGTCCAGAGCAAACTCGGGCCACCGATCGTCATAGGCTAGTTCGTGGGGAGGGAGCCCGACCCAGGTTGGGGGCCGCGCGCAGGTCCCTGCAAGCAAGCTGTCGATATGTGCGAGCGCTGGGCGCCGCAGGTCCGCCGGAGGGATCTTCGCGATCATCCTGGGCGAGGCGAGATAGCCGCACCACACCATGGCTGCCGCGAAGGTGACCGCATCGGGCATCGCTGCCAGGTACGCGGTGGTCGACGGCGGGCGCGGGTCGAGCAAGCCCGCCAGGTTCAGGGCTCCTGTGACAATGTGCGCCTGCCTCGCCACCGCCACATCGACCTACTCTACCAGCACCGCGCGGACCCCGCCGTGCCCACCGAGGACCTCGGCGGCGCCATGGCACGACCTCGTGCGCGAGGAGGGCCGCTTCCTCGGCCTGTCGGAGGTCGGCGAGCAGCCGATCCGTCGCGCGCACGCCGTGCACCCGAACGCGGTGCTCCAGGTCGGGTATCGAGAATCGTCGACATGGGCATAATTTCATCGGAGCCGATCGCGATGCTCGTCCAGTCGAACACCGCGGTCGAGCCTCCTCCGAGGCTGGCTTCGCCCCGCCGCCGGGTGGGGGCATCAAGGCGAGGACTTGCCCGGGCCGAGCCGTGCACCCGAGGGATGTAGGGCGGGAATGGTGCTCGGCGGAGACCGTGGCCGGCGGGGCTGCCGTGGTGAACCCGTGCGAGGGCGGGCTCCCGAGCGTCGGCGGCAAGGGCGGTGACGGATTGCCCGGCGGCGCGGAGGACGGACGCGACGACGAGCCGACCCCGACGCCGAACCCCAGCAACTACGGTCGGCGAGGACGCGCGGAGATGGCCGAGGTGGGCTGCACGGACGGCGACTACGGGATCTATGGCGCGCGAGGCACCGTCGGAGCACGCGGCCAGGGCATCGGGCGTATTAGCGAGGCCGGCTGGGAAGGGGATTGGGCCGGCGATGGCGGCTGGGGCACGCCGGGCCAAGGCCGGCGGCCGCTGGGGCGGGCTCGGCGTGTGCGGCGCGGCGTCAACCGAGCACGCCGAACAGCTCGTCTTCGAGCGGCCGCGAGCGGAACCCGTCGGGCCCCTGGGGCAGCTCGCCTGCGACGGTGATGCGGCGGACGACGCGCGGCAGGTCGAAGTGGGCGTAGTCGATGGGGCCGGCGTGGGCGGTGGCCTGGTTGTCCCAAACGGCGATCGCGTTGGGCGTCCAGCGGAAGCGCACCGCGTACTCGGGCCGCGTCACCTCGTCGGCCAGCATATCGAGGAGCGCCTGGCTCTCGCGCTCTCGCAGGCCCACGATGTGGCTCGTCGTCCCCGGGTTGACGAACAGCGATTTGCGGCCGGTCCGCGGGTGCACGCGCACGAGCGGGTGAAGCGCGGCGAACGGGCCTGCGGCCTTGCGGCCCGGCCTGGGCTCTCCGCTATCGTAGCTGCTCGTGCGGTGGACGGCCTGGAGCCCGTCGACGAGCGCCTTGATCGTGGGCGACAGGCCGTCGTAGGCGCACTCGAGGTTGCTCCAGAGCGTGTCGCCGCCGTACGGCGGGATCTCCACGCCGCGCAGGATGGAGTACCTGTTCGGGTTGGCGACGAAGGTGATGTCGATGTGCCAGCCCTTGTAGTCGCGCGGCGGCTTGGCGGTGGGGATGGAGAGGTCCGACCGGTGGTTCTCCTTGTACTCGGCGGCCTTTCGTTCCCAGATCTCCGGGTGCTCAGGGAGCCCCAGCGCGATCGGGTGGGCCGGCGTCAGCGGGCCGAAGGTGCGGCCGAAGGTGAGCAGCTGTTCGTTGGAGATGTCCTGCTCGCGGAAGAAGATCACCTTCCATTGGAGCAGGGTTTGCTCGATTGCCTGCACCGTGGCAGGGGCCAGCGGCTTGCGCAGGTCGACTCCGTGGATCTCCGCCCCGATCACGGGCGTCAGCGGTCGTACATCCAGCTGCAGCGGCAGAGGGTAGGTCTGTTGTTCGGCAATGAGGGCGGACATGGCACTCTTCTCGCAGTCTTGAACGAGCCTGGACGCCAGCTCGCGGCTCGCCCTGAGCATGCGCCGTTCCAGTCCGGTGACTCGGGAAATTCTTGTAGGGCCGCAGAGCTCGGGGCATGGCCCCATCCCGCCGTGGCGACGCGGTCGCGCGGTCCGTCGCGTCGAGCGCGCGTGGAGCAAGGGGTTGCTCTCAACGAGGCACGGCGAGGTGGCGGAAGCGTGATGTGCCGCCGCGCCTGTTCCGCAGGCAGCAGCCTTGCGGGTGCAGTGTTGCGTAGGAAGCAGTCCCCGGGAGGACCGGCGTCGGCGGCAAGGGCGGCGACGGATTGCCCGGCGGCGCGGAGGACGGGCGCGACGGCGAGCCGACCTCGACGCCGAACCCCAGCAACTACGGACGGCGAGGACGCGGGGACGTGGCCGACGTGGGCTGCACGGACGGCGCCTATGGGACCTACGGCACGCGAGGCACCGTCGGCGCTCCCGGCCAGGGCATCGGGCGCATCAGCGAGGCCGGCTGGGAAGCGGACTGGGCCGGCGACGGCGGCTGGGGCACGCCGGGCCAGGGCGGCGGCGGAGGCGGCGGCCGCAGGGGCGGGCTCGGCGTGTGCGGCGCGGCGTCCAAGGGGGGCCGGGGGAGGCCCGGGCGGGGCCGACGGCTGCGACGGCCAGGGGGCGAGAACGGCTACCCGAGCGTCGGCATCGTCGCGCTGCACGCCAGAGTGACCGTGCGCGACAGCGAGATCGAGAAGATCGACGGCGGCCAGGGCGGCGACGGCGGCGAGTCCCAGCGAGGCGGACGAGGCGGCCGGGGCGCACCGGGCGGCGTGCTGGAGGACCGCTCGGCCCATTCCTACAACGGGGGCGCCGGGGGGCGATGGCGGCGAGGGCGGTTATGGCGGCCCGGGGCGCGGCGGCGACTCGATCGGCATCGCCTGCCTCGACGAGGACCGGCTCACGGTCGAGGGCGTCACCGTCACGCTGGGGCCACCGGGCACGGGCGGCATCAGCTGGGACGACCAGGTATTGCCGCGCACTCTCGTTGATGCCGAAGCTCCTCTTATCGAGCATGCTTCTTGATGGCGAGGAGCCCTGCCCGGCGAAGCTGGCCATCATGGAGCGTGCTCGCTCTGCACGGGCAACGAGGGCGATGGTGTCCGGAGAGTGGCGGCGCCGTGCATTCCGGTCAGCTGCTCAAAATTCTCACCATGGACCCCTCCGAGCACATTCGCGTCGTCCGAAGATGCCGCTGATGCCCGATCGCAGCCCCTTCCGTTCAGCCATCGAAGATTTCCAGCTATCGTTGCTCGCACGCCCGACTCACGGCGGGGTAGGTCCACCCGAGGAGCGGAGCAGCGGCGCGGGGCCGGCCACAAAATAGGCGACGAGGAGACCTGATCTTGGCCGACAGTCTCCTCGTCGTGCTCCGGTTCCCGTGCCCAGGAATCGAAGCGGTCGCAGTGTCGTCCAGAGCGCCATCGACATCAAGCGCTGGCAGCAGCAAACGCCGACGGTCGTCGAAGCGCGACCTGCTCGGTGCCCAGCCTGCGGCGTCGCGAGCTGCCCCCTCGGCGGCGCCATTCGCCTCCAGGGCCACGGCAAGCGCGAGCGGCAGGTCTGGGGCCCGTCAGGGCCGGATCAGCCGCCCGAGATGCTCACGGTGACCGCCCGCCGCTATCGCTGCGTCTCGTGCGGCGCCGTGCTCCTCGTGGTTCCTCGCGGCGTGCTCGGCCGGCGCCTGTACAGCGCCTCCGCCATCGGCTTCGCCCTCGCGCTCTGGGGCCTTGTGCTCGCGACCGCGGCCGAGGTCCGGCGCCGCGTGGCCCCCGCGGGGATCGTCGGCGACAGCGCCGTCACCGGCTGGACCACGCTGCGCAGATGGGTGCGCGATGTCGCGCAACGACGCCTCTTTGCTGAAGCCCCCGACCCCGTTCCAGCCGCTTCGCTCCGCCAGCGCGCAGGCCGCGCCGCGGTAGCGCTTGTGGCGAGCGCGGACCCGACGACCCGGGCGCTGCCGATCGAGCACCGCGCCTTCTTCGGCGCCGCGCACGCGGCGTGACGGCATCTGCCCCTTCGGAGCCCGAATCGTAGCGCCCACCTGAGAGGATCGCTGCCGAAAACGTCGCCGATCCCGGACAAGGACCGCGCGCCGGCAAGGCGCAGAAAGGACCCCTTGCAATGGCCCTCGGCCCCACCGATCACGCCGAGACCGTGGCGATCTATCGCGCCACGGTCATCGGCCCTCTCATGCACCGCGTGCTCACCCACGGCCAGCTCGCCGCCGAGCTGCGCGCCCTGAGCGAGCAGCGGTTTCGACCGCCGGGCGCGCACAGCACGCGCACCTACGCCGTGCCCACGCTCGAGCGCTGGCTGTATGCGTATCGCTCCGCTGGCCTCGACGGGTTACGCCCGCAGCCACGCAGCGATCGCGGCTTCGCGCAGGAGCTGTCGGAGGAGCTGCGCAGTCTGCTGCTCGACATCCGGCGCGAGCACCCCGACGCCTCGGTGCCACTCATCCTCAAGACGCTCGTCGACGAGGGGCGGCTTGAGGCGGGCAAGGTCTCCGAGCCCACCGTGCGGCGATTGTATGCGGCGTACAGCCTTCGCCGCCGCGCCGCGCGCGCCGAGGGGGAGCCCAAGACGCGGCTGCGCTGGCAAGCCGAGCGTCCCGGCGCGCTCTGGCACGGCGACGTCTGCCACGTGACGGGCTGCACCGTCGGCGGCAAAGCGATGCCGATCCGCATCCATGGGCTGCTCGACGACGCCTCTCGCTACGTCATCGCCCTCGAGGCGCACACGACCGAGGAGGAGGTCGACATGCTCGGCATGACCGTCGACGCCCTGCGCCGCCACGGCAAGCCCGACGCGCTCTACCTCGATAACGGCTCCACCTACCGCGGCGACGTCCTCAAGACCGCGTGCGCGAGGCTCGGCATCACGCTGCTGCATGCAAAGCCCTATGACCCGCAGGCGCGCGGCAAGATGGAGCGTTTCTGGCGCACGCTGCGCGAAGGGTGTCTCAACTATCTCGGCGCCATGGCGTCGCTGGTCGACATCAACACGACGCTCCGCTCCTTCCTCGACAGGCGCTATCACCCGGCGCCGCACGCGGGCCTGCTCGGCAAGACCCCGGCGAAGGTCTATGCTGCTCGCCCCGCCGCAGAGGGCGTCGTCGACGAAAAGGCACTGCGCGTCGCACTCACCGAGCGCACCCGGCGCCGCGTCTCAGGTGACAACATCATCTCCGTCGACGGCGTCGCCTGGCAGCTCGATCAAGGCTACCTCGCCGGCCAGATCGTCTCCGTCGCCCGGTGCTTCGTCGCGCCCGGCGAGCCGCCGTGGGTCGAGCACGAGGGCAAGCGCCTGGTACTGCATCCGGTCGATCCGCAGCGCAATGCGCGGCGCAAGCGGCTGCCGTGCGGCGGGCCTGCGGTGGACAAGCCGACACGCCCGGTGGACTTCAACCCCGCGCGGACGCTCGGCCTGTCCACGGGCTCTGGCGAGGACACGAGCGAGCGTGGAGGTGCAACGTGAGCGAGTCTTACGTCCGCTTCTTCACCCTCTCCGCCGCCCCCTTCTCCAAGGAGATCCAGGACGGCGACCTGTGGCTGCCGCCCTCCAAGGAGCAGCTCGTCGAGGAGGTGTGCGAGGCCGTGCACGAGCACGCCCAAGTGCTGCTGGTCGGCGAGCCCGGCGCCGGCAAGACGTGTGTGCTGCGGGCCGTGCGTCATCGGCTGCCTCAGGCAGGCTTCCGGCTGACCTACTGCCACAACGCTACGCTCGGCCGCCGCGACTTCTATCGCCAGCTCTGCCATGCCCTCGGCCTCAACCCCGCGGCGACCGCAGCGGCCGTCTTCTACGCTGTCAGCGCCCATATCGAGACCCTCGGCCGCGAGCGCATCCACCCGGTTTTCTTGCTGGACGAAGCGCACCTGCTCCACCAAGACACGCTCGATCATCTCCACATATTGTTAAATGTGCGCCGTGAGGCGCTGCCAAGACCGGGGACCGCAAGGGGTCCCCCTCGCCCAGGCCGAGCTGGGTGAAGAAGGGCGCCGCGAACGTCCCCGGAGACTGGAACGGGGGCCTGCAACAGCCGAGCGGCGTAAACAGCCGGCGAAGGAAGCTTCGGCGACCGAGGCCGGTGACCACAGGTGCCAAGGTGAGAACTGCATGGACCGTCGTCCAAGCAAATCGAAGTCGGTGTTAGAACCCTCTGTACGGAAGGATGCCCCGCCTCGTGCGGGTTTGCAGCCAGAGCCCGGTAGCCAGTTGAAAGCATCTGGGTGTGCCCGGCATGGGCACGCCGCCCCCCAGCCTCGAACGGGGATGCGGTCCGCGCTGCCAGGGGCAAAGCCGACCACCTACAGCACCATGGGTCAGGGCAGTGAACACGGGAACCCCGAGCCGAGCGCTGGCGGAAGCGCCAGCAAGCCACCAGGTCTGGCAATGTCTCGTCCGGGGGGCGGAGCCTCCGTAGTAGTCGGAGCGCGGGAGAGCCGCGCACATGGCGAAGGGAGGCAGTCCATGGGTGAAACGCGCATGGCGCCGGAGAAAGCCGTGTATGCGGCGCCTCAGTCCGATCAGGACTGGCTCCGGAGCGTCCAGCGCGAGCTTCACCGGCGAGGTAGAGACGATCTGGACTACGTCTTTCGCAAGCTGTGGGGATTCATTACAGATCCTCGCTCCTTGCGATGCGCCTTCCACCGCGTCGCCCGCAACCGCGGGAGTCGCACGGCGGGCGTCGACGGTGTCACGGTGGTCAAGCTCGGACGAACGAGCGGTGGCAGCGAGTCCTTCGTGCAGACACTGCGCGAGGAGCTCAAAAATCACCGCTTCCGCCCGAGCCCTGTCCGACGGGTGCGGATCCCCAAGGCAGGCGCCCCAGGGAAGTACCGAGCCCTGGGAATTCCCACCGTCAAGGATCGCGTCGTGCAAGCAGCGTTGAAGAGCATCCTTGAGCCGATCTTCGAGGCGGACTTCTTTCCCGTCTCGTATGGTTTCCGCCCCGGCCGCGGGGTCCACGGCGCTCTCGAGCATCTACGGATGCTGTTGCGACCGAGGCCTGTACGCAAGGGCGGGATCGAGCATCGGCTTCCGTACCAATGGGCCATCGAAGGAGACATCAAGGGCTGCTTCGATCACATCGGGCACCACGCGCTAATGAACCGGGTCCGCCGACGCATTGGCGATGTCAAGGTGACGAGACTGATCGCGGCATTCCTCAAGGCTGGCGTCCTTTCCGAGGAGCAGTTCTCCCGAACGGAAGCCGGCACTCCCCAAGGTGGGATCCTGTCGCCATTGCTGGCGAATATCGCGCTCAGCGCGATTGAGGAGCGGTATGAGCGTCATGTGTGGCCACGCCGCACCCCGACGATACAAACCGATCCTGCGGGGATCACTCGACGAGCAAACGAGAGACGCGCCACCGACCGGCGGCGCGGCCTCCCTATCCTCGTCCCCATCCGGTACGCGGATGACTTCATCATCCTCGTTGCCGCCCCGCCCGGCCCGCAGCAGCATGCGGATGCCGAGCGGGTCGCGAACGAGGAGAAGGCTGCACTGGCCAGCTTCCTGAAAGCCGAGCTTGGGCTGGAGCTTGCAGAGGCAAAAACGCTCGTGACCCCTGTCACGAAGCCGATGAGCTTCCTCGGGCACCATGTCCTCGTCCGACGCCACCCCGGACATCGCCGGCAGGTGAGCGCGAGCCTCGTGCCGAAGGAGCGCAGCCAGCGCCTCCGGGAGAAGATCAAGCAGCTCTTCAAGAAGAGATCAACGGGCTCTTCGCTGCGGGGTCAGCTCCAGAGGCTCAACCCCATCCTGCGGGGTTGGGCGAACTTCTACCGGCACGCGTGGGGAGCGAAGAAGGTTTTCAACTTCCTCGACCATTACGTGTGGTGGACGATCGCCCGATGGCTTCGTAAGAAGCACCGCATCTCCCTGAAGCGCTTGATCCTGCAGTACGGGCAGCGCAGGTCGGGGGGACGAGGCGTGCGATGGACGGATGGAGGAGTCAGCCCTTTCGACACGTCCACCGTGCGCGTCGAGCAATACAAGCTGGGGTGGATGCGCGAACCGTACTTCGCCACAAACATGGAGGGAGAGCCCGGTGCATAACGAAAGGTGCACGCCGGGTTTGGACGGGGGCGGCCGGAAACCGACCCGGCGCAAGCCGGGCACGGCGCCGGCCGCCCACCGAACTATGAATGGGACAGCCGCGCACTATTGTCGCTGATCCTGGTAGGGCTCTCTGACCTTCAAGACCGGCTTGAGCTGCGCAAAAATCGCTCGCTGTACTCGCGCATCGAGCGGCGTCTCTCGATCGGTGCGATGGTCCCCGACGATACCGGCGAGTACGTGCGGCTACGGATGAGCCGTGCTGGCGCCGACCGCGACGTCTTCACCGCGGACGCTCTGACGCTGCTCCACGAGGCGGCTGGCTCCAGCCTGCGCGAGATCGACCGCATGGCCACCGCCGCGCTGCGCGAGGCGGCGCGACGGAAGAAGAAACTCGTCGAGCGTGACGTGATGGCGCGCATCGTCGGCGACCTGGGGACGGACGGCAGCTGACGCTGACCGACACGACGGGCGCCCCCTCGGCGCTGGCGAAGAAACACCTCGCCGGCGCCGACGGCCACCAACCATGATGGCCATTGCGAGCTGCCCTGCGGCGCGCGTCCGAACGATGGCCATCGCTCTCCTTGACCGCAACCGCGCACGCCCTCGATGGCCATCAAGCTGCCTGCTCGGCGGACCATCGGCCAGCCTGAGCGTCAACAGTCAAGGAGACCGGCGCGGGCGCGTGCGGGCACGCCCCGGACCGTTAAATCTACGCCAAGCGCGCGGATGGCCGAGGGCTGTCGAGATGGGGGCACGGGGGAGTGGCGGTCAGGTGCCGGCGGGACGCTTGCGCGGCCGGCCGCGCTTGATCTCCGGCATCTCCGCAGGCCGGAGGAGAGCCGCCGGTGAAACGTCGAGCGCGTTCGCGAGCCGAACGAGCGCACCCAAGCTCACGCTCTGCCGCATGCTTTCGATGTCCTGCAGCGTCCGGAGATCGAGCTCAGCAGCCTCCGCGAGGCCCTCCTGGGTCATGCCGCGCCTCTGGCGCAAACGCCGAAGGTTCGCGGCGATGTAGACCAGAATGGTGTCCAGGGTGAGGGTGCGCACCAGATCGTGCGTACACCTTTGCCCAGTCCAGAATAACGCGGCCCGGCCGTGCTTTTCGTTGACGCTTCCTGCCGGCAGCCCGTAGGGTTGCAGGACCGCGAATAGTGCCGCCCGCGGGTGCTGGTAACACCCCCGGGCGGCGTGGCCGAACCCCGCTCGAACGAGGTCCGACATGGGAACAGTACGTTCACGCCCTGGACAGGGCCAAGAGATCAATCCTCCCTCCTGCCGCCGCGTCCGTTCCGGCGCTCCACGCCCGTTTGGGCGATGGCCTGGCAGAGGCGGGGCTCACGCCGCGCGGCCCGCCGTCTACTTGGACGTGGCCACAATTCTCGATCACACCACCTTCGTCCGCCGCACCCTCCGCACCCGCGGCGTTCTCCCCGTCGAACTCGACGACCTCACCCAGGACACCGTCCTCGGCGCCTGGCGCAGCATGCGCGCCGGCCGCTTCCGCCCGTCCCCCGCGCTTCCTCCCGGCGACTCCCTTCGCCCCTGGCTCGCCGGCATCGCCTCACGGCAGGCCTCGCACTACCGCGATAAGGCCCACCGCCGCCACGAACTCCCCGCGGTCGACCCTGACCGCCTCTCCGCCTTCGCCGCCCCCTCTCCGGAGGCCCGCCTCGTCGCCCGCGGCCTCCTCCGCGCCTTCCACTTCCACCGTCTCCGCCCCGAGCTGCGCGAGCTCCTGTCGCTCGCCGCCACCGGCCTTTCCTCGCACGAGATCGCCGCCTCCCTCTCGCTCCTGCGCCCAACGGTCGCCACCCGCCTCCGCCTCGCGCGCCGCCTCTTCGCCCGCGCCCTCACCCGCTCTCGGAGGTCGCCCCGATGAGCCCGATGAGCCGCGCCCCCATCGACGCCCCCGCCGAGACGGCGGCCGAGCTGCCGACCGCGACCGAGGCCGCCCTCCTCGAGATGGTGCTCGGCCTACCCGGCGTCGGGGCGCGCATCCTCGGCACGGCCGCTCTCCCCTCGCTCGGTCGCCTCTCGCCCGCGGCGCTGGCGGAGCGCACCCAGATCGCGCTGTTCGACGCGACCCGGCTCGCCGCCGCCTTCGAGCTCGGCCGCCGCTACCACGCCGCCCGCGCGCGCCGGGGCGCGCTCCTCACCGACGCCGCCCGCGTGGCGCGTTACTTCGGCCCGAGGCTGGCGTCCCTGGTCCACGAGGAGCTCTGGGTCGCCGCGCTCGACGCCCACGGCCGCGTCCGCGAGACGCGCCTGCTCGCCCGCGGCTCCGACGACGCTCTCCACGTCGGCCGCTCCACGGTCCTGCGCACGGCGCTGGACATGGCCGCCCACAGCTTCGTCCTGGCCCATAACCACCCGAGCGGCGACCCGACGCCGACCCGCGAGGACGAAGCGATGACCCTGGAGCTGCGCCACCTCGGCTCGGAGCTGCAAGTCCCGCTCACGGCTCACGTCATCGTCACGCCCAGCGGCCGCTACGCCGCCGTCTACGAGTAGACCCTCGCGGGGCGCTTGCGCCCCCTGCGCCCCTGCGGCGGCGAGCTGCGCCCCTGCGCATCCAGAGCAAGCTTCCAGCGCATGGCCCCGGCCGGCAGCGCCGTAGGCCTCAGGCAGCGGCACGAGGCGCTGGAGCACACGGTGCCACCGCGGGACCCGACCCAGGGCACCGCATCGAGGTCGACCCGCACTCACGCATCGCCTCCGGCGACGGCCGGCGCGCCGGCGTCCGCACCGGGGGCCCGGCATCGCGCGCCGGACGTGTGACCTCGACCTGGATGGCGCGCGAGAAAGGCGCTCGCGAGGTCGGGCGGCGGGAGCCACCCGACCGCTGCGACGTCCAAGGCGGGAAGACTGCGACTGGCGTACGCGCTCAGGAAGACGACAGCCGGCCGGCCTCGGGAGCCATGCTCGCTCGCTATCGTCGGGGATCACCACCGTGGTACAGTCGGTCAGGAGCCCGACGCCGATGCATGATCGCCAAGCCGAACAAACAGCGGCTGAACCCTCCGACGCCGAGAAGAGCTGGGATCAGCGGATACTCGAAAGAGTCCCCTCCGGCGTTGATGCATCGCTCATCGCCGAGAACCTGCGCTTGACTCCCACCGAGAGAGTCGAGCGGATGCGGAAGGCACTGGAGTTCATCGAGGAAGCGAAGGCAGCCCATGGTCACCGACTTTCGGCGCGTCGTTGAAGCGCTCGTCGGTGAGCGTGTCGATTTCGTGATCATGGCGGGCTCGCGCTGGTAATTCAAGGGTCGAGCCGCACGACGAACGACATCGATATGTGCTACTCGCGCGATCGCGAGAACTTGCGGCGCCTCGCACGCTCCCTGGCTCCGTTCCATCCTACCCTTCGGGGTTTCCCTCCCGAGTTGCCCTTCTTCTGGGATGACCAGACGTTATGGAGCGGGCTCAACTTCACGCTGAGCACGGATATTGGCGCCATAGACTTGCTGGGCGAAGTGCCCGGAGTGGGTGGCTTCGACGACGTTGTGAAAGGGTCGGAGGAAATCCAGCTCTACGGCTCCACGGTTCGAATCCTGGGGCTGGACGCCCTGGAACGCGCCAAGCGCGCGGCCGGTCGTGCCAAAGATCTGCTCGATCTCGGTGAGATCGCTGCGATCCGTGCGCGCCGATCCCCCTGATACTGACCGACGTCGACCTGCGAGAACGAAGCCACGCCGGCTGCGCAAGCCGGCTACCGCAACCTGGGTCGGGTCACCCCCGGCGTCGGGCTGCGCCTCCTTGGCACGGCCGCTCTCCCCTCCCTCGGCCGCCTCTCGCCCGCGGCGCTGGCCGAGCGCACCCAGATCGCGCTGTTCGACGCGACCCGGCTGGCCGCCGCCTTCGAGCTCGGCCGCCGCTACCACGCCGCCCGCGCGCGCCGGGGCGCGCTCGTTACCCTCGCGGGGCGCTTGCGCCCCTGCGCCCCTGCGGCGGCGCGCTGCGCCCCTGCGCATCCAGCCCGCCACCTCCAGCGCAGCGCCCCGGCCAGCAGCCCCGCCGCGCGTTCGCCCTCGTCATCGCGGTTGGCCGGGGAGGGGAGGAGCGGGGGTGCTCCTCGTGCTAGGCTCGACGGCGAAGCGGGCTTGCCTCCCGCGTCCACCCCAGCGCGATGTCGACCGCCACCGTCACCCTCGCTCTCCCCGAGGCGCTCTACCAGCGGCTGAGGGGGACTGCGCTCGCGACCCGACAGCCGCTCGAAGCCGTGATGCTGCGGGCGCTGAGCCTCGGCAGCCCTCCCGCCTGGGACGACGCGCCCCCGGAGTTCCAGGTCGACCTCGCCTGCCTGGACAAGATGGACGACCAGGCGCTCTGGCAAATCGCAAAGAGCCACAGGTCCGAAGCAGAGCTCGCGCGCCACGACGAGCTGCTCGACCGGAACGCCCACGAACCCCTCACGCCAGGGGAGCGCATCGAGCTCGCGCGTCTTCGCCACGACAGCGACCTGTTCATGCTCCGGAAGGCGCACGCTGCGGCGCTCCTGCGATGGCGCGGGCACGCGGTCGCTTCTCCGTAGCGCGCGCCCTCCACGCATCGTCACCGGACGCCGGCGCTGGGCCGAGGTGGGCTGGCACCCGCCCGCGTAGCACCGGCTCGTAGAGCCTACGCGTCACGTGGGCTGGGAGAGCGGAGGTAAAAAGGGTTTACCTCCTCATCGAGCGCCTCAAGCTCCTCGGAGCTCGACATGTGATTGAGTTGCATGAGGACCGCCCGCGCGGCCTCTTGCAACCCCATGGACGGTGCTTCGGTGCCGTCCCATGCCTCGCAGAGCGATCGGAAGCTCTCCAGGCGATCGAGCAGCGCTCGCCACCATGCGCGGGTCTCCGGGTGATTCCGGCGAACAGGCCGGAAGGTCGCGAGCAAGCTGTCGATATGCGCGAGCGCCGGGCGCCGCAGATCCGCGGGAGGGATCTTCGCGACCATCTTGGGCGAGGCGAGATAGCCGCACCACACGATGGCTGCGGCGAAGGTGATCGTATCGGGCATCGCTGCCAGCTCTGCCGCAGTCGGTGGCAGGCGCGGGTCGGGGTCTTCCGGGCCAGGCGGCGCTTCAGGCGGTGCGCCTTCCCAGCCGTCCCACCCTCCGGGCGGCTCCGGGACCGCGAACGCAGCGAGCATGTCACGCGCGGCGCGCTGGATTTCGGACGGGATCTCCGCCGATGGCGACCAGCCCTGGCATGACGCGAGGAGTCTTTCTACCTGTGGCGCTATGTCCAGCGGCCGCCCACCGGCGCTGAGCCCTGGTTCGGGGCCCTGGCCGATGGCGGTCAGGAGCTCGCTCAGGAGCTCCAGGACGTGCTCGCGTGACGGCATCGCGCCGGCTTTGCGCGCTGCGCGCGTCGACGCGAGCAAGCCTGCCAGGTTCAGGGCTCCTGAGACAACTTGCGCCACCCTGGCAGCGCGCTTCGAGGCGTCATCAGCATTCATGGCGAGTCTCTCGATCACTCCGGTCGACAGAGCTGAATCCAGGGGACCATGCTGCTTCCGATGGCGGGCTTCAGTGTGATGGCAGCGCCGACAACGTCAGCAGCGTCGTAGCAGGTATAAGTGCACCATCCGTCGATGATCAGGTTGCCAAGGTTCCAGACGTCAGGGCACGTCCTGCAACGACCATCGCCGCAGTCGTTCAGTACGCATATCTTGGCGAATGAGCACTTCACGCTCGACTGGCATCGAAGCGGTGGATCCATGCACTCGACCTTGATCGGGTACCCGGTGGACAGCAAGGTCGGGTCGATGGATGCGACCCATTCTTGGGCCAGCTGCCAGGCCAGCTCTGTGTTCTGATGAATAAACTGTTCAAGTGCCTGCTGGTCAACCACGGCTGGATCGGTGAACTGCAGCTCGGTGAGGCCAGAGAGCGCGTAAGCTGCATAAGCTGCCCTTGCATTCACCAAGGCAAGTTCCCTTGGGTCTGCGCTGCGTGCCGCATCGATCGCAGCCTCCTCTTCCGGAGTAAACGTCATGCCACCCTCGACGCCATCGTCCATCGGCGCGGGCTGCGCCTCGTCAGGCGTGGGCTGCGTCTCGTCAGGCGTGGGCCAGTTGTCCTCCCTTTCCCCGCCTTTCCCGATTCGGATCGTGCATGCCGGTATCATGATCGCGCTGACGATGCCGAAGACAAGGAGCGCTCCGAGCCTGCCTGGAAGATTGCTCTTCGACATGAGTCGCCTCCGCGCCCTGATGCTAGGCGACGGTGGAATGTCTTTCTACGCGGAAGTAAGGTAGAGAACCGCTCGGGGGGCCCCTTAGCAGGCCGTAGGGGTGTGCCGCAGCCAGCTCTGGGCGACCCGCTGCTCGCAGCCGGCTCACGGCGCGCCTCCTCTTCGCCCGCGCGCTCACCCGCTCTCGCAGGTGGCCCCGATGAGCCCGATGAGCCGCAGCCCCCTCGACGTCCCCGCCGAGACGGCGGCCGAGCTGCTGACCGACGCCGCCCACAGCTTCGTCCTGGCCCATAACCACCCGAGCGGCGACCCGACGCCGACCCGCGAGGACGAAGCGACGACCTTGGAGCTGCGCCACCTCTCCGCGGAGCTGGAAGTCCCGCTCAAGGCCCACGTCATCGTCACGCCCAGCGGTCGCTACGCCGTCGTCTTCGCCGGCGACGCCCGTCTGCCCGAGCGCCTGTTCCCGGCGTTTGGCCTGCCCTTGGAGCTGCCGGAGCAGGGCGCGAAAATTTTTTCGAGCGACCGATGAGTTCTCCTCGGGCGAGGCGTCCATGGAGCAAAAGGAGGCCAACCTCATGTCCCACAAGCTCTTCGTCAGCCTGCCCATCAAGAACCTCGAGCGCACCACGGCGTTCTTCAAGGCCCTCGGCTTCACGTTCAACCCGAAGTTCACGGGCGAGCAGGCCGCCTGCATGCTCATCGGCGAGCACGCCTACGCGATGCTGCTCGTCGAGCCGTTCTTCAAGACGTTCACCAAGAGGGAGATCTGCGACACCGCGACGCACGTGGAGGGGGCCTTCGGGATCACGTGCGAGAGCCGCACCGAGGTGGATGCGATGGTGGAGAAGGCGCTCGCCGGCGGCGGCAAGGAGCCGGACCCGCCGCAGGACCACGGGTTCATGTACAGCCGGAGCTTCGAGGACCTCGACGGGCACCACTGGGAGGTGCTGTGGATGGATCCGAAGGCCGCGCAGTAGGCCGCACGGATCTCGGCGGAGGAGAAGGCGTCGAACACCCGGCGCGGGCGGCGTCATGCGCGACGAACGAAGCCCGCTTGCGGCCCGCGCGCGGCGGGGTTCTGCTCGCCGCATGTCCGACCTCAAATTCTATTACGCCCCCATGACGAGCGCAGACCGGGTGCACTGGGCGCTCGAGGAGCTCGGCGTCCCCTACGAGAAGGTCAAGCTCGACCTCGCGGCGGGAGATCAGCGCAAGCCCGAGTACCTCGCGCTCAACCCGAACGGCAAGGTCCCGCTGCTGGTCGCGGAGGGGAAGCCGATCTTCGAGGGGCTCGCGATCCTGCTCTACCTCGGCGAGCGCTTCGGCGTGGACAAGGGCCTCTTCCCGGCACTCATCGCCGACCGCGCCGAGGCGTTCAAGTGGATGGCCTGGGGCAACGTCACGCTGTTCGAGGCGACGACGCGGCTCCTGCGCAACACCCTGGAGCGCTTCCCCGCCGACGAGCGCAACCCCAAGGTCGCCGAGGGCGCGAAGCAGGACCTCACGAACGGGATCGAGATCCTCGACCGCGCGCTCGAGGGCAAGGAGTACCTCGTGGGCAACCAGTTCTCGCTCGCCGACGTGTCGCTCGTGACGGCGCTGCCGTTCCTGGCCCGCTTCGGCGTGGACCTCTCGCCTTTCGCGAACGTGAACGCGTGGATCGCCCGCTGTACGAGCCGGCCTGCGGCCAAGCGGGTCAGACCGGGCTGAAGTCTCGCCCTGGCCGCTCAGCCGCGCTGGCGGCTATCTCATGAGCTTCATGAGCGCCAGCCGCGGCGGCGGCCACCCCGACGCCCAGGCCGACTGGATGAGCTACCGGCTCCTCGACAGGCTGCGCGAACCTCCGCTCCGGACGACGTGTCTCCGCAGTACCGGATGCTCCCTGCTGCGCCAGCAGCAGGCGCGTGCTGCGCATGTGCTGCTGGCGCAGCAGCCAGCGGTCGCCATGGGCCTGCTCCGGCTCGGGAGCGTGGTTTGCAGGGCGCCCGCGCGGCAGCGCCACCCGATTCGGCACAGCGGACGACCGCGCCGATCGATCGGCCGCTCGCCTCGGTTCGCCTGATGACCTCTTCGCCGCCTCTCCCCCAGCGTTATCTCCTCGGCTTCATGGTGCTCGGGCTGCTCGCGGGCTCGAGCAACGGCGTGGCCAAGGTGGTCCTGCCGCTGTATGCCGCCTCGCTCCACGCCTCCCCCTGGCAGATCGGCCTGGTCGGCGGCCTGCAGTTCACCGGCATGCTGCTGCTCTCGATGCCGGTCGGAGGCTTGATCGACCGCCACGGCAGCCGGCCGCTGTTCCGCTTCGGCGGCCTCGCGGGCGCGGCGCTGTACCTGATCGGCTTCACCCACATGGATCGGCCCTGGCAGCTCATCGCCGGCGTGGTCCTCTTCGGGCTGCTCAACCCGTTTCGCATGGTCGCGACCCAGACCGAGTTCCTTCACCTGCTTCCTCGCCTCGGCCCGCGCAAGGCAGGCTGGCAGCGCGCGTCCCACTCGCTCGGCATGTTCTTCGTGGGCCCGATGCTCGGCGCGCAGCTCCTGGGCCTGCTCGGCTACACAGGCGTGTTCGTGGTGACCGGACTCGGGCTGCTGGCGACGGTCTTCGTCGGCGATCGTGTGCTCTCCGGGGCTCCCCCCGGCCGCGGGCGCTCGGCCACGCCGCTCCTCGAGCGCCTGCGCGGACAGGTCGGGATCATCCTGTCTCGCCGCGAGCTGCGCCAGAGCATGCTCATCGAGCTGTGCGGTCAGATGGCGATGTCCTACTTCGCCGTGTTCGTTGTGTTGATCGCGATTCGCGAGTTCGACCTCTCGGTGCCGCAAGCCGCGAGCCTCGTGACCCTCCAGGGCGCCGTCTTCGTGCTGACCTTGCTCCTCGCCGGGGGCGCCCTGTCGCCGCTGCGCGACGCTGCCCGCTACGCGATCGCCTTCTCGCTGCTGCTCGCGACCGAGCTCCTGCTCGCTTTCCCCCTCGGCGTCGCGTCGCTGTGGATCGGGGCGGTCCTGCTCGGGCTCGGGCTGGGCGTGCAGCACCTCACGAGCGTCAATCGCTTCGCGGCGCTCACCGCCGAGCTCGGCCGCGGCCGGGTGGGCGGTCTGTTCTCGCTCTCGGGGCCGGCCGGGGGCCTGATCGGCGCGGTGGCGGGCGGCTCGCTCGGGCAGCGCTTCGGCCTGTTCAGCGGCTTTCGCGTGCTCGCGGCGCTCTATGCGGTGCTGATGGTGTGGCACGGGCGCGGCGTGCTGACCGAGAACCACCAGCCGGTCGCGCTCGCCGAGGGCGAGCCGGAGTGACCGCAGCAGCTACGCCAGCTCACGCAAGAACGACAGCACCACCTCTCCCAGGCGCTCGGGTTGTTGAAATGGAAGGCCGTGGCCGGCGTCCTGTACCTGCTCGATCCGTACGCGTGGGTTGAGGCTCCGCAGCTCCGTCGCCATCTCGAGCGTGACGACGGGGCTGTCGTCACCGATGACGAGCAGGCTCGGGACGTCGATCGCGCTCACCACCTCGCGATACGCGGGGTTGGGCGGCGTGAGAACGTCGAACGCTTCCATGCGGGTCTTTAGCCTCGCCTCGGCTTGCAGCTCGATGATCTCGGGCGAGCGACGCGGGTCTCGGGCTCGGGCCTTCGCAACGAGGTCAGACTTCTGCAAGCCGAGGACCTGGCGGTGTTGATCGGCGACGTCGCTGTCGTACACCTCGCGTTGGCGCTCGGGGCTCAAGAACGTCGGGTCGACAAGGATGAGGCCGCGGAGGATCCCCGCCCCTCGACTCGCCACCACCGCGGCGGTCATGCCGCCCATCGAGTGGCCAAGCAGAACCGGACGGGAGAGCTCCAGGCCGCGGATGAGGCCCACGACGTCGCTCGCGTGATCGTCGTACCGGTATCCGTGGTGCGGCGCGCTCGAACCGCCGTGCCCTCGGGCGTCGGGCATGACGACGTCGAACTCACCTTCGAGCGCCCGCGCCAGGGGAGTCCAGCAGGCGCCGCTCCCCATCAATCCATGGAGCAGGACGACGGGAACCTTGGCGCCTCCGGTTCGGAGATAGTGGATGTTGATGCCGTTCGTTTCGCAGACTCCGCTGATCCAGGTCGTCATGGGGCTGTTCCTGCCTGCCGCAGCTTCGCAAGTGGGATGAAATGGTTCAGGTCCAAGATTGTTGCCCTTGATGTCGAACACAGGTCGAGCGCCGGCCGTTGCGCTCCACCGGGGCGGCCATCACGAACGCGCATCGACGGGAGAGGATGCGCTGCGCTTGGCTGCCCATCGCAGCAGCGCGTCGAGCGCCGGGCAGAGCGCTTGTCCCCACTCGGTGAGCCCGTACTCGACCCGGGGCGGCACCTCGGGGTGCGTGACGCGCCAGACCATCCCGTCCCGCTCCATCTCCCGGAGCTGCTGGATCAGCATCTTCTGCGAGACGCCAGGGATGGAGCGTTCGAGCTCCGAGAAGCGCTGCACCTTCCCTCCGAAGAGGCGGAACAGGATCACCAGCTTCCAGCGCCCCTTGACGAGCTGGAGGGCCTGCTCGACACGCTCGGCGGCGATCTCGGGGGTGGCCGGCTCGTCATACTCACCTTCGGGTGCGTACCCCACCTTTTTGTGCGTTCTTGCCACCCGATGAGCCTAGCCCAACTTTGCGTGTGAGGGGTCCACGTGCTGGGCCTCGGGTCATCGTCCCCCAGGAGGAACCATCGCCCATGCAAGTGAACACGCCCCGAAAATTCTCGATCGATCCGGAGGAGTTCGCCGGCAAGCGCGTGCTCGTCACAGGCGGCACCAAGGGGGCGGGCGAGGCCATCGTCCGCCGCCTCGGCGCAGGGGGCGCCGTGACCGCGACCACGGCGCGTTCTGCGCTCCCGGCAGGCCAGTCGCCGAACGTCTTCGTACAGGCCGATCTTGCCACGGTAGCGGGTGTGGACGCCGTCGTCCGCACGGTCCTGGGCGAGCTTGGCGGGATCGACATCCTGGTCCACACCGTCGGCGGCTCCTCTGCGCCGGGCGGCGGCTTCGCGTCGCTCACCGAGGACATCTGGAGCGACGAGCTGTCGCTCAACCTCATGGCCGCCGTGCGTCTCGATCGCGCGCTCCTCCCGAACATGATCGCGCGAGGCGCGGGGGTCGTCCTCCACGTTTCGTCCATCCAGCGCCGGCTCCCGCTCCACGACGCGACGATCGCGTACGCGTCCGCGAAAGCCGCGTTGTCCACGTACAGCAAGGCGCTCTCCAAGGAGCTGGGACCGAAGGGCGTCCGCGTGAACTCGATCGCCCCGGGATGGATCCGCACGACGGCAGCCGACGCCCTGGTGAAGCGCCTTGCCGACAACGCCGGTACGGATGAAGACACGGCCCGTCAGGGCATCATGAACGCGCTCGGTGGTATCCCCATCGGGCGTCCCGCATGGCCCGAAGAAGTCGCGGAGCTCGTCGCGTTCCTTGCCTCCGACAGGGCGGCGTCCATCCATGGGAGCGAGTACCTGATCGACGGGGGCACTGTGCCCACCGTTTGACGGCAAATACCGGACTCACCTTGGCGCAACGCCCGCCCGCCGAACGCCTCGGCTTCTGCCGCGTGTCGGTGTGCGCAGCGCACCCGCGCTTCGGTCCGCAAGCCCTCGTTGAGCGGCGCTCCGTGTCAGTCGTCCGGCACGGGGATCCTTTCGGAGTCCCACTCGAAGAAGCCCCGTGCACGGATGGTGCGGTCAGCCAGCGCTCGCGCTGCGAGCTGGCGCTCCTCGATCGTGGAGACCCCGAAGAAGCGACGCGCCGCCTCGGCGATTTCATGGTCGCTGCGTTCGACCTCGAGCAGCAGGCTCTTGTCCCCTGGCACAGTCCCGCGCTCGGCGCGGAGGTGGTACCGGAGCATCGCCATGACCGCCTCACCGAGCAGCGCGCTGGCCATGGCGGGATCGCGCTCCACGATGTCCTCGCCGTCCTCCAGGAGTGTCGCCGCTGCATAACGAGCGAACGCGTCCTCATCCGGAGCGAGCACGGCGCGCTTCTTCAGCCACTCGGCGGCCTCCTCCCGCAGGCCCTCGATCGCCTGGCCGCCGAACACGGGGAAGCCGGTGGCAATCATGTGCGCCGCGGAGGGGCGACCGCGCTCATGCTCGCTGGCGAAGTACGCTCGAATTGCGCGCGCTGGGTTGACGAAGATCTCGACCGGAACGTCGCCGAACCACCGCTGTAGACGCTGCTTGTACGGACGCTCCTGTATAACGAAGATGTCGAGATCGCTGGTTCGATCACCCGCGCCGCGGACGACCGACCCCGCGGTGACGATCGCCCGCGGCTGGAAGGTCTCGAATACAAACGCGACGACCGCGCGGAGCGCTGTCGCATACCTCGGCGGGAGGTCGGGCCAGCTGCACGTGGCGAGTTCGTCGGGGCTCATCAGCACCAATGGCACGTTTGGCGGAGATCGCAGCCGAGGCATCGCTCCGCGAGCGCCGTGAAGTCGGGCACGGCAAATGGAAGACCTCCCTCGCGCGAGAACAGGTCTTCGAAGAGCCGCGCAGGCGGAAAAACGTAGTTGCCAAAGGTGATGCTCACCCATGATCGAGCGGCGGCGATTCCAGCGATCTCCATGTGCCCGGCCTTGTATGGGTAATTGGCGATAGCAACCGGCGGAACGTCCACCAGATCCATGTGCGCCCCGAATTCGAGCGCCGCATCGTCGGAGTCGCGGTCGGCGGACATCGACACGGGCACCTGGGTGCGATGGCATGTGATCGCGACGTAGTAGACGTCGTCGAACTGCGCTTGCGTCATGTCGAACCGCGCCCCGCCTTGAAGCGCTTCGAGCGCAAGCAGAGGCGGTCGCTCCGGTCGGAACTCGCTCCAGATCGTGGCTTGAACGTTGTCATCATTCTCCAGGGAATGGCAGAGCTCCTCCGCGGAGTCGGGACGCATCCACGAGCCCGGATTGCGCCCGCGGTACTTGCCGGTCTTGGGCATCCCGCGGGACATGGTGAACACGAAGGACCCAACGGGCTCGGGGTCCGTCCGCACAAACCGCTCGGGGTTCTTCCCGACGAACCCAGCACTCATTGCGGCTTCGAGAAACGCCGTGATCGCCTCCGCCTTGAAGACCAGACCCGGATCGAGCGGGACGAGAAGATGAGAGTAATACATGCTCATGGATTGCCTCGCGGTCCTGGGAGCCCGCCGTGACCCCACCCCCTCGTGCCCCGCATCGGGGAAAGGTAGCGTAGCCGACGGCTGCACCACCTTGTCAAGGAGACCAGCGCAGGACCGTGCGACCTCTACACCGGACGAAGGCGCGAGCGGGCCCTCGGTCGCTCGCGACCGCGGACTTCGAAGCGCTCTCCGTCCTGGAGAGCTTGACCCAGCATGGTTTGCCTGTAGCCTGGCGTGACATCGATCGGTGGAAGCGATGCCTGCGAAGCTTCACGAGCTCAAGGTTCGTCCACTGGCAACTTTCTTGACCAGGCGGAGATGACCCGGAAGCACAGGACACCCCTGGACGCAGCATGCCGGGTGAACATCGCCGCGCCCAGCCGGGGCGGCGAGCTCCGGAGCGATGGAGGAGCGCCATCATGAATCGATCGAGGCCCACGGTGTTCAAGTCGTTGATCTTCGTCCTCGCGGCACTGCACGCCGCGTGCGGCGACGCCGGCGTGGATCCGGGCGGGGCAGGGGGCTCGCGCCCGGACCCGCCCGACAGCTCGAGCACGCAGGCGTCGACGTCCACCTCATCGACGTCGACCTCGTCGACGTCCGCAGGCGGGGAGCCCGGCATCTGGATCCCGGCGCTCGAGACGTCGTGGCACTGGATGATCGACCACCCCCTGGACCTGGACGACCCCAGGGACATGGGCCTTGTCGATCCCACGGGAGCGCCCATCGAGTCGCCGCCTCCCACGGTCTACGACATCGACTGGGAGTACACGCCGGCCGAGACGGTGGCCGCGCTCCACGCGATGGGCGCCAAGGTCATCTGCTACGTCGACGTCGGCGCGTTCGAGGACTACCGGCCAGACGCCGGCGACTTCCCGGAGTCGGTCAAAGGCAACCCGGACTACCACTGGGAGGGCTCGTTCTGGCTCGACATCCGGCAGATCGATGTCCTCGGGCCGATCATGCAGGCTCGGTTCCAGGTCTGCAAGGACAAGGGCTTTGACGCCATCGAGCCCGACGAGGTCGACGGTTACGCCAACGACTCCGGGTTCCCCCTCACCTATGAAGACCAGATCGCCTACAACGTGTTCATCGCGGATCTCGCCCACGAGATGGGCATGTCCGTGGGGCTCAAGGGCGACATCGAGCAGGCGGAGGACCTGTGGCCCCACTTCGACTGGACGCTGAACGAGCAGTGCTTCGAGTATGAAGAGTGCGAGATCCTCGTCGATTCCTTCCTGGCGAACGGCAAGGCCGTGTTCGAGGTGGAGTACGACGATCCGTTCTCCGGTCACATGACCGACAGGTCGCTCTTCTGCGAACAGGCGAACGCCTGGGGCTTCAACAGCATGGAGATGCCGCTCGACCTCGACGGCGGCCGGTGGCCCTGCCGGTGACCCGCGGCCTTCCGCGCACCCGCATCATCACCTTGCTGGTGAGCGGGGCGTAGGCCTCGAATCCCGAGGTCCACTGGGCCTCTTCCTCGTGCCCGCCGCCGCGCGGCCGCGCGCCCGCGGGCCGTCGCGGAGCGCGGCGATGACGAGCTCCCGGAAGCAGCGGGCACCCTCGTCCTCGTGGGTCCGCTCGTGCCAGACGAGCTGCATGCGGAAGACGAGCGCGGCCACGGGCGGCTCGAGGAGGGTGAGCGGCGCGAGGCGCGCGAGCGCCTCGGCGATGCGGCGCGGCATGGCGGCGACGAGGTCGGTGTTCGCGGCGATGACCGCGGCGGCGGAGAAGGTCGGGACGGCGGCGGCGATCTCGCGGTGCAGCCCCTGGGCCGCGAGCGCCTCCACGGCGGCGCGGTTGCCGATGCCGCCGCGCCCGAGCGCGATGTGGATGTCGATGTGGCGCAGCGAGTTGAACGCCTCGCGCGTGAGCCGGCGGCGGGCGCACGGGTGACCGCGGCGGACCACGAACACACTGTCCTGCTCGAAGAGGTCCGCGGCGTGGTGGCCCGGCGGGAGCGGGTGCGCGGGCGCGATCGTCGCGTCGACGTCGCCGCCGCCGAGCCCCCCGGTCGCCTCGAGGTGGTCGACGCTCACGACGCGGAGGGTCGCGCGCGGCATCTCGGCCGCGCACGCGCGCGCGATCGCCGGCAAGCTGCAGATCTGGTCGAGGTCCGAGAGCGCGAGCGTGAACGCGCGCGTGGTCGCCCGCGGGTCGAACGCGCGATCCCCCTCGATCGCGCCGGCGATCTCGCCGAACGCTGCCCGGAGCCGCGGCGCGATCTGCTGCGCGCGGGGCGTGGGGACGAGGCCGCGCCCGCTGCGCACGACGAGCGGGTCGCCGAGCTGCGCGCGCAGCCGCGCGAGCGAGTTGCTCACGGCCGACGGCGTGACGCGGAGCCGCCGCGCCGCCCGCGCCGCGCTCCGCTCCTCGAGCACCGCGTGCAGGACGAGCAGCAGGTTGAGATCGAGCGTCGACAAGTTCACGAACGATGACGATTACCATCACGAATCATCACTGGCAATGAGCGTCAGTCCCACCCATGCTGGCCCGGGATCGAGGTTGGAGGTGGCGAGATGACACAGAGAGGTGTGCGGCGGGTGGTGCTCATCGGAGGGGGCATCGCGGGCCCGGTGCTCGGGATGTTCCTTCAGCGCATCGGCGTGGAGGCGACGATCTTCGAGGCGCGCGCGGCCCCTCTGGAGCAGGAGGGCGCGTTCCTGGGCGTCGCGCCGAACGGGATGAACGTGCTCGCAGATCTGGGCGTCGCGCGCGCGGTGCAGGCGCGGGGCGCGGTGTGCGACGGGATCCGGTTCGAGAACGCTCGCGGGCGGGGCATCGGCGTGATCGATCAGCGCGACGCGGCGCGCCGGTTCGGCGCGGGGCTCGTGATGATCCGGCGCGGCGCGCTGCACGCGGCGCTCGCGGAGGAGGCGGCCCGGCGGGGCGTCGCGATCCGGTACGGCATGCGGCTCGAGGGGGTGGACTGCTCGGATCCGCGCGAGGTCGTGGCGCGCTTCGAGGGCGGCGGCGAGGCGCGCGGCGACGTGCTCATCGGGTGCGACGGCGTCCGATCGCGCACGCGGGCGGCGGCGCTGCCCGGCGCGCCGGCGCCGGGCTACACAGGCCTCGTCGATTTCGGCGGCTTCGCGCGCTGCCCCGGCGCGCCGCTCCAGCCTGGCTGGAGCGTGATGGTCTTTGGCCGGCGCGCGTTCTTCGGCGCGTTCGCGGCGCCGGAGGGCGAGGTCTGGTGGTTCCACAACAGCGGGGAGCCCGCGCCGGAGGGCGCCGCCGCGCCGGGGCCGCTCCGCGAGCGCATCCTCGCGCTCCACGAGGGCGATCCAGGCTGGATCGCGGACGTGGTGCGCGCGACGCCCGAGGTGCTCGGTCCGTGGCTGCTGCACGACATCCTGACGATGCCGCGCTGGCACGCCGGTCGGGTCTGCCTGATCGGGGACGCGGCGCACGCGGCGACGCCGCACGCCGGCCAGGGCGCCTCGCTGGCCATGGAGGACGGGATGCTCCTCGCGAGGTGCCTGCGGGACGAGCCTGAGCCGGAGCGAGCGTTCGCGGCGTTCGAGCGGCTGCGGCGGCCGCGGGTCGAGGCGATCGTCCGCCAGGCGCGCCGCAACGGCAGCCGCAAGGCGGTCTCGGGGCCCGTCGCGGGGTGGCTGCGCGACCGGGCGCTGCCGCTGTTCTTGCGGATCGGCGCCGCCGCGCAGGAGCGCGCGCACGCGTACCGGATCGACTGGGAGGAGCGGATCGCGTAGCCGGGGAGAGGGCGGCGGCGCGCGAGCCTCGACGTGGGCGCGCTCGAATCAGCGCCCGAGCGCCCGCGCGGTGATGCGCGCGAACACCGGCCCCGCCACCTTGCCGCCCGTCGCGTTTTCCGTGGCGATCACCGCGCCGACGAGGATGACGAAGCGCGGCTGCTCGGCCGGCGCGACCCCGATGAAGCTCGCGTAAGCACGCGGCTCGCCCGTCGCCGATTCCTCGTCCGTGGTGCCGGTCTTCCCGGCGACCCGCACCCCTTGCACACGCGCCGCTTTGCCCGTCGCCTGCTCGTCGCTCACGGCGCGCTCCAGCATGCCCATCACCGCCCGCGCCGTCTCCGGGCGGAGCACGCGCTCGTTCTCCGGGTGGTGCTCGAAGCGGACGCTGCCGTCCGCGCCCCGCGCGCGCCGGGCGAGCGTCGGCGCATTGAACACGCCGTCATTGGCGATCGCGGCGTAAGCGGCGGCCATCTGCAGCGGGCTGGCCATCGCGCCGCCATGGCCCGATGCCAGGGCCCCGCCGCGGAGCGAGCCGTCCGCGATGACCGGAGGGACCTCGCCGACGGGCGCGCCGCGGAGCTGGATGCGCATCGCCTCGCCGAGATGAAAGCGCCGGAGCCAGCGCCCGAGCGCCTCGCCGCCCAGCTTGTCGAAGATCCGCGAGGCCCCGATGTTCGACGAGAGCGCGAGGATCTGCGGCACCGCGAGCCACTCGTTCGGGCTCGCGTCGCGGAGGATCTCCTTGCCATAGCTCCGCGCTCCCTTGTCGCAGAAGAACCTGTCGGTCACCGCGATGGCCCCCTCGTCGAGAGCGGCCGCGATGGTGAGCGACTTCATGGTCGAGCCGCTCACGCGCGGCGCCGCGGCGGTGCGCGGATCATGGATGGCCAGCACCTCGCCGGTTCTTGGATCGAGCACGATCGCGGTGGCGGCGACAGGGTGCCATTCGTCCTCCATCCGCTTCAGCTCTTCATCGACGATCGTTTGGATGTCGCGATCGATCGTGAGCTCCAGGCGATCGGCCGGGGCGCCCAGCACGGAGGCGACCTCCGCGGTCAGATCGGCCAGAGAGGCCGGCGTGGCGACAGCAACGGCGGAGGCAGAGGTGGGAATGGACGCGCCCGCCGGTGCAGAAGCGACCGACGCCGAGCTCCCGGACGGATTGGCCGCCACGGCCGCGACAGGTCCTTCCTTGCCGGCGGTGACGCACGCCACCACCCCGAGCAGCGCCGCCGCCGACGCGGTGATGGCAACGCCCCGCGCCGCCGACGTGCGCAGAGACCCGGCGTGCGGTCGCACGATGGCCTCGACCCGCGCAAAGAGCTGCGAGGGCTCCGCCATCCCGAGCGCCCCGCCCGGCGGCACCTCACGGAGCCGCGCGGCGCTCGTCGCAATGGCCAGCAGGTGCTCGGCATATTCGGTCGGCCGCGTCCCGCTCGCCAGGACCCGCTCGTCCGCCGAGAGCTCGCGCTCCATGCGAAGCCTGCGCGCCGCGAGCCACACAAGCGGGTTGAACCAGTGCATTGCACAGGCGAGCTGCCCCACGATCTGGGCAAGACAATCGCGCTGCCGGACGTGCGCCAGCTCGTGCAGCAGCACGGCCCGCCAGCGCGCCTGGCTCCACTCGAGCGCCTCCCGCGGCACCAGCACCACCGCCGAAAAGACCCCGGTCACCGCCGGCACATCGATCTCGGAGCTGACGCAAACGCGGGCCTTCATGCGCGCCTCGCCGAGGGTCGCCGTGATCCCGGGCAACGAGAGCGGGGTTGCGCGCCGGGCGATCCCACGCGCCTTGGCGAGGCCATGGGCGAGGCGAGCGAGCACCGCAGACGCCCCGAGCGCCCACACGGCAAGGAGCACCGGGCCCCACGGAAAGGACTGCTTTGCCAGGGCGACCTGCGTGGACGGAGCCTGCACCACGGCGTGGGAGACAGGCTCGACGGAGGGCGGGGCAATGGCATCCCCGATGGGCTCGGCGAAGGGTCTACTCGCGTCCGCGGCGCCAAGCTCGGCCACTGGCAGCACCCGCCACGCCGGAACGAGCCGCGAGGCGACCGGCACCAGGGCCGCGGCCGCGAGCCCGAGCACCAGCACGAGCCGGCGTGTGGAGGCCGGCGCGCGGCGGAGCAGCGGCATCACCGCGAGGGCGAGCCCGAGGAGCACGGCGCCTCGCGCGGCATCGACGAGGAACGGCAGCGGACTCATCTCGATCGGGCTCATCTCAACCCCCTTCCTTCTTGGCGCGCTCGATCACCTGGGCGATGCGATCCAGCTCTTCCCGCGATAACTTGGACTTCGACGTGTCGACCAGCGCGGTGACCGCTTGCTCGACCGAGCCTCCAAAAAACGTCCGCACGACCTGCGCCAGCGCGCTCCTGCGAGCCTCGCTCGGGGCCGCGACCGGCGTGTAGACGTAGCGTTGCCCTTCCTCGACGTGCTTGACGTGCCCGCGCTCCTCCAGCAGGCGCAGCAGCGCGCGGACCGCGGAGTAGCTCGGCGGATCCGCGAGGTTGTCCTTCACCTCGTGGGCGGTCGCGCGGCGCAGGCGGTACAAAATCTCCATGATCTCGCGCTCTCGGCGCGTGAGCGGCGGCTTCGGCATGGCGTCCATCCGTAGCCCGGTGCTAAAAAATTAGCAAGCATCGCGTGCTAAATTCTTAGCACCAGCGTTCCGCTCGGCGACTCGCGGGCTATCCGCTGGCCTGGACGCCATAGAGGGGGAGGGTGAGCGCCGTCGAGGCCCTCCGGCCCTTGCGACCGGCGAGCCCCGTGCGCGCCAGCCAGGGTGTCACCCGGAGCGCTTGATTCCGGATCCACAGCGCTCGCGATGTGGCGGGGATCAGGCTGGCCGCGCCGCCGCCGGCGAGCGCCTGGTTCACCTCGACGAACGGCCTCATGACGCGCTCGTACGAGGCGAAGGCGGCGGTGAAGTCGGAATGGGTCGCCAGCTCCCCCGCCAGGACATAGGCGCCGACCATGGCGGTGCTCGTCCCTTGGCCCGACAAGAACGACGGAGCGTGGGCCGCGTCTCCCACGAGGGCGACCCTTCCCTTCGACCATCGAGGCATGTGGATCTGGCTGACGACGTCGAAGAAGACATCGGTGGCCTCCTGCAGAGCGGCGAGCATCCGCGGTACTTCCCAGCGGGCGCCGGCGAAGACACTGGCGGTCAACCTCCGCTGCGCCTCGATGTCGGCGAACTCCGAGAAGGGAGGCTGGGGACGGGCGAAGGTCAGGAAGGCGTGCAGGCGATCGCTGTCGCCGGCCGCGAACAGCACGGCCGCCTTCCCGGGCGTGTTGCTGATGAACGCCTCGTGAGAGAACCCGAGGGTGTTGGGGATGGTGAAACCTGCGAAGCAGTAGCCGAGGTAACGGTGGTACTGCGCCTCGGGCCCGAAGGCGAGCCGCCGTGTGTTCGAATGCAATCCGTCAGCGCCGATGACCAGGTCGAAGGGGCGTTGCAGGCCGCTCTGGAAGCGCACATCGACGCCGCCGCCGTGCTCGTTCAAGGCGGTGATGGAGTCGCCGAAGCGGAACTCGACGTCATCTCGGACGGCGTCGTAGAGCACCGTCGTGAGCTCTCCGCGAGGCAGCTCCAGATCCCGGCCTTCCTTGCCGCCGGTGAGCGCCTCGGGCCGGATCGACCCGAGGAGCGCGCCGTCGCCGTCGACGAACGTGATTTTGCGTGAGTCGATGTGCGCGGCTGCGATGCGCGAGAGCACGCCCATGCGCTTCACGACGTCGATCGCGGTGCCCCGGATGTCGATGGGGTAGCCGCCGCTTCGCACAGCGCCGGCCTTCTCCACCACCGTGACCTGGAAGCCGTACCTGTGAAGCCAGTATGCGAGCACGGGGCCGGCGATGCTCGCGCCGGAGATCAGGATCTTCTTGTTCCGCGAAGTCGCCATGTGTCCGCCTTCCTTCGGTGTGAGCTCGCAGCGGCGGAGGGCGCATCCGCGAGAGATCGGCGCGACCCGCCCGCCGCCACGAGGCAGGGCAAGCAGCTGCCGACCGCGATCCACTCGGCCCAGGGAGCTCTGACGTCGACTACACTACACCGTGTAGTGTACAAAGGCCAGGGCAAAAAGAGGCCGAAATGGGCTATACCTGGAGGTGCATGTCCTCCACCGGCGCACAAAAGGCTCTTCGTGAAGGGTCCGCGCAAAAGCGATCCGCCATCCTCGTGGCGGCCCGGGAGTTGTTCCTGGCCGACGGGTTCGACCGCTCGAGCGTCGATGCCGTCGCCGCTCGCGCAGGCGTCTCCAAGAGGACGGTGTATGACTATTTCGGCGACAAACAGGCTCTCTTGCTGGCCGTCGTCGAGTCCACGGGTGATCTGCTCATGGCGGCGATCCGGCGGGCCATCGAGGACACCTTGACGCACGTGACGGACCTGGAGGACGCCTTGATCACCTTCTCGGCGCGGGTCGTGACCGAGATGCTCGGCTCGGTGGACTACCTTGCCCTCCTGCGGCTGGTGACGATGGAGTCCGCTCAGCTGTCCCAGCTGCGCGGTCGCGACCACTGGATGATGAACGCTCCGGAAGAGGCGATCGCGGAGCGGTTCGCCGAATTTGCGCGTGCAGGGCTGCTCGACGCGCCGAACCCCCGGCAGGCGGCCGATCATTTCATCGCGCTGACCTTCATGCTCGCCGCCAGCGGGTTCGGACCGGCGATCGCCCCGAATGACGCCCGCATGCGAGAGGTCCTCGTCGAGGGGGTGCGCGCATTCCTTCGAGCCTACGCGCCCAGCCGCCCGGCCCAGCCTCGACCCCTCGCGTAGCGCAGGCGGCCGCGGCGGTGTGCGGCGTCATGGCCAGAGCGTGATGGCGACCGTGACATGGCGTGCCGGTGACCGACAGGCTAAGGGGTTCTGGCGCAACGCGACCCGATGTTGCCTCGGAGCTCGGGGTAGTAGACGTGGCGGGTGGCTGACCGAAGGGTCGGGGCGAGGTCGTCGTTGCTGCCGCTCCGGAAGGCCCGGTAGGAGCCAGCTGTCACGGCGGCGCAGTCATGACATGGCATCGGGTACTGGACCGGGTCCCAGTCCAACGTCCATTCCCACGCGTTCCCGCCGAGGTCGGACTGCCCCCACCTCCCGTCGCCTCTGGGCGACTTCGATCCGACGTTCTGCAGGCTGCAGGTGCCGCCGCAGTAGACCGCGTAGCTGTCATCGATCGCCGTGGAGGTCGCTGGCTTCGACCACGGATAGTACCTGTGCTCGCTGCCCCCGGAGGCCGCGTAGTTCCACTCCGCCTCTGTCGCCAGCCGTCCCCCGTCCCACGCACAGAACGCGAACGCCGCGTACCAGTCCAGGCAGTTGATCGGCTTATCTTCGTCGCTCCCCGCCGTGTCCGTCCAGCTCCTATGGACAAAGCAATCCAGGGCGTTTCTTAGGGCGGCCGTGTTCGGCGGCAACTTGGTGTTCCACGCCGAGCTCCAGCCAGAGCCTGGGATCTTTGGATGTGCGCCCGCGCCATCCGCAGGCGGGCTGGCCTGCGTGCCCATGCCTGCGTTCACGAACCCCCGGAACCGACCCACGGTGATCTCGTACTTGTCGAGGTAGAAGTCGCTCACCGTCGCCGGGTAGCTCCGGTCCAGATAGTCCACGCCGTCGTAGCTTCGAGCGAAAGTTCCGCCGGGGACCAGCAAGCTCTCGCAGCAGTCCTCGTTCCCCGAGGGCCCGCAGGTCGCCGGCAGCCCGGCGCAACTTGGCGCCGTTCCAGCCCAGGCGCCCGCGCGGCCGCTGCTTCGGTCCTTCGCGATCGCCTCGTCCGCCGCGGTCCTCTCCTCGTGCCCGCAGGTGCAACCTGCCGAGAGCAGCAGCCCGAACAACGCGATGCAGACGGCGTGGTAAGGAGGGGCAAGCGAAATCATAGGTCACCGGTTCCGCCGCCGCAGCGCGCGCCACCACGCGTGGCGCGCGCCCGTCGACATCGCAGCTCGGTCTCGTTGGGCCTGCGCCCCGATCAGCCCCCGAAGAACGCCTTCGCCTGCTCTCCCAGCACGTTCTCGCCCTTCGGGCTGCTGGCGTGGCAGCCGTCGCTGACCTCGCCCGCGTCGTTGTTGAGGATGAACTTCCCGAGGTAGCTCATGTTCTCGTTGATGGTCGGGTCCTTGGCCAGCTCTTGCGCCTTCATGTCGGTCCAGTCGGCGCCGCCCGTCCCCGCGATGAAGCAATCGTGTCCCGCGTTGTAGACCGGCTGACCCACGATGTAGATGTGCGTGCCCGGGTTGACGTGCTGGCGCGCCGCGTTGACCATGTCACGGAGCTCCTTGTCGGTCGCCCTCTGGGACAAGATGCAGATCTGGACCATGATGGCTTTGACGACGTCTTTCCCTCCGATCGACGCCATCTTCTGGTCGAAGAGCTGCCAGGAAGAGCTGCTGGGGTTGGTCCAGTTCTGGACCACCATGGCGCCCGTTTGATAATTGTCCGAGTTCCACATGATCTTGCCGCCGACGCGCTTGTAGCCAGTGCCGATGTTGTTGGCCATCGAGCAGCCAGTGTACGCAACCGAGTTGTTGCCTGTTGGAGGCAGGCCGTCATCCCCGCCGCCCGTCCCGGGATCGCCGCCGGTGCTCGTGCTGCCCACCGACGCCGGTCCGCTCGGATCTGCGCCGCCGGTGCCACCTCCGCCGGTGCCGGATGCGCCGCCGGTGCCGCCGCTCGGGGCTCCTCCCGCTCCGGTCGTCCCGGTGGTCACCCCGACGGAGCTGGAGGTTCCAGCACCTGTCCCAGCGCTCGTCGAGCTTCCGGTCGTGGAACCGCTGGTGCTCGTCGTCCCTCCGGTTGCGGCGCTCTCCGACTCCGAACCGTCGTTCATGTCACTCTCTGAGCTGCAAGCTCCGAGGCAGAGCACGGCCATCCCAAGAGCGCAGCGGACCACCAATCGGGAGGAAAGAGCAGGATAATTCATCGTCGTCACCTTCGGTTAGGGGGCATCGGTCAGGACCTGCGCGGGCTCTCGGCTCGCGTCCGACCGTCCTTGTTCTATTGCCGCTGCGATCCCCTCGAATAGACGGCTAGATCGTCGTCGCCCCCCTTGGACAGATCTGTCATCCCCCGCTCGTCGACTGCCGGCGCAGGGGACCGCATCGCAGCGGCTTCGCGGGGCGCGCCGGACGCGCGGGCTCCGACGCGTCGCCCGTGCTCCTCCTCGCGACCCTTGCCGCCGCCCCCCTCGGTGCCCTACGTGCGCCGCCATGCGCACGTTGTTTCTGGATCTCGACGGCACCTTGACGGATCCGGCCCCTGGCATCGCTGCTTGCTTCGTGCACGCGGCCCATGTGCTCGGGCACGGCTCGCTCAGCCTCGCCGAGGTGCGCCGCTTCATCGGTCCGCCGCTGCGCGAGGCGTTCGCCGAGATCCTGGCGACGCGCGACAGCGTCCGCATCGAGGAGGCCGTGCGCGTCTATCGCGAGCGCTTCGGCACGCTCGGCCTGTTCGAGAACAGCGTGTATCCCGGTGTGCCAGAGGCGCTCGCGCAGCTCTGCCAGGCGGGCCACGGCCTCTGCCTCGTCACCAGCAAGGCGGCCGTCTATGCCGAGCGCATCATCGACCACTTCGGCCTTCGGTCGCACGTGCCCCGCGTCTACGGCGCCGAGCTGTCCGGCGAGCGCTCGACCAAGGCCGAGCTCATCGCGCACGCGCTCGAGCGCGAGTCGCTCACCCCCGCCGACGTCTGCATGATCGGCGACCGCGAACACGATGTCCTCGGCGCCAAGGCGCACGGCCTCGTGGCGATCGGGGTGACGTGGGGTTATGGGTCGCGCGCGGAGCTGGAGGCTGCGGGCGCCGACCGCATCGTCGACACGCTGGAGGAGCTGGTGCTGACGGTGCGTGGGTTGAGGGAGACCCGAGGCCGAGCGGCTCGATGAGTCCGCGGCTCCGCAGCGTCGCTACCTCAGGTCCATTGTCCACGTAGGGAAGCGGCTTCCCTCACACCACAGCGACCCTGCGGGCCCCGTGGTCTGCGGCTCGTTGCCCCTCCCCACGCCCGAGGCTCGGCGGGTGTCAGGTTTGTCACTCCCCTGATGGCCGGCGCGACGTTACTCTGCGGCGAGCGACGAGGCTTCTCGTCGATACTCATCAATTTATGACGGTAGAGCTGATTCATGCCATCGTTCGTCAGACCACCGTCCTCATCGCCCAGCTGGCGACCTCGGGCGGCTGGCGTGCCCCTCTGGCCCAGCTCGCAGACCAGGTGTTCCAGGACCTGGTCACCGAGCTCGAGCGGCAAGGGGTCAGCCGCAAGGTGGGCGCCGACATGTTCGGCATGGGGCTCCGAACCTACCAGCGCCGGGTCCGGCGGATCACGGAGAGCTCGGTCGAGCGCGGCCGTTCGCTCTGGGAGGCTGTGCTTGACCACATCCGCCGCCGGGGGATCACGCCGCGGGCCGAGATCTTGAGGGCGTTCGCCGGTGAGGATGACGTCCTGCTCCGCGGGGTGCTCTTCGACCTCTGCGAGAGCCGCCTGATCTTCCAGGCGGGGCAGGGGGCTCAGGTGGTGTATCGCGCGGTGTCCGACGACGAGCTGGGCGCGCTGCGCGCGCTCCGCTCCGGGGAAGGCGTCGACGAGCTGGTCTGGGCGATCATCTATCGGGAGGGCCCGCTCGCGCGCGACGAGCTGCTGCAGCGGACGCACATCGAGCGCGCGGAGCTCGACGCGGCCCTGGGGCGTCTCGTGGAATCGGCGCGCGTCGAGCGGACCGGGGAGGGCGCGGGCGCGACATACAGCGCCGGGAGCCTCTACGTGCTGCTGGGCTCGCCTGTCGGGTGGGAAGCGGCGATCTTCGATCACTTCCAGGCGATGGTGAAGACCATCCTGTGCCGGCTGCGCGAGGATCGCTCCGCGCCCGGCCTCGGCGACCGCGTCGGGGGGAGCACCTATACCCTCGACCTGTGGCCCGGCCATCCTCACGAACAGCGGGCTTACGAGACGCTGGGGCGCCTGCGTGCCCAGCTGGTCGAGCTGCGCGAGCAGGTCGAAGCCTACAACGCGGCGCACGAGAGGCCGGACAGGTACACGCAGGTCGTCCTGTACATCGGACAGTGCTTGATCCAGCAGGACAGCGGGGGCGGCGATGAGATCTAGGGTGGTCGTGACGGCGTGCCTCATCGCGAGCGTGACGGGCGGGGCGCTCCTCGGCTCGGCCTGCAGGGACATCGGCCCTCAGACCGGGAGCGAGACCAACTTTCTCAGGAGCTGTGATGCCAGCTGCGCGGACGGCCTCTCCTGCATCTGCGGCGTCTGCACGCGCGCCTGCTCGGCCGCCCGCGAGTGCACGGCGCTCGTCTTCGGCGCCGAGTGCGTGGCCGTGGCGGAGCGGCCTGCCGAGGCGGCCTGCGACGCGTCCGAGAGCGCTGCGTTCTGCGATATTTCCTGCAGCGGCGACGCCGACTGCGAGCCGCTCGGCGCGCCGTTCCGCTGTCAGGGCGGCTTCTGCCGGACGCCCGGCGACGGCGAGACGGCGACCGCCTGCCCGGCGACCACGCTTTCGCCCGGCGACAACGAGCGCACGGTGACGGTCGGGGACACCACCCGCAGCTACGTCGTTCGCCTCCCTGCAAACTACACGGGGGCTGGCCCCATGGCGCTGGTGCTCGATTACCACACGCTGGGCGGGAGCCCGGCGGAGGAGGCCGAGGCCTCTGGGTACCGCGAGCTCGCCGAGACCGAGGGGTTCATCGTCGCGTGGCCGCAGGGCATCGACGGCGCGTGGAACATCGGTCCGTGTTGCACGACGTCGCGCGACGTCGACGACGTGGGGTTCGCGCGTGCCCTGGTCCAGGCGGTCCAGAAGGAGGCGTGTGTCGACCTCAAGCGGGTCTATGCCGTCGGCGTCGCGAACGGCGGCGGGATGGCCTACCACCTGGCCTGCAACGCCGCCGACGTCTTTGCCGCGGTCGCTCCCAGCGCCTTCGACCTTCTCGTTGAGTCGGAGCAGCCCTGCCAGCCGTCGAGGCCGGTGACCGAGATCTCGTTCCGGGGTACCGCGGACTTGCTGGTGCCTTACGAGGGCGGGCCTCAGCAGGCGCCGAACGGCGCGAACATCACCTTCCTCGGAGCCGTCGGCACCTTCGAGAGGTGGGCCGAGCTGAACCGGTGCACGGGATCACCGAGCGCGGCGGACAGCGACGGTTGCTCGACGTACTCGAGCTGCGCAAACGGCGCAGAGGTGACGCTGTGCACCACGGAGGGAGGCGGCATGACCTGGGGGAGCCCCGAGATCGGGTGGGCCACGCTGAAGCGGCATTCGCTGCCTTGATACGGAGGCGGCCACCGATTCCGATTCCGACGCCGGCCGGCCACCCCGCGCCGGCGCTCACCACCAGCCGATGTCCTGGATGATGGTACCGATGTCGCCGTACCGCACGATCGCGCGGTTCTGACGGATTTCATAGGACTTCGGCGAGCTGTTGACGATGTCCTGATCGAAGGTGTGGCACTCGAGCTTGTAGGTGCCCGCGCCCTGCATCAGCGCGCCCTTCAGCTTGATGTACGTCTCGTTGTGGCGGCTCCTGAGCCGCAGGATCGCCTCCTGGGTGGCGTCGATGAGCAGCTCGAGGTGGACCGTCTTCTCCTGCTTCGGGTGCGACGCGTCGAACGCGAGATTGACGATGACGCCGGCGTCGAGCAGCGCCTCGATATCCGACTTGGAGAACGTCTCGTAGACCATGAGCTTTGCCATCGCGCGCTCCTTCCAGGGATGTGCTCGTAGCTATGTACTACGGCGCGCAGCCCGGGCCGAGGATCCTCGCGCGGCGTGACGCCGGCGCCCCGCGATCGCCCCAGGGCAACGCGGGCCGACCGCCGCGCGCTCCGCGGCCGAGCGGCAGAAAATCCCTGCGAACCGGGGTCGAAATGCTGCTTCCGCCGGTCGCGTGAACGATGAAAATAAAAATCAATTGCATCTGTGCCAGCTCGCATGCTAGGAGATGGCAAGCACGCTGGAGAGGGAGGAGCAGGGGCGCGGTGTGCCCTGGGGCTGCCTGTCGGATAGCGTTCGTCCGAGGGGGTGGCTTCGTGGGCACCCTGGCGCCTGCGGACGCTCACGTCTGCGCTCTCGATGTGGATGTCATGAAAGCAGATTTCTTCCAGCTGCGTTGCAGTTGCGCGCGTGGAGGGCGGCGCGGTGTCAGCCGTGTGGAGTCGATGAGACCGAATCGACGGAGATCTGTGCCATGAACGATAGAGATACGCAGAAGCAGTTCATCCTCGAGGGGAAGCTGACGAGAGTGATGTGGGAGCTCTCTTGGCCGGCGGTGCTGGCCATGGTGCTCTACGGGCTCAACGCCTTCCTGGACGCCGTGTTCGTGGGGCAGCTGATGAACAAGAGCGCCCTGGCCGGCGTCGGCATCGCCTATCCCTTGTCCCAGATGACGCTCGGCCTCGGCAGCCTGGTCGGGACCGGCGCGGGCACGGCGCTCAGCATCTACCTGGGCGCCGGCGACAAGAGCAAGCTCCACAGCCTGCTGGGCAGCGTGAACGGGCTGTCGCTGCTCCTCAGCTTGCCTTACACCGTGCTCGCCTACGTGTTCGCAGAGCCGCTGGTGCGCATGATGGGCGGCACAGGGGAGATCCTTGCGTACGGCACCGAGTACTTCAAGGTGACGGCGCTCGGCTCGGTGTTCTGGGTGCACGGTCTGGCCGTGAACATGACGGTGCGCGGCGAAGGCAAGATGAAGACCGCGGCGTGGATGATCTCCCTCGGCTTGCTGGTGGATGTCATCCTGAAGCCCCTGTTCATCGACACGTTCGGCTGGGGCGTGCAAGGCGCGGCCTGGGCCACCAACGCGGCGATGTTCGTGTACTCGGCCGTGGGGCTCCTGTATTTCGCGAGGGGGCGCGCCTCCTTCGACACGGCCTGGCGCACGATCCGCATCGATCCGGCCATCCGGAAGCAGATCGTCTCCCTGGGCATGCCGGGCATGATCTTGACCATCATGGGCATCGCCCAGAACGTCGTCGTCTACAACGCGGTCTCGGGGCAGGGAACGGAGAACGACGTCGCCTTCTACGCCGCCTGCAACCGCATCTTCCTGTTCATGCTGACCCCCATGCTCGGGCTGATGCGCGCCTTGCAGCCGGTGGAAGGGATCAACTACGGGGCGCAGCGCTACGCCAGGGTGAAGCGGGCCTTCAGCCTCTTCGGGCTCGCCGGGGTCGCGTTCGTCCTGCCGTTCTGGCTCGCGATGATGGTCGCCCCGAACGCGGTCCTCGGCTTCCTGCTGCCAGGGTCCGAGTTCACCGCGCAGCAGCTGCTCGATTTCCGGATCTACATCGTCGTGCTGCCCCTCCTGCCGTATGTCTTCAACGCGCTGGTGCTGTTCCCCTGTTTGGAGAGGGCAAAGCTCGCGAGCGTGGTCGCCCTCCTGAGGCAGGTGGTGCTCTTCGTTCCCTTGATGTGGCTCCTCCCGCGGCTCGTCGGGGTGAGCGGGGTCTACTGGGGGACCACGGCGATCGACGTGGCGATGTCCTTCCTCGTGCTCTTCATGGTGAATCGAGAGTTCCGCAGGCTCGACGGGCGCGACGTCGAGACGCGCGCCGCGCTCAGGGAAGCGCCCGCCGGCTGAGCCCGGCCCGGCCTCCGAGATCTCCCGCCGGCCCGCGGCGATCACCCGGTGATCGCCAGGCAGCAGCACGCACCGGCCGACGCACGCGCGCGGCGCCCTCCCGGCGCGCGATGTCCCCTTCTCCCTTGCCCGCCCAGAGAGCCCGCGCGGATCGCCGCGCGCGCGGCCATGAACAGCATCCTGAGTACACATGCAAAACTGTTGCAAAAGGTTCCTGGTTGCTATAGATGTCGCCGCATGAACACCGAGGCTCCAGCGCGTCGAGGCGCAGCGCGCCCGTCCCGGGCGCGAAGGAGCGCCGGTGCCGCCGCCCTCGTCGCGGCAGGGGCTCTGCTCGCGGGCGGGGCCGCGCGCGCGCAGGACGCTGGCGCGGCTTCGCCGGCGGAGCCGCCCGGGGACGCCGCGCCGGACGGCGGAGCGCCTCGGGCCGCCGCCGATGAACCCCGAGAGGCGCCGGAGAATCACCCGCCGGTCCTCCATTCGTTCGTCGAGGCCGATTACCCGGCGGCCGCCCTCGCGCAGGGCCTCCAGGGGACCGTCGTGCTGAGGCTCAGCATCGAGGCGGATGGGCGGGTGTCGGCGGCGGACGTGGCGCAGGCCGCGGGGCACGGCTTCGACGAGGCGGCGCAGGCTGCAGCGCGGCGCTTCCTGTTTTCGCCGGCTCGACGGGGGGACACCCCGGTCGCCTCCCGGATCCTCTACGCCTACGAGTTTCACCTCCCGAAGGCGCCTGCGAGCGGCGCGCTCCGCGGGCGCGTGCTCTTGCCCGGCGCGAGCGCGCTCGGCGTCGCCGGCGCCGAGGTGCTCGTGCGGCAGCAGGATGGCAGTGCCGAGCGAACGCGCACCGACGGCGAGGGCCGCTTCCAGCTAGAGGGCCTCGCGCCTGGGCCGTGCGTCGTGATCGCCGAGGCGAGCGGCGTAGGCCGGGCCGAGGTCGAGACCGAGATCGCCGGAGCGCACGTCGCCGAGATCGCCGTGCGGCTCGTGCAATCCGGCGAGGAGGCCCCGATCGAGGTGACCGTGCGCGGGCCGTCGGAAGCCGAGCGGCGCCGGCAATCGGCCGAGGCCGTGACGGTCGTCGAGACGGACCGTGTCAAGCGGGAGACCTCGGACATGGGCGAGGTGCTCGCGCGCACGCAGGGGGTCGGCGTGCGCCGCGAGGGAGGCCTCGGCTCGGCCACGCGCTTTTCGCTGAACGGGCTGACGGGCGATCAGGTGCGGTTCTTCCTCGACGGCGTGCCGCTCGAGCTGGCCGGCTATCCCTTCGGCGTCTCGAACGTGCCAGTTGGTCTCGTCGAGCGCGTCGAGATCTACAGCGGCGTGGTCCCCGTGCGCCTCGGCGCCGACGCCCTCGGCGGGGCGGTCGACCTGATCACCGATCAGGACCTCTGCGCGTCGCGCGCGGGCGCGTCCTACGAGGTGGGCTCGTTCGACACCCACCGAGCGGCGCTCGCCGGCAGCCATCTGCACAGGCCGAGCGGCCTGTTCGCTCGCGCGAGCGGCTTCTTCGACTTTGCGAAGAACGACTACCCCGTCGACACCGAGGTCGAGGACGAGCGCGGGCGCTTCTCGCCGGCGCGCGTCTACCGCTTTCACGACGCCTACCGCAGCGCGGGAGGCCACGTGGAGCTCGGGGTCGTCGATCGGCCGTGGGCGCGGCGCTTGCGACTGCGCGCCTTTGTGACCGATTACGACAAGGAGTACCAGCACAAGCTCGTCATGAGGGTCCCGTACGGCGGCGTGACGTACGGGGAGACCTCGGCAGGCGTGAACCTTCGTTACGAACAGCCGCTGGGGCGCGGCGTGTCGCTCGACGCGGTGGGCGGCTATGCCTACGTCCGAGGGCGCTTCCTCGACGTCGCGCGCTGCGACTACGACTGGATGGGACGCTGCGACCCCGAGGGCGCCGAGCCTGGCGAGACGGACGTCGTCCCCCACGACCAGGTCTTCTGGGACCATTCCGCCTTCGCGCGCCTCAACGTGGAATGGCGCATCCAGCCGTCGCACGCCGTCCGCCTGGCCACCGCGCCCACCTACGTGACGCGGACGGGCGATGAGCGCCGGCAAAGCGACCCGGATAGCCCCGATCCGCTCGCCGACCGCCGCAGCGTGCTCGCGCTGGTGAACGGCCTGGAGTACGACCTCGACCTGTTCGAGGACCGGCTCGACAATCTTCTTTTCGTCAAGCAGTACGTGCAGCGCGTCGCGAGCGAGAGCCCGGTCGCCGGTGATCCCGCGCGCGACCGCGACCGGAGCACCCACCGCTTCGGTGTCGGCGACGCGCTCCGGTACAGGCTCACGCCCTGGCTCTACGGGAAGGCCTCCTACGAGTGGGCGACGCGGCTGCCCAGCCCAGACGAGGTGTTCGGCGACAACACGTTCATCGCGGCCAACCTCGGGCTCGATCCCGAGATCAGCCACAACGCCAACCTCGGGCTCACCCTCGACGCCCGCGGGACGCCGGCGGGCGCCTTTCGCGCGACGGGCAATGGCTTCCTGCGCGCAGCGGACCGGCTGATCGTGCTCCTCGGCAACGATCGGGACCAGAGCTACGAGAACGTCCACGGCGCGCGGTCGCTCGGCGTCGAAGGCTCCGTCGGATGGACCTCGCCCGGGGAGCACCTCGCGCTCGACGGCAACGTCACCTACCTCGATTTCCGCAACACATCGAGCGAGGGGGCGTTCGGCGCCTTCGAGGGAGATCGCATCCCGAACCGCCCGTACCTCTTCGCCAACGGCTCAGCGCGCCTCCTGTTTCGCCGCGTCTTTGCCGCGGAGGACGAGGTCGCGCTCACGTGGAACAGCCGCTACGTACACGAGTACTTCCGCACGTGGGAGAGCCTCGGCCGGCGTGAGTCCAAGCAGGTGATCCCCTCGCAGCTCGTGCACTCGGCCGGGCTCGGGTACGTCGTCCGGCGCGGCCGCGCGAGCCTGAGCACGGCGCTCGAGATGCAGAACCTCACGGATGAGCGTGTGTTCGACTTTTTCGGCACGCCGCGCCCGGGAAGGAGCTTTTACGTCAAGACCACGGCGGAGCTCTGAGCTCGAGAGGCAGGTGATGGGATGAACGGCCAAACGACGAATCAACAGACCCTGCGGCTCGCGCAGCACACGAACCCGAGGAGATGAGATGCACACCGTTGTAGCCGTCAAGAACCTGCTCGTTCAGTCCGGCGCGTCCTGGGTCCTGTGGCTCCTGTTCGCGCTCTCGGGGGGCAGCATCGCGATCGCGATCGAGCGCTGGCTCTACTTCCGCTCGAAGGACGACGACGTGCGAGCGCTCGCCGCCGAGCTCGACGCCCACCTGTCGAACGGCTCGGTCGCCGCGGCGCTCGATGCGCTCCGGCCGATGCGATCGGTCGGGGCGATCGTCGCCCGCGCGGGTCTGAGGCTCGCGCCGCGCGGGTCGGCCGCGGCGGACAAGGGGATGCAGAGCGCGATGTCCGCCGAGCGGAAGGCGCTCGAGACGCGGCTCGCGTACCTCGGGACCCTCGGCAACAACGCGCCCTTCGTCGGCCTCTTTGGCACCGTCATCGGCGTGATCCTGGCGTTCGAGCAGCTCGGCCAGGCCACGGGGGCGGCGGGCGGCGGGGCCGCGAGCCAGGTCGCCTCCGCCGCGGTCATGGCGGCGATCGCGGAAGCGCTCGTGGCGACGGCCGTGGGCATCGGCGTCGCGCTGCCGGCCGTGGCCGCTTACAACTACCTGCAGCGTCGGGTCGCCGCGCTGCTCGACGACGCCGAGACGCTCTCGAACCTGGTGCTCGCCTACCTGGCGACCGGAGAGGCCGCGCAGTCCTCTCGTGTCGACTCCGCGCGTGCGGTCCACGGCGGCGTTTCGATCGACACGCCGATGAATGGCGAGGCGTCCCGCCCGGAGGCGGCCTAGCCATGGCGAGCGCCGGGCAGAGCGCGAGATCCCGCCGCGGCGGGATCATCGAAGGGATCAACGTGACGCCGCTCGTCGACATCACGCTGGTCCTCTTGATCATCTTCATCGTCACCGCCAAGATCGTCGTCGCGCCCGCCGTCCCGCTGGATCTGCCGCACGCGTCGCAGAGCGAAGAGGTCCAGGCGGTGCTGAGCGTGGTGCTGCCCGCGGAGGGGCCGGTGCAGGTCGACGGAGCTGCGATCGACGATGCGGCGCTCCGCGAACGCGCGCGGGCGGCCCTGTCGCGCGATCCGCAGCTCCGGGCCGTGATCCAGGCCGACCGCGCCGTCTCGCACGGCCGCGTGATGACGGTGCTCGACACGCTGAAAGCCGCGGGGATCGCGCGCGTCGCCTTCGGCGCTGTCCGCCCGGAGGCCGAGGCCCACGCGGTGGAGAGGACCGGACACCCATGATTCGATCGGAATTCCACCCCGAGAGCGTCGCCGGTATCGTCCTCGACGCGGCGCGCGCCCACGCTCAGCCCCGGCGCGCGAGGGGACGAGCCCGCGCATTCGCGGCCGACAGCACCGCCGGGATCATCCTGGGGGCCGTCAAGGAACATTCGGCCAGAGCGCTCGTGCTCGCGCTCATGCCCGCAGCCGTCATGCAGGGCACGGTCGGGATCATCGCGCTCCGCCTGGGACCGGACGACACGACGGCGAGCCAGCGCGAGGCGCGCCCGCCGCTGCAGGTGGAGCACGTGGTCGATCTGGCCCCACCTCCGCCGCCGCCGAGCCCCTCGCCGCGAGAGGAAGCTCCGGCGCCCAGGGCCGCCGAGCGCTCGCTCGCGCGCGCGGCCGCTCCTGCCGCTCCTCGGGCGCCTGCCGCTCCCGCCGCGCCTCCTTCGCCCGCGCAGGCAGGGCAGGTCGCCCTGGCGGAAAACGCTGCTGCGCCGCTCGATTTCACCGGGTTCGACATCGCCGTTGGCCGCGGAGAGCGTTATGCCGGAGGCGTCACCTCCTCTGCGGGGACGAGCGCGCAGGCGGTGAGCGCCGCGCGTGTGGACCAGAGCGCTCCTCCGGAGCGCCGGCAGGGGGGCCCCTCGCGCGCAAGGCCCGTCGGGCAGCCCGCGCGGGAGTGGAACTGCCCCTGGCCGCGCGAAGCGGATGCGCTCTCGGTGGACGAGCAAACGGTGGTCATCCGCACGGTCGTTCGTTCGGACGGCACCGTCGCCTCGGCGGAGCTCCTCTCGGACCCGGGATACGGCTTTGGCCAGATGTCGCTCGCGTGCGCCCGCAGGCAGCGGTTCGTGCCGGCCGCCGACGAGGGGGGACAGCCCATCACGGCGACGTCGCCGCCCATCCGCGTGAGGTTCACGCGACATCCGCGATCCACAGGCGCGCCCTAGCGAAGCCCGACGCGAGAAAGGAAGCGAGAGATGAACTCTTCATGTACCACCAGGCTCCTCGATGCGGAGGCCGCCGCTCGCCCGAGCGCCTGGCGCGGCGGGGAAGGGCGGCCGCCCAATGAACGATGCGTGAAATGGGGCGCTCGATGGCCGCTCGCGACGGCGTGCCTCGTGTGCCTGCCGCTCATGGCTGGCTGCGGCAGCGACCCCGGGGAGAGCGGCGTCGAGGGGCCAGACGACGGCGGTCCCCGCTATGCCGTCGCCAGCCGCGTCGAGGACAATGATTTCACGAACAGCACCATGTTCGTCTGGGTGGTGGACGACCTGAGCGGAGGATCCGTCAGCCTGGGCGAGGCCACCGAGCTTCCCGGGAGAGGCTCTATCTGGGGAGTCCCGCGGACCGAGGTCTTCTATGTCGTGAGCTCGGAGGAGCTCACCGTCTCGAAATACGGCGTGGCCGGCGGCAAACCGGAGCTCGAAGCCCGGCTCGGGCTGGGCGCCGCCGGGATCTCGTTCCTCCTCGGGGAGAGGATGGTGTTCGACGGCCCGGACCGAGGGTTTCTCTTCGACCTCGTCTCGGGGCAGGCGCTCGAGCTCGATCTCGCTGCCATGGAGATCACCCGGAGCATCGACGTGTCTGACGCGCGGATCGACTCCGCGGACTACACGTTCCTCGGGGAGCCCGGCTTTCGTGAGCACGGCGGCCGGCTCGTCGCTCCGCTGTACGGCACGAGCGCGGCGTTCGATCGCGTGGCCAGCGAGTCGAAGGTCCTCTTCTTCGATCCGACCGACGGCTCGATCGAGGTGAAGGGCGCCCCTTGCGGAGGCCTCTACTACACGGTGAAGTCGCCGAGCGGAGACATCCATTGGGCGTCCGATCCCTATGTCGCCTCGATCTTCATGGTCGACCCGGAGAGAGCTCCTGCGCCGTGCATGGCGCGCATGGCGGCAGGCCAGGACGAGCTCGACACCAGCGTCGTGGCGCTCAACGACGTGACCGGCGGCCCGACCGGCGGCCTGGTCCCTGGCTCCGACGGCGTGGCGTATCTGCGCGTGCTGGACAGCGGCCTCTACTCGCCCAGCGCTGACGCCACCCATCTCGAGGCTTTCTCGGCGCAGGGCTGGCAGACGTGGCGCATCGAGCTCGACGATCCAGGCTCGGCCGAGCCCCTCGATCGCCAGCCGCTCGCCGGCGGCATCAAGGTGTTCGAGGTGGACGATCAAGCTTACGTGAACGAGTCAACGGCAGGCTTCGGCTCGACCACGCTGGTGCGGACGACCGGGGAGGGCGCGCCCGCGCGCGCGCTGACGATGCCTGGCGCCACGTGGGGTGTCTTGCGCGTGCGGTGAACCAGATGCGGAGGGATCCAATGTCAGACTCGAACGGGCTGATCGTGAAGGGGTTGACGAAGACGTACGCCAACGGCGTTCGAGCGCTGAACGGCGTCCACTTGAACGTCGGACCGGGGCTCTACGGGCTCCTGGGTCCAAACGGCGCGGGCAAGAGCACGCTGATGCGCACCCTCGCCACGCTCCAGACGCCGGACGCGGGGACGATCACGTTCAACGGGATCGACGTCATTGCGTCTCCTGACCGCCTCCGTCGCCGCCTCGGGTACCTTCCGCAGCAGATCGGCGCGTACCCGGGGGTGACGGGGCGGTCTCTGCTCGAGCGGTTCGCCTGGCTGAAGGGGCGCACGGACCGGCGCGAGCGCGACGCGGAGATCTCGACGCTGCTCGCGCGCGTCAACCTGAGCGACGTCGGCCACCGCGAGGTCGCGACCTACTCCGGGGGGATGCTGCGGCGGTTCGGCATCGCGCTCGCGCTCGTGGGATCTCCGCAGCTCCTCATCGTGGACGAGCCGACCGCCGGCCTCGACCCGGCCGAGCGCAACCACTTTCATCGCGTGCTCGCGGAGGTCGCCGCGGAGGCCGTGGTGTTGCTCTCGACGCACATCGTGGATGACGTGGAGAACCTCTGCGGGCGGCTGTCGATCGTCAACCGGGGGCGCGTGGTCGCCGAAGGAGCGCCGGCCGAGCTGACCGCGCCGCTCGCGGGCCGCCTGTGGACCCGGACGTACGCGCGGGGCGAGCCGATCCCCGACGACGCGCTGAACGTCTCGCCCACGCCGAGCGGCACTCGCGCCGTCGTGGTGCGCGACGTGTCGCCCGGCGACGGCTTCGTCGCTCACGCGCCCAAGCTCGACGACGCCTATCATTACCTGCTGGCCGGATCGCGACAGGCGGAGGCCGCATGAGCTCGACGCGCATCTACGCCGTCGAGGCGTGGCACGAGCTGCGGGCGGGGCTGCGTACCTCGCTCGTCCCGCTCATGTTTGTCGGCCTCGTCGGCTATCTGTTCATCATGCTCTCGAGCGCGGAGTACCTGCGCGACATGGGCGGGGCGGACGTCGCGCGCAACAGCCCGCATGTGGTCTTCCTGATGACCTCTGGGCAATCGTTCTGGCTCATCTTCGCGTGGGCGTGGATCTTCGCGCAGGTCGTCACGCGGGATCGCGCGGCGGGGCTCCACGAGCTGGTCCTCTCCGCGCCCGTGTCGCTTCGCGGGCTGCTGATCTCGCGCTACGTCGGCGCGGTCGGGCTCGCTTGCATCCTGGGCTCGGCGAGCTCGCTCGGGTTTCTGCTCGTCCCCGCGCTCGCCGCGCTCGGGGTGTTCCCCAAAGAGGCAGTGGGGTCGACGCCGATCCTGGCGATCGCGTCGTCATGGGCGCTCTTCGTGGTGCCGTCGGCCATCGGCCTCGGGGCGCTCTACCTGACCGCGGCGCTCCGGACCCGGAGCACGGCCGGGCCGTTCGCCGTGGCGGCGGTGGTCATCTTGATCTGGATGGTGGCCATGATCGTCCTGCGGGGCGGTGACCTGCACACGGACATCGCGACCGTGGTCGATGTGAGCGGCTTCGGGGAGGCGGAGGCGCAGACGAAGCGCTGGACGCCGCACGAAAAGGCGACGGCGCAGCTGGCCATGACCGCGCCGCTCCTCATCAATCGGCTCTTCTGGGGTCTGGTCCCCCTCGCGATCCTGGCGTTCGCGCTCGTGCGGCAAGGGCGCGAGGCGCTCGTGAACGGGCGCGCCGGCAAGCCGTCGCCGAACGGCGAGGCGACCTATCGTGCCGCCGCGCCCGCCGCCGCGGCGCTGCCGCCGGTCACGGCGCCATCGTGGCTCCGCGCGACGCTGTCCGAGGCTCGGTGGCACCTCTCGCTGACGACCCGAGGGTGGGCGTTCCGCACCGCGATCGCGCTCTGGACCCTCATGAACGTGGCAGGGGCCTTCTACCATGTGATCGGGCACGCCGAGGGGCCGCTCGTCCCACGGCCTGCGCTGCTCGCGCCGTTCCTCATCCGCCTTTGCTACGTGTTCTCCGTGTTCGCCGTGGCGGGGTTCGTGGGGGCGCTCGCTCGTCGAGATCAGCAATCCGGGTTCGACGAGGTGATCGACGCGACGCTGGCGCCGCTCGGCACACGCGTGGTTGGCCGGGCCCTCGCCGCCCTCCTGTTGACGACGGTCATGGCCCTGGCGCCGACGCTGTCGGCGTGGATCGTGACAGGTGTCACCGTACCTGGCAGCTTCGAGCCGTGGAATGCGCTGCTCGTGAACGCGCTGATCGCCGCGCCCGCTCTGCTGGAGCTCGGCGCGATCACGTTCCTCGTCCACGCGCTCGTGCGTTCGCCCGGTACGGGTTACGCCGCATCGATGCTGGCTGCGTTCATCGCGCTCGTGAATCACGAGATCGACATCGTCTCGTATCCGCCAGCGCAGGTAGGGATCCCGGTGCATGTTGCCCTCTCCGAGCTTTCGGGGTGGTCGCCGTGGATCGTGCCCGTGCTCGAGATGGGCGTGCTCAAGCTCGGCTGCGTCGGCCTCGCCGTCGCCCTGGCGTGGCTCGCCTACCCGCGCGGCACGGCCCTGAGGAGGATCGAACGATGGCGCGGGGCAGCGCGGCAGCTCACCCAGGGCGCGGGAGCCCTGGCGGCTCTCAGCCTCTTTGTGATCGCTTGCTCAGCGACGATCTTGCGCGAGCAGATCGTGGTGCAGAGCGGCTTCGCATCGAAGAGCGAGGAGAACGCCGCCGACGCGGCCTGGGAAGCCCGTTTCTGGCCGGAAGCGTCGGCGTTCTCCGTGGAGGGCGGCGAGGTCGAGGCGAAGATCGCGCCGTCCGCGCGCTCCGCCCTCGTCCGCTGGAAGCTGCGGGGAGTACGGGCCAGCGCGGCGAAGCTGCACGGGAGCCTGCGCACCGGGATGGACGTCGACAGCGTACGGGTCGACGGCGCCCCTCGTGAGGTCGTCACGGCGAACGAGCACTTCATGGTCGACCTGGGCAGCTGCGCGCAAAGCGGGTGCGACGTCGAGCTCGAGATCTCGATCGCCTCGCCTCGCTGGTTTGCCGAGGGGGAGGCGCCGTGGCTGGACGGCTCTGGCGTGTGGGCGCGCGCAGCCGATCTCGTCCCGCGGCTCGGACACGACGGAGAGCGAGCGCTGCGATCTCCGTCCACACGCCGCGAGCTGGGGCTCGCGGAGCGCCCCGGCGCGCTCGACAGGAACGCATTGGTACCCGCCCTCGCGGTGGCGCCGGCGGGCCTTTGGCGCTGGTCGGTGTCGTTCTCCGAGCAAGGCGTGAGCACGCCTGTGGAGGGGAGCACGACACAAGGCCTCGACTTCGCGGTGGCGTGGCTTCCCAGGGGAGCGGAGCTGAGGCAGCTGCGGTGGGAGGGCATCACGGCGTGGCATGGCCCGTCTCACGCCGATACGGCGCGTGAGGTCCTGGAGGACGTCCAGGCGATGGGCGAGTGTGTTCACGCGCGGCTCGGGTCCATCCCGGAGGTGACGACGGTCGTGCAGGCGCCTCGCGACCTCGGCGAGATCGGGGCGCATGGCGCGGTCCTGTGGCTGCCGGAAGGCGACGGCTGGGACGTGGCCGCGTCCGGCGTCGGCCGCCTGACGCGACGGGCCGCGGTGGCCGAGGCGCTCGCCGCGCGCTCGCTCGCGGACCGCGCCGATCTGCGCGCGGAGCCCGGGGCGCGGTGGCTCATCAACGGCGTTGCAGGGTGGATCGGGCTCGAATGCGTGCGGCGGTCCGATGGCGGTGACGCGTGGCTCGCGCTCCTGGATCGCCGCAGCGATGATGTCGCGGATGCGCTCGGCGCCCTCGACGCGCCCGTGTCGGGTCTGGCCGATGACGGCGCGGCCCCATGGGTCATGGCATACGCCCCGTTGGAGACCCTCGCATGGGCGCAGGCCGCCGGAGACGCCGAGGCGTTGCACGCAGCGACGCGGGTCGCCGACATGGTGCGCTCCGGAGAACCGGTCCGAGGCGCGCTCGCGCGAGCAGCAGGCCAGAGCATGGCCGACCGCCTCCTGGGCCCTCCTTCCGCCTCGGACGTGACCGTCGCGATGGCCGACGGCGGCGGGCTGGAGGTTCGCGGCGAGCGCTCGCAGTGGGAGAGGGGCGGCTGGCAGCCCGTCTCCAGCACGTTCGAGATCGTTCAACGCTTCTACGATGAGGAGACGCCGGCGCGGATGACCCGCGTGCCGGCAAGATTGGAGAGCGATGCCCGGTTCGTCGTCTTCGACGCGTGGCCCTCATTCGAACGCTCGCCGCGGGACAACGCGTGGAAGGCAGGCCCGCATTGATGGCGCGAGCCCGCGCCGCGCCTGCGCATCTCTGCGCGTCACGAGAATGAGGGCTGTGTAACGAACATGTTTCGCTGCGCATGGAGGACTCGTTGGCCGCGCTGGCGAGCGCTGCGTAGGGAGGCGCCTGACGAGCGCATCATCGACTCATTTCGTTAGACTTTCGATTCTGATCTGAGCGGTCGAATTCCTTCAGATCCGCTCAAATTCAGCGCGGAAGCGCCTCCGGAGCGCGATCGTGTCCGTCGCACGAATTCGCCGTCCGCTCGGCTTGACGCTAATGCAATTCATATGTATATGAAAGATGTACGCAGATTCAACATGTAGGCGACTCATCGTCGTGCCTATCGGCGCTCGCGAGGCCACGCTCCACGGGCATGGTGTCGCGAGGCGGGAGGGGTACATTTGCGATAGCTGTCAATGACAGGTCGGCGTGAGCTCCGACCCGCAGATCGCGGGGGCGGGCGCTGCCGTATTGTCATGTTGTGACGAGAAGCTCGTCTGGATGGGGTGCGACCGCACGGGCCTGCGAACCCTCGCAGGGCCTGCGGGTCGATGCTGGAAGGCGCGCGAAGAGGAACGCTTCGACCATCTGCCGCTCGGTCGACGTGTTTACCGTGACGCCTGTTCCCGATTCGAAGGCTCGCCACCCGAGCGCGAATCGGGGGCGCGAACACTGCCGTGGCTCGCGCCTTGAGTGCTGTGTGTAGCGAGTGGGACGTGGGCTGAAGAGCTCACGTGCTCCTCCTGCGACTGACGTCTCTTGTGCGGCCTCTCGTACCAGGGGTTAACTATGTTGCAAAAGCAACGGTTGTGTAAAAACAACAGGGGCGATGCGGGGCGACAGGGCGGATGTGCCATCTTCGGCTCTCCTCGAAGAAATCGAGGCGCAGGGAGCCCGGGATCGCATCACTCACGTGCGGAGCGAGCATGAACACGTCTCATCAACGGCACTACCTCGAGCGCCGCGTCTCGATCAGCGCAGACCCCATCGATCTCGCGGCGGCGCTCGCCAGGTCGGGCTCGCACACGACGTACTTCGTGTACGAGCGCGACGGCGAATGGAGCGTCGCCCTCGGCGCGGCCTTCGAGCTCGCTGCAGACGTACACGGCGTGCACCGCCTCGATGCGACAGGAAAGCAGAGCTGTCCCGGCGGGGACTGCCTCGCCGCGGTCGAGGCGGCGCTCGCGTCGATCCCGGTCCGTGGCTGGCGCGCGTACGGCACGGCTTCGTTCGAGTTCGCGTACCTGCTGCACGGCATCGAGGCGAACCTCGGCACAGAGCCCCTGCTACACCTGACCATTCCAGAGGTCGAGATCCGCCTCCAGCGCGGCACGGCGCTGGTTCGAGCGCTGACCTCGGGCGAGCTCGAGCGGATGGTGGACGTCCTCGCCTCCTCGAACCGCCGCCATGCGCGCGGGATGACCGACGTCGCCGCTCTCCCCCCCGTCCCGTCGCCGGAGGTGCTCCCCGCGAGGCTGCTCGAGACGACCGGCGCAGCGAAGTACAAGGAGCTGGTGGCCGCGGCGACGAACGAGATCGCGGCGCGCAAGCTCCACAAGGTCATCGCGTCGCGCGTCGTCCCGGTCGCCACGCCCGTCGACTTGATCGCGACGTACGTCGCCGGGCGGCGGCAGAACACCCCGGCCCGATCGTTCGTGGTCAACTGCCGCGACCTGAAGTTCGCCGGATTCAGCCCGGAGACCGTGCTCGAGGTGACCGCCGAAGGGCAGGTGATGACGCAGCCGCTCGCCGGGACCCGGGCGCTCGTCTCGGACGACGAGGAGAACGCGCGCCTGCGGGCCGAGCTGCTCAGCAATTCGAAGGAGCTCGCCGAGCACGCGATGTCGGTGAAGCTGGCGTTCGAGGAGCTCAGCCGCGTCTGCAAGCAGGGGAGCGTGACCGTGAACGAGTTCATGGCGATATCCCGCCGCGGGACCGTTCAGCACCTCGCCTCACGGCTCTCGGGCATGCTCGAGGCGGGCAACACGGCCTGGACGGCGTTCCAGGTGCTCTTCCCCGCCATCACCGCGTCGGGGATCCCCAAGAGGGAGGCGGTCGACTGGATCCGGAGGCACGAGGCGGAGAGCCGGGGCCTCTACTCCGGCGCGGTCCTGACGCTGGATCACGACGGAGCGATGGATGCGGCGCTGGTGCTGCGGACGATCTTCCAGAGGGGGAGCAGCGTCTGGCTGCGCGCGGGCGCCGGGATCGTCGCGGAGTCGACGCCCGAGCGAGAGCTGGAGGAGACCTGCGAGAAGCTCCAGAGCGTGGCGCGCCACCTGGTGCCTCCGGAGTTCGCCAGCGAGCCGGTGTGACGCAGGGGACATGGTGTTCCGGACTTGAGCTTTCCTTCTCACGAGTCAGCCAATGCACGAACAGACACAGCGAATGCACGACGAAGTCGCCTCTTCGGATCTGAGGGATACGGTCGCGAGCGTGCTCGGCGTGGTGGCCGAGACGGTCCGTGAAGACAGCAACCTGATCGAGCTCGGGATGGACTCGATCACGATGATGCGCCTCGCCGGCAGGTGGCGGCGGCAAGGCATCGAGGTCGACTTCGCCGAGCTCGCGGCGAACCCGCGGGTGTCCGCCTGGAAGGCGCTGATAGGAGAGCGAAGCTGTACCAAGGGCGAACGCGACGAGCGTTCGCCCGCCGCGACCACCATCGACGAGGCGGCGCCCTTCGAGCTCGCGCTGATGCAGCACGCGTACTGGGTCGGACGCGAGCAAGGCCAGCAGCTGGGCGGCGTCGCCGCGCATTTCTACAACGAGTTCGACAGCGAGGGGGTCGACCCCGCGCGGCTGGAGTCCGCCGTACGAGCGCTGCTCGGGCGGCATGGCATGTTGCGCGTGCAGATCCTGAGCGATGGCCGGCAGCAGATCCTGCCCGACAGCCGCGGGCGTGGGCTGAAGGTCCACGATCTGCGCGCCCTGTCGGCCGAGGCGGCGCAAGAGGCGCTCGCCGAGCTGCGCCGGACGCTGTCGCATCGGACGCTGGACCTGGCTGCCGGCGAGGTGTTCGAACTCCAGATCTCGCTCCTGCCGGACGCGATCCGCGCGGGCGGGACGCGCCTGCATGTGAACCTGGACATGGTGGCCGCCGACGCGCTCAGCCTGCGGGTGCTGCTGGCCGACCTGGCGCACCTCTACGCCGGATCGCAGCCGCTGCCTCCGATCAACACCAGCTATCCGCGCTATTTGGCGGAGCGCGAGGCCAGCCGCGCGAGCGTCAAGGGCCAGCGGTCGCGGAACGCCGACCGAGCGTACTGGCAAGCTCGCCTGAGCGACCTACCCGCTGCGCCGGAGCTGCCCGCCGCGCCCTACCACGTGAACGTGGGCGCCACGACGGTGGTGCGGCGTCATCGCTGGCTCGCTCCGGAGCAGGTGCGCGCCTTCACGTCGCTGGCGGCGCGCCACGGCCTCACGCCGGCCATGGCGATGGCGGCGGTGTTCGCGGAGACGCTGACCGCCTGGAGCGCGGAGCCGCGGTTCTTGATGAACCTGCCGATGTTCGACCGCGAGCCCTTGCACCCCGACGTGGGGATGCTGGTGGGCGACTTCACCTCCTCGGTGCTCCTGGCCTGGGACGGCGCGGCGCCCGGCACCTTCGCTGAACGCGCGCAGCGCCTGCAGGCCCAGTTCCATGCAGACGCCGAGCACGTGGGGTATTCGGGGGTCGAGGTGCTGCGCGACCTCTCTCGGCTGCGAGGCGAGCAGGTGCTGGCGCCTGTCGTGTACACGAGCGCGCTCGGCCTGGGCGAGCTGTTTCCGGAGGTGGTGAAGCAGCTCTTCGGGAGGGCGTCCTGGATCATCTCCCAGGGGCCGCAGGTGTGGCTGGACGCGCAGGTCACGGAGCTCGACGGCGGCTTGCTGGTCAACCTGGATGCGCGTGAAGATGCCTTTGCGCCAGGCGTGCTGGACGCGATGTTCGACGCGCACGGCCGCCTGCTGGAGCGCCTGCTGTCGTATGAGGAAGCCTGGCGGCAGCCCGTGCCTGCGCTGCTCCCGGCAGAGCAGCTGAAGGTGCGCGTCGCCGCGAACGCCACAAGGACGGCCGTCTCGGGCAAGCGCCTTCACGACGGCTTCTTCGAGCTCGCGAAGCGACAGCCAGAGGCGCCTGCTCTCCTCTGGGGAGAAGGCGGCAGGATCTCGTACGGGGAGCTCCGGCAGCGCGCGCTGCGCGTGGCGGGCTACCTGCGCGAGCGCGGCGTGAGCGCAGGCGACGTGGTGGCGATCCAGCTGCCCAAGGGGCCGAGCCAGATCGTCGCCGTGCTGGGCGTGCTGGCCGCCGGCGCAACGTACCTGCCGATCAGCGTGGATCAACCCGCGCTGCGCCGTCAGCGCATCCTCGACGCCGCTGGCGCCGCCCTCGTGCTCGATAGCGTCCCGGAGGGGCAGGCGTCGCTGGCGGAGCCGCTGGCCGGCGAGGACTCGGATCTCGCGTACATCCTGTTCACATCGGGTTCGACGGGCGAGCCGAAAGGCGTGGAGATCACCCACGCCGCAGCGATGAACACCATCGATGATCTGAACCAGCGCCTCTCGCTGGGCGTGGCCGACCGGACGCTCGCGCTGTCCGCGCTCGAGTTCGATCTGTCGGTGTACGATATCTTCGCGCCGCTGTCGGTCGGCGGCGCCGTGGTCTGCGTCGAGGAGTGGGCGCGTCGCGACGCAGCGGTCTGGGTCGAATTGCTGCGCAGCCATCGCGTGACCGTCCTCAACTGCGTGCCGGCCCTGCTCGATGTGACGCTCGCGGCCGCCGGCGACGGTCCCGGTCCGCTGGCGCTCCGTGCGGTGCTCCTGGGCGGCGACTGGGTGACCCTCGATCTGCCGGGGCGCCTTGCGCAGCGCGCTCCGCGCTGCCGCTTCATCGCGCTGGGCGGCACCACCGAGACCGCGATCCACTCCACGATCTGCGAGGTCACCGAGGTGCCTTCGCACTGGAAGTCGGTGCCGTATGGAAAGCCCCTTGGCAACGTGCAGCTGCGCGTCGTCGATCCTCTGGGGCGCGACTGTCCCGACTTCGTCCCGGGCGAGCTGTGGATCGGCGGCGCCGGCGTGGCCCGCGGCTATCGTGGCGACCGCGAGAAAACGGCGAACAAGTTTCTCCTGGTGGACGGGACGCGCTGGTACCGCACCGGCGACCGCGCGCGTTACTGGGCCGACGGCAGCGTGGAGTTCCTCGGGCGCGCCGACTTCCAGGTGAAGCTGCGCGGGCACCGCATCGAGCTCGGCGAGATCGAGGCCGCGGTCGGAGGTTATCCCGGCGTCAGCCAGGCCGTCGCGGTGCTGGGTGAACGTGGGCTCTATGTGGCCATCACCTCGGACGATCCGAGGATCGATGTGCCCGAGGCAGGCGAGATCATCGATCTGCGGCAGCCGCCGCCGGAGCTCGCAGATCTGCGTGAGTTCCTTGTGAGCCGCCTGCCCGCCGTGATGGTGCCGGATCACCTGTGGCGCTGCAGGAGCTTGCCGCTCACGCCCAACGGCAAGATCGATCGCAAAGCCTTGCAGCGAACGGTGAACACCATGGCCCTTCAGGCCAAGGCGACCGTGACCGCGCCGGTGGGCGAGGTGGAACGCCGGGTCGCCGAGGTCTGGGCCGAGCTGCTCAAGGTGCCGGAGGTGGGCCGCGAGGACAACTTCTTCGCCGCGGGCGGCGATTCCCTCCTGGCGACACGCCTGGTGCGCCGGCTGCGCGACGTCGGCCTCGACGGCGTCAAGCTGGCCGATCTGTTCGCCCATCCGACGCTGGCCGAGTTCGCTGCCACGTTGTCGCTCGGCGCGGGCGCTCCGGCGCCGCCTACGCTGGTCGCCGATCCGGAGAACCGTCACCTGCCCTTCCCGCCGACCGAGGTGCAGCGGGCCTACTGGCTGGGTCGTGACGAGAGCTTCACGCTCGGGGGCGTCGCCTGCCAGTTCTATCGCGAGTACGACGTCGTCGACCTCGACGTGCCGCGGCTGGAGGCGGCCGTCAACGTCCTGGTGCGGCGGCACGAGATGTTGCGCGCGGTCTTCGATGAGCAGGGCCAGCAACGCATCCTCGCGGACGTGCCGCGGTTCACGATAGAGGTCGTCGACGGCGGCGAAGACCCGGCTCAGGCGTACGAGGAGCTGCGGCGCGACTGCTCGCACCGGGTCTTCGACCCGACGCGATGGCCGCTGTTCGGCATGCGGGCGGTGCGGTCGGGCGACCGGACGCGCCTCGGCATCAGCCTGGACAACCTCATCCTCGACGCGCTCAGTATCCTCACCTTCTACTCGGAGCTCACCGCGCTTTACGAGGCGCCGGACGCTGCTTTGCCGCCGATCGGGCTGTCCTTCCGCGACTATGTGCTGACGTGCACGCCGGGATCGGAGGCGCTCGCCGCCGCGCGGGCGTACTGGGCGAAGAAGCTGCCAGAGCTGCCGCCGGCGCCGCAGCTGCCGCTCGTCAGAGACCCGGCCGAGGTAGGGCGCCCGCGCTTCACGCGCCACGAGGGCAGCGTCGACGCGAGCCGATGGCGCCGCATCGTCGAGCGCGCAGGCGAGCACGGCGTCACGCCGTCCACGGTCCTGCTCACGGCGTTCGCCGAGGTGCTCAGCCGCTGGTGCAGCCGGCCCGACCTCACGCTCAACCTGACGCTGTTCGATCGCCGCGAGGTACACCCCGACATCCACACGGTCATGGGCGATTTCACGTCGCTCACGTTGATCGGATACCGGCCCGCCGCCGGCGAGAGCTGGGTGACGCGAGCCCGGCGTGTCCAGAAGGAGCTCGGCGACGCGCTGGACCATCGCGACGTCTCGAGCATCTCGCTCGTTCGCGAGCTGGGCAGGTTGAGCGGCGCGCCGAGCCTGACCATGCCGGTGGTGTTCACGAGCGCCCTCGGCGTCCCCGGGGGCACCGCTGCGCCGGCCAGCGGCCCCTTCAGGAAGCAGGTGTGGGGCCTGACGCAGACCCCGCAGGTGTGGCTCGACCATCAGGTGATAGAGGCCGAGGGCGGCATCGCCCTGAACTGGGATGTGGTCGAGGACCTGTTCCCGGCGGGCCTGATCGCCACGATGTTCGACGCGTACCTGCGCGAGCTGAGCTGGCTGAGCAGCTCCGAATGGCACCTGCCTGTGCCCGATCTCATGCCCGAGCCGCAGCGGCTCGTGCGCGCGCTCGTCAACGCGACCTCGGGAGAGAGCCCACGGCGGAGCCTGCACCGCGCGTTCTTCGACCTGGCGCGCGAGCAGCCGCAACGGATCGCATTGCGCTGGGGCGAGGCCGACGCGATGAGCTACGGCGAGCTCGCGTCGCGCGCGCTGCGCCTCTCGGCCGCGCTGGCACAGCGCGGCGTGGCGACAGGCGATGTCGTCGCCGTGAACCTGCCCAAGGGGCCCGATCAGATCGCCGCGGTGCTGGGGGTGCTGGCGGCCGGAGCCGCCTACCTGCCTGTCGGGGTGGATCAACCCGATGCGCGCCGCGATCGGATGCTGGGTCAGGCAGGGGTCCGCGTCGTCGTCACCGGCTCGGAGCCGAGGTGCTGGCCGGAGGGCGTTCGTCCGTGCGTGTTTGGACAGGCGATGGCGTCCGCGCCCGCGCCGAGCCCGGCAGCGACCGACGCAGAGCAGCTCGCTTACATCATCTTCACCTCCGGATCGACCGGCGAGCCGAAGGGCGTTGAAATCACCCATCGCGCCGCGCTGAACACGGTGCTGGACATCAATCAACGCTTCGGCGTCGGCGCGGAAGACCGCGTCCTGGCCGTGTCCGCGCTCGATTTCGATCTGTCCGTCTACGATATCTTCGGTCTGCTGTCCGCCGGCGGCTCGCTGGTCTTGATCGAGGAGGAATCGCGGCGCGACGCGAGGCGCTGGCATGAGCTGGTGTGTCGACACGAGGTGACGATCTGGAACAGCGTTCCGACCTTGCTCGACATGCTGCTCATCGTCGGCAGCGCCGCGGAGCCGCCGGGCGCCATCCGCCTGGCGCTCGTCTCGGGCGACTGGATCAAGACGGATTTGCCTGGGCGGCTCGCCGCGCAGCGGCCCGGGTGTCGGTTCATCGCGCTCGGCGGCGCCACCGAGGCCTCCATCTGGTCCAACTTCTTCGAGGTGGACGTGGTCCAGCCGTCGTGGCGCTCGATCCCCTACGGCTATCCCTTGCGCAACCAGCTCTTCCGCGTGGTGGACGCGCATGGCCGCGACTGCCCGGACTGGGTGCCAGGCGAGCTGTGGATCGGCGGTCTCGGGGTGGCGCGCGGCTACTGCGCCGCACCGGACCTGACGGCTCGCAAGTTCGTCGGAGAGGGCGCGCGGTGGTATCGCACCGGCGACGTCGGGCGTTACTGGCCCGACGGAGCGCTGGAGTTCCTCGGTCGCACCGACACTCAGGTCAAGATCCGCGGGCATCGCATCGAGCTCGGCGAGGTGGAAGCCGCTCTGCGATCGCACCCCGGCGTGCGGGACGCGGTGGCCGTGGCGGCCTCCGGACGCCTCGCCGCCGCGGTGGTCCCTGCTGCCGTGGAGGAAGCGCGAGGCGCGATGATCGATGGCCTGAATGGCCGCCGCCCGGACGCCGCGGCGGAGCTCAGCGCGGAGCAGCTGCGCGACCATGTCACCATGACCCTCCCGCTCCACATGGTGCCAGAGAGGATCCTGGTGCTGGCCGAGCTGCCGCTCAGCGCGAACGGCAAGGTCAACCATGCCGAGATCATCAGGAGGATCTCGGCGGAAGCCGAACCCGACGTCCGGGAGGTCGAGCCCCCGCAGGGTGAATGGGAGCATGCCGTCGCGGCGCTCTGGAGCGAGCTCCTGGCCGTCGGCAACGTCGGCCGCCATCAGAGCTTCTTCCAGCTGGGCGGCGACAGCCTGCTCGCGACGCGCTTCATCGAAGCGGTGAATCAGCGCCACGCCATCATGTTGCCTCTGAGGCGCCTGTTCAACGGACCGACGCTGCGCGAGGTCGCAGCGGCGCTCGCCGCCGAGCAGGAGGCCCGCCAGGAGATCGAGGAGGGCGTGCTCTAGCGGCGTCCGCGGCGGCGGCGCCCCGCCCGCGAGATCGGGCGACGGCGCGCCGCCGGAGCGGACGCCGGAGCCGCGCGCGGGAGAGCGCCTCGCCGGTGAGTTCATCGTCTGATGTGACGCTTGTCGTCAACAAGCTACAGGAGCAACCATCCATGCCCGTTGCCGGGATCATCGAAGAGCTGAAGACGCTGGGTGTCGATCTGTGGACGGAATCGGGGCAGCTCCGGTTCCGTGCGCCCAAAGGTTTGCTCACGGAAGACAAGATGACGGTGCTGCGCACGCACAAGGCGCAGATCATCGATTTTCTGGCAGCGAACCAGGGGGTGGTCGTCGTCGCGGACGAGCAGGCGCGTCATGAGCCGTTCCCGCTCACCGACGTGCAGACGGCCTACCTGCTGGGGCGCCAGAGCTCCTTCGGTTATGGCGGCGTCGCCTGCCACGGGTACCTGGAGGTGACGTATCCAGAGCTCGACCCCGCGCGCCTCTCCGACGCCTGGAACCTGCTGATCGAGCGGCATGAGATGCTGCGCGCCGTGATCGAGCAGGACGGCTACCAGCGCGTCCTGCCCACGGTACCTCGGTACCACATCCAGTCGACGGACCTCCGCGGCGCGTCCGCCGCCGAGGTGGAGCGCGCGCTATGCGGCATCCGCGCCGAGATGGACCACCGGATGTACGAGACCACCGTATGGCCGCTGTTCGAGCTGCGGCATACCCGCACCAGCGGCGGCGACGTGGTGCACTTCTCGCTGGACTCGCTGATCGCCGACTGGGCGAGCGCCGGGATCTTCTTCGAGGAGCTCGATCTCATCCTCGCCGGTCGCAGCGACGAGCTGCGACCGCTGGACCTGCGCTTTCGCGATTACATCTTCGCGGAGCGGCGGCTGCGCGAGACCGGGCGTTACCAGCGTGACCGCCAGTACTGGCTCGCGCGCGTCAACGATCTGCCCGCCGCGCCCGAGCTGCCGATGCTTCCATCGGCCGCGGAAGCTGGACCCGTGCGCTTCCGCCGCTACCACAGCCGCCTGTCCGCCGAGCGCTGGGAGCGCCTCCGGCAGCGGGCCGGCGAGCGAGGGCTCACGGCCTCGATCGCCGTGCTGGGCGCCTATGCGGCGGTGCTCCAGCGCTGGAGCCGTCGTCAACGGTTCAGCCTCAACCTCACGCTGCTCAACCGTCTGCCGCTGCACCCGCACGTCGACCGGATCGTCGGAGACTTCACGTCCGTCAGCCTCATGGACGTGCAGGCGGCGTCCGGGCGCAGCTTCAAGGAATGGGCTGCGCGGCTCGGCGATCAGATGTTCGCCGATCTCGACCACCGGCTGTTCACGGGGGTCGAGGTGCTGCGCGAGATGACCCGCCGGCGCGGGCGGGAGGCCGCGCTGATGCCGGTCGTCTTCACCAGCGCCATCGGCCTCGGCTCGCGGCGACGGCCCAGCAGCGGGCGGCGCTTCGGCCATGGCGTCACGCAAACCCCGCAGGTCTACCTCGATTGTCAGGTCATGGATGACGCGGACGGGCTCGAGGTCAACTGGGACGTGCGTCAGGGCATCTTCCCGGACGGCCTCATCGACGACATGTTCGGCGCGCTGCAGCGGCTGCTGGAGGATCTCGCGGAGCGCTCCGAGGCGTGGGAGGCCGTCGAGCCGGTCGCGTTGCCCGCATGGCAGGCGCAGGAGCGCGAGCGCGTCAATCAGACCGGCTGTCCGCTGCCGGACTCCCTCTTGCACCGAGGGTTTCTGGAGCAGGCCGCCCGCGACCCCGGAGCGGTGGCGGTGATCGGCCATGCGGGCAGCTTGACGTACCGCGACCTCGCGATGCGGGCGGCGTCGGTCGCGCAGGCGCTGCGAGACGGCGGCTGTACCGCGGGCGACCGGGTCGCCGTCGTCATGAACAAGGGGATCGAGCAGGTCGTCGCGGTGCTGGGCGTGCTGCTCGCCGGCGGGACCTACCTGCCGCTGGACGCCACGCAGCCACGGCTTCGCATCGAGAAGGTGCTGTCGAACGCGGCGGTGCGACAGGTCCTGACCCAGTCGTGGATCTCCGCGGCGGCCAAGCTGCCGGACGGCCTGCGCGTGATCGACGTGGACACGCAGGCGCCTGCGCAGAGCTTCCCGGAAGCTGCGACGGGCGACCCCGACGCGCTGGCGTACGTGATCTACACGTCCGGCTCCACGGGTGACCCGAAGGGGGTCATGATCACCCACCGAGCGGCGCTGAACACGATCGACGACATCAACCGTCGCTTCGGGGTGACCGGTTCGGACCGGGTGCTGGGCCTCGCGCAACTTGGCTTCGACCTGTCCGTGTACGACATCTTCGGAACCCTCGCCCTCGGCGGGACGCTCGTGCTCCCGGATCCCGACCGCGGCGCCGACCCCTCCCACTGGGCGGACCTGCTCGTGAAGCACGAGGTGACCCTGTGGAACTCCGTGCCTGCGCAGCTTCAGATGCTGGCGAGCTACCTGCAGACAGAGCCTGTCGCGATCCGCTCGTTGCGCATGGCGCTGCTGTCCGGGGACTGGATCCCTGTCACGCTGCCCGACCAGATCCGCCGGTTCATTCCTGACCTGACGCTCATCGGGCTCGGGGGCGCGACCGAGGCGGCCATCTGGTCGAATTACCATCGCATCGAGCGGGTCGATCCGGCGTGGACGAGCATCCCCTACGGGGTGCCGCTCGCCAACCAGGGCTTCCGCGTCCTCGACGCGTCGCTCCGCGACGCGCCGGTGTGGGTCGCTGGAGAGCTGTACATCACCGGGCACGGCCTCGCAGCGGGGTACCTGGGCGATCCGGAGCTCACGGCCGCGCGCTTCTTCAACCACCCCGTCGATGGCCAGCGCCTCTACAGGACCGGAGATCTCGGGCGCTATCTCCCCGGCGGATCCATCGAGTTCCTCGGCCGCGAGGACAGCCAGGTCAAGATTCGCGGGCACCGGATCGAGCTCGGCGAGATCGAGGCCGCGCTGCTCGCGCATCCGGCGGTCGGCGCCGCGGCGGCCGTCGTGGCCGGCAAGGATCTCACGGATCGCGCGCTGCTCGGCTTCGTCGAGCTCGCGCGGCGCGGCGCGCCCACGGACGATGATCTGGCGACGTCGCAGGCCCGTCTGGTGTCTGCGGCGCGGCAGTTCGCCGACAAGGAGGTCAGCGGCGTGACCGCGGCCCAGGTGACCGAGGCGATTCGAGCGCTTCACGACGCCTCGTTCGCGTCCATGATGAACGCGCTTGCCGAGCGCGGGCTCTTCGCCGGTCCGCGCGACGCGCACTCGGCCGAGGAGATCCTGCGCGAGGCGCGCGTTCACGACCGCCATCACTGGCTCGTTCGCCGCTGGCTGGGGCTCCTTTCGGAGGCTGGATGGCTCACGTACCACGAGGAGAGCCGTCGTTATCGTTATGCGCAGCGCAGGGTCGCCGACGCGACGGCGGTCCACGACGCCTGGCGGTGGTTCGAGGAGCTGGCGACGTCGTCCGGGCTGTGTACGCCCGAGTTCGTCCAGTACCACAGAGCGCACGTGGAGCGGCTGCACGCCTTGCTCGAGAACCAGCAGAACCCGTTCGAGCTGCTGTTTCCGCAAGGAAAGCACGACGTCGCGCTCTCGGTGTACCGCGATGACGCGATCGCGCGTTACAACAACCACGCGGTCGCAGCGCTGCTGTACCGGATCGCCGCCGCGCATACGGACAGCGCCCCCCTGCGGGTGCTCGAGATCGGCGCCGGCACGGGCGCGACCAGCGGCGTGGTGATCCCGATGCTCGACGGCCATGACGTCGACTACCTGTTCACGGACCTGACAGCCTTCTTCCTGGCCGATGCGCGCGAGCGGTTCCGGGAGCGCCCCTGGGTCCGATTCGGACAGCTCGACCTGAACGAGGACTACCGCGCTCAGGGCCTGCTGCCGAACTCCGTGGACGTCGTGCTGTGCGCCGGAATGCTGAACAGCACCCGCAACGTCGAAGCTGCGGTGGCGGCCGCGGTGGAGCTGCTCGGGCCATCGGGGTGGCTCGTGTTCACCGAGCCTACCGCCGATCACCCGCACGTCCTGCTCACCCAGGGCTTCATGATGGACCCCGCGGGCGCAGACCGGGAGCGCGGCGCCACCAAGTTCCTGTCCACCCAGCAATGGCAAGGCCTGATCGCGAAGAGCGGCGGTGAGCTGGTGCTCTGCCTGCCGGACGACGATCATCCGATGGCGGCGTATGGCATGCACATGTTCGCTGCGCGCTTCAAGACCGACCGGGCCCGGGTCAGGACGGACGAGCTCACGAGCTTCCTCGGGCAGCGGCTGCCAGCGCACATGGTGCCTGCTCATCTGCAGGTCGTCGACCGGCTGCCGCTCACGGCGAACGGCAAGGTCAACCGCAAGGCGCTCGCCTCGCTGCGGCCCGCGGCGTTCATCGACAGCGCCGGGAAGGAGGCCGACGCGACGCTGGACGAGCTGGAGGGCCGGCTGTGTGCGCTCTGGGCGAGCGCGCTCGGAATCGCGCGGATCGGCAAGGACGAGAACTTCTACGATCGCGGCGCCGACTCGCTGATCCTCGCCAGGGTGGCAGGTCGACTGCGCGAGGAGGTGCCGGAAGCGGCGCCGTTCGCCTACGACACGCTCCTGCGGCAGATGCTCAACGAGCCGACGGTCGACGCGCTCGCGCGCGCGTTGCGCAGGCAAGACGGCGCAGCGCACGCGCCGAGCGCGGAGGCGTCCGCCAGCGGAGGTAAGACCGCGCAGATCGCGCAGCGCCGGGAGGGCAGCAACTCGTTGATCCTCTCGTTCGGCGGCGGGGACGGGCCGGCGCGTGTGATGTTCCACGCGGCGCTGGGCACCATGGATTACTTCCAGCACCTCGGGCGGGCGCTCGCCGCGCAGAATCTGGGGCCTGTCCTGGGCTTCGCCGTCGCCGACCCCGAGCTGTACCTCGCGATCCCCCCGAAGGAGCTCGTCGCGCGCGTGTCCGACGATTACGCGCAGCGGCTCATCGACGAAGGTTTCACGCGGTTTCAGCTCATCGGCTACTGCCTCGGCGGGCTGCTCGCGACCGAGGTGGCCCGGCGGCTGCTCGAGCGCGGCATGTCGGTGGACCTGGCGCTCGTCGATAGCATCCCGATGTTCATCGAGACCGACGAGGAGCTCGCGTTCGAGGCGATCTTTGCCCCGAATTTGAACCTGGATCCGGTGAAGGCCGTCTTCGGCGAAGACGTCGACAGCGCCGACGTGTACCGGGCCATCGAGAAATTGATGGTCGAGTATGATCGCAAGATACCGGCCGGCGCAATGGCCAGGCTCGGCGGAGACCCCGGGCTGGAATCGGTCGCCGCCGCGGTGCGCAGGCAGTCCGCGCGCAGTCAGGACGAGCGCCTGGCCAGCTATGCGAAGGCGGCGGCCGCTCAGGCCGGGGTGCCCGTCGGACCCGAGCTCATCCCGGCGCTGTTCCGGACCTGCAGGCACAGCATGCGCGCCGCGCGCTTCGATCCCGAGCCTTACGTCGGCGATATGACGTTCCTGCGGTGCGACGAGGAGCAATCGTTCGGCATCACCGCAGGCGTCGGGCATTTGACGGCGCCGTTCTGGGAAGGCGTCTGCCTCGGCGAGTTCAAGCTGATCGACGTTCCCGGCAACCATTTCAGCGTCATCGAGCCGCCGCATGTGAATGTCGTGGCCGAGCACCTCGCAGCATCGTTGCGCAACACATGAGCGAGAATCGAGAGAATCAGCAGAAGGACGCGGCGCTCCGCGAGCTGCGCCGCCCGATAGCAGGGCTCACGCGGCTCGGGATCTTGCTGGGCGGCGTCGGGGCGCTGACGACGCTCGTCCCGTTCATCGGGATCGCCGAGCTCGCGCGGATCCTCGTCGCGTCAGGCCCGATTGACAGCGCGAAGGTGGCCGGGATCGCGCTGATCATCGTGGTCGGGCTCGGCGTCGGATGGACCTGCACCGGAACGGCGCTGTGGGTGACTCACCTGGCCGACCATCGGCTTCAGGCCATCCTGCGGCGCGCGCTGGTGCGCAAGCTGGGCGAGGTGCCGCTGGGGTGGTACTCCGACAAGATGTCAGGGGTGGTCCGCAAAGCGGTCCAGGACGACCTCGACGACTTGCATCACCTCGTCGCGCACCACGATGTCGAGCTCGTCTCGGCGATCGTCCTTCCGCTCGGCGGCCTCCTGTACCTGCTCTGGCTGGACTTTCGGCTGGCGTTGCTCGCGATCGCCACCCTGCCGATCTACATGGCCGCTTACGCATGGATGATGCGGGGCTTCGCCGAGAAGATGATGCAGCTCGACGCGAGCTTCGGCAGGGTGAGCGCCGCGATCGTCGAGTTCGTACACGGCATCGCGGTCGTGAAGGCGTTCGGCCAGACGGGCCGCGCTCACCAGAGCTATCAGCGCGCCGTCAGCGACTTCAGCGACCGATACGCCGGCTGGGTGCGGCCGCTGCTCCGGCTCGAGGCGCTGACCTCGATGGCCCTCTCTGTGCCTGTGATCATGCTGGTGAGCCTGACGGTCGGCGCCTGGTTCATCCGAGAGGGCTGGGTGAGCCCCATCGACCTGCTCGCCGAGACCCTGGTCGCCGTGGTCATCCCGCAGACGGTGCTCACGCTGAACCAGGGGCTCACGGCCCAGCGCAAGGCCGTGGCGGCGGCGGAGCGCGTCGCCTCGCTGCTCGATGAGCCGTCATTGCCCATCACGACGACGCCGCAGGCGCCGCGCGGGGCAGAGGTGCAGTTCGATCACGTCTCGTTCAGCTACGACGGCTCGAGGAGCGTGCTCTCCGACGTGAGCTTCGCTTGCAGGCCTGGCACGGTGACCGCGCTCGTCGGGACCTCGGGCGCGGGGAAGTCCACGCTGGCAAAGCTGGTGCCCCGGTTTTACGACGTGACCGGCGGCGCTGTCCTGCTCGGCGGCGTGGATATCCGGAACATCGCGCCGGACGTGCTGTACCGGAACGTCGGATTCGTCCTGCAGGACGTGCAGCTGGTGCATGGAACGGTCGCCGACAACCTGCGCCTCGGCCGGCCCGAGGCCAGCGACGCAGAGGTCGTCGCGGCCGCGCGCGCCGCGCAGATCCACGACCGGATCGTCGCGCTTCCCAGGGGATATCGGTCCGTGATCGGCGAGGACGCCATTCTGTCCGGGGGCGAGGCGCAGCGGCTGTCCATCGCGCGCACGCTGCTCGCGGACACCGCGGTGCTGATCCTGGACGAGGCGACGGCGCACGCGGATCCGGAGTCAGAAGCGCAGATCCAGGACGCGCTGTCCGCGGTCGCGCGCGGGCGCACCGTGATCGTCATCGCGCACCGCCTGGCGACGATCACCGGCGTCGACCAGATCGTCGTGCTCGACGAGGGCCGCGTGCGCGAGCGCGGCACGCATGCCGCGCTGCTCGCCGCGGACGGGCTCTACGCCAGGATGTGGCGTGCTTACGCCGAGAGCGACATGGCGGCTGCCGGCGCAGCGGTGGGGGTAGCCTCATGATCCGCCAACTGACCAAGATCCTGGGACCGCAGCACGCAAGGGCGCTGCACGTCTATTTCGGCTGGCTCATCGTCTACTCCGTCGTTCAGGGGGTGGCGATGGCGTTCCTCGTCCCGGTCCTCAAGGCGCTGCTCAGCGGGGACCTGGGCGAGGCGCTGCGCTGGCTGCTCCTCCTGGCCGCGGTCGTCGCGGTGACGTGCGTCGCCCGTTACCAGCAGACGATGAAGGGCTTTGCGCTCGCGCTGGTCGTCCTGACCACGCTGCACGACCGGCTCGGCAACCACGTAGCCCGCCTGCCGATCGGCTGGTTCTCCTCGGAGAAGGTCGGCCGTCTCTCACGGAGCGCGACGGGCGGCACCATGATGGTCACCAACGTGTTTGCCCACCTCCTGACCCCGGTGGTGAGCGGCATCCTGACGCCCGCGACGATCGCCGTCGCCATGCTGTTCTTCGACTGGCAGCTCGGCCTGACGGCCATCGCCTGCACGCCGCTGATCTACCTGACGCACCGCTGGTCGTCGGCGTGGATCGGCCGCACCGAGGAGCAGGTCGACGCCGCGGGGGCGCTCGCCAGCAACCGGGTCGTCGAGTTCGCGCGCAACCAGCAGGTGCTGCGCGCCTTCGGTCGGGCCACGGGGGGTTATGCGCCGCTGGAGGCGGCGATCGACGCGCAGCGCGCCGCGGGCGGGTCGATGCTGCGCCAGACCTTCCCCAGGTTGCTGGCGGGCGGGCTGTCGGTGCAGCTCGCGTTCGCCGCGCTGATCGCCGTCGGCGTGGTGCGCGCGCTCGATCGGTCGATCGATCCCATCGAGCTCATCGCGCTGCTGGCGCTGGCCGCCAGGTTCGTGGGGCCGCTGGCCGAGGCCGCGGGGCGGAGCGGGCTCTTGCGGATGGCAGGCAACGATCTGGAGCGGCTGTCCGCCATCTTCGATGAGGCGCCGCTCCCCGAGCCGGAGCGGTCCAGGCCCGTCGCGGCGCCGGGGGAGATCGAGCTCTCCGATGCCCTGTTCGGCTATCAGCCGGGCGCTCCGGTGCTCCGTGACGTGTCTTTCCGGATAGCGCCGAGGACGATGACGGCGATCATCGGCGCATCCGGCTCCGGGAAGACCACGATAACACGGCTGATCGCGCGGTTCTTCGACGTCGACGCGGGCTCGGTGCGGGTGGGCGGCGTGGATGTCCGCGAGCTCTCCACGGAAGACCTGATGGCGCAGCTGTCGCTGGTCATGCAGGACGTCTATCTGTTCGATGACACGCTGGAGGCGAACATCCGGGTGGGCCGGCTGGACGCCACGGACGCGGAGGTGCGCGAGGCCGCCCGCCTGGCCGGCGTGGACGAGATCATCGAGCGCCTCCCGCAGGGCCTGAAGACCCGCGTCGGCGAGGGCGGAGCGTCGCTGTCCGGCGGGGAGCGCCAGCGGGTGTCGGTCGCCCGAGCGGTGCTCAAGAACGCTCCGATCGTGCTGCTGGACGAGGCGACGGCGGCGCTCGACCCGGAGAACGAGCGCTACGTCCAGAGCGCGATGCGGACACTGATGCGCCGGTCGACCCTTCTGGTCATCGCGCACCGGCTGCCGACCATCGTGTCCGCGGATCAGATCCTCGTGCTCGACGGCGGCCGCATCGTCGAAGCGGGGACGCATCAGGAGCTCCTGGCGCGCAACGGGCGCTACACGGCGTTCTGGAACGAGCGGCGCCGCGCCCACGGATGGCGGCTGGTGGAGGCTGCAGGATGACGATAGGCATCTTGGGAGGTTATGGCGACGTCGGCGCGCAAGCGGCCCGGCGGCTCCTGTCGCTCGGCCTCGGGCCGCTGCGGATCGGCGGGCGCAACCTCGAAGCGGCCCGCCGCTTCGCGAGTGAGCTGTCCGCGGGAGCGGTCGAGCACCAGGCGGTCGATTTTCGGGACGACGCATCGTTGCGTCGCTTCGTCGGTGGTTGTCGGATCGTGCTCAACTGCGCCGGTCCATCCCACGCCATCGCGGACCGCGCGGCGAGGGCAGCCGTGGACGCGGGCGCCGACTACGTGGACGCCGCCGGCGACGATGCGCTGTACGCGCTCCTGGACGACGAGGAGTACCGCACCCGCCGGCGCGTGGCCGTGCTCTCGGCGGGGCTGCAGCCTGGCCTCACCGCGCTCTTGCCGCGATGGGCGGCGCAGCGGGCTTTCAGCCAGGTTCATGGGCTGCGCAGCCATTTCGGCGTGCTGGACCGCTTTACCGAGGTCGCAGCGGACGACTATCTCCAGGCGGCCGCGGACGGGGTGAGCGAGCCGCTCGCGGCATGGCGAGAGGGACGTCGCTCCGGGGTGCTGACCCGGACGCGCAACGTGGAAGTCCCGTTCTTCCCCGGCCCGGCGACCTTGTTGCCTTACCTCAACACCGAAGGAGAGCGGCTCGCGGAGTCGCTCAGGCTCGTTCGAGGAGACTGGTATACCGTCATCACCGGCCAGCACATCCTCACGGCCTTCGATCGCGTGCGCAGCCTCGAGCGCCGCGAGGCGGTCGCGGCGTTATGCCGGGCCAGCGTGCTCGACCTCGCTGGACGGGAGCCTCACGTCCTTCTCGTCGCGCAGCTCGACGGACTGCGAGACGGCGCCCCGGTCACGCGCACGCTGGTCGTGCGCGGACGGCGCAACGCCGAGCTCACAGGGACGATGGCCGCGCTCGCCACGCTGGCGGTGGACCAGGGCCAGGTGCCCGCTGGGCGCCACTTCGCGGCGGCGGCGCTCGAGCCCCTGTCGACCGTCGGTCGCCTTCGCGAGAGCGGCGCGGTGATCGCGCTCGATCTGCTGGATTCGTCGATCGACGCGCTCGGCGCTACCGAGGAGGGCTCCCTGTGACCGCCGGCATCCCTCTCGTGCTGTGCGGCGCCGGGTTCGGTCCTCTGCACCTGGCCGCGCTCCAGCGTTTGAACGGGCGTTTTCGTCTCCTTGGCCAGCTCGCCGACGACAGCGACGGCGCCCGGAGGTTCGCCGATCAGGCCAGGATAGCGCTCTGGACCCGGCCGGATCAGGCACCCCTCGGTGCCGGCGTGAGCTGCTGGGTATCGGCGACCGGGCACGGCGTGCCGGTGACCGAGCGCGCTGTCGAGCTCCTGCGGCGCGGCAGCGCCGTGCTGGCGGAGGCGCCGCTCGAGCACGATGAGCTCGCCGCGTGCCTGCGGCAAGCGCGCCTTGGCCGAGCCGCCTTCCGGGTGGCAGCGGTCGCCTCCGCCACGCCGGCATCCCGGCGGTTCCTCGGCGCAGCGCAGGCATTGCGCGCGCGCACGCCGATCAAGTACGTCGCTGCGACCTGCACGAGAGCGTCGATCCAGGCGCTGCTCCGCCTCCTGGGAGACGCGCTCGGCGCCCTGCGCCCCTGGCAGGTCCGTGAGCCGACGCCGCTCGGGAGCGGGCTTGTCGTTCTCGGAGGCAGCCTCGCGGGTGTTCCCATTGTCCTGGGCGTGCGCAACGAGGTGTCGTCAGAGGCGCAGAGCGTCATCGAGATCGCCTTGGGCAGCAACGCCGGCGAGCTGAGGTTGACCGGGGTTCACGGGGACGTCCTCTGGACCGCGCGCTCCGCGGGGTCTGGCGTGCTGCTCGGCGGAACGGACGCGCCGGCCGAGCGCGAGACGGTGAGCTGGTTGCGCGCGACCCGCGGTGAGCTGGCGGCGTTCGCCAACGCGGTGGAGAGCCCGGGCGCCGCCGTCAGCGAGGCTCAGGTTCAGCTCACGTTATGTCGCCTCCGGCACGACATCCTCGCCGCGCTCGGCGCGGCCACGGCGCGCCCTGACGCGGAGGTCGTCCCCGCCGCGGATCTGGCCGCTGCGGCGGTGGAGGCCGCCGCCGATGACGCCGACGGTGAGGCTCCCCGCGTGCCGACGGGCGATGAGACACACGAGGCTGGGCTGAGGCTCACTCGGATGCTGGAACCAGCGCCGGGGAGAGATCCCCTGGCGCACCTCCCGGGAGCGATGCAGCGACTCGAGGCGATCAGCCTGCGGGCCCTGGGGGAGCTGCTCGTGGCGAGCGGCGCCGTGCATCCGGGAGGTGAAGCGCGCACCGCGGAGGAGATCGTCTGCGCGCTGGGCGCGGCGCCGCGACACGCATGGCTCGTCCGGCGGTGGCTCGCCGCGCTGTGCGACCACGGTGTGCTCGGCAACGTGGGGGATAGGTACGTGTGGCGAAGGGCCCTGCGGGACGCCGGCGCGGCCGCCGACCTGCCCGACGCGTATGCCTCGCTCGGCTTCCCGCCGGCGATGGCGGAAGTCCACCAGGCTGCTCTGCTCCGCCTGCACGCGCTCGTGCGCGACGAGCTCTCGATTCAGCAGCTCCTGTTTCGCGAGCGGCAGGACCTCTCCTCCATCGCCGCCTACCAGGACAACGTCTTCACCGCTTACCTGAGCGCCGCCGGCGCTCACCTCGTGCGCCGCTGCGCGGAGCTGCGGCACCGGCCGCTGCGCGTGCTCGAGCTCGGCGGAGGCGCCGGCCTCACCACGACAGCCGCGCTGCGGGCCCTCGACGGAGCGCCGGTCGACTATCTGTTCACGGACATCGCGCGTGCCTTCACGGCCGCGGCGCAGGAGCGGTTCGGCCGCCGTCGCGGGGTGCGCACTGCCGTGCTCGACATCAACGTCGATTTCACGGCGCAGGGGGTGGAGCCGCACACAGCGGACGTCGTGCTCGCGGGCAATGTCCTCCACAACGCCGCGCATACGGGCCGGACGCTGCGCCGCATCCGGCGCGCGCTCGCTCCCGGCGGATGGCTCATCTTCACGGACTCCACACGAGAGAACGGCGCGATCCTCACGGCGATGCAATTCCTGCTGTCTCCCCCGGCCGGCTCGCCGCTGCTGGGCAGCGAGGACCGGCGCGCCGGGACCGATCAGGTGTTCGTCGACGCGCCTGGCTGGAATGAGGAGCTCCTGGCCGCAGCCTTCGTGCCGCGGTTCGCCCTTCCTTCGCTCGAATCACCGCTGGCCGTGGCAGGCCAGCGCCTCTTCTTCGCTACCGCCGGCTGACGACCACCGGACGAGGTGCCATGACAGTCAGACAGATCATCGATGGGCTGGAGCGCCTCGGGAGTCGAGCGGCGCTGATGTCGAGCGGGCGAGCGTGGACCGGAGCAGAGGTCCTCGACCGCACGTACCGCGCCGTCACGGCGCTGCGCCAGCGCGGAGCCGTCGCGGGCCGCTCGCTGAGCTGGAGCGCCGGAGACGCGCCGCAGGCCCTGCCCGTCCGGCTGGCCGCGATGCTGCTCGGCGCGCGGTTCTCCGCCGAGCAGCCAGCGAGCGACGGCGGCGATGTCCTGAGGATCACCGACGCCGACCTGCCCGCGCTCGACGGGGCGGGCGCCTGCGAGCCCCGCCTGGCGGACGACGCGCCGTTCTCCGTGGTTCGCGGATCGTTCGTGTGGTCGAGGGCCGTGTTCTGCGAGTCGGTGGCTGCCCTGCGCGACGCGCTCGGCCCTTCGCCTGCGCGCACGGCGGTGCTCTCGCCGCTGGCCGGGTTCGGCGGGGATGCGGCGTTCGCGAGCTGGAGCGCCGGCGCCGCCGTCCACCATCTCGTGGTGGACGCGAGCGCCGCGAGCCCGGCCAAGGCCCTTTCGTTCCTCGAGCGAGCGGCCCCGGACTGCGCCATCGTGTCAGCGGCGCTGCTGCGCGGCCTCCTGGCTCACCCGGCGGCCGCGATCGCCGATCTCGGGGCGCTGCGGCGCATCGTGTACGACGCCGGCGCAGGCGCCGGTGGAGCGCTGTCCGCCGAGTCGTCTGCGGCCGTGCGGCGCGTCTTCGGCGCAGAGCTCGTGGACAGGATCGCCGGTGAAGCCGGGCTCGTACCGGTGGAGCGCGAGCTGCGCAGAGCCGAGCAAGAAGCGACGCGCATCACGGAGCTCGTGATGAGCCATCCGAGCGTGGCGGCGGCGGCGGTGATCCCCTCCGACGGCGATGGCTGGGCGATCTTTGCCATCCCCGCGAAGCGTGCCCGCGACGACGCCGACGGGGACGCGAGCGGACAGCGCCTGATTGCCAACGTGACCGCCGCGCTGGACGCCGAGCTCGCCGGGACCGACGTGAACCGGGCGATCGCGGCCGTGGAGCGCCTCGGACGAACAGCGCTGCTGTCGATGCTCAACGCGCTGGGCCGCAGCGGCCTTTTTACCGACACGGCCGCCGCGCACACCGTGGACGAGGTGCTCGCGCGGGCGCGGGTCGCCGCCGCGCATCGGCCGCTCATCCGCCGCTGGCTCAGGGTGCTCACGGAGCAGAAGCTGCTGCGCCGGGACGGCGACCTGCTGAGCGCCGTGGGCCCGATCGGCGACCACTCGGACGCCGCGCTGGCGCGCGCATGGGACGAGCTGAAGGGCGAGTGGCTGGCCACGGTCGGCGCGACCGGCACGATCGACTACGCGGTCCGCAATTCCGACCGATTGCCCGACCTGATCTCCGGCGCGGTGCGGGCCGTCCACCTCTTGTTCCCGGAAGGGCGCACCGATCTCGCCAGGGCCTTGTATCGCGAGAGCATCGCGGCCCGGTACCAGCACCGCGCCGTCAGCCTCCTCGTGAGCAGGATTGCCAGGGAATGGCCCGGGCAGCGGCCGGTCCGGCTGCTCGAGGTCGGCGCCGGCACGGGGGCGACCTCCGAGTCGCTCTTGCCGGAGCTCTCGGGCGCCGAGGTCGACTACCTCTACACCGACGTCTCCAGGTACTTCCTTGATCAGGCTGCCCCGCGGCTCGCCGGGCACCGGTGCGTGCGCTTCGGCCTCTACGACATCAACGTTGCGCCGAGAGACCAGGGCTTTACCCCGAACTCGTTCGATGTGATCATCGGCGGGGGCGTTCTCAACGCCGCGCGGAACACGGACGCATCCCTCCGCTGGCTCAACGAGCTGCTCGGCCCCGGCGGCTGGCTCGTCCTGACCGAGCCCACGGTCGAAGAGTTCTGGGTGATGGCGTCCCAGGCCTTCATGCTGGACGACGCCAGCGACGGCAGGGCCGAGACGGAGTCGACCTTCCTCTCGCTGCCTCAGTGGAACGCAGCGCTGGACGGCGCTGGCCTGCAGCGCGTCCTCGGGCTGCCCCGGGACGGCCACCCGCTGGAGCGGCTCGGCCATCGTGTGTTCGCAGCCCGGACCAAGACGGATCGGACGCTGCTGACCTCGGAGCGCCTCTCCGAGCATCTCGGCGAGAGCCTGGGAGCCGCCGCCAGGATCGAGATCGTGGATGAACTGCCGCTCGCCGCAGGCGGCGCGCTCGACCGCGAGCGGCTGCGGGACTGGGCCGCGCGCCGCCGGCGCTTCGATTCCCGCCCGCTTCCGGCGGCGGCATCACAAGGACGAACGCAATGACTACCGCGACGAATCCCCCCATCCAGTATCCGTTCAACCTCTTCGACGGCATCGCGCTCGCCTCCGCGTACTCCCGCGCTCAGCAAACGCCGGGTCTGCTCAAGGTCAAGCTGCCTTACGGTGAGCCGGCGTGGCTCGCGACCCGCTACGAGGACGTCCGCTTCGTGCTGTCCGACCGGAGGTTCAGCCGCGAGGAGGCCACGAAGCGCGCGGACGCTCCGAGGGCGCTCCCGCGCATCGCCGGCGGGATCGTCATGATGGACCCGCCCGAGCTGACCCGCATCCGCAACCTGGTCACCCAGGCGTTCACCAACCGGCGCGTGGAGCAGCTGCGCCCGCACGTCCGCGACCTCGCCAACGAGCTGATCGACAGGATGGTGGCCAAAGGTCCCCCTGCCGATCTCGTACGGGACTACGCGCTGCCGATCCCGATGTCCGTGATCTGCGAGCTCCTGGGCGTTCCGGTGGCGGATCAGTCCAAGTTCAAGGAGTGGAACGACTCCCTGCTCTCGACCAACACGCAGACCGCCGAGCAGACGCAGCGGAACCTCGGCGAGCTGTCCCAGTACATCATGGGGCTGATCCGCCTGCGCCGGGCCGAGCCGGGCGACGACCTGATGAGCGCGCTCATCGAGGCCCACGACGTGGACGACCGCCTGAACGAGCGCGAGCTGGTCCAGCTCTGCATCGCCATCCTGATCGCGGGGTACGAGGCCACGTCCTCGCAGATCCCGAACTTCATCTACACGCTCCTGACCCATCAGGAGCAGCTCGCGCGCCTCAAATCGGATCCTGGCCTCGTGGCGCCGGCGGTCGAGGAGCTGCTCCGTTTCGTGCCGGTCGCGTCCGCTGCGATGTTTCCGCACTACGCCACCGAGGACGTCCAGGTGGGCGAGACGCTGGTGCGCGCGGGGGAGCCCGTGTTTGCGTCGGTCGGCGCGGCCAACCACGACCCCCGCAAGTTCTCCGATCCACACCGGCTCGACTTCGATCGAGACGCGCGGGCGCACTTCGCGTTTGGCTGTGGGATGCATTATTGCATCGGCGCGTCGCTGGCCCGGGTCGAGCTCCAGGAAGCGCTGAGAGCGCTCGTGACCCGCTTGCCGGATCTGCGCCTCCACGCCGACGTCCAGTGGAAGACCGCGACGTTCTTCCGCGGGCCGCTCACGATGCAGGTGACCTGGTGAGCGCCGGCGGCGGCAAGAAGAAGCGCGTCGTCGTCGCCGGCACCGCCTTCGGGCGCATCTACCTCGATGCGGTCGCGTCGGCGCGGGACTCGTTCACGCTCGCCGGCGTGCTCGGGCGCGGCAGCGAGTTCTCCAGGAAGTGCGCCGAGCGCTACGGCGCGCCGCTCTACACCCGGGTGGAGGACATCCCCGGCGACATCGACATCGTCTGTGTGGTGGTTCGCTCGGGGGCGACCGGCGGCCCAGGCTCCGATCTGGCCAAGTCGCTGCTCGAGCGCGGGATCCACGTGCTGCAGGAACACCCCGTTCACGCCGCGGAGATCACCGGGTGCCTGAAGGCCGCAAAGCGGGGAGGCGCGGCGTACGCGGTCAACACGCTGTACCCGAACGTGCGTCCGATCCGGCAGTTCCTTGCGGCGGCCGAGTACATCAGGAAGCGCCAGCGCATCCAGTTCATCGACGCCGCTTGCAACAGCCAGGTCGCCTATCCGTTGCTCGACGTGATCGGCCGCGCGGCAGGCGATTTGCGCCCATGGTCGTTCTCGGAATGCGGGCCGCGAGGCGACCGGCCCTCGCCGGCCGCGGGCCAGCCGTTCCAGAGCCTGAGCGCGACCATCGGCGGCGTGCCCGTGACGCTCCGCGTGCAGAACCACGTCCACCCCGAGGATCCAGACAATCACTCCCTGCTCATGCACCGCATCTCGCTCGGATGCGACGCCGGCGTGCTGACCCTGGCCGACACCCACGGCCCCGTCCTCTGGAATCCGCGCATGCACTCGCCGCGCGATCCGACCGGGCGCCTGATCATGAGCGGCCCCGGCACCGACCGCCTCGCCGTGGAGAGCACGTCGATCCTGGGCGACCAGAACACGCGCAGCTATCACGACGTGTTCGCGCGGACGTGGCCCGACGCGGTCGTCGTCGCCTTGCACGACCTGTGCGGCGACATCGCCGATCCGGCCCGCCGTGTCCGCAGCGGCCAGTGGGCCCTGGGCGTGACGCTCGCGTGGCGTGATCTGACGGAGCGGATCGGGATGCCCGAGCTCATCCGTCCGGAGACCCCGGAGCCGCTCCCTGTCGACGAGCTGCGCGCGGCGGCGCGCGCTGCCGCCTTCGATGCGGCCGGGAGCGGCGCGCATTGAACGAGCGCCTGGCGCTCGGGAGAACGGAACATGGCGACTTCTTGCAGCCACGTATTGGTATGGGTGCGCGACATTCATCAAGCCGTGCGCGACTACAGAGAGCTCGGGTTCAAGGTCGATTATGCGACGCCCGAGAGGAAGGCCCAGCACGCGCACATCTGGTTCACGGAAGGCCCCATCGTCGAGCTGCTCACGACGCCGCGCAGCGCGAGGTGGTTCAAATGGCCGATCGAGCTGATGGCGGGGCGCGGCTCGGGCCGGCGGATGATCCGCTGGTCGGAGGGCGGCGAGGGCTTCTGCGACGTGGCGGTCGTGGTGGACACGCACGCTCTCGACCGCGAGCTCGCCGCGCTGCGGGGAGCAGGGGTCCCCGTCGGCAGAGCCATCGGGTGGCGACGGACGAAGCCCGATGGCCAGGAGATCCGCTTCAAATTTGCCTATCCGGCGAACGATCGTCTCCCGTTCATCGTGACCCCGTACGACCCGCCTCAACATCCAAGGGAGAACCGCCATCCGAACGGGGCCAGAAGGCTCAGCCGGGTGCGCATGGGTGTCCGCGCGGAGCATCGAGAGGCGGTGCGCCGGATCGTCGGTGACGACCCGACGTTCGCGCTCGATCCCGCCGAGGTGACGGGGGTCCGCGCCATCGAGATCGCCGGCCTGACCGCCGATCTCGACCCGACCCTCCTGCACGGCGCGGCCGTGCTGCCCGCCCGCCCGAACGCTGACCCGAGCCGCGCGCACCGAAGCGCAGGACAGTGAGCGCCGACGAACGTCGGTGGAAGCGAGGGAGCTCCTATGTTGAGTGGATGTGTCGATTGGCCCGCTGAATTCGTGGATCGTTATCGGGGAGCGGGGTACTGGCGAGGCGAGCGCCTCGGAGAGATGCTGCGCACGCGGGCCCGAGCAACGCCGGCGCGCGTGGCCGTCGTCGACGGAGCGCGTCGCTGGACGTACCATGAGCTCGACGAGCGCGCGGATCGCATGGCCGCGGGGCTGCGCCGGCTCGGCATCGCGGCGGAGCAGCGCGTCCTGGTTCAGCTGCCCAACATCGCCGAGTTTCTGCCCCTGTGCTTCGCGCTGTTCCGGATGGGGGCCATCCCGGTGCTGGCGCTGCCGGCGCATCGAGCGACGGAGATCGTGCATCTGGCAGAGCTCTCCCAGGCGGTCGCGTACGTGATCGCCGACATGCATGTCGGCTTCGATTACCGGGCGCTCGCCCGTTCGGTATGCAAGCGGGTGGCGAGCCTCCGGCATGTCCTCGTGGTGGGCGATGCGGAGGAGTTCGTGCCGCTCTCCGAGATGGACGCGCCGGCGGAGATCATGGCCGGGCCGGACGCGCGCGATGTGGCCCTGCTCTTGCTGTCGGGAGGCACAACCGGCGCTCCCAAGCTGATCCCGCGCACCCACGACGACTATGTCTGCAATGTCCGCCTCAGCGCCGATGTGACAGCCCTGGACGCGAGCACCCGGTACCTGGTGAGCCTCCCCATCGCGCACAACTTCGCCCTGGGGTGCCCAGGCGCCCTCGGCACCCTGTACGCCGGCGGTACGGTGGTGTTCTGCAAGGACCCGAGCCCCGAGGCGGCGTTTCGACTGATCGAACAGGAGAAGATCACGGTGACCGCCCTCATCCCGCCGCTCGTCCTGCTGTGGCTCGAGGCGGCGGAGTGGGTGCAGGCCGATCTGAGCAGCTTGAAGTGGATCCAGGCGGGGGGCGCTCGCCTCAAGGCCGAGACGGCGGCGCGCGTACGACCCGTCCTCGGCTGCGGGCTCCAGCAGGTCTACGGCATGGCAGAAGGGCTGCTCAACTTCACGCGGCTCGACGACGGAGAGTCCGCCGTGATCAACACGCAAGGCCGGCCGGTCGCCGAGGACGACGAGGTGAGGATCGTCGACGCCTCGGATGTCGAGGTGGCGGACGGCGAGGTCGGTGAGCTGCAGGTCCGCGGTCCTTATACAATCCGAGGATATTATCGCGCGGAGGAGTACAATCGTCGGGCGTTCACCGCCGACGGCTTCTATCGGAGCGGGGACCTGGTGCGGCGGCTCGCCAGCGGACATCTGGTGGTGGAAGGCCGGAGCAAGGACGTGATCAACCGGGGAGGGGAGAAGGTCCCGGTCGAGGAGCTCGAGAACTACCTCATGGCTCACCCGGCGATCCGTGACGTCGCCATCGTCGGCGTCCCGGACGCCACCCTGGGGGAGCGCACCTGTGCCTGCATCATCGCGCGCGGCGAGGCGCCCACGCTCGCCGAGGTGAACGCCTATCTCAGCCGTCTGGGGGTGGCCGCGTTCAAGCTTCCCGATCGTTTGAAGGTCCTGGAGAGCTTTCCGCAGACGAGCGTGGGCAAGGTCAACAAGCGGGCCCTGGCCAATCAGGTCTGTGGCGCCTCGCCCGCCATGTCCACCTAGTGGACGGCTTTGCCTCGGTTCAGATGCCGATCGTTCCTCGAGACATCAACACCGACCCGAGTGACCATGAACAGATCTACCCGAAGTTTGCGCCGCATCTTGAGCGCGTCTGCGCAGTCCAGCCCGCACCTGATCCTGTGCCCCTTTGGTGGTGCGAGCCAAACGGCCTTCCGCAGCTGGAAGGCGCTGTCGCATGTGGACGTCTCGGCGTCCCTCGTGACCTACCCGGGGCGCGACCATCGCCTGCACGAGCCCGGCATGAAGAGCGTTCAGCACAGCGCGTCCGAGCTGGCGCACGAGCTGTGCGCGGAGCCCCCGAGCGGCCAGTGGCTTCTGATAGGCCACAGCGTGGGGGCGCAGATCGCGTTCGAGGCGTGCTGCTTGCTCGAGCAGTGGGGCCGGGCGCCCGCCGGCCTCGTCCTGTCCGCTTGCCACGCTCCCCATCTGATCCCACGCCGCATGCTCAGCCCGCTCGATGACGAAGGGTTCGTCGAGGAGCTGATCCGCCTGGGAGGATGTCCCGCGGAATTCCGCACCGACGCGCAGCTCAGAGAGGTGTTCATGCCGATGCTGCGCGGCGACTTCCTTGCCTCGGAGAGCTACCGCCTCGCGCTGGATCGCTGTACCAGGCGTCTCCGGACGCCGACGCTCTTGCTCCACGGATCCGCCGACGATGAAGCTCGTCAGGACGAGGTGGAGGCGTGGAAGCACTGGCTGGAAGGTCGGGTCGAGCAGCGCGCGCTGGCTGGCGATCACTTCTACATCACGCAGGATCCACGGGCGTTCGTCGCGGAGGTGCTGCGCATGTTCCGGCTCCCTTCCAGGTCGACGGCGCCCCTCGGACAGGCGCAGATGCCCTCGAGCTATTTCCCCTGAGATCTCTCCAGGCCGGTGGCAACGTGGGTAAGCCGTGGGTAAACCGTTGAACCGCGCCGCCTCGCATCTCCCCGGCGAAGCAGGGGCTTCCTTGACGGTTGCCCCGCTTTCCTCCAATCTCGCAGCAGATGTCCCGCGTCCGGCGACCCCACCGTCCACGCAGCGCGATCCTTCGCTGGATCTGCGCCGTGCTCCCGGTGTTCTTGGTCGTCGGCCTCATCGCGCAGGGCCACACCCTCCAGGCGCTCGGCATTGCGATCGCCTGCGAGCACCCGATGCTCGCGTCGTCCTCGGCGGAAGAGAGTCACGACGAGGCGCCGGACCGCCCGCACCGCGAGTGTCCGCCGAGCTGCCACGACTGCGCTTGCGGGCGCATCCCGATGACCCTGCCCCTGGCCGAGGTGCTGCCCTACGTGCTCCTCGAAGCCTTCGAGATCGTCGCATCGACGCCGCCGGAGATGCCAGGGCGATCCCTCACCCACCGCCTCGAACGGCCACCCCGACGCCCGCGCGCTTGAGGCGCCCGCGTCAGGTTCGCATCCACGAGCACGGCCGCAGCGCGGGCGCGCGTGAGCGCCTCTGCGCCGCGCGGGCGTGGCTCGGCCCCCTCGCGCGATCCTGACCGGGCAGAACCGCGGTTCTTCGCGCGAGCGCTCGAAGCGCTCGAGGGCTGCCGTCCATGTTCCGTACGCATTTACGTCGTCTGTTGGTCATTTCCTCGACTGCTCTCCACCTCTTGATGCCGGAGGCGGCGGCCGCCGCCGAGGCCCCGCTCACGCGCGCTCGGATCGCCGAGCTCGTGCGCGCTGCGCCGGCCGCGCGCGCCGCCGCTTCCGAGGCTGCGGTCGCCGGAGCCGCCGTCACCGCCGCCGGGGTCATCTCGCTCGAAAATCCGGTCCTGTCCGGGATGGGAGGGATCCGATTCAACCCCGATGGGGGCAGGCCGGCCGCCGCCGTGGCCTCGCTGTCGTGGCCGCTGGAGCTGGGCGGCCGGCGCGGCACGCGCGTCGAGGCCGCGAAGGCGGAGCAGCGCGCCGCGCTGGCGACCGCCGACGAGGCGCAGCGGCGCCTCCTGCTGGCCGCGCTCCTCCAGCACGCGCTCGTGCTGCGCGACGAGGCGCAGGTCGCCCTCGCGGCCGAGCGCCGCGCGCTCGCCCAGCGGCTCGTCGCCGCGTCGGAGAAGCGCAAGAGGGCGGGGGAGGTGCCGGAGCTCGACGTGGCGCTCGCGCGCCTCCAGGAGGGGCGCGACGCCGCCGCCGAGGCGACCGCCCGGGGAACGCGCGAGGCCGATCTGCTGGGGCTCCGGTCGATGCTGGGCCAGGCGTCGAAGGACGGCGCGGTCACGGGCGCGCTGGTGCCCGAGGAGGCCCCGCCGCCGCTCGCGACGCTGCTCCGCGAGGCCGATCAGCGGGCCGACGTGCGCGCCGCCCTGGCCACGGTGGAGGCGGCCAGGGCCAGATCGGGTCGAGAGCAGGCCGGACGATGGCCGACGCTCAACGTGCTCGCCCAGTACGAGCGGGACGACCAGGCGAACATCGGGATGATCGGCCTCGCCCTGCCGGTGCCGATCCTGAACGCGAACCGGGCAGGGGTAGCGACGGCCGCGGCCGAGGTCGACGCCGCGACCGCCCGCCTCGCAGCGAGCCGGGCCAGCGCGGCGGGGGAGATCCAGGGGCTCTACGCGCGCTACGAGGCGACGAGGAGCGCGCTCGCCCACCTCGCGCCCGCCGCGGGTCTCTCGACGCAGGCCGTGGCGCTGTCGACGAGGGGGTACGAGCTCGGGGAGAACGACCTCGCGAGCGCCCTGCTCGTGCGCCGCGAGGCGCTCGATGCCCAGGCGGCGCTCCTCGACGCCGAACACGCCCACGCGAACGCCAAGATCGAGCTCCTGGTCGCGGCGGGGAGGTCTCCGCAATGAGCGCCGCCAAGGTGAAGATCGAGCTCACGCGCGCGAAGATCGCGGCGCTGGCCGGGGGATTTCTGCTGCTCCTCGCCGCGGCGGTGAAGGGGGCGCTGCTCATCGACCACGCGGTTCACGACCACGGCGCCGACGAGCACGAGGGACACGACCACGGCGAGCCGGCAGAGGCGGCCCATGGCCATGGCGAACACGGCCACGGCGAACACGGCGAGGGCAAACACGGCGAGGGAGAGCACGAAGAGGGCGAGCACGAGGAGGGCAAGATCAAGCTGTCGCCCGAGGCGCTCGACAACGCGCGGCTCGAGATCCTGGCTGCCGGCCCGGGCCAGGTCGCGGAGACCGTGTCGCTCCCGGGAGAAGTGGCGCTCAACGCCGAGGCCCTCGCCCACGTCACGCCTCGGGTCTCCGGCACGGCGCGCGAGGTGAGGAAGCAGCTCGGCGACACCGTGAAGAAGGGCGACGTGCTCGCGATCCTCGATAGCCGCGAGTTCGCGGAGCTCCAGCGGGAGCTCCTGACCGCGAAGGAGCGGCTCGAGCTCGCGGAGGCCAACTTCAACCGCGAAGAGGCGCTCTGGAAGGAGAAGATCGCCGCCGAGAAGGAGTTCCTCGCCGCGAAGCAGGCGCTCGCCGAGGCGAAGATCGAGCATCGCAGCGCCGCCCAGAAGCTCCAGGCGTCGTCCGGCGCCGGCTCCGGGGCCAAGGGGGGCGCGTACGCGCTCATCGCGCCGATGGACGGCACGATCATCGAGAAGCACATCAACGTCGGCGAGGTGCTCAAGGACGACACGCAGACGTTCGTCGTCGCCGATCTCTCGACGATCTGGGTCAACGTCACTGTGTACGCGAAGGATCTCGCCCGCGTCCGCGCCGGCCAGACCGCCCGCGTGCGGGCGGAGGGCATCGAGGAGCCCGCGGACGGCGAGATCACGTATGTCGGCCCGGTCGTCGGCGAGAAGACGCGCTCGGCGACGGCGCGCGTCGTGCTGAAGAACCCCGGCGCCGCATGGCGGCCCGGCCTGTTCGTGACCGCCGACGTGGCCGTCGATCGGGTCGACGCGCCGGTCGTCGTCTCGTACGAGGGCGTGCAAAGGGTCGAGGGGAAAGACGTCGTGTTCGTCCAGGAGGGCGACGCGTTCGAGGCCCGCGCCATCAAGCCTGGCCGCCAGGGGAAGGCTCCAGGCGCGCAGGGCGCCGAGCTCGTGGAGGTGCTGGACGGCATCGCCGCGGGGGAGCGCTACGTCGGCAAGAACAGCTTCATCCTCAAGGCCGAGCTCGGGAAATCCGAGGCAGGCCACGACCACGCGCACTGAGGAGGAAACGATGCTCACCCTCCTCGCGAAGATCCTCGCGTTCTCCGTCCGCCATCGCTGGCTCGTGGTGGTCCTCACGCTCGCCGTCGGGGCGCTCGGCGCCTACAACTTCAACCGTCTGCCGATCGACGCGGTGCCCGACATCACCAACGTCCAGGTGCAGATCAACACCTCGGTCAAGGCGCTGTCGCCCGTCGAGGTCGAGCGGCGCGTCACCTTCCCCATCGAGTGGGCGATGGGCGGCATCCCCAGCGTCGAACAGGTCCGGTCGCTCTCGCGTTACGGCCTGTCGCAGGTGACCGTCATCTTCAAGGACGGCACCGACATCTTCTGGGCGCGCCAGCTCGTGGGCGAGCGCCTCGCGGCGGCCAAGGAGAGCCTGCCGCCGGGCCTCGGCGAGCCGCAGATGGGCCCGATCGCGACCGGGCTCGGCGAGATCTACATGTGGACGCTCGAGGCCTCGCCCGAGGCCCGGCGGCCCGACGGCAAACCCTACGAGCTCACCGATCTGCGCACCATCCAGGACTGGATCGTTCGCCCGCAGCTCCGCACGGTGCCGGGCGTGACCGAGATCAACTCGATCGGTGGTTATGAACAGCTCTATCAGGTCTCGCCCGATCCGGCGAAGCTCGTCGGCTACGGCCTGTCGTTCCGCGACGTGCTGGAGGCCGTCGCGCGCAACAACGCCAACGCGGGCGGCGGCTACATCGAGCACAAGGGCGAGCAGTACCTGATCCGCGCGACAGGGCTCGTTCAAGGCGAGGACGACATCCGTCGCATCCTCGTCGGCCATCACGACGGGGTCCCGATCCGCGTCGGGGACGTCGCCGAGGTGGGCGTGGGCCGTGAGCTCCGGACCGGCGCCGCGACCGAGGACGGGCGCGAGGTCGTCATCGGCACGGCCATCATGCTCGTCGGCGAGAACAGCCGATCCGTCTCGCAGCGCGTGAGCGAGCGGATGCAGTCGGTCAACAAGTCGCTCCCCGAAGGGGTCACGGCCAAGACCGTCTATGACCGCACCTACCTGGTCGAGGCGACCTTGAGCACCGTGCAGCGGAGCCTGCTCGAGGGCGCGGCGCTGGTCGTCGTCGTCCTGTTCCTCCTGCTCGGCAACGTCCGCGCCGCGCTCATCGCCGCGCTCGCCATTCCCTTCTCGATGCTCATCGCCATCACCGGCATGGTCGAGGGCAAGATCAGCGGCAACCTGATGAGCCTCGGGGCGATCGACTTCGGCCTCATCGTCGATGGCTCGGTGATCATCGTCGAGAACTGCGTCCGGCGCTTCGCCGAGGAGCAGCACCGGCTCGGGCGGGTGCTCACCCGCGAGGAGCGGATCGAGCTGGCGTACGAGGCGTCGCAGGAGGTCCGGAAGGCGACGATCTTCGGCGAGCTCATCATCGCCATCGTCTATCTGCCGATCCTGACGCTCACGGGCATCGAGGGGAAGATGTTCCGGCCGATGGCGGAGACGGTGGTCCTCGCGCTCGCCGGCGCCACGATCCTGTCGATGACGTTCATCCCCGCGCTCGTGGCGCTCCTCCTGACCGGCAAGGTGTCCGAGAAGGAGAACTTCCTCTTCCGGCACGCGAAGCGCGGCTACGAGCGGATCATCGGCTGGGCCCTCGCCCACCGCAGCGCGGTGGTGATTGGCGCGCTCGCCCTGCTCGCGGTCTCGGGGCTCGTCGCGACGCGGCTCGGCAGCGAGTTCGCGCCCAAGCTGAGCGAGGGCGCCCTCGCGCTCCAGCCGGCGAGGATCCCGTCCATCGGGATCACCACGAGCGTCGAGATGCAGATGCAGCTCGAGCGCGTGCTCAAGGAGCGGTTCCCCGACGAAATTGAGCACATCTTCGCCAGGACCGGGACGGCCGAGGTCGCGACGGATCCGATGGGCCCGAACGTCTCCGACACCTACCTGATGTTGAAGCCGCGGAGAGAGTGGAAGAAGGCGAAGACGCAGGAGGAGCTCGCGGAGGCGATCGAGGAGGTGATCAAGGACCTTCCCGGGCAGAACTACGAGTTCAGTCAGCCCATCGAGCTCCGGTTCAACGAGCTCATCTCGGGCGTGCGGAGCGACGTCGCCGTCAAGGTCTTCGGCGACGACCTCGACGTCATGCTCAAGCAGGCGCAGAAGATCGGCGGCATCCTCGGAAAGACGCCCGGCGCCGCCGACGTCAAGGTCGAGCAGGTCACCGGCCTGCCGGTGCTCACCATCGACGTCGACCGGGACGCCGCCGCCCGCTACGGGCTCAACATCGCCGACGTGCACGCGGTGATCGAGGCGGCGGTCGGGGGCATCAGCGCGGGCGAGGTGTTCGAGGGAGACAAGCGCTTCGACCTCGTCATCCGCCTCCCCGACGCGATCCGCGGCGACATCCGCGCGCTCCAGAACCTGCCCGTTCCGCTCCCGGAAGCGGACCGCCCGGAAGCCGCCACGCGAACCGCCTCGGCGACGGACCGGCCGGAGCAGCACGCGGCGTTCGTTCCGCTCGGCTCGGTGGCGAAGATCGCCGTCGAGGAGGGGCCCAACCAGGTGAGCCGGGAGAACGGCAAACGCCGGGTCGTGGTGCAGGCGAACGTGCGCGGGCGGGATCTCGGGAGCTTCGTGGCCGAGGCGCAGCAGCGGATCGACGCGGAGGTGAAGCTCCCGGCCGGCTACTGGACCGCGTGGGGCGGGCAGTTCGAGAACCTCATCGCCGCACGCCAGCGGCTCGCCCTGGTCGTGCCGGTCGCGCTCGGGCTCATCTTCGGGTTGCTCTTCCTGTCCTTCGGGACGCTGAAGAACGCCTTGTTGATCTTCACCGGCGTGCCGCTCGCGCTGACCGGAGGCATCTTCGCGCTCTGGATCCGCGGGCTGCCCGTCTCGATCTCCGCGGCGATCGGGTTCATCGCCCTCTCGGGCGTCGCGGTGCTCAACGGGCTGGTGATGGTGACCTTCATCGAGAACATGCGCCATCAGGGCGAGTCGCTCGACGATGCCGTCTTCCACGGCTCGATCGCGCGGCTCCGCCCCGTGCTCATGACGGCGCTCGTCGCGGCCCTCGGCTTCGTCCCGATGGCGCTCGCGACCGGCACCGGCTCCGAGGTGCAGCGGCCGCTCGCGACGGTCGTTATCGGGGGCATCCTCTCGTCGACGGCCCTCACGCTTCTGATCCTGCCGACCCTCTACCGCTTGTTTCATGCGAGAGAGGCGGTTGCCGCGCTGGCGTCTCCCCTGGCCGAACGCATCATCGAGAGAGGAGATCCCCATGCTTGAGCGACATCGTTATTCTTTCGTGCTGGCAGCGCTCGTCGGCATGGCGTCGGCCGCCAGCGCCGCCAGCGCCGCCAGCGCCGCCGGCTGCGGCGGCGACAACTGCCATGAGGGCGAGGAATGCGAGGAGGGCGATGGCCACGATCACGGGGAGGGCGATGGCCACGACCACTGAATCGTTGCTCATGACCCGTCCAGAACAAGCGCCTATACTCCTCCGCCCCGACCGGCACCAGGCCGGCTCAACCGCCATCGAGGGCGGCTCGTCTACGCCTCGGACGGCGCTCTCCTGACACGGCGCCATCGGCGCTCGTCCCGCGCTTCCCATCCCGGCTGCGATGCACAATGAATCGGCGCTGGGGGGGCACTCATGTCGCTCACACTCGGTATCGTTCTCCTCGTGCTCGCGGTCGCACTGGGCGGGCTCCTGGCGGTGCTTCGCGGCTGGGACAGCGGCGCCATGCCTGCGATACGGACATTCGCGGTCGTCGCCGCGGCGTCGATCGCGCTTCTCCACCTTCTGCCCGAGGCGCTCGGCGAGCTGGGCTGGCGCGCGCTGCTACCGGCTGCGGCCGGATTGCTGGCGCCGATGGTGATGGAGCGCCTCATCGTCGGGGAGGACTGTGCCCGTCATGCGCCGAGGATGGCGCTCGCGCTGGGCTACGCGGCGGTGCTCGTGCACCAGTTTGGCGATGGCGCGGCCGTCTCATCGCTCGCCAGGGCCGGGCTGCTGTCCACGCCGGTCGTGCTGGCCCTCGCGGCGCACACGGTGCCGCTCGCCATGGTGGTCTCCCTGCTGACGCGCGAGGCCAGAGCGGGGGCCGATGGCGTACGCGTCACGTGCGCGGCGCTCACAGGCATTGCGCTCGCCACCGTCCTCGGTGCCTTGACGCCGCGGCTCATCGGCCAGCATCGCTTCGAGAGCGCTGAACCCTGGGTGCTCGCCACGATCGCAGGGCTCCTCGTCCACGCGGTGTCTCATGAGGCGATCGCGAGCCGCGCGGTGACGCCCGCGAGCCGCGCCGCCGAGGCCGCAGGAGGGCTGCTCGGCCTGGCGCTCGGGGTGCTAGGCATCGACGAGGAGGCCTGGGTGCGACGCTTGCCGTCCGGATTCAGTGTCGCCGGGCTGGTCCTGCTGGCGGCGCTCGTGCTGCTGCGCAGCTACGGCCCCCGGCGCGCCGCGCAGCCTCGCCTCTGAGCGCCGGCGGCGCGTGAACTTCAGGGACGCGCTTGGCTTAGCATGGGCCCGGGACAGGCATGTCTCAGGAGCGTTGATCCGGCGATGCCCGCGTGGAGAACACCCTGTCACCATCGCCACGGATTCCCGCCGTGACACCCATACGGCGGGCGGCCGCCATAGTAACCACCGAAGGGCGGGCGGCCACCGCCACCCCAGTAACCACCGCCCCAGCCCCAAGGGGCGTTGTAGCCGTTTCCCCAGGGCCGGCGACCGGGGTAGCTCGGCCTGCAGCCTCCGCCTGGACGCCCGTACCAGCTGCGCGCCCCGCTCGCCGCGGTCAACCCGCTTCCGTCCCTCTCCTCACCGTACTGCTCCGACGTCGGTCCCGACGCCTCGAGACCCGCCTGGTCCGCGTCACCATCGTCCGCATCCCCGGCTTCGACGGCGCACCCCGTTGCCAGGGCAGCCATCATCGTTGCAGCTCCCATGATCCACTTGCTCATCGACTTCTCCTCTGTCGCCCTGGAGTGGTCTTGGTTCCCAGCGCGATCCAGCCATGCATCGAGAGCGAAGCGTGTGCCGTAGGCCTGTGTGCATGTGTTGCCGCAAAAGGCCGACACAGGAAGACCAAAACCGTACGGATCGGGAGATGCGCGGCGAGACAGAGGATATCGAGCCGGCAGAACCGCCGGGCAGTGGCCGATCCGCCCGGATGCCAGCCATCGCGGTGCGGGCCTGAGCAGCACGCCCCCAGCACGCGGGCCGCAGCCACGCGACCGGCGCTCAGGACCCTGCGGTAGCCGGCGCGCTGCGAGGCACGCACGGGGCGCCGCGCTCCGCGTCCGGCGGACCGGGCGCGGGCCTCGCGCTCCTCCGCGACGCGCGCCTCGGTCGCGCGGTGGCCGCGCTCGCGCCGGCGGGGAGCGTCGGCTCGTAACCGATGAGGCGCGCCGAGTTGAACACGACGAGGAGCGTGCTCAGGTTGTGGAGCACCGCCGCGATGAACGGGTTGAGCGCCCCCATCGCCCCGACCACCAGGCCCCCTGCGTTGACGCCCAGCGCGATGCCGTAGTTCTGGCGGATGACGTCGAGCGCCTGGCGGCTGAGCCGCAGCGTCGTGACGACGCCGGCGATGTTGTCGGCCGCCAGCGCGATGTCCGCCGCTTCGATCGCGACATCGGAGCCGGCCGTGCCCATGGCGATACCGACGTCGGCCAGCGCGAGCGCCGGCGCGTCATTGATGCCATCGCCCACCATCGCGACGTGGAGCCCCGCCGCCTTCAGGTCGCGGATCCACTCGTACTTCTGCTCGGGCAGCAGCTGGGCACGCCACTCCGTGAGCCCCGCCGCGCCGGCGACCGCGCGGGCTGACTCCTCGATATCACCCGTCAACATGGCGATCCGCTGCACGCCCTCCCGGCGGAGCTGCGCCAGCGACGACGCCACGTCCGGACGGAGCTTGTCGCGCACGCCGATCAGCCCGACGAGGCGACCCTGGTGGGCCACGTACATCTCGGTCTCGCCCTCGGCCGCGTGCTCCGCGTAAAGGGCCTCGGCCTCGGCAGACACCGCGATGTCGAACTGCTGCATGAGCCGGCGGTTGCCCACCAGCACGATGTTGTTCTGCCAGTCCGCGCGCATCCCCCGCCCGACAAGGATCTCGCATGCGTCGTGGGGCTGGACCGTGATCTCACGCTCCGCCGCGTGGCCCACCACCGCCAGCGCCAGCGGGTGCTGGGAGTGCAGCTCGCCGGTCGCCGCGAGCGAGAGGACCTGCTCGGCGGTGTAGTCGTCCACGAGCGAGATCACCCGCTGCACGGAGGGAACTCCCTGCGTCAGTGTCCCCGTTTTATCGAAGACGATCACATCCAGCTTCGCCGCGGCCTCGAGGTGGGTGCCGCCCTTGATGAGCACACCGCGACGCGCACCGTTCCCGATCGCCGCGCTCACCGCGGTGGGCGTCGCGAGACCCGCCGCGCACGGGCATGCGATCAACAGCATGGTCAGCGCCCTGGTCGCGTCGCCCGTCAAGGCGAGGACCGCGATCGACAAGGCGAACGAGGCAGGAACGAACCGCCTGGAGAACCGCTCCCCCACCGTGTGGATAGGGGCTTGCAGCTCGCGCGCCTGCTCCACGCGCTGGATGAGGCGCCCGACGGCCGTATCGCTGCCGACCCGCTCCACACGCGCGCGCAGGCCGCCGGAGAGGAGCACGGTGCCAGCGTAGACGGTATCTCCGCGCACCTTCATCACGGGCACGCTCTCGCCGGTGATGGGAGCCTCGTTGATCGTGCCCTGGCCCTCCACGATGACGCCGTCGACGGGGATGCGCTTGCCCGCGTAGACCGCGATCAGGTCTCCTGGCTGGAGCTCTGCTACGGGGCGGCGCACCTCCTGCTCACCGAGGACTTGCCAGATCTCCTCGTCCGGCATCTCGAGAAGATCGCGGATCGCTCGCTCCGTGCGCCTCAACGTCAGCGCCTGCAAGTACTCGCCCAGGTTGAGGAGCCACAGCACGGTCAGCGCGGTGACGTTCTCGCGCAGGAGGAGGCTGGCGATCGTGGCCGACCCGACGAGCGTGTCGGTGTTCATCCCCGTCTGGCCGGAGATCGAGCGCCACCACCCCTTCAGGAAGGGATACCCCGAGATCAGCGTGGCGGCGATGTTGATGCCGCCGACGATCGGACTCGACGCCAGCGCGCCGGCGCCGAACGCGAGCCTCTTGACGCCGAGGCCGAGGAGGACAGAGCCGCCGAGGACGAGGTTACGCACCTGCGCGTCGAGATCCCCGTGCTCGTGGTCCTCGTGCTGGTGATGCCCGCCTCCCTGGCGCGCCTCGCGTGTGGCCGCCCGCTCCTCCCGCCACTGCCGGTAGGCGTCGTCCTCCAGCGGGGGAGACGAGAGGGCGACGCAGAGCTTCGCCTGGATAGCGGTCGGGGTGAGCCCGGGATCGCAGCGCAGGAGCAGGCGCCCCGTCACGGGATTGGCCTGGACCTCCTCGATGCCCGCTTCTTCCTGCAGCGCGGACTCGACGGCGGCGGCATAGCGGGGATTGCTCTTCAGGCCCCGCGCTTCCCACCGCATCCGCCCCCCGACGACGGAGCGCAGACGCAAGCGAGCGTCCCGCTTCGTGCTGGGAGGATGTGCGCTCGCTCCAGCAAGGCTCACGCGCCTGCCCGCTGGTGTGCGTGGGCATGGTCATGAGCATGCCCGTCGTCGCCCGAGGTCGGCTCGGACAGATCGCCAAGCTGAGCCTTTGCCTCGGCGACGATGTCCTGCAGCTCCTCGCGGAGCCCCTCCACGATGCCCACGAGCTCCCGTTGCGCGACAATGCCGCCCTTGACGGCGAGGAGCGCCAGGGGGCGCACGGCGCGCCCCACGAGAGGGGCGAAGAGGGCACCGGCGGCGAGGGCCGAGAGGGCGACGATCAGCTTCGATTGAGCCAATTGCAGCGACATCAGGGGTGCCTTTCACTCGGCAGGTAGCGGTTCACCAGGACACCGCCGTTCGGCTTGAGCTGAGCAATAGCCGTCGCCGCTCGCTCTGCAAGCCGTTCACCGAGGATATATTCCCCATCTTCGTCGTCCTTGAGACCATCCTGATTGAGCCGCGTTTCCAGCGCTTCGACGCGTCGATGGTCGATGGTCGATGGTCGATGGAAGATGGAAGGAGCGAGACGCGTTGGTCTCGGCCCGTTGCGGGGGCCGAGCAGCAGTCCTGGCAGCTACGGCACGAGCGCCGCGCGCGGCTCACGCCGCCCGCGCTCAGTCGCCCCGAGGCCGGAAAGCGCCAGGCGCCCTCCTCAGCGCTCGGGGCCGCCTCCAGGAACCTCTTCAGCCGGTCACGAGCCCCGGGCGCAGCAGGGGTTCAGGCGGCGCGGGGGCGCACGTCGTAGCCGGCCCCGCGTACAGCCTCGACGAGGGCATCCACGGGCGCGCTCGCGGCGTCGTGCTGCACCACGACGGTGCCCTCGCGCAGGCGCACGTCGACCTTGTCGACGCCGTCGAGCTCGCGCAGCGCGCTGTCGATGTGGCGAATGCAGGACGGGCAGCTCATCCCGTCCACCTGGAGCGTGGTCTCTTTCATGACGTCTTCCTTTCGGCGACCCGCGGGCCGCTCATCCCTGAAGACGCCGCCATCGGGGTTCATTACACCGCAGGAGCCGCCGCGTTCGTCGGGAGCCGTGCGGAGCTCTCTGTGCCCCGGACATGCCGGCCGCGCAGCCAGGTGCGCGGTGACTCCAGCGCTCTCGCCGTAATACGCTGGGTGGCTCCGCGTCTGTGCAGGTCGACAGAGAGGTGATCATGTCGACCGCATCCGTTTCCATTCCCGCCCCCCAGGACACCGGCGACGGCGCCATCTGCCGCATCGATCTGCCTGTCGAGGGCATGACCTGCGCCGCCTGCGTCCGGCGCATCGAGCGGGCCTTGCTCGCGATCCCCGGCGTCAGCGACGCGAAGGTCAACCTCGTGACCCGCACGGCCACAGTCACGTTCGATCCGTCGGCCGCGTCCACCAAGACCCTCGTCGCCGCCATCGAGAGCGCGGGCTACAGCGTCCCGGAGAGCAGCGCCGCGCCGGGCAGCCCCACCGTTGCTCCTGCCGATCGAGCAGCCGCCGCCGAGGAGAGCCTCGACGGCGAGCGGCGCGTCCTCTGGCGGGACTTCGTGATCTCGCTCGTCCTGTCCGTCCCGCTGCTCGTCCTCGGGATGTCGCACGGCCGCATCCCGGGAGCGGACGGCACGATCGGCCGGTTCGTCCAGCTCGCCCTCGCGACCGCGGTGGTCGTCGGTCCGGGCCGCAGGTTCTTCCGGCTCGCCTGGGCCGCGCTCCGTCACCGGGCGGCCGACATGAACACGCTCGTGGCCCTCGGCACCGGCGCCGCATGGGTCTATTCCGCGATCGCCGTCGTCGCCCCGCAGCTCTTTCCCCACGCCGAGCACGGCATGCGGCCGCATGTCTACTTCGAGGCCGTCGGGGCCATCATCAGCTTCGTCCTGCTCGGCAAGCTCCTCGAGACACGCGCCCGCAAGCGCCTCACCGACGCGGTGCGTGGGCTCGTCGCGCTCCAGCCCAGGACGGCGCGGCGCCTGCGCGGCGATGTGGAAGAGGAGATCCCGGCCGCGGATCTCTCGCCCGGCGATCTCGTCCGCGTTCGGCCGGGAGAGCGGATGCCGAGCGACGGCGAGGTCGTCTCGGGCACCTCGGCCATCGATGAGTCGATGCTCACGGGCGAGAGCCTCCCCATCGACAAGAGCACCGGAGCGGCAGTGTTCGGCGGCACGCTGAACCAGAGCGGGCAGCTCACGGTCCGGATCACGAAGACCGGCGCCGACACCGCGCTCGCCCACATCGTCGAGGCGGTCGAGCAGGCGCAGGGCTCGAAGGCGCCGATCGCGCGCCTCGCCGATACCGTGAGCGGCATCTTCGTCCCGGTCGTCCTCGGCATCGCCACGCTCGCGTTCGTCGTCTGGGTCGCGATGGATCCGAGCGCGGCGGGGTTCGCTGCCGCGGTCGAGCGGTTCGTCGCCGTCCTCGTGATCGCCTGCCCTTGCGCTCTGGGCCTCGCGACACCTGCCGCCGTGGCCGTGGGCACCGGACGCGGCGCCGAGCTCGGCGTGCTCGTGAAGGGCGGTACGGCGCTCGAGGCCGCCAGCCGCGTCGATACCGTCCTCGTCGACAAGACGGGCACGCTCACGGCCGGACGCCCGCAGCTCGCGGCCGTGAAGGCGCTGGCCGAGGTCTCCGAGGACGAGCTCCTGCGCCTCGTCGGATCAGCGGAGCTCGGCAGCGAGCACCCGGTCGCGAGGGCGCTGGTCGAGGGCGCGCGCGCCCGCAACCTCCCGCTCTGCGCGCCCGAGGACTTCCGCGCCGACGCCGGACGCGGCGTGGTCGCCCGCATCGACGGCCGGGAAGTGTGCATCGGCACGGCCCGGTACCTCGCCGAGCTCGGGATCGACGCCACGCCGCTCGAGGAGCTCGCCCAGGGCCTCGCCCGGTACGGAAACACCCCGTCGTTCGTCGCCGTCGAGGGCCGCCTCGCCGGCCTGGTCGCCGTCGCCGACCTGCCGACCCCCGAAGCCAAGGAGGCCGTCGCCGCGTTGCGCCAGCTCGGCGTGCGCGTCGCCATGGTGACAGGGGACCGCGAGGCGACGGCGCGCTCGGTGGCGCAGCAGCTCGGGATTGACGAGGTCTTCGCCGAGGTCCGCCCCGAAGACAAGGCGCGCATCGTGCGCGAGGAGCGGGACCGCGGGCGCATCGTCGCCATGGTCGGCGACGGCATCAACGACGCGCCCGCCCTGGCCGGCGCCCACGTGGGGATCGCGGTCGCGAGCGGCACCGACATCGCGGTCGCCGCGGCCGACGTGGCGCTGCTCCGCGGCGGCATCGCCGCCCTGCCCACGGCGCTCGGGCTCTCGCGCGCGACGCTGCGGACCATCCGCCAGAACCTCTTCTGGGCGTTCATCTACAACGTGGTCGGCATCCCGATCGCCGCCGGCGCGCTCTACCCGCTGACCGGCTGGCTCCTGTCGCCGGTCCTGGCGAGCGCGGCCATGAGCCTTTCGAGCGTCTCGGTGCTCCTCAGCTCCCTCCGGCTCCGCCGTTTCCGGCACGCGAGCTGAAATCCGCGCCCGACCGTAATGCGGCGGAGACCCGCGCGTCTTCCACCCAGAACCTCAAAGGAGATCCTCTCATGAAGATCGCGCACGCGATTCTCTCGATAGCGCTCGGCATCACAAGGGCACCATCGCCGTCGCACCGAAGAGGTGAGCAGCGGACGGAAGCGGTCCCTGGCTGACGGTGAGCGAGCCCTCCAGCTGGCGCAAGCGCGTGCTCGTGCCAGCGCACCGGCTGCGGAGAGCGACAACCTGGTCGGCCGGATAGATGAAAGTGACCGTACAGGTCACATCAATCCCATCGCCCCGCTCGAATCCCATCCACCCAAATCTGTTCCAAGCATCGCCCTGTGAGCAGCCCAGACGCACGGGCAAGCAGAATGGCACGACGCATGCGCGGCGTCGGCGCTCGTTCAGCCTCCATCCGAGCCGCGAATGCGGAGCGCTCTGACATGACGGACCTGGTGAATTCGACAAGTCTCTCGCCCTGTCAGTCGGGCTCATCCTGTGCGCGCACGAGATGAGCTCACGAGGCATCGAGAAGCATCATCGGAATAAGGGAGGGACACATGGCTCACAAGGCGTTCACTCTGAGCACGGCTTTCGTGAACACGGCCGGCGAGACGCAGAGCTGCGAGTCGATCTGCGTCCAGTCGATCCAGTACTGCCTCCATATGGGAGGCTCGCACGCGGAGCCTTCCCACATGCAGCTCTTGCAGGATTGCGCCCAGATCTGCGAGGCGACCGCGACGTTCCTGATGCGCGGCTCGCCGCAACAGAACCAGGTCACGGCCGCGTGCGCGAGCATCTGCGAGCTCTGCGCCCAGAGCTGTGACAAGTTCACGGGTGACGCGCAGATGAAGGCCTGCGCCGACGAATGCCGCCGCTGCGCCGCCGCGTGCAAGCAGGTCGCGCAGATGCGGCCGGGCGGGGCAGCCGGCGCGGGGCACCAGAGCGTGCCCTGAGACCGGCCAGGGCGACGCCTGGAGGCCGGAACGCCGGGAGCAGGCGGGCTGCTACTCTTCTGGATACCACTCCGCTCGCCACGCCTTCATCTGCTCGATCTCCCGCTGCTGCGCCTCGATGATGCCGGAGGCGAGCGTCTCGATCTCGGCGTGCTCGGCCCGCTCCTGGGCCGTCATGGCCATCATCACGGCGCCCTCCAGCCCACCCTCGAGCTCGGCCCGCTGCACGTCTATTCATTCGGCGTTCTGGTCGCATTCGTCACCGCGCCCGGCTCGGGGGCCCTGCGTGGCGCTCTGTGGACGCCATCGCCTTCGCCCTCCCGTTCGGCTGGACCGTGGATCGGCTCGGCTGTTTCCTGGCCTTCGATCATCCCGGCAAGGTCACGACCTTCTTCCTCGGCCAGCAGTACACGGATGGGCTCATATGGCACGACCTCGGCCTCGAGGAGGTGCTGTACATGATCCCCGTCACGGCGGTGATCGCGGCGCTGGGGCAGAGATCGCGGCCGCCGGGCTTCTTCGCGTGGCTCCTGGCCGTGCTGTACGCGCCCGTCCGGTTTCTGCTCGATTTCCTCCGTATCGTCGACGTGCGCTACGCCGGCCTGACGCCCGGCCAGTACGGCGCGATCGCGCTGTTCATCGCAGGGCTCGTCCTGCTGATTGGCAGCACTCGTGTTCAGCCGGCACCCGAGCGGGCGCGCGAGGACGTCGGCCAGCCTCGGCATTCACCAGGGGGCGCGCTGCGGCCGTCCCGGTGACCCCTACGGTCACCGCGCCGTGACCCCACAGGTCACAACTCAGGGGCGCCGAGCCGTGCTTCGATCGACGAAAACTGACGCCGCATGACAGATCGTCTGTGACCGTGGAAGGCACAACGAGGCGGCCGCTTCGCTCCTCCCTCGGGGCGATCGAACCTGGCACGGGGACTTTCGTCCTCGCGGCGGCCTTGAAGCCCTGGCAGGGCGCTTGCGGAGTCATGGGTAGTTGACAAGGATCGGCCCGAGCAAGGAGCTCACCATGATCATCCCTCCATCTATTCACCGTTCTCTCCTCGTTTTGTCCGCCTCCTCCGTCCTCGCGGCGGCGGGCTGCGTCGCCGACCCGTCGCCCGATGCGGGCGAGCCCGTCGGTGATACTTACCAGCTCTTCGATGAATGGAAGGCCAGCCTCCCGCGCGATCCGAACGACGGCGCTTATCTCGTCGACGGCGACATCGGCGTCCACGACGACGTGACCCTGAAGGAGCTCTCCGCCGAGCGCCAGCAAGCGGGGGCGCTCATCGTCAACACGCGCGACGACGGGAGCGATGACCGCTGGAGCGACGAGGAGAAGATGAACCTGACGTATTGCGTCTCTCCGCGCTTCGGCGACGATCACGACGCGGTGGTCGCCGCGGCGCGGTCGGCCGAGTCCAGCTGGGCGAGCGCCGCCGCCGTGCGCTTCGTCTACGAGTCCGACCAGGACGAGGCCTGCGAGTCCGGGGAGCATCCCGTGCTGTTCGAGGTGGTCCCCGCCAGCGGCACCACGTACAACGGGCGGGCTTTCCTTCCGAGCATGGTCGCGCGGGGGTATCACGAGGTCTTCATCGATCTGGAGAACGTCGCTCGCTCCGCCTCGAAGACCCTGACCGGGGTCCTCCGGCACGAGCTCGGGCACGTCCTCGGCTTCCGGCACGAGCACACCCGGCCGGAGGGCAACGGCGCCTGCACCGAACGCCCCGGCTGGCGGGCGCTCACGCCTTATGATCCGGGGTCGGTGATGCACTACAACGCGGAGAGCCGGTGCGAGGGCACCAACGGGGGCGACTACGTGCTGACGTCGCTCGACAAGGCGGGGGCGGCGGAGCTGTATGGCGAGCCCTGATGAGCTCCTCCAGGGATCCCGCCGGAAACCCCGGTCGATGACGAACGGTCGCCGGAACAGGTTTGATCTCCGTAGCTTCCGCCTGTTTCGCCGCCGAGGGCGCGGTTGCGCCTCACTCCTTCCGCGTCCGTCCGCTCGCCGCGGCCCGCTCGTACGCGAGGACCCGCTGCAGCAGCGCCGTGCTCTCCTCCGCCATCCGCTCCGGTGAGCACGGCATTCCCTTGTGGATCCAGCTCGTCATCAACCGCACCAGCGCCGCCGCCGCCGCCTCGGAGCGGAGCATGAACAGGGCCCCCTCCTCCGGCGCCAGCCGCGGAGCGTACAGGCGGCAGATGCTGCCCTGAAGGATGTCCTCCAGGGAGCGCGTCAGCACCCGCTCGCTCTTCTCCGCGGACAGGAGCTTGCGCACCAGCTCGTGCATCTCGGCGAGGTGGCGGTAAAACGGCAGGAAGTCGAGCGGACGTCCCGCATCCCGCAGGAACAGCGCTCGCAGGTGCTCGTGCCCGAACAGCAGCAGCTGCTCCTTGTTCTCGTAGTGCGAGTAGAACGTGGACCGCCCGACGTTGGCTCGATCGATGATGTCCTGGATGGACACCTCATCATAGCCCTTCTCCAGGATCAGCGAGACCAGGGCGTCCGAGAGCAGCTTCCGGGTCTTCTGCACGCGCCGATCCGCGATCTTGCCGGCGGCCCGCGTCCTGTCGCCGTCCCCGTCCCTGTCCTCGTTTCCGGACTTTTTCGCGCTCTTGTTCATTAACGTTCAATCCGCGGTCCGTGTCGCTAGGTGGAACAGGCGCCCGACCTCAGCATCCATCGCATGCGAGGAACGCTGATCTGGATGACGAGCCGCCTGCTGTACCCGCTGCTGCTGGCGGTGACCTTGTACATCATCTACGCCGCCGTGGCGCAGGGCTGGGACCTGAGGCGCGCCCTGTGGGGCTACCTCTTCGGCCTGATCGTCTTGCTCATCACCGTCGAGCGCCTGCTGCCGCTGTCGCCAGACTGGGGCATGACCCGCCAGAGCTTCTGGCGCGACCTCAAGTACCTGCTGGCCTCGGGCGTCACCATCGCGGTGGTGCGGACCGGCTTCGGCACCCTGGCCCTGTGGCTCAGCGAGCGGCATCAGGGCCCGCTCGCCAGTGCCTCCGTGCTCTCCAGCGTGGCGATCTTCCTCGTGGTCTTCGAGCTGCTGCAGTACTGGTTCCACCGCCTCAGCCACGAGGGCAACGGCGCCCTGGGGCGCTTCTTGTGGAAGGTCCACCTGGCCCATCACCTTCCGGATCGCGTGTACGTGGTGATGCACGGCGTGTTTCACCCCCTCAACGCGCTCATCTCGGCGGTGCTGATCCAGTCGACCCTGCTGATCTTGGGGCTGTCGCCGCAGGCCGTCTTCGCGGCGATGGTGCTCATCGATCTCCAGACGATGGTATCGCACTTCAACGTCGACATCCGCGCCGGGTTCCTGAATTACGCGTTCATCGGCACCGAGCTGCACCGCTACCATCACAGCGCCGACATCGACCAGGCCCGGAACTTCGGGACCGTACTTCCGCTGTGGGATCTGGTCTTCGGGACATTCGTGTACCGGCCGGACGCGGCCCCGCGCCGCCTGGGCGTCGACAGCTCCGCGGGCTATCCACCGTCGCAGCAGTTCTGGCGGGTGCTGGCCCTGCCGTTCCGACGCTGACCTATCCGTACGTGGAGACGTTGCCAGTCGGCAGGCATTCCAGGGCGCTGAGAAGCCCGGCGCCGCGCAGATCTAGCAGCTCTTCCTGTCCGTCCGCCGACCGGCCGCAACTCGGGCGGGTGCGCGTCACACGGGTGCATGCCTGCTCTGCAAGGGCCCGGCCGGCGCCGGGTTCTGTGAGGTGTCGGAGCGCCGACGTCGGCGGCTCGATCAGAGCTCGACCCGGCGCAGCCGGAGGGCATTGCCGATGACCGACACCGAGCTCAGGCTCATCGCGGCGCTGGCGATCATGGGGCTAAGGAGCAGCCCGAGGACGGGATAGAGGACGCCCGCCGCGACCGGCACGCCGAGCGCGTTGTAGACGAACGCAAAGAACAGGTTTTGCCGAATGTTGCGCATCGTCGCCCGGCTGAGCTTCCGCGCGCGCAGGAGACCGCGGAGATCGCCGCGCACGAGCGTGATCCCGGCGCTCTCGATGGCGACGTCGGTCCCGGTGCCCATGGCGACGCCGACGTGCGCCTGGGCGAGCGCGGGCGCGTCGTTGATACCGTCGCCCGTCATCGCCACGATGCGGCCTTCGGCCTGGAGGCGCTTCACGACCGCGGCCTTCTGGTCGGGCAGCACCTCGGCCTCGACGTGCTCGATGCCGAGCTTCCTGGCGACCGCCTCCGCGGTCGTGCGGCTGTCGCCGGTGAGCATGATGAGGCGAATGCCCTCCTCGCGGAGGAGACGGACGGCCTCGCTGGTCGAGGCACGCACCGGGTCGGCCACGCCGACGATGCCGGCCGCCTTGCCATCCACCGCCACGAGCATCGCCGTCTGGCCCTCTTGTCGGCGCTCCTCGGCTCGACGCGGGAGATCGTCCGGCGGGATACCGAGCTCCTCGAAGAGCTTGAGGTTGCCGAGCGCGACCGAGCGCCCGGCCACCGTGCCCACCACGCCCTTGCCCGTGATCGACCGGAACCCTTCTGCCGGCAGGAGCTCGAGCTCCTGCTCGAGGGCCCCCGCGACGATCGCGCTCGCGAGCGGGTGCTCGCTCCCGCGCTCCAGGCTCGCCGCGAGCCTGAGGATCTCGTTCGGCGGGAGGTCGCCCAGCGTCGCCATGGAGGCGAGCTTCGGCTTGCCCTCGGTGAGCGTGCCGGTCTTGTCGACGACGAGGGTGTCGACCTTCTCGAAGGTCTCGAGCGCCTCTGCGTTCTTGATCAGGATACCGGCCGTCGCGCCGCGCCCCGTCCCGACCATGATCGATATCGGTGTGGCGAGGCCGAGCGCGCACGGGCAGGCGATGATGAGCACAGCCACCGCGTTGACGAGCGCGTGCGAGAACCGCGGCTCCGGCCCGACGAGCAGCCAGACCACGAAGGTCAGCGCCGCGATCGCGATCACGGCGGGCACGAAGTACGCGGCGACGGCGTCCGCGAGGCGCTGGATGGGCGCGCGGCTGCGCTGGGCCTCACCCACCATCTGGACGATCCGGGCGAGCAGGGTGTCGCGCCCGACGCGATCGGCCCGCATCACGAAGCCGCCTGTGCCGTTGACGGTGCCGCCGACCACGCGGGCGCCGGGCGTCTTCTCGACCGGGATGGGCTCGCCCGTGACCATCGACTCGTCGACCGCGCTGCTCCCCTCGAGGACCTCGCCGTCGACAGGCACCTTCTCTCCCGGCCGCACGCGCAGCCGGTCGCCTGGCTGCACGAGCTCGAGAGCGACGTCCTCTTCGCGGCCGTCCGCGCCGATACGCCTGGCGGTCTTGGGGGCGAGGCCGAGGAGCGCCTTGAGCGCGCTGCTCGTCCGGCTGCGGGCGCGGAGCTCGAGGACCTGGCCGAGCAACACGAGAGAGACGATGACGCTCGCCGCCTCGAAGTAGACCGGAACTGCGCCGCCGTGGCGCAGCGCGTCGGGGAAGATCCCCGGCGCCAGCGTCGCCACGACGCTGTACGCGTAGGCGGCCCCTGTGCCGATGGCGATCAGGGTGAACATGTTGAGGTGCCGGCTCTTGATCGAGGCCCACCCGCGCTCGAAGAACGGAGCGCCACACCAGAGCACCACGGGCGTGGCGAGGGCGAGCTCGAGCCAGACGAGCCATCGGCCGAGGAGGTGCTGCACCGGCTGGCCCGGGAGCATCTCGGACATCCCCAGCACGAGGACGACGAGGCTCAGCGGGACGCTGGTCCAGAAGCGGCGGGACATGTCCGCGAGCTCCGGGTTCGGCGCGTCATCGAGCGTCACCGTGCGCGGCTCGAGGGCCATCCCGCAGATCGGGCAGGAGCCCGGCTCCGTGCGCACGACCTCGGGGTGCATCGGGCAGACGTACTCGACGCGCGTCGCCGCCTGGACCGGCTCGATCGGCTCGAGAGCCAGGTCCTTCGTCCGCTCGAGGCCGGCGGGACGAGGGTGGCCATGCTCGTGGTGATGATCGTGGTTCATGGTTCGGCTCCCTGCCCGCCGACGCTCGAGGCTCGGACTTCTTACATTCCGGCTTACACCGGACGCTCCCGGGTACCCTCGTCGGCCTCAGGGGCTGACGACGAGCTCGCCCATCATCCCGCGCGCGGCGTGCTCGAGGATGTGGCAGTGGTACATCCAGTCACCGGGCTCGTCGAAGCGGGCCACGACCGTGGTCGTCGACAGCTGAGGCAGGATCAGCGTGTCCTTGTTGGCGAGCGCGTCTTCGGCCACGGGGACGCCGTCCCTGGCCAGGACCTGGAAGAAGAAGCCGTGCAGATGGAACGGGTGGTCCATCTCTGCGTCGTTCTTCAGATCGAAGACGTGCGTCGAGCCGCGCTCCACCTCGATCGGCGGCACATCCGGGTAGGCGTTGCCATCGACGAGGAACTTGAGCACTCCCTGGATATACCTCTCATCGAACGTGATCGTCGTGTCCGCCGCCCCCCCGGGCAGCCGCTCGATCGCGGGGCCCGAGTCCGGCAGCGTGCGACCGGAGAGCGCGGGTCCTTCGCCGATGCGCACCGTGGCGAGCGGCATCGGCGCCGCCTCCCCGGTGTCGTGCCCGCGCGCATAGGCCTCGTTGGTCAGGACGATCTCCGCCCCCGGCTCCCCCTGGCCGATCAGGAGCACGTCGTAGCGCTCGCCCGGCGCGACCAGCAGCCGCTCGGCGTCGTACGGCTTCGGGATCAGCCCGCCATCCGTGCCGATCACGCGGAACGTGTGATTGGGAAGCGCGAGGTTGAAGAAGCGGCCGTTCGCGACGTTGACGATCCGGAGCCGCGTCAGCGCGCCCGGCTCGAGCTCGAGCGAGGGCATCGTCCTGCCGTTGACGAGCAGCACGTTGCCCTCGCGGCCGAGCATGATCATGTCGTCATCGACTTCGTCGTCGAAGCGCCCGTCCTCCTTGAGAAGCGCGTCGCTCAGCACGACGATCTTCTCGTCGTCCACCCCGGGCTCGTCCTGGCCGCGCACCCGGATCACGCCGAAGAGGCCCTTTCGGATCTGCTCCTCTTCCATCACGTGCGGGTGGAACCAGAAGAACCCCGCGTCCCGCAGCGTGAACCGATAGGTGAAGGTGTCCCCGGCCGCGATCGGTCGCTGCACCGCCGGCGCGCCGTCCATGTCGTTTGGCAGCCGGATGCCGTGCCAGTGGATCGTCGTCTCCTCCGGCAGGCTGTTCTTGAAGTGGACGATCAGCGTGTCGCCCACGTTCGCCTCGATCAGCGGTCCGGGGACCGTGCCGTTGTAGGCCAGGACCGCGGTGGTCTTACCCTCGAGGAAGCTCTTCTCTGCCTCTCCTGCCTCGAGATCGACCTCCACGATCGTCGGATCGGGGTTCGTGTCCGTCACGGGCGCAGGTTCGACCCAGGCATCAGCGGGAGGGATGTCCCCCTGAGAGCCCGAGCCCTTTTCGTCCGATCCACCACAGCTGGCCGCCACGATCAGCAGCGCGGAGCTCAGCCGAACAAGAAGGGGGAACCTCATCGGGTGGCTACTCCTCGGTGGGGTTCCCGGACATCTCGTTCGAGTAGTCGGAGTAGACTTCGCCGACCTTGCAGCGGAGCCGGTAGGTGTACTCGAGATCCTCGAAGGCACCTGCGTCCATGCGGCTCGTCTTCGTACCGGCGACCGTGAAGGCAACCTCGTACTCATGCATGGTGTCCTTGCGCTCGCCCTCGATCTCGTCGCAGGGAGCGGGCGTCGACCACTCGACGTGGAGCACGCCGTCCATCGGCATCACCATCTCGAGGACCGGCGCCTCCGGGGCCGCGGTCTCTCCCCCACCGCCGCCGGTGGCGCTCGTGCTGCCGCCCGCACCATCCATCCCGCCCATTCCGCCCATCCCACCCGCCCCCGCGGTCGTGGTACTGGAAGCATCCTCCGTGCTCGAGTCACCACAGGCGGCGAGAGCAGCAGCAATACCGAGCGCAGCGAGATAAGCGAACGTAGAGCGCGCCATGGTTGAGTCTCCTTGCTGTGACCGTGATTTCGATCGGAACCGCTGAAGTGTATCCGATCCGGTCACATGTACAAGAGCTCCAGCGGAATCGTCCTGGTCACACCGTCGGAACGAACACGCCTCGTCCCACCGCCGGAGCGCCATACAGCCGACGTCCGGTCGCTCGATCCCAAGGCTTCTTCATGTCGCCGGCCGCTGAACTCGTAGGCGGCGTTCATCCCTGGCCTGTGCGTGCTGGCATGTAGCGCTCCGCATGACCCGCCTCTGCCCTGTCGTGCCGCGGTCAATGCTTCGGGCGCTCGTCCTGGCTGGGTGAGCCAGCGCCGCTGGGCGCTGCTGAGCTCAGTTCTTCGTACCGTCTGCCGCGCCCCGGCGCTCCTCCCGGAAGTCATCCGCGGAGAGCCCACAGCGCCGCAGCAGCCGGTAGAAGCTCTCCCGCTCCACGCCCGCGTGCGCGGCGGCCTGTGTGACGTCACCCTGGAACCGGCGCATGACGGCCTCGAGGTAGCGCCGGTTCGTCTCCTCGCGGGAGGCGTCGACAGCTTCACGGTACGAGAGCTGCGCGAGATCGACGTCGCTCGCGCTCGTCAGCCTGAGCGGGCTCGCCCCCTGTACCTCGGGCGGGAGCGACTCCAGGCGGATCTCGCCCGACGTCTCGATCACCACCGCGCGCTCCACCGCGCTCTTGAGCTCGCGCGCGTTGCCCGGCCAGCGGTAGGTCTGGAGCGCGCTCATCGCCGCCGCGGAGAAGCGCGTCGCATTGGAGCGCGACTGCGGGGCACGCTCCGCGAGGAAGCGCTGTGCGAGGAGCGGGATGTCGTCCGCGCGCTCCCGTAGCGGGGGCAGCTCGATGACGCAGACGTTCAGGCGGAACCAGAGATCCTCGCGGAAGGCGCCCGTCTTCACCATCGCCCGGAGGTCCCGGTGCGTCGCGGCGATCAGCCGGACGTCGATCTTGCGTTCGCGCGCCTCTCCGATGCGCCGGACCGCGCGCTCCTCGAGCACGCGCGTCAATTTCGCTTGCACGGTCGGCCTGAGCTCACCGAGCTCATCAAGAAACAGCGTGCTCCCGTGCGCCTCCTCGAAGAGGCCCGCGCGGTCCGTGGCCGCGCCCGTGAACGAGCCGCGCGCGTGGCCGAACAGCTCGCTCTCGATGAGCGAACGGGGGATGGCCGCGCAGTTGACGGCAATCGGGCGGTGCGACGCGCGGGACGAGTGCTCATGGATCGCACGCGCCACGAGCTCCTTCCCGGTGCCCGTCTCGCCCAGGATGAGCACGGTCGCGTCCGTCGGCGCCACGCGCTCGATGAGCTGGTAGAGCGCCCGCATGGCGGGTGAACGCCCCGTCATGCCCGCAAAGCCCTGTGCGTCCTGCGCGTCCTGCGCGCCCTTCAGCACCACGGCTTGCGCCATGGCCCGCTCGACCAACGCGCGCAGCTCGTCCGGGTCGAACGGCTTCGTCACGTAGTCATAGGCGCCCTCGCGCATGGCCTGGACCGCGGTCGGGACCGACGCATACGCGGTCATCAGGATGAAGGGCACTCCGGGCCAGCGCGCGCGCACCGCCCGGAGCACCTCGAGGCCGTCCCCATCGTTCATGCGCAGATCGCAGACGACGGTTGTGACCGGCTCGGTTTCAAGGATCTGGAGCGCCGTTCGCACGCCCCGCGCCGTCAGGACCTTGGCGCTCTTGCCGAGCACCTTCGAGAGGAGCGCCAGCATGTTCGCCTTGTCGTCGACGACGAGCACTGTCGGCTTCATGCGCGCTCTTGGCTCTCCCTTGCTTCTTCGATGAGGACGCCCGGCAAGTCGATCACGAACTGGGACCCGCCGCCTGATCTGGGCTCCGCCCGGATGCTCCCGCCGTGTGCGGTCACGAGACCATAGCAGACCGCGAGGCCGAGGCCGGTGCCGTCGCGGCGGGTCGTGAAGAACGGCTCGAAGAGGCGCTCGCGCGCCTCCTCGGGAATACCGGCTCCCCGGTCCAGGACCTCGATCCGGTAGCCATCGTCCTGCTGCCTTCCGCGCACGACGATCTCGTCACCTTCCGAGGTTCCAGAGGTCGCCTCGCGCGCGTTGGTCACGAGGTTGACGATCACCTGCCGGATGCGGAGCGGATCCACGTTGATGAAGGACGGCTCGGCGTCCACGAGCGGGACCTGGTCGCGCCGCCCCGGCCCGCCGTCGCAGTGCGAGGCCGCGTCCCTGAGGAGCTCCTCGGCCTGCACGGGGCGCGGCGAGAGGATCGGAGAGCGCGCGTACATGAGCAGCTCCTCCGCGATCCGCTGGCAGGCCGCCGCTTCCTCGTCGAGGATCGAGAGCTCCTCGCGGAGCTCGGGCTTCTCCGCCTCCTTCGCCATCGTCTTCACGTAGCCGCGGATCACGGCGATGGGGTTGTTGATCTCGTGCGCGACGCCCGCGGCGACGCGGCCGATCGCCGCGAGCCGCTCCGAGGCGACCAGCTCGGCTTCGGTGCGCGACAGCGCGTCCAGCATGCGGTTGAACGCGTCGGCGACCGCCACGAGCTCCACGGCCGCCACCGGCTCGACGCGGGCGCTGCGATCTCCAGCGGTGACGCGCCCGGCGACGCGCTCGAGCGAGGAGAGCGGGGTCGAGAAGGAGCGCCAGAGCTTGCGCCCGGCGATCAAGGCGAGCGCCGCGGCGAGCGCGCAGACGGCCGTCGCGAGGATCAAAGCGAACCGGATGAACTGCTCGGCCCGGCGCTCCGCGGCCATGGCGCGCTCGTCGAAGTGGCGCGCCAGGCTGTCCGCATGCTCCGTCATCCGGTCGACGAGCGCGTTCGCGCGGTCGTGCGCGTGGTGGACCTCGTGCCAGTCCTGCCGATCGATGGCGGGGAGGATGGCCGTGGAGAAGAGCTGGCTGAGCTCGCGGCTCGCCTTCCCGATGTCGTCGAGCTTCGTGGCCGTCTCGGCGTCGAGGCCGGGGCGTAGCTCGGCGAGCTTCGCGCCGAGCTCGCTCACCCAGGCGTCGTGGTGCGCGACGTGGGACCGGTCGCGCAGGATGATCGTGTGGGCCTCGTGGATGTACTGCTCGCGCGCGGTGACGCTGAGGAGCGCAGCCCGGCGGGAGGCCACCTCGAGGTCGTGGGCCTCCAGGATCGCGCGACGGGACGCGAGGCCCGTGAGCACGGTGGCGACGCCGCTCACGGCGACCAGGGCGACGAGGACGCTGATGACCAGGAGCAGCCGGCGGCGGAGTCGATACGGGCGCTGTGGAGCGGGAGGCGGAGCCATGGACGGGCGCATCCTCGCAAGCCGCGTACCGGGGCCGCAATCGAGCGCTGACTGGCGTGATGAGCCGCCGATCAGGCCCGGCCGACGCGGTACCCGCCCCGGCGGGGGGACAGTTTGTGACCGAAGCGGTCACAGGATCGTGACCGTCGAGGTCACCGCGAGGACCGGACGCCGCGCAGAAACCCGGGATCCCGGCGCGCGACCGCATGGCGCGCTCATTGCTCAGGCCCGTGCTCGCCAGGGCAAGAACCTCGGCTCCAGGAAAGCACGATGCGCCAAATCCTTCTCTCTCTGCTCGTCTCGATCCCGCTTGTGGCCTGCTCCACGAAGGAGACACCTGGCCACGATCACGAACAGGCCGCCCCGACGCAGGCTCCGGCCGCGGCGCCGCCCCCTGCGCCGACGCCCCAGGACCGAGCCGCGAGCACGCGCCCCCACGCGGATCACAACCCTCGCCACGGAGGCCTGGTCACGATGGAGGGCGACAACCACGTCGAGGTCGTGGTCGGGGCCGACGGCGCCATCGATCTCTACGTCAGCGACGCGGTCCGGACGCCGATCCCGCCGAAGGACGTCACCGGCACCATCACGATCGAGCCCAAGGGCAAGGGGGAGAAGCAGATCCTGACGCTCGCGCCGAACGAGGCGAAGGGCTCGCTCTCGGCCAAGGGCCCGGCGCCGGACAACGGGGATTACACATGGGACCTGAAGGTCCGCGGCGCGCCCATGAAGATGACGCTCACGGTGCCGGCCAGCGGGACGGCGGCCTTCGCCGACGCGCCCACCGACCATCCGGCCGGCGACCATGCCCACGGCTCGCCGCATGGCGGCGTCGTCCAGTCGCTCGCAGGGGGTCATGTCGAGGTGAAGCTCGAGAAGACCGGCGACGTCACGGTCTGGATGCTGGATTCGGCCGAGAAGCCTCGCTCCGCGAAGGGCGTCACGGCGAGCCTCCGCCCCGTCGTCGCGGGAGCGAAGGAGACCCAGCTCGCCTACGACGAGAAGGCCGATGTGCTGCGGGGCAAGATCGATCCGGTCAAGCAGGACCACGTGGATGGGGTGCTCAGCATCACGCCGGCCGGAGGGACCGCGACCTCGCTCCGGCTCGCGTTCCACCTCGAGGGTCCTGCGGGGGCGGGGCACGACGGCCACGAGGGACACGACGGCCATACGGGGCACGAGGGGCACTGAGATGACGATCCGGCGGCCGCACCGGACCCGATGCGCGATGTTCGCGGCCCTCGCTGCAACGCTGACGCTCGTGCCCGCGTCGGGCGCCCGCGGCGAGACGCTGACGTGGGCCCAGGTGAAGGCGCGCGCCGCCGCGCGGTCCCCCGCGACCGTGGAGGCGAAGCAGGGCGCGCGCGCTGCACGCGCGGAGGCCGTCAGCGCGGGGCGCTGGCCCCGCACGAACCCCGTGCTCAGGGGGGGCGTCGATCTCGGCGCCCCGTTCGGACACCCGGAGGACCGGACCTTCTCGGTCGGCATCGAGCAAGGGCTCGACGTCGTCGGGGTCGCGGCCACAGCGGCGCGCGCCGGCCAGCAGAAGGTCGCCGTCGCGGAGCTGGAGGGGGCGGTGCTGAAGCTCGACGGGCTCGCCGAGGCGGCCGAGGCGTTCATCGAGCTCGAGCGAGCGCAGCGCGTGCTCGCCGTCTGGACCGAGCTCGACCGGGTTTTCGAGCGCATTGCCGCTGGCACCGCGGCGGCCTCCCGCGCCGGTGAGCGGTCGGATCTCGACGCGATCCTGGCCAGCGCCGAGAGCGCCGGTGCGACGACCGAGCTCGCCGGCGCGAAGGCCGAGCTCGCGCGCGCGCAGGCGCGGCTAGGGGTGCTCATCGCCGCCGCGGAGCCCTCGTCCCTCCGCGTCGCGGAGGCGCCGGTCCGGCCGCCAGACGCCCGCGGCCGCGACGTGCTCGTGGCCGCCGCGCTCCGCCGCCGGCCCGAGGTTGGGCTCTGGCGGGCTCGGACGGGAGAGGCCGAGGCACGGCGCGCGTTCGCCGCACGCGGCGCGCTCCCGGAGCCCACCCTGGGCCTCGGGGTCGAGGTCCAGCGGGAGGGGCGCGACGCGGCGCTGCCGAGCCCGGACGGGGCGACCGCTGTCCGGCACGAGCGCACGCAGCTTCAGATCACGCTCTCCGTGCCGCTGCCGTTCTTCGACCGGAACCAGGCCGAGCGAGCCCGCGCGCTCGCCGACGCGAGCTCCGCCAGCGAGCGGGGCGCGATCGCTGCCAGGCAGATCAGCGCAGCGGTCACACGCGCGAAGTCCGCGGTTGACGCGAGCTGGGCGGCCCTCGCGCGGTGGCAGGCCATCGCTCCCCGGCTCGACGAGGCGCAGGCGATGGTCGAGAAGGGCTACGCAGCAGGGCAGATCGATCTGTTCGACACCCTCGCCCGCGCCGAGCGCGTCGCCCGCGCGCGCGTCCAGATCCTCGAGGCGCGCGCCGCCTACCTGAAAGCCCGCGCGGAGCTGTCCCGCGCGCTCGGAGAAGAACCGTGATGCACAAGAAGCACCTCGCCTGCGCCGTGGCGCTTGCCATCTACACGTCGGCCCCGCGCGCCTCCGCGCACGGCGGCGAGGATCATGCGGCGCCCGCCGCGCCGACCGCCGCGAGCACCGGGACAGAGCACGTCGTGTCCGGGGAAACGGCGGTGTTCTCGGTCGTCATCAAGTACCCGGCCAAGAAGGCAGAAGGACCGTTGCCCGCGCGCCTCTACGTCGCTCGGGCCGACTCCAGCGCGCCGGTCGAAGGCGCGCGTGTCCGCCTCGAGCTGAAGGGAGGGCTGACGTTCGCCGCGGACGCGGGGAAGACGGCAGCCGCCGGCGTTTATGAGGTCGCGCTCCCCGCGGCCCCGGAAGGAGCAACGGCCAACGGGGTCGTGTCGGTCGAGGCCGGGGACGCCTTCGACCTCGTGCTCGTCGGGGATCTGCGCTTCGGCGCCATCGAGCCCGCCGCCGCGCCGACCGGGACGACGCCGGGACGAGAGGTGCCCCTCGGCGGTCTGGCGGCGGCCGCAGGAGCGCTGGCCGTGCTCAGCGGCGGGATCGGGTATGCGCTCGGGCGTCGCTCGAGGCGGAAGCCGCCCGCCGCTACCCGTCGCCCCGAGGATCCCTCCGCGCTCCCGCAGGGGGCCTCGTGAGCCGCGCCCGATCCCTGTCCATCACCGCCGCGCTCGCCCTCGCCTCGGCCCTCGCGGTCACGGGCCTCGGGGAGCGCGCCGACGCGCACGGCGGCGAGGACCACAGCGCGCCCGCAAAGCCCGCAGCCAGCGCCGCGGCAGACCCGAACGTGGCCCGGGTGCCGATCGAGACCCAGTTCCTGCTCGGGCTGCGCACCGAGCGCGCGAAGCGCGGCGCGCTGGCCACGAGCCTCGGGCAGATCGGCGCCGTGGTCGCGCGCCCCGCGGGCGAGCTCGCCGTCGTGGCCCCGACGTCCGGCCGCCTCTTCCCGCCCGAGGGCGGCTTCCTCCGGCTCGGCGACGACGTGAAGAAGGGGCAGCTCCTCGCGACGCTCCGGCCGAGCCTGGGCGGCGCGGAGAGCGCGCAGCTCGGGCTGTCGCGCAGCGACGCCGCGTCCCGGGTCGCCGCCGCCGAGGCGCGACTCGGCCTGGCCGAACGCGAGCTCGCACGACGCCGCGAGCTCAAGGGGATCGTCGCCGAAAAGGACATCCAGGCCGCCGAGGTTGACGTGGAAGTCGCCAGGGCCGAGGTCGCGCGCGCCCGGGCGGACGTCGGGGTGCTCTCGGGCGGGGCGGGCGCGCAGAGGCTCAGCGCGACGATCGACGGCACGGTGGTCTCCGGCCGCGTGAGCCCGGGCGCCCAGGTCGCGGAGGGGACCGAGCTCTGGCGCGTCGTCGATCTCGCGACGCTCTGGGTCGACGTGCGCATCCCGGAGGCGGACGCAGCGCGCCTCGCGGGCGATCGCGCGGAGGTGACGCTCGTCACGGATCCCGCAGCGCGCTTCGAGGCCAGACGCCTCGCCGTCGCGTCGCTTGTCGACCCGGCGACCCGCACCGTCCAGGCGCTCTTCGAGTTCGACAACAAGGACCGGCGCGCGCGCGTCGGCGCGCTCGTCAACATCAGCATGGCAGGGAGCGCGCCCGTCGAGAGCGTCGTGGTCCCGGGTTCGGCGCTGCTCGATCGCAGCGGCACGCCCACGGTCGTCGTGAAGACCGGCCCCGAGGGGTTCGAGCTGCGCGCGGTCGCGATCGGGCCGAAGTCCGCCGGCGCGATCGGGATCACGGCGGGCGTGACGGCGGGAGAGCGCGTGGTCGTCGACGGCGCCATGGCCGTCCTCCTCGCCGCCGGGGGCTAGCAGAGACGATGTTCGACTACCTGATCCGCTTCTCTCTCAGGAACCGCCTCTTCGTCATCGCCGCGGCGGCGCTGGTGCTCGTCTACGGGACGTACTCGCTCCTGAAGCTCCCGATCGACGTCTTTCCTGATCTGAATCGGCCGACGGTCACCCTCATGACCGAGGCTCCCGGGCTGGCGCCCGAGGAAGTGGAGACGCTGGTCACGGTGCCCCTCGAGCGGGTGATGAACGGCGCGCCCGGGGTCGAGCGCGTGCGCTCTACCTCGGGCGTCGGGCTGAGCGTCGTGTACGTCGAGTTCGACTGGTCCACGGACATCTACCGTGACCGACAGCTCGTCGCCGAGCGCCTCGCCACGGTGACGGAGCAGCTCCCGAAGGGCGTCACGCCGCAGATGGGGCCCGTCGCCTCGATCATGGGGGAGATCCTGCTGATCGGGGTGCAGGGCGATGGGGTCTCTCCCATGACCCTCCGGACCCAGGCCGACTGGGTGATCCGGCCGCGGCTGCTCACGATCCCGGGGGTCGCGCAGGTGATCCCCATCGGCGGCGAGGTCCGCCAGATCCAGGTCACCGTCGACCCGGCCAAGCTCGCGGCCGCGGCGGTGTCGCTCGACGAGATCTCGCGCGCCCTGAGCGGCGCGAACGCCAACACCACCGGCGGTTACGTCGACCGGCGGGGGCTGGAGTTCCTCGTGCGGACGCTCGGCCGCGCCCGGACCGAAGCGGACATCGCCGCGACCGTCATCGCCATGCGGAGCGGGACGCCGGTGACCCTGGCGCAGGTCGCCACGGTGCAAGAGGCCGCGCGCATCAAGCGCGGCGACGGGTCGATCGACGGCAAGCCCGCCGTGATCCTCTCGGTGCAGAAGCAGCCGGGGGCCGACACCGTCGCGCTCACCGGCAGCATCGACAAGGCCGTGGCCGAGCTGCAGAGGTCGATGCCCGCGGGCGTCACCATCAACCCGCACCTCTTCCGGCAGGCGACCTTCATCCAGGGCGCGGTCCACAACGTGGTCGAGGCGCTGCGCGACGGCGCGATCCTGGTCACGATCGTCCTCTTCCTGTTCCTGCTCAACTTCCGGACGACCGCGATCACGCTGACCGCCATCCCGCTCTCGTTCATCGTGAGCGCGCTCGTGTTCCGGGCCTTCGACCTGTCGGTCAACACGATGACGCTCGGCGGTCTCGCGGTGGCGATCGGCGAGCTCGTCGACGACGCCATCGTGGACGTGGAGAACGTGTTCCGGCGCCTGCGCGAGAACAGGGCGCTCGCCTCGCCGCGGCCGGCGATGGACGTCATCCGCGACGCGTCGAGCGAGGTCCGGAGCTCCATCGTCTTCGCGACGATCCTGGTCGTCCTGGTCTTCGTTCCCCTGTTCGCCATGAGCGGCATCGAGGGGCGGCTCTTCGCTCCGCTCGGGGTCGCCTACATCGTGTCGATCCTTGCATCGCTGGTTGTATCCCTGACGGTCACTCCCGCGCTCTGCTCCTATCTCTTGCCGTCGATGAAGCGCATGAGCCACGAGGACGGCTGGCTGGTGCGCAAGCTCAAGGCCACGGACCGGCGCGTGCTCGCGGCGTCGCTGCGGCACCCCGGGGCCGTGATGGCGGCGGCAGGCGCGCTGGTCCTTGCCGCCGCGGCGGCGGTGCCGTTCCTGGGCGGCGAGTTCCTCCCGCCCTTCAACGAGGGGACGCTCACGGTGAACGTCATCGCCAGGCCGGGCACGTCGCTCGCCGAGTCGAGCCGCCTCGGCACGCTCGCCGAGCAGCTGATCCACGAGGTCCCCGAGGTCGTGTCGACCGGGCGGCGGACCGGCCGAGCCGAGCTGGACGAGCACGCGGAGGGGGTCCACTACAGCGAAATCGATGTCGACCTCAGGGCGTCCGGGCGTGAGCGGGAGGCGATCCTCGGCGACATCCGCGACCAACTCGACAAGATCCCCGGCGTTGCGATCAACGTAGGCCAGCCGATCTCGCACCGGCTCGACCACCTGCTCTCGGGCGTCCGTGCACAGGTGGCCGTGAAGATCTTCGGAGAGGATCTCGGCGAGCTGCGGCGCCTCGGGAAGGCGGCGCGCGACGCGATTCAGGGCGTCGCCGGGGTGAAGGATCTGCAGATCGAGCAGCAGGTGCTCATCCCGCAGATCGCCATCAAGGTGAACCGGGAGCGCGCGGCGCAGCTCGGGGTCAACGCGGGGCAGCTCTCGGAGATGCTCGAGCTCGCCCTCGCGGGCGGTACCGTCACACAGCTTCTGGAGGGGCAGCGGACCATCGATGTGGTGCTGCGGTACCCGCCGGAGCTCCGCGAGGACATCGACGCCTTGCGGCGCACGCTCGTCGATACGCCCAGCGGCGCGAAGGTGCCGCTGGCCGACCTCGCCGACGTGACGGAGAGCATGGGGCCGAACCAGATCAGCCGCGACGACACGCAGCGGCGCATCGTGGTCTCGGCCAACGTGGCGGGGCGCGATCTGGAGCAGGTCGTGAGCAAACTCCAGCGCGCCGTGGACGCGATCCCGAAGCCGCCGGGCTACTACGCGACGTACGGCGGGCAGTTCGAGAGCCAGCGCTCGGCGTCGCGGCTGATCGGATGGCTCTCGATCGCGAGCCTCGCCGGGATGCTGGTGGTCCTCTACTCCCAGTTCCGCTCGTGGACCGTGGCCCTCCAGATCCTCTTGAACATCCCGCTCGCTCTGGTCGGCTCGGTGCTCGCCGTCGTGCTCACCGGCGGGGTCCTTTCGGTCGCGACCCTCGTCGGGTTCATCACGCTGTGCGGCATCGCCTCGCGCAACGGCATCATGATGATCTCGCACTACATCCACCTCATGAAGGAAGAGGGCGAGTCGTTCGGTGAGGCCATGATCGTCCGCGGCTCGCTGGAACGCCTCGTTCCGGTGCTGATGACCGCGCTCACCGCCGCCCTGGCGCTCGTGCCCATCGCGCTGTCCAAGGGCCAGCCGGGCAAAGAGATCCTGCAGCCCGTCGCGGTCGTGATCCTCGGCGGCCTGCTCTCGTCGACGCTGCTCGACATCGTCGTCACGCCGGCGGTGTTCCTGAAGTTCGGCCGCGGTTCCGCTGAGCGCCTGGCGCGCGCCCGGGACAGCGCGGGCGGCGCCCAGGCCGACCTCGCCGGTGCGGCGCCCGATGAATGCGGGAGTGTCGCCCGGGAGCACGGGGTCTGCGCCGGAGCGCCTTGATATCAGTCCGGCGGATCGAGCCGGCGGTGTAATGCCGCCGGGCTCCCCGCGTCTGCGAGGTGCAGCCCGGAAGCAGAGCGCTCACGGCCGTCCGCCTGGAACCAGGCGCGCGCTGACGACCTGTGTACCTGGGTGACCGAGCTCCCGGCGATGAGCTCTTCAGGAGGAACGACCATGTCGTGGTGGAACGCTCTGACAAACACATCAAGCATCGAGAGCGGTGGCGCTGATTCCAAGTCCGCCGGTGCCGCTGATCCCCAGCCCACCGGCGGCGATCACAGCCACCCTCACGGCCACACGCCGCCCAGCACCTCGGAGCCGAGCCATGCGCATTGATCCCTGGCGCGCACGCCTGCTCGCCGCGGGGCTCTCGCTCTCCGCAGCGGCCGGCTGCGCCGCCCCGTCGGCGGCCTCCGATCTCGGCCGCATCCGCGAGCTGTCTCGTCTGGACCTTCCGTCGAGCACCGCTTCGGAGGAGGTCGAGCCGGCGACCACCAGCGACGCGCGGCCGCTGCTCTCGCGACCGCTCACCGCGGACGCCGCCGTGCGGGTCGCGCTGCTCAACAACCGCGAGCTCCGCGCCACGCTCCGCGAGGTCGGTGTGGCCCGGGGCAACCTGGTGCAAGCAGGTGTCTTGCCGAACCCCGAGCTCGAGGTGCAGGTGACGCCGCGGCAGGGGACGCTCGAGCACACGCGCGTCGAGCTCGGGGTCGAGTTCGATCTGACCTCGGCCATCCTGGCACCGCTCGGCGAGCGGGCGGCGCGGGCGGATCACGAGGCCGCGCGCTACCGCGCTGCGGGCGCGGTGGTCGAGCTCGGCTACTCCGTTCGGGCGGCGTTCTATGCCGCGCAGGCGACCCAGCAGCGCCTCGCCCTAGCGAACAGGGCCCTGGATGCGTTCGCGGCTGCCCGCGACGCCGCCCGGGCGCTCTTCGAGGCGGGCAACGTGCCGGAGCTCGACGTCGCGACGCAGGAGGCGGGGTATGAGGCTGCCCGCGTCGCCGTCGCCGGGATCGAGCTGGAGCTCCTCGACCGGCGCGAGCAGCTCCAGCGGCTGCTCGGGCTCTCCGGGGCGGAGACCTCCTGGCGTATCGCGGACGAGATCCCTCATGCGCCCGAGAAGCTCGCCATGCCGCCGCGGCCTGAGGCGCGCGCCCTCTCCGCGAGCCTCGAGCTCGCTGAGCTGCGCAGCCGGCTCGAGGCCGCGGCCGGCCGCGCCGGCCTCGCGCGCACGGCGGGGTGGTTGCCGGACCTGTCCGTCGGCGTGCGCGGCGAGCGGGAGGACGAGGCATGGCGGGTCGGCGCCGGGCTCCGGCTCACGCTGCCGCTCTTCGATCGGAAGCAGGGCGCCACGATGGCGCATACGGCGGAGTTCGACAGCCTGCTCGAGCGGTACCACGGGCGCGCCATCGACGTGCGTTCGGCGGTCCGTGCAGCGCAGAACCGGCTGGCGTCGGCGCACGCGCGCGCCCTGCATCACCAGCGTGTCCTCGTCCCGGCCCGGACGCGCGTCCTGGAGCAGACGCTGCTCCAGTACAACGCGATGCAGGCTGGGGTCTTCGAGCTGCTCCAGGCCCGCCGGGAGCAGCTCGACGCGGAGCTCGCGCAGGTGGACGCGTTGCGCGACTACTGGACCTCACGCGCCGCCTTCGACGCCATCCTGGCCGGGCGTCGCGTGGAGGTGATGGGCACGATCGCTCCTGCTCCGATGTCCGGAGCCGCAGAGAGCGGAGGAGGACACTGAGATGGATCGACGTTCTTTCATCCACGTGGGCGGCCTCGCCGCCGGCGCTGCCCTCCTCACGCGAGGGCTGGCCCATGCGCAGGAGCGCCCCGAGCAGGCCGCGGGGCAGCCCGCCGGCGCCCGGATCGCGGGGGCAGGGAATCAGCCTGCGGTCGTGACGCCCAACGGCAGCACGCTCCCCTGGCGGGTCGTGGATGGGGTCAAGGTGGGGCACCTCATCGCCGAGCCGATCCAGCACGAGCTCGCGCCCGGGTTGAAGACCGAGGCGTGGGGTTACAACGGGAGCACGCCCGGGCCGACGATCGAGGCCGTCGAGGGGGACCGGCTCCGGATCTACGTCACGAACCGCCTGCCAGAGCCGACGTCGGTGCACTGGCATGGGCTCGTGCTCCCGAACGGGATGGACGGAGTGTCGGGGCTCAACCAGCGTCCGATCCCGCCCGGGGAAACATACGTCTACGAGTTCGTGGTCCGGTACCCGGGGACGTACATGTACCATTCCCATTTCGACGAGATGACCCAGATCGCGCTCGGCGGCGTGGGGATGTTCATCGTGCATCCGAAGAAGCCTCGTGGGCCGCGCGTGGACAGGGACTTCGTGCTCATGACGCACGAGTGGCTGATCAGGCCGGGAGCGCGCCGGCCGGACCCGAACGCGATGAGCGACTTCAACGTGCTCACCTTCAACGGCAAGGCGTTCCCGGCGACGGCGCCGCTCGTGGTCGGCCGCGGCGAGCGCGTGCGCGTCCGCCTCGGGAACCTGGGGCCGATGGACCACCACCCGATCCACCTGCATGGGCTCTCGTTCCAGGTCACGGCGACGGACGGCGGGTATGTCCCCGCGTCCGCGCAGTACCCGGAGACCACGGTCCTGGTGCCGGTGGGCAGCACGCGGGTCATCGAGTTCGTGCCCGAGGAGCCGGGCGACTGGGCCGTGCACTGCCACATGACCCACCATGTGATGATGCAAATGGGTCACGGGCTGCCGAATATGGTCGGCGCCGATACGCGCACGCTCGACCGACGTATGAGGCGCGTGATGCCCGACTACATGACCATGGGGACGACGGGCATGGGCGGCATGGGCGAGATGCCCATGCCGATCCCCCCGAACAGCCTGCCGATGAAGGGGGGCGACGGGCCCTTCTCGTACATCGACATGGGCGGGATGTTCACGGTCCTGAAGGTCCGCGAGGAGCCGGGCAAGGCCGACCCGAACGGCTGGTACACGCACCCGGTCGGCACGGTCGCCGGACCGGCCGCCGCAGAGAAGATGCGCGCGGACGGTATCGACCCGAGCGCGCGGAAGTAGCGCGACGGACTCGCCTCCCTGTTCAATTCTCCGGAAAATTCGACGGATGCTTCCGGTCCGTCATCGGAAGTTCTGCACCGCCCACACGCTGCCGTCAGCGAAGGTGTGGAACCCGCAAGCCACCTTCGTGTACCGGGTGCTGCTCATGTTGATGTAGTGGCCGTGCTTCTCGAAATCCTCGCCCGGCCCTTCGTCCCACATGAGCTGCAAACATGGGACGATCATCGAGTCCGGCGGGCCTCCCCACCCGGGGCACTCGTTCTGGGCATTCTCGTCGCAAGCGCCGAACGCGCCGTGAAACTCGCCGGTGTTCCCATCGGACTCGGCCTCTTTATCGGAGCACGACTCCGCCTCGACCCAGCGCGCGAGGGGCGGCAAGCCGAGCGTGGCGCGGTGCTCGTTGATCGTATCGACGCACAGCTGCGCCGCGCCCGCGGCGCCGCCCGAGCCGCCGGCGCCGCTCCCGGAGCCCTCGCCGCTCGAGCCACCGGTGCCGGCCGTGGCCGAGCCACCGGTGCCCTGCGCAGAGGAGCCGCCGGCACCCTCGGCGGACGAGCCGCCGGCGCCTGCCGTGGCCGAGCCGCCAGCGCCGCCGGCGCCTGCCGTGGCCGAGCCGCCGGCGCCGCCAGCGCCTGCCGTCGCCGAGCCGCCGGCGCCCTGCGCAGACGAGCTTCCGGCGCCGCCGGCGCCTGCCGTGGCCGAGCCACCGGCGCCCTGCGCAGACGAGCTTCCGGCGCCACCGGCGCCCGCCGTGGCCGAGCCGCCGCTGCTGGTGCTCGGCCCGCTGCCGGAGTCTCCGTTGTGGACCTCGACCCCGGCGCCGCTCGACGGCCCGCCGCCTTCGCCATCGATCGACGCGTCGCCCACCTCACCGACGCAGCCCGACAGCACAGAACCGATCAACGTCGCGGCGAGCGCGACGGCGCATGAAGGCGTCCAAGTGGTAAGCATCCGTCGAGTCTATGGGGCATTCGACGCATGCTCAACATCGACCGATCCTGCTTCACTTTTGCATGCTTGAGCGGTTCAGGCTCGATTGGCGGGCTTCCCGCGCGCCTGTGCGGAGAGAAGCGCGCGTGTCGCATGGAGTTGTGTTCGTTTGCTTCGAATTCCACTCGTGCGAGACAGGACACCGCACGCCAGCGAGCGGCGGCCGCCTCTCAGGTGCCGCCCTCGCGGGCCGGCGGCGCGCGGAAGCTTGAACGCCCGCCGGGCCCTGGCATCGTCTTCCGCTTCCGCCGATCGAGGCGCGCCGCGCCTCCGCTGGAGATAGACGATCGTCGCGCCGGCGAGCGCGTTCGCGACCATGAGCGAGTTCGTCGCCACGAAGACCCAGCTCTCGAGCATCCAGCTGTAGATGACGAACCCGATCGACGCGGCCAGCTGGCCGACGAAGAGCCACCTGGAGACGCCCTGGCTCGTCTTGCTCTTCCACTGCTTGTAGACCTGATTGCCGACCGTCAGGACGAGGATGCCAGAGCTGACCCAGCCGATCGCGTCTTCCATGTCTCACCGCCGGATCGCCGCTCGACCTCTCCCCTCGAGCAAGGCCTCGTCAGGCCCGGGCCGCGCCGTTCGCGTGGCCCTCGTGGATCGTGTGGCTCGCCTTGTCCGCGGACGTCTTCTTGTAGCCCGCCGGCAGCAGCGTCTCGTAGCCCTCGGCCAGCCGCTGCTCGAACTCCGCCTTCATCGATTTGCCGAGCTCGGTGAGGCGCTTCTCGTCCACAACCTTCTCGACCGCCGGGAAGAGCTCCCCTTCCTCCTCCTCGACGTGGTGCTGGATGAGCTCCTTCAGCGTCGTCACCCGCGCCTTGAACGAGAGATCCTCCGGGGAGGTCGAGAGCAGCCGCTTCAGCGCGAGCTCGGCGATGGCGTGCTCCTCGAAGCTCTCGAGGATCACGTCCTCCTTGATCTGCTGCACGGCGGGATAGAACGTCTCCTGCTCGATCGCCATGTGCGCGGCGAGCTCGTTCGCGAGCTCGGCGAGGACGAGCGCAGGATCCGATCTGCCGCTCTCCAGCTGCTTGAAGAGGGACTCCACCTTGCGATGCTGCTTCTCGAGCAATGACGTCGCTTTCATCTTCCTGCCTCCATGGTGCGCCGCGCCTCGACGCGGCCGGGGTCGTCCGGGTTTCATCGCCGGCCGGGCGATCTCGCGCGCGAGGCGCTCCGGCCAGCCTTGTTCATGGTTCGACGCGCGGTGAGGGACGAGCGCGCGGGCTCGCCCCTCACCGCGCGAACAGCCCGAGATCGCCTCGGGCTACTTGTCCGTCTTCTCCTCGATCTTGTCCCCTGCCTTCTCGGCGGCGTCGCCCGTTGACTCCGCCGCGTCCTTCGCCTCGTCCTTGACGTCGCGCGCAGCGTCGTCCACGGCCTCGCCCGCCTTCTCGGCCGGTCCCTCCGGCTGAGGCTTGCTGCCTCCGCAACCGATCACACCGACGCAACCGATGACCATGCTGCCCAGGAGCAGCGACCGAATCCCTGTTTTCACGGTATCCTCTCCTCCGCGCTCGACCACGCCCAGCGGCTCTGCCCCCTCGGCGCGCCCGGCGGTTTCTCGACGACTCTCTGCGCTGGCTTCTAGCTGTCTCGTCCAGCTCCCAGCTTCATCCTGCCTTCAGTCAACGATGTCCGTTGGCCATGTTGGTCAGCAATGCCCGGGCCAAACCGCGCCGAGCGCCCGCGCGTGCTCCTCGTCACCACATCCACGGATCCCGGGGATCGCTCCCCCTGAGACACATCGCCTCGACCGTGGCGTCCTGCGACGCGCGTTGGCCGCCCGCCAGGGATCCCCGGGCGGGAGGGGGCCCGTGGCGCAGGCGCAGGGGAGGCCCCGCCTCGCGACGCTGGCGCCTCCGCTTGGCCTCCGCGGCGATCGGAGCAAGAATCCGCCCGGAACCGCGACATGATCCACGACTTCGCCAGCGCGCTCAGCGCCATCTTCACGGGCGAGCGAGCCCGACTGCTGCACGTGATCGTGCCGGCACACGTCCACGGGCACACGCTGGCGCTGCTGCGGGCGCTCGGCGAGGCGGGCCCGGCGCCCCGTCCCGTGTGGGTCCTGGCAGATCCGGTCTACGGACCCAGCCGCGGCTGGGCGGCCCGAGAGCGCTCGCTGTCCCGTGAGCTCGGCGCCCCGGCGGCGCTCGCGACGCCCGAGCAGGGCCCGCTGCGCGAGCCGCTCGACACCTTCGCCAGCGCCCTCGCGGCGCACGTCGCCGCCAGCGCCCCGGACGGGACCGCGGTCGTCGTGCTGGCGCCACAGCACATCGACGACCCGCGCGCCTATGCCCGCGACCTCTTCTGGCTCGCGCATTGCCCCGACCTCGCGCTCGTGCGCTGGGTCCTGGTCGACCCTGTCCACTCGAGCGTCGGCGACCTGCTCGCGCGCCTCGGCGAGGGCGCGTCCCGCGTCGTGTGGCCGGAGGCCGACGGCCCGGCCATCGCCGATCTCGAGCGCGTGCTCACCGATCTCTCGGCGCGCGGGCGGCGCCTCCCCGCCGATCTGGAGCTGCGCATCGCCGCCGACTCGCCCCTCCGCGCCCCGGAGCTCCTCCCCGCGCGGCGCCTCCTGCACGAGGCGGACACGTGTTTTCATGCGGGGCGGCACGCCGAGGCTGCGCGGCTCCAGCAACAGGCCGAGGAGATGCTGGCGAGCCGGGGGCTGGGCGAGGAGGCCGTCCACATCGCCATGCAGCGCGCGCGCTCGATGATCGCGGCGGGCGTGGTCGAGGAGGGGCATCGGGTGTTCGTCGCCGCGCTGAAGGAGGCGGAGCGGCGCGGCCTGCTCGCGATCATCCCCGAGGCTTACGCCTCGCTCGGCAGCCTGCACAGCAAGCAGCGCCGCTTCCTGGACGCGTCGGAGGCGTACGCGCGCGCCGGAGAGCTCGCGAACCGCCGCGGGAGCCACGAGTTCGCGGCGGACATGCACCGCTGCTCTGGCCACGCGGCGCTCAACGCCGACATGCCGGACGCCGCGGCGATGGCGTGGCGGCGGGCGTTCGAGCTGCTGGGCTCCGTGGCCCCGGCCGTCGGCGCGCTGGAGAAGCCCCAGCAGATCGTCGTGCTCGGGCTCTCCCTGGCCGACGTCTTCGAGGAGCATGGCAACCTCCCGGCCGCGCGCGGGCTGCGGGGGCACGCCGAGGCCATCGAGACTCGCCACCCTCGGCGCTCCGCGACGTGGAGCTGAGGCGCGGGGGCTGAGGCGCGCCGCCGACCGGGTCAGCTCGGCGGGCGGACGGGCGGCGGGGCAGCGCCCGGGCCGGGCCGCTCGGCGACGAGGAGCCGCGTGTTCGCGGCCGGGTTGGACGGCGCGAACGGGGCGCCGAGCTGCCGGGCCCAGTCCGCCGCGCCCGTGTCGCGCACCACGCGGAACCCGGCCCGCTCGACCTCCGCGAGCATCACCTCGCGCCGGCGCAGGCCGATGAGCGGCTCGCTCCAGAGCCACGTGAGCAGGCGGAGGACGCGCTGCACGCGGCGCGGCGCGGGGGGTTCCATGTAGTTCACGAGGAGGACGCTGCCCGGCGCCGAGGCGTCGGCGAGCGCCCGCAGCGTCGACCGGAGCGCCTCGTCCGACAGGTACATCACGACCCCTTCCCAGATCCACGCGGTGGGCTCGTCGGGTCGATGGCCGGCCGCCGAGAGGCACGCGGCGAGCGCGTCGCGCTCGAAGTTGACGGGCACGTAGGTCAGCTGCTCCACGAGCGGCGACAGCCCCGCCGCCTTGCGCCGCTTGAAGGCCTGCGTCGCCGGGTGATCGATCTCGAAGAAGCGGGTCGCCGAGAGCGCCTTCATCCGGAAGGCGCGCGTGTCGAGCCCCGCCCCCAGGCACGCGACCTGGCGGCACCCGAGCTCCACCGCGCGCTCGAGCTCGATGTCGATGGCCATCACGCGCAGCGGGACCGCGGAGAGCCGGGCGAGGGCGCGCGCGCGCTTCGCCGGGTCCAGGCCCCGGAGCCGGCGCGCGAACAGCTCCAGCGCGGCGCTCCACCCGCGCGACAGCAGCCGGTGGGCGACCGGATCCTCGAAGCCCGGGACATCGGTCAGGCCCTGGTCTGCGAGCGCCCGGAGGAGGGCGACGATGGATGCCGTCTGGCTGGGGCGACGCTCACGCATGCCTGGTGCATAGCCTCCGACGGCGGGCTTTCAACGCGCGAGGGCCTGGACAGCGCCCAGCGGCGCGCGGTGACGCGAGGAAATTTCGTCGATTCCGGTTCATCGACTCGACTCGGCAGCTTCGAGCAGCGCCGTCGCCGTCCGGGCCGGACACGGGGTGGAACGGTTCGGCGGCGGCCGGGACTCTCGTGCTCGGATCAGCCGCCCGTGGTGTCGATGAACCGCATGTCGTGCCCGCTGCGCTCGGGCTCCTCGGGCGGCTCCCACATGTCGCTCGCCAGCTCGAACATGTCCGGTGGAACCACCATGGAGAACGTCTCGCCCTTCTCGAGGTTGCGCTGCTCGACCCGCTCGCGACGCAGCTCGCGGGGCGCGTCGAGCACATAGACGGTGAGCTCGTACCCCGCAGCGTCCACCCGCTTGTACAGCCGCTCGCGGTCGCGCCGGCGGATCAGGCCGATCTCCAGCACGACGTTCGTGCCCACGTCGATCGAGCTCCTCGTCAGGCTCCAGATCTGCTCGATGCAGCGCGCGGTGCGCTCGTGATACCATTCGATGATCCCCGTGTCGGGCCGGTCGGGGCGGAACAGCCGCGCCATCCATTCATCCAGGTTCAACCGGAGGGCGGCGTGATCCCGGTAGAGCCGCTGTGCGAACGTCGATTTCCCTGCGCCCACGGGGCCGATGATCAGGTGGATTCGCGCCATTGGCGGACGCTATCCTGCGGTGCCATCGGCGAGCAAGCGGCGCGCATGTTTGCGCGAGACAGCGCCTGTCGCGATGCCGAGATCTGTCATGAGGGGACGACGTCGCGCCTGGAGCAGCGCCTGGCGAGCCACAGGAGGACCATGACGGCCACCGCGGCGGCGCCCATTCCGGCCCACGCCGACGGGGGCGCGTCGCGCAGGGCGTCGAAGACCCGTTGACCGAAATAGGCAGTCGCCAGGAGCGGCAGGGTGTACCCGGCCAGCGAGCCCCAGAAATGCGTCCAGAAGCGCACCCCGGAGAGGCCGAAGAAGACGTGGAGCATGGGCGGCATCCAGAGGACGAGGCGGAGCAAGAACACCGTCGGGAACGCCCGCCGCTTCAGGGCCTCGTCGTAGGCGCGGAAGCGCGCCGGCACCCGCGCAGAGACCCAGTCGCGGGCGACGAAGCGCGCGAACGAGAAGCCCACGACGCTCGCCGCCATGGTGCCCGCCATCGAGAGCGCGAACGCCACCGGCCAGGGCCAGATGAGCGGCGCCGCCAGGATGAACACCGTGCCCGGCACGCCGAACGGCTGGAGCGCGGCGTACGCCAGGACGAACGCGACATACCCCCACGGCCCGAGCGAGAGCAGCGCCTGCTTGATGCGCGCGGGCTCTCCGAAGAGCTCGAACAGCCCCATGCGCTGAGCGACGACGAGGAGCGTGGCGGCCGCGGCGACCACGCCGATCTTCACCCCCCGGCCGGCGCGGGAGGGGGAGAGCGCGGGAGGATCGGCCGGGGAGGCGGGCTGGCGCACTCGACGTTATTGGCAGTCCACCTGCGCACCGTCAAGGTTCCTGTTGACAATATGGTCTTCAATTGTCAATGCTGACCATCGTGAACGAGGGCGAGCCGCGCTCCACCGACAGACCCGCCGAGGATCTGCGCCGCCGCAAGCTGATGGACGCGGCGCTCACGGTGTTCCTGCGCTTCGGCTTCCGGAAGACGTCGATGGACGAGGTCGCGCGCGCGGCGGGCGTCTCGCGGCAGGGCCTCTACCTCCACTTCGCCACGAAGGAGGAGCTCTTCCGCGCGTCCGTGGGGTACTTCCTCGACACAGCGCTCGCCGCCGCCGCCGCCGCGCTCGCCGACGCGGAGCGCCCCCTGGAGGACCGGCTCGTGGCCGCGTTCGACGCGTGGATCGGCCGGTTCGTTGGCGCGCTCGGGGCCGACGCGGCGGATCTCTCGACCGCCGCGAACGAGCTCGTCGGCCCCCTCGTCGCCGAGCACGAGGGGCGGTTCGTCGAGGCCGTGGCCGAGGCATTGCGCGCCTCCGGGCTCGCGGCCGCCTACGAGCCCGCGGGGGTCACCGGGCGCCAGCTGGCGGACACCCTGGTCTCCTCGGCGCGTGGCCTGAAGTACGGCGCCGCGACGCACGAGGCCTTCCTCGAGGGCATGACCATCGCCGCGCGCGTCGTGTGCTTGCCAGAGCGGCGAGCCCGGGAAGCGCGGGCAGGGCAATCACCGCAATCACTGCAGACGGCGCAATCACGGCAAGGAGAGCCCTCCGCGCCGAGCCCTCGCCGCGAGGGCAAGGGGCGCGCAATGGCGCGCAAGGCGCGCGGCACGACACGATAGCCCGAGGGCCGGCCGAGCGCGGCGCGGGCGAGCGCGCGCCGGGGAACGCCGCGCTCGGCGCGCTCTCCCGGGCGTATGCGCGCCCGGACGGCGCGGCGGCCCCGCGCCTCAGCCCCGGCTGAAGCGCAGCCGCGAGCGCTCGCGCGCCTTGACCGCCTCGACCTCGCGGTCCCGCGGCGCGGCGGTCGTGGACAGCGACGCCATCAGAACGCGCGCGGCGGCCGCGACGTCGTCCACGGCCTGCGCGAAGGCCGCTTCGTTGGCCTGCGACGGCCGGTTGAAGCCGCTCAGCTTCCGCACGAACTGCAGCGACGCCGCCCGGATCTCCTCCTCCGTCGCCGGCGGCTCGAAGTTGAACAGCGTCCTGATGTTCCGGCACATGGCGATCTCCCGAGGCTCGATGTGTACGGGGGACGATCCTAGTCTCGAGCCGCGCCGGCGGTCCAGGCGCTCCGCGCGGCGGCGATGGATGCCGCCAGCAACAGGAATCCACCGGTCGTTCGACCCCTGCGAGACGACCTCCTTGCCAGTCTCGCGGCGCGCGCGGCGCCGCTCTCCTTCTCCTTGGCGGTCCTCGCGGCGAGCTGCGCTCACGGCGCGCCGGAGCCTCCGCTGGTGAACACCACAGTCGTTGACGCGGCCACTGTGTAGGCAGTTCGCGCATACACGCGACGAGCCACACGACGCGACACGCGGCGAGACACTCGACAAATGCGACACGGCCGCATCACGACGTCACCCTTGTTGGCTGCGCAACAGGGAGCACGCTAACGACATCAGGAAGTTCTTGATTCCTCAAGGATAACCGTGCACTTCTACACTGAGGAGTCCTTTTGCCAAAGCCCCCTGGCAAGGAGGTCGGTATGCGCCCACATCGTGCACTGCGCTCCCAGAATCGCCTGCTCTTCACCGCTGCCACGCTCGTTTGCCTCGCTGTCGGACCCCCCGCGGAGGCGGCTCCGTCGTACACCCTCTTCGAGAGCGGTCAGGTCCGACCGCTCGCGCTCTCACCAAGTCGTAACCTGCTCTTCGCGGCCAATACACCCGACGGCCGCCTGGAGATCTTCTACGTCTCGTCGGGTGGTCTGACGCACATCTCTTCCGTGAGCGTGGGCCTCGAGCCCGTCGCCGTCGCGGCGCGCAACGACGGCGAGGTGTGGGTCGTCAATCACCTCTCCGATAGCGTCAGCGTCGTCGACGTCTCGTTCCCCTTGCGGCCGCGGGTCGTGCGCACGCTCCTCGTCGGGGACGAGCCGCGGGACATCGTCTTCGCTGGTCCCGGGCGTTCGCGCGCGTTCATCACCGCCGCCCACCGGGGCCAGAACGCCCCGTTCGATCCGCAGCTGACGACGCCCGGGGTCGGCCGCGCCGACGTCTGGGTGTTCAACGCGAACGCCGTCGCGACCCAACCGTCGCTCGGGGGCACGCCCCTCACGATCCTCTCCTTCTTCACCGACACGCCGCGGGCGCTCGCGGTCAGCCCGGACGGGGCCTCGGTGTACGCCGCCGGCTTCCACACCGGCAACCGCACGACCGCCGTGCACCGCGCGATCGTGGAGGACGAAGGCGGCATGCTGCCGCCGTTCACCAACCACCTCGGGGAGCCGCAGCTGACGACGTCGCTCATCGTCCAGCACAACGGCGCCCACTGGGTCGACGCCGGGGGCAACCCCTGGGACGACTCGGTCATGTTCTCGCTGCCGGACAAGGACGTCTTCGTCATCGACGCCACGGCCAATCCCCCTGTCCAGCGGCCCGGCAGCGCCGGCTTCTTCACCGGCGTCGGGACCGTCCTCTACAACATGGTCGTCAACCCGGCGAACGGGAAGGTCTACGTCTCCAACACCGAGGCGTTCAACCTCGATCGCTTCGAGGGCCCGGGCACCTTCGCGGGCACGAGCGTCCGTGGACACCTGCACGAGAGCCGGATCTCCGTGCTCGGCAGCGGCGGCTCGGTCCTGCCGCGGCACCTGAACAAGCACATCGATTACTCGACCTGCTGCGCTCCGGTGCCCAACGCCGAGAACGCGAAGAGCCTGGCCACGCCGGTCGACATGGCGGTGACGAGCGACGGATCGAAGCTCTACGTCGCCGCGTTCGGGTCGAGCAAGGTCGGCGTCTTCCAGACGGCCCAGATCGAGAATGACACCTTCACGCCGAGCCTCGCGAGCCAGATCCAGGTCACCGGCGGCGGGCCGAGCGGGCTCGCGCTCGATCAGCCGCGCGGCCGGCTGTACGTGCTCACGCGCTTCGACAACTCCATCTCCGTCGTCAACACGTCCACGCACGCCGAGACGGCCCACATCGCCCTCCACAACCCCGAGCCGGAGAGCGTGGTCCGCGGGCGGAGGTTCCTCCATGACGCGAGCTTCTCGTCGGCCCACGGCGACTCGTCGTGCGCGAGCTGCCACGTCTTCGGCGACCTCGATAGCCTGGCATGGGACCTCGGCAACCCCGACGGGGAGACCGTGACGAACCCTGGGCCGTTCACGAACATCAACCCGCCGTTCCCCGCCGATACCTCGCTGAAGCCCATGAAAGGGCCCATGACGACCCAGAGCCTGCGCGGCATGGCCAACCACGGCCCGATGCACTGGCGCGGCGACCGCACGGGCGGCAACGACGCGTCCACCGCGCAGCCGGACAGCGGGGCCTTCGACGAGCGCGCGGGGTTCAAGAAGTTCCAGGGCGGCTTCACCAACCTGCTCGGCCGGCACGCGCCGATCCCCGACGAGGACATGGAGGCGTTCACGGACTTCATCCTCCAGCTCTCGTATCCGCCGAACCCGATCCGGAACCTCGACAACTCGCTGAACGCCGATCAACAGGCCGGGCGCGATCACTTCTTCCGCGAAGGCGGCGCAGGGACCTTCTCGTGCAATTCCTGCCATACCCTCGACCCGGACGGGAACGCCGGTGCCAGCGATTTCCCCGGCTTCTTCGGGACGGACGGCGCGAGCATCGGCCAGGAGAACGGCCAGAGCTTCAAGATCCCGCACCTGCGGAACATGTACCAGAAGATCGGCATGTTCGGCATGGCCCCGGTCCTGAGCCTCTTCCACCCGGGAGACAACGACTTCAAGGGGGACCAGATCCGCGGCTTCGGGTTCATGCACGACGGCGTGATGGACACGCTGTTCCGCTTCCACCAGGCGATCGGCTTCGAGCAGAGCGAGTTCTCGCCGAACGGCTTCCCGCCCGGCGCGCCCGGGGAGCTCCTCCGCGAGCAGGCCGTGGAGTTCATGCTGGCGTTCGACACGAACCTCGCCCCCATCGTCGGGCAGCAGGTCACGCTCGGCTCGCTCAACGCCACGGCGGCCTGGCCGCGCATCGACCTGCTCCGCCAGCGCGCCGAGGCCGGGGAGTGCGACCTCGTGGCGAAGCTCCCGTTCCTCCTCGAGGAGACAGGCCTGCTCTATATCGGAGGTGGCCAGTTCACCACGGCGCGCGCCGCGGCCCCGCCCTTGAGCGATCTCGTCCTGCGCTCGCTCGCCGCGCTCACCGGGCACCCGGTGACGTACACCTGCGTGCCGCCGGGCTCGGGCACGCGCATCGGCATCGACCGCGACGGCGACGGGTTCCTCGACGGCGATGAGTGCGACGCGGGCACGGATCCCGCGGATCCGACGAGCCACTGAGTCGCCACCGCATCGACTGAGTCGAGCCAGCGCCGCGCCGCACCGCCCTCCACGCGGTGCGGCCGGCGCGCGCCTCAGCCGCGCTCCAGGCGGCGCGGCGCGGCGCTTCCGCCGCGCCGCGCGCCCATGCACCAGCGCAGCGCCTCCTTCAGGCTGCGCAGCGTCTTGACCTGCGACAGATCGAAGCCGAGGCCGACCATCGTCTGCGCGACCGGCGGGCGGATGCCGGTGACCACGCCCTTGCAGCCGAGCAGCGTCAATCCATTGATGATCTTGATGAGGTGCTGCGCCGTCGTCGTGTCGACCGAATCGAGCCCGGTGAGGTCGAGGATGGCGAAGGCGGATTGCTTCTCCACCACGCTCGCGAGCAGCGACTCCATCACCATCGCCGCGCGATCCGCGTCGACAGAGCCGATCAAGGGGACGATGAGCACGTCCTGCCAGACCTCGATGATGGGGCTCGACAGCCGCGCGATCGACTCCTGCTGATCCTGCGTCAACCGCAGCTGCTCCCGGAGCTGCTGCTCGACGCGGAGCTGCTGCGTGATGTCCTCGCAGATGGCGCCGACGCCGGTGGTCTCCCCGAGGACGTCTTTCTGGGGAACGAACCTGGTCCGCCAGATCCTGTCTCGCCGGACCTGCTCGACCTGCGCGATCTCCCCGGAGAGGGCCTGCTCGAAGGCCGCGCGAACATCCTCGGTGTCGCCGCACAGCTCGCGCATGTGCTTGCCCAGCTCGCCTCGCTCCGTACAACCGATCTGCGCGAGCGCCCCGCCCTGCGCGATCACGCAGCTGCCGGTCCTGTCGAACGCCAGGATGGCGATGGGCATGCTGTCGATGCAAGCGCGGAGCAGCTCCCCCTTCACCGCGAGCCTGACGTCGTCGGCCAGGTTGATGCCGAACGTCTGGACGCCCACGATCTCGCCGTCATCGTTCCGGCGGGGCGCGTAGTGCACGATCCAGTGCACGCCCCCGGCCACGGTGTCCGTGCGGACGGGCTCCCCCTCGAGGACGCGGTTGCACAGGCCCATGATCTCCGCGTCCGCGCCGTAGAGATCGAACATGTTCATTCCGACGAGCTGATGTCGCTTGAGCCCCATGCTCTCGAGCCCGTTGCCGTCGGAGACGTGGAGCGTGCCCGCCCGATCGCACCACCAGACGATCGCATCCATCGTCTGGAACACGTCGACGAGGATGCGCGCCTGAGCCTCCCACGCCCCGCGATCGGGCTTCACGGCGGCCCAGAGCGCCGTGTCGTCGGCGCGCCACAGCGTCCAGTGCAGCGGGACGATCTCCCCGCGGGCGCCCACGACGCGCGCCGCGGCGGAGACGCTGACCGCGGCGGCGCGCGCGCCCGTGATCCGGGCCGACAGCTCTCCCCGATCGTCCTCGTGAACGCGCTCGAGGAGCCGCCCGGACGGGCCAACGCAGCTCTCCCAGGCCGCGTTGCAGGCGACCACCTCGCCGGCGCTGGAGAGCAACGCCAGCGGTGTGGGTGTGCCGTCAAGCAGTGTCTTACATGAGAGCGAAGCGAGCCTGTCGTCCATTGAGTCCTTGCAAGAGGCCAGAAGCGACGATCCTCGGCGCGCCAGCCCCACGCCTCTCACGGTGGGTGAACAAACGCGCTGTGAGCGCCGTCAGGACACCGGGTGCGAAGAGGTGGGATGCTGCTCTGATCCTCGGCGCTGGGGTCATCGAGCCTGGCACCATGGCGAACCGTAACCTGGTGATATCATTTGGGGGCGCCGAGGCGCCAGCCTCATCGCTAGACGCGCCGCGGCGGATCGAGGCGCGCGCGACCCGGCCCGACGGCGAGGGCCCGCCGCCCCACCACATCGCCCCTCGGCGCTCGGCATGAAGCGATGGCCGACAGCGGTTGTGGCGGAAGGTGGGTTCTGCTGTTTGTGCGAGGACGCGAGCGGGCGCGGCGCTCGGAGACGCGCGTGATCCATCGAGAGGTCGGCCTCGGGCTCGCCGCGTGGAGAGCGGCCGCCGCCGCACGGCCGCCGAGCGCGAGGCGGGCGCGCGGGCGCTGGCGGCCGCCCGCGCCGGGGAACGTCGTTTGACGCGTCGCGCTCGCCTTGTCGTGCGCGCCAGCGCGCGTTAGACATCGTACGGAATGGAACCCGAGGGCCACGAGAGACTCGCTGACTCGGACCCGAGTTTCCGACAACTCCATCCTTGCGATCGCCTCATCAGCGTCGTGCAGGACCTCTCGCTGGCCCGCGACCTCCAGACGATCATGCAGATTGTCGATCGGGCCGCCCGCGACCTCACGGGCGCCGACGGCGCGTCCTTCGTGCTCCGCGACGGTGACCTCTGTTACTATGCGCAGGAGGACTCGATCGCCCCGCTCTGGCAGGGGAAACGGTTTCCGATGTCGGCGTGCGTCAGCGGCTGGGTGATGCTGAATCGGAAGCCGGCGGTCATCGGCGACATCACGCGCGATCCCCGCGTCCCGATCGACGCTTATCGGCCGACCTACGTGCGGAGCATGGCGATGGTGCCGATCCGCGCGCGCGCTCCTCTCGGGGCGATCGGGACCTACTGGAGCTCCAAACGTGAGATCGCGCAGAGCGAGGTGACGCTGCTCCAGGCGCTCGCCGGCAGCGCCGCCGTGGCCCTGGAGAACGTCGCGCTCCACGACGGCCTGGAGAAGGGCAAGGCGCGGGCGCGCGAGGTCGAGGCGGCGAACCGCGATCTCGCGGAGAGGCAACAGGCCCTGGAGGAGCTCCAGCGGCAGAACGAGGCGCTGAGCGAGTTCCTCGCGCACGATCTCAGGAGTCCCGCCGCCGGCATCATCCTCGCCGCGCAGGCACGCCTGAAGAAGCAGGATCTTCCGGAGCCGGAGCGGCGCCGATGGAATGCCGTCCTCACCTCGGCCGAGGTCATCCAGCGCACCGCGCTGAACCTGCTCGACGTCGCGAGCCGCCAGCATGGGATGTTCGTCCTGCGGCTCACCGAGCTCGACCCTGCGTCGCTGTTCGAAGGTGTCGCCGAGATCCTGGAGCCGCTCGCTGCGTCGCGCGGGCAGCGCATCGAGCTCTGCCCCGCCATGCCGAGCTGCCTTCTCCGCGCCGATGAGGAGCTCGTGCGGCGCGTCCTGCTGAACCTCGTCGACAACGCGCTTCGCCACAGCCCGCCGCACGGCGCGGTGCGCCTCGAGGCGCGGTGGCTCGGCCCGGGCTGGGTCGAGCTCAACGTGTGCGACGAGGGCCTGGGGATCCCGGTCCACCTGCGCGACCGCATCTTCGACAAGTACGCGCGGCTCGCCGACGGGGGCGCGATCACTTCGGCCGGCCGCGGCCTCGGGCTGACGTTCTGCCGGCTGGTCGTCGAGGCACACGGCGGCAGGATCGACGTGACGGACAACGGGGGGCGGGGGAGCCGGTTCTGCGTTCAGCTGCCGGCAGGCTGACAGAAGCGCATCGAGAGCGCTGAGAGCCGGTTTCGGGGATCGCTCCACGACGAGGAAGCGATGATGTCGCCGGTGTCGTGTCGTGTGATCTATCGATATCGCACCTCTTCCCGGGCGGCCGAGCGAGAGGCGCACGCGCGCGGCGTCGCGTGCGCGCGTGCGCGCGTGCGCCTCTCGCTCGGCCGCCCGGCGACGCGCTCTCGCATCTTGCGATTCCGGAGGCGATCAGGTAGCGCAGGATCTACGGTGAGCTCTCACGCGGACTCCGTGCACATCGCGACGCGCCCGCCGCGGTCGCCCTCCCTCGTGCTCGCGCCGCCGCCGCGAGGTGCCCCGTGAGGGAGCGGCTCGAGAGCCTGCTCCTCGTCCTGGCCGTCGGCTCGGGCGTCGCGATCGGCGCGAAGCGCGTCGCGATTCCCTACAACGTCGCGCTCGTGCTCGTGGGGCTGCTGCTCGTCGTCGTCGACGTGCTCCCGAAGGCGCCGATGGACCCGGAGGTCATCCTCATCGCGTTCCTCCCGGTGCTCGTGTTCGAGGGCGCCCTGTTCGCCGACGCGGACAGCCTGAGGGGCGCGAGCCGGCCGATCCTCGCGCTCGCCGTGCCTGGCGTGCTCATCTCGCTGCTCGGCACCGCCGCGGTGGCGACGCAGCTGCTCGCGCTCCCGTTCGCCGCGGCGCTCCTCCTCGGCGCGCTGCTCTCGATCACCGACACCGTGAGCGTGCTGCTCGCGTTCCGCAGCGTCCGCGTGCCGCACCGGCTGGCGGCCATCATGGAAGGCGAGAGCCTCTTCAACGACGGCACCGCGCTCGTGCTCGTGGTGCTCGCGTCGCAGGTCCTCGTGAGCGGCACCTTCGACGGCGCCGAGTCCTTCCGCGCCCTCGCCCTGGCCATGGCCGGCGGCGCGGCCGTCGGGGGCGCGCTCGGCGCCGTCGGCGCGTCCCTCCTCCGCCGCACGCCGGATCACCTGACCGCGATCCTCGCCTCCATCGTGCTCGTCTTCGCCACGGCCCTGCTCGCCGAGCGGCTCCACGCCTCGCCGGTCATCGCCGTCGTGGTCCTCGGCGTGATCGTCGGCAAGGCCGCGCGCCGCATCCTCGAGCCCTCGCGCGTGCTCGCGCTCCAGGGCTTCTGGGAGACGAGCGGCTTCTGCCTCAACGTGGTGCTCTTCGAGCTCGTCGGCATGCAGATCCAGGCGGATATGCTCGTGCGCGAGGCGGCGTCCATCGGCCTCGCGCTGATCGCCCTGCACGGGGGCAGGGCGGTGGCCGTCTACGGCTGCTTCGGCGTGCTCCGGGCGCTCACGGGCGAGGTCGTGCCCTTCCGCTGGCAGCACGTGATGCTGGTCGGCAACATCAAGGGCGCGCTGTCGATGGCGGCGGTCCTCAGCCTCCCGAGCAGCCTGCCGTACCGCGACCGCCTGATCACGATCGTCTTCGGCGTGACCTTCGTCACGCTGGTCGCGCAGGCGCTGCCGTTCGCGCGGCTGCTCAAGGTCCTCGGGGTCGCGATCCCGACGGCGGACAGCGTGCTCGACGCCGCGAAGGCCACGCTCATCGCGGCGCGGCGCGGCCAGTCCGAGCTCGACGATCTGCTCGCGGCGGGCCTCGTGTCACGCAAGGAGCACGCCGAGCGCCGCGCCTCGTTCCAGCGGCAGGTCATCCAGGCGGAGGTGGCGCTCCAGACGCCGCAGGGCGAGGTGGTCCGCGACCACCTCACCGATCTCGCCCTCCTCTCGGCGCAGAAGGCGGCGGTGCTCGACGCGGCGAGGCGCGGCCTCATCGCCGCCGACACCGCGCACGCCCACGTGAACCGGATCGACAGGGCCATGGTGGAGCTCCCCGGCGGACACGCCGCGCACCCTCACGAGCACGAAGGAGAGAGCTGACATGCGCGTTCTCATCGCGGGCGCCGGGCGCGCAGGGCTCAGCGTCGCGGTCCACCTCGCGAAGACGGGCCACGACGTGACGATCGTCGATCGCGACGAGTCGATCGCCAACAGCGCCTTCGAGCGGCACGGCCTCGTCTCGCTCGTGGGCGACGCGACCGACGCCGGGCTCCTCCAGGAGGCCGAGGTGGCGCGCGCCGACGTGGTGGTGGCGATGCTCCGCCGCGACGCTGACAACCTCGCCGTGGCGCTCCTCGCGCAGGCCGCGGGGGCCAAGCGCGTGATGGTGCGCATGCGGGACCCCGCCTACCGGAGCGTGTACGTCCGCGCGGGCGTCGACCGGATCCTCTCCGAGATCGACGTCTTCATCGGCGCGATGGCCACCGCGATCGAGCACTCTGGCGTCCGCCACGCGATGGTGCTCGGCACCGGCGAGTCGGTCGCGTTCGAGCTCGACATCCCGGTCGACTCGGTGGTCGCGGGCCGCACGGTGAGCACCATCGCGGGCAGCGCGAGCTTCCCTTCGTCGTGCGTCTTCGCCGGCGTCTACCGCCCGGATGGCCGCGTCGAGGCGCCGCGCGGCTCCTCCGTCGTCGCGGGGGGCGCCACGGTGCTCCTCGTGGCCGCGCGCGACGAGCTCGCCGAGGTCATCGCGTTCTTCCTCCAGCGCGAGCCCGCGGGCGGCGGGGTCCAGGAGCGCCGCTGACGCGGGGCAGGTGTTCTATGACGAGGTGCGCGGGGACCACGGGCTCATGGGCATGGCTTGCGGCGGCGCTGGCCGCCCTCTCCGCCTGCGGCGGCGATGACGCCGGGGCCGCGGCGGGCGGCGGCGTCCAGGCCGCCGTCTCGTACTACCGGGACGTCAAACCCATCTTCGACGCGCGGTGCGTGGGGTGCCACAGCGACGGCGGCGTCGCGCCGTTCTCGCTCGAGCGCCACGAGACCGCGGCGCCCTGGGCCGCGTCCATCAAGCGGGCCGTCGTCGAGCGCACGATGCCCCCCTGGCCGGCCGACAACGCCTGCGCCGAGTACGTGGGCGACCGCTCCCTGTCCGAGCAGCAGATCCAGACCATCTCGGCGTGGGTCGACGGCGGTGCGGCCCTGGGCGACCCGGCGGACGAGGGCCCGCCGATCGAGCCGCCGGCGAGCGGCGCGCTCGCGCGGGTGGACCGGACGCTCGAGATGCCGGTCGAGTACACCCCGCAGACGGGGCCCGACGAGTACCGCTGCTTCGTGATCGACTGGCCGGAGGAGGCCACGCGTTACGTCACCGGCTTCGGGATCAGGCCCGGCGAGCAGCGCGTCGTCCACCACGTGATCGCCTTCATCGCGGCGCCCGATCAGCTCGCGGAGCTCGACGCCCTCGACGCGTCCGACCCGGGCCCGGGATATCCCTGCTACGGCGGCCCTGGGCTCAAGCCGCGCTGGCTCGGCGGCTGGGTGCCCGGCGGTGGGAGCATGATCTTCCCGCCGGGTGCGGGCACCCGGATCGAGCCTGGCTCAAGGCTCATCATGCAGGTCCACTACAACACGCTGACGGCGGGCAAGCTGCCGGATCGCACCGCGATCGACGTGACGCTGGAGAGCTCTGTCGAGCGGGAGGGCACGATGCAGCCCTGGGCGAACCCGGCCTGGCTCAGCGGCGACTCGATGATGATCCCTGCCCTTGAGAGCGACGTAGTCCACCGCTGGGGGGCCGATCCCTCCCGGGCGCTCGCGGGCAACGCGCCGATCGAGATCCACTGGGTGGGCCTCCACATGCATACGCTCGGCACGCGCGCGCGCCTCGAGATCGAGCGCGCCGGCGGCGGCTCGGAGTGCGTGCTCGACATCCCGCGCTGGGACTTCCACTGGCAGGGAAACTACAAGCTCGCCGAGCCCAAGGTGCTCGAGCCGGGCGACAAGCTGTCGATCGAGTGCCACTGGGACAACACGCCCGAGAAGCAGCCGATCATCGACGGACAGCCGCGGGTCCCCAGGGATGTCGTCTGGGGAGAGGGCACGACCGACGAGATGTGCCTCGGCACGTTCTACATGACCGGGCGCTGAGCGCCGGCTCCCCTGAAGCGATCTTCCGGGATCGCGGCGTGTCTGCGTATAGGATGCGAGACCCACCGTCGGATCCTCGCCCGTGAGCATCGCGAACCAGACCCCCTTCGCCGTCCAGCCCGTGCCGCTCCTCGATCGCGAGGGCAACGATGTCCTGGTCGCCATCGTCAAGGGCACGTTCGTCCTCGATCGGAGCGGGGGCTCGAGGCTCGCCGACGACCCCGCGCCGGTCCGTGTCGCCGACGAGCCCTGGGAGCCCGAGAGTCCGCGGAGCAGCCTCCGCTTCCCGTCGGATCTCGGCGTCGCCAAGCTGGGCACGGACGTGGTGGTGACCGGCGACGCGATCGCCCCCGAGAAGGTGAGGGTGCTCGACGTCGCGGTGCGGGTCAGGCAGCGGCTGACGCCCCTGCGCGTCCACGGGCAGCGCTTCTTCTTCAAGGGCGTCCTCGGCGTCGGGATCGGGCCTGCTGCGCCGTTCGAGCGCGTGCCGATCGTCTACGAGCGGGCGTATGGCGGCATGTCGGAGGATCTCTCGGTGGTCGATCTCCGGAACCCGGCCGGCGTCGGCGCGGCGAGGAGCGCGGCGGACCTCGTGGACACGAGGGCTCCGCAGATCGAGCACCCGGAGCGGCCCCACGCGTCCGCGTCGGATCGCCATGCGCCGGTGGGCTTCGGCGCGATCATGATGCACTGGTCGCCGCGCCTCGAGCACGCTGGCACGTTCGACGAGCGGTGGAAGGCGACGCGGATGCCGCTCCCTCCTGAAGATCAGGACATCCGCTTCGGCAACGTCGCCCACCCTTCGCTCCAGTTCGAGGAGCACCTCGCGCCCGGGGATCCGGTGGGAATCGCCGGCATGTCGCTCGAGCCGGTCGTCTTCGCGCTGCCGGGGTTTCCGGTGGTGGCGAGCGCGCGTTACGACACGGGCGAGCGCGTGGTCGTGCGGCCGCCGATCGACACGGTGCTGATCCAGCCCGAGGCCCGGCGGGTGGAGCTCGTGGCGCGCGCGGTCTTCCCGATAGGCCGTGGCCGGCGGGTGCTGCGCGAGGTCGTGGTGCGCGGCGATGGGTGACGCGGCGGGCGGCTCCGGGGGGCCTGTGGATCCCGAGATCGCGGGCGTGCCGCTCTCGGCCTATGCGGCGGTGCTGGCGTACACGGCCGAGGGCGTCTCGCTCGAGGCGAGCCTGGAGCACGCCGCGATCGCCGCCGGAGCCTGGCCGTCGGCGGAGGAGGCCTGGTCCGCGCGCCTCGCCGAGAGCGCGATGGGGGACGGGGCGCTGATCGCGGCGTGCGACGAGCACCGCCTCGCGGCGCAGGCGCACGTGGAGCGCAAGGTGCCTCCGCTCGACACGGACCTGCGCGCCTGGCTCGATTTCTTCCGCGCGTTCACGGCGTCGCAGGATCCGCTCGGTTTCCTCGAGGCGCGCGGGCTCGGCGAGGGCGACGTGTTCCGGCTGCTGGGCGCCTGGCAGGAGCGGATCGTGGCGGAGGGGGGCGTGCGCGCCGAGGCGACGGCGATCCTCGCCGCCGCGCCCGGGCCGGCGCCGGAGGTGCGGCCTGAGGCGCCGGCGCTGAGGGCGGCGACGCGGAGGCCGCGTGGCGGCGGGGCGGCGGCCGTGAAGAAGGCGCGGGCCGTGGTGGCGGTGCGGGGCGAGACGGCGGATTTGCCGCGGGATCTATCGAAGCTGATCTTGCCGTTCGTGAAGCAGCCGGGGGGCGCGGAGAGGGCGGAGCCGCCTGCGCCGGCACCGGCGGCGAGGCCCGCGCTTTTGCCGTCGCTGGCCGCGCCGGAGCTCCCGAAGCCGGTGCTCGCGCCGAAGGAGATCGCCGAGACGGCGCCGGTGTTCCCGGCGCCGAGCCGGCCGGCGCTGCCGTTCGGGTCGCGCGTGGGGGAGCGCGTCGCGGTGAGCTCCGGGTTGCCGGCTGTGGGGCTGCCGCCGTTGCGTGAAGGGGCGTTGGACGAGTCGATTGCCGGGACGCCCGGCGTCGGGACGGCGCCAGTGATGTTCGAGGCCGCGAAGCCGGCGCTCCCGTTCGTCTCGTCGCCCGGGGCGCCGTCGTCGGGCGCCGCGCCGTCGTCGGGCGGCGCGCCGTCGTCGGGCGGCAGCGCGCGCTCGCCGGCGGCCGATGGTCCCCGGCTCTCGCTGGAAGACTACGCTGCGATGCTCGCGGAGATCGCGGCGAGCCCCGCGACGGCGACGGAGGCTATCGCGCGCTACGGGCTCACCCGCGAGGCGAAGGGCGCCGAGGACGCGGCGTGGCAGGCAAGGTTCGCGGCGGAGCCGGGGCTGCGGATGAAGTGGATGCGGGAGCTGGTCGCGGCGGGAGAGCGGGGTCGCGGGAAGCGGTGAGGGAGCGAGGGAGGAGGAGTCGAGCACGGTATGTTCAAGGCCATCGCATCATCGCCGCAGCCCATCCGGTTGCACAGGCTGCATGGGGCGATCCTCGCCTCTACCGGGTTTCACGTCGCGCGGGCCCAGGACGGCCATCTCCACGAGATTCGGAAGCTGGAGTTGCCGGGTGCTCCGGACGCTCAGCCGCAGCTCATGCCGAAGCCGTCCGTCCGACCGCAGATTACCAGCATGGTGGGCCGATGGCCTGACCAGGTCTGGGCTCTTGTCTATGCAGGGCCGGGGATGCGCGCCATCGAGGGGCCGATGCCTGGTGCCACGCTCTGGATCCAAGTCAGCAGGAATGTGGTGGTTCGTTGGGACGACGCCTCTGGCTGCTGGGTGGAACACCCCGAGAACGAGTGGGTTGGTGAGTGGGCTGACGGGGTGATCGTCACGGGATCCGACGGCAGGTTCAGATGGGCGGACGGCGCGGACACGCCGATCGATCCCGTGCTCACTCAGGGTATTTTTGCATACAGTCCTTATGTGACCAGGGCCGGCGAGGTCATCCTTCGCATCATAAAATCCCCGCAGTATGAGCCTGGCTGGTGGATCTTTCGGCGAGGAGAGCACGAGCCGGAGCGGTTCGAGTGGCCACCCGGAGTGGATGAGCAGAGCGCGGCGATCTTCATCGACTATCGGTCGAACGGGCTCTTCGCCTCAGGTATGCTGACGTCGTCGGAGAAATTTATCGCACATCGTGTTCAGGGGGAATGGAAGTTGCTGCCGCCCTTCCGTGAGAGCCACAACGTGCGAGGCATCTTGACCACATCCTCGGGGCAAGTCTTTCTGTGCGCGCTGGCGCACTCCATGCCAGTGCGCATTTATCGTCTGGCGGCGGGAGGGGACTGGGAGAGTGTTTCGGTGCCGTTTCATACGAGGTACAGCGGCACTTCTCTGTTTGAGCTTGATGCTGCGAGGGTCGGTGGCTGTCCTCCGTATCAGCTTATGGCCAGCGAGAACGATGAGCTGTGGCTCGCCGCCGACTTCGCTATTGACGACGTGCATCGCGCCGTCCTTTACCATGCATCTGTCTAGCTCGCGGGCGTTGAGATGGCTCTCGGACATGTCCGCGAGCGAGCTCCGCGGTATCTGTGATTTGCTCCGCGGATGACGCAGGATTGATGATGGATATGCTCACAGATTCATTGAAAACCCATTAGCCCGACGGAGGGCGTCGAAAGGGCAGTCCATTGTCCGGCCGCGCAACGTCGAGCGGCTGCGTGTTCGAGCCTGGCTTGATGTCGAGCGGCTGCGTTCTTGAGCCCGGGTTGATCGGGCGCGGCAGCGTCGTGTATTGGTCGTGTCGGTTGCCCTGACGGGGCATGCCATTGTAGAACGAGTTCCACTGTCCGGGGCGCGTGTAGTCTGGCGGAGGTTCAGGCTTGCCAGGCTTGGGTACATAGGTCGCGCTATTGGCGACTCCGACTGGAGGTCCGATGTAGAGGCCGAGGTTCCAGACGACATCACTCGGACCGTAAACGTACCGGTTCGGAAAGGAGAGGGATATCTGCTGGGCCACGCCGTCTGGCATGCGACCCACGTTGCACGAGTTGAGGACGATGTTTCCTGCGCTGTTGTAGTTCCCGACAGCGCCGATCATCTCCAAGAGCTGGCGCGGCGTATGGTGGGTCGTCATCCCGTTCGCGTCTCGCACCGCCACGTGGTGGGCGGTCCCGTGCACCGCGATCACGTACTTGCTCGGGTCCGGCTTGACCTCGGTCATGCACACGGCGATGAACTTGTCATGCGCCGGGTTGCCGATGATGACGCAGGAGAGTCCCAGCGGATCGACATGGGTGGTGGGGCTGCCGTCGAAGGCGAACAGGTTGCGGCTTCCGAGCAGCTCGAGCGGATCCGGCGTCAAGAAGCGCGCGGTCTTCGGGTCGAAGTAGCGGTAGCGGACATAACAGAGCCCGGTCTCCTCGTCGTGGTATTGGCCGAGCAGCCGGAAGGGAGACGCCACGGATGAGTCGCCCTCACGTCGCGCGGTCTCGACGATGAGGCCGAAGGCCGCGTGGCGCGCTGACCACGCGACGTCACCCTTCACGCCGATGAGCTCGGTCGGGGTGCCGAGATGATCGGTGATGACCGCATGGACCGCGGCGCCCTCCTGCTGGAGAAGCGGGCACATCGTCCCCGGCTCATGCACGAAGATGCGCACGCCGCGCTCGGAGTCGAGCTCTGCAGCGAGGCAGAGGCCGTCCCATAGGTACTCGACCACGCGGGGTTTCGGCGCCTCCGCCATCGCCAGCGCGCCCGGTGAGGAGGGCGGGATGATCTCCTTCCTGATCCTGCGGCTGAACGCATCGTAGCTGAAGAGCACACGCGTGCCGTCGCAGAGCTGGGCTTCGCGGAGCTGGCCGCGACAGTCCCAAAGGTACTGCGTCTCGCCGTCCGATCGTGCCTCGCGAATTCGCCGGTTCGCGCTGTCGTAGGCGTAGGTGGCCTCCTCGGTGCGTAACAAGAGTCCGCCCGGCCCCGTCTCCCAGGCCGAGCTCGCGGGCTTCAGCGAGCCTCCCGCGTCGTACACGAAGGACTCGCGCCCCTTCGGAGAGCTCACCTCGAGCAGCATCCCGAGCCGATCGTAGCCGTAGCGTGTGAGCCCCCAGCGCCGATCGTTGCGCTCGACGAGCGCGCCGCAGGGATCGTAAGCGTAGCGGCGATCCACGAGCGTGCGCTCGGCGACGCCGACCCAGTCTCGGATGGGGCGCGCCATCGGGTCGAGCTCGCGCCGCGCCTCCACGCCCGCACCAACGAAGACCTTGCGGACCACCGAACCGGCGAGATCGCGCTGGATCTCCACGCGATAGCCGTCGTGATCGAGCGACGAGACGTTGCCTTCCTCATCGTAGGCATAACGGGTCACGTGCCCCGTCGGGAGGTGGCGAGCGACGCAGCGGTTCTGACTGTCGTATTCGTAGCGGATCGTCCGGCCATTTTGAGTCTCTCCTACCACGCGGCCGAGCGTGTCGTGCTCGACGGAGAGACGGATCTCGCCGCTCGGATCGTCGACGATGTATTCGACGACGCGGTCCTCGGGCGTCTCGACCCTGATCGCTCCGTGCGGCGTCTCCTCCGCGACGAGCCTGCCTGCCCCGTCATACCGGAGCGCGCGGAAGGTGCCGTCAGGGTTCTCCACGCGCACGAGGCGGCCGTTCTTGCCGTGCTGCGCGCGGGAGACGCGGCCGTCATATGAACGGTGTTCGCGGAGGTTGCCGGCGCGATCGTAGCGGAAATCGAAGGTCTCGCCCTTCGGATTCATCACCTGCTGCAGGCGCTCGTTGAGGTCATACGATAAGGACCAGACCGAGCCATCGGGCAGGATCGCCTCGATGGGAGATTTCAGGCCGGCGTAGCGGAACGCTTCGACGCGCCCGAGCGCATCCGTGCGGCGGGTCAGGCGGCCGAGCGCATCGTGCTCGAAGCGCAGGGAGGTCCCGTCCGGTAAGTGCAGCGCGACCGGCCGGCCGAGGGCGTCGAGCTCACGGCGAGTCACCCTTCCCAAAGGATCGACGTAGGCGACCGGGCGCCCGAGCGCGTCGTGGCGCCAGCGGCGGATCCCTCCGCGAGGCGTGTGCTCCTCAATGGCGTTGTGCTGCTCGTCGTAGATGAAGGCGCCGCGAAGCCCGTCCGGTCCGTGCACCTCGGCGAGGCGCCCCTGTTCATCGTACTTCAGCGCGAGAAAGGCGCCGGAAGCGTACTTTATCGAGATAAGCCGATTCCGGTGGTCATAGCCGAAATCGGTGCGCACGCCACCCACGCGGCGCTGCACGAGCAGATCCTCCGCATAGTCAAGCTCGACGAGCGGGCCGAGTGGGTCAGCCATCCGCGTGATGTTTCCTCGCGGGTCACGGGTGAGCGTCAGCGTGTCACCTGCCGCGTTTTTGGCCTTGAGGAGCAGACCATCGGCATCGAACTCGAGATCGCGCACGGAGAGGCCGTCGGTCGAGGCCTCCCGCACCACCGAGCCGTCTTCGGGCTGCCACTTGAAGACGCGGGGTTCGGGGTTGCCGGTGAAGTGCGTGATCCCCTGGTCGAGATCGTAGGTGAGATCGCCGGCATGGAGATCGCCGTCGCCCCAGGAGCGGATGCAGCGACCTGTCTCGGCATCGTAGAGGTAGTGGAAAGAGAGACCGGTCGGAAGCGTCTTCCGAGTGAGGCGGCGCTGCTCGTCATAGCCGTACGTCTCGGTATGGCCTAACGCATCGGTCACCTGCGCGAGCTCGCCTGCATCGTTGTATGCGAACGAGACCGCGTGGATCGGTGCGCGCCCTTCGCCGCCAGGCGGGAAGACATCGAGACGCACGAGGTGGCCGTTGCCATCGTGCTTGAGGGTGATCGTGCGGCGCGCGGTGTCGACGACCCGCGCGAGCCGCTCCACCTCGTACTCGAGTATAACCTTGTGCCCGGATTCGTTGGTGATCTCATGGAGGACTGCGCGTCCGCCGCCGCTCGGGCGAAAGGTGCGGGTGAGCCGCGTGTCGAGCGAGAAGACCGTGGCTCCGCCCCGGCTGTCGCGGGTGAACACGAGGCGTTTGCCGCGGTGGAAGGCTGGCTCGCGTGGCTTCGTATCGCGCACCGTGATCGTCGCGCCGTCGGCGTCACGAAGGTGTAACGTATCACCGGCGAGCTCGATCCACTGGTGATACGAATGCGTCCAGCCGCCGCGCCCGAGCGGCGTGTGCTCGCCGATGCACGCGGAACTGTAGAGGCGCTTCCATTCGATGGGGATCAGCCCCGGAATCGAGATGTCGATGCTCTCGTCGACCATCGCGCCGGATGCAACGGAGATCGGATCGAGCACCACCATCACGTTCACGGTGGCGCCGGAGTGAGTGGTGGCCTGGATGATGTCCGCCGCCAGGAGCACCCCGCTGATCTGAGCGATGTCTGAGGATGCGCCAGCTGCGTTGAGCCACACATGGTCGCCGGTACAGGCAATCCCACGATCGCCCGATACTACCGTCGTTGACGAGGTGAAGACATTGCACGCCTTGTTCACGACGTGCGTCACGGCGTCTCCCCCGGTCCCCTGGCAAGGGGCGTTACCTGGCGCCTGGACATTCATCGTGCTGCCATCCAGGAGCACCGGCGCGCCGCCAATCTCGATCCGCTCGCCTGTATCCGTCGCGCTCGACGAGAGCGCGACGTACGGGAACGGGGTTGGAACCGGACCGACGGGAGGCACCGGCGGCGCATGGCTCAGGGCGGGCACGAAGCCGGGACAGAAATGATTGCTCCGTGTCGTCGCAATATATTTGTAATTGATCGTCGCCATGGCGCTCTCTCTCCTCTCCCGCTCGCCCCGGTCCTCAGCCCCGGCTCCGCGCCACCTTCAGAAACGCCACCAGGTTCGCCTCCGCCCTCGCCCAGAACCCGCTCATGTCGACCGCGTGCGGCAGCCTCAGCCGCGCGCGCAGCTCGTCGACCCGCGTCTCCACGGCGAGGCGCGACAGCCTCCCCGACGCGCACTCCTCCACGGCCTCTGCGATCGAGAACTCGCGCCCCCCGCGGTAACGCCCCCTCGGATCGAGCCGCAGCGCCGCGATCGCATCCCGCCAGGCCCCGGCCTCCAGCTCCCGCGTCTCTGCAACGATCGGCCCGAACAGCGTGCGCAGCGCCTCCGCCGCATCATCCGCGAGCGCCTCGTCGTCGAGCTGCTGGATCATCCACCCGGCGCTCGCCGGGCAGCCGAAGCGCGCCACGGCGGAGAGCGCCCCGCGCGTCGCCCGGTGGCGGCCGAGCAGGCTCTCAAGCCGGGGCCAGTCGCCCGGCTCACCGGCCAGCGCGAACAGCTCTGCTGCGCGCAGGCCGACCCGTGCGCACAGCGCCTCGTCGCGCACCAGCTCCACCTCGCCGCCGAGCACGAGCAGCCGCGCCGCCGACCAGGCCACGTCGGGGGATGCCCTTCCACACAGCCCCCGCAAGCGCTCGACGAAGCGCGCACGCTGCGCCTGAGGTAGCCGCTCACAGCCCCAGATCCCGGCGCGGACCACCGCGTCGTGCTCGTCGGCGAGCGCGGCGCCGAGCGCCTCGGCCGGCAGCTCGCCGCGCATCGAGCGCAGGTTCACGCCGGCAGCCCGCGCGATCGGGTGCGCCGACGCCGACAGCGCCCGCGCCAGCCCCGCGAGCCCAGGCCGCTCGACCAGCGCGAGCGCCTCGGCCACGGCGATCGCATGGTCCTCGGCGTCCTGCGGAAGCAGGTGCGCCGCCCGGTGGATCGCGGCGAGCGCGTCGTCGCCCGCGAAGGCGGCGAGCGAGATCGCGCCCGCGAACGACTTCCACGGGTCGTCCACCCAGCGCTCCCAGAAGGCCGCAACCTCGATCAGCGCCCGAGGCCCCGCGGCCACGATCGCGTCGATCTGCCGGAGCATCCGCGCCTCCGTCTCCGGAAGCCACGAGCGCCGCCCCTCGACGCGATCCCGAGCGAGCGCGGCCACGAGCTCCGCGCAGTGATCCACGATCGACGAGTAGAACCCCGCCAGCGTGACCTCGATCACGCGCCCCGCGTCGAGCCGCACCGCCGGCGCGGGGGCGCTCTCGCGCGGCAGCTCCGGGAGCGCCGGTGCCACGTCGTTCGCCGCCCCGCTGCTCGCCGCGCCCGCCCCCCCGGCGCCCTCCTCGATCCACGCCTCGTCTCCCGGCTCCTCCACCTCAGCCGGCGGCGGGACGAACGCCTCGCGCTCGACCCCCCGCGCGATCACCGCCCCCGAGAGCGGCATCATCACCGGAAGCGCCCCCTCCGCTCCCGCCGCGACCTTGCCCGCTCCCGTGCGCGGCGCGGCCCCGAGCGCGATCCCGCGGGTGCCATCGCGGGAGATCGCCCAAGCCACGAACGACCTCCCGGCCTCGGCCGGCGCCGCGCCGTGCCGGAGCGTCGCGAACGCGCACGCGAGCCCCATCACGCCCGCCGCGGCCCCGAGCTCGCCGATCTCCGCTTCGAGGCAGCGATCGAAATAGCTCGGCGACAGCCGCTCCGCGCACCGCGCCGTCGTGAACTGCCACTCGCGGCACCGGAGCGCGCCGACACGTCCCTGCCCGAAGACGGCCTGGATCGGCCCGGCAGCGGCGGGCAAGCCGCGCAGGAGCGCCGTCATCGCCGCCGCGTCGACGGGCTCGTCGTCCTCGTCGGTCGCGCGCCCCGGCGCGTGCCGGCTCGCCACGATCTCTCCCACGCCCGCCACCCCCCACCGCGACGCCTGCTCCGCGGAGGCCACGAGCAGCGCCCCCGCGCCCTCGGACGGCGGCGGCGGCGCGAGCAGCCACGGGCTCTCCGGCCTCCGCCGCCGCTCGGCGAGCGCGTCCACCCCGGCGAACGAGTCGACGCCCACGAGGAGCGCGGCGCCGCCCGCGCCGCCCGCGAGCAGCTCCGCGATCCGCGCCAGCGCCGCGAACGCGCCCGCCGCCCCGGTGAAGCGCTGCGCCGCGGGGCCGAGCGCGCGGGCCAGCTCCGACAGCGCTCCCTCGGGCAGCCCCGGCCGTGGCGCCGGCGTCACGACGAAGCGCGGGATCCCCGCGCTGTCGCCCCCCGGCAGCGCCGCGAGGGCCTCGGCGACGGCGCCCCGCGCGAGCGCGAGGAGGCGGCCCCCGTCGGCCTGCGAGGGCCTGATCCACGGGCAGTAGCGCGCGTCGATCCGGCGCCCGTCGGGCCCGATGAACGGCGACGGCGGGGGCGGCGGCGCTCCGGCGCGCGGGAAGAAGACGTGATCGCGCGCCGAGGCGCCGGCGGGCGAGACCAGGCCGAGGCCGAGCACGGTGAGCTTCATCGGTGCGTGAGCGAGCCCGACTGCTTCGAGCTCCCGGTGATGGTGATCGAGGGGGACTTGATCGTGACGCCCGCCGGCGTCGCCGAGATCTCGGACGCCCCGCACCGGAAGGTGATCGGGCTGCCGCCGAGCTTCAGGTTCCCGCTCACCTCGAGCGTGAGCGCGCTCTTCGCGGTGAGCGTGTACGAGCCGCCCGCGCTGATCCTCAGCGCGCCCTTCACGTCCGAGGTCATGGCCCCCGCGACGCTCCGGGTGATCGCCCCCCGGCTGCCGATGTTCAGCGATCCGAGCCACTCGCCGAGGCCGCCGCCCACCGTGAGGCCGGCGCTCGCGGCGCTGCTCGTGTGGCTCCCGTTGATCACGGTCGTCGCGGGGCCGGCGGTCACCCACGAGACGGGGCCCGGCGTGGTCAGCGCGTAGAGGGCGCCCACCGCCTCGGTGTACGACCCGCTCGCGACGACGCTGCGGTGGCCCGGGCCGGGGCCCGCCGGGCCGCCGCCTGCGCCGCTCGCGCCCGCGGCCCCGCCGCCCGGCGCCGCCTCGCCCTGCGCGGGCCGGCCATGATCCCACGGCATCGGGCTCGACGACCCCTTCACCGCCGCCAGGATCGCCTCGCCCCCCGGCAGCAGCGACATCGCGCTGCCCGCCGCGCTGTCCTTGATCGCGGCGAGCGCGCCCTCCGCGCCCTTCGCCTGGTAGCCCTCGTAGGCCGCGCGCGACGCGCCCATCGCGGACGCCGCGATCTGCCCGGCGACGCCCCGCGCGCTCACCTTCGACAGCAGCGCGGACGCGGCGAGGTTGGCCGCGCCCTTCACGGGGTCGCCGGCCTGCTCCACGAGCATCCCCCCCACCACGGCCGTCTCGGCGCCGACCTCGCTCACGAAGTTGCCCCCCGCGCTCTGGCGCTGCGCGGCGCCCACCGTCACGCTGCGGGAGCCGTAGCCGCCGATGTACCCGAGGTGCACCGAGGTCGACTCGTCGCCCCCGACCTCGGCCTGCAGGGCAGCGCCGACCTGGAGATCTTCGTTCTTCAGCGTCTGCGCCTCGTGATCGCCCCCGACCGTCGTCTCCTTGGCGAAGGGCGCGTGCACGAGGACGTGCTCGCGGCCGGCGGCGTCGTCCATCTGGATCGCCGTCCTCGCCCCCGCGCCGGGGGAGCTGTCGGTCGCGATCGAGGTCACCGTCTTGTTCGCGGGCAGCGCGAGCGGCGGCCGCTGCTTCTCGTTGTACGAGCGCCCGAGCACCACGGGGCGATCCGGATCGCCGTCCTCGAACATCACGAAGACCTCCCAGCCCACGCGCGGCAGGAGCATCGGATCCGGCAGGTGCGGCTGCGCCACCCGCACGGGCAGGCTGCTCCGCTGGTCGTCCTCGCCGTGCAGATCCCAGTGGAAGCGGAGGTGGACGCGGCCGAGCGCGTCGGGGTGGATCTCCTGCCCGCGCTCCCCGGTGACCCAGGCCGACTGCACCCCGGCGATGCGCGGCCTCGGCGTGACCTTCGGCAGGCGGAAGGGCACGCTGGCCGGGATCGCCCCGACGCTGGCGCGGAAGACCCCGTCGCCCGCGTCCCAGCGCAGCGCCACGTCGGTCACCACGAAGTCGCCCCCGGCCTGGACGACGCCGTGGTGGTCCGGCGCCTCCACGAGGCGGCAGCGCGCGCCGGGCGAGAGCGCCAGCGCGTTGCTGTCGAACGACAGGCGCGCGGCCTCGGCCCGCAGCGACTCGAGCCGGATCCGCGCGCGCTCCGCGCCCTCCGCCGGCGAAGCGAAGCCGCCGGGCGCCTCGTAGACCTCCACGTCCCGCTCCGCCTCGACGCCCCCCGAGGCCTCGGCCTCGAGCGCGAGCCGGGGCTGATCGGGGCTGTGATCGCGGAGGACGACCTTGCCGGCCGCGCGCCGGAGCCGCCGCGCCGCGTCCACCGCGACGGGCCCCGGCTCGTCCAGCGTGCTGCGCGTGACCAGCGCGACCCCGCCCGGGTAGGCGTCCTCGGCGGAGGCGGAGTCGTCCTCGAGGACGAACACCTCGCCCTCGCCGTCGTCCTCGAACCGGAAATACAGCCCGTGCTCCTCGCAGATCCGCCGGACGAACGCCGCGTCGCTCTCCTGGTACTGCACGACGTAGCGGCGCTTCGGGTAGGACGCCGCGAGCCGCTTGCGCACGGTCCTGTAGCCGCCCCCTCGCACCACCTGCTCGACGATCTCCGGCGCCGTCATCTCCTGGAACGTGCGCGCCCTCCGGGTGAGCCCGAGCAGGGCGAAGCGCGACGCGAGCGTGAGCCGGTAAGCACGCAGGTGCTCGTGATCGCTCGCGATCACGGCGAACCGGGCGACGACGCCGAGGAACGTCCTGCTCCCCGCGGAGGCGTCGAGGGCGAGCCGCCCTGCCTTGCGGAGCACGCTCCCGGGGGCGACGAGCGCGTCCCTCGGGCCGTGGAGATCGATCTCGAACGTCGAGGCCTCCCCGAGCCGCTCCACGCCGCGGACGCGCGACGGCGAGAGATCCGGATCGCCCTCGATCGTCAGCGCGACGCCGCTCACGGCAGCTCCACCCGCGCCGAGAAGATCCGCACGAGCGCCGCCATGTCGATCACCAGCCGGTCGCCCTCGATCCGCACCGCGCCGCCGGGCTCGATCCGGAGGCTCGATCCCGGCACCTCGAGCTCCAGCGTCTCCCTGGCGCGGAGCCGGAGGTGGCGGGCGTCGAGCGCCAGCGTCCCGTGCGCGTCCGGCGCCGGCGCCGAGGCCGTCTGGAGCGCGCCCAGGATGGCGACGCCCCCGGGCGCGTCCGCGAGCACGACGGTGCGGCCCTCGCGCATGCACTCCTCGATGAACGCGGGCGAGACGCCGGCGGCGAGCGTCGCGAGGAGCCGGCGCCCGTCGCTCGAGCGCACCTGGAACGCGGGGCGCGCGCCGCTCTCCTCCTCGCCGCGCGCGGCGATCATCTCCACGACCCCCGGGTGGAGCCCGGGGCCGAGGGGCTTCGCCTCGCCCCGCGCGGGGCGGGCGGTCGATTGCTGGACCGTGCGCGACCTAGCCATAGTGATGAACCCCTTCCTCCACGCTCGACGTCGGACCCTCGAGCTTGCCCGAGATGGTGATGGATCCAGGGGTCATCGTGATCGTCACCCCCTGCGCCTTGATCGTGAGCTTCGCGGCCGCCTCGACGGCGACCTCGGCGCCGGCGATGTCGGCGGCGCCCCGCGAGGTGGTCGTCACCTTGCCGAAGCTCTCCGCGACGTCGCCTCCCGCGGCGACGCTGCGCGAGCCGAAGCTCTCGGCGTAGAGCCCCCGCACGGTGAGGCCGTAGGAGCCGGCGTCGATCGTCTGCGCGCCCGAGACCTTCACGATCGCCGCGCCGGCCACGCCCACCGACTCCGACGGGCCGGCGGTGGTGCTCACCGAGCCGCCGACGAGCAGCGTCGAAGCGCCCTTGACGAACACGCTCTGGTGCTCGACGCCGACCTCCTCCTTCGCGCCGCCCACCATCCGGACGAAGCTCGGCGTCACGGTGAGGTAGTCGCCGCCGGCGCGGATCACGCGGGCGCCCCCCACGGTGATCGCCTCGGAGGCCGCCTTCAGCCCGTAGTTCGAGTCGACCGCCACCTTGCGCTCGCCGCCCACCTCGAGCGACAGCGCGCCCGCCACCTTCTCGACCCGCCGCTCCTTGACCTCGACCGTCCGTGCGCCGCCGACCACGCGCTCGGATCGCCCGGCGATCTCGGTCCGCTTGTCGTTCTCGGTCCGCTCCCGGTAGTCGCCCGACGTGTCGAGCCCGAGGCGCTCGTTCCCGGCCTCGTCGCTGATCCCGACGCCGCTGCCGCCCGAGCCGCCCGGGGTCGCCCGCGTGCCGAGGCGGGTCTCGACCTTCTTCGCGGGCAGCGGGGCGGGCGGCGCCTGGACTGCGTTGACCATCCGGCCGAGGATCACGGGGATCTCCCCGCCCCGGTCGCTGAAGCCGACGAGCTCCTCCCAGCCGACCCGCGGGTTCAGCATCGCGCCCGAGAGCTGCGGCTGGATCACGCGGGCGAAGCCGGAGCTCCGGTCGTCCGACGTGTCGCGCGTGTCGCGCGTGTCGCGCGTGCCCTGGCGATCCCAGCGGAGCCGGAGGCGGCTGCGGCCGTGCTCGTCGAGGGCGATCTCCTTGCCCGGCGGCCCGGTGACCACCGCGGTCCCGGCGCCGCCGCGAGGCGCGGGGGCGCGGCGCGCCGGGCGGAAGCCGTCGCGCGCCGGGACCGCCTCGAAGCGAGCGCGGTAAGCGAGCTCCTCCGGACCCCCCTCCGCCCTCGCCTCGTGCACGACGGCGAGCACGAGCCAGCGCGCGTCGCCGAGCTCCTCGGGCGGGCTTGTCACCTCGACGATCTCGCCGGCGCGGAGCTCCGGCGCCGTGGCCTCGCCCTCGAGCGAGGTCGCCCCGGCCCGGCGCTCGGCGAGGCGGATCGCCGCGAGCTCGCGGCCCGCGTCCGGATCGTCGAGGGCGCCCGGGACCTCGTACCACTCGAGCGCGCCCTCGCCCGACGCGCCGCTCAGATCGAGCATCGGCCGCGTGAAGTCGTACGCCTTGAGCGCGACCTTCTCGACCGCCACCCGCTTCCGGACCCGCGCCGCGTAGAGGGCTCGCCCGGGGACGAGCCCCGCCTCGTCGCGCCACGGGATCGCCGCGCCCGTGTCGAGGAACGTCTCGGGCGCGTCGGCGACGTGGAGGAGCGCGGGATCGCCGTCGTCCGGGAACCAGCTCATGCCCTCCTCGGCGAGGAGGCGGGCGCAGAAGCCGAGGTCGCTCTCGAAGACCTGCGCGCAGTGGGGCCGCTTCGCCGCCGCGCGGCGGGCGCGGAGGTCGAGGCGGACGCCGTGATCGCCGAGGACGCGCGCCGCGATCTCGGTGGCGCTCTCGTCGACGAAGATCCGGTAGTCGCGCGTCTCGTCGAGCCGGGCGACCGGCGAGGCGAGGGTCACGCGCGCGTGGGCGTCGCGCTCCTCGACGGCCTCCACAGCGAGCGCGAAGCGCCGCTCGACGCCGTGGAAGCGCAGCGTGAGCGTCGCTGCGCGGCCGATCAGATCGAGCGCCGCGAGCTCGGCGGGCTCGCCGCCCACGAAGGCGGCGCAGCGCGCGTGGGCCACCGTCGGGGCGCAGGCGCGCTCCTCGACCTGGCACGCGTGGACGCGGAGCTCGGCGTCCACGCCGGGGATCTCGAGCAGGATGGGTCGCTCGCTCACTTGCCCGCCTTTCCGCTGGCGCGCCGGGTCGTGCCGCCGTCCACGTGGGTGACGCCGCCGGTCGTCTTCAGCTTGCCGCCGCCCAGCGTCATCGTGCCCGCCGCGATGCTGCCGCTGGCCTGGATCGTCACCACCGGCGCGCTGATCGAGACCTTCCCGCCCGCGCCGATCGAGACCTTCCCGGCCGTGATCGTGCCCATCGACGCCTTGACGCCGACGTTCCCCGCGGCCCGCTCGTGCACCGCGCCCGCCTGGCTCCGCTTGCCGCCGTTGATCGACTCGGCGTAGCTGCTGCAGCGGATCGTCCGGGACCCGCGGCAGGCGTAGGTGCGCGCCGCCGCGACGGACTCGGTGACGCCGAGGCCGCTCGCGATCGACGTCGTCCCGAGCACCACCCGGGCGCAGCCGCCGCTGACGTTGACGTTGGACTGGTTGCAGAGCAGCGCGTAGCCGCCGCCCACGACCTCGACGCACGATCCGCTGGCCAGCACGGCGCGGTTGCCGGTGACGTCGACGAGCTCCGCCCCGCCGACGAGCTCGGAGCTCGCCCCGTCGACCGAGAGCAGCATCTCCTGCCCCACGTCGACGCGCTGGGTCGCCCCGACGCGCGCGGCGTGGCTCCCGAGCACGTTGCTGGTGAGCGACAGGCCGACGACCTGCGCGTCGTCGCCGTCGATCCGCGTCGTCTCCGGGCCGCCGACCTTGACCGAGAGATCCCGCGAGGCGTGGATCGAGAGCGCCTCCGCGCCCGCGTCGTCGACCATCGTGATCCCCTGGGTCTCGCCGCTCCTCGGCGTGGTCCAGGACTGGAGCGCGGTCGTCGCCGACGCCGCGGGGAGCGGGAACGGCGCGACCGCGGTCGCGTTGTAGGCGCGGCCGAGGACGAAGGGGCGATCCGGCGAGCCGTCGAGGTAGCCGACGTGGACCTCCCAGCCGACGCGGGGCAGGAACATCGAGGCGCCGAGCGGGTGCTGGAGGCAGCGGATCCAGTGCGAGGCGCGGTCGTCCGTGATCCCGGAGCGATCCCAGAGGAAGCGGAGCTTGATCCGGCCGAGATCGTCGACGTGGATCTCCTCGCCCGGCGGCCCCGTGATCACCGCGCCGTCGATGTGCTCCACCGCGGGCGCCGGGCGGATCGCGGGCCGGAAGGGCGGGTGAGCTCCGCCGTCCGCGGCCTTCGTCGGCCTGAGCGCGATCCGGTTTCCGTAGGGCGTGGCCGCGCCGCCGTCGCGGCTCGGCCGCGCGTAGCGGTGGGAGAGCTCGGCGACGAGCATCCGCTGCTCGAAGAGGTCCGCGCCCGCGCCCGTGATCTCCACGAGGCGCCCTGGCCCGAGGCGGATGCAGTCGCTCTCCCCCGTGACGGCGACCTTGTCGCGCTGCAGCTGCTCCAGCCGCCGCCTGGCCCGCGCCTTCGCGGCCTCGGCCGTGGGGACGCCGGCCGGGACCTCGAGCCACGCGAGCTCGCCCTCGCCGGCGTGGCCGTCGATGTAAACGTCCGGGTGCCGCACGTCGAAGTCCCGCACGGTGACCCGATCGGCCACGGCCCGCTCCTCCCACTCGAGCGACGAGAGGGCGCGCGCGCCGAGCTTCGCCCCGCGGGGCCCGGCGTAGGGGAGCGCCGCGCCGCCCTCGATCCCGTCGTGCGAGCCGTCGCCGTCGCCGAGGACGACGCGGTGCTCGCCCTCGGCCGTGGTGTCGAACCAGTACGAGATCCCCTCGTCGGCGAGCAGGCGCTCGATGAACGCCCACTCCGCCTCGGCGTACTGGACGCACTGGGGCCGCACCGGGTACGCGCCCGCGAGCCGCGGCTCGATCGCCGCCGCGGGGATGCCCGCGCCCGCCAGCACCTCGGTCACGACCTGCTCGGTGGTCTTCTCGAGGAAGACCCGGTAGCCGCCGCGCAGCGTGAGGAGCCATGGGGGATCCGAGAGGCGGAGCGCGTAGATCCGCTCCCGGCCGCGGCGGAGATCGCAGCTCGCCTCGACGACGAGGAGGCGGACGAGCCGCTCGGAGCCCTCGGCAGGGTCGACGAGCGCGAGCGTCGCCGGGGCGCGGAGGAGCGCCGCCAGATCCACCTCGTCGGGGACGGCGACGCGCACTTCCCACGACGAGAGGGCATCCATGGCCTCGCGCCCCGCGAGCTCCAGCACGACGCACTCCCCCAGCGGCTCGCAGGCGAGCCGGACGTCGACGTCGCTCATGGCCCCCAGGCCCGGGCTCCGCGGGGGAGCCCGGCGTCATTCCACGGAGATCTGCGCATGTTCGCTGCCACCCCGAGATCGCTCCTGGCCATGCGAGGTCGCCGTGGCCGGTGTAGACAACAGCCGCAACACCGTAACAGAGCAGATCTCCGTACCCGTTGGCCAGCCCGTCGAGCCGTGCCCAGGGGGCCGGCTGGTCGCGAGCGTCTCGCCGCCGCGCTTCCACGCCGTCATGGATTGCGCTGAGCCGCCCGAAAGCGCGCCGGTCGTGGTGAGTCTCCGGAGCCTCGGCGCACCCAGGCTCGCGCAATTACGCGTGTCCTGCCGGAATGAACTCTCTATTTCTGCCGACCAGAGTGGTTATTGGTCCGAGGGCACTGATGGCGAGCGACAGAGCCGACCTGGTCCACGACGCCTGACAGGCGCGCTTGCCGCGGTGGGGATGCCCGCGCCGGTCAGCACCTCGGTCACGAACTGCCCGGTGGTCTTCTCGGGGAAGGTCCGGCAGCCGCCGCGCAGCGTGGCGTCGGGCAGACCACACGGGGAACGCTCAGCTCGAGTATATTCGCCGCGCGCCCGGCGCGGGGCGGACCCTCGTGAAAGAGAAGATTGCTCCAACCCTCTCGCAGGCGATCCTGGGCCCCGGCGGCGTAGAGACGCAGTCGCGGGCGGGCGACGTCCTGCCGCCGTCGAGCTTCGGCCCGGAGAGCCTCGGCCCGTCGAGCTTCGGCCCGGAGAGCCCCGGCCCGTCGAGCTTCCACCCGCCGAGCCGGTTCGAGGAGTACCGGCTCCTCCAGAAGCTCGGCAGCGGCGGCATGGGCGATGTCTACCTCGCGCACGACACGCTGCTCGACCGCATGGTCGCGGTGAAGTTCATCCGCGCGGCGACCGCGGACGCCGAGGTGCGCGCGCGGCTGCTCGCCGAGGCGCGCGCGGCCGCCCGCATCCACCACCCGAACGTCGTCGCCGTCTTCCGCGTGGGCGAGCTCCGGGGGCGGCTGTTCGTCGTCTCGGAGTTCGTCCGCGGCCAGAGCCTCGACCGCGTCGACGTGCCGATGCCCTCGCGCCGCGTGCTCGAGCTCGGGGCGGGCCTCGCGCGGGGCCTCGCCGCCGCCCACCGCCGGGGCGTGCTGCACCTCGACATCAAGCCGGCCAACGCCGTGCTCACCGCGGAGGGCGAGGCGAAGCTCCTCGACTTCGGCCTCGCCAAGCTCCTCGAGCCGGCCGCGCGGCCCGACACGCGCGGGGCGCGATCCGACATCCCTGGAGGGCGATCCGACATCCCTGGAGCGCGATTCGACGTCCCTGGAGCGCGATTCGACGTCCCTGGAGCGCGATTCGACGTCCCTGGAGGGCGATCCGACATCCCTGGAGGGCGATCCGACATGCCCGGAGGGCGATCGGACATGCCCGGGGCCCGATCCGACAGCCCCGGAGGGCGATCCGACTCGCTCGGCGCGGATGCGCTCTCTGGCGGCGAGGCCCTGGGAGGGGCGCAGGGCGATACGGACGCGGTGATCGCGCCCGGCGACGAGCCGCTCGAGGGCGAGTTCCGCGAGGCGGCCGAGATGGCGGCGCGGCTGCTCGACGCGACGACGAGCGTCGGCGGCGGCACGCCCCACTACCTGCCGCCCGAGCTGTGGCGCGACGAGCTCGCGACGCGCCGCTCGGACGTGTACTCGCTCGGCGCGCTGCTCTTCGAGCTCTGCGCCGGCGTCCCGCCGCACCACGACGTGCCGATGGGCGAGCTCCCGCTCGTCGTCCAGAGCGAGGCGCCCCGGCCCCTCGCCGCCCTCGCGCCGGGCGTCGACCCGCGGCTCGCGGCCGTCATCGAGCGGTGCCTCGAGATCGACCCGGCCGACCGCTTCGCCTCGGGCGACGAGCTGCGCGACGCGCTCGAACAGCTGCTCGCCAGGAGCCGCCACGCCTCCGTCGCCCCGGAGGGCAACCCCTACCGCGGGCTCCTCGTCTTCGATCTCGAGCACCGCGCCGTGTTCTACGGGCGCAGCTCCGAGACGGGGACGATCCTCGACCGGCTCCGCTCCGAGCCCATGATCGTCGTGGCCGGCGACTCGGGCTCGGGCAAGTCCTCGCTCTGCCGGGCCGGCGTGCTCTCGCTCGTGCTCGAGGGCGCCCTCGGCGGCGGGCGCGCCTTCCAGACGGCCATGATGGTGCCGGGCCGGCACCCGCTCGCCGCGCTGGCCGCCGCGCTCGAGCCGGTCCTCGGCGCCCCCGCCGAGCGCATCGCCGAGGCCGTGCGCGCCGCGCCGGGCTCCCTCGCACGGGACCTCCGCGCGCGGCTCGGGGAGCGCGGCGGGCTCGTGCTGTTCATCGACCAGATGGAGGAGCTCGCGACGCTGAGCAGCCCGGGAGAGGCGGCGCTCGTCGGCGAGGTGCTCAGCGCCTTCGCGGCGCGCTCGCCCTCCCTGCGCCTGCTCGCCACGGTGCGCGGCGACTTCCTCGCGCGCGTCGCCGGCATCTCCGGCCTGGGCGACGACATCGAGCGCGCGCTCTACCTGCTCCGCCCGATGTCGGCGGACAAGCTCCGCGAGGCCATCACCGGGCCGGCGCGGGCCAAGGGCGTCGCGTTCGAGTCCGACGCGGTCGTCGACGCGCTCGTCGAGTCCACCGCGCGCGCCGAGGGCGGGCTGCCGCTCCTCCAGTTCGCGCTCGCCGAGCTCTGGGACGCCCGCGCCGCGCCCGACGCGCCGCTCAGCAGCGCCGATCTCGCGCAGATCGGCGGGGTCGAGGGCGCGCTCGCCCGCCACGCCGATCGCGTGCTCGGCCGCATGCCGCCCGAGGTCCACGCGGCCGCGCGGCGGCTGCTCGGCGCGCTCATCACCCCGCAGGGCACGCGGGCGCGGCGCGCCGAGGGCGAGCTCGCGGAGAAGGGCGGCGACGGGGCGGCGCGGGCGGCGCTCGACGCGCTCGTCCAGGGCCGCCTCCTGTTCGCCCGCGAAGGCGAGCAGGGGACGGTCTACGAGATCGCCCACGAGGCCCTGATCCACGGCTGGGGGACGCTGCGCCACTGGCTCGAGGAGCAGCGCGAGCAGCGCGCGACGCGCCAGCGCCTCGAGGCCTCGGCCGCCGAGTGGGAGCGGCTCGGCCGGCGCCGCGACGCGCTCTTCAGCGCGCGCCAGCTCAAGGAGGCGAGGGGCCTCGACCCGGCCGACCTGCCGCCGCGCGAGGCGGCGTTCCTGAGGGCGTCGCGGCGCGCCGTCCTGACGCAGCGCGCGGTCCGGTGGGCCCTCGTCGTGGGCGTCCCGCTCGTCGCCGCGATGCTCTATGGCACGCTGGAGCTCAGGGCGGCGCGCCAGCTCGCCGCGCGGGCGGACAGGAAGATCCACGAGGCCGCGCTCACCTCGTCCGCCGCGGCGATCGAGCGCGCCGAGGCCGATGCGCTCCGCACGGAGGCGCTCTCCGCGTTCGATCGCCGGCTCCGTGACGAGGGGGAGGCGCTCTGGGAGCGCGCGCAGCGGCGCGCCGCCGAGGCCGAGCGGCTGCAGCTGCAGGTGAGCCAGAAGCTGGAGGCGGCGCTCACGCTCGACGGCGCCCGCAACGACGCGCGCGCGCGGCTCGGCGACGTGCTCTACGAGCGCGCGCTCGCCGCGGACGCGCGCGGCCACGCCTCGCTGCGCGACGAGCTGCTCCAGCGCATGACGACGTACGATCCCGACGGCGAGCGCCGGCAGCGATGGAACGCGCCCGCGGAGGTCGCCATCGAGACCGATCCCACGGGCGCGGACATCACGCTGGAGCGGTACGAGAGCGACGCGGAGGGGCGCCGGCAGCTGGTCGGACAGCGCCTCCTCGGGACGACGCCCTTCGCGAGCATCGCGCTCGCGCAGGGCTCCTACCTGCTCACCTGCGAGGCGCGGAATCGCACCATCGTGCGTTATCCGTTCCTGGTCCAACGCGGAGAGTCATTGAAGCTCTCCATCCCGCTGCCGCACGCCGGGGACGTTCCTCCCGGGTACATCTACATCCCGCCGGGGCGGTTCCTCTTCGGCGCCGCCCTCGACGACATGTACCGGTGGGCGTTCCTCTCCACCGTCCCTCTCCACGAGATCCGCACAGGCGCGTACCTCATCGCGCGACACGAGACGACGTTCCAGGAGTGGCTCGACTACATCCAGGCGCTCCCGAAGGAGTCCCGCGGCAGCTCGTCCATCCAGGCGGGCAATGGCGCCATGACTGGCGCCCTGGGGCTGCGCCGTCTGCCAAATGGTGTGTGGCAGCTCACGATCCAGCCCACGGTGCAGGCGTATACCGCGCGGGCAGGAGAGCCGCTCGTGTATCCATCGCGGGCGGTCCGCGCGCAGCAGGACTGGCTTCGTTTCCCCGTCACGGGCATCTCCTTCGCTCAGGCCACCGAGTATGCCGCGTGGCTCCACAGGACAGGCCGCGTCCGCGGAGCCCGCCTCTGCACCGACTACGAGTGGGAGCGCGCGGCGCGGGGCGCCGACAGCCGCATCTTCCCGCACGGGGACAGGCTGTCTCCCGGCGACGCCAACTTCGATGAGACCTACGGCAAGGAGAGCTCCACGATGGGGCCGGATGAGGTGGGCTCGCACCCTGCCTCACGTAGTCCGTTCGGGGTCGATGATATGGCGGGAAACGTGCTGGAGTGGGCCATCTCTTCGATCGAGACCGACAAAGTGCTGTTGCGAGGTGGTGCTTATATCTATGATCAAACCTCGGTCCGAAGTGACAACCGGACCGTCGTTGATGGCACCTTCCTCGACCCGGTGATCGGGCTCCGCATCTGTGCCTCGTTCCCTCCACCACCGTGAAGGCGACGAGGCCCGCGGCGCTCGGACCGCCGCGGGGTTCATCGCTCGCGCGATCGGGCTCGACCGCCGGAGGGAAGACCGTCGATGCGCAAGGCGTCACGGCTTTAGCGGCAGCGCTCGGAGGCGATCATGTTGAAGCGAGGGTTCCTGGCAGGGTCGATGGTCTTGCTCCTGTCGGTCGGCGCCGGCTGCGTCGCGGAGATCGACGGCGGCGAGGACGAGGAAATGTTGGCGGAGAGCTCGTTCGCGATGAGCAGGCTCAACGGCATGAACCTCAACGGGGTCCGCTTCAACGGGGTTCGGTTCAACGGGGTCCGCTTCAACGGGGTCCGCTTCAACGGGGTCTCGCTGGACGCGACGACGCTGGTCGGGACGCGCGATGGCGACGGCGCGCCGGTCGCCGGGGCCGACTTCATCGGCGCGGACATCGAGGCGGTCCTGGACGATGGGTCGTCGGTCGCCGTCCGCATCACGAACGTCGTCGAGCGCGACGGGCTCCTGTACTACACGGTGAAGTACAACGCCGGCCCCGGGGTCTGGGTGAACATCTGCGGCGAGGGCCTCGACGCGATCCCGGTGAAGGGGACGTGGGACGCGGTGACGGGGGCTCACTCGGACGACGGGGGCATGTTCACGTTCGCCTGTCAGGGCGCCGCGATCGGGAAGTGCGCCGAGTGGGGCTACAGGGAATGGGTGGCCGAGGCGGAGTGCAATGCGAGCGGCTGCGAGGACAGGGATCTCTCGTACTTCCATCAAGCGTGCATCCGCATGGTGCGCGCGGACTACTGCGGCGACGGCGTGCCGCACACGCAGACCGGGACGGCGATCGACGTCTGGGATGCGCTCGGCATCCAGACCGAGACGGTGGGCTCCGGCATGAGCCTCGAGGCCGAGTGGACGGCGGACGGCGCCGCCTGCGTCAAGCACACCCGGTGGAAGGGCCCCGGCGGCAGCAATCCGGATCGCGACTACATCATGGCGCATTGCCCGGAGCGGTGGGCCGGGGACGATCCGAGCTGCGGCGGGGTCGGCTCGACCTTCCACAAGGAAAACGGCTTCACGACGCCGCTCGGCCAGCGGCGCCTCCTGCGGAACGCGTCGTTCACGACCAACGTGAGCCCCCGGTAGGCGGCGCCGTCGCGCAGGTCCGGGCGCGGTCACGCCCGCGCCCGGGCCGGGGAGTGCCGGAGTGTGTCAGCGCTGCGGCGCGACGATCGAGGGGAGGTGTGCCGCGCTTCCCGCAGAAACCGCCGGTCTCGACGCGATCGCGCTGCGACCGGCGGTGGTACATGGCTTGCGATAGAGGCCCGCACAAGCCGCCCTGTTCCAGGCTCCTCGCAGCGCTCATGAGGCAGCAGGCATGGGCTGGAGGTGCACGCCATGCTGCTCGACCGATCCTTTCGACGAACGCTCATCGCTCGTCTCCTCCTGTGCGCCGGCCCCTCGACGGCCGCTGCCCTCTTCGTCGCAGCTGCGGGCTGCGGGGAGCCCGAAGCCGAGCCCGCCGACATCCGGTGCTTCGAGTGGTCCGAGGACCTCGGAGCATGCCTGGACCGCCGGCAGGCGTGGGAGGAGCTCCAGCTCGTCTACTGGAAATGCGAAGACAGGATCGTGTCGGTGGAGAGCGACGGAGAGCTGCGCGACGGCGCGTGCTGCTACGAGGTGAAAGCCGAGGATCTGAGCGATACCTGCATCGCGGAGGGCCGGCCGTTCACGCTCGAGGGGCACCGGGTGACCGCGGCGCCGCGGGAGGCGGAGGCCGGATGGCTCGGCCGTGCGACGGCGAGCGGCGCGGGGGGGCAGCAGCCTTCGCTGGCGGAGCTGACGGACGAGGAGCGGGAGACGCTCGCCGGCGGCTGGCTCCGGAGCGCGCTCGAGGAGCACGCGTCGGTGGCGTCGTTCGCGCGCTTCGCGCTGGATCTCATGGCGCACGGCGCGCCGTCGTCGCTGGTCGAGGCCGCCCACATCGCCGCGCTCGACGAGGTCGGCCACGCCCGCCTCGGGTTCTCGCTCGCGGCCGCCTACCGGGGCGCCCCCGTCGGACCATCGGCGTTCCCCATGCCGCCGGCGGTGCCGATCGCCGCGGATCTCGCGGCGCTGGCGCGCGCCGCCGCGGAGGAGGGCTGCGTTGGCGAGACCGTGGCCGCGGTGATCGCGGCGGAGAAGCGCGCCCGCGCCGAGGATTCTGCGGTGCGGGCGGCGCTCCAGGTGATCGCGGAGGACGAGTCCCGGCACGCCGAGCTCGCCTGGCTGACGGTGGCGTGGGCGATCGGGGCCGGCGGCGAGCCGGTCCGCCGCGCCGTGGCCGAGGTGTTCGAGGCCGCCGCGGCGTCGCTGCAGCGTCCGCCCCCGCCGGGGGCCGAGCCGGGCGGCGGCCGCGCCGCGGCGCTCGCGGCGCACGGCCACCTCGGCGGGGCCGACGTGCGCGCGCTGCAGGGCGCGGCGCTCGCCCAGGTGGTGCTGCCGTGTGCGCGCGCGCTGGGGCTCTGGGAGCGGAGCGCTGCCCGGAGCACCGGGCGAGTCGAGGAGAGATACCGCCAGGACGCCTGAAGGCGCAGAGAGGTGTCTTCTCGGGAGACGCCGAGAGAGGCCTCGTGTTCTTCGTGTCAAGGCGCAGGGGGCGATTCGCTCGCTCGCGCGCCGCGAGACCAGGCCGGCACCGCCAGGCGAGCAATACCCTCACGTCCTGACCGAAAGCTAAGGTACCACCCGATGCGCAGTCCACGCTATACATGCGCTGGTCATGCGCTGGACACCTGGGAAACGCAGTGCGAACCTCCGAGACCTCCGCGGCGCATCCGGCGGAGCGAAGCTCGGTGTCGGCGGGACGGTGATCCTGCTCGTGCTCTCGCTGGTCTTCGGCAAGGATCTCCTGTCGGGGCTCGGTCAGGGGGCCGCGACCCCCGGCGCGCAGAGCGGGCGCGCTAGCTCGCCCGAGGAGGAGCGGCTCGTCGACTTCGTCTCCTTCGTCCTCGATGACACCGAGGCCGTGTGGACGCAGGTGTTCAGCCAGATGGGGCAGCGCTATCCGGCGCCCCAGCTGACGGTGTTCACCGACTCCGTGAGGTCGGGCTGCGGTATCGGCGAGGCGGCGATGGGCCCGTTCTACTGCCCGGCGGATCGGACGGCGTACATCGACCTCGGCTTCTACCGCGAGCTCAAGGCGCGGTTCGGCGCGCCAGGCGACTTCGCCCAGGCCTACGTGCTCGCCCACGAGATCGGCCACCACGTGCAGAACGTGCTCGGGACCGAGCGCCGCCTGCGCCAGCTGCAGGCCGCGCGCCCGGGCGAGAAGAACGCGCTCTCCGTGAAGATGGAGCTCCAGGCGGACTGCTTCGCCGGCGTGTGGGCCCACTCCACGGCGAAGCGCGACCTGCTCGAGGCGGGCGACGTCGAGGAGGCCCTCCGGGCCGCGTCCGCGATCGGCGACGACCGGCTGCAGAAGGCCGCGACCGGCAGGGTCAACCCGGAGACGTGGACGCACGGCTCGTCGGCGCAGCGGGTCACCTGGTTCAAGCGCGGCATGCAGGGCGGCCGCGTCGAGGACTGCGACACGTTCGCGGAGGGCACGCCCTGAACAGGCGGCGCGCGCTCCAGTTCCCTCGGGGCTCCGCCCCGACCCCGGAGGCGCCGTGAGCTCGCGCGAGGCGCCTGACTCCTGGACCTCCGCGCCGCGGTCGATCCCGGAGGTCATCGAGGACAGCCTCCCTCAGATCGAGGTGCGCCTGCGCCCGCGCGCCATCGCCACGGTCGTCGCCCGCGTCACGGCCGACCTGGGCGACGAGGAGTACCCGAGGCCCGCGCTGCTCGCAGCGCTCGCCCGGTGCGCGGACGGCGCGGCCGCCGAGGTCGATCGGCTGCGCAGCGCCGAGTCCGCGCTCGTGCTCGCCTACCAGTCGGCCGCCACCCCCGCCGAGCGGCGCGAGCTCCTCGCCCGGCAGCTCCGCGTCTGGGCGCGAGAGCGCAAGCAGAGCGAGAGGAGCGGCGCGGCCTCCCTGCTCGGCTGGGCCGTGGCGCGCGTCGAGCAGGCCGGCGATCTCTCGGCGCTCGGCCGCAACCTCGACCTCGAGGCGGCCCAGGAGCGCTTCGCCACCGCCATCGCCGACCGCCTCGACGAGATCGAGGTCGCTTACCATGCCCTCACCCACCTCGCGCAGCACCTCGACGACCCGTCCGACGCGCTGCACGTGGCCCGCGACGGCGGCGTCCTCCGGCTCGCCATGGCGCACGCCGAGCCGAGCCGCCCCGCGCCCGTCCGCCGGGCCGCGCTGCTCGCCGCCGTCGCCCTGCTGCACCGCCTCCCGGCGCGCGAGCGGCTCGGACACCTCGGGCTCGACGCGGCCCGCTCCGTGCTCGCGTGGTCGCGCGGGGTCAACGCGTCCCGCTGGGTGCAGATCGCCGCCCTCGAGATCGGCGTCCTCCTGTTCCCCGACGAGGCGTTCTCCCTGCTGGCCGAGCGCCTGCGCGCGCGGGACGCCGCCGACAAGGACGGCCCCATCCTCCGCCGCAACGCCCTGCGCCTGCTCGGCGCGGCGGCGCGCCCGTCCGCCCCGGTGATCCCGCTCGACCGCGCGGGGCGCATCGCCGGCGCCGCGCGGGACCCGCGCCGCTGGAGCGGCGCGCAGGCCAGCCGCGCCAGCCGGTCGAGCATCGCGCCGGAGACCGCCGCCGCCTCCGGAGGCGCCCGCGAGGGCTCCGAGGGTGCCGAGCCGCCCGACGCGCCCGCGCCCGACTCGGCGCCCCGGCTCAGCGCCGATCCCGCGGCCGGCGCGCCGCCTGCCCGCGTGGCGCCCGCGAGCGTGGACCCGCTCGCCATCGCGCTGCTCGCCCGCGACGACCCGAGCGAGCACGTCCGCCAGGAGCTCGTGCGCCAACTCGTCGAGCTCGGCGGCGCGGAGGCCCTCACGGCGCTCGTCGAGCTCGCCGAGGGCGACGGGTCGCCTCGCGTCCGCGGGTACGCGCTGCGGGAGCTCTCGCGGCACGCGACCGACCACGCGGACGCCGCCCCGTTCGCCGAGCGCGCCGTCCGGTTCGCCCTCGCGAAGCCCGGTCCGCCGCTCGCGTCCCGCGCGGCCCTCGAGGCGGTGCGCACGCTCTGCGCCGGGCCCTATGCCCCGCTGCCTCCGGGGACGTTCGTCGAGCTGCTCGCCGAGTTCGCGAGCCGCCCGGCGATCTCGCCGGACCTGTCGGACGAGGCCGCCGCCGCGCTGCGGCTGCTCGAGGTCGAGAGCCGCCCGGTCGCCGAGCACATCCGCCAGACGCTCCTCGCCGCGGCGTCGGAGCTCCTGGAGGGCGAGAGCGCGCCGGTCGAGCTCCCGGCCGACGCCGAGCCCAGGGACGTCGAGCGCGCGCTCGCGGTCGCGTCGCGCGGCGACATGACGTACACGCTGCGGCGCCGCGGCCGGGGACGGTACCTGCTGACGCGCGGCGAGCCGCGCGGCTTCCGCCTCTGGCGGCTCGTCCACGAGATGCGCACGCCGATGCCGGACAAGCGCAAGGGGTGGATCCACACGAGCGGCCGCCTGTTCGCGGGCGAGCTCGTCGCGCCGCCGGTCGGCATGGCGGAGGTCACGCCGACGCGCGTGCCGGGCGAGCGCCACGTGTACCCGCCCGTCGGCGGCTGGGGGCCGTTCGTCCCGCGCATCGACGACCTGCTCTCCGCCGCCAGCCTGACCCAGCGCGAGATCCGCCTCATCACGGCGCGCGGCACGGTCACGGTGCGCGGCCCGGCCAAGCTCGCGCACCGGCTGCGCGCCCGCGCCCTGCTCACGCTGCGCTACGACCGCTACGCCCAGGCCCGCATGCGCGCGCTCGTGGCGCAGGAGCCGGCCGAGCAGAAGAAGTTCACGCTGATGACGGGCGAGCTCGGCTTCACGGTCGCGCTCGGCGACACCGGGGGCGAGGTCGAGGGGCGCCCCTACGCGATCGAGCCGCACCTGCCGGTCAAGTACCTCGCGGTCGCGCTGCCTTCAGCGCTCCAGAGCGGCCGCGACTGGCTCGCCGGTCCGTCGGTGCCCGTCTGGATCGACGGCTTCTTCTCGTACCTCGTCTCGCCGGCGGGCAACGTCCCGACGCAGCTCGCGTGGATCGTGTTCCTCGTCCTCGCGTACATGGTGCTGCGTGCCGCGTGGATCGCGGCGCAGATCGAGCGCGCCCGCCGGGGCATCCCGCTCACGATCGGCGGCTGGGGGACGCGCGGCAAGAGCGGCTCGGAGCGGCTCAAGGCCGCGCTGTTCCACGCGCTCCGCTACGACGTCGTCGTGAAGACGACCGGCTGCGAGGCGATGTTCATCCACGCCATGCGCGACCTGCCGGCGCAGGAGATCTTCATCTACCGCCCGTACGACAAGGCGACGATCTGGGAGCAGCGGAACATCCTCACGGCCGGGCGGAACCTCCGCGCCCAGGTGTTCCTGTGGGAGTGCATGGCGCTCCAGCCGCTCTTCGTGGACACGCTCTGCTCCGAGTGGATGCGCGACGAGATCACGACGCTGACGAACGCCTACCCGGATCACGAGGACATCCAGGGCCCCGGGGGCGAGGACGTCGCCCGGGTGATCGCGCGCTTCATGCCCACGGACGGGCTGTCGTTCACGACGGAGGAGCAGATGCTCCCGCTGCTCAAGGACCAGGCGCAGCGGAAGGGGACGAACCTCGTCGCGATCCCGCCGATCGACGCGGACCTGCTGCCGGTCGACCTCCTGGATCGGCTCCCGTACCAGGAGCACCCGCGCAACGTGGCGCTGGTGCTGGCGCTCGCGGACCATTTCGGCGTCGATCGCGAGTTCGCGCTCGTCGAGATCGCGGATCACGTGATCCTCGATCTCGGCGTCCTGAAGACGTACCCGACGGTGCAGTACCGGGGGCGGAAGCTCACGTTCTCGAACGGGATGAGCGCGAACGAGCGCGCCGGGTTCATGTCGAACTGGACGCGTCTCGCGTTCGACAAGCACGACATGGACGCGACGCCCGGCAAGGCGACGGTGATGGTGGTGAACAACCGCGCGGACCGGGTCGCGCGGTCGCGCGTGTTCGCGCAGATCATCGTGGAGGACATCGGGGTCGATCACGTGGTGCTGATCAACTCGAACCTCGGCGGGATGATGCAGTTCATCACGGAGGGGCTCGACGCGCGGCTCCGGGACATGGTGATCACGGGCGACGGGGGCAAGGAGCGCGCGCTCGAGCGCTTCGACGAGCAGATGAAGAAGGTCGGCATCCCGGCGCGGGCGGGCGCCTTCGAGGAGGATCTCACCCGGATGCTGCGCGCGCTGCCGGCGATCGACGAGGCGGCGGCGGCGGCGATCGTGGGCGGCCCCGGGGTGGCCGGGAAGAAGGGGGAGCCCGAGGCGATCGAGGCGGCGGTGAAGCAGGCCCTGGAGGCGCACGCGCCGCCGGCGGGGGAGGACGACATCCGCCCGGACATCATCCACCACGCGGCGCGGCTGTCGCGGCGGCTCGCCCGCCGCGACAAGGCGCGCGCGGAGGTGGAGGCGGCGCTTTCGCGGGGCGCGGACGCCGAGGCCAACCAGGCGTTCCGGGTGGCGTTCCGCGAGCTGTGCCTCGAGCGCATCGCGGTCCTGTGGAACGCCGACGCGAAGGGGGACAAGGTGATCGACTTCATCACGCGCGAGATCCCGCCGGGGTTCGACGCGCGGCTGATGGGGTCGCAGAACATCAAGGGGACCGGGCTCGACTTCGTCTACCGGTGGCTCTCGATGGATCGCGTGAGGACCGCGATCGAGCGGATGCAGAGCAACGCGTCGGCGCGGCGCGAGGTGCTGACGTTCTTCCTTTCGTACTCGGACTTCGGCCTGATCGATCTGCGCGAGGCGCTCGCCGCGACGCGCGCGGCGAAGGAGCAGGGCGGCGCCGGGTGGGCGGAGCACGCGAACCTGATCGACGGGGCGATCCGCAGGCTCGAGGCGCTCGACAAGGAGAAGACGGCGGCGCTCGTGGTGACGGGCAAGACGGGGGTCGGGACGAAGGTGCTGCTCCGGATAGAGCAGTTCGTCGATCACATGGACTCGGTGCGCCGGACGCGGTGGGCGAAGATCGTGATGGACGATCTGTTCGCGATGCGCATCGGCCACGGCCAGGCCGCGCTGCTGCTGCGGGAGATCGTGGGGCGGCAGAAGGGCGGCTGGCTGGCGAAGGATCTCGCCAAGTGGGTCGAGAAGCGCAGGGCGTGGCTGGAGAGCCGCCGGAAGAAGCAGCCGAAGAAGGCCGAGCCGACCGCGCCGCCGGGGGCGGCGGCGGAGCCGGGGTGACGGGGTGGAAGCGGGCAGCCGGGGAGGGGAGCGCTGCTGCCGTCGGCGGGGGCAAGCGTGCTATCCTCATGAGCCGTGATGGCTGGCGCCGCCGTTGCTCGGGACAGCTCGGACAGCCTCAGCGATGAGGCGTGGCTGGAGCTCGCCGAGGACGAGCCGGGCGAGCTCGTCGATGGCGTGCTCGTGGAGGAAGAGGTGCCGGACTGGATCCACGAGACCGCCGTCATGTGGCTCATCCGGGTGCTCGGCGCGTGGGCTGCGGCCCGCGGGGGCTTCGTGGCCGGCTCGGAGCTCAAGTACCTCCTCCGCAAGGGCAGCGGGCGCAAGCCGGACGTCTCCATGGTGCTGCCCGGGCAGAGGCCCCCGCCGCGGCGCGGGCCCATGCGGCGCCCGCCGGACGTGATGATCGAGGTGGTCTCGCCGCGGCCGCGCGATGTCCACCGCGATCGCATCGAGAAGCTGCGCGAGTATGCGGCGTTCGGCGTGCGCTGGTACTGGCTGCTCGATCCGGCGACGAGGATGCTGGAGATCTACGAGCTCGGGCCGGACGGGCGCTACGTGTGGGCGCAGGCAGCCGCGGTCGGGCGCGTCGAGGCGGTGCCAGGGTGCGACGGGCTGGTGGTCGACCTGGACGAGCTCTGGGGCGAGCTCGATCGGTTGGGGGAAGAGGAGCCGGCCGAGTAACCTTCTCCGGCTCAGCTACCGGACGGGTCGTTCCCCGAACCGGGGATGAATTCGGGCGGAACAGGGGCGCGACTACAGGCTCTTCCCGTCGAATTTCATCGTCTTGAGCGCGTCGATATCGACGTCGTCCAGGCAGCGGACGTTGATGGCGCACATCTCCTGTCCGTTGGGACCGACTCCCCGCGCGAACGACTCGACGCCGCAGACCGAGCAGAACACGTGGTGAATGACCTTCTTGTTGAACTGGTAGTCGGTGAGGACGTCGCCACCCTCCTTGAGCGTGAGCTGGTCCACCGGCGCGAAGGCCAGCATCGCGCCCAGCTTCGAACAGCGCGAGCAGTTGCACATGACCACGGGATTGCTCAGGTCCACCTTGACCTCATAACGAACCTTCCCGCAGTGACAGCCACCTGTATAGGTCTTGATCTCCGTCATGCGCGCATGGTGCCACAAGGAGCTGGCCGCGTGACGCAAAAATGCGATGTGTCGTGGCGGGCTACACCTCTCCACCTGGGCAAAAGACGTTCCGCGCCGAGGCATCGCAGCGGCATGCGCCGGCCTCGGCCTCGCTGCATTGCATCCTGTCGGAAACTTTTCTCGACTCAGGCGGTCTAACGACGCCGCTCCTCGGCGAGGGGCTGTGCCTCGCCTACTGCTCCTCGTAGTTCCACGTCAGCCCGCCATCGACGAAGTACGTCGAGCCGGTCACGTAATCGGCGTCCGCCGAGGCGAGGAACACGGCGAGCCCGGCCACGTCCTCTGGCTTTCCCAGGCGGCCCAGCGGGATCTGAGCGAGCAGCGCGCTCAGCTTGTCGCGATCCTTGAGCAGAGCGGCGTTGATCGCCGTCTCGATCGCGCCCGGCGCGATGGCATTCACGGTGATCCCGGTGCCGCGCAGCTCCACGGCGAGCGTGCGCGTGAGCATGCGGACGCCGCCCTTGCTGGCGCAGTACGAAGCGAAGTGGGGAAATGGAAGATCCTCATGAACCGAGCTGATGTTGATGATCTTGCCGGGGCGCCCCGCCTCGCGCAGGTGACGGACCATCGCCTGGCTCCCGAAGAACACCGCTTTGAGGTTGGTGTTCATGACCGCATCGTAGTCCTCCTCGGTCACCTCCCAGAACGGCGCCCGCTTCTCCATCCCAGCATTGTTGACAAGCACGTCCAGCCGGCCGAAGCGCGCGACGACCTCCTGGATGAGCCCTTGCACGCTCTGGACGGAGGCGACGTCGACGGCGAACAGATGACCTCGCCTCCCAGCGGCCTCGACCTCGGCGAGGGCCTCCTCGGCGCCCTCCTTGCTCTTGTGGTACGTGAGCGCCACGTCGGCGCCTTCCCGGGCGAACCGGACAGCGATGCTGCGGCCAATGCCCCGGCTGCTCCCTGTGACCAGCGCGATCTTGCCTTGCAGTCTCATGGGGACCTCCTGTCTTCACGAGCATTGTGCCCGCCGCGCCCCGCGGGGATCGCCAGGAGATAGAATACCGCGCATGCGCATCGCCTCCCTGCTGCCGTCCGCGACCGAGATCGTCTGCGCGCTGGGCGCGCAGAGCGAGCTCGTCGGTGTCTCTCACGAGTGCGACTTCCCCGAGGGGCTGACCGGCCTCCCCGTGCTCACGCGCCCACGGCTCAGGCCGGCGCGCTCCAGCCGGGAGATCGACGCCGCGGTCCGCGACGTCCTCCGGGACGCGCTCGCGGTCTATGACATCGATCTGGACGCCCTCCGCGAGGCGCGGCCGGACGTGATCGTGACGCAGGACCTCTGCGACGTCTGCGCGGTCTCGTTCGACGACGTCCGCGCGGCCGTCGCGCGCCTTGCGCGTCAGGACGTGCGCATCATCAACCTGCACCCGACGCGGCTCGACGACATCTGGGCCGACGTTCGCCGCGTCGCCGAGGGGATCGGCCGCGCGGCAGGCGGCGAGGCGCTCGTCGACCGGCTGCGCGCGCGCGTCGCCGCCACCGCCGCGCGCGCGGCCGCGGCGCCGGGCAGGCCGCGCGTGCTCGCGGTCGAGTGGATCGATCCTGTCATGATCGGCGGCACGTGGATGCCGGAGCTCATCGCCCTTGCAGGCGGGGAACCCCTCGTGACGCGACCCGGTGAGCACGCGCCGACGCTCTCGCCGGCCGCTCTCGCCGCGCTCGATCCCGACGTGGTGATGATCAAGCCGTGCGGCTTCACCCTCGAGCGCACGCTCGATGAGCTCGACCTCCTCCCCCGCGTGCTGCCCTGGGCGACGTATCGGGCCGTGGCGCAAGGCCGCGTGTACGTCGCCGACGGCAACGCCTTCTTCAATCGCCCTGGTCCCCGCATCGTGGAGTCGCTCGAGATCCTCGCGGCCTGCGCTCACCCGGCCGTGTTCGCCGACGCGCGCCGCGCGCACGCCCGGTCGGTGGTGCGGATCGACGCGGAGCTCCGGCGGCACGCGTTCGAAGACGACTGACCCCAGCGCCCGGCGCCTCCAGCTGTTCTATCGTGGGGCCCGGCCGGCCGCCTTGGACGCCGGCGGGCGTGCCGCCTGCCGCGTCGAGTCGAGCTCCTTGCGGAGCGCCGCGAGCTCGCGCTGGAGGGCGGCGATCTGCTTCTGCTGCATCTGGATCGCTGCCACGGCCATGCTCGTGTATCCGTACAGGTCGACGTGGTCGCCGTCGCTCGCGACCGCCGGGCTCGCCGGATTGTCGTCGATGATGAACCCGAGATGCTCCCGGCCGTGCCCGCCCTCGTGGTTGTAACGCCAGGTCGCGAGCGGCGTGGCGACGAGCTCGTCGCGCACGCGCGCGAGCTCGGTCTCCGGCAGGTACCGGATATCGTGTTTGTACCGGGCGCGGGATCTGGGGCAACCCCCAGGACGCTGCGTAGGATCGTCGCCGGTGCAGAGCAGCTGCGCGTTGCAGTCGTTCGCGGGATCGCATGTCGCGTCCGGCTCGGCGCACGGGGCCCCCTCCTTCTCGTCGGTGCACGGCTTCACCCCGTCGCGAGGCCGGTGCCCGCTGCATACCGGATCGCCGCATGTGAGATACCACCTCAGCTCCTCCGCCCCGCCGCCGGTGCCAGCGCCGCCCGTGCCACCACCCGCGCCGCCGCTGCCGGCGTCCGCGCCGCCGCTGCCAGCACCCGCGCCGCCGGTGCCCGCGCTCGCGCCGCCGGTGCCGGCACCCGCACCGCCGGTGCCTGCGCTCGCTCCGCCGCTTCCGCTGTCCCCTCCGCCGGAATTGCAGCCCGCCCCTGCCGCGAACGCGAGCGCGCAGAGGAGCGCCATCGTCCCCGTACCGTGAATGCGCATGAGAGACCTCCTTGGAACGACTGTCCCCGACCCACCAGGGGAGGATGTCGAACAAGGACAGGACGCGGCAAGAACCGTGCGCTGTCGGCCGTTCCCGCTTTTGCAACGCGGGGGCTCGCCTCCGTGGCCGACGCAGGCGCGCGCCGGGCTCACCCGCCGCGGAGCCGCTCGCCGCGCTCGCGCGAAGCTCAGGCTCAGTGTTTGCCGAGGCGCCTCACCTCTTGCCCTGCGAGCAGCGCGTGCGCCTCCGCCAGGACCTCGGGGATGCGGTGCCGCTGCGGCGCGCCCGCGAGGGCCTGCGCGAGGTCGAGCTCCCGCACGCGATCGGCGCGGTTCCCCGGGAACCAGTGGCCGCCGCCGCCGAGGAGGTTGTACCGCATCTTGCCGTAGGCCGTCATGTCGAGCGCGCGGGCGAAGTTGTACAGCCGCAGGATCTCGCGGATGTTGACTTGCCCGGGGACGGCTTCCCAGTCGGGGAGGCCGACGTGCCATGTCTCGAGCCACGCCCGGCCGAGCACCCGCTCGAGCTCTTCGTCGATCCGGCGCAGGATCGGCGCCAGCGCGGCCTGCGCGGCGCCCTCGCCGTCGAGCAGCGGCAAGGCCTTCATGTGCTCGTCGAAGTCGGACGGGCGCGCCGCCCCGACGCTGATCGTGTGGACCTCGGGACGAGCGAGGCAGAAGAGGTCATTGAACACGATCGGCGAGAGCGGGTCGCAGAGCCGCACGAGCTTGTCGCTCGGCTCGTACAGCCTGCCTCCCTTGTCGGTGGGGCTGATGATGAAGACCCCCATGTCCTGCTCGGCCGCAGCCTGGATGGCCGGCCAGGCGAGCTGATTCACGTAGTACCAGTGCAGGTTGACGTAATCGCATCGGCCGTCCTGCACCATGGCGGTGATCACGCGCGGCGCCGCGTGCGTCGAGAACCCCACCGCGCGCACGCGGCCTTGCCGCTTCAGCTCGAGCGCAGCGTCCAGGCAGCCGCCTTTGCGCAGCGACCACGAGAGGCGCGTCTCGTCGTTCACGCCGTGGAGCGCGAACAGGTCGACGTGATCGAGCCGGAGGAGCTTCATCGACCGCTCGAACGTCGCAAGGAACTTCGCTGGATCCGCCTCGGGGCTGACCTTCGTCTGGACGATGATCCGCTCGCGCGGCAGGGTCGGCAGGATCTTCCCGAGCTGCTCCTCGCTCGTGCCGTACCCTCGCGCGGTCTCGATATGATTGATTCCAAGCTCGATCGCCCGCTCGATGCACGCCTCGATGTTGCGCTGGCTCGCGGGCGAGATGGGGTCCTTGTCGTTCCAGGATTGCTGGTACCGCATCCCTCCGCACGAGAGGACAGGTATCTTGATCTCGGTGCGACCGAAGCGGCGGTAGAGCATGCGTGTCGACCTCAGGCTCGGAAGGAAGGCTTACCGTAGGGTGCCACTCTTCCGCAGGCGCCGCAACGCGAGGAGGGCGAACGGCGAGGCGAGCGTGAGCAGCCGCCACGGAGACCCGCCGCCGGGGGCGCCGGCGTCGACGGCGCAACCGCCGCTCTCCGCTCCTCCCTCGTCCGGCGCGCCGCCGCCCGCGGAGCCCGCGGAGGCAACGGCGCTGCCGGCGCCTCCCGCGCTGCCGGTGCTGCCGCCGCTCCCGGCCGTGCCGCCGCCGGTCCCGCTGCTGCACGTGCCGCTCGGGCAGCCCTCGCCGGGCGCGCAGAGGCCTGGGTCCTCGTCGACCTCGCCGTCGCAGTCGTCGTCGAGCGCGTTGCACACCTCGGCGGTCGGTTCGCCGGGCGTGCACGACCCAGGGGTGCACGCGCTCGCTTCCCGCGCGCACATCCCGACGCCGCACACCTCGCGCACGCCCTCGTCGATCCGGCCATCGCAGTCGTCGTCGGCGAGATTGCATATCTCGGGCGCGTCCGGGTGGACGTCGGGGGATCTGTCGTTGCAGTCGTTGGAGCTCGGCGCGTACCCCTCGGGGGGGCACTTCGCCGTGACGGTCGCGCCGAAGAACGAGCCGTAACCGTCGCCGTCGGCGTCTTCATACTGCGTCGTGACCTCGAGCTCCTCGTCGATCTCTCCGTCGCAGTCGTCGTCGATCTCGTTGCACGCCTCTTCCTGACCGGGATGGATGTTGACGCTGTAGTCGTCGCAATCGCCGCCGCGCTCGGCGTGATCGGCCGGCCGGGTGCAATCGACCCTGGGCGCGCTGGAGTCGCCGTAGCCGTCGGCGTCGCGATCGAGGTAATACGTCGTCCCGGCGCATCCGTAGGCAAACGCTGTGTCGGCGGACGAAGCGCCGTCTCCGCGCGGGCCGTTGTCGCCGTTGGCAGCGAGGGCCCACACCTTGACGACGACCCCGCCCGGCGCGCCCGGCGCGATCCACTGCGCGTCGAAGCGGACGACCCCTCCGCTCGCTCGCTTCGGCGCGTCGTGGACGAGCTGGTGCTCGTCGATGAGCTTGGTGCCTTGACCGTTGATGGGGGAGAGCCGGCCTGTTTCGGTGAGGAGATAGATGCCCCCGGCGTTGATGTTGGCAGACCGGATCTGCACCTGCAGAGTCACCGTCTCGCCGGCCGCCGGGTTCTTGGGGCTATAGTCGATGGTGATATTTGGCTCCGCGCCGCCGGTGTGGCAGCCGTTGCACCCCTCCACCGCAAGCCCGGCGCGGCGGGCGTGGGCCTGCGGCGCAGCCAGGGTGGTCAAGAGGGCCAAGCTCACCGAGAGGACCGGTGAAATAAGCGATGTACTTCGCATGCGCCTCGCCGCGCAGCTCAGGCTCGCGAGCTCCGCGCGCTCCGCTGCGACGCTCAGGGATAGCTGCCCTCGCCGGGTGCGACAAGTGCATATGCGCGGAGTGTAAACTTGCGCCATTGCCATCCGGTCATCCGGCACGGCTGTTTTTTTTGACGTTTTCGAGGACAGCGGGTGTCGCGAAGCGCATTGCCGCTCGCTGCAACGCGTTATCCGAATCCGAGCCGAACGTGCTGCGGCCTTGTCACATCGCAGACGACACCGTGGTACTTGAGGAGCCCTTCGTCGAGCGTCACCACGGTCGCATCCGCGCGGCGGGCGGCCCACAGATACACGAGGTCGGTCGCGTTGGCGAAGGGCCTGCGGCCGCGCATGCGCCTCGTCAGCTGGGCGAGGAACTCCGTGATGGCGCCCGCGTCCTCGGGCGCGACCAGCTCGATCGCGAGGCCTCCCAGCGGGCTCGTGGCCGCGGGCGCGGCCCGCCGCGACGCCGCGAGCCGTTGCTCGGCGACGTACACCTCGAGCCATAGCTCGGGCGGCGCGAGCACGCGCGCCGTGTCCGCGGCCACGGCGGCGCGGGCGCGCTCGAGAAAGGCGAGCGCGTCCGCGTGCCCGGGCTCTGCGGGCTTCATCGAGGCGATGGCGACGGAGCTATCGAGAACGATCCGCATGAGGCCTCATCGGTATGGACGTGCCCTCGCACCGCTCCAGATCTGCCCGGCGGACCGGGTGGTTTGGTGACATCGAGACCCGGTATCCAGGACCACGACCAGATGGAAAGTCGACCGGCGGCGAGGGCCGAGGCCGCATGCCTGACGGCGGGGCGATGGCACACGCTGGCACGGCGGGCTCGCTCGGCGGCCGAAATCACGTATGTTCGCCCGGTACATGCCTTGCTTGTCGCCGTCCATGCGAAACTTCCTGCTTCGAATCCTGGTCGCGTCCCAGTGGGGCGCGAGCCTCGCGCTGGTGTCGGGCTGCGGCACGCATGTCGAGTCCGGCTCCAGCTCCAGCGCGCCTGAAGGCGCGACGTCGGGGGTGAGCTCCAGCTCGAGCTCGACGGGAGGCGCGGCATCGGGGGTGAGCTCCAGCTCGAGCTCGACGGGAGGCGTGACATCGGGGGCCGGCGGAGGTGGCGAAGTCGATCCTCCCGACGCCTCGGCGCCGCTCGATCCCTATCCGGATCCGACCTGCGTTGGGCCGTTTCACGATGGTGGCTATTACGGCCAGTGCTGTTACGAGGTGCACTGCACGGCGCCGGTCGGCGGCGCCTGCCCTGCGGCCACCGAGGCTGCGCCGCACCTCGACGACCTGCCGCCCGGCTCGGGGACGTGCACGTGCAGCGCCGAGGGAGAGGGCGCGGCCGGGTGGATCCAGGGCCCCTACGCGAACCGAACCGCGTCGGATCCGGCGAGCTGCTGCTACCTGGTCGGTTCCATCTCGTGTGAAGGGCGACCTCTCCTCGTCCGGGGCGAGCCCCGCGTCGCGCCGCTCGCGCACGCCCCGAGCGCGTGGTCGCAGACCGACGTGCGGCGCTTCGAGCGCGCGCTCGCCGACACCGACCTGAGCGAGCTCGCGCCCGCGGAGCGCCGCGAGCTCGCCCGGCGCTGGGCCGAGCGCGGTCAGAACGAGCACGCCTCGGTCGCCTCCTTCGGCCGCTTCGCGCTCGCGCTGATGGCGCAGGGCGCCCCTCCCCAGCTGCTCGAAGCGGCGCACCGCGCGGCGCTCGACGAGGTGCGGCACGCGCGCCTCGCGCTCGCGATCGCGTCGGCGTACGCGGGGGAGCCGGTGGGCGTCGGCCCGCTGCCCCTGCACGGCGCGCTCGACGACCTCGGCTCGCTCGAGGCCCTCACCCTGGCGACCGTCGTGGAGGGCTGCGTCGGAGAGACCCTCTCGGCCATCGAGGCGGAGATCGCGGCGCAGGCGGCGCAGCCGCCGGCGGTGCGCATGGCGCTCCAGGCGATCGCGCGCGACGAGGCGCGCCACGCAGAGCTCGCCTGGGCGTTCGTCCGCTGGGCCGTCACGACGGGCGGCGCGCGCCTTCGAGAGCGCGTCGCCGGGGCCTTCTCGCGCGCGCTCGATCAAGTGAGCGCCGGAGCGCCGGGCATCGCAGACAGCGATCTCCCGCCCTCCCACGGGTTCCTCGCCGCCGACGAGCTCCACCGGCTGCGGCAGCAGGCCGTGGCCGACGTGCTCCGTCCCGCCGCCGCCGCGCTCGTCGACGAGCGTGGTTCATCCGCCGGACGAGAGTTCAGCGGCGCTCGCGGGAATGCCGTGCTGCGCGGCGGCGCGACGTACCTGTCGACCTGAGCTCCCGCCGGGCAAACGCCGTTCTCGTGAGGGCCGAGCCAGGCCCGACCTCGCGGACGCCGGCGCGCTGCCGAGACGGCGCGCCTGCGACGACGTGGATCATGGCGCGCAGTCAAGCCCTGGGCACGATCTTGCTTGGTGCGTCGCGATGAGGTGGAACGACATGGCTACTCTCTCGACGTCTGCATGGGTGCTTCATGAGCTCGGTCTGGCCGCGGGGTTCGGCGGTCCCCTCTTCGGTCGGCTGGCGTTGCGCCAGGCGGTCAAGGATATCCATTCCGAGGCCGAGCGGGGCAAGGTGCTCTCTGACGCCTGGCAGCGGTACAACCTCGTCAATGCGATCTCGCTCGGCACCGCCGCGGCCACGTGGTTCATCGGGCGGACGGTGATCTCGGGGCGATCGATCGACCGTGAGACCCGCGATCTCGTGCGCTTGAAGGACATCCTCCTGGGCGCGACGCTCGCCACGAGCATCGCCAGCATGGTGGGCGGACAGCAGATGCGCGAAGAGGCGCCCGACCGCGCGGTGCCCCTCCTCAAGGAAGACGAAGCGCCGGCGCCGCGCTCGCCCGCGAAGGCCACGGCGCGGCAGCGGCTCCTCGGCGTCATGGGGCCGCTCAACATCGCCCTCACGGCGGGCGTGATCGGCGTGACCACGGTCCTCGCCATGAAGTCCGGTCGTTCGGCGAAGTGGAGCCTCCTCTCCCGGCTGCTGCCTTGATCTGCGCCCTCCCGGGAGCTGTCGCCGGAGCGAGCCGGCGCGCCGCCCAGGCGGCCGCCTACTGGCGCCCACCTGGGCCCCGCCGGCGCGCGGCGTCGCTCTCGTGATACGTTGGGCAGATGAAGGTAATGACAATGATGGTGCTCTCCCTTATCGCCCTGGGCTGCAGCGACGAGCACGGCGAGGAGGAGGGTTGCCCTGAGCTCTGCGAGCAAGCCGTGGAGTGCCCGGGGGACGCCACGACGGAGCAGAGCTGCCTCGCGATGTGCAGCGCCGATACGGAGGCCGCCGAGGAGGCTGGTTGTCACGACGCCTGGGAGTCGTACCTCGAGTGTCGCAACCACGCCGAGGACAGCTGCGATCCCGCGAAATACGACGAGGAGTGCAGCATCCAGAAGGAGTCGCTGAGCAGCTGCCTCGACCGCAGCTGAGCCGAGGTGCCGGCGGGCGCTCGACCGGGTGAGCGCCGCCTGCCGGGCCCGCGGTCACTCGAAGCGGTGGACCTCGCGCCCGCTCGGGAGCTCCTCCGGGATGAGCGCCTCGAGCCGCTTCGGCGTGGCGCGCGGGTCGAGCAGCGCTTCTCCCACGAAGGCGCAGAGCCAGCTGATCTCCTCCTCCGTGAGGTCGATCGGCTGCTCCAGCAGCGGGTCGACGGCGGCGAGGACCGGGGCGAGCGGGCCCATCTGGCCCCGCAGATCGCGGTCGAGGTGCTTGTTCGTGTACTCCGTGGCCGACGTGTAGACGTCGAGGTGGTGGCGGATGGCGCCTTCCAGCGACGTGAACGAGCCGTTGTGGAAGAACGTGGGCTGGAGGGCGACGTTGCGCAGCGGCGCGGTCCTGAACTTGTACCGATCGGCCGGATTGCCCGTGACCTGCTCCAGGCCGAAGTCCTCATCGGCGTTCGGGCCGTCGAAGACCACGTTCGAGTGCGCCGGATCGTCGGTCGGCGCGATCTGCGGCACGCCGATCGCGTGCTGCTGGAAGTCGCTGAACATCTCGTTCGACTCCCCCGACACCGCGTGGCACCGGACGCACCCCGCCTCGCCGAAGAAGAGCAGCGCGCCGCGCTTCTGCTCCAGCGTCATCGCGCTCCGGCGGCCGCGGGCGAACCTGTCGATGGGCGCGTCGGCGAACGTGAGCGACATCTCGAACTCGGCGATGGCGGCCGCGATCATCTCGTAGGTGACGTCGTGCCCTCGCTTCACCGCCGGGAAGCTCTTGGCGAACCGCTTGCGGTACGCCTTCACGTCGTTCACGCGCTCCGTGACCTCTTCGCGCACGACATCGTGCGACGGCGGCGCCTCGTACCCGGTCATCTCGGTGACCTCGGTCGGCGGGATGAACGCCTGGGCGTTGAGCAGGTGCGGCAGGGAAGAGAGCGACGTCCCCTCCGGCGCGGTGAACGAGAACCCCTGGCTGTTGTCGAAGGGGTCGCCGGACACGGCGAAGAACCGAGAGTTCCACATCAGCGTGGGATAGAAGGCCGTGTTGATGATGGTGGGGGCACGGCGCTGGTTGCGCGGCCCTGTGCGGTGCGGCCCGACGACGCCGTTATTGTCGATGCCGATGGCGATCGACTGCGTGTCGGCGAAGCCCGCAGTCGGCGCGTGGCATCCTGAGCACGAGTTGTCGTCGTTCAGGCCGAGGAGGCTGTCGAAGAACAGGTCACGCCCGAGCTTCGCGAGCTTCTTGTCGAGCTTCCGCCCGAGCCGCGACTCCAGCGTCGACTCGATCTCTCCGGTGAAGCCGTGCCGGGCGAGCACCTTGGCGAGCCGCTCATCGACGGAAGGGCCCTTGGCGTGCGCCGGCCGCGCCAGGACGAGCGTGAGGACGAGAAAGGCCGTCAGGGCGGCGAGCGCGCGCCCGAGGGATCGCAGGGTCATGGTGCCTCCAGCTCCCCCGGCGGGGGAGGCGCACATCGGGGTGCGCGCTTGAGATCAACCAGTCCTGCTCAGATCCTGACCGAGCGGCTGTGAATCGGATGATGGGAATCTAAACTCGCGAGCTTTCGATCGGCAAGACAAATTAGATAAATATTCCATGATTCAAAGGGCTTACTGCGTGACCTCCCGTGTCCTCGCGTATCCCCCCGTGTTCTTGCGTGTCCCCGCGTGTTCTTGCGTATACCCGCGTATCCCCCCGTGTTCTTGCGTGTCCTCGCGTGTCCCCCCGTGTTCTTGCGTATACGGCGGTCCGTTCATCGCATTATCTGCGGTTGTCGCGCCTACATTCGGCGGTCGCGCCGCGGCGCGGCGCGCGTGGCGTCGTTGTAGGTGCGTGGCCGGCGCTCCGCGGCGGTGCGGCGCCCTCGCGCAGCGCGCCTCCGAGGTCGCGTGGCACTCATGCTTTGTGGGGCGCGATGGGCCGTCGTATGCTTGAGGACATGGGCCGGACAGCACCTCTGGCGGATCCGACGGCGCTCGTGGGGGGCGCGCTCACCGGCGGATATCGGATCGTCCGCGTCCTCTCCGCGCAGGGCTTCGGTGTCGTGTTCGAGGCCCGGGGCCCCTCGGGTCGCCGCGTCGCGCTGAAGGTCTTGCGGCCCGAGGTCGTCACCGAGGACACGCTCTCACGGCTCACCCGCGAGGCGAGCGTCACCGCGAAGCTCGACAACGCGCATGTCGTCCCGATCGTCGATGCCGGCCACGACCTCGAGCGCGATCTCGCCTACCTCGTGATGCCGCTGCTCGACGGGACCGACGTCGCCGCCCTGCTCGCCGAGACGGGGCCGCTCGCGCCCGAGGTCGCCGTGCGGATCGCGCTCCAGGCCGCCGCGGGGCTCTCGGCGGGGCACGCCGCGGGCCTCGTCTACCGCGACGTGCGGCCGCCGCGCATCTTCCTGGAGCACCTCGCGAGCGGAGAGATCCTCGTCCGCGTCTTCGGCTTCGGGCTCTCGAAGGGCTGTGACACGGCCACCTCCGCCCCCGGCAAGGCGGCGAGGAGCACCGGTCCTCTGCGCGAGGAGTCGGGGCCGCGGGACCGCTCCGCGGACGTGCGGGGCGACGTGTTCGGCCTCGCGGCGACGCTCTACGAGATGCTCTGCGGCGTCTCGCCGTGGGCCGAGCTCGACGTCACGGCGGACACCGCCGAGCTCGGCCCGGCGGACACGGCGGCGGACGCGCCGGCGCCGTCCCTGGCGCAGTTCCCGTCGATCCAGGACCGCGCCCCGTGGATCGAGGCGCGCCTCGCGACCGCGCTCTCGCTCGCGCTGCACAGCGACGTGGACCGGCGCTACCCGTCGATCGAGGCGTTCGCCGAGGCGCTGCGCGCCGCGTCGGGCAGCGAGGAGCGCATCACCATCGACATGCTGACGCCGCTCGATCCCGAGCTGCGCGAGGCCATCGCCGAGCGCGCCGGCGCCGAGACCGATCCGCTGGTCGGCCGCGAGCTCGGCGGCCGGTACGCGGTGCGCCGGCTGATCGGGCGCGGCGGGATGGGCGCCGTCTACGAGGCGGAGTCGCCCGAAGGGCGGCGGGTGGCGGCCAAGGTCATCTTCAAGAGCGCCGTCGGGCAGGACGACCACGCCGTGCGCCGCTTCATCCGCGAGGCGCGCGCGGTGACCGCGATCCAGAGCCCGCACGTGGTCAAGACGTTCGAGCTCGGCATGGACCTCACGCTCGCGACGCCGTTCATCGTCATGGAGCTCCTGCACGGCGTCGACCTCGCCAAGCTCCTCAGGATGCGCGGGCCGCTGGAGCCGGAGCCCGTCGTGCGCGTGTTCATCCAGGCCGCGCGCGGGCTCGCGGCCGCGCACGCCGAGGGGATCGTGCACCGGGACATCAAGCCGGCGAACCTCTTCCTGCACGCGCCGTTCGAGGGCGCGGCCCAGCGCCCGTCGACCTCGATCGCGCCGCCGTCGACCCGGCGCGGCCCGCTCGCGTCGGCGCCGCCGTCCACCCAGCGCGGCTCGCTCGCTGCGGGGCCGCCGTCGGTCCGGCGCTCGTCCGGCTCGGTCCGCCCGCCGCCGTCGGGCCGGCGCCCGTCCGGATCCATCCGCCCGCCGTCGTCGAGCGATCGCAGGATCGTGGTCAAGGTGTGCGATTTCGGCATCGCGAAGCGCACGGGGGACGGCGTCTCGCACGAGCTCACGCGCGCCGGCGGCGTGCTCGGGTCGCCCATCTACATGTCTCCCGAGCAGGCGAAGATGGCGAAGGACGTCGATCACCGCTCCGACATCTGGAGCCTCTCGGTCTCGCTCTACCAGGCGCTCTGCGGGAGCTGCCCCTGGGATCCCGACGCCTCGCTCGCCGAGCTCCTGCTCGCGATCTGCACCGAGCGCGTGCCGCCGCTCTCCGGGGCCGCGCCGTGGGTCTCCCCGGCGCTCGCGGCCGTCGTGCACCGCGGCCTCCAGCGGGATCCTGCGGAGCGCTGGCAGAGCATGGAGGAGCTCATCGCCGCGCTCGAGCCGCACGCGGAGGGCTCCGGCGCCGTCACGCTGGAGCAGCTGCGGGGCATCGACCCCGAGCGGCGCGCCGGCGCCACCCCGATCTCCGCGCTGCGCGAGTCCAGGCTCTCGCGATCGGTCGACGGGGAGGAGCGCTCCATCGGCGGCAGCTCCTTCACCGCGGTGAACGCGCCTTCCGGCGCGACACGGCGGCGCTTCGTCGGGGCGGCGGTCACGATGATCGCCCTGGCCGCGATCGGCGGCGGCCTCGCGCTTCGCGCCTCGACGGGCGACGAGCGGGGCGCGTCGCCAGCCGCGCCGAGCGAGCCCGCGCTGCCCGTCGCGGTGGCGCCCGCGCCTGCGCCGGCGCCCGCGTCCTTCACCGCCGTCGTGACGCTCCCGAAGGATGCGACGGCGCGGGTCAACGGCGCGGCGCGCTCGGTGAGCGATGGCCGGCTCGACCTGACGGGCAACGCCGGCGACACGTTCGAGATCGAGGTGACCCGAGGCGAAGCGACCACGAAGGGGACGGTGTTCATGCTGAGCGACGGCACGATCCGCCCCGATCGCATCGATCTCCAGCCGCCCGCGCCGGCCTCTGCGTCGGTCGCGGCCTCCGAGCCTGCCCCGCGCCGTGACAGGAAGACCCGCGCTCCGCGCGGCGCTCTTCCCGTGGCAAACCCTGCCACGCCCTCCGCCACGGGGGCGCCTGCGGCTCCGCCGGCTCCGACCGCGGTGGTGCCGGTCGACCGGTGGTGAGACCGATGTCGCGCGCCCATCGCGCCCTGCGGCGCTGCCTTGCGGCGTACGCGCTCGTCGTGGCGAGCGCGGCGCCTGCGTCTCCGGCCCGCGCGCAGCCCCCGCCAGCGGCTGTCCCGGGCGCGCCACCCGAGCCGCCTGCCACAGCGCCCGCGTCGCCCGCGTCGCCCACGTCGACCGACGAGGCGCTCGCCCGGGCCAAGGCGCTCTTTCAAGAAGGGAACGAGCTGCGCAAGATCGGCGACTTCCAGCGCGCGCTCGAGCTCTACCTGAGATCGCGCCAGGTCGTCGCGTCGGTGCCCAACACCCTCAACGCCGCGTTCTGTCTCGATCAGCTCGGGCGTTACGACGAGGCGCTCGAGCTCTACGAGACGCTGCTCACGGAGCTCCGCGCGGAGCTCGGCGAGCCGGAGCGCCGGAGCGTCGCGTCCGCGATCGCCACGCTGCGAGCGCGGATCGGCAGCGTCGTCGTCTCGTCGAACGTCGACGGCCTGGTGCTCATCGACGGGAGGTCGCGCGGCCGGCTCCCCCTCGCTGGCCCGGTCCGGCTGCTCCCCGGGGATCACACGCTCCGCGTGGTCAAGGACGGCTGGCACACGTTCGAGCGGATCCTGACCGTCCGCGTCGCCGAGACCACGTCGGTGGACGCGAAGCTCGATCCTCTCGCGAGCACGGGCCGGCTGAAGATCGAGGACGAGCGGCTCGTCGGCGCCGATCTCACCATCGACGGCGCGCTGATCGGCCAGCTGCCGTGGGAGGGCGCGCTCGCGCCTGGCCCGCATTTCTACTCGGTGCGCAAGGGCAATTTCGGCTCTGCGCCCCGCGAGGCGAGCGTCATCGCTGGGCAGCTCGCCGTCGCCACGGTCGAGGCGGGGCCGCTCGGCGAGGAGGTCCGCGTCGTCGCCCAGCCGCTGAGCGCGGAGCTGACCATCAACGGCGTCCCGGTCGGCAAGGGGCAGTGGCGCGGGGCCCTGCCGCTCGGGCGCCACACCTTCGAGGCGCATGAGCCGGGCTATTTCGCGCGCACGCTCCGCGCGACCGTCGACAGGACGACGACGGGCGACATCGTCCTGCCGCTCGCCATCGACGACGCGCACCCGCGCTGGGGTCGGAGGGTCGGCATCTTCCGGCTGGAGGCGACCGGTGGTTATGCCTTCGCCTCGTCGCTCGAGAGCGACGCCGAGCGGAGCTGCGAGAGCTACAGCTGCTCGGGCATCTCGCGCCCGTCTGGCGTCCTGGCCGGCGTGCGCGGCAGCTACCAGTTCCCGATCGGCGCCGCCATCGAGCTCACGGCCGGGTACCTGAGCCTCCGCACGACGCTCGATCGCTCGCTCGACGCGACGTACGCCGCTCCGGGCGGGGGCAACGGCAGGCTCCCCATCCGCTACAGCTTTCACGACGACATCGGCATGGCCGGCGTGACGGTGATCGTCGGCGGCAGCTATTATTACGGGCTGTCGTCGTGGCTCGACGTCGGCGGCGCGCTCGGGCTCGGCGTGGTGCTGGCCGAGATGAGCGACGAGGTGACCGGCACGGCATCCGACGCGGAGAGGACCGTCGGCGTGGCCGTGCAGAACGCGGGCAGGGCCGTCCGCGCCGCCGCCCCGTTCGCGATGCCCGAGCTGAGGCTGCGGCTGAAGCTCGGGCGCCTCAGCGCCAGCGCGGGCCTCGGCGTCGGCTTCTTCCTCGTCGACGGCCCGCCGCTCGAGACCGGCAACACCTACGTGGTCGGGGCCGCCGAGTGCGACGCGGCGCACCCCACGGTCGACTGCGCGCCGGGCAAGAAGGTCGTGTTCGAAGAGCTCGCCCACGGCACGTTCACGATGTTCTTTCCGAACGTCTCCGTGGGGTACCGGTTCTGAGCGCCGCCGCGCGCGGCGCTCACCGGTTCGCCTGATCCCTCGCGAGGCGCGCCTGCTCGCGCACGAGGTCGAAGAGGGCCGCCGCATCGAGCAGCGACGTCGTGAGCCGGCCGAACTGGATCACGTCGCCCACCGCGACCTCCTGCGGCTCGCTCTCGGAGAGCACCTTGCCGTTCACGCGGGTCCCGTTCTGCGAGCCGTTGTCGATGAGCACGAGCTGCCCCTGCTCGTTCCGCCGGAAGTGCGCGTGCAGCTTGGACACCGAGGGGTGGCGCAGCACCACGTCGCAATTGCGCGTGCGGCCCACCGAGATCTGGTCGAGATAGGGATTGCCCTTCGCCTTGACGAGCTGGAACACCTCGCTCGCTGGACCGGGCGGAGGCGGCGGTTTCCGGTGCGCCGCCGGCGATGCGGCGACCGTCCGGAATGCGATCTGCTGGTTGTCCGGACCAGCCTCGGACACCACGAGGAGCAGGTTCGTCACCTGGCGGACGAAGCGGTCCCGAGGCATCACACGCGCTAGCTCGATGATGTCCCCTGCGTCTTCCACGATGTGCCGAGTATAAGCCGATCCGGCGCCGCGGACCGTCCACGGAGGCACTTTTGCCTTGGCGTCGCGCCCACGCACGGGGTCCCGGCGCACGTGGAACCGCGATGCCGCCCGCACGTCGTCGCAGCGCCGCGCGAGGCACCCTGGGCCCCGAGTGCATCTCCGCATGCAGCGCGCGAGGCAACGGCGTCGCGCCGCTGCTTGTTTACCGTGTTGCAATAATTCTGTGACATCAATGCGGGCTCGGCGGGCAGCTTGTGCTCGAAAGCGCCGGGATCTGGCGTACCTTCCGCGCCTATGCACGCACCCGTTCGTGGACGCATCTCGGTCAACCCCCGTGGCTTCGGGTTCCTGAACATCGAGGCCTCTCCGGAGAAGGCGGGGGGGCCGGGCAGGCCGGGCTGGGCTGCCCTCGGCTCGGCGACCGCCTTCATCGCGCCGCCCGATCTGAACCCGTTCCTCGACGGCGACGTCGTCGACGCGGTCGTCGTCGAGGCGGAGCCGGGCCGCTTCAGCGCGTCGCAGCTCGCCCTCGTCCAGCGCGATCGCGCCGAGCTCTTCGGGACGGTCGTATCGCACGCGAAGCGGCCGCACCTCCGGGTCGATCGCCTCGTCTCCAACACGGACTGGCCGTTCAAGCCGGGCAGCGCCGACGACCTCCCCGAGGGCGCCGCGGTGGTCGCCGTCATCGAGGGCGCGGCGGTCGTCCCGGCGCGCGTCGTCTCGTCGAGCGCCGACCTCGGCATCGAGCGTTGCCTCGCCCGCAACGGCGTGCGCGCCGTGTTCCCGGGCGAGGTCCTCGAGGCGTCGCGCGCGGCGGTGGCGGCGGTGTCGGTCGAGCGCGAGCTCGCGCGCGGCCGCCGCGATCTGCGCGACGTCATCACCGTCACGATCGACGCGCCCGTCACCACGGACATCGACGACGCCGTCTCCGTGCTGCCCGCCGGGCCCGACGGGGCGCTCCGCGTCCTCGTCTCGATCGCCGACGTGGACGCGTTCGTCCCCGAGGGCTCGCCGCTCGATCTCGAGGCCCGCGCCCGGGGCACGAGCGTCTACCTGGCCGGCCGCGTCATCCCGATGCTCCCCGACGCGATCTCCAGCGAGGCGGCGAGCCTGCTCCCGGGGGTCGACCGGCTCGCGGTCACGGTCGAGCTGCGCATCGACCCCGAGGGGGGCATCCGGTCGATCGATCTCCACGAGAGCGTGATCCGCTCGCACGCCCGCCTCTCGTACGACGCCGTCGAGGAGTTCCTGACGACGGGCCGCTCCGCCGGCATCCCCGAGGCGGCCCGGCCGGTCGTGCGCTGGCTCCGCACCGCGGCCGCGCGGCTGTCGACGGTCCGCGCGGCGCGCGGCGGCGTCGAGCTCGATCGCGAGGAGGCGTACGTGACGCTGGACGCCGAGACGCGCGAGCCGACCGGCGTCTCGCCGCGCTCCGACACGGGCGCGCACCGCCTCATCGAGCGGCTGATGGTGGCGGCGAACGAGGCCGTGGCCAGCTGGCTCGTGGCGCGCGGGCTCCCCTGCATCTTTCGTGTCCATGACGAGCCGACCGAGGATCGCATCCGCGCGCTCGAGCAGTTCGCGCACAACTTCGGCGTCGAGGCCGGCTTCGGCGCGCGCCTGAGCCCCCTCGGCCTCGCGGCGTTCGAGGCGCAGTACAGGGGCTCCGAGCTCGCGCCGGGCATCCGCACCGTGCTCGGCAAGGCGCTCGGCCCTGCCCGGTACACGGCCGCCGGAGGCCTGCATTTCGGCCTCGGCGCCCCGCTGTACCTGCACTTCACGTCCCCGATCCGCCGTTACGCCGACCTCGCCGTGCACCGCGTGGTCAAGCGCTACCTCCAGGGCCACCGCGACCAGCGCGTCGACGCCGAGGCGCTCGCGTCGCTCGCCCACCACCTGAACGCGCGCGCGCGCAGCGCCGCCAAGGCCGAGACGGAGCGGCACCGCATGCTCGTCGCGCGCCTGTTCGCCTCCCGCGTCGGCGAGGAGATCGAGGGCAACATCGTCTCCATCAAGCCGTTCGGCCTCGTCGTCCAGATGCTCGAGTCCGGCGCGACGGGCACGATCGCGCTGGAGGCGCTGCCGGGCGGCCCTTATCGGATCGACGTCGCCGCCCAGGCGCTGGTCGGCGCGAGCCGTCGCTACGGCGTCGGCGAGCCGATCCGCGCCGCGATCGCGGCGACCAACGAGGAGCTCGGCCGCGTCGACCTCGTCCCTGCGGGCGCTCGCGGCGCCCCGTGACCGGGGCGCCGGCTCCGGTCTACGGCGACAGGAGCACGACGAACGCGTCGGTGCCGTTCGCCGTGTGCTCGCCGAGGCCGAAGTCGATCTTCCCCTCGGCGGTGCCGCAGAGCGCGATGACCTTCGTGCTCGGCGCGATGGCCGCCGCGTTCGACTTCTGGTTGCCGGCGGCGCCGAGCACCTTCCCCCAGAGATGGTTGCCATCGGCGTCGAGCTTCGCCACGAAGGCGTCGAAGCCGCCGCCGCCGGGCAGCGGCCCGCCGCCGAGGTCGACGACGCCCTGGACCGAGCCGGTCACCACCACGCCGTTCTCCGTGTCCGTGGCGATCGACGTGCTGTCCTGCGTGCCGTCTCCGGCGAACCACCGCGCCCACACGGGCACGCCGTCGGGGGCGAGCGACGCCACGAACGCCGTCTGCACATCGTTGGCGGGGAGCGTGCCGGCCGGTCCGAAGTTGAGCTCGCCCATGTACGTCCCGGTCACGAGCACCGCGCCCGAGGGAGCGACGGCGATCCCGGTGCCCGCCTGCGACGCCGTGTCTCCATAGTCCGAGAGCCAGGCGCCGTTCCCGCCGCTGTCGAGCTTCAGGACGAACAGGTTCGGCCCGAGCCCGGTGTTCTTCACCTGCCGGGAGCCGACGGTCAGGGTGCCGTTGTACCGGCCCGTGACGAACACGCTGCCGTCGTTGCCGACGGCGGCGCTGGTCGCGAACTGGTTCTTGTCGTCTCCATAGATCCTCGTCCACACGACGGCGCCGAGCGGATCGTACTTCCGCACGAAGATGTCGGTGCCGCCTTTGCTGGTGGCGCAGATCGGGTCGCCGCCCGGGACGGGCGACGCCGCGCAGAGCAACGATCCGCTGAAGTAGCCGGCGATCACGATGTTTCCGGCGGGGTCCACCGCGATCGAGCGCAGCGTCTGATCCGCCGCGTCGCCGAGCTGGCGAGCCCAGCCTTGCTCGCCCTTCTCTCCGCTCATCGTGACCACGAAGGTGTCGAGCGCGTTGACGCTGCTCAGCGTCGTCCCGCCGAACGTGAACGAGCCGTAGAACGTCCCGCCGAGCACGAGGTTGCCCTCGGGCGTGACCGCGAGCGCGTTGAGCGTCTCGGCGCCGCTGCCGCCGAACCTCACGCTCCAGCGGTGCTGTCCGGAGGGGTCGAAGCTCGCGACGTACACGTCGGAGGTGCCGATGCTGACGAGGGCGCCCGTCTCCTTGCCGGTCAGGTTGATGGTCCCCGAGAAGGTGCCGCCGATATAGATGTTTCCCTGCGCGTCGACGCCGACGCTGGTCGCGCTCTGGGTGTTCTGGTCACCGTAGAGGGCGGCCCAGAGCGGCGTGCTGCAGGCGAAGCCGTCGCAGTCCTCGTCGGTGTCGTCCGTGCACGTCTCTCGTTGCGGGGTGACCTGGCCGCCGCATGGCCGCCATGACGTGCCCGAGAGGTCGCACATCTGCAGCCCCACCGCGCAGAGCCCCACGCCGCTCGTCCCCTCGGGGCCGCTGTAGCAAGTCTTGATCTGGCCCGGGGTGCACACGCACCCTGCGTCGGGCTCGTTCGTCGCGCCGTCGCAGTCGTCGTCCACGGTGGTGCTGCAGTCCTCGGGCCTCGGGACCACGGCGCCTTCGCACTCGCCGAAGCTCTGGCCGTCTGGCTGGCACCTCCGCACGCCCGCCGCGCACACGCCGACACCCTCGGTGTCTGCCGGGCCGGGATAGCAGGGCTGCACGTCGCCGACGCTGCAGAGCGGCGCGCCTCCACCGTCGCCGCCTCCACCGTCGCCGCCGGCGTCGGGACGTGGGCCGATCGGCACCGGGTCCGAGCACGCTCCCGAGAGCGTGAGCACCAGCGCAGACCCGACGAGCATCGATCGCGCGCGCGGGGTTGTCCTCGTCACCATGAGGGGGCGGAGCTCCATGTTCGGCGATCTGGCTTCAGTCCTGGCGTGATTTTCTCGTCCGCTGCTTCTTCTTGGTCAAGTCGATGATGAACGTGCTCGCGGGCGGCGCGCTCGCCGGAGCGTTCGGCGCGTCCGGGCGCATCGTCTCTGGCTCGTTCACGTTGCTCCGCGCTCCTGGCTCGTTCGCGTTGCTCCGCGATTCGTCGGTGCTCTCCGACGACGGGGAGAGCTGGGTCGGCCCGGCGCTCGCGCTCTGGGCCGGCAGCAGATCGTGCCGGACCGCGTCGTTCTGGGATTCGTCGCGGAGCGCCATCCAGACCGCGAGCACGCTCACGATCACGAGCGCCACGCCGCCGAGCGCGAGCGGGATCACGAGCTTCGGCGGCAGCCTCGGCTGAGCGTGGCGCGGCGCCCACGCGGCGGCCGGCTGCTCGCCGTAGGGCGCGCTGGCGCTGTGCTGCGGCGCGGGCGCGCCGTAGGCCGAGCCGGTGTTGTGCAGCGACGAGCCTGTGTTGTGGAGCGAGGCGGGCGCGCCGTGCGGCACGCCGGCGCTGTGCCGCGAGGCGGGCGCGCCGTAGGCCGGTCCGGTGTTGTGCAGGCCGGAGCCTGTGTTGTGGAGCGAGGCAGGCGGGCCGTGGGGCGCGCTGGCGCCGTGCGCCGGGGCGAGCGCGCCGTAGGCCGGTCCGGTGTTGTGCAGGCCCGAGCCTGTGTTGTGGAGCGAGACCGCTGCGCTGTGGGGCGCGCTGGCGCCGTGCGCCGGGGCGGGCGCGCCGTAGGCCGGGCCGACGTTGTGCAGACCCGAGCCTGTGTTGTGGAGCGAGGCAGGCGCGCTGTGGGGAGCGCTGGCGCCGTGCGCCGGGGCGGGCGCGCCGTAAGCCGGGCCGGCGTTGTGCAGGCCCGAGCCAGTGCTGTGGAGCGAGACGGGCGCGCTGTGGGGCGCGCCGTGCGCTCCGGCGTGGCCGGCTCCGGTGTTGTACAGGGCCGACGGCGGTCCATTCGGAGCGCCGGGGACGGCCTGCGCCATGCCGGGGTGGCCTCCGTGCGCCTGGGCCGCATCCATGGCGCTCCCGCGCGGAGCTCCGGGCGCCGCCATCGTGGCGGCCTCCCACGAGGACGCCCCGCTGTTGCCTGGGCCGAGCTCCGATCCGATCGCGGGCGCCGAGCCCATCTCGTTCCACCTCGCGCCCGACGGGGCCGCGGGCCGCGGCGGAGGCTCGGCCTGCGCGTCCGACGAGGCGGCCGCCGCCAGGAGCATCGGGGAGAGCTGCGGCGCGCCCGCCGACGGCACGTCGCCCGCTGCGAGGCGCGCCGACGCGTGCGGCGGCGCCGCTCCATGCAGGAGCGCGCGCACGTCGGCCTGCATCGTGCGGGCGTCCGGGTAGCGCCGGTCGCGATCGAACGCGAGCGCCCGGTCCACGACGAGGCACAGCCCGTGCGGCGTCTCCGGCGCGACGCTCGCGAGCGGCGGCGCCGCCATGGTCGCCATCTTCACGAGCAGCTCGGACTCCGTGCGCGCCTCGTGGATGCGCCGCTTCGCGATCACCCGGAACATGGTCGCGCCGACGGCGAAGAGGTCCGCCCTGTGGTCGACCGAGATGCCGCGCACCTGCTCCGGGGCCATGTACGAGACCGTCCCGAGCGTCGCGCCCGTCCGGGTTCGCATCGCCGTCTTCACGCCGTCGCGCATGCGCGCGATGCCGAAGTCGAGCACCTTGAGGCGCCCTGTCTTCTCGACGAAGAGGTTGTCGAGCTTGATGTCGCGGTGGATGATCCCCTGCCCGTGCGCGGCTCCGAGCACGTCGAGCAGCTCATCCATGAGCCGCAGCATCTCCCCCATCTCGATGTTGCCGAGCCGCTGGAGCCGGTCGGCGAGCGACTCGCCGTCCAGGAGCTCCATCACGAGGAACGGCGCGCCGTCCTCGGTCACGTCGATGTCGCGGATCTCGACGACGCCGGGGTGCTGGAACCGATTGACGGCCTGCGCCTCGCGCTCGAACCGGGCGCGCAGGTCCTTCGAGCGCGCCACCTCGGGGTGGAGGATCTTGATCGCCTCGCGCCGCCCGATCTTGTGGGTCGCGGCATAGACGGCGGCCATCCCGCCGATCCCGACGAGGCGATCGATCGTCCATTTGCCCCGCAGGGTCGTTCCTACGCGCCTTTCGCAGGCCGCCCTCTCGTCGTCCATGCCCCGATCGAATGTCACAGCGTGCGGGATCGAGGTCAAGGTGAGAGCCGCGGCGGAAGCGACCTCGGCGCGCCTCTCCGCGCCGACGAGCCTACCAGCGATCCTCGCTCAATCGGGGACAGGGTGCACCCCGTCGCGCACCCAGGGATCGATGGTCCGCCGGAACGCCGCCTCGGTCCGGAGCCCCGCCAGCACGGACGCGAGCCCCCACTGCAGGCGATTCACGAACGTGAAGTCCTGCGGCATCTTCGGCACGTGGGGGATGGTGGGCATCTTCTCTCCCTCCTTGAGGGCGAGCCCCCGGATGCCGCGGGTCAGGTACGCCACGGTCTCGCGCGCCTTCTCCGGGGAGCACTTCCAGGTCCCGTGCGTGCACAGCGGGACCATGAGCTCCATCGTGTAGCTCCGGTAGAGATCCCAGCTCTCGTCGGCCGGGTCGTAGCCGAGCACCTCCACGCACGCCCGGTCGAACTCCTTCCAGTCCGCGTCCATGGCCGCGCGCATGTAGCGCTTCATGCCCTCCACGAGGTCGGGCGGGAGCTGCTTCACGCAGCCGAAATCGAGGATCGTGACGCGGCCATCCTCGTGGAAGCGGTAGTTGCCCGGGTGCGGGTCGGCGTAGAGCCAGCCGTACCGGAGCATCGAGCGGAAGGTGAAGCGCCAGATGGAGAGGCCCGCGCGGTTCTTCGCCTCCTGGCTGCCGCGCTCGCAGAACTCGGCGTAGCTCATGCCGTCGACGAGCTCGAGCGTGAGGACGCGCCTCGTGGTGAGGCTGTGGTGGATGCGAGGGATGTAGACGTCCTCGTCCCCGGCGTTCATGCGCCGGAACAGGTCCGCCATCTCGGCCTCGCGCGCATAGTCGAGCTCGGACAGGAAGACCTTGCGGAGCTCGTCGACGGTCTGCCGGGCGTGCAGCTTCTTGGCGAGGGGCGCCATCATCGCCTCGAGCATCGAGACGCTCTTCAGGTCGTTCTCGATGGCCCTGTCCATGCCGGGGTACTGCACCTTCACCGCGACCCGCTCCCCCGACCTCGTCGTGGCCCGGTGCACCTGTCCGATGCTCGCCGCCGCGAACGGCTCCCGCTCCCACGCCGCGAACACGTGCTCGGGCGGGGCGCCGAGCTCCTCGCGGATCATCTGCTCCGCGGCCTCCGGCGACAGGGGCGGCGCCTTGTCGAGCAGCTTCTTCAGCGTGGCCTGGAACTTCTCCTCGTATCCCGGCGGCGCGAGCCCGTCGATGTAGCTCGCCATCTGGCCGAACTTGAGCGGCAGGCCCTTCATCTCGCCCAGCGTCTTCAGCATCGCCTCGGCGGTCTTCTTGACCTCCTGGGCCATCCTCCGCCGCGCTTCGGCCTCCTCCTCCTCGGTCCGGGTCGCGCCGAGGACGCGCTTCGCGCCCTCGATGGCGAACGGGATCGTGCGGGGCGCGAGGCCGGCGAGGCGCGCGAGGCGCCCCAGCTTGGAGGTCGGCGGATTGTCTCGGGGTTTGTCGTCGGCCATGCGGGACTGACTCGCTAGGGTGGAAATGTCGGCGCGGAGGGGTCATGCGCCCGCGCGGCGCTTCGGGGCCGCGCGGATCTTCGGAACCGGCCACATGGAGACGGTGTTCCTCAGCTGCTGAGCCTGCTCGGGAGAGATATCCCCTTCCACGTGGACCCGGGCGCGCCGGTCCTCGACGACGACCCGCACCGCGCCCCGCCCGACCGGCGCTGCGCGGAGGACGTCCGTGATGTCGTCGAGCAGCCGCTGCGGCATCCGGCCCCGGAGCAGCCGGACGTTGCGCCCCTCGACGCGCACGCAAAATAGCTCATTTGCGCGCAGGAGCGCCACGACGAGCGGCACGACGAGGGCGAGCAGGGCGACGGGGATCAGGAGGGACATGGGTGGCCGCCCACGACGAGAGCTCCTCCCCAGGCCCACCGCGGGCCTCGATCGTGAACCGGTGCCGGCCGTTGTCAACGACGGACGCGGCGGGCTCTGGGGTGCCGGCGGGCGCCGAGCGCCGCGCGGGCTGCGCGAGATGCGCAAGATACGCGAGATGCGCGATGCGACGTGGAGCGCCCGCGAGCTCCGCGCGGCTCGGGGCCCTGGTCAGCGCGCCGCGCGGTGCCTACCTTAGGTAGCCATGACGAGCGCCGCGCCCCAGCCTGCCGCCATCGATCCGCGCCTGGATCTGCACGACGAGATCAGCCGCCTGAAGCGGGAGAGGAACGCCGTCCTCCTGGCCCACTACTACCAGGACGGCGACATCCAGGATCTCGCAGACTTCCTCGGAGACTCGCTGCAGCTGGCCCAGCAGGCGAAGAAGACGACCGCGGACGTCATCCTGTTCGCCGGCGTGCATTTCATGGCCGAGACGGCGAAGATCCTGAACCCCGAGCGCATCGTCGTCGTCCCCGACCTCGCGGCGGGCTGCTCGCTCGCCGACGGCTGCCCTGTCGACCGCTTCCGCGCCTGGCGCGCCCGGTACCCCGGCGCGGTCGCGATCTCGTACATCAACTGCTCCGCCGAGGTGAAGGCGGAGAGCGACTACATCTGCACGTCGTCGAACGCGGAGAAGATCGTCCGCGCGATCCCCGAGGGGCAGGAGATCCTCTTCGCGCCCGACAAGAACCTCGGGCGCTGGCTCGTCGAGCGGACGGGCCGCCCGATGCGCCTGTGGCAGGGCAGCTGCGTCGTTCACGAGACCTTCAGCCTGCGCAAGATCGTCGCGCTGCGCGAGCGCCACCCGGACGCGAAGCTCATCGCGCACCCGGAGTGCGAGGAGCCGATCCTGCGGATGTCCGATTACATCGGCTCGACGACCGCGCTGCTCAAGTACACCACCGCGGACGACGCCCGGAAGTACATCGTCGCGACCGAGAGCGGCATCGTGCACCAGATGCGCAAGGCGTCGCCGCAGAAGGAGTTCATCGAGGGGCCGCCCGAGGGCAACTGCGCCTGCAACGAGTGCCCCTTCATGCGGCTCAACACGCTCGAGAAGGTCTATCTCGCGCTGCGCGATCTCGCCCCGCGCCTCGAGATGGCGCCCGAGCTGCGCGAGCGCGCGCGCGTCCCGATCGATCGCATGCTGGCGCTCAGCTGAGCTCGCCGCGCGGCGCGGCGATCACAGCACGAGGGAGAGCCCGAGGGTCTGGACGAACGAGCCTCGGGTCTGCGGCAGCGCGCCGATGGTGCGCCGCCGCCCCTGGGCGTCGATGGCCTGGCCTTCCCGGGTGGCGTCGCCGCCCCGGCCGAGCACGAAGGCGCCCGAGGTCTCCAGCTCGATCGTGAGCCAGCGGGGAATGACGTCGAACGACACCCCGAGCCCCAGCGGGATCTCGACGTACGAGGCGCCGCGCTCGCGGACGGTGAACTCCCCCCCGGGGTCGGAGACCCGCATGCGGTCGAAGTCGAACCGGTCGTAGCCGACGCCGACCGACAGCCACGAGCGGCCGCGCTCGCCGAGCGGGAGCGTGGGCGCGAGGCGGGCGCCCAGCGCGAGGGAGCGCACCGTGGGCGCGCCGTCCTCGCGTGGCTCCGCCGTGATCGGGCCGGGCTGCGCGAGCGCGCCTGTCTGGAGCGCGAGATCGTGCTCGGCGTGCACGAAGAAGGCGGAGAAGCGCAGGTAGTCGAAGATCTCCCAGCGCGCGTGGACCCCGACGCCGACCGCGGGCTTCAGGCGAATCCCCGTCGGCTGGCCCGCGGCGTCGTTCGAGCCGAACCGGTTGACGAGGGCGATGTCCGGGCCGATCTCGATGTGCCTGGCCCACGGCAAGCGGGTCCGGGGTGGCGCGGGCGGCAGCGGCGGCCGCGGAGGTCCCGGTGGCTGCTCGGCCGGAGCGGCATCCTCGGAGGTCGCGGCGCTCGAGGGCTCCTCGGCGTGCGCGGTCGAGGCGAAGGCGAGCGCGACCGTGCACGCCGCCGTGCCTCGTCCCACGCGGGCGCGAGCGGTTCGCATGCCCGCCCTTGTAGCAGGCTTTGGGGAGCGGCCGAGCCGCCAGCTGCGCTCGCGCCCCCGCCGGCTGCTGCGGGGCCGCCGGGCGCGCTCCGCCGCCGCCGGGGTGCTCCTCCCTGGGCCGGTGGCAGGGGCCCGTCGGGTCGGGCAAACTCGTCCCCATGCGAGCAAAGCCCATCGCCTCCCTGTTCTTCCTGGTCCTTGCGCAGCTCGGCTGTTCCGCCGAGCGCAGGCCCGACGCCGAGCCGGCTCCCGGGGCTGCGCCTCCCGCGACCGCCGAGGGCGCATCGCCGATGCAGGCGTCGGCCTCCGGGATCGCGCGGCTCGAGAAGAAGCAGTTTGGCGCGCCCATCACGGAGAGCTCGACCACGCCGCTGCCGGCGCTCCTGCAGGAGCCGGGCAAGTTCAGCGGAAAGACAGTCCGGACCGAGGGGGTCGTCTCGGCCGTGTGCAAGTCGATGGGCTGCTGGATGGAGATCGCCGACGAATCGGGCAGCGCCCACATCAAGATGGCGGGCCACAGCTTCTTCGTCCCGAAGGACGCCTCCGGTCACCGGGCGGTCGTCCAGGGCAAGATGGTCGCGGGCGAGGCCGAGGAAGGCGCCGCGTGCGGCGCCAAGGACAACTGCCGCGGCGAAGCCGAGAAGCAGACGGGCCGGGTCGCGAAGATCGAGCTCGAAGCGACCGGCGTGCAGTTCCTGGACTGACGGCGCGGACGGGGAGGCGAGCGTCGCCGCTCGCCCCAGGCGCCGTGGGCGGCGAGCCTGGGCTGCCCGGCCTCCGAGGCGACTCTCCAGGCAACCCGAGCGCTCCCTAAAAAAAGTTCTTGCGCATCCCGGCGATGGGACGTAGAAAGCGCGCCCTGTTCGGGACGCGCCGCTTCGGCGGTGGCCCGACGGCGAAGCCCCAGGAGGCCAGCTCGTTCAACGAGCTGAGCGGCTGGGGTCGT